>NZ_SLXL01000001.1:0-195778 GCF_004345735.1 Rhodovulum adriaticum
TCCGTCCCTCAATGTCCGAACCTTCAAACCTCAGCGGCCCGCCGGTCCGTCCCGCCAGCGCCTCAGCGCCGCCGGTGAAGGGGTGTTTACGGATACCGATCAGGACGCGCAAGAGCTTTTTTCAAGAAATATGACATTCGCCCAGATTTTTACCTAAATAACTGTTTTAGCGTCATTTTCTTCAAGGGCGCCGATCCCGCGCCCCACTCGCCGCTCGACGCTCCAACCGCCTCGGAACTGTTCAGCCGGGTCGCCTGGTGGTTACCCACAGGCTTATCCCCAAGATCTGGGGATAAGCCCGGAATCAAGCGACGACTCGGCGCCGATTCAGGCGAATCCGGGCGGCAAGCAGGGCAAGAACGCCGATCAGGTACAGCAGCGGCTCTAGCTGCCAGCCTTTGACCAGCATCACGAAATGCACCGCGCCCAGGGGCACGGCGACATAGACCAGCCGGTGCAGCCGTCGCCAGCGCACAGGCCCCATCCGCCGGATCGCACGGTTGGTCGAGGTCAGCGCCAGCGGCACCAGCAGCAGGAACCCCGCCATGCCCACGGTGATATAGGGCCGCTTGACGATATCGGCCGCCACCCGCTGCACCGATTGCAGGTCCAGTACCAGCCAGACTAGCAGATGCAGCAGGATGTAGAAAAACGCGATCAGGCCCAGCGCCCGGCGGAATCGGATCAGGTTGATGCCGGTCAGGCGCCGCAGCGGCGTCACCGCCAGGCCAGCGATCAGGAATTGCAGCCCGGTCAGGCCCAGCCGGTGTTCCAGTTCGGAAATCGGCTCTACCCCCAGCCCGCCGGTAAAGCCCAACCAGAAGAACCAGACCGCCGGTGCCATCCCCAGCAGGTAGACCGGCCAGGTCGGCACCCGCCGCAATCCGCCATTCACGCGACCGGCAAGATCCATCAGAAGAACTTCGCCAGGTCCATCCCGGCATACAGGTCGGCCACCTGATCGCCGTACCCGTTGAACATCAGCGTCGGCTGACGGGGCGAAAAGATGCCGCCGCCGATCCGTCGTTCGCTGGCCTGGCTCCAGCGGGGGTGGTCCACATTCGGGTTCACGTTGGCGTAGAACCCGTATTCGTTCGGCGCCGCCTTGTTCCAGCTGGTGGCCGGTTCGCGGTCGGTCAGGGTGATGCGCACGATCGACTTGATCGACTTGAACCCGTATTTCCACGGCACCACCAGCCGCAAGGGCGCGCCGTTCTGGTTCGGCAGCGGCTTGTCATACAGCCCCGTCGCCATGATCGTCAGCGGGTGCATCGCCTCGTCCAGGCGCAGCCCCTCGACATAGGGCCAATCCAGAATGCGCGCGCGCTGGCCCGGCATTTCCTCGGGACGGTAGAGGGTTTCAAAGCCCACGTATTTCGCCCCCGGCTGCACACCGACGCGGGTCAGCAGGTCGGCCAGCTCGAACCCCTGCCACGGCACGACCATCGACCAGGCCTCGACGCAGCGTAGGCGGTAGATGCGTTCCTCGATGCTGACGCCCTTCAGGATGTCGGCCAGGTCATAGGTGCCGGGGCGATCCACCATCCCGTCGATTTCCACCGCCCAGGGGTCGATGGTCATCTGCCCGGCATTATGCCAGGGATCCTCTTTCCGGGTGCCGAATTCGTAGAAATTGCAGTACCGCGTGATCTCTTCCCAGGTGTTGGGTTCCATGTCGTCAGCCGCCCGCGCAGGGCCGGCGGCCCCGGCCAGGGCCAGCGCCCCCGCGCCGGCCATCAACTGACGGCGGTTCAGGTAGACATGTTCCGGGGTCACGTCGGACCAGTTCAGATCGTTGCGCCAGCGGCCAGCCATCGTCGCATCCCTTTCCTGCTACGCATGACTTTCTTGTAGAGCGTCCGGCGCGCGGGCCCAAACCACGTCCTGTCACGTTCCTGTTTGTCCGTGGCGCTAAGCTTACACCTCGCCCAGCCGTTGCAGCGCCGTTTCGAAATGCTTGTGCCCCCGCGCCCTGGCCAGGCCCTCGGCGCCCAGGTGGACCGAGGGGTGCAATTCGTTCATCTGGACAGAGGTGCCATCGTCCTGCACGACACGCACATGGCGGCGGCGCATCTGGCGCGGTTCGGCCACGCCGACGGAATGGGCGATGGTTTCGACCTCGTTTATGACGGACCGCGCATAGGCTGCCACGCGCTTGTCCTTGTCCTCGACCACCAGCCCCTTTTGCAGATGCGGGTCATGGGTGGTGATGCCGGTCGGGCAGGTGTTGCGGTTGCATTTCAGCGCCTGAATGCAGCCCAGGCTGAACATGAAGCCGCGCGCCGAGGTCACGAAATCCGCGCCCAGGCAGATCGCCCAGGCGACATCGCCGGGCGCCACCAGCTTGCCGCTGGCGATGATGCGGATGCGATCGTGCAGCCCGGCCAGATCGCGCAGGTCAACCATGCGGATCAGCGCCTCGCGCAGGGGCAGGCCGACAAGATCGATCAGCGGCATGGGGGCGGCCCCAGTGCCGCCCTCGCCCCCGTCCACGGTGATGAAATCGGGGGCGCTGTCCGGGCCGCGCGCCTTGATCGCCTTGAACAGGTCGAACCACGGCCCGGCAGAGCCGATGCAGCTTTTGATGCCCACGGGTTTTCCGGTGACCTCGCGGATGCGGGCGATCAGGTCCAGCAGGTCGTCGAAATCGTCCACCTCACGGTGGCGGTTGGGCGAGATCGCATCGCGCCCCATCGGCACGCCCCGGATCTGCGCCACCTCTTGGTCGATCTTGGCCGCGGGCAGGATGCCGCCCTTGCCGGGCTTGGCGCCCTGGCTCAGCTTGATCTCGAACATCTTGACCTCGGGGTGGGCGGCGACCTGGCGCAGCTTGTCGTCATCCAGGTTGCCAGCCGCGTCGCGCACCCCGAATTTCGCCGTGCCGATCTGAAAGACGATGTCGCAGCCACCCTCCAGGTGATAGGGCGACAACCCGCCCTCGCCGGTATTCAGCCAGATGCCCGCCCGTTTCGCCCCCCGCGCCAGTGCCTGAACCGCAGGTTTGGAAATCGCGCCATAAGACATCCCCGAGATGTTGAAGATCGACGGCGCGGCATAGGGTTCCCGGCATCCCGGCCCGATCACCAGCGGTTCGGTGCTGGCATATTGATCGTCCAGCGGCGGGAACACCGCATTCATGAAGATCGGCGTGCCGGGAATGTTCAGGTTACGGGTCGACCCAAAGGCCACCGTATTGCCCCGTCCCGCACTGGCCCGGCCCACCCAATCCCGCTGGGCGCGGTTAAAGGGCATCTCTTCGCGGTCCATGGCAAAGAAATACTGGCGAAAGAACTCGCCCAATTCCGTGAACAACCCGCGAAACCGCCCGATCACCGGGTAATTGCGCCGGATGGCATCCCCGGTCTGGTGGCGGTCGATAAAGAACAGCACCAGCGCCAGCAGCAACAGCACCCCCAGGAAAAGGGCGAACATCCCCGCCAACACTTGCAATGCGTAATAGGCCCAGCCCATGCTCCCCCCATGCGCGTCTGCGACAGCTTGACCTCGATCAAGGAGACCGGGGCCCCTGCCGATAGAGTGCGCGGACTGGGACCGCGACACAACCCGTCGCGACAGGGAGTTAAGGGAGGAGTTTCATGAAAAGGCTTTTCGCAGCCGCCGCGCTGGCGCTGAGTGCGGGCATGGCCCAGGCCGACGACGGCACCGTGACCTACACCGTCGACCAGGCCTTTGACGACGTGGTGTTCGGTCTGGAAAACGCCGTGCTGGGCCAGGGTCTGGTGATCGACAGCGTCAGCCATACCGGCGACATGCTGGAACGGACCAAGGCCGATGTCGGGTCTGATGTCACGATCTTTCTCAAGGCGGATATCTTCAGCTTCTGCTCGGCCTCGCTGTCGCGCAAGGTGATGGAGGCCGACCCGATGAACGTGCAGTTCTGCCCCTACGACATCTTCGTGCTGCAATTCCCCGACAGCCCGGACCAGACCACCATCGGCTATCGCCAGTATCCCGACGGCCCGATGAAAGAGGTCGAAGCGCTGCTTGATGAGATCGCGCGCGAAGCGGTCGGGATGGACTGATCCCTCACGCCCGGTCAAACGCGGGCGAGAAAACGTGAAATGACAGCGCGCCGCGCCCGGGCTTAGGGCGCGGCGCGTTCACATCCAATCCCTTGAAGCAATCGTGAGCGACATCCGTTCCGCGATGTGCGGCGTAGATCACGGTAACCCGCAAGGACGGGTTTGTCTGGATACACAAGGGAGTTTTCACATGTTCCGCAGAACCTTCATCGCCCTGGGCGCCGCTGCCATGATCTCTGGCCCCGCGCTGGCCGACGGCCACATGGGCAAGGACATCGTCGATACCGCCGTGGGCGCGGGCAACTTTACCACGCTGGTTGCCGCCGTGCAGGCCGCCGGTCTGGTGGATACGCTGAAGGGCGATGGCCCCTTCACAGTCTTTGCGCCCACCGATGACGCCTTCGCCGCCCTGCCCGAGGGCACCGTCGCCTCTCTGCTGGAGCCGGAAAACAAGGACCAGCTGATCGCGGTGCTGACCTACCATGTTGTGCCGGGCAAGGTGATGTCGGGCGATCTGAGCGACGGCATGATGGCCGCCACCGTGCAAGGCGGCGAGGTCACCATCGGCACCATGGGCGGCGTGACCGTTGACGGCGCCAATGTCGTGGCCGCCGATATCGAGGCCTCGAACGGCGTGATCCACGTCATCGACTCGGTCATCCTGCCGAACTGACCGGGCGCGCGGCCCCGGCAGGGGCCGCCACACCGGCCTTCCCAGCAGTACAGGAGCTTTCCATGAACCGTCGCGAATTCTTTGCCGCCGGGGCCGGGCTTGCCGCCACGGCCCTTGCCACCCCGGCCCTGGCCCGCAGATCGGCCAGCATCGTCGATCTGGCCGTCGCCACGCCCGAACTGTCCACCCTGGTCGCCGCCGTACAGGCCGGCGGTCTGGTGGACACGCTGAACGGCGACGGCCCTTTCACCGTCTTCGCCCCCACCAACGCGGCCTTTGCCGCCCTGCCCGCCGGCACGCTGGACAGCCTGCTGCAACCGGCCAACAAGGGCAAACTGGTGGATATCCTGACCTACCATGTCGCCGGGGCCTATTACCCCGCGCGCAGCATCATCGGCCAGCGTGGGCGCATTCCCACCGTGCAGGGCAAGTTCCTGCATGCCAACGGCCAGGGCAACGGCGTGGTCCTGAACCGCAAGATCAGTGTCACCACCGCCGATATCATGGCCTCCAACGGCGTGGTGCATATCATCGACGGCGTCCTGCTGCCCTAAGCAGCGATACCCCCACAACGACAAAGGCCCCGCCTGTGGTGGGGCCTTTTCCATGTTTCAACCGCAACCGGTCAGTGCACCACGGCATCACCCGGCGCCGGGCGGTCGGACCCACCCACGCGGTCGCCCACGATCAGGCCATCCGCCCCGGCATGCACCGGCACGGTCTGCCCATCGCGGATTTCACCGCCCAGGATCATTTCCGCCAGCCGGTCCTGCAGGCTGCGCTGGATCACCCGTTTCAGCGGCCGCGCGCCATAAACCGGGTCATACCCGGCATCGGCCAGCCACTTGCGGGCGCTTTCGTCCAGCTCCAGCGTGATGTTGCGACCCGCCAGGCGTTTTTCCAGCCGCGAAAGCTGGATTTCGACGATGCCGGTCATGTCGGCCCGCGTCAGCCGGTCGAAGACCACCATTTCGTCCAGACGGTTCAGGAACTCGGGCCGGAAATGGGCGCGCACCGCATCCATCACATCCCGCTTGGCGGCGCTGGCGTCCCCATCCTCGGGCAACTGGCTGAGTGCCTGCGACCCAAGGTTCGAGGTCAGCACGATCAGCGTCTGCTTGAAATCGACCGTGCGGCCCTGCCCATCGGTCAGCACCCCGTCATCCAGCACCTGCAACAGCACGTTGAACACCTCGGGATGCGCCTTTTCGACCTCGTCGAACAGCACCACCTGATAGGGGCGCCGGCGCACGGCCTCGGTCAGAACGCCCCCCTCGTCATAACCGACATAGCCCGGCGGCGCGCCGATCAGGCGGGCGACCGAATGCTTCTCCATGAATTCGGACATGTCGATGCGGACCATCGCCTGGTCGTCGTCGAACAGATACTCGGCCACGGCCTTGGTCAGTTCGGTCTTGCCGACGCCGGTGGGGCCCAGGAACAGGAAACTGCCAAGCGGCCGGTTTTCGTCGTTCAGGCCCGCGCGCGCCCGGCGCACGGCATTGGCCACGGCGGTCACGGCGGCCTTTTGGCCGATCACGCGCTTGCCCAATTCCTCTTCCATGCGCAGCAGTTTCTCGCGCTCGCCCTCCAGCATCTTGGAGGTCGGGATACCCGTCCAGCGCTCGACCACCTGGGCGATCTGTTCGGGGCGCACAGCCTCTTCGACCATGACGTCGTCGTCCTGCGCCTCGGCCTCGGCCAATTGCTTTTCAAGCTGCGGGATCACGCCGTAGGACAGTTCGCCAGCCTTGGCCAGATCGCCCTCGCGTTTCGCGTGGTCCAGTTCCGCGCGGGCGCGGTCCAGCTTCTCTTTCAGATCGCGCGCGCCTTCCAGCTTGTCGCGCTCTGCCTGCCACTTGGCGGTCATAGAGGCCGATTTCTGCTGCAGGTCGGCCAGCTCCTGTTCCAGCTTGGCCAACCGGTCCTTGGACGCGGCGTCGTCCTCTTTGCGCAGCGCCTCGGCCTCAATCTGCTTTTGCAGGATGTCGCGGTCCAGCGCGTCCAGTTCCTCGGGCTTGCTGTCCACCTCCATCCGCAAGCGGCTGGCGGCCTCGTCCACCAGGTCGATGGCCTTGTCCGGCAGGAAGCGGTCGGTGATGTAGCGGTGGCTCAGCGTCGCGGCCGAAACCAGCGCCGCGTCGGAAATCCGTACGCCGTGGTGCAGCTCGTACTTTTCCTTGATGCCGCGCAGGATGCTGACAGTGTCCTCCACCGTGGGTTCCTCGACCATCAAGGGCTGGAACCGGCGGGCAAGGGCCGCGTCCTTTTCGACGTGTTTGCGGTATTCGTCCAGCGTGGTGGCGCCGATGCAGTGCAACTCACCCCGGGCCAGCGCGGGCTTGATCAGGTTGGCGGCATCCATCGCGCCCTCGGATTTACCGGCCCCCACAAGGGTATGCATCTCGTCGATGAACAGAATGATTTCGCCGGCGGCGGCGGTGATTTCCGACAGGATCGCCTTCAGCCGTTCCTCGAACTCGCCACGGTATTTCGCGCCGGCGATCAGCGCGCCCATGTCCAGCGCCATCAGGCGCTTGTTCTTCAGGCTTTCGGGCACGTCGCCATTGACGATGCGCAGGGCCAAGCCCTCGGCGATTGCCGTCTTGCCCACGCCCGGTTCCCCGATCAGCACCGGGTTATTCTTGGTCCGGCGCGACAGCACCTGCATGGCGCGGCGGATTTCCTCGTCCCGGCCGATGATCGGGTCGATCTTGCCCTCTTCGGCCATCTCGGTCAGGTCGCGCGCGTATTTCTTCAGCGCGTCATAGCCTTGCTCGGCCGACGCGGTGTCGGCGGTGCGCCCCTTGCGGATGTCGTTGATCGCGGCGTTCAGGTTCTGGGCGGTCACGGCACCGGCATCCAGTGCGTCCTTGGCCCTGGATTTCACCATGGCCAGCGCCATCAGGATACGTTCGACGGGCACATAGGAATCGCCCGCCTTGGTGGCGATCTTCTCGGCCTCGTCCAGCACGCGCCCGGTGGTCTGGTCCAGATAGGTCTGGCCCGCGTCGCCCGACACCTTGGGCATCTTGGCCAGGGCGGCATCGACGGCATCAACCACGCGCTCGGGCGCGCCGCCCGCGCGGCGGATCAGGTTGGAGGCCATCCCCTCCTCGTCGTCCATCAACGCTTTCAGCAGGTGTTCGGGGGCCAGCCGCTGGTGACTTTCCCGCATCGCGATGGTCTGGGCAGCTTGCAGAAAGCCGCGCGACCGCTCCGTGAACTTTTCAAGGTTCATCGGTCTCTCCTTTTGCTAAGCGCCCGGAATGTCAGGTGCCTGCCAGGCAGCGCACCCTCTTGTCGGGCCTTTGCATAGGAAATGTGCATTCGCGCCCCGCTTTCAAGACGGCGGCGGCTGGCTAGTAAAGGTCGGTCACGTAGGACAACAGCGGCCGGCGCATCGGCGCGGGCGGGCCGTAACGGGCCAGCAGGGCCATTTCATCGGGGCGCAGCCTGCGTTGCAGGAACCGCCAGGCCCGGTCGCGGTGCCAATCGGTCAGCGCGCGCTGGTGATAGCGGAAATCGGTTGGGTTCTCGCGCGTCTTGGACCCGCCGCCCACCGCCTGGCGGACATCGTATTGCGCGCGGCTGCGGGCGCCCAACTCGTCCCATTCGGCGCGGACCCGGTCCAGGCTGGGCGCGGTGCGGCCCGGCGCGGGGGCGATGTCCAGAAACTGCATCAACTCCAGCATCGCGACGGGCTGGGCGACCAGATCGTCGTAATAGAACACCCGCTTTTGCGGCGACACGGCGTCCGAGTAAAAACGGATGTTGCTGACATAACAGCGAAAGCGCAGCAGGCTTTTCTTGGACATGCGCACATAGGTTTCCAGCGGATCGCGCAGCACCAGCGCCACCCGGTCATTCGCCGTGCCCGCCGGATCGATATAGCGCCACAAACCGACCTCGCGCTTGCGCGTCCAGTTCAGTGCATCGTGCGACCGCAGGAACGCCACGGACGGATCGTCCTGGCGGTCGATCAGGCTGGTCTTGCCGGGGGTTCGCACGCCATAGAAATGTTCCACGCAAAAACGCAGCCAGTTCATCCCGCTGCGCGGCGCCGAAACGACATAGGATACCATCGCCTTCCCCCTTGCGGGCCGGTCCCGCGCCCCCTGTAAAACCCAAGGCCCGCGGCTTGTCCACACGGGGGCTTGGGGCTACACCGCAGGAAACCAGCCCGGAGATGCCCGATGACCGATGCCCGCGACCGCCTGATCGTTGCCCTGGACGTGCCCGACGCCCATAGCGGGCTGATGCTGGCCAACCGCATCGGCGAGGCGGTGAATTTCTACAAGATCGGCCTGGGGATGCTGACCGGGGGCGGGCTGGCCCTGGCGCAGGAACTGAAGGACCAGCACGGCAAGCGCATCTTCCTGGACATGAAGCTGTTCGATATCGGCGCCACGGTCGAGGCCGCGGTGCGCGGCCTGGCCCGGTTCGATCTGGATTTCCTGACGGTGCATGGCGACCCCCATGTCGTGCGCGCCGCGGCAGAGGGCAAGGGCGGGTCGGACATGAAGATCCTGGCCGTCACGATCCTGACCTCGCTGGACCGGGCCGACCTGGATGCCAGCCTGATCAGGCCCGGCGATATCCCCGACCTGGTCGCCGAACGCGCCGCCCGCGCGCTGGAGGCCGGGGCCGACGGCGTGATCGCCAGCCCGCAAGAGGCCGCGATGATCCGCGCCCTGCCGCAGGCGGCGGGCAAGCTGATCGTCACCCCCGGCGTGCGCCCCGCGGGCGCGGCCCTGGGCGACCAGAAACGGGTGGCGACACCTGCACAGGCGATTGCCGACGGCGCCGATCACATCGTGGTGGGCCGCCCCATCTGGCAGGCCGACGACCCGAAAGCGGCGGCCCAGGCGGTGCTGGCAGACCTGCCCTGAGCGGCAGCAACGCCGGGTTGCCCCCCACACCACAGACCAGACAACAGCGTCCCCCGGCCTGCACCGCCCCCGTAGGGTGGGTGAAACCCACCGCCCGGCGGGCCACGCGCAAGGGTCAGACCCCTGCGCCAACCTCTGCCAGATAATCGCGCAGGCGGTCCTGCAGGGGCGGGATCGTCTTGGGATGGGACAGGTAATCCGCAACCCGCATCACCGCCCAGCCCTGCCCCTCGTCACCGAAAACGATCTGCTCGACCTCTTGTGCCGCGATCCGCGCCGCAAAGAACCACATCGCCCGGCCCTGCTGATTGTGGAACACCCGCCGCCAGGTCAGCCGCTCCTCGGCCAGCGACAACCCCAGTTCCTCGTGCGTTTCGCGCAGGGCGCAGGCCGCCGGGGATTCGTCGCCCTCACGCTCGCCCCCGGGGAAATCCCAATAGCCGGGCCAGGGGATGTGCGGCACGTCATCGCGCAGCAGGCTGATCAGGCTGTCGCCGGTCAGCAGCAACAGCTTCGCACCGTGAAAGGCAGGTTCAGTCCTCATTGATGTCGCGATCCCAGATCTTGACCTGCCCCTTGCGCACCCCCAGCACCGCGCGCAATGCCAGCCAGACCACCAGCGCGATCGCCCCCGCGATCAGCAGCAGCCACGGCAACGACAGCGACAGCCCCATCCAGATCGCGGCCCCCACCATGAACGCCCCCGCGGCAAATCCGACGAAGACATAGCCCGGCGCCAGCAACTCCAGAATCGCCAGCGCCACGCCCGCGGCCATCCAGACCCACCAGATCGACGCCATCAACCCCGCCCCTTCAGCATGCTGAAGGCATCGGCAAAGGCATCCAGCGCATGGGCGGGCACGATGACGGTCTGCTTGCCGTCGCCCTGGCCGACGGCGGTCAGCGCCTCCACCTGTTTCAGGGCCACCTGGTATTGCGCGGCCTCCAGCCCGTTATCGGCAATGGCCTGGGCGACAACGGCGGTGGCATAGGCCTCTGCCTCGGCGGCGATGCGGCGGGCCTTGGCCTGCTGTTCGGCGGCATACAGTTCGGCATCGGCGTTCAGTTCGACCGCGCGTTTCTGGCCCTCGGCCTCGGTCACGGCGGCGCGGCGGGCGCGTTCGGCGTTCAACTGCTGCAGCATCGCCTCGCGCGTGGCGGCATCCAGGTTCACATCCAGGATTTCCGCGCGGGTCACCTCGATCCCCCAGTTGTCCACGGCATCCTCGACGCTGGCCTTGATCGTGGAAATCAGTTCCGAGCGGTTGGACTGCACCTGATCCAGTTCCATCTTGCCGATCTCTGCCCGGACGATGCCGGCCACGGTGGTCGCGATGGCCGCGTCCACGTCGCGGATGCGGTAGACTGTCTTTTCCGGTTCCAGGATGCGGTAGAACACGCTGGTTTCCACCTGCACCAGCACGTTATCGGCGGTGATCGCGTCCTGGCTGGCATTGGGCAGTTGCCGTTCAAGAATCGATACCTTGTGCGCCACCCGGTCCAGGAAAGGCACGATCAGGTTGATGCCCGGCCCCAGAACCGCGCGCAGCCGGCCGAAACGTTCGACCACATGCTTTTCGGACTGCGGCACGATCCGCACGCCCAGGGCCACCGACACGATGACGAAAACCGCGATCAACAGCACGACGAGGTTGCCGCCAATAACCTGCCCGACAAGATCTGTCGAATTCATTGCGAATGCTCCGTAGAATGGCGCGGCGTGTGATGCCTTGCGACAGGCACCGCGCGCAACACCGGGTTCAATCCAAGCCAGACTATGCCGACTTTGTGTCAAACCGTCGATCCTGCCAATGCCCGCACTGTGCCGTGACTGCCTGACCACCTTTGCCGACGGGGCGCGCTGTCCCGCCTGCGGGCGGCCGCGTATCGTGTCGCACCCCGAGTTGTTCGACCTGTCCATCGCGCACATGGATTGCGACGCCTTCTATGCGGCGGTGGAAAAGCGCGACAACCCGGACCTGCGCGACAAGCCCGTGATCGTGGGCGGCGGGCGGCGCGGGGTGGTGTCCACGGCCTGTTACCTTGCGCGCATCCGCGGCGTGCGCTCGGCCATGCCGATGTTCAAGGCGCTGGAGCTTTGCCCCGAGGCGGTCGTGGTCAAACCCCGCGGCGCGGCCTATGCCGAGGCCAGCCGCGCCATCCGCGACATGATGACCGAGGTGACCCCCGCCATCGAACCCCTGTCCCTGGACGAGGCGTTCCTGGACCTGTCCGGCACCGCCCGGCTGCACGGCGCGCCGCCCGCGGTGCTGATGGCCCGGCTGGTCAAGCGGATGGAGGACGAACTGGGCCTGTCGGGGTCCATCGGTCTGTCGCATAACAAGTTCCTGGCCAAGATCGCCTCGGACCTGGACAAGCCGCGCGGCTTTGCGGTGATCGGGCGGGCCGAAACGCTGGATTTCCTGGCCGACCAGCCCGTGCGCCTGATCTGGGGCGTCGGCGCGGCGGGACAGGCCGCGCTGGACCGGGCGGGCGTGCACAGCTTTGCCGATCTGCGCCGGTGGGACAAAACGGATCTGCAGGCCCGGTTCGGATCGATGGGCACGCGGCTGTGGCATCTGGCCCGCGGTCAGGACGACCGGCGGGTATCGCCCAACGCGCCAGTGAAAAGCATCTCGAACGAAACCACCTTCCCCACGGATCTTTCCGACCCCGATCTGCTGGACGGGCATCTGTGGCGCATGGCCGAGAAGGTCGCCGACCGCGCCAAGGCCAAGGGGCGCGCAGGCCGCGTCGTGGTGCTGAAGCTGAAGCGCGCCGATCACCGGCTGCTGACCCGCCGCCATGCGCTGTCCGATCCCACCCAGATCGCCGACCGCATCTATCGCACCGCCCGCGCGCTGATGGACCAGGCGCAGGATCAGGCGCCGTTCCGGTTGCTGGGCGTTGGGCTGTCGGACATCGTTGCAGCCGAGGGCGCCGACAGGTCCGGCGATCTGCTGGACCCGCAGGCGGCCACGCGGGCCGGGGCGGAACGGGCCAGCGACCGTATCCGCGCGCGATTCGGCCCCGACGCGATCCTGAAGGGGCGATCGTTGCGCTAGGCTATTCGGCGGCCAGCGGCATGGCCGCCCCGCCCGCCCGCCCGATCCGGGCGATATCGGCCACCACACCGCCCATCAGCCGCCGGAAATCGGCAAAACCGGCATTGGGACGGATTGCCGCCTCATCCATGTAAAGCGAGCGGTCGATTTCCACCTGCACCGCGTGACACCCCTGCAGCGGCCGCCCGTATCGCTGGGCGATATAGGCCCCCGCAAAGGGCGTGTTGCGCCCGACGCGAAAACCAGCCGCGCGAAAGGCATCCTCGACCTGGGCCACCACCTCGGCGCTGGCCGAGGCACCGAAACGGTCGCCCAACACCACGTCGGGACGGGGCCGGCCGGCGGCGGTCGCGGTTTCGATCGCATCGCGGGGCATCGAATGGCAGTCGATCAGGATGGCCTGGCCAAACTGCGCCTGCGCTTGTGCCAGCAGCGTTCGCAACTGGTCGTGATAGGGGTGCCAGATCCGATCCAGACGGGCCTTGGCCTCGGAAAGGGGGATCTTGCCCCGATAGATCGCGCGCCCGTTCGCAACGACCCGGGGAATCACCCCCAGCCCCGAGCTGATCCGCGGGTTCTGACCACTGACCCGCGCGCCCTCGATCACGGCGGGGTCCAGCTCGGCGGCATCGCGGTTCAGGTCCACATAGGCCCGGGGCGCGGTCGCGGCCAGCAAGGGCGCGCCGACCTCTGGCGCCTTGGAAAACAGCTGATCGACAAAGGCATCCTCGGACGAGCGGATCACGTGTTCGTCCAACACCGACTGCGTCAGAAAGGCCCAAGGATAATCGCACCCCGAATGAGGCGAGGAAAACACGACCGACGTGTCCACCTGCCGCGGCATGTGCAGGCGATAGGCGCTCTGGCTCATGGGCGCTCCTTTCGTCAAAGGTTATAGCGGCAATCGCGCACACACCAAAAGCCCTTGAACCCCGCTCCGACTCCTTTTATAGGCATGCGAACCGACGCGGTCCTGCCCGCGTCCGTTTTGTTTAACGGACCGGCGGAACGTGTCGATAGGGCGGTTAGCTCAGCGGTAGAGCACTACGTTGACATCGTAGGGGTCACTGGTTCGATCCCAGTACCGCCCACCATCGAATTCCTGCCCCCACAGGGGGCAGCGGTTGCAACCCCAAGGCGCATGGACGCGCCGCGACAAGAGGAGAAGGCCATGAAGGTCCGTAACTCGCTCCGCTCGCTGAAGCAGCGTCACCGCGACTGCCGCGTTGTGCGCCGTAAGGGCCGGGTCTACGTCATCAACAAGACCCAGCGCCGCTTCAAGGCCCGCCAGGGCTGAGCGCAGACGCTCTGACAGTTTGAAAACGCCCCGGCCGCAACGCCGGGGCGATTTTCGTTTCGCCCCCCTGATCCGGGTCTTTTTCGCATTTGCAGCATTTTCGTTTGCGTCTACGGGGGCGCGCCGTAACGATGGGCGGGAACGACACCGCCTGCCCCGACGACGGAGAGCGCTGAATGACGACCCCCAACGGCCACAAGACCGGACCGCACCCCTATACCACCCTCGACCGCACCGGCCGCGCCATGATGGCGCGCAGCACCGGGGGCGCCTCGCCCCATGCGGCCGCCGCGGCCTGGACCGACTGGGCGCTGCACCTGGCGCGCGCGCCGGGCCGGCAACTGGAACTGGCCGAGCATGCGATGCGGTCCTGGGCAAAGCTGGCCGCCTATGCCGCCGGCGGCGCGTCCAAGAATGCCCCCTTCGTACCCCGCCCCGAGGATCACCGCTTCAACCACATCGGCTGGGCGATGCCGCCGTTCAGCCTGTGGCAGCAAAGCTTTCTGGCCGTGCAGGACTGGTGGGACCGCGCGACAGAGGCGCCGCGCGGCACCAGCGCGCATAACGCGGAACGGGTGAATTTCATGGCCCGGCAGGCGCTGGACGTGCTGTCGCCCTCCAACAGCGTGCTGACCAACCCCGAGATCCTGCAAGCCACGATGAAACAGGGCGGCCGCAACCTGGCCGAGGGCATGAAGAACGCCGTCGCGGACATGGTCGCGCGCGCCACCGATACCCCGGTTGAGGTCAAGAGCGAATTCAAGGTCGGCAAGACCCTGGCCTGCACCCCGGGCAAGGTGGTCTACCGCAACGATCTGTTCGAACTGATCCAGTACAGCCCGCAGACCGACACCGTGCACCCCGAGCCGGTGCTGGTCGTCCCGGCCTGGATCATGAAATACTACATCCTGGATCTGCGCCCGGAAAACTCGTTGATCAACTATCTGGTCGGGCAGGGGTTCACCGTTTTCGCGATGTCCTGGGTCAACCCGACAGAGGCGCATCGCGACGTTGCGCTGGACGATTACCGCCGCCAGGGGGTGATGGCCGCGCTGGACGCGGTGACGACCATCGTCCCGGATCAAAAGGTGCATGGCTGCGGCTATTGCCTGGGCGGCACGATCCTGTCCATCGCCGCGGCCACCATGGCGCGCGAGGGCGACGAGCGTCTGGCCTCGATCACGCTCTTGGCCGCGCAGACCGATTTCACCGAGGCCGGTGAAATCATGCTGTTCCTGGACGAAAGTCAAGTCGCCTTCCTGGAGGACATGATGTGGGATCGCGGCTACCTAGAACAGGACCAGATGGCCGGGGCCTTTCGCGCGCTCCGCTCCGAGGATCTGATCTGGTCGCGCGCGGTGCGCCGCTACATGCTGGGCGAGCAAGAGCAGGATTTCGACATCACCGTCTGGAACGCGGACGCCACGCGCATGCCCGCGCGGATGCATTCGGAATACCTGCGCGGCCTGTTCATGGAAAACCGGCTAAGCTCGGGCCGCTTTGCCGTGGACGGCCAGGTGATCGCGCTGAAGGATATCGCCGCGCCGATGTTCGTGCTGGGCACGGAAAAGGACCACATCGCGCCGTGGCATTCGGTCTACAAGGTGACGCTGTTCACCGATACCGAACTGACCTTTGTGCTGACCAAGGGCGGGCATAACGGCGGGATCGTTTCGGAACCGGGGCACCGCGGGCGGCACTACCGCATCGGCCACCGGGAACCCGGCGCCAGCTACATGGACCCCGATAGCTGGTTTAACCGGCACGAGCGTAAGGGCGGGTCGTGGTGGCCGGAATGGGCCGCCTGGCTGGCGGGCAAGAGCGGCGCCAAGGCCAAACCGCCCGCGATGGGCGCCCCCAAGGCCGGCCTGCCCCCGCTGGACCCCGCGCCGGGCAGCTACGTCTTTCAGAAATAGGGCGTAGCGCACGCATCCGGCGCCGGGGCCGCTGCCCCCGGACCCCCGGGATGTTTTCCTCCAAACCAAGAGGGGCGCGGCGCGCTTAGTCGTAGCTGCGCTGATCGTCGATGACCTTGCCGTCATTGGGCAGGCTGCCGGGCGGCACCAAATCGACCTGCCCCCTGAGTTTCAGCACCTCGACGATGCTGGCGGCAAAGGGCGCCGGGTCGGTGGCCCCGGTCTCGATCTGGACGGTCATGGTGTCCATCTCGCCGTCGCGCCCGGCAATCACGCGGGCGCGCAGGGCCTCGGGGTGGCGGGCGAGCAGATCGGCCACCTGCTCGGGGCGGACGAACATGCCCTTGATCTTGGTCGTCTGGTCGGCGCGGCCCATCCAGCCCTTGATCCGCATGTTGGTGCGCCCGCAGGGCGAGGTGCCCGGCAGCACCGCGGACAGGTCGCCGGTGGCAAAACGGACCAGCGGATAATCGGTGTTCAGGCTGGTGACCACGACCTCGCCGACCTCGCCCTCTGGCACAGGCGTGCCGGTGCCGGGGCGGACGATTTCGACGATCACACCCTCGTCCACGATCATGCCGTCCATCGCGGGGGATTCGTAGGCGATGTTGCCCAGGTCGGCGGTGGCGTAGCATTGCAGGCAGGCGATCCCGCGATCGGCATATTCCTGGCGCAGCGAGGGGAACAGCGCACCGCCCGACACCGCCGCGCGGGTGATCCGCGACAGGTCCAGGCCCAGCGCGTCAGCCTTGTCCAGAATGATCTTGAGGTAGTCAGGCGTTCCCGCATAGGCGGTGACGCCGATGTCATGGGCGGCGCGGGCCTGCAATTCGGTCTGGCCGGTACCGGCGGGCAGCACCGCAGCCCCCACCGCCCGCGCGCCGTTTTCAAAGATCATGCCGGCGGGGGTCAGATGGTAGCCAAAGCAGTTCTGCACGATATCGCCCGCACCGATCCCGCAGGCATGCAGGAATCGGCCCATGCGCCACCAGTCCGCGCTGACCCGGCCGGGTTCGTAGATCGGGCCAGGCGACTGAAAGACGTGATCGAAGCCCGCGGCGGGCCGCGTGGTGAACCCGCCAAAGGGCGCATCGGCCGCCTGCGCCCCGGTCAGTTCCGATTTACGCAGCACCGGCAGGGCGGCCAGCGTCGCACGGTCAGTAATCTGCGCGGGGTCCACATCGGCCAGGCTGTCGGCATAGCCAGGCAGTCCCTTGGCCGTCGCGATCAGCGCAGGCAGGCACTGGGCCAGCGAGCCCCCCCGTTCATCGGCAGAGCGGGTTTCCAGGTCGTCGAAATAGCTGCTCATGGGTTCGGTTCCTTTGCCACCCGGGTCGTCCTTGCCAGCATGGCCTGCCGCTCAGGTCTGTGCCACAGGGTTCAATTCCTGCCGCGTCCAGCCGCGGGTGACCGCGCGTCCGGGCCATCGCGCATCTCTGCTGGTGCCGCATTCATGACAGCCAGCGCTTGCGGCGGCGATAGCTGCGCACGTCGCGGAACGATTTGCGGCCCTCATCGGCCATGCCGAGGTAGAATTCCTTGACGTCCGGGTTTTCGCGCAGGTCGGCGGCGGGGCCGTCCATCACGATACGACCCGATTCCAGGATATAGCCGTAATGGGCATAGCGCAGGGCGACATTGGTGTTCTGCTCTGCCAGCAGAAAGGTCACGCCCTCATTCTCGTTCACGGATTTCACGATCTCGAAGATCTGTTCGACCAGCTGCGGCGCCAGCCCCATGGACGGTTCGTCCAGCAGGATCGTTTCCGGCCGGGACATCAGCGCGCGGCCGATCGCCGTCATTTGCTGTTCGCCGCCCGAGGTATAGCCGGCCTGGGATTTGCGCCGCTCTTTCAGGCGGGGGAAGTAGGTATAGACCATCTCCAGATCTGCCGCGATCGCCCCCTTGTCGGGGCGGGTATAGGCGCCGGTCAGCAGGTTTTCCTCCACCGTCAGGTGTTCGAAACAGTGCCGCCCCTCCATCACCTGGATCACGCCCTTCTTGACCAGGTCCGCGGGATTCAGATCCTGCACCCGCTCTCCCCGGTAGAGGATGGATCCTTTGGTCACCTCGCCGCGTTCGGAATGCAGCAGGTTGGAGATCGCCTTGAGGGTCGTCGTCTTGCCCGCACCGTTGCCCCCCAACAGCGCGGTGATCCCGCCCTTGGGCACGTTCAGCGAGACCCCCTTCAGCACAAGGATCACATGGTTATAGATCACCTCGATATTATTGACTTCCAGCAGGGTGTCTTGGGTGCGTCCAGCGTCCAGCATGCCCGGTCGGCCTTTCTTGTCGGAAGGCCCCGGCGCACAGCGCGCCGGGGCCGGGGTGGGGTCAGTCGCAGCGCAGATCGATGCCGTTCTCGGCGGCAAAGGCCATCGAGTCCTCTTCGACCAGCGGATCGATGATCGCGTCGTCAGGCGAGATATAGTCGGTCAGCGCGACCCACTTGCCCTCGCCCGCGTTCCACTGCTGCAGGATGCCCATGCCGGACCCGCCGTGATCGGCGCAGGTCACGCCGAATTCCGGGCCGATACCGGGGGCGCCCAGGGCCTCCATCTTGGCGGCATCCATCACCAGCGCCTCCATCCCGTCGCGCATCATCGCGGCGGTGATGTCGGGCGTGCCGTGGATTTCCTGCGCGGTCTTGGCCGCCTCGACCGCCAGCATCGCGGCGTACATGCCACGGGTATACAGCACCTTGCCGATGTTCGACCCGTCACCGGCGGCCATCCCCTTGTCCGCGACATAGGTACGGATGTCGTCAAACACCGGCAGATCGGCGATGCGGTTCATGTTCAGCGCCTTGTAGCCGTCAGCAGCCATGCCCGCAGGGGTCACGTCATGTTCGGCGCCCGCCCACCAGTTGCCGATGAAGTTTTCCATCGGGAAACGGATATTGGCGGCCTCTTGAATGGCGACCTGGTTCATCACGCCCCAGCCCCACATGATGACGTAGTCGGGGCGTTCACGGCGGATCTGCAGCCATTGCGATTTCTGTTCCTGGCCGGGGTGGTCCACGGCGATGGTCGTCAGGTCGAAACCGTGCTTGGCCGACAGTCCCTCCAGGGTGCGGATCGGTTCCTTGCCATAGGCAGAGTTGTGATAAAGCAGCGCGATCTTCTTGTCGCCCAGGTCGCCGCCGCTTTCGTCCAGCAGGTACTTGATCGCCACCGAGGCCGCGTTCCAGTAGTTGGCCGGGTAGTTGAACACCCACTCGAACACCTTGCCGTTCGCCGCCGAGGTGCGGCCATAGCCCATCGTGTGCAGCGGGATGCCATCGGCGGACACTTTGGGGATCAGCTGATACGTGATGCCCGTGGACAGCGGCTGATAGATCAGCGCGCCCTCGCCCTTGGTGGCCTCGTAGCATTCCACCCCTTTTTCGGTGTTGTAGCCGGTTTCACACTCGATCACGCGGGCGGGCACGCCGCCGATCCCGCCGTCGCGTTCGTTCACCAGGGTAAAATAGTCCTGGTAACCGTCGGAAAACGGGATGCCGCCCGCCGCATACGGGCCGGTGCGGTAGCTGAGATCGGGGAACACCAGGTCCGCCAGCGCCGGCCCGGCGGCCAGCGCCGCGCCCAACGCGATGGATGCAAGCTTCAGTTTCATTTCAGGGTCTCCTCCCACTGTTTGCGGTCTTGCCGGGTTGTCCCGGTCGTTCGCGCATGCTGCCGCCCCTAGTGCGGGAACGGCCAAAGCCTGAGTTTTTCCTTGCCGATCCGCCAGAGTTGCGCCAGCCCGTGCGGCTCGGCGATCAGGAACACAATGATCAGCGCCCCCACGATCATCAGCTGCAGATGCGCCGTCAGGTCCGTGGGCCAGCCCATCCCCCCGACCAACAGGTTCTTCAGCAGGACGGGCAGCAGCACCATAAAGGCCGCCCCGGCAAAACTGCCGAAGATGGAGCCAAGCCCGCCGATGATGATCATGAACAGCACCAGGAACGATTTCTGGATGCCAAAGGCCTCGCCCACCTCGACCGCGCCCAGATAGACGGCAAAGAACAGCGCACCCGCGATCCCGATATAGAAGGACGAGACCGCAAAGGCCGTCAGCTTCGCCTTCAGCGGGTTCACCCCGATGATCTCGGCCGCGATGTCCATGTCACGGATCGCCATCCACGAGCGCCCGACCGTGCCGCGCGTCAGGTTGCGCGCCATCCAGGCCAGCACCACCACAAAGACCAGGCAGATCAGGTACTGCGCCCAGGCCTCGGTGTTGGGGCCGGTGACGGGGATGCCCGCGACCGTGCGCTCGGGCGCGTTGATCTGACCCGAGGCCGAGTAGTTGTAGAACCACGGCACCTTGTTGAAGAGCCACACAAGGAAGAACTGCGCAGCCAGCGTGGCGACCGCCAGGTAAAACCCCTTGATCCGCAGCGATGGCAGCCCGAACAGCACGCCGACGGCGGCGGTCACGAAACCCGCGCCAAGGATGTGCAGCACGATGTTCACATCCGGAAAGGCGGTCATCAGCTTGTAGCAGGCATAGGCCCCCACCGCCATGAACCCCCCGGTGCCCAGCGACAGCTGCCCGCAATATCCCACCAGGATATTCAGCCCGATCGCCGCGATCGCGTAGATCAGGAATGGCACGAAAATCGCATTGGCCCAGTAATCGTCGATCACGAAGGGAATGACCGCGAAGGCGGCAAACAGGACCGCCAGATAACGATAGCGGTCAAGACGGATCGGAAAGGTCTGATTATCCGCCGCGTAGGATGTCTTGAAATCGCCGGCTTCGCGGTAAAACATTCAGATCTCCCTTGCCAGTCCGGGGGCACGCGGGACGCGCACAGGCGCCCGCCGCAGGTGGGGCCGTTTACCGGACACAAGGCGCACCCAGCAAAGCATGCCCATCAGGAACCCGGCAAAGGCCAGAAGCGCATAGGTCGTCGGCATCCAGGCGGCATCCTGCAACGAGGCGACCGCGAGATAGGCGAAGCTATAGAAAAAGCCCCAGCCGACGACACATGCAATGGCGTACAGTTTCTTCATCCCTAGACCCTTTCGATAATCTTTTCCCCGAACAGGCCCTGCGGCCTGAACACCAGAAAGATTAGGGCCAGCACATAGGCGAACCAGTTTTCGGTCGCGCTCATGGTGAAGCCGAAGGCGTCGCCGAACCACGACGACGATACGGTGAACTCGAACAGCTTTTCGCCGACACCGATGATAAGCCCGCCCACGATGGCGCCGGGGATAGAGGTAAAGCCGCCCAGCATCAGCACCGGCAACGCCTTGAGCGCGATCAGCGACAGGCTGAACTGCACCCCCGATTTCGCACCCCACATGATGCCCGCGACCAGCGCGACAAAGCCCGCGATAGACCAGACCAGCACCCAGATAAAGCGCAGGCTGATCCCCACCGACAGCGCCGCCTGGTGGTCGTCTGCCACCGCGCGCAGGGCGCGGCCCTGCTTGGAGTATTGCGAAAACACCGTCAGGCCGATCACCAGCACCGCGGCAACCAGGGCGGCCACGATATCCAGCTTGTCGATGAAGAACCCGTAGAAGCCGTCCCCGCCCAGCACGGCGGTCTTTTCCTCGATCCAGAAACTGCCACCCTGGGGCAAGCCGACATCCAGGGTCTTGATCTCGGACCCCCACATGATGTCGCCCAGACCCTCCAGGAAATAGGCCAGGCCGATGGTCGCCATGAACAGGATGATGGGTTCCTGATTCACCAGATGTTTCAGGATGAACCGCTCGATCGCGATGGCCAGCAGGATCATCACGCCAACGGTCAACAGGATGGCCAGCAGCGCTGGCAGGTGCCAGCCAAAGTGGTGCAACTCGGTGCCGAACATGGCGTTTATCAGGTGGGCAAAGGGAATTTGCCCCTCTTGCAGGCCGACCAGCGTCAGCGCGGCGAACAGCGCCAGCACGCCCTGGGCATAGTTGAAGATGCCCGACGCCTTGAAGATCAGCACAAAGCCCAAGGCCACCAGCGCGTACAGCACGCCCGCCATCAGGCCGTTAATCATCACCTCTACGGCATACAGAAATTCAGTCATGGCTGACCCCCAGATAGGCGTCGATCACATCCTGGTTGCGGCGCACCTCGTCCGGCGGGCCGTCGCCGATCTTTTTGCCGTAATCCATGACGACCACGCGGTCGGACAGGTCCATGACCACGCCCATGTCGTGTTCGATCAGCACGATGGTGGTGCCGAACTCGTCGTTCACATCAAGGATGAAGCGGGACATGTCCTCTTTCTCCTCGACATTCATGCCGGCCATCGGTTCGTCCAGCAGCAGCAGGCGCGGTTCGGCGGCCAACGCGCGGCCCAGTTCCACCCGCTTTTGCAGGCCATAGGGCAGGCGCCCGACCGGCGTCTTGCGGATGTGCTGGATTTCCAGAAAGTCGATGATCTTCTCCACCGCCTCGCGGTGCTCGGTTTCCTCGCGCTGCGCACGGCCCCACCACAGCGCCTGCGCGGCCAGCGAGGATTTCATCCGCGTGATCCGGCCGGTCATGATGTTGTCCAGCGTGGACATGCCGGAAAACAGCGCGATGTTCTGGAACGTGCGCGCGATGCCCTGGCGGGCCACCTGATAGGGGCGCATCGGCGGGCGCTTGCCCCCCTCGAACCAGACCTCGCCCTCGGTCGGGGTGTAGAACCCCGATATGACGTTCAGCATCGACGACTTGCCCGCGCCGTTCGGGCCGATGATCGCGCGGATTTCGCCCTCGCGGATATCGAAGGAAATATCCTTGATCGCGACCACCCCGCCAAAGCGCAGGGTGATATTGCGCAGCTCCATCACCGCGTCGCCGATGGTGCGGCCATCCTCGGTGACGTAAGGCTCGTAAGACACCATGTTCATGCCGCCACCTGTCCGTTCTGCGCCGGTTTGGCGACCTCGGCATCGCGGATTTCCAGCGTTGCCTTGATTGATCCCTTGCGCCCGTCCTCGTAGGTCACTTCGGTTTCGGTGTAGATGCTGCTGGATCCGTCATAGAGCGCGTCCACCAGATCGGCGAATTTCTCGGCGATGATGTTGCGGCGCACCTTGCGGGTGCGGGTCATCTCGCCGTCATCGGCATCCAGCTCCTTGTGCAGCACCAGGAAGCGGTGGATCTGGCAGCCAGACAGCATCGGATCCTCGGCCACCGATTTGTTGACCTCTTCCACATGGGCCTGGATCGTTTCCAGCACGCGGGGATGCCCGGCCAGTTCCTGATAGGACGCATAGGCGATGTTGTTGCGTTCCGCCCAGTTGCCGACCGCGGTCAGATCGATATTGATGAAGGCGGTGCATTTTTCCCGCCCCGCGCCAAAGACCACGGCCTCCAGGATGTCGGGATAGAATTTCAGCTTGTTTTCAACGTACTTGGGCGCGAACAACCGGCCATCGGCCATCTTGCCCACATCCTTGGCCCGGTCGATGATCCGCAGATGCCCGGTCCCCTCTTCGAAGAAGCCGGCGTCGCCCGTGGCAACCCACCCTTCGGGATCTTTGGTCGATGCCGTGCTTTCGGCATTCTTGTAGTATTCAACAAAGGTACCCGGGCTGCGGTAGAAGACCTCGCCAGACTCGGCGATCTTGAGTTCTACCCCGGGGCTGGGCACGCCCACCGTGTCCGATCGCACCTGCCCGTCGGGCTGCTGGGTGATGAAAACGCTGGCCTCTGTCTGACCGTAAAGCTGTTTCAGGTTGATCCCAAGCGAGCGATAGAATTCGAAGATTTCGGGCCCGATCGCCTCACCCGCCGTATAGGCCACGCGGATACGCGACAGGCCCAGGGTGTTCTTGAGCGGGCCGTAAACCAGCACCTCGCCCGTGCGGTAGTTGAAGTAATCGCGCAGGGGCTGCGGATAGAGGTTCAGCAGCGGCCCGCGCGCCCTGAAATGCTCGCGCGTCTTGACCGGGTGGCGCAGCTTGACAAAGAACAGCCGCACCGCGTTTTCCACGATGGTCTCGATCGCGAACCCGATCCCCATCGCATAGCGATAGGCCCAGCGAACACGGCGCCGCAGGGTGGGTTTCGACTGCTTCTTGCGATAGCGCGGCATCCCGTAGGTTTCGCCGGTATCCTTGGCGAACTCCATGAAATGCTTGAACAAACCATGCTTCAGGTCGCCCGCGTCCTCCATCCGGATCATGACGTTGGTCAGCATGGTCTCAAAGATGCGCGGCGGCGCGAAATAGTAGGTCGGCCCGATCTCGCGCAGGTCGGTCATCATCGTGTCCGGACTTTCGGGGCAGTTCACGCAGAACCCCGCATACATCGCCTGGCCGATGGAAAAGATGAAATCGCCCACCCAGGCCATCGGCAGATAGGCCAGCACCTCTTCGTCCTGGCCAAGGTGGTCGAATTCGCACGAGGCACGCGCGGTTTCGATGATGTTGCGGTTGGACAGAACAACGCCCTTGGGCTTGCCCGTGGTGCCGCTGGTGTACAGCATCACGCAGGTATGGTCCCAGGTCAGCTCGGCGATGCGGCGGTCCAGCTCGGGCTCCAGCCGGGAATGGGCGACGCGGCCCTCATCCTCGATCTCTTTCAGCCAATGCAGATGGGTGTGGTCGTATTTCCGCATGCCCCGCTTGTCGTTGTAAAGGACATGCTCGATGTGGTGGATGCGGTCCTGAACATCGATGACCTTGTCCACTTGTTCCTGGTCGCCGCAGACCACGAAACGCGCGCCGCAATGATCCAGCACATAGGCCATCTCCTCGGCCACGGCGTCCTGGTACAGCGGCACCGGGATCGCGCCGCACATCTGCGCGGCCACCATCGCCCAGTAATGCGCCGGGCGGTTGCGGCCGATGATGGCCACGTATTCGCCCCGCTCCAGCCCCAGGGCAAGAAAGCCCATGGCGATGGCCCGGATCTCGGCCTCGGCCTCGGTCCAGGTCCAGACCTGCCAGATGCCGAATTCCTTTTCGCGATAAGCGGGTTTTGTTCCGTAGTCCCGTGCATTCCGCGCCAACAGCGCAGGCACCGAGCAAAGCTCGTCTATGGACGCGCCACGATCTGCCACGTCTTCTCCTCCCTAGTGCCGAAAATCCCCGTCCGCGTTTATCACATGCGGATCTGGCAGGATGTCCCGGCCCGGCCCGTTTGGCGGGCCTTCTCGTTTTCGCCGGTTGGCCCGGCAGGTTTCCTCATCATGCCGCGGTGCAACCCTTTTCGGGCCTCCTCTGCATCGCGGCGCTGGTTGCAACGTTACGCATGCCCCCGGCCCGGTCAAGAAAAAGGTTGCCCCCCCGCCCCTTGGCCCGGCCCGGGCTTTGGCCTAGACCCAAGGGAAAGGCGAAAAGGGGACATATGGCACATCTCTGGGTCCGGGCCGAACAGCGCCCAAACGAGGAACGGGTGGGGCTGACGCCCGAGGGTGCAGCGGCCCTGATCGCGGCCGGCCACCGCGTCAGCATCGAGCAAAGCAGCGTGCGCGCAATCCCCATCCACGGCTACGCCACAGCCGGCTGCGAAATCGTCCCCGAAAACACATGGCCCGAGGCCCCGGCCGACGCGATCGTCTTCGGCCTGAAGGAATTGCCAGAAGACGGCACGCCCCTGCCCCACCGCCACATCATGTTCGGCCATGCCTACAAGGGCCAGCCCGCCGGGCGCGAATTGCTGAAACGGTTCAAGGCCGGGGGCGGCACCCTCTACGACCTGGAATACCTGGTGGACGAGAACGGGCGCCGCGTCGCGGCCTTCGGCTACTGGGCGGGCTACGCGGGCGCGGCGGTCAGCCTGCAATGCTGGGCCGCGCAACAGCGGGGCAGCATCGCCGGACCCGTGGGCGTGCATGGGTCGTCCAAAGACCTGATTGCCGCGCTGGCCGAAACGCTCGCGGGGCTTGACCGCCCCCGCGCCATCGTCATCGGCGCGCTCGGGCGCGTGGGCACCGGCGCGGCGGACCTGTGCGACGCGATGGGGGTTGCGGTCACGAAATGGGACATGGCCGAAACCGCCCATGGCGGCCCCTTCCCCGAGATCCTGGAACACGAAATCTTCCTCAACTGCATCCTGGCGATGCCGGGCACCCCGGTCTTCGTGCCGGAAACGGCGAAACGGGACGAACGCCGCCTCAGCGTGATCGGCGATATCGCCTGCGACCCGACCTCCGACTTTTCGCCGATCAAGGTCTACGACCGCGCCACCGACTGGCAAGCCCCCGCCCTGCGCGTGCATGACGCCCCGGTGCTGGACGTGACCGCCATCGACAACCTGCCCTCGATGCTGCCGGTCGAATCTTCGCAGGATTACGCGGCGCAACTGCTGCCCGCGCTGCTGGCCCTGCACGACCTTGAGACCGGCGTCTGGGGCCGGGCCAAGGCCCAGTTCGACACGCACACCGCAACGATCTGAGGAGCGCGCGATGACCATCCACTGGTGCGGCACCGGCCTTTCCGCAATCCCCGGCCTGCGCCGCCTGATCCAGGCCGACCACCCCGTCACCGTCTGGAACCGAACCCTCGACAAGGCGCAGGCGGCGGTCGGTGACCTGACCGGCGACATCCACGCCTTCGATCCCGACGCGCTGGCCGCAATTCTGGCCCCCGGCGACGTGGTGGTCTCGATGCTGCCGGCGGACTGGCACGTGCCGCTGGCCGAACTTGCCATCCACAAGGGCGCACATTTCGTCTCTTCCAGCTACATCGCGCCCGAGATGCGCGCGCTGGATCAGCGGGCCCGCGTCGCCGGTGTGGCGCTGGTCAACGAAATCGGGCTGGACCCCGGCATTGACCACCTGATGGCCCATTGGCTGATGGCCGATTACCGCGCCTCGGGCGCGCATGACCCGGAAAACGACTTTTCCTTCACCTCCTATTGCGGCGGCGTGCCGAAAATCCCCAACGCCTTCCGCTACAAGTTCAGTTGGTCGCCGCTCGGCGTGCTCAAGGCGCTGCGCTCGCCCTCCCGCTCGATCCGGGAATTTTCAGAACTGAATGTGCAACGCCCCTGGGACGCGCTCGGCCGCTATGACGCGCCCCTGCCAACCCCCGAAACGTTCGAGGTCTACCCCAACCGCGACTCGCTGCCCTTCCTGGCCGAATACGGGTTCGAACAGGGCTGGAAGGTCCGCGATTTCGTGCGCGGCACCCTGCGCCTGAACGGCTGGGCCGCGGCCTGGTCGGACATTTTCACGGAAATCGAAACCCTTCAGGGCCCCGAGGGCGAGGCCCGCCTGCGCGAGATGTCCGCCCGGCTGTGGCGCGACAACGCCTATGGCCCGGACGATCCCGACCGCGTGGTCCTGTGCGTTGCCCTGCACGTCCGCCGCGTAGGCGAAACCGTCTATCACAAGACCTACACGATGGATGCCTGGGGCGATGCGCGCGGCACGGCAATGGCGCGGCTGGTCTCGATCCCGGTCTCGCTGGCGGTCGAGGCCGTCCTGAACCGCGAGATCCCCGCCGGCGTCTCGGCCGCGCCCCGCGACCCGAAACTGATAAACCGCTTCATGGATCAGGTCGATCGCCTGGCCCAGCACCTGCAAGTGGTGGATCACACCTGAACCGGCCGCCTTCTTCTTGGAAAAATACCCCGGGGGAGTCGCCCGGAAACGGGCGACGGGGGCAGCGCCCCCACGCGTCTTGTCCCGCAAGACGCGCCCGGCTCAGAAATGCGACTTGGGCTCGTCCGGCTTGCCCGCGGCCAGCGCCAGCAGGCCACCCACCAGGCAAAAGCCGATGGGGAACATCGTGAAAACGTTGAACCCGAACCCGTGATACATCAGCGCCGCGGACACCAGCAGCAGCAGCCCGCCCCACAGGGCGCGGACCTTGGCCATCGCGCCCCCGGCAATCGCCAGCAGCGGCGCCAGAAAGCTGGTGATCCGGATCAGTTGTTCGTCATCGACCGGCCCGAACAGGTCGCCCACCTCGGCATAGTTGCGCACGACCTCGGTATAGCCGTAGCCAAAGAACCCGATGATCATGGCGACCAGCCCGCCGATGATCCCCAGCATCAATGCTGCGTTCCGCATGTGACTGCCCCTTGATGCCCCTCAGCGGTCGAAGAAATCCTCTTCGACATCCGACGGGCTGATGCCGATCGCTTCCAGCCCCGCCTCCAGGTAATCCGCGAACAGCGGCATGCCGACCAGATAGTTTTCGGTCGGCGCCGTCGCTTCCGCCTTGGCGGTGGCGATGGCCTCTTCCAGGTCGTCTGCATCGAACGTGTCCCGCCCGATCCAGGTCAACGCGACCAGGCTGGCCTTTTCGTCCTCGTTCATCGCCGCGATGAAGGCGCGCAATTCGGCCTCTGCCATGGCCTTTTCACGGGCCTGGAAGATGACCTGAACCACCTTGCGCGGGCTGATCTGCAACTCGTCCATTTTGCCTCCTCCGAACGGGCGCCCAGTGTCGCGCGCGCCCGCCGGATGCACAAGCCCCTGTCAGCGCTTCTTCGGTGCGAAAAGCGGGTAATACAGCCCCTCGGGCAGGAACTGCGACAGGCGGAACAACCACGAAAACAGCAGCGGGAAGCTGCGGGCAAACCCGTCGGACATCATGTGCTCGACGATCTCGCGCGCGGCGGCCTCGGGCTCCTTGATGAAGGGCATGTCGAAATCGTTCTTGTCGGTCAGCCGCGTGCGGACAAAGCCGGGGTTGACCAGCTGCACCTTTACGCCGGTGCCGCGCAGGTCGGCGTGCAGGCTTTCGGCCAGCGACATCACCCCCGCCTTGGAGGCGCAGTAACCAACCGCGCCGGGCAACCCGCGGAAACCCGACAGGCTGCCGGTCATCACGATGTGGCCCGCGTCGCGTTCCACGAAATAGGGCACCACCTGCCCCAGAACCCGCGCCGCGCCGGTAAAGTTGATGTCGCACATCGCCTCTACCTGCTCGGCATTCCAGTCCTGCGCCGATTGCGGCCAGTAGACCCCGGCCAGGAACACCATGCCGTCGATCTGGCCCACCTGTTCGAACGCGGCCTTGACCGAGGCGCTGTCGGACACGTCCATCGCGACCACGTCGGCCCTGCGCGGCAGCGCCTCGGCCAGTTCTTCCAGGCGCTCTGTGCTCCGCGCGCTCAACACCAGTTGCGCGCCCATCGTCGCCAGACGCTCGGCCACGGCCCGGCCCAGGCCCTCGCTTGCTCCAACGATCCAGTAGCGTTTGCCGATCAGTTCCGTCACGCCGCCTCCTTCGGGCGCATGGTCGCGACCAGCTCGGCGACGGGAATGCCGAACTTGCGGAACTGGCTACGATTCATGATCGCCCCGTTTTCCATCAGATACATCCAGTCAATGGCATCCAGCACATGTCCGCCCGAATCCTCGGGCAGCCGGATGCGATAGCGCAGATGTACCCCCGATCCTTTCTGCATACCATGTCCGGACCCCACCAAATCGGGGGCCTCGGCCGTGATCGCCCCATCATTTCCCAGTTTGAAGGTCCAACTGCGGCTTTGGGTAGCACCGCTGTCATAGCGGAATTCCTCGGTCATCACGCCGGTATTGCCGTCCCAGCGGGCCTCCATGTCCGCCACGAATCGCGAGGTCACGCGCCCCGTGGGGCCGTAGATCACGCCCTCGCACAGGATCGGGCCGTTCAGGTGGCGCGGCAGGTCGAATTCGGGGCCCTTTCCGGCGTAATCCCCGGCGGTTTGCGCGCGAAAGCTCAGCCGGCTGCCCTTCAGCCAGACCAGCGCCATAACCGCCAGCGCGCCCAGCACGAATGCAACGATGAATGTCATCCCGTTTCCTCCCTTTTCAGCGGCACCGCGGCCAGCAGTGCGATCCCCATCAGTTTCAGGGCGCAGGGCACCAGCGCGTACAGAACGCCCAGCATGACCAGCGCAGATGCGTCGTTTTCGGCCCCCGCGCGGAATCCGGCGGCCTCCAGCAGCGGAAGTAGCGTGACCGCGGCAAAAGCCAGCGTGAATTTCGACACGAAGGACCACAGCCCAAAGGCCTGCCCCGCATTGGGCGCGATCTGCGCCATGCGCCCGGCGAAAATCGCGGGCAACAACGTCATGTCCGCCCCCAACGCCGCGCCAGAGGCCAGGCAGATGACCGCAAAGGGCACCAGATCGCCCGCCCCCAGCGTCGCGGCAAAGCCAAAGGCCACGATGGACAGCACCATGCCCGACAGCAGCGTGCGCTTGGCCCCCAAGCGCTGCGCCAGCCGCCCCCACAGCGGGGCCGAGGCCGCCGCAGCGAGGAAGAACAGCAGCAACAGCGGCCCCTCCCACCCCGGCGCGGCCAGGCGGCTTTCGACAAAGAACAGGAACAGGGTCGAGGTTACGGCCACCGGCGTCGCGTTCAGCAGCGCCACCAGCAACAGCCGCCGTGCAATGGGATCGGCCAGCACCGCGCGCAGGTTCGACGGCTCTGGCGCGCGGGCCATGCCCCATTCGCGCCGCATCGCCCAGACCGCCAGCAGGGCCAGCCCGACAAACCCCACCGCAAAGGCGGCAAAAGGCGCCTCGCTGACCGCGACCAGCGCGGTTGGCGCCACGGCCGCCGCGCTGACGCCCAGCAGCGCCCCGGTTTCCCGCCAGGCGGCCAGCCGGACATGCCCGCCCCGCCCCATCCGCGCGGCGCGTGCCACGCCCTGCGCGTAAAAGGTGATGGTCAGGAAACTGAACGCGGTGAACAGCCCCGTCAGCGTCAGCCCGAACCACAGCAGCGGCGCCACCGGCGGCGTGACGGCAAAAAGCGCCACCATGGAGACCGCCAGCAGCGCCACGCCAAATCCGACCGCCAGCCCACGCACCCGGCGCAGCCGTTCCGACAGCCAGCCAAGGGCGGGATCCTGCACCACGTCGAACAGCCGCAGCCCGAACAGCACCGCGCCCAGGGCGGCCAGGCTGACGCCATATTCATCGACATAGAATTTCGGCGCGTGGATATAGATCGGCAGCCCCGCCGAGGCCAACAGCGCCGCGAACAGCGCATAGCCGGGCAGCGGGGCTGTGGCCATCAACTGACCTCTTCGGTCGGCGGCTCGGGCCGCTTGCGATAGCCGGCGCGTTTCAGGAACAGCACCAGCGCGTGCCAGTGGATCAGCGCCAGCACCCGCCGCGAACCAAAGGGCCGGCGCAGCATCCCGCGCAGGATCGCCCCGTCGGTCAGCGGCTTGCGCGGGCCGGTCAGCGTTGCATAAAGCCCCAGTTCTTCATCGGCCGAATAGTCGATCCAGATCCCGATCTTGTCCGGCCGAATGTCAAAGCGGAACCGATATCCCCCCTCGATCGGCAGGAAGGGGGAGACATGGAAGATCTTGACCGCGGTCAGGATGTCGCTGGACTCGATCGGGCGCTGGTCGGGGTGGTGGCACAGATAGGAATGCCGGTCGCCCCAGGGGTTGTTCACCTCGGCGATCACGACGCGCAGGGTGTCGTCCTTGCCGTAGCACAGCCAGAAGCTGACCGGGTTGAATTCATGCCCCATCACACGCGGTATGGTCAGCAACTCGATCCGGCCCTTGACCGCGAATAGGTCATGGGCGGCCAGTACCTCGCGCACCCATTCCGCGCCGCGCCCCTCGCCATACGGCCCGCCATGGTCGCGGTCCCAGACCGACATCCAGTTCTTTTCGTTCAGCGAAAACCGGCCGGGCATCTTCAGCCCCTCGGCCTCGGGCTGGTACAGGACGTAATCGACCGTGTGCCGCAGCTTGTGTTTCACCTTGCCGCGGCGCTGGTGAAAGGTCGTGCCCTTCACATGTTCGACGATTGCATTCATGCCGCCACCGTTTCGGGCTGACGCTGCCGCATGGCCTCGACCACGTCGACGGCGCTGGCCAGCCCGTCCTCATGGAATCCGTTCTTCATCCACGCGCCGCAGACCCAGGTGCGGTTCGCCCCGTTCATCGCGCGCAGCGTTTCCTGCGCCTGCAACGCCGGGCCGTCATAGACCGGATGGCGGAAGGTCACCGTGTCATAGATCAAGTCTTCGCGGATCGGACGTTGGGCGTTGAGCGTGACGAACATCGGGTCGCTTTCGGGGATCGGCTGCAGCGAGTTCATCCAGTAGGTCAGGTCGATCCGATCGCTGTGCTTGCCGGTTTCCTCGGTATAGTTCCAGCTGGCCCAGGCGGCGCGGCGTTTGGGCATCAGCGCCGTGTCGGCATGCAGCACGGCCTGGTTGGGCTGATAGCGCACCGCGCCCAGAGCGGCGCGTTCCTCGGGCGTGGCATCGGACAGCAGCGCCAGCGTATCATCGGAATGGGTGGCAAGGATCACCTCGTCGAACCGTTCCCACTCGCCCCCCTGGGCGCGGACCTCTGCCCCGCCTTGCACGCGGCGCACACCCTGAACCGGGGCCGACAGGCGGATATCTGCGCCCTTGGCGCGCAAAGCGGCCTCGACCCGGCGGACATATTCGACCGACCCGCCCTTGACCGTGTACCACTGGTGCTGGCCCTTGTGCGACAACAGCGCGTGGTTCTGGAAAAACCGGATCATCGCATGGGCCGGGAAATCCAGGATGCCCTTGGACGGCGTGGACCAGATCGCCCCCGACAGCGGCAGCAGATAGCGGTCGCGGAACCAGTCGCCGGTGCCCAGTTCGGCCAGGAACTCGCCGATGGTGGCGCCGGGCATGCGGTCGGCCACGCTCAGCGCCTGCGCGTTGAATTTCAGCACGTCGCGCAACATACCCAGGAATTTCGGGCTCAGCGCGTTGGACGGCTGGGCGAAAACCGCGCGCAGGTTCTTCAGCCCGTATTCAAAGGCGCCACCGTCCAGCGAGGCGCCAAAGCTCATGTCCGATTTCGCGACCGGCACGTCCAGATCGCCGAACAGGCGGGTCATGTGCGGGTAGTTGACGTAGTTGAACACGATAAAGCCGGTATCGACCGGCTGATCGCCGTTCTTGCCCGCGATCACCGTGCGGGCATGGCCGCCCAGCCGGTTTTCGGCCTCAAACAGCGTGACATGGGTGTCTTTCCCCAACAGATGCGCGGCCCCCAGGCCGGAAATCCCCGCACCGATGACGGCGATGCGCCGGGGGGCGGCGCCCGCTGCGGTTTCGAATGGCATATGTCCCTGCTCCTGCTCTGTCTGCCGCTGGCAAATCGGTTTGTTGTCCGCGCGATCCTAGTAGGTAGGTGCCCGCGCCGAAGATCAAAGAACAAAAATGGTGATCCAATCCCCGACCTGCTGCGTATCACGGTCATGTTAAACGGGCCACATGCCGTCGAGAAATCGGATGCAGTCCTTGTGGGGCGGGATTATCCTGTTCCCATGGCGCAGAACGAACCCCCGAAGGCACCGCCCGTGAAAGAGGAAACGACGCCCGAAGCGCACTGGGTCAATCTGGTGCAGGCCGTCAAGACCCGCAAGGACCAGCGGGCCTTTGCCAGCCTGTTCGCCCACTTCGCCCCGCGCGTAAAGGCGTTTCTGATGAAATCGGGGGCCGACCCGGCCCTCGCCGAGGAGGTGGCACAGGACGTGATGGCAACGCTTTGGCACAAGGCGCACATGTTCGATCCCGAACGGGCCAGCGTGGCGACATGGATCTTTACCATCGCCCGCAACCGGCGGATCGACGTGCTGCGCAAGAGCCGGCGACCGGAACCCGAGGATCTACCATGGGGGCCGGAACACGAACCCGATCAGGCCGACACCATCGCGCTGCAACAGGAAAGCGAACAACTGGGCAAGGCGCTGGCCGCCCTGCCCGAAAACCAGCGCGTGCTGATCGAACGGGCCTATTTCGGCGAGTTTTCGCATAGCGAGATTGCCGCCGAAACGGGCCTGCCGCTGGGCACGATCAAATCGCGGATACGGCTGGCCCTGGAACGCCTGCGCCAAGAAATGAACTGAAAGATGACGATGACCATGAAGATCAAGCATCACCTGACCGACGAGCTGCTGATGGCCTATGCCGCGGGTTCTCTGCCCGAGGCCTTCAGCCTGGTCGTCGCAACCCATGTGTCCATGTGCGACGAGTGCCGCGCCCGCCTGGCCGAGTATGAGGCCGTCGGCGGTGCGGTGCTGGAGGATACCGGCACTCCCGAGATGGATGCCGGCAGCCTGGAGGCCACGCTGCGCCTGATCGGCGAGATGCGCGAGGCCGAAGAGGCCGAAACCGCCGCCCCCGCCCCGCAGGCATCGGGCCTGTTCCCGCAGCCGCTGCGCGACTATGTCGGCGGCGATCTGGACGCGGTGGAATGGCGGTCGGTCGGGGGCAAGGTGCGCCAGGCGGTTCTGCCCACCGACAAGGGCGCCGCGGCCCGGCTGCTGTATATTCCCGCGGGCGCGGCGATGCCCGATCACGGCCATTCCGGCATGGAACTGACCATGGTGCTGCAAGGCGCGTTCGAGGATGCGGACGGCTATTTCGGCCGCGGCGATGTCGAGGTCGCGGGCGAAGAGATGGAACATACCCCCGTCGCCGCCCCCGGCGCCGATTGCGTATGCCTGGTGGCGACCGACGCGCCGCTGAAATTCAGCGGGTTCCTGCCGCGCATGGCGCAGCCCTTCATCGGGATCTGATCGGGGTCAGGGTCTGGGTTTGCCCAGGGCAACGACCTTGGCCTCGTCCGCCGCCAGATCCTCGAAATCGAAATTGTCCAGCCGCGCGGCCCGCTTGCCCGCGCGTTCGGCGGCGGTACCAATCCCGTCCAGATCGGCGCGTGCCTGGTTGAAATGGGTGTTCAGCTTGTCCACCCGTTCGACCACCAGTTCCACATCCCGGTGCAGCAGTTTCAGCGTCTTGCGGATCGCGCCCGCCTGTTCGCGCATCCGGGCGTCCTTCAGGATCGCGCGCATCGTGTTCAGCGTCGCCATGCAGGTGGTGGGCGACACGATCCAGACCCGCGCGGCAAACCCCTCGCGCACCAGTTCGGGGAAATTGGCGTGCAGTTCGGCATAGACCGCCTCGGACGGCAGGAACATCAGCGCGCCGTCGGCGGTTTCGCCCTCAAGGATATACTTCTCGGAAATCGCCTTGATATGGGTGCGGACAGAGGTGCGCAGTTGTTTCGCGGCCTCGTTCAGTTCCCATTGGGTGTCAGCCCGGCGCAGGGCCTCGTAGGCCTCCAGCGGAAACTTCGAATCGATCACGATCGGCCCCGGCGGATTGGGCAGGTGGATCAGGCAATCGGCCCGCTTGCCATTCGACAGCGTGACCTGCATCCCGTAGCTGTCCGCGGGCAGCGCCTTGGCCACGATGTCGTGCAACTGGATCTCGCCAAAGGCACCGCGGGTCTGCTTGTTCGACAGAATATCCTGCAACGACAGCACGTCGCCCGACAGTTTTTCGATATTGGCCTGCGCCTTGTCGATGGTGGCCAGCCGCTGCTGCAACTCGCCGAGGGAATGCGCCGTGCGGCGCGAGGCACCTTGCAGGTTCTGGTTCATCTGCTCGCTGACCTGGCCCAGCCGGGCCTCCATCAGCTTCAGCATGTTCGCCTGGCTGGCCGATTGCGCCTCTGCGACATGGGTCAGGCCACCGGCCAGCTTGTGCTGACCGTCGCCCAGCGCCTCTACCCGGCGGGCCAGTTGATCCATCTGGTAGATCAGCGGTTCCGCCAACTGCGCAGACCGTCCGGCCCGGCGCACGGCAAGGAACAGCAGGACCAGCACCAGCAAGACCAGCGCAGCCGCGCCCCCGGCGGCCAGAACCTGCGGATCGGTCCATTGATAGACCCTGTCGCCTATGACGATCTGTTCCCCGATCTGAATCATGTGCGCCCGAATAGCCTTTCGATATCGGCCAGCCGCAATTCCACATAGGTCGGCCGCCCGTGGTTGCACTGGCCCGAATGGGGCGTGGCCTCCATCTCGCGCAACAGCGCGTTCATCTCGTCCACCCGCATCCGGCGGCCAGAGCGGATAGAGCCATGACACGCCACACGGCTAAGGATCGCCTCGATCCGGGCTTGCAGGGTCTGGCTGTCGCCCAGATCCGACAACTCGTCCACGATATCGCGGATCAGCGCCTCGGCGTTCACCTCGCCCAGCAGGGCGGGGGTTTCGCGCACGGCGACCGTTCCGGGGCCGAAGGGTTCCAGCGTCAGGCCCAGCCGGGCCAGCGTGTCCGCATGATCCATCAACGCCGCGGCGTCGCCCTCGGACAGGGTCACGATTTCGGGGATCAGCAGCGCCTGCGCAGCAACGCCGGTTTCGGCCATCTGGCGTTTCAGTTTCTCGTAGACCAGCCGTTCATGGGCGGCGTGCTGATCGACGATGACCATGCCGGTTTCGGTCTGGGCGATGATGTAGTTTTCATGCACCTGCGCACGCGCCGCGCCCAACGGCAGGGCGGTCGCCTCTGGCGCGGGCTCTGCCCCCTCAAACCGGGCCGAGGGTTCGGCCAGTTCGCCCCCCAGCGGCGCCTGTGCATGTTCCGGCAGCGGGGCCTGCGCAGCAAAGGCGGCGGAGATCGCCCCACGGCTGGGGCGGTCCATCTGGTAGACGCGGGGGGAAACGGGTTCGGGCCGCATCGCGCCCAGCGTCGCCCCCGCCACAGTGGTCGATGCCCGGTGCCCCGCCTCGGCCAGCGCATGGCGCAGGGCGGACACGATCAGCCCCCGCACCACGCCCGGCGCACGAAAGCGGACCTCGGCCTTGGCCGGGTGCACGTTCACATCCACCAGATGCGGGTCGCATTCAACGAACAGCACCGCCGCCGGGTGCCGGTCGCGCGACAGGAAATCGGCATAGGCCCCGCGCAGCGCACCCACCAGCAGCTTGTCCCGCACAGGGCGGCCATTGACGAACAGATATTGCGCCACCGACGAGCCGCGCGAATAGGTCGGCAGGGCAGCATAGCCCGTCAACGTGATCTCTTCGCGGGTGGCCCCGATCGGCAGGGCGTTTTCGGCAAACTCGTTGCCCAACACCCGCGCCAGCCGCCGGTGCAGCGCGTCGAACAGATCGCCGGTTTCCGCGTCGGCGCGGAAGGTCACGCGCCCCTCGCCCCCGCCCGAGACATCGCGCAAGGTGAACCCAACGAAGGGTTCGGCCATCGCCAGCCGCTTCACCACGTCGGAAATCGCCTGCGCCTCGGCCCGGTCGGAGCGCAGGAATTTCAGCCGCGCGGGCGTGGCGTAGAACAGATCGCGCAATTCAACCACGGTGCCCTGCGACAGGGCGGCGGGCGCGACCGCCCCCATCTGGCCGCCAGACACGGTGATGCGCGCGCCCTCGCCCCCCGCAACGCGCGAGGTGATGGCCAGCCGCCCCACCGCCCCCAGCGAGGGCAACGCCTCGCCCCGGAAACCAAAGCTGTGGATATCCAGCAGGTCGCTGCCGTCGATCTTGGACGTGGCGTGCCGGGCCAGCGCCAAGGGCAGATCATCCGCCGGGATGCCGCAGCCGTCGTCGGTGACGCGGATCAGCGTCTTGCCGCCCTCGGCATGGGCCACCTCGATCCGTCGGGCACCCGCGTCCAAGGCGTTTTCCACCAGTTCCTTGACCGCAGAGGCCGGGCGTTCCACCACCTCGCCCGCGGCGATACGGTTGATTGCCCCCTCGTCAAGCTGACGAATTCTGGGGGTATCTGCATGTATGTTGGGGGCGGGCGAATTCATGCCCCAACAGATAGCATGCCCTCGCGCGATTCGGCCATGGGCTCAGCCGCGGTTGGTGATCCAGCGGCACTGATAGGGGGCAAAGGGAATTTCCGGCCCGGTGGGCGAGATCGTTTCGCCCGACAGCAGGTCCACCCAATCCTCGCCCCCGATCAGGTTGATGGAAATGGGCGGCACGAACACCTCTTCGCAGCTGACATTGTGCAGGGCAAAGATCGACTGGTCGCGGTCCAGGCTTTGCCGCCACAACCCGAACAGACGGTGATCCAGGTGCAGGGTGAACTGCGTCGCGTTGGGGTGAAAGGCGGGTTGCTGACGGCGGATCTCGATCCTGCGGCGCATGTGGCGCAACACCTGCGCCTGGGTCGAATCCGGATCCTCCAGCCGGGCCAGCAGCGTGGGATAATCCCAGCGATGCCGGTTGATCGCGCGTTTCACCCCGGTCTTTTCCACCCCGGCATGGTCATTGGGCGTGCCCAGCATCGAGTGGATGTAAAAGGCCGGGATGCCCTCCAGCGCCATCACGATGGTCTGGGAACACAGGAACCGTTCCAACTGGTGCGCGTCCTCACCGGCAAAGGTGCCCTTCATCGCGTCGAACCAGGTTATGTTCAGTTCATAGGGCGCCTCGCCCCCGCCGTTCAGGGTGCGCATCGACACCTCGCCGCCAAAGGACCGGACCGCCCCGATGATCTGGCCGATCTCTTCCTCGGGCAACAAACCCTCTACGGGCCGCATGCCGATCCCGTCATGGGACGCGGTAAAGTTCAGATAGGCACAGCCCAGTTGCGCAGGCGGCATCGTCGCCTGCCAGCGGTGCAGGTATTGCGCGGTGCCCGACATCAGCGCGTGCAGGATCAGTGGCGGCAGGGAAAAGTTGTAGACCGCGTGCGCCTCGTTCCGGTTGCCGAAATAGGACAGGTTTTCGACGTTGGGCACGTTGGTTTCGGTCAGCAGAATGATCGGTTCCACCGCGAAATCGCACAACACCCGCATCAACTGCACGATCGCGTGGGTCTGCGGCATGTGGATCGAGGGCGTACCGGCCTCTTTCCACAGAAAGGCCACCGCATCCAGCCGCACGATGCGGATGCCGTTGTCGACATGCAGCCGCATGATCCGCAGGAATTCCAGCAGCACCTCGGGGTTGCGGAAATCCAGGTCCACCTGATCGTGACTGAAGGTGCACCAGACATGGCGCACCCCGTTCACCGTTTCGACCTCGCGCAGCAGGGGGCTGGTGCGCGGGCGCACCACCGGCGACAGATCGTCCTCCGGCGAGGCCTCGAAGAAGAAGCGGTCATAGGGCGGCTGGCCCTGCCGGTAGGCGTTGAACCAGGCCGACTGGCTGGACACATGGTTCAGCACCAGATCCGACATCACCGTGAAATCCCCGGCAATCCGGTTGATGTCGGCCCAGTCGCCCAGGTTGGAATTGACCGCCCGGTAATCGGTGACCGCGAACCCGTCATCCGAGGTAAAGGGAAAGAAGGGCAGAATATGCACCGAACTGACCGTGCCCCGCAGGTAGTGGTGCAGAAAGTCGTGCAGCAGGTCCAGCGGCTTGTGCTGGCCGTCCTGGATGGAATTGCCATAGGTGATGACCATCGCGTCATGGGGCGACCACAGCCGGTTGGACGGCGTGCGTGCCCGGCGCCGGGGGTGGCTGCCCTCGGGCCAAAAGGCCTCGATCACGTTGTTGACCAGCAGATCGCGGTCGGTCTCGGGATAGACGCGGCCGATCAGGTCGGCCAGCTTCATCCGCAGGTTTTGAGAGGGTTCGGGCATCTGCGCTTGGACTTTGCTTTGCCGTCACCCTTGCGCGGCACTGCGGCAAAGGCAAGGCGGCGCGTCGTGAAACGCGCCGCCGAAAGGGTCGAATGCCCAATATTCAGGCAAGTAGTGGCCGCGCGCGCGGTCCTCAGCGCCGCTTGCCCCCGAATATCCGCTTGAAGATCCCCTCGGCCCGGTCATCCACGCTTTCCATAAAATCGCCGGCCTCATCGATCAGCGGTTCGATCCGGTCCTCTTTGAACCGGGCCAGGATCCGCCAGATCCACAACGCGATCAGCGCCAGGACGGACAGGAACACGATGTTGAACCACGGGATGATCGTCACCTCGGGGCTGTCGACCTCGCGCAGCTTGACCGCGTTGGGATAGATCGACAGGTACTCGTTGCGCCACCCGTAATGGGTCACGACCATCCATTGCGGGGCGTCCCGGGTCGAAACCGCATCGCGGGCCAGGGCCTGCAGGTTGGAACTGTTGACCTTGAAATAGGGCGGCCAGCCCCAGCCGGTATCCTCGTTACGATAGACGTTGGGATCGCCATCGGGCGTGAAGCTCTCGATGAACATCACGTCGCGGTTGGCGCTGCCCTCTTGCATCCCGGGCGTGGACCGCGCCCAGAAGATCGAGTTGTCGCCGTAATCGATCCGGCGCACATCGGTATTGGTGATGCGGACGATATCGTGCTGCGGCAGCGTGTAGTGCAGGAAGGACGCCACCAGCGCGGCAATCACCGCAAGGAAGGTCCATTTGACGTAAACCATTGCAGCCTCACATGTAATTCGTGATATAGATGATCGCGCCGACAACGATGGTCGGCACGACGTAAACCCCCAGGATCAGCTTGCGGCGCAGCGAGGCGTCGTATTCCTCCAGCCCCTCGCGGACAAAGGCGGCCCGGTCGCCCTGACGGATGTCCTGATCCCATTCGCGTTCCAGTTTGCCGCGCCGCACGGCACGCGAATAGAGCGACAGGCTGACATAGACCACTGTCAGGGCGATGAAGCCCAGGATCACAAAGCGCAAGAGCGCGATCATCGCTGCCCCTTTCCGGACGGGAACCCGTCACCCTCTGCCCGACAATATAGGTCAACCGCGCGGCGTTTTGCACCCTTTCGCCTTGCTGCGGCGCAAGGGCGCGGGGTCAGGCCGGGGCAAGGCCCAGGTTGTCGATCAGGCGCACCCCGTCCAGATGCGCCGCCGCCAGCAACCGCGCGGGCCGGTCCAGCACATCCAGCGGAACCAGGCTGTCGGCGGCGCGCAGGTCGATATAGTCGACCGACGCGAACCCGCCCGCCAGAACGGCATCGCGGGCCGCGGCCAATGCCTGCGCGACCGGCACCCCGTCCCCGATCGCCCCGGCGGCCTGCTGCAACGCGCGATACAGCACCGGCGCCTGCGCACGCGCCGCGGGCGACAGCCGCACATTGCGAGAGGACAGCGCCAGCCCGTCCCCCTCGCGCACGATGGGACAGCCGACGATTTCAACGGGAATATCCAGATCCCGCGCCATGCGGCGCACCACCGCCAGTTGCTGAAAATCCTTTTCGCCGAAACAGGCGATATCGGCCTGGGTCTGGGCGAACAGCTTGGCCACCACGGTTGTCACCCCGTCGAAATGGCCGGGCCGGTGCGCGCCGCACAACCCCTCGGTCAGACCCGCGACCGAAACAGTGGTGGCAAAGCCGGGCGGATAGACCTGGTCGGGATCGGGCGCATAGATGGCATCCACCGCATAGGGCGCCAGCTTGGCCGCGTCGTCCTGCTCGGTCCGGGGATATTTCGCCAGGTCATCCGCGTTGTCGAACTGGCGCGGATTGACAAAGATCGTGACGATCACGCGGTCGGCGCGGGCCTTGGCCACCTCTACCAGGCTAAGATGCCCGGCATGCAGCGCGCCCATCGTGGGCACCACCGCCACGCGCTGCCCCTGCCCGCGCCAGCGCGCGGTCATCTCACGCAGATCGGCCAGCCGCCGCAGGATCGGCGCGGTCATGTCGCGTCCCCGAACACATGCTCGGCCGCCGGAAAACGGCGCGCGCGCACCTCTTCGGCATAGGCGGCGATGGCGGCCTGCGCGCCCTGCCCCAGTTCGGCATAGCGCTTGGCGAATTTCGGTTGGAAATCGGTGAACAGGCCCAGCATGTCGTCGATCACCAGCACCTGCCCGTCGCACCCGGCAGAGGCGCCGATACCGATGGTCGGAATCGCCACCGTTTCGGTAATCCGGTCGGCCAGCGCGGCAGGCACCTTTTCCAGCACCACGGAAAACGCGCCAGCCTCCGCCACCGCCTGCGCATCTGTCAGCACCCGGTCGGCATCCGCGCCGCGGCCCTGCACCTTGTAGCCGCCCAGCGTGTTGATCGCCTGCGGGGTCAGCCCGACATGGGCCATCACCGGGATCGAGCGCGCCGTCAGAAAGCGGATCGTATCCGCCATCGCGGCGCCGCCCTCCAGCTTGACCGCGCCGGCGCCGGTTTCGCGCATCAGCCGGGCGGCATTGCGAAAGGCCTGCTCGGGGCTTTCTTCATAGCTGCCGAAGGGCATGTCGATGACCATCAGGGCACGATCCAGCCCACGCGCCACCGCCTGCCCGTGCAGGATCATCATGTCCATCGTCACGCCCAGGGTCGAGGGCAGGCCGTGCAGCACCATGCCCACGCTGTCGCCCACCAGAACCACGTCGCATTCCGCGTCGGCCAGACGTGCCACGGGCGTGGTATAGGCCGTCAGACACACCAGCGGCGCACCGCCCTTGCGGGCCTGCACGTCCACTGCGGTCAACTGGCGTTGTCTCGCATTGGCGCTCATCGCGTCCTCCTCCCGGTCACGGTGGCGGGGCTTATAGCCATGCCGCGCCGCAGAATCCAGACCTGCCCGGCGCGCGGCCTCTTGCGCTTTGGCCCGCCGCACCGCCAGATGGGTGCAACCGAGCTGGAGGAGAGTCTCGATGCGCCTTGTTGCCCCCACCCTGTGTGCCGTCCTGCTGGCAGGCGCCGCGATGGCCGCAGAGGACCGGATCACCCTAGGCATGGTGCTGGAACCGCCGAACCTGGACCCCACCGCCGGGGCCGCCGCCGCCATCGACGAGGTGGTCTATGCCAACCTGTTCGAGGGGTTGACGCGATTCGCCCCCGACGGGCGCATCGTGCCCGCCCTGGCCGCCAGATGGGAGGTCAGCGCAGACGCCACGCGCTATACCTTTCACCTGCGGGACGGCGTGACCTTTCACGACGGCACCGCGATGGATGCCGACGATGTGATCTTTACCCTAGATCGCGCACGGGCCGAGGACAGCACCAACGCGCAGAAACAGCTTTTCGCCGGGATCGAGCGGGTCGAGGCGCTGGACCCGCTGACCGTGCGCGTGACCCTGTCCGCCCCCGATGGCGATTTCCCCTTCAAGATGGCCTGGGGCGACGCGGTAATCGTGGCCCCCGAAAGCGCGGACAGCCTGGCAACGGCCCCCATCGGCACCGGCCCCTTCCGCCTGGCCCGCTGGGCCAAGGGCGACCGGGTGGACCTAGTGCGCAGCCCCGATTACTGGGGCACGTCCCCCGCGCTGGCGGCGGCCACGTTCAAGTTCATCTCGGACCCCAACGCCGCCTTCGCCGCGATGATGGCCGGTGACGTGGACGCCTTTCCGAACTTTCCGGCGCCGGAAACGCTTGAGCTGTTCGAGGCCGATCCGCGTTTTTCCGTCATCGTCGGCACGACCGAGGGCGAAACGATCCTGGCGATGAACAACCGCCAACCGCCGCTGGACGATCCCCGGGTGCGCGCCGCGATTGCCCATGCCATCGACCGGCAGGACATCATCGACGGGGCCATGTTCGGCTATGGCACGCCCATCGGCACCCATTTCGCGCCCCACCACCCGGCCTATCTGGACCTGACCGGCCTGTCGGCCCATGACCCCGACAAGGCCCGCGCCCTGCTGGCCGAGGCCGGGCTGGAAACGGTCAAGCTGCGGCTGGCCCTGCCGCCCCCGGCCTATGCCCGCCGCGGCGGCGAGATCCTGGCCGCGCAACTGCGCGCGGTGGGGATCGAGACCGAGATCACCAACCTGGAATGGGCGCAGTGGCTGGAACAGGTGTTCCGCGGCCATGATTTCGACCTGACCATCATCAGCCATACAGAACCCGCCGATATCGGCATCTACGCCCGGCCGGATTATTACTTTGGCTATGGCGATACCGAGTTCGCGGGCCTGATGGAGCGACTGGCCACCACCGCCGCCCCGGCCGAGCGCACCGCGATCTTGCACGCCGCCCAACGCATGATCGCCGAGGAACATGTCAACGGCTACCTGTTCCAACTGGCCAAGACCGGGGTCGCCGATGCCCGCATCCGGGGCCTGTGGGAAAACGCCCCCACCCAGGCCAACGATCTGACCGGCGTTTCCTGGGCCGAGTGAGGGGCATTCAAAGGGGCGCCTGCGGCGCAATCCTGTTTGCCCGCCCCTGACGGGGCGGGCCATTTGGGTATTTGGACCAAGAAGAAGGGGGGCGACCCGGTCAGCCCACCACGTTAGATTCGGGGCCGTAGGGGTAGCCGGTGATGTTCTCGGCGCCATCCTCGGTAATGATCAGGATATCGTGTTCGCGGTAACCGCCCGCGCCCGGCTGACCCTGCGGAATGGTCAACATCGGTTCCATCGAGATCACCATGCCCGGTTCCAGCACCGTTTCGATATCCTCACGCATTTCCAATCCGGCCTCGCGCCCGTAGTAGTGGGACAGAAGGCCGAAGCTGTGGCCATAGCCGAAGCTGCGGTATTGCAGCAGGTCGCGCTCGGTGAAGAAGGCGTTGATCGCGTGGGTGACCTGGGCGCAACTGACCCCGGGTTTCAGCAGTGACATGCCGTATTCATGGGCCGCCACGTTGGCCTGCCAGATGGCCAGGCTGGCGGCGTCCACCTCACCCACGAACAGGGTGCGTTCCAGCGCGGTGTAATAGCCCGAGATCATCGGGAAGGTATTCAGCGACAGGATATCGCCGCGCCGTATTTGCCGCGCGGTGACGGGGTTATGCGCCCCATCGGTGTTCAGCCCGGACTGAAACCAGACCCAGGTGTCGCGATATTCGGCATCGGGAAAGCGGCGGGCGATTTCCAGTTCCATCGCGTCGCGCCCGGCCATGGCGATGTCGATTTCACGGGCGCCCGCGCGCACCGCGTCGCGGATTGCGTAGCCGCCGATATCGGCCACCTGCGCGCCTGCGCGAATCAGGGCGATCTCGGCCGCGCTTTTCCGCATGCGCTGCTGCATGGTGGCCGGTGCGATATCCAGGGTTTCGCGCGGGGAAAGGAAGCTTTCCAGCTTGGCCTTTTGCGTCAGGGTCAAGTGGTCGCCCTCATACCCCACGGCGCGGCCCTGGCCTGCGACATGGGCCACCGCACGCCAGAAATTGTCCCGCTGCCAATCGGTATAGGTGATGTTGTCGGTGGCGCAGCGCCGCCAGGGCTGGCCCGCGTCGATCCCCGCGCTGATCGTCACCGCATCCGAGGCTGTGACCACCAGGGCGTAGGGCCGCCCGAAGCTGCAATAAAGAAAGCCCGAGTAATAGGCCACGTTCTGCATAGAGGTCAGCACGACCACCTCGGCCCCCGCGGCATCCATGGCAGTGCGCAGGCCCATCAGGCGGGTGTCGTATTCGGCGGGTGAAAACGGCAGCGGGGCCTTTTCGCCATTATGGAAACGGTAGAAATCGGGACGGTTCATCTTGGGACTCCCAGGCTCGGGGGCCCGGAGATCGACCGGGCCGCATGCGATCCCGGCGTTCAGGACGAGGGGCGGGTCGTGCCGCCGGGCCTTGGGCTGCCCCCGCAGCGACGCCATCGCCACGCGGCCCGGGCGTTACCATACCCATCGCGCGCGCCCCGGCAAGCGGGCAAATCCACTGGCGCGGCGGACGGGGCTTGCCTAGGGTCGGGCCATGTTGCGCTATGCCCTTTCCCGATTGCTGTCGCTTGGCCTCAGCCTGCTGGTGGCCAGCGTGGTAGTCTTTGCGGTGATCGAGGTAATCCCGGGCGATCCGGCGGCCTTTATGCTGGGACTGAACGCCACGCCCGAGGCCGTGGCCGCCCTGCGCGACGATCTGGGCCTGACCGGCAGCGCGGGGCTGCGCTATCTGGACTGGGCGGGGGGCATGCTGCGGGGCGATTTCGGGGTGTCCTATACCTATCGCGTGCCCGTGGCCGAGTTGCTGGCAGACCGGCTGTGGGTCTCGCTGCCGCTGGCGGTCTATGCGCTGGCGCTGTCCACGGCCATCGCGCTGCCCGCCGGGATGTGGGCGGCGGCACGGCGCGGGGGCGCGGCGGATATCGGCGTGATGGGGGCGACGCAACTGGGCATCGCGGTGCCGAATTTCTGGTTCGCGATGCTGCTGGTGCTGCTTTTCGCGGTGAACCTGCGCTGGTTTCCGGCGGGCGGGTTTCCGGGCTGGGACGGCGGGGTGATGGCGGGGCTGAAGGCACTGACCCTGCCCGCCATCGCACTGGCCCTGCCGCAGGCCGCGATCCTGGCGCGGGTCATGCGGTCGGCCCTGATCGAGACGTTGGGGCAGGATTACATCCGCAGCGCACGGGCCAAGGGGCTGACGCGCGCGCAGGCGATCCGGCGGCACGGGGTTCGCAACGCGCTGATCCCGGTGCTGACGATCCTGGGGTTGCAGTTTTCCTTTCTGCTGGCCGGCGCGATCATCATCGAGAACGTGTTCTACCTGCCGGGCCTGGGGCGGCTGATCTTTCAGGCGATCACCCAGCGTGACCTGATCGTGGTGGAAAGCGTGGTGATGCTGCTGGTCTTTGCGGTGATCTGCGTGACCTTCGCGGTCGATATCGCCTACGCGGCGGTGGACCCCAGGCTGCGGCGGCGATGAGCGGGCGGGCGCAACTGATCGCGGGCGGCGGGCTGAGCGCGGCGGTTTTGGCCGCGGCCGCCCTGTCGCTGGTCTGGGTGCCCCATGACGTGACCGTTCTGGAGATCGGTCAGCGGCTGCGCCCGCCCGGCGGTGCCTTTCCGCTGGGCACCGACCAGTACGGGCGCGACCTGCTGTCCATGCTGATGGTGGGCGCGCGGGTGTCCATCGCGGTGGCGCTGGTGGCGGTGGGGATCGGCATCGCGTTGGGGGTGCCGCTGGGCCTGATGGCGGCGGCCAACCGGGGCAGCTGGCTGGATGAGGTCGTGATGCGCCTGAACGACCTGATCTTCGCCTTTCCGGCGCTGGTCATCGCGATCCTGATTACCGCCGTTCTGGGGCCCTCGGCGCTGAACGCGATCCTGGCGATCGGGATCTTCAACATCCCCGTTTTCGCCCGCGTGGCGCGCGGTGCCGCACTCAGCCTGTGGACGCTGGATTTCGTGCTGGCCGCGCGGCTGGCGGGCAAGGGGCGGCTGCGGATCAGCGCGGAACACATCCTACCCAATATCGCCCCCTTGCTGATCGTGCAGGCGACGATCCAGTTTTCCCTGGGCATCCTGGCCGAGGCCGGGCTGTCCTATGTGGGCCTTGGCGCGCAGCCGCCCACGCCCAGCTGGGGCCGCATGCTGGCCGAGGCGCAGACGATGATCTACACCGCGCCGCGCCTGGCGGTGCTGCCGGGGCTGGCCATCGTTCTGACGGTGCTGGGGCTGAACCTGCTGGGCGACGGGTTACGCGACGCGCTGGACCCGCGGCTGCGAAAGGCGGCGCGATGATCGAGGTCGAGAACCTGTCCCTGACGATCCACAGCACGCCGGTTCTGCAGGGCGTTTCCTTTCAGATCGCGCCGGGCCAGATCGTCGGGCTGGCGGGCGAAAGCGGGTCGGGCAAGTCGATGACGGCGCTGGCGATGATGGGCCTGTTGCCGCCGGGCGCACGGGCAACGGGCGCCATACGGCTGGTAGACCGCGAGTTGCTGGACCTGACCGAGCGGCAGCTTTGCGCGATCCGGGGGCGGCAGATCGGGATGATCTTTCAGGAACCGATGACCGCGCTGAACCCGATGCAGACCATCGGCGCGCAGGTGGCCGAAACGCTGGTGATCCATGACGCGGCGACCCGGTCAGAGGCGTTGGAAAAGGCCCGCGCGCGGCTGGACCGCGTGGGCCTGCCCGCCGACCGTTTTCCACTGACCCGCTATCCGCACGAATTGTCGGGCGGCCAGCGGCAACGGGTCTGCATCGCCATGGCTATCGCCCTGCGCCCGCGCCTGCTGATCGCGGACGAACCGACCACGGCGCTGGACGTGACCACGCAGGCGCGCATCCTGGACCTGCTGGCCGGTCTGGTCCGAGAAGAGGGCATGGCCCTGATGCTGATTACCCATGACCTGGCGGTTCTGTCGGGGCTGGCCGAACGGGTGGCGGTGATGCAGGGGGGCCGGATCGTCGAACAGGGGCCGACCAGCGCCATCCTGCGCCGCCCCGGCCATCCCTATACCCGCGCGCTGATCGCCGCCGCCACGCATCACCCCGCCCCGGGGACACGCGCCCCCGGTGCCGCGTTGTTGGAGGTGCGAGAGGCCCGGCGCGCGTATCGCCCGGCGGGGCGGGGCGCGTTCACCCGGCCCGCGCCGGTGCGCGCGGTCGATGGGGTCAGCTTCGACCTGCGGCGGGGCGAATGCCTGGGCCTGGTAGGCGAATCCGGGTCGGGCAAATCCACCCTGGCCCGCGCGATCCTGGGGCTGGACCCCTTGCAGGGGGGCGCGATCCGGCTGGACGGGCAGCGCGTGGCCGCCGGCCAGCCGATGCCGCACGACCTGCGTCGCCGGATGCAGGCGGTGTTTCAGGACCCTTATGGCAGCTTCAACCCCCGCCACCGGGTCGGCCGCCTGATTGCCGAGCCGTTCCACCTGGCCGGGCGCCCGCCCGATGCCGATGACAGGGTGGCCGAGGCGCTGCGCGCGGTGGGCCTGGACCCGGACGACAGGAACCGATTCATCCACGAGTTTTCGGGCGGACAGCGCCAGCGCATTGCCATCGCCCGCGCGCTAATCACACGGCCGGACCTGATCGTGCTGGACGAACCCGTTTCGGCGCTGGACGTGCGGGTGCGGGCGCAAATCCTGGACCTGCTGGCCGATCTGCGGGGCCGGTTCGGCCTGTCCTACCTGTTCATCGGGCACGACCTGCAGGTAGTGCGCGCAATCGCCGACCGGGTCATGGTGATGCACGCGGGCCGGATCGTCGAGCAAGGCGCAGCCGAACAGGTTCTGCATGCCCCGCGCCACCCCTACACGCGGGAATTGCTGGCCGCCGTGCCCGAATTGCCCGCACCGATTGCCTGACGGACGACTTTTCCGGGAAAAATCGTCCGTTTCTTCGTAAAAGAAACGGGCGCGGCTGCGCCGCGCGCGGGTATTTGGACCAAGAAGAAGGACAGGGGGGCGCGATGCGACCGGGGCGGCGGAACCTGATTACCGATGTGGACGGGCTGCGGGTCGGGCAGGCGCAGGACGCGCGGCTGAAATCCGGGGTCAGCGTGCTGGTGGGCGCGGCGCCCTTTGTGGCCGGGGTGCATGTGATGGGCGGCGCGCCGGGCACGCGGGAAACCGACCTGCTGGCCCCCGACAAGCTGGTGCAGGAGGTGGACGCGCTGGTTCTGTCGGGCGGATCGGCCTTTGGGCTGGACGCGGTCGGGGGCGTGGTCGAGGGGCTGCGCACGGCCGGGCGCGGATTTGCCGTGGGCGGGGTTCAGGTGCCTATCGTGCCCGGGGCGATCCTGTTCGACCTGCTGAACGGGGGCGACAAGGGATGGACGCAAAACCCCTATCCCGCGCTTGGCCGCGCGGCGCTGGCAGCGGCGGGCGCAGATTTCGCCCTGGGCAGCGCGGGGGCGGGCTATGGCGCCACGACCGCCGATCTGAAGGGCGGTATCGGCTCGGCCTCTGTCGTGTTGGAGGGCGGGATGACCGTGGGCGCACTGGTGGCTGTGAATGCCCTGGGATCGGCCGTGATGGGCGGCGGGCCGCAATTCTGGGCCGCGCCCTGGGAAATCGGGGACGAGTTCGGCGGGCTGGGCACCGGGGCCAACGATCCCGGCGCCGAACCCGCGCTAGAGATCGGCCCGGGCGAGGCCACCACCATCGCGATCGTCGCCACCGATGCCAAGCTGACCCAGGCGCAGACCACGCGCCTGGCGGTGGCCGCCCATGACGGCATGGCGCGCGCCCTGTCGCCCAGCCATACGCCGTTTGACGGCGATCTGGTTTTTGCCGCGGCGACAGGTGCCCGCGCCCTGGCCGACCCGGCGGGCGACCCGCTGCGCCTGGGCCATGCCGCCGCAACCTGCTTGGCGCGGGCCATCGCGCGCGGGGTCTATCACGCCAGGCCAGAGCCCGGCGATACGCGTCCGGCCTGGATCGCACGCTTCGGCCCGCGCGATTGAGCGGTGACGGGGCGGGTGCTAGGCTGGGGGCCTTACCTGCGGAGGACCCCCATGAAACGGTTGATTCTGAGCGCCGCGTTTGCCCTGAGCGCCGCGACCCCTGCCCTGGCCGATGACGTGACCGACACGCTGCAAAGTGCCATCGAGGCCTATGAATCCGGTGATGTGCAATACGCGCTGGAGGAACTGGCCTATGCTCAGCAATTGTTGCGCGCGATGAAGGCCGAGGGGCTGACCGCCTATCTGCCACCCGCGCCCGAGGGGTGGAGCCGCGAGGTCAATACCGACATGAACCAGGGTCTGGCCATGATGGGCGGCGGCACCGGGGCCGAGGCGGTCTATTCCGGCAATGGCGCCAGCTTTACCGTTACCCTGATGGCCGACAACCCGATGGTCGGGGCGATGGGCGCGATGTTCGCCAGCCCCATGCTGATGGCCGCGGGCGGCGAGATCATCCGCGTGGGCCGGCAGAAATTCGTCGATCAGGATGGCGAACTGACGGCGCTGGTCGACAGCCGCATCCTGGTGCAGGCCAGCGGGGCGGATGCCGATACGATGCTGCCGGTGCTGGAGGCAATCGATTACAAGGCGCTGGCGGGCTTCGGCCGTTAATCCGCGAACCCGTCCAGCAGGGCGGCGGTCAGGGGGCTGTCGGCTTGGGCCAGCCCGTCGATCACGTCGAAATGGTGCCGGCCCGATTCGACATGCAGCGCCGTGCCGGGCCAGGCGCGGGCCAGCCAGCGGGCCTGGTCCAGAAAGGCGGGCAATTCGCCCCCGCCCACCCAGGCGGTGACGGGCACATCATCGCGGGGGATGTGGCAGACCGGGCTTTCTGCACTGGCCGCAGCCACATCCAATCCGAAAGCGGCGTTCATCTGCGTTCGCAACAGCGGGCGCAGGTCGGACAGGGGCGAAATCGGCACCACGCGGGCGATGCGCCCGGCCACCTGCGGGGGCAGTTCGATATCGTCGCAGATCATCCGCGCCACCAGGTGCCCGCCTGCCGAATGCCCGGACAGCACCAGCGGCCCGCGCGCCAGCCGTGCCATCACCGTCAGCGCACCGGCGATATCAAGGGTGATCTCGGCGATCGGGGCCTCTGGCGCCAGCCGATAGCTGGGCATTGCGACGGCCCAGCCTCGCGCCAGCGGACCGGCGGCAAGGTGCGACCAGACCGACTTGTCGAACCGCAGCCAATAGCCGCCATGGACGAACACCACCACCCCGCGCGCTGCGGCCGGGGGCAGGAACAGATCGAACCGCTGGCGCGGGTGGGCCCCATAGGGCAGATCGCATTCGCCGCGCGCCTGCGCGCGAAAGGCCGCCGCCTGCGCCGCCCAGCGGGGCGGGTAATCAGCCGCGCCGGGGATATGGGCGGCATTGGCATAGGCGTCGTCCCAGTCGATCCCGTCCTCGTGTCTGGACATCGCCCCGCCCCCCGTGGTTTGCCTGTGCCAAAGTCCAAGGGAGGATGCATGATGCCCGGAACCGATCTCAAGACCCTTCTGAACGACCCCGCGCTGTTGGCCGACCGCGCCTATCTGGCCGGCACCTGGGCCGGGGCCGATGACGGCGCCACGTTTCAGGTCCTGAACCCCGCCGACGGATCGGTATTGACCAACGTGCCCGATCTGACCCGCGCCGAAACCGCGCGCACCATCGCTGCCGCCAAGGCCGCGCAAAAGGACTGGGCCGCGCGCACCGCCAAGGAACGCGCCAACATCCTGCGCCGCTGGTTCGACCTGATGATGGCCGCGCAGGACGACCTGGCCGTGATCCTGACCGCCGAGATGGGCAAACCGCTGGCCGAGGCCAAGGGCGAGATTGCCTATGGCGCGTCTTTCGTCGAATGGTTCGCCGAAGAGGCCAAGCGCATCTATGGCGAAACGATCCCGGGCCATGCCCCCGACAAGCGGCTGAGCGTGATCCGCCAGCCCATCGGCGTGGTGGGGGCCATCACGCCCTGGAATTTTCCCAACGCCATGATTACCCGCAAGGCGGCGCCTGCCCTGGCGGCCGGGTGCACCTTCCTTGTCAAACCGGCCGAGGATACGCCGCTGTCGGCGCTGGCGCTGGCGGTGCTGGCCGAACGGGCCGGGATTCCCGAGGGCGTCTTTTCGGTCCTGCCCTCTACCCGGTCGGCGGATATCGGCAAGGAGTTCTGCGAAAACCCCGATATCGCCAAGATCACCTTTACCGGGTCGACCCAGGTGGGGCGTATCCTGCTGGAACAGGCCGCGCCGCAGGTCAAGAAATGCTCGATGGAACTGGGCGGGAATGCGCCCTTCATCGTGTTCGACGACGCCGATGTGGACGCGGCGGTCGAGGGCGCGATTGCCTGCAAGTTTCGCAATAACGGCCAGACCTGCGTTTGCGCCAACCGGATCTACGTGCAGGCCGGCATCTACGACGAATTCGCCAAGAAACTGGCCGAGGCGGTGGGCCGCCTGAAGGTGGGCAACGGGCTGGAGCCGGACACCGACCTGGGCCCGCTGATTTCCACCGCCGCGCTGGAAAAGGTCGAGGATCACCTGACCGACGCCACCGCCAAGGGGGGCCAGATCCTGCGCGGCGGCCAGCGGCACGGCAATGGCGGGACGTTCTATGAACCCACGGTCGTCACCGGCGCGACCCAGGCGATGAAATGCGCGACCGAGGAAACCTTTGGCCCCGTGGCGCCGCTGTTCCGGTTCGAGACCGAGGACGAGGTGATCGCCATGGCGAACCACACGATCTTTGGCCTGGCGTCCTATTTCTATGCCCGCGACCTGTCGCGCGTCTACAAGGTGGCAGAGGCGCTGGAATACGGGATCGTCGGGGTCAATACCGGCATCATCTCGACCGAAACGGCGCCCTTTGGCGGGGTCAAACAGTCGGGCCTGGGCCGCGAGGGCAGCCGCCACGGGATCGAGGACTACCTGGAGATGAAATACATCTGCATGTCGGTCTGAGCCGTTCCGGTTTCGGCTTGCCTGCGGCAAGCCGACCGTTTGGGGGCGCTGCCCCCGTCGCCGCCTGCGCGGCGACTCCCCCGGGGTATTTGGCCAAGAAGAAGATGGCCGGCGGCCGGGAAAGGGCGCGGCAGGGGCAGGCGCGGTCAGGGCGCGCAGGCACCCGATTTCCCTTGACCCGGCATGACTTGAAGGCCGAACATCGCGGGGAACGGGACAGCGGCCCGGCGCCTGTGGCGGCCGCACCCATGGCCGGCTGCCCCCTCGGGCGGCCCGACCCGGGCGCAGCATCCGACCGGCGCGCAGGGCGGCATGAACCCCGCCAACGCGACCGATCGGAGGATGTCAGATGCGCTGTTTCACGATTTTGGGCCCCTCGCAGGCGGGCAAGACCACGCTGCTGAACGCGCTGAGCGCGCTGGAGGGGCGCGCCACCGCCGCCACCTTTACCGACGCGCTGAGTGTGCGCCAGTTCACCTATCTGGATGAGCCCTGGGCCGGGTTCGACATCACCGGCGGCCCCGACTACCTGGGCCAGGCGGGCGAGGCGCTGGCCGCCTCGGATGCCGCCGTTCTGTGCGTCGGTCCCGATCCGCAGGCCGCGGTTCTGGCTGCGCCCTATCTGCGGCTGGTCGAGGAATCGGGCGTTCCCTGCTTTGTCTTCATCAACAAGATGGACCTGATGGATGCCCGCATCCGCGACATCGTCGGCGCGCTGCAGGCCTATGCCCAGCACCACATCATTCTGCGTCAGGCCCCGATCCGCGATGCGGAGGGGCATGTGACCGGGGCGGTGGACCTGATTTCAGAGCGGGCCTTTCAGTATCAGGAGGGCCAGCCCTCGCGCCTGGTCGAGATCCCGGCCCATGTTCAGGACCGCGAGCAGGAGGCCCGCGCCGACCTGCTGGAACACCTGGCCGATTACGACGATCACCTGATGGAAGAGCTGATCGAGGATCGCGACCCCGCCCCCGAAGAAATCTACTCGGTCCTGGCCGAGGCGCATCGGGACAACCGCGTGATGGCCGCCTATCTGGGCGCGGCGGGGCATGGCAACGGGCTGACCCGGCTGATGAAGGCGCTGCGCCACGAGGCGCCTGGCATGTCGGTGCTCAGGGCGCGGCTGCGCGTGGCCGATCCCCTGGCCATCGGCGTGGCCGCCGACACCAAGCGCCATGTCGGCAAATCCATCCTGATCCGCGCCCTGGGCACCGGCATCCAGCACGCCGCGCCCCTGGCCGGCGACACCATCGGCAACCTGTCGGGCATAGACGGCAAGCCGGTGGCCGAACCGCTGGCCCCCGGCACGCTGGCGGTGGCGGTGAAATCCGATCACCTGAACCCTGGCCTGGCCTACACCGCCCAGGACAGCACGCCGCTGCCCGGCTGGACCCACGGGCGCCCGCCTGCCTATGCCCGGCTGCTGTCCCCCGCAAATGAACGCGACGATGCGCGCCTGTCGGCCGCGCTGGCGCGCATGGCGGCCAGCGATCCGGGGATGGAAACCACGCAGGATCCGGCAACCGGGCAACTGCTGGTCTGGCTGCAGGGGCCGATCCACCTGCGGCGTGTTCTGGCCAAGCTGGCAGAGGATTTCGGGATCGCGGCAGAGGAACACCCCGTCTCTGGCATCTACCGCGAAACGATCACGAAACCCGTGGACACCCACCACCGCCACCGCAAGCAATCGGGCGGCGCGGGACAGTTCGCCGACGTGCAGGTGACCGTGCGGCCGCAGGGGCGCGGCGCGGGCTTTGCCTTTGACGAAACGGTCAAGGGCGGCGCGGTGCCGCGCAATTATATCCCCGCGGTCGAGGCCGGCGCACAAGAGGCGATGGTGCGCGGGCCGCTGGGATTCCCGGTGGTGGATGTCGCGGTCACCCTGACCGATGGCAAGCATCACGCGGTGGACAGTTCCGACCATGCCTTTCGCACCGCCGCGCGAAACGGCGTGCGCGAGGCGCTGGAACAGGCCGGCGCGGTGGTGCTGCAACCCATCGACCGGGTCGATATCCATGTGCCCAGCGTCTATAGCGGGTCGCTGGTCGCACTGGCCAGCAGCCTGAAGGGGCAGGTTCTGGGGTTTGAGGCCCACCCTAGGGCGCGCGGCTGGGACGTGTTTCAGGCCCTGATCCCCGCCGCCGCGAAAGAGGAGCTGTTCCAGGCGCTTGGTGGGCTGAGCCACGGCACCGCCTGGTTCGAGGCCCGCTTCGATCATTACGAAGAGTTGCACGGCAAGGAGGCTGACCGCGTCCGCCAGGCGCGCGCCGAGGAACTGGCCTGAGCGGCCCGGCCGGCCCTAGTTCGCGGGCGTTTCCAGCCCCTCGGGCCGACCGACCACGACAAAATGCAGTGCATCGGGCTGCAACAGGTCGGATGCCACGCGGCGGATATCCTCTTGCGTCACCGCGCGGATACGGTCGTTGCGCGTGGTGACGTAATCGGGGCTCAGCCCATCCATCTGCATGCCGACCAGAATGCGCGCGATCTTGGCGTTGCCGTCGAATCGCAGCGGGTAGGCCCCGGTCAGGTAGGTCTTTACCGCCTCCAGTTCCTCTTGCGTGACGCCATCCTGGGCCATGCGCGCCCATTCGGCCCGGATCACCTCGATCGCCTCGGCGACCCGCCCGTTGGACGAGGCCACCTGCCCCAGCATCATCGGCGCAAGGTCCATCGGGTAGAGATAGGAATAGACGCCGTAGGTCAGGCCCCGCTTTTCGCGGACCTCTTCCATCAGACGAGAGCCGAAGCCGCCCGCGCCCAGAACCTCGTTCATCACATAGGCAGCAAAGAAGTCGGGATCGTCGCGTTCCATGCCCGGCTGGCCGAACACCGCCACCGCCTGCGGCGTGTCGAAGGGCACCACGGTTACACCGCCCGGCAGCCCGTAATCCGACTGCGGCGGCATCGGGGCGCCGGTTTCCGGCAGGCCCGCAAACAGCCGGTCCAGCAGCAGGCCCAGTTCCTGCGCCGTGATATCGCCCGCGGCGGCCACATACAGGCGGTCGCGCGCGATCACCCGTGCATGCGCCTCGACCAGATCGGCGCGGCGCAGCGCCTGCACGCTGTCCGCCGTGCCATCGGGGGCGCTGCCATAGGGATGGTCGCCAAAGGCCAGCCGATCAAAGGTCTGGCTGGCCAGCGCCTGCGGGTCCTTGGCATCAGAGGCAATGGCCGACAACACCTGCCCGCGCACCCGTTCGATCGCGTCCGCATCGAAACGCGGGGCGTGCAGCGACTGCCGCAGCAGATCCGCGGCCTGATCGCGGTTTTCGCTCAGCATGCGGGCCGACACCCGCAGCGAATCCGCGCCAACGTCAAAGCGAAAGCTGGCGGCCAGCGCATCGCGGGCGCGGGCAAATTCGCGGGCGCCCATGTCGCCCGCCCCCTCCTCCAGCAGGGCCGTCATCAGGTTGGTCGCCCCGCGTTTGCCCGGCGCGTCCAGGCTGGCCCCACCACGAAAGCGGATTTCCAGCGCCACGAAGGGAATGTCGTGGCTTTCGACCAGCCACGCGCCCACACCGCCGGGCGATGTCACCTGCCGGATTTCAATCGCGGCCCGAACGGGCGCGGCCATCGTCAGCGCAAGCGCGAGGGCAAGAATCAGGCGCATCATTGGGTCACCTCCGTCACCTCTGCCACGGGTCGCGACAGCCAGCCGGTCACGGCGTTCCCGCCTTTCAGAAGGTCGTGCGCGGCGGCCATCACATCCTCTGGCTTCACCGCCTGCAACACGTCGGGCCAGGCCTGCACATCCTCGATCGTCAGGCCAGAGGTCAGCGCGCGGCCATAGCGCCGGGCCAGTCCCTGGATGTTGTCACGGGCGTAGATCTCGGCGGCCAACAACTGACTTTTGAGGCTGTCGAACAGGGCCGGGTCCACCCCCTCGCGCAAGAAGGCGGCAAGCGCCTTGTCCAGTGCGTCCTCGGCCGTTTCCAGCGACACGCCGGGGGCGGGCACGACGAACAGGTTGAACGCAGTGTCGTCCAGAGACAGCCCGCCATAGGACGCGCCGGTATAAAGCGCGACCTGCCGCTCGAATTGCAGCCGCTCACCAAGGAAGGATGTGGCCCCCTCGCCCCCCAGCAATTCCGCCAGATAGGTCAGGGCGGCGGCGCGCCCCTGGTCGCCAGAGTCGCGTTCGGGGGCCAGATAGCTGCGCATCAGATAAGGCTGTGCAACGCGCGGATCCTCGAACATCACGCGCCGTTCGGCCAGGTGCGGCGGTTCCTGCGGGCGCACGCGTGCAGGCAGCGCATCCGACGGGGCCAGTCCGCCGAAATGCGTCTGCGCCATGTCGCGCACCGCATCGGGCGTCACGTCGCCGGCCACGACAAGGATGGCGTTGTTCGGCGCGTAATAGGTGTCGTAGAACGCCAGCGCATCGGCCTTGGACAGAGTTTCCATTTCATGCCGCCAGCCGATAATCGGGATGCCGTAAGGGTGGTTGAGGTAAAGCGCCGCGCGCATCTGTTCGCGAAACAGCGCGCCGGGGTCGTTGTCGGTGCGCTGGTTACGCTCTTCCAGGATCACGTCGCGTTCGGTTTCCACATCCGGCCCGGCTAGGCGCAGGTCGGTCATGCGGTCGGCCTCCAGCTGCATCATCAGGTCCAGCCGGTCGGCGGCGACGCGCTGGAAATAGGCCGTGTAATCCCAGGACGTGAACGCATTGTCGGACCCGCCCTGCGCCTTGACGATGCGGGAAAACGCGCCCGGCGCAACCTCGTCCGTGCCCTTGAACATCAGGTGTTCCAGGAAATGCGCGATCCCCGAAACGCCGGGCGGTTCATCCGCGGCGCCGACGCGATACCAGACCATGTTCACGGTGACCGGCGCGCGGTGATCCTCGATCACGACGACCTGCAACCCGTTATCCAGGGTAAAGTCGGTCACCCGGTCGGCCGTCGCCGGACCTGCCCAGATCAGCAGAAGAACCAGTAGGTTGCGCAGTCGCCGCATCGCCCGTCCCCTTTCGAACCGTTCCAGTTCAAGCTACGGGGAAAGGGGCCGTTTTCAAGACGGGGCCACGGGGATGTGAGCGGGCTCAATCCTCTTCGGACAGCGTCGCCTTGGGGGGTGCGGAAACGTTGCGCACGCCCCGCTGCCGCCAGCGTTCCAGTTCGGCGTACTGGTCCAGCGACTGTCTTTCGTAGGCGCGGAAATAGACGTTGGTGTTGAACACCCGTTCCAGCAGCCGGCCATCGTTGCGGCGGCGGTATTCCAGATCCTCGGCCGCCAGGGTCTGACGGATGGACTGCGACACGCCAAAGCGGGTGACATGGGAAATCAGGCCGTTATCGGCCCGCGCCCCGGCCCCCGGGCGCCCGCCAAGGGCGGCGATCGCATCGGATTCAGGTGTCGGATCGGTGCGCGAGGACTGGCCCGGGGTCGGCGCGGGCAGCGCCGACAGATCCTGCGGCATTTCCAGCGGCTTGTTCGGCAGGATCATGAATTCGTCCGGCGAGCCGGATTGCGAGCGGACATTCATCAGTTGCGGGGTCTTGTCGCCCGAGCAGCCAGCCAGGATTGAGGCCACCACCGCCCCCAGGAGCATGCTCCGACTGACACGCATCTTTCGTCCCTCCATCCGGTTCCGCCCTCTTTAACGCAGGTGTCCGCCCGCGTCACGGGGTCTTGTCGCGGCCGGTAAAGACGACCAGCCCCAACGCCCCGGCAAAAATCGCGATATCGGCCACATTGAACGCATAAGGATTGTCGATCCCGCAGCACGACATGTTCAGGAAATCGGCCACCGCGCCATAGATCACCCGATCCACCGCATTGCCCAACGCGCCCCCGATCAGCAACCCCGCCGACAGGCGCGCCCAGATGCCGTGCGACTCGCGCAGCATCCAGACCAGCACGCCCGCCGAAATCGCCAGGGCAACCCCGATCAGGATCCAGCGGCCCGCATCGCCCTCGGCGGGCAGCAGGCCGAAATTGATCCCCCGGTTCCACGCCATGCGCAGGTTCAGGTAGGGGGGCCAGACATCCAGGCGCAGCGTTTCGGCCAGGTCCAGCACGTGCACCACGTACACCTTGACGATCTGGTCCAGGGCGAACACCGCCCCAGCCATGGCAAACAGCGCGCGCATCGCCCGCCCCCCCTGCCGATCAGTGCCGGAAGTGGCGCATGCCGGTGAACACCATCGCCAGCCCGGCCTCGTCGGCGGCGGCGATCACCTCGTCGTCGCGCATGGACCCGCCGGGCTGGATCACCGCCGTCGCCCCGGCCTCGGCCGCCGTCAACAGACCATCGGGGAAGGGGAAGAACGCATCAGAGGCCACGACCGACCCCTTGGTCGGCGTGCCCGGCAGGCCAACGGCCTCGGCCATGTCCTGGGCCTTGCGCGCGGCGATGCGGGTGGAATCCACCCGGCTCATCTGGCCGGCGCCGACACCCACGGTCGCGCCATCCTTGACGTAGACGATGGCGTTGGATTTCACATGCTTGCCCACGGTCCAGGCGAACAGCATATCGGCGATCTCGGCCTCGGTCGGGGCTTTCTTGGTGACCACCTTCAGATCGTCGGCGGTGATCCGCCCGTTATCCTTGTCCTGCGCCAGGAACCCGCCGGAGACCTGCCGGATCGTCATCCCGGCGGCGGCCGGGTTGGCCAGGCCCCCGGTGGTCAACAGGCGCAGGTTCTTCTTGGCGGCAAAGACCTCTTTGGCGGCATCGTCAGCGGCGGGCGCGATGACGACCTCGGTAAAGATCTCACAGATCGCGCGCGCCGTGGCCTCGTCCAGCTTCATGTTCAGCGCGATGATCCCGCCAAAGGCCGAGGTCCGGTCGCAGTCAAACGCCCGGCGGTACGCATCTTCCAGGCTGGCGCCGCGGGCCACGCCGCAGGGGTTGGCGTGCTTGATGATCGCGCAGGCCGGGCCATCGGCAGGCAGGAATTCGCTGACCAGTTCGAACGCCGCGTCAGTGTCATTGATGTTGTTGTAGGACAGTTCCTTGCCCTGCCACTGTTTCGCGGTCGCCACGCCGGGCCGGTCGGATCCGTCCAGGTAAAAGGCCGCGCGCTGGTGCGGGTTTTCGCCATAGCGCAGGGTCTGGGCCAGAGACCCGGCCACTACACGGCGGCGGGGGGCGTCCTGCCCGATGGCACCGGCCATCCAGTTGGACACCGCCGCATCATAGGCCCCGGTGCGGGCATAGGCGGTCTGCGCCAGTTGCTGGCGGAAGGCCAGCGAGGTCGCACCGTCATTGGCATCCAGTTCGGCCAGCAGGGCGGCGTAATCCTCGGTATCGACCACCACGTTCACGAAGGCATGGTTCTTGGCGCCCGCACGGATCATTGCCGGGCCACCGATGTCGATATTCTCGACACATTCGGCGTAATCGGCCCCTTTGGCGACGGTCGCCTCGAACGGGTAAAGGTTCACCACCAGCAGGTCGATTCCGGCGATGCCATGGGTTTCCATCGCGGCCAGATGCTCGGGGTTGTCGCGCAGCGCCAGCAGGCCGCCATGCACCATCGGGTGCAGCGTCTTGACCCGCCCGTCCATCATTTCGGGAAATCCCGTCACCTCGGCCACATCCACCACGCCAAGGCCCGCCTCGCGCAGGGCCTTGGCGGTGCCGCCGGTGGACAACAGTTCCACCCCGCGCGCGGCCAGCGCCTGGCCCAGTTCGACCAGCCCGGTCTTGTCGGAAACGGAAAGCAATGCGCGGCGAACGGGGACGAGATCGGTCATCGGGGTATCCTTCGTGTGTGGTCGGCGGGCCCGGCCCTAGGGTGTCTGCGACAGCACCAGGGCCTCGTCGGTCGCAGCTGGTTCCAGATCGCGCAGCGCCCGCGGAGTGTCCTGCGCCTTGGCCAGGGTCCATGTGATGAGGCTCGCATAATCCATCACGCGGGCAGATAGAACGATTTGTTTCGTCGCGCGCGGTTTCAGGCGGCCTTTTTCCAGGTACACGCTGGGCGCCAGCCGCAATTCCGCGGCGCCATCGTGACGCAGAACCCAGATTTCACCGCTTTTCAGGGCCAGCGACACCGCCGCGCCGCCCATGTCGATCGCGGCATCCACATCGGGGTGCAGATGGAATCGGATGGAAAAGCCGATCCCCTGCAGGCTGACCCCGTCCATCGCCCGGTCAAAGCGCGCGCGCTCGTCCTCGTCAAAGGCGGCAAGCGTGTCCTCGCCCGACAGGGCGCGCCCGTCATAGGCCAGCCGCAACTGGCGCACATGCGTCAGTCCGTGGGTGGGCCCATAACCGTCATGCCAGGCGGTCAGGCCGTGCCCGCCCAGCCCCGATTCCTGCCGGGCCTCTACCGTCGCGGGCGTGTCCACCAGCCACAGCCCCTGGCCGCGCCCGTGCAACGCCCCCAGCCGGGACGAGGACAGCCCATCCAGCCCCAGTGCCGAATGGGATTGCGTGGCGCGCCCCGCCTTGCGCCAGTCGGGCCCGAAACTGCCCCCCGCGCCGCAATTGACGATCACCGGGCGGCGGCCCGAGGTCAGCTCGAACGCCAGGGTCGAGGCATGCGCCTGACGCGCGGCGGCGCGGACGGGCGGCGGCGCGGCATCGACAATCACGGTGCTGCGCCCCGCCGACAGCCGCGCATAGCCCATCGCCAGCCCCTTGATCCCGCGCGGGCGCACGCCGGCCTCTGCCAGGGCCTGGTCCAGCCGACCGGGCAGGCCGCGCCCGCCCCCATGAAACCGCGCCAGCCCGCCATCGGCATGGCGCAGCGCACGCAGCACCGGCGCGATGCGTTCGATCGCGGCGCGGTGGGCGGGGCCCGGTTCGCGCCCGACCTCACGCAATGTCGCCTCGGCCCAGGTCAGCAGGGTAAAGATGTCCAGCAATTCCTCGGGGGTGCGGCTGGGAATGCCGCCATCGGCATCGATCTGGCCCGCGCATTCCCGTTCCAACGCGCGCAGGGCGGGGGCGGTATAGCGGTCCAGCCCCGTCAGCGACAGCCCCGCATAAAGCAGCCCGGTCAACGCCTCGAACCGGGGCAGGCCCGGCTGCGCCCGGCGCCATGTGCGCGACAGAAAACGGGTCTGACGGGCCAGTGACCCATAGAGCGCCCGCGCCCCCTCCCCGTCCAGACCGTTCAGCAGCAACAGCGCATGGTGCACCCAGCGGATCAGCCGCCGCCCGGTCAGGTCCGGGGTCCAGCCCGGCCCGCGCCCCCGGCCATAGCGGGCAATCCAGCCCAGCGTCCAATCCTGCGCGCAGCGCCGCGCCGCGCCGTCGCCCGCGGCCGCCAGATCGTCCAGCCAGGTGAAACCGTGCAGCGCCGCGGCAAAGGCCGGGCCGGGCGGGTCCAGATCCCAGATGGGGGTATCCGGCGCCTCGACCAGGGCGCCCTCGAACAGGAAATTCCCGGCACACAGCTGGCGCCCACGCGCGTAAGACCCGATCGAACGCGGCTCGGGCTGCGACACGAACCCGCTGGCCGGGCGGGCAAATCCTGCCAGCCGCGCCTGAAGGCGGATCATCGTGTTGCCGCGCGGCCGCGACGCGGGGGGGCTGTGCCGGGCGCCTGCCATGGTCGGGTACTGCTCTGGGACATTTTGCCTGTTTGGCCCACAATACCGGCGCCGGGCGCGGGTGTCACCGGCTTTGCCGCATGCTCAGCCCGATTTGACAAGGCAGGCCATATAGAACCCATCCATCCCGCCGCGATCCGGCCAGAAATCGGGGCGCAGGCGCAGCCCGCCCAGATCGTCGCGCCAGTCGGGCGCAATACCCGGCAGATCGGCGGGCCGGACGGACAGGCCGGGGTGACGGTCCAGCGTGGCGGCGACCTGTTTTTCGCCCTCTTCGGGCAGCAACGAACAGGTGCAAAAGACCAGCCGCCCCCCCGGCGCCAGCAGGTCCAGCGCCCGGTCCAGCAGTTGTGCCTGCAACGCGAAAAGCGGCTTGATCGACGCGCCGTCCTTGGCAAAGGGCAGGTCGGGATGGCGGCGGATCGTACCGGTGGCCGAACAGGGCGCATCCAGCAGGATCGCATCAAGGGGCTGGGGCGGCGACCATGTCAGCGCATCGGCGACTACCAGATCGGCGGACAGATCGGTGCGGGCCAGGTTTTCCTCTACCCGCGCCATGCGTTGTTCGGAAATGTCCAATGCGGTGACCTGTGCCCCGGTGGCCGCCAGTTGCATCGTCTTGCCCCCGGGCGCGGCGCACAGGTCGGCCACCCGTTCGCCGGGTTTCGCGGCCAGCAGGCGCGCGGGCAGCGCGGCGGCAGCATCCTGCACCCACCAGGCGCCCTCGGCATAGCCCGGCAGGGCGGACACCTGCGCCGCCCCGTGCAGACGTACCGATCCGGTGGGCAGCGCGACGCCCCCGACCATGTCGGCCAGCGCGTCCGCGTCGCCATCGCGCGGCGTCAGGTCCAGGGGCGCACCGGCGGCATGCGCGGCCTCAACCCCCGTCACGGCGGCGCGGCCCCAGGCGCTGTCCAACCGCCCGCGCAGCCAGCCGGGCAAACGTTGCGGCGGCAGCGCGTCCCACGCGGCGGGCGGGGTCTCGGCCACCTTGCGCAGCACCGCGTTGACCAGCCCGGCCATCGCGCCGGTGCGCCGGTCCGCACGGGCCAACGCCACGGCGGCATTGACCGCGCCATGGGCGGCGGCGGCCTCTTGCAGCATTTCGACGGTGGCCAGGCGCAGCAGGGCGCGCACCGGGGGCGGCGGGGCTTTGCGCAGGTGCGGCTTCAGCACGGCGTCGGCCCGGTCGATGTGGCGCAGGGTCATCCGCGCCAGCCGGGCTGCGCGCGCGCGTTCCGCCGGGGTCAGATCGGCCAGGGGGCCGAACTCGCCCTCCATCTCGGCCAGAAGCTGGCGGTCCTCCAGCACCGCGCGCAGCAATTGCCACGCCGCCCCCCGCGCCCTGTCGCCCTGCCCTGCCATCGCCCGTGCCCCCGCTTGCCAGTCAACCGCGCCGGGGTATATCACCATTGCCGCACCGGCAAGGAGCCCCGCCATGACAGACGAACCCCGCAAGGATCTGCCCCCCGCCGCGATCCGCGCCCTGCAAGAGGCCGCAGAACGCCGCAAGAAGGCCGAGGCCGAGGCACACGCGATGCCCACGGAACTGGGCGGCCGCGACGGGCCGGAACCCGTGCGCTATGGCGATTGGGAGAAGAAGGGGATCGCGGTCGATTTCTGACCGCCGCGCGGCGCGCCTATTTCAGGCGCAGGTCCGCCGTGTCCCCCGCGCCCCGGTCGGCGGTAAAGCGCAGCGTTTGCCCGCGCACCTGCACCAGTTGGCAATTGTCGCCCAAGCGTTCGCTGCCCACGACCATGTCACGACAGAAATAGCGCCCCTCCCACCGCCAGGCCCCGCGCACCTGGCGCCCGAAGGCCTGTCCGGCGATGGTGCCGCCGGGGGCCACATCCAGCGAGATACCGAATCGGGTCAGGCTGCGGCCCTCGACCAGGCCCAGAAACCCCGCACGGGTTTCCACCCTTTGGAACCCTTCGGCCCAAAGGGGCGTTGCAGGCAGCGCCAGCGCGGCGGCGAAAAGGGGGCGGATCATCGCGAACCTCCGTGCCATGTCACGGGGGGTATACGCGGCCACGCCCGGACCGGATCAGCGGCTACAGGCCCAGAACGTCGGTCATGTCATATTCGCCGGGCTTGCGGTCCTGCCCCCAGAGTGCGGCGGCCAGCGCCCCGCGCGCAAAGATCGCCCGGTCGGTCGCGACATGACGCAGCACCAGCCGTTCGCCCGCCCCGGCAAAGATCACGTCATGTTCGCCCACCACGTCCCCGCCGCGAATCGCCGAAAAGCCGATGGCGCCCGCCTGACGTTCGCCGGTGATCCCGTCGCGGCCGCGATCGGCAACCTCGGACAGGGCCACGCCGCGCGCCTCGGCCGCGGCCTCGCCCAGCATCAGGGCGGTGCCCGAGGGGGCATCGACCTTGTGGCGGTGGTGCGCCTCGACGATCTCGATGTCGAACTCGGGGCCCAGGGCGGCGGCCACCTTGCGGGTCAGGCCGACCAGCAGGTTTACGCCCAGGCTCATGTTGCCGGCCCGCACGATCACCGCATGACGCGCGGCGGCGCGCAGCTTTTCCAGGTCTTCGGGGGCAAAGCCGGTGGTGCCGATCACATGCACCGCGCGGGCCTGCGCGGTCAGCGTGGCGGTGGCGACGGTGGCGGCGGGCACGGTGAAATCGATCACCGCCTGCGCCTGCGCGATCATGCCCACGGCATCATCGGTGACCTGCAACCCGATCGGCGCACCGCCCATGGCCTCGCCCACATCGCGGCCCACCCAGGGGTGGCCGGGCCGCTCCACGCAGCCGATCAGCCGCGCGCGGTCGCTTTGCAGTACGGTGTGGGTCAACATCTGGCCCATCCGGCCCGACGCCCCCATCACGACGATTCCCGGCAGGTTGCCCATCTTGCCCTCCATCTGGTGTCGCGCCCGGTCTACCCCAGCGCCCACCGCTTGGCAAAGCCCCGCGCATCGCCTAGATGGGGAACATGTCACGCTCTTCCGCCCCCTCTCAACGCCAGCTTCGCGTCGGCGAACTGATCCGCCGCACCCTGTCAGAGGTTCTGGCCCGCGGCGATGTGCACGACCCGGAACTGAACCGCATGTCGATCACCGTGGGCGAGGTGCGCACCTCGCCGGACCTGCGGGTGGCAACCGCGTTCGTTCTGCCGCTGGGCGGACAGGGCGCAGAGGATGCGCTGGCCGCGCTGCGCCGCAACAGGGGTGAATTGCGCCGGATGGTGTCGAAAAAGCTGACGCTGAAATTTTCGCCCGAACTGCGGTTCGCGATCGACGAGACCTTTGACAGGATGGACGAGACCCGCCGCCTGCTGGCGCAGGACGCGGTGCAACGCGACCTGGCCGGGCACGGGGACGATGGGGATTAGGGCCGCCCTTGTCCTGATCCTGTTTCTGCTGCCGGGGCTGGCCGCAGCCGGCTGCCAATCGCTGACCCATGAGGGCCGCCGTTACACGGTGTGCAGCTTCGACCCGGCGCAAACGCAGCTGCGGATGTTCCTGCGCGACGACACGGGACAGATCATCGGCAGCTTCGCCCGGCTGGAGGCACTGCTGGACAGCAGGGGCCAGGCGCCAGTCTTCGCGATGAACGGCGGCATGTATCACCCCGACCGTGCGCCCGTTGGCCTGTATATCGAGGACGGCCAGGTTCTGACCCCCACCGTCGCCCGCGCGGGGCCGGGCAATTTCGGCATGCTACCCAACGGCATCCTGTGCCTGGCCGATGGCCGCGCCGAGGTGATCGAAACCCGCCGTTATCTGGACCGCATGCCCGAATGCCGCCACGCAACCCAATCCGGCCCGATGCTGGTGATCGACGGGGCGCTGCACCCCCGGTTTCTGCCCGACAGCACCTCGCGCCATATCCGCAACGGGGTGGGCGTTGACGCGGACGGGCGCGTGCATTTCGCGATTTCCGCCCGGCCCGTAACGTTCCACGAATTTGCCCGCCTGTTCCGCGACGTGCTGGGCACGCCGCAGGCGCTGTATCTGGACGGCAAGATTTCCCGCCTGTTCGCCCCAGAGATCAACCGCGCCGATGGCGGTTTGCCGATGGGCCCCATCGTGGCTGCGGTCGCGGACGCACCGCGTTGACGCGGGCGCGCGGCTTCGCTAGCAGGCGGGCCTCATCTTGCAAAACGGAGCATCGCAATTGGGACGCCGCAAGGGACGCGACATTTCGGGCTGGATCGTCGTGGACAAACCCGAGGGGATGACCTCGAACGCCGTGGTGAACAAGGTCCGCTGGGCCTTTGACGCGAAAAAGGCCGGGCATGCAGGCACGCTGGACCCGGCGGCGACGGGCGTTCTGGCCATCGCCCTGGGCGAGGCGACCAAGACGGTTCCTTACATCACCGACGCGCTGAAGGCCTACCGCTTTACCGTGCGGCTGGGCGCGGCCACCAATACCGACGACGCCGAGGGCGAGGTGATCGCCACCTCTGACGCGCGGCCCACGGACGACCAGATCGCTGCCGCCCTGCCCGCCTTTGAAGGGGACATCATGCAGGTGCCGCCGCAGTTTTCCGCCGTCAAGATCGACGGCGAACGCGCCTATGCCCGCGCCCGCGCCGGCGAGGATGTCGAGATCGCCGCGCGCCCCCTTTATGTCGACAGCCTGGAATTGATCGCGCGCCCCGATCCCGATCATGTCGAGCTGGAAATGGTCTGCGGCAAGGGCGGCTATGTCCGGTCCATCGCGCGCGACCTGGGGCAGGCACTGGGTTGTCTGGGCCATGTGAAAACCCTGCGCCGCGTCTGGTCCGGCCCCTTCGACGCCGAGGATGGCGTCAGCATGGCACTGATCGAGGAGCTGGCGAAATCGCCCGAGTTGGACGATTACCTGCGCCCGCTGGAAGAGGGGCTTGCCGACCTGCCCGAGTTGCGCACCACCCATGAGGGCGCCGCGCGCCTGCGCAACGGCAATCCCGGGATCGTGGTGACGGCGGATGCCGAATACGGGGACGAGGCCTGGGCCTCGCTCGACGGGCAGGCAGTCGCGGTGGGGATCTACAAGGCGGGCGAACTGCACCCCAGCCGGGTGTTCAACACCTGAGCGGCGCGATGATTACCCGCACCCATCAGAAAGGCGATGCCGCGTCGGAGGCCGTCTATTCCGATTGCGAGGCCTACCGCTATCTGCTGACGCGCACCTGGGATCCGGACGGGCGGCGGGCGCTGTTCGTGATGCTGAACCCCTCTACCGCGACAGAGGTGCAGAACGACCCCACCGTGGAACGGTGCGAGCGGCGCGCCCGCGCCCTGGGGTTCGGGGCGTTCCGGGTCACCAACATCTTTGCCTATCGCGCGACCGACCCGCGCGTGATGCGCGCCGCCCCCGATCCTGTGGGGCCGGCCAATGACACCGCAATCGCCGACAGCGCGCCCTGGGCCGATCAGGTGATCTGCGCCTGGGGCACACATGGCGCGCATCTGGACCGTGGCCCGGCGGTGGAACGGCTGTTGCGCGGCACGGGCTGCGCGCTGTGGCATCTGGGGCTGACGCAGGCCGGGCACCCAAAACACCCGCTTTACATCGCCTATACGCAGCAGCCCGAGCCCTGGCCCACGGCAGCGGGGCGTTAACCATCCACAGCGGTCCTTGTCGCGGCGCGGGCGGGTTCCGGCTATGCTTGCCGATGGGGGTGGTGATCGGTCCGGCACGCGCCGGCACCGGGGAGGGTGAGATGTTCGCACTGGCCGGCCTTTTGGGCCTTCTTCTGGTTGGGAGCGCCGTCGATTTCAGCGACCCGGCGACCGAAGAGGATGACGACACCCCGGCGGAAAACGACGGCGAAACGGCCGCGCCTGACCCGACGCCCCTGCTGGCGGACGGCGCGGCAGAGGATCCTGGCGACACGCTGCTGGGCGACCCGGCGGACGACGACATGACCGAGGACGATCTGACCGCCGACAGCGCGGACGGGGATATGACGATCGTTACCGGCAGCGGTGTCAGCGGCGGTGCGGGCAGCTATGGATCGTTCGACGGAACGGACAGCCGCACCGCACAGGGCACAGGCAACACCGGCACCGCGCCGATCGGTGGCGGGGCGGGCAACGACGCGCTGAACGGCACCGCCGCAGACGACCGGATCCTGGGCGAAGAGGGGGACGACGTGCTGTACGGCGCGGCGGGCGACGACCTGCTGGCGGGCGGCGCGGGCGATGACCTGCTGATGGGTGCCGGGGATGACGATACCCTTTGCGGCGGCGCGGGCAGCGACCGGCTGGAGGGCGATACCGGCGACGATACCCTGCTGGGAGAGGCCGGCGACGACGCGCTTGCGGGCCAGGCGGGCGACGACCTGCTGGTCGGCGGCACGGGGCAGGACACACTGATCGGCGGGCCGGGCGCCGATACGCTGCTGGGCGGCGCGGGCGATGACGGGCTGATGGGCGGGCTGGGCAACGACACGTTGCTGGGCGGCGCAGGCGATGACGTGATGAACGGCAACGATGGCGACGACCTGCTGGTCAGCGTGGCCGTTGATGGCGCGACGGGCACGCTGACCGATGCGGGCGGCACCGATTACCTGAACGGGGGCAGTGGGGCGGATACGCTGTTGATCGGCGGCGGGGACATCGCCACAGGCGGCGCGGATGCCGACCTGATGGTGCTGGGGGACTGGTTGACCGGCACGGCCGATGGCCCGGCCCAGATCATGGATTTCGACGCGGCCAGCGATCGGCTGGTCGTCATGTACGACCCAACCGCCTATCCCGATCCCGCCCTGACCCTGATCCCCACCGAAGCGGGCAGCGCGGATGCGCTGTTGCTGCTGGACGGGCAGCCCCTGGCGGTGCTGATCGATGCCGCCGGTGCCGATCCCGCCATGATCGAGTTGCGCCCCGAAACCGACCTGTCGTCCGAAATCGGCCGCGCCCTGTAGCGGGCGCGGCACATGCGCCCGCGCCTATAGCGAGGTCGGGCCGTATTCCGTGGGCGTCAGCAGGACCTGCGAGGGATCGGCAGGCTGTTCGCCCTGGACGGTCAGAACCGGGCTGCCGTTGAACAAGACGATAAAGGTGCCGTCTTCCTCGCCATCGGCGAAGGTCACTTCGGGCGTTTCTGTCACCACCGTCTGGTCGTAGATCACCTCGATCACGTCCTCGGTCACATCGAAATCCGCAACGAACCCTGTATCGTCCGGGTCGATATAGGTGCCGGTGGCGAAAAGGTCCGCCCCTTCGCCGCCGATCGCGGTATCGCCATCGCCCAGCAGGATCGCGTCGTTGCCGTCCCCGCCGTCCAGAGTGTCGGCCTGGTCCAGATCGTCGCTGCCGATCAACCCGTCGGCGACGCCGTCATCGGTACCGTTCAGAATGTCGTCGCCCGCCCCGCCCAGCAGGGTGTCGGCGCCCAGGCGGCCCTCAAGGTAATCGTCGCCCTCGTCGCCAGACAACGTGTCGTTGCCGCCGCCGCCGTACATCTCGTCGTTGCCCTCGCCGCCGGACAGGGTGTCGACCCCGGTGCCGCCGCGCAGCACATCGTCGCCCTCGCCGCCGGTCAGGGTGTCGTCGCCGCCCTCGCCCAGCATGATATCGTCGCCGAGTTCGCCGATCAGCGTATCGTCGCCCGTGCCGCCCAGCATCAGGTCGTCGCCATCGCCACCCGACATCAGGTCGTCCCAGCCGCCCCCCTCCAGGGTGTCGTCGCCGTCACCGCCGTCCAGCGTATCCATACCGGCAGAGCCTTGCAGCAGGTCGTTGCCGTCGCCGCCGCTCAGCGTGTCCATGCCGGCGCCACCGACCAGGGTGTCGTTGCCGGTCCCGCCGCTGAGGGTGTCGTAGCCCTGGCCACCGTCCAGAACATCGTCCCCGGTGCCCCCGCTGAGCAGATCGTCGCCGTCCAGGCCGGACAGCACGTCATCGCCGCCGTTGCCGTACAATTCGTCGTCGTATTCGGTTCCGACAAGCTCGTTGTCGTCCTCGTCGCCCTCCAGGACGACACCTTTTTCGTCATCCCCGTTGGGCCAATCCCAATCGGGCGTCGATTCGTTATCGTTGTCGTCATCGTCGAACAGACCAACGATCAGGCCGACCGTCATAAGACCCATAAGCACCGCGAAACCGGCCATTTTTCCATCCCCCAAAACCATGGAACCAGCGCAGTCTCTGCCCGAAGGCCCCAAGACACAAACGAAAAGCGGCATTTTGAAGGCATTGTCGCCAGCAATGCGTCAGTTCAGGACAAGGCGACCAGATTGTTCGCGCCAAGTGCGGAAATGGCGGTGTCGGCCCCCTTTCCTTTCGGGTCCGAATCCCCTAGACGACCACATCCGCCTGCGGGCGGTATCCTCCACGGGCCCTGCTGGACGACATCCCGGCTTGTGCCATCAACCCTTTCGAAAGGAGACCCCGATGTCGATTACCGCCGAAGAAAAGGCACGCCTGATCAAGGAATACGGCACCAAAGAGGGCGACACCGGTTCGTCCGAGGTGCAGATCGCGATCCTGACCAGCCGCATCAGCACGCTGACCGAGCATTTCAAGACCCACAAGAAGGACAACCATTCCCGCCGTGGGCTGCTGAAGCTGGTCGCCCAGCGCCGCAAGCTGCTGGACTACCTGAAAGGCAAGGACGAAGCCGGTTACCAGAGCCTGATCCAGAAACTGGGCATCCGCCGCTGATCCAAGGCACGCGACGAAATCCTGAACGCCCGCTCATCCGAGCGGGCGTTGTCTTTTGCGGCCTGTGACAGCGTCGCTGCGGTGCAAAGGCGAAAACTGCACCGAAATGCACCGGTTTCCCCTGACCGGGCGAAACGGTCATACCCCTTTCCACCAAGGGGAAACTCCTGTATGGCCCCCATATCTGAGACGTTGCGCCCTGACCCCGGCGCTCGACATGGATAGGAGGGGTCGGCGGCAATGGGGCCGCCATAGCAATGGGAGACCCGGAGGGCCGGGAGTGCTCCCTTACAGGATATACGTATGTTCAACGTTACGACGAAATCGATGCAGTGGGGGCAGGATACCCTCACCCTTGAAACGGGCAAGGTTGCCCGTCAGGCCGATGGCTCTGTCATCGCCACGCTGGGCGAAACCTCGGTCATGGCCAACGTGACCTTCGCCCGCGAACAGAAACCGGGGCAGGACTTCTTCCCGCTGACGGTCCATTACCAGGAAAAATACTATGCCGCGGGCAAGGTGCCCGGCGGCTTCTTCAAGCGCGAGGCGCGGCCGACCGAAAAGGAAACGCTGACCGCCCGCCTGATCGACCGTCCGATCCGCCCGCTGTTCGTCCCCGGCTTCAAGAACGAAGTGCTGGTGATGTGCACGGTGCTGTCGCACGATCTGGTCAACGACCCCGATATCGTGGCGATGATCGCCGCCAGCGCCGCGCTGACGATTTCCGGCGTGCCCTTCATGGGCCCGATCGCCGGGTGCCGCGTGGGCTATGTGGATGGCGAATATGTCCTGAACCCCGATGTCGAGGACATGCAGGACCTGCGCAACAAGCCCGAGCAGCGGCTGGACCTGGTCGTTGCGGGCACCCGCGACGCGGTGATGATGGTCGAGTCCGAGGCCTATGAACTGGCCGAGGCCGAAATGCTGGGCGCGGTGACCTTTGCGCATGAGCAGATCAAGCCGGTCTGCGACCTGATCGTCAGCCTGGCCGAAGAGGCGGCGAAGGAACCCTTCGACTTTACCCCCCCGGATTACTCGGCGCTCTACGAGGTCGTCAAAGGGCTGGGCGAAGACAAGATGCGCGCCGCCTACGCGATCACCGACAAGCAAGAGCGTGTCGCCGCCGTCGCCGCCGCCAAGGAAGAGATCAAGGCCGGCCTGTCCGAAGAACAGCTGGAAGATCCGAACCTCGGCTCTGCCATCAAGAAGCTGGAATCGACCGTGCTGCGCGGCGATGTGGTCAAGAACGGCCGCCGTATCGATGGCCGCGCGCTGGACCAAGTGCGCCCGATCACCTGCGAGGTGGGCCTGCTGCCCCGCACCCATGGTTCGGCGCTGTTCACCCGCGGCGAAACCCAAGGTCTGGTCGTGACCACGCTGGGCACCGGCGATGACGAACAGATCATCGACGCGCTGCACGGCAATTTCCGGTCCAACTTCCTGCTGCACTACAACTTCCCGCCCTACTCGGTCGGCGAGGTTGGCCGCGTTGGCAGCCCCGGCCGCCGCGAGATCGGCCATGGGAAACTGGCCTGGCGCGCGCTGCAGGCGGTTCTGCCGGCGCCCACCGATTTCCCCTACACGTTGCGCGTCGTGTCCGAGATCACGGAATCCAACGGCTCCTCGTCCATGGCGTCTGTCTGCGGCGGTTCGCTGTCGATGATGGATGCGGGCGTGCCGCTGAAGGCGCCGGTCGCGGGTGTGGCCATGGGCCTGGTTCTGGAAGAGGACGGTTCCTACGCCGTTCTGACCGACATCCTGGGCGACGAGGATCACCTCGGCGACATGGACTTCAAGGTTGCGGGCACCGAGAACGGCATCACCTCGCTGCAGATGGACATCAAGGTCGCGGGCATCACCCCCGAGATCATGGAACGTGCGCTGGCCCAGGCGAAAGAGGGCCGGATGCATATCCTGGGTGAGATGTCCAAGGCGCTGACCTCGGCCGGGGAATTCTCGGTCCACGCGCCGCGCATCGAAACCATGCAGATCCCGACCGACAAGATCCGCGAAGTGATCGGCTCGGGCGGCAAGGTCATCCGCGAGATCGTGGAAACCTCTGGCGCCAAGGTCGACATCAACGACGACGGCGTCATCAAGATCGCCAGCCCCAACGGCGAAGCCATCCAGAAGGCCTATGACATGATCTACTCGATCGTGGCAGAGCCGGAAGAAGGCAAGGTCTACAAGGGCAAGGTCGTGAAGATCGTCGATTTCGGCGCCTTCGTGAACTTCTTTGGCAAGCGTGACGGGCTGGTGCATGTCAGCCAGATCGAGAACCGCCGCCTGAACCACCCCTCGGACGTGCTGAAAGAGGGGCAAGAGGTCTGGGTGAAACTGCTGGGCTTTGACGACCGCGGCAAGGTGCGCCTGTCGATGAAGGTCGTGGACCAGGAGACCGGCGAAGAAGCCACGAAAGAGGAAAAGGCCGAGGAGTGATCCCCGGCCCTACCTTGGAAACGCGAACGGCCCCGGATTACTCCGGGGCCGTTTTGTTTTGGGTCCGTGCGCCCGATCAGGCAGCGGTGGTCTTGACCTTGCGCAGGTAGGGGAAGATCTCTTCGACCTCGCCGAACTGCGCCTTGGCATCCTCGGTCGAGATGTCCATGCGAACGATCATGTCATCGCCCGGGCGCCAGTCGGCGGGGGTGGCGACAGGGTTGGCCTTGTTGTTCTGGATCGCATCCAGCGCGCGCAGGATCTCGTCGAAGTTGCGGCCCACGGTCATCGGATAGATCAGCATCAGCTCGATCTTCTTGTCGGGGTTGATGATGAAGGTGGTGCGCACGGTCGCGGTCTGGCCATCGGCGGTGCCATCGGCGCTGTAGGCATCGGCGGGCAGCATGTCATACAGCTGGGCGACCTTGAACTTGTCGTCGGCGATGATCGGAAAGGCCATCTTGGTGCCGGCGTATTGCTCGACATCGGATTTCCATTTCAGGTGCTCTTCGACGGTGTCCATCGAGATGCCGATGACCTTGGTGTTGCGCTTGGCAAACTCGTCGGCCAGCTTGGCGGCGGCGGCGAATTCGGTGGTGCAGACGGGCGTGAAATCGGCCGGGTGCGAGAACAGGACCGCGTAGCTGTCGCCGATCCACTCGTGAAAATCGATCTGGCCTTCGGTGGTGTCGGCGGTGAAGTTCGGGGCGATGTCATTGATGCGCAGGGTCATGAATGCGTCCTTTGGTTGTGTTCAGGATCAGGGATGCGATTTAGATATATTCTAAACTTACCTTTTCCAACCCCCTATCCTGCGTTCACGAAAAATGTGAGGGAATATTCCGCAGCACGGGCCAGGCCCGCGCCGCGCTGCCCACCTGAACGGCCCCTTTGCCCATCTTTCAGGCAAAGGCCAAAGCCCGGATTTTACCTTGAAAAGCGTCGCCCGGTCAGAACGGACAGGGTGCACGAAAACTCATCCCCCGCCCGCCATCGGGGTGACGCAGGCGCAACTCTTCGGCATGCAGCATCAGGCGGGGGGCGTCGCGCGCCGGACCCTCGGCATAGAAGGGATCGCCCAGGATCGGGTGGCTAAGGGCCTGCATGTGTACGCGCAACTGGTGGCTGCGCCCCGTTTTCGGCATCAGGCGCACCCGCGTTGTGCCGTCTTCATACCGCTGGACGCGCCAATCGGTGATGGCCGGTTTGCCGTTTTCATGGTCCACCATCTGTTTCGGCCGGTTCGGCCAATCCACGATCAGCGGCAAGTCGACCGTGCCGGTCTTCGGCTCCAGCCGCCCCCAGACCCGCGCGACATAGGTCTTTTTCGTCTGGCGTTTCTCGAATTGCAGGCCCAGGTGGCGCTGCGCCGGCGGGGTCAGCGCAAAGACGATAACCCCCGAGGTATCGCGATCCAGCCGGTGCACCAGCAACGCCTGCGGAAAGGCCAGCTGCACCCGCGACAGCAGGCAATCGGCCAGATGCGCCCCCCGCCCCGGCACCGACAGCAGGCCAGATGGCTTGTTCACCACCAGCAATTCGTGATCCTCGTGAAGGACATCCAGCGGCGTGTCGGGCGGGCAGTATGCGTCGGTCATGGGCCGGGCGGTAGCCGGTTCCCCGCCTCAGGGCAAGGCCAACAGGCCCAGCAGCGCGCCATACAGGATGAAACACAGCGCCACCCCCTGCCGCAGCCGCACATGCATGATCGCCCCCAGGGCCAGCCGCCCCAGCCACGCGCCCAACGCGGTATAGCCAGTATAGGACAGCGTCGTCAGGCACAGCGCCGTGGGCACGATCACCCACATCTGCTGCCCGATCGGCACACCCGGTTCAACGAATTGCGAAAAGGCCGCCAGATAGCCCGCCACCGATTTTGCATTCACCGTGGCGATCAGAAAGGCCCGCCCATAGATCGACCCGCCCGAGGCCGCCCCCGGCGTCACGGCCACGGCGGCATTACGAAAGGTGCGCACCCCCAGCCAGACCAGCACCAGCGCGCCCGCCAGCTTGGCCCAGGCAAAGGCCGTGGGCGAGGCCGCGATCAGCGCCGTGATCCCAACGGCAGAAAGCGTCAGGAACAGCGCCGCCTGGGTCAGGATGCCCAGCACGCCCCACAGCGCCCGGCCCAGCCCGTGGGTCATTCCATTGGCGATGCAGTTCACCGCGTTCGGGCCAGGCGTCGTGACGAACAGAACCCAAAAGCCTGCAAAGATGGCCCAGGCGTGAAGGCTCATCTTGCAAAAGTCTGGGCCAAGAGCGCGGCCAGCCCGTCCGCATCGGCCCGGTCAAAGGCATCGGGCCGGTCGCTGTCGATATCCAGCACCCCCAGCAGCGCGCCGCCCGCGTCCCACACGGGCAGCACGATTTCCGACCTTGTAGAGGCCGCGCAGGCGATATGATCCGCGAAGGCATGGACATCAGCCACCAGTTGCACCTGCCCCGTCCGCGCCGCCGCCCCGCAGACACCGCGCGCAAACGGGATGACCAGGCAGCCGTGCCCGCCCTGGTATGGGCCGATCTTCAGCGTATCTTGGCCGACATTGCGGTAGAACCCGGTCCAGTCGAACCGTTCATCCGCGTGGTGCAGTTCGCACGCCATGGTGGCCATCAGGGCGATGGTGTCGGTTTCGCCCTCGATCAGGGCGGCCAATGTCCTGGCCATTTCGTCATAGTCGATGCGCATCGCATCCTCCTGCCCGGGATGGGGGCGCTGCCCCCGTCGCCCGTTCGGGCGACTCCCCCGGGTATTTGGCCCAAGAAGAAGGCTCAGACGCGTTCGATTGCGATCGCCGTGCCCTCGCCCCCGCCGATGCAGATGGCGGCGACGCCCCGTTTGAGGCCCCGTTTTTCCAGCGCGTTCAGCAGCGTGACCATGATCCGCGCCCCCGAGGCGCCAATCGGATGGCCCAGCGCGCAGGCGCCGCCGTTCACGTTCACCTTGTCGCGGGGCAGGTTCATTTCGTGCATGAAGGCCATGGGGACGACGGCGAAGGCCTCGTTCACCTCCCACAGGTCGACATCGTCCACGGACCAGCCGATCCCTTGCAGCAGCTTTTGCGCGGCCGAGACGGGGGCGGTAGTGAACCAGCCCGGGGCCTGGGCGTGGCTGGCGTGACCCAGGATGCGGGCGCGGACGGGCAGGTTACGGGCCTGTGCCGCCGCGCCCGTGGCCAGGATCAGCGCCGCGGCACCGTCCGAGATCGAGGAGGAGTTGGCCGCGGTCACGGTGCCGTCCTTGCGAAAGGCGGGCTTAAGCTGCGGGATTTTTTCGGGGCGCGCATTACCGGGCTGTTCGTCCTGGGCAACCACGGTTTCGCCCTTGCGGGAGGTGAGGGTGACGGGTGTGATTTCATCGGCGAAGGCGCCGGTTTCCTGCGCCCGCAGCGCGTTCGACAGCGAGTCCAGCGCGTAATCGTCCTGTGCCTCGCGCGTGAACTGGAAATGTTCGGCGCAATCCTCGGCGAAGGTGCCCATCAGGCGGCCCTTGTCATAGGCATCCTCCAGCCCGTCCAGGAACATGTGGTCGATCACCTGGCCGTGGCCGATCCGGGCGCCGCCGCGCATCTTGGGCAGCAGGTAGGGGGCGTTGGTCATGCTTTCCATGCCGCCCGCGCAAATCACCTGCGCACCGCCAAGGGCCAGTTGGTCATGGGCCAGCATCGCCGCCTTCATGCCCGAGCCGCACATCTTGTTCAGGGTCGTGGCGGGCACCTCTTGGCCCATGCCCGCGTTGAACCCCGCCTGCCGGGCGGGCGCCTGGCCCTGGCCCGCGGGCAAAACGCAGCCCATCAGCACCTCGTCCACGGTGTCAAGGCCCGCGCCCTGCATCGCCGCGCGGATGGCCGCGCCGCCCAGCGTGGGCGCATCGACATCCGAGAAGACGCCCTGAAACCCGCCCATGGGCGTGCGCGCCGCGCCGCAGATGACAACCTCTTGCATGGTATTCCTCCCCTTTGATCCGGGTCCAGCCTTACCGAATGGTAAGGATTGGCGTCTAGCCTGATCGCCACGCAAGAGGGAGATGGCAATGGAGTTGCTGAGTGAAATCCGCGCCGACGCGCTGCATGTCACCGTGGGCGAGGCCCGGATCGATTCCGCCGTGGCGATCCGGTTCAAGGAACGGATGCGCGAGGTTGCCATCGGCGGGCCGTCGCGCGTGGTGCTGGACCTGGGCCAGGTCACGTTCCTGGATTCCAGCGGGCTGGGCGCCGTGGTGGCGGTGATGAAACTGCTGGCGCCCGGGCAGCGGCTGGAACTGTGCTGCCTGACCCCGACCGTGGCCAAGGTGTTCCGGCTGACGCGGATGGACCGCGTGTTCACCATCCATGACGATGCGGGCGCGGCCTTTGCGGTGGCGTCGGATTGCCGGGAATGACCTGCATCGCGGACCCGGCGCGCCCCGGCCTGGCCTGCGAAACGGAAACCGGCAGTTCCCTGAAACTGGGATTTTGGGCGACTGGCACAGAGGTGCGCCTGGCCCTGCTTTGCATCCGCCGTCACTATGCAGCGGGGCTGGGCCCGGGGGAAACCCTGGACATCGCGGAAACCGTTCTGGCCGAGGTTCTGAACAACATCTGCGAACACGCCTATCCGGCCGCAGCCCCGGGCCGGATCGACCTGCGCCTTTTGTCGTGCTGCGGGCGGTTGGGGGCAGAGGTTCGCGACACCGGCCGCGCGATGCCCGGGAACAGGTTGCCCGCAGGCCAACTGCCACAGGCGGACCGGCCAGAGGGCGGGTTCGGCTGGTTCCTGATCCACGCGCTGGCGGACGGGCTGTCCTATCGACACTACGCGGGCACCAATATCCTGCGCCTGACAGTGCCCCTGCGCGATACAGAGGCGGCCTGAAACGCGGGCCGCGAAAATGCCCAATTTCACCCATCGCAAGGCCCAAATTACCGGCGATATTTAGAATGTAGCTGCATAAGGCTTCCCTCGGCGTCGCGTTAACAGCCCCCACCCAGTGCGTGGCGTCGAGGTCCTTTCCCCAAAAGCTTGGCATCGTGGCAGACCCGGCCTAAGGTCTGGCGACGTTCGAGGGAGGAAAGGCATGCGTGATTTCCAGCAACCGGGCCGATCGGCCGTCTTTGCCACCAATGGCATGTGCGCAACATCGCACCCGCTGGCCGCCAAGGTCGCCATCCAGATGCTGGAGGCCGGCGGCAATGCCGTGGATGCCGCGATTGCGGGCGCGGTGCTGCTGGGGATCTGCGAACCGCAGATGACGGGAATTGGCGGCGATTGCTTTGTCCTGCTGAAACCGGCGGGCGAGGATCGGATCGTCGCGCTGAACGGGTCGGGCCGCGCACCGGCCGGGCTGTCGGCCGCCACCCTGCGTGACCGGGGCCTGTCGGCGATGCCGACCGACACCGCCGACGCGGTCACGGTGCCCGGCGCAATTGACGCGTTTTGCCGTCTGTCCAAGGATTGGGGCCGCGCCGGGCTGAAGGCCAGCCTGGCCCCCGCGATCCACTATGCCGAAGCCGGGGTGCCCGTCGCGCCGCGCACCGCCTTTGACTGGGCGCGCGCGACCGATCACCTGCAAGGGGCGGCGCGGTCGTTCTATCTGCTGGACGGCCAGGCGCCGCGGCCCGGCCAGGTCTTTCGCGCGCCGCAACAGGCCGAGGTGCTGCGCCGCGTTGCGATGGACGGGCCGGCCGGCTTTTACGAGGGCGAGGTGGCAGAGGACATGGTCGCCAGCCTGCGGGCGTTGGGCGGCACCCACACGCTGGAGGATTTTGCCGCCACCGCCTGCGATTACACCGATCCCGTCAGCGGCCCCTACAAGCATGTCGAACTGTTCGAGCACCCGCCCAACGGGCAAGGTGCAACCGCGATCCTGATGGCCAATATCCTGAGCCATTTCGACCTGCCGTCGATGGACCCGCTGGGGGCCGACCGCGCCCATATCGAGGCCGAGGCCACCAAGCTGGCCTATGACGCGCGCAACCGCTTTATCGCCGATGCGGATCACACCACGCGGCTGGCGCACATGCTGGCCCCGGAAACAGCGGCGAACCTGGCCGCGCTGATCGACCCCAACCGGGCCATGGACAACCCCGCCGCCCTGTCCGAGGCGGTGCACCGCGAAACCATCTATATAACCGTGGTCGACCGCGACCGCATGGCCGTGTCGCTGATCTACTCGATCTTCCACAGCTTTGGCTCGGGGCTGGCCTCGGAAAAATTCGGCATCAATTTCCAGAACCGCGGCGCGGGCTTCAGCCTGCAAGAGGGCCACGCGAACGAGGCCGGCGGCGGCAAGCGCCCGATGCACACGATCATTCCCGCCATGCTGAAGCGCGAAGGCCGGGTCATCATGCCCTTCGGCGTGATGGGCGGCCCCTATCAGCCCAACGGCCATGCCCGCGTTCTGACCAATCTGGTGGATTACGGGATGCACCCGCAGGCGGCCCTGGACGCGCCGCGCAGCTTTGCCGATGCGGCGGGCCTGCTGGTGGAGCGGGGGTATACGGATGCGGTGCGCGCCGCGCTGGCGGACAAGGGGCACAAGGTGCTGGAACCCGACTCGGCCATCGGCGGGGCGCAGGCGATCCTGATCGACGAGGAAACCGGCGTTTTGCAGGGGGCCTCTGACCCGCGCAAAGACGGCTGCGCGCTAGGATACTAGCGCGCGGTTCAGTTCAACTGGAATTGCAGGTTGTAGTGATCGCCCTCGAACTCTCCGAACAGGTCGGGCAGGTCGGGGTGTTCGATCGGCTCGCCGGTATTGTCCGGCACCAGATTCTGTTCCGAAACGTAGGCCACATAGTAGCTTTGGTCGTTTTCGGCCAGAAGGTGATAGAAGGGCTGATCGCGTTCCGGGCGGTTTTCCTCGGGGATGGCGTCGTACCACTCTTCGCTGTTGGAAAACTCTGCATCCACATCGAACACAACACCGCGAAACGGATGTTTGCGGTGCCGGACCACCTGGCCCAGATGATATTTTGTGCGCGTTGTCTGCATGGCGTCAAACCCTTACACCGCAATTCTAAGCCACCCATGGGGTGCTGTCCATGCGGCACCGCCAACCTTCGGGGAAACAGATTGTGAACCTTGTCCTGACAGTGCTTGAGATTGTCGCCCCGGTCTTCTTGCTGGCGGGGGTCGGCTTTGCCTGGGTGAAGCTTGGCAATGAATACCGGGTCCAGTTCGTCACGCAACTGGCGATGACGCTGTCGGTGCCCTGCCTGATCTTTACCGCCCTGATGAAGACCGAGATCGAGCCGCAGGCGCTGACCGCGCTGTCGCTGGCCGCCGTCGCGGCCTATGCGGCGGTCACCGTGTTGTGCATGGCCGTCGTCGCGCTGGCGCGGCTGGACCGGCGGACCTACCTGGCGCCGGTCATCTTTGGAAACACGGGCAACATGGGGCTGCCCCTGGCGCTGTTCGCCTTTGGCGAGGCGGGGCTGGAGTATGCGGTGGTCGTGTTCGCGGTGATGGCGATCTATTCCTTTACCTTCGGGGTGTGGCTGGTGTCCGGGGGCGGATCGCTGGTCAAAGTGGTCCGCGAACCGTTAGTGGCGGCCACGGTGCTGGGGGGTATCTTCCTGTGGCAGGGCTGGCAAACGCCGCCCTTTTTGACCAACACGCTGGACCTGATCGGGCAGATGGCGATCCCCTTGATGCTGATCACGCTGGGGGTGGCCATCGCGCGGCTGCATCCGGGCCACCTGCCCCGCGCGGTCTGGCTGTCGGCGGTCAAGCTGGCGCTGTGCCTGGCCGCGGCGGTCGGCGTGGGGCTGTGGTTCGAATTGCCGCCTGTCCCCTTTGCGGTGCTGGTGCTGCAAATCTCGACCCCGGTGGCGGTCACGTCCTACCTGCTGGCGGAAAAATACGGCGCCGATGCCCAGGCGGTGGCCGGCCTTGTCGTGGTCTCGACGCTGATGTCGGTGCTGGCGCTTCCAGTCACTCTCGCATTTCTGATCTGAGGCCGGGGCGCTTTGCCGTTTTCCCACGGGGGTTTTTTTCGTATCCTCTCTGGAAAACAATGAATGGAGAGGGGCAGATGAGCAGGATCCTTCTCGTGGCTTTGTGTCTGGTACTGGCCGGTTGCGGCGCGCCGAAGGGGCCGCCGCGCAATCTGGACAATGCCTGTGCGCTGGCCGCGGAACGCCCGAAATACATGCGCGCCATGAAGCGCACCGAGCGGCGCTGGAATGTGCCTGTGCACGTGCAGATGGCCATGATCCACCAGGAAAGCAAATTCGACGGCCGCGCCCGAACCCCGCATCGCTATGCACTGGGGATCATCCCGATGGGGCGGCTAAGTTCGGCCTATGGCTATGCGCAGGCCATCGACGGCACCTGGGACGACTACAAGCGCGCCACCGGCAAGCGCCGGGCCAAGCGCACCGATATCGCCGACGCCACCGATTTCATGGGCTGGTACATGAACGAAACGCGGCGCCGGTTGAACATCCCGCTGGGGGACGCGCGCAACCAGTACCTGGCCTATCACGAGGGGCACGGCGGCTATGCCCGGGGCAGCTATCGGCGCAAGTCGTGGCTGCTGTCCGTCGCCGACCGGGTGGATCGCCGCGCCGACATGTACAAACAGCAACTCAAGAGCTGCCGCCGCTGGTAGCGCTCAGTCCTCGCCGGTGCGGCGTGCGGTTTCCTGCAGGATACTGAACAGCCGCGCCGGCAGATCGACGCCGGTCTCCGTTTCCCCCAGGATCACGGTCGTCGACTGGCCCGCGCCGTCGGTGATGATCCATTGCCGCAGTTCCACCGGGTCATCGGTAAAGACCAGCGCGATCGTTCCGTATTCGGGGTTTTCCGGGTCTTGCGCCACGACGCGGGTTGCGGTGTCGTCGCCATCGTGGCCGACCACCATGTTCGCCCGCGCGAAATCCACCCGTTCAGCCAGGATCACGCTCAGCGGTGTGCGCGCCAGGGGGTATTGTTCCGGCGGCTGGTTCGACTTGTCGTCGAAAATCGCCACCTGCCCGCCGCTGGCCAGCACCAGCGCCTTGTTCGGCGGATCATAGGCAAACCGCGCGCGGCCCGGCCGTTTCATCGCCAGCGTCCCGGTCGAGATCGTGCCATCGGCGTTGATCTGCGTGAACTGCGCCCGAACGGTGGCAAAGCTGTTGATATAGGCCGAGAGCCGCGAGAGCGGGATGATCTCGGCCAGGGCGGGCAGCGGGGCGGCGGCGCACAGCGCCGCGCCAAGGGCAAGGGCAAGGGCAAAGCGGTTCATGGCCACAATCTAGGGCCACGCGCGCCGCTTTGCACCTGCCAAACGCTCACATGCGCGGGAGGCGGGTTCAGCCCTGCTCGGGCACCAGGATTTCACGCTTGCCGACATGGTTGGCCGGGCTGACGACGCCCTCTTCCTCCATCTGCTCGACCAGGCGCGCGGCCTTGTTGTAGCCGATGGCCAGCTTGCGCTGGATGTAAGAGGTGGAACACTTGCGATCCTTCAGCACGATCGCCACGGCCTGATCGTACAGCGCATCCTCGGAATTGGTGTTGCCGCCCAGGCCCAACACCGCGTCGATGTCGCTTTCCTTGTCCTCGTCCGGCCCCTCGACCACGCCGCCGACGTAATCGGGCGGGCCATAGGCCTTGAGGAAGGTCACGATCTCCTCGACCTCTTCGTCGCTGACGAAGGGGCCGTGGATACGGCTGATCCGCCCGCCCCCGGCCATGTACAGCATGTCGCCCATGCCCAGCAGTTGTTCCGCCCCCTGTTCGCCAAGAATGGTTCGGCTGTCGATCTTGGAGGTGACCTGGAACGAAATCCGGGTGGGGAAGTTGGCCTTGATCGTGCCGGTGATGACATCGACCGAGGGCCGCTGGGTCGCCATGATCAGGTGAATGCCCGAGGCCCGCGCCATCTGCGCCAGGCGCTGGATGCAGGCCTCGATCTCCTTGCCGGCGACCATCATCAGGTCGGCCATCTCGTCCACGATCACGACGATATAGGGCAGGGGTTCGGGCTGGAATTCCTCTGTCTCGAACACGGGTTCGCCGGTTTCGTCGTCAAACCCCGTCTGTACCGTGCGCGAGAACAGCTCGCCCCGCGACAGGGCATCGTTGACCCGGCCGTTATAGCCCTCGATGTTGCGCACGCCCATGCGCGACATCTTGCGATAACGATCCTCCATCTCGGCCACGACCCATTTCAGGGCGACCACCGCCTTTTTCGGGTCGGTCACGACCGGGGACAGCAGATGCGGGATGCCGTCATAGACCGACAGTTCCAGCATCTTGGGGTCGATCATGATCAGCCGGCATTCCTCGGGCGACAGCTTGTAAAGCAGCGACAGGATCATTGTGTTGATCGCCACCGATTTACCCGACCCGGTGGTCCCCGCGATCAGCAGGTGGGGCATCTTGGCCAGGTTCGTCACCACGGGTTCGCCGCCGATATCCTTGCCCAGGGCCAGCGGCAGCCGCATCGCGCTGTCGCCAAACTGGCGCGCGGCCAGGATTTCGCGCAGCATCACCTTTTCGCGGTTGGCATTGGGCAGTTCGATGCCGATCACGCTGCGCCCCGGCACGGTGGACACACGCGCCGACAGCGCGGACATGGACCGAGCGATATCGTCGGCCAGGCCGATCACGCGGGACGCCTTCAGCCCCGGCGCGGGTTCCAGTTCGTACATGGTGACGACGGGGCCGGGGCGGACGCTGACGATTTCGCCCTTCACGCCGTAATCGTCCAGCACGTTTTCCAGCATCCGCGCGTTTTCCTCCAACGCCTCGTCGGACAGTTGGTGACGTTCCACCAGCGCGGGATTGGTCAGCAAGGACAGAGGCGGATATTCGTATTCCGGTTCGGCCGCACCATCGAATTGCAGCGCGGGCTGGGCCTCTTCCTGTGCGCGGCGCGACGGTTGCACGGATTTGCGCGGGGGATGCTGGACAACCTTGCGCGGCTCTGCCACCGGCACGCGGGCGGCAGGGGGCGCCACGGGCGCGATCTCTGGCTCTGCGTGGGGCACGGGCGCGTCAGGGGCGGCGGTCAGCGGCGGCTCCGCCACCGCGCCGGGCCCGGCGATCAGGGGCTCTGCACCGGCGTGGCGGCGCAGGGGCGGTTCGGCCCGGGGCTGGGGCGGGACGGTGGCGGCGCGGCCCTTGCGGGCGCGGCTCTTGATGACCTCGGCGATCCGCGCCTTGATCCGATCCTCGTCCTCGTCGCCCAGGTCTTCGATCTCGGGCAGGTCAGGCTCGACCAGCTCCGGCTCGGGCGGGCGGCGCATCAATCCCGGCACCCGCGCCAGCAGGCCCGCGCGCGGCGCGGCGGGTTCGTCCTGGGGCACCGGCGCGGCGGGCGCCTCGGCGGCCCTCAGCCGCGGGGCGCTGCGCAGGACGCGGGGCGGCTCGGTATGCGGTGCGGGTTCGGGGGCCGCGGCCCGCCTGGCACTGCGGTCCTGCAGGCGGGTGCGCATGGCCCCCGCCCCACGCAGTGCGCCGCCCAGGGCGCCCCGTGCCGACCGGCCGGCGATGCGGCGCAGCCCCTCATAGGTCAGGATGACCCCCACAAGCATCAGTCGCAAAAAGGCCCGCCCCTCTGCCCGGTCAAAGCCCAGGGCAAACAGCGACATGGCCAGCGCAGCAATCCAGACCATTCCGGCCAGCACCCGCAGGCCCACCACCGTATCGACCGGCGCGATGTTCAGCAGCGCGCCCAGCACGGTATCGCCGAACAGCCCCCCCATGCCGAACCCGTGGGTCCAGCTGGGCGGCGGCACATGGGTCGAGGCATAGACAGAGGCCAGCGCCACCGCGATCGGGGCAAACAGCACCCGCCCCAGCACCCGGCGTTCGCCCCAATGCCCGACAAAACGCACGCCCCAGGCCGCGGGAACCGCGACCAGACCCCAGGCGCCCCACCCCACCACGATGAACAGCGGCGCAGCGACCGAGGCGCCGAAATGGCCCAGCCAGTTTTCCGCCGGGGCATCCGTCGCCGCCAGCCAGCTGGGATCGTCGGGGACATAGGATCCCAGGATCATCGCCATCAGCGCGGCCAGCAACAGCAGGGCAAAGCCCAGCAATTCCATGCCGCGCCGTTCGATCGCCTCTTGCATGCCCGCATCCAGCAGCGGTTCGCGGTCCTTGGCCTGGTAAGATGCCATGATCCGAACTCCTTACCCGTAAAGACAGTCACGCAGCCGCGTCAGCCCGTGCCGCATTTCCTGTTCCGTGGCGACCATCGCGACGCGGATATACCCCGCGCCAGGATTGCCGCCCTCGACATCGCGCGACAGATACGCCCCGGGCAGCACCCGCACCCCGGTAAAGCGCCAGGCCTTCAGCGCGGCCTCTTCGCCATCCGGGACCGGCAGCCACAGGAAAAACCCCGCCTGCGGTGGATGATAGCCGGGCAGGCCGGAAAAGATCTCGTCCGCGATGGCGTATTTGCGCTGATAGAGCGCCCGGCTTTCCTTGACGTGGGTTTCGTCGGCCCAGACCCTTTCGGCCACCCGTTGCAGGGGCAGCGGCAAGGGGGCGCCGGCATAGGCGCGCAACTGCTTGATCCGGCGGAGGGATTCCGGCCCGCCCGCCACGAAACCGGAACGCAGCCCGGGCAGGTTCGACCGTTTCGACAGCGAATGGAACACAATCACCCGTTCCGGGTCGGCGCCGATTTCCTGCGCGGCCTCCAGCGCGCCGGGGGGCGGGGTGTCGCGGTAGACCTCGGAATAGCATTCGTCGGCAAAGACCTGGAAATCGTGTTTCTCGGCCAGCCGCAGCAGATCCTTCCAATAGTCCTTGCTGGCCACCGCGCCCTGCGGGTTGGAGGGAGAGCACAGATAGGCAATCGCGGTGCGGTCCAACACATCGGCGGGCAAGGCCGCGTAATCGGGCAAGAACCCGTTTTCCGCCGTGGCGGGCACATAGACCGGGTCGGCCGCCACCGCCAACGCGGCCACCGCGTAGACCTGGTAAAACGGGTTCGGCGTCAGGATCACCGGGCGCTTGCCGGCCTTTTCCTCGGGACACAGGGCAAGGGCCGCGTTGAACAGCCCCTCGCGCGTGCCGTTCAACACGGTGATGTGGCGGTCGGGGTCCAGCATCACGCGATAGCGCCGGGCCACCCAGTCGGAAATCGCGGTGCGCAGTTCGGGCGTGCCCTCGTTCGGGGGGTACTTGCCGAATTCATGGGCGTGTTCAGCTACCAGCCCGGCCACCCAGGACGGAAAGGCATGCTGCGGCTCGCCGATGGTCATGTGAATGGGCGCACCCCCCGGACCGTGACAGTCCAGCAGGCGGCGCAGCCGCGGAAAGGCGTATTCTGGCAGGTTCGAAAACCGCTCGGGAAAGGTCATGGACCCTGTCTGTTGTTATGTCTGCCTCGGGTCGGGGTCGTTCGGGGCGCCCCGTTCGCCTGTCAGGATACCGATTGCGCGCGGCCTGGTCCAGAAACCGGGCACACGGGACCGACCGGCGCGCTGAAATGTGGCATTTAGGCCAGCGCGACCTCTGCCGCCGCACCCAGGCGCAGCAGCCGTTCCTCGAACATCGGCGGCCCCATCAACGAAATCCCGGTGGCAGGCAGGCCCGTGGGCAGGGTCAGCACCGCCGCGCCCATCAGGTTGCCGATCCGCGTGTTGCGCAGGGTCAACAGGTTCTCGGACAAGAAGAAATCGGGATCGCCCAGCAGGCGGTCCACGTTCGGCAGCAGGATCGGACAGGTCGGCAGCAGCACCGCATCATAGCCCGCGATGCGCCGCGCCCAGTCCGCGCGCAGCCGGTCCAGCGCGTGCCATGCCGCGACGTAATCGGCGCCCGCGTGATCGCGCCCACCGCGAAACCGTTTCAGTATCTCGGGATACATCTTGTCGGGCGCGGCCTCGATCACGGCCTGCCATGTGCCGTAGGCCTCTGTCGCGAACAGGACGCCAGACAGGGCCATCGCGTCGGCCACCTCTGGCGCGCGGCCCCATTCCAGCGTGGCCCCGGCCGCGGCGAACCGGTCCAGCGCATGGTCGAACCCCGCGCGCGGTTCGTCGCGCACCCCGTCCAGCGCGACGGTTTCCAGCACCAGGAACCGCGCCCCGGCCAGGCTGGCCCCGCGCAGATCGGCGGGCGTTCCGCCCTCCAGCACCGCCAGCAGCAGCGCGACATCCTCGACCGTGCGGGCCAGCGGCCCCACCGTGTCGAATTTCGGGGCCAGCGGCACAACGCCCGTCAGCGGCAGGCGCCCGGCGGTGGTCTTCAGCCCCACCAGATCGTTCCAGACCGACGGCACGCGAACCGACCCGCCGGTATCCGACCCGATCCCCGCCGCCGCCAGCCCATGGGCGACAGATGCCGCCGCCCCCGAAGACGAGCCCCCCGGCGCGGCCTGCGGGTCAAGGATGCAGGGCGGCGTTGCGGTCATCGGATTCACACCTAGGCCGGAAAAGGCCAGTTCGGTCATGTGCGTCTTGCCCAGGCAGACCAGCCCCTGCGCGGTGGCGATATCCAGAACGGCGGCGTCGCGGTCCGGCACCCGACCGGCCAGCAGGGCGGACCCGGCCTCGGTCGCCACGCCCGCCGTATCGAACAGATCCTTCCACGAGATCGGCACGCCATCCAGCGGACCCAGCCGCTGGCCCGCACGGGCGCGGTCGCGGGCGGCCTCGGCCTCGGCCAGGGCGCGGTGGGGCGTGGTGCGAGCATAGATGCGGTCGCGGTATTCGTGCGCGGCGATGGCGTCCAGAAAGGCGGCGCACAACTCCATCGGGTCGATGTCACCCGCGCCGATCCCCCGGCCCAGGTCCGCCGCACTCATCTTTCGCCAGTCCATGCCCGCCCTCCATTCACAACGGGGGGAGGCTAGCGGGCACGCGCGTTATGGACAATCCCGCGCGCGCGGCCATATTGCAGGGCATGACATACGATTCCGACATCCTGATCGTGGGCGGCGGGCTGAACGGCCCCGCGCTGGCCCTTGCGCTGGCCCAGGGCGGCCTTTCGGCAACCGTGATCGACGCGCTGCCCGCCGCGGCACAGGCGGATGACGGGTTCGACGGGCGCGCCTATGCGCTGGCGCTGGCCTCCATGCGGCTGCTGAAGGCATTGGGCATCTGGTCAGAGGTCGGCATGCGCAGCCAGCCGGTCCACCGCATCGTCGCATCTGACGGGCGCGCGGGCGAGGGGCCGGCCCCCTTCTTCCTGGATTTTCATCACGGCGAGATCGAGGAAGGCCCGATGGGCTATATGCTGGAGGATCGCTATCTGCGGCAGGCGTTCCAGGCTGCGATGCAATCCGCGCCGGACGTGACCCTGATGCCGGGGGAAACCGTGGTGGCCCAGGCGCCCGACGCAACCGGCGTGACCGTGACCCTGGCCAGCGGCAAGACCCTGCGCGGGCGCGTTCTGGTCGGCTGCGACGGGCGCAAGACCGGCACCGGTAGCCGCGCGGGGATCAGGCGGACGGGCTGGGATTACGGGCAGACAGCGCTGGTCTGTGCCATCGCGCACGAACACCCCCATAACGGCGAGGCGCACCAGTTCTTTATGCCCGCCGGGCCACTGGCGATCCTGCCGCTGCCGGGCAACCGCAGTTCTATCGTGTGGAGTGAAACCCACAGGAACGCGGCTGCGATCCAGGCGCTGGACGACGCGGGTTATCTGGACGCGCTGCGCCCGCGCTTTGGCGATTTCCTGGGCGAGATCGCGCTGGAGGGGAAACGGTTCACCTACCCGCTGAACCTGACGCTGGCCAACGCCTTCGTCGCGCCGCGCTTAGCACTGCTGGGGGATGCCGCCCATGGCGTGCACCCGATCGCGGGCCAGGGCCTGAACCTGGGGCTGCGCGACGTGGGCGCGCTGGCGCAAGTGCTGGTCGAGGCACGCCGGCGGGGCGAGGATATCGGCGCGCTGGATGTGCTGGAACGCTATCAAACCTGGCGGCGGTTCGACACGACGGTCATGGCCGCCGGAACCGACGCGGTGAACAAGCTGTTTTCCAACGACAACCCGGTACTGCGGGCGGGACGCGACCTGGGGATGGGCGCGGTCAACGCCCTGCCCGGCCTGCGCCGCCGCTTCATCCGCGAGGCGGCCGGGCTGACCGGCGATCTGCCGCGACTGATGACCGGGCGGCCGCTGTAAGCCGAAGCTGACGGTTTCGCCTTGGCTGGCGCCAAGGCGACCCGCCGGGGGCGTTGCCCCCGGACCCCCAGGGTATTTTCGCCAAGAAGAAGAGGGGGATGGCGCAGGACCGCAGGACGGATCAGTCCAGCTTGCGCGCCTCATCGACCAGCATGATCGGAATGCCGCCCCGGATCGGAAAGGCCAGGTGCGCGGCGCGCGAGATCAGTTCCTGTCGCTCGGCGTCATAGGCCAGGGGCGCGTGTGTCACGGGGCAGACCAGCGATTCCAGCATCTTGCGGTCGGCCTGGATGGTATCGGTCATTGAATCGTCTCCTCGTCGCTGCCGCTGCGCAGGGCAAACTCGATCAGGGTTACCAGTGTTTCCCGCCGCGTGGCCAGCGACGGGGCCTCAAGCAGGGCCTGTTTATCCTCTGGCGCAAAGGGGCACAGCATGGAAAGCGAGTTTATCAGCAATTCTTCCTCGGCCTCGGCCAGGCTGTCCCAGTCGGTGGACAGGCCACGGCTGTCGAAAAAGCGGCCGAGCAGGGCCAGTAACGGCTTGCGGTCGAAACCGGGGTCCGTTTCGCCCGGACCGAGGTCGCGCGCGAACCCCTCCCACGAGATGTCGGCCTTGATGTAGGGGCTGAACCCGGCCTGTTCGCGCAGGATGCGAAAGCGCGACACGCCCGACAGGGTCACCATATAGCGCCCGTCCTCGGTTTCGGAAAAGCCGGTCACGCGACCGGCGCAGCCGATCGCGTGCAACTTGGCCTCGCCGCCGGGCACCTCGCGCGGCTGGATCATTCCGATCAGCCGGTGAGATGTCTTCAGCGTATCGTCCAGCATCGCCAGGTAGCGCGGCTCGAAGATGTGCAGAGGCAGGCGGGCGCGCGGCAAGAGCAGCGCGCCCGGAAGCGGGAACAGGGGGATGGTGTCGGGCAGGTCGGGCGCTTTCAACATGAAAGGCAAGCTAGGCCGCGCGTCCCCTCAGGCAAATATCATCGACGACAGTTTCCTGCGGCCTTTCAGCACGATGGGATCCTGCGGCGTCAGCGCATCGAAAATGGTGAACAGCTGGTCCTTGGCCGCGCCGTCGTTCCACTCGCGGTCGCGACGGAAAAGCTCCAGCAACTGTTCGACCGCCTCTTCGACATCGCCGGCCGCATGCAGTGCGGTGGCCAGGTCGAAGCGGGCCTGGTGATTGTCCGGGTCGTGATCGACGGCGGCGCGCAATTCGTCCAGCGGCCCGGCCTCGGCCGCCTGGCGGGCCAGTTCGACCTGGGCGCGGGCGGCCTCGATTTCCGGGGCGCTGACGATTTCGCGCGGGACGGCGGCCAGCAGTTGTTCCGCCTTTTCGACCTCTTTCAGGGCCAGATGTGCGCGGATCATGCCGCCATGGGCGGCGGCGTTTTGCGGATCCTCGCCCAGGATCGCGGCAAAGGTCTGGGCGGCATCGACGACCGCGCCTTCGGCCAGCATCGCCTCGGCGGCCTCCACGGCCTCGGCCAGGCCGCCGCCGGCCTCTCCGCCGGCGGCCTGCACCACCCGGTCGATGAACGCCTTGAGTTCCGAGGCCGGCAGCGCGCCCTGGAACCCGTCCACCGGCTGGCCGTTGGCAAAGGCATAGACCGTCGGGATCGACTGGATGCGCAGTTGCGCGGCGATCTGCTGGTTTTCGTCAACGTTGACCTTGACCATGCGGACCTTGCCGCGCGCCTCGGTCACGGCCTTTTCCAGCGCGGGGCCCAGCGTTTTGCACGGGCCGCACCAGGGCGCCCAGAAATCGACGATCACGGGCACCTCTTTCGAGGTCTCGATCACGTCCTGCATGAAGGTCGCCTCTGAGATGTCCTTGATCAGGTCACCGTTGGGCGCCGCGGCGCCATTTCCACCAAGTTCCAGCATGTCCTTGCCTCCTGTCTGAGGATTTGCGCCCTATATGTGACGCGCGGGGCCAAAACCCAAGGGCCAATCCCTATAGATCGAAGGTTGCAAAGACCGGGGCGTGGTCGCTGGGTTTGTCCCAGCCGCGCGCGGCGCGCAGGATGCGGCTGGAATGGGCGGCCTGTGCGATGTCGGGGCTGGCCCAGACGTGATCCAGGCGGCGGCCCTTGTCGGCGGCGTCCCAGTCGCGGGCGCGGTAGGACCACCAGGAATAAAGCTGCCCCTGGGGGATGTCGGCGCGGGTCACGTCGACCCAGTGACCGGCCGCTTGCGCGTTGCCCAGATGTTCCACCTCGATGGGCGTGTGGCTGACCACCTTCAGCAACTGCTTGTGGGACCAGACGTCGTCCTCTCGGGGGGCGATGTTCAGATCGCCGACCAGGATGGCGCGGTCGGGGCGGCTGTCACGGAAGAAGTCGCGCATGTCGGTCAGGTAGTCGAGCTTTTGGCCGAATTTCTCGTTCACCGCGCGGTCGGGCACATCGCCCCCGGCGGGCACGTAGAAATTGTGAATGACGGTGCCATCCTCCAGCCGCGCGGCGACATGGCGGGCCTGGCCCAGACCGGCGAAATCCAGATCGCCCGCATCCTGCAAGGGCAGGCGCGACAGGATCGCAACGCCGTTATATCCCTTTTGCCCGCGCGCCACGACATGGCCGTAGCCCAGGGCGGCGAACCCCTCCAGGGGCATCTTGTCCACCGGGCTTTTGCATTCCTGCAGGCACAGGATATCGGGTGCCTCTTCGCGCAGCAGCCGTTCCACCAGCCCTGCGCGCAGGCGGACCGAGTTGATGTTCCAGGTGGCAAGGGTAAAGGGCATATGGGGCGGGCTCCGGCTGACAGCGACGAGCGGCACGCTACTGCGCGGCGCCGACCGCGGCAACCGCCCGGGCGATCCGCCCCGCCGACAGAATGCGGCGGGACGGACCGGGGCCGGGTGTCAGGCCCGTTGCTTGCGCCAATAGGCGCGCGTCACCGCCGCGACGGTGCCGCTGAGCGCGATCAGCGCGATCAGGTTGGGGATGGCCATCAGCGCGTTCATGATGTCGGCCACAACCCACACCACGCCTAGGTTGGCCACCGCACCCAGCACGATGGCCGCGACCCACAGCAGGCGGAAGGGCAGGATCACCTTGACGCCGAACAGGTATTCGGCGGCACGCTCGCCGTAATAGCTCCACCCCAGCATGGTGGTGAAGGCGAACACGATCAGGCCCAGGCTGACGATCAGGTCGCCCCCGGCCAGGCCGGTCTGGAACGCCAGCGCGGACAGTTCCGCCCCAGTTTCACCGCTGGTCCAGGCGCCGGTGGTGATGATGACCAGCGCGGTCATGGTGCAGATCAGGATCGTGTCGATAAAGGTGCCCAGCATCGCCACATTGCCCTGCCGCACCGGATCGTCGGTCAGCGCCGCGGCATGCGCGATGGGGGCAGAGCCAAGCCCCGCCTCGTTCGAGAACACGCCGCGCGCCACGCCAAAGCGGATCGCCGCCATGACCGCCGCCCCGGCGAAACCGCCGGTCGCCGCCGTGCCGGTGAACGCATCGCTGACGATCAGCCCCAGCGCCGCGGGAACGTCGGTGATGTTGACCGCCAGGATCGCCAGCGCCCCGATGACGTAAAGGATCGCCATCAGCGGCACCAGGGTTTCGGCCACCCGGCCGATCCGCTTGACGCCGCCGATGATGACCACGAAGACCACCGCCGCCAGGGCCAGCCCGGTCCACAGGTAGGGCACGCCGAACGTCCCCTCGACCGCGCGCGCGACCGAATTCGCCTGCACCGTATTGCCGATGCCGAAGGCCGCAATCGTGGCGAAGAAGGCGAAGAGCCACGCCAGCCAGCGCCATTTGGCCCCCAGCCCGTTACGGATGTAATACATCGGCCCGCCCACATAGCGGCCACGTTCGTCGGTTTCGCGGAACTGGACGGCCAGAACGGCCTCGGCGTATTTGGTGGCCATCCCGACCAGCGCGGTCAGCCACATCCAGAACACCGCGCCCGGACCGCCCAGAAAGATCGCCGTCGCCACCCCGGCGATGTTGCCGGTGCCGATGGTTGCCGACAGCGCCGTCGTCAGCGCCTGGAACGGCGTGATCTCACCCTCTGCCCCTTCCTGGCCCTTGCGCCCCTGAAAGAGCATGCGAAAGCCATAGCCAAGCTTGCGCTGCGGCAGGAACCCCAGCCGCAATGTCAGGTACAGACCCGTACCCAGCAGCAGCACCAGGACCGGCGGCCCCCATACAAGGCCACTGATCGCATTCAGGATTTCGTTCATCGGATTGCCCCGTGTCGTTGTTTCCGGGGCTGGCTTAACAAAGCCCGAACCCGGCCGCACGGGACAGACGGCCACGGCTTGCGGTCACCGCAAGCCGGGCATTCGGCCTGCGAAACCCTTAGGCCGCCAGACGGTAGCCGCCCGATTCCGTGACCAGCAGACGCGCGTTGGAGGGGTCGGGCTCGATCTTCTGGCGCAGGCGGTAGATATGGGTTTCCAGCGTGTGGGTCGTCACGCCCGCGTTGTATCCCCAAACCTCGTGCAGCAGCACATCGCGCGGCACAACGCCCTCGGACGCGCGGTACAGGAATTTCAAGATGTTGGTTTCCTTCTCGGTCAGGCGGATCTTGCGGTCGTCTTCGCAGATCAGCATCTTCATCGCCGGCTTGAAGGTGTAGGGCCCCAGCGGGAAAACCGCATCCTCGGACTGTTCGTGCTGGCGCAGCTGTGCGCGGATACGGGCCAGCAGGACGGGGAACTTGAACGGCTTGGTGATATAGTCGTTGGCACCCGCGTCCAGCCCCAGGATCGTATCGGCGTCGCTGTCATGGCCGGTCAGCATCAGGATCGGGCATTTGACGTTCTGCTTGCGCAGCAGGCGGCACAGCTCGCGCCCGTCGGTATCGGGCAGGCCCACGTCCAGGATCACCAGATCGTACAGCGCCTCTTTGGCCTTTTCCAACGCCTCGGCGCCATTGCCGGCCTCGAACACGTCGAAATCCTCGGTGGTGACCAGTTGTTCGCTCAGCGCTTCGCGCAGGTCCTCGTCATCGTCGACCAGCAGGATCTTTTTCAGGTTCGCCATGGACTCTCTCCCTGTAAATCTGCCTTTCAGATGCGCAGGCGCCGCGCGGGGACAAGATTTGCAACAAGGTTTTCACGCGAGCGTGTGGCAGAGCAGGGTTTTGTTTCATATCTGTCGCCTTTGGCGCTAGACCAACGCCGAACGGAAAGGAACGCCCATGCCCCTTGGACCCGACAGCACCGAACGACTTGCCCGCGCGCGGGGCGACATGCGGATGGGGGTGCCGGTGGTGGTGGGGCCCTTGCTGGTACTGGCCGCCGAAACGCTGGTGCCCGAACGGCTGGCCGCGCTGCGCGCCCTGGACGGGCAGCCGGTTCTGGCCATCACCGCGCGCCGGGCCGAAACGCTGAAGGCGCGTGCCTATGACGACGACATCGCCCGGCTACGCCTGCCTGCGGATGTCGCCCCCGATTGGGTGCGCAGCGTGGCCGAACCCGCAAACGATCTGGACCGCCCCCTGCTGGGCCCATTCGAATCGGTGCGCAGCGGCGATGCGGACCCGCATCGCGCCGCGATCGGGCTGGCGAAATCGGCCCGGCTGCTGCCCGCCATCCTGGCGCTGGACCTGGACGACGCGGTGGACTTTGCCGCCCGAAACGGCCTGACCCGCGTGACCGAGGCCGAGGCCACCGCCGCCCAGACCCAGGGCACCACGCTGGAACAGGTGGTCGCCGCCCGCGTGCCGCTGGCGGTGTCGCGTGCGGGCCGCGTGCATGTCTTTCGCCCCGCCGATGGCAGCGAGGAACATTACGCCGTGGAAATCGGCACCCCGTCCCGCAAGGAACCCGTGCTGGCACGCCTGCATTCGGCCTGTTTCACCGGCGATCTGATGGGCAGCCTGAAATGCGATTGCGGGGCGCAGTTGCAGGCCGCCCTGGCCCAGATGGGGGCCGAGGGCGCGGGCGTGCTGCTGTACCTGAACCAAGAGGGGCGCGGCATCGGCCTTGCCAACAAAATGCGCGCCTATGCGTTGCAGGATCAGGGCTTCGACACGGTCGAGGCCAACCACCGTCTGGGGTTTGAGGATGACGAACGCGATTTCCGAATCGGGTCCGGCATCCTGCGCGAGATGGGGTTTTCCGCCGTCCGGCTGATGACCAACAACCCCGCCAAGATCGAGATGATGCAGGCCAATGGAATCGACGTGACCGAACGCGTCCCGCTGAAGGTCGGCTGCACGGCAGAAAACGCCCACTACCTTGCCACCAAGGCGGCAAAGTCCGGGCACATGCTGTAACGCGCGTCAGCCCTGGTGGGGCGCGCGCATTTCCTTGATGGCGGCCTGCACCTTGCGCCAGGTATCGGCTTGTGCAGCCTCTCCTTGCGCTTCCAGGGTGGCGGCCTTTTGCGCGGCCTCGGCTTCGGCCTTGTCGCCATGGGCCTCGAACAGCGCGCGGGCGTAGTCCATCACTTTCGACGGTTCCATGGGGTCCTCCTTGAACTCTCCTCGTGGGGGTAGCCTACCACGTGGGGCGCAGGTTTTCTTGATGCGGCTCAAGGCAGCCCCTTTTTCCCCGCCGCGCGCCGGGGCAGGATCGCAGCATGCGGCATACAGATCTTGTCCTGACCCCGACTCACCTGCGGTTTTGCGGGCGGCGGTTTCCCTGTTCCATCGGGCGCGGCGGCGTGACCGGCACCAAGCGCGAGGGCGATGGCGCGACCCCGCGCGGCACACACCGGATCGTGGGGATGCTGTATCGTCCCGACCGGATGGCCCGTCCTGCGGGTTGGGCGATGCCCATCGGGCCGGGCGATCTGTGGTCTGACGATCCGGGCGATGCGGCCTATAACCAGATGGTCCGTGCGCCCTATCCCCACAGCCACGAACGGCTGCGCCGGGCCGATCCGCTGTATGATCTGGTGCTGCTGACCGACTGGAACTGGCCCCGCGCCATGCCGGGGCGGGGATCGGCGATCTTCGTCCATCAATGGCGCAAGCCGCACCACCCGACAGAGGGCTGCATCGCCCTGCACGGCGATCACCTGCGGTGGGTGGCCGCGCGGATTGCGCCCGGCACCCGCCTGATTGTGGCCTAGCCGTAGTCGCGCGCGCCAAAGATCGCGCTGCCGACCCGGACATGGGTGGCCCCCAGCGCAATCGCCTGTTCGAAATCGGCGCTCATCCCCATCGACAGCCCCGACAGACCGTTGCGTTCGGCGATCTTGGCCAGCAGGGCAAAGTGCAGGCTGGGGGTTTCGTCTACGGGCGGGATGCACATCAGCCCGCGCAGGGGCAGGTCCATCGCGCGGCATTCGGCAATGAAATCATCCGCATCGGCGGGCAGGATACCGGCCTTTTGCGGCTCTTCCCCGGTGTTCACCTGGATAAAGATGTCCGGGCTGGCCCCCAGTTCCTGCGCGTGATCGGCCAGGCGGCGGGCCAGTTTCGGCCGGTCCACGGAATGGATCGCGTCGAACAGGTCTACCGCTACGCGGGTCTTGTTGGATTGCAGCGGCCCGATCAGGTGCAATTCCACCCCGTCGAATCGCGCCTTGAAATCGGGCCATTTACCCTGCGCCTCTTGCACCTTGTTTTCGCCGAAGATGCGGTGACCCTGTTCCAGCACGGCCTCTACCCGGTCCAGCGGCTGAACCTTGGACACGGCGATCAGCGTGACCGATCCCGGCGCACGCCCGGCCTCTGCCTCAGCGCGGGCGACCTTTTGGCGAATATCCTCAAGCCCCATTCTCTGTTCCTTCCTCGACCGCATCGCCCAGGGCCTCGACCAGTTCGGCCAGCTCATCCTCGTATCGCTGCCATGCCTTCATGGACGAGCGGTAGATCGGCTGGCGCACCTGCTGCAGGCTCAGCGTCTTTACCTGCCGCCGGGTCTGGTGAAAGTTCAGGCACGCGTCCTGCCAGTCCAGCCCGCAGGCATCGATCAGCGCGCGCGCCTGCCCCTCTGGGTCGGCGATCAGATCCTCATAGCGGATTTCGTACAAACGTCCGGGCAGCTTTTCGCGCCAGAACGCCACCAGTTCAAGAAACATCCGGTAATACAGTCCCAGGTCGCGCAGGTTGTAGGCATAGCGATGCGCGCCCTCGGCAAAGATGTTCTTGTAGATCGACAGGCAGGTATCGCGCGGGTCGCGATGGACCACCACGATTTTCGCGTTCGGCAGGGCAAGCTGGGCAACACCGGCCACCGAATAGGTCTGGATCGACTTGTCGGTGACGATATCCGATCCGGGCAGGCGCATACGGAAATGCGCCTCTGTCTTGCGGCCCAGCCCGGCCAGTTCCGCATCGTCCAGGTCGGACACCGGGCGCAGCCCCCCTGCCCCGTCGGCCATCAAGCTTAGCGCCTCGTTCGCCAGGTAGCCCAGTTCGCCGCCCCCCGTGACGCGGGAATGGCTGGCGATGATCTGTTCCACCAGCGTCGTGCCCGAACGCGGCATCCCGGTGACGAAGATCGGCGCATACGCGGTCGCCCCCGCGACCTGCCGCGCGGTGAAATCGGTGCCGGCACAGGCGGCCTTGATCCGGTCCAGCTCGGCGCGGCGGTCCGCGATGTCATAGGGATAAATCTTTCGCATCAGGGCGTTGGCGGGATGCAGATAGCCAAAGACGCGGTCGTGCTGGCCCGAATCCTCCATCGCCTTGGCCAGCGCGAAGGCCAGGTTCATCCGGCTGTGATCGCTCAGCCCCTCGCGGGCGTAAAGCGTTTCCATATCCTGGATCAGCGGGTCGTCCCCGGCCAGTTTGCGGCCCGCGACCAGCAGGCGATAGGGTTCCCCGCTGTCCGGGTCCAGCGTCAGGGCACGGCGAAACCCGGCCTCGGCCTCGTCGAAGCGGCCCATCTGCTGCAACTGGATCGCGCGGCGGCCATGGACATCGGCGCGGTCGGGGGCGACGGCGACCGCCTTGTCATGGGCGGCCAGGGCACCCTCGGGATCGCCGGCCCCATCCAGCGCCTGGGCCAGCGCCTCAAGGGTGGCAACCCGCGTATCCCCCAGGGCGACGGCGCGTTTGAACGCCTTGGCCGCGGCGGCGAAATCGCGCGCCTTCAGATGGGCGTGGCCCAGTTGCGCCTGCGGTTCGGGGGATTTGGGCTGGTGGCGGGCGGCGCGGCCCAGCACCTCGACCGCCTCTTCGGTCAGGCCCAGCCGGGTCAGCGCATGGCCCAGGGCGATCAGCGCGGGCGCGGATTTCGGGGCCAACGCCACCGCGCGGCGCAGGTGGGGCAGCCCCTCTGCCGCGGCGCCCTGTTGCAGCAGGAACCGGCCATAGGCAATCCGCGCCTCCAGGAAATCCGGGTCCAGGCGCAGCGCGTCCTCATGCGCCTTGCGTGCGGCGTCCACCTGTCCCAGCCGGGCCAGGGCATTGGCATGGATGTCGGCCAGGATCGCAACGCCCGGATATTGCCCGCGCAAGGTTCGGGCGCGCGATTCGGCCTCGGCCAGCTTGCCGGAATTGACCAGCGCGACCAGCGCCTGCACCTGTTGCGGTGGCAGCTTGCCCAGTTTCGGCGCGCGCGGTGCGGCCCCACTGACCGCGCGGTCCAGCGCGGCCAGGGTGGCGCGGTCCAGACCGGCGGCGCGCGCGCGTTTCAACAGGGTCTTGGCGGCGGCCTTGTCCCCGGTGGCGTTGGCGGCCTGCGCCCAGGCCTGCCAGATCGCGGGTTCCTTGGGGCGGGCGTGGGCGGCACGGTCGAACTGGGTGCAGGCGGCGCCGGGATTGCCGCGGGCCAGCGCCACGCGGCCCATCTGAAACCGCGCCTCGGGCAGGTCGGGCTGGGCCTGCAACACACGGTCCAGCCGCGCCTGCGCAGCATCGGGGTCGCCCGCGGCCAGCCGCTGCGCGGCCTCGGACAACAGTTGTTTCACCTGGGGGGCTGAGAGGGGCAACATCGGGCGCGGTCCATCCTTGTCCGGTCTGCGCCGCAGATAACACGCGCCCGGTTGGATGTCGATTTGCCACCCGGATATGAAAAGAGCGGGCCAATGGCCCGCTCTTCCCGTACTCCAAGTTCCGAAGAACTTAGAAGGACATCGCGATACCCAGCGACCAGGTTTCCTGGCCAGCGTCGGTGCCGGAGATCGAGGCCGGATCCAGAACGGTGCTCCAGCTGCTGTCGCCGTAGCCGAAGTGCACGGCAGCGCCGCCACCCAGGTCGTAGGACGCGGCCAGGCCGTAGCCTTCGACGGTGCCGAAGCCGGCGGGCAGGTCATACTGGCCGTAGTTCGCGCCGATCGAGAAGGCGTCGAAGGTGTAGCCGGCAGAAACCTGGATGTGGTCGACGTCGGCACCCGGCAGGTCCCACTGCGAGTAGGCCAGACCAGCAACGAAGCCGTTGTTGAAGTCCAGATCGACGCTGACGGCGACGATTTCGACATCGGTGCCAACCGGCAGAGCGACGGCGAAGTAGTTGCCCAGGTTGCCCGGGATGTAGGTGCCGTCCGATTCCAGGCTCTGGTAGCCCAGGCCGAAGCCAACGCCAACGCCCGAGAACTCGGTGTCGTAGGACACGGCAACCGCGTAGCCGTCATCGACGGTGTCGGTGTCGTCCAGCTCGGTCGACAGCGAGATGCCGAAGCCGGCGAAGTCGTAGTCGTAGCGCAGGATCTGGTTGTCGTAGGCGCCGTCGCCGAACGAACCCATGTAGCCGATGTGGGTGGTTTCGTCGTCAGCGATCGAGCCCGGGTTGCCCACGCCTTCGGTGATGCGCTTGTCGACGGCACCGTCGGTTTCACCCAGGGTCAGGGTGCCAAACACACCCGAGATGTAGGCGTATTCGTTGTCCCAGGTGGTGGCGCCGTTGATGCCACGGCCGTCGGCGTCGGCACGGATGTTGAAGCCGTAGGTCAGGCCGCCGTCGGTTTCACCTTCAGCCGAGAAGTTGATGGTGGTCGAGGTGTGGAACTGGGTGTTGTTCACACCGGTGTTGTTGCCGCCACCAACGACGCCCATTTCGACGCTGGCGCCGATGTCAATGCCTTGCGCGGCGGCGAAGCCGGTCGAAGCAACCAGAGCGGTGGTCGCGAAGAGAACCTTTTTCATGGTTTTCCCTCATTCATTTAAGATGCACCTCAGGTCGGAGCATCCGAACTGAGTATGTTGGCTGTGTCGCGCTTCCCCCCCCCAAATGCAAGCGGACGCGACCCCGGGGGTTCAGGGCGCCGCGGATTGATGCAGCTTTGCCACACCGCAGCACGGGGCCCGCCACCTTGGCGGGAAAGGGAAAAACCTTGTTCCATCCCGCGCCCTCGGCTAAAGACCAGGGGGATCGAACAGGGGCGGTTTGCATGACCTTTTACAGCTTTTCCCGCATCGCGACGCTTGCGATCCTGACCTCGGCGCTGGCCGGGTGTGGTGGGGGCCTGTTCCCCGAACGCAGCCCCGAGGACAGGCAGGCGGTCATCGAGCGCCAGAATGCCAACATCCCCGGTCGCGAAGAGGGCGCCCGGAACCGTTCGACCATCTGGGATCTGTTCAACAACGACGACGACCCCAACACCACCGTCGCGGTGAACAAGTATATCTGGCAGGCCTCGCTAGAAATCCTGAACTTCCTGCCGATTCAGTCGGTCGATCCGTTTTCCGGTGTGATCGTCACCGGCTATGGCACGCCGCCGGGCGGCGGGCGCGCCTATCGCGCCACCGTCTATGTGCAGGATCCCGCGCTGGATGCGCGGTCGCTGAAACTGGCGCTGAACACGCGCGGCGGGCCGGTCGATGCCGCAACCACCCGCGCGGTAGAGGACGCGATCCTGACCCGTGCCCGCCAGTTGCGCATCCGCGACAGCAAACTCTGACACGGGCGCGCGCGCCCGATCCATGCTAGGCTGATCTCCGCATATATAGCAGGAGTCCAGACAGATGGTGGCACCCGTCTTGCACGGCATTCTGGGGGTCGGCGCATTTTGCCTGGCCGCGCTGACAGCGCCGGCATCGCACGCCCAGACGGTGACAGAGGTCCGTTTCGCACCGGGCAGCTTCGGCACGATGATCAGCGGCAGCATCACCGGGCAACGCTATGCCGACTATGTATTGCGGGCGCGCGGCGGCCAGCAGATGTTCGCAGCGCTGGATGCCACCGTCACCGACGGATACGGAACGGTCTATTTCAACATCCTGTCGCCGGGCAGCCAGGGCTATGCCATCTATAACGGTGCGATGTCGGGCAACCGCGCGCTGGTCACGCTGCCGCAGGACGGCCCCTATACCATCCGGGTCTACCTGATGGGCAACGACCGCGACACGGGCAAAACCGTGGCCTACAATCTGGATCTGTCGATTCAGTAGGCGGGCGCAAGCGGCGATCCCCCCTCTGGACGGCCCCGCCCCACATGACTATGCACGACGCCGGGCCATCGCGCCCGGCGTTTGACCGAAAGCATAGGACCGCAAAATGGCGCGCTACAATCCCCGCGAGATCGAGCCGAGGTGGCAGCAAGCATGGGAGGCCGACGGCACCTTCCTGGCGAAACGCGACGCGGACCGGCCCAAGTATTACGTGCTGGAGATGTTCCCCTACCCCTCTGGCCGAATCCACATGGGGCATGTGCGCAATTACACCATGGGCGACGTGGTGGCGCGCTATAAATCCTCTTGCGGTTTCAGCGTGTTGCACCCGATGGGCTGGGATGCCTTCGGGATGCCCGCGGAAAACGCCGCGATGGAACGGGGCGGCCACCCCAAGGACTGGACCTACGGCAACATCGCCGACATGCGCGACCAGATGAAACCGCTGGGCCTGTCGATCGACTGGACCCGCGAATTCGCCACCTGCGACCCCGAATACTACGGCCAGCAGCAGGCGATGTTCATCGACATGCTGCACGCGGGCCTGGTCTATCGAAAGAACGCGGTGGTCAACTGGGATCCGGTGGACATGACCGTTCTGGCCAACGAACAGGTCGAGGACGGGCGCGGCTGGCGATCCGGCGCGCTGGTGGAACGGCGCGAGCTGACGCAGTGGTTCTTCAAGATTTCGGACTTCTCCGAAGAGTTGCTGGAGGCGCTGGACGGGCTGGATAACTGGCCCGAGAAGGTCAAGCTGATGCAGCGCAACTGGATCGGCAAATCGCGCGGTCTGGAAATGGCGTTTTCGCTGATCGACGCACCGCACGATTTCGACCGGATCGAGGTCTATACCACCCGCCCCGATACGCTGATGGGGGCCAGCTTCGTCGGTATTTCCCCCGATCACCCGCTGGCCAAGGCGCTGGAACGCGACGATCCCAAGGTGGCGGAATTCTGCGCCGAATGCCGCCGCCTGGGCACGTCCGAGGAAGAGCTGGAAAAGGCCGAGAAACGCGGCCTGGATACCGGCCTGCGCGTGCGCCATCCCTTTGACACCGCATGGGAATTGCCGGTCTACATCGCCAATTTCATCCTGATGGATTACGGCACCGGCGCGATCTTTGGCTGCCCGGCCCACGACCAGCGCGACCTGGATTTCGCGCGGAAATACGACCTGCCGGTGACCGACACCTTCGTCGCGCTGGAAAACGGCCAGCCGGTCGGGGATGAGGCTTTCGTGCCCCCCAAGACCGAAAAGGTGAAGTGGCTGAAGGCCTTTGCCTGGGACGAGGTCGCCACCGGCGAACAGGCCATCGAGGCCGCGATTCGGTTCTGCGAGGAAAACGGCGTGGGCCACGGCGTGACCAAGTTCCGCCTGCGCGACTGGGGCATCTCGCGCCAGCGCTACTGGGGCTGCCCGATCCCGGTGGTCCATTGCGACAGCTGCGGCGTGGTACCCGAGAAAAAGGAAAACCTGCCTGTTCGGCTGCCCGACGACGTGTCCTTTGACCAGCCGGGCAACCCGCTGGACCGGCACCTGACCTGGGCCGCCTGCACCTGTCCGAAATGCGGGGCGCCCGCGCGGCGGGAAACCGACACGATGGATACCTTCGTGGATTCGTCTTGGTACTACGCCCGCTTTACCGCGCCGCGGGCCGACACGCCGACCGATATGGCCGAGGCCGAGTACTGGATGAACGTGGACCAGTATATCGGCGGGATCGAGCATGCGATTCTGCACCTGCTCTACTCCCGCTTCTTTGCCCGCGCGATGCACATCACCGGGCACCTGCCGGCCAAGGCGAAAGAGCCGTTCGACGCGCTGTTCACCCAAGGGATGGTGACGCATGAAATCTATCTGACGCGGGATGAAAACGACCGCCCGGTCTATCACCTGCCCGAGGATGTCGAGGGTGGCAAGCTGAAGACCACGGGCGCGGCGGTGGAAACCATCCCCTCGGCCAAGATGTCGAAATCGAAAAAGAACGTCGTCGATCCGGTGAACATCATCGAATCGTTCGGCGCCGATACCGCGCGCTGGTTCATGCTGTCCGACAGCCCGCCGGAACGCGACGTGGAATGGACCGCCGCAGGGGCCGAGGCCGCCTATAAACACCTGGGCCGGGTCTGGCGCATCGCCAACGGCATCGCCGAGGAAATGGAACAGGGCGGCGGCATCGCGGCCTACGAATCGGAAGTGCCCCAAAACGCGAAGGGCGCGGCAGCAGTTGGGGGAGACGACCTTGCCCTGCGCCGCGCCCTGCATCGAACAGTGCACGACGTGACAATGGGCATTGAAAGCTTTGGCTTCAATACCTCGGTCGCGAAATTGTATGCTTTCACGAACACGTTAGCGAAATCCAGTGCCAGCCTTGCCGCGCGGCGAGAGGCCGCAATGGTCATGGCCCAGCTTATGGCACCCATGACCCCCCACTTGGCCGAGGAAATCTGGGACATCCTGGGCGGTCAGGGCCTGGTTGCCAACGCCCCCTGGCCGCAGACCGATCCCGACATGCTGGTCGAGGATACGGTAACCCTGCCGATCCAGGTCAACGGCAAGCGCCGCTCGGAACTGACGGTACCCAAGGACATGCCGAAGGACGAGGTTGAAAAGCTGGCGCTGGCCGATGATGCTGTGTTGAAGGCGCTGGCGGGCGGCGCCCCGAAAAAGGTGATCGTCGTGCCGGGCCGTATCGTCAATGTCGTTATCTGATCGCCGCACCCTGCTGGCCGGGATGGCCGCCGCCGCACTGGTGGCGGGCTGCGGATTCGCCCCCGCCTATGGGCCGGGCGGCGCGGCAGAGGGGCTGCGCGGCCAGATCGCGGTGGATGACCCCGGCACCAAGGCCGAATTCGCCCTGGTCGAGCGGCTGGAAAACCGGTTGGGCCGGGCCGGGGCGGCGCCCTACCGGCTGTCCTATCGGGTCGAAACCGACACGGACCGGCTGGGCATCACCTCGAAACAGGAAACCACGCGCTACAACCTGACGGGCCGCCTGAGCTATCAGTTGCGCAACCTGGACGGCGATGTGCTGGGGTCGGGCGAAATCACCGGCTTTACCGCCTATTCCGCCACCGGCAGCACCTTGGCCACCCTGACCGCAGAGCGTGACGCCGAGGATCGGTTGATGGTGATTCTGGCCGACAAGCTGGTGTCGCGGCTGCTGGTCACGGCATCGGACTGGCGCTCATGAAACTGTCGGGCCGCGACGCTGCCCGCTATTTCACCCGGCCCGACCCTGACCGGGCGGGGGTTCTGCTGTTCGGCGCGGATGCGATGCGCGTGGCGCTGAAACGGCAGGAGCTGATCGCCAACCTTCTGGGCCCCAATGCCGAGGAAGAGATGCGCTTGACCCGCATGATGGCAGGCGAGTTGCGCAGCGACCCGGCCGCCCTGGCCGACGCGGTCAAGGCACGCGGTTTTTTCCCAGGCCCCCGCGTCGTTTTCGTCGAGGACGCCGCCGACGGGCTGGCCGACACGATCAAGGCCGCGCTGAGCGACTGGGCCGAGGGCGACGCGCAACTGGTGGTAACGGCCCGGCAACTGACGCCACGCTCTGCCCTGCGCAAGCTGTTCGAGGGGCACGCCAACGCGCTGGCCATCGGCATCTACGACGACCCGCCCGGCCGGGACGAGATCGAGGCGATGCTGACCAAGGCCGGCCTGCCCCTGCCCGACAGTACCGCGATGGGCGCGCTGACCGACCTGGCGCTGGCGCTGGATCCTGGGGATTTCAGCCAGACGGTGGAAAAGCTGTCGCTGTTCAAGCTGAACGATCCCGCCCCCCTGACACCCGAGGATATCGCCGCCTGCGCGCCCGCCTCGGTCGAGGGAGAGGCCGACGCGCTGATCCATGCGGTGGCAGAGGGCAAGGCCGCCGAGATCGGGCCGATGCTGCGCCGCCTTCAGGCGCAGGGGGTGACGCCGGTCACCCTGTGCATCACCGCCACCCGCCAGTACCGCGCCCTGCATGCCGCCGCCAGCGACCCCGAGGGCCCCGCCCGCGGCATCGGCCGTCTGCGCCCGCCGGTGCATTTCAAATCGCGCGACCGCATGGTGCGCCAGGCGCAAAACCTGGGCGTGGCAAAGTTGGAACAGGGGCTGGGCCTGCTGATCGACACCGATCTGACGCTGCGTTCCGCGCAGAAGGCGCCGCAGATGGCAGTGATGGAACGCGCCCTGATCCGGCTGGCGATGCTGGGGGCGCGGCGGGGGTAACGCCCGCTCAGCCCGCCGCCAGCCGCCGCGCCGCCGCCTGCCCGGCCCAACGCCCGGTGGCGAAACAGGCGGTCAGCAGATAGCCCCCCGTCGGCGCCTCCCAATCCAGCATTTCGCCTGCCAGATAGGTGCCCGGGCATGCGTGCAGCATCAGGTCGCCGTCCACCGCATCCCAGCACACACCGCCCGCGGTGGAAATCGCCTCGTCCAGCGGGCGCGGCCCGGCGTGGCGGATCGGCAGCGCCTTGAGCCGCGCCGCCAGATCGGCGGGCGCCTCGGGCAGCGGACGGGCGAATTCCATCAGCAGGGCCAGCCGCACCGGGTCCAGCCGCAGCGCCTTGCGCAGGTGGTTGGACAGGCTGGCCTTGCCGCGCGGGCGGGACAGGCGCTGAACGATCTTGTCCACCGGCCAGTCGGGCATCAGGTCGGCCACCAGCGGCGCGCCCGCGCGCAAGGGGCGGGTCAGGGCATAGATGCCGCCGCCCTCCAGCCCACGGGCAGAGATCACGAATTCGCCCCGGTGCCACGAACCATCACCCGCGCGCAGGGCCACACCCTTGACCGGCTGGCCAAAGACGCGGGCCATGGGCGCGGACCAATCCACCCGCAGCCCCGCATTGGCTGGCTGGAACGGGGCCAGCGGCACACCCGCCCCGGCCAGCAGATCGGCCCATCGCCCGTCCGATCCCAGCCGCGCCCAACTGGCGCCCCCCAAGGCAAGGATCGTCACCCCCGCCTGCACCTGCCGCACCCCGTCCGGCGTGTCGAAAACCGCCCGGTTCCCATCCCAGCCCATCCAGCGCCAGCGGGTGCGCAGCCGCACCCCCAGCCCTTCCAGCCGCCGCAGCCAGGCGCGCAACAGCGGCGAGGCCTTCATCGCCCGTGGAAATACCCGCCCCGTGCTGCCGGTGAATACGGGCTGGCCCAGCCCCTCGGCCCAGGCGCAGACCTGATCGGGGCCGAATTCGGCCAGCATCGGGTGCAGATGCGGGGCGGCCTCGGCGTAATGGGAAAGGAAATCGTCGAACGGCTGTGCCCGGGTCAGGTTCAGCCCGGATTTGCCGGCCATCAGAAACTTGCGCGCGGGGCTGGGTTTGGCCTCGGCCAGCAGCACCGCATGGCCTGCCGCGCCCAGCACCTCTGCCGCCATCAGCCCTGCCGGGCCTGCCCCGATCACCAATGCCTGGACTGTTTCGCCCATCGTCATCCCTTGCCCGGGCACGCGCGGTGGCCCATCCTTGGCCCATGACCCGCGATGTGCCGATCTGCCCGCTGTGCGGCCGCCCGATCCCGCCCGAGGCGCAGCAAAGCCTGCATCACCTGACCCCGAAACTGCGCGGCGGCAAGGGCGGGCCGACTGTCCTGTTGCACCAGATCTGCCACAATGAAATCCACGCCACCCTGACAGAGGCCGAACTGGCCCGCGACTACAACACCATCGCCGCGTTGCGCGCCCATCCCCGTATCGCCAAGTTCACCGCCTGGGTGGCGAAACGCCCGCCCGGCTTTCACTCCAAGACACCGGGGCCACGGCGGCGGCGTTAGGCGGGGCGTCCGTTGCACAGTGCCTTGATGCCCGCGCGAATCTGGGGCGGCGCGGCGATCGCGTCGGCCACCAGGGCGTCGATCGTGGTTTCCATCTCTTCACCCGGCACCACGAGATCGACCAGGCCGAAGGCATAGGCCTCATCCGCCGTGATCTTTGCCCCGCCCATCAACAACAGCTTGGCCCGGGCAGGCCCCACCAGTGCGGCCAACCGCCCGGGGTCCGAGGGTTGCGGCAGGAAGCCCAGTTTCATCACCGGGTAAAAGAATCTGGCCCCCGGCACCGCCAGCCGCAGATCGCAGGCCAGCGCCATGCCAAAGGCGCCCCCCGCAAGCGTGCCGTTGAGCGCCGCGATGGACAGGCCCGGCAGCGCCGCGATGGCCCCCGACAGTCGTTCCCAGACGGGATCGGTCGCCAGCCCGGCGCGGGCCTCGTCCAGGTCGGCGCCTGCGGAAAACACCTTGCCCCGGCCTGTCAGCACAAAGGCGGCGACGTTTTCGCGGGCGGCCTCTTCGGCCAGGTCGGCCAGCCCGGACAACATGTCCCGGGTCAGGGAATTGGCCTTGTCGGGGCGGTTGATGATGACGGTCCAGCGCCCCTCGGCGCGCTCGATCTCGATCATGCCTCGAGCCCCACGCGGCGGCGGATCGCGCGTTCGCGCAGCGATACCTCTTGTCCGATGAATTCATCCGCGTCCGGCGTGCACATCCAGACCAGCGCACGGGCGGGCCAGGCGGGCGGGATATGCTCGGACCAGTCCAGTCGGCTGACCGGGTTCACGCCGCTGTCGCGGATGTCGCGCTGCATGTCGGTGGCCACGGTGCCCGGCGACAGGCCCATGGCGCGAATGCCGTCCTCGCGCCCCTCCAGGTCGGCGCAGCGGGTCAGCATGGCCGCCCCCGCCTTGGTGGTGCAATAGGCGCTCCAGCCCTCCAGCGGGTTGTGGGCGGCGCCGGAACTGACGGTCAGGATCGTGCCGCCGCCCATCGCCGCCATCACCGGCATGGCCGCACGGATGCCGTGGAACACGCCCTTCAGGTTGATGTCCATCGCGCGGGCCCAATCCGCCGGATCGACGGTCGCGATGTGGGCGATCGGGTCGATCACGGCGGCGTTGTTCACCAGAACGTCGATCTTGCCAAAGCTCTTGACCACAGCGCGCACCGCGTCGGACACCTGCCCGAAATCGGCCACGTCACAGGGCAGCGCGATGGCCCCCGGCCCGATTTCGCGGGCGATGGTGGTGATCGCCTCTTCGCTGCGCGCGGCCAGCGCCACATGCGCGCCCGCCTCGGCAAAGGTCCGCGCGGCCGCCGCACCGATGCCGCGGCTTGCCCCGGTAATCAGCACGCTCTTGCCCGTCAGGTCGGTCATTTTCCCCTCCGTCGCCTGCCCCTCTCTCTGCCCTCTGCTCTAGCCCAGCCGTGGCGGGCAGGCCAGCGCAACGTTCCGTTGACTTGGGCCGGGCAAGGGCCGAAGCTTGCGCCAACGCACCAACAGGGATGATTTGCGATGACCCGATTCAAGATGGCCGCCGCCGGGATTGTTGCCGGTGGATTGTGCCTTGCGGCCCCCGCCCATGCCGATGTGACCGCCGACCAGGTCTGGGCGGCATGGAAAGGTGTGGTCACCGGGACGGGCCAGACCGTGCGCGGCACCGAGGCGCGCAGCGGGCGCACGCTGACGGTCAGCGACCTGACGATTTCCGCGGCCATGCCCGATGGGGGCAGTTCCACCGTCGCCCTTGGCAGCATCGCCTTTACCGAGGAAAACGACGGCAGTGTGACCATCGCCATGGCGCCGGCCTTTCCGATCATGGCAACCGGCCGATCGGACGAGGGCGAGAAGGTCGAGCTGAACATGACCGTGCGCCAGCCCGGCCTGTCGCTGGTGGCAAGCGGCGTGCCCCAGGCGATCCGTTACGATTTCAGCGCGCCCGAGATCGGCGTGACGCTGGACCGCCTGTTGGTGGACGGCGCAGCCGTGGACGCCGTGTTGGATATGGTTATCGCCCAGGGCACTGGCCGCTATCTGGTGGAAAAGGGCGCTGCGCGGCAGTTTTTTGACAGTGCGTTTGACGCCGACCGCATGACCCTGAGCGTGTCCGGCCTCAACCCCGACGATGGCAGCCGCGGCGCGATCACGGCGCAGATCCGCGACATCAGTTCCACCTCCAAGGGGGCGCTGCCCGATGCCGCAGCCAATGGCGAGCTGGCCGACATGCTGCGCGCGGGGCTGGACATCACCGGCGGGCTGACCCACGGCGGCATGGAATACCGCATGAACGTGGTCGAGGCGGGCGATACAACCACCATCGATACGCGCTCGGCCTCGGGGGCGCTGGATTTTGCCCTGGGCGAGGATGGCATGACCTATGCCGTGGCCAGCACGGACACGGCGATTTCGATCAGCGGGCCGGAAATCCCCCTGCCCACGCTGGACGCCGCGCTGGAAGAAGTCGAGTTCCGCATGCAGATGCCCCTGCTGCCGACCGACAAGCCGGCCGATTTCGCGCTGCTGACGCGTCTGGTCGGGCTGAACCTCAGCGATCAGATCTGGGCGATGCTGGATCCTGCCGGGCAGTTCCCGCGTGATCCGGCGACCTTGGTGCTGGACCTGGCGGGCAAATCGCGCTGGACCGTGGACATCACCGACCCCACCACCGACACCGGCGATGCCGCGCCCGGCGAATTGCACGCCCTGACCGTGCGCGACCTGCGGCTTAGCCTGGCCGGGGCGGAACTGACCGGCGCGGGCGATTTCAGCTTCGACAATTCCGACACCACGACCTTTGACGGCATGCCGCGCCCCGAGGGCAGCCTGGCGCTGCAACTGGTGGGCGGCAACGCGCTGCTGGACAAGCTGGTGAACATGGGGCTGGTTCCGGCCGAACAGGCCACCGGCTTTCGCATGATGCTGGGCCTGTTCGCGCGGCCCGGCGCGGGGGGCGATACGCTGGTGTCGGAAATCACCGTGACCGAGAACGGGCAGGTTCTGGCCAACGGGCAGCGCCTGCGCTGATCTGCGCGGGCCTTGCAGGGGTGGGTCCGGCGTATTAGCTGAGAACCCATCCCCAAGCGCCGGAGGCCCGATGACCGACCAGATCGAGACCCTGACACAGGCCCTGCTGGACGCGGCGCGCAATGCGGGGGCCGATGCCGCCGACGCGCTGGCGGTGCAAGGCACATCCCTGTCCATCGACGTGCGCGCCGGCGCGCTGGAACAGGCCGAACGGGCCGAGGGCGTGGACCTGGGCCTGCGGGTGCTGGTGGATGGGCGGCAGGCCTGCGTTTCGGCCTCGGACACGCGGGCCGAAACAATGGCCGAAATGGCCACCCGTGCCGTGGCCATGGCACGCGAGGCGCCGCAGGACGAAACCCTGGGCCTGGCCGATGCCGATCGTCTGGCCCGCGACGTGGACATCGCCGCGCTGGACCTGGCCGACCCCGCCCCCGAGCCGGCCCCCGCCACGCTGGAGGATGACGCCCGCCGGGCAGAGGCCGCCGCCCTGGCCCATGCGGGTATCACGCAGGTTCAATCGGCCAGCGCCGGCTATTCCCGCCGCCGCCTGCACCTGGCCGCGAGCAACGGCTTTTCGGGGGGCTACACGCGCACCGACCGCGCGATTTCCTGCGTGGCGATCAGCGGCACGGGCACGGGGATGGAGCGGGACTGGTGCGGCGAAACCCGCACCTATCAGGCCGACCTGCCCGACGCGGAAACGGTGGGCCAACTGGCGGCCGAGCGCGCCGCCGCCCGTGCGGGCGCGCGCAAGCCGAAAACCGGGGCCTATCCGGTGCTGTACGACGAACGCATCGCCGCCTCGCTGATCGGGCATCTGCTGGCGGCGATCAACGGCCAGGCCATCGCGCGCGGCGCGTCCTGGGCGCGCGACCTGCTGGGCGAACAGGTGCTGCCCACGGCCCTGTCGCTGATCGAGGATCCCCATCGTCCGCGCATCGCCGGGTCGCGCCCCTTCGATGGCGAGGGGCTGCCGACGGCACGCCGTGCCTGGGTGCGCGATGGCATGCTGCAAGGCTGGGTGCTGGATCTGGCGACCGGGCGCAAGCTGGGGATGGACAGCACCGCCAACGCCGCGCGGGGCACATCCGCGCCGCCCGCCCCCTCGGTCGGGAATGTGACGCTGACACCGGGCGCGCACAGCCGGGACGATCTGCTGGCCCAGATGGGCACGGGGCTGTGGGTGACCTCGCTGATCGGGTCCACCATCAACCCCAACACGGGCGATTATTCGCGGGGGGCCTCTGGCTTTTGGGTGGAAAACGGGCAGATCGCCTATCCGGTCAACGAATGCACCATCGCCGGGCATCTGCCTGACATGCTGCGCCGCGTGATCCCCGCCAACGACGCGCGCGATCACCTGTCGCGCCGGGTGCCCAGCCTGCTGGTCGAGGGCATGACCCTTGCCGGTGCGTGACCTGGACCTGCTGACAGAGGCCGCCCGCGCGGCGGGGCATATCGCCGAACGCTACTGGCGGCGTGACCCGGCCACCTGGGACAAGCCCGGCCACCAGGGCCCGGTGACAGAGGCCGATCTGGAAATCGACCGGATGCTGCACGACCGGCTGCGGGCTGCGCGCCCCGCCTATGGCTGGCTGTCCGAGGAATCCGAGGACGACCCCGCCCGGCTGGAGGCCGAGCATATCTTTGTCGTCGATCCCATCGACGGCACCCGCGCCTTTATCGGGGGGGAACGCACCTTTGCCCATGCGCTGGCGGTGGCGCGCAGCGGGGCGATCACCGCCGCGGTGGTCTACCTGCCGATGATGGGGGCGCTGTATCAGGCGACCGTGGGCGGCGGCGCCTGGCTGAACGGGCGCCGCCTGTGCGCCAGCAGCCGTGACCGGCTGGAGGGGGCCGCGGTGCTTACCGCGCGCGCCGCGCTGGACCCCGACCACTGGACCGGCCCGCCGCCACATCTGAAACGGTCCTTGCGGGCCTCGCTGGCCTATCGGCTGTGCCTGGTGGCCGAGGGGCGGTACGATGCGATGCTGACCCTGCGCGACAGTTGGGACTGGGACACCGCCGCCGGTAGCCTGATCGCACGCGAGGCCGGCGCAAGCGTCACCGACCGGCGCGGCGGCGCGCTGCGTTTCGACACCGCGCACCCTGTGTCGGCGGGCGTGATCGCGGCACCGCCCGCCCTGCACGGGCAGATCGTCACGCGGCTGGCCTGAGCGGGCTTTCGCCGCCTTTCACCATGCTCTAGGGTGACCCCGACGCGAACGGCACCCGGAGGATACGATGACCCAACGCCTGCACCTTGTGTTCGGCGGCGAACTGGTGGACCCCAGCCGCACCACCTTCAAGGATGTCGAGAACATCCATATCGTGGGCATGTTCCCCGACTATGCCAGCGCCTATAACGCCTGGAAGGCCGAGGCGCAGCGCACCGTGGACAACGCCCACATGCGCTACTTCATCGCCCATATCCACCGCCTGCGCGACGAAGAGGTCGAAACAGCCCCGACCGAGGAACTGGGCGGCTGATCCCGGCGGCGATGCAGACCGCAACGGCCGACAGGCCCTCGGGGCCGCTGATCTGGGTGCATGCGCCGCCCCCCAAGGACCGCGCCGCAACCGCGCAACTGCTGGCCCGCCTGGCAGAGGCGCGCCCGGACCTGACCGTGCTGCTGACCGAGGCCGGAACCGCCCCCCCCTGGGCAGAGGGCGCGGACCTGCCCGCCCTGCTATACGCGGCCCCGCCGCCGGACAGGCAGCGCGCGGCCCTGGGCTTTTGCCAGCACTGGCGCCCCGACCTGGCGCTGTTCTTTCCGGCCACGCTGCCCGCCACCCCGGCGACACAGGCCCATGCGACCGGGGCGGCCCTGTTCCTGATCGCGCGCGACATCCCCCGGGGCTGGCAGCGGCGCTGGCGGATCGGTACCGGGCTGACGCGGCGGCTGTTGCGGCGCTTCGACCGGCTGTATGCCCAAAGCGCGGAAATCGCACTGGCCCTACGGGCCATGGGGGTGCCGCGCTGGCAGATCGCGGCCTGCGGCCCGCTGGACGAGGGCAGCGCCGCCCTACCCTTTGCCCCGGCAGAGCGCGAGGCGCTGGCCCTGCTGCTGGCCGGGCGGCCGGTCTGGCTGGCCGCCGGCACCCGCGCCCCCGAAGACCCGGTTGCCGTGGCGGCCCATGCCGCGATCATCCGGCACATGCACCGGCTGCTGCTGATCCTGGTCCCCGACGATCCCGCCCGCGGCCCGGCCCTGGCACAGCGCCTGCGCGCCGAAGGCTGGGAGGTGGGCCTGCGCTCTGCCGGGGACGAACCGACGGCGGAAACCCAGATCTACCTTGCCGATACCGTGGGCGAGCTGGGCCTGTGGCTGCGCCTGGCGCCGGTGTCGTTCCTGGGCGGCACGCTGGGGGCGGGGGGCGGTCCCGATCCCTGCGCGGCGGCGGCGCTCGGCTCGGCGATCCTGCACGGGCCGATGACCGAAACCCATGCTGCCCATTTCGAGCGCCTGACCAAGGCCCGCGCCACCAGGCCGGTACAGGACGCAGCCAGCCTGGCGCAGGGGCTGGGCGAATTGCTGGCGCCCGAACGCGCCGCGCACCTGGCCCGCGCGGCCTGGGACGTGACCAGCGCGGGCACCGTGGCCACCGGGCGGATCGTGCAGCGTATGCTGGACACACTGGACATGGCGGAGGCTGGCTGATGCGCGCACCCCGTTTCTGGTTCCGCCCGCCCGACCGACCGGGCCTGGCCGCGCGGGCGCTGGCGCCGCTGGGGGCGCTGTATGCGCGCGGCACCGCGCGGCGGCTGGCACAGGGGCCGGGGCTGGCGCCCGGCGTGCCGGTGATCTGCGTGGGCAACATCAACGCCGGCGGCACCGGCAAGACGCCTACGGTGATCGCGCTGCTGATGCGGCTGATGGAACGGGGCGTGACCGCCCATGTGGTCAGCCGCGGCTATGGCGGGCGACTGGAGGGGCCGGTGCGCGTGCAGGAACGCACCCATGACGCAGCGGATGTCGGCGACGAACCGCTGCTGCTGGCCGCCTTTGCCCCCACATGGGTCGCGCGGGACCGGGCCGCTGGCGCACAGGCGGCGGTGGCCGCTGGCGCGCAGGCGATCGTGCTGGATGACGGGTTACAGAATCCCGCGCTGGCCAAGGATCTGTCCATCGTCGTGGTGGATGCGGCCAAGGGCTTTGGCAACGGGCGGGTGATCCCGGCGGGCCCCTTGCGCGAACCCGTGGACGTGGGTTTACGGCGTGCCGATGCGGTGCTGTCCATCGGACCGGCCGCGGCGCAACGGCATTTCGCAGAAAGCTGGGGCGCCCGCATCCCCTGCCCCCATGTGACCGGCGCGCTGCGCCCGCTGCCCACGGGCATGGACTGGGGCGATATGCGGGTGCTGGCCTTTGCCGGGATCGGCCACCCCGAGAAGTTCTTTGCCACCCTGCGGGGCCTGAGTGCCGACCTGGCCCGGGCAGAGGCGCTGGAGGATCACCAGCCGCTGACCCCCGCCCTGATGGCGCGGCTGGAAAACGAGGCGACGTTGCTGGGCGCGCAACTGGTTACCACGGAAAAGGACGCGGTGCGCCTGCCCGCGTCCTTTCGCCAGAAGGTTCTGACCCTGCCGGTCCGACTGGAAATCGACGACTGGTCCGCGATCGACGCCGCGCTGGCGCGGATCCGCCTGGGCTAGGGTCGATCAACCCTCCAGCTTGGCGTCCAGGATCTTCTTCAGGCGGCTGTAGCGCATGTTCGAGTAAAGCTCGCCGTCGATCATGATCGAGGGCGTGCCGTCTACCCCGTCACGTTCGGTGGCCGCGTCGGAATGGGCGATCAGCGCCTCGGCTAGGGCGACATCGGTGAAACAGGCATCCATCTGTTCGGTGCTCAGCCCGGCGGTGCGGCCGATGCGGCGCAGGTTCTCACCCGTTTGCGTCGGATCCTTGGCGTCGATCCAGTCGCGCTGCTTTTCATACAGCAGCGACACGATTCCAAAGAAACGGGTGCCGCCCCCGCAACGCGCCAGCAGCCCAGCCCAGACCGCGTAGCGATCCCAGTAGACCTCTTGGTAGGTGAAGTAGACCTTGCCGGTGTCGATATAGTCCGCCTTGAGCCGCTTGAAGACATCGTCGTGGAAATTGCCGCAATGCCCGCAGGTAAAGGACGCGTATTCCGTCAGGCGGATCGGCGCGTCCGGATCGCCCAGGGTGAAGGAGTCGACCGTGACGGCCTCTTCGGCATGGGCGGCGCCGGACAGGCCTGCCGGGGCAAAGGGCGCGGATGCGATCCAGCCACCGCCAAGCGCGGCCAGCATCACCATACCGAGAGAGAGGGTCAGGATGCGGATCATCGGGGGAACCTCATTGACGTTTGGGGCCGGATAGAACGTTTCGGCCAAGGGCTTCAAGGGCGGCGCGCAGGGACTCGTCCCGGACATCGCCGGACAATTGGGCGGCCTGGGCCTGCACGGCGGGATCGGGCGCGCGCGGGGTGCGTTTGGGGGCGGGGGCGAACTGCGCCTGCCCCTCGGCAAAGCCGGTGGGCGCGGTCTGGGTCAGGCGGATGCGCGAAATGGCGGCGTATCCGTAGCAGGCGTTCACCTTTTCGCGGATCGCCTCTTTCTGCATTTCCAGCATCGGGGCCTGCGCGCCGGTGGTCAGCAGGGTCAGCGTGGCGCCGAACCCCTCGCGCCCATAGCTGACCTCGACCGGGCGGGCGATAGCGGCGGTCTGTTCGCCCACGATTTCCGCCCAATGGGTCAACAGCCGCGACACGGCAAACCCGCGCGCCTCTCCGGCGCGGCGGATACGCGATTGCACAAGGCCCGCCGCACGCTCGAACCCGCGCATGCGCCGTGCTGCCCTGTCGCCCGTTTCCGTCATGTCTGTCTTTCCCATCATCGCGACTTAGCTTAGGCGCGAGGCAGCGCCGCAGCAAAGGCAATGACCGCGCAAGGAGCATAAAGATTGCGTGACGAGGAGATGAGCACCGCCCTGCTGGCCTGGTACGATCGCCACGCCCGCGACCTGCCCTGGCGTGTGGGGCCGGCGGCCCGCGCGGCCGGGGTGCAGCCCGACCCCTATGCCGTGTGGCTGTCAGAGGTGATGCTACAGCAAACCACGGTCGCGGCGGTGCGCGACTATTTCCACCGCTTCACGACCCGCTGGCCCGATGTGGCCGCCCTGGCCGGGGCAGAGGATGCGGCGGTGATGGGCGAATGGGCCGGGCTGGGATACTATGCCCGCGCCCGCAACCTGCTGAAATGCGCGCGCGTGGTGGCGGGCGAGATGGGCGGGCGGTTTCCCGACACGCGCGAGGGGCTGTTGGCCCTGCCCGGGATCGGCCCCTACACGGCCGCGGCCATCGCGGCCATCGCCTTTGACCGGGCCGAAACCGTGGTGGACGGCAACGTTGAACGGGTGATGGCCCGCCTGTTTGCCGTGCAGACGCCCCTGCCCCCGGCCAAGCCCGAACTGACCGCGCTCGCCGCCCGGCTGACCCCTGCCCGCCGCCCCGGCGATTACGCACAGGCGGTGATGGATCTGGGCGCCACGATCTGCACGCCCAAAAGCCCCGCCTGCGGGATCTGCCCGCTGCGCGCGCCCTGCGCCGCACGCCAGCAAGGCATTGCCGCCGATCTGCCCCGCAAACAGCCGAAAAAGCCCAAGCCCACACGCCACGGCATCGCCTATGTCGGGCGCCGCGCCGATGGGGCCTGGCTGCTGGAACGGCGACCGGACAGGGGGTTATTGGGCGGCATGCTGGGCTGGCCCGGCACCGACTGGCGTGAAGATCCGCCCGCCGAGGCGCCGCCAGCCGCCGTGGAATGGCGCGATACCGGGGCCGAGGTGCGCCACACCTTTACCCATTTCCATCTGCGCCTGTCGGTGCGCGTGGCCCAACTGCCCGCCGATTGCACGCCCGCGCGGGGCGCGTTCCTACAGCCGGGGGATTTCCGCCCCTCGGATCTGCCGACGGTGATGCGCAAGGCCTTTGACATTGCGCGCCGCGACGCAGGCATGCGTTGAGTGAAAGGGGCGGGCGGGTCTATACCTGCGGGCACGGGGCGCGCGCGAGAGATTCGGAGACTGTCATGCCTGACAAACCGCCCATCGCCCAACTCAAGAACGCCCTGCCCTTCTGGCTATCGCTGGGAATGATCCCGCTGGCCCTGACCGGGGCCACCGTCGGGGGCTGGACCGTGATCCTGCTACCCGTTTACGGCTGGCTGTCGGTCACGGTTCTGGATGCCATCCTGGGCCTGAACGAAAAGAACCCCGACCCGCAGACCCCCGAAAAGGATCTGTTCTGGTACCGCTTCATCACCATGATCTGGTTCCCGATCCAGTTCGTCACGATCTTTGGGATGCTGTGGTGGGTGACCCATACCGACCACCTGAACGCGCTGGAAACCATCGTGCTGTTCTTCGGCGTCGGCGTGATCTCGGGCACGGTGGGGATCGTCTATTCGCATGAACTGCTGCACCAGTCGAACAAGACGGAACGCTGGCTGGGCGATCTGCTGCTGTCCACGGTTCTGTACAGCCATTTCCGCACCGAACACCTGCTGGTGCATCACCCCCATGTCGGCACGCCGCGCGACGGGGTGACGGCGCGCTATAACGAGGGGTTCCACCGCTTTTTCTGGCGGGTGCTGAAAACCGGCATTCCGTCCGCCTGGCGGGCAGAGCGGCTGAAACTGGCCCGCGCGAACCGGCCTGTCTGGCATGTCTCTAACCCGTTCTGGCGCTATGGCGCGCTGCAACTGGCGATGCTGGGGCTGGCGCTGTGGATCGGCGGCTGGGCCGGGCTGGCGCTGTTCGTCTGGCAGGCCTTCATCGCGGTCTGGCAGCTGGAGCTGACCAATTACGTGGAACATTACGGCCTGACCCGGCGCTATCTGGGCGAGGGCAAGTATGAACACGTGAAACCGCATCACAGCTGGAACGCATCGCACACGGCGTCGAACTGGCTGCTGATCAACCTGCAACGCCACTCGGACCATCACTACAAGCCGCAGCGCCGCTTTCCGCTGTTGCAGACCTATTCCGAGGACGAGGCCCCGCAATTGCCCCTGGGCTATCCGGCGATGACCTCGCTGGCGATGATCCCGCCGCTGTGGCGGCGCCGGATGAACCCGCGGGTGCGGGAATGGCGGCGGAAATACTATCCCGACATCACCGACTGGGCGCCCTACAAGGCGGCCAGCAATCCTATGCCCGCAGGCACCTAAAGGGCCAGGGGCGGCCGCGTGGCCGCCCCTTTCCCGATCAGGGCCGCATCGACCCGGTCTGAATATAGCGCGTGTGCCAGGACAGCGCCTCGTCCGGCAGACAGGGCGCGTGCATCCCGAAAGACGTGCGCCGCGCGCGGTCGTAATAATCCTGCAACGCGGGGCGGAAATCGGGATGGGCGCAGGTGCCGATGATCTTCTGCGCGCGCCGCTTGGGATCCAGCCCGCGCAGATCGGCCAGCCCCTGTTCGGTCACCAGAACCTGCACGTCCTGCCCGATATGGTCGGTATGGGACACCTTGGGCACGATGGTGGAAATCTTGCCGCCCTTGGCCACAGAGGGCGACATGAAGATCGAGACATAGGCGTTACGCGCGAAATCCCCCGATCCACCGATGCCGTTCTGGATGCGCGAGCCCATGATATGGGTGGAATTCACGCTGCCGTAGATGTCGGCCTCGATCAGCCCGTTCATCGCCAGGCAGCCCAGGCGGCGGATCAGTTCGGGGTGGTTTGAAATCTCTTGCGGGCGCAGGATCAGCTTGTCCCGGAACCGATCCGCCTGCGTGTTGAACCACTGGGCCTTTTCCGGGCTCAGCGACAGCGCGGTGGCCGAGGCAAAGCGCAGCTTGCCCGCATCCATCAGGTCCAGCATGCCGTCCTGCACCACCTCGGTATAGGCGGTCAGATTCTCGAACGGCGCCTCGATCAGGCCCAGCATCACCGCGTTGGTGACATTGCCCACCCCCGATTGCAGCGGCAGCAGCTCCGGCGGCAGGCGGCCCTGTTTCACCTCATGGGCAAAGAAGTCCAGCAGATGGCCGGCGATCGCGTGGGCCACCGCGTCCGGCGGAGAAAACGGCGCGTTGCGGTCCGGCGCGTCGGTTTCGACCACCGCCACGATCTTGTCGGGGTCGCAGCGGAAATGGCGCTGGCCGATCCGGTCGTCCGGGTGAACCAGCGGGATCGGCTTGCGGTGCGGGGGCAGCGCGGTGCCGTAATAGATGTCGTGCATCCCGTCCAGCGCCGGGCTTTGCCAGCGGTTGACCTCCAGGATCACCTGCCGGGCCTGTTCCAGCCAGGTCTTATTGTTGCCCATCGACGACGACGGGATCAGCGCGCCATCCTCGGTGATGCCGGACACCTCGATCACGGCGGTATCCAGCGGGCCAAGGAACCCCTGGCGCGCCATGGGGGCCACCTGGCTGAGATGCAGGTCGACATAGTCCATTTCACCTGCGTTGATCTTTTCGCGGGCGACAGGGTCCGAGTTGTAGGGCAGCCGGTATTCGATCCCCCCGGCCTTGGCCAGCGCGCCGTCCAGTTCCGGCCCGGTCGACGCGCCGGTCCAGATCCGCACCTGGAACGGGCGACCGGCGGCGTGCTCGGCCTCGATCCGGCGGGCCAGCGCCAGCGGAACCGCCTTGGGATACCCCGACCCGGTGAAGCCGCTCATCCCGATGGTTGCGCCGTTTTCGATCCGGGCCGCCGCGGCCTCGGCATCCATGATCCTGTCGCGCAGACGGGGATCGGCAATACGGTTGCTGTCGCTCAAGGGCGCCTCCTGCATCTGGGCCCCGCGCGGCCAGCGTATGGCCACGCCGGGGCAGTCGCTGCCCATGGGTGATAGGTCACGGGCACGGGGAAAAGGTTTCCCCTGTTGGCAAGGTTACGCCCCCCCTGTGCAAGTCCGAATAGAAAATAGCCCCCATGCACCGGGTGCATGCGTGCATGCGAGCTATGCCCAACGACAGAATCACCGCGCCGGGGCCATGAGCCCATGGGCCACACCCGCAGCGACCGGACTGTCCGCCGGTGCGCCGTTCCAAATCGGCGTTGTCGGTGTCGGTTTTACCGGGCGGCGGGGCAAGCCATGGCACACGACCTACGGCCCGAAACCCTGGCTTGCCTGACTCGGCCTCCAACGGCGCAGATCGCGTTCGAACCGACGCTTTCCGGGGGATCTTTGTTGAGGGAGGTAAGCCCGCTTCAGGCGGGTTGGCGTGCCAAATCACACGGGGCCACGGCCTGGATCGACGCGGCGGATGCCCGGATGTTGGCGCGGTTTGGGGCGGCGTTCAACATTGCGCCCCAAACCAGATCCAAAGGGGGACGCCCCGTTACTGGGTGTCAGAGGCGCTGGACCCACCGGCCATAGCGCCGAAGACGAATGCCAGACCCGCCAGCCCGATCACGGGCATCAAAAGGCCATTATCGGGGGCCGACTGGGTCGACACCGACATGCTGCCGCAGGTCACGGCCAGACCCTTGTCGGTCATGCGCGCCGAGTTGACCTGGTTGCCGTTGCAGGCGTCCAGGCGTTGCGCCATCTCCATCGGGGTTTCGGCCTGCGCCGCAAGCGGGGCGCAGATCAGAGAGGCGGCGAACAGGGAAGAGGTAATAGCTTTCATGACGAAGAACTCCTTTGCTTGGCGTTCGTATACCATGCCTTTGTACCGATTCAAAATACCAATGCGGGCCTGAAACCCCACGATCCCGACAACCGTGCCACGAAAACTACGCCCCTTGCCGGGGTGGGGGTCGATGGATCGCCTTGCCTCATGGCGGGGGAAAATATATGAACACCCTGAGCCCGCCGAAGCGCAGCGCTAGAGATTGTTGGACAGTTCATGGCAATTCTCATCACCGGCGGGGCCGGCTACATCGGCAGCCATGTCGCGCTTGCCCTTCTGGATACCGGCCACGATGTCGTGATCGCCGACAACCTGAGTACCGGATTGGCATCGCTTGTTCCCGCGCGGGCCACTTTGGAACGGGCGGATATCCGCGATCGCGACCGGATGGCGCAAATCATGCGCAAAAACGGCGTGGATACCGTGATCCACTGCGCCGGATCGACGGTCGTACCGGATTCGGTCCGCGATCCGCTGGCCTATTACGACAACAATGTCGGTGGCACGCTGGGACTGCTGCACGCGATGCAGTCCGCAGGGGTGCGCCGCATCCTGTTTTCCTCTACCGCCGCCGTCTACGCCATCAACGGCAGCGATCCAATCCCGGAAAGCGCGCCCCTGGCGCCAGCCTCGCCCTATGGCGCGTCCAAGCTGATGGCCGAGCGGATCATCCAGGACATGGCCGCGGCGGGCCTGATGGATTACATGATCCTGCGCTCAATTTCAATGTGGCCGGCGCCGATCCGCAGGGCCGTTCGGGCCAGTCCACCCCGCGCGCCACGCATCTGATAAAGGTCGCCGCCGAGGTCGCACTGGGCAAGCGCGAAGCGCTGGAAATCTACGGCACCGACTGGCCCACCGCCGACGGCACGGGGGTACGCGACTTCATCCATGTCGACGACCTGGCCGCTGCGCACCGGCTGGCGATCGAGGCGTTGTGCAACGGCACGGGAAACCGGATCTACAATTGCGGCTATGGCCACGGGTTCAGCGTCAGCGCCGTGGTCAGCACGCTGGGCGAGATCACGGGAAAACCGCTGCCGACCCGCGCCGCGCCGCGTCGCCCCGGCGACCTGGCAGAGGTCGTGGCCGACAGCGCCGCGTTGCGGGAAAACCTCGGTTGGCGACCGCGCCACGACGATCTGCGGGAAATCCTGCGGCACAGTCTGGCATGGGAAGCGCGCTCGTGACACACAGGGACCATCGCCGCCGCAGGCAGTTTTCCGCAAATGCATTTAGACGGGACCGGGAATGTACACGATCGCGAACATCAGGCCTCTGGGCTACAACGTCGGCAACCACGCCATCAATTTCGCCCTCCGCCACATGCTGTATGAAACCTTCGGGCGGCTGGTGTCGGTCATCGACTATCCCGCGACCAGCCGGCACGAAAGCACGGCCAAGGCCGGTCTGACACCCGGCACCGTGTTCGAGATAAACCGCTTTGCGGACGGCGTGATCGTGGGCGGCGGCAATCTTTACGAGAACGACGAACTGGAGGTCGACGCGCGCGCGCTGAACTCTCTCCTGCCGCCGATGGTCCTGTTCTCGAACTCGCGCGGGCGGATCTTCGACCGGCACGGGCGGCTGTCGGACCGGTCCGACGTGATGCCCGACGCCAAGCTGCAAACGCTGCTGCAGCGCGCCGACCTGTCCCTGTCGCGCGATTCGGCGACCCACGCCCATCTGCACGCCATCAACCCCAAGGACGAAATGGGCTGGTGCCCGACGATCAACCTGTCGCGCTACCGGCACTGCCTGCCCGACCTGCCCGAACACGAAGAGGTGGGCGCGTTGATCTCGGTGCGGACGCCGGGGCTGATGAACGTGCCTTACCGCATCCAAAGCTCGGTACAGGCACAGATCGACCTAGCGATCGACAAGCTGCGCGAACGGGGGTGCAAGCGCATCCGCATCCTGTGCAACGACAGCCGCGACCTCGATTTCGCGACGGCGTTCCGCTACACCAAGGGCGTGGACGCGGTCTATGCCAACGACGTCTACCAGTACCTGGCCCTGCTCAGCCGCGCCGACATGGTGGTCAGCTACCGCCTGCACGCCACGCTGCCTGCCATTTCCTACGGCACGCCGACGGTCAACATCGTCTACGACGAACGCGCCCTTTCGCTGTGCGACGACCTGGGCCTGGGCGATGCCAGCCTGAACATGGTGGAACAGGGCAACGGCTTTGCCGCCGCCTTGGGCGATGCGATCATGTCGGGGGGCTATACCGCAGAACGGCACGCCGCCCTGAAACCCCGCTGGCAAGAGATCACCGACAGCCAGTTCGCCGCGCTGGCACGGCTGAAGCAGATGATGGGCAGCTACCTGGAAAGCGGAAGCTACGCCCGATGAGCGGGCCGCCGGCGCCTCTATTCTATGTCCAGGCAAGCGCTGCGGCAGGGATGGGGCACCTGGCGCGCAGCGCGGCCGTTCTGGAAACGCTGTGCGCACAGGGCCACGATGCGCGGGTTTGGCTGCGCGCCGATGAACAGGGGCACGCGCTGGCCCGCATGCGGGGTTTGCCGCTGGTCGAAACGCCCCACGCGGCGGGGGCGTGCGTCGTGATCGACGCGATGTCCGTGCCCGAGGCCGACGCCGCCCTGTTGGCGCGCTTCGACCGTCGCATCCTGATATCGCCCGTCTGCGATCGCGCGGATATTGCCACCGATGTGCTGGTCCGGTCGGTTTCGGACCGGCTGCGCGCACAACTGGCGCCCGGTTGCAGGGTGACCTGCGATCCGCGTTTCGCCTATGCCACCGCGGCCGGGCTGACGCCGCGCAAGATGGGCTATGACGGCCCCCTGTCCGTCGGCATCTGCCTGTCCGGCGGCGCCGGACAGCAGCCGGTCGATGGGCTGGTGCGGGCCGCCGCCGGGGTTGCCGGGGTGACGGATATCTTCGTGATCGCCCCAGAGCGGCCGCAGCCTGGGGAGGCTGGGCCCGCGCTGCACTGGCAGGCCTTCAGCAACGATGCCTGGGACTTTTTCGCGGGGTGCAACGTCTTTGTCGGCGGCGACGGGCTGATGATCGCCGAGGCCGTGGCCCAAGGTCTGCCCTGCCTGTCGATCACCCGGCCCGAGGCCCTGTTCAAGAACCGCGCCTTCATCGAGGCCGGCTGCATCGAATGCTGTTTTCACGGCGACATGCCCGAAACGGCGCTGGCCGCGTGGTTGTCGAATCGCCCCGGCCTGGCCGAAATGCACCGTGCAGCCCTGGCCGCTGACGCCAGTGCGGGCGCCCGCGCCCTGGCGGATCACATTGCCCGGACATCCAAGCAAGAGGAAGGCTGAACCATGCCCGAAATCATCGCAGAGGCCGGCAGCAACCATAACGGCTCGGTCGAGCGGGCCGAGGCGCTGGTCGACCTGGCCGCCCGCGCCGGGGCAACCTCGGTCAAGTTCCAGTTCATCTTCGCCGACGGCCTGTACCTGCCCGCCTATTACGACGACGGGCGCTACGTCGAAAGCGAGGTCTACCACACTCGCAAGGCCGAGGAGCTGAACCGCGAGGACTGGGAACGCATCTGGCGGCACGCCGCACAGACGGGCATCGACATCTCTGCCTCGGTCTTCGATGCGCAGGGCCTGGCGCTGCTGTCCGACCTGGGCGCCAGCTATGTCAAGATCGCCTCGACCGACGCCACCAACCATGAGCTGATCGGCCAGGCCTGCGACCTGTTCGACAGGGTGATCGTCAGCACCGGGATGGCGTCGCTGGCCGAAATCGACCCGATGGTCGGTTTCGTGCGGCGCAATTTCCCCGGCACAGAATTGCACCTGATGCACTGCGTATCGGCCTATCCCTGCCCGCTGGAACGCGCAAACGTGCAGCGTGTCCGCCTGCTATGCGACTGCTTCGGGGTGCCGGTGGGCTATTCGGACCATACCGGGGGCACCACGGCGGCGGCCATGTCGCTGACGCAGGGCGCAAGCTTTTTCGAGAAACACATCACGACCGACCGGACGCTGCCGGGGTTCGACCATGCCCACGCGATGGCAGAGACCGAGTTCACCGATTACGTGGCGACGCTGACCGCCTGCGCGGCCAGCCTGAAGGCCCCCGCCAACCAGTCCGCCCCGGCCGAGGATACGACGCGCGTCCGCGCGCGGCGCGGGGTCTACGCGGCACGCGACCTGTCGGCGGGCCATGTCCTGACACGGGACGACCTGCTGCATGTCCGGCCCAGTTCGGATTTCCAGGGCTTCGACCTGTCGGCACTGGTCGGGGCCAAGCTGGAAACCGACGTTCAGCGTTACCAGGCCATCGGCAGATGCCCCGGGGCGCAGGCCACGCACAGCAACTGGCAGGCCGCGCAGGCGTACTGGGCAGGCGAAATGACCGAGAAGGGGATGAAGGCCCGCGATGACAACTGACACCGCTGCCTTCGTGTATGCCCGCTGCGATTCCAGCCGCTTGCCGGGCAAGATCCTGCGCGAGATCGCGGGCCACACGGTCATCGACATCGTGCACGCCCGCGCCGCGCGCGTGGCGGTCGACCGCGTGGTGGTCCTGACCACCGACCGCGAGGTGGACGACCCGCTGGCCGCCCATTGCGCGCAACGGGGCTACCTGTGCTTTCGCGGCGACCCCGAGGATCTGGTCCGCCGGACGCTACAGGCGATCGAGGTGTACGCACCCGCCGCCATCCTACGCGTGAACGGTGACAGCCCGCTGTTCGACCCTGCGCTGGCGAATGCCGCGCTGGCCCGCCTGGACAACGGAACCGAGATGGTCAGCAATATCGTCGAACGCAGCTTTCCCTACGGAATCGCGGTCGAATGGATCGCAACCGACGCCTATGTCCGGCTCGCCGATGCAGCGGAACCGCAGGAACGCGAACATGTCACCCAGCACCTTTACCGGCTGCGCGGGGCACTGTCGCTGTGCAGCATGACCGACACAGGCGGCAACCACGCAGACCTGCGGCTGACGCTGGACACGCAACAGGACTGGGACGCCCTGTCGCGGCTTTGCTCGGGCCGGGATGTTACCAAAGTGCCCTACTGGAGGCTTTGCGGCATTGCCGAACCCACACCAGCCTTCAGGCCCGCGCCATGACGACAGACCGCCCCGCCGATACGATCACCTTGCGCCATGGCGTTCCCACACCGGCCGATCTTTACCTTGACGGGCACCCGCTGAGCCACCTGCTGGGCTGGGACGAGACGCTGGCCTGCCTGGACCGGGCAATCGCCCGGCTTTTCACCTTTTTCCGCGCCGCTCAGGACCGGCCCGACCGAACCCCGCTGGACATCTTCCTGTTCGAGGGCGGCTGGGTCTATGCCAAGCGCGACGGGCTGGCCGGCCCGGTTCTGTGGCTGTTCCTGCTGGAACAGCTGCGCGCCGGCATGGCCCGGCGCCCCCTTGCTCGGCTTGAAATCGAAAACGACCTGCACGTTCCGGCCGAATTCCTGCGCGCAGCGCGGGACGAATTGGGCCTTGTCACGCCCGACCCGGCGGGTTTCCCGGCGCATGCCAGCGCGGAAATCCGCGATCCGCGCGACAGGATGGGCAAGTGGCGCTGGCTCTGGCGCTCGGTCTTGCGGGTCGCGACCACGCGGCCCGATCCCGCAGTGAAAGGGGCCCAGGGGCGTTGCCTGCTGATCTCGACCGCATCGATGCAGAAACACCGTTACGGCACGCTGATCGACGACTTGCACCACCAGATCGGCGACGGCACGCGCCTTATCGGTGTGCACCCCAAGGAACGCGCCTGGGCCAGCGACGCAGACTATCCGCCGGGTGTAATTTCGGCCCACCGGGGCGGCGGGCCCGGCGCGGTGCTGCGCGCGGCCTGGATCGGCTGGCGGGTCATGCGGCGGCAGCGCCAGCTGGCCCCCGACATGAGGCGCGTGGACCCGGTGCTGGCCTCGATGCTGACCTACCGCTATCCGCATGCGTTCCACGCCGCGCTGCATGCATTGTGCATCGAGGCGCTGGTGCGGCGGCTGCGCCCCGCCGCGTTCATCCGCAACGGCAACTACAACACCCCGGACGAGCGGCGCACTAACTGGGCCTGCCGCCGCGCGGGCGTGCCAACCATCGTCGTCACCCCCCGCAGCCTGAGCACGCGGATGCCGGCCATGCCGATGGATTACCGCCGCGAACGCGACAGCCTGCCGGTGGGATATGTCGTTTCGGACGAACGCTCGCGCGCGCTGCTGCACGACTGGGGCGTTCCGGACCGGGACATCGCCTTGGGCAGCCTGGAAATCCTGGCCGAGGAAACGCCGCAGGCCCCCGCCGAACCCGGGCCGGTCTGTGCGTTGATCCTGCTGGACAACCGCCGGGTCAGCGGGACCATGATCCGCCAGATCCTGGACGCCCTGCCTGCGACGAATATCCGCCTGCTGGTGCGCGCCCACCCGCTGACCCCCTTCTCGGCCCAACCCGACGTGTTGCAGGCGCTGGAGGGCCGCGACTGGGAAGACGTGACCGGCGTGCTGATGCGCAAGGTGGTCCGTCCCGACCGCACACTGGCCTTTTCGCCCTGCTCGGGGGCCGGGGTGGACGCGGTGCGTTGCGGGGCGGCGCTGGTCTGGATGCCTTACCTGTCGTCCAACGCGCCGGCGCACATGGACGCCATCGCCTCGACCGGGACGGTGTGCGACGGCGCGTCGGACCTGCCCCGGCATACGGCCGTGCTGGCCGACCCCGCCGCGCTGGCCCGGCAGGCGCGCACCGACCGTGACACGCTGCGCGCCGCGCTGACCCCCACCCACACGCCATTGGTCGATGCCGTGTGCGCGCTGATTGCAGCACGGCAGGGCACCCCCTATACCCGTTCCCAGGACAATGACTGACCGGAGGTCACGATGAAGATCGCGCATCGAGAGGTCGGGCCCGGCCACCCCCCGCTGGTAATCGCGGAAATCGGCATCAACCACGGCGGCGATCTCGACGTGGCCAAGCGGATGGTCAGCCTGGCCGCCGCGGCAGGCTGCGAATGCGTCAAGCATCAGACCCATATCGTCGAGGACGAGATGACCGAGGAGGCAAAGGCGATCTTTCCGCCCAATGCCGATGTCTCGATCTGGGAGGTCATGGCCCGCTGCGCACTGTCGCCCGCGCAAGAGGCCGAGTTGAAGGCCCATGCCGAGGGGCTGGGCCTGATCTATATCTCCACCCCGTTTTCGCGCGCCGCCGCCGACGTTCTGGAAGAGATGGACGTACCGGCCTACAAGATCGGCTCGGGCGAGGCGGACAATCTGCCGCTGATCCGCCACGTCGCGGCCAAGGGCCGGCCGGTGATCCTGTCCACGGGCATGCAAACCATCGACTCGATCCGCGCCAGCGTAGAGATCCTTGACCGGGCCGGGGTCGATTATGCCCTGCTGGAATGCACCAACCTGTACCCCTCGCCGCCGGACATCGTCAGCCTGCGCGGCGTGACGGAATTGCGCACGGCCTTTCCGAACGCGGTGGTGGGCTTTTCCGACCACTCCATCGGCCCGGAAATGGCGCTGGCCAGCGTGGCCCTTGGCGCCTGTATCCTGGAGCGCCATTTCACCGACACGCGCTATCGCAAGGGGCCGGACATTTCCTGTTCCATGGACCCGTCCGAATTGCGCCACATGGTGGACCGCGCGCGCGAAATCTGGATCGCCGCGAACAATCCCAAACAGCGCACCGCCCCCGAAGAGGACGTATACCGGTTCGCCCGCGCCTCGGTCGTGGCCGATGCCGACCTGCCCGAGGGCCACGTGATCGCCGAGGCCGATATCTGGGCCCGCCGTCCCGGCAGCGGCGAAATCCCGGGCTACGCCTTCGACCAGGTTCTGGGCCGGCGGCTGACCCGCGCCGTGCGCCGCAACCAGCAACTGAAATGGAGCGATCTGGCATGAGCGCGGCGCGCTCGATCCTGTTCGTCACGGGCACGCGCGCCGATTTCGGCAAGCTGGAGCCCCTGGCCCGCGCCGCACGGGATGCCGGGCACCGGGTCGCCTTTTTCGTGACGGGGATGCATATGCTGCCCCTTTACGGGCTGACCAAGGTCGAGGTGCATCGGATGCAGGGCGTCGAGGTGGTGGAATTTCTGAACCACCGCGAGGGCGATCCGCAGGACGTGATCTTTGCCAAGACGGTGCTGGGCTTTTCCGACCATTTGCGCATCGCCGAACCCGACCTTGTCGTGGTTCACGGCGACCGGGTCGAGGCGATGGCGACCGCGCTGGTCTGCGCGACCAACTACATTCGCTGCGCCCATGTCGAGGGCGGCGAGGTGTCGGGCACGATCGACGAGGTCTTTCGCCACTGCAACACCAAGCTGGCCACCTGCCACCTTGTCAGTTCCCAAGAGGCCAAGGCCCGCGTCCTGGCCCTGGGCGAAACCGACGACCGGGTCTACGTCATCGGCTCTCCCGAATTGGACACGCACCGCACCGGCAGCGGCGTCGCGCTGGACGAGGTCCGCGCGCGCTATGCCATTCCGTTTCAGGATTACGGCATCGTCATCTTCCACCCCGTCACCTCCGAGGTGGACAGCATCGGGCAGCAGGCCGAGGCGCTGTTTGACGCGCTGGCCGCCTCGGGACGGCACTTCGTGGTCATCCGGCCCAACAACGACCCCGGCTCGGACGCGATCCAGGCGGTGATCGCCGCCCAGTCTGCGGACCGCTTCCGCGAATTGCCCTCGATGCGCTTTTCGCATTTCTCGGAACTGTTGCGAAACGCCAGCGCGATCATCGGCAATTCCAGCACAGGCGTGCGCGAGGCCCCGTTCCTGGGCGTGCCCAGCCTGGATATCGGCACGCGCCAGACCAACCGCGCGAACGCGGTCTCCGTCCACCATGCCACGGCCTTTGACCGGGTCGGGATCGATGCGTTCCTGTCGGATGTCTGGGGGCGGCGGTTCCCCGCTTCGAATGCCTTCGGGGGCGGCACCGCAGCCGAGAACTTCCTTAAAGTGCTGGAGGAACCGACGGTCTGGACCCTGCCGCTGCAAAAGACCTTCAACGATGTCACCCCACCCGGAGCACGCGCCAATGGCTGAACCCCGCATAGGGCCGCCGGTGGCGCTGGTTCCGGTGCGGGCCGGGTCCAAGGGCCTGCCGGGCAAGAACATCCGCCCCCTGGCGGGCAAGCCGCTTTATCGCCACGCGATCGATCAGGCCCACGCAGCGGGCATCGCGCGGGTCGTCGTTTCGACCGATATTCCCCAGATCCTGCAGGCCCCGGCCAACGCGGGCGTGACGGTCTGCCCCCGCCCGCCTGCGCTGGCGGGCGACACCGTACCGATGGACGCGGTGCTGCGCCATGTGCTGGCCCATGACATCACCGGCCCGGCGCAGGTGGTGCTGTTGCAGGCGACCTCGCCCCTGCGCCTGCCCGGCGATATCGCCGCGGCGATGGACGTGCACCGCCAAGGGGAATTCGACCTGGTGCTCAGCGCGACGCAGGCCGATTCGGGCGTGCTGAAATGGGGCCGGGCAGAGGGCGCGGCCTTCCTGCCGCTTTCGGACCCGGCGCATTGCTTTGCCAACCGGGCAGAGTTGCCCGCGGTCTACCGGCCGAACGGGGCGGTCTACGTCTTCGATGCCGACTGGTTCAGGGCGCATGGAACGCTGGCCACGGGCCGGATCGGGATGGTCCAGATGCCGGCCAACCGCGCGGCGGACATCGACACCGCCGCCGATTTCGAGGCGGTCGAGGCCCGCCTGTCGGACCTGTCGGCCACCGGGGACGCACGATGAGCGGGGCCCCTCCCAACCTTTTCGTCGTCGGCGCAATGAAGGCCGGGACCACGGCGCTGCACGGCTATCTGGACCTGCACCCCGAAATCTTCATGTGCGATCCGAAAGAGCCGGGCTTCTTTGCCCGCGCGGACCGCAGCGAGGCCGAGCTTGCCGCCTATCTGGCGCTGTTCGCGGCAGGTACCGAGGCGCGTTATCGCGGCGAATCCAGTACGCAATACACCAAGGCCCCCGGCATTGCGGGGGTGCCCGACCGGCTGGTCCGCTTCGCCCCCGGGGCGCGTATCCTGTATATGGTGCGCGAACCGGTAGCGCGGATCGTCAGTCAGTACCTTTTCAACATGCGCATCCATGGCGAGGACCGGCCGATCTGCCAGGCGGTGCGCGAGGATCCCCGGTATCGCCAGATCGGGGATTACCACGCCCAGATCGCCCCCTACCTTGCGCGGTTCGGACGCAACAACCTGCGCATCCTGTCCGCCGAACGGCTGTCGGCCGACAGGCAGGCAACGATGAACGAGGTCTTTGGCTGGCTGGGTCTGGACCCCGTGCCGGTGACGCGGGAATTGCGCAAGAACACGGCAGCCGACGGGCTGCGCCGCTACGGGCGGTTGACCGCGCTGCTGCTGCGCCCCGAACTGGAACCGGCGCGCCGTGCGATCAAGCGCGTCGGGGCCGAGGATCTGGCCCGCCGCGCCTGGACCCGCTTCAACCCGCCCCGACCCTCGCCCGTCACCGACACAGAGATCGCAGAGCTGCGCGCCCTGCTGGCCCAGGACATCGCCACCCAGCAGGCTGCGCTGGCGCCCCTGATGGGCGCGCATCCCCCGGACTGGAGCACGCCGCATGGCTGAGCTGCCGCGCATCGTGGTCCACGCGGGAATGCACAAGACAGGCTCGACCGCGATCCAAGAGGTGTTCGGCATCCGCGGGGTGGCAGGCGTGGATCATCCCGGCGGGCCGCGGGCCAACCTGTCGGATACCGTGCTGCTGCTGTTCGCAGAGGGCGCGTTGCTGGACAAGTTTCACGCCACGCGGATGCCGCACCTTGGCCGGGCCGCCCTGCTGCGGCGCAGGGACCGGGAACGCGCCCGGATCGAGGCGCGGCTGCGCAGCTGCCGGGCGCCGGTCTTTCTGTTTTCGGCCGAGGATATCGCCGCACCCGATTTCGACGCCGGGGCCACCGCCCGCATGGCCGAGTTTCTGTCGCCCCACGGTCACGCGATCGAGGTGATCGCCTATGTCCGTGGGCCGGTGTCCTTTATGCAGAGCGCCTATCAGCAGCGGGTGAAACAGGACAAGCCCGGCGCGGTGGCACTGGACGCGCATAACCTGTGGCCCGGCTACCGCGCCCGGTTCGAAAAACTGGATCAGGTCTTCGGCCGCGACAAGGTGCATCTGCGCGCCTTCGATACGGGCGCCTTCCGCGAGGGCGACGTGGTGCTGGATTTCGCCGACGCATTGGGGGTAAACCTGGCAGACGCACCGCGGCTGAGGGCCAATGACGGGCTCAGCCGCGAGGCGATGTCGGTCGCCTATTGCCGGCTTGCGGGCCTCTTGCCCGATGACTACCCCACGGCGAGGCTGGCCGCGCGGTTCCGCGCGACGCCCGCGCGGGCCTGGGCAGGCTTTGGCACGGGCAAGTTCACCTTTTCCGACGCGTTCCTGGCCCCCGCCCTGGCGGCGCACCGCGCCGACATGGAGTGGATCGAGGACCGGCTGGGCCGCCCCCTGCCCGACCGCGCGCCTGATCCGAATGGCATCGGCACCGCCGCCGACATGCAGGCCATCGCCCAGGAATGCCGCGCGGCACTGGCCACGGCGCTGGACACCATGCCTGCGCCCCCCACCCGTGCGGGCCGGGCACTTCGCCGGGTGGGTCATTACCTGCACAGGGGTCTTGGCCCGCGCGGTCAGGCATGACAGACAGGCGGGGGTTTTTTCGCCGCGATTCCGGATTGGACAGATGAATTTCCGTTCCTACAACGATCTCATCCACCTGGTGCGGCGCAAGATGTCATCGCTGCCTGACGATATCGACCTTGTGGTGCATGTCCCGCGCAGCGGGATCATTCCCGCCGCCCAGATCGCGCTGCACCGAAACCTGCCCATCGTGTCGCTGGACGAATACCTGTCGGGCGCGGATGACGCCACGCGGTTCAGCGCGCGCAAGCGGCGGGGCGGTGACGGCACGGGCCGGGTGCTGGTCGTGGATGACAGCGTGGGCGATGGCGGTGCGCTGGCGCGGGTGCGCGCGGCGCTGGCCGCCCATCCCGACGCGGGCAAGCGGCCGGTTTCCTTTCTGGCGGTCTACTGGTCGGGTGTGCCGGTCGAGGGGCTGGATTACTGGTTCGAAAAGGTGCCGCGCCCGCGGTTGTTCGAGTGGAACGCCCTGCATCACGAGGGGATGTCGAATTTCTGCGTCGATATCGACGGGGTGCTGTGCCGTGATCCGACCCGGGCGGAAAACGACGATGGCGACTGCTATGCCGCCTTCCTGCGCGACACGGACCTGATTGCGACCCCCACCCACGAAATCGGCTGGCTGATCTCCAACCGGCTGGAAAAATACCGCCCCCAGACCGAGGATTGGCTGGCCCGCCACGGCATCCGCTATCGCGAACTGATCCTGCTGGACGGCGTCAGCGCCGAAACCCGCCGCAAGGCCGGTGCCCATGGCTGGTTCAAGGGCCGCACCTACCGCGACCTGCCGGCGGAACTGTTCATCGAAAGCGAACCCTTCCAGGCCCGCGACATCGCCCAGATCGCGGTCAAGCCGGTGCTATGCACCGAGAACTGGTCGCTTTACCGGCCCGACATGAACCGGCTGGACCAGCATGCCACCCAGGCCCGCGGGCTGCTGCGCCGCGCCGGGCGGGCACTGCGGCGCAAGCTGGGAGGATGACATGGCCGGACTCGCGCAGGACAGGTCGGCGCCACGCATCCTGGCCGTTTCGCACGAGTCGCTGCTGTATGGCGCGCCGCGCAGCCTGACGATGATCTGCGCCTACATGCAGGGGCGCGCCCGGATGCGGATGCTGACCTTTGGGGCGGGCGACCTGGTGGGTTTCGCCCGTGGACAGGGGCTGGATCTTCGGATTCTGAACGCCTGCGATCGCATCCCCGACCCCACGCGCCCGCGGCTGGCCTACCGGATCCAGCAGAACTGGCTGCGCCTGCAGCGCCGGATATGTGCGATGGCGGTGTTCCTTGGCCTGCTGGCCGAGGTCCGGCGCGCAGACCTGGTCTACGTCAACACCGTGCTGCGCGCAGCCCCGGTCTGGGCCGCGCGGCTGATGCGCCGGCCCGTGGTGCTGCATGTGCGCGAGGCCGAGAATTACCTGTGCCCGCGGGGCGCGTGGCAGCGCTGGCGGCTGCGTTCGGTCCTGGGCAGCGCGTCCCGCGTGATCTGCGTGTCCGAGGCGGTGCGCCAACTGGTGCTGGACGTGCCCGGCACCGGATTAACGCCCGCCCATGTCCACACGGTGTATAACGGGATCGACGCGGGCGACTTCGCACCCGACAGCGGGGCACGCGCTGATTTCCGCGCAGCCCATGGCATACCGGCGGATGCGCCGGTGGCCTGTTTCGTGGGCAACATGCGCCCGCGCAAGGGGTTGGACCTGTTCCTGCGCGCCGCGACCGCGCTGCGTGCGGAATTTCCGCAGGCCCATTTCGTCGTCGCGGGCGGCACGGAGGACGATGTTGCCGCATTCCGCCGCGACCACGTTCCCGCCGACCTGGCCCCTGCCGTGCATTTCCTGGGCTTTGTTCAGGACGTGCGCCCGGTGCTGTGGGGCGCGGACGTGTTCGCGATGCTGTCGCGCTGCGAGCCCTTCGCCCGCGTCAACCTGGAGGCCTCGGCCGCGGGGTGCGCCGTGGTTGCCACCGCCGTCGACGGCAACGTAGAGATTTTCGAGGACGAGGCGAACGCGCTGGTGATCCCGCCCGACGACCTGTCCGCCACGGTCACCGCCCTGCGGCGCCTGCTGAGCGATGCGAAGCTGCGCGCGCGGCTGGCCGGACAGGCGCGCGCGGTGGTGACCGACCGTTTCACGCTGGCCGCCTGTCACGACCGCGTCGCGGAAATCCTGATCGGCGAGGCGCGCGGATGACCGCCGCACCGTCCCTTGCCGTCGGGATTCCGACCTATTTCCGCAGCGCTGACCTGCTGCGGCTGGTGAAGGGGCTGACTGCCGCCGATCCAGACCTGCCGGTCACGGTGATCGACGACGGCCCCGACCCCGCGACCGCCGAGGCGCTAGCAGATGCCGGCCCGCGCGTCCGGCTGATCCGGCACGAAACCAATCGCGGCTACGCCCACAGCTTTGCCGAGTTGATCGAGGGCTGCTCTGCCGATTACCTGCTGGTCAGTGCCGATGACGACCTTTGCGATGCCGCGGGGTTGGCGCGCAGCCGCGCGCTGCTGACTGCGCGCCGGCCGGATTTCGCCGCGACCCAGTTCCTTGACCGCGCGGGCGCGATAAAGCGGGGACAGCCCGCCGCAGGGCCCGTCGCCCTGGCCGATATCCGCGATGCCAGCGGTCACGCGCCGGGGCTGATCTACCGCGTGGCGGCCGCGCGCCGCGCGCTACCGTTCCTGCAGGCGCGGCTGGCGGCGGACTGTTACGCCGCGCGAATCTATCCCCAGACCCTGCTGGTTTACACGATGGCCCTTCAAGGGGCGGCCTGCACATGGCTGCCCGCCGCCCCCATCACAGAGGGTGCCGCCCACCCGCCGAGCCTGTCTGACAGCGACGGAACCGCCTATCACAGCCCGGCCGGGCGGCTGCGCGAACAGGCGGCTTTTGCGCAGGCGTTCACCGCGCTGGCCGGTTTCGTCCCCGCCCAGGCGCAGGACAGGTTGGCGGCCATCGCCACGCTGCACGACCAGGACGCCTATCGCCGCTTCATGCGCGCGCTGCGGCTGCACCACCCCGAGCTGGTCGAGGACTGGATATCGGGCAGCCTGTTCTATTGCCGCAACTCGCTGGCCCGCCACCTGCTGAACCTGTGGTCCTGGCGGCGCGCACGTCGGCGGGCCGAGCGCACCCTGCGAAAGGAGAGCCGATGACCCTGCGCGACGATATCAGCTGGATGCGGACCGAGGGGCGGCGCGTGCGCCGGGTTGCCCGGCTGCGCCGCGCGCATGGCCTGGCGGCCTTCCGTCTGGAGGAGGCGCGCATGCGCAAGACCTCTGACACGCTGATCGTGCTGGGGTCAGGGCGGTCGGTCTGCCGCCTGGACGACACGGACTGGCAGCGGATCGGGCGCGAAACCGACACGCTGGGGCTGAATTTCTGGATGCTGCATCCCTTTACCCCGACCTTTTACCAGTTCGAGGCCGGCCCCACCCCCGAGCGCACCCGCCAGTTCGAAACCTTCCTGGCCGAGCGCGCCGCGCGGATGCGCGCCAGCATGATGATCTACAAGGATATAGAGCGTCACCAGCTGGACCTGTCGCGCCTGCCGCCGGAAACCGTGAAAACCCTGCGCGTGCTGAACAAGGTCAACCTGCCCGTGGATGACGAGGCGCGGCTGGCCCGCACCCTGCGCCTGTGCCGGGCGGCGGGGCTGACGCGGCGCACGGGGCTGTTGCTGTTCGCGCGGGCCTCCATCGTGCAGGCGCTGACCTTTGGGGCGGAAATGGGGTATCGCCGCATCGTTCTGGCGGGGGTGGACCTGAACGACACCCGCTATTTCTGGGATGAGGATCCCGCGCTGTCGTGGTTCGGCAATGCGCAACCCGGCCAGGTGCATCGCACGATGGATCCCGGCGTGGCCGGGGTGCCGGTGGACCGGGTGGTGATGCTGTTCCGCGACCTGTGGCTGCAACCGGAGGGGATCGAACTGTTCTGCGGGCATGCCACCTCGGCGTTGCATCCCCGCCTGCCGGCGTATTTCGGATGAGCGCGCGGCGGATCTCGGTCATCGCGCCATGTTTCCGCGACTGGGGGCGGGCGGCGGAACTGGTGCGCGCGCTGATCGCCCAGAGCGTGACGGATTTCGAGATCCTGCTGGTCAACAACGCCCCCGACGATCCGCCGCCCGCCGATTTTCCTGCCGATCCGCGGCTGACGATCCTGACCGAACCCGCGCCGGGATCCTATGCGGCGCGCAACCGGGGCGCGGGTGTGGCGCAGGGGCACTATCTGGCCTTCACCGACAGCGATTGCCTGCCCGAGGCGGACTGGCTGGCGGCCTTTCTGGAGTGCGCGGCGCACCATGACGGGCTGATCTCGGGGCGGGTGCGGATGTTCAGCACCGAACACGCGATGAACCGCCTGAACTGGGCCGAATCCTATGACTATTTTTTCGGCATCAACCAGGAAATCTACGCCCGCGACGGGGTGGCCGCGACCGCCAGCCTGTTCCTGCCGCGCGCCCTGTTCCAGGCTGCGGGCGGGTTTGACGCCAGCCTGAAATCGGGTGGCGACGTGGAATTCTGCCAGCGCGCCGCGCGCCATCATGCTGGCCCCGGCCCCGCGCTGATCCATTGCCCGCAGGCGGTGCTGCGCCATCCCTTGCGCAGTGATCTGCCGGGGCTTTTGTCCAAGGCCCGGCGCGTCGCGGGCGGCCGCGCGCAACGCGACCGCTGGCCGGTTCTGCGCATCGTGCTGGCGCCCCCGCTGGTCCGGCTGCGCATCCTGATGGAAAAGCCCAATCCCGGCGGCACGGCCCGGTTGAAGGCGCTGGTCCTGATCTTCCGCATCAAGGCGTTGGAAATCGTCGAAACGCTGAGCGTTCTGCTGCTGCGCCGCGCGCCGCGGCGCTGAGCCCTGTTACAGCCGCAGGTCGGACTGGGCCGCGGGCAGCAGATGTTTCAGATCGTAAAGGACATGGTCCGGCTTGCCGAGGGCGCGAATGCCCTCTGCCCCGCGCTGGCGGAACTCCTCGTGCGCAACGCAGAGAACGATACCGTCATAGCTGCCCGGCTGCGGGTCGGCCACGATGTCCAGCCCGTATTCATGCCGGGCCTCATCGGGATCCACCCAGGGGTCGTGCACATCAACCTGGGCCCCGTAATCGCGCAGCTCGGCGATAACGTCGACGACGCGGGTATTGCGCAGATCGGGGCAGTTCTCCTTGAAGGTCAGCCCCATCACCAGCACCCGCGCCCCATCCACCGGCAGGCGGCGGCGCAGCATCGCCTTGACCATCTGCCCGGCAACATAGGCGCCCATGCCGTCATTGATGCGCCGGCCTGCCAGGATGATCTCGGGGCGGTGGCCGATCGCCTCGGCCTTGTGGGTCAGGTAGTAGGGATCGACGCCGATGCAGTGCCCGCCGACCAGCCCCGGCCGAAAGGGGATAAAGTTCCACTTGGTTCCAGCGGCCTCCAGCACGGCCTGGGTGTCCAGCCCCATGCGGTTGAAGATCATCGCCAGTTCGTTGATCAGCGCGATGTTCAGGTCGCGTTGGGTGTTTTCGATGACCTTGGCGGCCTCGGCGACGCGGATGCTGGCGGCCTTGTAGGTGCCGGCGTTTATGATCTGGCCGTACAGCGCATCCACCACCTCGGCCACCTGGGGGGTGGAACCGGCCGTGACCTTGCGGATATCGGCCAGCCGGTGCTGCTTGTCGCCGGGGTTGATCCGCTCGGGGCTGTAGCCGACCCAAAAATCGCGATTGAAGGTCAGCCCGGACACCCGTTCCAGCACCGGCACGCAGTCCTCTTCGGTGGCGCCGGGATAGACGGTGGATTCATAGATCACCAGCCCGCCGGGGCGCAGCGCCGCCCCCACCGTTTCCGAGGCGCGCATCAGCGGCGTCAGGTCGGGCTGCTTGTGCGCGTCGATGGGCGTGGGCACCGTCACGATGAAGGTATCGCATTCCGCCAGAACGGACGGATCGGCGGAAAAACGCAAACCATCCGCGGCGGCCAGTTCCTCGGGCGTGACCTCACGCGTGTCGTCGTTCCCGGCCTCAAGCGCCGCGATTCGCCCCGCATTGATGTCGAACCCGACCACGGCGCGGTGGCGGCCGAAGGCCACGGCCAGCGGCAGACCCACATAGCCCAGCCCGATGATGGCGATCCGGCGTTCCGCTGCCGGGATAAGGTCTGCAATCTCTGACACGGAAAGGGCCCCTGCGCGAACGGGAAAGTCAAATACGCCCCATGGAATAAGCGGCTTTGCCCCTGGGAACAAGACGCAGAGACAGCACCACCAGCGCGCGGTGGCTTTACCGCATCGCAAAGCGCGCTGCAGCACATCTGCGGGGCATGGCCGCCCGGCATGGGCGGTCGCAACCTGTTGGAGGCACCAGCCATGAAGAACCCTTTTGAACGCCGCAGCCCCTCGCTGGACGGGCCCGCCACGGACATCCTGCCGGTCACGCCCGACGACGCCGCCGATCTGCCCGCGATGGCAATCGCGCTCTATGTCGAGGGCGGCGGCGATCTGGCTCTGGTCACCCCGCGCGGGGAGGAAAGACAGGTGAGCGTGCCCGATTTCTTCTTCCTGCCCGTGGGCACCCGCCGGGTGCGCGCCACCGGCACGACCGCCAGCGGCATCCACGCGCTGGTGTTCGCCTGATGGGCTGGCTGGGAACCGGCGCGAACAGCCTTGCGCTGCGCCTCCGCCGGGCAGGGATGGGCGGGGGCAGGCCGCCGGACCTGCCTGCCGCGACGGGGGGCATGATCGCCGACATCACCGACCCCGACGATGGGCTGGCCTATACCGCGCACACCTTTACCGCAGACGGGGGATTCACGGTCCTGACGGGCGGGGAGTTCGAGTGCTTGGTCTTGGGCGGCGGCGCCTCGGGCGCCGCCAACAGCGACGGGCGCACGGGCAATGGCGGCGGGGCTGCGGGGAGTGTCCGGCAGGGCACCATAACGCTGTCAGCGGGCACATACCCGGTCGTGATCGGCGCGGGCGGGCCGGGTGTGACCAGCGCCGGGACGCCGGTTGATGGCAATGACGGCGGGGCCAGTTCGGCGCTTGGGGTTACGGCGCCGGGCGGGCTTGGTGGTATCGCGGCACTCTCGGCCTTTTCCGACGCGCCCGGCGGCGGCAACGCGGATTACAGCGGCGGCACGGGCGCCGGTAGCGCCGAAGGCGGCGGCGGCGCTGGCGCCGGTGGCGATGGGGACAATGCCACCAGCGCGCAGGCAGGCGACGGCGGGCCAGGGGTCGTGTCCTCGATCAGTGGCACGGCTGCCCCCTATGGCGGCGGCGGCGGCGGGTCTGGCAGTGATGGCGACGGGATCGGCGGCACGGGCGGCGGCACAGATGGCAATGGCGCGGGCGACAGCCTTTCGGCCCCGGCCAACTCTGGCAGCGGCTCTGGCGGGGTGTCCGGGTCCGGCGTTTCCGCAGTGGCCAGTGGGGACGGCGGCTCTGGTCTTGTGATTATCCGTTACCGAAGGACGGCGTGATGCGGATCACCTACGACATTTGGACCGGGACGTTCGCGTTCGACACGTCGGGCGCGCGGCCCTTCGGCGCCAATATCGAGGCCCGGCTGGACCGGCACGGGCAGGTCGTCGCCTTTGACGGGCTGTCCTTCGGGATGGTCCTGTCCCGAAACGGGGCCGAGGCGCTGCGCCAGACCTTTCCGCCGCCGGGCGTGAGATATGTCAGCACCGATCAGGATCTGCTGACCAGCGTGCCCGTGCGCTGGCGCCCCGACGAGGCGATCACCCTGGATGTCTGGATGACCAATGAGGGCACGACAGTGGCCGGCACCCATGCGTTCGTTGCACCGCGCCCGGCGCAGCCCTGGCCATCCTGGATATGGGACGCGGGAAAGGCCCGCTGGATGGCGCCGGTGGCGTATCCGCAGGACGGCGGGGTATATGACTGGGACGAGGCCAGCGGCCAGTGGGTCGCCGCCCCATCCTGAAAACGTGAAAAGGCCGCGCCACCAGGCGCGGCCTTGCCTGACCGTGCAAGGGGGCAGGTCAGGGGGTCTGCGCCTCCAGCCAGTCGTCGCAGAGCTGATAGAACGCGATGTCCTGGGCATACCAGCGGCGCAGGTTTTCCTGCCCTTTTTCCGAGATCGGCGGGATGTTGGAATAATCGCCCCGGTTCACGGCAACCTTGTCCTGCTGACCCTGCAGGCCGTCCAGCGTCAGGTCATAGCTCGCGCGCTTGAGGAAAACCTCGAAATCCGCTTTGAAACTTTCCTGCCGGATGATCCAGATCGGCGGGGACAGGCGCAGGAAGTTGCCGCGGATGTAGAACCAGTCGCTTTGGTTCTGCGCGGTGTGGCGCAACGACTTCATCGCCGCGAAGGCCCGGTTGCCCAACTCACCCTCGGAAAACAGGCTTTCGGCCAGATCGTTGGCGTGCTCGAATTCCTCGAATGCAATCCGCTCGTGGTCGTTCCAGTCCACATCGAAGGTCGGATAACCCTTGCGCTTGCGCGAGTAGAACCCGCTGCGAAAACGCGAAATGGGCTCGCGTATGCTGAAGAAGTATTGCGAGGACGGCGGCAACAGCTTGTAAAAGAAATCGTGCGTGTGCGTCACGATCGGCCGGTCCGGGTATTGCCGGGTGATCTCTTCGGACAGGCGCTTGATCTGCGTGCCCGCATTCTTGCCGATATGCAGAAAGTGAATCTCGTTGGCGGGAAACCGCTTGGCCTTGATGATATCAAAGCCCATGCGCCGCATCACGCGTTTGGCCCGCTTCTTGAGCGCCGTTCCGGTCGTCATCCTGTCTTCACTCCGTCGTGGTGCAATGCATTTTTTTCACTGGCGCCCGCTTGGCCGGAAACGGTCGCCAGCAGGGCGGAAAACCGTTCGGCGAACGCCTCGGGGCTGAAATGCGCCCGGTATCTGTCCTGTGCGGCAAGGTCCACGCGCTCGGCCGCCGGGCGCGCGGCGTGGGCCAGGACGGCATCGGCCATGGCAGCCGTGTCGAAACGGGCAAAGACATTGCCCAGATCGCCCACCTGGTAACTGCCCCCCGTCCCCTCGAAACAAAAGACGGTGCGCTGCATGGCCATGGATTCCGACACGACCAGGCCGAATGCCTCGCTGCGGCTGGTAAAGATCAGACCCGAGGACCGGCGGATCAGGTCGAAGGGCGGCGATTTCGTCTTGGTGAAGATGAAGTTCCCGGCCAGCCCCCGCCGGGCGATCTCTGGCACATCCTCGGGGCGGGGCACATGTTTGCCCACCCAGCAAAAGCGCAGCGCCGGGTTCCGTTCCAGACAGCGGAACGCCACGTCCAGGAACAGATCCTGACCCTTGCGATGGGAATAGTTGCCGATGTTGATGAACATCGGCGGATCCTCGGGCAATTCGCCAGTCAGGTCCGCCGGGGCGATCCCGGGGGCAAAGCCGATGTTGCGCACATCGCGCACCCCGAAATGATCCTCGACATCGCGGCAGGCCTGCGGGCTGATGGCCGCGGGCACGACATCGGGCCGGGCCACCAGCCGGCGCGCCAGCGCCACGCGCCGCGGCCCGCCCGGCCTGGCCGACACCAGTTCGGCAAGGTTGCCGATGTTGTAGCCGCAGTTCACGAAAAGCAGGATCACCTGCGCGCCCCGCAGCCGCGCGATCCGGTGCACCAATGCCAGCCGCCGGGGCGTCTTGTAGACCGAAGAGGCGCACATGATGACCACGAAATCCAGCCGCCGCGAAAACAGCGTCCAGAACAGGATGCCGCGATTTGACCGCGGCAGGGTCTTGCGCAACAGGTAGCGCAGCACCGAGACAGGGTTTTTTCGGTCGTAGCTGCCCGCATCGTTCCAGACCTGCCGGAAGGTGATGCCGCGTTTGCGCAACGCAGTGGCAGAGGTCACGAATGCCACGGCATTCTTGGGCGCGCCGGCCGTGACAATGCCGTGTTTCCCGCCGGACTGAACCATTCCAGATTTCCCTGTCATCGTGCCGGCCGGGCGGAACTTGGCCATTTTTCCGATCCGGCCGACCCCTATCATGGAAGCGCGCGACGGTGCCACCTGTTTTTGGGCGGACCGGATGCGGCTTGCCAGGCCGCGCGGGGATGGGCTAAGTGGCGGCACGAAGATTTGACACTTGCACGCATATCCCGCGGCCCCGCACCCCGGTTCCCCAGGAAGCATTCGGAATGATCTATTTCTGTGTCGTCCATTGGAAGAACACCCGGTGGATCGGACGCCAGCTCAGGCATATTGCGGGCTATACGACGGGCGATTACCGGATCGCCTGCTTTCACACCGACCTGGACGGCCCCATCCCCGAGGACAGCCGGTGGCTGTTCCGCGAAGAGACCCGCATCCGCGAACACGCGACCAAGCTGGACATCCTCGCGCACGAGGTCTGCCGCCAGGGCGCCCGGGACGACGATATCCTCGTGTTCATCGACAGCGACGCCTTTCCCGTCGCGCCGTGGGAGGCGCGGCTGCTGCCCGCCCTGGATCGTCACGAACTGACCGCCGTGCAGCGGCTGGAAAACTTCGGCTCCCCGCAGCCCCATCCCTGTTTCTGCGCGACCACGGTCGGGTTCTGGCGGCGGATCGGCGGCACCTGGGCCTCGGGGCACAAATGGCGCAGCGAAACCGGCGCCAAGGTCACCGATGTCGGCGGCAACCTGCTGAAGCACCTGGAGGCCGAAAACATCGACTGGGCGCCGCTGTTGCGCTCGAACGCGTACAATCCGCATCCGCTGTGGTTCGGTCTTTATGCCGATGCGATCTATCACCACGGGGCCGGCAGCCGGGGCAAGCTGTCGCCGCAGGACCATGACCGCATCACGCAAAGGTTGTCGCGCTTGGACCACGACCGCATCATGCAACAGGCCCGAGAACGCTTCCCCCTCCGCATGAGGGTGCTGGACCGCCTGGCCGCGATCAAGGGGCGCAACCGCCTGCTTGCCCCGCTGCGCCGCGCCTTGACCCCGCAGGCCCAGATCGAACGCGACCGCGCGGCGATCGAAGCGCAGATTGCAACGCTCAGCACCTCGATAGAGGACGCCTCGGACGATAATCTTCTTACACCCGACATCTTGAACGCTATCCTGCGGTCCGGGGCATGAGCCCCAGCAAAACTGCCCCGCCGGGCCGCCCAAGACAGGGAAACCAGCCGTGACCAACCTGTTCACACGGGGAATTCGGGCCATCCGCCGCGACGGGCCGGGCGGCGTGCTGGCGCGGCTTTCGCGGCGCACCGGCCAGCGGACGAAACGGATATTCCGCGAACGCCTGCTCAGACCGACGCAGCGCATCAGCCCGTATTTCTACACCGCGCTCAATCGCAAGCTGCACGGCCACGACCGCGAAATCGGCAAGCTGGTGCAGGCGCAGGCGCTCGAGATCCAGCGCCTCTCTGCCGGGGCCGCGCACCGGCTGTTCATCGATTGCGGTGCGAACGAAGGCGCGATCCTGCGCCGCTACCGGACCGCGCTGCCGGGATTCGACTTCCTGGGGTTCGAGATCCAGAGGGACGTGATCGAACGGGCCCGAAAGGTGAACCCCGGAACCGAGATCCGGCACCAGGCGGTTGCCGGCACCCCCGGCGAGGTCGAGGTGTTCCTGTCCGAGAAATCAGGCCTGAACGTGCGCGGCGCAACGTCCATCCTGCGCCCCGAGGGCACGGGCACCCCGGCGGCCAGCTATACCGTCCCGGCGATCCGCTTTTCCGACCTGCTGGCGGAACAGCGCGCGCAGGGCTGCGATTTTATCGTCGTGAAAATGGATATCGAGGGGGCGGAATACCAGATCATTGACGACCTGCACCGGGTCTGGTCGCAAACCGGCACGCCCCTGATCGACTACCTTATGATCGAGTTTCACCCCCAAAGGCTGGACCGCCCCGAAGATAATGCCCGCTACGAGGCGCTCTTGACCGAAATGGGCGTGATCTATTCCACTTGGATCTGAACGCGCCATGCCCCCGCGCACCCCGCCCACCGTGCTGCACCTGATCCCCTATGACGGGATCGGCGGCGTCGAGGTGGCGGCGCGGTCGCTGGCGGCGGGGCCGCACGGCACGGATAGCGGCGCGCTGACCTTTGCCAAGCTGTTCCTGTCGTGCAAGGGGGGCGCGGCACACGGCCCCCATGTCTGGACCGGGCCGCAGGCGTCGGAATGGGCACCGGGGAACTATCTGGGCGCCGTTTCGGAAATCCGCCGCCGCAAGCCCGATCTGGTCATCGTTTCGCTCTGGCGGTCCTGCATCGCCGCGCTGCTGGCCAAGGCACTGCGCCCGCGGCTGCGGCTGGTGGCCTTCCTGCACCTTGCCGAATCCGTGCACCTGCCCGACCGGCTGCTGAATCGGCTGGTGATGGAACTGGCCGTGGAAATCTGGGCCGACAGCGACAGCACGCTTCGGGCGCGCCTGCCCGCAAGGCTGCGGCGCAAGGGGCGGGTGATCTCCTTCCTGACCGAGCGGATGGAGCGCGCGACACGCCCCCCTGCCAGGCCGCACTTCATCTTCTGGGGGCGGTTGCACCCGCAAAAGGGCCTGTCCCGCGCGCTGCAGATTTTCGCGGCCGTCGCGGCACGGCATACGGAGGCGCAGTTTACCCTGATCGGCCCCGACATGGGCATCCAGGCCGCGCTGCAAGAACAGGCGCGCACGCTGGGGGTGGACGACCGCGTGACCTTCGCCGGCCCGCTGGACCGGGCCGAGATCTTTCGACAGGCGGGCACGCATTGCTTTTACCTTCAGCCCAGCGTGACCGAAGGCATGGCGATGTCGGTGGTCGAGGCGATGCAACTGGGCCTGATACCGGTCGTGACGCCCGTGGGCGAAATCCCCCGCTACGCACGCGACGACGACAGCGCGCTGTTCCTGCCACCGGACGAGCCGCCCGCCACAAGCGCGGCGCGCATCGCTGACCTGCTGGCAGATCCCGCCCGGTCCGAGGCCATGGCCCGAACCGCACGGGCCGTGTGGCAGGACAGGGCGCTTTACCGCGATGATGTCCTGCGGGCCTGCCGCGCCCTGCTGGACCGGGCGAACGGGGCAACACCGCCACCCCGCGCGCGATGACGGCGGCGTATATCGCCTGAAAAATAGACAGGCACGCGCCGTGACCCCGTGTCACCCCCGTTCGGGGCCTCAACTTGTTGCCCAAGCGACACAACTGCCGCGCATCTTGTTCCGCAGGGGGCATCGCCCGCTCGAATTTCGCGGCTTGGCTTGAGGCAAATTGAACTTTGGGGTTATGGTCGCGACGAGGCTGTATCCTGACGAAGTCGACATTCGAAGAGAAAGCCCGTCCGGCATGGACTCCGGTTTCAAGGGGCTGACCATTAGAGGGCTCACATGATTGATTCCACCACCACCCCGACCCTGACGCGCGCCGCACGGCGCCCGGTCGGCGAAGTGTTCCGTTCCACAACCGCCCTGGCGATGTTGGTCATGATCGGCGCGACCGGCGCTGCATCGGCGCAACAGTGGACCGGCGTCGTCGACACCGACTACGGCACCGCCGGCAACTGGAACCCGGCTGCCGTTCCCGTCGCAGGGGACGACGTGACGATCGATGCAGGCATCGACGTCGACGTGAATGCCGCTTTCGCAGCGGACTCCCTGCTGCAATCGAGCGGGACCATGACGGTTGGCGCTGCGGGGGATATCGACTTCGTCACCGGATCGGGTGCGGTCGAGTTCCGCCACGCCGCGGCCCTTCAGATCGACGCGGGCGGCCAGATGGACGCGAACCAGTTCACCGTGTCCAACGCGGCGACGGTGTCCATCGACGGCACGCTGGCCGCGCCGACCCATGTCAAAGGCACCGGGTCGCTGGGCGTGAATGCCGGCGGCACGCTGAACGGCGACCTGTTGATGACGGGCACCGCGCCCATGGTCACGATCGCCAATGGCGGTACCCTGACGGGCACGGCCACCGTGAACCGCGGCACCCTGACCAATGACGGCGCCATCGGCGGCGGGATCGACACCACCGGCGGCGACGCCACGGTCGACGTCCAGATCGGCGCGACCGGCACTGTCGCCGGTGCGGTGACCCACGGTGCGGGCACCCTGACCAACGGCGGCGCGCTGAACGGCGGCCTCAGCGTCGGCAACGGCGCCACGGCGACCGTGACGGCGGGCGGCAGCGTGACCGGCGGCACGACCGTCAGCCTTGGCACGCTGAACCTCAACTCCGGCAGCACCACGGATGGCGTGACCTTGAACGGCGGCCAGAACGGCGGCGAGGTCAACGCCTCTGGCACGATCAATGGGCCGGTTACCGTCAATGGCGGCGAGTTCAACACCGACGGCACCATCAATGGCAATGTCGTGACGAACGGCGGCCAGATGAACGCCGAGGGCACCATCGTCGGCGACATCGACATCAATTCGGGCAGCGGCTTCTTCACCACCGGCGCGCTGACCCATACCGGCAACCTGGACAACGACGGCGGCCTTCACATCGAGGGCGGCAGCATGACCACCTCGGGGACGTTCAACAACACCGGGCAACTCTTCCTGTCCAACGGTCGGCAGATCACCTTTGGTGGCGCGATGACCAACACCGGCACGATCGGGTTGGGCGGGGGTGTGCCCGGCGCGACCACGGTGACCGTGGGCGGTTCGGTCATCGGTGGCGTCGGCAGCACGTTCGACCTGCAAAACGGCGCGGCGGGCGATGGCATCACCATCAAGGGCAACCTGACGACCGCCGGCGCCAACGCCAACACGGTTCAGGTGGACGCGGACCTGCGCGTGACCAATGCCGGCACCGCTGACGTGGTGACGGTCAACGGCACGCTGGACGGCGCCGTGGTCATCGACGTCGACTCGATCCTGACCGGCGGTGTCTACACGCTTCAGGAAACGCCGATCACGATCATGGATGCCAACGCCTTTGGCGGCACCATGTCCTATCAGCTGACCGGCGACCTGCCGACCAATACCGGCCTGGTTCTCTACAGCCTGATCGACGACCCTGCGGCCGCCGATATCCAGCTGTTCAGCGAACTGAACCCGGCCCTGGGCGGCGTCGCGGGGACCATCGCGTCGGTGGAGGGCCTGCTGTCGACCACGGGGAACCGTCCCTCTGGCGCCTATGTCAGCGGTATCGCCTACGATGCCCCGGGCAACTGCAGCACCGGAAGCTGGGCACGCGTCAGCGGCGGCCGGATCGATGCCGACACGGTGACCAACAACGGGACCACCGCGTCCAAGTCGCTGGGCCGTGTCGAATATGCGGGCATTCAGGGCGGCCTGGACTTCGGCTGCTTTGAGGCCTTCGATGGCGGCTGGGACATTTCCGGCGGCCTGCTGATCGGCATGAACACCGGGAACACGGGCCAACAGGCCACCGTGGGCACCCCCGCCGTGACCACGATCACCGCCAGCGATTTCGACCAGTACTTCTTCGGCGGCTATGTGGCCGCGACCTCGGGGAACTGGTCGGGCGAACTGCAACTGCGCCAGGCCAACACCGACTACACCTTCAGCAACATCGCGCTGGATATGCGCGATGCCGACGTCGATTCCGAAAGCACGTCGCTCAGCGGCAGCATGACCTACCGGATCGACATGCAGAACGGTCTGGCCCTGCTGCCCAGCGTGGGCTTCAACCTGACGCGCAGCTCGACCGGCGCGCTGTTCTTCGAGGACGCCGGTGGCACCACCCTGGGCCGCCTGGACCTGAGCGACCACACCTACAAGACCGGGTTTGTGGGCGCCACGCTGAGCAACACCACCGTGAACGAAGCGGCGATGTCGGCCACCAACGCCTTTGCCACGGCGACCTACCACGTCGACTTCAGCGGCGATCGGGCCAGCCGGTTCACATCGTTCGACGGTGTGACCTCGGCGAAACTGACCACCGGAGAGGTGGGCGACTTCGCCGAGCTGAGCGCAGGCTTCAACCACGTTCAGGTTCTCAGCAACACGCCCGGGCAGATCCGCCAGGTCAACTACGGCTTCCGTGCGGACTACCGCTTTGGCGGCGATGTCCAGGGCATGGGCCTGACCGGTCAGATGCGCCTGCAGTTCTGATCGCCTGAGCAGGACGAAAAAGGGGGCCCCGGCACAGCGCGTGCCGGGGCCCTTTCCATGCCGGGGACCGGGCCCCGCCCGATCTGTTCCGCCCCCCTATAGAGCGGTTGCACCGCACACGGTCCGGCGATACGGTCTGCCGCGAAACGGGTCCGTCGCCATCGCAAGGCCGGCATCGGCGGATCAAACTGGTTCAGGCCCGCCCGCACGAATACATTTTCAAAAAATCAAACGAACAAGGCGACTTGATGGAACTTTTCAGCCTCGACAGGTTCAGGAAAAGGATCCGCCGGGCCCGCAGAAACGGGGCGGGTCGCGTACTTATCACCGGGACCGGGCGGTCGGGCACGACGTTCATCATGCGCGTCTTCACCCAGCTTGGCCTGGACACCGGGTTTACCACGGCCGACCTGGAAAACGTCGAGAAGAACGTCGGCAAGGCCGGGCTGGAAAAGAGCCTGAACAAGGACACGATCCGGTTCCGCCCGGAAATCATCAAGACCCCGCACGCAGTCGATATCGTGGACGACGCGCTGGCCGAGGGCTGGCTGAAACTGGACCTGTGCATTGTCCCGATCCGCGAATTGTCCGCTGCAGCCTCCAGCCGGGTCGCGGTGACAGAGCGTGCGCGCCAATCCGGGCTAGACCTGACCAAGACCCCCGGCGGGCTGTGGAAGACCGACCACGAAGAGGGGCAGTTGGCCGCGCTGGCCGAGAGTTTCTACACCCTGGCCTATGCGCTGGTGAAACACGAAATCCCGGTCATTTTCGCGGAATTCCCCCGGATCGCGCAGGATGAGGCCTATTTCATCAAGGTCTTCGGCCCCGTTCTACACCAGCGTTACGGGGTCAGCACGGCCAGGATCCGCGACGCGTGGAGAAGCGAAGTCCGCCCCGAATTCATCACCTGCAAATAGGATCGTCGATCCCTGCAACGCAAACGCCCTTGGCACGCCTGCACCGTTTCGCATCAGGGTCGCGTGACGGGGATGAAACCGCAGGCGCCGCAGATCGGGCCTATCGACCTGCCAGGGGCGATGGTGTATTCCGCCCGCATTGAACAGGCGCCCCGCCGACCGGACCGAGGGCGCAACATTGCCGGAGCGAACCCATGACCAGCACACAGCAGACATGGCGGCAGGCCTGGAACCTTCTTACCCCGCCAGAGCGCCGCAAGGCCCTGCGCGTGCTGGGGGTCATCATCCTGTCCGCGCTGTCCTCTGCGATCATGGTGGTCTCGATCCTGCCGTTTCTGGCGGTCCTTTCCGACCCCACGCGCATCCACCGCAACGCGACCTTCAACCGCCTCTACGAAATGTTCGGCTTCACCTCGGATTTCGGCTTTCTGGTCGGGCTCGGCCTCAGCTCTCTTGGGGTCATCTTGCTGAGCAATGCCCTGCAAATGTTGAAGGTCTACGTAATCACCGATTTTTCCTACCGGCAGGTGCACCTGGTCAGTTACCGCCTGCTGGGCAACTACCTGCGCCAGCCCTACGAATTCTTCCTGAACACCCATACCAGCGACATGAACAAGAGCGTCCTGTCGGAATCCAACCAGTTGGTGACCCAGTTCTTTCGGCCGCTTGCCGAACTGGTGGGCGCGGTGCTGTCCGCCCTGGCCATCCTGTTCGTGGTCATCGCCGTGAACCCCATCGTGGCTGGTACTGCGTTGCTGTTGTTGGGGGGCATCTACGGCATAATCTACGGCTCGGCCCGGGCGATGCTGCACCGTTTCGGGCGGGAACGGGTGCACCTGAACAAGATGCGTTTCCGTGCCAGCGCCGAGGCCCTGCACGGCATCAAGGACATCAAGCTGTTGGGGCGCGAGGCCGCCTATCTGCAACGGTTCGAGCACCCTTCGGAAACGATGGTAGAGAACCAGCGCAAGGTGGCCTTCATCTCTTCGCTGCCGCAATTCGCGGTGCAATCGGTGGCCTTCGGCGGCATCATCCTCTTGTGCCTGCTGCTGGTCGACCCCACCGCCTATGAAACCGGGGCGCCGCTGGGCGACCTGCTGCCGCTGATCGGCGTCTTTGCCTTCGCGGGGCAAAAGATCCTGCCGGAGCTGGCCAAGATCTACAACAACTTCTCCAAGCTGCAATACGGGCGCGGGGTTCTGGAAAGCCTGACCGGCGATTTCGAACGCACCGCTGGCGGGCGCCCCCTGCCCGATCAGCCGCCCTCGGGGATCGGGCTGCGCGACCGGCTGGAACTGGACGGCATTTCCTACGCCTACCCCAACGCCGACGGGGCTGGGCTGCGCGACATCTCGCTGACCATCCGCAAGGGCGAGCGTATCGGCATCGTCGGCAGTACCGGCGCGGGCAAGACCACGCTGGCCGATATCGTCCTGGGGCTGCTGGAACCGCAATCGGGCACGCTGCGCGCCGACGGCACGCCAATCACCCCCGAGAACCTGCGCGCCTGGCAACAAAGCGTGGGCTATGTCCCGCAGGACATTTTCCTCAGCGATTCCAGCATTGCCGAGAATATCGCCCTGGGCGTGCCCCCCCGTCAGGTGAACAGCGACCGCGTGATTCATTGCGCGCAACTGGCGCAGTTGCACGATTTCATCCTGTCGGACCTGCCCGAGGGCTATGAAACCAAGATCGGCGAACGCGGCGTGCGCCTGTCGGGGGGGCAGCGCCAGCGCATCGGGATCGCGCGCGCGCTGTATCACGCGGCGGACCTGATCGTGTTCGACGAGGCAACCAGCGCGCTGGACAACCTGACCGAGCGCGACGTGATGGCCGCGATATCCGCCCTGCCCGACGACAAGACGATCATGATGATCGCGCACCGCCTCAGCACCGTGCGCCAGTGCGACCGCATCGTGGTGCTGCACCGCGGCCAGCTGGAAGGGGTCGGCACCTGGGACGCGCTGATGGCCGAGAACCCGCATTTCCGCCGCATCGTCGAGGTAAGCGAAACCGCCTGAGCCGCCGCAGGGGGCGCGTTTTCACCTGCGCCGCGGGTCCAGGGGTGGTATACGGCTGTTGCGCAAGCGGCCCGGCCACAGCAGAGTGACAGACCAGCCATGAACGTCCCAGACCCGGCAAGTGTGGACTACCTGTGCAACCTGCTGATCCCCGGCGCCCCCAAAAGCGGCACCAGCACCCTGCACGCCGCGCTGGCCACCCATCCGCATATCTGCATGAGCCGCCCCAAGGAACCCTGGCTCTTTTTCCGCGCCGATTCCGGGGTGGAACGCCACAACGCGCTGTTCGCCCATGCCCAGGCGGACGCGCGCGTTTTCGGCGAAAGCTCTCAGGGGTATTTCGCCGACGCGCCGTCGATGGACCGCATCGCCGCCTGCCTGAAACGGCCGCGGATCATCCTGTTGCTGCGTCATCCCGTGGACCGGGCCCTGTCGCAATACCGTTACGACCTGCGCCGCGGGATCGAGACCGATCCGCTGGACGTGGCCCTTCGCAACCGGGGCGAAGATTCCTCTTACGTCTATGACACGCGCATCTCTTTCTACCGCAGCGTGGGGGGCTACCTTGCGTTTTCGCGCTATGCCCGAATCGTGCCAGAGTGGCAGCGCCGCTTTGGCGGGGAAAACGTCCTGCTGCTGCGGGCAGAGGATTTTCACGCCACCCCCGCGGCGGTTCTGGCCCGCTGCCACCGCTTCCTGGGGCTTACGCCGCTCGAACAGGCCCCGCCCCCCGCACGCAATGCCACCACCGGCACGCAGCGCAAGGTAATGCCCGGCCCGATCCGCGCCGCCGCCCGGCTGGTGCCCGGCGGGCTGAAATCCTCGGCCCTCTATCGCCGCTTGCGCGGCAGCGTGCTGCAGGGGATCACCCCGGCGATGCCCGACGCCCCGGACGAGGCATCGCTGCGCCTGCTGCGCGACGCACTGCAAGAAGACATCGCCTTTCATGCCGGGCTGTCGTCCACCGCCGACTAAGGCGCCATGCCGCCCGCACCTGCCCGGGAAAACGTCTTGGCTAGTGCCTTTCCGGCCGCCACAAACGCCTGTATCAAACGCCTCAGAACCGCGGCCATCGCAAGGAGTTCCGCCGGATCATGGATATCGTCGCCGTCCTCGCCATGCGCAACGAAAAAGCATATCTTGCCAACGCGTTGCAGCACCTGATCGACAACGGCATCCGCTACGCGATCCTGGACAACGATTCGGACGACGGCAGCCCCGAGTTGCTGAAGGAAGACCGCTTTCGTCGCCATCTGGTCGACTACCGGACCTTTCCCTATAACGGCATCTACGAGTGGCAGGCGATCCTGGAAACCAAGCAGGCCATGTATGAACAGCTGGCCGACAGTGTCGACTGGCTGATGCATATCGACCCCGACGAATACGTCCATTCCTACCGCCCCGGCGAACGGCTGGACGAGGCCATCGCCCGGATCGCCGAAACCGGGGCTGACGCAATCAATTTCGACGAGTTCGTGTTCCTGCCGGTCGAAACCGACTACATCCCCGGCCATCCGGGCGTTCAGCCCCTGCGCCACTACTACTATTTTTCCCACGGCACGCCGCAAAAGATCAACGCCTGGCGCGCCGCGCTGCGGCCCGACAAGGTGCGCAGCGGCGGGCACAAGCTGCACGGGGTCGACTATCGCCTGGCCGACGAAACGCTGGCGATGCGCCATTACATGTTCACCGATCAGGACCATGCCTATCGGAAATACACGCAGCGCCGTTTTGCCCAGGCAGAGCTGAAACGCGGCTGGCACGTGAACCGCGCCAATGCGGGGCGGGCGGCCTACCGCTTTCCTTCGCCCGGCCGACTGAAGGCGCTGGCCGACCCGGCAGACCGCGACCTGTCGCGCGCCGATCCCAAGCCGGTCCATTACTGGCAATGGGGCGCGCGGGCCTGGATGCAACGCAAGGCGCGCGGGCTGGCGCGGCGCCTTAAAGGCTAGGCCGGGCATGACCGGCTACCGCCCCGAGATCGACGGCCTGCGGGCCTTTGCCGTGCTGCCGGTGATCCTGTTTCACGCGGGCTTTGCCGGCTTTTCGGGGGGTTTTGTGGGCGTGGACGTGTTCTTCGTCATCTCGGGCTACCTGATCACCTCGATCCTGCTGCGCGAACACGAGGCGGGCAGCTTCTCGATCTGGCGGTTCTGGGAACGGCGCGCGCGGCGCATCTTGCCCGCGCTTTACCTGGTGATGGCGGTCACGGTTCCGCTGGCCTGGATGCTGATGCTGCCCGACCAGTACCAGGCCTATGCCCGATCGCTGATCGCGGTCAGCGTCTTTGCCTCTAACATCCTGTTTTGGCAAGAAAGCGGCTATTTCGCCGCCGCATCCGAGGAAAAGCCGCTGCTGCACACCTGGAGCCTGGCGGTCGAGGAACAGTATTACATCTTTTTCCCGCTGGCGATGCTGCTGCTCTGGCGGTTCGGGCGGCGGGCGGTGTTTTTCGGAATCGCGCTGGTCCTGCTGGTCAGCCTCGGACTCAGCCAGTATGCCGCTTCGGCCTCGCCAGCGGCGAATTTCTTCCTTCTGCCGACCCGCGCCTGGGAACTGATGGCCGGGGCGCTGTGCGCGCTATGGCTCAGCCGACGGCGGGCACGGGGCAGCGATCTGCTGGCTGGGCTGGGGCTGGTCCTGATCCTGGCGGCGGTGGTTCTTTACGATGAAACGACGCCCTTCCCCTCGCTCTACGGGCTGGCGCCGGTGGGCGGTACCGCGCTGATCGTGCTTTTCGCCTGGCCGGGCGGGCGGGTTGCGCAGCTTTTGGCGTGGCGGCCGATCGTCGCCGTGGGGCTGGTCAGCTACAGCGCATATCTCTGGCACCAGCCACTTTTCGCCTTTGCCCGGATCGGCCTGCCCGCCCCGCCGCCGGGTTGGGTCATGCTGGGTCTGTCGGCGCTGTCGCTGGGGCTGGCCGCGCTCAGCTGGCGCTTCGTGGAACAGCCCTTCCGCAACCGGCATGGCCTGTTCCGCGGCAAGCGGCTGGCGCTGGCGCTGGTGCCGGCGGTCGCGCTGATGGTCGCGGCGGGTGCACAAGGAGAGCTGACCGAGGGCCGGCGCGCGTCCTGGCTGGCCTCTGCCCCACCCGCGCAGGCGCAGATGTATCGCCTGTACGAAACCGCCCGCGCAGGCGGCGCCGACCTGATCCGCGACCCCAACCTGCGCTGCGTGATCCAGATCACCTCGGCGGTGTCGGCGCAGGCACGGCTGGAACGCTGCTATCGCCAGCACGGGCCCGGCCTGCTGGTGGTGGGCGACAGCCATTCGCGCATGGTCATGCCCGCGCTGCAACGGCTGACCGGGCGGCCCTTCGTGGTGACGCTGGCGCAGGGCGGCTGCCGCCCCTTTACCGGGCGCAGCGATTGCCACTACCCCGCGCAACTGCCCGCCCTTATCGCCGAGCGGCCCGAGATGTTCTCGCACATCGTCTACCACAACGCCGCGCAGGCGTTGCTGGATGACGGTACGCCGCTGTCAGGCGAACGCACCATGTTCGAACGCTATGGCCCCGAGGAACCCATGCCCCCCTTCCGGCCAGATGCCGGACGGACCGCGGCGGTGCGTGCCTTTCTGGACAGACTGGTGGTTCCGGGCGGGCCGCAAGTGATCTGGCTGGGGCCGCAGATCGGCCATTACCTGCCAATCCGCACCCTGATCCGGCGCGGCTGTACGGCCCGGTGGCACCTGCGCCCAGGCCAGGCCGACAGCTTTGTCGCGCTGGACCGGGCCATTGCGCAGGCGATGGCCGCACCTGCGCAGATCGCGGGCGGACCGAACCCCGCCTACCTGCCGCTGATCCCGCTGATGCATTTCGATCCGGGCAGCGATATCGTTTCATGCGACGCGCTTTACTGGATCGACGGGCACCACTGGTCGCAAGCGGGGATTTCCCGGTTCGGCCCACGCCTCGCGCCGCTGGCAGAAATGTTGCAAGAGACCGAAAACGGAGCCGCCCGCGATGACTGAGATCACCCATCTGCTGATTACCCGGTTCAATCTGAACTACGGCGATCTCTACCCCTATTCCGAGGCGTGGATGGATCACCGGATGGGCCTGTTCGAGCGCTACTGCCTGCCCTCGGTCGCACGGCAGAGTTGCACCGGCTTTCGCTGGCTGGTCTTTTTCGACCGCGACCGCACCCGCCCGCGCGAGGCGGCGGTGCGCGCCTTGCTGGACCGTCCCGGCTGGGCCCCGGTCTTCGTCGACAGCCCCTCGGAGATGATCGAGAGCCTGCGCGCACAGGCGCCCGCGCAGGGCCTGTTCCTGACAACACGGCTGGACAACGACGACGCCCTGCACCCGGATTTCGTGGCCGATGTGCAGGCCCGCGCCCGCATGCTGGCCGACCGGCCCGCTACGCTGCCCGCGATCGTGGATGCGCCGCTGGCCACCTGGTGGCAAGAGGGCACGGCACGCGCGCGGCAATACCGCTCGCAGATGGTCACGCCCTTTGCCACGATGGTGGAACGTCCCGGCCCCCAGGGCTGGGAAACAGGCGCATGGGGGACCGGCCCGCGCACCGTGTTCATTGCGCGGCACGAAAACCTGGATAAGCGCGTGGCCCATGTCGACCGGCTGGAGGCCCCGCGGGGGCTGACAGTGCTGCACGGGCAGAACGTGTCGAACGGGCGCAGCCGCTTTGGCGGGGCGGCGGGCTGGCTGGCCAAGCGGGTGCGGAACTGGCGCGACCGCAAAAGCTATCTGAACCGACAGGACACCGCAGCCCTGCTGCGCGATTTCGGGCTGGCGGCGAACTAGGGGCGCGGGCGGATGTGCGGCTTTACGGCAATCCTGACCGCTGAACCGGGCGCTGCGCTGCCCGCGGCCGCGGACATCCGCGCGATGACCGATGCGCTGGCCCATCGCGGCCCCGATGCCGAGGGGCATTGGTCCGATCCGGCCGCCGGAATCGCGCTTGGGCACCGGCGGCTGTCGATCCTCGACCTTTCCGAGGCGGGCGCGCAGCCCATGCACTCGGCCTGCGGGCGGTACGCGCTGGCCTTTAACGGCGAAATCTACAACCACCCCGCGCTGCGCGAGGAACTGGCCGCTGCGGGGCATGCCCCCGGCTGGCGCGGGCAGTCCGACACCGAAACGCTGCTGGCCCTGATCGCGGCGCGCGGCCTGGCCGGGGCGCTGCGCGCCACGCGGGGTATGTTCGCGCTGGCGCTGTGGGACCGACAGGACAGAACGCTGTCCCTCGCCCGCGACCGGATGGGGGAAAAGCCCCTGTATTACGGGCAGATCGGCGGGGTCTGGGCCGCGGCCTCGGAACTGCATGCGCTGCGCTGCCTGCCCGGTTGCCCGCAGGGCACCGACCGCGCCGCCGTCGCCGCCTATCTGGCGCGCGGCTACGTTCCCGAAGGGATGTCCATCCATGCCGGGATCACCAAGCTGGCGCCGGGGCGGATGGTGGTGCTGCGCGCAGGCGCGGCGCCCGAAGAAAGCATTTTCGAGTATTTCGCCGCGCTGGCCGCGCAGGGCCGCGCCGCCCCCATGCCCGGCGACGCACAGGCCCGCAGCGCCGCGCTGGAGGAAATCCTGCGCGGGGCGGTCGGCGCACAGATGATTTCCGACGTGCCCCTGGGCTGTTTCCTGTCCGGGGGCGTGGACAGTTCGCTGGTGGCCGCGCTGATGCAGGCGGACAGCGCCCGGCAGGTGGAAACCTTCTCTGTCGGGTTCAGCGACGCGCGGTTCGACGAATCCCCTCATGCCGCGGCGGTGGCCCGGCATCTGGGCACGGCCCATACCGCCTTTCGCCTGTCCGAGGCCGAGGCGCTGGCCGTCATCCCCGACCTGCCGCATATCTATGACGAGCCTTTCGCCGACAGTTCCCAGATCCCGACCGCGCTGTTGTGCCGGGCCGCGCGCAGCCGGGTGACGGTGGCGCTGACCGGCGACGGCGCGGACGAATTGTTCGGCGGCTATAACCGCCACGTTCTGGGGCCCCGCCTGTGGCGGCTGCTGGCGCCACTGCCGCGGCCGCTGCGCCGTCCGCTGGGCCGCGCGCTGGCCGGGCTGGAGGGGCTGGGCACCGCCGACCGCGCCGGACGCCTGCACACGCTGGCCAAGCAGCTGGGCCTGCCGGTCACGCTGCTGGACAAGCTGGCGCGCCTGGGGGGCATCGTCGCCGCAGCGGACGGGCTGCCCGCGCTTTACACCCATCTGACGCGCGGCTTTCTCGATCCCGCCGCGATCATGGCACCGCCCCCCGGCGCACCGGTGGCGGACCCGCCGCTGCCCGCTACACTGGCCGGGCTGACGGGGGCTGAGTGGCTGATGGCACAGGACAGCCTGGGTTATCTGCCCGGCGACATCCTGACCAAAGTGGACCGCGCCGCGATGGCGACCTCTCTGGAAACCCGTGCACCCTTCCTGGACCCGCAGGTGGTGCGGGCCGCTTGGTCGCTGGCGCCCGGCGACCGGATCGACGGCAAACGCGGCAAGGCAATCCTGCGCGGCATCCTGGCACGCCATGTGCCCGGCGATCTGGTCGAGCGGCCCAAGCAGGGCTTTGCCGTACCGCTGGACCGTTGGCTACGCGAAGGGCTGCGCGACTGGGCCGAGGCCCTGCTGACGCGCGACACCCTGCTGGACGCCGCCGGGCTGGATCGCGGCCCCGTCGCCGCGCTGTGGACCCGGCACCAGGCCCGGCACGGCAACGAGGGGCAAAAACTGTGGACCTTGCTGATGCTGCTGGCCTGGCTGGAGCGTGACGCAGGCAAGAAGGGGCCCGCATGATCCCCTACTGGATCCTCTTCATGATCCCCGCATTGGCCGCACTGAATGCCGGGCCAACCCGCCGTGTGCGCCAGGACGGCACGCGACACACCCGGTTCAGCGCGGCCTGGTTCCTGATCCTGTTTGCCCTGACCCTGATGATCGGCTTGCGCTACCGGGTCGGCGGCGATTGGGGCGCCTATTTCGACTATCTCGACCATGCCCGCTATTTCAGCCTCATGGACTCGCTGACGCAGGACGATCCGGGCTATCGCCTGCTGAACGAGCTGGGCCTGCTGACCGGGTTGGACATGCTCTTCGTCAACACGGTCTCAGGGCTGTTGTTCTCGATCGGGCTGATTGCGTTCTGCCGCAGCTTGCCCCGGCCCTGGCTGGGGCTGACCGTAGCGGTGCCATATCTGGTGGTCGTTGTCAGCATGGGCTACACGCGGCAGTCGATTGCCATCGGCCTGGTGATGATCGGGCTGGTGGCCCTGGGCCGGCGCCGCGCGATTACCTTTATCCTGTGGGTCATGCTGGCCGCCCTGTTCCACAAAAGCGCGGTGATCATGCTGCCCATCGTGGCGCTGACGGCCACGCAAAACCGCTGGCTGATCATCCTTCTGGTCGGCATTACGGGGGCGATCGGTTATCAGGTCATCCTGGCGGATAGTTCCGAAAGGCTGATCCGCAACTATGTCGAGGCGGAATATGCCTCGACCGGCGCGCTGATCCGACTGACGATGAACGTGGTGCCCGCCGCGCTGTTCATTCTCTATCGCAAACGCATCCGCATCAACCTGGCCGAGTACAAGGTCTGGCGCCTGTTCTCGCTGATCTCGCTTGCGATGTTCTTTATGTATTTCACGACATCGGCCAGCACGGCGCTGGACCGCGTCGCGCTGTACATGATCCCGTTGCAGATGTTCGTCTTTGCGCACCTGCCCGACCTGATGGGCCGTTATAACGGACGCAACAGCGGGTTGGTGTTCCTGATCACGCTTTACGCGGCAACGATCCTGATGGTCTGGCTGGGCTTTGGCACGTTCTCAAGGGCCTGGGTGCCATACCGCATGTGGCTGGGGTGATATCACGATGACCGTCCCTGCCCCGCTGCATCTGATGATTACGGTCAACGCCGCCTGGAACCTGGTGAATTTCCGGCGGGGGCTGATCGCCGCGCTGCTGGCCGACGGGCACCGCGTGACGGTTCTTGCCCCCCCGGACGAGGCCACGGCCACGCTTTCGGCGATGGGCTGTCGCGTCGTGCCGCTGAGGATGGACCGCAAGGGCCTGTCGCCGCTGCGCGACGCGGGGCTGATGCTGCGGTTCTGGCGCCACATGGGGCGCGAAAGGCCCGACGCGGTGCTGAGCTATACGATCAAGAACAACATCTTCGGGGCGCTGGCCGCGCGGCTCCGCGGGATCCCCTTCGTGCCGAACGTGACCGGGCTGGGCACGGCCTTTCTGTCGGGGCGGGCCCTGCAACGGCTGGTCGAAACCCTGTATCGCACCGCCTTTGCAGGGGTTCCGGTGGTTTTCTTCCAGAACGGCGACGACCGGGCGCTGTTTCTTGATCGGAACCTGCTGCGTTCGGAACAAGCACGGCTGCTGCCCGGCTCGGGCATCGACACGGGGCGTTTCGCCCCCGCACCCCTGCCCGGCACCGCCCCCGAGGCGCCCGTCTTTCTGATGATCGCTCGGGTGCTGCGCGACAAGGGCGTCGAGGAATACGTGCAGGCCGCCCGCCGCATCCGCGCCGATTGGCCCGGCGCACGGTTCCGGCTGCTGGGTCCACTGGGCGCAGAGAACCGCACCGCCATTCCCCGCGAAACGGTCGAAGCCTGGCAGGCCGAGGGCGCCATCGACTATCTGGGCGCAGTGCCCGATGTCCGCCCGGTGATCGCCGCGGCCGATTGCATCGTGCTGCCCTCCTACCGCGAGGGGATGCCCCGCACCCTGCTGGAGGCTGCCGCGATGGCCCGCCCGGTGATCGCCACCGACGTGCCGGGCTGCCGCGATGCGCTGGTGGATGGTGAAACCGGGTTCCTGTGCGCCGTGCGGGACGGCGACAGCCTGGCGCGGGCCTGTGCCCGTTTCATTGCGCTGACCCCACAGGAACGCGCCGCGATGGGAACGGCCGGGCGCACCCGGATCGAGCGCGATTTCGACGAACGCCACGTGATCGCGGCCTACCGCGAGGTGTTGGCCCGGATTGCAGGCCGGTGATGGGCACGGTGGCAATACTGCTGCGCCAGGCCGTGGGCATCGCCCTGTCGCCTGTGGCATGGCTGCTGGCCGGGCTGGCCCTGGCACTGGTGCTGGTCTGGCGGGGGCGCCTGCGGGGCGCGCGGTGGCTGCTGGCCGGGCTGTTCGCGGGGCTGCTGGCGATCAGCCTGGTGCCACTGGGCCACCCCATGTTGGCCGCGCGCGAGGCACAGCATCCCGCCAACCCGGTGCTGGACCAAATCGACGGCATCATCCTGCTGGGCGGGGCCGAGCGGCCCGCCGTCAGTGCCCGCTGGAACCGCCCCGAGTTGAACGAGGCCGCCGACCGCGTGATCGCAGTGGCCACATTGGCGCGGCGATTTCCGGGGGTGCCCGTTCTGGTGACAGGTGGCCACGGCGCCCCGCCAACCCCCAGCGAAGCCGCGATCAGCGCTGCGATCCTGCGCGACCTTGGGCTGGACCCGGCGCGCCTGATCCTGGAACAGCGCGCCCGCAACACCGCCGAAAACGCCCGCCTTGGTCTGGCCCGCGTGCGGCCGGCCCCCGGTGCACGCTGGATTCTGGTCACCTCAGCCGGTCACATGCCGCGCGCCCTGGCGGAATTCAGGGCCGCCGGCTGGCCCGCGCCGATCCCCTACCCGGTGGATTACCGCAGCACGGGCTGGGCCGATGCCACCGGCTGGCACCCCTACCGCAACATGGCGCAGCTGCATGCGGCCCTGCACGAGATCGTGGGCCAGCTTGCCGCACACATGACCGACTAGCCCCCGGGCCGGTCAACGCATCAGGACGACCGGCACCTTGCAGCCCTGGATCATCGCCGTCGTGGTCGATCCGATCACCATGCTGCGGATGCGCGAATGCCCGTAGGCGCCCATCACCAGCAGGTCGATCTTTTCTTGCTCGACCAACTCGCCCAGGGCGGTTTCGGGGGTGCCCTTCAGCACGCGGGTTTCGGCGGCGTGGCCCCCGGCCTTCAGCGTGGCGCGGGAATCGGCCAGCCCCTTGGCGCGGTCCTTGGAGTCGCCCACCGTGGCGACGATCACCTCCAGCCCCGCGAACAGCGGGTCGCGGGCAACGTAATCCACCGCCTTCAGCGAGGAAATCCCGCCGTCATAGGCGATCAGCACACGCTTGATCGGCGCAAAGGCGCGGTTGGCCACGAAAACGGGTTTGTGGCTGGCCCGAACGATCCGCTCAAAGTTGGAGCCGAGGTGCATCTTGTCGAAATCGGCGGCCTCGCCCCGCTTGCCGATCACGATCATGTCGGCGGCCCCTTCCTTGGCCTGGACGGTGTCCACGATGTCGTCATGGCGCAGGCGGGTGATGACGTGGTCGATCCCCTCAGCCTCGATCAGGGCCTTGGCATCCTCTAGGATGGCGCGGCCCTGCGCCTGGGACAGCTTGGCGTGCTGTTCGTCCAGGTCGGACAGCTGTTCCAGCAGCTTGGTCCGCGCGCCCAGCCGGATCGACCCCGACAAATCCCCCTTGGCGGGCGATTTGCGCGGGTCCAGAACGTGATACAGCTTGACCTGCACGCCGGTGCGCCGGGCGATCCAGGCGGCGTGGCGGCAGACGCTTTCGGAATAGATCGACCCGTCGACCAGTGCGATCAGCAACCCGTTGGTTTTCTCGGTCATGTTCCTCAATGCTCCATCAGCGCGTCCGTCGCGCCCGGCTTGTCATGCACGGCCAGCCGGTCGACGATGGTTTCAGACGCCTCGTTCATGCCCTTGATGTTCACCTCGGCGCCCTCGCGCCGGAATTTCAGCACCGCCATATCCAGCGCCGCAACCGAGGACACGTCCCAGATATGCGCGCGGCTGACATCAATGGTGACACGCTCCAGCGCCTCCTTGAAGTCGAAGGCGCGCATGAAATCCTCGGTCGAGGCAAAGAAAAGCTGCCCTTCGACCACATAGGTCCGTTCGCGCCCGTCCTCTGAAATCTCGGATCTCACACGGAACAGCTGCGCGATCTTGGCGGCAAAGAAGATGCCCGACAGCAGCACGCCGACCAGGACCCCGATCGCCAGGTTGTGCGTGTAGACCACGAAGAACACCGTCGCCAGCATCACGATGGAGGACGAGCGCGGATGATCACGCAGGTTCTTGATCGACGACCACGAGAATGTGCCGATCGAAACCATGATCATGATCGCCACCAGCGCGGGCATCGGGATCTGGGCCACCAGATCGCCCAAAACCACGATCAGGAACAGCAGCATGGCACCCGCGGTAAAGGTGGACAGCCGCCCGCGCCCGCCGGATTTCACGTTGATGATGGACTGCCCGATCATCGCGCAGCCGGCCATACCCCCGATGAACCCGGTCGCGGTGTTGGCGATGCCCTGCCCGATGCATTCCTGATCGCGTTCGCTGGGCGTGTCGGTCAGGTCATCCACGATGGTCTGGGTCATCAGGCTTTCCAGCAGGCCCACGGCAGCCACCCCGATGGAATAGGGCAGGATGATCTGCAAGGTTTCCAGCGTCAGCGGCACGTCGGGGATCAGGAACACCGGCAGTGTATCGGGCAGATCGCCCATGTCGCCCACGGTGCGCACGTCCAGCCCCATCGCCATGGACACCGCCGTCAGCACGATGATCGTGACCAGCGGCGCCGGCACCGCCTTGGTGATCAGCGGGAACAGATAGATGATCGCCAGCCCCGCCGCGACCATGACATAGGTGATGTTGGTCACCCCGATCAGTTCGGGCACCTGCGCCAGGAAGATCAAGATCGCCAGCGCATTCACGAACCCGGTAATGACCGAGCGCGAGACGAAGCGCATCAATTGCCCCAGCCGCAGGAACCCCGCGCCGATCTGGATCAGCCCCGCCAGCACGGTCGCGGCCAGCAGGTATTCCAGCCCGTGTTCGCGAACCAATGTCCCCATCAGCACGGCCGTTGCGGCGGTGGCGGCGGAAATCATGCCCGGCCGCCCGCCGGTGATCGCCACGATCACCGCGATGGAAAACGAGGCATACAGCCCCACCTTGGGGTCCACCCCCGCGATGATGGAAAAGGCGATGGCCTCGGGGATCAGGGCCAGCGCCACGACAAGCCCGGCAAGGATGTCGCCGCGGATATTCCCGAACCACTGGTCGCGATAGGCATATACTGTCTTCATGCGGTCCCCGATAACGGCAGGCCGCGGCACCCCTGCGGGCACGCGGCTGGTTTGGCTGTCAATGTTCCGGAAATGGCGGCCTGGACGGCACCGCCCGGCACGGGGCCGGGTCCGGGCAGGTTGGCGCACGCATAGCCGACTCGCCCCCAAACGCCAAGGCGCAAAGCCGCGCAGCCCGAATCCCGCCCCCTGCCGCGCAAAAAACATTCTGGCCCGCGCGCAAACTGTGCAAACCTCGGATCATGGAAGGTCTGGCCCTGCTCGCACTGCTGTTCGTGGCCTATGTCGCCGTGACGCCCCTGATCGCGGTGATCATGGTCCGGCGCGCTAACCGCAGGGCGGACGCGCTGGCCGACCGGCTGATGCGTCTGGAACGGAAGTTGGACGATCTGCGGGACCGGAACGCACAGGCCCCGCCGGAACCGGCCCCGACCATGCCCGAGGCAGAACCCGCCGCAGCCGTGGACGCGGCAGAGGTCATCACCGCCCCGGTGCGAGAGGACGCCGCGGTTGACGATACGGACACTGACGCGCAGGGCGCCGCCGCGCCCGGCCCGTGGGACGCCCCCGAACCGCCCGAACCGGCCCCTGCCGAACACCGCCCGAATATCGAGGAAACCCTGGCCTCCAAGTGGATGATCTGGCTGGGGGCCATCGCCGTGGCGCTAAGCGCGGTATTCCTGTTCCGCTATGCCATCGACGCCGGTTGGCTGACGCCGATGGCCCGCGTGATCGCAGGGTTGATGCTGGGCGGGGCCCTGCTGGGCGCCGGGGAATGGGCCGCCCGCCGCCCAGTGCCGGGGATCGGCCGGGCGATGAATACCGACTACGTGCCGCCCGCGCTGACGGCCTCGGGCATCTTTGCGATCTATGCCGCGCTTTATGCGGCGCATGGTCTGTACGGGCTGTTGGGGCCGGGCACGGCCTTTGTCGCGTTGGGGCTGGTGGCCTATGCCGCACTGGGGCTGGCGTTGCGGCAGGGGTGGTTCGTGGCGCTGTTGGGGTTAGCGGGCGGCTATCTGATGCCTGCGCTGATCGACAGCCCCCAGCCGCAGGCCCTGCCGCTGTTCCTGTATCTGTGGGCGCTTGGCGCGGGGTGCCTGGCGGTGATGGTCTGGCAGCGCTGGTGGTGGTTCGCCGTGCTGACGCTGACCGGCGCGCTGGCCTGGCCGCTGCTGTGGCTGGCCACGAACTGGACCATCGCGGACCAAGGCGTTCTGGGCGGCTATGCCTTGGGTCTGGCCGCGCTGTTCGCGGGGCTGTCCACCCGCCTGCCGGTCAAAGACCCCCAAACCCCCGCCTGGCGCTGGTTGTCGGCGATGCTGGCCGATACATCCGGTTTGGGCTTTACCCTGTCGGGGCTGTTGCTGCTGATGCTGGCCGATGCCAGCGGCTATAACGGGGCGGCCTTTGCCTTTGTCGGGTTTTACGGCGCGCTGGCCCTGGCGATGGCGGCTTGGCGCCCCGCGCTGGAAGGCCTGACCGTCGCCGCGGCAGCCATCGCGGTGGCCGCGTTCCTGATCTGGCCGGTGCCCGCCGTTCTGACCATCCCCGAGGAAATGCGCCAACTGGGCATGGGCAGTCTGGGCGTGGCCTTTGGCCCGTTCCTGATGCCGGTGGAATTCCACGTCTTTGCCCGCGCCCTGTGGGGGCTGGCGGCCCTGTTCGGGATCGGCGCCGGGCTGGGGCTGGCACGCGGGCGCACGGTGGCGCTGTGGGCGGGGCTGTCGGCGGCGATGCCCACGATCCTGTTTGCCATCGCCTATTGGCGTATCGGCGCGTTTCGCATCGACATCGACTGGGCCTTTGTCGGCATGGGATTGGCGGCGCTGATGCTGGGGGCGGCGACCATGGTGGCCCGGCGCATGACCAGGCGCCGCCGCGATGTCGCGCTGGCCCTTTATGCGGCGGGCTGCACGGCAGCGATCGCGCTGGCCGTAACCTGCGTCCTGCGCGAGGCCTGGCTGACCGTCGCCCTGGCCGCCGAGGTTCTGGCACTGGCCTGGATCTGGGACCGTCTGCGCGTGCGCGAGGTCAAGGCCATCGCCCTGATCATGGCCTGCATCGTGCTGGTGCGGCTGGTCGCCAACCCCGCGATCCTAGATTACGAGGGCGGGATTGCCGGGCTGCTGGGCTGGGTGATCTACGGCTATGGCCTGCCCGCGGCGGCGATGATCGGCGCGGCGCGGCTGTTCGCCCGTGGGGCCGGGGGCACACGCGACCCGCTGGTCCTGATCTGCGAGGTATTGGGGCTGGGCTTTGGCTTTCTCATGGTGGCGTTCCAGCTAAAGCTGTGGACCTCTGGCACGCTGTCGCCCATGGGCTGGAACCTGTTCGATTCCGCAGTGCAGGTGCTGTGGTGGCTGACCGCCGCCGCGCTGTGCCTGCGCCGGGCATGGACGGCTGCGCGCCCGTGGCTGGTCTATGCGGGCGGGCTGTTGCTGCTGGCCGCCGGGCTGGTGGTCGGGTTGGGGCACGTCATCGACCTGAACCCGCTGTTCACGGCCGAGCCGGTCGGCCGCTGGCCACTGGTCAACCTGCTGGGGCTGGCCTATCTGGCGCCTGCGCTGATCTTTGCGCTGCTGGCGGCGCGCCCGGGATTTGACCTGGGGCCAGCCAGCCGTCAGTGGCTGTGGGCCGGGGCCGGGGTGCTGTTGTTCCTGGACCTGACGCTGGAAACGCGGCGGGCCTTCCACGGCAGCGTGATCGCCCTGGGGACCGAGCGCATGCCCACGAACGGGGAAATCTACGCCTATTCCGCCGTCTGGATCGTCTTTGCCCTGGTCCTGCTGGCCATCGGCATCCGCCGCAACACGCAGGCGGCGCGCTATGCCTCGCTCGCGGTGCTGATCGTCACGGTGGTCAAGGTGTTCCTGTATGACATGTCGGACCTGACCGGGCTGTACCGTGTCGCCTCTTTCCTTGGGCTGGGGCTGACGCTGATCGGGATCGGGCGCGTCTACCAGCGGCATGTGTGCCAGCCCGCCCCGCGACAGGCCCAGGCCGGGGACGCGCATAACACTTGACTTCGCAGCCGCGAACCCGCATGTGCAACGGGACGCTGCGCTGCCGCGTGAGCATGCCGCGCCCCATTCGGGCGCATCAGCGCACACCGATACACAGTTCCCCATCACGCAGGGTTCCTGACCAACGGCCGGATGGCGCGGGGCACACCCGCCTGTCTTGAGGCCGGCCAGACCCTTGCAGCCCGCCCAGGCGCGCGCTGCACCATTGCCGTGCGGGCCTGTGCCCCCGGCCCGAAAAGGATATTCCTTGACCGAATTCGACACACTCGGCCTGTCGCCGACCCTGACCGCCGCGCTGCACCGGGGCAAGTTCACCCAACCCACCCCGATCCAGGCGCAAGCGATTCCGCTGGCGCTGGACGGGCATGATGTGCTGGGGCTGGCCCAGACCGGCACCGGCAAGACGCTGGCCTTTGGCCTGCCGCTGATCGACCACCTGCTGGCCGAACCGGGCAAACCCGCCCCGAAAACCGCCAAGTCCCTGATCCTGGCCCCCACGCGCGAGTTGGTAAACCAGATCGCCGACAGCCTGCGTCCCCTGGCCGAGGGCACGCGCCTGCGCATCGCCACGGTCGTTGGCGGGCAGTCCATCAACCGCCAGATCGGCGTGCTGGCCAAGGGCACCGATATCCTGGTGGCCACGCCCGGCCGCCTGATCGACCTGATGGATCGCCGCGCGGTCGATCTGGGCACCGTGCGCCACCTGGTGCTGGACGAGGCCGACCAGATGCTGGACCTGGGCTTTATCCACGCGCTGCGGCGCATCGCGCCGAAACTGGGCACGCCGCGCCAGACCATGCTGTTTTCGGCCACCATGCCCAAGCAGATGGAGGAGCTTTCCCGCGCCTACCTGACCGATCCCCGCCGGGTGCAGGTCACGCCGCCGGGCAAGGCCGCCGACAAGATCACCCAATCCGTGCATTTCCTGGAAAAGGGCGACAAGCCCGAAAAGCTGCGCGAGATTCTAGCCCGCGATCTGGACGCGCTGACGCTGGTCTTTGCCCGCACCAAGCACGGCGCCGAAAAGCTGATGAAGGGACTGGTGCGCGACGGGCATAACGCCGCCTCGATCCACGGCAACAAGAGCCAGGGCCAGCGCGACCGCGCGATCAAGGCGTTCCGCGAGGGCACGATCACCACACTGGTCGCCACGGATGTCGCCGCACGCGGCATCGACATTCCGGGCGTGGCCTATGTCATCAACTATGACCTGCCCGAGGTGGCGGACAACTACGTTCACCGCATCGGCCGCACCGCCCGCGCGGGCCGCGAGGGCGAGGCGATCGCGCTGTGCGCCCCCGAAGAGGCGGGCCTGCTGCACCAGATCGAAAAGCTGATGAAGATCGAGGTGCCGGTTGCCAGCGGAACCAAGCCGGCCCGGCCCGGTGCAGCCGCGCGCAGCGGACAACCCCGGCGGCGCGGGCGCAAACCGGGCACCCAGCCGCAGGGTGCCAAACCCGCCGCGGCCAAGCGGCGGCGCCCCCGCCGCCCCCGCGCGGCCTGAGCATGGCCTTGCCCCGGCCCGGCCCAAGGGCTAGGCCGGGGCAAATCCATGCCAGCCCCGGAGCGCCCCCATGACCCTGTTCCCGCTTTTCCTTGCCACCTGCGCGGTGCCCGCCGCCGCGGGCATCCTGTTCAAGCCGGGCCAGTGGTATCGCGATCTGGACAAGCCAACCTGGACCCCGCCCAACCTGCTGTTCCCGGTGATCTGGGCGATGCTTTACACGCTGATGTCGCTGGCCGCCGCGCGGGTGGCGACGATGGTGGGCAACGATCTGGCGCTGGCGCTGTGGGGGTTACAGATCACCATCAACACGCTGTGGTCGGCGGTGTTCTTCGGCCAGCACCGGATGCTGGGCGGCGCGATCATCATCGGCCTGCTGTGGGCCGCCGTGCTGGCCACGACCGTCGCCTTTGCCCTGCTGGACGTGCTGGCCGCCGTGATGATGGTGCCCTATCTGGCCTGGGGGACATTCGCGCTGGCGCTGAACATCTCTGTCTGGCGGCGCAACCGGGGCCGGGCGGCCACCTGATCGCGCCTGCCGCGATCACACCCCCCTGAAAACAACAAACCCCCGGGCAGGGCCTCGGGGGTCGTCGCACTGGGGGCCGAAGCCCCCCGTTCGCATGTCGATCCTCAGAGAAGACCTTCGCGCTGCGCTTTCTTGCGCGCCAGCTTGCGGGCACGGCGGATGGCCTCGGCCTTCTCGCGCGCCTTCTTCTCGGAGGGTTTCTCGAAATGTTGCCGCAGCTTCATTTCGCGGAAAACGCCCTCGCGCTGAAGTTTCTTCTTCAGGGCCCGAAGAGCCTGATCGACATTGTTGTCGCGAACGCTAACCTGCATGTGGTTGTCACCACCTTTCCAGTTCGAGTTACAGATAAAGCAGGAGGTGGCCGTATAGCAAAGCCGTCATAACTTGTCTATAGATCGTCCCGACCAAGGAGATTTGCCATGACCGACACGCCCCAAGACATGGAACAAGTCAGGACAGCCCTGCTGGACGCGATCCAGATGCATGTGCCTTTCGACGGGTGGAGCGAGACCGCCTTTCGCACTGCGATTGCCGAATCGGGGATTGAACCGGGGCTGGCGCGCGCCGCATGCCCGCGCGGCGCGGCTGATCTGGCCGTCGCCTATCACAAGCGCGGCGACGACCTGATGGTGCAGCGCCTGGCCGAAACCGACCTGTCCGACATGCGCTTTCGCGACCGGATCGCGCTGGCCGTCCGCTTCCGCCTGGAGGCGGTCGAGGACAAGGAATGCGTGCGCCGCGGCGCCACCCTGTTCGCCCTGCCGCAATACGGGGCAGAGGGGTCGAAACTGATCTGGGGCACCGCCGATCGCATCTGGACGGCCCTTGGCGACACCTCCGAGGATGTGAACTGGTATACCAAGCGCGCCTCGCTGTCGGCGGTCTATGGGGCGACGGTGCTGTATTGGCTGGGCGATGACAGCTTTGACAGCCAGCCGACCTGGGATTTCCTGGATCGCCGGATCGAGGGCGTGATGCGCTTCGAAAAGGCCAAGGCGCGCGTGCGGTCCAACCCGCTGCTGAAGCCGCTGACCTTTGGTCCGCGCATGGTCGGCAGCAAGATCAAGCCGCCCCATGCGCGCAAACCGATGCGCATGCCCGGTTTCCTGCGTTCCGAACCCGCCGAAACCGCGTGAGCCTGCCGGATACCATGCGCGCGGTCGAGATCGCCGAGCCCGGCGGTCCCGATGTCCTGCGCCTGTGTCAGCGCCCCGTGCCGCAGCCCCGCGCGGGCGAGGTGGTGATTCGCCTGGCCTATGCCGGCGTGAACCGGCCCGACGCGTTGCAACGGGCGGGGCAATATGCGCCTCCGCCCACCGCCTCGGACCTGCCGGGGCTGGAGGGCGCCGGAGAGGTCGTCGCCCTGGGCGAGGGCGTCAGCGGCCTGTCGCTGGGCGATCAGGTCTGCGCCCTGCTGCCGGGCGGGGGCTATGCCGAATACGTCGCAACGCCCGCTGCCCATGCCCTACCGGTGCCCGACGGGCTGGACCTGAAACAGGCCGCCTGCCTGCCCGAGACATTCTTCACCGTCTGGTCCAACGTGTTCATGCGTGGGGGCCTGCGGGCGGGGGAACGGTTTCTTGTGCATGGCGGGTCGTCGGGGATCGGCACCACCGCGATCCAGCTGGCCAACGTGTTCGGCGCGCGGGTCTTTGCCACCGCCGGCAGCGCGGAAAAATGCGCCGCCTGCGAAGGGCTCGGCGCGCATCGCGCGATCAACTACCGCGACGAGGATTTCGTCGCCGTGCTGAAGGCCGAGGGCGGCGCCAACCTGATCCTGGACATGGTCGGCGGGCCGTATCTGCCCCGCAACGTGCGCGCCCTGGCCGATGACGGACGGCTGGTGCAGATCGCGTTCCTGCAAGGACCCAAGGTCGAGTTGAACTTTGCCCATGTGATGATGCGGCGGCTGACGATCACCGGGTCCACCCTGCGCCCGCAATCGGACCTGGCCAAGGCCCGCATCGCGGATGAGCTGCGCGAAAAGGTCTGGCCGCTGATCGCCGCAGGCCGCGTGGCGCCGGTAATGGATTCCGAATTCCCGCTGGATCAGGCCGCCGCCGCCCATGCCCGCATGGAAAGCTCTGCCCATGTGGGCAAGATCGTGCTGAAGGTGGGCTGAGCGGGCCGCCGCCCACCGAACGCTGGACTTGCAGGGAAGTTCGGACCGGGCGGCGCCCCTCAGCCCTCGGCCGCCAGTTCCAGCGCCTCGCGCAGGGTGTCCAGATCGCCCACATGGTTGGCCAGGATCAGGATCAGCCGCGCGTTCAGGGCCTGGCTTTCGGCCTCGCTCAGCCCGCGATGGGCCTCCAGCAACTCGGCATAAAAGGCATCGTGCCGGTCCAGGTTGGGGGTGGTTATCAGCTTCATCCCCGGCCCTCCCACAGCGCGCGCAGTGCCGCCGACACGTCCCGCGCATCCGCATCCAGCCAGCGTGCGGCGATCACCTGGTCGGGCCGGATCAGATACAGCGCCCGATCCGCGTCGCCCAGGTAGCGGCGGCGCAGGGTTTCGTTCACCTCGGGCCGGATCACCGGCACCTGCAACCCGGCGGGCGGGGCGCAGTTGATCGCCAAAAGCGTGACCTCGCGCCCCAGGGCAGGCACCAGCCATCCCGCGCCCTGCGGGGCGTCCGGCGCCACCGCGCCGGGCCGCGTGGCCTGCGGCAGTGCGGGATCGTCCGCGCCGTGGCTGTCATAGACGCAAGGCACGGCCAACCGCCCCGGATTCACCCAGCCCTGCGCAAATTCCGCCTTGACCGCCAGCGCCAGCACCTGGTCGCGGAACAGCGTTTCGATGCCGGGCCGGGGCGACATGAACCGGGTCGCGCGCAGCGCCTGTTTCAGGTTCTCGTCCGCGGCCTGCACCCGCTCGCGGTTATAGCTGTCCAGCAGGCCGGCCGGCGCGCGCCCGTCCAGCACCGCGGCCAGTTTCCAGCCCAGATTGTCCACATCGCGCAGCCCGCCATTGCCCGCCCGCGCGCCAAACGGGGCCACCACATGCGCGGCATCGCCCAGAAAGATCACCCGTCCATGCACGAAGTCGCCCAACCGGCGACACTGAAAGGTATAGACGCTGACCCAGTCCAGTTCGAAATCGGGGCCGACCACCTGCTCGATCCGGGGGATCACCCGTTCGGGCTTGACCTCTTCGCGGGCACTGGCGCCACGGGCCAGTTGCAGGTCCAGCCGATAGACGTTGCCCCCCTGGCGGTGCAGCATCGCCGACTGCCCGTCGTGAAAACTGGGGTTGAACCAGAACCAGCGTTCGGGAGGAAAATCGGCCTCCATCTCGATATCGGCGACGAGGAAACGCTCCTCGAACATCTCGCCATCGAACTCCAGGTCCAGCATCGTGCGCAGGGCAGAGCGGAATCCATCGCAGGCCAGGACGTAATCGGCCGAAAGGGTATACAGCCCGTCGGGGGTCTTGACCGTCAATTCCACGCCATCCGGCGCGGGATCGGCGCCGATCACCTTGTTGCGCAGGCGCAGATCGACCAGCGGGTTTTCCAGCGCCGCCTCGATCAGGAATTCCTCGACATGATACTGTTGCAGGTTCAGGTAGGGCGGCATGCGATCGCCCGGATCGCGGCCGAAATCCTCGATAAAGACCTCATCATCGCCGAAACTGGTTCGCCCGATCTGCCAGGGCGTACCGGCGGCCAGCACCTTGTCGGCAATCCCGACCCGGTCAAAGATTTCCAGGCTGTGCCGTGTCCAGCAGATCGCGCGCGAGCCTGCCCCGACACGGTCGTTTTCCTCTAGCAGGACGGTGGGCACGCCCCGCCCCGCCAGGTCCAGCGCCATGGTCAGGCCCACCGGCCCCGCGCCGACGATCACGACGCCATGGCGCGGTTCGGGCGCGTCCAGCCCGGCGGGGCGGGAGTAGGGATAGGTCTTGGGGGTCTGGGGCATCAGCGCGCGCCTCCCTGCACCGGCACGCGCGGCGTCACGCCGCCACCCGGCGCCCCGACGCCGTCATCGCCCAGGGCCGCGGACATGGCCGGGCTTGCATGATCGCGCAGCCGCAACTTGACGCGCCCGGGACCCCTGGTCATGGCGCTTCCCCCACAGCTTCTTGTTCGTTCTTCTTGTCGGCGAACAACCTGTTGCAGCCGCGCCGTGGCTGCAACCGCTTTTTGATCGTTCTGGCCAAATATGCGGCGGTTTTCCGCATTGACGATTTCGTTGCGCAGTCAACAATCACGCCATTCCGGCACAAGCGGGGGGATCGGCAATGGACGGACAGACGGTTGAGAGCTTCGATCTGGACGGTTTTCTGCCCTACCGGCTGTGCGTGGCCGCCAACCATGTGGGGCGCGAATTCGCCGAACGGTTCCGCGCGGCGTTCAGCATCTCGCTGGCGGAATGGCGCGTTCTGGCGCATCTGTCCCAGACCGGCCCGGTCAGCGTGCGCGAAATCCACGCCGCGGTGGACATGGACAAGTCCAAGATTTCGCGCGCTGCCGCCCGGCTGGAGGCCGCGGGCCACATCACCAAGCAGGAAAACCCCCGCGACCGGCGTCTGGTCGAACTGACCCTGACGACCGAAGGGCGCGCGTTGGTGGACCGGCTGATTCCGGTCGCGCAAAGCTTTCAGGACGAGTTGACGGCCCGGCTGGGCCCGGACACGCAGGTCGTCTTTGACGCGCTTTCGCGCCTGGCCGAAAGCGGCGACGCCACGTAACGGCTGACCCGCGCGGGGACGGACCGTTACCAATGGGCAAACGCCCAAGGGAGGGGACGGCCATGACCGATATCGTGATTCTCGGCGGGATGCGCACCGCCATCGGCACCTTTGGCGGCAGCCTGGCGGGCTGTCCGCCCATCGACCTGGCCGCAACGGCCACGCGCGCGGCACTGGCCCATGCGGGCCTGGCGCCCGCGCAGATCGGCCATATCGCCTTTGGCCATATCATCAACACCGAACCGCGCGACATGTACCTGTCCCGCGTGGCTGCGATGCAGGCGGGCATCCCGCAAGAAACGCCTGCGATGAACGTCAACCGGCTGTGCGGCTCGGGCGTGCAGGCGGTGGTGTCGGTGGCGCAATCGCTGATTCTGGGCGATGCCGATTTCGGCCTGGCCGGCGGGGCCGAATGCATGAGCAGATCGCCCTACATCCTGCCCGCCGCCCGCTGGGGCCAGAAGATGGGCGATGCCGGGGCACAGGACATGATGCTGGGCGCGCTGAACTGTCCCTTCGGCACCGGGCATATGGGCGTGACGGCGGAAAACGTCGCTGCGGAACACGGCATCAGCCGCGCGGATCAGGACGCCTTTGCCCTGGACAGCCAGGCCCGCGCTGCCCGCGCCATCGAAGAGGGCCGTTTCGACAGCCAGATCACCCCGGTAGAGGTCACGCGCAAGCGCGAAACCGTCGCCTTTGCCCGCGACGAACACCCCAAGCCGACCACCGCCGAGGCGCTGGCCGGCCTGCGCGCGGTGTTTCAGAAGGACGGCACCGTGACCGCGGGCAATGCCAGCGGCATAAACGACGGTGCGGCGGCGCTGGTGCTGGCCCGCGCGGATGCGGCCCAGGCCGCCGGGCTGACCCCCCTGGCGCGGATCACCGGCTATGCCCATGCGGGCGTTGCGCCCCGCGTGATGGGTCTGGGTCCGATCCCGGCGGTGCAGTCACTGTGCGATCGCACCGGCCTGACCCCGCAGGATTTCGACCTGATCGAAAGCAACGAGGCCTTTGCCGCCCAGGCCATCGCGGTGAACCGCGCCCTGGGGCTGGACCCGGCGCGCGTGAACCCCAATGGCGGGGCCATCGCATTGGGCCATCCGGTGGGGGCGACCGGCGCGATCCTGGTGGTCAAGGCGATCCACGAACTGGCGCGCACCGGCGGACGCCGGGCGCTGGTTACGATGTGCATCGGCGGCGGACAGGGAATCGCCCTGGCGCTGGAGCGGGTCTGAAGCCGCCACGACCAAGCGGTTTCGCGAGGGTTTTTCGTCTAGCGCAGCGTAATCGCGGCGCGGGCGGCACGGCCCTCGGCATCGATCACCGACAGGCTCAGGTAACCCGGGCCGGGAACGGGCAGGGTCGCCTGCCGCATCCGCAGCCCCGTCGCCAGCGGCGCACCATCGCCCAGCAGGGTAAAGGGGGGTGTGCCCCCCTCCAGCTTCACCGGCAGGTCGGCGGCATCCTCCAGCACGGCGCCGTCGGGCGGAAAGGCGATGCGCGGCCCACCCGGCGCCGCCGCGCCCCGCGTGGCAAAGCGGCGGAGCGGCGGGGGCAGATCGGGATTGGCGGCGATCAGCGTACCGGGCGGCGGTGGCGGCAGCGGGGTGCGCACGGGCGCGATCCGTTGAAACACCTGGAACAGCAGCGGCGCCGCCAGATCCGCCCCAAAGGCACCGGGCACAGGCGTGCCGTCAGCCCGGCCCAGCCACACCGCCACCACATGCGCCCCGTCGAACCCCACCGCCCAGGCATCGCGGTGCCCGTAAGAGGTGCCGGTCTTGAACGCCACGCGCCCCTGCGCGGCGGCGGGCGGCGCGGGCACGCCGCGCAGGATGTCGGCGACCTGCCAGGCGGCCTCGGGCGTCAGGACGGGGGCGGTTGCAGGGGCAGGCCCCGCGCCCTGCCGCCAGTGCAGGGGAACCGCCTGCCCGCCATTGGCAATCGCGGCATAAAGGCGTGTCAGATCCTCCAGCGTCAGGCCCAGCCCCCCCAGGGCCACGGCCAGCCCCGGCACGCCCTGCGGCAGTTTCGGCCGCGCGCCCGCCCGGCGCAGATGCACCATCAGCCGGTCCGGCCCCAACGCCTGGGCCAGGGCCACGACGGGGATGTTGCGCGAGGCCTGCAAGGCCGTCCGCGCCGTCATGGTGCCGCCGAACAAACCGTCGAAATTGGCCGGTCGATAGGCGCCGAAGGCGGTCGGTCGATCCTCCAGCAAGGTTTCGGGATGGGCCAGCCCCTGCGCAAAGGCCAGACCGTAGACCAGCGGTTTCAGGGTCGAGCCAGGCGAGCGCGCCGCCGCCGTCATGTCATTGAAACCGCCACGGGCGGTATCGGTGAAATCGGGGCTGCCGATATGGGCCAGGATCGCGCCGCTGCGGTGGTTGGCCACGATCAGCGCCGCCGTTAGCGGCGCGCCATGGGGGCGGACGGTGTCGCGCAGCAGGGTTTCCAGCCGCGATTGCAGGTCCGCATCCAGGGTCAGGTGATGCAGCGGGGCCATGGGGGCCTGTGCGCGGGCCCGGTCGGACAGGTGCGCGGCCAGCGCCGGAAAGGACCGGCGCATGGTGGGGATCGGCGCGCGGGCGGCGGTGGTGACCTGCTCTGCCGACAGGACACCGGCGCGCTGCATCCGGACCAGCACACGGTCGCGGGCCGCGCGCGCGGCGGCGGGGTGGCGGTCGGGGCGGCGGGTTTCCGGCGATTGCGGCAGCGCGACCAGCAGGGCAGCCTCGGCCGGGGTCAGGCGGCGGGGCGGCTTGCCGAACCAGGCATAGCTGGCCGCGCGCACGCCTTCCAGGTTGCCGCCAAAGGGCGCGCGATCCAGGTACAGGCCCAGGATCTGCGTCTTGTCCAGCCGCCGTTCCAGTGCCAGCGCGACCCGCATCTGCCGCAGCTTGCCCGGCAGTTGCCCGGTCGTTCCATCCTCCAGCAGGCGGGCCACCTGCATCGTCAGGGTCGACCCCCCGGACACGATCCGCCCCTGCCGGGCCGCCTGCCCTGCGGCACGGGTCAGCGCCAACAGGTCGATGCCGGGATGGGCGTGAAAGCGCTTGTCCTCATAGGCGATCAGCATCCGCAAATACAGCGGGGCCACCGCGTCGGGCGAGGTAGCCAGCCGCCAGCGCCCATCGGCCACGGTATAGGCGCGCAGCAGGCGGGCGTGCCGGTCCAGCACCTCGATTGACGCGTCTGCCGCAAGTGGCGGCAGGGCCGTTGCCGCGATCCAGCGGTCCGCCGCGTCGCGCCCCGCCGCCCCCAGGAACAGCGCCGCCACCAGCAGGGGCAGCAGGCGCCTCATTCGGTGACGGCGGCCCGGCCCGTCGCCGTCCAGGCGCGACGGTCGGGGCGATACATGTCCTCAACGCTGGCGGCGGGGTGGCGATAGCTGCCCGGCGTGGTCGCGCGCATGATATAGGCCAGGCGGAAGGGGCTGTCCTGCCGCCAGTCCACTGCGGCCAGGAACCGATCCTGCCGGAATTCGGCATGGCGCGGGTCGGCGTTCAGCTCCAGCCAGTCCAGCGCGCGGATATCGCCGCCGCGCAGGATGTTGGGATTGTCGATCTCGAACCCGGCGGGCAGCGGATCGGACACCATCAGCCGCGCCTCGGCCCCGTCGAACGGCGTGACCTCCAGCACGGTGACAACGCGGGTACCGGCGGGCAGGGCAGACAGCGCGACCGGCTGCCCCTCCATCGTGTAGTGCGTGCGGGTGATGGCATAGCCGTTGCCGCCCTGCGACGGGGCCACGACGGGGGTGCCAAAGCTGGTGACCGTCACCGTGGCAGGCGCCCCGCTGAGGTTGGACAGCGTGGCAGGCGCCTGGCCTGCCTGCAACAGGCGCACCAGCGGCCCGGTCATCGGCGCCCCGTTCAGGGCAAAGCCCTGCCCGCCCGGCCGGTCGATCAGCGCATGCGCGGCCAGCAGGGACCACATCGCCTCTTGCGTGGAGAGCGGACCATCGGGCCGGGCGACATAGGCGGCCAGCGTGGCGCGGTCCACGGCGTTGCTGCCTGCCTCTGCCGCCAGGGCCAGCAGGCCCGCCGCATCGCGCAGATTGGTGCCGTAATCGGCGCGCCAGACCGGCCCCTCTCCCCCGGCCATGCGCCCGGCCATCAGCCGCGCGGCGCGGGCGAACATCGCATCGGCGCGCACCGGATCGCCATAGGCGGCCAGCGCGGCGGCCAGTTGCCCGGCGGCCAGCGGCGTGGCAAAGGCCGCGCCCTTGACATCGGCATAGTAGCGCAGATCGCCCATGCCCGCCGCGCCCTCACGCGCCAGCACCATCAGCGCATAGGCGATATCCTCGCCGCCCTCGTCGAAATCGGGGGCGTAGTTGATGCGGTTGCGCAGATTGTCCAGCGCCGCGCGGAAGGCATGATCGGGCACGTCAAAGCCCTGCCCTCGCGCCCGGCTGAGGAAATCGGTCACATAGGCGTCCAGCCAGAATTCACCCGAATTCGGACGCCACAGGCCGAACGCCCCGTTCGGCGCCTGGTTTGCCAGAACGGCGGTGATCGCCTGCTGCACCCGTTCGCGGGTGGCCTCCCGGCTGGCCAGCCCCATCGCGGCGGCCACCTCATCCAGATACAACAGCGGCAGCGCCCTAGAGGTCACCTGCTCGGTGCAGCCATAGGGGTAACGGTCCAGCGTGGCCAGCAACCCGGCGGCATCGAACAAACCAAGCGGGCCGATCGCCAGCGTGGCCCGTCCGGTGCCCGGCTGGAACCCCGCAAACAGCGTCTGATCGGCGGTAAAGCTGCCCCCATCCGCCAGGTCAAAGCGCGAGCGGCGCATGACCTCGGGGTCGTTGACCTGCACCGGCAGGGTCAGATCGCGGCTCAGCACCCGGCCGGCCGGGGTGGTCAGGGTAACGGTGATCTGGTGATTCCCCGGAACGGCCGCGGTGATCGGCACGGCCAGCCGCACGGTTTCCCCCGCCGCGATATCCAGCCCCGCCGGGATCGCAGCCACGGTCAGCGGCACCCCGTCCGAGGTGATATCCAGCCCCATCCGGCCCGCCGGCCCCTTGGCATGGGTGATTTCCAGCAACAGCCGGCTGCTGTCGCCCGGCGCCAGGAAGCGGGGCAGGCTGGCCGTCACCACCACCGGGTCGCGCACCAGCACATCCGCCTGCGCCTGACCAACGCCGCTGTCGGACCAGACGACCGCCATCAGCCGCACGGTCCCGTTGAACGCGGGCAGGTCGAAACTGGTACGCGCATAGCCGTCGGCGCCCACCTCGACCGGGCCGGAAAACAGCGCGACCAGGTCCTCGGTCGGGGGCGGGGCCTGGCGGCGCATCCCGCCGCCCGCATCACCGCCGGACCGCACGGTGCCCATCGCCCCGGACATCCCGTCGATCAGCCGCCCATAGACATCGCGCAGCCCCATGCCCAGCTTGCGCTGGCCGAAATAGTGCCCATCGGGATCGGGCGCGGCAAAGCCGGTCAGGTTCAGGATGCCCACGTCCACCGCGGCGATGGTGGCCCAGGCGGTTTCGCCCTCGGCCACGCCCTCCACCTTCAGCGCGACGTCCAGCGGGCCGCGCGGGGCGGCCTCGGCCCCCGTTTCGAACGCCGCCGCCAGCCGCGCCGGGCCGGGATCGACCGGCGCATAGGCCAGCCCCAACGCCCGCGCGGGGTTGCGGCCTGCCTCCGCATCCATTGGCCGGATCAGCGTCGCGGCGACATAGGCGCCCGCGCCCCACTCCTCTGTCACGGGCAGGTTTATGGTATTCTCGCCCTTGGCCAGATCGACGGCCTGCATGTGGATCAGGCGGTTGGACATCACCGTGACCAGCGCCTTGCCCGCATGGCGCGGCACAACGCGCAGGGTAGCGGTATCGCCGGGGGCATAGGCGGGTTTGTCCAGCCCGACCTCCAGCATATCCGGGGTCTGGCTGGCATCCGCAGGCGCATACCAGCCCGCGCGGAAATCCACCGCGGCGGCGGCATGGGCGCCGTCCAGCCGTTCCACGGCCAGTTCGTAATGCCCCCAGTCGACCGGCACGGACAAGGTGGCCTGCCCGTCCGCCAGCATCACCTCGCCCTCGCTGACACGGCGGCGGGTGGTGACGGGTTCCCAGTTCCAGCGGCCATGCATCTGATACCACTGGTAGCGCGTGCTCAGCCGGTTCAGCACCCAGCGCACGTGCATGTCCTGCGGCTGCCCGCCCGCCCCCAGCGCCAGCAGGGCAAAGTGTGCCTCGGTCCCCTCGGCCACGACGCCATCCACCGCAGGGCGGATGCCAATCATCGGCGCATCGGGGGCCAGCGCGCGGGTGATCCGGCGTTCCACCGGGCGGCCCGACCCTTCGGAGACCCGCAGCGCGATCTGCGCCTCCAGCTGGCGGCCCTGCGCCTGCATCTGGGGGAAATCCAGCGGCACGGTCGCGCGGCCCTGCGCATCGGTGCGCAGCCCCTGCCCGCCCAGAACCGCCAGTTCGGGCGACACCTCGGCATCGTAGCGGCCAAAGCGGTAGCCGGGCCAGTCGGGCAGGCTGTCGGTGGCGATCAGGCGCAACTCGCCCTCGATCGGCAGATCGCCCGCCGGCGCGCCGAACAGATACCGTGCCTCCAGCCCCAGGGCGGGGCGGGTGGCCGGGCGCAACGGACCTGCGGGCAGATCAAGGGTGAAATCGATGCGCTCGGGCAGGAAGTCCTCGACCAGCAGCTTGGTGCTGGCCAGCGCGGGCGCCTCGGGGTCGGCATGCACGGCCAGATCCCAGGTGCCGCGCGGCGCGGCCCCGGCAATCGGCAGGGCAAAGACATGCCCGCCGGCAACGCCCCCCTGCGACAGCGCGCGGGTATGTTCCACCCCGTCCGGGCGGGTCAGGATCGCGGTCAGGGGCAGCCCGTCAATGGCCTGCGCCCGGCCATCGCGCGACAGCGCCGTCACCCGCACGGTTTCGCCGGTGCGATAGGCGCCACGATCCGTGGCCAGGAACAGATCGATGGGCGGGGCGGGCTCGCGCCCCTCGACCCCGCGGTCGGACAGGTCGAATTCCGGTTCCGTCAGCGACAGGAAGGCAATGTCGCGCTCGCCGTCCTGCGCGGTCAGCAGCGCGGGCGCGGCGCCCCCCTGCCCCCGCGTCAGACCGGGGGCAAAGCGGGCATAGCCCTGCGCGTCGGTCACAGCGGTTCCCAACACACGGTTGGCGCGGGACAACAGGGTGACGGTCACACCCTCTTTCGCGTCGGCATCGCCCAAGGCGCGGACAAAAACATGCAGTCCGTCCACGCCGCCCATCGTCGCGATCCCCAGGTCGGACAGCACGAACCATTGCGTGGCGGGGGGTGTTTCATAGCGGTCCGCGCCCGGCACGGCGGCCTGCAACGCGTAGATCCCGGCGGGCAGCCCGTCCAGCGCCTGTGCCAGCGGCAGGCGGGTGGTCACGTCGCGGTTCAGCTCCATCCCCACCGCTGCGGTGCCGGTCCAGACCTCTTCGGCGACATCGGTGGCGAAATCCTCTTCCTGCCAAGGCGACAGCGGGCAGCCGAAATAATCGTCCTGGATCGCGCGCAACAGGTTGCGGTCAGAGACCCGGCGCAGGGTCAGGTCCAGATCGCTGGCATTGACCGTGACCACGGGCAGCGCGGCCGGGCCGCCACGGGGCAGAACATAGGCCCGGCCCGGAAAGCGCACCGCAGGATTGCGGTCGCGGACATACTGGGTGACGGTCAGGCCCTTGGCCAACACCTCGCCATTGGCGGCGGGCAGCCCCGCGCGAAAGCCCAGCCGGTAGCGCGCGCCATGGGCCACCCCGCCCACGCACAGGCGGCGGTCCTCGGCCTCGACCGACAGGCCCGGTTCGGGCAATTGCACATAGGGCGCATAATCCAGGCCAGCCTGCACCAGCGGTTCGGAAAACACGGCACAGATACGCGGGCGGGCGGCATCGCTTTCGACATCGGTGTCGATGACGCGGAACCCGTATTTCGCGACCGCCGTGTCCAGCAGGCGGGCGATGTCATCGCGCGGCGACAGATCCTGCGCCAGCCGCAGGGCGGGGATCATCTCGCGACCCCGGCCCAGAACCTCCAGCGCCAGCGCGATTTCGGCAAGCGCACGGGCGCGGATCGGGGCGTTGGGCGCGCGCAGATATCCGTTGATGGCGGCGGCCAGCGCCCGGTTGCGCAGGGCGTAGCGGTTGCGCTGATCCTCTTCGGCGCGGGCGCGGGTCAGGCCCGCATAATCGGCCCACAGCGCCCCGCCATCGTCCAGCGCGACCGCCGCACCGATCAGGTTCAGCGCCGATTGCTGCTGGCCCGCCCCACGGGCCTGGGCGGCGGCGCGCAACAGCTCTGCCAGGGTCCAGCCGTTGACGTAATGGCGCGCGCCGATCGCGCGGGCCTCTTGGCGCGCGGCGTCCAGATCGCCCCCGCGCAAGAACGACAGATCGGCCGCACGCGCGGGCGCTGTGCGCAGGACCGCCGGCGCGGTGGCCAGAACCCGGCCCGACAACGCGCCCTGATAGGTGGCAGGCTCGCCCGCGGCGGATTTCGGGAAACAGACGTTGGCCCGGGCGTTGAAGGTGAACGCCGTGCAGCGCGCATCGCTCAGGCAGGCGCGGCGGCAGACCTCAAGCGTGGTGTCGAACAACGTGCGCAGATCGCCGCCGGGATAGTCCACGTCGCGCGCGATCACGACCCGCTTGTCCGGGACGGGGCCGGACGCGCTTTGCGCATGGGCGGCCAGCGCCGTGCCAATGAACGCCAGAACGGCAAGAAACGGAAGGGCGGGACGGCGCATGGCGATTTCCTTTCGCAGCCTGTCGCGATCAGGGCATGGGGAATGCTGGCACGCCCGCGCGGCACATGGCAAGGATTCCCCTGTGCGGCCGAAAGGCAGCGTTAATCCCGCATTCACCGGCTTGGACCAAGGTGCGCCCAGCCACGGCGGGAGAGCGGGATGACCCTGAGCGAAAGACTGGCACAGGAACGACGCGCGCGCCTGGCCGCAGAACGCCTGCTGGACCAGAAAAGCCGCGAGTTGTCCCAGGCCAATGCCCGGCTGGCCCGCCATGCGCAATCCCTGTCCGACGAAATCACCCAGACCCGCAAGACCGCCGACGACCTGCGCAACCGCAACACCGAGGTTCTGTCCGAATTGGCCGAGGCAGAGGCAGAGGCGCGGCTGGCCAACCGCCGGCTGTGGGATTCGCTGGAAACCATCCGCGACGGATTCGCCCTGTTCGACAGCGACGACCGGCTGATCGTGGCCAACCGGGCCTACCTGTCGGTCTTTGACGGGCTGGCAGGGGTCGGACCGGGCGCGCGCTATGCCGATATCGTGCACCTGGCCGCCCAGGAGGGCGTGATCGATATCGGCCACACCCCTGTCGCCGACTGGGTGCGCCACATGCAGGACAGGTGGCAAACAGACCGGATCGATCCGCTGATCCTGCGCCTGTTCAGCGGCGAGTACATAAAACTGGTGGACCGGCGCACGCCCTCTGGCGACATGGTTTCGCTGTGCCTGGACATCACCGACATGATGCGCATGTGGGCCGCGGTCGAGGCGATCCCGGATGGGTTCGTTCTGTACGACCAAGAGGACCGGCTGGTGATGTGCAACGACCGCTACCGCGACTTCTACGCCGACAGCGCCCCGGCCCTGGTGCCCGGCACCCCGTTCGAGGATATCCTGCGCTACGGCCTGGCCCGCGGCCAATACCCCGAGGCCGAAGGCCGCGAAGAGGACTGGCTGGCCGAACGCATGGCGCGCCACAACGCCCCCGACGAAATACAGGAACAGCGCCTGAAGGATGACCGCTGGCTGCGCATCCTGGAAAAGCGCACCCCCGACGGCGGGCTGGTGGGCCTGCGCGTCGACATCACCGAGCAGAAACGCCAGCAAGAGGCGCTGGACCGTGCCCGCGTCGCCGCCGAGGCCGCTAACCGCGCCAAGTCCGCCTTTTTCGCCAACATGAGCCACGAATTGCGCACGCCCCTGAACGGGGTGGTCGGCATGGCCGAACTTCTGTGCGACACCGAAATGACTGAGGAACAGCGCCTTTATGCCCAGACGATCCGCGATTCCGGCGAGGCGTTGCTGACCCTGCTGAACGACGTTCTGGATTTTTCCAAGATCGAGGCAGAGCGCCTGCACCTGCATCCCGAACCCTTCGATCTGGAACGCACGATCCAGGAAATCGTGCTGCTGTTGCAGGCGCCCGCCCGCGACAAGGCGCTGGAGGTGCTGATCGACTATGACATGTTCCTGCCGACCGGCTTCACCGGCGACCGCGGGCGCATCCGGCAGGTGCTGACCAACCTGATCGGCAACGCGGTGAAATTCACCGAGGCCGGGCATGTGCTGATCCGCGTCACCGGGCTGGAGCTGGAGGGCAAGCGACAGGTTCATATCACGGTCGAGGATACCGGCATCGGCATCGACCCCGAGCTGCAGGAACACATCTTTGGTGAGTTCAATCAGGTCGAGGACCAGCAGAACCGCAAGTTCGAGGGCACCGGCCTGGGCCTGGCGATCACGCGGCGGCTGGTCGGGCTGATGGGGGGCGAAATCTGGGTGGAATCGGAACGCGGCAAGGGATCGTGTTTCGGCATCCGCCTGCCCCTGCCCGCCGATGATGCCGGCGACGGACCGGCCCCGCCCCCCCGCACCGGGGCACACAGCGTGGTGGTGGTGGATGATCAGGGGATCAACCGCGCGATCCTGGAACGCCAGCTGTCCCAGATCGGGCTGCGCGTGCGCTGCCATGCCAGCCCCGCCGACGCGCTGGCCGACGCCGCATCGGCGGATCTGGTCGTGACCGACCACCGGATGCCCGGCATGGACGGGCATGCCCTGGCGCAGGCGCTGCGCGCGCGCGGCCATGCCGGGCCGATCCTGATGCTGACCTCGAACCCCGCGCAGCTGCGCGAGGCATCAGGCGACCCCGCGCCGGTGGACATGGTGTTGCAGAAACCCGTGCTGCGCCGCACGCTGTATGAGGCGATCGCGAAACTGGCCCCGGCCGACCCCGCCCCCGACGGCACCGCGCGGCCGATGCGCGTTCTGGCCGCCGACGACAACCGCACAAACCGTCTGGTGCTGGACAAGATGCTGGCCGGTTTGCGGATCGACCTGCGCCACGCCGCCGACGGCGATGCAGCCCTTGCCGCCTTTGCCCAGGCGCGGCCCGACCTGGTCCTGATGGACATTTCAATGCCCGGCCGCGACGGCAAGGACACCACCCGCGCGATCCGCGCGCTGGAAAGGGAAAGCGGGCAGCCGCGCGTGCCGGTGGTCGCGCTCACCGCCCATGCGCTGGACAGCGATGTGCAGGACATCCTGGCCGCCGGTCTGGACGGGTGCCTGACCAAGCCGCTGCACAAGGCCGCCCTGATCGAAACGGTCGAACGCCATCGCCCGCCCCACTGCCTGCCCCCGGTCGCGCCGAATGACACTGCGGCGGCGACACGGACCGGGGGGCCGGGGGCCTGACCCTAGGCCGCCTCGCCGCGCAGAAAGACCGGGCGATCGGGTTCGGAATGCTCGGGCATGTAGCGATAGCCGCCGGTGTCGAACTCTGCCAGCGCGGCGGGATCGGTCACGCGGCGCTCCACGATAAAGCGCGCCATCGCGCCCCGCACCTTCTTGGCGTAAAAGCTGACGATCTTGGGGCCGCTGGGGCGTTCCTCGAAAAAGACGGGGGTGATGACCCGCAGGGTCAGGGCCTCGGGCTTGACCGCGCCGAAATATTCCTGGCTGGCGCAGTTGACCAGAACGTCCGTCCCCGCCACCGCGGCCGTGCCGTTCAGCGCCTTGGCCAGCCGGTCGCCCCAATACTCATACAGGCTCTTGCCCTTCTCGGTCGCCAGCTTGCTGCCCATTTCCAGCCGATAGGGCTGGATCGCGTCCAGCGGGCGCAGCACCCCGTAAAGGCCCGACAGAATGCGCAGGTGATCCTGGGCATAGCGCAGCGCATCCTCGTCCAGGGTCGCAGCCTCCAGCCCCGCATAGGTGTCACCGTCAAAGGCCAGCGCGGCGGGTTTCACGTCCTCGGGGGCCGGATCGGCGGCAAAGGATTTGAAACGGTCGGCGTTCAGCCGGGCCAGCTTGTCGCTGATGCCCATCAGTTTCGACAGATCGTCCGGGCTGAGGCCCTGCGCGACCTGCGCCAGATGCACCGCGTCCTGCTGGAAATCGGGGGCAGTGGGTGTGATCCCCGGGGCCGGGGTCAGGTCCAGGCGTTTCGCGGGCGAGATGACGACAAGCATTCGGCAACCTTTCGTTTGATCGACGCGCAACCTAGCGATTGCGCGGGCCGCGTCCAGCCTTGGAAAGGGGGACCGTTCTGATCGCGCGTGCTCTGCAAACGACCGCAGCAGCGCAACGGCCCCGTCCTGGTCCGGGCGACCAGCCCGGACCGCGCCCGACCCTCCCCCTGGGAGGGCGCATTTGCGGTGTAGTGCACCAACCCCAACTCGTCCGGGGCCGAGAGATAAAGCGCCCGGCACCGGCGTTCCGGTGCGCCCACCCAAGGGTCGGGCGCGGCCCTGCGGGCAACGGCCTGACCGTCCGTTTACAAGGCCTCCCCACCGGGCCGCGTCCAGCCTTACGCCCCGCCCAGCACATCCAGAAACGCCGCGCCAAAACGTTCTGCCTTGGCCGGTCCCATGCCGGGCAGCCGTTCCAGTTCGGAAACCGAGCCCGGACGGCGTTCCGCGATATGGCGCAGGGTGGCGTTGGTGCAGGACAGGAACTTGCCCGTCCCGTCCGTGCCCCGGGCCAGGTCGCGCTGCACCTCGGCCAGGCGGTCGAACAGCGCGCCCGCCTCGCGCCCGGCCAGGCGCCGCCGCGCGGGGTGCGGCAGGTCCGCCGCCGCGCCGGTGATGACCTCAAGAAAGGCCGCGCCATACCGTTCCAGCTTGGTCGCGCCGACGCCGGTGATGCGCGCCATCTGATCCATGGTTTCGGGGCGGGTTTCGGCCATTTCTATCAAGGTGCGGTCGGTAAAGATCACATAGGCCGGCACGCGGGCGGCCTCGGCCAGCGCGCGGCGCTTGGCCTTGAGTGCCGAGAGCAGCGGTGCATCCTCATCCGACACCAGCGCCCTGACCGCGGGGCGGGATTTGGCAGCGGCGATGGTGTCGCGGCGCAGTTCGATCCCCTCTTCGCCGCGCAGGATCGGGCGGGCGACCTGCATCATGCGCAGCGCGCCGTGGCGTTCGGGATCGGGGCGCACCAGGTCACGGCCCATCATCTGGCGAAACACCGCCTGCCAGCCCTTGCGGTCGAATTCCCGCCCCACGCCAAAGGTCGGCAACTGGTCATGGCCGCGCTGGCGCACCTTGTCGGTTTCGTTGCCGGTCAGGATGTCGACCAGATGCCCGGTGCCAAAGTTTTCGCCCGTCCGCAGCATCGCCGACAGGGCCTTGCGCACCGCCTCTGTCCCGTCAAAGCGGGCGGGCGGGCTTTCGCACAGGTCGCAATGACCGCACGGTTCGGCCGTTTCGCCGAAATAGGCCAGCAGGGTCTGACGGCGGCATGTCAACGCCTCTGCCAGGCCCAGCAGCGCGTTCAGCCGCGCGTGATCGGCGGTGCGGCGTTCGGGCGGGGCCAGGCTTTCGTCGATTTGCGAGCGGCGCAGGCGGATATCCTCGGGGCCGTACAGCGTCAGTGTCTCGGCCGGGGCGCCATCGCGGCCCGCACGGCCGATTTCCTGGTAATAGGCTTCGATGGACTTCGGCAGGTCCGCATGGGCGACCCAGCGGATATCGGGCTTGTCCACCCCCATGCCAAAGGCGACGGTCGCCACCACGATCAGCCCGTCCTCGGTGGCAAAGCGTTCCTCGACCGCGCGGCGGGCGTCCGGTTCCATCCCGCCGTGATAGGCACAGGCGGAATGCCCGTCGGCGGCTAGGGCGGCAGCCAGGCTTTCGGTCTTGGCCCGTGTCCCGCAATAGACAATGCCCGCCTGCCCGCGGCGGGCATCGGCAAAGCCCAGGATCTGGCGGCGGGGGCTGTCCTTGGGGGCAAAGGCCAGGTGAATGTTGGGCCGGTCAAACCCGCGCAGAAAGGTTTCCGGCGCCTGCCCGTCGAACAGCCGGGTAACGATTTCCTCGCGCGTTTCGGCATCCGCCGTGGCGGTAAAGGCGGCCAGCGGCACGTCCAGCGTGCGGCGCAATTCCCCGATGCGCAGGTAATCGGGGCGGAAATCGTGGCCCCACTGGCTGACGCAATGGGCCTCGTCCACGGCGATCAGGCCGACGCCCGCCCGGCGCAGCAGGTTCACCGTCCCGCCAGAGGCCAGCCGCTCTGGCGCCATATACAGCAGCTTCAGCTTTCCGGCGTCGATGGCGGCAAAGACGGCCTGTGTCTCTTCCTCGGTGTTGCCAGAGGTCAGCGCGCCCGCGGCAACGCCCGCCTCGCGCAGGCCGCGCACCTGGTCGCGCATCAGGGCGATCAGGGGGGATATGACCACCGTCACGCCCTCCCGTATCAGCGAGGGCAGCTGGAAACACAGCGATTTGCCCCCGCCCGTGGGCATGATGGCCAGCGTGTTCTGACCGGCGGCCACCGCGCGCACGATCTCCTCCTGCCCGGGGCGGAAGGCGTCGAATCCGAATACGTCGGACAACAGCGCGTGGGCAGTGGTCATGTCACCTGCGGGGATCGTTCAAGAACTGCTCTGGGTTTTGACGAACCATCCCACACCATGGGCAGGGGAACAAGACCAGGCGGTCACACAAACGCATACATGTTGTTGGCGATGATGATCCGCAGGGCATATATCGCGATCAGAACGATCAGCGGCGCCAGGTCCAGCCCCCCGGTATCGGGCAACAGACGGCGCACGGGGCCATAGATCGGCTCCAGCAGCCGGTTCAGCCCCTGCCAGATCTGCCCGACGATGGGCTGGTACACGTTCAGCACGTTAAAGCTGATAAGCCAGCTCATGATGATCTGGATGATGATGATGAACCAGACGATATCCAGGATCAGCAGCAGGATTTGAAAAAGCGAGAGCATCGGCACGGACCTTTGGTAAGTGCGGGTTGTCCCAGAGGTAGGCCGCGCCGCGCGCCCGTGCAACCGCCATTCCGCAGCGTAGCGCTTGACGCGCGCCGCACACCGGGCGAGGCAGCAACCAACCCGAGGAGCTGCCCATGTACCCCTTCCTGCGCCTTGCCAAGGAATTCTACGTCCACCGCAACGCCGCCCCCCTGCCGCTGACGGGCACCCATGTGTCGCACCACATCTGCTGGCCGTGGGATCTGGATATCTGGATGGAACTGAACAACGGCCGCACCCTGACCCTGCTGGACCTGGGCCGCCTGCCGCTGGCCAAGCGGGTGGGCCTGATCGCCGCGCTGAAGGCGCAGGGCTGGGGGCTGACCATGGCCGGTGTTTCCGTGCGCTACCGCCGCCGGGTGCGGATGTTCCAGCGGTTCGAAATCCGCAGCCGCTGCGTGGGCTGGGACAACCGGTTCATCTATATCGAACAGGGCATGTGGCGGAACGGCGACTGTGCCAATCACGCGCTTTATCGCTCTGCCGTGACCGACAGCAACGGCATCGTCGCGCCGGAACGGGTGATGCAGGCCATGGGGCTGTCGGCGGACTCGCCCCCGCTGCCCGACTGGGTCACGGCCTGGATCGCCGCCGAGGCCACCCGCCCTTGGCCGCCCATGGCCGACTGAGGCCCAGTGCGCAGTTGCGCACAGGCTGAAACACCTGTCTTATGCCCTCAATGGTTGTAAGGGGGCAGGCATGGCGGGATCGGCCAGACGGCGCATCTGGGGATGGTGGTTCTATGACTGGGCCAGCCAGCCCTATTCGACGCTTTTGCTGACCTTCATCTTTGCCCCCTATATCAAGGATCTGGTGGGGGATGGCACCGCTGCGCAGGCGGCCTGGGGCTATGGGGTGGGCACGGCGGGCATCGTGATTGCACTGCTGGCGCCGATCCTGGGCGCCGTGGCGGACAAGTCGGGGCACCGGATGCCCTGGATCATCTTGTTTTCAACCTTTTACGTGGCCGGGGCCAGCGGTCTGTGGCTGGCCAACCCCGAGTCGTTCAACCTGTGGCTGGTGCTGTTCTTTTTCGGCCTGGGCATGGTTGGGCTGGAATTCACCACGATCTTTACCAACGCGATGTTGCCCGACCTGGGACCACGGGACGAGATGGGCCGGATTTCCGGCACCGGCTGGGCGTTCGGATATATCGGCGGGCTGATCGCGCTGGTGTCGATGCTGACCCTGTTTGCCGAGGGCGCCACAGGCACCACCCTGATCGGGATCGAACCCCTGCTGGGGCTGGACCCCGCGCTGCGCGAAGGCACGCGCTTCGTCGGGCCCTTTACCGCGCTGTGGTATGCGCTGTTCATGGTGCCGTTTTTCCTGTGGGTGCGGCTGCCCCGGCACCCGGCCCGCGCCACCGTGCGCCAGTCGCTGGCAGAGGCCCTGCCCGATTTCCGCGCCACCCTGGCCCGCCTGCCGCGCACGCCCAGCCTGGCGGCCTATCTGGCCTCGTCGATGTTCTATCGTGACGCGCTGAACGGGATCTATGTGTTCGGCGGCATCTATGCGGCGGGTGTGCTGGGTTGGTCGGTCATTCAGGTCGGCGTGTTCGGCATCCTGGCGGTGATCGCGGGCGCGTTCTTTTCCTGGGTCGGGGGGCAGGCGGATCACCGCTTTGGCCCCAAGCCGGTGATCGTGTTCAACGTGATCGTGCTGACGCTGGTCGGGATCGCGGTGATTTTTGTGTCGCGCGAGGCGGTGTTCGGCATCCCCGTGGCGCCGGATTCGAACCTGCCCGACATCGCGTTCTACATCCTGGGCGCGGCCATCGGGTCGGCCGGGGGGGCATTGCAGACGGCCAGCCGGACGATGATGGTGCGCCAGGCCAACCCCGCGCGTATGACCGAGAGCTTTGGCCTGTTCGCCCTGTCGGGCAAGGCGACCGCGTTCCTGGCGCCGATTTCCATCGGGATCGTCACGGACGTGACCGGCAGCCAGCAAATGGGCATCACGCCCCTGGTTGTCCTCTTCGCACTGGGGCTTTTCCTGCTACTCTTCGTCCGGGCAGACGGCGAAAGGGCAGACCGATGGACCGCATCCTGACGGCACTGATCGTGGCGCTGACCCTGAGTGGCACGGCGCAGGCCGACAGCCGCGCCAAGGATCTGTTCGGCGCACAGCGCACCGCCAGCGCGCAGGCCCCCGATCCCATCGGGTTCTATTCCCGCGGCTGCGCGGCGGGGCTGGTGCAACTGCCCGAAACCGGCCCCACATGGCAGGCCATGCGGTTAAGCCGGAACCGCAACTGGGGCCACCCCGAGATGATCGCCTTTATCGAGCGGCTGTCGGTCAAGGCCACGCAATTCGGCTGGCGGGGCCTTTATGTCGGCGACATCAGCCAGCCGCGTGGCGGGCCGATGACCTCGGGCCACCGCAGCCACCAGATCGGGCTGGACGTGGATATCTGGATGCGCCCGCCGGGGCGGCTGAACCTGTCCCGCGCGGAACGCGAAAACCTGTCGTCGATTTCCGTGCGCAGCGCCGATCAGCGGCGGGTGAACGGCAATTACACCCGCGCCCATGCCGCCATCCTGCAGGCCGCAGCGCGCGACCGGGCGGTCGATCGCATCTTCGTCACCGCGCCGGTCAAGATAGAGCTGTGCAAGACCGCGACCGCCGCCGACAAGCGTTGGCTGCGCAAGATCCGGCCGATCTACGGGCACAACTACCATTTCCACGTCCGGCTGAAATGCCCACGCGGCGCGCGCCATTGCGTGGACCAGAAACCCACCGTCGCGCAACTGTCCAAGGGCGGCGACGGCTGCGATGAAACGCTGAACTGGTGGGTGACCGATTACCTGGACCCGCCCAGGACAGCGAACCCCGCGAAACCGGCCAAGCCCGCGCCCAAGCCCAAGCATCCCCGCGACTACACCCTGGACGACCTGCCAAGCGAATGCCGCGCGGTGCTGGCCGCGAACTGAGCCGCCGCTTGCAAAGCACGGGACACGGCGCTATCAGGCCCCGTCTGCCCACGTGGGTGGGCCAAGTCTCCGCAACCTTGTCAAAACGGAAACCGAAATCCATGACACGCATCCTGCCCGGCATCCTTGCCATGGCGGCCATCGTGGTGGCCTCCAACATCCTTGTGCAGTTCCTGTTCGGCCAATGGCTGACCTGGGGCGCCTTTACCTATCCGCTGGCCTTCCTGGTGACGGACGTGATGAACCGCGTCTACGGCCCCGGCCCGGCCCGGCGCGTGGTCTTTGCCGGCTTTGTCGTCGGGGTGGCCTGTTCCTTTGTCGGCACCCAGATCATGGGCGAGTTCGGCCCGCTGGTGACCCTGCGCATCGCGATGGGGTCTGGCCTGGCCTTCCTGACGGCGCAACTGCTGGACGTGGCGATTTTCGACCGGCTGCGCGGCGGGCGCTGGTGGCGGGCGCCGCTGGCCTCTACCCTGATCGGGTCCACGGTGGATACGGCGATCTTTTTCACGGTCGCGTTTTCGGGCGTTCTGACCTTCCTGGAACCGGCGAACGACGTGTCCTGGGCGGGCGAGGCGCTGCCGCTGTTGGGCATAGGACCGGTTGTGCCGCTGTGGATGTCGCTGGCCGTGGCGGACTGGGGTGTCAAACTTGCCCTTGCCTTGATCGCGCTGATCCCGTTCCGCCTGATTGTTGGGCGGATGATGGCACGGGTTGCGTGAAAGCTTTTGACAAACACAAGATCTGTGGCACGCTACCCCTGACGGCAACAGCAGAAAGGAGGTGGTCCAGTGTCTAGAGTGATATTGGAGAGAGAGGTTGGAACAGTCGGGGGGGCCGTGGTCTGAGGGCAGCCCCCGGACCGAAACACCCACGATTGGGCCTAACGCTCTAACCGGCCCATCTCCGTAGCTCTCGGGGCCGCCTGACACGGGCGGCCCTTTCCTGTTAAGACCGTCCCATGCTGCGTATCAGTGACACAATCGCCTTGGAGGATTGGGAACTGACCGAGGTGTTTTCCCGGTCTTCCGGCCCCGGCGGGCAGAACGTCAACAAGGTCTCGACCGCCGTCGACCTGCGGTTCGAGGCTGCCCGCTCTCCGAACCTGCCCGCCCCGGTCAAGGCCCGGCTGAAACGGATCGCAGGGCGCCGCTGGACGGCGGACGGCGCCGTGCTGATCCGGGTGGAGGACACCCGCAGCCAGGCCCGCAACCGCGAGATCGCCCGCGAGCGGCTGGCCGAACTGGTTCGCAAGGCCCTGGTCGCGCCCAAGAAACGGCGCCCCACGCGCCCGACGAAAGGGTCCGTCGAACGGCGGCTGAAGGCGAAAAAGGTGCGCGGCGAGGTCAAATCCCTGCGCGGCCGGGTCGAGGACTGAGCGGCCGACGCACGCCTTGCATCGGGGCGCGTTTCACACCAAGGTGCGCGCAATTCCCGCAACCCGGAAAGCGCGCGCAATGCAGACCAACGGGACCGCAACGGCCGCCCCGAAACAGACCACGGAAACCGCACCGGCGGTGTCTGTGGTCATCCCCGCCCATGACGAAGAGGCGAACCTGCCGCCCCTGGTGAACCGGGTGCGCGAGGCGCTGTCGGACCTGGCTGCGTATGAGATCATCCTAGTCGATGACGGATCGGGCGACCGGACGCGCGCGGTTGCGCTGGAACTGGCCGCAACGATGCCAGAGCTGCGCGTCATCGCCCATGACCAGGCGGGCGGCCAGTCCGCAGCGGTGCATTCCGGCGTGCAGGCCGCGCGGGGGGCACTGATCGCCACGCTGGACGGCGATTTGCAGAACCCGCCCGAGAACCTGCCCGCCCTGCTGGCCCCGCTGCTGGACCCGAACGCCCCGGCCGATCTGGGCCTGGTCGCCGGCCAGCGCGTCGGGCGGCGCGATACCCTGTCCAAGCGGCTGGCCTCGCGCTTTGCCAACGGGCTGCGGGCGCGGGTTCTGCGGGACGCGACGCGCGATACCGGCTGCGGGCTGAAGGCCTATCGCCGGTCGGCCTATCTGGCGCTGCCCTTCTTCAACCACCAGCACCGCTATCTGCCCGCGCTGTTCGCGCGGGATGGCTGGCAGGTGATGCATGTGGACGTGACCCACGCCCCGCGCGAGGCGGGACGATCCAAGTATTCCAACCTGCAACGCGCGATGGTCGGCATCGTGGACCTGGCCGGGGTGTGGTGGCTGATCCGCCGCCGCAAGACCGCCCGCCCGCACGAAGTGACGGGCGGCAGCGGTCAGGGCTGAACCCGTTCCGTTACATGATCCGGTAGTTCGGGCTTTCGCGCGTGATCTGCACGTCGTGGACGTGATTTTTAGAATCCATATTCTCCATCTTTTTCAATGTGTTGTAGCAGAGATTGCATCCGCCCTGCATCCGCATCCAGCCTCAGATCCGATTGTATTCGCTTCTGAAGCTCAGGCCACCACTTCCGCTCGAACACATCACCAACAACATACACAGGCTCGAGAGCACGACGCTTGTAGATCTCCGTCGTCGGGCTGCCCTCCTCGAACAGGAGCTCTCTATCTTTTTGCGTAATCTGCACATGCCCGGCAACGGCAGAGATGTGCTTCGCCGGGACATAATTCCTGAGCCAATCAAGAACGGTGCGGCGAACCGCGGTCCAGTTCACACGATCATCCATCTTCACGATACGCTCGTCAGGCCAGCCTCTCTCGGCAGCAAGCCTCAAGGCATGAGACTTTATCCGGTTCATGGACTGCGTCCAGTTGTTGCCATTGATCCCTTGCGCTCTGTAGTGAATCAGGCGGTTGTCGCGGCCCGCCGTGGCAGCACATTCCGCGATAACCCACCCCATCGGCCCCGTAACTGGGACAATCGGCTTCCGCTTGGGCAGGTCCACTTCCCCCTCGTCGAGGAGATTGATGACGTCCAGGTCGGCTTTGACGAAGCCGGTTTCAATCATACCGACAGCACCCACCCGAACACCGCACCCAAGAACGAGTAAGAGGAGGTGCAAAAGATGGCGATGTCGCGCAGCCGCAGCCCCGTCGATCAGGAGCGCAATTTCATCGAGTGTAAGATACCGCCCCCGTGAAGTGCGATTTATTGGCGACGTGGTTCCCGCAACCGCAACAGAAGGAATTGTGACCACCGAGAGGCCTGCGGTGACAGCATGGTTACCAGCGGCCACCGCCGTTGACGCAATATCATATATCGTATTCGGACTAAGCTTGATCGCTTGTCTCACGCCCTGTCTTCGATCTGCCCTGCTCTTGGCCTCGAGGTCATCCACCATTCTCGCGACAGCGGCCGAAAGCCCTGTCATACGCGAGTTCCAGAGATAAGGTTTGTAGTACAGGTCCCGGCGGTACTTGATCAGTTTTTTTCGACCCTCGCTTTTCAGGTTTTTCTCCTGAAATCGCTCGAAGGTTAACCAGATCTCGCGAAATGTAGGGTTTCCGTCTGACGCCGGATCCACAAGCTCTGCAGGATCGATGACCCGACGAATGACCGAGCGGGCAACCTTTTCAGCGTGATCAAGGTCCTCCTGGAGCTCCTCCCATTGCTTCATCTGGTGGCGAGTGAGGTTTTCTGGCTTGTCCTTCTTCAAGACCTTTGGGTCATACGCCTGCCGCAACTCTGCATCGAGTCGCTCAGAGCGTCGCGGCTGCTTCGGCGGCGTCCACCGGAGGTGCAGCTTCCCGCGGTTTTCACAAATTGCATAACGCCCAATTTTCCTGAGAGTACGCATCGCATCCTCTTTCGTGAAAGTACGCATTATCACGGTTATTGGATGCACCCTCAAAGATCAAGCGCTTCTCTCATTACCTCCCGAAAAGACGGCGTTGCGGTCGAGCGAGAAGAACGACCCTCAAAGGTTACGGCAGATTCAAGCGACGGTTCTGCGGGCCAAACCTCCCTTCCCTGTAGATGCTTGAGCAAGCTACTCCGGAGATAGATTGGCGGTTTGCCGGGCACGAATGGCACTTCTCCCGCCAAGCGACGCCTTTTCAACGTGCTCGCCGAGATGCGGAGAAAATCCGCGGCCTCTTCCTCGTTCATGACTTCACGATCGCCCATGCCGAAGAAGCTTGGTCGAGTCTTCAGTGGTGACTCTAAGCCTGACGATCACGAAAGCGTGATTACGAAAAAGCGCCGAAACGTGAACAGAGCGTCCAATCTGACGCCGCCCTGGCCAAGCTCGGTTCATCCCCGCTTGGGCGGGGAACAGTCCGGCGAGCGACCTATAGTAGACTTCAGACCCGGTTCATCCCCGCGTGGGCGGGGAACAGCAACTTTCGCTCGCGCAGAATGGCGGCGAGGGCGGTTCATCCCCGCGTGGGCGGGGAACAGCCCGTCAGGGTGCGCCCGAGAGGCCAGCCCGGCGGTTCATCCCCGCGTGGGCGGGGAACAGGGCCCGGCCGGATGTCATCGTCACGGCCTGGTCGGTTCATCCCCGCGTGGGCGGGGAACAGCGCGCCCCCCTCCTGCCCAGTTCACGCATTGCCGGTTCATCCCCGCGTGGGCGGGGAACAGTGGTTCATCTGGGCGCCGACGGTCGGAATATCCGGTTCATCCCCGCGTGGGCGGGGAACAGTCAAAACTGATCCGCTCGTCGTCCTGCAATTCCGGTTCATCCCCGCGTGGGCGGGGAACAGGTGCGCGAAAAGCTGCTCTCCGGCAATCCGCTCGGTTCATCCCCGCGTGGGCGGGGAACAGGCTCGCACCCCGGCAAGGACAAGGCCCT
>NZ_SLXL01000001.1:195875-721196 GCF_004345735.1 Rhodovulum adriaticum
GCTATGGCGGTTCATCCCCGCGTGGGCGGGGAACAGTTCGCCGTAGCTGTTCAGGCCAAGCTGGTCATCGGTTCATCCCCGCGTGGGCGGGGAACAGGCACGCCCGAGGCCGAACGATGGCAAGCGGCCCGGTTCATCCCCGCGTGGGCGGGGAACAGGCTCGCACCCCGGCAAGGACAAGGCCCTATGGCGGTTCATCCCCGCGTGGGCGGGGAACAGTTCGCCGTAGCTGTTCAGGCCAAGCTGGTCATCGGTTCATCCCCGCGTGGGCGGGGAACAGATCCTGGGCGAATACGCGAGCGCCGAAAATTTCGGTTCATCCCCGCGTGGGCGGGGAACAGGGCACATTCCGCTTGCGGCCAGCCTCAACCAGCGGTTCATCCCCGCGTGGGCGGGGAACAGCGAACCTGGAGCCGTCAGACCCGCTCTATCAGCGGTTCATCCCCGCGTGGGCGGGGAACAGCGGCTCCCCGATGACGATCACCGTGCATGGTCCGGTTCATCCCCGCGTGGGCGGGGAACAGAAGGGCAAGGATCGCCACGCCAACGGCAGGCCCGGTTCATCCCCGCGTGGGCGGGGAACAGTTGGTGTCCGAGATGTATTTCAGGAGTTGGGTCGGTTCATCCCCGCGTGGGCGGGGAACAGGCCAGGCGCGCGCATCCCGGCGCGGCCAGTCGCGGTTCATCCCCGCGTGGGCGGGGAACAGGTTCAACATGGATGCGCTGGTCTGGGATTCGTCGGTTCATCCCCGCGTGGGCGGGGAACAGGCATCCTTTATTCGGATTGCGATCTGACCCAGCGGTTCATCCCCGCGTGGGCGGGGAACAGTACATCATTGAAACGGATTTTCAGGGTCCGGGCGGTTCATCCCCGCGTGGGCGGGGAACAGGCGCAGCCATAGGCGAGCACGGGCCTAGACGACGGTTCATCCCCGCGTGGGCGGGGAACAGCGTGTCCAGGTCGATCCGTGCCAGCCGGTCGGCGGTTCATCCCCGCGTGGGCGGGGAACAGGTCACATAACCATAGGCGATCATCTCCTCGCACGGTTCATCCCCGCGTGGGCGGGGAACAGGGCAGCTTTTGGGACGGCGTGTCGGACACCTGCGGTTCATCCCCGCGTGGGCGGGGAACAGGTGCGGAGGTTGCCGATCAATTTGAAAGCCGCCGGTTCATCCCCGCGTGGGCGGGGAACAGGCAGCTTCGCACAGGCTGCGGCCAACGTAGTCCGGTTCATCCCCGCGTGGGCGGGGAACAGGAATTTCGGGTCATTGTCACCAAAGATGACAACGGTTCATCCCCGCGTGGGCGGGGAACAGGTGATGCGGTCGGGGGCACCATTAACCGCGGCCGGTTCATCCCCGCGTGGGCGGGGAACAGGAGGCCGCCGACGCTTTCAACGAATTTGCGCAGGGTTCATCCCCGCGTGGGCGGGGAACAGCCCCCTGCGACGGATCGAGTTGAAGGCATGTCCGGTTCATCCCCGCGTGGGCGGGGAACAGGAAACGCTTGTTTTTGCGGGGGTTCCCGTCACCGGTTCATCCCCGCGTGGGCGGGGAACAGCCTGCTCGACACGATCCGCGTCAACGGCCAGCCGGTTCATCCCCGCGTGGGCGGGGAACAGATACATCACAAACGGCGGGGTAAGCTGGACGCCGGTTCATCCCCGCGTGGGCGGGGAACAGCTATCCGGCGGCAGGACCGGCAGCCCCTGTTCCGGTTCATCCCCGCGTGGGCGGGGAACAGCAGGCATCCATGACGCTGGCGAGGTCCGCATACGGTTCATCCCCGCGTGGGCGGGGAACAGGTCGTCCAGAAGGAGCAGGTCGTTGATGTCGTCGGTTCATCCCCGCGTGGGCGGGGAACAGGCGGCCTGATGCACGCCGATCAGGATTTCGTCCGGTTCATCCCCGCGTGGGCGGGGAACAGGGCGAGCTGGCCGGAACTACGATGTCCGTTACGCGGTTCATCCCCGCGTGGGCGGGGAACAGATCCGCAAACCCAAGAAGCCGACGCTCTTTTTCGGTTCATCCCCGCGTGGGCGGGGAACAGTGCCTTCGATGCAATCAGAATTGTGAATGCACCGGTTCATCCCCGCGTGGGCGGGGAACAGGCCGCGATTGCCCAGGGCGGCGGCGCTGGCATCGGTTCATCCCCGCGTGGGCGGGGAACAGTCTACAAAAGCGGCTCCGAGGTTCCTCTTATTCGGTTCATCCCCGCGTGGGCGGGGAACAGATGTCCAAAAAACCGCCCATCGGTTGGTTCTACGGTTCATCCCCGCGTGGGCGGGGAACAGGCGTCCATGTTCTGTTACGCGGATATTCGGGACGGTTCATCCCCGCGTGGGCGGGGAACAGATCAAAGGCGGGGTCACCGCCCGCCGGAAAGGCGGTTCATCCCCGCGTGGGCGGGGAACAGTGAATATGAAATTCATCCGGGGCCAGACCGCACGGTTCATCCCCGCGTGGGCGGGGAACAGCGGACACCCCCGCTAAAGCGGGGACCCCCGTCCGGTTCATCCCCGCGTGGGCGGGGAACAGTCATCATAGCTGGAAAACTGCGGGAACGCGGTCGGTTCATCCCCGCGTGGGCGGGGAACAGGTCATGTATCGGCTGTCGTTTCGCGCCGATTTCGGTTCATCCCCGCGTGGGCGGGGAACAGTCCGCGTTGAAATGGCGGAGACAGCGGAAACGCGGTTCATCCCCGCGTGGGCGGGGAACAGATCGTAAAACGCCCAATCACCGCCCCAGTCAACGGTTCATCCCCGCGTGGGCGGGGAACAGATTATGTCCGGGTGGACATGCTGCCAATCGGCCGGTTCATCCCCGCGTGGGCGGGGAACAGGCCATCCTCGACCCTGACGTGGCCCTGCTTCTCGGTTCATCCCCGCGTGGGCGGGGAACAGCGGCGCGTCCTGGGTGGGCGGTGGCGCGGGATCGGTTCATCCCCGCGTGGGCGGGGAACAGCAGGGCGTCGGCGGGGTCGAGATCGGAAACCTCGGTTCATCCCCGCGTGGGCGGGGAACAGGCGCAGGCGAGCTTGATGCGCGTGTGAGCGTCCGGTTCATCCCCGCGTGGGCGGGGAACAGGAGACGAGCACGATTGCTCTCTCTGATCCTCTCGGTTCATCCCCGCGTGGGCGGGGAACAGTTGATGATGGTCTGCCGGGTGATCGCAAACAGCGGTTCATCCCCGCGTGGGCGGGGAACAGGGGGGGACCACCTTCATTGACGGCTGCATGGCCGGTTCATCCCCGCGTGGGCGGGGAACAGCTGCCGTAGGTGAACTCGGCGCCGTCCGCGACCGGTTCATCCCCGCGTGGGCGGGGAACAGTCAGCAACAAGATCGGCGACGTGAAAGAGGCGCGGTTCATCCCCGCGTGGGCGGGGAACAGTGCCCGGACACATCCGCCACGGACATATAGGCCGGTTCATCCCCGCGTGGGCGGGGAACAGGGAATGAAGCTCATCACCCCCGACACGATCAACGGTTCATCCCCGCGTGGGCGGGGAACAGGGCTTGCGTCAGCGGCACCGGGTGATCCACGCCGGTTCATCCCCGCGTGGGCGGGGAACAGGTCGCTGCGCCATATGCAGGACGGGCAGTAAGCGGTTCATCCCCGCGTGGGCGGGGAACAGGCATAATCGCCGGCACCGACATAGCCGAACGGCGGTTCATCCCCGCGTGGGCGGGGAACAGGCTTTCGACTATTTCCGCCGCATCGCGCAGGACGGTTCATCCCCGCGTGGGCGGGGAACAGTCCGGCGCAACCAGAGTATAGCGGGTGGCCGACGGTTCATCCCCGCGTGGGCGGGGAACAGGGACAGCTGATCTGCGAACACCTCGTGGTGCACGGTTCATCCCCGCGTGGGCGGGGAACAGTAGTTCGTGGTTTCGATACTGGCGCGGCTGACCGGTTCATCCCCGCGTGGGCGGGGAACAGCGCACCGCCAGGACGCTGCCGCTCTCGAAAGGCGGTTCATCCCCGCGTGGGCGGGGAACAGCGCAAGGTCGGCAAAGACGCGGCGCGGAAAGCCGGTTCATCCCCGCGTGGGCGGGGAACAGTTCGGTTACATCATCAGATTTCATTCTGCCCTCGGTTCATCCCCGCGTGGGCGGGGAACAGTTGTCTGGAGTCCTTGAAAGATCAGGGCGAGCCGGTTCATCCCCGCGTGGGCGGGGAACAGTCGGCCCTTGACGAAAAGGCCGTTTTCGTCCTCGGTTCATCCCCGCGTGGGCGGGGAACAGACGCTATACTCGATGCGCGTCGGGCGCTTGATCGGTTCATCCCCGCGTGGGCGGGGAACAGGCGCCATCAAACTGTTCATCGAAGGGCATGACCGGTTCATCCCCGCGTGGGCGGGGAACAGAGGCTTTCCGCACGCCGGATCGCCAGGCCGAACGGTTCATCCCCGCGTGGGCGGGGAACAGTTATCGGCCTGATAGCGGCTGCCGGTATCGCCCGGTTCATCCCCGCGTGGGCGGGGAACAGGCCTATCAGGCGGTTCACGGTCGCCCCTATCCCGGTTCATCCCCGCGTGGGCGGGGAACAGAGCAACAGGCCGATGACCCCGAGTCTGTCTGTCGGTTCATCCCCGCGTGGGCGGGGAACAGGAGCCGGAACTAGTGACCCGCCCGCACCAAGCCGGTTCATCCCCGCGTGGGCGGGGAACAGTCACCACCTTCCTTCGTAACCTCGACGTAAGTCGGTTCATCCCCGCGTGGGCGGGGAACAGTCTTCCTGCAGGCCATTGATCCACCAAGAAAATCACGATGTCAAAGAGCGCACCGGCAATAAGGGCGTTCGAGCGCCCTTACCGCGGCTTTTGGGGAAAGAAGCTAACCAGCTTCAAACCGTCGAATTCCACCGACATCCGACGGTTCTTTCCCGCCGTGAGGAAATCGTAGCCTTGATCGGTAGGGGCCTTCCAGACCATAACTGCGTCACCCGTATCCAGCCCCGCCAGAACCTGTTTCCAGATCATCTCTCGGGTGCGGGCGGAATAATTCCCGACATAGACGCCAGCCCTGATCTCGACCAGCCAGGCGGCAAGGCGACCGCGCAGCCTGGGCGGCACATTCGTGACGACCACGACCATCATGGATCACCTGTGTCCCGGGTCGCCCGAGGGCGGCGCGTCGGAGAAAGCCGGGGGCAGGGCCTCGGGTGACGGATCGGGACGCGGCAGATCGCCGGCTGACAGGACCTCTTCGATGGCTGGGATGATGCGCCCAAGAAGCCCGGTGCGGCGGAATGCGTCCCGGCAGGCCAGCCGCACGGCGCGGTCGGGCGCCATGTCCAGCTTGCCCTTGGCCGCCTGCCCGGCGATCCGGAACGCCTCGGGGACGACTGTGTCGATCTTGAAGAGATCGGCAATGTCATAGACGAAGGAGAGCGGCTTGCCCGTATGCAGGAATCCGATTGCCGGGGCATAGCCCGCGGCCAGAACCGCGGCCTCGCTCAGGCCGTGCAGACAGGCGGTGGCGGCCGAAAGGCAACGGTTGGGAACATCGGCGGCCTGCCAATCCGCAGGGTCATAGGCGCGGCGTTTCCAGTTTACCCCGTATTGCCGGGCCAACAGCGCATAGGATTCGCGCACGCGGACGCCCTCGATCCCGCGCAGTTGGTCGATGGACCGGCGCGAGGGGGCATCCTCGCCGAACCGCATCGCATACATCTTGCGCACGACCCTTAGCCGCGCGGACGGGTCCAGCGCGATGGATGCCTGCCACAGCAGATGATCCGATCGCGCCCCGCCCGGCTGTCCGGCAGAGTAGAGCCGCACGCCGCCCTCGCCGACCCAGGTGATCAGCGTGCCGGCCCGCGCTGCCAGCGCGATGGCGGCATGGGAAATGCGCGCGCCGGGTTCCAGCATGATCCCGGCCAGCCCGCCAACCGGGATCTGGGTGCGCGTGCCATCAGCATTCAGCGCGACGAAGGCGCCATCGGCCACGTCCAGCTTGGCCCGTTCGACAAACACCAGCGAGGCGCGATCCTTCAGCGGGATCGGCCGCGGCGGCGGCAGGCCGGGCAGGCCACCGCCGGTCATGGCGCGCGGCGGATCAGCATCAGTCCGCAACCGAACGCCTTGGCGCGCCCGAAACCACGGGCCAGATGTGACAGGAACACCGCCGGATCGGTCACCTCGATCCGACCCTCGAGGTCGAGAATGCCGAATTGCGGCTGCCCCTTGCGCGGGCCGCGGTGCCCTGGCAGCGCCACGGTGGCATAGTCCCCGGCCACGGCAGAGTCGACGCGAAACCCCGCCGCCGCCCCCTGGCGCCCCAGCCAGGCCGCGCCTTCGCGGCTGGCGGCTGCCAACCGTTCGGGTGCCCGTGTGCCCTTGGGCAGATCGTGCAGTGCATCCATCACCACGTCCACGCGGCGTCCTGTATCCCGTTTCATCCGGGTCGCATTGGCGCGAAGCACGAAGTCCAGCATTTGGCCGGGAGCCAAGGCCGGCGCGAATGGCTTGACCTCATGGGGGGCAAACAGGTCCATCGGTTGGGGCGGGCGGGCAGACAATGTCAGGAACGTTCCATCATGGTCTTCACGCCACAGGAAATCACGCCGCCTGTCGGGACCGTCGGCGAAGGCAGCCCAAAGCAGCTTGTGCTGAGCCGAGTGACGCGGACCCGCTTCGGATGGCGTCAGAAGACTCGCCAACGCCTGTGTCGAAGGGTTGCGCGCCAGCCTGATCCGGCTGAAATAGAGGGTCATGCTGCGCCCCCCAGGGTAATCGTGACATCGCGCAGGGCAATACGGCGCCGGCCGAAATGCCACAACGCCCGGTCACGGGGCACGTCCTGAACCTCTTCTTGCAGCGCGTCGCCCTCGGCCGCGTCGCAGACCAGCACGCAGTCCATCGCTGCCGACTCTGCACAACGCCAGGGCGGCGGGGTTAGATGCGCCAGCGCCGCCTCGGGGCTGACGGCCTGCACCACTTTTGCGCCCGGTGGCGCCGCCAGGGGGCAGGATTTTCGCCCGAAATACAGCGTGTAGTGCGGCCGGTTCAACGCGGCCTCCAGCGCCTCCAGGCCGTCCCCCCAGACAGCGACGCCGTAGAACACGCCCGAGCGATAATCGCGCAGGGTGATCGCGGTGTTCAGCCGCCCGCGCGCCGCGGCCAAGGCCTCGGGGCGGGAATTGGGCCGTTTTGCGGCTGCAGAGGGAACGGTTTGCACGGTGTGATAGTCGCGCAAGGGGGCGCCCCTGTCGAACACCGCCACAGCCAGGTCCAACGCATCCAGTTCCGAAAAGTCGCCGCCCCTTTCAATCCCCATCGCAGCGCCCAGAAGCCCCAGGATCGCAGAGCGGCCAGGCCAGGCCAACGACCCGCGCCGTTCGTGCCCGGCAAGCTCGCCCATCGACCCGAGAGTGGCGGTCAGGCCGAATACCAGATAGGGCCGCATCACGCCCCCCGCACCGCATCGCCCGCAAAGCGGACGATATCGTCCAGCGTGCCGCCAACGCCCACATGAAGGGCGCAGTCGGCCTCCCAGGCCGGGCCATAGGCCGCATCGATATCGGCGCGGGCCTTGGTCAATGCGGCCACGGAGTTTTCCAGGAAAGGCGGTTTCCTGACCGGTTCGAAATAGGCGCCCGAGAGGTCACGCGGGGCCTGTGCCCCCTTTTCGGCCAGAACGTAATGGGCGCGCGGGTGGTGGGCAAAGCTGTTCTGTTTGCCCCGTGGGGTCGTCTGTGCGACGGCGCGCGCCAGCGCCTCAGCCCCTTTGGTGGCAAGGTCCCTGTCGCCCGCAAGGTTCTGGATCAGCAGGTCGCAGTTCACACAGACATACTGATAATACACGCCCGAACCAAAGGCGGTCTCGCCCAGATGGCCGGCGCCGGTCTCTTCGGCCTTGTTCAAGTCATCGACGGCAGAATACCAGTCCTCCTCGGCCTGCGCGGGATGAGTTGTGATGGCATGGGCCACCTGCACCGCCGCGTCGCGGTTATAATCGGCGTCATCGGCCAGCATCCGGCCGAACATCGCGATATCCACGGCGCCATCGGCATGACGCAGGACCAATTTTTTCAGATCCTTGTCCTTGGGCAGGTCTTCGCCCGCGATGATCTTGGCGGCCAGGTCCTCGGCCAGTTGCCATTCCTCGGGAGAGATGAAGGCCAACGTGGTCGCGACCCGGCTCTCTTCGCCTTTTTTCGGCGTTTCAAGCTTGCCGAAGATTGCCGCCACCTGCTCGGCGGCCTCGCGCACCGTCTTTTCCGGGGCGTCTTGCCGCGACAAACGCTCGACCAGTTCGCCATAGATGCGCTTGGTGCGCGTGCCCATGTTGCCCTCCAGATCCAGCGCGAAGAAGGCGCTTTCGCGCAGGGCGCGCTTGACCGATTGCGAGGACATGCGCAGCCGCGGGCTGCCCCCGACCATCGCCTGTTTCGGGCGCCCCTGATCGTCGCGGTTCGGGTTCGAGGGGCCATAGCTGGTCAGCAAGTGGAATTGCAGAAAGGTACTCATTCAATCGTCTCCTTCGACTCGTCCCTGGGCGCATCGGCGCCGAAATAATGAAAGCACCAGCGCGGCCGGGCGGCCTCCCAGTGCAGCAAATCACCCGCCAGCGCCGCCACGTTGCAGCGCCGGTCCGCCATGATGATCGCCCGCCGCATCAGCGCGGTCAGCTCGTCGCCCTCGGCCCGCATCAGGCGCTGGAACCGCAGATGGGACAGGACCGGCTCTGCCCCGCCCAGCCGCCGCGCAAGCGGTGCGCTGTCATGTTCGCGCACCTCGGCCAACAGACCGGCCAACCGAACAAGATCCTGCGCCCGTGCAGGCCCGATCCCCAGCGCGCGCGCCAGATCCTGCACGGCGGGTTCGCACAAGACCGCCATCGGCGCCGCCCGCCGCAGCCGGGCCGCCAGCGCGCGGGCCGCGGCGCTGTCGCGCGCACCGATATGCGTGCTCCACCAGCCAAGGGCGATGGCCCCCGGCGTCCTGGCCTGATCGCTCATGCTGCTTTCCCCTTCTTCCTTGCCGGCAGTTCCATCCCGAGTTGCGTGAAGATCTCACGTCCATACTTGCCATAGCCCGCGAACACGGCGGCTAGGCCGTTCCGCGCCTTGACGATCTGCGCGATCCGATCGGTTTCGCGCCGGTCCAGCCCGGGCACCGCCAGCGCATCGAACTGCCCCAGGGCCTGCGCGCGCAAATCGGCCAGCCAGGCGGGGCGCGGATCATGCCCCGCCTTCAGCTCTTGCACCCGGTGCAGGAATCGATCCTCGGTCGCGGCAAAGAACGCCTCGCGCTCGGCTTCACGCGCCTCGCCGCCTGCCAGAACGGGTTCCAGCGCCCCACGCAGCGCCACACCGGCGGCCTCGGCGGCAAGGATCATTCCCACCAAGCGGTCCTCGGCTTCGACGGGCAGGTTCAGAAGGGGTTGCACCGACAGCGTGAAATCGCGCGGCTTCATGTTGTCCATGGCCCAGCCGGCGACCATGACCGACGCGTCGCCGCCGCGCTGCCCCCAATCGCGCAGGGAAAGCGCGCGTTCAGAGGTCTCGCCGCCCACCTCCTGGGCCACGACACCCAACCAGTTGCGATAGCCGAACCGGTCGGGGCGCGGATGCCGGGGCAGCCATTCCTCACCCGCCTTGGTGCGGTAGTGCGGACTCAGCGGATGTTTCCACTTGGCATAATTCGTGCCCCAAGGCTTTTGAACGATACCGGTGACCCCTGCATCGTCCCCGGCCAGGCGCAGCCGCCGCGGCATGCCAAAGAACGCCTCGGCCCCAAAAACGCGCCCCTCCGGTGGCAAGGTCTGTTGCCCCTCTTCGGAAACATTCGTCGGGCGCATCCAGGGCAAATCGTTCATTGTGCCGGGCGTGCCGCAGGGGACATTGGCCCAGACCAGCGCCCACAGGCCATCACCCGGATCGACCAGCGTCACCAACGGACCGCCGCCGCGCATCGAGGTACGGTTTCCCGCGCCGCCCGACGGCGCATGCGCCTGAAAGGCATAAAGCGCCATCGCCGCCAGCGGCAGGTCAAGCCGCCCGTAACGATGTCGGTGGACCATCAGATCGGCATTGTTCTTCGCCGTGCTCACCCCGGCGCTGTCGATGAACAGCATGTCCACGGGGCCTGGCTGTCCCGGCAGAGGCTCCTGATCCTGCAGGAACAGCGGCCCCTCACCCAGCAGGTTGAAGGCCGGCGCAAACGGGGCAAGCCGGTCCTTGAGGCGCTGCGGATCGGGGGCGACGCGGCGCTGCCATGCGCCATTGTTCGCAGGCGGATCGGCCAGAAAGACAAGGCCGATCAGGAATTCGTAGCAGGCGATGTTCAGATCGGGGCGTGGCCAGTCAGGTCGCAGAATGCCCGGTCCGGCCATCTGCCAGGGGGCGATCACCCGCCGAGTGCCATCGGCACATAGAACCGGAATCCAAGGATCTTCGATCAAATTGAGGGGCATGAAAATCTCCACACAATCCACGGGTGAAAAGAGAGCACTCAGCATCCCCGCTGTAAAGCCGGTCAAACGCCGGGGGTGTCAGGAATTGTCACCAAAAATCAGCCCAAGCCCCGCGTCATACCGCAACCCCGCACAGATCGTCCCGTCCTCGGCGACGGGGCATAGCCGGTACTCGGCGCACTTCCATTCGGGCCAGTCGCGGGTAACGGCGGCGATCTCTGGCGCGGATTGGTCCGGCAGCGGCAGCGCGTCCAGGCGCGTCAGGCGGGCCGCAACCTCGGACATCGCCCAGGCATCATCGCCCTTATCCCCCGCCCAAGGCCGCAATGCGCCGGCCTCGCGCCGGGCCAGCACCAGATTGCGTTGCGCCTCGCCCAATCTCGTCGGGTAACTGGCATCGTCAGTGGCCTGCCCGCCCGCGCGATAGCCCGCAGCCAGATCGACGATATTCTGCGCCGCATGTCCGCGGGCCGCGGCCCCCTCGCCCTCGGCCCTGACCTCGGCGGCCTGCAGCACCTCCGGGAGCAGTCCAGCCTCGTCGCCATGCACGGGCTCGATCAGCGCACGCAGGCCCGAAGGCGCCTCGATCTGGCCAACCCGGAACAGAACATCCGCCGTGCGCCACTGATCGGCCACCGGATAGACCCAGGCGCCACGATCCAGCGTGCCGTGCAACCAGCGATCATCGGCCACCTGCACCGGATCGGGCGACAGCACATGCAGAACCGGCGCAGGCACCGGGCGCGTCGCGGCCGGGCGCAGGTCCATGTGCCGCCACAACCGCCCGGCGCGCTGAATCAGGGCGGCCATCGGTGCAAGGTCGGACACCATAACGTCGAAATCGAGATCGAGCGAAGATTCCAGAACCTGCGTTCCGACCAGCACGAAGCCCTCTCGCCCTTGCCCGTCCTTCCCCACGCGCGCCAGAACCTCGGCCTCGATCCGCTTGCGGTCGCACAGGGCAAATCGCGCATGCAGCAGATGCGCCTCAACGCCCCGAGCGTGAAGCATCTCAACCGCGGCGATAGCATCATCGACGGCGTTGCGCACCCAGACGCAGGCCGCGCCATGTTGCGCAGACTCCGCCAGAAGGTCGACCGCCTCATCGGCACGCGACAGCCGCTGGACCCGGACCGCGCCCCGTGGCCCCGCCGCCTGCGAAAGGGCAATCGGGGATGCCGCCCCCGCTACCGTCAAGGCCGGATAGGCCGGGCTGTCCGACAGACCGCCGTAGATTTCCAGCAACCGTTTGCGCTGCGCCAGTGGCAGAGTCGCCGTCAGCAGGATCGCCGATCCCCCGGCCGCACGATGCATCCGTAACAGCGCCGCAAGCTCGGCCCCGATATAAGGTTCGCCCAGCTCATGCACCTCGTCCACGATCAGGATCTTGGATGACAGCCCAAAATGGCGCAGCGCCTGGAACCTGACCGGCAGGACCGACAACAACGCCTGGTCAATCGTCCCAACACCGACATCGGCCAGCAAAGCGCGGCGGCGGTTTTCGGCCAACCAGTCCGTACAAGTGGCATCCTCCTCGCCGCGCGGGCCGTCATTCACGAGATCACGGAAATCCACGGAAAGACCCGCCCGACCATGGGCCAGCGTTAGGGTCGTGTGCCTGTCGAACAGTCGGCCAACCGATCCGGCGGCCCGGCGGAACATCGCATCCGCCGTGGCCATCGTGGGCAATGCGAAGAACAGCCCCCGCCCCTTGCCCGCCAGCAGCATCCGCTGGGCCAGGAGCAGGGCGGCCTCGGTCTTGCCCGCGCCGGTCTCGTCCTCGATGACGGCCAGCATCGGGCCATCGGTCAGGGGCACCTCGGCACAGGCGCCCTGCATGGGCCGCAGGGAGAAATCGAACAACTGTGTGTCGCGCGCCTTGCCGGATGCAAGGCCTGCATCGTCCACGGCTTTGCCTGCAATATCCCGCGCGCGGGCCAGATACTCGGCCAGTCCGGGACCGGCGGCCTGCGGCCCGAACCAGCGCGTGTTCGACCCGATCCAATCGGCAGCCGTGCACAAGCCCGGCAACCACCATGACAGGGCCGTCGCCCGATCTTCTCCCAATCCATCAAGGCACGCGTCCGGCCAGAGGGCGCAGAACGCCCCAACCGCTTGCCGGGCATCGTCGAGGCCCGAACCGACGGCATCCAAAGCCGAACGATAATCGCGCGATCGCCGCCCGGAATAGGCCAGTCCACCCATATTGCGTTTTGGCGGGCGCCCATGATGGCCTGCAACCGCGGCATAAAGGGTTTGCCGAGGCCATGGATCGCCCCCGATCTGCGGGACAAGAACCGGGTCCAGTTCGAACAGCAGCGCCTCTGTCAATTCCCAATGACGGAACGATTGCGGCACGCCATCGCGCAGCATGTCTCGAAAGCTGTCGCTGATCTTGCCAAGGTCGTGCAAGCCGACAAGCAGGATCAGAGCGTCACGCAGTTGCCGGTCGAAGCCGAAGGGTTCGATCAGCCGCTCGGCCACTGCCGCCACATCCAGCATGTGATAGACTGCCGGATGCTCTGTTTCGGACAGATCAGAGGCGCTTTTTCCGGGCCAAACCAACATGTCCATGTCACCCTCCAGACCGAGCATGCAATTTGCACCGACGGGGCATGGCTTGGCTGGGATGCCTGCCCCTTCGCAGATTGGCACTGTAGGTGAAACGACACATCGGGTGTCTCCTTCTGGTCGGGCGAATCCCGCATGGGGTGCGGGTCATGTCCCTTGCTAGCGCCCGGCCATGACAAATCCTGTCAGCCCTCACGGCAAGGCCGGGAAATCCGACCTGCGATGACGTGCCACCAACGCGCGCAGACCCTCCGGTTCCAGCACCTCGACACCATCACCCCATTGATAGAGGTGCCAGGCCATTTCCAGCCAGCCGCAGGCCTGGAACCGCACGGTCAGCGATCCGTCCGCCTCCTCGGTCACGTGCTGGTCGGGGTGAAAGACGAACTCGCGGGCCACCGACGCGGCCGACGGGGCAAAGCGCCACGCGACGGGGCCGTATTCCTCTGCGGCATGGAAAGAGCCGAAGGCGCGGGCGGCGTGGGCCTCCAGGTCGAAATCGGGGTCGCGGGCGAAAGACTGCGCCATCAGCCGCGCGCCCTGCATCCGGTCCAGCCGGAAATGCCGGAAGCGGCCGTCGCCGCCCTGTTCCTTAGCGACCAGGTAGCGCCGCGCGCCCAAGAGCAGGCCATAGGGCGCGACCAGCCGCTCGCGGGGGGCGTTGTCGCGGCGGCCCAGGTAGCTGATCGTCAACATGAACGGCGCCTTCAGCGCCTCCGCGATGGTGGCCAGCAGGCGCGGGTCGCTGCGCACCCGCGGCCCGGGGCGCGAGGCGAAGCCATGGGCCTCCAGCACCGCCTCGGCATCGGCCTCGGCCCGGCGGGCATGCGGCCCGGGCATCGCGGCCAGCAGCCGGTCGCGCAGGGATTTCAAGGCCTTCACATCCGTCGCGGCACCCTCGCGCTCGGCCCGGCGGATGCTCATCTCCAGCGCGGCCAGCTCGCTGTCGCGGATCCCCTGCGTCAGCATCAGCCGCGCATCCGTGCCCCGGAGCCGCCAGTATTTCCGCCGCATCTCGTCGGTGCTGGTCTCGGTGGCGGGAAACAGATCCTCCAGCGCCTTCGTCATCCGCTGCGCGGTGCGCCGGTCGACGCCGAATTCCGCCTCGATCTCGCTCAACGCGACACCCCGATGCCGGGCGGCGGCCATTTCGGCGAGGCGGAGCAGATCGGAGGCCTTGGCGAAGGACATGGAGGCACCGTGACAGGAACTGACGTGGCCAAAGGCTAAGCCCGATAACGCGGCCTGTCGATGCGATTCCAACCCTCGTCATGTGTCACGAGTGCCAGGGTGAAAGGGGGCGAGGGGTGTCGGCAGGCCGCACCGGGAACCCTTTCCCTGCCTCTCACCCCTGCCCGGCAGTTGCCAGGGCCAACCCGTCGACCACCGCCGTGAAGGCGTCCGACCGGTCGATACGGGCCGCGGGGCAGACGGCGCGGGCTTCTTCGGCGACCAGCGACATCAGGCTGGAGCCGCCGACCAGCACCACCGCCCCGATCTCGGCCGGGGGCACGCGGGCGAGGACAAGGGTGTCGTAGATCGCGGCGCGCAGCTTCTCACGGGCCGGGGCGAGGGCGGCGTTCAGCATGCCGGGGGTGACCGGGGTGCTCAGGCCGGGTTCCACGATCCCGAGGTCGATGCAGGCCCCGGGTTCGGCCCCGTTGGCCGCGATCTTGCCGCGCTCGACGGCGAAGGCCAGGTCATGGCCGAGGCGGTGCTCGATCACCGCCGCCAGCCGTTCCAGGGGCACGGGGTCGACCGCATGGCGCAGCAGGTCCGCCACCGCGCGCTCGGTGTCCCGGGAATAGAGGAAGGGGATCATCGCCCAGGTCGAGAGATCGGCGTAAAGCGCCCGAGGCATCGGCAGCAGGCCGTCGCCCAGGGTACGCCGCAACTGCCCGCCAAGGCCCAGCAGGGGCATCACCCGGGCCATGGACAGGGCCTGGTCGAAATCCGTGCCGCCCAGTCGGATCCCGTAGCTGGCGACGATTTCCACCCCCGCCGCACCGCTCCGCACCACCGAGAAATCCGAGGTGCCACCGCCGATATCGACGATCAGCCGGGTTTCGGCATGCGGGGCATCCCCGCCGGAGGCAAGGGCCGCCGCCTCGGGTTCGGCCAGGAAGGCCACATCGTCGAAGCCCGCGGCACGGTAACAGGCGCGCAGATCGGCCTCGGCCTGGGCATCGCGCGCGGCATCGCCGGAATGGAAATGCACCGGCCGGCCGGACAGAACGCGGGAAAACCGGGTGCCCGCGGCGGCCTCGGCCCGGCTCTTCACCTCGGCCAGCAGCGCGGTGACAATCCCGGCGAGCGCCCCCCGCCGCCCCGCGATCCGGCGCTCTTCATGGAAGAGCGACGTGCCCAGGACGCTTTTCAAGGCGCGCATATACCGCCCGTCCTCACCGCCGGTCAGCGCGGCCTCGGCGGCCCGCCCGATCCGCATGGGGCCGCCATCCGAGGGCAGGAACACCGCCGTTGGCAGGGTATCGGCGCCCGCCTCGATCGGCAGGCGGTGGACCTTGCCCTCGACGAGAAGGGCTGCGGCGGAATTCGAGGTGCCGAAATCCAGGGCAAGCGCGGGCGCGGTCATGGGATGTGTCCTTGTAAGGGCCGGGAGGGCCAGCTACCGGAACGCCGCCTGCGCCGCAAGGACGGGGCCCGGAAATCGGCAAAAAGCTCAGGCACCGCGCGTTTCACCACAGCTCTCACGCGCCTGTGCCGGGACGATCATGCGGGCTGTTTTCGGAAGCCGAATGCGTGAAAGACCCTCCCGCTACGGTCTTTCGGCGGGAGCTTCGCGCTTCGAAAAAGCCGAAATGCGTTTCTCGATCAATGCCTCGAACATTCGTTCCAAATCCGCATTTCTCGCGAGATCCTCCACCTGCCGGTTCAGCCCGTCGATGGCATCGTCCTTTTTGCGCAGCTCCGCATCCTTCGCCGCAACCTGATCCTGCAAGGTCTGGATTTGTTCCTGCTGTGATTCAACCGACCGCTTGAGATCAGCATTCTGGTTCTCGAGAAGCGCAACATACCGCTGAACCGCTTCAAGCGGTTTGCGGTTTTCATCCGTTAGGATCCGGTAGGCGTTCGCCGAAGCCAGGAGAAACTGCGCTTCCATGCCGGCGACAAACCCGCCGACCATCTCGCGGATCACGGGTGGAAGCTGCGATACGAGAACGGCATTGCGCTCTTCGGTGCGCCTTTCGAGGAAAGCCTCAAGCTCGCGCTCCAGGGTCTCTTTTCGCGGCGTCGTCTGGAGTCCGAGTTCGTCTTTCAGCGCCGCGATGATCGTCTGCGAATTCACCTCGTTGCAGGAAGCTTCGACAATCGCAACCGCTTTTCCGAGATCGTCGCTCGAATACGAGCGCTTGCGTCCGCCCCTGGTATTCTGACTCATCTTTGCTGTCCTCTTTGCCTCGAGAGGTATGTCATACGGTTTGTCAAACGCGCTTTGACAAACCCTGGAATCGTGGTTGCCGGCCGTAGGAAACGCCGGCCGGGCAAGAAGTACATTGGTCGGCTTGCCTACGACGGAAGAAAAAAGTTCGGGCCTTGATCAGAGGGCTTCCTCCTTCCTCTTCGAACAGGAAAATCCATCCGCTGCCGCATGTCGAAACGTGGGTGTAGCTCTGAACGCTGTTCACCTCGGGGATGAGCCTCGCTGGTGCCAGGCGCACCGGCACCTCCTCTCCGAGAAAAAACACCAAAGCGGCGCGGCAGCGCCCTTTCAATTCTTGTTCTTCTGTTTCTCTTCGTTTCTAACGTTTCCGGGCGAATTTCACGCATGGCTACAGACACTTACAGAGACCGGGACGCATGAAACCGGGGCTGGGACGCACCAGACCGGACTTGGGACGCATGAAACCGCAAGCGGGACGCACGAGACCGGCGACGGGACGCACGAGACCGCAAACGGGACGCACGAAACCGGCCATGCCATGTCCAGAGCAGATCCGGGCGCCCGGCGGCAGGGCAATCAGCGCCCAAGTTGCCTCACCCTGGAATATATTAAATTCAATGACTTACATTCACCCACGGCGACATCACGGTGCCATGCCCGGCCCCCATCGGCAGCCCGACGCCTCTTTCCGGTGAAAGTTCCAGCCTTTCACCTGCAATCCGCTTCCGGGCCGGGGGCACCGAACGAATATCCTCCCTGACCCTGCGAGGAGGATGGCATGATCGAAGAGCCCCTGCACGACACAGCGACGGTTGCAAAGCGATACGGCGTCAGCCCCAGGACGATCCGGGATTGGATCGAGAAAGGTTGCCCGACGCCGCAGGGACGCGTGAAGCTCCCGGCCGCGAAATTCGGACGTGGGTGGAAGATCCGCGGCGAGGACCTCCTGCTCTTCGAACATCGAGTCCGGCCCCGGCAGACGAGGCCGGCTCTCGATGTCGACGAGCCGGAGGACTGATTTCCGGAGGATGCCCCATGACATTGCAAGACGCGTTGCGCGCCTATCTCGACACCAGTGGCGAGTCGATGCGGTCCCTGTCGCTTCGCGCCGGACTCGGCGCAAAAGCGGTTGCCGATATCCTGTCCGGCAAGTCCCGCTATCCGACCCCGCGCACCGTCGCCGCGCTTACCGATGCCACGGGTACGCCGCTGCCCGCCCCGGAGCCTGAGCAGCGCATGACCTACGCCGCGCTGTTCCGGGCCCTGCGTGAGGGGGCCAGGGACGAGGCCGCGGCAAAACAGGCCGAGCGGCGCATCTCGCGCCTCACCTGGCTGCTGCGGAACGCGAACTGGATCGCGGAGACGACGATGGTCGATCGTCAGGCCGTCATCGCGTTCTTTGCCGCGAACACTCCCGCCACCTTTGGCCTGAAGAAGAGCAGCTATGCCACCTACAAGTACGATATCCTTGAGGTGATCGACACCGCCACGGGGCGCGGCCGGAAACGGACCATCGACGACATCGCCGGACCCTATCGCGCGATCCAGGATCGCGTCCGGCAAAGCGACCTGCCGCTGGATCTGAAGAACAATGCCGGCAGCTTTTTCGTCTATCTGCATGACGAGGGCATCGCGCCGGGTGAGATCACCACCGACACGCTGGCCGCCTATTTCGAACACCGGCTGTCCGTGGCGCGGACGACCGAGAAAACCTGCCGGAAACACGTGAAACGCGTCGCGGCCCTTCTGGCCCGGCTCACCCGCGACCCGGATTTCGCAGAATACGGGTTTGCCGCCCCGCCTCACCCGTTTCCCGACACCCGCGACAAGTTCGGCATCTCCGAGGCCACCATTGCGCCGCTGATAGCGGAATTCGACAGGCGCGTGGCCCCCTGGGTCCTCGGCGAGATGTCCCGGGACGGGCTGTCACGCGCAGAATTCATTGCGGTGCTCGACCGCGCGGTGGTCGAGGAGGATCCACGCAAGGCGCGCTTGCAGGCACGGAAACGGGCGCGGGGCAAGCGGTCGAAAGACGCCCGCCGCAACGAGAAGCTGTCAGAATCCGGCTTTCTGCTGCCGAACCAGCAATGGTCCGAACGGACGCTCGCCACGCGCCGCGCGCAGATCGTGGCCCTGGCCAAGGCGCTGGCGGCAGAAACAGGCTACGTGATCGACACCCTTGAGGACCTCACCGACCCGGATGTTGTCGAGGAAGCCGCCGACATCCTGGCGGAGATCAATGCCGGCGAGTTCCCCAGTTCCTACGTTGCCGTTGTCCTCAAGACGATCCGCAAGATAGCCGTGGGGCTGGTCGGCCGGGAAGCGGCCGATCTCGACGCGTTGTCGGAGCTGATCGAGGCCCATGCGACCGACGAAACCGCCATGTCCGAGCGCAACCTCGCAAAGCTGCGCGCCTTCACCGAAACGCAGATCGGCGCGTTTCTCGACCTGTCCAGCAAGATGTTGAATGACCTCAACGCGGAGGTCGACCGCCGGCGGCGACAGCAGAAACGGGAAACGGGTCGCCGGCCGGCGCGCCTCGAGGTCTATGACCGCGCGCTCGCGCAGCGGGTCATGCTCGTTCTCGCACATGATATCCTGCTGACACGCGCGCCACGGCGCGGGAACGTCACCGCGATCCGGTTGGACTGGATCCGCTGGCGCGAGGGCTGTGCGACGATCGTCGTGCCGAGCATCGGAGTAAAGGGTCGCGACGGACAGGACCCGGATCTGCTTATCCCGCTGGGACCGGCACAGAGCGACCTGCTGCGCGTGTTCATCGACCGGATTCGCGCCAAGGCCCTGCTGGACGGCGACGAGGAAAACCCGTTCCTCTTTCCCATCCAGGACATTGGCGGATCCCGTCGCAACCAGCCGTACAAGGCGCTCCTTGACCGGCTGTGCCGCGAGGTGCACGTCCGGATCGGGGTCCGGATCAACCCGCATCTCTACAGGCACCTGATCGGTTGGATCTGGCTGCGGGAAGACCCCGATCGCCTGCCGGAGGTGCAGAAGCTGCTGGGCCACAAGCGCCTGGAGACCACGCTCAAATTCTACATCGCGCTCGACGAGTCGCTTGCATTGCAGAGATGGCAGGATCACATCAATGAAAGACAGAAAAGACCCGATCGATTGCGCGCTCGCCTCGCTGCGTGAGGCCTTGGCCGGCGATCAGCCCGATGTCCTGGCCGCCGCCAGGGACTTCCTGGCGTGGCGGGGCACGCTCACGCCTGTTCCCGACCGGTCGGAGGCCGAGGCCTATCTTGCCGATCTGCGCGGGCGCCTGGGTGATAAATCGGCCCATCGCGTCTTCGGCTTCCTGTTGCCGGCGGCCGCTATGATATGGGGGCGGGCAGAAACCGCGCATCTTGCGCGGGTCCAGCGCGAGGCCCGATGCAGCATCAAGCCGGCCCGAAAGACCGAATGGGAGCGGGCCGAGCGGGCGATCGCGGCCCTGCCCGACGACTGGCAGGCGCCGTTCCACACGCATCTTGCGCGGTCCCGCGACAAGCCGAACGGCCACCGCCGGTCCGAAATCTGGAGCGCCAGCCATAGCGAGGCGGTCGCTTTGGCGCTGCGGTACTGGGCGACCTTCTGCGCGGCCTCCGGCTGCCCCCATCGTCCGACCGGTGAGACCCTGGAACGGTTCGCCCAGGCAAAACAGGCCGAGGGCGTCTCGGTATCGTCTGTCGCAGATTACATGGACCGGATCCGGTCCGGCTTCGCCATGGTTCTGGAGCCGGGGTTCGCCTCCGACGCCTGTGATTACGTCATCGCGGACTGGGAACAGCGCGGGAAATGCGAGGGGACGCCCACCAAGCGCACCGCCGACATCGTTCCAGCGACAGAGGTCTACGAGCTCGGATTCACGCTGATGACGGCCGCGGAGGCGCAGCCGTTTTACGGGATCGGCGCGGCCCGCAGCTATCGCAACGGCCTGATCCTGAGCGTCGGCACCGCCGTCCCGCAGCGGGCGCGAGCCCTTTCGGCGTTCGATTTCTCAACCACCTGCCGTCTGCTTGACAGGCCGTTGATCGCGATCCGGTTGCCCGGCACGGTTCTGAAACGGCGCGAACACCGCAAACAGGCACGGCCCTATTCAGCCACGTTCGAAAACGACCGGCTGTGGGCGGCGCTCGACCTCTACCGGCGCAAGTTCCGCCCGCTGTTCGATGACGGGACATGCCTGTTCCCGTCAGTCAAGGCGCCCGGCGCGGCGATTTCGGAAAAGCAGATCGGCCGTCTGGCCGCCGCGATTCTGAACAGGCATCTTGGCGTGAACGGGACGATTCATCATCTGCGCGACTATGTGGCCACGGAAGCCTCCGAAGAGATGCTGCATGGCGGACGGCTTGCCCCTGCCCTGCTCGATCACACGTCGGACGCGACCACAAAGCAGCATTACGACCACGCCGAGGGCCTGAAGGCCACCCGCACTCTTGCCGATTTCATCACGAAACGGCAGAGCAAGCGGCCCCGCCTCCTGGTCTGACGGCCGCTTCCGCAGGCCGCCGCAAACCGCCGTAATCGCTGCTTTTTCCGATGCGTGTTGAGAATGGGGCAGGATCACCCGCATGGGATGGACGGCACCCGTCTTCAACAATTTCCGCCCATCGCCGCAACCGCCGTCAAACGCCTGCCCAAAGGCCGGACGCGGCTTGACACGGCCCGGGGGAAGACCCGGATCCCCACCGGATGACGCCCGACAGATCATGCCAATCGGCCAGCCCGGGGCCTGGCAGCGCGGTGGGTGTCCGTCGCGGCCCCTCTGACGAGACCGCGACGGACACCCACCGCGCGAAAACGCAACCGGATCGGCGCAAGACACACCCCATACTGCTGCAAAAGAAGCGCGGCGATCCCCGAACCCCCGGATCAGGAAAGGAGGCACTCCCGGCATTGACGCTGTCGCATGGGGCGGCAGCACGCATGGAGGGAAACATGCACCACAACACTCAAACAGAACCACTGGAAGAGATGGCAGCATCCGCGCTCCGCCTCGGGCGGAACGTGGTGGCAATGGTCCGCGACCTGCGCCCCGGCGCGGACTCGCATGACGCGGCGTTCCTGCAGCGCTGTCTCGCCCCTTTGGGCGACAGCCGGGTTTTCAGCCGCCGGTACGACGGCGGGTTCGACACGGCCCTGACAAGGCTCCGCGCCCTTCGCGATGGCGAGGAGATCTACCGGCGCCGGGACTTCAGGGGCTTTCTGGACCCGGAGGGCGATGACGTCGGTATCGTGTGCGAGACGCCGGTATACACGGACCGTGGCGACCAGCTCGCCGCACTCGTGGAGCACCTTGAAGCGGTTATTGCCACGCGCCAGAGCCTCTTCGACCGGCAGGCCGCGGAACGCTTTCTCCTCGGCCGCACCTGAAACGCTGCATTCTGTTTGCTCAAGCGGACCGGGGCGGAAGACACCTTCCGCCCCGGCAATGATGGCTGTTCCGCCCCAGGACAAAGCTACTGTCTGAGAACGAGGGACAAGGACCATGTCTTTCAAACCTGGGAGAATCTGAGAGGTGAAGAGGGAAAGGCCGGACTCCAAAGACGACAAGAATGAAAAAGCCCCGGACATGCATACCCATGACCTATCTCTCATAGAGGTCGAGATGCAGACCCGGCACCCGATTACGAGTTGGCCTTCTGCGGCCAATCCCATTATTGCACACGAGGTTTCGCTTTCTTGATTGTATACGGTGGCGACAACGACGCGAGCATGAGACACACGATCCGATCCGAAGCAGCAGATATGCTAAGGGGATAAGTCTCCAAAGCCCCAAGTCCTTGAGGGCTCAAACGTCCGGTTCGCCATTCCTTCCCCCTGCCGTACTTGTCTGTGATCCAGGACATCACCGTAGGGAACACTTGACGATGCGTAACAGGTTCGCCGAAGCGCCCCAGAAAGAACAGGTCCAGTCAAGTGCTAGGAAGCAAAGGCTCGCTTATGATTATTGTGTCGGCGGACAACACGGAGCAACTGAGGGTTGCAAGGGAACGGGCACATCCCCTTCCTAAAATATTATTAGAATACCCAAGCAGGAAGGGATGCAGGGCTCCTCACAATGCATCCACTTTGCATCCATGTTTCTGCTCTGTTCTTGCGCTGTTCTGGTCAGTTCTGCCCTAAAACTGCATCCACTCGAAAATTTTATCCTTTTTACATAACGCGATAGTTAGGCGACTCTCTCGTAATCTGCACGTCGTGGACGTGGCTTTCCTTCAGCCCCGCGCCGGTGATCCGCACAAAGCGGCAGTTGGTGCGCATCGCGTCCACCGTGGCGCAGCCGGTATAGCCCATCGCGGCCCGCAGCCCGCCCACCAGCTGGTGGATCACCGCACCTGCCGCGCCCTTGTAGGGCACCTGGCCCTCGATCCCCTCGGGCACCAGCTTGTCGCTGGCGGCGTCTTTCTGGAAGTAGCGGTCGGCAGAGCCGCGCGCCATCGCGCCCAGGCTGCCCATGCCGCGATAGGATTTGAACGAGCGGCCCTGGTACAGGATCACCTCGCCCGGGGATTCCTCGGTGCCCGCCAGCATGGACCCCACCATCGCGCAGGACGCGCCCGCCGCGATCGCCTTGGCAAAATCGCCCGAGAACTTGATGCCCCCATCGGCGATGATCGGCACGTCGCCCGCCGCCTGCGCGCAATCCATGATCGCGGTCAGCTGGGGCACGCCCACGCCCGCCACCATGCGCGTCGTGCAGATGGACCCCGGCCCGATGCCGACCTTGACGCCGTCGGCACCCGCATTGATCAGGGCGCGGGTGGCCTCGGCCGTGGCCACGTTACCCGCCACCACCTGAACGTCGCTGCTGGCCTGCTTGATCCGCGTCACCGCCTTGGCCACGCCTTCGGAATGGCCATGGGCGGTATCGATCACGATCAGGTCAACGCCCGCGTCGATCAGCGCCTCTGAGCGTTCAAAGCCCGCATCGCCCACGGTGCTTGCCGCCGCGACACGCAGCCGGCCCAGATCGTCCTTGCAGGCCTGCGGGTTCATCACCGCCTGCTCGGTATCCTTCAGCGTCAGCAGGCCGGTCAGCTTGCCCGCGCCGTCGGTAATCAGCAGCTTCTCGATCCGGCGCTCCTTCATCAGGTTCAGCGCCTCTGTCCGGTCAACGGGTTCGCGCAGGATCGCCAGGTTGTCCGAGGTCATCATCGCGCTGACCGGGGTCGCGTCGCTGGTGGCAAAGCGCATGTCGCGGTTGGTGAGGATGCCGACGACATGGCCGCGTTCGTCCACCACCGGGAAGCCGGTGAAATTATAGCGTTCGATCAGGGCCTTGGCGTCGGCAAGGGTCTGATCGGGGGTCAGAGTGATCGGGGTGTAGACAACCCCGGATTCGAACCGCTTGACCCGGCTCACCTCGCGCGCCTGTTCATCCACGTCCAGGTTGCGGTGGATCACCCCGATGCCGCCGGTCTGTGCCATGGCGATGGCCATCCGGTGTTCGGTCACCGTGTCCATCGCGGAACTGACCAGCGGAATGTTCAGCCTGATCGACCGGGTGATCCACGTGGCGGTATCGGCCTGGTTGGGCAGCACCGAACTGGCAGCCGGAACGAGCAGGACATCGTCGAAGGTCAGGGCCTCGCGAATCTCCATGGGGCGGTCTCCTCGGGAGGTTTCGTTTGGCACGTCCCTATCCCACGGGGCCGGGCAAAAGGAAAGGGGGAATGGCATCTGCCCCGCCTCTGGTCGGCGCATGGCGCCCCTGCCCCAAGGGGCATGGCATCCCCTGCCCAAGCCCCCTATCGTCACACTCGACCGCATGGCATATCCGTTGCTGTAATTTCGGACGAGGAGATGGAAAGATGGCTGACGCACAGGCCCCGGGGTTTGGCCCTTCGCTTGCGCAATTCGACTGGGCGGACCCTTTCGCGCTGCGCACGCAACTGAGCGAGGATGAGCGCATGGTGGCCGACAGCGCCGCCGCCTATGCCGCCGACAAGCTGGCCCCCCGTGTGACCGAGGCCTATCTGAACGAAACCGTCACCCCCGAGGTTTTCGCCGAGATGGGCGAAATGGGCCTGCTGGGCGTCACCATCCCCGAACAATACGGCGGGCTGGGCGCGGGCTATGTCACCTATGGCCTTGTCGCGCGCGAGGTGGAGCGGGTGGATTCCGGCTATCGCTCGATGCTCAGCGTGCAATCGTCGCTGGTGATGTATCCGATCCACGCCTACGGCACCGAGGAGCAGCGCGCGAAATACCTGCCGAAGCTGGCCTCGGGCGAATGGATCGGCTGTTTCGGCCTGACCGAACCCGATGCCGGGTCCGACCCCGCGGGGATGAAGACCGTCGCAAAAAAGGTGGACGACGGCTATGTCCTGTCGGGTGCCAAGATGTGGATTTCCAACAGCCCCATTGCAGATGTCTTTGTCGTCTGGGCCAAATCCGAGGCCCATGGCGGCAAGATCAAGGGCTTTGTCCTTGAAAAGGGAATGAAGGGGCTGTCCGCCCCCAAGATCGAGCGCAAGCTGTCCCTGCGCGCCTCTGTCACCGGCGAAATCGTCATGGACGGGGTCGAGGTCGGCGAAGACGCGCTGCTGCCCGGCGTCGAGGGGCTGAAAGGGCCGTTCGGCTGTTTGAACCGCGCGCGCTATGGCATCGCCTGGGGCGTCATCGGCGCGGCCGAGGATTGCTGGCACCGCGCCCGCACCTACGGGCTGGAGCGCACCCAGTTCAACCGCCCGCTGGCGCAGACCCAACTGTTCCAAAAGAAACTGGCCGACATGCAGACCGAAATCGCCCTGGGCCTGCAGGCGGCCCTGCGCGTGGGCCGCATGATGGACGAGGGGCAGGCCGCCCCGGAAACCATCAGCCTGATCAAGCGGAACAATTGCGGCAAGGCGCTGGATATCGCGCGCATGGCCCGCGACATGCATGGCGGCAACGGGATCATGGCCGATTATCATGTCATCCGGCATTCCCAGAACCTGGAAACCGTGAACACCTACGAGGGCACCCACGACATCCACGCGCTGATCCTGGGCCGGGCGCAGACGGGGCTGCAGGCCTTCGCATGAGCGGGCCGCTGGCAGGCATCAAGGTTCTGGAACTGGCCCGCATCCTGGCCGGTCCCTGGATCGGGCAGGTGCTGGCCGATCTGGGGGCCACCGTCATCAAGGTCGAAAGCCCGGCGGGCGACGACACCCGCACATGGGGCCCGCCCTTCATCGACCGCCCCCAGGGCGGCGAGGATCATCCCTCTGCCGCCTATTTCTATGCGGCCAATCGCGGGAAGCGGTCCATCGCGGCCGATTTCCGCAACCCCGACGACCTGGCACTGGTGCGCGATCTGGCGGCGCAGGCCGACGTGCTGGTGGAAAACTTCAAGCTGGGGGGGCTGGCGAAATTCGGGCTGGACTATGCGAGCCTGGCGCCCGCCAATCCCGGCCTTGTCTATTGTTCGATCACCGGCTTCGGCCAGGATGGCCCCTACGCGGCGCGGGCGGGATACGACTATCTCATCCAGGGCATGTCCGGGCTGATGTCGGTCACCGGCACGCCCGAGGGCGAACCGATGAAGGTGGGCGTTGCCGTCACCGATATCGTGACGGGCCTTTATGGCGTGATCGGCGTCCAGGCCGCGCTGGCGCAGCGGGCGCAAACCGGCAAGGGGCAGCATGTGGATATGTCGCTCTTGGATTGCGCGACCGCGATGATGGCCAACCAAGCGATGAATTACCTGGCCACCGGCCACCCGCCGGGGCGGATGGGCAATCAGCACCCCAATATCGTGCCCTACCAGGTTTTTGCCGTGGCCGATGGCGCCGTCATCATCGCCGCCGGAAACGATGGCCAGTTCCAGCGCCTGTGCGAGGTGCTGGAACGCGACGAGCTGGCAAGCGATCCCCGGTTCCGCAGCAACCGCGACCGCGTGGAAAACCGCGCCGCACTGATCGACGCGCTGTCGCAGGCCCTGGCGGGCTGGACCCGGTCCGACCTGCTGGTCCGGCTGGAGGCGGCCGTGGTCCCCTCGGCCCCGATCAACGACATGGCCGACGTGTTCGCCGATCCGCAGGTGATTTCGCGCGGGCTGAAGGTCACGCCAGAGGGTATCGCGGGCGTGCGCACGCCGCTGGTCTTTTCCGACAGCGCGCTGGCACTGGACCGGTCCGCCCCGCGGCTGGACGCCGATGGCCCGGCGATCCGCGCGCGCGGCTGGGACGGGGTAGACGGGAACGGTTAGCGCAGGATGACGCGCGGCCCCTCGGCCCCGGCGGCGGCACTTTCGCCGATGACGGCCGCACGGGCAAAGCCGTGGTCGCGGAAGATGTCCATCACCTGCCCCACCGCCTGCGGCGCGCAGCTGACCAGCAGCCCGCCACTGGTCTGCGGATCGGTCAGCAGCGCGCGCTCCAGATCGGAAAAGCCCTCTGGCAGCACCACGTCCTGACCGTAGCTTTCCCAGTTGTTGCGCGCCGCCCCAGTGGCGAAATCGGCCAGCAACTCGCGCACCGGCCCCATCACCGGCACCGCATCCCAGTCGATGGACAGGGTGCAGCCCGACCCCCGCGCCATTTCCAGCCCGTGCCCGGCCAGGCCAAAGCCGGTGACATCGGTCAGCCCGTGCACCCCCTCCAGCGCGGCCAGATCGGGGCCGGGGGTGTTCAGCGCGGTGGTGGTGGCCAGCATCTCGGCATAGCCGTCCTCGGTCAGCCGGCCCTTTTTCAGCGCGCCAGCCAGGATGCCGGTGCCCAGCGGCTTGCCCAGCACCAACACATCGCCGGGGCGCGAGCCGCCATTCTTGCGCACCCGGTCGGGATGCACCGTGCCAAGGGCAACCAGCCCATAGATCGGTTCGACGGAATCGATCGTGTGCCCGCCCGCGATGGGGATGCCCGCGGCGTTGCAGGCCGCAGCGCCACCCTCAAGAATTCGGGCGATGGCGCCGCGCGAAAGTTTCGCCAGCGGCATCGCCACCAGCGCCAGCGCCAGGATCGGGCGGGCGCCCATCGCATAGACATCGCTGATCGCGTTGGTCGCGGCGATGCGCCCGAAATCGAAGGGGTCGTTGACGATGGGCATGAAGAAATCGGTGGTGGCGACCAGCGCCTGTTCGTCGTTCAGCCGATACACCGCCGCGTCGTCGGACGTGGCCGCCCCCACCAGCAATTCCTCGGGCATGACCATGCCTGCGGTGCCCTTCAGCAGGTCCGCCAGGATGCCCGGCGCGATCTTGCAGCCGCAGCCGCCCCCGTGGGACAGCGAGGTCAGGGGCGGATCGGTGGGGCTGCAACTGTCGCTCATGGAACTCTCCGGCTGGGCGTTGACCGCATCCGCGATAGGCCCGCCCCACGATCCTGTCAACACGGGCGGGGGTCGGCGGGCACTCTCACAATCGCTTGACCCGTGGGGGCGGCAGGGGGCGCATGGCTTGCCCCAAGGCATTGGCAAACCATCTGTTCATGCAGGACAACCATGAACAGGAAGGATACCATGACCGACAAGCTCACCTCCGACGCGACGCCGCTGTCCAGCCGCATGGGGTGGCCGCTGCTCAGCGGTCGCAAATCGAATGTCGAGCTGAAGACAGGCAATCCCACGCCGTTTTCCAACATCCTGGGCTGGCCCCTGCTGTCGGAAAAACGCGCAACCGTGGTCAGCCTGAATTCGGTCGATCCGACGCCGTTCTCGTCCTGGCTGAAGCTGCCCCTGCTCAGCGGTCGCGGCTCCAACGTGGAACTGATGACGGGTAACCCGACGCCGTTCTCCGCGATGATGAAATGGCCGCTGCTCAGCGACAAGCCGACCATGTTCGATGGCGAGTTGCAGACCGGCAGCGGCGGCGCCACCGGCGGCAGCGACCCGATCAGCAAGTTCTTTCGCCAGATCATCACCGGCGAAGTGCAGAAATGATCCTTGCGGCCTGCGCCCCCGGCGCGGGCCGCCCGGCGGCGGGTCAGACCGCCGCCATGTCCCCGATCAGGATGGCGGTCAGCGACACGTCCAGATCGGCGCCCAACGCGGCAATCTGAATTCCCGTTTCCACCGCGGCATTGCCCGCATCCAGGCCCAGCCCGCCCCAATCGGTCGCGGCATCGAAAAATGCCCAGTGCGGCGCGTTTTCAGTATCCAGCCCGACGGCGTAGCGCAGCACGTCCAGCGCGTCGGCAGCCGTGACACGGCCATCGCCGGTCACGTCAGCCGCGACGAAGTTCTGCGATTCCGCCGGTCCGAAGGACGGCGCCAGCCCCACGGCCATACGCAGCACGTCCAGCGCGTCAGCGGCAGTGATGGCCGGGTCCGTCGCGGCGTTGTGCGGGCGCGATGCATCCAGATGGCCGGCATCGCCAACCTCTAGCCCCAGGGCGAACAGGCCGTCCGGCCCACTCATCATGCCGTGGGTCGGCCAGTCGCTGCCCGCGGGGGTAAAGGCCACCTGCGCCCCGGCAACGTCATCGTCGGCCAGTGTGCCCAGATGCCCGGTCAGCGCGATCGGACCGTCGCCCGGCTCCAGCTCGGGGTCGCCCAGGCCCGGCGGGGTATGGTCGCCATCGGCAAAACGCAGCGTGCTGACATTGCTCAGGGTGTTGGTGCCCTGGTTGGTGGTGTCTGTGCGCAGATCGGTGACGGTCACGACATCGGACAGGACAGAGATGTCGTAATCCGCAAGATTACCGCTGAAGACGACGATATCGTCGCCCCCTGCCCCGTCGATCACGTTGTCGCCGCGCCCGGCGATCAGCAGATTGTCCAGGTCGTTGCCGGTCAGGCTCAGGTCCGCGACACCCAGCAGCGCGGCCTCTGTCGCGCCTGTGCCCAGCACCATATCGGCCGAACTTAGCAGCCGCGTGCCGTTCACCAGATCCAGCTTGACGTTCTGCCCATCCATCCAGACCGTCGCGCTCAGCGATGCGCCCCCCTGATCGAAGGTCACGGTCACCGCGTCGCTGGCCCCCGACAGGGCCAGCGCATAACCGCCCGCGCCGAGCGTGTCAGTCGCGGCGCCAGAGGTCGACACGCCGATACCGGCCGCCCCCTCGCCCAGAGAATAGAAATCGTTGCCGTCCGTGTCGTCATAGGCAACGCCGGTCAGGAACAGGTCAGTGCCCGACAGGGCAAAGACCTGGGTCAGCATCGAGGCGTTGAAATTGTAATACTGCCCGTCGGTACTCTGGGCATAGAACTGGCCCAACTCTTGCGCGATGCCGGTTTCGCGGAACTGGGCGGCCAGCAGGTTCACACGGTGACCGGCGCTCAGGAACAGGCCCTCGTGGTGGGACAGGGTCGCCGCATCTGCATCCAGGCTGCCCGAGGTGCCGATCCAGGCGATGTTTTCGCCCCAACTCCACGCCCCCTCGAAAACATAGCCCGCACTGTCCATCCGGTCGCCGGGCGAACTGCCATAAGGGGCCGGATCGGGCGCGTTATGGGCAAAATAGTCGCGGTCCAGCATGTCATCTGAATGCCGCTCTGCGGCGAGCGCCAGAAACGCGTCATAGACCAGCGGCTGTTTGGCATCCGGGGTCAGATCTTCGCCGGAATGGCTGGCGGGGGTATCGTCGGGCTTGCCGGGGGTCGGGTCGTTCAGGCCGATGCCATAGCGCGCCGCCTCGGCTGCGGGGTCCAGGCGCGCCCGGTTGATCAATTCCAGGAACAACTGCTCGCGGGCGTCGGGTTCCAGCAGCAGCGGCATGCGCATCTCTCCGTTTCGGCGGTCGCGGCGTTACGCAGACGGGTACGATGATGCCTGCTCTGCCAATGACGGTAAAGCCCGTTATGCCGGCGCTGGCCGCGCTCAGCGCCCCCGCGGCAGTGCCATGCTCAGCGCTGCGCCGCCGCGCAGCAAGGCGGTGTCGTCGCCGTGGCTGCGGCCCTCGGCAAACAGCGCAAGCGCCGCGCGCCCCCGCATCACCGGCACGTGATAGCGCGTCCCCAGCGTGGCATAGTCCAGCCGCTGGCGATACCGCGTGTCCAGCGCCAGCAGCGCCGAGTCGATGCGCAGGCGGGAATCGACATAGCGCGTCCCCACCCCGGCGGCGACCGACAGATCGCCCGGCAGCAGGCTCTGCCCGATACGACGGACCAGCACGGCCTCGGCCTCGGCAAAGCGGGTGTCGGCCACGATATCGATCGGATCCTTGAACACCCCGGCCCCGGCGGGCAGGAAATGCCGCCCGCGCCCCTGGCCCGTGCGCAGCCGCCCCTCGACCTGCCAGCCGGGGGATAGCGGCCGCTGCGCCACCAGCCCCAGCGTCGTTTCCCAGGATGACCGCGTGGTATAGGCGACGGTCCCGTCCAGCAGCCCGCCACCGCCACCGGCACCGCCGCTGCCAGCGCCCCCCAGCAGGCTACCGCCATCGCCGACAAAGCTGCGCACCGCGTGGTCCAGCGCGGCGGGGGCATAGGCCTGATCCTCTTGCGCAAGGCCGATTTCGGGCCGCAAATCCAGATCCGGGCCGGAACAGCCCGCTGCCGCCAGGCCCGCGGCAACCGCCCCGGCCAGGGCGTGGCGACGCCCCCGCACGGCAGGGCGCCGACACGCCGCACCACCAGGGCCGCGGGGGTTGATCCAGATCATGGTTACCACCTCGCGAAGGCCGGACGATATCGGCGAGGAGTGTTCTATCATGCCGTATCTTGTGGATTTTTTCCCCGAAAACAAGGCACCGATTCATGCGGTGGCGACAGGCAGGAACACGCACCCAACGGCCCGGGTTCAGGTTTTTCCCGCCCGCGGCGCCCTTTACTGACAGGAGCTCCAGATGAGCGACATCATCATCACACCCGGCTTCAAGGATCTGCTTGAAAACGATGCCATCCTGCCCGAGTTGAAGAACTTCACCCTGGATTTCCTGGGCGAGATCGAGGGCCTGGACGATACCGTTCGCGCAACCCCCGGCTATAGCCTGACCAGTACGCTGGTGCAGATCTTCGAACAGGGGCAGGATCCGGACTATTCCGGCCTGTATACCCTGTCCTTCGGCGGTAGCGGCATCGGCCCGGTCAGCACCCTGGACGAGCTGGAACAGGCCATCATGGAGGGCGTCGCAACCGGCGTGATCGACGAGGTCACGCTGGATTACGAGGGCACCGAGATCATGTCGCTGGACGTGGCGGCGGACAGCTATTCGCTGGTGTCCGGCAATCAGTCCCTGGAACTGGTCGGTACCTTCCCCACGTCGCTGGCCGATTTCGGCGAACTAGTCTCGATGATGGATCGTATGGACGACATCATCTACATGGACGGCGCCGAGCGCGCGGCCTTCGTCGCGCCGCTGATGAAGTATGACATCACCGAGGTCACGCTTTACGATGGCACGGCCGAGATCGCCCAGATCGCCTTTGATTTCGATGCCGGCACCTTTGCGGTCACGGCGGGCGGCTATACGCTGGATGCCGCCATTACCACCCCGCCGCTGCCCGATCTGCTGCAAACGCTGATCGCACTGGACATGGATTGGGGCGAGGGCGGGCTGGATATGCCGCATCTGCGGCTTTACGGCCCTGATGGCAGCCTTCTTGATCAGGCCCTGCCCGATCCCGACATGCCCGCCGGGCATGGCAGCATGGCGTTGATCGAGGACTTCGTCGCCCCGGAAACCGGGCGCTATTACCTGTCCGCCGCATCGGTGAACGACATCGGCGTCGGGTTCTACGACCTGAACTATAGCGGCGGTCCCGAACTCGACCCCGAAAGCATCGTTGAAGATGCCGATGCCCCGGCCAACATGGGCACGCCCTACTACGTGCCGTCCTGGGGGGCCTATAGCGGGCTGATCTACGGCGAGGGCGACCGCGACTGGGTCTATGTCGACCTGGAGCAGGGGGAAACCTATTCCTTCTTCATGTGGGGCTTCTGGGAGCCGCCCTGGCAATTCGAGGGGTATGCCCTGGGGCCGATCACGATGACCGACCCGGACGGGGAAACCATCCTGTCGATCCCCGAAACGCCGATCACCAGCGAATGGCAATTGCAGGAACTGCTGGACGAGATCAGCGACGTGCTGGAGGCCCTGGGCCTGCCGCCGCTGCCCGACGATCTGCTGGGCCTGAACAGCGGCGACCCGCATCTGCTGACGCTGGACGGGGTCGCCTACGACTTCCACGCGGCGGGCGAATACGTGCTGACGCGGGCAACCGATGGGTCGGATTTCGAGGTGCAAGCCCGGATGAGCCCGGTCGGCCCCAATGTCACCGCCAACGTGGCCGCCGCGGTGCAACTGGACGGCGGCGCGGTGATGATCGACCCCCTGGCCGACAGCGTGCTGACCGTGAACGGCGCGGCAACGACGATCGCCGATGGCAGCATGACCTTTGTCGGGGACGACCGCATCTATCGTGAGGGGGACACCTACACCCTGATCCACACCCGCGACGGCGATCTGGAAACCGGCTACAGCGCCGTTGTCGTTACCGTGGTCGATGACCGCGTGGACATCACCGTTGCGCTGGACAGCTACTGGGCCGGCAATGTCGAGGGCCTGCTGGGCAATGCCAATGGCAACCAGGCCGACGATGTGGCCCTGGCCGATGGCACGGCACTGGCCCGGCCGCTGGCCTTTGACGACCTCTACGGCCAGTATCGCGACGACTGGCGCGTGGACAGCGAGGGCGAAAGCCTGTTCACCTATGGCGCCGGGCTGGGACCGGACAGCTATTACCTGCCCGACTACCCCACCGGCATGACCGGGCTGGACGACTTTACCCAGGATCAGATCGACGCCGCCGAGGCCGCCGTTGCCGGCAGCGGGTTGACGCCGGGCACGGTCGCCTTTCAGCAGGCGGTGCTGGACTATCTGCTGACCGGGGACGAGTCCTATATCGACAGCGCCCAGGGCGCCCAGCAGGTCATCGACGACCGCCCGGGCGAGGCACCGCCGGTCGATCAGCCCGACACCGATGGCGGCGGGCTGGACGGGCTGGTGGTCCTGTCGGGCACGATCAGCGACACCCAGGGCGCCGACCTGCCGGATGCGACCATCACGTTCCAGCCCACCGGGCGCAGCGTGAACCTGATCGACGTGACTCAGGGCAATGGCGACTATGCCTTCGACCTGGTCAACGGCGCCAGCGGCCATCTGGACGGCACGCGCGATTATGACAGCGCCGGCGATCCCGCGATCACCGCCGCCGACGCGCTGGACGTGCTGCGCCTTGCGGTGGGGCTGACCCCGTCCTTTGGGGCGGCGCAGGCGCAGAACTTCGTTGCGGCCGATGTCAACGGCGATGGCCGTGTCACCGCGGCCGACGCGCTGGACGTGCTGCGCTTTGCGGTCGGGCTGGACACCGACAATGCGCCGCGTTGGGAATTCTTCGATTCCGACACCGATTGGGACGGGCTGGGCCTGGACGCGGGCAATTCGGCGGTGGAAACCGGCGCCGATATCGCCGCGCTGGCCACCAGCCTGGAGGCACCCATGACTGCCATCCTGATCGGCAACATGGACGAGGTCAGCATTCCCGCCTGACCCATTTGCGGGGGCGCCAAGGCGCCCCGGCCCACCCTTTCGATCCGGGTGGCCCCCAGCGGGACCGCCCGCATTTTTCGAAAATCGGCGCTAAACGCCCCGCTTTGGCCATGACCCGGGCCAAGGCCCCGACCGCCTGCCTGCGCAGCCTTCCGCGCGGTGGATCAGGCGAGGTGGGCCATGAAACTGCAGGTGCAGGGCAGGGCCGGCACCGGGCGCGGCATGTTCGGGTCCGGGGTGACGGATTCGGTGTTGCTGGAAACGGCGGCGGGCAGCGTCCTGCTGGCCGGAACGGACCGCAATGGCGGGCTGCTGTCCTTTGCCATTCGCACGGACGGCACGCTGGATCCGATGCAGGCCCTGCCCTTTGCCCCCGCCGTCGCGGACAGCGTCACCGGGCGGCTGGCCCTGGCCGCTGACGAGCGGGGGCCGGTGCTGTTCGTGGGCGGCGGCGATACCGCGCTGATCGGCTATCGGGTGGGCGCGGACGGGCAGTTGGGGGATGTTGTCACCCTGGACCGCGACACCGCCCGCGACCGCATCGCGGCGGGCGATGATGCGCTACTGCGGGCCTGGTCGCTGCAGGGCGATGCGGGCACGGGTCTTTTGCCCACAGGCGACTGGCAGACGGGGACCGTGGGCCTGCATGTCGCGCAGCAGGGCGATAGCGCGCGCGTTCTGGCGCTGAGCGGGGCTGACGACAACCTGGCCGTGATGGCACGCGACGGCAGCGGAACCCTCACCCGCTATGGCGCGATCCACGGGCTGGGCATCGCAGCCCCGACCGCGCTGGAGGTGGTGGAAACCGACCAGGGCTGCTGGGCCATCGTCGCCGGGGCAGAAAGCGGTTCGCTGTCCGTCCTGGAACTGCAGGCCGATGGCACGGTGCGCGCGACCGACCATGTCCTGGACACGCTGGGCACGCGGTTTGCCGGGGTGCAGGCGCTGGCCAGCGTCCGCTATGGCGCGGCCAATCTGGTGGTGGCCGGGGGCAGCGACCAGGGCCTGACGCTGTTCCTGCTGTCAGAGGCCGGGCGGCTGATCTGGCTGGACAGCCTGGCCGATCCCACGGGCGACACGCTCTATAACATCACGACCCTGTCGGCGACGGTCACGGGCGACACGCTGGTCGTCACCGCCGGGTCGCAGCGCGATCCGGGGCTTGCCATCGTGACCGCCGCGCTGGACGGGCTGGGGCTGGTCGGGGAACAGGCGATGGGCGGGCCGGACGACGACATCCTGATCGCGACGCCCGATACCCCGATCCTGACCGGCGGCGGCGGGGCGGGTGTGTTCGTCCTGCGGATGCAGGAAGGGCCGGTGATGGTCAGCGATTTCCAGCCCGGCCTGGACCGGCTGGACCTGTCGGACCTGCCGATGTTGCGCGCCCCCGGACAACTGGACATCACCCCGACCGTGGATGGCGCGCTGATCGGGTATCGCGGCTTTACAGCGCAAATCCTGTCCTTCGACGGCATGTCGCTGTCGGCGGCGGATCTGTTCGGCGCCACCTTTCCCTGGCCCGACCGGCTGTTTTTCGTTGATGGGGAATTGACGGGGGGCGGGCAATCCGCGGGCGGGGCCAGCGGCGGCAGCGACCCGCCCGCACCGCTGGACGGCCCCCATGTGCTGGGCCCCGACGGGGCGGGCCTGGGGGAAACCATGATCGTCTTTCAGCCCGACGACGGGGGCACGCCGGTTCTGATCGAAACGGATGCGGCGGGGGGATTTACCCTGCCGGACAACGCGGCGGGAACATTGGACCTGACCCGGTTTCACACCGGCGGCGACCCCGCCATCACCGCCGCCGACGCGCTGGAGGTGCTGCGCATGGCCGTCGGCCTGGCGCCCTCTTTCGGGGCGGCGCGGCCGCAGGATTTCATCGCCGCCGATATCGACGGCAGCGGGCAGGTCACCGCCGCCGACGCGCTGGGGGTGCTGCGCCACGCGGTCGGGCTGGACAGCGATCATGCGCCGCACTGGGTGTTCGTGGACAGCGCCGCCGATCTGAACGGCATCGACGCGCGCAATGTGGCCTATGAAACCGGCGTTACACTGGCCGGGCTGGAACCGGCGCAGGATCTGTCCGTAACCGGCATCCTGCTGGGCAATATCGGCGACACCGCATAGGCGGCGGCATCATTCGCGCAGGGCGTTTTCCTTCACCCGCACCACGGGGCGCGTCAGGTATTCAAGGATCGTCTTGCGCCCGGCCAGGATATCGACTTGGGTGACCATGCCGGGGATGATTTCCACCGCCACGCCTGCGGCATCCAGAATGTTATCGCTGGTGCGGATTTCCACCACGAAGAATTCCTGGTCGTCACGCTCGGACCTTGTGACCGCATCGGCACCGATGCGCACGATTTCACCGTCTAGGCTGCCATAGCGGGAAAAGTCATAGGCGGTGACCTTCACCTTGACCGGCTGGCCCGGGTAGACAAAGGCGATGTCCTTGGGGCTGACATAGGCCTCGACCAGCAGGGTATCGTCCAGCGGCACGATCTCTACCAGATCCTCGCCGGCGCGGGCCAGCCCGCCCAGGGTGGACCGATGGATGCGGTTGACCACCCCGCGCACCGGCGCGCGCAGGCGGGCGCGTTCCACCCGGCTTTGCAACGCGGGCAGAGAGGGTTTCAGCGCCGCCAGTTCCGCCGTCGCCAACGCCAGATCCGACAGCGCCGCGGCCCGATAGCGCGAGCGGCGCGCACGGATCTGATCGTCGATCTCGTCCAGTGCGGCCTGCAACCGGGCCAGCGCAGCCTGCGCGCGGGTCTTGCGGCCCTGCCACTCGGCCTCGTTCCGGCGCAGGGACAGCAGGGTGGTTTCCGGTTCCACCCCGCGTTCCACCAGCGGCGCCATCATCGCGCGTTCCTCGGCCAGCACGCCCAGGGTTTCCTCAGCGGTTTGCAGATCGACGCGGCCCTCTTCGTATTCCTGGCGGCGTTGCAGGCGCTGGCGTTCCAGAATGTCGATCTCGTCAGCCAGTTCGGCCTTGCGCGCATGGAACAGCGCGGTTTCGGATCGCACCACGTCCGGCGCGCGGTCCAGCAGCATGGCGGAAAAGGTCAGATCGCCCCCGTCGATTTCGGTCTGCAACCGTTCGATCCGGGCCATCAGGCCATAGGCGCGCTGCTGTTCCTGATCCAGTTGGCTGTCCAGCTGCGTGCCGTCCAGTTCCATCAGCACGTCGCCCTGGGCGACCACCTGCCCCTCTGACACATACAGCGCCTTCAGCACGCCGGGTTCGGTGGCCTGGATCACCTGCACATCGCGCGAGGGCACGATGCGCCCCTCGGCCCGGGTCACGTCGTCCAGTTCCGTCCGCGCGGCCCAGACCACCGCCACCATCAGGAACAGCAGGATCACCCCCAGCAGGATCGACCCTTTCAGCGGCGAGGTGCCCCGCATTTCGCGCGCCAGGCGTTCCAGATCGTTGTCACGCGCCATCCTGCCCCCCGGCCCTTGCCGCGCCTGCGCTGCGGCGGTTCAGGATGCTTTTAGGGCCATCGGCGGCGACCCGGCCCTGGTCAATCACGATGACCCGGTCCACCAGCTCCAGCAGGCTGGTGCGGTGGGTCACGATCACCACGGTCCGGTCGGCGCATTCGGTCTTTAGCCGGGCGATCACCTCGCCCTCGTTCTGGACGTCCATCGCGCTGGTGGGTTCGTCCATCAACAGGATCGGCGGGCGGCCCACCAGCGCACGCGCCAGCGAGATCGCTTGTTTCTGCCCGCCCGACAGCCCCTCACCCCGTTCGGCCAGCATCAGGTCATAACCCGCAGGGTTGCGTTTCACGAAATCCTCCACCCCGGCGATGCGGGCGGCGTCCAGGATTTCGTGGTCGCGCGGGCGCATGGCACCGATGGCGATGTTTTCGCGCACGGTGCCGGAAAACAGCCACACGTCCTGCAACACCGACCCCACGTTGCGGCGCAGATCGCCCGGGTCGATCTGGCGGATGTCGATCCCGTCCACCCGGACAGAGCCTTGGCGCGGCTCATACAGGCCCAGCATCAGGCGGGCGACCGTGCTTTTGCCCGACCCGATCCGGCCAAGGATCGCCACCTTTTCCCCCGGCTTGATGGTGAACGAGATATTGCGCAACGCGTCCACCGTCTGGTCGGGATAGGCAAAGGACACATCGTCGAAGGTAATCTCGCCCTCCAGCCGCGGACGGGAAATCCAGTTGCGGCCCTCGGGGCGTTCGCTGTCGGCCTTCATCAGCCGGTCCAGGCTGCGGTAGGACGTGCGCGCCTGGTTGAACCGGGTCAGGGTCTGGGCCAGTTGCGCCAGCGGGGCCAGGGTGCGCCCGGTCAGGATAACGGACGCGATCAGCGCCCCCATGCTGGCCTTGCCGTCGGTAATCAGGAACACGCCGTAGAACACGATCATCACCTGCGCGGCCTGCTGGGTAAAGGCCGTGGCGTTGATCGCGAATTGCGTGACCGCGCGGCTGCGCAGCCCGTGATCGGACTGGCGCGCGATGGCATCCTCCCACCGTGCGCGCATGCGCCGCTGCGCCCCAGCGGCCTTGATGGTTTCCAGCCCGGCCACGGTTTCGACCAGCACGCCCTGTTTCGACTGCCCGTCGGCAAAGTTCTTTTCCGCCAGCCGCGACAGGATCGGTTGCACCGCGATACCGACCGCCAGCACCACAGGCACGGCAATGGCGGGCACCAAGGCCAGCGGCCCGCCGATCAGGGAAATCACCCCGATGAACAGGATGATGAAGGGCAGGTCCACCACCGCGACCAGCGTGGCCGAGGTGAAGAATTCGCGCAGCGTCTCGAACTCGCGCAGCGTGCTGGCCAGCGCCCCGGTAGAGCCCTTTCGCGCCCGCATCTGCATGTCCAGCAACTGGTCAAAGATGCGCCGCCCCATCGCCATATCGGCCCGCTGACCGGCCCGGTCGATGAACCCCGCGCGCAACGTCTTTATCAGGAAATCGAACAGCAGCGCGACACCGACCCCCGCGGTCAGCGCGATCAGGGATTCCATCGCCTCGTTCGGCAGGACGCGGTCATAGACGACCATGATGAACAGCGAGGTCGACAGCCCCAGAAAGTTGGCCAGCATCGCCGCCAGCACCACCTGCGTATAGGCCCAACGGTTCTGCGCCAGGGTGGACCAGAACCAGTGCCCGCGCCGCCCGCTGGCCAGCGCGGCCAGATCCGCGCGGTGTTCGGCGCGCAACAACAGCGCGTAACCCGTATAGGCCGCCTCGATCGTGGCGGCGTCCACCTCGCCCATCCCTTCGCCCAGGGCAGGGTCGAAAACGGCCAGCCGCTCGCCGGGCAGGCGGTGATACAGCACAACGGCGCGGTTGTTTTCCAGGATCAGGATGGCCGGGGTCAGCGTATCGTCGAAATCGCGCAGCCGCCGCTTGCCGAAACCCGCCTGTAGCCCCGCCCGTTCCGCCGCGACGATGGCGTCGCGCACGGTCAGGCTGCCCTGCGCCCCCGATTGCGCGGCATGCAACGCGGCCACGGTCATCGGCCGCTCCAGCGTTTCGGCGGCGTGCAGCAGGCAGGCCTCCAGCGGGGTCAGGTCGTTCGCGGCCTCGCCCTGCACAGAGCCACCCAGCCGGGCGACGGGGCTGTCGCTCATGTCGGGGGATCCTCCGTCGCCGGTGCCTGGGCGGCCTGGACGGGCTGTTCCGCATCCTCTGCCCCGGCGGGCAGGGTGATGGCAAAGGCGTCCAGGATATCCCCGGTCAGGGCCAGCGCGGCATAACCGCTAAGCGCCAGTTCCTGCCGCGCGGCAATCAGCGTTTCGCTGGCATCGTACAGGTCACGCTGCGCGTCCAGCAGCCCGATCAGACTGCGCCGACCGATGGAAAACTGTTCCTGCGCGGCGTCAACGGTCGCACGGTTGGCCGCGACCGAGGCGCGCGCGGCCTGCAGGCGCGCCGCGCCCGCCCGCTGATCGGACCGCACCACATCCAGCGCGCGCCGGATTTCGCGCGACAGGCTTTCGCGTTCGGCCTGCAGCGCGGCAAGCCGGGCCTCGGACGCGCGGATCGCGGCGGCCTTTTGCCCGGGGGCGCCGGGTTCGAAATCCAGCAGCATGTCCAGATCGCTATCGGTGCCGCCGCCCGCGGACCGTTCGGCGGTTCCCTGCAACTGCACGCGCGGGAACCAGGTGGCGCGGGTCGCGGCCAGATCGGCCTCGGCGGCCTTGACCCGTGCCTCAAGGCCCCGAATACGCGGGCTTGAGGCGATCAATTCGGCATCGGCCAGCCGGGGCAGGGTCGGGGCGGCCGGCGGGACGGCCAGATCGCCGGGGGCATGGCCGAACACCTCGCGAAAGATGGCCTGCGCCCGGTCCTGCCGCGACAGGGCCTCTACCCGGCGCGAGGTCGCATCGGCCAGCCGCGCGCGCGCGGTCAGCAGGTCCGATTGCGTGCCGGCCCCGGCCTCTGCCCGGTCCTGAACCTGGGTATACAGCTTGCGGTGCACCGCCTCGTTCTGGCGTGCCAGGCGGTACAGGTCGCCCGCCGCGATCAGGCCGTGCCAGGCCTCCACCGCCTCCAGCGCCAGGGCCGAGGCCACCTCCAACCGGGCGCCGCGGCTTTCGAAGACGCGGGCGCGCGCGGCGATCCGGATGCTGGCAGAGGCCCCGCCGTCATAGACCAGTTGCAGCACCTGCAGCAGCGGCGACAGCCCCGTGTTGCCGCCCCCAACGCCGGTGCCCAGCGTCGCCCCCAGCGAAAACCGCGGCATGAAGGCGCGACGGTCGCCATCCTCTTGCGCGCGGGCGGCGCGCAGGTCGGCATTTGCCGCGTTCAGCCGGGGGCTGCTGCTGACAGCCGCGGCCACCTGACGGCCGAATCCGGTTTCGGCCACGGCAGCGGATACACGCACGGCGCGCTGCTCGGGCGGCGCGTCGAACTCTGCCTCCAGCGCGCTAAGGTCGGGCGAGGCCGTGCAGCCCCCCAGAACAAGCACCAGCGCGACCACCCCCCATGTGGCCGCGCGCCTGGTCCTGCCTGCGGTGGTCGCTCTGCTCATCGTCTGTGTCTTTCCGATCCAGGCCCGCGAGGGCGGCCAACATGCGGCCTGCCCGTTTCGGGTCGCCCCCCGTTTCCCCTGTCATACGCTATCAGACCTGCCCTTGCGAAGGGGGCTCGGCATCGTCAGCCTGGTCGGACCCATCGTCGCGCCCCTGCGGGCCGGGAATGCTGCCCATGTCCAGGCTGTGCGCCGCGGCCACCGCATCCAGGAACCCCGAAACCGCCGCATCGGTTGGCGCGGATGTCGGCGCCGCAGCCTGCTGCGTGGCCGCCCCGGCATCCCCCTGGGAAAGCTGCGCCTCGGCCGAGGCCAGAAAGGCCAGGTGATGCACCGACACCGCCTGCGCCTGCATCAGCCCCAACGCACCGCAACGATAAAGCGCCGCGATATCCGCGCGCGCCAGGGCCGCCAGCCGGGTCCGATCGGGCACCAGCAGGCCCGTCGCGTCAAGGTCGCCCAAGCCCTGGGGCGGGACGAACGGCATCAGCAGCTTGCGCGCCGCGATTTCGGCCATCGCCGCGCGCGTGTCGGTTTCCGCGCCCGCGCGGGTACGGAAAAAGTCGATCACCTTTTCCAGAACCGGCGCCGGGTCGCCCTGCGGGGTAAAGAACGCCTCATCCGCCGGATCGTCGGTGACCAGGCCGCTGGCCTCGTCCACCAGCAGCACCATCTGCCCATCCCCACGGCGCCGGGCGGTAAAGGGATGCACCCGCAGAATCGAGGGCACATAAGCGCCGCGCCAGGTTCCGTTCGGCGCCACCAGCGCACAGGGCCCCGCCGCGCTGAGCCGCAAGAGTGCCACCGGCCAAAGCCCGTCATGGGTCCGCACGAAAAAGAACGGCAGGCTGGCGGCGACCTGTTCATGTTCGCCCAGCACAACGGGCACCATCCGCCAGGCCCGCGCGAAATCGAAAGAGGTGAACCGGCGCCAGAACCGGGCGCCGTGGCGCTCGGGGCTGATCGGCACGGGCGCGTCGGCGCGGGATGCGGTCCCCGCGGGGTCGTCTGTGCTCATCTGGCTGCTCCGGTCACGTCCTGGGACAGGCGCGAGGGTCGCCCCGCGCCTGTCCGGTTACCGCCCCCGGCGGGGGCGGCGCCGATCAAGTCGTGGCGTATGCGTCGAAGCCCAGGAAGTTGACATCGCTCGCCGTGGACAGATCGCCCAACCCGCTGAACAGCGCCAGATCCTGAATATCGCTCACCTCACCGGCCTGAATCTCAAGCCGCGACAGCTGCGTATCGGTTCCATCGGACGCCATGAAGTAGAGGCGGTCGCCATCGCTCAGGCCGGCCAGGCTTTCGGCGGCCGCCTCTACCGTGGCCGCGTCAAAATCGGCAAGCGCGGTGGTAAAGACGATCAGCCCGGTATCGGCGCCGACCGTATCGCCGGTGGCCAACATCTCGAACTGGGTGCCCGCGCCGCGCAGCGAGTCGTTTTGCAACGCGTTGAACCCGATCCGGTCGGGCAGGGCCCCGTCCAGCGAGAAGCCTGTCACGGTATCAAAGCCGTTCATGATCGCGTTGACGTCGAAGATGAGGGTGTTCACGCCCGCACCGGACACGTCGATCGCATCGTCGCCGCGCGCGCCGTAGATCGCCGCATCGACATTGTTGGCGACGATGGTGTCGTCACCAGCTGTGCCCGCGAAGGCGCTGTAATTGCCGCCCTCGGTGCTTTCGACATCGAACTGGATCACGCCGACATCCTGGGTCGGCTCGAACCCGCGGAAATAAACCAGCGGATCCGTGGGGTCGAAGCCGTTAAGAACCCCGAACCCACCGAACACGACCTCACCTGTCGCCGCCTGGCTTTCGTTGGTAAGTCCGAAAAGCGGCGGAGTATAGCCGTCAGACGTGTCATCATAGGCGAACAGCGCCGGATCGAAGGTCAACGTTTCGCCCAACGCGTACCCGTTATCGTCGGGCAGCTCGGTCCGCGGATCCAGATAGATCAGCCCGGTCAGTTCCGTCGTAGACCCCGACAGGGCCACCATGAGGTTCGCCGCCGGTTCATACATGATCGCCGTTTCCTCGGCGGTCACGGCGGCCCGGCCCGACGCGTTGCTGACATCGGCCTCTACGTCATAGCTTTGGCCGGCCTCGAACGCCTCTACCGTGGCCGGGGGCAGGAAGAGTTCCCACGTTCCATCGATCTGCACCTGGGTCGTGCCGGTGTAGAACAGCGCGCCATCCTCATCGTAGATGGTCACGGTCACGTCCTGCCCGTCCTCGACCCCGCGGGTCGTACCGTCGATAGAGGTGTCGTTGGGGTCCAGATCGGCCACCGGAATGACGCCATCGTTCGGGAACGGCACGAAGGAGATTTCAGGCTCGAAATCGGTATTGGCGGCAAAGCTGTCCTCGACATCCAGCGGCCAGTCGCCATTGGAGACAGAGGCCGTCACGGTATAGCCGGTCTGGTCAGCCAGCGGGGAAATGTCTTTGCCCGAGAAGATGACCGTCCAGGTACCATCGGCCTGCACGGATCCCGTACCGCTGGGGCCGCCATTGTCCAGCGCGACCGTGACGATGGCGCCTTGCGGCACCTCGGTCGTGGTGCCGGACACCTGATAGCCGTCCTCGGCCTGATCCAGGCCCAGGGTGATCGGCCCCTCGGCCGGGTCGGTAATCTCGATCGTCGGCAGGTTCAGGTTCACGTCCAGGTTCAGCGAACTGTCGGTCGTGTTCCCGGCCGGGTCCGCAACCTCTGCCTGAACAGAGAAGCTGGACAGCCCGTCCAGTTCCCCGCGCAGGTCATCGGGCGTGGCGTTCACGACCCAGGTTCCGTCGCCCTGAACAACGGCCGTTTCGACCAGGGCGCCGATCGTCACAGTCACGGTCTGGCCGATGGCGTCCGAGATTCCGTTGACGGCGAGGGCCGGCAGATCGGTGCCGGTGCCGTCCACCAGCGCCCCGGCGGTCAGTTCCTGACCGGCCGTCAGCCCGGCCAGATCGGTGATTGTGAGGGTGGGCGCGGTGAAATCGGTATCGAAGGTCGTGCCCGCCTGCGGCGCGGGGTTACCGGCCGCATCGTCCACGTCGGCGGTGACACTGACGGTATCCGCATCGGCCAGAACGGCCAGATCGGCAGGCGGCACCGAAACGGACCAGTTCCCGCCATCGACAGAGCCTGTGTAGGTTTCGCCGTTCAGGGTAACGGTGACGATCTGGCCATCCTCGGCGGTGGAGGTGCCAGAGATGTCCAGTGTCTGCCCCTGTTCGATCACGTTAAGCACATCGTCGCCGGAAATCGGCGTGTCGATCGTCACCGTGGGCGCCGAATAGTCCGTGGTGAAGGGGTGCACCGCGCGCGGGGCAGGCGTGCCCTCGGCATCGCTGACGTCGGCCCAGACGTTCATTCCGCCGCCATCCGGCAGGGCCGCGGCGGTGGCCGCGGGCAGCGTGACCGACCAGGCCCCGCCGGTAACGGTGGCAGTATCGGTCAGAACCACGCTGGGCCCCGCAACGATCACCTGAACGGTGACAGTCTGTCCCTCGGCGCCGGTCGCGGTGCCCGAAATCGTCACGTCAGATCCGCTTTCGGCGATGTTGATGACATCGTCGCCAGTGACGGCATCGACCGAAATGGTCGGCCCGGTCAGGTCCACATCCACCGTGCGGGTGGCCGCGGCGGCCACCGGGTTGCCGGCGGCATCTTTGACCACGGCGCTGGCGGTGGGGGTGTCGCCGGTTTCCAGGCCGTCCAGATCAGCGGCAGGCACGGTCACGGACCAAGCCCCGCCCGCGGCAAGCCCGAAATAGTCCGTCCCCTCGAAGGTGACGACGACCTGCTGGCCATCCTCGGCATCGGTGGTGCCGGTGATGTCGAAGCCGTTGGTCTGGTCGAAGCGGGTCAGCTTGTCATCGCCCGAGATCGTATCAATGGCGATGGTCGGCGGCGTGAAATCCGTGTCGAAGCCGGCGGTCGCCTGCGGCGCAGGGTTGCCCGCCGCATCGCTGACATCCGCGGTCACGTCGATGGTGGTCCCATCGGGCAGACCGGCCAGATCGGCGGCCGGGATCACCAGCGTCCAATCGTCACCATCATAGGTGATGTCGTCGCCGTCATAGGTCTGGCCGTGCACCGTGACCGCCAGCCCGGTCTGATCCGGGGTGCTGCCGGTGATGGTCAGGCCTTCGCCCTGCTCGACCCCGCTCAGCACACCGTCCTCGGAAATCGGCGTGTCGATCGTGATCGAAGGCGCGGTGAAATCGGTGGTGAAGGCGCGCGTGACCTCGGGCGCGGGGATGCCCTCGGCATCGGTGACATTTGCCGTGAACGTATACTCGGCACCGTCTGTCAGTCCACCAACCGCATTGAACGTCACGCTCCAAACGCCATCGACGACCGTGGTCCCACCGAACGCATCCTGACCAGGGCCAACCAAGGTCAGGTTCACGATCTGCCCCTCGGCCCCGGTCGCGGTGCCGGAAACCTGCACGCGATCCTCAAACTCGGCGATATTGACGACATCATCGCCCTCAATCACGTCAATGGCGACAGTCGGCCCGGTCAGATCCACGTTCAGCGTGCGGGTGGCGGCGGTCGCCGGGTTACCGGCGGCATCGCTGACGGCGGCGGTCACCTGGGGCGTATCGCCGGTGTCCAGCCCGGCGAAATCCGCGGCCGGAACGGTCACCGTCCACGCCCCGCCAGCAGCAGCGGTGGTGTAGGTGCTGCCGTTGAAGGTGACGGTAACGACCTGCCCATCCTCGGCATCCGTGGTGCCGGTGATGTCGAAGCCGGTGGCCTCATCGGCCTTGGTCAGCTTGTCGTCGCCGGACACGGTGTCGATGGCGACGGTCGGCGCGGTGAAATCCGCATCCAGGAAATCCAGCGCCGTGGCGGCCGGGTTACCTGCGGCATCGGACACATCGGCGGTCACGCCAAGGGTATCCCCATCGGGCAGCGCAGCCAGATCGGCGGCGGGCACGGTGATTTCCCAGGTGCCCCCCTCGGCGGTGGTGGTGTAGGTCACGCCGTTCAGGGTAACGGTGACCTCTTGCCCGTCCTCGGCATCGGTGGTGCCGGTCAGGGTCAGGTCTTCGCCCTGCTCGGCGGCGTTCAGAACGTCATCCACGGCCAGCGGGCCGTCGATCGTGATCGTCGGCGGCGTCTGGTCCAGCAGGACGCGGCCATCGCCCGTCTCGATCTCGTCGCCACCGTCATCCAGCGCGGTGTAGGTGACGTTATATTCACCCTCCCGATCGGTGAAGTCCGCGGGCAGCGACCAGTTGCCATCCAGATCCTTCACGGCCTCGACATCGACGGCATCCTCATCCTCGCCCAGGGTGACGATGACCCGGTCGGCATCGGGGTCGGGGTTTTCGCCAAAGATATCCTCCAGCAGCGGGCCACCATCCACATCGGCGGCATTCAGCACGACAAGCGGCGGCTGCCCCCCGCCGTCACTGCCGCCCCCGGCCACAGCCGCGATGCCCAGACCGGCGGCGCCTGCGGCCGCGGCCGCACCGGCCCCAGCCCCCGCGCCCGCCGCCCCAAGGGCGGCCATCTCTGCCACGATCTCGGCGGCGGCGGCGCTGATCTGCAGCGCGCCCCCCCGCACCGACCACGACATCCTGCGCGGCGATCGAAAGGACACGGCCGTTCTCCAGGGTGAGTTGCAGGCTGCCATCAGCCATCAACTCTGCCCCCTGGACACCGGCAATATCGGAAACGTTCACCAACTCGCCGGTGCCCTGCGCCTGCGCGACAAGAGGCAGCGCCATCACGACCGACCCCAGGCCCGCGGCCAGTTTCTTCTGATGCTTGGAAATCCACTGAACGACATGCGCCCGGCGATCCGCATCGGTCGCCACAGTCACACGACGTGCCACGAACCCCGTGGCTGCGCTCTCGGAGTAATGCGATTGGTCTTTCATGGCGCTCTCTCGGCAACAACAACTTTGGGCGGATAATTGCATAACGCCAGCACGAAAAGAAGGGCTATTTCCCGCCCCTCAGACCACCCCGAACCCCGGGCCAAGACCGCCGCCGGGGCATGCCAGAAAGGGGTTTGAGCCCCTTCAGTTCAGCTCTGTGACGGGGCAGCGATCGAACAGCGCCTCTGTTTGCGACAACGTGCACAGCGCCGTCGCATCGGTCATTACCGCAGAGCTGGCCGCCGCCACGCCCCACTGCAACGCGCGCGCCAGATCGGCCCCACGCGCCAGGGCCAGGGTAAAGGCGCCCACGAAACTGTCGCCCGCCCCCACCTTGGATCGCACGGGCACCTGCGCGGCCGCGGCATGCAGCCGCACCCCCTCTGCCGCCAGCACCGATCCATCGGCGCCCCGCGCAACAATCACCACGTCAGCCACGCCCGCGGCCACCAGTTCGCCCGCATAGGCCGCGCTGTCGGCCCGATCCGCAAGCGGGCGCCCGGCCATGACCTCGGCCTCGCGCTGGTCCATCCGCAGCGCAAAGGGCGGGCAATCGGACCCGCGCGCCACCCGCGCCAGCGCCGGCCCCGAGGTATCGACCACCACCCGCGCCCCCCGCGCGCCCAGCTTGGCACAGGCCCGTTCGGTGAAATCGTCCGGCAGCCCCCGGGGCACACTGCCCGAGATCACGACATAACCCGTATGCGGAACCGCCGTGGTGATCGCCGCCAGGATCGCCCGCAACCCGGCGGCGTTCCATTCCGGCCCCGGCAGCACAAAACGATACTGCTGACCGCTGGCGCCATCGGTGACCGCCAGGCTCAGCCGGGTTTCCCCCGGCGCCATCAGCGGGATCAGGCGGATGCCCTCACCCTCCAGCAGGGCGCGCAGCTTGTCGCCGTTATGCCCGCCCAGGGCGACCAGCGCGCGGCTTTCGCCGCCCAGCAGGCGGATCGCGCGCGACACGTTGATCCCGCCGCCGCCCGGATCGGTCACCGGCGCATCACAGCGCAGCTTTTCGTTGGGCACGACATGGCCGACCCCGGTCGACAGATCGACGGTCGGGTTCAGGGTGACGGTCAGGATATCCTGCATCGGGCCTCTGGCTCTTGTCTCGCGCGGGGCAGAGTGCCACCCCCGCGCGCCGAGGCCAAGCCCGTTCAAACCCCGCCCCGCGACGCGCCAAACACGACCGCAGTGTCCAGGCGTCGCACCGGAACGGCGCGATGCCACTTCTTCTTGGTCAAAATACCCATTTGAAACGGCTGGTCCCCGGCGGGCCGCCGGGGTGGCGGCGCCTCAGCCCGGCTTCTTCTGCAACAGCGGCATCAGGTCGCCCATCTCGGGGCCGCGCGCACGCCCGGTCAGCGCCTTGCGCAGCGGCATGAACAGGCCCTTGCCCTTGCGCCCAGTCTTTTCCTTGACGGCGGCGGTCCATTCGCCCCAGGTCGCATCCGTATAGGGCGGCTCGGGCAGCAGGGTCAGCGCCTCGGCCACGAAATCGCGGTCGGCCTCGTCGATCTCGGGCGTTGCGCCGTCACGGCACAGCGCCCACCAGTCGGCCATGTCGGCGCGCGTCTCGATATTCTCGCGCACCACCGACCAGAAACGCTCGGCCAGTTCATCGGGCACGCCCAGGGCGGCGATTTCACCCTTTACCGCGTCCAGCGGCAGGCCATGCAGGTGACGGGCGGTCAGCGGCATCAGATCGTTTTCGTCTAACTTGGTCGGCGCCGCGCCAAAGCTGTCGATGTCAAAGCCCTCGGCCAACTCGTCGATGTCGGCGGCCAGTTCCACCGGCCGGGACGATCCCAGCCGCGCCATCAGCGACAGCAGCGCCATTGGCTCTACCCCCCGTGCGCGCAGGTCGCGCAGGGACAGGGTGCCCAACCGTTTCGACAGCGCCTCGCCCTGCGGGCCGGTCAGCAGTGAATGGTGCGCAAAATCCGGCACGCTGCCGCCCAATGCGCGGATGATCTGGATCTGGGTCGCGGTGTTGGTGACGTGGTCGGACCCGCGCACGACATGGGTCACACCCATTTCCGTGTCGTCCACGACCGAGGCCAGGGTATACAGCACCTGCCCGTCACCCCGGATCAACACCGGGTCTGACACGCTGGCCGCGTCGATCGACACATCGCCCAGGATGCCATCGGCCCACTCGATCCGCTCCTGATCCAGCAGGAACCGCCAATGCCCCGGCCGCTCGGCGCGCAGCGCGTCCTTTTCCGCCTCTGACAGGGCCAGGGCCGCGCGGTCATAGACCGGGGGGCGCCCCATGTTCAGCTGCTTCTTGCGTTTCAGGTCCAGTTCGGTCGGCGTTTCAAAGCATTCGTAGAACCGCCCCTTGTCGCGCAGCGTGTCGGCGGCCGCGGCATAGCGGTCCAGCCGTTCCGACTGACGCTCCACCCGATCCCAGGTCAGGCCCAGCCAGTCCAGGTCTTCCTTGATGGCGTCCACATATTCCTGTTTCGACCGCTCCGGGTCGGTATCGTCCAGCCGCAGGATGAACGTGCCGCCGGCCTTGCGGGCGATCAGAAAGTTGAACAGCGCGGTGCGCAGGTTGCCGACATGCAGATAGCCGGTGGGCGAGGGCGCGAAACGGGTGACGGTGGTCATGGGATGCCTCCTATTCGCGGGACGCTCTTTCACAGACGCACGGTTTTGTCCATATGGGGGGCATGACACGCGCCGATGCCGCCCCTCTGCCGCCCAGCCTGGACCAGATCGCCGCCATGGCGCATGAGGCGCGCGAGGCCCTGCCAGAGCCGTTCCGCGGCCCCGCCCGCGCCGTGGCGATCCGGGTAGAGGATTTCGCCCCCGACGACATCCTGACAGAGATGGGCATCGACAACGCGTTCGAGTTGACGGGCCTTTACGATGGTATCCCGCTGACCGAACGCTCGGTCCTGGATCAGCCCGACCGCCCCGATACAATCTGGCTGTTCCGCCGCCCGATCCTGGACGAATGGGTGGAACGCGAGGATGTGCCGCTGCCCGAACTGGTGGCCCATGTGCTGGTGCATGAATTCGCCCATCACTTCGGCTGGTCGGACGCCGATATCGCCAGCGTGGACCGCTGGTGGGAATAGACGCACACCGTCTGCGCATCCTCGCAGGGACGTGAAATGGAAAGCGGCGCGCCGTCGGCTACCATTTTCGCCGGGAACTAACAGGGAGAGAACCGATGACCAAGCTGACGCGCCGCCAGGCGCTGGCGGCGGGTGCCGCCGTGCCGCTGGCCGCCGCCATGGGCAGCCCCGCCCGCGCCGCCGCCCCGATGATGGGCGCCGGGATGGCCCCCTATCACCGCTTCCGCCTGGGCGGGTTCGAGGTGACGACACTGCTGGCAGGCACCCGCACCGTGCCAGAGCCGCAAAAGATCTTTGGCCTGAACGTGACGCCCGAAACCTTCGCCGCGGCGTCCGCGGCGGCGATGATCCCCACCGACAAGGCGCAATTCTTCTTTACACCGACGGTTGTGAACACCGGGTCTGATCTGATCCTGTTCGACACCGGCCTGAACCCGGCCGGCATCACCGATGCGCTGGCCGCCGCCGGCTACAGCCCCGACCAGGTGGACAAGGTGGTCATCACCCACATGCACGGCGACCATATCGGCGGGCTGTCGGGCGAGGCTGGGGAAACCTTCGCCAATGCGGCCTATTACACGGGCGCCACGGAATTCGACGCCTGGGACATGTCCGGCAACGAGGGGTTCGAGGCCAAGGTTCGCCCGCTGGCCGACAAGACCACCTTCCTGGACGATGGCGGCGCGGTGGCCTCTGGCGTAACCGCGATGGCGGCCTTCGGGCATACGCCGGGCCACATGGCCTACATGCTGGAAAGCGATGGCGCGCAGCTGGTGCTGGGCGCCGATTTCGCCAACCATTACGTTTGGTCGCTGGCCCACCCCGAATGGGAGGTACTGTACGACCGGGACAAGGAAATGGCCGCGGCCACGCGCAAGCGCATGCTGGGCATGATGGCCGCCGACAAGGTGCCCTTTATCGGCTACCACATGCCCTTCCCCGGCATCGGCTTTGTCGAGGCGCGCGATAGCGGCTACCGCTATGTACCGGCCAGCTATCAGTTCATGCTGGGCTGACACCACGCAGACCAGCGCGCGCGGCCGGGAAATCGCGCGCGCTTTCCCTTATTCTTGGGAAAAATACCCATGTCGGAACGGTCCCCGTCGCGCCCCGCCCGGATTGGGCGCGTCAGGCCCGTTCGATCACGTTGACCGCGCGCTTGCCCAGCTCGTGATCGACAAACCGGCGCTCTTCCCCGCTCAGGGCCTGGTGGCGCGGATAGCGTGGGGCGGCGCGGTCGTTCAGGATCGGCGCTTCCCACCCGTGGGTCGTCTCGAAAAACCGGCGTGCGCCCTCGGGGCCGAATTCCCGCAGATAGCCCTGCACCACCACGTCGATATAGCTCAGCAGGATCGGGTGGGTCACATCCGGCGGTGCGGAATGGCTGTCGGGCACGGCATAGATATGAACGTCCAGCGCGGCGGGCGCCGCGTGCTGGACCGCATGGCCCACCGCGTGCCGGTCATAGGCGTGTTCGCGGGCATCCAGCGCATCCCAGTCATGCCCCGGCACCGCGGCGATCAGCCCCTCGATCACCGTACCCGGCGCGGGTTCGGCGGTCAGATAGGCGACCTCGCGCAGATGGGTATGCCGCCAGGCCCGGCGCCAGCCGGTGATGCGCGCGCGCATGGCGCGCGGAAAGGCATGGGTCGCGCGATTCACCAGCGAGCCATAGCCGAAAAAGAACGGATCCTGCATGGCATCACAAATCGCGGCCCACGGCTCCGATTGCAAGCCCTTGCCGCACGCGCGGGCTTGGCCTATGTGTCGGCGCACGTTCACGGGAGAATCCGGCGCAAGCCGGTGCCGAAGGAGCAACCGCCCCGGTAAACTCTCAGGCCACAGGACCGCGGACGTGTGACAGACTCTGGAGAGAGGCGCAGGCGCGCCCGCCGAAGGGATAGCGATCTCAGGCGAAAGGACAGAGGGGGCATCGGTCTGGCGGCATCGTGCCGCCGTGGAAACGATGCCAGGGCGCAGCAGCGTCCGGCGCAGGGGGGCGGCATGCCGGAACTGAAGCGCACCGCGCTATACGATCTGCATTGTGAACTGGGCGCGAAAATGGTGCCCTTCGCGGGATACGAAATGCCCGTGCAATACCCGTTGGGCGTGCTCAAGGAACACCTGCACTGCCGCGCGCGGGCCGGGCTGTTCGATGTCGGGCACATGGGACAGGTCACGATCCGGGCAAAATCGGGCGCTCCGGCGCAGGCCGCGCTGGCGCTGGAAACGCTGGTGCCGGTCAGCATCGCCGGGCTGGCAGAGGGGCGGCAGCGCTATGCGATGTTCACCGCTGACGATGGCGGCATCCTGGACGACCTGATGGTCGCGCGCCGCTGCGACGACCTGTTCCTGGTGGTCAACGCCGCCTGCAAGGCAGACGACATCGCCCATCTGCGCGCCCACCTGTCCGACATCTGCGAGATCGAGGAAATCACCGATCGCGGCCTGCTGGCCCTGCAAGGCCCCGAGGCCGAGCGCGTGCTACAGACGCTGGCCCCCGGCGCGGCGGCGATGCGGTTCATGGACGTGGCGGTTCTGGACAGCGATTTCGGGCCGCTGTGGGTTTCACGCTCTGGCTATACGGGTGAGGACGGGTTCGAAATTTCGGTAACGAACGACCGCGCCGCCGATCTGGCTCGCGCATTGCTGACCGATGAGGCCGTCGAACCCATCGGCCTGGGCGCGCGCGACAGCCTGCGGTTGGAGGCGGGGCTGTGCCTGTACGGCAACGACATCGACACCGGCACCACCCCGGTAGAGGCCGGTTTGCAATGGGCCATCCAAAAGGTCCGCCGCGACGGTGGCGACCGGGCGGGCGGGTTCCCCGGCGCCGACCGCATCCTGGGCGAGTTGGAAAAGGGGCCGGACCGCCTGCGCGTGGGGCTGCGCCCCGAGGGGCGGGCGCCCATGCGGGCGGGCACGCCACTTTATGCCAGCGAAACCGGCGGCGCGCCGGTGGGCACGGTCACCTCTGGCGGGTTCGGCCCCAGCGTGGGCGGCCCGGTCGCCATGGGCTACGTGCCGGTTGATCTGGCGGGAAATGGGCGCACACTTTGGGGCGAATTGCGGGGCAAGCGCCTGGCCGTCACGGTCTGCGCCCTGCCATTCGTGAAACAGGGCTACAAACGTTGAGGGACATCGACATGAAATTCACCGAAGAACATGAATGGCTGCGGGTCGAGGACGATCTGGTCATCGTCGGCATCACCGAACACGCGGCCGAGCAGTTAGGCGATATCGTCTTTGTCGAACTGCCCGAGGCGGGCACGACCGTTTCCAAGGATGACGAGGTCGTGGTGATCGAAAGCGTCAAGGCCGCGTCCGACATCCTGGCCCCGCTGGACGGCGAGATCATCGAGGTGAACGAGGCGCTGCCCGACAATCCCGGTCAGGTGAACGACGACCCCCTGGGCGAGGCCTGGTTCTTCAAGATGAAGATCGAGGACATGGCCGCCCTGGACGAGTTCATGGACGAAAGCGCCTACAAGAAATTCATCGGGTAAACGGATCGACACATGCCTTACACCCCCAGCACCTACCTGCCCTACGATTTCGCCAACCGGCGCCATATCGGCCCCTCGCCCGAGGAAATGGTCGAGATGCTGGAGGTGCTGGGGCTGACCACCCTTGAAGAACTGATCGACGAAACCGCACCCGCCAGCATCCGCCAGGCCGAGGCGCTGGATTTCGGCGCACCGAAATCAGAACGCGAGATGCTGTGGTTCATGCGGCAGATCGCCAAGAAGAACAAACCCTTCACCACGCTGATCGGGCAGGGCTATCACGGCACGGTCACGCCCCCGGCGATTCAGCGCAACATCCTGGAAAACCCAGCCTGGTACACGGCCTATACCCCCTATCAGCCGGAAATCAGCCAGGGCCGGCTAGAGGCGCTGCTGAACTTTCAGACCATGGTCAGCGACCTGACCGGGCTGGAGATTGCCAATGCCTCGCTGCTGGATGAATCCACCGCCTGCGCCGAGGCGGTAACCATGGCCCAGCGGGTGGCGAAATCGAAGGCTAAGGCCGTCTTCGTCGATGAAAACTGCCACCCCCAGAATATCGCGGTGGTGCGCACCCGGGCCGAACCCCTGGGGATCGAGGTGATCGTGGGCGATCCGTTCGAGGATCTGGAACCCGAGAAGGTCTTTGCCGCGCTGTTCCAGTATCCCGGCACCTACGGGCATATCCGCGATTTCACCGCCCCCATCGCCGCCCTGCACGAGGCGCAGGCCCTGGGCATCGTCGTGGCCGACCCGATGGCGCTGGTCGTGCTGAAGGAACCGGGCGCGATGGGCGCCGATATCGCCGTGGGCTCGACCCAGCGGTTCGGCGTGCCAATGGGCTATGGCGGGCCGCACGCCGCCTACATGGCCTGCCGCGACCTGTATAAACGCGCAATGCCCGGCCGCATCGTCGGGGTGTCCGTGGATTCGCGCGGGAACAAGGCCTATCGCCTGTCGCTGCAAACCCGCGAACAGCATATCCGCCGGGAAAAGGCGACCTCCAACGTCTGCACGGCGCAGGCGCTGCTGGCGGTGATCGCCAGTTTCTACGCGGTGTTCCATGGGCCAAAGGGCCTGCGCGCCATCGCACAGCGCATCCACCGCAAGGCCGTGCGCACCGCCCGAGGCCTGGAAGAGGCCGGGTTCAAGGTGGAACCGGCGGAATTCTTCGACACCTTCACCGTGGATGTCGGCCCGATGCAGGGCGTCATCTACAAGGCCGCGCTGGCCGAACGGATCAACCTGCGCAAGATCGGCACGACCAAGCTGGGAATTTCGCTGGACGAAACCACCCGGCCCGCCAGCATCGAGGGGCTTTGGCGCGCCTTTGGCATCGACCGCAAGGATACCGGCGGCGATGGACAGTACCGCCTGCCCGACGGGATGGTTCGGACCAGCGATTTCCTGACCCATCCGGTGTTCCACATGAACCGGGCGGAAACGGAAATGATGCGCTACATGCGCCGTCTGGCCGACCGCGACCTGGCACTGGATCGCGCGATGATCCCCTTGGGGTCGTGTACGATGAAGCTGAACGCCGCGGTCGAGATGATGCCGATCACCTGGCCGGAATTCGCCAACATCCACCCGCTGGCCCCCGCCGACCAGGTGGAGGGGTACGCCAAGATGCTGACCGACCTGTCGGAAAAGCTGTGCCAGATCACCGGCTATGACGCGATGTCGATGCAGCCCAATTCCGGCGCGCAGGGCGAATATGCGGGCCTTTTGACGATCCGCGCCTATCACAAGGCACAGGGTCAGGGGCACCGCAACATCTGCCTGATCCCGACCTCTGCCCACGGCACCAACCCCGCCTCGGCCCATATGGTCGGGATGAAGGTGGTGGCGGTGAAATCGGCGGAAAACGGCGATATCGACCTGGACGATTTCCGCGCCAAGGCCGAAAAGGCGGGTGAAAACCTGGCCGCCTGCATGATTACCTACCCCTCGACCCACGGCGTGTTCGAGGAGACGGTGCGCGAGGTCTGCGCGATCACCCACGAATTCGGCGGCCAGGTCTACCTGGACGGGGCGAACCTGAATGCCCTGGTGGGGCTGGTCAAACCGGGCGAGATCGGCGCCGATGTCAGCCACCTGAACCTGCACAAGACCTTTGCCATTCCCCATGGCGGCGGCGGGCCCGGCATGGGACCGATCGGGGTCAAGGCGCACCTGGCGCCCCACCTGCCCGGCGATCCGGCGCAAGGGGAAAGCGGCGCGGTCAGCGGGGCGCGGTATGGCTCGGGCTCGATCCTGCCGATCAGCTATGCCTATATCCTGCTGATGGGCGGCGCGGGCCTGACCCAGGCGACCAAGGTGGCAATCCTGAACGCCAACTACATCGCCAAGCGGCTGGAGGGCGCCTATGATGTGCTGTTCACGGGGCAGAACGGGCGCATCGCCCATGAATGCATCCTGGACACGCGCCATTTCGTCGATACCGCGGGCGTGACCGTGGACGACATCGCCAAGCGGCTGATCGATTGCGGCTTTCATGCCCCAACGATGAGCTGGCCCGTCGCGGGCACCCTGATGATCGAACCCACCGAAAGCGAGACCAAGGCCGAACTGGACCGTTTCATCGCCGCGATGCTGGGCATCCGCGAAGAGATCCGCCAGATCGCCGAGGGCAAGATCGACAAGGGCAACAATCCCCTGAAGAAGGCCCCGCATACGGTCGAGGATCTGGTCGCCGACTGGGACCGCCCCTATAGCCGCGAACAGGGCTGTTTCCCGCCGGGCGCTTTCCGGGTGGACAAGTATTGGCCGCCGGTGGGGCGGGTGGACAACGCCTTTGGCGACCGCAACCTGGTCTGCACCTGCCCCCCGGTCGAGGACATGGCCGCGGCCGCGGAATAAGGTGCGCGCCGGCGGCGCCTCAGCCGTCGGCAGGTCCGGGGATATCGAAACCGGGCGGCGCCATCTCGAACCCCTCGAACAGGAAACCGGGGCTGACGGTGCAGCCGACCAGCACCCAGTCGCCCAGGGGGCGCGCCGCCTGCCAATGATGGGCGGGCACGATCAGTTGCGGGTGCTGACCCGCGCCCAGATCCGCCCCCAGCAGATGCGCGCGCGCCGGTCCCGCCGCATCGGCGGCGATGCGCAGTTCCAGCGGGCCGCCCGCGTGGAAATGCCAGATTTCATCCGCATCGACCCGGTGCCAGTGGCTGCGCTGCCCGGCCTCCAGCAAATAGTGGATTGCCGTGCCCGCGGGCCGGGCACCGTTTTCGGCGGGCGCACGCCATGTTTCGCGATACCAGCCGCCCTCTGGATGCGGCGACAGGTTCAGCGCCTGGATGATCTCTTGCGCGGTCATGGGGCCAGTCTACGCCGCGCCCCGCCCCCGGCAAGCCCTGCATTCGGCTGTATGCGCGCCCCTCGTGCAACCCTTGCGACCCTCACGCAGCTGTGAGCACTGCGACAGAACCGCGCAGACCGTTTCCGCGTAGGATCATCAAAGGGAGGAAATCCATGACCCATCGCGAGCTGTCCCGCCGCCTGATCGCCATTGCCCGGCACGAAGGCGACCCGACAAACCCCATCGCCACCGCCCGGCGGCGTGGCTGGCTGGATGCACAGGGCCAACCGACGCGCAATGGCCGCGAACTGGTCGCCGCGATGCTGGGCCAGCGCGGCACGCGCCCCAGCCTGCGGGTGGTCGGCTAGGCCCCCTGCCCTGCGGGCAGCCGCGCCTGCGCCCGCAGGGCGGCGCGGTCTTCCTCCAGCACCAGGGCCTGTTCGGCGTGGGCCAGGGCGCGGGACGTCATCGCCTGCGCCGCGCGGGCCAGCCCCGGATCGTCGCCCGCGCGCAGGGTGTGCAGCGCCGCGACCAGCCGCTGCGCGACCTCGGCCAGCCCGGCCCCGTCCCGCGCAATGGCGGCAAAGGCCCCCTGCACCAGTTCATCCGCCGTGATGGCGCGCGCCCATAGCCGGGGATAGCGCACCTCGTCCGCCGGCGGGTCGCATTCGGCCAACAGCCGTTCCAACCGGCCGATCACATCGATCGCGGTGCCCGGATCGTTCAGCCCCGGCGACAATGCGCGCGAGGCGATCTCGGCCAGCACCATCAGGGCAAACCGCGCGTCCTGATCGAAGCTGCGCAGCGCCTGCACGCCAAAGGCCGCCTGGATCGGCTCTGCCTCGGGCGATCCGGCAGACAGGACATGGACCAGCGGCATGCCCGCCACGATGAAATCCCCCGGCAGGGCGGCGATGTAGATTTCCGCGCCTTCCCGCTCTGCAATTGTGGACAGCGCGCCCATGTCGATGAACTGCACATGCCCGCCGCGCGGCGCGGGCACCGGCCGGGCCGCAGGCGGGATCGCATCGGCGCCGGACAGGGGCCGCGCGCCCAGGCTGGGGGCGGCACGGGTCTGCGCCAGGGTTGCGCGCGCCCGCCCCTCCAGCTGCGCGATGGTCTGATCCACGCTGCCCAGCCGGGACAGGTGGTCGATCCAGCGCAGGATCGCCAGCACGACCAGACCCACCACCAGCACCGTGAACAGGAACAACACCACCGGCCCGGCGCCTGTATACAGCTCTGCCCGGAACAGGATGATGGACACCAGCGCAAAGATGAACGCCCCCAGAAAGGTCGCCAGCACCGTCTGGGTCGTCGTATCCTCCAGCAACAACCGATGCGAACGCGGCGTCACCTGGCTGGAGGCCTGCTGATGCGCGGACACCATGACCGACAGCGAAAAGGTCGTGACCGCCAGCATGGACGAGGCCAGCACGTTCAGCACCGGCATCACCGCGTTTTCCCCGATCCGCGCGGCCAGGGCGGCGGGAATGATCGGGTCGAACAGCGCGGCGGCAACGGCAGCCAGGATCGCCAGCAGCGCGATCAGCGCCGCCCGCACCCACAGGCGCCGGGACAGGCGGATCAGGGTCCACAGGCGTTTCGATTGCATCGGCGTTCCCCTTGACGGTCAGGGTCAGCCTAGCACGGCAGCGCACATGGAAAACCCTAGCGCGCCCGGCTCGGGTGCAGATCCTCGGGCGTAAACGCGACGCCGCGTTCGACCAGCCAGGCGGTGAAATGGGCGGTCTTGGCCTCCAGCGAACAGGTGCCGGTCAGGCAGAACGGATCGGCGGCATAGGCTTCGCGCAGGCGCGTCTGCTCGGCCGGGTCAAGGCTGGCCCAGGGGCGCAGGTGATCGGTGTCAGCGTTGGTCATGGGCACAATTTGCCCTTGCAAGGTGACGCCCGCAAGACAATATATTCAAACACACGAATACTTGGAGGGCGCCATGACCGCCGGACTGAAGCTTGTTTGCCACGATTGCGGCAGCACCAACCGCGTGCCCCCCGAAAAGCTAGGCGCCGCCCCCAAATGCGGCACCTGCGGGGCCAAGCTGACCGACGGCAAGGTCCGCGACATCGATTTCAGAACGATGGAGAAAAGCGCCAAGTCCGACGACCTGCCCCTGCTGGTCGATTTCTGGGCCGCGTGGTGCGGGCCGTGCCGGATGATGGCCCCGCAATTCGCCCAGGCTGCCAAGGCCCTGGCCCCCCACGCCCGCCTTGCCAAGGTGGATACCCAGTCCAACCCCGACGCCACTGTGCGCTATAACATCCGTGGCATTCCGCTGCTGATCCTGTTCCACAAGGGGCGCGAGGTTGCCCGCCTAACCGGCGCCCGCCCCGCCGCGGATATCGAGGCATTCGTGCGCCAGAACGTAACGTTGGGCGCTTGACATCGCACCGCGCATGGGCCACATCAGCGCGCACCGGGGCCGTAGCTCAGTTGGGAGAGCGCGTCGTTCGCAATGACGAGGTCAGGGGTTCGATTCCCCTCGGCTCCACCAGATCCCTTCCCTGACAGATATACACCCGGCGCTGGCGTGATGCGTTGCCGGGGCCAGGCGCCCGCTGCGAATTCTGCGCAATGTCATCCGCCGCGCCGCAGATCATGTATTTCGCCACCAGCGCCTGTTGCGGATCGCCCCCCCCGGTCTTGCCGGTGACATGGGGCATCCGCGCCGTCGCCGCGCATCAGCATCGACCACCGCAACGCTGTAAACGCAACCGTGCCTTGTCACGACGTGGTGGTATCGCTTTTCGAACTATGGCATGGGTTGCGTGTATTTCAGAAACAGGTCGCTATCCGGATCCATGACACGGCCCACGCTGCGTTTCCAAGATTTATCGCCGACCCGTGGCCCGGCACGCACCGCATTGTCCGGGCTTGACGCATGAAGCGGATCGTCATCCTGACCGGGGACGAGTTGCGCCATCGCTACTTTCGGCTGCGCATGGCGCAGGATCCCCGTTTCACAGTGGTTTCCTCGGTGTGTGAGGGAACGGAAAAGAGCCTGGCCGCCCGCACGCAGGCGCGGCCGGATGCCAGCGACCTGGAACGCTGGCACGTCGCCGCACGCGATCAGGCCGAGGCCGATTTCTTCGGAGAGATCGCAGCCGGGCTGGAGGATCGTTCCCACCCGCACCGGATTGCCAAGGGCGCGATCAACACCCCCCAAGAGGCCGCGCGCATCATCGACCTGCAACCCGACCTGCTGGTCTGCTACGGCGCCTCGCTGATCAAGGGGGCGTTGCTGGACCATTTTGACGGGCGGTTCCTGAACGTGCACCTGGGCCTGTCGCCGTGGTATCGTGGCAGCGGCACGAATGTCTGGCCCCTGATCGAGGGCAGGCCGCAGATGGTGGGCGCCACCTTTATGCATATCGACGCCGGGATCGACACCGGCCGCATCCTGCACCAGATCCGCGCCGATATCGTTCTGGGCGACAGCCCGCACAGCATCGGCAACCGCGTGATCCGCAAGATGACCGGCGTCTATGCCGACCTTGTGGCCCGTTTCGACGACCTGGCAGAGATGCCCCAACCCGATCCGGCGGCGGGGCGGCTTTACCTGCAAAAGGATTTCGACGCTGCGGCCTGCGCGCGGATGTACCGCAACTTTCGCGACGGCATGATCGAGGATTATATGGCCGGGCAGCTTGCCGCGGACATCCCGCCCCTGGTGGTCAATCCCGCACTGGAGCCGCGGACATGAGGGCGATCATGTATCATTATGTGCGAGAGTTCGATCCCGCACGGCCCCATTTCCGCTTTCTCAACATCGCCAATTTCCGCCGGCAACTGGACCTTTTCGCGCAAGAGGGCGGCTTCGTCACCCGCGCGGAATGGGACGATTTCCTGGCGCACGGGCGCATGCCGGACATCCCCGGCAAGGTGATCCTGACCTTCGACGACGCGATGTCGTGCCATTATACCCATGTCTTTCCAGAACTGGCCGCGCGTGGCCTGTGGGGGCTGTTCTACGTGTCGACGCAGCCTTACGCGACAGGCCGGATGTTGGACGTGCACCGGATTCACCTGCTGTGCGGCACGGTCGAGGGCACCGAACTTTATGCCCGCACGCGCGCCCTGGTCAGCGAGGACATGATCCCCCATGCCCGGCGCGCCGCCTTTCGCCAGGAAACCTATACCAGCCAGACCAACCGGCCCGGCGTGACCGAGGTCAAGCGCCTGCTGAACTACTTCATCGACGAAAACTGCCGCAGCCAGGTGATCGACACGCTGGGCCGCGATTTCGGCGTCGCCTTCGATTGCAACAGTTTCTACGTCACCCCCGACCAGCTGCGCGAGATGGCCGCCGCCGGTATGGCCATCGGCGCACACACGGTCAGCCACCCGGTCATGAGCAAACTGGACCCCGCCCAGCAGCAGCGCGAGATCGGCGATTGCTTCGCCTGCCTGGACGCGATCTGCGGCAGCGGGACACGCAGCTATGCCCACCCCTATGGCGGCTTTCATTCCTTCGACGCCGCCACGCTGAAGGCGCTGCGCGACAACGGCGTCGCGTTTGCCTTTAACGTCGAGCCGCGCGACATCTGCGCCGCGGATCGCGACAAGGCACAGCTTTTCCTGCCGCGCCACGATTGCAACCTGTTCCCCCACGGTGCCGCGGACTAGGTCACCGGACCATTGCCATGGCGCGCGCGATTGACCACCATGCGCACAGCCGGTTCGTCCCGCCGGGGCCGGTCCCACGCCAAGACAGAGGTTCCCATGACACGTCACCCGATCCCCGCCCTGACCCTTGCCCTGGGGCTGGCTGGCGCCCTGCCCGGACCCGCCACCGCCCAACAGGACACCGCGCCCGACGCCCTGCGCGAAACCTTTCGGGACTGGACCGTGCAATGTGAAACCCGCAAAGAGCAGGGGCGCGTCTGCGAAATGCTCCAGCGTGTCAATCACGAGGAAAGCCGCAGCAGCATCCTGGTCTTCACGCTCAGCTTCGACGCCGAGGGCAACGCGGTCAGCGTGATGATCACCCCCTTCGGGCTGCGCCTGCCCGAGGGCGTCACCGTCGTGATCGAGGATACCGAGATCGGGACCTACCCCTTTGAAACCTGCCTGTCGAACGGCTGTATCGTTCTTGCGCGGTTCGACGAAAAGCAACTGCGAAAGATGCGCGCCGGGGCCGAAGGCGAGGTGCGCGGCATCACCCGCACCGGCGAGAGCTTTGCCATCCCGATCTCGCTGTGGGGATTCAGCGCGGCGCTGGACCGGATGCGCGATTTAACCGGGCAATAACACAACGCGAACGCGGCAGCGTGCCAGACATACAGCCGTGTTCCAGCCCGGCCCGGTCAACGCAAAAAAGGGGGGTGAGATTGCCGCGCCGGTCACGCGAACGCGCCGCACGCGCAACACCTATTGCGAAACCTGCGCCGGGCTGGCCACGCACCCACAGAGGGCTTGCCGCACCGGGCCGTAACGGATACCGAACATAGCATGCTTGCTGCGGAACGGAGGCCGGAATACCGTTCGGATGCATTGCGGGCAGTGACAAGCAACCGGGCGCTGCACACGCCCGAACGGAACAGGAAACGCGCACGGCAAGCCCACGACCAAGGGGCGCCGGGCACGCGCAGCGGGACATGACATGGTCAAAAGCGTTCTGACGGTCTGCACCGGAAACATCTGCCGCTCGCCCGTCGCCGAGGCGGCGCTGCGCATGGAACTGCCCGGCATGACCATCGGGTCGGCCGGGCTGCATGCGCTGGTGGGGCAGGACACCGATCCCGACAGCGCCGCGGCAGCCACGCGGCAGGGCATCGTGATGGCCCCCCATTCCGCCCGCCAGTTCGACGAGGTCATCGGGCGCGGCGCAGATCTGATCCTGGTCATGGAAACGCATCACAGGCAGGAAATTGCAGCGCGCTGGCCGCAATTCCTGGGCAAAACCTTCCTGCTGGGCCATTTCGACAGCACGCGCGAGGTGCCCGACCCCTATCGCCAACCGATCGGCATGCATGAGCGCGCGGTGGAAATCATCGCCCAGTGCACCCAGTCCTGGACTCGGCACCTGAAGCAGATGACCGCATGACGAACACTCCCAACCCCACCATCCCCGACGAGGACGACGGCAACGAATTCCACCTGGCCGATCTGGGAACCCAGATTCTGGCCCGGAAATGGCTGGTGGCCTCTTGCGCGCTGGTCGGGTTGGCCCTGGGTACGCTTAGCGGGCAACTGCCCCCGGATAAGTATTCCGCCAGCGCGCTTGTTCATATCGAGCGTCGGTCGCAGGGCATCGAACTGCCCGAAATCCTGGTCGGCGAGCGCTTTGGCAATCTGTCACTGGCGCAGATCACCACCGAAACCCACATCATCCGATCCAGCTTCACGCTGGGGCCGGTGGCGGATGAACTGAACCTGGACTGGCGGCTGGAGCCGCAGCGCTTTCCGGTGATCGGGCATATGGTGGTGCGGCGGTCCTGGCCGCAGGTGCCCAACTGGATCCTGCCCGGCTATACGCGCCACGGCGACGCCTACGAACTGGACCTGCTGGAGGTGGACGATCACCTTATCAACCGCAGGGCCAGGATTGTCGTCACCGGCGAGGGCGCGTTCAGCGCCAACCTTCCCAAGCGAGAACCGGTCAGCGGCAGGGTCGGCGAAATCGTTGAACTGGCCCCCGGCTTTCGTTTCCGGCTGTCACAGCTGGACGTGCCGCCGGGGCGGGAATTCACCCTTTGGCGCAGCAACAAGCTGCAAGCCGTCGCCGCCGCGCGCTCTGGGCTGAGCGTGCGAGAGCGCCCGCCGCGCAATAGCGGGATCGCAGATTTTTCCTACCAGGGCACGGATTCCGATTTGACGATCATGATCGTCAACGGCGTCGTCCGATCCTATCAGCGGCAGACGCTGAACCGCCGTGCGGCGGAAATCGACCGATCGATTGCCTTCATCGAAACCCAGTTGCCCGAAGTGCGCGCCCAGACCGCCGCCGCCGCGGCCGAACTGGCCGATTTTCGGCAGGAAAACGATGTCAGCGACCTGACCGTCGGGTCGCAGCAATTGCTGCAACGCATCGTCGGCATCGAGGCCGATCTGGAGGAATTGCGCTTCCGCGAGGAGGATCTGGCCAAGCGGCTGACCCCCAACCACCCCGAATACCGCACCTTGCTGGACCGCAAGGCACGGCTGGAGGAACGGCTGGAAGAGCTGCGCGCAGAGTCCGCCGAACTGCCGCCCATCGAACAGCAGCTCCTGGCGCTTCAACAAAAGCTTGAACGCTCGATCGAGATCGAGCGCCAGTTGTCCAGCCGGGCCGAGCAGTTGAACATCGTGCGCGCCAGCGCCGTCAGCAACATCAACCTTCTGGAACCGGCCGTCCGGTCCCGGCGCATCGGGCCGGATCGCCGCACGCCGATCGTGGCCGGGCTGCTGGGGGGGCTGTTTCTGGGCGTTCTGGCCGTGCTTGGCCTGAACTTCATGCGCCGGGGCATCGACGACAGCCGCTCTATCGAGGAGTTGGGCCTGCCCCTGTTCGCAACGGTCAATCGTGTCGAGGGGCTGCGCACGGACGACACCAACACCGCACTGTATTCGCTGGCCCGCACGCAGCCCAACGACATCGTGGTTGAATCCCTGCGCGGGCTGCGCACGGGGTTGCAATTCTCGCTTGCGACGGCCCCCAACAAAAGCCTGATGATCACCTCGCCCGCGCCGAGCCTGGGGAAATCCTTCATCTCGCTCAACCTGTCGATCGTATCGGCACAGGCGGGCAACCGCGTGCTGTTGATTGACGCGGACCTGCGCAAGGGCAAGCTGCGCAAACAGTTCGGCCTGCCCCGCAGGCACGCCGGCCTGTCGGACCTGCTGTCCGGTCGCGCCGGGATCGAAGAGGTGCTGGTCACCGACCCCGAAACGGGGATGGATTTCATCCCCACCGGCAGCTACCCGCCCAACCCCGCCGACCTGCTGACCGCCCCGCAGTTCAAGAAACTGATGGAAGAGGCAACAGGCTATTACGACCTTGTCGTCGTCGATTGCCCGCCCGTGCTGGCGGTGACCGATCCGGGCATTATCGGCCAGGCGACGGGCATGTCGCTGTTGGTGATCAAACACCTGGAAACCACCAAGGCCGAGATTCAATCCTCACGCAAAATCCTGGCCAATAGCGGCGTGACGCTGTCCGGCGCCATCCTCACCCAGTTCGATGCCTCGGCCAGCCGCTATGGCCATTACGGCCACAAATACGGTTACTACGGCGGCTACAAATACCACTACAATTAGGGCAATTCCGCATGACGCGACGGGTATTCATCACCGGCACAGCCGGGTTCATCGGCTTTCATCTCGCCCGGCTGCTGCTGGAAGAGGGCGTGACCGTCCACGGGTTCGACGGGATGACCGATTATTACGATGTCGGTCTGAAACAGAAACGGCACGAAATCCTGAAAGGCTACCCCGGCTTTACCGCGACCGAGGCCATGCTGGAGGATCAACCCGCGCTGGACGCCGCGATCGAGGCTTGCGACCCGCAGGAAATCGTGCACCTGGCCGCCCAGGCCGGCGTACGCTACAGCCTTGAAAACCCCCGTGCCTATATCGACGCGAACGTGATTGGCACCTTCAACGTGATGGAGGCCGCGCGCCGCCTGAAGGTGCGCCACCTGCTGATGGCCTCCACCTCGTCGGTCTATGGCGCGAACGAGGACATGCCGTTCACCGAGACCGAGAAGGCCGATACGCAACTGACGATCTACGCGGCCACCAAGAAGGCAAACGAAAGCATGGGCCATGCCTATGCGCATCTGTGGAACCTGCCAACGACGATGTTCCGCTTCTTCACGGTCTATGGCCCCTGGGGGCGGCCGGACCTGGCATTGTTCAAGTTCACCGACGCTATCCTGGATGGTCGCCCGATCGACATCTACAATAACGGCGACATGTACCGCGATTTCACCTATGTGGACGATCTTGTGCGCGGTATCCGCCTGCTGATGGACGCGGTGCCGGTGCGCCCGGCCTCCTCAGCCGAGGTGCCCGAGGGCGACAGCCTGTCGCCGGTGGCGCCGTGGCGCGTGGTGAATATCGGCAACTCGGAAAAGATCCGGCTGCTGGATTTCATCGACGCGATCGAGGACACGCTGGGTATTCGCGCACAACGCAACTACATGCCTATGCAGATGGGGGACGTGCCCGCCACCTGGGCCGATGCCAGCCTGTTGCAGGGGCTGACAGGGTATTCCCCGCGCACTGATTACCGCGACGGGATCGCGCAATTCGTCGCCTGGTTCCGCGAGTATTACGGGAAATAAACGCCGCCCGTGCAATGTGGGGGGGGCTGCGCCCCCCTTCAGGGCGTCCGATGTCCAGCGCATTTACAGCGGTGACGAGAGTTGCCGGAGTTCGCAGCGCTGTTTCAGCGAACCAGCAACTCAGTCTCCAGATAGCCGATTTCAGGGCTGATCCATTGGCGCGATTTCCACGTCGTGCCGTTGGCGCCGCGCCAGTAGACATTGGTGAACCCGCCCTCGGGCGAGGTGCAGCGCTCTTCGATGCGGGTAACGCGGTGGGGCTGGTCCATGATCGTGATCGTTTCGCCGGCCCGTGTGCCCGGCTTGCACAGGTAGCCACGGAACCGCTGGCGATACTCGCCGTCCAGATAGCCGATATGTCGGGGATAGCCGCGTTCGGGGCTGGCCCCGTTCATCATGGCGCGGGTGCCCGACAACTCGGCACTCATCATGTCTGCGCCCAGCCCCCGCGTGGCGGTCAGTATCCCGGCCTCGAAGGACAGCGAAACGGTGTTTGCCTGGCTCCAGGTCGTGACATCGCCGTTGCGCCCGCTGGGTGCAAGCAGCGCCGAGGTGCCCATGGCGGGCAGTGCGACATACATCACCGGGTGGCCCTGTTCCTGCAACGCGGCGCGCGTCAGTTGCGCCCGCGCGTCGGGTGCGGGGCCGGCAGAGCGCGGCAAGGGCAGGCTGGAACACCCGGCCAGGGCCAGGGACAGTGCCGCGGCGATGGCGGCCTTGGGGGCTGGATGTCTCATCGCCAGAAACGCCCCCAGCCGTCGCTCAGTTCCGGTTGGTGCAGCGGACGCACCCGGTCATACAGGCGCCCGTCCACGTTCAGCCGGGCACCGCCGTCGCGCGTGACCGGGCGCAGGGTGGCGGTATAGGCGTCCTTGGTCGGTTGACCCGACAGCCACGAAATCGGCACCGTCACGCGGATCCCCTTGTCAAAGGATCCCTCGCCGAAATCGCTGAAGGGCACATCGGTCAGCGTGGCAAAGGCCCCGACCCGCCAGCCATTCTCGAATTCCCGGTCCAGCGAAAAGGTCGCCCCCCAGTCCCCGGCCAGGTAACGCCCCGCATCTACCTGCGTATGGAAACCGTTGCCGATATCCCAGTAGGCGGACACATGCCCGGTCATCACATCGTAGTCCTGAAACCCGAACAGCTGATTGAAATCGCGCTGCTTGGCATAGTTGACCTCCACGCCCAGAGCCATGCGGCTGTCGACGGGTTTCCATAGCAGTTCCGCCGAGACGCCGCCGAACATCGGTTCCAGGTAACCGGCGGTCACGCGGCCATAGATGTCCTGGCCGGGCTTGAAATAATAGGCCCCGGTCAGGCTGGTGACCTCGGGGTCGCCGGCGCGGTCATACAGGTTGAAATCGCTGCGCACACGCGGCAGCACCGAGGTAGACGCCCGGGTGGACTGGTCGAGGTTGCCGACGATCTTCTTGCGGAAGGTGCCCGAAACCTCGACCCCGCGCATCGGCTGGAACATCGCCGACACTTCGGCGCCCAGATCGGCGCGCAGCGGGTTGTCGGGGTCGAACAGGCTTGGCGTGATGTAGGGCTTCAGCGACCACTGGAACGCCGGGTATCGGCCGGGCACGGCGGGCGGCGCCCCCGCAGCGGCGGCCCCGATCTGGCTGCGCTGGTAGCTGCGCCAACCGTTTTGCAGGTCGTGTTCCAGCGTTTCCAGGTCGCCGCGGGCGATCTCGACCTCGGACGCGGCCATCCCTGCGGTAACGGGCACGATCACAAAACGTTCCACCCCCGGCGGCATAAGGCCGGTCAGCGCGCGGGCGGTGCGCCCGATCGCCTGCGCCTCGCGCGGGTAGGTGTTGTTCTCGATCTCCAGCCGCACTGCGTCGCCCTGCAACTGCATGGCGTGCAGGCCGATCCCCTGCGCCGCCAGGGCAGAGGCCACCTTCTGCCGCAATCCACCCTCGGCCACCACATCGTCGGGCCATCCCAGTGCGGCCAGGCTGTCGCGCGGCACCACTGGCGGCGGGGCATTGTCACGTCCCCCATAGGCCGGCGGCGACTTGGGGTTCAGTGTCATGGTCAGTTGCGCGCCCAGTTCCGAGCCGTACAGATAATGCGCCGACAGCGCGACACCGGGGCGCAGGGCGTAAGTCGCGCCAAAATTGAAGGGCGATTCACGCTTGAACGCCGAGGGCGATTCATTCGGGTTCGCGTCCGAGGAATATTCCACCGCGAAAGACAGCCGCTCGGTGGCCTGCCACTCGACCCCGCCGAACAGCGCCGCGTCGCCCTGGAACCAGTTCCCGGTATTGACCCGCCCGCCCAGCGGTTTCGCCTTGGCGGAACGGGTGCGTAAACTGTCGGAAAACACCCCCAGCGGATTGTCAAAGCCGCCCACCCCGGCCAGCCGCCCCCAGCCGATCCCGCCGGTCAGGCGCAGTCTGTCGTTCAGTGTCTTGCTGGCCACCAGGTATTCAGAGGCATACAGCCCCGTACCCAGGAAATCGTTCAGGCCCACCGCCACCGCCGGACGCGACGGCGTTTCATCCATCAGCCGGTAATGCAAAGAGAAGCTGCGGTCGAAATAGGAATTCACCACAGCGCCCCCGACATTGGGGCGGATGTCCTTCATGCTGGAGTAGCGGAAGCTGCCCGAAAGACGCGGCAACAACTGGAAGGTCGCCGTATTGCGCAACTGCCCCGCAAAGAAGCTGGAAGTGAAGGCCAGTTCCCCATCAGGCCGGCTGTGCGCCGTGGGCATGTCGATCAGACCGGGATAGCCGTAGGTGTTGAACCCGGTGGTGATGACCGGTTGGGCCCGCGCGGCGGGCCACGGCGCGGGCAATGCCCCTGCCACAAGCGCGGCAAGCGCAACAATCCCGGCCTGTCCTGCGCGACGGTGCAACATGTCTCTCGTCTACCCCGTTCGCACGCCTGTAGGTAGACGAAAAATGCGTCGCCCGCGCGTGCTGCGGCCTGATCGTTGTGATCGGGCCACTATGGCGGCGTTTTCGCCGCCCGACCCTTTGATGCAACACCGTGCCGGAAAATCCCGCACCGGGGGGAAGGTTGGCCTTGGAACGGGGCACATGCCCGCTTAGAGTGCGTCCAACTACCGGCCCGGCATTTGCGGCCGGGGAATTTGCAAAGCGACAGAGCAGAGACATACCCGGAATGAAATTTGCCCCGTTCATGCTTGGCTGCCTTCTGGTCCTGGCCAGTTGTGGAGAGCACATGCGGTTCCCCGTAAGCCGCAACGCGCAGGAAAAACTGCCCTCGAATCTGACAGTCCTGCGCGTCACGCCGGAAAACATCGAACATGCGGTCGGGATGTATTACAGCCCGCGCGCGGAATACATCGGCTCGCCGCCGCCCAGCCCGGCGCGCTATACCTACCGCGTGGGGGTCGGCGACCAGTTGCGCGTTCAGGTCTGGACCACGCCCGAGCGCACCACCACCGGCGGCGAACCCAGCCTGCCGCAGGGCGAGGGACCGATCGTCGACGAAACCGGCATGTTCTTCTATCCCTTCGTCGGAGAGGTGCGCGGCCGTGGCCGCACCCTGCGTGAAATCCGGGCCGAACTGACGGAACGTTTGCAGGCCTATCTGCGCGACCCACAGGTCGAGGTCGCCGTGGAAAAGTTTCGCGCGCACAGCGTCATGATCACCGGCGCGATCGGCAATCCGGGGCCGACCGTCCTGACCAACGTCCCGCTGCATCTGGTCGACCTGCTGAACTCGTCGGGCGTGGGCAATGAATCCGACCTGTCACGGATCAAGCTGCGCCGCCGCGGCGTTGAATACACCATCAATGCGCGGCTGTTCCTGGAACAGGGTCAGCTTCAGCATAACCCGGTGCTGCTGCCCGGCGACACCGTGCATGTGCCCGAACTGCGCGGCAACCAAGTCTATATCTTCGGCGAGATCGCGACCAGGTCGCTGCAACTGGAAAACGGCAAGCAGTCGCTGACCGAGATCCTGGCCAAGGTCGGCGGGATCGATCGCCAGCGCGCCAACGCCAGGGGCGTGTTCGTGTTCCGCCGCACCAACGCCAGCAGCGGCGGGTTCGACGTGGTCTTTCAGTTCGACCTGACAGACGCCTCGACGCTGATCATGATGAAATCCTTCCCGATCATGCCGCAGGACATCATCTTCGTGACCAAGGATCCGGTTACCCGCTGGTCCGACACTGTGGGTCGTGTGCTGCTGCCGGCCACGGGCCTGTTGCGGGCGCGTGACGTCGCAAGGAACTTCAACGATTGATGAACAGCGCCGGACCGGTGTGCGAAACACCGGCCCGGCGCCATCCCGCCAATCTGCCGGGCAGCGCGGCGGAACGCACGGGCGCCGCAGCGCCGAACCCCGCCCCCCCCCCAATCGCAATACATGATCGCAGACGCGCACCCACGTTCAGACGGCGCGCCCGATCCCGTCCTGTCGCCGCCGCGGTAGGGGCCGCTGCGGACCCCTCTAGCGGCGCGCGTACAGATCCTCGTAGCGGATGATATCGTCCTCGCCCAAATAGCTGCCGGTCTGAACCTCGATCAGGACCATCGGCAGTTTGCCCGGGTTTTCCATGCGATGTACGGCGCCAAGGGGGATGTAAACGGACTGGTTCTCGGCCACCAGTTTCACCTCGTCATCAATGGTGACCCGCGCGGTGCCCTGCACCACGATCCAGTGTTCCGAGCGGTGATGGTGGGATTGCAGCGACAGCGATGCGCCGGGATGGACGACGATCCGTTTCACCTGAAAGCGGGCGCCCATGGCCAGGCTTTCGAACCAGCCCCAGGGGCGGTGGTCGCGGGGAAATTCCGTGGCCTGCCTGGCGCCCTTTTCCTTCAGGATCGCGACGGCCTCTTTCACGCGTTGGGCGTCGGTCTTGTGGGCAACCAGAACCGCATCGCCCATCGCGATGGCGATGGTGTCGGACAGGCCGATGCCGACGATCTGCTGGTCCTCGGTTTCCGAGCGCAGCAGGGTATCGCGGCAATCGATGGCCGAGGCGCGCTCTGAACAGACATTGCCATCGGCGTCTGGCCCTGCCTCTTGCCAGACGGCATCCCACCCGCCCAGATCGGACCAGTGCCCGTGATAGGGCATCACCTCCAGGTTCGTGGCCTTTTCCATCACCGCGTAATCGACCGAGATGTCAGCAAGCCCGGCCCAGGGCTCCGGTGCCAGCCGGGTAAAGCCGAGGTCGAGCTCCGCGCCGTCAAGCGCGGCGGTGACGCCCGCGACCAGATCGGGGGCGTGCTGCTCGAACGCGGCGCGCACCGTGCGGGCCGAGAACAGGAAGATACCGGCGTTCCACAGGTAGTTGCCCGCGGTCAGCATCGCGGCCGCGCGCGCGGCATCCGGTTTTTCGACAAAGCGGGCCAGGGGTTGCGGTGTCTGGGCCTTGGGATCGCTGCCTGCGGCAAGTTCCAGATAGCCATAGCCGGTTTCAGGGTGCTTGGGCGTGATGCCAAAGGTCACCATCAGGCCCGCCCGCGCGCGATCCGTGGCCGTGGCCACGGCGGCGCGGAACGCCACGGGGTCGGGGATGACATGGTCCGAGGGCGCGACCAGCATCAGGGCATCGGGATCGGTCCGTTCCAGATACAGCGCGGCGGCCAGGATCGCGGGGGCGGTGTTGCGCCCCTCGGGCTCGATCAGGACGGCCTGCGGCGCCTGTTCGATGGCGGCCAGCTGTTCGGTCACGATAAAGCGGAACGGATCGCCCGTCACGATCAGCGGGGCGGCAAAACCCTCGCCGGTCAGGCGGCGGGCAGAGGCCTGGAACAGGCTTTCCTCGCCCACCAGCCGGGTGAATTGCTTGGGATAGCTTTTGCGTGACAACGGCCAGAGCCGGGTGCCGGACCCTCCGCAGAGTAGGACGGGATGGATCATGGTCGAAACACTCCTGAATGGCGGGAATGGCGGGCGCTCAGCCGCGCAGATTTTCTCGGTTGTCCAGGAACCAGCGATAGGCCCCTTCGATCCCCTCGCGCAGGCCGATCCTGGCCCGCCAGCCCATCGCGGCCAGGCGGTCCACGTTCATCAGCTTGCGCGCGGTGCCGTCCGGTTTCGTCGGATCGGTGCCGATGCGGCCCGTGAACCCGGTCACCTCTGCCACGATCTGGGCCAGCTCCAGGATCGAGATGTCCTGCCCGGTGCCCACGTTGATATGGCTCAGCATCGGTTGGGTGTTGGCCTCGTAGGTGTCATGGGGCAGGTCCAGCACGAACAGGCTGGCCTCGGCCATGTCGTCGACATGCAGGAATTCGCGCCGGGGCGTGCCAGTGCCCCAGATCGTCACCTCTGACGCACCGGCCTGTGCCGCCTCGTGAAAGCGGCGGATCAGGGCGGGCAGAACATGGCTGTTTTCCGGGTGGAAATTGTCGCCCGGCCCATACAGGTTCGTGGGCATGACCGACCGGTAATCCACCCCGTGTTGCCGGTTGTAGCTTTCGCACAGCTTTATCCCGGCGATCTTGGCAATCGCGTAGGGCTCGTTCGTGGGCTCCAGCACCCCGGTCAGCAGCGCATCCTCGGCCATCGGCTGGACCGCGGCCCGCGGGTAGATGCAGGAAGACCCCAGAAACAACAGCCGTTCCACCCCGGCGGCATGGGCCTGGTGGATGACGTTCGCCTGGATCATCAGGTTGTCGTAGATGAAATCGGCCGGATAGGTGTTGTTGGCGTGGATGCCGCCCACGCGGGCGGCGGCCAGGATCACCACGTCCGGCCGTTCGGCCTGCATGAAGGCGCGCACGGCGGCCTGATCGGTCAGGTCCAGTTCCGCATGGGTACGGGTCAGCAGATCCAGCGCCGCGCCCTGGGCCTGCAGGGCCTGCAACTGGCGCAGGATCGCGCTGCCCACCATGCCGCGATGGCCGGCGACGTAGTATTTCATGGCTCAGCCCTCCAGGCTGACGGGGAAATCCATGCCGTGTTCACGCAGCAACGCATGGCGGCGGGCGGTTTGCAGGTCTTCGGCAACCATCTCGGCGCACATCTGGCGGGCGGTAATCTCGGGCTGCCATCCCAGTTTCTCGCGGGCCTTCGTGGGATCGCCCAGCAGGGTTTCCACCTCGGCGGGGCGGAAATAGCGCGGATCGATCCGCAGCACGATATCGCCCTGTTTCAGCGCAGGCGCCCGGTCGCCGGTCACGGTTTCGACGATGCCGACCTCGTCGGTGCCTTCGCCCTGAAACCGCAGGGTGATGCCCAGATCCTCGGCCGTCCAGCGGATGAAGTCGCGCACCGAATACTGCTTGCCGGTGGCGATCACGTAATCCTCTGGCGCGTCCTGCTGTAGCATCATCCACTGCATGCGGACGTAATCCTTGGCATGCCCCCAGTCGCGCAGCGCGTCGATATTGCCCATGTACAGGCAATCCTCCAGCCCCTGGGCGATGTTGGACAGGCCGCGGGTGATCTTGCGGGTGACGAAGGTTTCGCCGCGGCGCGGGCTTTCGTGATTGAAGAGGATCCCGTTGCAGGCATACATCCCGTAGGCCTCGCGATAGTTCACGGTGATCCAGTAGGCATAAAGCTTGGCCACCGCATAGGGGCTGCGCGGGTGGAACGGCGTGGTTTCGCGCTGCGGCACCTCTTGCACCAGTCCGTACAGCTCGGAGGTGGAGGCCTGATAGAACCGCGTGCTTTTTTCCAGCCCCAGAAAGCGGATCGCCTCCAGCAGGCGCAGGGTGCCGATGGCGTCCACGTCGGCGGTGTATTCGGGCGATTCAAAGCTGACGGCGACATGGGACTGCGCGCCGAGGTTGTAGACCTCGTCCGGCCGAACCTCGCGCAGGATGCGGGTCAGGTTGGAACTGTCTGTCAGATCGCCGTAATGCAGCTTTAGCCTTTGGTGATTGCTGTGCGGATCCTGGTACACATGGTCGATCCGCTGGGTGTTGAACAGCGACGCCCGGCGCTTGATCCCGTGCACCTCATAGCCCTTTTCCAGCAAAAGCTCTGCCAGGTAGCTGCCATCCTGCCCGGTGATGCCCGTGATCAGTGCCTTTTTCATCTGGTCGTCGATCCTTCCTCGGCTGGTTCCACCGTTTGTGGTCGCACTCTTTCCTCAGCGATCGACCCACCCCGAGGAGGACATATCGCCCATCGTAATACAATGCCGTTGGGAAAGGCACTTTTTCAATGTCTTGATGCGCCCCCCAGGATGTCTGCGTGCATCAGTTTTACCTGGGTGCAGAACGGCCCGATCACGCACCCCCCTTTCCCGTGACAACGCCCCTGCCTCTTGCTATGGCAAGGGCGAATTAAAGCGGAGGCAAGGTCGTGCAGGTAACCGAAACCGCCCTTCCGGGTGTGCTGCTGATCGAACCCGCGCGGTTCGGCGATGCGCGCGGATTCTTTTGCGAAAGCTGGAACCGCCAGCGCTTTGCCGATCATGGTATCGACCTGGATTTCGTGCAGGACAATCACTCCTTCTCGGTCCGCGCGAACACGGTGCGTGGGCTGCATTTTCAGGCCCCGCCGCACGCCCAGGCCAAGCTGGTGCGCTGCGGGCGCGGGGTGCTGTTCGACGTGGCCGTCGACATTCGCCGCGGCAGCCCGACCTATGGCCAATGGGTCGGGGCCGAGCTGAGCTTTGAAAATGGTCGCCAGCTCTTGATCCCGGCGGGTTTCCTGCATGGCTTTGCCACCCGCAGCGAGGAAACCGAAATCATCTACAAGTGTTCCGACTACTATGCCCCGGACTGCGAAGGTGCGGTGCGCCATGACGACCCGGATATCGGCATCGACTGGGGCCTGACCGGCCCGGCCGTGCTGTCGGACAAGGATGCCGCCGCCCCCTGGCTGCGCGACATCGACACCCCCTTTGCGTGGGGTGGGGCCTGATGCGCATTCTCGTAACCGGCGGCTGCGGTTTCATCGGCTCTGCGGTGGTGCGCCTGGCCATCGCGCGCGGGCATGAGATCATCAATCTCGACGCGCTGACCTATGCCGGGCGGCCGGAAAACGTGGCCAGCGTCGCCGACAGCCCGCTTTACCGTTTCGAACATGCCGACCTGCGCGACCGCCCCGCGCTGGACCGGATCATCGCCGCGCACGCGCCGGACGCAATCATGCACCTGGCCGCCGAAAGCCATGTGGACAGATCCATCGACGGGCCGCTGGATTTCGTGGAAACCAACGTCACCGGCACCTGTAATCTGCTGGAGGCCGCCCGCACCCACTGGCAGGCGCAGGGTCGGCCGGACAGCTTCCGCTTTCACCACATCTCCACCGACGAGGTTTACGGCAGCCTGGGGGCGACCGGCCTGTTCACCGAGGACACCCCCTACGATCCGCGCAGCCCCTATTCGGCGTCCAAGGCGGCCTCGGACCACCTGGTGCGGGCCTGGCACGAAACCTATGGCCTGCCGGTTGTGCTGACCAACTGTTCCAACAATTACGGCCCCTTCCAGTTCCCCGAAAAACTGATCCCCAAGGTGATCCTGAACGGGCTGGCCGGTCGCCCGATCCCGGTCTACGGGCGCGGTGAAAACGTGCGCGACTGGCTGTATGTCGAGGACCACGCCGAGGCGCTGCTGCTGGCGCTGGAAAAGGGCCAGGTGGGCCGCAGCTATAACATCGGCGGCCATAACGAACGGCGCAACATCGACCTGGTGCACACGATCTGCGATCTGCTGGACGACCGCCGCCCGCGGGCGGCGGGGCCGCATCGTGACCTGGTGGAATTCGTCGCCGACCGGCCCGGCCACGATGCGCGCTATGCGATCGATCCGGCGCGTATCCAGCGCGAACTGGACTGGCAGCCTTCGGTCTCGGTCGAGGAGGGGCTGGCCCGCACGCTGGACTGGTTCCTGAACAATGACGAGTGGTGGCATCCGCTTCTGGCCGAGGGCGGTGTCGAAACGCGCGTGGGGCTGGGCGGATGAGCATGCTGGTCTTTGGCGCGACCGGGCAGGTCGCCACGGAATTGCAGCGCCGGGCGCCGCTGGCCCGCTACCTGTCGCGGGATCAGGCCGACCTGTCCGATCCTGACGCCTGCGCGGCGCTGATCCGCCAGGCCGCCCCCTCGGCCATTATCAACGCTGCGGCCTATACCGCCGTCGATGCCGCCGAAGCGGATGAACCCCTGGCCCTGCGCATCAATGGTGATGCCCCCGCCGCGATGGCCCGCGCGGCCGCGGCGCTGGACGTACCATTTGTCCATATTTCCACCGATTACGTGTTCGATGGCAGCGGCACCCTGCCCCGCCACCCCGAAGAGGGGCCCGCCCCCTGCAACGCCTATGGCCGGACCAAGCTGGCCGGCGAACGCGGCATTGCCGCAGCGGGCGGGCGTTTTGCGATCCTGCGCACCTCTTGGGTGGTGTCAGCCCACGGGCGGAATTTTCTGAAAACGATGCTGACCCTGTCGGAAACCCGCGACAGCCTGCGCATCGTGGACGACCAGATCGGCGGCCCCACCCCCGCCGGGGCCATCGCCGCGGCCTGCCTGACCATCGCCGAGGAATTGGCCAGATCCCCGGACAAGGCGGGAACCTACCACTTTTCCGGCACACCCGACACCAGTTGGAAAGGCTTTGCCCAGGCGATCTTTGCCGCGGCAGGGCGCGATGTCGCGGTGCACGGCATCCCGACCCGCGATTACCCCACCCCGGCGGCGCGGCCGCTGAATTCCCGGCTGGATTGCAGCGCGACGGAACGGGCCTTTGGCATTGCCCGGCCGGACTGGCGCGCCGCCCTGCCGGACATCATCGCAGACGTTGGAAAGGACGGACCATGACCACGCGCAAGGGCATCATCCTGGCCGGTGGCTCGGGCACACGGCTGTATCCGATCACCATGGGCGTGTCCAAGCAGTTGCTGCCCGTCTATGACAAACCGATGATCTATTACCCGCTCAGCGTGCTGATGCTGGCCGGTATCCGGGAAATCGCGATCATCACCACCCCCCAGGATCAGGACCAGTTCCGCCGCGTGCTGGGCGATGGCAGCCAATGGGGCCTTGCGCTGCATTACGTGGTTCAGCCCAGCCCGGACGGGCTGGCCCAGGCCTATACCCTGACAGAGGATTTCCTGGACGGCGCCCCCTCGGCCATGGTGCTGGGCGACAACATCTTCTTTGGGCACGGGTTGCCCGACATGCTGGCCCAGGCGGATGCGCAGGATAGCGGCGGCACGGTGTTCGGCTACCATGTTTCGGATCCCGAACGCTATGGCGTGGTCGGCTTCGACGCGGATGGCAAGGTGCGCGAGATCGTGGAAAAACCGACGGTTCCCCCCTCGCGCTACGCGGTGACGGGGCTGTATTTCCTGGATGGCGACGCACCGCGCCTGGCGCGTGAGGTGCAGCCCTCGCCCCGCGGCGAGCTGGAGATTACCACGCTGCTGGAAATGTACCTGGCCGCGGGCAAGTTGCAGGTGGAACGGATGGGCCGGGGGTATGCCTGGCTGGATACCGGCACCCATGCCAGCCTGCTGGACGCGGGCAATTTCGTGCGCACACTACAACAGCGGCAGGGCCTGCAAACCGGCTGCCTGGACGAGATCGCCTTTGCCAAGGGGTGGATCACCGCCGAGGATCTGGCCAAGCGCGCCGCCCAGTTCGCCAAGAACGAATATGGCCGCTACCTGTCCGCGCTGATGGGCTGAGCGTCCTTCCGCGGTGGCGGGTTGTCGGTCAGCAGCCCACCGATCATGCCATTTTCCACCGTTGCCTGGAATTCGGCCGCGGCCGCGGCATCGGTGGCAAAGGTATTGGCCCACTCAACCGGGGCATTGTCGCGGTCTATGATCGCTAGCCGCCAGTCCTTTTCGCCCGTCTTGCGGTAGATCCGCACCAGCATGGTGCGGCCATAGCCGGTATATGTATGCGACAGGGGCGAACATTCCGAGGTCTGCGCCACGGTCTCCGTTTCCTGCCGGAACTTGCGCCGCCGCCGCACGGCCATGCGGGTGATCGCGACATTGGTCACCGCGAACAACCCGCCGAACACGGCCAGCGCAATCCACGCAGCCCGGGCGTCATGGGACAGCAGTACCCCTGCGATCACAGGCATCACGATCATCGGCGCCAGGGCCAGCGTCGCCATCGGATTGGACCGTTGGCGATGCGCACCGCCCAGCCACACGATCTCGATGAAGCGGCGCATCTTCTGGTGCAGGTGCATCCGGTCAGGCGCGAACACCGGGGCGCGGCTGGACAGGCGCCGCGCGATGGAATGCAGCGTGTCCGCAAAGGGCCAGAACAGGATCAGCAACAGCGCGGGAACGGCGATGTCCGGTTCACGGGCTGCCAACAGAAAGGCGATCCAGATCAGCGTATGCCCCACGCCATAGGATCCCGCATCGCCCATGAAAATGGTCCCGAAAGGCCAGTTCAACAGAAAGAACCCGACCATTGCCGCGCCCAGCAGGGCCGCCATCAGCGCCAGATCCCCCTGCCCGGCGCCCTGCGCCAGCAAGGCCAGTGCAATGCTGGCCGAAATGATGATGACCCCGGCCAGACCGTTCATCCCGTCCACCAGGTTCGTGGCGTGGCAGAACCCCGCCGAAACGAACACCGTCAAAAGGATCGCCAACGGCGCAAATGCCATAAGTCCGTCAAGCCCGGGGAGATCCGCCCGCATCACCCAGGACCCCAGGGCCGCAACCGCCACCGCGCCCGCCACGAACGAGGCCAGCAGGCGGCGAAACGGCGAAACCCGATGGCCCAGATCCTCCCACAGGCCCGCCAGCAGGGCAGGCAGCGCCGACATCAACAGCAGCGCGGGCAAGGTCGCATCCTCCCAATCGCCGATCAGGATCCCGGCGCCCAGCCCCGCAAAGATCGCGACCCCGCCCAACCGCAGAGGATTGCCTGTATGGGAACTTTGCACCGCCTGCGCGTCATCGCGCTCCCGCATAAGGCGAGACAGGGGGCGGCGATTCGCGACAACCGCAAGGGCCACGATGACCGTTGCCAGCGCCGAGATCAGCAAAAGCGCCCAAACCTCGGGGGACAGGTGCAAAAGCTGCGGATCGAAACGGAAAAAACCGGTTATGGGCATCAGGGTTGCGGACTCCCAGAGGGAAATAACGGCAAAATAGCTTGGTCGCAGTAGCGCTAAAGGCTGTATCAGCGCCCCGAAGATGCGGCCCCCTTGCTGCAATTGCAAAGGGTTTCCCGCCGGTTTTCGCCCAGTGGGGCGCCATGGCAACGGCCCACGCCCACGAATTGGGCAGCGCGTCCGATCGCGCCACGGATTCGACCCAGCCGCCAAGGGCAGGATCGGCGCGCGCATCCGGCACCGATTGGCCGACCCGCCGAACTGGCTGACCACGCCCCCCTGTTTGGCGATCGTCCTTGCCCCTTGCCAAACAGGTGATTCACGGCCATACATTCAAAAATTTGCATTTGTTCGTCCCACACGCAGAATCGTGTCACAGAAAAGGGGCGACAGGGCATCATCGGGGCCACCCCTAGAAGGAGCGAGAGATGTTGAGACCGATCCTCATGCTGCTGGCCGCCCTTGCGGCGCTGCCGGCCACGGCCGAGACGCTGGTTCTGGAACCCGTCGAAATCACCGAATGGAAAGCCGTCTATGGCGAGGTGGAAACCCGCGACCGCGTCCCCGCCCGCGCCCGCATCGGTGGCACCGTCGTAGAACTGACCGTGACCGAGGGCGACCGGGTCGAGGCCGGCCAGCAGATCGCCCGGGTCGAGGATGACAAGCTGGCATTTCAGCTTCGGGCGCTCGATGCGCAGCTGACCTCGCTGGAAAATCAGCTGGACACCGCCCAGACCGATCTGGACCGGGGCGCGGCCCTGCGCGAACGCGGGGTCATCACCCAGCAGCGGCTGGACCAGTTGCGCACCCAGGTCGAGGTATTGCAGGGCCAGATCGAAAGCACCCGCGCCGAACGCCGCGTGATCGAACAGCAGGTGACCGAGGGCGCGGTCCTGTCGCCCGATAATGGCGTCGTGCTGTCGGTGCCGATCTCCTTGGGCTCGGTCATCAACCCCGGCGAAACCGTGGCCGAGATCGGCGGCGGCGGCGTGTTCCTGCGCCTGTCCATCCCCGAACGCCACGCCACCACCCTGCAACAGGGCGGAGAGATCACCCTGGGCGCCGGATCGGGGATGGAGGGCACGACCGGACGGCTGGCCAAGGTCTATCCGCAGATCGAGGGCGGCCGCGTTCTGGCCGATGTCGAGGTTGCGGGGCTGGATGGCCGCTTTGTCGGGCGGCGGGTGCCCGTGCGCCTGCCGGTGGGGTCGCGCAGCGCCCTGCTGGTGCCTGACAGCGCCCTGACCCGCCGCGCGGGGCTGGACTTCGTCACCGTCCGCACACCCCAGGGCATGATGGAACGCAGCGTGGTGCCGGGCGAACTGGTCCGCCACGACGGCCAGGAATGGCGCGAAATCCTGTCCGGCCTGTTTGCCGGCGACCGTGTGGTGACCGAAAATGACTGAACCGCAGGCTGGCGGGGACACCCCGCGCAAGACACCGCTGGGCATCGCCGGCAACCTGACCCGCGGCTTTATCCGCTCGCCGCTGACGCCGCTGCTGCTGCTGGCCGCGCTGGCCGTGGGCCTGATCGCGCTGATGGCCCTGCCGCGTGAGGAAGAGCCGCAGATTTCCGTGCCGCTGGTCGATATCCATGTCCGCGCCGACGGGTTGCGCGCGGTGGACGCGGTCAAGCTGGTGACCGAACCGCTGGAAACCATCGTCAAGGGCATCGACGAGGTCGAGCACGTCTATTCCCAGACCGGCGACGATCAGGTGATGGTCACCGCCCGCTTTGAGGTGGGGCTGAGCCAGGACACCGCGATCCTGCGCGTCCGCGACAAGATACTTGCCAACCTGGACCGCATTCCCACGGGCATTCCCGAACCGCTGGTCGTGGGCCGGGGCATCAACGACGTGGCCATCGTGGCGCTGACCTTCAGCCCCGCGGCGGGGCAGACAGCCCTGACCGCCGCCGACCTGACCCGCGTCGCCCGCGAGGTCGAGGTCGAACTGACCAAGATCGAGGATGTCGGCCTGACCTACCTGGTCGGCGAAACCGAAGAGGCCCTGCGCGTGGCCCCCGATCCGGAAAAGCTGGCGCTTTACGGGATCACCCTGCAACAGCTTGTCGCCAAGGTCGAAAGCGCGAACTCCGCCGCGCCAGCGGGGCGGGTGCGCGACAGCGGGCAACAGATCGCGCTGGTGCTGGGCCAGACCCTGTCCACCCCCGAGGAAATCGGCAATCTGGAACTGACCGCGCGCGACGGGCGCACCGTCTATGTCCGCGACGTGGCCGAGGTGGCCTTTGTCCACGATCTGGACGAACACCACGTCGCCAGCCTGATCAAGGGCCAGGATGGCGAGGTCATCCGCCGCCCCGCCGTGACCCTGGCCCTGGCCAAGCGCGCGGGCGCCAACGCGGTGGTCGTGGCCGAACACGTCCTGCATCGCCTGCACGAGATGGAGGGGCGCATCATCCCCGATTCCATCGAGGTGGAAACCACCCGCGATTACGGCGAAACCGCCAGCGAAAAGGCCAACGAACTGCTGTTCCACCTGGGCCTAGCGACGATTTCCATCGTGGCACTGGTGCTGTTCGCCATCGGCTGGCGCGAGGCCATCGTCGTGGCCATCGTGATCCCGGTGACGATCCTGCTGACCCTGTTTGCCGCCCATATCATGGGCTACACGCTGAACCGGGTGTCGTTGTTCGCGCTGATCTTCTCCATCGGAATTCTGGTGGACGACGCCATCGTCGTCATTGAAAACATCGCCCGCCACTGGGCCATGAAGGGCACCGGCAGAACCCGCGTTCAGGCCGCGATCGAGGCCGTGGCCGAGGTCGGCAACCCGACCATCGTCGCGACCCTGACCGTGGTCGTGGCCCTGCTGCCAATGCTGTTCGTGTCCGGCCTGATGGGCCCGTATATGAGCCCCATTCCCGCCAATGCCTCGGCGGCGATGATCTTCTCCTTCTTCGTGGCGGTGATGATCACGCCCTGGCTGATGGTGAAAATCGCAGGCCGCGCCCCCACACATGACCACGAGGGCGACGCCGCCCATCCCGGCGGCACGCTGGGGCGCATCTATGCCGCCGTGGTCCGCCCGATCCTGTCGCGCAAATGGATCAGCCTGACCTTCCTGCTGGCCGTGGTGGTGGTCTCCTTCGGGTCGATGGCCGCGCTTTATACCAAGGACGTGACGGTGAAACTGCTGCCCTTCGACAACAAGTCGGAGCTGTCGGTGGTCATCGACCTGCCCGAGGGATCGTCGGTCGAGGCAACGGATGCGGTCGCCCAATCGGTCGCCCATATCGCGCTGGACATGCCCGAGGTGATCTCGGCGCAGACCCATGCGGGCACGGCGGCGCCCTTCAACTTCAACGGGCTGGTGCGGCACTACTTCCTGCGTGAATACCCCGAACAGGGCGATGTGCAGGTCAACCTGGCCCCCAAACATGACCGCGAGCGCGACAGCCACGACATCGCGCTGGACCTGCGCGAGCGGCTGCGCCCCCTGGACCTGCCACCCGGCAGTTCGCTGAAGGTGGTCGAGCCGCCCCCCGGCCCGCCGGTGATCGCCACGCTGCTGGCCGAAATCTATGGCCCCGACGCCGAAACCCGCCGTGCGGTGGCCGCCAAGGTGCGCCAGGCGTTCGAGGATACGCCCTTCATCGTGGATGTGGATGACAGCTTTGGCGTGCAGCCGCGGCGGTTGCGCGCGGAACTCAGCCCCTCGGACCTGGCCTTTTTCGACGTGCAAGAGGCGGACGCGCTGGACACGATGCGCCTGCTGAACGGCGAAACCACCGTGGGCTATTCCCACCGGGGCGAGGGGCGCGTGCCGATCCCCATCGTGGTGGCGCGGGACCAGTCCGACCGGGTGATCGACGAACGCGTCCTGTCCACCCCGGTCCCGGCAAACGCCCTGCCCGGCGGGCGCGGCGTGGTGGAACTGGGCGACGTGGTGCAGATCACCGAGGAACACGCGTCCTACCCGATCTTCCGCCACAACGGCCGCTATACCGAGATGGTGACGGCCGAACTGGCCGGTGAATTCGAGGCCCCGCTTTACGGCATGCTGGCCGTCCAGGACCGGATCGACGAAATGGACTGGGCAGATCTGCCCAAGCCCCAGATCAAGCTGCACGGCCAACCCCTGTCATCCGAGGACAGCGTGCTCTTGTGGGATGGCGAATGGGAGGTGACCTATATCACCTTCCGCGACATGGGCGCGGCCTTTGGCGTGGCACTGGTGGGGATCTACATCCTGGTGGTGGCGCAGTTCGGATCGTTCCGGCTGCCGCTGGTGGTGCTGACGCCGGTGCCGCTGACCTTCCTCGGGATCATGCTGGGGCACTGGCTGTTCTCGGCCCCCTTTTCGGCCACGTCGATGATCGGCTTCATCGCGCTGGCCGGTATCATCGTGCGCAACTCGATCCTGCTGGTAGATTTCATCCGAAACGCCGACCCGGACGGCAAGGTGACGGTCGACACGCTGGTCGAGGCCGGGGCGACCCGGTTCAAGCCGATCCTGCTGACCGCACTGGCAGCGATGATCGGGGCCTCGGTCATCCTGGCCGATCCGATCTTCCAGGGGCTGGCGATCTCGCTGCTGTTCGGGCTGGCATCCTCCACCGCGCTGACGGTGCTGGTGATCCCCGCGATCTACCGCATCTTCCGCACCTGAACGCGGGCGCTCGCGCCGATTGCGCGCGGGCGCCTACGCCACATCCAGCGATGCACCGATCTGCGCCCGGAAATCGGCGTGCCGGTCAGGGAAATTGTCGCGGTGATAGCGGAACCACTGCTGCGCCCGCAGGGTTTCGCCCGCATGCACCGACACCCAGACCATCCGTTCCACGAAACCGGGCTGCTCCGGGGCGATGCTGTGGCCGCGATGCAGGATCGCATAGCAGCCGTCCAGATCGCCCAGGGCCTTGCAGGCGGTGGCCCGCATGCCGATCAGGTTGGGGTGGCGGTCCATCACCGCAGGGTCCGCATCCAGCAGCGCGGCCAGTTCGGTCCAGTTCTCGGCACGGCTCAGCAGGCGGGCCTCGGCCAGAATGGTCGCGTCGGGATGGGTGTCCTCGCGGGTCTGCGCGGCCACCTCTTCGCCCATATAGGCGCGCAGCACGCTGTCCATGATCTGCATGACCATGTCGCCAGAGACATGCCGGTAATCATCCGCCCGCCAGGCCACCGCCGGGTCCGACAGGGCAACGCTTTCGTAAGAGGGAAAGTAATCGACGCCCTCTGTTTCGGCGGCGAACTGTTCCAGCGCGGCCCGCTGCACGGCCTTGGAATAGGCGTTCGCGGTCAGCACATCGCAATCGCGAAAGGTTGCCGCCATCGGCACAGGCGAGACCGTCGCCAGCAACCGCAGCGGCCGGTCGCGGTGGGCCACCAGCAACGCGTGGAACCGGCGCAAGCCCGCCAGCACATCCTCGTAGCTGAGCACGCGAAACTCGAACCGGCCCGGATGGGCCTCGACCACCTGCCGGGGCGGCGCAAGGTTCAGGTAGCGCCCCAGGCCGATATCGAACCAGGTTTCCACATAGCCCAGCGTCAGAATGATGACGTCGGCCTGAAAGATCTGGCCGACCGACGCGAAATACCGCTCCTTGAAGGCCAGAACATCGGCCACCGGCCCCGGCAGCTTGGGAATGCCCAACTGGGGGTCGAAGATCATGTTCGCGCCGCGCGGCAGGTGGAATACTGCCGTTTCGCCCGGATAGCTGGACGGGTCCAGCGCCCATTCCAGGTCGTTCAGCATCGAGTGGATGGAATACTTGTTCAGGAAATTCGCCGCCAGCCGGTCCTCGGGCACCATGTCGGCATAGTTCAGCCTGCGGCTCAGCACCTCCAGGCCAAGCTGATCCAGCGCCCCCTCCAGGTTGCGGGCAAAGCACGAGCCCATCGCATAGATGCTGTCCCCCGGCGCGATGGCAAAGCTCGGGCGCGGGCGCGGGCGGGCGATGGGATACAGCCGGTCGCCCTGCGACTGGGGCGCGGGGTATTTGCGCCATGGATTGTCCCCCGCGATGCGCAGGACATCCTCGGCACTCTGGGCATGGATCGGCCGGTCGGTCACGTCGCTCTCCGGTGTTGCGGGTCTGGGGCCGGGCGGGCCATGGCCCGAGTGTCACACTTTCGGGCCGCCGCATGCAACCGCCGCCGCGCACATGGAGGGCGCCTCGATGCCATACCACTGCCCAAATCGGGCGCTATCGCTGGACGGTGAAACGGTATTTTCGGAGGATCGGGTGAAGCTGCACCCAAGGCATCAGAGGCTGGTGGCCATCGGGCTGAGCATGGTCATCGTGTTCGGCACCAAGAGCCTGATCGGCCTTCTGGCCCCGGCGCCAGCCCCCGGCCCCGCAACGCCCCGCCTCAGCCCGATCGTATCGCTGCCCCCCGCCGATGCCGGGATGCCCCGTCTGCCCCAGGCGCCGGACCCGACCCGGACACGTGGACAGTTGCGCGTTCCCGCCGCGCCGCGCCTGCCGGCCGATCAAGCGGCCGCGCCCCCCCTGCCCCGGCTTGGGCCGTTCGGCCTGCCCTGCGATCCGGACCTTATCCTTGCCCCTGCCGACAGGCAGGGCCTGCACCTGACGCTGGCCGCGCCCTGCCACCTGAACCAGAGGGCGGACATCACGCTGGGCGCACTGCGCCTGTCCGCCCGCACGGATCATCTGGGACGCCTGATGCTGACACTGCCGTCCCTGGCCGGGCCCGCCACGCGCATCGCCTTTGCCGACGATACAGGCGTGGACCTGCCCGCCCCGACCGGCCCCGACGCCCTGCACCTGCGCGCCGGGCTGATCGCGCCGGCGGATGCCGGGGTGCAACTGCATGTCCACGAGGGTGACACCGCGAGCGGCGCGGTGGATCATCTGCGACCCGGCAAGGCCACCGGCACCGGACGCATCCATAGCATGGACCTGCCCGGCACCGGCATTGCCCAGCTCTATGCCACCCGCGCGACAGCGCCCACCGCCCGCCTGTCGATAGAGATGGAGATCACACCGGCCAATTGCGGGCGCGACGTGACGGCCATGATCGCCCTGCCCGGCACCGGCGATACCCTGACCGCGCATCCGCTGAACCTGACCGTTCCGGACTGCGGCGCAGTGGGCGAATTTCTGGTGTTGAAAAACCTCTCGCCAGACTGGACACTCGCCGCACGGTAACGTCACCCGGTTCGGTGCAGGATGCGGTTTCTCATTCGCGCGGCGGTTCTCGCCGCGCTGTTTCATCTTGGGCTGCCCGCCATGGCCCCCGCGCAGGATGTCACCCTGACCTCGCGCGATGGCGCGTTCGCGGTCAGCGGCACGCTTCTCAGCTTTGACGGCGAATTCTACCGGGTCGACACGGTTTACGGCCCCCTGACCCTGGACAGCCAGGGCGTGATCTGCACCGGCCCCGGCTGCCCCGACATGGAGGCCTATGTCGCCCGCTTTACCCTGTCGGGCAGCCCTGCCCTGGGCGCCGTGCTGATGCCCGCCCTGATCGAGGCACACGCCGCCCGCCGCGGCCTGCAACTGACCCGCACAGCCGCGGGCAAGGGGCTGACGCTATTCCGCCTCAGCGATCGCGAACACGGCCACCTGGTCGCGGAAATCGGCCTGCGGCTGGGCAGCACCGACGAGGGCTTTGCCGATCTGGTGGCCGAAGAGGCCGATATCGTCATGGCCGCGCGCGAACCCTTTGCCCAGGAACTGCGCCGCGCGCGCGAGGCCGGGCTGGGCGATCTGTCCCAGCCAGAGCGGCGCCATGTCGTGGCCCTGGATGCCATCGTGCCGGTGGTTGCCCCCGGCCACCCGGTGCAGGCGCTGGAAATCGCCGACATGATCGCCCTGCTGCGCGGCGACATCACCGACTGGTCCGCGCTGAACGGCCCCGAGGCGCCGGTATCCGTACACCTGCTGGGTGCGCGGGACGGGCTGCAACAGGCCGCGGCACGCCGCTTGCTGGGCGACACACCGCCGGCAGAGGGCGCCCGGCGCCACCCCGACGCCCGCACACTGGACAGGGCCGTGGCCCGCGATCCACTGGGGCTGGGACTGACACGCCATTCCGCCACGCGCGCGGCGCGGCAATTGCCGCTGATCGGGGGCTGCGGCATGCGCCTGCTGGCCACCCGCGAAACGATCAAGACCGAGGATTACCCCTTCGTCGCGCCGCTGTTTCTGTATACGCCCGCCCGCCGCCTACCGCTGTTCGCCCGCGAGTTCCTGGACTACCTGCAAAGCCCGACCGCGCAGCTGGTCGTGCGCCGCGCGGGGTTCGTCGATCTGATGCGCGACCGTATCCCGCTGCGCCAGCAGGGCGACCGCCTGGCCCAGGCCATTTCCACCGCCGGGACAGAGGTTCCGCTGTCCGAATTGAAGCGGCTGGTGCGCATCCTTGACGGGGCAGAGCGGTTGACCAGCACCTTTCGCTTTCGCAACGGGGCCACGGAACTGGACGCGCAGTCCCATGCCAATGTCGCGGCCCTGGCCCGCGCGCTGGAGGCGGGGCTGTTCAACGGGCGTACGCTGATCTTCGTGGGGTTCACCGACGGGGCCGGGGCGGCCACGGTGAACCGCCGGATCGCCCGCGACCGGGCCGAGGCGGTGCGCGACGCGGTGCGCGCGCGGGCCACGGCGGCCGACCCTGCGGCCGTGGCCCTGCGGGTCGCCGCCTTTGGCGAGGCGCTGCCGATCGCCTGCGATCAAAGCGACTGGGGCGGCCTGATAAACCGCCGGGTCGAGGTCTGGCTGCGCTGAGGCGCCGCCTACAGATACCCCTCTGCCCGAAAGCTGAGAACATCCGCCCGGCCCACGATGATATGGTCGTGCAGGGTCAGCGCCAGCACGCCGCAGGCATCGCGCACCTGCCCGGTCACGGCGATATCGGCCTGCGACGGCGTGGGATCGCCAGAGGGATGGTTGTGCACCAGGATCAACGCCGAGGCGTTCAGTTCCAGCGCGCGCTTGACCACCTCGCGCGGGTAGACGGGGACGTGATCCACCGTGCCGCGCGCCTGTTCCTCGTCGGCGATCAGCACATTCTTGCGGTCCAGGAACAGGATGCGGAACTGTTCGGTTTCGCGATGTGCCATCGCGGCACGACAGTAATCGATCAGCGCGTCCCAGCCAGAGATCACCGGGCGCTGCATCACCCAGCTGCGCGCCAGGCGGTGCGCGGCGGCCTCCACCAGCTTCAATTCCACCAGAACGGCGGGGCCAAGGCCCGGCACCTCTTCCAGGCGGGGGGCGGGGGCGGACAGCACGCCGTTGAAATCCCCGAACCGATCCAGCAACGCGCGGGCCAGCGGTTTGACATCCTGGCGCGGCATGGCACGGAACAGCACCAGTTCCAGCAATTCGTAATCGGGCAGGGCCGCGGCGCCGCCCTGCATGAAACGGTCGCGCAGCCGCTTGCGATGATCGCGGATGTAGGATGGCAGACGCGATCCCCCAGCCTGAACCGGCGCCGCCCCCACCGCGAAAAGCGGCAGGGGCGGTTCGCCAAAATCGGTATCGGGGCCAGGGCACATGCCCCGCAGGGTGCCGCAGCGGGATGAACAGACGGTTAACGCGGCTGCGTCAGCTCTTCATCCCGTCCCAGAAGCTTTTGACCTTCTTGAAGAAGGACGAACCCTCGGGGTTGTTTTCCTCGCTCAGTTCCTCGAACTCGCGCAGCAGTTCTTTCTGGCGCGCGGTCAGGTTGACGGGGGTTTCCACCGCCAGTTCGATGAACATGTCGCCCGCCCCCGTCCCGCGCAGCGGCGGCATGCCCTTGCTGCGCAGGCGCATCTGGCGGCCGGACTGGCTGCCGGCGGGGATTTTCACGCGCGACCGGCCGCCGTCGATGGTGGGCACCTCGATCTCGCCGCCCAGGGCGGCGGTCGCCATCGGCACCGGCACGCGGCAGAACAGGTTCAGCCCGTCGCGTTCGAACAGCGGGTGCTGGGCCACCTCGATGAAGATATACAGATCGCCCGGCGGTCCGCCGCGCAGCCCGGCCTCGCCCTCGCCGGCCAGGCGGATACGGGTGCCGGTTTCCACGCCCGCGGGGATATTCACGCTCAGCGCGCGGTCCTTTTCCACCCGGCCTGCACCGCCGCAGGCCTTGCACGGGTTCTTGATGATCTGGCCCAGGCCGCCGCAGGTGGGGCAGGTCCGTTCCACGGTAAAGAAGCCCTGCTGCGCGCGCACCTTGCCCATGCCCGAACAGGTCGGGCAGGTGGTCGGTTCCGCGCCGCCCTCTGCCCCGGTGCCGTTGCATACGTCGCACGGAATAGAGCCGGGAACGTTGATCGTCTTGTGCAGGCCCTGGTGCGCCTCTTCCAGCGTGATCCGCAGATTATAGCGCAGGTCGGACCCGCGCGTGGCGCGCTGCCGCCCGCCCTGGGCGCCGCCCATGAAATCGCCGAACAGGTCGTCGAACACGTTGGAAAAGGCAGAGGCGAAATCGCCCTGCCCCATACCGCCCATGCCACCGGGGCCGCGCGGCCCACCGCCCATGCCCCCCTCAAAGGCCGCATGACCGAAGCGGTCGTAGGTGGCTTTCCTCTCGGGGTCTTTCAGAACGTCATGCGCCTCGTTGACTTCCTTGAACTGGGCCTCGGCGTCGGGGTTGTCGGCGTTGCGGTCGGGGTGCAGCTCCTTGGCCTTGCGGCGGTAGGCCTTCTTGATCTCTTCGGCCGTGGCGCCGCGGGAGATGCCCAGAACCTCGTAATAATCGCGCTTTGCCATCAGCTGTCCTTATTGTCGGAAACACGCGACCGGCCCGGGGTCCGGGCCGGCCATATTCGGCGTCGCGCGCCCTTACGAACGCTTCTTGTCGTCGTCGAGATCCTCGAACTCGGCATCGACGATATCGTCGTCAACGCTGCTGGGCTCGTCGGCGTCATCGGCATCGGCCTCGCCGGATTCTTCCTGCTGGGCCTTGTAGATCGCTTCGCCCAGCCGCATCGAGGCCTCGGTCACGTTCTGGATGCCGCCCTTGATCTTGCCGGCATCCTCGGTTTCCAGCGTGTCCTTCAGCGCGGCCACGGCCAGTTCGATCGCCTCGACCGTGGAGGGATCGACCTTGTCGCCATGATCCTGGATCGACTTTTCGGTCGCGTGGATCAGGCTTTCGGCCTGGTTCTTGGTCTCGACCAGTTCCTTGCGGGTCTTGTCGGCCTCGGCATTGGCCTCGGCGTCCTTGACCATCTGGTCGATCTCGTCGTCCGACAGACCGCCCGACGCCTGAATCGTGATCTTCTGTTCCTTGCCGGTGCCCTTGTCCTTGGCCGACACGTTCACGATGCCGTTGGCGTCGATGTCGAAGGTCACCTCGATCTGCGGCATGCCGCGGGGCGCGGGCGGGATGTCCTCAAGGTTGAACTGGCCCAACAGCTTGTTGTCGGCGGCCATTTCCCGTTCACCCTGGAAAACCCGGATCGTCACCGCGTTCTGGTTGTCCTCGGCGGTCGAGAAGATCTGGCTCTTCTTGGTCGGGATCGTGGTGTTGCGGTCGATCAGGCGGGTGAACACACCGCCCAGCGTTTCGATGCCCAGCGACAGCGGCGTCACGTCCAGCAGCACGACATCCTTGACGTCACCCTGCAGCACGCCGGCCTGGATCGCGGCGCCCATGGCGACGACCTCGTCCGGGTTCACGCCCTTGTGCGGTTCCTTGCCAAAGAACTTGGTCACCTCTTCGATCACGCGGGGCATGCGGGTCATGCCGCCGACCAGAACGACCTCATCGATGTCGCTGGTGGACAGGCCCGCATCCTTCAGCGCGGCCTGGCACGGCTTGATCGAATTCTTGATGAGGTCGCTGACCAGGCTTTCCAGCTTGGCGCGGGTCAGCTTCATCACCATGTGCAGCGGCGTGCCGGTATTGGCATCCATAGAGATGAACGGCTGGTTGATCTCGGTCTGGCTGGACGAGGACAGCTCGATCTTGGCCTTTTCCGCCGCCTCTTTCAGGCGTTGCAGGGCCATCTTGTCCTTGGACAGATCGACGCCGTGTTCCTTTTTGAACTCATCCGCCAGATAGGCGACGATGCGCATGTCGAAATCTTCGCCGCCCAGGAAGGTATCGCCGTTGGTGGATTTCACCTCGAACAGGCCGTCGTCGATTTCCAGGATGGTGATGTCGAAGGTACCGCCGCCAAGGTCATAGACCGCGATGGTCTTGCTGTCCTTCTTGTCCAGGCCATAGGCCAGCGCGGCCGCGGTCGGTTCGTTGATGATGCGCAGAACCTCCAGGCCGGCGATCTTGCCGGCATCCTTGGTGGCCTGACGCTGGGCGTCGTTGAAATAGGCCGGCACGGTGATGACCGCCTGCTCGACCGTTTCGCCCAGATAGCTCTCGGCGGTTTCCTTCATCTTCTGCAGGATGAAGGCAGAGATCTGGCTGGGGCTGTACTTGTCGCCCTTCACCTCGACCCAGGCGTCGCCATTGCCGCCGTCGACGATGGAATAGGGGACGTGCTTCTTGTCCTTTTCCACCTCGGCATCATCGGCGCGGCGCCCGATCAGGCGCTTGACCGCAAAGACGGTGTTGTCGGGGTTGGTGACCGCCTGGCGCTTGGCCGGCTGGCCGACAAGGCGTTCGTTGTCGGTGAAGGCGACGATAGAGGGCGTGGTACGCGCGCCCTCGGCATTCTCGATCACGCGGGGTTGCGCACCGTCCATGATGGCGACGCAAGAGTTGGTGGTCCCAAGGTCGATCCCGATGACTTTGGCCATGTTGTGTTACCTCTTCTTCGGCGATGTTGTGGGAACAGGCCCGTCAGCGGCCCCTGCCCCCGATCCCAGAGAGGCCCGGTCATCCCCGGACCCCGTGTCTGCGGGGTATATAAGGAGGGGCCCCAGACCGTGCAAGCGCAGCACATGACAGAAATGTGAGGAGGTTTTCCAATGCCCGACACCGCCCCACCCCCCGACCTGACCGTTCGCGGCGTCGCGGTCTACAAGGGTTGGCTGGCCCCCGCCGCACAGGCCGCGATGGTGGATGACCTGCGCGCGGCGGTCGCCGCCGCCCCCCTGTTCCAGCCCGAAACCCGCTTTGGCCGCAAGATGAGCGTGCGCATGACCTCGGCCGGGCGCTATGGCTGGGTGTCGGACCGGCGCGGCTATCGCTACGACGCCCGGCACCCCTCGGGCGTGGCGTGGCCGCCGATCCCAGCCTCGGTGCTGGCGGTGTGGGACGCGATCACCGGACTGGACCGCCGCCCCGATTGCTGCCTGATAAACTACTATGCCGAAGGCGCCCGGATGGGCATGCACCAGGACCGGGACGAGGCCGATTTCCAATGGCCGGTGCTGTCGATTTCCCTGGGCGACGACGCGCTGTTCCGCATCGGCAACCTGGAGCGCGGCGGCAAGACCGAAAGCCTGTGGCTGACATCGGGCGACGTGCTGGTCATGGGCGGCGCGGCACGCCTGGTGCATCACGGCATCGACCGGCTGCGGCCCGGATCGTCGGGCCTGCTGACACAGGGCGGACGGCTGAACCTGACGCTGCGGGTGGTGGATTAACGCCCGGCCATCCAGCTTTTCGACGCGTATTTGCGCGTGTAGAATTCCCCCATCAACCCGATCATGATCAGCGCCAGGCTGACATAGATCGGGTAGCTGATCGAACTGAAATGCGGGTTGTAGTTGATGAAGGCAAAGCCGCGCGCCTGGTCGATCGTGTGAAACAGCGGGTTCCAGTCGAAAAAGGCCAGCACATACCCCGGCATCGTGTTGGCAACGAACATCTTGCCCGAGGCGATCATGTTCATCCGCTGGTAGATCATCTTGGCCATGTCGACAAAGCCAGGCAACCACGGCTTCAACGCCAACAACACCAGCCCGACGGCGACACCGGACAGCCACGCCAGCAGGAACATACCATAGGCCCCGACCGGGTCGTGTATCGTGATCGGCCCGAACGCCGCGTGATAGACGAACAGGATCACCACCATCGACAGCGTCTGCATGTACAACACGCCCAGCGCCGCCGATGTAATCGTGATCATCGTGTTCATCGGCGCGTGCAGCATCATCGCCGAGGTCGACCCCTCTGCCCCGACGATGGCGCCCACACTCTTGATGTGGGTGAGGTAGAGGAAGATCCCAGACATCAGGTAGACGACGAAATCGCCCCGCAAGGCAGAGCCGCGCAGCCCAAGCACCGCGAACATGATATAAAAGGCCAGCACGAACACCGCGGCCTGCATGATGTTCATCAACAGCCCGATCACCGCGTTCCCGTGGGCCATGCGCAGGTTGCGCACGGTCGCGTGAAAGATCAGGCCCAGTATCTGGAACAATCCGCCGACGGCGGTTTTAGGTCGTGTCGGCTGAAACATATATGCCGCCCTTTACGGGTCTGCCCTGCCCGTTCTTGCCGTTCGCCCCCCTCTCACGATAAGGGATTTCACCGAAGCTGACAACGCGCGCCCTTGAGGAGAGCCGATTTGGATTACGGAAAGCTTGAGACCGTGATGCGCCGCACCGCCCTGATGGCCGGAGCCAAGATCATGGAGATTTACGAGGCCGACGACTTTGACGTGCGCGCCAAGTCCGACGACAGCCCCGTCACCGCCGCCGACGAGGCCGCCGATGCGCTGATCTCGGCCGAACTGGCCGCGGCCTTCCCCGACGTGCTGATCGTGACCGAGGAACAGGCCGACAGCCACGCCGAAAGCGCGCGGAACTTCCTGATCGTCGATCCGCTGGACGGGACCAAGGAATTCATCAAGCGCCGGGGCGAATTCACCGTCAACATCGCCTGGGTCGAGGACGGACAGCCGGTGCGCGGCGTGGTCTATGCGCCGGCCAAGGGGCGGCTATTCTACACCCGCGCCGATGGCAGCAGCGTAGAGGAAACCGGCGACCTGGTACTGGACACGGTGGGGACGGTTGCACCGATCGGGGTGTCCGCGCCCGACAACGGCGCGCTGATGGTCGTGGCCTCGAAATCGCACCGCGACCAGGCCACCGACGATTACATCGCGAAATACGCGGTCAAGGACATGACCAGCGCCGGGTCTTCGCTGAAATTCTGCCTGATCGCCACCGGCGAGGCCGACCTTTACCCGCGCCTGGGCCGCACCATGGAATGGGATACCGCTGCGGGCCACGCGGTGGTGACCGGCGCGGGCGGTCAGGTCGTGCGCTTCGACGATCACACACCGCTGGACTATGGCAAGCCGGGCTATGAGAACCCGTTCTTCATCGTCCATGCCCCGGGCGTGGAGCTGAAGGCCGGCTGATGTCCGTCCTGGTCGTCATCCCCGCCCGCTATGCCTCTTCCCGCTATCCGGGCAAGCCGCTGGTCGCGCTGACGGGCGCGGGCGGACAGGCGCGCACGCTGATCCAGCGCTCGTGGCAGGCCGCGCAGGCAGTCGCGGGCGTGGACCGGGTGGTGGTCGCCACGGATGACGACCGCATTCGCACCACTGCGGAATCCTTTGGCGCCGAGGTCGTGATGACCTCTGAATCCTGCGCCAACGGGACCGAGCGGGTGGCCGAGGCGTTCGACCGCCTGGGGGGCGGGTATGACATCGTCGTCAACTTGCAGGGCGACGCACCGCTGACCCCCGCCTGGTTCGTCGAAGATCTGGTCAAGGGCCTGCGCGCCGACCCGGTGGCAGAGGTCGCAACCCCCGTGCTGCGCTGCGACGGGCGCGCGCTGGCCGCGCTGCTGGACGATCGCCGCGCGGGCCGGGTGGGCGGCACCACGGCCGTTTTCGGCTGGGACCGCCGGGCGCTGTATTTTTCCAAAGAGGTGATCCCCTATACCGGGCAGGACTACGCGCCCGAGGCGGAAACACCCGTGTTTCACCATGTCGGCGTCTATGCCTACCGCCCCTCGGCGCTGGCCGCCTATCCCCGCTGGCAGCCCGGCCCGCTGGAGGGGCTGGAGGGGCTGGAACAACTGCGCTTTCTGGAACGCGAACGCCCGGTTCTATGCGTCGAGGTAGAGGCCCGCGGCCGCCAGTTCTGGGAACTGAACAACCCCAGCGACGTGGCCCGGATCGAGGCGATGATGGCCGAGATGGGGATAAAATGAGCGCCGCGCCGCCGGTCTCGGTGGTGATTGCCAGCCACCGGCGGCCCGCGGCGCTGAAACTCTGCCTGACCGCGCTGCGTTTCCAGGACTACCGCCCGTTCGAGGTGATCGTCGCCGCCGACCGCGCCGGGCTGGACGCGGTGGCCGAACTGGACCTCGCCGCGCGCGTCAAGACCGTGCATGTCGAGGAAACCGGCGTCGCCGCGGCCCGCAATGCCGGGCTGGCCCTGGCAGCCGGCGATATCGTGGCCTTCATCGACGACGACGCGGTGGCCGAACCGACCTGGCTGCGCGAACTGACCGCCCCCTTTGCCGAGGCCCGCGTGGCGGCGGCGGGCGGCTTTGTGCGGGGGCGCAACGGCATTTCCTTTCAGTGGCGGGCCCGCTGGACCGATGACTGCGCGCGGCACTTTCCGCTGGATGTGCCCGACGACCGGCCCAGCCTGCACCGGGGCGACCGCGACCGCGCGATCCGGACCGAGGGCACGAACATGGCCTATCGCCGCGATACGCTGCTGGGGCTGGGCGGGTTCGACCCCGGCTACCGCTTTTTCCTGGATGAAACCGACGTGAACATGCGGCTGGCGCGCGCGGGTGCCGTGACGGCCATCGCACCCTGCGCGCAGGTGCATCACGGTTTTGCCCCCGGCCCCTTTCGCCGTCCCTGCCGGACCCCGCGCACGCTGTACGATATCGGCCGGTCCTCTGTCCGGTTCCTGCGCAAGTTCGCCCCAGACCAGGCGCACCCCGCCGCCCTGGCAGAGCTGCGCGCGGGCCAGCACGCCGCGCTGGTGGCCCGCCTGGTGGACGGCCGGATAGAGCCGCGCGACCTGACGCGCCTGTTGCGCACGCTTGAGGATGGCATCGCCGCGGGCCTGGCCGACACGATAACGGACCCGGCCCCGGTGCACCCGACCCACAGCGCGTTACTGCCCTTTGCAGACACCCCGCCGCGCCCGCAAAAGGTGCTGGCCGGGCGCGGCTGGTGGCGTCCATGGCTGCGCCGCCGGGCGCGCCGGCTGGCCGCGCAGGGCCACCCGGTAACGCTGTTTCTGTTCACCCATACCGCGCGCTACCACCGGATGGGCTTTTCCCCGGCGGGCTACTGGGTGCAATCGGGCGGGCTGTTCGGCCGATCCGAGCGCACTGGCCCGCTGATCCGCTGGTACACGTTGCCCGCGCGCCTGCGCCACGAATGCGCGCGCCTGCGACCCGTCCGCCCGCTGCGCGCCCCCGGGCGGTAAACGCGGCGGCTTTGCCTTTGCGATAACCGGGATTTGCTTTAGGCTTTTCCAGCGCGGCGGGGCGCTTCTTCAACAGTTGGCGATTAGACAAGCGAGGCATTCATGAAACGGCAAGTGACTAAGGCAATCTTCCCGGTGGCAGGTCTGGGTACGCGGTTCCTTCCGGCGACCAAGTCGATCCCGAAAGAGATCATGACCCTGGTCGACCGCCCGCTGATCCAGTACGCCATCGACGAGGCGCGGGCCGCCGGCATCAAGGAATTCATCTTCGTGACCTCGCGCGGCAAGGGCGCGCTGGAGGATTACTTCGACACCGCCCCGGTGCTGGAGTCGTCGCTGCGCAAGTCCGGCAAGGACCAGTTGCTGGAGCTTTTGAAGGCCACCAACATGGAAAGCGGCGCGATCGCCTATATCCGCCAGCACAAGGCCCTGGGGCTGGGCCATGCGGTCTGGTGCGCCCGGCGCCTGATCGCGGACGAACCCTTTGCGGTGATCCTGCCCGACGACGTGATCGCGGGCGAAACGCCCTGCCTGCAACAGATGGTCGAGGCGTATCAGGAAACCGGCGGCAACATGGTCGCCGCCATGGAGGTGCCCCGCGAAAAGGCCAGCGCCTACGGTATACTCGACATCGCCGAGGATATGGGAAACCGGGTCAAGGTCGGCGGCATGGTGGAAAAACCGCCCCTTGACCAGGCCCCCTCGAACCTGGCGGTGATCGGGCGCTATATCCTGACGCCCCGGATCTTGTCCAACCTCAACAAGAAGAAGCAGGGCGCGGGCGGCGAGATCCAGTTGACCGATGCCATCGCCGAAGAGATCGACGGCGAAGGCGTCTATGGCCTGCGCTTCGACGGGCGGCGCTTCGACTGCGGGTCCAAGGCGGGCTATCTGCAGGCCACCGTGTCCTTCGCGCTGGAACGCGAGGAACTGCACGACGAACTGCTCACCTACCTGCGCGAGGTCGTCGCGACCTCGGAGGCGGCGCAGTAACAAGGGCGCCGGGATGACGCATGTTCTGGTGACGGGCGGTGCGGGCTATATCGGCTCGCACGCCTGCAAGGTGCTGGCGGCAGCAGGATACACCCCCGTCACCTACGACAACCTGTCCACCGGCTGGCAAGAGGCCGTGCAATTCGGCCCCTTCGAACAGGGCGATCTGATGGATCGCGCCCGGCTGGACGCGGTGTTCGCGCAATACGCCCCCGTGGCCGTGATGCATTTCGCCGCGTTCAGCCAGGTTGGCGAGGCAATGACCGACCCCGGCAAATACTGGCGCAACAACGTCTGCGGCTCGCTGACCCTGGTCGAGGCCGCGGTCGCGGCCGGCTGCCTGAACATGGTCTTTTCCTCGACCTGCGCGGTCTATGGCGATCAGGACGGCGTGACCCTGGACGAGGACAGCGCCCAGGCCCCCCTGAACGCCTACGGCGCCTCAAAGCGCGCGATCGAGGACATGCTGCGCGATTTTCAGGCCAGCCACGGCCTGAAATCGGTGATCTTCCGCTATTTCAACGTGGCCGGCGCCGACCCGGATGCGCAGGTGGGTGAATGCCACCGCCCCGAAACCCACCTGATCCCGGTGATGCTGCAGGCGCTGGACGGCCAGCGCCCGGCGCTAACGGTCTTTGGCACCGATTACGACACGCCCGATGGCACCTGCATCCGCGATTATGTCCATGTGATGGACCTGGTCGCCGCCCATGTTCAGGGCGTGAAATGGCTGCAAGAGGGGCGCGAAAGCCGGGTGTTCAACCTGGGCTCGGGCACGGGATACTCGGTCCGCCAGGTGATCGACGCCTGCCGCGCGGTGACGGGCCGCCAGGTGCCCCATGTGGAAGGCCCGCGCCGGGGCGGCGACGCGATGCGCCTGGTGTCGGGCAGCGTCCGGGCCGAACGCGACCTGGGCTGGCGGCCCGAACGCTCAGATCTGGAGACCATGATCGCCGATGCCTGGAGATGGCACCAACGCGGCCCCTATTCGCGATAGGCCGCCCCCGGCACGGCTGCTGGATGTCACGCGCCTGATCTCGCGCGCAGGGCGCCCGGGCGCGCTGACAGGCATCGACCGGGTCGAACTGGCCTATCTGGACTGGCTGTGCGGCCTTGATACGCCGGTTTTCGCACTGGCCCGGACGCGGGGCGGGTACGTTCTTGTGACGCGCGCGGGGATGGTCGCGCTGGCCGTAGCCTTGCGCGCCGGGGCCTGGCCGCCTGCCCGCCCGTTCGACCGCGCCCTGCGCCCGCAGCACCCGGATCGCGCGCGGGCAGAGGGTCTGCTGCGCCGCCACGCGGTCGGGCGTTGCCTGACACCGGGGCTGGCCCGAATGCTGCGCCGTCACCTGCCGCCGGGCACCGCCTGTTACAATGTCGGGCATGCCAACCTGACCGCGCGCACCTTGCGCGGGCTGGCGGCGGTGCCGGGCGGGCGGCTTGCGGTGATGATCCACGACACGATCCCACTGGATTACCCCGACTATGCGCGCGCGGGCGTGCCGCAGGCCTTTGCCGCCAAGCTGGCGCGGGTATCCGCCCGCGCCGACATGGTCATCTATAATTCCGCCGACACGCGCGCGCGGGCACAGGCGCACATGGCACGGATGGGCCGCGTGCCCCCCGGCCTGGTTGCGCCCCTGGGCATCGATCCGCCCCGGCCCGACCCGGCCGCCCTGCCCCCGGACCTGCCGCCGACCGCGCCCTATTTCATCGCCCTGGGCACGATAGAGCCGCGCAAGAACCACGCCCTGCTGCTGGATGTATGGGAGGGCTTCGCCGACGACCTGCCGCCGGGCGGCGTACCGACCCTGGTCATCGCCGGGCGGCGCGGCTGGCGCAACGAACGGACCTTTGCCCGGCTGGACGCCGCCCGCGCGCGCGGCCTGCCGATTATCGAGCGTGCGGACCTGTCCGACGGCGCCATCGCTGCGCTGCTGGACGGTGCCGCGGCCCTGTTGCAGCCCAGCCTGGCAGAGGGCTACGGCCTGCCCCCGCTAGAGGCCGCAGCCCAGGGAACCCCTGTCATTTGTACCGATTTACCCATCTACCGCGAGACTTTGGGGGCCTTCCCCGTTTACCTAAGCGGACGGGACGCCTATCCTTGGCGCCAAGCGATCCTTGAATTCGCGCAAGGCCGGGGCCGGCCCGGCGACAAGGACAGAGCGGGACCGGACATTCCGACATGGCAGGCGCATTTCGACACCCTGTTCAGCACCGGCGGCTAGACCGGGCCACCCCAGCCCCCCTGGCATGGGGGGGCGTGTGAATGGGTGTCGTGTCTGCCTATCGGCTGCGCCTGCAACGCCAGAGATGGCGCATCCGCGCCTTTCGCAAGCGGCGCGAGTTGCGCAAGGTCGCGCAGCGCACCGACGCGATCCGGCCCGATGATGTGCTGTGCTTTACCACCCTGCGCAACGAACGCATCCGCCTGCCCTATTTCCTGAAATACTACCGCGACATGGGTGTGGGCCATTTCCTGATGGTCGATAACGGATCCGACGACGGCACCCGCGAATACCTGGCCGAACAGCCCGACGTGTCGCTGTGGACCACCGACCGCAGCTACAAGCGCGCCCGTTTCGGCGTCGATTGGCTGAACTGGCTGACCCGCTGGTATGGCAAGGGGCATTGGTGCCTGACCGTCGATGTGGACGAATTCTTCATCTACCCGTTCTGCGACACGCGCCCGATCAACGCGCTGACCGACTGGCTGGATGCCTCCTCGATCAAGTCGTTCGGGGCGATGCTGATCGACATGTATCCCAAGGGCCCCATCGACGCGGTGCCCTACCGCGAGGGGCAAAGCCCGTTCGAGATCGCAAACTGGTTCGACAGCGGCAACTACACCATCAAAAAGAACAAGCGCTTCGGCAACCTGTGGATCCAGGGCGGCCCGCGCGCACGGGCGTTCTTTGCCGACCGGCCGGAACGGGCGCCCGCGCTGAACAAGATCCCGCTGGTGAAATGGCGGCCCGGCTATACCTATGTGAAATCCACGCACGAATTGCTGCCGCGGGGCCTGAACCTGGTCTATGACGAATGGGGCGGCGAAAAGGCCAGCGGCGCGCTGCTGCATGCCAAGTTCCTGCATACCTTCGTGGAAAAATCCGCAGAGGAGATGACCCGCCGCCAGCATTACGCCAACAGCCACGAATACCGCGCCTATAACGCGGTGCTGAAGGACGACCCGGACCTGTGGTGCAAGTGGTCCGAAAAATACATCAACTGGCGGCAACTGGAAATTCTGGGCCTGATGTCCAAGGGGAACTGGGCATGAGCGTGGGCTTCGTCATGCTGGCGCATACCGCGCTGGACCGGGCGGCCTCGGTCGCGCGGCACTGGGCGACCCATGACTGCCCGGTGGTCATCCATGTCGACCGGCGGGTCAAGCGCGACCAGGTCCAGAAATTCCGCGCGGGGCTGGCCGATCTGGAAAACGTGCGCTTTTGTCGGCGCTACCGCTGCGAATGGGGCACCTGGTCGATCGCGCAGGCCGCCATCGCGGGGGTTCAGACCGCGCTGACCGAGTTTCCCGAAATCAACCATGTCTACCTGGCCTCTGGCGCCTGCCTGCCCCTGCGCCCGGTCGAGGAATTGCGCGCCTACCTGGCAGAGCGCCCGCGCACCGATTTCATCGAATCCGTCACCACCGAGGATGTCCCCTGGACCATCGGCGGGCTGGACCACGAACGTTTTACCCTGCGTTTTCCGTTTTCGTGGAAACGCCATCGCAAGCTGTTCGACCGCTACGTCGCCTTGCAACGGCGGCTGAAGGTGCGCCGACGCATTCCCGACGGGCTGGAACCGCACCTGGGGTCGCAATGGTGGTGCCTGACCCGCCGCACGCTGGAAACGATCCTGAAAGACCCGGACCGGGACATCTATGAACGCTATTTCAGCCGTGTCTGGATTCCCGACGAAAGCTATTTCCAGACGCTGGTGCGCAAGCATAGCGGCCAGATCGAAAGCCGCTCGCTGACCCTGTCCAAGTTCGATTTCCAGGGCAAGCCGCACATCTTTTACGACGACCACCTGCAATTGCTGCGCCGGTCCGATTGTTTCGTGGCGCGCAAGATATGGCCGCGCGCGGACCGGCTGTACGATGCGTTCCTGGCGCCCGATGCGGGGATCAAGAACCGCGCCGAACCCAACCCCGGCAAGATCGACCGGCTGTTTTCCAAGGCGGTGGACCGGCGCACGCGCGGGCGGGCGGGGCTGTACATGCAAAGCCGCTTTCCGAACGAGGGGTGGGAAAACGGCCGGACCTGTTCGCGCTACTCGGTCTTTGAGGGGTTCGCAGAACTGTTCGTGAATTTCGAAACCTGGCTGGGCAAGACGCTGGGCACCCGGGTGCACGGGCACCTGTATCACCCCGACAGGGTGGAATTCGCGGGCGGCGAGACGATCTATAACGGCGCGCTGTGCGACAGCGCGCCCTTGCGCGACTACAACCCGCGCGCCTTTCTGACGAACCTGATCTGGGCGACGCGGGGCGAGCGGCAGTGTTTCCAGTTCGGCCCGCGCGACCGGCAGGATATCAGCTGGTTCATCGCGGGCGATCCCAACGCGCAGATTTCCGTCATCACCGGCGCCTGGGCCGTGCCGCTGTTCCATTCCCGGCAAAGCTTTGTCGACCTGCGCAAGCGCGCCGCGCATCTGCAACGGGTGGAACAGGGCCACCTGGATATTCTGCGTTCGCCCCACACGCGGGCGCGGGTGCGCATCTGGTCGATGGCCGATTTCGTGCAGAACCCGATGGAACCCCTGCAAACCATCATCGACGAGATCGCCCCGCGCACCCAAAGACGGCTGAGCGAGGCCCCGACGATGGTTAACCTGGACGGGTTCGGCCAGTTCCTGCAAAACCTGAAAAACCAGGGGATGCAGCCCTACCTGATGGGCGATTTCCCGGTCGGCGCGGACCCGTTGCCGCCCACACGCGCGCCCCACAAACCCTATCTGGTGAAGTGACGTGCCCGCCCAGCCCCCTTTCGACAGTTTCGTGATCTTCGCCGAAATGCGCACCGGCTCCAATTTCCTGGAGGAAAACCTGAACGCGGTGCCGGGCGTGCATTGCTATGGCGAGGCGTTCAACCCGCATTTCGTCGGCCACAAGGACAAGACCGCGATGCTGGGCGTGTCGCAGCAGGACCGCGACCGCGACCCCGATTGCCTGCTGGCGGCGATGCGCCGGGAAACCGACGGGCTACCCGGCTTTCGCTTTTTCCACGACCACGATGCGCGTGTGCTGGACCGGGTGCTGGACGACCGGCGCTGCGCCAAGATCGTGCTGACCCGCAATCCGGTAGATTCGTACATCTCGCGCAAGATCGCGGGCGAAACCGGGCAATGGCGGCTGACCGACATGAAACACGCCCGCCGCGCGGCGGTGGATTTCGACGCCGGGGAATTCGCCGCCTTCCTCGACCGTATCCAGGGGTTTCAACTGACCCTGCTGCGCGCGCTGCAAACCAGTGGGCAGACGGCCTTTTATATCGGCTACGACGATATCAACGAACTGGCGGTTCTGAACGGCCTGCTGGCCTTTCTGGGCGTCGGGGCGCGGCTGGACGCGGTATCCGCCCGGCTGAAGAAGCAGAACCCCGAACCCCTGTCCCAGAAGGTGACGAATTTCGAGGAAATGCAGCGGGCCCTGGCCGAGATGGACCGCTTCGACCTGTCGCGCACGCCGAATTTCGAACCGCGCCGCGGGCCCGCCGTGCCCGGCCATGTCGCCGCGCCCGACAGCGGGCTGCTGTATCTGCCGGTCAAGGGCGGGCCGGTCGAAACCGTCGAATCCTGGCTGGCCGCACTGGACGGGGCGGATCCGGGCGCGCTGCGGCGCGGGTTCACCCAAAAGACGCTGCGCCAGTGGCAGCGGTCGCATCCCGGGCATCGCTGCTTTTCGGTCGTGACGCACCCGCTGACCCGCGCGCACCGGGCCTTTTGCAGGCATATCCTGCCCACGGGCCCCGACGGTTTTCCCCGCATCCGCGAAACCCTGCGCGGCAGCTACAAGCTGCCCCTGCCCCAACAGGCGGCCGGCCCCGATTACGACGCGGCGGCGCACCGCGCGGCGTTCCTGGGCTTCTTGCGGTTTCTCAAGGGCAACCTTGGCGGGCAGACGGCGCTGCGCGTGGATGGCAGTTGGGCCAGCCAGTCCGCCATCCTGCAGGGGATGGCACAGGTGGTCCTGCCCGACATGATCCTGCGCGAGGAGCGGCTGGCCGAGGAACTGGCCTTCCTGGCCGCCGAAATGGGCAAGGCGGCAGCGGCGCCCGCGCCATGCGCGGAACCGGGACCAATGCCCCTGGCCGACATCTATGACGAAGAGATAGAGGACGCCGCGCACGAGGCGTACAGGCGCGATTACCTGGCTTTCGGCTATCGCGCCTGGCGCGGCTAGATCACGCCGCCTGGCTGGAGGCCTGCGCCTCTGTCAGGACGGCGTGCAATGTCGCCGGATCGGTATTGGCGCGCAGCTTTTCGCAGACGGTGGCATCGCGCAGCGTGCGCGACACAAGCGCCAGGGCCTTCAGGTGGTCGACGCCCGAGTTCAGCGGCGCGAACAGCGCCAGGACCAGATCCACCGGCTGACGGTCCACGGCATCGAAATCGATCGGCTTTTCCAGCCGCACAAAGGCGGCGCGCACATGCTCCAGCCCGGCCAGCCGCGCATGCGGCAGGGCCACGCCATGGCCGACGCCGGTCGGCCCCAGGCTTTCGCGGTCCTGCAACGCCTCGACGGCCTCGCTGGCGGACAGCCCGTAGGCGCCCGCCGCGATCTCGCCCAGTTCCTGGAACAGGCGTTTCTTGCTGGACATCTTGCCAAAGACGCGCACGGCCTCTGGCTTCAGAAGGGTGGACAGCTGCATGGGCCTCTCGCTTTCGCGTCGGATCCGCTTTGCGTCAGGTGTCGATCCAGCCCACGTTCCCATCCTCGCGGGCGTGCACGACGTTGATCTTGCCGTTCTTCTCGTTGCGGAAGACCAGCACGTCCTTGCCGGCCAGTTCCATCTGCATCACGGCCTCGCCGACGGAAACGGTGGGAATCTGGGTTTCCATCTCGGCGATGATCATGGGCTGCCAGGCTTCCGCGGTATCGTCTTCGGATTCCTCGGACGCGGCGATCACGTAGGCAGAGGCACCCATCAGCTCGACCGGCTCGCTGCGGTCGCGGTGGTGGTCCTTCAGCCGACGCTTGTAGCGGCGCAGCTGTTTTTCCATCTTGTCGCAGCAGCTGTCGAACGCGGCATAGATCTCGGTCGCATGCGCCTTGGCCTGGGCGGTCAGGCCGGTGGACAGGTGCACGGTGGCCTCGCACACGTATTCATGCGCGTTGCGCGAAAAGACGACGGTGGCATCGGTCGGGCGTTCGGCATACTTGGCCACGGCCGCGTCCAGTTCCTCGCGCACATGCGTTTGCAGGGCTTCGCCGATGTCGATCTGTTTTCCGCTGATCTGGTACTGCATCTTGACTCCTAGAATTGCCTGCGACGGCAGGGTTGCCCCCCGTTAAAGAAGGGGGGCGCCGGGGTCAACGGGGTTCGGATGGCGGCGCATCGCGGCGTGCCCCTTGGTCAACACGGGAAACGACTCGCCCCCGATACATCACCGGCCAAGTTGGCATCCAACCGGCCCCCACTGTCAACGCCCGCATCGCCACACGCGCGATCACGAAATCCGAAAGGACTGGCCCAGGTAGACACGGCGCACATTCTCGTCATGGATGACCTCCTGGGCGGTGCCGCTCATCAGCACCTGGCCGTCGTGCAGGATATAGGCGCGGTCCACGATTTCCAGCGTTTCCCGCACGTTATGGTCTGTTATCAGAACCCCGATGCCGCGCGTCTTCAACTCGGCCACCAGGGCGCGGATCTCGCCCACGGCGATGGGATCGACCCCGGCAAAGGGTTCGTCCAGCAGCAGGTAGGCCGGTTCCGCCGCCAGGCAGCGCGCGATCTCGACGCGCCGCCGTTCCCCGCCCGACAGCGACAGCGCGGGCGCGCGGCGCAGATGCTCGATGGCGAATTCCGACAACAGCTCTTCCAGCCGTTCGCGGCGGCGGTGCCGGTCGGAAACCGAGATTTCGAGGATCGCAAGGATATTGTCCTCGACGCTGAGGCCGCGAAAGATGCTGACCTCTTGCGGCAGATACCCCAGCCCCAGCCGCGCGCGGCGATACATCGGCAACCCGGTCACGTCCCGCCCGTCCAGCAGGACATGCCCGCCCTCGGGCATCACCAGCCCGGCCACAGCGTAAAAGCAGGTGGTCTTGCCCGACCCGTTCGGCCCCAGCAGGGCCACCACCTCGCCCCGGTCCAGCGACAGGCTGACATCGCGGATCACCGGGCGGCGGCGATAGCTCTTGCGCAGGTTCTGCACCGACAGGCCCTGTGCCGAGTGGGCGGCGGTAACTGGCGCAGGCTCGGCACGCATCACTGCGCCCCGGTCGCGGGCTGCAACACGGTGCGCACGCGACCCTCCATCGTGCCGGTGCCGCGGGCCAGGTCGGCCACCAGACGCTGCCCGGCCACCGCACCGTCGCCCTGGGTCAGCAGTACGTTGCCGGTCATCACCACCTGCGCATCGTCGACGGTATAGACCGCGCGGTCGGCCTCGGCGGCCTCGGCCTGCAGGGTCATCAGAACGTCGCCCTCTGCCTCCAGCCGGGCGATACGGCGGGGGGCGTCCTCTTGGGCCGGGCCGTAGATGACGGTCACCTGGCGGGCCGACAGGCGCAGCGCGCCCTGCTGGACCAGCACATCGCCCAGGAACTGCGCGGTGCCCGCGCCCTGGTCCACCCGCAGCGTTTCCGCTGTCACCTCTACCGGCTGGCTGCGATCGTGATCCGACAGGCCCAGGGCGATCTGCGTGCCCTGCGCGGGCGCCGCCGCGGGGGCAAGGGCGATGGCCAGCGCGACCATGACGACACGAAGCAACACTGCCAATCCTCCTTAACCCTCGGGGTCATATACCAGCCGGACACCGTCCTTGAAAACCAGAAGATACTGCCCCGGCGCCTCTGCCTGCTCGGTGATCCGCATGTGCCCGGCACTGATTCGGCCCACCGGCGACAGGCCCTCGACAGGGCCGTCGGTGACGATTTCGGTGCGGTCCAGCGCGGCGGTGGCGCGTTCGGTATCCAGGGTGTACCCGGCCGAGCTTTCGATATGCACGCCGCCCTCCAGCACGGTATGCCCGGCCTGCATGTCCAGCAGGCCCGACGCAGCGGTCAGTTCCGCATGGCCGCCATCGGGCATGTCCAGCCGCAGGTGCAGGGTTTCGGCGCTGGCCCGGCCCGCCTGCACGGGATCGGGGCGTGCCGCGTCGGCGGTCAGGGCGATGGCGGACCCGTCATCGGTCAGGCCCGCGTATTCCGGCGCACCGACACGCTGTTCGCGGGCCATCTCCTCGACATCGACGCGGGCAAAGGGCAGGCTGGGGCCCTCTTCCTCGCCGCGCGAGACCAGAAACAGCGTGGACAACAGCCCCAATGCGGCCAACGGCAGCACGATCCGCGCAAGTGCGACAAAGCGGGAATAGGCGTTGTCGTAAGAGGCCATGACCTCAGGCGACCCCGGCGCGCAGGCAGTCGTGGATATGCAGGATGCCCTGCGGGCAGCCCTGCGCATCGACCGCGAACAGGCAGGTGATCTGCCGGTCGTTCATGATGCCCAACGCCGCCTCGGCCAGTGCGTCGGCGCCGATGGTGCGGGGATTGGCGGTCATAACCTGATCCACGGTGCGGTCCAGCAGCCCCTCCATGTGGCGGCGCAAATCGCCATCGGTGACGATCCCGGCCAGCCGGCCATCGGCGTCGGTCACGCCCACCACGCCGAACCCGCGCTGACTGATGACCAGCAGCGCCTCTGACATGGGCGTGCCCGCGGCGACCAGCGGCATCTGGTCCCCGGCATGCATCAGGTCGCCGACCTTGGACAAACGCGCGCCCAGTTTTCCGCCGGGGTGGAAGGCACGGTAATGTTCAGGCGTGAACTGGCGGTGTTCCATCAGCGCCACGGCCAGCGCATCGCCCAGGGCCAGCGTCATGGTAGTAGAGGTCGTCGGCGCCAGCCCCATCGGGCACACCTCCTCGGCCGGGGGCAGCAGCAGCGCCACATCCGCCTGCCGCAACAGGGTGCTGCCCGCGCGCCCGGCCACCCCGATCAGCGGAATGCCGAAGCGGCGGGTATAGGCGATGATGTCGGCCAGTTCGGGCGTTTCCCCGGAATTCGACAGCACCAGGCAGACATCGCCGCGCCCCAGCATGCCCAGGTCGCCGTGGCTGGCCTCGGCGGGGTGGACGAAATGCGCGGGCGTCCCGGTCGAGGCAAAGGTCGCCGCGATCTTGCGCGCGATATGGCCCGATTTGCCCATGCCCGACACGATCACGCGGCCCGTCGCCGACAGGATCAGTTCCACCGCCTGGGCAAAGCTGTCGTCCAGCGCCTCGGCCTGCATGGTCAGCGCCTCGGCCTCGCGGGTCAGGACGCGGCGGCCGATGGTGATATATGTGTCGCGGTTCATGTGCGGCCTCAATGGGCGAAAATGTCGATCTCTGGCCAGCCGGCAAGGTCCAGCTTTGCACGGGTCGGCAGGAAGTCGAAACACGCCTGCGCGATCTCGGTCCGGCCCTCGCGCGCCAGCCGTTCGTCCAGCGCGTCGCGCAGCCGGTGCAGATACAGCACGTCAGAGGCAGCATAGGCGATCTGTGCATCGGTCAGATCGGGTGCCCCCCAGTCGGAACTTTGCTGCTGTTTGGAAATATCCACGTCCAGCATTTCCGACAGCAGGTATTTCAGCCCGTGCCGGTCGGTATAGGTGCGCACCAGCTTGGACGCGATCTTGGTGCAATAGACCGGGGCGGTCAGCACGCCGAAGGTGTGGTACAGCGCGGCGATGTCGAACCGGCCGAAATGGAACAGCTTCAGCACATTGGGATCGGCCAGCATCCGCGCCAGGTTGGGGGCCTCGGTCTGGCCCTGCTCGATCTGCACCAGATGCGCGTTGCCGTCGCCGCCCGACATCTGCACCAGGCACAGCCGGTCGCGATGCGGGTTCAGACCCATGGTTTCGCAATCGATGGCCACCACGGGGCCCAAGTCCAGCCCGTCGGGCAGGTCACGCTTGTAAAGGGTATTGGCCAAGGGGATGCCTTTCGTCACGGCTCAGCTTGGGATGTGGGCATAGAGAAAGGGGGGCCATGTTGCAACGGGGGCTGGGGCACGGCCCCGCCCCAGGCTGGCACGGGGCGGGTGATCCCCGATTTCGGGCGGCGGGTTCCACCCACCGTGCCCGCCTACATGTGCTTCATCATGATCGCCCGGATATCCACCTGCGCCTTCAGCCGGCTGGCCAGCAGGTAGACGCCGCCGAACTTGCGCTGCATGAACAGCGTGTCCATCGGCGGGATGTGCCAGAAATCGCGATCCTGCCCGATCTGCATGCCCGCATCGCGCATCCGCAGCGCCACGTCGTTATTGGCGAAATCGAACGCACCCTCGCGGTGCAGCGGTTCCATCGACATTTCGAACATGTCGATCATCGCCTTCTGGTGCTTGTCCTGGGTATCCTCTGCGAAGAAGCCGATATCCAGGATCGCCCGGCGCACCGCGTCGCGGTCCTGATCCAGGCCCGCGCGCATCAGGCGGCGGAAATCTTCGGCCATCTGGTCGCTGAATTCCCGCGTCGCACCGAAATCCAGCAGGATCACCTGGCCGGTTTCCGGGTTGTAGCGGTAGTTGGCGAAATTCGGGTCGGTCTGCATCACCTTGAACTCGAACAGTTCGCGGAACAGCAGGTCGATCAGCAATTCCATCACCCGGTTGCGCACCTCTTGCGGGGCATCAACCAGGGATTCCACCGCCACACCCTCGATAAAGGTCATGGCCAGCACGTTCTTGGTGGTCAGGTCGTCCTGCAATTCCGGCACGACATAGGCGTCGTCCGCTGCCAGCAAGTCCCCAAAGCGGCGCAGGTGGCTGCCCTCCAGCTCATAGTCCGCCTCTTCGTGCAACTGGCGCTTGGCCTCGTCCAGCATGGGGGCGACGTCCAGTTCCTTGGGGATCGCGCCCGAGTAACGCAGCAGGGCCGCAACGTTGTTCACGTCGCTGTCGATGCTCTTGCGCACGCCGGGGTACTGCACCTTGATCGCCAGGTCGCGCCCGTCCTTGGTCAGTGCGCGATGCACCTGCCCGATAGAGGCCGCTGCGATGGGCCGGGCGTTGAATTTCTGGAACTTGCCCAGCCAGCCCTCGCCCCAATTCTCGTTCAGCACCTTTTTCAGCTGGCCGCCGGGCATGTAATGGGCATCCGCGCGCAGGCGGCCCAGGATTTCCGACAGTTCAGGCGGCAGCATGTCGCCCGCATCCATCGAAATCAGCTGCCCCACCTTCATCGCCGCCCCGCGCATGTGGGACAGCTGGTCGGCCACCTTGCGCGCGTTGGCAGGCGTCAGCAGCAGGTCGCTGGCGCGGGGCCGCTTGCCCTGGGCCAGATGGCGCGCGCCGTCCACGGCCATGGAGCCCGCGATGTTTGAGGCCATGCCGCCGAAACGGGCCAGGCGCGACAGGCGCCCGCTGGGCACGGCAAGGGGGCGGGGTTCATATTTCTTCTCGGGCATAGGCGATCTCTCGAACGAAAAAGACCGCCCGCGCAGCGGTGCGGCGGGGGTCGCGGTAAACATTAGTTCTTTAGTTAGGTTTGAATCGCGTGGCGGCAATGCAGCGATTGTCGCAGGGCGCGCATCCGGGCGCGATCTGACTATTTCGTGAGAATCAGCTTGCCCGCGCGCGTGATGCGCAGCGTATAGGCCGTGCCGTCCAGCACGATCTGGGCACAGACCCCGCCGCCCGTCAGGTCGCGGGCGTCATGGGCGGGGGCCTGGCTGGATTGGGTGTCCTGGGTCATGGTCGATCAGGGGCGTCGTTCGATACGGTCGATCATGTGCTCGACGAACCGTTCGCCGGTGGACACCTCGAACAGGCCGGTGGCGATCATTTCGTTCCAGAAATCGCGCAACATGGGCGTCGTGGATCGGGCTTGGGTCGCAGGCTCTGCGGTTGTCCGGTGCTGTCGCATTCTCACCTCCATCGCGGTTCGAAGGTTTCCGGGCTGTGCCATGCGGCTGGCTGGGAATCTCTTCCTCAAACCTGATTTATTTAGTCGGACTTGTAAAGCCTGATTGTTTCACTTGGGATGTATTGGCCCGTCACCCCCCCGTGATCCGCCGCCAACCCGCCCTAGGTTGCCCGGGCAGGCAGACAACGATGCAGGAGGCAGGATGAGCGTAAACGCGATGACCGTATCGGCCGGCGAGGCGCTGGAGGTGCTGCGCGCCGGGTGGCAGGCGCAAGCGGCCGGGCACATGCTGGCGTCCTACATGATGCACGGGCGCCCCGGCGTGGGCAAAACCCAGGTGGTCGAGCAATTGGCAAACGAGATCGGCGCGCGACTGTTCGACCTGCGCCTGACCACGATCGAGCCGCAGGATCTGCGCGGCCTGCCCTATTACGACCACGACACCCAGAAAACCAAGTGGTACCGCCCCGAGGATCTGCCCGACGACATCGCGCATCCCGCGATCCTGTTCCTGGACGAATTGACCGCCGCATCGCCGATGCTGCAACCCACGGTCTATGGCCTGTTGCAGGAACGCCGGGTGGGGCGCCACTGCCTGCCCGATAACGTGTTCGTCGTGGCCGCGGGCAACACCGTAGAGGACGGCGCAATCGCCTATCAGATGAACACCGCCCTGTCGGACCGGCTGATCCATTTGCATGTGCGCGCCGCCGCCGCCGACTGGCTGGACAATTTCGCGGTACCACGCGGGCTGCACCCGACGGTGGTGGCCTTCATCCGCACGCGGGCCGACCTGCTGGACACCACCGAACGCGCCCTGGCAGAGGGGCAGTTGATTGCCACCACGCCCCGCAGTTGGGAAAGGGTCAGCCAGATCATGGCCGCCGTGCCCGACCGGCGCACCCGCAACGTGTTGATCGCCGGCACCGTGGGCGAGGCCGTGGCCGCCGAGTTTGCCATGATCGCCGACGACATCGCCGCCACCGTGCAGGTGCAGGATATGCTAGAGGCCGACCGCAAGGCGCGCATCGCGCTGTACCCGGCATCCATGCACGGGCTGAACGCCTTGATCTACGGGCTGATCGGCATCCTGGACGCGCGCAACGTGAACGGCGTGATCGAGGTGATGGCCGATATCCGCGACCTGGCCCGCCTGCGCGAGGAACCGGAGTTCAAGCGCATGCCCCTGGGCGAGTTGACGACCTATGGCTTTGAGGGGCTGATCCGCAAGGGGCTGGATCTGGGGCTGGGCGAACGCTTCCTGTCCCATGACGCCTACAAGACCTACGCCAAGGAACGGCAAGAGGCCGGGCTGGCGTGATCCCCCTTCGCCACTCTGCCCGCGCCACCCGCGCGCTGCAAAAGCTGGCCGAACAGGACCCGGCCTTTGCCGCGCTGGCCCTGTGGTGCCGCCATGCCGACAGCGATTTGCGCGATGGCCCGGCCTGGACCGATGGGCGGGCGATCCATTACGGCCCCGCGTTCGAGGGCCTCAGCCTGCCCGAACAGGTGGGGCTGGCCGCGCATCACATCCTGCACATCGCCTTTCGCCACGCCAACCGGGCGCAGGCGATGCATGTGCGGTTCGGGGATCGTTATGACGACGAACTGTTCAACCTGGCGACCGATGCCATCGTCAACGAAACCCTGATGCTGACCGGCCATATCCTGCCCCGCCCCGCGGTGCGGCTGACGGGCCTGCTGAAATCCACCACGCGCGAGGACATGACCGGCGAAGAGGCGGTAACCCGCTACGACGCGGAACGGCTGTATATCCGCCTGTTGCAGGACGACCCGCCCCCCCGGCGCCAGCCCGGCCGCGCGGGCGGATCGGACAGGGGCGGCGCGGGCAAGGCCACCGGGCAGTGCGGCGCAGGCGGCGACCGCCCCCGCCCCGGCGGCGACTTGGCCCAGGCCGCACGCGATTACGCCGAACAACAACGCTTTGCCCCCGATATCGACAGCGGCAAAGCGCAGGGACAGGACGCCAGCGGCGAGGAAGAGGCCGAGTGGCGCCAGCGCCTGGCCCGCGCGCTGGAGGCCGGGCGCCTGGCCGGGCACGGGCTGGGCATGTTGGGCCATCGGCTGGCCGACCTACCCAAGGTGCGCACGCCCTGGGAAACCGCCCTGCGCGGGTTGGTGTCGCGCGCGGTGCTGCAAGCCCCCCAGCCGCAGGCCACCCGCCCCGCCCGCCGCTGGATCGCGCGCGACAGCGCGGCGCGCCTGGCGGGCGAACCGACCCCCGCCTTTGAATCCGGCTGGCAACGCCAGCGCGAGATTCCGCGTATCGTCGTCGGCGTAGACAGTTCCGGCTCCGTTGAAACCATGCTGCTGGCCAGGTTCGCGGCCGAGGTCGCCGGAATCGCCAAGCGCACCGGGGCGGAAACCCATCTGCTGGTCTTTGACACGGCGGTACGCAACCGGGCCGTGCTGGGCGCGGGCGGGCTGTGGGAACGCCAGATCACCGACATCCTGTTCACCCGTCAGGGCGGCACATCCTTTATCCCCGTGATGGAAGAGGCACTGGCCCTGACGCCCTCTGCCATCGTGATCCTGACCGATTTGCAGGGCCCGTTCGGCCCGCCACCGCCCAAGGGGTTGCCCGTGCTGTGGGCCGTGCCCGGCGATCCGCCCGCAAACGGCCCGCCCTATGGCCGCGTCCTCAGCCTGGCGGCCTAATTCGCATTCAGCCCGGCTTGTGCGCGACGAAACAGGCCCAGGTGATGTTTGCCCCGGCCAGCGCCTTTTGCCAGCGCGCGATGCTGTCCGCGATGCGTGCGGCGGCCTGCGGGTCCAGCCCCGGCACGGGGCGGGACAACCGTTCGGCCAGCTTGTCGTAATGGGTGGCGATGTCCGCGGGGCGTTCCTGAACCACGGTCACGTTGAACCCCGCGGCAGTGGCCATGTCGATATAGTCGCGCGGGGTGGCACCGCCCCGCACACCCAGCCGGGCAAAGGCCGCATCGACCAGGTCCAGATCGGCCCCCTGCGCCGTCAGGATGTCAGAAAAGGCAAAGGTGCCGTCCGGTTTCAGCACGCGAAACGCCTCGGCAAAGACTTGCGGGCGGTCGGTGGAGTGAATGATAGCCTCTTGGCAGATCACCGCGTCCCATGTCGCGGCGTCGCTGTCCAGCGCGTGGAAATCGCCCAGGCTGACCGTGATCCTGTCGCCCAGCCCCGCCGCCGCATTCGCGCGGCGCGCCTCCTCGACACAGACACGGGATATGTCGATCCCCGCGGGCCGGCAGCCCCGTTCGGCCAGCATGCGCAGCGTCCCGCCATAGCCGCAGGCGATATCCAGCACCCGGTCGCCCGGTTTCAGCGCCGCAAGATCCAGCAGATGCGCCGTCATCGCGGCGGACGCCTGGGCGATGCTTTCCTGCCCGGTCTCATAGCGCCCGATATGAATGTCGGCCCCGCCCCAGACCAGCCGGTAAAAATCCGCGACCTCGCCCGTGTCGTAATAGGCGGCTGCGGCCGCGGCGTTGGTGTCGCTCATCCTGCCCTCCCGCTGATTGCACGGCGAAAGGGTAACATGCCCCCCGCAAGGGGCGGCTGGGGCGGAACGTCCCGGCTCAGGCAGTGGCCAGCGCGGCCAGCCGTGCGTGGGCGGAAACGCTGCGCGCCTCCAGCGTCACGTCATGCAGGAAACGGTTCAGCGCCAGGCTACAGGTATGCATGTGCTTTTCGGTCAAGGTGGCGTCGAACAGGTCGCTCTCGATGATCGCGCGCTCTTCCTCGGACAGGTCCAGCACCTCGGGTTCCGGCTCGGCGCGCTGGACCGAAACAAAGGTGACCGGCGCCAGCCGCGCCAGCGCGGATTGCTCGACCACCAGGTGCAACTCTCCGGCCGCCAAGCCGCGCTTCGCCGCGATCCGGGTCAGCACCTCGCGTCCGCGCACCGCCAGGGTATCGGCGCCGCGCTCGGCCTCTTCGGGGTCCATCAGGCGGCGGCGGCGTTCGGGGTTGTCCACCGACAAAACCCGCGATTCCACCAGGAACACGGCCAGGAACATCAGCGCTGGCGCCTGCCCGATCAGCAACGCCTTTTCGGGAAAGAACATCATCAGCACCGGAAAGGGGATCAGCGCCGCGCAGTAGCGCAGAAAGTTGATCTCCATCAGCATCCGCCAGTACATCTTGCCGCCCATCGACCCCGCCGGCAGCATCCCCTGCCCGAATCCGAACAGCCCGCGCGGCACCTTGCGAATCCGCAGGGCAGAGCGGTTGGATACCGTCGACGGCGTTATGACATGCAACATGGGCAGCCCCCGAAAACAGGCGAAAACGTCCCCTTGACCTAGGCCCGGGCGCCCCGCCGTCCAGCCCGCCGCGACAGGGGCGGCCATTGACCTGAGGGGTGCGGGTGCGTAACCCGGACACGACCCAGACCGGAGGACCGCCCATGCGACCCGCCAACGAAGCCCTGATCGTGATCGACGTGCAGAACGATTTCTGCCCCGGCGGGGCTCTGGCCGTTCCCGACGGGGACGCGATCGTGCCCCGCATCAACGCCCTGCTGGGCGAGTTTCAGACCCGCGTCTTTACCCAGGACTGGCACCCGGCCGATCACGCCTCTTTCGCCGCCAACCACGACGGGCGCAACCCGCACGAGGTGATCGACATGCCCTACGGCCCGCAGATCCTGTGGCCGGTGCATTGCGTTCAGGACACCCCCGGCGCGGCGTTCCACCCCGATCTGGACGTGGCCAAGGCCGACCATATCGTGCGCAAGGGCTTTCGCCCGGAAATCGACAGCTACTCGGCCTTCTTCGAGAACGACCACGAAACCCCCACGGGGCTGGACGACCACCTGTCGGCCCGCGGCATCGACAAGCTGACCATGGTCGGGCTGGCGATGGATTTCTGCGTGCTCTACTCGGCGCTGGACGCGGTCCGCCTGGGCTATGGCGTCACCGTGCTGGAGGGCGCCTGCCGCGGCATCGACCTCAACGGCTCGCTTGAGGATGCGCGCGCCACCATGCTGGACGCCACCATCGTGCTGGAGCCCTGACGATGGTGGACATCGCGACCCGGGTCTATAACCACAAGTGGAAGATCGACCCGATCGTGCGGTCCCTGATCGACACGGACTTCTACAAGCTGCTGATGTGCCAGTCGGTTTTCCGCAACAAGCCGGACACCCATGTCAGCTTTTCGATCATCAACCGCTCGACCGACATTCGCCTGGCCGACCTGATCGACGAGGGCGAGCTGCGCGAACAGCTGGACCATATCCGCAGCCTGAGCCTGGCCCGCGGCGAAAGCACCTGGCTGCGCGGCAACACCTTTTACGGCAAGCGCCAGATGTTCCGCCCCGATTTCATGGAGTGGTTCGAGAACCTGCGCCTGCCGCCCTACTATCTGGAACAGCGCGACGGCCAATATGAACTGACGTTCGAGGGCCGCTGGCCCGAGGTGATGCTGTGGGAAATCCCGGCGCTGGCCGTGATGATGGAGTTGCGAAGCCGCGCCGTTCTGGAACGGCTGGGCAAGTTCGAACTGCAAGTGCTGTACGCCCGCGCCATGACCAAGCTGTGGGAAAAGGTGGAACGCCTGAAACCGCTGGACCAGTTGAAGGTCGCCGATTTCGGCACGCGGCGGCGGCATTCCTTCCTGTGGCAGGACTGGTGCGTGCAGGCGATGATGGAGGGGCTGGGCAACAAGTTCATCGGCACCTCCAACTGCCTGATCGCCATGCGCCACGACATCGAGGCGATCGGAACCAACGCCCACGAATTGCCCATGGTCTATGCCGCGCTGGCCGAAACCGACGACGACCTGCGCCAGGCCCCCTACAAGGTACTGGCCGACTGGCACGAGGAACACTCGGGCAACCTGCGCATCATCCTGCCCGACACCTACGGAACCGAGGGGTTCCTGCGCAACGCGCCCGACTGGCTGGCCGGCTGGACCGGCATCCGCATCGATTCGGGCGACCCGGCCGAAGGCGCGGAAACCGCCATCCGCTGGTGGCAAGAACGGGGCGAAGACCCGCGGCAGAAACTCATCATCTTCTCTGACGGGCTGGACGTGGACCTGATCCACGACCTGTATGACCGCTTCCAGGGGCGGGCCAAGATCAGCTTTGGCTGGGGGACGCTGTTGACCAACGATTTCCGCGGACTGGTCCCCGATGACGGGCTGGCCCCGTTCTCACTGGTCTGCAAGGCGGTCAGCGCCAATGGCCGCCCCACGGTGAAACTGTCCGACAACCCGATGAAGGCGATGGGCCCCGAGGACGAGATCGCCCGCTACAAGCGGGTGTTCGGGGTCGGCGAGCAGGTCGCGCGAGAGGTGGTGGTCTGATCCAGCGGCCGCGTGCCCGGCTTGCCCGTCAGGCCATGGGTATTTTTACCAAGAAGAAGGGGCAAGGCGCGCCCTTGTCTTCTTCTTGGGTCAAATACCCATGTCGGTCCCTTGCCGCCTGCGGAACGCCACAGAACGGGCGCGGCGACCAACTTCGCCCCTAACGCAGCCGTTTCAGCAGGTCCAGGCTGGCATAGCCGTCGGGGATCAGCCCCACGGAGCGCTGGTAGGCGCGCACGGCGGCGATGGTGTTGGGGCCGATCTTGCCGTCGATGCCCCGCGTGTCAAAGCCCGCGCGGGTCAGCCGTTCCTGCAATTCCTTGCGCTCGGCAAAGCGCAGGGCGCGGTCGCCGCGGGGCCAGTCGGCCTGGATCGCCGGGCCGCCCTTCAACCGGTCGGACAGGTGGCCAACACCGATCACATAGGCGTCGGCGGTGTTGTAGCGTTCGATCACCGCGAAATTGTCGAAGATCATGAAGGCCGCGCCCCGTGCCCCTGCCGGCAGCAGGATCGAGGCGCGCCCGTAATCGGGCACCGCGCGCCCGTTCATGTCGCGCACGCCCATCGCAGCCCATTGCGCAGGGCTGCGCCTGACGTCGCGGTCGGCCAGCTGCACGTCGAAATCGCGCGGCAGGCGCACCTCTACCCCCCAGGGCTGGCCCTTGGTCCAGCCGAACCGCGCCAGGTAGGCGGCGGTGGAGGCCAGCGCGTCGGCAGGATCGTCCGACCAGATATCGCGCCGCCCGTCGCCGGTGAAATCCACCGCATAGGCCAGGTAAGAGGTTGGGATGAACTGCGTATGCCCCATCGCGCCCGCCCATGACCCCGTCATGTGGCGCGCATCCGTATCCCCCGATTGCAGGATCTTCAGCGCCGCGATCAGCTGCTGTTCGAAAAACCGCCCGCGCCGCCCGTCATAGGCCAGCGTGGCCAGCGCCTCGATGATCGGGGTGTTACCACGATAGGTGCCGTAGGCGCTTTCCAGGCCCCAGACGGCAACGACCACCTCCTTGTCGACGCCGTAGCGCGCCTCGATCCGGTCCAGCAGGCGGGCGTGTTCGCGCAGGGCGGCGCGCCCGTTCCTGATCCGCGTGGCCGAGGCCGCGCTGTCGAGGTAATCCCAGATCGTCTTGGTGAATTCCGACTGGTTGCGGTCGCGCGAAATCACGTCGGCATTGTAGCGCACGTCCGAAAAGGCCCGGTCGAACACCCGGACCGAGATGCCCTGGGCCAGGGCACGGGCGCGGAAGTCCTGAATCCAGCGCTGAAAGCCCCGGTTCGCGGTCGAGATCTGCACGGGTTCCAAGCTGGCCTCTCGGGTGACGGCGGGGCGGGGTTCGGGGCGCGGGCTGGCGTCGATCGGCATGGGGCGGGCCACCGGCCGCACCGTGCTGTCCAGCCCCGCCGCACCGGCCAGCGGGGTAAGCGCCATCGTGGCGGCAAGCGCCGCAGCGAGAAGTCGTGTAACGGGCATCTGCTCGGACCTTTTCGTTTGGGTCGAGTGTAGCGCCCATGGAAACGCCGGCAAAGCGTGTCCTGTTCACGCCTGTGCGCATTCGCCGGTTTCCGCCTAGCGGCGGGTGCGCGTGACCTTGCGTTTCGCCTTGGTCGCCCTGGCCTTGCCCTTGGCGCGGGCCAGCTTGCGTTTCGGCGGCTTGCCGCCCGACCGCCGCCCCCCCTTGGGCAGGGCCTTGTCGTCCAGCGCCAGCAGTTCCAGCGTCAGCCCGCCGGTGACCGGCACCGCCTCGGCCAGGCGTACGGTGACGCGTTGGCCGATGCCGATTTCCAGCCCCGAATCGGCCCCCATCAGGGTCTGCGCCTCGCGGTCGAAATGGAAATACTCGTTGCCCAGTTCGCGGATCGGGATCAGCCCGTCGGCGCCGGTTTCATCCAGCGTGACGAAAACGCCGAACCGGGCGATGCCGGAAATCCGGCCCTCGAATTCATTGCCCACCCTTTCCGACAGATAGGCGGCAAGGTAACGGTCGGTTGTGTCGCGTTCAGCCGCCATCGACCGCCGCTCGGTGTCGCTGATATGTTCGGCGGTCGCTTCCAGCTCGTCTATATCGGTGGGCGACAACCCGTCCTTGCCCCAGCCATGGGCGGTAATCAGCGCGCGGTGCACGATCAGGTCGGCATAGCGGCGAATGGGCGAGGTGAAATGGGCGTAGTGGCGCAGCGCCAGCCCGAAATGGCCGATATGTTCGGGCGTGTAATAGGCCTGCGTCATGGATCGCAGGGTGGACAGGTTGATGAGTTCCGAAAACTCGCTGCCCATCGCCTGGTCCAGCAGGTCGTTCAGGTGCCGGGTCTGCAACACCTGCCCCTTGGCCAGGGTAAAGCCAGAGGCGGCGGCCACCTCGCGCAGGGCATCCAGTTTTTCGGGGCTGGGTTCTTCGTGCGCGCGGAACAGCAGCGGGCGGCGCAGGCGGGTCAGTTCCTCGGCCGCAGCCACGTTGGCCAGCACCATGAATTCCTCGATCAGCCGATGGGCGTCCAGCCGGTCGCGGAATTTTACCGATTCCACATGCCCGTCCTCGGTCAGCACGATGCGCCGTTCGGGCAGGTCCAGATCCAGCGGCTGGCGTGCCTCGCGCGCGCGGGTCAGCGCGGCATAGGCGGCGAACAGCGGGTGAATCACCTGTTCCAGCAGGGGCGCGGTGTGGTCGTTCGGGGCGCCGTCCTGCGCCGCTTGCACCTCTTGATAGGTAAAGGCGGCAGAGGATTGCATCAGCCCGCGGGTAAAGCGGTGGGACAGCTTGCGGCCATGGGCGTCAATCTTCATCCGCACGGCCAGGCAGGCACGCGGCACATCCTCATGCAGCGAACACAGATCGCCCGACAGACGGTCGGGCAGCATCGGCACCACCCGGTCGGGGAAGTAGCTGGAATTGCCGCGCTTGCGCGCCTCGCGGTCCAGCGCGCTGCCGGGGCGCACGTAATGGGCCACGTCGGCAATCGCCACCCACAGCAAAAACCCGCCCTCGTTTTTCGGGTCGTCATCGGGGATCGCCAGCACCGCGTCGTCGCGGTCGCGGGCATCTGCCGGGTCGATGGTGACCAGCGGCAGGTGGCGCAAATCCTCGCGCTCGCCCAGGCCCGCAGGTTTGGCGCGGTCGGCCTCGGCGATCACGGCGTCGGGGAATTCGTCGGGGATGCCATGCTGGTGGATCGCGATCAGGCTTACGGCCTTGGGTGCGGTGGGGTCGCCCAGCCGTTCCACGATGCGCGCCTTGGGCAGGCCCATACGGCCGCGCGGCCCGGCCTGTTCGGCCTCGACCAACTCGCCATCCTTGGCGCCGTGGGTGGCGTCGCGGCCAACGGTCCATTCCTTGTCCGCGCCCTTGTCGATGGGCACGATCCGCCCGCCCTCGGTTCCCTTGCGGAAGATGCCCAGGATGCGCTTGGGGTTGGCGCCGATCTTGCGGATCAGTCGGGCCTCGTAGGCGTGATCCTCGGCGCGGACCTCTTGCAGCTTGGCCAGGATGCGGTCGCCCTCGCCCAGGGCGGGGTCCGAGGCACGGGCCATGAACAGCACCCGCGGCGCGGCGCCCTCGCCATGCCATTCCAGCGGCTTGGCGAACAGATCGCCCTGATCGTTGGGGGCCAGCACCTGCAACACCGTGACCGGGGGCAGCTTGTCGGGGTCGCGATAGGTCTTGCGCCGTTTTTCCAGGTGGCCCTCGGCCTCCAGCTCTTTCAGCAGGCGTTTCAGGTCGATCCGCTCGGCACCCTTGATGCCGAACGCCTTGGCGATGTCGCGCTTGGCGGTCTTGCCGGGATTGTCGGCGATCCAGTCGAGCAGTTCGGATTTGGAGGGGATACGGGCCATGGGCACGGGGTATCACGCGCGGCCGGTTTCGTCAGCCGGAAAGCGATGCGGATGGCAGCCAGGGGCGACATCTGGCGGCCATGGCGTGTCGCGCCGCAACACCGCCGGCCCGTTTCCTCAGCCGAAATAGTCGGCCAGAATCCGGGCGTAGATCCGTTTCAGCGTGTCGATCTGGGCAATCTCCACCCGCTCGTCCACCTGGTGCATGGTGCGGCCCACCAGCCCGAATTCGACCACCGGACAATGATCCTTGACGAAGCGCGCATCCGATGTCCCGCCCGAGGTGGACATCGCCGGGTGCCGGCCTGTCTCTGCCTCGACCGCGCGGGCGACCATGTCCGACAGCGCGCCGGGCGGGGTCAGAAAGCTTTCGCCGGAAACCCGCGTGTCCATGTCGAACCGGATGCCGGTTTCGTCCGTTACCTTGTCGGCCTCGGCCCGCAACCACTCGGTCAGGCTGTCGGCGGTGTGCACCTCGTTAAAACGGATATTGACCGTCGCCCGGCAGATGCCGGGGATCACGTTGTTCGCGGGGTTGCCGGTATCGAAGGTCGTCACCGCCAGGGTAGAGGGGTCGAAATGGCGCGTGCCCTCATCCAGGGGATAGGCCGACAGCCGTTCCACCAGCCGTGCCAGCGCCGGGATCGGGTTCTGCGCAGCATGGGGATAGGCGGCGTGGCCCTGCACCCCGTGGGCGGTGAAATAGGCCGTGATGGAGCCGCGCCGCCCGATCTTCATCATGTCGCCCAGGGTGTCGCGGCTGGTGGGTTCGCCCACCAGACAGACCGACATGCGTTCGCCCTGATCGGCCATCCAGTCCAGCAGCGCGGTGGTGCCGTCGATCGCGTCGCCCTCTTCGTCGCCGGTGATGGTCAGCACGATGGCCCCGTCCGGGGGCGTTTCGGAAACGAAGTCGATCGCCGCCGCGACGAAGGCCGCCACGCCGGATTTCATGTCCACCGCCCCGCGCCCCCACAACCAGCCGCCCTGTTGCGCCGCACCAAAGGGATCGTGCGTCCAGGCGGCGGTGTCGCCTGCGGGCACCACATCCGTATGCCCGTTAAAGCCGAACGTATCGGGATGGCCATGCGCCCCCCAGCGGGCGAACAGGTTGGCCACGCCGCCGCGATCCACCCGCTGGCAGGTAAAGCCCGCAGCGGCCAGCCGGGTTTCAAGCAGGCGCAGCGCGCCGCCCTCTGTCGGGGTGACGGACGGGCAGCGGACCAGCTCTGCGGTCAGGGCGACGGGATCGGTGGGCTGGGTCATGGCGCGGTTCCTTTGTCAGGTCTGCCCCCAGCGATAGCCCGCGCGCCCAAAGGCTGCAACGGCGGGCTGCCCCCTTCGCCACGGGGACCGGCGGCGGTGCATTGCCGCAAACCGGGCCGGGCAACCGGCCGCGCCCCCCCTTTCGGCCGCGCAACGCGGCGGCCGGCGGGCGGGTGACAGGCGCGACCTTTCCAGCGGCCCGGTCGGTCCGGCATCCTGAGCGGCCTTTAAACTCCTCCCGCTTTTGGGCAATGATCGGCGCGCGAAACGGGGCAGCAGCAGGGGCGGCATGCGCAAGACGCGCGACAGATCGGAAACGGCGGCGCCCCGCGGCGCCCGGGGGTGGGCATGACCTGGTCCATCGTCACCGATCCCACGCGCCCGGACGCGGGCACCTGGTCCCCGTTCCCCGCCGCACCGGCAGAGGGGGACAGCCTGCTGCACCGGGGCAGCCTGTCGCTGGAGGCCGAACTGGGCCGCGCCCATCTGCACGAGGGCACGCTGCTGTTGCTGCATGTGCCAGGCGCGCGGCCGCGTCACCTGTCAATCCAGATCACCGCGGGCAGCCATGTGGTGCTGGCGCATCGCTGGGGCGCGCGGCGTTATCAGGTCACGCTGGACCGCGGCGGCGGGCATCTGTCCGGGCGCATCCGTTTGACCCTGACCTGGGACTTGGCGCGCGGGACCGGCCTGTTGTCGCTAGAGGAATGCACCCACGGCGTCCTGGTGCAAAAGGCCCTGCCCGATCCCCTGCCCCTGCTGCGCGCGGATGTCGAACGGTTATGCACCGGGGCCGCGGGCATCTGCCTGCATCCCGGCGTGGATTGCCTGGCCGTGGCCGACACGGTGCAACCCGTGGGCCTGCGTCCGACACTGGCCACCGGCACCCCCTTGCTGACCCCCGGCGGCCCCGTCGCGGTCGAGGCGCTGTGCCCCGGCGATCTGGTTCAGACCCGCGACCACGGCCCGGTGCCGGTCTGGCGCAGCGTCACGCGCGACCTGCCCGCCGCGGGCGGGGCGGTCGCGGTGCAACTGTTGGCGCCCTATCTGGGCCTGCGCCGCGATATCTTGGTCACCCCAGACCAGGGCGTGATGATCGGCGGCGCAGAGGTTGAATACCTGTTCGGGGTCGAGGAAGTGCTGGTCGATGCGCAGGGCCTGTGCCCCGGCCCCCATGCCCTGCGCCGTTCCGGCCCGGGCGTCTTGCGCGTGCATCAGGTCCTGCTGGAGCGGCACGAGATTCTGGAGGCCGCCGGCTGCCCGGTCGAAAGCCTGTTCATCGGGCAGTTGCGCGACGTGCCGGACCTGCTGGCCACGACCTGTCTGGGCATGCAGCCCCCCGAAACCCTGCCGCTGCATCCCGCGCCCGCCCGCAGGCGGCTGGTCGATTACGAGATGGCCTCGCTGCACACCGCGCTGCTGGCCCGTTAGTCCGCGTCGAAGAACGGCTCCATCTGCGCGACGATCACCGCGTTTTCCGCCAGCGCCCGGTCCATCAGGGCCAGTTCGTCGTCGCCGATCTCGTGCCCGGCGTCGCGGCGTTCGGCGGCGGTGCCGTGCCCGGTGACATCCAGCGGCGCCAACCCCGCCTGTTTCAGCACGGCCACGGTTTCGCGCACCGCCTCGGCCTCGTCCACGCCGCTGGCGTAACAGATCAGCCCCGCGCCGGTGGCACCGTCGGGCAACCCGTCATCGGGTTTGCGCCCGACCTCGACCAACAAGGTATAAACCGAATGGGCCTTTCGGGATGGGCCGGCCATGGCGCTGCTCCTTTTGTTTTGCTCGGGACCTCAATCCCTGCGAATTCTGGTGATTGCGGCCGTTTCGTGTCCAAGCCTGCGCAACAATCCCCCAAATCGCCGCATTCCTACCCGTTTGGATAGGTAATTTCCGTTTAGCGAATCACGATAGGGATGGCCAATACCGTTCACGGTTTTCCGGGACATGCCGGAACATATAGCCGCACAAGGATTTTGAGTAATGGTAGCCGCTTCGGAACTGAACATCGACACGAATGCCACGGCGCTGGACATGGCCGAGGCGATCTTCGGCTCTGGCGTCACGGTGACCGGGGCGACCTATACCGGGGCGGACCTGGCGTCGGGCATCTATTCGGACGGGCAGACGACGGCGCCCGGGGTGGTGCCGTCCGATAGCGGCGTGATCCTGTCCACCGGCGAGGCAGAGGATTTCACCAACAGCTACGGCACGGCCAACCAGGATTCGGATACGTCCAGCAAGATGTATACCGATGGCGACAGCGATCTGACCGCGGTTTCGGGGTTCCAGACCTACGATGCCGCCGTGCTGGAGGCGACTTTCGTTCCCGAGGGGAACGAGCTGACGATGCAGATCGTCTTCTCCTCCGAGGAATATCTGGAATATGTCGGCACCCAGTTCAACGACGCCTGCGCGATCTGGGTCAACGGCGTTCAGGCCGAACTGACGGTGGGCACCGGCGACATCACGATCAACAACGTGAATCCTGACTCGAACAGCAACCTGTACGTCGACAACCCCCAGGACACCGACCCCTACAACACGGAAATGGACGGCCTGACCATCACCCTGACGCTGAAGGCGCCGGTGACCGCGGGGCAGGAAAACACCATCAAGATCGGCATCGCCGACGCGGGCGACCGGATCTACGATTCCAACCTGCTGATCGCGGGGGACTCGGTCCAGTGCGCGCTGGTCGCCCAGGACGATGAGGTCGAGACACTGATCGGCAAGGATGTCGTGCTGGACGTTCTGTCCAACGACGATTCCCAGGCCGGCGGCACGCTGACCATCACCCAGATCAACGGCCAGGACGTGGTCGCCGGCAGCGAGGTCACCCTGAGCACCGGCGAGGTGATCCTGGTCAACGCCGACGGCACGCTGACCATCACCGGCGACGACGAAGAGGGCGAGAACGTCTTTACCTACACGGTAGAGGACGACGCCGGGAACAGCGACGTGGCCTTTGTCACCGTCACCACGGTGCCCTGTTTTACCCGCGGCACCCGCATCCTGACCGCCGAGGGCGAGGTGCCGGTCGAAACGTTGCAGGTCGGCGACCGCGTCATCACCCTGGATCACGGCATGCAGCCGATCCGCTGGATCGGGCGGCGCCGGATTGCCGGGACGGGCGCGATGGCCCCGGTGCATATCGCGGCCAACACCTTTGGGCAACATGACGCGCTGTGCGTGTCGCAACAGCACCGCGTCATGATCCGCAACCCGCGCTGGCAACTGGACCTGGACCTGAACACGCCCGAGGCGCTGGTTCGGGCCAAGCACCTGATCGGCCATGACGGCGTGCACCTGGATCGCTCGGGCGCAGAGGTGGAATATTTCCACCTGCTGTTCGACCGTCACGAAATCCTGTGGTCGAATGGCCTGCCTACCGAAAGCTATCACCCCGGCCCGCAGACCATGGCCGCGCTGGAGCAGGACATCCGCGACGAACTGCTGACCCTCTTCCCGGAAATCGACGCGGTGACGGGCGACGGTTATGGACCGCCCGCGCGCCCCGATGTCAGGGCGCACGAGGTCCGCTCGGTAATGGGGATCTGAGGGCCGCGCCTCAGTCCCGCAGCAATTCGTTGATGCCGGTTTTCGACCGGGTTTGCGCGTCCACCCGTTTGACGATCACCGCGCAATACAGGTTCACGCCGCCCTTGGACGGCATCGACCCGGACACGACGACCGAATAGGGCGGCACCTCGCCATACATGACTTCGCCGGTTTCGCGGTCCACGATCTTGGTCGATTTGCCGATGAACACGCCCATCCCCAGGACCGAGCCTTCGCGCACGATGCAGCCCTCGACCACCTCGGACCGGGCCCCGATGAAGCAGTTATCCTCGATGATGGTGGGGCCGGCCTGCATCGGTTCCAGCACGCCGCCGATGCCGACGCCGCCCGACAGGTGCACGCCCTTGCCGATCTGCGCGCACGATCCCACCGTCGCCCAGGTGTCGACCATCGTGCCCTCATCCACATAGGCGCCCAGGTTGACGAAGGACGGCATCAGCACCACGCCCGGCGCGATATAGGCAGAGCGGCGCACCACGCAGTTGGGCACCGCGCGGAACCCGGCCTCGCGCCATTCCGCATCGCCCCAGCCCTTGAACTTGCTGTCGACCTTGTCCCACCAGTGGCCGCCCTGTGGGCCGCCGTCCTGCTGTTCCATATCCTTCAGGCGAAAGCCCAGCAAAACCGCCTTTTTCGCCCACTGGTTGACGTGCCAATCGCCGTTTTCCAGCTTTTCCGCGACCCGCAGGGTGCCGGCGTCCAGCGCGTTCAGCGTGGCCTCGATCGCCTCGCGGGTTTCGCCCCCGGTGGTCGGGGTGATCGTGTCGCGCGCCTCCCAGGCGGCTTCGATGGCGGTTTCCAGCTGGGCGTTCGACATGGGGTTTCCTCCGGGGCAAGGTATCTGGTGTGCTTGGCCCGAAGGCTATAGACGCAAGAACGCACTGGCGCAATCGCGGGAGGCAGGCCCATGGCGGACGACGGCAAGCGCGGGTTTCCCGACGCACGGCAGGATGTCGAGGTCGCGCGCAGCATTCCCGACACCCCGCAGACCCGCGCCCCGGCCTATCGGCTGGCCTATGCCGATCCCGATTTCCTGTGCCGGGACGAAATGCGCGGCGTGCGCCTGCAGCTGGAGCTGATGAAGCCCGACCTTGGCATGCGCGAATACGGCATCGAAAGCACGGTGGTCCTGTTCGGCGGGGCGCGCATCCCCCAGCCCAGCGAACGCCACAAGGCCAGGACCGAAACCCTGGCGGACCTGTCGCGCTATTACGACGAGGCGCGCGAATTCGCCCGGTTGATGACGCTGAAGGGACAGCAGGGCAACGGGCTGTCCCATGTCATCGTCACCGGCGGCGGGCCGGGCGTGATGGAGGCAGGCAATCGCGGCGCGGCAGATGCGGGCGGCGTGTCCATCGGGCTGAACATCGTGCTGCCCCATGAACAGCGGCCCAACGATTACGTCACGCCCGACCTGTGCTTCAACTTCCACTATTTCGGCATCCGCAAGATGCACTTTTTGATGCGCGCGGCGGCGATTGCGATCTTTCCCGGCGGTTTCGGCACCCTGGACGAGATGTTCGAGGCGCTGACCCTGATCCAGACCCGGCGGATGGACCCGGTTCCCTTTCTGCTGTTCGGGCGGAATTTCTGGGACCGGCTGATAAACTGGGACGCGCTGGCAGAGGCGGGCACCATATCGCGCGCGGACCTGGACCTGTTCCGCTATGTCGAAACCGCCGCCGAGGCCGTCGAGGCGATCGAGACCTGGGCGCCGCCCGGCTGAGCGGTCAGGGCGTCAGCATCCGGATCGCCGCCATCCCCGCATCCGACAGGTCCAGCAGGCGGGCAAGGTAATGCTCGCGCGCGGCGAAACTGCGCCGACCGTCGCCGGTAAAGGCATCCTCCATCGTGTCGATCAGCCGGTTCAGGCGGCGGCGGTGAATGCCCAGGGCTGTCTGCACCGGGTCGGCCACCACGCCCGCAAAGGCCGCCATCAGCGCGCCGAACGCCAACAGCCCGGCGGTCAGCGCCCCGGTCAGCCAGGGCGACACCGCCACCGGGAACATCCCGTACCAGGCGGACCCCATCAACCCGCCCAAGGGAAACGCCGCAACCGCCGCCTGATGCGCCACCACCGCCGCCAGCCCGGGGGCAAAGGACACCATTCCCGGCGTCAGCGACTGAAACGCCAGCGCACCCGCCCCGATCGTGCCCAGGGCGGTGGTCATCTCGGCCACCGCCGACCGGGTGCCGCCGTAATCGGCCAGCGCGCGAGCACTGGCCGCCCCGGCCCCGGCCCGATCCGCCACCAGCACGGCCAGCCGGGGCTGGGCCAGCATCGCACGGGCCAGCGCATCGCCGGTGCCCGGCGCGCCGGGTCCGTCCCAGGGCAGCTCCAGCAGATCCACCATTATGGCCCGTTCGGTCGCCTTGGCCACCGCTGTCGGCAGCAGCACCCGCCGCGACAGCAACCAGCCCGCCACCCGCCGGGCGCCCAGCTGGCCCGCGGCCCACCCCGACAGCCGGGCCAGGATCAGCACCGGCGACAGCATCACGTTCACCGGCGCGCGCAGGATGTCCCAGCCCAGGGCGTGACGATGCAGGCGCAACGTGCCGCGCAGCCCGAATTGCGCCCGCACGAAACCGGGCACCCGCGCCCGGCGTTCGGCGAAATAGGCGCGGGCGGCGGCGATCAGCGCGGCATCGGTTTCTGGGGCGATGGGGGCCATGGCGATCAGATGGGGCGCAGGCTAGTCACGCGCAAGGATCGCGACATGGGTGTCGCCATAGCGGCGGGCATCCAACGGGCGCAGCCCCTCGGGCGGGGTGACGGGGCTGCCCTCCTCCCATACGATCAGGGCGTCGGGCGCGATCCAGCCCCCTGCCAGCGCGGCGGCCAGCGCACGTTCGCCCAGCCCCTTGCCATAGGGCGGGTCCAGAAACACCAGATCAAAGGGCGCGTCCGGGTTCGGCCCCAGCTTCGTCGCGTCGCGGCGGATCAGGCGGGTCGTATCCTCGGCCCGGCATTTCGCGACATTCTCGCGGATCAGCGCCGCGCCCTTGCCGCCGCTTTCGGCAAAGGTCACATGCGCCGCGCCGCGCGACAGCGCCTCCAGCCCCAGCGCGCCAGTGCCCGCGAACAGGTCCAGCACCCGCGCGCCGGTCACCGGGTCGCCATAGCCGCCGTTCAGGATCAGGTTGAACAGGCTTTCGCGCACCCGGTCGGTGGTGGGGCGCAGATGCGCGCCCTTGTCCCCCTTGCCGACGGCGGCCAGGGTCAGCCCCCGGTGTTTGCCCGCGATGATCCTCACGCGCTCATCAATGCCTTGAGGTCCGTGGCCGGGTCGGCCACCCGCGCAGGATCGGGCGAGCGTCCGGCCTCGATCATCCGCTTGGCGACCATATAGGCGCGCGGGTCGTTCATCGCGTCCACGGCCAGCAGCATATCGCCCGCGTAATACCAGTGGCTGAGGCTGCCCGCGCGTTCGCCCGGGCGGACCACGACGCGGTCATAGCCGGTGTTCAGCCCCGCGATTTGCAGTTTCACGTCATACTGATCCGACCAGAACCACGGGGTGGGATCATAGGGGGTGTCGGCACCCAGCATGTTCGCGGCAACCGCCTCGGCCTGGTCGATGGCATTCTGCACGCTTTCCAGCCGGACGCGCGCACCCCGGAACGGGAAACTGGTGCAATCGCCCGCCGCCCAGATCACCGGGTCCGAGGTACGGCCCATCGCGTCCACGGCAATGCCATCGTCAACAGTCAGACCCGCGGCCTGGGCCAGGGCCGTGGCGGGCGTTACGCCGATGCCCACGATCACCATGTCCACCGGCATCGTGGTGCCGTCGGTCAGCTCTGCCTGTTCCACCCGGTCCGCGCCGCGCAGCGCGGCGATCTGGGTGTTTTCGCGCAGGTCCACCCCGTGGGCGCGGTGCAGGTCGGCGAAATAGGCCGAGGTCTCGGGACAGGCGATCCGGCGCAGCACCCGTTCGGAATGCTGCAACAGCGTGACCTGCATCCCCCGCTGCGCGGCAACCGCCGCGGCCTCCAGCCCGACATAGCCGCCGCCCAGCACCAGTACCCGGCGGCCCGGTGCGAATTCCGGGGCCATGCCATCCACATCGGCCAGCGTGCGCACGACGTGCACGCCCGCCAGTTCCCCGCCGATGGCGCCGGGCAGGCGGCGCGGCACCGCGCCGGTGGTCAGGGCCAGTTGGTCATAGGCAATCGCCTGCCCGCCCGCGATCACCTGGCGATCGGCCCGGTCGATGGACACCGCCGTTTCCGACAGGCGCAGGTCGATCCCGTTTTCGGCGTAGAATTCCGGGGGGCGCAGATACAGCCGGTCCAGCGGCATCTCGCCCAGCAGGTATTTCTTGGACAGGGGCGGGCGCTGATAGGGGGCAACGGGTTCCTCGCCGATCATGGTGATGGCCCCGGTGAATTCCAGGGCGCGCAATTTCGCGGCCAGCGCCGCCCCGGCCTGCCCGGCCCCGATGATGACGATATGGGACATCTGCCGCTTCCCCATTGGTTCGAAGTTGCGCGCACCCTATCTGAGGCGGGGAAAGAATGGCAATCAACAGGGAGAGAAGACCATGACCATTTCGACCGGCGACACGCTGCCCGACGCAACGCTTGTTCACATGGGGGCCGAGGGACCGGAACAGGTGAACCTTTGCGAACGGATCAAGGGCCGCAAGGTGGTGATCTTTGCCGTGCCCGGCGCCTATACGCCCACCTGCCATTCGGCGCATGTGCCCAGTTTCATCCGCGCGCATGACGACCTGCGCGCCAAGGGTGTGGACGAGGTGATCTGCGTCTCCGTCAACGACCCCTTCGTGATGGGCGCCTGGGGCGAGGCGACCGGCGCCACCACCGCGGGCATCACCATGCTGGCCGATCCCGAAAGCACCTTTACCAAGGCGTTGGGGTTGGATTTCACCGCGCCGCCGGTGGGCCTGATCGACCGTTCGCAGCGCTACGCGATGCTGGTGGACGACGGCACGGTCAAGGTGCTGAACGTCGAGGGCAGCCCCGGCGAATGCACCATCTCGGCCGGTGAGGCGCTGCTGGACGCGCTGTAAGGTTCAGACCAGGGCCTCCATCCGGCGGGCAAGGGCGATGTCCTTCATCGTCAGCCCGCCGGCATCATGGGTGGTCAGCGTCACCTCTACGGTGGCGTAGACGTTTCGCCATTCGGGGTGGTGGTCCATCTTCTCGGCCTCCAGCGCGACACGGGTCATAAAGCCGAAGGCGTGCACGAAATCGTCGAACACATACGTTCGCGCGATGGCATCCGCGCGCTCTACCGGCGCCCAGCCCTTGTCCAGCAGGGGAGTCAGATGGGTTGCGCGTTCGGCCGCGGTCAGCTTGTCGGTCATTCGTAGTCCTCCACCTGGGTTTTGCGAAACGGGCCGTAATCGGTCAGCACTTCTATTTCCTGGTCCACCGCATCGCGTTCGGCGTGCAGGAAACGGTCCACCGCCGCACGCAGGCCGGGATCGGCCAGCCAGTGCAGCGAATAGGTCTGCACCGGCAGATAACCGCGCGCCAGCTTGTGCGTGCCTTGGGCGCCGGCCTCTACTGTCTCCAATCCATGTTCGATGGCGTAGTCGATGGCCTGATAATAGCAGCATTCAAAATGCAGGCAGGGGTGATCCTCAAGGCAGCCCCAGTAGCGGCCATACAGCCTGCGCCGCCCGATCACGTTCAGCGCGCCTGCCACCGGCACACCGTCGCGTTCGGCCATCACCATCAGGATGTCATCGGCCAGCACCTCGGCCGCGATGTCGAAAAACGCCCGCGTCAGGTAGGACACGCCCCATTTGCGCCGCCCGGTATCCTGATAAAACTGCCACATCGCGTCCCAATGGGCGGGCGTGATCGCGGCGCCCGTTACTTGCCGGATCGTGCCGCCAAAGGCCTGGGCGGTCGTGCTTTCCTTGCGGATGTTCTTGCGCTTGCGCGAGGACAGATCGGCCAGAAAGCCGTCGAAATCCGCGTAGCCGCGGTTTTCCCAGTGAAATTGCTGGCTGGCGCGGGGCAGCAGACCCATCCGCGCGCCTGCGCGGGCCTCTTCCCCGGTGCAGAACGTAACATGCAGCGAGGACAGGCCGTTTTCGGCGGCCAGTTGCACCGCCCCCTGCACCAGTGCGGCCTGCCCGGCGGTTTCATGGCCCGGACGGACCAGCAGACGCCGCCCAGTGACGGGGGTAAAGGGCACAGCGATCTGTAGCTTGGGGTAATACCGCCCGCCTGCGCGTTCATAGGCATCCGCCCAGCCGTGATCGAAGATGTATTCGCCCTGGCTGTGGGATTTGGCGTAAAGCGGCGCAACGCCGATCAGAACACCCCCCTGCCGGGCGGTCAGGTAATGGGGTTCCCATCCCGTGCCGACCCCGACAGAGCCGCTATCCTCCAGCGCCTTCAGGAAACGGTGGGTGGTAAAAGGATCGTCGGGCGGCCCACCCTGGGCGACCTCGGGGCAGGCGCAGGCATCCCAATCCGCCGCCGCGATCTGCGACAGCGACGACAGCACCTCGATCTCGACCGGGTCGGCGATCTTGCCCGCATCCTGCATGTTTCACGACTTGGGCCGCGCGGGGCGCGGGTCAAGCGGGATGGGCGGCGGCATACCCCTCGAACGTGATGTTATGGGCCACGGCGCGGGCGATGCGTTCGTCGCCGGCATTTTTGACCGTCCAGCATAGGATCGCGGCGCCCGCATCGCGCAGGTCGCGCACGCGGGGCCGGGCCAAGTCCGACCAGCGATGCGAAACGAAACACGCCCCCACCCGGTCGTAATCGGGAATACTCCGCAGCACGTCGCGCACCGGACCGTGCAGGCCGGGCCAGCGGAACGCCTCATAAGCGCAGGTGGTCAAGCCGCGCGGAATGTCCGGCGCGGCCTCTGCCAGTTCGGCGATGGCGTGCGGGTTGAACGACATGACCGCCACATCGCCGTCATAGCCCGCCAGCACCCGCGCCACCGCGCGTTCCAGCGGCCCCACGTCACGGCCCATCGCGCCGTCCTGGTCCTTGATCTCCACCAGCAGGGGGACGCGGCCCGCGACATCGGCCAGCACATCGGCCAGCGTGGGGATGCCGGTTTCGCCCCCCAGCAGCCGCAACCCCTGCAATTCGCGCGCCGAACGCCCCCGCACCGGGCCGGTTTCGCCGGTCAGCCGCTTCAGGTCGTAGTCATGCACGACCATCGGCACGCCATCGGCAGAGGGCTGGATATCCAGTTCGATCCCATAGCCCGCCGCCACCGCAGCGCGAATCGCCTCTAGCGAGTTTTCGGGCCGACCCGCCGCGCGGTCATGCAGCGCCCGGTGCGCGATGGGCGCGCGCAGAAAGGACGGGGGCAGACCGCTCATCGGATTTCGAAGATCCCCTCGATCTCTACCGCGACGCCGAAGGGCAGCGATGCCGCACTAACGGCAGAGCGCGAATGCCGACCGGCCTCGCCCAAGGCCTCAACCAGGAAGTCGGAACAGCCGTTGACCACCTTGGGCTGATCGCCGAAATCGGCGGTCGAGTTGACGAAGCCGGTCAGTTTCACCACCCGCACCAGCCGGTCCAGATCGCCGCCGCAGGCCGCCTTGACCTGGGCCAGCAGGCCGATGGCGCAGGTCCGCGCGGCGGCGGCACCCGCCGCGACATCCATGTCCGCGCCCAGCTTGCCGGTGATGAAGGCGCCGTCGGCCATCGAAATCTGGCCCGACACAAAGACCAGGTCGCCCGAAACCACATAGGGCACATAGTTCGCCGCGGGCGCCGGGGCATCGGGCAGGGTCACGCCCAGTTCGGCCAGGCGGGCCTCATAAGTTCCTTGCATGTCGCACTCCATCCGTTTCGGGTCAGCGCGAGGCTACCCCCGCCGCGACGCGCGCGAAACCGCAAAATGCCCCGCCGCCGCAACCAGGTCAGGGGGCCGGCCCTTGTGATCGCGGGCATGGCGTGCTTCCCTTGGCCAAGCGTTTCTGAAGAGCATGGATTTTCCAGTGGGGACCTTCGGTCTGCGACACCTTTCGTTTCGTCTTTGCGCTGCGGCCTGTTTGGCGGCGCTGACCGCCTGTGCGCCCCATGACGGCACGACGGAATTCAACGATCCCTACGAACCCACGAACCGCGCCATCCACGATTTCAACAAGCGCGTGGACGAGGCGGTGCTGAAACCCCTGTCCCAGGGCTACGGAACCGGCCTGCCCGCCCCCCTGCGCGAGGGGGTGGGCAACTTTGCCTCGAACCTGTCGCTGCCGGGCAAGGTATTGAACAACTTGCTGCAATTCCGCATCGGCGACGCGATGGAAAACGGCACCCGGTTCTTCGTGAACACGACGCTTGGGGTTGGCGGGCTGTTCGACCCGGCCACCCCGATGGGCGCCCCCGAGATCGACACCGATTTCGGCGAAACGCTGCATGTCTGGGGTTTTGAGGAGGGCGCCTATCTGGAACTGCCCCTGCTTGGCCCCTCGACCGAGCGTGATGCGTTCGGGATGGCGGTCGATATCGTGATCAACCCGCTCGAATCGGTGCTGGACGGGGACGAGGCGCGGATTGCCCGCGGCGCGCGGCTGTTCTCGCGCTTCAACGACCGGTTCACCTATGCCGGTCTGGTGGACGATTTGCTGTACGGCAGCGCCGACAGCTATGCCATCGCCCGGCTCAGTTACCTGCAAAAGCGGCGTCACGATCTGCGGCGCGGCGCGGTGCCCGACTACGACGACCCTTACGCCAGCCCCTATGAAGACCCATATGAGGATCCGTATGCGGACCCCTATGCCGATCCTTATGCAGACCCTTACACGGACCCCTACGAGGACCCTTATGAGCAATAGCAGCGCCTCTCGCCGCAGCTTCCTGGCCGCCAGCCTGGCCGCCGGTGCCAGCCTGGCCCTGACCGGCCCCACCCATGCCCTGACGACACAACAGGCCGCAGCCCTGATCGACCAGGTGGTGTCCGACATCAATCAGGTCATCAATTCCGGCCGGAGCGAGGCGCAGATGCTGCGCGAGTTCGAGCGGATCTTTGCCCGCTACGGCGACGTTCCGATCATCGCGCGTTCTGCCCTGGGGGCGGCGGCGCGCACGGCCAGCGGGGGCCAGATCGCCGCCTTTACCGATGCGTTCAGCGGCTACATCTCGCGCAAGTACGGGCGCCGCTTTCGCGAATTCATCGGGGGCGAAATCAAGGTGCAGCAGGCCCGCCCCTACAAGAACTTCTTCGAGGTGCGGACGGTGGCCTATCTGCGCGGGCGCGAACCGCTGGAGGTCATCTTTCTGGTGTCCGACCGCTCTGGTCGCAACCTGTTCTTCAATATCTTCGTCGAAGGCGTGAACATGCTGGCCTCGGAACGCACGGAAATCGGCGCGATGCTGGATCAGCGCCGGGGCAATATCGACGCACTGACCGCCGATCTGCGCAAGATGGGCTAGGCGGGGCGGCGGACGTCAGTTCCGCCCCGCACCAAATATCCCCAGAATCTCGTCCAGGATACGTTCGGCCACGGCATCGCCGCTGGGCCCGCCGCGCGCGCCCGGGCGGGTGTCGCGCCGGGGGGCATCCTGCGGCTGGGGCATGTCCGGCCGATCCTGCGGAACCAGCAGCGGCAGGGGGCGCGGCGGCAGGCCGTCATGCACCCGCGCCATGGTTTCGTGCCAGATCTCGGCCGGCAGACCGCTGCCGGTCACGCCAGTGAGCGGCGTGTTGTCGTCATAGCCCATCCAGACCCCGGCCACGTAATCGGCGGTAAAGCCCAGGAACCACGCATCCCGCGCCGCAGAGGTGGTGCCGGTCTTGCCCGCAACCTGCCATCCGGGCAATTGCGCGCGCCGGCCGGTCCCGGCCTCCACCACCTGGTGCATCATGTAGACCAGCGACTGCGCGGCATCGCGGGAAATCACCCGTTCGCCCATGCCGCCCTCTTGGCCCATCAGGGCGGTGTCGTCCCCTTTCAGCCGCAACTCCAGCAGACCATAGGGCGTCACGCTGGACCCGCCGTTCAGGATACCGGCATAGGCGCCGGTCATCTCTATCAGCGTGGATTCCGAGGCGCCCAACGCCAGCGCAGGCCCCAGTGCCAGATCGCTGTCCAGCCCGAAATCGGCGGCGATGCGGCGCACGTTTTCCCGCCCCACCGATTCGGACACCTTCACCGCGGGGATGTTGTAGGAATGGCGCAGCGCCTCTGTCAGGGTCACGCGGCCGTGGAACTTGCGGTCGTAGTTTTCGGGCGAATAGGGGCCAGAGCCGGGCACGTCGATGGTGATCGGCTCATCCACAACGGTGGCATTGGGCGAATAGCCCAGGTCCAGCGCTGCGGCATAGACAAAGGGCTTGAACGCCGACCCGGTCTGCCGCCGCGCCATGGTCGCCCGGTTGAAGCCCCCGATCGCCGTCTTGCGCCCGCCCACCATCGCGCGCACCGCGCCGTCGGCGGACATCACGACCACCGCGGTTTCGGCCTTGGACCCCTCGCGCACCTTTTCCTGAAAGATATAGCGCACCGCCTCCTCGGCCGCGGCCTGGATCGCGGGATCAAAGGTCGTGCGGATGATGACATCCTCTGTCGTGTCACGCGTCAGGAAGTCCGGCCCCCTGCTCATCAGCCAGTCGGCGAAATACCCGCCCGAGCGTGATTCGGCGGCCTCTGACAGTTGCGCGGGGTTGGCGCGCGCCTGTGCGGCCTGCGCTGCGGTCAGATAGCCCTGATCCTCCATCAGGCCGATAATCAGGTTCGCCCGGTCGCGCGAGCGTTGCAGGTTGTTGGTCGGCGCATAGGTCGTGGGCGCCTTCAGCAGCCCGGCCAGCATCGCCGCCTCGGCGGTGGACACGCGGTTGGCGGATTTGCCGAAATAGCGCTGTGCGGCGGCCTCGAACCCGCGGGCGCCCGCGCCCAGATAGGCGCGGTTCAGATAGATCGTCAGGATCTCATCCTTGGAATATTTCGCCTCCATCGCCAGGGCGAACACGGCCTCCTTGGCCTTGCGCCACAGGGTCGTGCGGCGGCAGTCGGCCTCGTAATCGGCCTCGCTGTCCCACAGGTCGGGGTCATAGGCCACGCCCAGACACAACAGTTTCGCCGTCTGCTGGGTGATGGTGGATCCGCCATGGCCCGACAACGGCCCGCGCCCCTCTGACAGGTTGATGCGGATGGCCCCGGCAATACCGCGCGGGCTGATGCCCAGATGGCGATAGAACCGCTTGTCCTCGGTGGCGATGACGGCGTGTTTCAGCATCGGGGCCACGGTATTGGCGGTGATCTGTCCCCCGAACTGTTCGCCGCGCCAGGCAAAGACCTGCCCGTCCCGGTCCAGCAGAGTGACCGATCCGCGCGTGCGCCCGTCCAGCAGCGCCGTCATCGGCGGCAGCGTTGTGTAGATATAGCCCACCGCCAGCGCCACGATCAGCGCGCCGACCAGGGCCAACCGCGAAAAAAGCCGCCACAACAGGCCGAAAAGCCAGCCGAACAGCGACCGGAAAAGCCGCAGGACCGGGTTACCACCACGGGTGGGGCGGCGCCGCGCGGGCTTGCGCTTGCGCGTGGGGGCGGGTTTGCGCCGCGGCGTGGCCTTGGCCTTTTTGGGATAGCGCCGCTCCGCCACCAGGGGGGGTCTTTTCCGGCCCTTGCTGCTCATGTCTGTGCCTGCTGCCTTTGCTGGTCTTGCGCGCACCATAGCCCGGCCCGGCGGAATTGTGGAGTTCCGCGGGCGCCGCGATTCCCTTTTCCAACTTCGCACAAAATTTAGTCAGAGTTATTCTATTGTGCAAAAATTGTGCATTTCGCCCGGCAAACCGGCACCCCTCCTGCCTGCGTTTCCTTGAGTCCGCCCGCCGCGACCCGCTTGGCTGCCGCTGTGACATCCCGCAGGGGCACCTGCCAAAACCGGAAGAGGGTTGAGACGTGAAACTCATCATTGCTGCAATCAAGCCGTTCAAGCTGGAGGAGGTCCGGGAAGCCCTGACCGCCATCGGCGTGCGCGGCATGATGGTGACCGAGATCAAGGGCTTCGGCTCGCAGTCCGGCCACACGGAAATCTACCGCGGCGCGGAATACGCCGTGAATTTCGTTCCCAAGGTCAAGCTGGAAATCGTCGTGGCCGCTGCCATGGCCGACCAAGTCGTCGAGACGATCGCCAAGACCGCCAAGACCGACAAGATCGGCGACGGCAAGATCTTCGTGCTCGACGTGAACCAGGCCGTGCGCGTGCGTACGGGCGAGACCGACGAAGACGCGATCTGACCCCGCGACGATCCTCAAGCAAAGGACTAGAAGACAGATGAAACTGACGAAACTTCTTCCTCTCGCGGCGGCGGCGACGCTGGTTCCCGCGCTGGGCCTGGCCCAGGAGGCGGCCGCGCCGGGCTTCGACGAGATCGGCCCCTATATCATGACGACGCTGCTGTTCCTGATCGGCGGCTTCCTGGTCATGTGGATGGCCGCCGGCTTTGCCATGCTGGAGGCCGGCCTTGTCCGCTCCAAGAACGTCAGCATGCAGCTGACCAAGAATATCGGCCTCTTCTCGATTGCCGGTGTCATGTACTATCTGGTCGGCTTCAACCTGATGTACCCCGGCGACTGGTGGATCGGCGGCGTCATGGGCCCGATCTTCTCGGTCACCTCGCTGGAACCCGTGGGCCTGGGCGCCGCGGACGCCTCGCTCGACTATGCGTCTGTCGGGTCGGACTTCTTCTTCCAGCTGATGTTCTGCGCCACCACTGCCTCGATCGTGTCGGGCACCCTGGCCGAGCGCATCAAGCTGTGGCCCTTCCTGCTGTTCGTCGTCATCCTGACCGGCTTCATCTACCCGATCGAGGCCTCCTGGCAGTGGGGCGGCGGCTGGCTGTCCGAGATGGGCTTCTCCGACTTCGCCGGCTCGACGCTGGTGCACGCCGCGGGTGGTTTCGCCGCGCTGGCCGGTGCCATCGTGCTGGGTGCGCGTAAGGGCAAGTTCGGCAAGGACGGCTCGGTTCACCCGATCCCGGGTTCGAACCTGGCGCTCGCCACCCTGGGTACGTTCATCCTGTGGCTGGGCTGGTTCGGCTTCAACGGCGGTTCGCAGCTGGCCATGGGCACCGTGGGTGACGTGACCGATGTCAGCCGCATCTTTGCCAACACCAACACGGCCGCGGCCGGTGGTGCGATCGCTGCCCTGATCCTGACGCAGCTGACCTATGGCAAGGTCGACCTGACCATGGTGCTGAACGGCGCCCTGGCCGGCCTGGTGTCCATCACCGCCGAACCGCTGATGCCCTCGCTGACCGAGGCGACCATCATCGGTGCCATCGGTGGGGCGATCGTGGTCTACACCGTGCCGCTGCTGGACAAGCTGAAGATCGACGACGTGGTCGGTGCCATCCCGGTGCACCTGGTCGCCGGTTTCTGGGGCACGTTCATCGTTGCCTGGTCGAACGACGGTGCCAGCTACATCACCCAGATCATCGGCTTTGCCGCGATCGGCGCCTTCGTCTTCGTCGTCAGCCTGGTCTGCTTCCTGATCATCAAGGCCGTGATCGGCCTGCGGGTCGGCGAAGAAGAAGAGGTCAACGGCCTGGACGTGACCGAACTGGGCATGGAAGCCTACCCGGAATTCGTCAAAGGCTGATCCCGGTTTCCCTTTCCCAACTACCGTGACCAAGACCGGCCCGGGCGTTCGCGCCCGGGCCATTTCTTTTCCGCCTGCGAGAAAAGAATCGACATAACCGGATTTCTAGTTATGTTGGCCGCATGACACTCATCAGCCCCAATGCCCGCGCCCTGGCCGCCCTTGGCCACGATGCCCGCCTGTCGATCTTTCGCCTGTTGGTAAAGGCCGGCCCGGACGGGCTGCGCGTGGGCGATATCGGCCAGCACCTGGGCCTGGCGCCCTCGACCCTGGCCCATCACCTGTCCACCCTGGTCGAGGCCGGGCTGGTCCTGCAGACGAAACAGGGGCGCGAGGTGTTCAACAGTGTCGATTACCCGGCGATGCATGGGCTGCTGGCCTTCCTGACCGAGGAATGCTGCACCGGCATCACCTGCACCCCGCGCGACGACGCGGCCTGAGTTTTTTACCCCGAAACAACGACTATTCCGGAGATATGGAAATGACCGACACGACCCTTTCCCCCGCGCGCCCGGCGGCGATCCTGCGGGGGCTGTGGCGCGATCAGCGGGTGTGGCTGGCGGTGCTGGCGATCCTGGCCGCGCTGCTGGTCGTCGATGCAGGGCAGGCGCTGGACAGCCTGCGCTTTGCCCTGGGGCAACTGGCCCACACCGCGCCCTACCTGCTGCTGTCAATCGCGCTGGCCGCCTATGCGGTGGCCACCGGCGCCGACAACCTGATCGCGCGCGCCTTTACCGGGGCGCCGGCGGTGATGATCCTGCTGGCGGCGCTGGCGGGTGGGCTGTCGCCCTTTTGCTCTTGCGGGGTGATTCCCCTGATCGCCGCGCTGCTGGCGATGGGCGTTCCGCTGTCGGCGGTGATGGCGTTCTGGCTGGCCTCGCCGATCATGGACCCGTCCATGTTCGCGCTGACCACGGGGGTTCTGGGCCTGGAATTCGCCGCGGCCAAGACGCTGGCCGCCATCGGGCTGGGCCTGTTCGGCGGCTGGACCGTGCACCTGCTGGGGCGGGCCGGGAACCTGACCGATCCGCTGCGCCCCGGCATCGGCAATGGCGGCTGCGGCGGGCGCAAGGTGCGCGATCCGCAACCGGTTGTCTGGCGCTTCTGGGCGGTGGCGGAACGGCGCGTGAAGTTCCGGCGCGAGGCGCTCAGCGTCACCCTGTTCCTGGCCAAATGGCTGAGCCTGGCCTTCGTGATCGAAAGCCTGATGCTGGCCTATATCCCGGCCGAAAGCGTGACCGGCCTGCTGGGTGGCAACGGGCTGGCCCCGATCGCCCTGGGCACCCTGGTTGGCGTTCCGGCCTATCTGAACGGCTACGCGGCGTTGCCGCTGGTGGGCGGGCTGATCGGTCAGGGCATGTCGCCCGGCGCCGGCATGGCCTTTCTGGTGGCCGGTGGCGTCACCTCGCTGCCCGCGGCGATTGCGGTCTGGGCGCTGGTGCGGCCGCCGGTGTTCCTGCTGTACCTGGCGCTGTCGCTGTCGGGCGCGTTCACCGTCGGGCTGCTGTTCCAGCTGTGGACGCTGGTCTGATACAGGCGCAGGCGCGGGCTATCCCATCAGCCCGCGCCGCACCAGGTTCAGCGCGGCGATGGTCAGAATCACCAGCGTCAGCTTGCGGAACCGGTCGGGATGCACGCGGTCCTGTACCCGCACCCCGGCCGCCATGCCCAACGCCGCGGGCAGCACCAGCGCGGCGGAAAACGGCAGGGTCTGCGCGTTCAGCACGCCGGACCCCAGATGCGCCCCCACCAGCATCACCGCCCCGATCAGGAACACCACGCCCTGCACGCGGACCATCTCGATCTTTTCGGTGTTGAAGCTGAGCAGATAGGCGATCACCGGTGGCCCCCAGACCCCCGAAATCCCGCCGAAGAACCCGCCGACCAGGCCGGTTGCCACCTCGGCCCGGGCGCGGCTGCGGGCGGGCAGGATCAACTGCCGTCCCAGCAACTGGCTAAGCGTGAAGGCCGCGATCGGCACCCCCAGCAGCAGGTACATCACCCGGTCGGGCAGCACCGTAACTAGCGGCGCGCTGACCACGATGGCCAGCATCACGCAGGCGATCAGCCGCCAATACCGTTTCACCGATCCCCAGGCCGCCGCCACCCCCTGCCGGAACGCCTGCGCCACGTTCAGCAGCAGCGTTGCCAGGATCAGCCCCGCCAGCGCCAGCTCGGCGGTCAGAAAGGTGGACAGCCCGGAAATCAGGATCATCGGCAGGGCAAAGCCCACCGCCCCCTTCACAAAACCTGCGAACAGGGCCACGGCCACGGCGGCCGCAAACAGCATGGGTTCGATCCCGAAGATCATCGCAGGCGTTTTCCTTCCTTCGCCCCCGGCTATATCGTGGATCGAACGACGCCGCAGCGCAAAATCGCGAACGACATTATGCTTCAATACACCTTGCCCGTTTGAATTTTTGTTGCGCTGCACCTGCAAAGGCCCTATGCCAGCCCAAGCCCGAACGAAGGAGATATCCCATGCCCCATGACGGTCAGGACATGCCCGGCACCGACAGCGCCCTCCTCCCCGACCTGCTGACGCTGACCAAGGCAGCCATCGCCCCGGTCGATACGGTTCTGCAGGCCGCCCGCACCACCCTGCGCGCCCAGGTGGTGGAGGGCGACCGGGTGTCCGGCAAGCTGGTCGAGGCCCACCAGACCGCCGCCCACGGGCTGGCCTGGCTGGCGACCTATGCGCAGGCGCTGACCCAGATGCAGGCCTGGGCCGAACGGCTACAGGCCGAGGGCAAGTTCGGCGAGGTCGAACAACTACTGCACCAGATCGCCTTTGGCGAATACCTGGCTCAGATCGCCGGCGGCATCCCGATGAGCCAGGGCGAAATCGTCCGCCTGCGCGATATCGGCCTCGATGGCGATGCGGTCCACGCGTTCTACACCGACGCGGTCAGCACCCTGATCGGCGGCGGCAACACCCCCGCTGCGCGCGCCCGGCTGGTCACGCTGATGCAAGAGCAGGCCGCCAACGTCACCGTCGGCGCCACCGGCCTGGAAGATGAGCTGGAGATGATCCGCGAACAGTTCCGCCGCTTTGCCGTGGACCGCGTGGAACCCAATGCGCACGAATGGCACCTCAAGGACGAACTGATCCCGATGGAAATCATCGAGGAGATGGCCGAACTGGGCGTCTTTGGCCTGACCATCCCCGAGGAATATGGCGGGTTCGGCCTGTCCAAGGCGTCGATGTGCGTGGTGTCCGAGGAACTGTCGCGCGGCTATATCGGCGTGGGGTCGCTGGGCACCCGTTCCGAAATCGCGGCCGAGCTGATCCTGTGCGGCGGCACAGAGGAACAGAAGCATAACTGGCTGCCGAAACTGGCCAGCGCCGAAATCCTGCCCACCGCCGTCTTTACCGAACCCAACACCGGGTCGGACCTGGGCGCCCTTCGCACCCGCGCGGTCAAGGTGGGCGACGATTACGAGGTGACCGGCAACAAGACCTGGATCACCCACGCCGCGCGTACCCATGTGATGACGCTGCTGGCACGCACCGATCCCGACACGACCGACTACAAGGGCCTGTCGATGTTCCTGGCCGAAAAGACGCCGGGCACCGACGAAAACCCCTTCCCGACCGAGGGCATGACCGGCGGCGAGATCGAGGTGCTGGGCTATCGCGGCATGAAGGAATACGAACTCGGCTTCGACAAGTTCAAGGTCAAGGGCGAGAACCTGCTTGGCGGGGTCGAGGGGCAGGGCTTCAAGCAGCTGATGCAGACCTTTGAATCGGCCCGCATCCAGACCGCGGCCCGCGCCATCGGCGTGGCGCAATCGGCGCTGGACGTGGGCATGCAATACGCCCAGGACCGCAAGCAGTTCGGCAAACCGCTGATCGCCTTCCCGCGGGTCGCCGACAAGCTGGCGATGATGGCCGTGGAAATCATGGTGGCGCGCCAACTGACCTATTTCTCGGCCTGGGAAAAGGACAACGACCGCCGTTGCGACCTGGAGGCCGGGATGGCCAAACTGCTGGGCGCGCGCGTGGCCTGGGCCTGCGCCGATAACGGGTTGCAGATCCACGGCGGCAACGGCTTTGCGCTGGAATACAGCATCAGCCGCATCCTGTGCGACGCCCGCATCCTGAACATCTTTGAGGGTGCCGCAGAGATCCAGGCGCAAGTGATCGCACGGCGCATCCTCGGCTGATCGCCGGACATAACGCTGACGCCCCGGCCACTGCGCCGGGGCGTTTTCCCTTACAACACCCGCGCCAACACCGCCACCAGCCGCCCGCGCGCAGCGGGCAAGGGGCGATCCCCCAACGCGGGCGCCAGCCACTTTTCCAGGAAATGGCCCGTGGTGCGCAGGCCCTCGGCAATCTCTTCGCCCCGCACCGGCCCCTGCCCCAACAGGCAGGGCGGCAAGGGCAACAGCCGGTCCGCCCAATCCCCGGCGCCCGCCGCACTGACCGCCCGGCCCGATTTCGGCGAGACATACACCAGATCGTCCCGACTGCCCGTCACCGCGCAGACCGACAGATCCAGCCCAAAGCCCATTTCCTCCAACAACGCCAGTTCCCACCGCAGATAGGCCAGCGGCCAGGCCTCTGCATGCGCCAGCAAATCCAGCATCGTCATGGACCGGGCATAAAGCGCGGGGTGCGCCTCGCGCTCTGGCAGGGCAAAGGACAACAGCGCCGTCACCGCGTTCAACCCGGCCAGCGCGGCCCGGTCTCCCATCAAACCGCCCGCGCGCCCGCGCAGCGGCTCGACCGTGTAGCTGCCCAGATGCTCCTCCAGCCGCGCGCGCCAGGTCACGGCCAGCTGCGTGCCCGGCTGCAACACCGGCGCCATCCGCCGCCCAGCGCCGCCCCGCACCACGCCCAGATGCCGGCCATGGCGGGCGGTAAACACCTCGACGATGGCAGAGCTTTCGCCATGGGCCCGCGTGGCCAGAACCGCCCCTTCATCCTGCCACTCGATCATCGCGCCCCCTACTTCTTCTTGGCCCAAATACCCGGGGGTCCGGGGGCGCAGCCCCCGGCGGGTCGGCCCGGCGTCAGCCGGGGCGAAACGAAAAACCCGGCACGGGTTTTCCGGGGCAGCAGGCCGGGTGCGCGGCTTAGCCCTTCTTCAGCACCTCACGGCCCAGCAGTTCGGCGATCTGCACCGCGTTCAGGGCCGCGCCCTTGCGCAGGTTATCGCTGACGCACCAGATGTTAAGGCCGTTGTCGATGGTGGAATCCTGGCGGATGCGGCTGATGAAGGTGGCGAAATCGCCCACGCATTCGGCCGGCGTGACATAGCCGCCATCCTCGCGCTTATCCACGACCATGATGCCGGGGGCCTCTCGCAGGATGTCGCGGGCCTCGTCCTCGTCCAGGAAATCCTCGAACTCGATATTGATCGCCTCGGAATGGCCGACGAAAACCGGCACGCGCACGCAGGTCGCGGTCAGCTTGATCTTGGGGTCGATGATCTTTTTCGTCTCGGCGACCATCTTCCACTCTTCCTTGGTGGACCCGTCGTCAAGGAACACGTCGATATGCGGGATCACGTTGAACGCGATCTGCTTGGGGTAGACAGACGGCTCCACCTCCTGGCCCGGCACATACATGCCCTTGGTCTGCAGCCACAGCTCGTCCATCGCGTCCTTGCCCGAGCCGGAAACCGATTGGTACGTGGACACCACCACCCGCTTGATCGTGGCGCGGTCGTGCAGGGGCTTCAGCGCCACCACCATCTGCGCGGTCGAGCAGTTGGGGTTCGCGATGATGTTCTTCTTGGCATAGCCGTGGATCGCGCCGGGGTTCACCTCGGGCACGATCAGCGGAACGTCCGGGTCGTAGCGGTAGAGCGACGAGTTGTCGATCACCACGCAGCCCGCCGCTGCCGCCTTGGGGGCGTATTCCTTGGTCGGGCCGGACCCGATGGCGAACAGCGCAATATCCCAGCCGGTGAAATCGAAGGTGTCCAGATCCTGGGTTTTCACTGTCTGGTCGCCAAAGCTGCATTCGGTGCCCAGCGACCGGCGCGAGGCCAGCGCGGCGATCTCGTCCACCGGGAACTGGCGCTCGGCCAGGATGTTCAGCATTTCGCGGCCCACATTGCCCGTGGCGCCGACGACGGCGACCTTGTAACCCATCGGGTTGGCTCCTTTGACGTCGGATGAATGTCAGCGCGCAGCCATACAGCAAAGGCGCGCGGGGCGAAAGGGGCGTCAGCGGCGCGCGGCGGCCAGTGTGGCCGCCAGGCGGTCGGCGTCTATGGTCACGCTGCCATCCGGGTGTTCGCGCACGCGGGGGTAATAGACCCGGTCCAGATACGTCATGAAGGCCGCGCGCAGCCCGGAATCGAAGGACAGCGCGCCCGGATCGGTCAGCACCTGCGCCAGCGCCTGTTCGGATTGCGCCGACGTCACCAGCCCAGGCAGGGCAAAGAACGCCTGCCCCAGCACCACCACCGGCTTGTCGTGAAAGAACGCCTGCAACCCCATGGACGAGTTGATCGTCAGCACGCCCCGCGAGGCGGCAAGCTGGGCGAAACTGTCGGTGGCGTTGTCCACCACGATCCGCCCGCCGCTGTCGGCCACGGCGCGCGCCAGCGCATCGGCCAACGAGGTCCGGGCCGAGGGGTGTTCCTTGACCCGGATATGCCAGCCGGCGGGCAGGGCGTGCGCATGGCAGGCCAGCGCCGCGATCATGCCCTGCACGCTGCCGACCCAGCCGGAAAACAGGGTGATCTGGCTGTCATTGGGCACCTGCAACGGGCAGAACAGGAACTCGCCCGCGCCGGTCAGCGACCCGCCGCCTTGGCCGACATCCCCCCGGCGCGAGGCGCGCGCGGTCAGGTTCTGGCCCAGGGCGCGCCAGCCCTCGCCCTGCCGGTCGGGGGCCTCGGCCGCCCAGGCGCGATAGAAACCGGGATCGCGCGGCAGGCTATTTTGCGCGTTCACCCCCTGCGGGTCCAGCGTGATCCGACCCGGAAACGGTGCCAGCTCGGCATAAAGGCGCCCGGCACCCGCGTCCCGCGCCCCCTGCATGAAGGCCCGGCGCGATCCGGTCAGCCCGTTCCAGCAAACCGCCAGCCGGTCGGGGTGACGGGTGAAATAGCGCCGCGACCAGTTGTATTGCGCCGCGATCAGCGCGCGTTTCAGTGCGCGCCCCAGCCGCCCCCTTGGCTGACGCTTGGCCACGGCCAGCGCGGCATCGGCGCGGGCGGCGGTTTCGGGAAAGCCGCGAAAGGACAGCCCGATAAAGGGCAGCCGCACCCCCCCGCCCGCCGCCTGCGCGACGGCGCGGAACACCGCGTCCTTGCGCCGGGTCCATCCGGCCAGCCAGGCGATCATGCCGGTATGTCCGGTGCTGTGGGGGGCATCGTCATCTCCGCTTCGGTCCGCCCCGGCATAGCGCAAGCGGGGCGGACGGGGAAAGCGGGAACAGCCGGAACGCCACCGCCCCTTGCAACCGCTCGCGCGGGCATCGAAACTGGGTGCCTGTCCTCATGCCAAAGCCTGTTTCATGCCCCTGACCCCGCCTTTCGGACACCTGGCCCATGCAGCCCTGATCTATGGCGGTGCGCTGGTCAGCGGGCTGGTGGCGCATCGGATCGGGTTTCCGCTGCCCTGGATGCTGGGGGCGATGGTGTTTGCCGCCGGGGTCCGGCTGGCGGACCGGCCCGTCGCGATCCCGGTGCAGACGCGCCAGATCGGACAGGTTCTGGTGGCCGCGTCGGTGGGCCTGTCCTTTACCCCGGAGGCGGTGGCCGCGATGGGCAGCATGCTGGGGGCGATGCTGGCCTCGGCCGCGCTGACCGTGGTGATCGGGTTCGTGGTGGCCGCCGCGCTGATGCGGCTGGCGCGGGTGGATGTGATTACCGCGGTGCTGTCCTCTATCCCGATGGGGCCGGTGGAAAGCGCGGTATTGGCCCAGACCCACGGGGTGGCGCCGGGGCCTGTGGTGTTTGCCCAGACCCTGCGGATCACCGCGCTGGTAATCGTGATCCCGCCCACCATCGTCGCGCTGGACGGCACCGTCCGCGATCCCGTCGCCGTGCTGGCCCGGACGGAATGGAACCTGCACGGCGCCGCCCTGCTGGCGCTGGCGGGGATCGGCGGGGCCCTGGTCGCCCGGCGGCTGCGCATCGCCAACCCCTTCTTCGTGGGGGCGCTTGGCGGGGCCGCGCTGGCCGCGGCGCTCAGCCTGCCGATCACCGCCTTTCCCTATCCGGTGCTGGTGCTGGCGCAGGTGTTCCTGGGGGTCTGGCTGGGCGCGGTGTTCGACCGCGACCTGTTGCGCCGGGCCCGCGGTTTCGTTCCGGCGGCGGTGGTGTCGTCGCTGTTGCTGACGGTTCTGTGCGCCGGGATGGGGCTGGGCCTGGCGGGGCTGAGCGGCCAGCCCGGCCCGGTGATGGTGCTGGCCACCGCACCGGGCAGCGTCACGGAAATGGCGCTGACCGCCAAGATCCTGCAAGAGGGGCTGGCGCTGGTCACCGCCTTTCACCTGGTGCGGATCTTTGTCATCATCCCCAATGCGGGCCGCATCATCGGCCTGACCGCGCGGCTGGTGGGGCGGCGGGGCGATTAGCCCGCGCCATAGCCCCCGGCGGTGGGCGTAACCACCACCACCGCGTCGCCCGCGCCCATATGGGTCTGGTCGCAGGCGGCCAGTTCCTCGACCCTGCCATCGGCGCGGTGCACCTCTGTCCGGCCGACCCGGCCGGAACCGCCCCCCATCAGACCCTGCGGCGCGCGGCGGCGGTGCGAGGACAGGATCGCCAGGCCCATCTCCTCAAGAAACCGGATGCGCCGCGTGGTGCCGTCGCCTGCGGACCATTTGCCCTGCCCGCCGGACCCTGCATCGATGCGGAATTCCTCCAGCATCACGGGGTAGCGCAGTTCCAGGATTTCCGGGTCGGTCAGGCGCGAGTTGGTCATGTGCACATGCACCCCGTCCGTGCCGTCAAAGCCGCGCCCGTCATTCATCCGCCCCGCCGGGCTGCCGGAACACAGGGTTTCGTAATACTGGTGCCGGGCGTTGCCAAAGGTCAGGTTGTTCATCGTGCCCTGGCTGTTGGCGATGGCGCCCAACGCGCCGAACAGCGCGTTGGTCACGTGCTGGCTGGTTTCCACGTTCCCGGCGACCACGGCGGCGGGGTATTCGGGGGCCAGCATGCAGCCCTTGGGAATCACGATCTTCACCGGGCGCAGGCACCCGGCATTCATCGGGATGGGCGATTCCACCATGACACGGAAGACATACAGGACGGCGGCCCGCGTCACAGGTTCCGGCGCGTTGAAGTTGTTGGCCTGCGACGGCGAGGTGCCGGTGAAATCGACCGTCACCCCCTGCCGGTCGTCATCCACCGTGACTCTTACCCGGATCACCTGGCCGGTATCGGTGGGGTATTCGTATTCCCCATCCGACAGCCGCCCGATCACGCGGGCGACCTCGGCCGCAGCATTGTCCTGCACGTGGCCCATATAGGCCTGCACCACCTCGATGCCGAAGCCCTCGATCATCCGGCGCAACTCTGCCACACCACGCGCGTTCGCCGCCACCTGCGCCTTCAGGTCCGCAATGTTCTGATCGGGGTTGCGGCAGGGCCAGGGGTGATCGGTCAGCAGATCGCGCAGCGCCCCCTCGCGAAAGCGGCCATCCTCGACCAGCAGGAAATTGTCGATCAGCACGCCCTCTTCGTCCACTTTCGTGGCCAAGGGCGTCATCGAGCCGGGCGCGACGCCGCCCACATCCGCATGGTGCCCGCGCGAGGCCACCCAGAACAGGATGTCCTCTCCGGCCTCGTCGAAAACCGGCGTGACCACGGTGATGTCGGGCAGGTGCGTGCCGCCGTTATAGGGCGCGTTCAGGGCATAGACGTCGCCGGGTTTCACCCGATCCCCGTTCAGCCGGATCACCGTTTCGACGGAGCGGTCCATCGACCCCAGATGCACCGGCATATGCGGCGCGTTGGCGACCAGCGCGCCGGTCGCGTCGAACACCGCGCAGGAAAAATCCAGCCGTTCCTTGATGTTCACCGACCGGGCGGTCTTTTGCAGGGCCACGCCCATCTGTTCGGCGATGTTCATGAAGAGGTTGTTGAACACCTCCAGCAGCACCGGGTCGGCCTCTGTCCCCAGGGCGTGATCGCGGGCGGCGGCCTGAACGCGGGTCATCAGGATGTGGTCATGCGCCGTGACACGCGCGCGCCAGCCGGGTTCGACGACCACGGTCTGGTTCGGCTCAATCACCAGGGCGGGGCCGGTTATGGCGCGGCCCGGCGTCAGGTGTTCGCGCCGCACCACGGCGGCATCCTGCCACTGCCCGCCGGAAAAGACCGGCACATGGGCCTCTGCCTGCGCCTCGCCCTCGTCGGTGTCGGCGGTATCCTCGGTGCCTGCGGCGGACTCGGCGGCCATGCCCTCGATCTCGGCGGCCTCGACAATCAGGGGGGCGTCGGGGTCGGTAAAGCCGAACTCGGCCAGGTGCGCGGCCTCGAATTCCGCGCGCGCGGCTTGGGCATCGCCCGACCACAGCACGGGCAGGGCGGTGTCGGTGCCCGCATAGCGCAGGAACAGGCGCGGGGTCAGGGTGGTGCCCTGGGCCGGCACGCCCTGGGCGGCCAGCGCCTGCGTCACGTCGTGTTCCAGGCGCGACAGCGCCGTGTCGATGCCGGGCAGCGCGTCGTCGTCGAACCGCACCTCCAGCCCCTGCTGGCGGGCCTCTGTCACGCGGGCCAGGCCGATGCCATAGGCCGAAAGCAGCCCTGACAGCGGATGGATCAGCACCCGCGTCATCCCCAAGGCATCGGCCACCAGGCAGGCATGCTGCCCCCCTGCCCCGCCAAAGGCGTTCAGCAGGTATTTCGTCACATCATGCCCGCGCTGAACGCTGATCTTCTTGATCGCGTTCGCCATGTTTTCGACGGCGATGCGCAGGAACCCCTCTGCCACCTCTTCGGCGCTTTTGCCCTCTTGCTCGGCGATCTTGGCAAAGCGGGCGGCCACGGCCTCGCGGTCCAGCGGCTGATCCTGGTCTGGGCCAAAGATCGGCGGGAAGTAATCGGGGTTCAGCTTGCCCAGCATCACGTTGGCATCGGTCACCGTCAGCGGCCCGCCGCGCCGGTAGCAGGCCGGGCCGGGATCGGCCCCGGCGCTGTCCGGCCCCACGCGGAACCGCCCCGGATCGGCATGCAGGATAGACCCGCCCCCGGCGGCCACCGTATGGACCCGCAGCATCGGCGCGCGCATCCGCACGCCCGCCACCTGGGTTTCGAACGCGCGCTCGAAGCTGCCGTCGAAATGCGCGACATCTGTTGAGGTGCCGCCCATGTCGAACCCGATCACATGGTCATGCCCGGCGATCTGCCCCGTGCGCGCCATGCCCACGACGCCACCCGCAGGGCCGGACAGGATCGCGTCGCGCCCCTTGAACCTATCGGCGGCGGTCAGCCCCCCCGACGACATCATGAATTGCAGCGTCGGCCCCGGTTCATCGGGCGGCGTGGCGCCCAGCGCGCCCGCCACCCGTTCGACATAGCGCGACAGGATCGGCGTCAGGTAGGCATCCACCACCGTGGTATCCCCGCGCCCCACCAGCTTGATCAGCGGAGAGGCCTCGTGGCTGACCGACACCTGCCCGAACCCCGCCGCGCGGGCGGCCTGGGCCAGCATCTGTTCATGCGCGGGCGCGGTCCAGGCGTGCATCAGGACGATGGCCACCGCGTCGATGCCGTCTGCGCGCGCCTTGGTCAGGGCCTCGGCCACGGTGGCGGGGTCCAGCGGGCGTTCCACCGTGCCATCGGCGCGCACGCGTTCATCCACCTCGACCACCCGATCATACAGCTGTTCGGGCAGCACGATGTCCTTGGCAAAGATGTCGGGCCGGTCCTGATAGCCGATGCGCAGTGCATCGCGGAAGCCGCGGGTAATCAGCAGCAGCGTCCGGTCGCCCTTGCGTTCCAGCAGGGCGTTGGTGGCAACGGTCGTGCCCATGCGCACGGTGCCCACCCGATCCGCAGGGATTGTGCCGCCCGTTTTCACCGCCAGGAATCGCCGGATGCCCTCGATCGCGGCGTCGTCGTAAACGCCGGGATTCTCGGACAAAAGCTTCATCGCCGCGATGCGCCCACCGGGGTCGCGGCCGATCACGTCGGTAAAGGTGCCGCCCCGGTCAATCCAGAAATCCCAGCGGCCGGGGGCGTTCCCCTGATCGTTCTGCACAGTCATTCAGCACCCCTTTGCCCCGGCTTTTCCCTTGTTTGACAGTTTGTTGACAAAAGCAGGGGGGCTGGTCAACCTGCCCCTGCGGTCCAAGGGCGGCGGGTCCGCAAAGATAATGACAGGCTGCCCGGAAAACCAACAGGGAACGAAAACAATGACATTTCCGATGCTGAAACCGCTGGCCGGCGCGCTGGTCGCCGCCGCGTTCGCCCTGCCGGCGCAGGCGACAAGCTGGGACATGCCCACCCCCTATGGCGACAGCGTGTTCCACACCCAGAACATCACCCAGTTCGCCCAGGACGTGGCCACGGCCACCGATGGCGAACTGGACATCACCGTGCATTCCGCAGGCTCGCTGTTCGCGCACCCGGAAATCAAGGATGCGGTGCGCCGGGGCCTGGCCCCCATCGGCGAAACCCTGATGTCGCGGCTGGCGAATGAGGATCCGATCTTTGCCGTGGATTCCATCCCCTTCCTGGCCAGCAGCTATGACGAGGCCCGCGCGCTGTGGGCTGCCTCGCGCCCGCTGGTCGAGGAAAAGCTGGCCGCCCAGGGTCTGACGCTGCTCTTTGCCGTGCCGTGGCCGGGGCAAAGCATCTATACCAAGGCGCCGATCAACTCGACCGCCGATCTGCAGGGCGCCGCCTTCCGGGCCTACAACACCGCGACGGAACGGCTGGCCCAACTGATGGGCGCGGTGCCGACGCAGGTGGAAACCGGCGATATTCCCACCGCCTTTGCCACGGGTCGGGTGGCGGCGATGATTACCTCGCCCTCGACCGGCGTGTCCTCGCAGGCGTGGGATTTCACCACGCATTACACCGACACCCAGGCCTGGCTGCCCAAGAACATGGTCGTGGTGAACACCCGCGCCCTGGACGCCCTGCCCGAGGATCAGCGCGCCGCGCTGATGGAGGCCGCAGCGACTGCCGAGGCCCGCGGCTGGGAGATGTCGGCCGCCGAAACCGCGTCCAAGATGGCGACGCTGGTGGAAAACGGCATGACCGTTTCCGAACCCTCGGCCACGCTGGCCGCTGAACTGGCAGAGATCGGCGAGACCATGACCGCCGAGTGGCTGGAGGCCGCAGGCGCCGAAGGGGCCACCGTGGTCGAGGCCTATAGCGACACGATGCAATAAGGATTGCGGGCGGGGCGTTATCGGCGCCCCGCCCCTGCAACGGGGGCATCCCATGGGCCGATTGCTGGACCGGGTCTTTGCGGTGGCGCTGGCGCTGTCGGCACTGGGCTTCGTCACGATTGCGGTGCTGGTGCTGGCGCAGGTCGCGGGCCGCATGGCCGACCGCGTGGCCCGGATCGTGGGGGCCCAGCCGCCGGGTTTCGCCATCCCCTCGCTTGCCGAAATCGGCGGGTTTCTGTTCGTCGGCGCGGTTTTTCTGGGCCTGGCCGGCACGCTGCGGGCGGGCGGGCATATTCGCGTGACGCTGCTGACCCGGTTTTTGCCGCCCAAACCTGCGCGCTGGCTGTCGGCGGGGGTGGCGGCCCTGGCGGCGGGGCTGGCCGGTTTTGCCACATGGTCCAGCGGGGTGCAGGCCTGGGACAGCTTCAGCTTTGGTTCGGTCAGCTACGGCATGGTCAAGGTGCCGCTGTGGCTGCCGCAGGGGGCGATGACGCTGGGTCTGGCGTTGTTCGCCCTGGCATTGTTTGAGGCTGCGGTCGTGCTGGCGCGCGGCGGCACCCCGGCCCACCAGGCCGCAGAGGCCGCCCAGGCAGAGGAATTGTGATGGAACTGGCCACCCTTGCCCCCCTGCTGGTCGTGGTGCTGTTCGGGGCGCTCGCCGCCGGGCTGTGGGTGGGGTTTGCCCTGATCGCGGTCGGGCTGGTGGCAATGGTGCTGGCCTCTTCCGCGCCGGTGGGGATGGTCTTTGCCACCAAGGTCTGGGGCGGGCTGACGGTCTGGGATCTGACCGCGCTGCCCATGTTCATCTGGATGGGGGAAATCCTGGTCCGCTCGCGCCTGTCGGCGGACATGTTTGCGGGGCTTGCGCCCTTTACCGCGCGGCTGCCGGGGCGGCTGTTGCATGTCAACGTGATGGGCTGCGCGCTGTTCGCCGCCGTATCGGGATCGTCGGCGGCCACCACGGCCACGATCGGGCGGATGTCGGTGCCGGAACTGACCCGGCGCGGCTATGATCCGCGCATGGTGATCGGCACGCTGGCGGGATCGGGCACCTTCGGCTTTCTTATCCCGCCCTCGATCATCCTGATCGTCTACGGCGCGGCGACGGAACAATCCATCGCCCGGCTGTTCCTGGCCGGTGTCCTGCCCGGTCTGATGCTGGCCGCGCTGTTTTCAGGCTATATCATGCTGTGGTCGCGCCTGAACCGCGCCCGCATGCCCGAGGCAGAGCCGCCCACCGACCGGGGCACCGCGATCCGCGCGGCCCTGCGCCTGCTGCCCGTGGTGGGGCTGATCGTGGCGGTGATCGGGTCGATCTATGCCGGTGTCGCCAGCCCGACAGAGGCTGCGGTGATCGGCGTTACCGGCGCGCTGATCCTGGCCGCGATCACCGGCGGGATGAGTTGGGCCACCTTTACCCAGGCGCTGCGCGCGGCGACCGTCACCACCTGCATGATCGCCTTTATCCTGGCGGGGGCGGCGTTCCTGACGGTGGCGATGGGCTACACGGGCATCCCCCGGCAACTGGCCGCCTGGATCGCCGAAATGGGCCTGTCGCAATACGCGCTGCTGGCGGCGCTGACGGTATTCTTCATCGTGATGGGGATGTTCCTGGACGGGATTTCCATCGTGGTTCTGACCGTGTCCATCATCCTGCCGATGGTGATGCAGGCGGGCATCGACCCGATCTGGTTCGGCATCTTCCTGGTGCTGGTGGTGGAGATGAGCCAGATCACGCCCCCCGTCGGTTTCAACCTGTTCGTACTGCAAAAGATCACCGGGCAGGACATCTTCCGCATCGCGCGCCATGCGCTGCCGTTTTTCGGATTGCTGGTGCTGGCGGTGGCGATCCTGTCGGTCTTTCCGCAGATCGCGCTGTGGCTGCCGGGCACGATGCTGAACCGATGAGCCTGCTGCCCGCGCTGGCCCGCAACGGGCGCTGGATTCTGCTGGCCGGGCTGGTCATCGGGATCGCGATCCCGCCCCTGTCGCGCGCAATGACGCCGCTGATCGTGCCGTTGATCGTGGCCTCTCTGTTCCTGGCGGCGTTGCGCACCGATCCGTTGGCGGGGTTGCCGCGCGGGCGGGACTGGTCGGGGGTGCTGGGTCTGACGCTGGGGCTGCAACTGGCGCTGCCGCTGGTCGTGGCCGCAGGGCTGCATGCCGCCGGGGTGGCCGATACGGTGGCGGGGATCGGCGCGGTGCTGGTTCTGGCCGCCGCGCCGATCAGTGGCACGCCCGGGCTGGCGGTGCTGACCGGCGCCAATGCCAGCGTCGCGCTGCGCCAGATGGTGATCGCCACCGCGTTGTTGCCGCTGACGGCGGTGCCGGTGCTGGCCACGCTGCCGGTCTTTCCCGACGCGGGCGCGGTGGTGGCAGGCGCGCTGCGGCTGCTGGTGATCGTTGTGGGCGTGGTCGGGCTGGCGCTGGCGATCCGAACCTTTCTGCCGCGGCTGGTGGCGCCGCCCATGATCCCGCAGATCGACGGGGTGATGACCGTTGTGATGGGGGTGCTGGTGGTGGGCATGATGGGCGCGGTCGGCCCGGCCCTGATGCGGGGCGACCCGGCCCTGCCTGCGCTGGTGGCGCTGTCCTTTGCGCTGAACCTGATTCCGGCGCTGGCCGTGTTCCGGGCCGGGCGCGCCCGCCTGCCCGCGCCGGATGCCGCGGCGCTGGCCATCGCGGCGGGCAACCGCAACCTGGCACTGTTCCTGGCCGCGCTGCCGCCCGAGACATTGGAACGCATCCTGTTGTTTTTGGGCTGCTATCAGATTCCGATGTATCTTGGCCCCCTGATCCTGCCGCGGCTGTTCCGGCTGCGGTAACACCCGATGAGGGAGCTGTCGATGAAACGTGCCGTTCTGCTGTTCGCCCTGCTGCCGCTGTCCGCCTGCCTGGGGGAAAACCCCGATCCCCTTGACCCGCAGGGCCGCAGCGCGGCCGAACTGCGCGCCCAAAAGGCCGCGTGCGAGGCCGATGGCGGCACCTTCGCCCATGGCGGGCTAAGCGGGCTGATGTGCATCCGCACGCTTGAGGATGCGGGCAAGGCCTGCACCCGGTCCACCGATTGCATCGGCGAATGCGTGGTAAACGACAGCGGGCGCGGCCAGTGTTACGGCCAAAGCCCGATGTTCGGCTGCCATGTGATGCTGGACGAAAAGGGCGACAAATTCGAAATGTGCATCGACTGAGCCGCGCCTAGCTGGCCGCCGCCGTTACCCAGGCCAGCACCGCGTAACGCCCGGTCTTGGCCAGGGTGACCAGCGCCAGGAACAGCCAGGCCGGTGTGCGCATCATGCCCGCGATCACGGTAAAGGCGTCGCCGAAGGGCGCCCAGCTCAGCAACAGGGTCCAAACGCCCCAGCGGTTCCACCAGCCCTGGGCGCGGGCCAGTTGGCCGGGGCGCACGGGAAACCAGCGCCGGTCGCGGAAATGGTCCACCCAGCGGCCCATCACGTAGTTGACCACCGCGCCCAGCACGTTGCCCAGGCTGGCCACCGCGACCAGCCACAGCGGCACGATGCCGCCAGCCAGTTGCAGCCCGACGAAGACCACCTCTGACTGGAACGGCAGCACCGTCGCCGCGCCGAAAGCGGCAGCGAAAAGCGTGGCAAGCTGTGCGAAGATGGCTTGGCCGGTCATCACGCCTTTTCAGATGCGGCGGCGCGCCTGGCTTTCAACCGTCGTCGGTCAGTCGCTTTCGACGTATTCGGTCCGATCCTCGGCGCGCGGTTCGCGCGGCGGGCGGCCGATCACCTCTTTCAGTTCGTCCAGCTCGATGAAGTTGTCGGCCTGGCGGCGCAATTCATCGGCGATCATCGGCGGCTGGCTGCGGATCGTGGACACCACCGACACCCGCACACCCTGGCGTTGCAGGCTTTCGACCAGCGGCTTGTAGTCGCCGTCGCCCGAGAACAGAACGATGTGATCGACCCGCGAGGCCAGTTCCATGGCATCGACGGTCAGTTCGATATCCATGTTGCCCTTGACCTTACGCCGGCCTTGGCTGTCGGTGTATTCCTTGGCCGGTTTGGTGACCATGGTAAAGCCGTTGTAGTGCAGCCAGTCGACCAGCGGCCGGATGGGCGAGTATTCCTCGTTCTCAAGCAGCGCGGTATAGTAAAAGGCGCGCAGCAGCTTGCCCCGGCGCATGAACTCTTGACGCAACAACTTGTAATCGATGTCAAAGCCAAGCGCCTTTGCCGCCGCGTAGAGGTTGGCGCCGTCGATGAACAGGGCCAACCGATCGTCTCTATAAAACATGAGAGTCCTTTGTAATCTGGCCTTCAATATGGCCTTGCTAAGCCCTTGCAGGGGTGTGAGTGGTGTTCGGACTGACAAAGCCCGGAACGGCACAAAGACCGTTGAATGTGCAAAGATAATGGACCTGCCGAGTGCTGCAACGGCGAAATCTTCACAAAACCTATACAAAAGGGCTAATCGCACTGGGCGCAAACGTCGCGTCACCGGCCGGATCGCCCGCCGAAACGCTGGCGGCGGCGCTGTCGGGGCTGGATGGCGAAGGGATGCGAATCACCGCCGTCAGCCGGTTCTACCGCACCCCCTGCATGCCGGCGGGGGCGGGGCCGGACTTCGTGAATGCGGTTGCCGCCATCGAAACGACCCTGCCGCCCGCGGCGGTCCTGGCCCGGCTGCACGAGGTCGAGGCCGCGTTCGGGCGCACCCGCACGGTCCGCTGGGCGGCGCGGACGCTGGACCTGGACCTGCTGGACCTTGGCGGCACCGTCCTGCCCGACGCGGACACGCAGACCGCCTGGCGCACCCTGCCGCCAGAGGCCCAGGCGCAGCATGCGCCGCCTGCGCTGATCCTGCCCCATCCCCGGCTACAGGACCGCGCCTTTGTGCTGGTGCCGCTGGCCGAGGTTGCGCCGGATTGGCAGCATCCGATTCTGGGTATGACGGCGCAACAGATGCTGCAGGTGCTGCCCGACAGCGAAAAGGCGCCGATTTTGCCGATTTTCGGGCCATGGGCCGACCTTTCCGCCCTTGTCAAGGCTTTTGACAGCCAATAAACATGGACCTTCCACCCAGCCCCAGGAACGGAGTGCCCTATGGCCCGCGTGACGGTAGAAGATTGCGTTGACAAGGTTCCCAACCGGTTCGAGCTGGTGATGCTGGCGTCCCACCGGGCACGCGAGATCGCCGCCGGTGGCGAACTGACCGTGGACCGCGACAACGACAAGAACCCCGTCGTCGCCCTGCGCGAAATCGCCGAGGAAACCCAATCCGCCGACGACCTGCGCGAGCGCATGATCGAGGCGCACCAGCACCAGATCGAGGTGGACGAGCCCGAAGAGGACTCGATGGCGCTGCTGATGGGCGGCGGAGAGGCCGCGGACAAGCCCGCCGATGACGACATGTCCGAAGAAAAGCTGCTGCGCGCCCTGATGGAAGCCCAGGGCCCGAAGTGACGCGCAACCAGGGCGACCGACCGGCATGATCGACGTCGAAGACCTGATCTCGCTGGCCCGCAACTACAACCCGCGTACCGATGCCGACCTGATCCGCCGCGCCTATGCCTATGGGCGCGAGATGCATTCAGGTCAGTATCGCCGGTCGGGCGAGGAATACTTTACCCACCCGGTCGCCGTCGCCGCGATCCTGACCGAACAGCGGCTGGACGATGCAACGCTGGTGACCGCGCTGCTGCACGACACCGTCGAGGACACGAAATCCACCTACGATGAAATCGCGCGGCTGTTCGGCCACGAGATCGCCGAACTGGTGGACGGCGTCACCAAGCTGACCAACCTGGAACTGTCCTCTGCCCAGTCCAAGCAGGCGGAAAACTTTCGCAAGCTGTTCATGGCGATGTCCAAGGACCTGAGGGTGATCCTGGTCAAGCTGGCCGACCGGCTGCACAACATGCGCACGATCAAGTCGCTGCCGCCGGAAAAGCAGGTCCGCAAAAGCCACGAAACCATGGACATCTACGCGCCGCTGGCCGGCCGGATGGGCATGCAGTGGATGCGCGAAGAACTGGAGGATCTGGCCTTTCGCGTCCTCAACCCCGAGGCGCGCAACTCGATCATCCGCCGCTTCATCACCTTGCAGCGCGAAACCGGCGATGTGGTGCAAAAGATCACCCAGGACATCTGCACCGAACTGGACCGCGAGGGCGTGCAGGCCGACGTGTTCGGCCGCGCCAAGAAGCCCTACTCGATCTGGCGCAAGATGGAGGAGAAGGGCCAGGGCTTTTCCCGCCTGTCCGACATCTACGGCTTTCGCGTCATTACCGAGACCGAGGGCGATTGCTATCGCGTGCTGGGTGCCATCCACCGCCGCTGGCGTGCCGTGCCGGGCCGGTTCAAGGATTACATCAGCCAGCCGAAATCCAACGGTTACCGTTCCATCCAGACCACGGTGTCGGGCCGCGACGGCAAGCGCGTAGAGGTGCAGATCCGCACCCGCCAGATGCACGAGGTCGCCGAAAGCGGGGTCGCCGCGCACTGGTCCTATCGTGACGGGGTGCGGGCGGAGAACCCCTTTGCCGTGGACCCGGCGAAATGGCTGGCATCCCTGACCGAACGCTTCGAGAATGCAGAGGACCACGACGAGTTTCTGGAACACGTCAAGCTGGAGATGTATTCCGACCAGGTCTTCTGCTTTACCCCCAAGGGGGATGTGGTGAAACTGCCCCGCGGGGCGACGCCGCTGGATTTCGCCTATGCGATCCACACGCGGATCGGCGATTCATGCGTCGGCGCCAAGGTGGACGGCATCCGCGTGCCCCTGTGGACCCGGCTGAAGAACGGCCAGTCGGTCGAGATCATCACCGCCGAGGGCCAGCGCCCGCAGGCCACCTGGATCGACATCGTCGTAACCGGCCGGGCCAAGGCCGCGATCCGCAAGTCCCTGCGCGAAGAGGACCGCGAACGCTTTATCAAGCTGGGGCGCGAACTGGCCCGCGTCGCGTTCGAACATGTGGGCAAGAAGGCCACCGACAAGGCGCTGAAAACCGCGGCCAAACGCTTTGGCCTGCCCGATGGCGGGGAACTGCTGGCCCGCCTGGGCAGCGCCGAACTGCGCGCACAGGACGTGGTCGAAACCCTGTATCCCGACCTGGCCAAGCCCGGCGGCGAGGAAATCGATGCCACCCGCGCGGTGGTGGGCCTGTCGCCGGAACAATCCTTCAACCGTGCGCCCTGCTGCCAGCCGGTGCCCGGCGAACGGATCGTCGGCATCACCTATCGCGGGCGCGGGGTCGTGGTGCATGCCATCGACTGCCCCGTCCTGGCCCGGTTCGAGGAGCAGCCCGAACGGTGGGTCGATCTGCACTGGCATTCGGGCAAGCACCCTCCGGTGCACACGGTCGGCCTTTATGTCACGATGCGCAACGACGCGGGCGTGCTGGGGCGCATCTGCACGTTGATCGGCGAGCAGAAGGCCAATATCTCGGACATGACATTCGTCGACAAGAAACCGGATTTCTACCGTCTTCTGGTCCAGGTGGATCTGCGCGATGTGGAGCACCTTCACACCGTCATGACCGCCCTTGAAGCGGAGAGCGACGTCGCCGAGATCCAGCGGGAGCGTGATCCCGAACGCGCCCCCTGAGTCGGCGGCGCACAGGAAGGAACCGAGCGTGGTCTTCAGGCGCCGCGACAAACGCAGCATTGGCCGGATCGTTCTGGACGGCCTGTACCCGCGCGGGGGATGGGGGCGGGCGCTGTATTACATCACGCACCGCGTCCGGCGCCTGCCCGACACCCCGCACAAGATCGCCCGCGGCATCTTTGCCGGGCTGTTCGTGACCTTTACCCCGTTTTACGGGCTGCATTTCGTGCTGGCCGCGCTGCTGGCGCGGCTGATGCACGGCAATATCGTGGCGGCGTTGCTGGCCACGCTGTTCGGCAATCCGCTGACCTATGTCCCGATCGGCGTGGTCGCGTTGAAGACCGGCCATTTCATCCTGGGAACCGAGTTCGACGAGGCCACCGACACGACGCTGGTGGACAAGTTCGCCGGCGCGGCAGCGGACCTGAAGGACAACGCCATCGCCCTGTTCACCGACGATCGGGCGAACTGGGCGCAGCTTTCGCAATTCTATAACGAGGTGTTCCTGCCCTATCTGGTGGGCGGGATCGTTCCGGGCATTGCCGCGGGGCTGGCCGGGTACTACCTGACCCTTCCGGTGATTACCGCCTATCAGAACCGCCGCCGCGTGCGGCTGAAGCAGAAGCTGGCCGGGCTGGGCAAGTCGCCGGCACAGCCAAAGGACCGGCCCTGAGGCCGGCGGAAAGGGAACGGTCATGGAAAAACTGCGCCTGGGCGTGAATATCGACCATGTCGCCACCGTGCGCAACGCGCGCGGCTCGGCTTACCCGGACCCGCTGCGCGCGGCCAAGCTGGCCGAGGAGTTCGGCGCCGACGGCATCACCGCCCACCTGCGCGAGGATCGGCGCCACATCTCGGACGCCGATATCGACGGGCTGATGGCGGGGCTGAGCGTGCCGCTGAACCTGGAAATGGCGGCCACCGCCGAGATGCAGGACATCGCCCTGCGCCACAAGCCCCACGCCGTCTGCATCGTTCCCGAAAAGCGCGAGGAACGCACCACCGAGGGCGGGCTGGATGTCGCTCAGGACGAATCCCGCCTGGCCGATTTCATCGCGCCGCTGCGCGAGGCCGGTTGCCGTGTCTCGCTGTTCATCGGGGCCGATCCGGCCCAGGTCGAGGCCAGCGCCCGTATCGGCGCGGCGGTGGTCGAACTGCATACCGGCGCCTATTGCGATTTCCACGCCGAGGGCCGCTTTGCCGCGCGGGACGAGGAACTGGAACGCCTGCGCGACATGGCCGCCCACGCCCATTCGCTGGGGCTGGAGGTCCATGCCGGCCACGGCCTGACCTATGACACGGTGCAGCCCATCGCGGCCTTTCCGCAGGTCATGGAGCTGAACATCGGCCATTTCCTGATTGGCGAGGCGATCTTTCGCGGGCTGGGCCCCGCCATGCAGGAAATGCGCCGCCTGATGGATGCGGCGCGGGGTTAATCCTCGTCGTCGTCCTCGGTCGCGCGGGCGGCATGCACCAGCCGCATCGCGGCAAAGCGGTCGGTCGGGTCCAGTTCGAACACCTTGTCCAGATAGGGCTGGCCGGTTTCGAAATTGCCCAGCCGCATGTGGCAAAAGGCCAGCGCGATCAGGGCCTGCAGATACAGCCCCGGCGCCAGTTCCGCCGCGCTGAAGGCCGCATCGTCGGGCCGCACCGCGCGCCAATCGGCGGGAATATTCAGGCGCTGCGCCGCCATCGCCAGAATGGCCTCGGCCTGGGGCACGGCAGCAGCGTAATCATGGGTGTAGAAGTAGAACCGATAGGCGCCCAGCCGCACGTCCAGGTCATGGGGCGCGGCCTGCAGCGCGGCGCTCACCGCCCGCGCGGTGCCTTGCGGATCGCTCATGGCGCCGGGCGCGTTGGCAAGATGGTCCAGCGCCGTGCTGCGCATGTCTTCCAGGGCCATAGGCACCTCCGTTCAAGGCAGCCTATCGCCGACATGCGGGGGGCGGCAACCGCGCAGGGGGTTTGCCCGTGGCTGCATTCCGGCGTAAAGCCGACCCCGTGACCGGGATGGAGAGGCCGATGAACGCCGCCAGAAACCTTGCGAAACAGGGAAACGCCGCCTGGCGCGGCCTGCGGGGGGCGGCATGATCCTGGGCATCGGCACCGATCTGGCCAATATCGACCGCGTGGCCGCGACGCTGGATCGCTTTGGCGACCGGTTCCGCAACCGGGTGTTCACAGAGGTCGAACAGGCCAAGGCCGAGCGCCGCGCCGATGTCGCGGGCACCTATGCCAAACGCTGGGCCGCGAAAGAGGCCTGTTCCAAGGCCCTAGGCACCGGCCTGCGCATGGGCATCGCGTGGAAGGACATGGCCGTGGCCAACCTGGACACCGGCCAGCCCGTCATGCAGGTCACCGGCTGGGCGGCCGAACGTCTGGCGCAGATGACGCCGCCGGGGCACCGGGCGATCATCCACGTCACCCTGACCGACGATCACCCCTGGGCACAGGCCTTCGTCGTGATCGAGGCCCGGCCGTCGCCTTGACAGGCCCGCCCCCGCCCCGCATGAAACGGCAACCGTAATTCCAAGACAGGGCGGGGCAGATGGCATCCAAGGGCGACAAACAGGAAAGCGGGCTGTGGGAGACTGTGAAAACAGTCTTCTGGGCGCTGCTCATCGCGGGCGTCTTCCGCACCGTGTTCTTTCAACCGTTCTGGATCCCCTCGGGCAGCATGAAGGATACGCTGCTGATCGGCGACTTCCTGTTCGTCAACAAGATGGCCTATGGCTATTCGCGCTATTCCTGCCCGTTCGGCCTGTGCCCCTTTGACGGGCGCATCCTGGCCAGCGATCCCGAACGCGGCGATGTCGTCGTGTTCCGCCACCCGGTGAACAACTCCGACTTCATCAAGCGGCTGGTCGGCCTGCCCGGCGACACGGTCCAGATGCGCGACGGCGTGCTGCATATCAACGGCGCGGCCGTGCAGATGGAACCGGCCGGGGCCTTCGCGGAAACCTACCGCAAGCAGGGGCCGATGGGCTACTATCCGCAGTGCGAAAACGCCCCCGTGGGCGAGGGCGGCACCTGCACCAAGTCGCGCCATATCGAAACCCTGCCCGGCGGACGCAGCCACGCGGTACTGAACATCCGCGACGGGTTCTTTTCCGACAACACCCCCGTCTTTACTGTGCCCGAGGGGCATTATTTCGTGATGGGCGACAACCGCGACAACAGCCAGGACAGCCGTTATGCGCGGGCCAACGGCGGCGTGGGCTTTGTGCCAGCGGAAAACCTGATCGGCCGGGCGGACCGGATCATGTTCTCGTCCGCGGGGCGGTCGCTGTTCTTCGTCTGGACGTGGCGGGGCGACCGATTCTTCAAGGCGGTTGAGTAGACCCGTGAAACTGTCGGCTGATCTTACCGCCTTTGCGCGGCGCCTGGGGCACGAGTTCAAGCACCCCGAACTGCTGATCTGCGCGTTGACCCATGCCTCGCTCTCCAGCCCGACCCGGCCGGATAACCAGCGGCTGGAATTCCTGGGCGACCGGGTGCTGGGCCTGGTCATGGCAGAGGCCCTGCTGGACGCAGACAGCGGCGCGACCGAGGGGCAGCTTGCCCCCCGCTTCAACGCGCTGGTGCGCCGGGAAACCTGCGCGGCGGTGGCCCGCGACCTGGGCGTGGGCGAGGTTCTGAAACTGGGCCGGTCCGAAATGATGTCCGGGGGGCGCCGCAAAGAGGCGCTGCTGGCCGACGCGATGGAGGCGGTCATCGCCGCCGTCTATCAGGATGCCGGTTTCGCCGTGGCCCGCAAACTGGTGCTGCGCCACTGGCGCGACCGGATCGGCACGGTCGACCCCGATTCCCGCGACGCCAAGACCGCACTGCAGGAATGGGCGCAGGCCCGCGGACAGCACCCGCCGCATTATGTGGAAATCGCCCGCGACGGGCCGGATCACGCCCCGCGCTTTACCATCGCCGCGCGGCTGGAAAACGGCGAAGAGGCCCAGGCCCAGGCCGGGGCCAAGCGGCAGGCCGAACAGGCCGCCGCGCGCGCCCTGCTGGAACGGCTGGAGGGCGCGGGGGACTAACCCGGCCCCCATTGCCCAACGCGACCGGCGCGGCGGGTGACACGCGGAAAGCTTGGCGTAGGGTGGGTGCTTTGCGCACGATCTGGGCGGTGGGTTTCACCCACCCTACCCTGGCCCCGCGGCTTTGCGCTAGCGCGACCGGCCGAAATCGGCTACCAGCCCTGTTCGTCAACAAGGAGCGGTCCGAATGACCACACGCGCCGGATTCGTCGCCCTGATCGGGGAACCCAACGCGGGCAAGTCCACCCTGCTGAACCGCATGGTGGGGGCCAAGGTGTCCATCGTCACCCACAAGGTGCAGACCACCCGCGCCCGCATCCGCGGCGTGGCGATGGAGGGCGACGCCCAGATCGTGTTCGTCGACACGCCGGGCCTGTTCCGCCCGCGCCGCCGGCTGGATCGCGCCATGGTCGCCGCCGCCTGGGGCGGGGCCGCCGATGCCGATGTCATCGTCCTGCTGGTAGAGGCCCATCGCGGCCGCACCCAGGGCGTGGATGCCATCCTGGACGCCCTGCGCGAACGGGTAACCGACAACCAGCGCGTGGCCCTGGCCATCAACAAGATCGACCGCGTCAAGGCCGAGGCCCTGCTGGCCCTGTCGGCTGAGTTGAACGAGGCCTACCCGTTCGAGCAGACCTTCATGATCTCGGCCGAGAAGGGGCACGGGGTGGACGACCTGCGCGGCTGGCTGGCCGGCGCCCTGCCCGAGGGGCCGTGGCTGTACCCCGAGGACCAGATCGCCGACCTGCCGATGCGGATGATCGCGGCCGAAATGACGCGCGAAAAGCTGACCCTGCGTCTGCATCAGGAACTGCCCTATCAGCTGACCGTCGAGACCGAGCAATGGCAGGACCGCAAGGACGGATCGACCCGGATCGACCAGGTGATCTATGTCGCCCGCGACGGGCACAAGGGGATCATTCTGGGCCACAAGGGCGAAACGATCAAATCCGTCAGCCAGGCCGCCCGGGCCGAGCTGTCGGATTTCCTGGGCCGCCCGGTGCACCTGTTCCTGCAGGTCAAGGTGCGCCCGAACTGGCTGGAAGAGGCCGAGCGTTATTCCGAAATGGGGCTGGATTTCCGCGAGGGCGACTGATCCTTGTCGCGGAACAGCCGCCCCTCCAGGTAGCGCAGGATCGCGAAATAGGCGACCGCGCACACCCCGATGTTGAAGAACAGCATCAGCCCGACGAAGATCCCCTTTCGGGAAAACCCGGCAAAGACGATGATATCCAGCACGATGGCGGCGATGATGATCGGCTTGGAAAAGGGTGGCAGGATGCGGCGGGGCTTTTCCGCCGTTGGGGTCGGTTCGTCGGTCATCGGCAGGGCTCTTTCGGTTTGCAGCCGTTACCTTAGCACGCCGGACAGCAGGCACCAGCGGGGGGCGGCCCCATGCGACTAACCGCCGAGTTCTGGGTCCACGCCTACCTGGCCCGCCTGCGGCTGGCCGATATCCCGGCCTTCGTCGTGGCCCATGGCGATGACACCGGCGGCGCGGTGCTGGTCAAGCTGAACACGCTGGACGGGCAGGCGCGGGTGTTCCAGCGCAGCTTTGATCTGGCCACCGGCGATCGTGTCTGGATCGTCCTGGCCGAGGGGGCCGAGCCCGAGGTGGACGCCGCCATTGCCCGCCAGCGCGGGTTCGACCCCGACCTGTGGGTGGTGGAGGTCGAGGACCGCCAGGGGCGCCACCTGCTGGACGACCCCGGCCTTGCGTGACTGCACCCTTCGAATTTGGGTATTTTTTCCAAGAAGAAGACGCGCCCCTTCTTCTTGGTCCAAATACCCCGGGGGGAGTCCGCAGGACGGGGGGCAGCGCCCCCCTGCGCCCTGACCACCCCGCACGGCGGTTCGAAACATCTGCGCAACGGGGCGCGGCGCCCGGGCGCGCCTGCGGGGGCTGGACGCACGCCCTGCACGGGTTTACCTGTGGGGGGACAGGAGAAACGCCATGACCAAGCCCGCCCTGACCCTTTACCTTGCCGCGCCCCGCGGTTTCTGCGCCGGTGTGGATCGCGCCATCAAGATCGTCGAAATGGCCCTGCAGAAATGGGGGCCGCCGGTCTATGTCCGCCACGAGATCGTCCATAACAAGTTCGTCGTGGACACGTTGCGCAACAAGGGCGCGGTTTTCGTCGAGGAACTGGAAGAGTGTCCCGACGACCGCCCTGTGATCTTTTCCGCCCATGGCGTGCCGAAATCGGTGCCCGCAGAGGCCGAGCGGCGCAACCTGACCTATGTCGATGCGACCTGCCCGCTGGTGTCCAAGGTGCACCTGGAGGCCGCGCGCCACGCCGAGAACGGCAAGCAGATGGTGATGATCGGCCACAAGGGCCACCCCGAGGTGATCGGCACCATGGGACAATTGCCCGAGGGTGAGGTTCTGCTGGTCGAAACCCCCGAGGATGTCGCGCATTTGCAGGTCCGCGACCCCGAGCAGCTGGCCTATATCACCCAGACCACCCTGTCGCTGGACGACACCGCCGAGGTGGTCAAGGCGCTGGAAACCCATTTCCCCGCCATCGAGGGCCCGCACAAGGAAGATATCTGCTACGCCACCACCAACCGCCAGAACGCGGTGAAACAGATCGCGCCCAAGGTTCAGGCGCTCTTGGTGATCGGGGCGCCGAATTCGTCGAACTCGAAACGGCTGGTCGAGGTCGGCGCGCGGGGCGGCTGTGCCTATTCCCAACTGATCCAGCGGGCCACCGACATCGACTGGCGCGCGCTGGAGGGGATCTCGGCCGTTGGCATCACCGCCGGGGCCTCTGCGCCCGAGCAATTGGTGAACGAGGTCGTGCAGGCCTTCCGTGATCGCCATGACCTGACGGTCGAAGAGGTCGTGACCGCCGACGAGACGATCCAGTTCCGCATTCCGCGCATCGTGCGCGAGATGGCCTGATGCTGTCGGCCCAGTTCCTGGCCACCGCGCTGATCGTGGTGCTGGCGCCGGGGACGGGGGTGATCTACACGCTGATGCTGTCGTTGGGCCAGGGGCGGCGCGCGGCGTTGCCTGCGGCGCTTGGCTGTACGCTGGGGATCGTGCCGCATCTGGGCGCGGCGATCCTGGGGCTGGCGGCGCTGCTGCACAGTTCGGCCCTGCTGTTCCAGATCGTGAAATTCGCGGGCGTGGCCTATCTGCTGTATCTGGCCTGGCAGGCGGTCCGGCAGGGTGGCGCGCTGTCCATCGGCGCGAAGCCCGGCCATGACGGTTTCGTCCGCATCGCCACGCGCGGCGCGCTGATCAATATCCTGAACCCCAAGCTGTCGCTGTTCTTTCTGGCGCTGCTGCCGCCCTTTCTGTCCGGCAATCCGGGCACGGCCACCGCCGAGATGGCCCTGCTGGGGGCGGTGTTCATGGGGCTGACCTTTGTCATCTTCCTGGGCTACGGCCTGTTTGCCGCCGCCGCGCGCGACCGGCTGCTGACCAGCGCGCGGGCGATGGCGTGGCTGAACCGCGGCTTTGCCGCCGTCTTTGCGGGCCTTGGCCTGCGCCTTGCACTGGAGAGAGCATGACCGCCATTCCCCGCGCCGCACTGATCCTGGGCCTTGCCGGGTTGATCCCGTTCCTGTGGGGGGCGGCGACCGTGCTGATCCCGTCGCTGGACAGCTTTAGCCAGGACAGCCTGGGACCGCGGTTCACCGGCATCTATGTGCTGAACTTCTATGGCACGATCATCCTGGCCTTCATGTCGGGTGTGTTGTGGGGCTTTGCCACCCGCGCGCAGGGCTGGACGATCTGGCCCGCCTATGCGCTGTCCGTGGTGCCGGCGTTGTGGGCGTTTTTCATGGTCGGCGGCGGACCCGAGGGGTCGATCATGGCGCTGATCTGGGGCTATGGCGGCTTGCTGGTTCTGGACGCGATCTATTGGGCCTTGCGGCTGGCACCGCGTTGGTGGCTGGCGCTGCGCCTGCCGCTGACGGCCATCGTCGCCGCCTGCCTGTCGGCGGCCCTGCTGTGAGCGGCGTAGACCCGCAGACCCTGGCCATCTACGGCCAGAAGGCCGCCGATTATTCCGAAATCCACCACGGCGACGAAACCGACCGGCGCCTGTCCGCCTTTATCGACCTGCTGCCCGCGGGCGGTGCGGTACTGGATCTGGGCTGCGGACCGGGCTGGGCGGCAGCGCGGATGCGCGACGCGGGGTTCCAGGTCGCCGCGATGGATGCCTGCCCGGAAATGGCGCAGGTCGCGGCGGACCGTTACGGGCTGAGGGTTCGCGTCGCCCCCTTCACCGCGCTGAACGACGTGGCCGCCCATGACGGGGTCTGGGCGCATTTCAGCCTGCTGCACGCCCCCCGCGCTGCCCTGCCCGGCCATTTCGCGGCCCTGCACCGCGCCCTGCGCCCCGGCGGGCGGCTGTTCGTCGCGATGAAGCTGGGCGAGGGCGAGGGCCGCGACAAGCTGGGGCGGCTTTACACCTATGTCGGCGTGGACGAATTGCGCGGGCTGCTGACCGATGCCGGCTTCACCATCGAGGGGCAGGAGATCGCGCGCACCATGGGCTTTGACGGGACGCCGGGCGAAAGCGCGTTCCTGACCGCGCGCCGCGATTGACCCTGCGCGCCCGCGCCCCTACACCCGCGCGGGCAATAACAAGGGCAGACCCATGGCAGAGCTTTTCGCCTACACCGACGGTGCATGCAGCGGCAATCCCGGCCCGGGCGGCTGGGGCGTCTTGCTGCGCGCGATGGAGGGTGAGCAGGTCGTCAAGGAACGCGAATTGTCGGGCGGCGAGGGCGCAACCACCAACAACCGGATGGAATTGATGGCCGCGATCAGCGCGCTGGAAAGCCTGACCCGCCCCACCCGCATCACCATCGTCACCGACAGCGCCTATGTGAAAAACGGCGTGACCGGCTGGATTCACGGCTGGAAGAAGAATGGCTGGAAGACGGCGGCGAAAAAGCCGGTGAAGAATGTCGAGCTGTGGCAGCGGCTGGACGCAGCGCAGGCCACCCATGACGTGACCTGGCAATGGGTCAAGGGCCATGCGGGCCACCCGGAAAACGAGCGTGCCGACGAATTGGCGCGGGCTGGAATGGCACCCTACAAGGGCTGACGCCGCGCCCGTGGCCCAGGCAGGGCCATGGGTATTTTTGCCAAGAAGAAGATCAGTGGATCGCCTCTGCCATCATGCAGAGCCGGTTGTCGGGGCCGCGAATCCAAAGGCGGGGCCCTGCGGCGCAAAGCGTGGCCGGTTCGGTATCCATCATCGGCGCATGGGCGCGGAAGGTGAACCCGGTCAGCGGGCCGCGCCGGGCCGCGTGCAGCATCATCAATTGCGCCAGCAGCGGGCCATGGACGACAAGGCCCGCATAGCCCTCTACCCCGCGGGCATAGTCGCGGTCGTAATGGATACGGTGGCCGTTGAATGTAAGCGCCGAGTAGCGGAACAGCAGCGTGGGCGAAAAGGCGAGCGGGGTTTCCTCTGCCCCCTCTGCCGGGGCCTGAGGCGGGGCCGGGCGGGGCGCGCCAGCGGCGGGATCCTGGCGGTAGACCAGGTCCTGATGCTCGGTCACGCAAAGCTGACCGTTCTGCGCGATGTCGTGGCGCAGGGTGACGAAGGCCAAGGGCCCGGTGCGGCCCTGTTTCTGGCTTACCGCCTGGATCGTGGTGGTTCTGTCGGCGGGGATGCCCGCGCGCAGGGGCGCGTGAAAGGCCAGCCGCCCCCCGGCCCACATGCGCCGGGGCAGGCCCAGGTCGGGGATGAAATCGCCGATGGCCGGGTGCCCGTCGCGGCCCAGATCGGCCGGCGGGCGGGCGTCCCAGAAATGGGCTTGGTGAAAGAAGGGGGGCAGCGGATCACCCGGCCCCGGCGGGGCGCCCGCCAGCGCCAGCGTGGCATGCAGCGCCGCCGCGCGGGCGGGGTCCATCAGATCGCGTGTCGTGCGGGTCTTGCCTTGGGCCGGGTGCATGGGCGCTAGCCTAGGGCGCCCTGCGGGGGCATGCAATCAGGCAGCGCGCGCGATCTCTGCCTTCAGCGCGGTCATCAGTTCGGCCAGCGCATCATGGTTGATCTGGTTGGTCAGCCGACCCTGTGCGTCGAACTGGTCCGCGGCCTGGCCGACCAGAACCTCTGGCCCCTGCAACAGGCGCGGGCGGAAGGGCATCATGCACAGGCGCAGCGCGAATTGCATGCGTTCGCCCCCCGCGCGCCCCGCCGTGGCAGAGGCCAGCGCAACCGGTTTGTCCGCCCATGGGTTGCCCGTCCGGCTGACCCAGTCCAGCGCGTTTTTCAGAACCCCGGTAACCGATTTGTTGTATTCCGGCCCCGCGATCACGACCGCATCGGCCGCCGCGATCTGGTCGGAAAGCTGCTGCACCGCGGTCGGAATGCCCTCGGCCTCTTCCAGATCCTGATCGTAGAGCGGCAGGCGCAGATCGGCGAGCGTGAACTCTGCCGGATCGAACAGGCGCGCGGCCTCGTGCAGCAGGACGGTGTTGTAGGACTGTTTGCGCAGGGACCCCGAGATCCCCAACAGTTTGTATTCGGCCATGTTCCAATCTCCGTTACGATTTCGCTATCAGCTATGCCGCATGCGTGGGATGCACAACCTTGCGCCGCGCACAGGGGTAGCGCAGGGTGCGCACGCAACTTGACGAACGGAGGTAAGCATGGCGCGGCATGGCGGGCGCATCCTGGCGGATCAACTGGCGCTGCACGGGGTGAAACGGGTGTTCTCGGTCCCTGGGGAAAGTTTCCTGGCCGCGCTGGACGGGCTGTACGACGCGGGCATCCCCAATATCGTCTGCCGACACGAAGGCGGCGCCGCGATGATGGCCGAGGCCTATGGCAAGATGACCGGCCAGCCGGGCGTTCTGTTCGTCACGCGCGGGCCCGGCGCCACGAACGCGGCCAGCGGCCTGCATGTGGCGCGGCAGGATTCCACGCCTATGGTGGCCTTCGTCGGGCAGATCGCGCGCGGCCACCGGGATCGCGAGGCGTTTCAAGAGGTCGATTATCGCCGCTTCTTTGGCCCGCTGGTGAAATGGGTGGCCGAGGTGGACCAGACCGACCGCCTGCCGGAATATATCGCGCGGGCCTTTGCGGTGGCCACATCCGGGCGGCCCGGCCCGGTGGTTCTGGCCCTGCCCGAGGATATGCTGAGCGCCGTGGCAGACGCGCCCGACGCGCCCCCCGTTTCCGCCCTGCCCCCCGAGGCCAGCGAGGCACAGCTCCATGCGGTGCTGGAGGCGCTGGACCGCGCCGAGCGCCCGCTGGTCGTGGTGGGCGGGCCGCACTGGTCGGCGCGGTCGGCCGCCGAACTGGCCGGTTTTGCCGAGGCGTTCGACCTGCCCGTGGCGGTCAGTTTTCGCCGTCAGGGATATATGGACAATCGCCACGGGCATTACGTGGGCGATCTGGGCGTCGGCATGAACCCCAAGCTGGGCCAGCGCCTGGCGCAGGCCGATCTGGTGCTGGCCCTGGGCACCCGGCTGGGCGACACGGCGACCAACGGCTACACCCTGCTGGACCCGGCCGGGCCGGGGCCGCGCATCGTGCATGTGCATGCGGATGCGGATGAGTTGGGCCGCGTCTGGCGCCCTGATCCCGGCATCGCCCTGCCCGCCCCCGCGATGGTGGCCGCCCTGGCCCGCCTGCCCGGCCGCCCCGGCCCATGGGGCGAGTGGCGCACCCAGGCCCGCGCCGAGTACGAGGCCTGGACAACCCCGCGCGAAACCCCCGGCGCGGTCAAGATGGAACAGGTGATCGCCTGGCTGTCCGCCCACCTGCCCGAAGACGCGATCCTGACCAACGGGGCGGGGAATTACGCCGCCTTTCTGCATCGCTATTTTCGCTATCGCGGGCCGGGCACGCAGCTGGCGCCGACATCCGGGTCCATGGGATACGGGTTCCCGGCGGCGGTGTCGGCCAGCCTGGAACACCCCGGCCGCCCGGTGATCTGCCTGGCGGGCGACGGCTGTTTCCAGATGACGTTGAACGAGATGTCGACGGCGGTGCAGCACGGGGCGAACGTGGTGGTGATCGTCGCCAATAACGGGCGCTACGGCACGATCCGCATGCACCAGGAAAAGACCTATCCCGGCCGGGTCAGCGGCACCGACCTTGCGAATCCCGATTACCCCGCCCTGGCGCGGGCCTATGGGGGCGACGGGATCGTGGTGGCCGACCAGGCCGATTTCCCGGCGGCGATGGAGCAGGCCTTGGCCGCCGAACGCCCCTTCGTGATCGAGCTGCGGCTGGACGGCGAGGCACTGGCCACGGGCCTGACCCTGAGCGAAGCACGGGCGATGGGGGGAGGGGGGTAGGCTGGGAGGCAGGCTGGAGGTTTGCGGCGAGTCCTTTGAGGATGGTGAGAACTGGCGCCAATACCGCGTGCATATTCGGCCGCTGCCAGTTCTTTGCTACGAGCGCGATGTATAAACCTCAGTATTGAGGAATTAATCGCAATCCATTCAGAAGACGCCAGCCTTAGTAATTTATGGTGAAGTATCGCTCCAAGAGCCCAGCTTGCTGGATTGACAGACGCGTACGGCATTCAGCAACCGTTGCTCCCCAACCTGACCCCCCCGCGTGCCAACCAATAATACTTCCGGAACACATTTCATTCGCGAACTGAAGCCAGAGCCGCTGAGCAGTGCGCAGATTTGCGATCCCTTCTTCTTGGTAGTGAACTAGCGCCGGTCCTTGGTCCAGCATGCGTCGATAAACAGCATTCAGATGCTTGTCGGCGCGTTCCAAGCCGATGTAATTACAATACTCGTCAGGAGACACTGCGGCTCCTCCAGGAATGGAGAAACCTTTACTTTCGAGAAGTGCTTCCAAGTCCTTCACGCACTCTTGAATGCCTTCTATGATACAAGCTTCCTGATCGCTGACCTCATCTGCGAAACACTCTTCAACTTGAAGATAGGATTCATCGTATTCAGCGGCGGCGGCGTCCGAGTCATATCCGTCAAATGCTTGCGCACTAGTCCCCATAACCACAAAACCAAAAGCCAATAACCATTTCAGCACAGGCATCTCCTTGCAACAGATCGCCAGAAATTAAAATTGACCCAACATTCGCAAATGGGGTCTGCTAGCTAAGTACGAATGGCCGGACGAGTCCGTGAGGTCAAGCGCTTCTTCGGTTGATCGCTGTCACGCGCATGAAGATGGTGCTCAAAGGAGTTGAACGGCAGCGAGGGTGACGCACACCATAGGGTCGGATACCGTGACCTCGGCTTGCGGGAAGGCTATGGCAGAGGAATGGCGCACGGCTTCGTAGACAAAAAAGTCCGCTTTCCTGCAATAACCGCCATACGATCTTCACCATGTCGCACTGACGGCGAACGCCGCTCCATCCCGCATACCAGCCTCCCCCCATCACCCCGCACCTCCAGCCGCAAACGAAAAGGGCGGCCCATTTGGACCGCCCCAATCGCGCAGGCCAACCGGCCCTTACTCTGCCGGCACCGCCTGTGCCCCTCGGCCGATCTTGCCGAAATGGCGGCGGTTCAGGTGCAGCACGAACCAGATCGTCAGGAACTGCACCGCCACGGCCAGCGCGGCGATGGCCCAGTAGCCGACCGAGAACTTGTCGAACAGCCCGGCGGCCACGACGCCCTTGTTCAGCCAGAAATGCAGCATCACCGACAGCGCCACGCCCGGGCAGACCAGCGCATAGGCGCCTGCCGAATCCTCGGCGCCAAAGATGTATTGCCGCCAGTATCCCTGCCGGTTCAGCACGACAAAGCCCAGCATCAGGAACAGCACCTGCACCGTCAGCAGACGCGACAGGAAGGCCAGGTTTTCCACCGCTGCGGTTTCGGCGCCAAAGGTCACGTTCATCCCGTAATCCTGGCGCAGGAACAGGATGCCCAGAACGGTCATGATCGGGACGACCACCATGATGGTGGGGCCGGATTCCCTGGCCGTGCCGTAATGCAGCATGGAATTGAATCCGGTGATCGCCGCGAACACGGCATACAGCGCCGCCGCGATGCCAAAGAAGGTTGAGCCGATCAGGCTGACACCCGCGATCAGGGGGGTCGTGCTCATCGCGGCGGGGGCGGCAAAGCCCACGCCGACCATCGACAGCGCAAAGGCCGGCAGCAGTTGCGCGAAAGAGTTATGCGCGGTCACGTCGAATACGCCGCCCTGGGTCAGCACCCGGCCCAGGAAATCGCCCAGCTGGCGAAAGGCCAGCCAGCCCACCAGCGCGAACGCGATCAGCGCCATCGGGAACAGGTATTCCACGACCGACCACAACCCCGGCACCAGGACCATGCCCAGCACAAAGCCCACGTTCACCGCCATCGCCAGCGTCAGCGGCATGGCCAGCAACTGGGTTTCGGCATTGGTGGTGGTCAGCTCTTCCCATTTCGCGGTGCCTTTCAGGCGGCGGTACTGGGAAATGTTCCAGATCAACAGCTTGTAGTGCAGGAAGGCAAAGACGGCGATGCCCAGATAGGCCACCACGATCATCGCCTGCGTCAGCAGCCCGCCCTCAAGGAACGCCTTGGCGATATCCTCGAACACCGGGACGGGCTGGTCGGGATGTTTCACCCAGAAGAAGAGGTACATGAAGAACGACACGGAAAGGCCGCCCGCGCCCAGAGAGGCCAGGAAATAGAGCGGCGAGTAGCGGTCCGCGGGCCGCGACACGTCAGCGTGCATGGGAATCACCCTTTCATATTCACAGTTTCGAATGTGTATAAAGCGGTATCTGGAATATTGCAAATCCCAAATTGCACCGTGCTGGCTGCGCGGGCTTAACCCCGCCTTAACCCTTTTCCGGTGGGGTTGAGGCGATGACCCGCCTGTCCCTCTTTCTGTGTGTGCTGGCCTTTGTGACCGGCTGCGCCTCGCCCGGGCTGCAATTCGCGGGGCGCCCGGCGGTAGAGGTCACCGTTGACGGCTCACGCTTCAGCGTGTGGCGGAACGGGGATACGGCCCAGGCGATCCGCACCAATATGGAACGCCGCCCCGGCATCATGCACCGCGCCTATCGCGCGATCGAACAGGCGACCGGCTGTGCGATCCGGCCGGGCACCTTTACCGGCGACCCGGCGCTGGTGACTGCCCGGTTGACCTGTCCTGATCCCCCTTCGTGACGCAACATCTTGTGGATAACTTGCGCCCCACCGGCCATTTATAGCGTCGCAGCTTGACTCGGGCGCTGCGCATCCGAACACTGGGGCGCACACCCGGAATCAGGACATCCACGCGTGCGCTTTACCCGCCTCAGGCTCAACGGCTTCAAAAGCTTTGTCGATCCCACCGACCTGGTGATCGCCGAGGGGCTGACCGGCGTTGTCGGCCCCAATGGCTGCGGCAAGTCCAACCTGCTGGAGGCGCTACGCTGGGTGATGGGCGAAAACCGTCCCACCGCCATGCGCGGCGGCGGGATGGAGGACGTGATCTTTGCCGGCGCGGCCACCCGCCCCGCCCGCAATTTCGCCGAGGTCAGCCTGCAGATCGACAATACCGAACGCCTGGCCCCGGCCGAGTTCAACACGGCGGACATGCTGGACATCGTGCGCCGCATCACCCGCGATGCGGGGTCCGCCTACAAGGTCAACGGCAAGGATGTGCGCGCCCGCGATGTGCAGATGCTGTTCGCCGATGCCTCCACCGGGGCGCAGTCGCCCGCGCTGGTGCGGCAGGGGCAGATTTCCGAACTGATCAACGCCAAACCGCGCAACCGCCGCCGCGTGCTGGAGGATGCCGCCGGGATCGCGGGCCTGTACCAACGCCGCCACGAGGCAGAGCTTAAGCTGAACGCCGCCGAGCAGAACCTGGCCCGCGTGGACGACGTGATCGAACAACTGGCCGGGCAACTGGCACAACTGGCCCGGCAGGCGAAACAGGCCGCCCGCTACCGCGAGATCGGCACCGCCCTGCGCCGGGCAGAGGGGCTGTTGCTGTATCGCCGCTGGCAAGAGGCCGACCAGGCCCGCGCCAGCGCAGAGGCCGCCCTGACCGACCATACCCGCACCGCCGCCCGGGCCGAGGCCCAGGCGCGAGAGGCCGCCGCCACCCGCGACGCCGCGCAAGAGGCCCTGCCCCCCCTGCGCGAGGAAGAGGCCGTCGCCGCCGCGATCCTGCAACGGCTGACCGTGCAGCGCGACACCCTGAGCGAAGAGGAAAGCCGCGCCGCCGACACGATCGCGCGCCTGACCGCCCGGATCGAGCAACTGGCCCGCGACATGGAGCGTGAAACCGGCCTGAACCGCGACGCGGGCGAAACCATCGAACGGCTGAACTGGGAACGCAACCAGTTGGAAAAGGCGCATCAGGGCCATGACGACGCCCTGGCCGAGGCCGCCGAACAGGCGCACGAGGCCGCCGCCCTGCTGTCCGACCGCGAAGAGGCCCTGTCGCAACTGACCGAGGACATGGCCCGCCTGCTGGCCCGCCACCAATCCGCCCAACGCCTGCACGAGGATGCCGCCAAGACCGCCGCGCGCAACGCCGCCGAGGCCGCCCGCGCCCGCGCCACGGTGGAAGAGGCCGAAACCGCCCTGGCCGACGCCGCGGACCGTCTGGACGCGGCCACCGAGCAGCAAGAGGCCGCCACCGAGGCGGCAGAGGCCGCAGAGGCCGCGCTGGCCGCCGCCGACGAGGCCCGCGGCGAGGCCCAGGCCCAAGAGGCCGAGGCCCGCGCCCGCAAATCCGCAGCCCAGGGCGAGGCCAGCGCGCTGGAGGCCGAGGTCGCAGCCCTGGCCCGTCTGGTGGACCGCGACACCGCCGAGGGCGGGCAGGTGCTGGACCTGCTGCGGGTCGATCCCGGCTATGAAAAGGCGTTGGGCGCGGCGCTGGCCGACGATCTGCGCGCGCCGCGCCTGGAGGGCGATACCGGGGCGGGCTGGGCCGCGCTGCCGGGCTATGACCGCGACCAGCCCTTGCCAGATGGCGCCGCGCCGCTGGCCGATCATGTCCGCGTGCCCGACCTGCTGGCCCGGCGGATCGCGCAGATCGGGCTGGTCCCCGACCGCGCCACCGGGGCGCGGCTGCACGCCGAGCTGGCCCCCGGTCAGCGCCTGGTCACGGCCGATGGCGACCTGTGGCGGTGGGACGGCTTCCGCGCCGGGGCAGAGGACGCCCCCAGCGCCGCCGCCCTGCGCCTGCAACAGATCAACCGCCTGCAAGAACTGCGTCGCGATCTGGCAGAGGCCAGCGCCCGCGCCGAAGAGGCCGCGCAGTTGCATGACACCCTGGCCCAGCGTCTGGCCGACACCACCCAGGCCGACCGCGCCGCGCGCGAGGCCCGGCGCGAGGCCGACCGCGCCCTGGCAGAGGCCGGCCGGGCGCTTTCCCGGGCCGAGGGCGACCGCGACATCGCCGCCAGCAAGCTGGAAACCGCCCGCCTGTCCGTACAGCGCCACGAGGACGAGGCCGAAGCCGCCCGCGCCCGCCTGCACGAGGCAGAGGCCGCACTGGCCGAACTGGGCGACATCGACACCGCGCGCGCCCATGTGGAGGACGTGAAAACCACGGTCGAGGCCGCGCGCATGACCATGATGACCCGCCGCGCCGCCCATGACGAGCTGAAGCGCGAGGGCACCGCCCGCACCAAACGCTTGCAGGACATCACGACAGAGATCAGCGGCTGGCACCACAGGCTGCAAACGGCGGAAACCCGTCTGGCCGAACTGGCGCAGCGCAAGGCGGACTCCGTCGACGAACTGGGCCAGGCCGAACGCGCACCAGAGGCCATCGCCGCCCGCCGCGCCAAGCTGGACCAGGCCATCGCCGAGGCTGAAACCCGCCGCACAACTGCCGCCGATGCCCTTTCTGCCGCCGAAACCGCGCTACGTAACGCAGAGACCACCGCCCGCGAGGCCGAGCGCAGTGCCGGCGAGGCGCGCGAGGCCCGCGCCGCCGCCCAGGCCCGCGCCGAGGCCGCCCGCGACACCGTCCGTCAGGCCACCGACCGCATCGCCGAGGAACTGGAGGTCACGCCCGGCGCCCTGCTGGACACGCTGGACGCCGACCCCGACACGATCCCGCCCGCCGAAACGATCGAGCATGACGTAACCCGTCTGAAACGCCAGCGCGACGCCCTGGGCGCGGTCAACCTGCGCGCCGAGGAGGACGCCCGCGAGGTGCAGTTGGAACATGACCAGCTGCGCGAGGAAAAGCAGGATCTGGAGGGCGCGATCCGCACCCTGCGCAGCGGCATTGCCAGCCTGAACCAGGAGGGGCGCGAACGCCTGCTGACCGCCTTTGAACAGGTGAACGCGAATTTCGCCCTGCTGTTCACCCACCTGTTCGGCGGGGGCGAGGCCAAGCTGGTGCTGGTGGAATCCGACGACCCGCTAGAGGCCGGCCTGGAAATCATGTGCCAGCCGCCGGGCAAGAAGCTGTCCACCCTGTCGCTGCTGTCGGGCGGGGAACAGACGCTGACCGCGCTGGCGCTGATCTTTGGCGTGTTCCTGGCCAACCCCGCCCCCATCTGCGTTCTGGACGAGGTCGACGCGCCGCTGGACGATGCCAATGTCACCCGCTTTTGCGACCTGCTGGACGAAATGACCCGCCGCGCCGACACCCGTTTCCTGATCATCACCCACCACGCGGTCACGATGAGCCGCATGGACAGGCTGTTCGGCGTGACGATGGGCGAACAAGGCGTCAGCCAACTGGTCAGCGTCGATCTGAAGAAGGCCGAAGCCCTGGTCGCCTGACCCAATGCTTGACAGGTCGGGGGGGCACACCGTTTCATTCGCTTATCAAAGCATGAAAAAGGACAGTGCCATGCCTTTCACCCCCCGCCTTGGGCTCGCGCTTGCCGCGCTGCCGCTGATTGCCACCGCCGCGGCCGCGGATGTGCGCGCCTCTAACCCGCAGGGCGTTCTGTCCGCCATGCAGGCCTACGGGTACGCCGCCACACTGGAAACCGACAGCACGGGCGATCCCAAGATTTCCTCGCGCGTGTCGCGGTCGAATTTCGCGGTGTTCTTTTACGGCTGCTCCGATAACAACGACTGCGCCTCGATCCAGTTTTACACCGGCTACAATATGAACAACGCGGTCAGCGCGGGCCGCATGAACGAGTGGAACCGCGACAAGCTGTTTTCCAAAGCCACCGTGGATGACGATGGCGATCCCGCGCTGGAAATGGACGTGAACCTGGATTTCGACGGTATGGGCAACGGCAATTTCGAGGACGTGCTGGATATCTGGCGCCTGTCGGTCGAAAGCTTCGAAGAGTTCATCGACTGGTAACAGGCCGGACACCCAGGCCCACACAGGCCCCGCCGCAACGGCGGGGCCTTTTGCGTTCGGGTTACAGCCGGTTCAACAGCGCCCGCGTCGGCCAGGCATCGGCGGGCAGGCCCAGGCGCAACTGTTCCTTGCGCACCGCGTCGCGGGTCCGGGCGCCCAGGATGCCGTCGATCCCGCCCACGTCATACCCGCGCGCCGCCAGTTTCTGTTGCAACAGCTTCATCTCGGCCCCGCTCAGCCCCGGCTCGGGGTTGCGCACGTCATAGACCGGCGCCCCCTCCAGCCGGGTCGCCAGATAGGCGGCGGTGGTCACGTAGACCAGGCTTTGGTTCCATTCGAAGAAGACCCGGAAATTCGGATAGGCGATAAAGGCCGGGCCGTTCCGCCCCATCGGCAACAGGATCGAGGCCGACAGGTTCCCCGGCCCCAGCGATCCCGACCGCGCGCGCACCCCCAGGGCCGCCCAATCCGACACGCGGCGGGTGGTATCCAGCCCGGTTTCCGCCCAGTTCAGCCCGCCGGGCAGGATGATTTCCTGCAACCACGGCTCGCCCGCGCGCCAGCCCAGCGATTGCAGCATCTTGCCCCCCGACATCAGCGCGTCGGGCGAAGAGGTTTTCAGCCGCACATGCCCGTCGCCGTCGCCATCCACCCCGTTTTCCAGAATGTCGGCGGGCAGCATCTGAACCTGCCCGATCTCACCCGCCCAGGCGCCGGTGGTGGCGGTATCGAAATCGCCCCGCTCGAACAATTCCAGCGCGGCAAAGACCTGCGGGCGGAACAGGCCGGGACGGCGGCAATCATGGGCCAGCGTGACCAGCGCGTTCAGCGTGTTGAAATCCCCCTGCACCGCGCCGAAATCCGTTTCCAGCGCCCAAAAGGCCAGCAACACCCCGCGCGACACGCCATAGCGCCATTCGATCACGTCAAAGATGGCATCGTATTTCACCGCGTTCTGCCGCCCGCGATCCAGCCGGTACTGGCTGATCAATCGACGCGAAAAATCCACGAAATCCCGCTGAAAGAACCCCTGCGCCCGGTCGCGCTGGATCACCCCGCCGTCATAGCGCGCAACGGCAAAGAACTGATCGACCGCGCGGGGGGAATGGCCGCGGCGCAGGGCCTCTTCCTTCAGCCCTTGGACAAAGCTGGCAAAGCTGCCCCCGCAGGGCACCTGGGCGGCCAGGGGGGCAGGCAGGTAAAGGCAAAGGCTGGCGGCGAGGGCGGGCAAAAGACGCATTTGGAAAGGCTCCGGAAAAGGGCGTTTTCCGGAACCTTAGCAGGCGATTGCCACAGCACAAACGCCTAGGCGGCGGCCAGACGCGCCCGGCCATGCGCGACGGTCCAGTCCGGGCGCGGCCCCAACGGCACGATCCGGTGCGGGTTAATCATGTCGTGGCTGTAGTGGTAATGGCGCACGATATGGGCGAAATCCACCGTCTGCGCGACGCCGGGCCATTGATACAGCTCGCGCGAATAGGCCCAGAGGTTGGGGTAATCGACCAGCCGCGCGCGGTTGCACTTGAAATGCCCGTGATAGACCGCATCGAACCGGACAAGCGTGGTGAACAGCCGCCAGTCGGCCTCGGTCACGCGATCGCCCATCAGATAGCGTCGGGTGGACAGGCGATCCTCCAGCCAGTCCAGCGTGTCGAACAGCGCCTCTGCCGCCTCGTCATAGGCGGTCTGGCTGGTGGCGAACCCGGCCTTGTAGACGCCGTTGTTCACGGTGTCGTAGATGCGGGCGTTGACCTTTTCGATGTCGTCGCGCAGGGGCGCGGGCCAGTAATCGTCGCGGTTGCCGGTGAGCCCGTCAAAGGCCGAATTGAACATGCGCACGATCTCGGCCGATTCGTTGGACACGATGGTTTCACGCTGCTTGTCCCACAGCACCGGCACCGTGACCCGCCCCGACACGTCCGGTTTGGCCTTGGTGTAGATGTCGCGCAGGAACGGCAGGCCATACAGGTCGTCGCCGGTCGCACCGGGGAAGTTGGTGGCAAAGGTCCAGCCATCGGACAGCATGTCGGGATGCACGACCGACACGCCGATATGCGGCGTCAGCCCCTTGAGCGCGCGAAAGATCAGCGTGCGATGCGCCCACGGACAGGCCAGCGAGACATACAGGTGATAGCGCCCGCTTTCGGCGCCGAACCCGCCCGCGCCGCCCGGTGTAACCCAGTCGCGAAACCCCGCGGTGGAGCGGACGAAACGGCCGCCGGTGCTGTCGGTGTCGTACCAGGTGTCGTGCCAGACACCCTCTATCAGTTGTCCCATGGGATCCTCCTTTGACGGAGGAGATAGCCGCCCGCGCGCCGTTGCCATCCGCAGCGCGCGCGCAGACCCCCTGCATGGATGCACTATTGCAGGTCGGCGAATGCCTTTTGCAGCCGCTCGACGGCCTCTTGCACCCGCGAACGCGGCGTTGCCAGGTTGAACCGCAGGAAACCCTCACCGCCCGTGCCGAATGTGGGGCCGTGGTTCACGGCGATGCGGGCGTTTTCCTCGACCCTTGCGGTGAACTCTGCCCGGTCCATGCCGGTGCCCGCGAAATCGACCCAGGCCAGGTAGGTGGATTGCAGCGGCATCGACGACAGGCCGGGGATGGCGTTCACCCCCGCGTCAAACAGCTGGCGGTTGCCGTCCAGATAGGCCACCAGCGCGTCGATCCACGCCGCGCCCTCGGCCGAATAGGCCGCCGTGGCCATCGCCATGCCAAAGGAATTGGGCGAAATGCCCAACGCCCCCATCCGGCCCGCAAAGCGCGCGCGCAGATCCGGGTCGGGAATGATGACATTGCCCAGATGCGTGCCCGCGATGTTGAAGCTTTTGGTCGTAGCGGTCATCATCACCAGCCGGTCGCGCACCCCGTCATCGACCGTGTCCATCACGATATGGTCCTGCCCCGGAAAGACCAGGTCGTGGTGAATCTCGTCCGAGACCAGAACAAGGTCATGCCGGCGGGCGAAATCGGCCACGCCCTGCAATTCGTTACGCGTCCAGACCCGCCCGCCGGGATTGTGGGGCGAGCACAGGATGACCATGCGTTCCTCGCCGGTCATCAGCGCGTCATAGGCCGCGAAGTCCATTTCATAGCGGCCATTCGCATTCACCAGCGGGCATTCCACCACGCGCCGCCCCGCCGCGCGGATCACCCGCGCAAAGGCATGATAGACCGGCGTGAACAGCACCACCCCGTCCCCCGGTTCGGTAAAGGCATCGACGCACAGCCCCGTGCCGTTGACCAGGCCATGGGTGGTAAAGATCCAGTCGGGATCGACATCCCAGCCATGGCGGGTCTGCATCCACCAGCCGATCGCCGCCTTGTAGTCGGTGTCATCCCCGAAATAGCCATAGATCCCGTGATCGGCCATCGCGCGCACCGCCTGCGTGACGCAATCGGGCGGGCGGAAATCCATGTCGGCCACCCACATCGGAATCCCGTCCTCGGTGGGCACGCCGTAGATCGGCTCCATCATGTCCCATTTCATGGAGTGGGTGCCGCGGCGCTCGATGATCTCGTCGAAATTCATGGGGGTCTCCGTGCTGGTCCAGGCTACGCTAACGGCTGGGGCGGCGGGCGCAAGACTTCGCCGCATTGCGCAGGCCCCCGCTTTCACCTAAATCACTGGTCCATGAGCACACGACCGATCCTGATCCACCCCGACCCGCGCCTGAACACGGCCGCCGACCCCGTTGCCGAGATCGGCGACGAGATGCAGCGGCTGGCCGAAGACATGCTGGAAACCATGTATCGCGCGCCGGGCATCGGGCTGGCCGCGCCGCAGATCGGCATCCTGCAACGGCTGATCGTGCTGGACTGCGCCAAGGACGAGGGATCCCCGCCCAGCCCGATCACCATGTTCAACCCGCAGGTCGTCTGGCAATCGGACGATCTGAACATCCACGAAGAGGGGTGCCTGTCGATCCCCGAAACCTTTGCCGAGGTGACCCGCCCGGCCGAGGTGGTGGTGCAATGGACCGACCCCTCGGGCGATCCGAAAGAGGATCGCTTTTCCGGGCTGTGGGCGACCTGCGTCCAGCACGAGATCGACCACCTGAACGGCAAGCTGTTCATCGACTATCTCAAGCCGCTCAAGCGCCAGCTCATCACCCGCAAGATGAAGAAACTCAAGCGCGAGCGGTCCCGGGCCGCCGGATGACCGCCCGCCCGATCCTGCAATGGCCCGACCCGCGGCTGAAGGCCGAGGCCCAGCCGGTCACGGCCATCACGGATGAAATCCGCGCCATCTGGGACGACATGATCGACACGATGGAGGCCATGCCGGGCCAGGGTGTCGGGCTGGCAGCCAACCAGATCGGCGTGCTGCAACGGCTGGCCGTGGTGGATTGTTCCGAGGAACGCGGCCAGGCGGTGCGCATGGCCAACCCGGAAATCCTGCACGCCTCGGACAAGCTGCGCAGCCATACAGAGGCCAGCCCCTGCCTGCCCGGCGTCTGGGCATCGGTGAAACGCCCCCGCGCGGTCACGGTGCGGTTCCTGAACGCGGCCGGAGAGGTCGAAGAGCGGGACTTCGTCCTGCTCTGGGCGACCTCGGTGCAGCACCAGATCGACCATCTGAACGGCAAGATGTATTTCGACAACCTGTCGCGCCTGAAACGCGAGCGGCTGCTAAAAAAGTTCGAGAAGCGGAGGCGCTGAGATGCGTGTGGTCTTTATGGGCACGCCCGATTTTTCCGTGCCCGTTCTGGACGCGCTGGTGGACGCCGGGCACGACATCGCCTGCGTCTATTGCCAGCCGCCCCGCCCCGCGGGCCGCGGCAAGAAGGACCGCCCGACCCCGGTGCATGCGCGGGCCGCGACCTTGGGCCTGCCTGTCCGCCATCCCCTGTCCCTGAAAGGGGCCGAGGAGCAGGCCGCCTTTGCCGCGCTGAACGCCGATGTGGCGGTCGTGGTCGCCTATGGCCTGATCCTGCCGCAGCCGGTGCTGGATGCGCCCACCCATGGCTGCCTGAACATCCACGCCTCGCTGTTGCCGCGCTGGCGGGGCGCGGCGCCGATCCACCGGGCGATCATGGCGGGCGACGCGGAAACCGGCATCTGCATCATGCAGATGGAGGCCGGGCTGGACACCGGCCCCGTCCTGCTGCGCGAGGCCACGCAAATCGGTGCCGAGGAAACCACCGGCGAATTGCACGACTGCCTGTCGGCCATGGGCGCGCGGCTGATCGTGCAGGCGCTGGACCAGTTGCCCGATCTGACACCCGAGACACAGCCCGAGGATGGCGTGACCTACGCCGCCAAGATCGACAAGGCCGAGGCCCGGGTCGACTGGACCCGCCCCGCCGAAGCGGTCGCGCGCCACATCAACGGCCTGTCGCCCTTTCCGGGCGCGTGGTGCGATGTGGCCGGCGAGCGGCTAAAGCTGTTGCAGGCCCGCGCGGTGCCCGGCACGGGCACACCGGGCCAGGTGCTGGACGGGCTGACCGTGGCCTGCGGCGGCGGCGCGGTTCAGGTGTTGCAGGCCCAACGCCAGGGCAAGCGTGCGATGGCCGCCGACGACATCCTGCGCGGGCTGGACCTGCCCGACCGGCTGTCGTGACCCGGACCCCCGCCCATATCGCGGCGCTGGCCGCGGTGCTGGCCCTGCCCGGCTGTTTGGACACCGCCCCGCAGGTGGGACCGGACGGCCAGTTCTACAGCCGCAAGGCCCCGCCCGAAATCGTGGTTGCCGATGGCAGCGTGGCCATTGCCGCGCCCTATGGCTTTTGCGTGGACAAGTCCGCGCTGCGCCAGGGGACGGATGGCTCTTTCGTGCTGCTGGCCAGTTGCGCGGCACTGACCGGGGCCGACAACGCCCCCAACCCCAGCCCCGACGCGCTGTTGACTGCCTCTGTCGCGGGCAACCCTGGTCCGGGCGGCAGCGCGGCGGATCGCGCTGTGGTGCTGGAACGCTATTTCGGGTCCGAGGCCGGGCGCGCGGCGCTGGCGCGGAACGGGCGGGCGGACACGGTGCAGATCGACGGGATGGACAGCCGCGACGGGCTGTTCTTTCTGCATGTCACCGATCGCGGCCCCGGCCTGGGCAAGGGTCTGCGCCCCGATACCTGGCGGGCCATCTTTGACGTGCAGGGGCGGATCGTGACCGCATCGGTCACCGGCTTTGCCGACCGGCCGATCAGCGACGCGGCCTCGCGCGCCCTGCTGCGGGATTTCGCCACCCGCATCCGGCGGCAGACCGCCCGCCTGCCCGCCCCCGGCACCGCGCCGCCCCCGCGCAAGGGACCGTTCGCGGCATTGCTGGGCGGCTGAGATTTGGCGGTGCAGGCCGCGCGCAACTGGGCTAAGGTCCGGTGCATGTGGTAAAGGTTTACGTGCCCATGGTTGCCAAGACACTTGGATTTCTGGATCGGTTCCTGTTCCGGCGCAGCCTGTCCGCCTGGACACGCGCAGGCGAACGGGTGGCCGTCGCCGAGCTGGACGACCTGCGCCCGGTGCGCAACCGGGCCTGGCAGTTGCGTCGGCGTCTGGATCAGGTGATCCATGTCAGTGAGGAGCGGCTGACGCTGCCGCGGATCGGCCACAGCGCCATTCGCAAACCGCTGGGCACCGATTGGGCCTACCGCCCCGAGCTGTTCCGCGGCCCTGTCTTTCCCGCCGCTGCGGCCGCGCTGCCCACGCGCAGCGAATTCGGCGCCGAGGCCAGCATTCACCACGATTGCCAGCGTTCGGAACTGACCTTTCGCCAGATCCGCAACACCCGCGCCGCGGACATCGCCCCCTATGGCGTGCGGCTGGACGTGTTCCGCTTTGACGGCAGTTTTTTGTCGATGGTCGTCGACCTGCCCGCCGCCGCCTGCGAGGGTCTGCGGCGCAACCACCTGATGCGGCTGGAAACCATCGTGGAAACCGAATACCCGCTGGAAATCTTCGCCCGGCTGAACGTCAAGCACGGGCCGAACATCGAACAGGTGGTACGAGAGTTGCCGCTGGGCGCAGCCGAGATCGCGGTGGATTTCGACCTAGCCTATACCGAACTGAACGAAAAGCGGGTCGAAAAGGCCTGGCTTGACCTGATCTTCGAGGGACCGGAGATGAACCAGATCATCCTGCGCGATGTCACCCTGACCCGCCGCCCGAGGGCAGAGCTATGAAGGACGTGACCGCCCTGACCCTGACCCATACCCGCCTGCGTGCCGGTGTCTGGGAATGCGTGGTGGACATCCCCACCGGATCGGAACCGCCCCGGATCGAAATCACCCATCTGGACAAGCCGCTGGACGGCGTGGTCCTGGTCCCCGAGGCCGAAACGCCCGGCCGCTATACCCTGGCCGCGCCGATCCCGTCCGAACTGTTGTCGGATGGGGTACAGACATTCCTGGTGCGCGATGCCGACAGCGGGGCGACGCTGGACAGCTTTGCCATCGTCACCGGCATGCCGCTGGACCAGGATCTGCGCGCCGAGATCGACCTGCTGCGCGCGGAACTGGACATGCTGAAAAAGGCGTTCCGCCGCCACTGCGTGGAAACCATGGCAACGGGCCCCAACAGCCAGGGATGACGCCGCGTTCCGCGTGACAGGGCGCGGGGGGCGTCGCACTCTGCCCCGCAGGAGGCGACCCGAATGACCGAGTATCCGCATCTTCTGGAACCGTTGGACCTGGGATTTACGACGCTGAAAAACCGCGTCCTGATGGGGTCTATGCATACCGGGCTGGAGGAGCGCGGCGACTGGGACCGTGTCGCCGCCTTTTATGCCGCGCGCGCGCAGGGCGGGGCCGGGCTGATCGTGACCGGCGGCATGGCGCCCAATGCCGAGGGCGGGGTTTTCCCCGGTGCGGCGGGCCTGTTCACGCCCGACGACATCGCCAACCATCGCCGGGTGACGGATGCCGTGCACGACGCAGGCGGCCGGATCGCGATGCAGATCCTGCATGCGGGCCGCTATGCCTATGGTCCCGATTGCGTGGCGCCCAGCCCGATCAAGTCGCCGATTTCCCCCTTCCCCCCGCACGAGTTGGACGAGGCCGGGATAGAGAAACAGATCACCGACATCGCCACCGCCGCCGCACGCGCCCGCGAGGCTGGCTATGACGGGGTCGAGGTGATGGGGTCCGAGGGCTATTTCCTGAACCAGTTCCTGGTTGCCCATACCAACCGCCGCACCGACCGCTGGGGTGGCTCATATGAAAACCGCATGCGCCTGCCGCTAGAGGTGGTGAAACGCGTGCGCGCCGCCGTGGGCGACGATTTCATCCTGATCTACCGCCTGTCGATGATCGACCTGGTGCCCGATGGATCCAGTTTCGACGAGGTGGTGAACCTGGCGCAGCGCGTGGAACAGGCCGGGGCGACGATCCTGAACACCGGCATCGGCTGGCACGAGGCGCGCGTGCCCACCATCGCCACCTCTGTTCCGCGCGCGGGTTTTGCCTGGGTGACGCGCAAGCTGATGGGCAAGGTGGGCATCCCGGTCATCACCTCGAACCGGATCAACACGCCCGACGTGGCCGAACGGGTGCTGGCAGAGGGCTGCGCCGACATGGTGTCGATGGCGCGCCCCTTCCTGGCCGATCCGGATTTCGTGGCCAAGGCCGCCGCGGGCCGGGCCGATGAAATCGCCCCCTGCATCGCCTGCAACCAGGCCTGCCTGGATCATACCTTTTCCGGCAAGATCGCCACCTGCCTGGTGAACCCCCGTGCCAGTTTCGAAACCGAACTGCGCTATGAACCGGCCGCCACGCCGCGGCGCGTCGCGGTGGTAGGGGCCGGCCCCGCGGGCCTGTCGGCCGCGCTGGTCGCCGCCGAACGGGGCCACGGGGTAAGCCTGTTCGAACGATCCGACCGGATCGGCGGGCAACTGAACCTGGCCTGCCAGGTGCCCGGCAAAGAGGAATTCACCGGCCTGATCGACTGGTACCGGACCATGCTGGCCCGGCGCGGGGTGGATGTCCGCCTGAACTGTACCGCCGATGCGGACATGCTGGCCGGATATGACGCGGTGATCGTCGCCACCGGCGTCACCCCCCGCGATCCCGGCATTCCGGGCCAGGATCTGCCGCATGTGAAACGCTATGACGAAATCCTGTCCGGCGTGGCAGAGGTCGGCCCCCGCGTGGCCATCGTGGGGGCGGGCGGCATCGGATTCGATCTGGCGGAATACCTGGTGACCGGCGACAGCCCCACCCTGCACCCCGAGGACTGGCGCACCGAATGGGGCGTGGCCGACCCGGCCGCCCATCGCGGCGGTCTGGCCCCGGACGGGCCGCATCCCGCACCGCCCCTGCGCACGGTAACGCTGATGCAGCGCAAGGCCGAAAAGCCGGGGCGGCGTCTGGGCAAGACCACCGGCTGGATTCACCGCGCCGCGCTGCGGATGAAGGGCGTGCAGATGATCGGCGGCGTGTCCTACGATCGCATCACGCCAGAGGGGATAGAGGTCCGCATCGGCGAGGATTGCCGCCTGATCCCTGCCGATACGGTGGCGCTGTGCGCCGGGCAGTTGTCCCGCCGCGACCTGGCCGACGCGCTGATCGCGCGCGGCATCACCCCCCATGTGATTGGCGGCGCGGACGTGGCCGCCGAACTGGACGCGAAACGCGCGATCGAGCAGGGCGCACGGCTGGCGGCGGGCCTGTAAACCCCTGCGCAACGTGTTTCTCGCCTGAGTACGATCCTGCCTTTACCCCACTATTGTCGGGCCGCTTCCGCAATCCTGCCTGAATCTACCGCAACAATGGGTGATTGAACGGGGGTACGAGTTGCAGGTGTCGAGATGGATCGATTGACGGAAATGGAAGCCTTCGCCACGGTCGTTGACCAGGGCGGCTTTACCGACGCGGCCAAGAAGATGGGAATCTCCAAATCCGCGGTGTCCAAGCATGTCTCGTCGCTGGAGGCCCGCCTGGGCGCGCGGCTGCTGAACCGCACGACGCGCCGCGTCAGCCCCACGGAAATCGGGCTGGTCTACTATGACCGCGCCCGCCGCGTGCTGAACGACGCCGGAGAGGCCGACGCGCTGGTGACCTCGATGCAATCGGCGCCCTCGGGCCTGTTGCGCATTTCGGTCGCCACCGATTTCGGGGTGAATCATCTGTCGCCGCTGCTGGGCGATTTCCTGCAGGAATTCCCGGATGTCACCGTGAACATGGTGCTGAACAACCGCTACGTTGAACTGATTTCCGAAGGGTTCGACATGGCCATCCGCGTGGGCGAGCTGGAAGATAGCACCCTGCGCGCACGCAAGCTGGCCGATACCACGCGGCGCATGATCGGCGCGCCGTCCTATTTCGAGAAATTCGGCCGCCCGCAAAAGATCGACGACCTGAACGAGCATAAATTGCTGCACTATTCCAACCAGGCCAGCGGCAATGTCTGGAAGATTACCGCGCCCTCGGGCGAAAAACGGCAGATCCGCACCGCGGGCTGGCTGACGGTGAATGACGGGCAATCGCTGCTGAACGCGGCCATCTCGGGGCTGGGGATCGCCTATCTGCCCAGCTTTCTGTTCCGCGACGCGATGGACAAGGGCCTGGTCGAAGAGGCAATCCCCGACCTGCCGACGGAAAAGCTGGGAATCTATGCGGTTTATCCGCCGGGTCGGTTTACCCAGCCCAAGGTGCGGTCCTTCATCGACTTTCTGGTGGCCAAGTTCGCCGGCACCGACATGCTGTTCTGAACCGCGCCTAACGCGCGCCCAGCAGCACCGCCTCGACCCGGCGATTGGCCTGGCGGCCGCTTTTCGTCAGATTGCTGGCCAGCGGCGCCAGGAACCCCACCCCCTCTGCCATGACCTGCGCGGCGGGCACGCCCAGGGCCTCGACCAGGTAATTACGCACCGCCGCCGCGCGTTGCCGCGACAGGGCGATATTGCTGTCCAGGCCCCCTTCGGCATCGGTATGCCCCACCAGAACGATCGCGCGGGCGGGATCGGCCCGCAGGTAGGCAGCCAGCACGTTCAGCGATTCGAACGGGCCGGTGTCCAGCTGGGCCGCCCCGGTGGCAAAGACCAGATCCCCCAACACCGCGCGCCCGTCCCGTTCCAGCGCCGCGATCAGGGCAGTATCCACATCGGGCCCGGGCGCCGGCCCAGCCTGGGGCGCCTCTACCGCCGGGCCGGTTTTCTGCGGCGCCAACCGGGTCAGTTGCACAAACATCCGGGTGGCCGAACGGCTGACCATCAGCGTGGCGTATTCCGGTTGCCCGTCGGCCAGACGCCGCGCCGACAGGAACCGGAAATCACCCAGATCGACGTGCATTTCCGGTTCCGGCAGGGTGTCGGTGGCAAAGCGGAAATCAAAGCCGCCGCACTCCCGCGCCGCGCATTCATGGATCACCTGATAGCCCGCCGCGCGCAGCTGATCACGCAGGGGGGCCAGCATCTGCAGGGTCGTGCGGCCCTGTAGCGGCGCCTGCCAGACCTGCCGGATCAGCATGCCCTCGGCCCGGATGGCGGGCACGGTTTCCCCGTCGAACCCGGCCACCGGGATACGCGTGCTGGACAGGCCGGCATTCTCATCAAGGACCAGCGTCGCCTCTTCGGGCATCGCCAGTCCCTGTGCACCGGCCATGGCGGGCGGCAGCAGGGCAAGGGCAAGGGCAAGGGCGACGCGCGTGGCCGTCATCTGTGGGCGCCGTGATAGGCCTCGTTCGGTTCCATCCCGCTGGCCGAGGCGATGCGGTTGGACATGTTGAAGAACCCCACGATGGCGGCGATGTCCCAGATGTCGCGGTCGCTGAACCCATGCGCGCGCAGGGTCTGGCGGTCGGCTTCCTCGATCCGGTGGCTGGCCTCGGTCAGCTTTTCGGCGAAATCCAGCATTGCCCTTTGCCGCGGCTCCAGGTGTGCTGCGCGATAGTTCATCACCATCGCCTCGCCCAGTTTCGGATCGCTCGACAATTCGCGCACCGCCGCGCCGTGGGCCACCTGACAATACCAGCAGCGGTTGATCGAGGACACGACCACGGCGATCATCTCGCGCTCCAGCTTGCTCAGGCCGCTGTCGCCCAGCATCAGGTCGTTATACATCGCCGCAAAGGCGTTCAGCTTTGAGATATCGAACGCATAGGCCCGCAGAACGTTCGGCACGAGGCCCAGCTTTTCAGTGCAGATGTCGAAATATTTCTGTGTCTCTGGCGGCAGCGGATCGACCGGCGGCAGGTTCAGCGCGGTCGGCAGGTCGGTGTCCTGGGTCACGGGGTCATCTCCCTTGCGGCGCGTTGGTTCGGTAGTGGTAGCTTCCCACATTCGCAAACCCCAAGGAAGCATAGAGCGCGCGCGCAGCGGCGTTGTCCTCTGTCACCAGCACGACCAGCGTTTCCGCACCGTGATCCTGCGCCCAGCCCGCCGCAGCCCGCATCATGTTCACCGCCGCCCCTTGCCGCCGGTGGGCGGGCGAGACCGACAGCGCATGCACGAAACAGCGCGTCCCGTGGATCGCGGCAAAGCCCGCCCCGGCGGCGCGGTCGTTCTGGCGGGCCAGCAGGGCGGTTTTCGGTCCCTTGACCCGGTCCATCACCGCCAGACGGGCGGGGCCGATGCCGTTTTCGGCCCAGACCTCGTGCAGGATCGCCAGCGGTGCGGCCACGGTAAAGGCCGTCACCGGCGGCGGCGGCATGGCGGCCAGCGGGGCGACGGGGGCGGCCAGGATCATCACCGGATCCACGATGCGGTAGCCGCGCAACGCCAGCAGGCCGTCCAACGCCTCGTCGCCCGGACGGACCATGAACAGCGCGTCCTGATCCAGCGCAGCCATTGCGGTTTCGGCCTGGGCGATATCGGCGTCCGTTACCGGCGCGGTGGCGGTGGCGGCAGAGACGCGCTTGCCCCCGCCCTGCCCGTCGCGGATGCACCACGGCCCGACCCGATGCGTCGCGGCAGGGGGCCATGTGGCCTCTTGCCCCGCGAACAGGTCGGGCAGGCTCACGCCACGGCCTCGGGGAACAGGGCGGCCAGGTCTGCCATCGCCGCATCGATCCGGGCGCCGTCGGTGCCGCGGATCACAACGTTGGTGCCATAGGCGCCATCCCGCACGAAGGGGTACGATCCCATCGACAGGTCGGGAAAGGTGGCGGCGAGCGTGCGCAGGCTGTCGGCGATATCCCCCTCTGCCCGCAGCACGGTCAGGTTTTGCGACAACAGCGGATCGCCCCCGGTCAGCGTGGGCAGAACCCCGGCCACCATCGCCTGAAAGATCGAGGGCACCCCGGCCATCACATGCACATTGCCGATGGTGAATCCGGGTGCGGCGGACACCGGATTGTCGATCAGGGTGGCGCCGTCGGGAATGCGGGCCATGCGCAGGCGCGATTCGTTCAACTCGCGCCCCATCCGGTCGCAATAGTCCTGCAGGATGGCGCGGGCATCCGCGCGCACGTCGATCCCCACGCCAAAGGCCGCAGCCACCGCATCGGCGGTGATGTCGTCATGGGTGGGCCCGATCCCGCCCGAGGTGAACACCGTGTCGTAATCCGCGCGCAGGGCGTTCAGCGCCGCAACGATCCGGTCGTGGATATCGGGCACGATCCGCACCTCTGACAGGCGGATGCCGTGCTTGGTCAACTCTCCGGCCAGGAAATGCATGTTGGCGTCGCGGGTGCGGCCGGTCAGGATCTCGTCGCCGATCACCAGCATCGCGGCTGTTGGGTTGGTCATGCACACCTCCTTGTCCGGGCCATGCCCTCGGTATAGGTGGCGCTCATGCGCTTTCAAACCCCTCTCGTGCCCGGGCGGCTGATCCGCCGCTACAATCGGTTCCTGGCCGATGTCACGCTGGAAACCGGCGAAGAGGTCACCGCCCACTGCCCCAACCCCGGCGCCATGCTGGGGCTGAAGGATCCGGGCCTGCGCGTCTGGCTGGAACCCAACGACGACCCCAGGAAAAAGCTGCGCTATGGCTGGCGGCTGGCCGAACTGCCGGGCGGCCACTGGGCCGGGATCGACGCAAGCCTGCCCAACCGCGTGGTGGGCGAGGCCTTGCAGGCGGGCCGCGTGGCAGAACTGGCCGCCTATGACACCGTGCGGCCCGAGGTGAAGTATGGGGAAAACAGCCGGGTCGATTTCCTGCTGACCGGGCCGGACTTGCCCGACGCCTATGTCGAGGTAAAGAACGTCCACCTGCGCCGCGATGGCAATTGGGCGGAATTCCCCGACAGCGTCACCGCGCGGGGGGCGAAACACATGGCCGAACTGGCGCGCATGGCGCAGGCCGGGCACCGGGCGGTGCTGCTGTATCTGGTGCAGCGCACCGATTGCGCGCGGTTCCGGCTGGCCGCCGATATCGACCCTACCTATGCCGCGGCCTGCGATGCGGCGCGCGCGGCGGGGGTTCAGATGCTGTGCTACGGCACCGCGATCGACCCGCACGGCGTGACGCTGACCCACCCCCTGCCCTTGGACCTTGCGCCGCACGGCTAGGGCGCCCTCTGGCCTTCGGCGTCATCCGGCCTTATCTGTTGGCCAAAGCCAAGGAGACAGACGTGGACGAGAAATCCGGCGGCCGCCGCACCAAGGACAATATCCGCATCTATTCGCGCGAGGATTTCACGGGCATGCATGCGGCCGGACGGGTGGCCGCGGAAATCCTGGACGAAATCGCCCCGGCGGTGTTCCCCGGCCAGACGACCGGCGAAATCGACCGCCTGATTACCGAGATGGTCGAGGCAAAGGGCGCCAAATCCGCCACCATCGGCTATCGCGGGTATCAGCATGCCAGCTGCATTTCCGTGAACCACGTCGTCTGCCACGGCATCCCCGGCGACAAGAAGCTGAAGGATGGCGATATCCTGAACATCGACGTGACCGTGATCGTGGACGGCTGGTTCGGGGACACCTCGCGGATGTATGTCGCCGGCAAGCTGTCGCGCAAGGCCGAACGCCTGATCCAGGTCACCCATGACGCGCTGATGCTGGGGATCGAGGCGGTCAAGCCCGGCAACACCTTCGGCGATATCGGCGCCGCGATTCAGACCTATGTCGAGGCGCAGCGGATGAGCGTGGTGCGCGATTTCTGCGGCCACGGGCTGGGCCGGGTGTTCCACGCGCCGCCCAACGTGCTGCATTACGGCCGCGCGGGCACCGGCCCGGTGCTGGAAGAGGGTATGTTCTTTACCATCGAGCCGATGATTAACCTGGGCCGCCCCGATACCAAGGTGCTGTCCGATGACTGGACGGCGGTCACGCGGGACAAGTCGCTGTCGGCCCAGTTCGAACATTCCATCGGCGTGACTGCGGAAGGATGCGAGATTTTCACCCTGTCGCCCGCGGACAAGTTTCACCCGACATGGGGTTAAGGCGCCTGACCTTTCGCAGGGGCGCCCTAGCTTGGCAACGGCACGACCCGGACACGCGAAGGAAAGGCGCAGCGCATGAGCAAACATGACAGCGACCACCCCCATCCCCTGGGCTGGCGGCTGACCCCGGCCCGCTGGGCCGTGGCAATCTTGGCGCTGGCCGCCATCGTCGTATCGCTGTGGCATCTGGAGGGCGAACGCCGCGGCATCGTGATCGAACCGCTGCCCGGCACCGGCACCACGCCCGCCACCGTCTATCGCCTGAAGGACGCACCGCCCGCGCCGGTGGTCATCGTTTCGCACGGGTTCGCCGGATCGCGGCAGTTGATGCAGGCCAGTTCACTGACACTGGCGCGCGCGGGCTATTCGGTCGTCGCCTTCGATTATGAGGGGCACGGCCGCAACCCGGTGCCGATGTCCGGCGACGTGGCCAGCCCCGACGGCACGGCGCTGCTGCTGATGGATGAAACGAAACGGGTGACCGATACCGCCCTGGCCCAGCCCTGGGCGGACGGGCGCGCCGCGATCCTGGCCCATTCCATGGGCAGCTACATCGCGATCCGGCAGGCGAAAGTGGACGACAGGCTGGCCGCCACTGTCGCCGTGGCGATGTCCAGCGACGACGTGACCCCGACCCAGCCGCGCAACCTGCTGATCGTTAACGGCGAGTGGGAGGGGCGGCTGGTCCCCGACGCGCTGGAATCGTTGCAGATGGCCGACCCGGATGCGCAGTTCGGCGCGACGGTGGGCGACCCCGCCGACGGGACCGGGCGGCGTGCCGTTCTGGCGCCCAACGTGGAACATATCGGCGTGATCTATGCCCCGACCATGCTGCGCGAGGCGCGCGCCTGGCTGGACGCGACCTTTGGCAGGCCGCAGACCGAGGGGCCGGTCGCAAATATGGGCGGCTGGATCGCCCTGATGCTGACCGGGATCGTCGCCCTGGGCTGGCCGCTGGCCCGGCTGCGTGAACGCACCCACGACCCGCGCCCCGAACCCCTGTCGCGCAAGCGGTTCCTGGTGGTGGCGCTGTTGCCTGCGGTGCTGGTGCCGCTGGCGCTGGCCCCCTTTGACACGCGGTTCCTGCCGGTGCTGGTGGCCGATTACCTGGCGCTGCACTTTGCCCTGTATGGCGTGGTTGCGCTGGCCCTGCTGGCCTCGTGGGGCGAGGTCAAATGGCCCGGGCGCGCGGAACTGCGCCGCATCCTGATCCTGGCCGGGCTGGTGGCGTTTTACGGGATCTGCGTGTTCGGCCTGGCGGTGGACCGTTACGTCATGTCCTTTTACCCCGTGCCGGTGCGGGGCCTGATCATCGCGGCGATGGCCCTGGGCACGGTGCCCTACATGCTGTCCGACGCGCTGATGGTAGAGGGCGGGCGCGCGCCCCTGTGGCGCAGCGCAACCGCGCGGGGGGCGTTTCTGGTGTCGCTGGGGCTGGCCACCGCGCTGGATTTCGAACGGCTGTTCTTCCTGCTGATCATCCTGCCGGTGGTGCTGGTCTTCTTTCTGCTGTTCGGGATGATGGGCGGCTGGGTCGGGCGGGCCACAGCACGGCCCGCGGGCGCGGGGATCGGGCTGGGCCTGTTCCTGGCCTGGGCGTTGGGGGTCACCTTCCCGCTGTTCCAGGCCTGAGGCGGTTGTTGAACGCCCACCCCCCGATAGGGTACAAGCCCCGGTCAACCGGAACACGCCACCCGAAAGGAACGCCCATGCGCCTGTCCCGTCTTGCCCTGACCGCGATTGCGGCCCTCGCCCTCGGCTCTGCCGCGATGGCGCAGGAGGTCACGCTGCGGTTTCAGCATTTCGTCTCGCCGCTGTCGGCGAACCCGACCTATTTCATGCAGCCCTGGGCCGACAAGATCGAGAAGGATTCCGGCGGGCGCATCAAGGTTGAACTGTATCCCTTCATGCAACTGGGCGGCAAGGCGCCCAGCCAGTACGACCTGATCCGCGACGGCGCGATCGATGGCGGCTGGGTGATCCCCGGCTATCAGCCCGGCCGCTTCCCCGAGGCGGAGGCGCTGGAACTGCCGTTCATCGTGACGAAAAACGCCGAAGAGGCCAGCAAGGCCGCCTGGATCTATACCCAGAAATACCTGATGGACGATTTCGCCGACGTGAAGCTGATCGCCGCCCACATGCACGGCCCCGGCATCATCCACAAGACCGGCGCGCCCGTGGCCACGGTCGAGGATATAGCGGGGCTGAAACTGCGCGGCCCCTCGCGCCCCGCGACCCTGCTGCTGAAGAAGCTGGGGGCAACCCCCGTCGGCATGGCCGTGCCCGCCTTCCCCGAGGCGCTGGCCAAGGGCGTGCTGGACGGCGGCGTCATCACCTGGGAAATGTCGCCTTCGCTGAAGCTGGACGAGCTGACCGACAGCCATACGGACGTGGCCGGTGACCGGTCGCTCTACAACCTGTTTTTCATCTGGGCGATGAACAAGGCCAAGTACGAAAGCCTGCCGCCGGACCTGCGCGCGGTGATCGACGCCAATTCGGGCTTCTATGCCTCGGCCTGGGCGGGGCGGGCGCATGATACCGGCGACAAGGATGGCCGCGACCAGATGGCGGCGGCGGGCAACGCCATCGCCACGCTGAGCGAGGAAGAAACCGCCCGCATCAAGGCCTTGGGCGACGAGGTGATCGCCGAGTGGATCGACGAGGTCACCGCGCGCGGGCTGGACGGCGCGGCCCTGGTCGAGGACGTGCGCGCCGCGGTGCAGGTCACGCGGTCGGCCAGCCAATAGCGGTTCCCGGATTGCGCGCGCTGACGCGCGCAAGATTCTGCGTTGCGGCCCCCATCCGGGGGCCGCGTTTTTTGGGTATTTGACCCAAGAAGAAGGGGGCAGGCAGGCGCCTAGTGCACGTCGGGCGCGTTGGGACGGCGGACGATGCGTTCGGGCTCGGGCAGCCCGGCCTCTGCCGCGATCTGAAAGCGGTTCTTGCGCGAGCGTTCGGTCGCCGATTTCAGCTGGCCGCAGGCGGCCATGATGTCCTCTCCGCGCGGGGTGCGGATCGGGCTGGCATAGCCGGCCTTGTAGACGATGTTGGCGAAGGATTCGATGCGGTCCCAGTCAGAGCGTTCGTAGGGCGCGCCGGGCCATTCGTTGAACGGGATCAGGTTAATCTTGGCCGGGATGCCCTCGATCAGCTTGACCAGGCGGCGGGCGTCGGCGTCGCTGTCGTTGATGCCCTTGAGCATCACGTATTCAAAGGTGATCCGTTCGGAATTCGACAGTTTGGGATAGGCGCGCAGGGCGTCGAACAACTGTGCGATGGGGTATTTGCGGTTGATCGGGACCAGCTTGTTGCGCAGGTCATCCGTGGTGGCATGCAGAGAGATCGCCAGCATGCAGCCGATTTCCGCCCCGGTGCGCGCGATTTCCGGCACCACGCCGCAGGTGGACAGGGTGATGCGGCGGCGGGACAGCGAAATGCCCTCGCCATCCATGGCGATCTGCATCGCGTCGCGCACGGAGTCGAAGTTATAGAGCGGTTCGCCCATGCCCATCAGCACGAGGTTGGAAATCAGCCGGGTTTCATCCTTGGGGTGGCGGCCCGGTTCGGGCCATTCGCCCAGGTCGTCGCGGGCCAGCATGATCTGGCCGACGATTTCACCCGCCGTCAGGTTGCGCACCAGCCGCTGCGTGCCGGTATGGCAGAAGGTGCAGGTCAGCGTGCAGCCCACCTGCGAGGAAATGCACAGGGTTCCGCGGTCCTCTTCGGGGATATAGACGACCTCGACCTCGTGGCCGCCGGCGATGCGGACCAGGTATTTACGGGTGCCGTCGGCCGAAACCGTGCGGGTGACGATCTCGGGCACCTCGATCACGAAATGCTCTTTCAGCCGCGCGCGATACTCCTTGGCCAGGTTGGTCATCGCGTCGAAATCGCGCACGCCCTTTTGGTAGATCCACTGCCAAAGCTGCACCTCGCGCATCTTTGCCTGTTTTTCGGGCGTGCCCGCCGCGACCAGGGCGGCGCGCAGTTGCGGGCGGGTCAGCCCGACCAGGTTCTGGCGGTCGGCCTCTACCGGCTTGCGGGGGATCGGCATCGCCTCCGGCGCGATGGGGGGCGTCACGGTCATCGGGCGCGTCTCCTTGGGATCAAGGCGCGGATTTTACAGGATTCGAGGGGGGAAATAAAGCGGCCCGCCCCCGGAACAAGGGGCGGGCGGTGCGCGCTCAGTTACCGCTGCAGCGGCGGCGGGCCTCTTCGAAGGCGGCGGTGAAGCCGTAAAGCGAGAAGGTATCCTTGGTGTTGGTCCCGCGCGAGGAACGGGCGGTCAGCACCGCCTCGGCGCCGGCCTTCATCGCGGCGATGATGCGGGCGTCATCCTCGGGCGTGGCGGGCCAAGCCCATTCGCGCGCGGTGCTGTGGGTGAACAGTTCGAAACTGTCGTCGCCGATTTCCAGCTTGACGGTCGAATCCTCGGCGAAGGGGTAACCGCCGGTAAACGACACCTCGCCCGCGACATCCGCGCCGGGGCGGAAGGTGACGAACAGGCGAATATCGCCCCGCCGGACCGAGACCACGCGCCCGTCGCGGGTGTTCACCGTTTCCTTGGGCGGCGACACGCCCCAGCATTCGGTCGGGTCGTCCTCGACGAAAACGCTCCAATCCGTTTCGACGGCGACGTTGTTCGTCGATTCCTCTTGCGCCTGGGCGGAGATCGCCATCAGCGCCAGGGCCCCACCCAAAAGGGCCGTTCGCATGCCGAAAGTCATTTCTGCCACAGCCTCCTGCTGTCCGTGCCTCTGCCCGCCGTTACGGCCTCTTGCTTTACCCGGGCGCGGCCTTGTGCAAGCAATATGCGCCAACCTAACGTAGTCGCGCAGAAATTTGAAAGCCCCCCTTGGCGGAAAATCGCGCAACGGTGAGGAAAGGACCGGAGATGAGCACAGCGGTCGTCATGGTCGAGGTCCAGCGCGGCGGCCTGGTCGAGTCGCGCCATCGCGGGCACGCGGTGGTCTGCGATGCCAGCGGGGCTGTCGTCGCGGCCTGGGGCGATCCCGACGCGGTGATCCTGCCGCGCTCCTCGGTCAAGATGATCCAGGCCCTGCCCCTGATCGAGAGCGGCGCGGCGGACCGGGCCGGGCTGGGCGTCGAACAGCTTGCGCTGGCCTGCGCCTCGCATCAGGGGGCGCCGCTGCATGTGGGCAAGGTGGGCGATTGGCTGGCCACGCTGGGGCTGGACGAATCGCACCTGCGCTGCGGGGCGCAGCCCACCCGCGACCGGGACGAACGGCAGCGGATGGTGCGCGCGGAGGAGGCACCCTGCCAGTTGCACAACAACTGTTCGGGCAAGCATGCGGGTTTCCTGACCCTGACGCGGGATCTGGGCGCGGGGCCGGAATATAACGAGATCGACCACCCCGTGCAGGTCGCCGTTCGTGCCGCGTTCGAGGACGTGACCGGCGCGGCCAGCCCCACCTTTGGCATCGACGGCTGTTCCGCCCCGAATTTCGCCACCACGATGCAGGGTCTGGCGCGCGCCATGGCCCGCTTTGCCGTCGCGCGCCCCGATACGGGGGACGCGCGCGGCCGGGCGGCGGGGCGGCTGGTGCAGGCGATGATGGCCCATCCCGACCTGGTGGCGGGCCAGGGCCGCGCCTGTACCGAACTGATGCAGGCCGCCGAGGGCAAGGCGGCGATCAAGACCGGGGCAGAGGGCGTGTTCACCGCGATCCTGCCCGAACAGGGCTTGGGCGTCGCGCTGAAGATCGAGGACGGCGCGGCCCGCGCGTCAGAGGCGGCGATTGCCGCCCTGCTGGTCCGGTTGGGGGTTTTGCAGGCGGATGATCCGGCGGTGCGCCGCCGCATGGCCGCACCCGTCACCAACTGGCGCGGGATCACCACGGGCGAGGTGCGCGCCGTGCCGGGCCTGTTCTAAGCCGTCAGCCGGCGAACGCGTCGCGCGCGTAGCCCTGAAGATACAACAGCGCCGTCAGGTCGCCGTGGTTGATGCGGATATCGCATTGCGCCGCGACCGCCGGTTTGGCGTGCAGCGCCACGCCCGCGCCCGCCAGCCCCAGCATCCCCAGATCGTTGGCCCCGTCGCCCACGGCCATGACCTGCGCAGGCGTGATGCCCAGCCGGGCGGTGATACGGTTCAGCGCCTCGACCTTGGCCTCGCGGCCCAGGATCGGTTCGGACACCTTGCCGGTCAGGCGGCCGTCTGCGACCAGCAGGGTGTTGGCCTGGTGTTCGTCGAACCCCAGATCGGCGGCGACCTTGGCCGCGAAATTGGTGAACCCGCCGGAAACCAGCACGCAATGGGCACCGTTGGCCTTCATCGTGGCGATCAGCGCGGCGCCGCCGGGGGTGTAGGTGATGCGCTCCGACAGCACCTTGTCGATCACGGCCGCATCCAGCCCGGCCAGCAGGCCCACGCGTTCGCGCAAGGCGCCCTCGAAATCCAGTTCGCCATTCATGGCGCGGGCGGTAATGTCGGCGACGCGGGGGCCAACGCCGGCCTCGTCGGCCAGTTCGTCGATGCATTCCTGGCCGATCATGGTGGAGTCCATATCCGCGATCAGCATCTTCTTGCGCCGTCCCTCGGCGGGTTGGGCGACCAGATCGATGCCCATTCCCTGCATCTCGGCCCAGACATCCCAGATGTTGCCGGGCAGGGTTTCCACCGTGAATTCCGTCGCCGCGCCGGGCGACAGCCAGCGCGCCATGCCCCCGCCCCAGGCGTCGCGCAGGGCCTCGACCGTGGCGGGGGTCAGCGTCGGCGTTGCGGGGTTTGTCAGCAGGGTGACGATATGCATGGGGCGGTTTCCGATCAGCTACGGGGCATGTCGCAATTGGGCGCTCAGGCGGCGCAGTAGCGCAGTTTTTCCCCTTGCGCCAGAGGGGCAACAGGCGTAAGCGCGTCGGTGGGACACCCCTCCCCAACGAGGGGCGCATATCTGGAAGGATACCAGCAATGGTCACCGAGACTCCGGCAACGCGACCGGCAAATCCGCGTTTTTCCTCTGGCCCCTGTGCCAAGATTCCGACCTTTTCCCTCGACAAGTTGAACGACGCCGCCCTGGGCCGCTCGCACCGCGCCGCGGTGGGCAAGGCCAAGCTGAAGGCCGCGATCGAAACCACGCGCGAAATCCTGGGCATCCCCGCCGACTACAAGATCGGGATCGTTCCCGCCTCTGACACCGGCGCCGTCGAAATGGCGATGTGGTCGATGCTGGGCGCGCGCGGCGTGGAAATGCTGGCCTGGGAAAGCTTTGGCGCGGGCTGGGTGTCGGACGTGGTGAAACAGCTGAAGCTGGACGCCACCGTGCGCGAGGCCCCCTATGGCGAGATCGTGGATTTCGTCCAGGTCGATTTCGACAAGGACGTAGTCTTTACCTGGAACGGCACCACCAGCGGCGTGCGCGTCCCGAACGGCGACGCGATCCCGGCGGACCGCGACGGCCTGACGATCTGCGACGCGACCAGCGCCGCCTTTGCGATGGACCTGCCCTGGGACAAGCTGGATGTGACCACGTTCAGCTGGCAGAAAGTGATGGGCGGCGAGGCCGCGCACGGCATGCTGATCCTGTCGCCCCGCGCGGTGGAACGGCTGGAAAACTACACCCCCGCCTGGCCGCTGCCCAAGATCTTTCGCATGACCAAGGGCGGCAAGCTGATCGACGGCATTTTTGAGGGGGCCACGATCAACACCCCCTCGATGCTGGCGGTTGAGGATTACCTGATCGCGCTGGATTGGGCGAAATCCATCGGCGGGCTGCCCGCGCTGATCGCGCGTGCGGATGCGAATGCCAAGGCGATTTTCGATTTTTGCGCGGCGCGCGACTGGATCGATAACCTGGCCGTTGACCCGGCCACCCGGTCCAACACCAGCGTTTGCCTGAAATTCACCGACGACCGCATCGCCGACGGCGCCGCCTTTGCCAAGGCCGTCGCCAAGCGGCTGGAGGGTGAGGGCGTGGCCCTGGACATCGGCGCCTATCGCGACGCGCCCGCGGGCCTGCGTATCTGGTGCGGCGCCACGGTGGAAACCGCCGATATCGACGCGCTGCTGCCCTGGCTGGAATGGGCCTTTGAGGCCGAGATCGCCGCGCAAGGCTGATCGCGAGGGGTGGGTTTTCACCCCCCCAACAGATGCTGCGCAGGGTGGGTGCAAACCCACCCCGCCCTTCCCGATTTCAACAAAGGACCAGACTCATGGCCCCCAAAGTTCTCGTTTCCGACAAGCTGTCCCCCACCGCCGTCCAGATCTTCCGCGACCGCGGCATCGATGTGGATTTCGAACCCGACCTGGGCAAGGACAAGGATCGCCTGGCCGAGGTGATCGGCCAGTATGACGGCCTTGCCATCCGCTCGGCTACCAAGGTGACCGAAAAGATCCTGGAATCCGCCACCAACCTGAAGGTCGTGGGCCGCGCCGGGATCGGGGTCGACAATGTCGATATCCCCGCCGCCTCGAAAAAGGGCGTGATCGTGATGAACACGCCCTTCGGCAACTCGATCACCACGGCCGAACACGCGATTTCCATGCTGATGGCCGTGGCCCGGCAAATCCCCGAGGCCAACGCCTCGACCCACGCGGGCAAGTGGGAAAAATCCCGCTTCATGGGCGTGGAAGTGACCGGCAAGACGCTGGGCCTGATCGGCTGCGGCAATATCGGCTCTATCGTGGCGGACCGCGCCCTGGGCCTGAAGATGAAGGTGCTGGCCTATGACCCGTTCCTGTCCGAAGAGCGCGCCGACAAGCTGGGCGTGCACAAGGTGGAACTGGACGAACTGCTGCCGCGCGCCGATTTCATCACCCTGCACGTGCCGATGACGGAAAAGACGGCCAACATCCTGTCGTCCGAGAACCTGAAAAAGACCAAGAAGGGCGTGCGCATCGTCAACTGCGCCCGCGGCGGTCTGGTGGACGAGGCCGCGCTGGCCGAGCTACTGAAAGAGGGTCACGTCGCCGGCGCCGCCTTTGACGTGTTCGCCGAGGAACCGGCCAAGGAAAACCCGCTGTTCAACCTGCCTAACGTGGTCTGCACCCCGCATCTGGGCGCCTCGACCACCGAGGCACAGGAAAACGTCGCCCTGCAGGTGGCCGAACAGATGTCGGATTACCTGCTGACCGGGGCCGTGACCAACGCGATCAACATGCCCTCCATCACCGCCGAAGAGGCCAAGGTGATGGGCCCCTGGATCAAGCTGGCCGGGCATATCGGGTCGTTCATCGGGCAACTGACCGATGAGCCGATCAAGGCCATCAACATCCTGTATGACGGCGTCGCCGCCGAGATGAACACCGAGGCGCTGAGCGCATCGGCCATCGCCGGCCTGCTGAAAGAGGCCAACCCCGACATCAACATGGTCTCTGCCCCCTTCGTGGCCAAGGAACGCGGCATCGCCAGTTCCGTGACCACCCAGGACAAGTCGGGCACCTTTGACGGCTATATCAAGATCACCGTCGTGACGCCGGAACGCGAACGCTCCATCGCGGGTACGGTCTTCTCTGACGGCAAGCCGCGCTTCATCCAGATCAAGGGCATCAACATCGATGCCGAGATCGGCGAGCACATGCTGTATACCACCAACAAGGACGTGCCGGGCATCATCGGCGCACTTGGGGCCACCATGGGCGGGCATGGCGTGAACATCGCCAACTTTACTCTGGGCCGCACGGCCATCGGCGACAGCGCGATCGCGCTGCTGTACCTGGATCAGCCGATCCCCGAGCATGTGGTCGAGGAACTGAAGGCCACCGGTCTGTTCCAGCAGGTGCGCCCGCTGGAATTCGAGGTGGGCTGAGCCCGGCGCGTTTGACAAGATCGGGGTCTGCCGCGACACATGCGGCAGACCCTTTTTCATTTCAGCGAGGGAATATCCATGCAGCGCAGCTATGCCATCGGCGACGTGCACGGCCACCTGAACAAGCTGCGCGCCGCCCATGCGCTGATCGCGGCCGACCGCACGCGCACCGGCGACATGCAGGCCCCGGTGGTGCACCTGGGCGATCTGGTGGATCGTGGCCCCAATTGCCGGGGCGTGCTGGATTTCCTGATCGGCGGCCTGGCCGAGGGCGCGCCATGGGTGCTGCTGCGGGGCAACCATGACCGATTCATGCAGTATTTCCTGCGCCCCGGCGCCCAGCCCGAACCGGCCCGGCCCGATCTGGACTGGCTGTCGCCCAATGTCGGCGGGCGCGAAACGCTGGCCTCTTACGGGGTGGAAACGGGCATGCATCCCGACCGCGCCGCGCTGCATGCCGCGGCGGTGGCCGCGGTGCCGCAATCCCATGTCGATCTGCTAGAGGGGCTGTTGCCCTGCTACCGGCGGGGGGATGTCTTCTTTTGCCACGCGGGCGTGCGCCCCGGCGTGCCGCTGGACGATCAGGCAGAGGACGACCTGATCTGGATTCGCCGCGAATTCCTGGACGACCCGCGCGATCACGGCGCGCTGATCGTGCATGGGCACACCCCGGTCCAGCAGGTCACCCATTACGGCAACCGCGTGAACCTGGATACCGGCGCGGGCTATGGCGGGCCGGTCTCCGCCGTGGTGATCGAGGGGAACGCGGTCTTTCACCTGACCGAAGAGGGCCGCGTGCCGCTGACGCCCCAGGGCTGACGGCACGCGGGGGCGCCTGCGTTACTTCAGCAGGCTTTTCATCATCCAGATCGCTTTCTGGTGCACTTCCAGACGCTCGCCCAGCATGCCGGCGCTGGCCTCGTCGCCCGCATCCTGCGCGGCTTTCAGCGCCTCGGTGACGGTGGCGCAGACGGTTTCGTAATCGGCAACCGTCGCGGCGATCATGTCCTCGGCGGACAGCTGTTCATCGGTTTCCTTGACGCTGGCCAGCGCGGTCAGGGCCGCGGTGGTGCCCGGCGCGTATTCGTCCAGCGCGCGGATACGCTCGGCGATGGCGTCCATGGCATCGGCCAGTTCAGTATACTGGGCCTCGAACATTTCATGCAGGGCAAAGAACTTCGGCCCTTCCACGTTCCAGTGGAAGTTATGCGCCTTGGTGTACAGCACGAAGGTATCGCCCAGCACGCGGGCCAGCGCGCCGGCAACGGCCTTGCGGGTATCGTTATCCATCGGATGTTCCTTTATCGCGGTGCAAAAGGGAAACGCCCCGGGGAACGGGGCTGTTTCCTAGCTATGCCCGGCCCGGCGCATCGAAAGGGGCGCGCACCGTGGCAAAACGCCCCGCATCAGGGGATCGGATCCATCAGCGCATCGCGCATGGCGCAGTCGCGCACCACGTCCGCGCCGCATTTGCGCGGGCGCAGCTCGCGGGTCAGGCACAGGCGGGCCTCTTGGATGCGGCCGGCCTTGCAGGTGATCGTCAGCATGTCGGGCCGCCAGTCCGGGTTGGCGCGCAGGAACGCCTCTTCGACGATGGCGGCGGGCAGGCGCACGGGATCCTTCAGCTTGCGGAACACGGCCGGGCGGTTCACCGCGTCAAAGGCTTGGCGGGCGGCCTCGAAATAGGCGGGCGCGGACAAGCCAGAGCAGCGGCCATGCCGCTTCCACTGGTACCAGGCCAGCCCGGACGAGCCCATGATATCGGCCATCGCCCCGGTCACCACGCGCGAGGGGTCTTCATGCACCGTCCGGCAATGGCTGGGCCAGCCGCGTTCGTATTGCGGCCACAGCCCGTGCAGCACCCAGCCGAAATCCGCATCCGCATCGCATTGCGGGCTGCCGCGCGCGGCACCCTCTTGCGCGCACCATGTGGGCGACCAGCTCAGCGACAGGACGTAGTAATCGAATTCCCCCGCCGGTTCGCCCTCGGCACGGGCGAGGGTGGCGGTCAGGATCAGCAGGATCAGCCAGCGCATTTTCTCTTTTATCCGGTTTGCGGGGGCACTATATACCCTGAAACCTCCCCTACAACGAGGATCGGCGCCACAGGGCGCAGCCGAATTGCCGGCAGGGGAGACCTGTTCGCGTTCGAGAGGAGTGAGGCCAATGAACAAGCCGCTTATGGCCAAGGCCACCGCCGTCTGGCTGATCGACAATACCATGCTGACCTTCAAGCAGATCGGCGATTTCTGCGGCCTGCACGAACTGGAGGTGCAGGGCATTGCCGATGGCGACGTGGCCGCGGGCGTCAAGGGCTTCGACCCGGTGGCCAACAACCAGCTTGACCCCAAAGAGATCGAGAAGGGCGAGGCCGACCCGCTGTATTCGCTGCGGCTGAAGTTCAACCCCGCCGCCGTGGGCGAGGAAAAGCGCCGCGGCCCGCGCTACACCCCGCTGTCGAAACGGCAGGACCGCCCGGCCTCTATCCTGTGGCTGGTCAAGTTCCATCCGGAACTGAGCGATGGGCAGATTTCCAAACTGGTGGGCACGACCAAGCCGACGATCCAGTCCATCCGCGAACGGACCCACTGGAACATCTCCAACATCCAGCCGATCGACCCGGTGGCCCTGGGTCTGTGCAAACAGTCGGAACTGGACGCCGCCGTGCAAAAGGCCGCCAAGGCCAGGGCCGCCGCGGGCGAATTGATGTCCGACGACGAGCGGCGCAAGCTGGTTTCGACCGAACAGTCGCTGGAGATGGAGGCCGAGCCGAAGATGCCCTCGGCCATTGCCGGGCTGGAAACCTTTACGCTGACCGGCGATGACGACGACAAGAAGGACGACGAGCTGCCCGATGCGGACAGCTTCTTCAACCTGCCCGATTCGGACGAGGATGAGGACGAAGACGACCAGCGCTGAGTAGAGCGACAGGTCCGCGACAGGAACCCGGCCCCTGCGGCCGGGTTTTTTCTATGCTTCGGCAAATGGTGGGTTGGCCCCCACCCTACGGGCGACTGCCGGGGCAAAGCCCGCCGCCCCGTTCAGAACCCCTTGCGGGCCTTCAACGCCGCGCTGATCGTCCCGTCGTCCAGATAGTCCAGTTCACCGCCGATCGGCACGCCCTGCGCCAGCGATGTCAGCGCCACGCACGTATCGGCCAGTTCGTCGGCGATGTAATGGGCGGTGGTCTGCCCGTCCACGGTGGCGTTCAGGGCCAGGATGACCTCTGAAATCCCCTCGTCCCGCACGCGGCGGGCCAAATCGGGGATGCGCAGATCGTCGGGGCCCACGGCATCCAGCGCCGACAGGGTGCCGCCAAGAACGTGATAGCGCCCCAGGAACGCCCCGCCGCGTTCGATGGCCCACAGGTCGGCCACATCCTCGACCACGCAGATCGTGCCTGTGGCGCGTTCGGGATCGGTGCAGATCTCGCAAATCTCGGTGGTGCCGATATTGCCGCAGCGGCTGCATTCGCGGGCGGTTTCGGCCACCCGCTGCATCGCCTGGGCCAGCGGCAGCAGCAGAACCGCGCGCTTTTTGATAAGGTGCAGCACCACGCGCCGCGCGGATCGCGGCCCCAGCCCGGGCAGCCGGGCCATCATCTCGATCAGCGTTTCGATGTCCGAATGTGCGTTGGGGGCCATCCTGTCCGATCCTTGCGCCGCGCGCGTTCATGCAGCGCCGGGACCGCGCCCGGCACTGCAAAGCATATCGCGGCAGCGCGCGGGGGCAATCCCGGCCCCCGGCCCGATCCTCAGACCGGCAGGTCCATGCCCGCAGGCAGGCCCATTTCCTCGGTCAGTTTACGGGTCTCTTCCTTGGTCCGCTCCAACGCCTTTTCCTGGGCGTCCTTGATGGCGGCCAGGATCAGATCCTCGACGACCTCTTTATCGTCCGAGTTGAAGATGGAGGGGTCGATATCCAGGCCCGTCAGCGTGCCCTTGGCCGTCGCGGTGGCCTTGACCAGGCCGGCACCGCTTTCGCCCTCGACGGTGATGTTGGCCAGGTCGACCTGCAACTGGGCCATCTTGCCCTGCATTTCCTGCGCCGCCTTCATCATCTTGGCCATGTCGCCAAGACCGCCCAATCCCTTCAGCATGTCGTCACTCCTTGGTTCAGTTGTCCTCGAACGGGTCCCATTCGTCCTCGACCTCGGGCAGGGCCTCTTCGGCGGCCTGCGCGGCAAGGTCGTCGGGGGTTCTTATGTCGATGATCGCCGCGTCTGGAAAGGCGGCAAAAACGGCCTGTGTGAGGGGGTGTTCCTTTGCCTGGGCCTGCAGGGCCAGGAATTCGGCGTCGCGTTCCTCGGCGATGGTGGGCGCCCCGCCCGTGCCGACGACGGACACCCCCCAACGCGCGCCGGTCCAGGCCTGCAACCGCTGCGCCAGCCGCGCGGCCAGGTCGCGGGGCGCGTCGTCGGTCGGCTCGAACTCGATCCGGCCGGGGCTGTAGCTGACCAGCCGCAGCCCGGTTTCCACATCGACCAGCAGCTTGGCGTCGCGGTTGGCGCGGATCAGCTCGACCACATGGTCGAAGCTGGCGTAATGCGCCAACGTGGCCTCTGGCGCCTGGGCCAGCGCGGCAACTGGCCCGCCGCCCCCCCCACCCGAGGGCGCGCGCGGCGGCGCATAGCCCGTGGGACCGCCGCCCGGTGCAGGCCCGCCCGGCGCGGGGCCGCCCTGGGGCGCGGGTGCGGGCGGCGGGGCCTCTTGCAGCCTTTTTACCAGTTCTTCGGGGCTGGGCAGGGTGGACACATGCGTCAGCCGGATCACCGCCATTTCGGCGGCCATCATGGCGTTGGGGGCCATTGCCACCTCTTCCAGCGCCTTCAGCAACATCTGCCACATCCGCGTCAGCACGCGCATCGGCAGGCGGTCCGCCATGGCGCGGCCACGGGCGCGTTCGTCGGGGGAAACGGTGGGATCGTCGGCGGCCTCTGGCGTGATCTTGATGACGCTCAGCCAATGGGTGATCTCGGCCAGGTCGCGCAGCACCGCCATCGGGTCGGCCCCGTCGGCATATTGCCCGGACAGTTCCGCCAGCGCACCGGCCGCGTCGCCCGCCATGATCTGATCGAACAGGTCCAGCACCCGGCCGCGATCGGCCAGCCCCAGCATCGCGCGCACCTGGTCGGCGGTGGTTTCGCCCGCGCCATGGGAAATCGCCTGGTCCAGCAGGCTCATCGCGTCGCGCACGGACCCTTCGGCGGCGCGGGTGATCAGGCCCAACGCCTCTTCGGTGATGGGCGCGTTTTCCAGCCCGGCGATCTTTTGCAGATGGGCGATCATCACCTCGGGCTCGATCCGGCGCAGGTCGAACCGCTGGCAGCGGCTCAGGACCGTCACCGGCACCTTGCGGATTTCCGTGGTGGCAAAGATGAACTTCACATGGGCGGGGGGTTCTTCCAGTGTCTTGAGCAGCGCGTTGAACGCGCTGGTGGACAGCATGTGAACCTCATCGATGATGTAGATCTTGTAGCGCGCGCTGGCCGCGCGATAGGCCACGCTATCGATGATCTCGCGGATGTCGCCGACGCCGGTGCGGCTGGCGGCGTCCATTTCCATCACGTCGACATGGCGGCCCTCGGCGATTGCCATGCAATGTTCGCACACGCCGCAGGGATCGGTGGTCGGCCCGCCGGTGCCGTCGGGGCCGATGCAATTCATCCCCTTGGCGATGATCCGCGCGGTGGTGGTCTTACCGGTGCCGCGGATGCCCGTCATGATGAACGCCTGCGCGATGCGATCCGCGGCAAAGGCATTCTTCAGCGTGCGCACCATCGCGTCCTGACCGATCAGGTCGGCAAAACTGGCGGGGCGGTACTTGCGGGCAAGCACCTGGTAGGCGCCTTGGGTCTGCTCCATGGGTCCTCTCGGATTCGCGGGCGGGGCACAGCCTAGGGGGCGGCCGGGGCGGCGTCCAGCGGGCGTGCTATTCCCATTCCATCTGGGAATAGACCTCTTGCGCGTTGCGCCCGGCCAACTGGTCGAAATTGTCCAAGTCGGCAAAGGCCGATTGGTCCACATCGACCGACCCGATGATATCGCCGCCCGCGTCGATATGGGCGCGCATTCGGTCGCGCAGGTTGGACAGGTAATCGCGCGTGTCGCGGGTGGCGGTGGCCAAATCGGTTACCGGGCCGTGGCCGGGCACGACATGGACCGGATCCAGCGCGGCCACCGCGTCGAACGCCGCCAGCCAAGCGGCAGAGTTGGAAAATTCCATCACGCCCAGCACCCGGTCCACATAGACGATATCGCCGGTAAAAACCGTGCGGCTGTCCGGCAGCCAGACGAAGCTGTCGCCCGGCGTATGGGCCGGGCCGGGGTGGATGATGCGGATTTCGGTATCGCCCAGGGTCAGGCTATGCCGGTCCTCGAACGTGATGTCGGCAAAGGCCGGCATCGTGCCAGAGGACGCCGCCCCCACCAGTTGCGACAGCGCCGTCATCTGCATGGAGCCGCGCGCCCGCTGGTCCGCGACCGCATCGCCGGACGCGATCACGGTGGCGCCCTGCGCCTGCCAGTATTCGTTGCCCAGCCAGCGGTGATCCTGCCCGCCGGTATTGATGACATAGACCACCGGCTGTTCGGTGATCGCGCGCACCATGTCGTGGATCATCTCTGCGCCCTTCAGGGTGGCGCCGGCATCGATCAGCACGGCGCCCTCGGGCGTCACGATCAGGCCGAAATTGGCGTTGTTGCCCAGGTTTTCGGGGTCGCGCTGAACCGTCGGGCCGATCAGCGCGTGCACATTGGGGGCCACCTGCCGGTGGCGCAGCACGGGATCGGCAAGGACCGGCAGGGCCGTCAGCAGAAGGGCCGCGAAGGCGGGGAACAGGCGCATGATGAATCCTCCCATTGCACCCGAACATAGGGCGCAGAGTGCGATCTGCACAGTGCCGTGGGAAGGTGAGAGGTTGGACAGCGACCCGAACGGGACTCGTTACGGCTGCTTCCTTCCGGACCTGACCGGGTTGGCGAGGCGCTCGCCCGCGCCAACCTCTCGCCGCGTTACATAAGCGTCACGCGCCGGATTCGCAAGCGGACCCTACAGGTGAATGCGAAAACGAAGGAACCCGCCCGGCGCCTTGCCCGCAGGTTCGATCGCCAGGCCCGTGACGCCGGGCAGGTGGTGCAGCGCGCCCGGCCCGGTGTCGAACAGCACGCTGGTCCCGGGCATCGGCGCGAACTGCCAGGGCGAAACGGCGCCGGGATGCACAGTGCCCTGATCCGCGATATGGCGCAGCAGGATATCGCGGCTGGCCTCTGTCCCGGCATGGATCACGCTGTCCGGCCCGGTGCCGGGATACTGCCCGCCCCCACCCGCGCGATAGCTGTTCGTGGCGATGACAAAGGGCCTGTCGTCCGCCACCGGCTGGCCCTGCCATGTCAGATCGACGATGCGCGCCCCTGCGGATTTCCCGGCCCGCCAAGGGCATCGAACCGCGCCGGTTGGCCCAGATCGATCCGATAGCGCAGACCGTCCAGCACATCGAATTGATAGGCCGGGGCATCGCGTTCCATCAGCATCTGGTCGGGCTGGCCGGGCACGATCCGGTTGAACAGGCTGGCCGCGCGTTCCAGCCAGGCCCGGACCTGGGCGCCGGTCAGGCGCACCGCCTGCACGGTATTTGGATAGGGGTACAGATCCGCCACATGCCGGATCGCCAGATCGCCCGCGGGCACGTCGCTGTAATACTCCGGGCCGCCGCGGCCCCCGGCCTTGAACGGCGACACCGCCGACAGGATCGGCAGGCCGTCATGTTCGGTGCCCTTCAGCGCCTGCCGGACATGGGCGCGCTGCGCCTGGGCCAGCAGCGCGACGCAGGGGTCCGCACCGGCCAGCGCGAAATAGCTGTGCAGCGCGCCCGTACAGCGCCCCACCGGGCGGCGCACGTAATCCAGTGTCTCTGCATGGGCAGGGGCGGCGGCGCGGGTCACGGCGGGCATGTCGCGGACAAGGGGCGCAACCGTCCCGTCCGGCTGGCGCGCCGCGATCGGGTACAGTCGGCTGTCATGGTCCAGGATGCGCCAGCGGCCCCGATCATGGCCCAGCGCCAGGTCGATCACGCCCAGATGCCCGCCCCAGAAACCGGCCATCACGGCGGGCTTGCCCCGGATCGTCCCGGCATCGGCATCGACACCGGGCACCCCGCGATAGGCAGGTCCGGGCAGGGTCAGGTGCTGGTGACCGGCCAGCACGACATCAATCCCCTCGACCCCCGCCAGGGGGATGCCGGCGTTTTCCTGCCCCTCGACATGGTCGGGTTCGGCCAGCCCGGAATGGCACAGCGCGATGACCAGATCGGCCCCCGCCGCGCGCAGCGCGGGCACCTGGGCGCGGGCGGCCTGCATGATGTCCCGCGCGCTGATGCGCCCGTCCAGGTGCGGATGGCTCCACCGGGTGATCTGCGGCGGCGCAAAGCCGATGACCCCGACCCGGATCGGCAGCGAATGTCCGGCCTCGTCGATCAGGTGGCGGTCCAGGATCACCCAGGGCGCGACCAGCATGCGGTCATCCGCAGGCGTGGCACCGCGCGCGGTCAGCACATTGGCCGAGACAACGGGAAACCCCGCCCCGGCCAGCGCCGCATGCAAGAAATCCAGCCCGTAATCGAAATCGTGGTTGCCCAGGGTCGCGACCTCGACCCCGGCGGCGTTCATCGCCGCGATCACCGGGTGAACCTCGCCCGGGCGCAGACCGCGGACCTGCCCGAAATAATCGGCCAGTGGATTGCCCTGCAGGAAATCACCGTTGTCCAACAGCAGCGCGTTCGCCGCCTCTGCCCGCAATTGCGCGGCCAGCCCGGCCGTGCGGGCCAGGCCGATATCCTGCGCCGGGCGGTCGGCGAAATAGTCATAGGGCAGGATGTTGGCATGCAGATCCGTGATCTGCATCACCCGCAGACGGGCCCGGCCCGCACCGGGCCTTTGATCATTAGGGGGCGTCGCGGTCATGGGTCATCGGGCCGCCCCCGCCCAAGGGACGGGGAACGGCATCTCGCGCATCTGTTCAGGTCGGCTTGGTCGCCGCGGTGACATAGTTGACGCTGAGATCGCGGCTGGACAGCGACCACGACCAGGACAGCGGGTTAAAGACGAAGCCGGTCCGATCCAGCACCCGCAGGCCGGCCTGTTCCATCAGGCTGCACAGTTCGTCGGGGGTCAGGAATTTTTCGTATTCATGGGTGCCCTTGGGCAGCCATCGCATCACGTATTCCGCCCCGAAGATCGCCATGACAAACGCCTTGGGATTGCGGTTGATCGTGGAACACAGGTGCAGCCCGCCGGGTTTCAGCAACTGGCGGCAGGCGGTCAGATAGGCCAGCGGGTCGGCCACGTGTTCCACCACCTCCATGTTCAGGACCACGTCGAACTGCTCGCCCGCCTCTGCCAGCGCCTCGGCGGTGGTAAAGCGATAGTCGATGTCCAGCCCCGATTGTTCGGCATGGATGCGGGCGACGGGAATGTTGCGTTCGGCGGCATCGGCGCCGACCACGGTCGCGCCCAGCCGGGCCATCGGTTCGGACAGCAGCCCGCCGCCGCAGCCGATATCCAGCAGGCGCAGGCCCTGGAACGGCTTTTCCGCGGACAGGTCGCGCCCGAATTCCGCAGCGATCTGGCGCGTGATATAGTCCAGCCGGCAGGGGTTCAGCATGTGCAGCGGCTTGAATTTCCCGTTGGGGTCCCACCATTCGGCGGCCATCGCCTCGAACTTGGACACTTCGGCGGGATCGACGGTGGTTTCGGCTGCTTGCATCACACGCTCCGTTCCTGTCTTTTGGTCGCACACCCTTGGGGTGTGGCACTCCGGCGTTATATAGGCGGCTCATGGACAAATCCGCAGGCCAAAAGCGCGCATCGCAGGTTCTTTACCCGCCGGTCAACCCGTTTGACCAGCGGATGCTGGACGTGGGCGACGGTCACAAGATCTATGTCGAACAGTGCGGCAACCCGCGGGGCATCCCGGTTGTGGTGCTGCATGGCGGCCCGGGCGGCGGGTGCAGCCCGGCCATGCGCCGCTATTTCGACCCCGACCAGTTCCGCGTGATCCTGTTCGATCAGCGCGGCTGCGGCCGGTCGCGCCCCCATGCCAGCGTGCAGTCCAACACCACCTGGCACCTGGTCCGCGATATAGAGATGATCCGCGAAACACTGGGCATCGACCGCTGGGTGGCCTTTGGCGGCAGCTGGGGGGCGACGCTGGCGTTGATCTATGCGCAGGCCCATCCCGACCGCGTGGCCTATCTGGTGCTGCGGGGCGTCTTCTTGATGACGCAGGCGGAACTGGACTGGTTCTACGGCGGCGGCGCGGGGCGGTTCTGGCCCGACCTGTGGGGCCGGTTCGTCGATCTGGTGCCGGTGGACGAACGCAGCGACATGATCGCCGCCTATCACAAGCGGCTGTTTTCCGGCGATGTTATGCTGGAAACCCGCTATGCGCGCGCCTGGGCATCCTGGGAAAACGCCCTGGCCTCGATCGAGCATCAGGGCCTGGCGGGTGAGGCGCCCGCCGATTACGCCCGCGCCTTTGCCCGGCTGGAGAATCACTTTTTCATGAATCGCGGTTTTCTACAGCGGGACGGCCAGATCCTGGACGACATCTCGCTGATCGCGCATATCCCCGCGACCATCGTGCAGGGCCGCTATGACATGGTGTGCCCCCCCGAATCGGCTTGGGCGCTGGCGGAAAAATGGGGCCGCGCCAACCTGCGCATGGTGCCGATGGCAGGCCATGCCCTGTCCGAACCGGGGATCACCGCCGAACTGGTGCGCACGATGCGCGGCGTCGCGCGGCAGGCCGCCGGGCTGGGTTTGTGACATGAGCGTTAATGTCCGCTTCTGGGATCGGATCGCCCAACGATACGCCCGCATGCCCGTGCGCGACCCGGACGCCTATACCCGCAAGCTGGAAATGACCCGCGCCTACATGAAACCCGGCGCCGAGGTGTTCGAATTCGGCTGCGGCACCGGGACGACGGCGCTGAACCATGCCCCCCATGCGGCACATGTCACCGCCATCGACTGCGCGCCGTCGATGATCGACATCGCGCAGGAAAAGGCCACGGCAGAGGGCATCGGGAACGTCACCTTTCAGGTCGCCAACCTGGAGGAAATGGCCCGCGCGCCGGGCTGTTACGACATGGTGATGGCCCATAACGTGCTGCACCTGCTGACCGACCGGCACGCCGCGCTGGCCCATGTGCACGACATGCTGCGGCCGGGGGGCATCTTCGTGTCCTCGACCGCCTGCGCGGCGCGCGCACCGTGGCTGTTCCGGGCCATTGTGAAAACCGGCGGCGCGCTGCGGCTGCTGCCGCTGTTCCACCTGCTGACAGAGGATCAGCTGAAATCCGACATCACCGCCGCCGGGTTCGAGATCGTGGAAGAGTGGCTGCCCAAGGGCGGCAAGAGCGCGCTGTTCCTGATCGCGCGCAAGGTGGGATAGGGGCGCCTGCCCGGGCGCGGCGGACAATCCCCTTGCGCCCCACCCCCTTTCGGCCTATATCCCACTCAACAGCGGCGGCTCGGCTTCCACCCCCGAACCTCCACCGGATGGATATGTGCGGGCCGTTGGCCCGTTTTTTTATGCCCGGACGCAAACCCATGACCGACCTTATCGCCAAGACCGCCATCGACCGGCGCCTGGCAGAGATCCTGCACCCCGTGATCGAGGGGATGGGCTTCGAACTGGTGCGCATCCGCCTGATGGGCGGCAAAACCAAGACGTTGCAGATCATGGCCGAACGCCCCGACGGAGGCATTGAGGTGGACGAGTGCGCCCGGATTTCCACCGCGGTATCGGCCGTCCTGGATGTCGAAGACCCGATCGAGGACGCCTATACGCTGGAGGTGTCCAGCCCCGGCATCGACCGGCCTTTGACCCGGCTCAAGGACTTTGCCGCCTGGGAAGGGTATGAGGCCAAGCTGGAAACGACCGAACTGATCGACGGGCGCCGCCGCTTCAAGGGGGAACTGGCCGGGGTAGAGGACAACGACATCCTGATCGAGATCACCGACGACAAGGGCGAACAGGTCACGATCGGGCTGGATTACGACTGGCTGTCGGACGCCAAGCTGGTGCTGACCGACGAGCTGATCCGCGAGATGCTGAAGGCCCGCAAGGACGCCGGGATCGTGGACGAGGACGACTACGACGAGATCGAGACGGACGACGGGTCCGCGCGCGAGGAGGACTGAGACATGGCGATTACCTCTGCCAACCAACTGGAACTGCTGCAGACCGCCGAGGCGGTGGCCCGCGAAAAGATGATCGACCCCGACCTGGTCGTGCAGGCGATGGAGGAATCCCTCGGCCGTGCTGCCAAGTCGCGCTACGGGTCCGACATGGACATCCGCGTGTCCATCGACCGCAAGACGGGGCGGGCCACCTTTACCCGCGTGCGCACCGTGGTCGCCGATGACGAACTGGAAAACTACCACGCGGAAGTGACCGTCGATCAGGCCAAGCAATACATGGCCGATCCCCAGATCGGGGACGAGATCCGCGACGAGGTGCCCGCCGTGGACATGGGCCGGATCGACGCGCAATCGGCTAAGCAGGTGATCCTGCAAAAGGTCCGCGAGGCCGAGCGCGACCGCCAGTACGAGGAATTCAAGGACCGCGCCGGCACGATCATCAACGGCATCGTCAAGCGCGAGGAATACGGCAACGTCATCGTCGATATCGGCCGGGGCGAGGGCATCCTGCGCCGCAACGAAAAGATCGGCCGCGAAAGCTATCGCCCCAACGACCGCATCCGCTGCTACATCAAGGATGTCCGGCGCGAGGTGCGCGGCCCGCAGGTCTTCCTGTCGCGCACCGATCCGCAGTTCATGGCCGAGCTGTTCAAGATGGAAGTGCCGGAAATCTACGACGGCATCATCGAGATCAAGGCCGTCGCCCGCGACCCCGGTTCGCGCGCCAAGATCGCGGTCATTTCCTATGACAACTCCATCGACCCGGTCGGCGCCTGCGTGGGTATGCGCGGCAGCCGCGTGCAGGCCGTCGTGAACGAGTTGCAGGGCGAAAAGATCGACATCATCCCCTGGAACGAGGATCAGGCCACCTTCCTGGTGAACGCGCTGCAACCGGCAGAGGTCAGCAAGGTCGTCATCGACGAAGAGGCCGGCAAGATCGAGGTCGTGGTGCCCGACGAACAACTGTCGCTGGCCATCGGCCGGCGCGGTCAGAACGTGCGCCTGGCCAGCCAGCTGACCGGCCTGGACATCGACATCATGACCGAGGCCGAGGAAAGCGCCCGCCGCCAGGCCGAGTTCGAGGAACGCACCCAGCTGTTCATGGACACGCTGGACCTGGACGAGTTCTTTGCCCAGCTGCTGGTCTCCGAGGGCTTCACCTCGCTGGAAGAGGTGGCCTATGTCGATGTCGATGAATTGCTGGTGATCGACGGCGTGGACGAGGATACCGCGTCCGAATTGCAGGCACGCGCCCGCGACTATCTGGACGAACAGAACCGCAAGGCACTGGACCATGCCCGCGAACTGGGCGTCGAGGACAGCCTGGTTGACTTCGAGGGGCTGACGCCCCAGATGATCGAGGCGCTGGCCGAAGACGGCATCAAGACGCTGGAAGACTTCGCCACCTGCGCCGACTGGGAACTGGCCGGCGGCTGGACCACCGTCAACGGCGATCGGGTCAAGGACGAGGGCCTGCTTGAAAAGTTCGATGTCTCGCTGGAAGAGGCCCAGAACCTGGTGATGACCGCCCGTGTGCAGCTGGGCTGGGTCGACCCGGCCGAACTGGAACCCGAGGCCGAAGAGGTCGAGGGCGACGAAACGGACGACACCGAAACGGAGGCCGGGGCCTGATCGCGGGCCCCGCGCGTTGCCCATGGCCCGCGGAGGTGCCCGCAAGGTGACCGATACGCCCGAACGGCGCTGCATCGCCACCGGCGCGGTGCAGCCCAAGGCGGGGTTGATCCGCTTCGTCGTAGGGCCGGAGGGGCAGATCGTGCCCGACCTCTGGGGCAAATTGCCCGGGCGCGGCATCTGGGTTTCGGCGGATCGGGCGGCGCTGGACCTGGCGACCAAACGCCGCCTTTTCGCGCGTGCTGCGAAACAGGCGGTGACCGTGCCCGACGACCTGCTGGACCAGGTCGAAAGCGGCCTGTTGCGCCGCGTTGTCGAGGGCCTGTCGCTGGCACGCAAGGCCGGGCAGGCCGTCGCGGGCTATGAAAAGGTGCGCGCCTGGCTGGAAGCCGGGCAGGCAGTCGCGCTGTTGCAGGCCAACGACGGATCCGACCGGGGCAAGGCAAAGCTGCGCCCGCCGCCGGGACAGGACGCGGCGATCGACTGTCTGGCCGCCCGGGAATTGGGTTTGGCATTCGGTCGGGAAAGTGTGATACATGGCGCGCTTGCGTCTGGCGGACTCACTGAACGTGTAGTAGAGGATGCCGCCAAGTTATCAGGCGTGCGCAGAGAAGTCGGGGGATCTGCCCCCGGAAAGGGCTGAAAGAGCTTATGAGCGATAGTGACGGCAAGAAGACACTCGGTTTGCGCGGCGGCTCCCGTCCCGGTCAGGTGAAGCAGAGCTTCTCCCATGGCCGGACCAAGAATGTGGTGGTTGAGACCAAGCGCAAGCGCGTCGTCGTGCCCAAGGCCGGTGCTGCCAAGGGCGGCGCCGGTGGCAAGGCGGCCGGTGGCGATCCGTCGAAACGCCCGGCCGGTATTTCCGACGCCGAGATGGAGCGCCGGCTGAAGGCGTTGCAGGCCGCAAAGGCCCGCGAGGCCGATGAGGCCAAGGCGCGTGAAGAAGAAGAGAAGCGCCGCGAGCAAGAGCGCCAACGCCGCCGCGAAGAGGCTGAGGCGAAAGAGCGCGAGCAGCGCGAGATCGAAGAAGCGGCCCGCCGCAAGGCCGAAGAGGAAGAGGCCCGCAAGAAGCGCGAGGCCGAAGCCGCCAAGGCCAAGGCCAAGCCCGCCGCCGCACCGGCCGCCAAGGCCGCGCCCGCCGCGACCCCGGCCGATGTCGAGGCCGCCAAGCCCGGCGCCAAGCCCGCCCCCCGCAAGACCGAACGCGAACGCACCGACGATCGCCCGAACCGTAGCAACAAGGGCAAGGGCGACAGCCGCCGTTCGGGCAAGCTGACGGTGAACCAGGCGCTGGCCGGTGGCGAAGGCGGGCGCCAACGCTCGCTGGCCGCGATGAAGCGCAAGCAAGAGCGCATGCGCCAAAAGGCCATGGGCGGCGGCGAAGCCCGCGAAAAGGTGGTGCGTGACGTGCAGCTGCCGGAAACCATCGTGGTGTCCGAGCTGGCCAACCGCATGGCCGAACGCGTGGCCGACGTGGTCAAGGCGCTGATGCAGAACGGCATGATGGTCACGCAGAACCAATCCATCGACGCCGACACCGCCGAACTGATCATCGAGGAATTCGGCCACCGCGTGCAGCGCGTCAGCGATGCCGACGTGGAGGACGTGATCGCCACCGTCGAGGACAAGCCCGACGATCTGAAGGCGCGCCCGCCGGTCATCACGATCATGGGCCATGTCGACCACGGCAAAACCTCGCTGCTGGACGCGATCCGCAACGCCAAGGTCGTGGCGGGCGAGGCCGGGGGCATCACCCAGCATATCGGCGCCTATCAGGTGCAGACCGACAGCGGCACGACGCTGACCTTCCTGGATACGCCCGGCCACGCGGCCTTTACCTCTATGCGGGCGCGCGGTGCGCAGGTCACAGACATCGTCGTTCTGGTGGTTGCCGCCGACGACGCCGTGATGCCGCAGACGATCGAGGCCATCAACCACGCCAAGGCCGCCGGCGTGCCGATGATCGTGGCGATCAACAAGATCGACAAGCCCGAGGCCAACCCCGACAAGGTGCGCACCGACCTGCTGCATCACGAGGTGATCGTCGAAAAGCTGTCGGGCGATGTGCAGGATGTCGAGGTTTCGGCCATGAACGGCCAGGGCCTGGACGAACTGCTGGAATCGATTGCCCTGCAATCGGAAATCCTGGAACTGAAGGCCAACCCCGACCGCGCCGCCGAAGGCGCAGTGATCGAGGCGCAGCTGGATGTCGGCCGCGGCCCCGTGGCCACCGTTCTGGTTCAGAAGGGCACGCTGAAGCGCGGCGACATCTTCGTCGTCGGCGAACAGTGGGGCAAGGTGCGCGCGCTGATCAACGACAAGGGCGAGCGCGTCGACGAGGCCGGCCCGTCCGTCCCGGTCGAGGTTCTGGGCCTGAACGGCACGCCCGAGGCAGGCGACGTTCTGAACGTGGTCGAGACCGAGGCCCAGGCCCGCGAGATCGCCGAGTACCGCGAACAGGCCGCCAAGGACAAGCGCGCCGCCGCCGGTGCCGCGACCACGCTGGACCAGCTGTTGGCGCAGGCCAAGGAAGACGAGAACGTCAAGGAACTGCCGATCCTGGTCAAGGCCGACGTGCAGGGTTCCGCCGAAGCGATCGTTCAGGCGATGGAAAAGATCGGCAACGAAGAGGTCCGCGTGCGCGTGCTGCATACCGGCGTCGGTGCGATCACCGAAACCGATATCGGCCTGGCAGAGGCCTCTGGCGCGCCGGTCATCGGCTTCAACGTCCGGGCCAACGCGCCCGCGCGTAACGCCGCCAACCAGAAAGGCGTGGAAATCCGCTATTACAGCGTGATCTACGACCTGGTGGACGACGTGAAGGCCGCCGCCAGCGGTCTACTGGATGCCGAGATCCGCGAAACCTTCATCGGTTATGCCGAGATCAAGGAGGTCTTCAAGGTGTCCGGCGTCGGCAAGGTGGCTGGCTGCCTGGTGACCGAGGGCATTGCCCGCCGCAGCGCCGGCGTGCGCCTGCTGCGCGACGACGTGGTGATCCACGAGGGCACGCTGAAGACGCTGAAACGCTTCAAGGACGAGGTGGCAGAGGTCCAGTCGGGCCAGGAATGCGGCATGGCGTTCGAGAAATACGACGACATCCGCCCCGGCGACGTGATCGAGATCTTCGAACGGCAAGAGGTCGAGCGCACGCTCGACTGATCCGGGCCGCATACGGATACGGAAAAGGCGCCCCGCGGGGCGCCTTTTTCATGTCATGCAGGCCGGCAGGGAAGGCCGCTACAGCCAATCCTGCAAAACCGGGATCAACGGCAGGTCCGCCTCTGGCATGGGGTAGTCGCGCAACTGGTTGGGCCGCACCCATTTCAGCGCCTGCCCTTCGTGCCCGTGGGGCGTGCCCTGCCATTTCCGACAGGCGTATAGCGGCATCAGCAGGTGGAAATCGTCATAGCCATGGCTGGCGAATGTCAGGGGCGCCAGGCAACTGGACCAGGTGTCGATGCCCAACTCTTCCTTCAGCTCGCGCATCAGGGCATGTTCGGGGGTTTCCCCCGGCTCTACCTTGCCACCGGGGAATTCCCACAGCCCGGCCATCGCCTTACCCTGGGGACGCTGCGCCAGCAGCACCCGCCCGTCCACGTCGATCAACGCCACTGCGGCGACCAGAACCAGTTTCATGAGCGGTAATCGGCGTTGATCTCGATGTAACGGTTGGTCAGGTCGCAGGTCCAGACGGTCGATTCGCCCTCGCCCAACCCCAGGTCCACGCCGATGGTCAGCTCGTCCCGGCGCATATAGGCCGCGCCTGCCTCCTCGGCATAGGTTTCTGCGACCCAGCCTTTTTCCGCCACCAGCATATCGCCAAGGCGGATCGTCAGAAGGTCGCGATCGGCCTTGGCCCCGGATTTGCCAACCGCCATCACGATCCGGCCCCAGTTCGGATCCTCGCCCGCCACAGCTGTCTTGACCAGCGGCGAATTGGCGATGGCCATGGCCACCTTGCGCGCGTCGGCCGGGCTGGCCGCGCCGGTCACGTCGACCTGCACGAATTTCGTCGCGCCCTCGCCGTCACGCACCACCTGATGGGCCAGGTCCAGCATCACGCCGTGCAGCGCATCCTGGAACGTCTTGGCGGCCTTGCTGCGCAGATCGTCGATCGCAGGGGCATCGGCCCGGCCCGTCGCCGCCAACAACAGCGTGTCCGAGGTCGAGGTATCCCCATCCACGGTGATGCAGTTAAACGTTTCATCCGTCAGCCGGGACAGCATCCGCTGCAACGGCGCCTGCGCGATTTTCGCGTCGGTAAAGATGTAGACCAGCATCGTCGCCATGTCGGGCGCGATCATGCCCGACCCCTTGGCGATGCCCGCGATGCGCACCGGCTTGCCCTCGATCTCGACCACGGTTCCCGCGCCCTTGGCAAAGGTGTCGGTGGTCATGATCGCGCGCGCAGCCTGATAGATCGCACCCGCATCCTGCGCCGCGGTCAGGTCGTCCAGAACGGCGGTGATACGATCATGGGGCAGCGGTTCGCCAATCACCCCGGTCGAACTGGTGAAAACGCGCGCCTCGGGCACCCCGGCGGCCTTGGCGGTGGCGGCACAGATGGCCTGTACCGCCTTGGCCCCGTGATCGCCGGTAAAGGCATTGGCGTTGCCCGCGTTGACCAGGATCGCGGCCCCGGCCTTGGGGTCGGGTTTCAGGCCGATCTTGGCCTCGCAATCCAGCACCGGCGCGGCGCGGGTGGCCGACCGGGTAAAGGCGCCCGCCACCGTGCTGCCCGGCGCCAGCGTGGCCAGCATGACATCGACCCGCCCCTTGTAGCGCACCCCGGCCTGCACGGCGGCAAAGCGCACGCCGTCAATCACCGGCAGGGCGGGAAAGCCGCCCGCAGGCGCCAGGGGCGAGATGACCGGCCCCTCGGGCTGGGGCGCCGTTGCGGGCGCGGTGGCGGCGGCCAGTTCACGTTCCAGCCGCTTGATCTGCTGCTTCAGGGGTTTCAGCTTGGCCTTCTTCTTGTCGGCCTTCTTGTCTTTCTTCTTGTTTTTCTTGTCTTTGGCCATCTGTCCCTCCTGGCCCTGTGGCGGCCGCGTTCGGCCTGTCGGTTATTCCAGCAGGCCCCGATCCTTGATGATGGCGGGGTCAAGGTCCAGCTCTGCGCGCTCGACCTCTGCGGCGTCGGTCAGCTCTTCCATCGCGGCTTCCATCGCGTCGCGCTGGATCTGCTGGACCAGTTCGGGCCGCACCTCTTCCAGGGTGGGGGCCTCTTTCAGGCGGCTATCGTTCAGCTTGACGATGTGCCAGCCGAATTGCGTCTGCACGGGGGCGGATACCTCGCCCGGCTCCAGGCTCATCACGGCGTCTTCGAAGGGCTTGACCATCATACCGGCGGTGAACCAGCCCAGATCGCCCCCGTTCGGTCCCGAGGGACCGACCGATTGTTCCTTGGCCATCTCGGTGAAATCGGCGCCCTTGTCCAAGGCAGTCTTGATCGCCAGCGCCTCTTCCTCGGTCTCGACCAGGATGTGGGCAGCGTTGAATTCGCGCTCGGGCTCTTCCCCGGCAAAGGCGGCCTCATAGGCGGTTTGCAGGGCCTCGTCGGTGACGGCGGCCTCGGCGATGCGGCCCAGGGCCTCGCCGGCGACAAAGCTGCGCTGTTCATTCTCCAGCGCCAGTTTCGCGCCCAGCGACAAATCCTCGCCCACGCTTTGGGCGACGGCGCTTTGGCGGATCAACTGGTCAAGCACCGCCTCGTACAGGACGTCATCGGGCAGTTGCTGGTATTCGGCGGGCAACTGGGCGCGCATGACGATCATGTGTCCCAGGGTGATCGTGTCACCGCCGACGCGGGCAACCACGGTATCGGCGCCGATCTCCTCGGCCGCGGCGGGCAGGGCAAGCGCGGCGCTCATGGCAAGCGCCAGCAAGGGTTTCATGGCTTTGGGCATTGGGGCAACTCCTTTCGGGGCGCGCGCACGGGCGGCGTTGACACTATTCTGGCGGCCCCTTACATCGCATCTGGTCCTCACGGGCCGGTCGCCAGTCTCAGGGCCAGTTCTATTGGTGCAATCGGGGGCGGGCAAGGCGTCCTTCGAACAAGATCCTGTCAGACACACGAACCGCCGCGGAGAGAACATGCTGGGCATCGGAACAGTCAGCCGGAAAGTTTTTGGCACCAAGAACGACCGCCAGATCAAGAAGGTCCGCCCGCTGGTCGCCCGCATCAACGAGCTGGAGCCCGAGTTCGAACGACTGAGCGATGAGGGCCTGAAGGAAAAGACCGAGGAATTCAAGCGCCGCGTCGCCGGGGGCGAGCCGCTGGATGACATCCTGCCCGAGGCCTTTGCCAACTGCCGCGAGGGCGCGCGCCGTGCCCTGGGGCTGCGGGCCTTTGATGTGCAGCTGATCGGCGGCATCTTCCTGCACCGCGGCAACATCGCCGAGATGAAGACCGGCGAGGGCAAGACGCTGGTTGCCACCTTCCCCGCCTATCTGAATGCGCTGACGGGCAAGGGCGTGCATATCGTCACCGTGAACGATTACCTGGCCAAGCGCGACTCTGACTGGATGGGCAAGGTTTACGCCGCCCTGGGGCTGACAACCGGGGTGGTCTACCCGTTCCAGCCCGGCGAGGAAAAGCGCGCCGCCTATGCCGCCGACATCACCTACGCCACGAATAACGAGCTGGGATTTGACTATCTGCGCGACAACATGAAATCCGAACTGTCGGACATGTTCCAGCGCGGCCACCACTACGCCATCGTGGACGAGGTCGACTCGATCCTCATCGACGAGGCGCGCACGCCGCTGATCATTTCCGGCCCCGCCGAGGACCGCTCGGAACTGTACAAGACGCTGGACGCTCTGGCCCCGCAACTGACCGAGGAACATTTCAACCTCGACGAAAAGCTGCGCAACGTCACCTTTACCGAGGATGGCAACGAATTCGTCGAAAAGCGCCTGCACGAAATGGGCATCCTGCCCGAGGAACAGTCGCTCTACGATCCCGAAAGCACCACCATCGTGCACCACGCCACACAGGCGCTGCGCGCCCACAAGCTGTTCCAGCGCGACAAGGACTACATCGTGCGCAACAGCGAGGTCGTGCTGGTGGACGAATTCACCGGCCGCATGATGCCGGGCCGCCGCCTGTCGGACGGTCTGCACCAGGCGATCGAGGCGAAAGAGGGCGTCGCGATCCAGCCCGAGAACGTGACCGAGGCCTCTGTCACCTTCCAGAACTATTTCCGCCTGTATGAAAAGCTGGCCGGCATGACCGGCACCGCCGCCACCGAGGCCGAGGAATTCCACGACATCTATGGCCTGGGCGTGGTGGAAATCCCGACCAACCGCCCCATCGCGCGGGTGGATGAACACGACGCCGTCTACCGGACCGCTGGCGAGAAGTACAAGGCCATCGTCGAGACCATCAAGAAGGCCCACGCCATCGGCCAGCCGGTCCTGGTCGGCACCACCTCGATCGAAAAGTCCGAGATGCTGTCGGACCTGCTGAAACAGGCGAAGGTGCCGCATAACGTGCTGAACGCGCGCCACCACGAACAAGAGGCCAAGATCGTGGCCGAGGCCGGGCGCCTGGGCGCCGTGACCATCGCCACCAACATGGCCGGGCGCGGCACCGACATCCAGTTGGGCGGCAATGCCGAGATGAAGGTGATGGAGGCGCTGGCCGCCGACCCGGAGGCCAACCCCGACGAGCTGCGCCAGAAGATCGAGGCCGAGCACGCCGACGAAAAGATGAAGGTGCTGGGCGCCGGGGGCCTGTTCGTGCTGGGCACCGAACGCCACGAATCCCGCCGCATCGACAACCAGTTGCGCGGCCGCTCTGGGCGGCAGGGCGACCCGGGCCGCTCGGCCTTCTTCCTGTCGCTGCAGGACGACCTGATGCGCATCTTCGGGTCGGAACGGCTGGACAAGGTGCTGTCCTCCCTCGGCCTAGAAGAGGACGAGGCGATCATGCACCCCTGGGTGAACAAGTCGCTGGCCAAGGCCCAGGCCAAGGTCGAGGGCCGCAACTTCGACATGCGCAAGCAGTTGCTGAAGTTTGACGACGTGATGAACGAGCAGCGCAAGGTAATCTTTGCCCAGCGTCGCGACATCATGGAGGCCAGCGACCTGTCCGAAATCATTCAGGACATGCGCCAAGAGGTCATCGAAGATCTGGTCGAAACCTACATTCCGCCGAAATCCTATGCCGATCAGTGGGATACCGACGGCCTGCGCCAGGCGGTGCTGGACAAGATGAACCTGGACCTGCCCATCGGCGACTGGGCCGAGGAAGAAGGCGTCGACGATGCCGACATCGTCGAACGTATCGCCAGGGCCGCCGACGAATCCATGGCCGCCAAGGCCGCGCAGTTCGGCCCGGAAAACATGCGCATGATCGAAAAGCAGCTGCTGCTGCAGGCGATCGATACCAAGTGGCGCGAACATCTGCTGCGGCTGGAACATCTGCGCTCGGTCGTGGGGTTCCGCGGTTATGCGCAGCGTGACCCGCTGAACGAATACAAATCGGAATCCTTCGCCCTGTTCGAAAACATGCTGAACGGCCTGCGCGAGGACGTGACCCAGAAACTGGCCCGCATCCGCCCCCTGACCGAGGAAGAGCAGGCCCAGATGATGCGCCAGATGGAAGAGCAGCGCCGCGCGCTGGAACGGGCCGCCACCGAGGGCGTAGCCCAGCACCCCAGCCCCGACGGCACCCCCGCCCCCAACCCCGAGGCGGTCGCGGGGTTCGACGAAACCCGGCCGGAAACCTGGGGCAACCCGGGCCGTAACGACCTCTGTCCCTGCGGATCGGGCAAGAAGTTCAAGCACTGCCACGGGCGGCTGTCCTGAAACGGACCCGTTGCGCCGGGCGCCCACGCGGCCCCGGCGCAGCAGCCGAAACGCCCCTGAACGGCAAACCTATGGCCTGGGGTGGTCGTCCCACTCCTCGCTGAGGATGCGGTGCTTGTCGCCCTCGGGGTCGTCGAATTGCCGGGTGCGCAGCGCCCAGAAAAACGCGCCCAGCCCCAGCCCGCCCAGGAACAGCGAAATCGGGATCAGATAGGCCAGGATCTCCATCCGCCTACCTCAGCCTCAGCGCGTTCAGCGACACGGTGATAGAGGACGCCGACATCGCCAGCGCGGCGGCCAGCGGCGTGGCCAGCCCGACCAGCGCGATCGGCACCGCGATCAGGTTATAAAGCGCCGAGATCGAGAAATTCTCGTGTATCCGGCGGGTGGCGCGGCGGGCGGTATCCACGACCTCGCCCAACGGCGCCATGTCATTGCCCAACAGCACGATGTCAGAGGCCACCCGCGCCGCATCCAGCGCGCTGGCCGGCGAAATCGACACATGCGCGGCCGCCAGCGCGGCGGTGTCGTTCAGCCCGTCCCCCACCATCAACACGCGATGCCCCTGATCGGCCAGGGCCGCGACCTGTGCCGCCTTGTCCTCGGGCAGGGCCTCGGCGGTCCAGTCGTCGATGCCCAGCCGCGCGGCCAGATCGGCCACCGGGCTGGGCGCATCGCCCGAGACCAGCTTGATCGCCAGCCCTTGGGCATGCAGGCGCGCGACGGCCTCTTCGGCGCCGGGGCGCGGGCTGTCGCTGAAGGTAAAGGCCACCGGCGCCCCCTGCCCGATGCGCAGCCAGGCGGCGGTCTGTGTGCCGGTTTCGGCGCCGACCCAGGCCGCGCGGCCGAATTGCACCGTTTCGCCCGCCAGACGCGCCTGCACGCCATGGCCGGGCACCTCTTGCAACTCGGTCACGCTGGCGGGGCGGATGCCCGCCCCCTGTGCGGCGGCGGCCAGCGCACGGGCCAGCGGGTGGTTCGAGGCGCCCGCCAGCGCCGCGGCGATTTCCAGCGTGCGGCGCGGGTGATCGGCCAGGTTGGTCAGCTCGGGCGTGCCCATGGTCAGCGTGCCGGTCTTGTCGAACACGACTGTATCGACCTCGGCCAGCCGCTCCAGCGCGGTGCCGTCCTTGATCAGCATGCCGCGCTTGAACAACCGGCCCGACGCGGCGGTCGTCACCGCCGGAACGGCCAGCCCCAGTGCACAGGGGCAGGTGATGATCAGCACCGCCACCGCGATATTCAGCGCCAACCGCACATCGCCGCCGGAAATCCACAGCCAGGCGATAAACGCGGCCAGCGCCAGCAGATGCACACCCGGCGCATAGACCCGTGCCGCGCGGTCGGCCAGCGACGTGTAGCGGTTGCGCGCGCTTTCGGCGACGGCCACCAGATCGGCCATGCGGTGCAGGGAACTGTCCTCGCCCGCCGCGGTCACAGTTACCGCCAGCGGGCCGGTCAGGTTCACCTCACCCGCGCTCAGCGCCATGCCCGGCCCGGCAAAGGCGGGCAGGGTTTCCCCGGTCAGCAGGGATCGGTCGATTTCCGACTGCCCCTCTGCCACCACGCCATCGACGGGCACGCGCGCGCCGGGCTTGACCAGCACGGTATTGCCCACGGCGATCTGGGCGATGGGCACGGTTTCCTCGGTTCCGTCCGCCCGGCGGCGCAGGGCGCGGGGCACCTCCAGCGCGGCCAGTTCCTCGGCGGCCGACCTGGCAATAGCACGGGTGCGATGATCCAGGTAACGCCCCGCCAGCAGGAAAAACGTCAGCGACAGCGCCGCGTCGAAATAGGCGTGCTGGCCGCTTTGCGCGGTTTCATAAAGGGACATGCTGGCGGCCAGCAGGATCGCCAGCGAAATCGGCACATCCATGTTCAGCCGCCCGTGTTTCAGCACCGCCAGCGCACTGCGGAAAAACGGCTGCGCGGCAAACCCGATGGCGGGCAGCGCGATCATGGCGGAAATCCAGTGGAACATGTCGCGCGTGGCATCCGACGCACCGGACCAGACCGCCACCGACAGGATCATCACGTTGGCCATGGCAAAGCCCGACACCGCGATGCGCATCAGGATGTCCCGGCCCGCGCGGTCCGTGGCGGTGGCCGCGATCACGCTGGGGTCCAGTTCGTGCGCCTCGTAGCCGATGCCGGCCAGAACGGCGATCAGGTCCTCGGCGGTAACCTCGGGATCGGCCTCCACGGCCACGCGCTTCAGCGTCAGGTTTACCCGCGCCTCGTGCACGCAGGGGGTGGCGTTCAGGGCGCGTTCCACCGCGGCGATGCAGGCGGCGCAATGGATCGTGGGCAGCGACAGGAACAGGCGCGCGTCCTTAGGGGCCTGGGCAGCGGCCAGTTGTTCGGCCGAAGGGGCAGCCGAACAGGCCGGGCAGGCAGAGGGACGAGAGGAAAGCGCGCCGTCCATATCCCTAGCCCCTTACGAACAGCTCCAGCCGTTGGCGAAACTCGGTCCCGTCCTCGGCCACGGCGTTCAGGCGGATGGTCCAGTATCCGGGGTCCAGCGCCATTTCAGCGGAATAGGCCCCGCTGTAATAGATCAGCTCGGGCCGCTTGTCGTCGCGGTTAGAGGTTTTGCGCCCGATCGTCAGGTCGATCCCCGGCACCTGCACGGGCAGCCCCTCTGCGTCGGTCACGCGCAGCACGAACATCTGCGCATCCTCGTTGTAATCGGCCACGGCGGTCCATCCCAGGGCCTCTTGCGCGGCGCGCTGCGCGTCGAAATGCTGGCTGGCGACATAGCTGTTCTTGACCTCCAGCCCCGGAAAGGTGCGCACCGCCTGAAAGGCCAGGGTCAGGTTCACCGCGATCACCACGCCGAAGGCGGCAACCGTAAAGATCAGGACCTGACGCCCGGTGATTTGTTTCGTGCTCATCGTATTTCCGTCCCGTTGAAGACCGTGTCCTTGTAGGCGCGTTCGTCCGCCTCGATGTCGTGCAGCCAGATCCGCAGATCGGTCTGCGCGGCGCGCGCGGCATCCGTGCCCGGCGCGGCGATGACATAGACCCGCTTCAGCGCGGTGGCATCCGGGGCGACCTCGACCATGCCGTTTGCGGCGCCTTCGACCTCGACGCTGAAGACATCGTTGGGCGTGACGGTGATGTGGAACCAGCGCGGTTCGCCATGCATGTTGCGCACCCGCACGTCATAGGTGTTGCGGATCGACCCGTCCGACAGGGTGACAAAGATCGGGTTGCGTACCGGCGAAACGGTCATGTCGATTTCGGACCGCACGAACAGCGCCACCACCAGCGCAACGCCCACCGCCGACCACAGCGTCGTATACAGCACCGTGCGCAGGCGGAAGATGTGCTTCCACACGGGTTTCGGCGCCTGGCCTGCGCGCTCGCGGCTCTCGTCCGACAGGGCCATGTAATCGACCAGGCCGCGCGGCTTGCCGATCTTTTCCATCACGTCGTCGCAGGCGTCGATGCACAGCCCGCAGGTGATGCAGGCCAGTTGCTGGCCATCGCGGATATCGATCCCCATGGGACAGACGTTCACGCAGGCGTTGCAGTCGATGCAGTCACCCAGGTTTTCCGCGCCTTCGGCCTTGCGGTGCTTGCCGCGCGGTTCGCCCCGCCATTCGCGATAGCCGATGGTCAGCGTGTCCTCATCCATCATCGCGGCCTGGATGCGCGGCCAGGGGCACATGTAAATGCAGACCTGTTCGCGCATGAACCCGCCCAGCACAAAGGTCGTCGCGGTCAGCACCAGGATCGTGGTGTAGGCCACCGGGTGCGCCTGCAGCGTCAGCAGGTTGCCCAGCAGCGTCGGCGCATCGGCGAAATAGAACACCCAGGCCCCGCCAGTCGCTACCGCGATAAGCAGCCACAGGATCATCTTGGTCACGCGCAGGCGGATCTTGTGGGCGTCCCATCCCGATTTCCACAGGCGGACCCGCTTGTTCCGATCGCCCTCGATCCAGCGTTCGGTCAGGATGAACAGGTCGGTCCAGACGGTCTGCGGGCAGGTATAGCCGCACCACACACGGCCAAGCGCCGAGGTGAACAGGAACAGGCCCAGCCCCGCCATGATCAAAAGGCCCGCGACGAAATAGAATTCGTGCGGCCAGATCTCGATCCAGAAGAAGAAGAAGCGCCGGTTCGCCAGGTCGATCAACACCGCCTGGTCGGGCAGGTTCGGGCCGCGATCCCAACGCACCCAGGGCAGCAGGTAGTAGATGCCCAGGGTAATCCCCATGATCCACCATTTCAGGCTGCGGAACGTGCCGGACACGCGCCGGGGGAAGATCGGCTCGCGGGCGGAATAAAGGCGGTCGGGGTCCTGGTCTGTCGAGCTCACACGCTCACTCCGTTCGGCTGCGGGGCCGCCCGGCCGCTGTCGCGGAACGGCACGGTCCCTGCTTCAACTCATAGCTAGACCCTGCGGCCCACGATGGAAAGCGGCGGGGCGTTCACGATCGGCCGTCATGGGACATTTCCGCGGCGCGGGCGCAGTGTGGGCTGCGCAATCCGGACCGGGGGTCGGTTTCGGAACTGGGCGCGAACGCACAGGGCTCTCTCAGGGGGCGCGCTGGATGTGGGCGGGGGCCGGGCGATGATAACACCGGCCCCCGTGGAAACGCGCGAACAGGATGGGGGCCGGTGCCATCGACCGAGGGCCTTGCGACCCCCGGAAGTCGATAATCACTCGCCACCCCCCAACTGGTGCACGTAGACAGCCACCGCGCGACGTTCCGCATCGGTCAACCGTTCCTGATGGCTCGGCATGATGCCGAAGCGCGCGTAAGTCACGGTTTCAGTCAGCGTTTCCACGTCGCCGCCGTAAAGCCAGATCGCGTCCGTCAGGTTGGGCGCGCCCTGGTAACGGTCTCCGGTTCCGTCCTCCATGTGGCAGGCAGCACAGTTGTAGAGGAAAACCTCTTCGCCGGCGCTTGCCAATGCGGCATCGTGTTCCTGCCCGGAAATCTTGCGAACGTACTGAACGACCGCGGTGATTTCCTCTTCGGGCAGGTAATCGTCGCCAAAGGCGGGCATCTGCGACCAGCGCGCATCGGGGTCATCCTCGTTCCGGATGCCATGAGTCGCGGTGTAATAGATTTCCTCCAGCGCGCCGCCCCACAACCAGTCGTCATCCGACAGGGTGGGATAGCCGTTGGCCTGAACGCCGCCGCCCTCGCGCCCGTGGCACTGCACGCAATAGGCGTTAAAGACGGATTCGCCCCAGTTGCGGGCAAAGTTGTCCAGCGCCGGATCCTCGCGGATCACCTCGCGGTCCAACTCGACCGAAACCAGCTTGGCCACAAGATCCGCATTCGCCTCTTCGAACCGCTGGATGTCCTTTGCCACCTCTGCGCGGGTGGAATAACCCAGCAGACCGGGCGTCGCGCCCTTTATCAGCGGAACCGAGGGGTAAAGGATCGCATAGACCACCGCGAAGGCGATACAGGCGTAAAAGGTCCACAGCCACCAGCGCGGCATCGGGTTGTCCAGTTCCTGGATACCGTCCCAGCTGTGGCCGGTGGTCGGAACTTCGCCCTCTTTGGGCTTGTCGTGATCGGTGTTGCTCATGTCCGCGCCTCCTTGTGGCACGCCGCACCCTCGTCGTCGCTTTGATCGCGCGGGGCGGGTTCGTCATCATGGCGGAAAGGGATGTCTGCGGTATCGCGGTACTCGCGGGTGCTGCCCGGGCGGAACACCCAGGCAATCACCCCGAGAAAGAACAGCGTCAGCGCCAGCAGCGCCCAGCTATCCGCGAATTCCCGCATGGCGGAATAGGTTTCCATCATCCCACCTCAGCGGCTTGCATGCGGCTCGAAGGTCGAGAAATCGACCAGCGTGCCCAGCATTTGCAGGTAGGCCACCAGCGCATCCATTTCCGAGATACCCGGATTGCCGTCGAAATTGCGGACCTGCGCGCCGGGATACCGTTCCAGCAGACCGTCCACGCCATCGGCATAGGGGTCGATCTGGGCGTTGAAATCCGCGGTCGCGTTTTCCAGCATCTCGTCGGTATAGGGCACACCGACGGCCAGATGCGTGCGCAGCTTGTCCTCGATGTATTTGCCGTCAAGCATCCGGTTTTCCAGGAAGGCGTATTTCGGCATCACCGATTCCGGCACCACAGACTGCGGGTCGCGCAGGTGCTGGACGTGCCAGTCATCCGAATAGCGCCCGCCGACGCGGGCCAGGTCCGGCCCGGTCCGCTTGGATCCCCACTGGAACGGATGGTCGTACATCGATTCCGCCGCCAGGCTGTAATGGCCATAGCGTTCCACCTCGTCGCGCATGGGGCGGATCATCTGGCTGTGGCAGACATAGCACCCTTCGCGGACGTAGATGTCGCGCCCGGCCAGTTCCATGGGCGAGTAGGGGCGCACGCCCTCTACCTCTTCAATCGTGTTTTCGAGGTAGAAGAGCGGTGCGATTTCCACCAACCCGCCGATGGTCACAACCAGAAAGCTGAACACCAGCAGCAGCGACGCGTTCTTCTCAAGGATCTTGTGTTTGTCGAGAATTGCCATTGTCGCCCCTCCTTATTCAGCCGGGGCCGCAACGGGCGTGGCCGATTTGGCCGGTGCCGATGTCGCGGTTTTCCACAGATTGTAGCACATGATCAGCCCGCCGGTGACGTACAGGCCACCGCCCAGGGCACGGACCACGTACATCGGGAACTTGGCGTCCACCGTGTCGGCGAAGCTGTTGACCAGGAAGCCCTGGGCATCGACCTCGCGCCACATCAGGCCCTCCATGATGCCCGACACCCACATCGACGCCGCGTACAGAACGATGCCGATCGTCGCCAGCCAGAAGTGCCAGGACACCATCGCGGTGGAATACAGCCGTTCCTTGTTCCACAGCCGCGGCGCCAGGAAGTAGAGCGCGCCGAAGGTGATCATGCCGTTCCAGCCCAACGCGCCGGAATGCACGTGCCCGATGGTCCAGTCGGTGTAGTGGCTCAGGCTGTTCACCGCCCGGATCGACATCATCGGCCCCTCGAAGGTGGACATGCCGTAAAAGCCGACCGAGACCACCATCATGCGGATGATCGGGTCGGTGCGCAGCTTGTCCCAGGCGCCCGACAGCGTCATCAGGCCGTTGATCATGCCGCCCCAGGACGGCATCCACAGCATGATCGAGAACACCATGCCCAGCGTGCCGGCCCAGTCGGGCAGCGCGGTATAGTGCAGGTGGTGCGGACCGGCCCAGATATACATGAAGATCAGCGCCCAGAAGTGGATGATCGACAGCTTGTAGCTGTAGACCGGGCGCTCGGCCTGCTTGGGCACGAAGTAGTACATCATCCCCAGGAACCCGGCCGTCAGGAAGAAGCCCACCGCGTTATGGCCGTACCACCACTGCGTCATGGCGTCCTGCACACCCGAGAACAGCTGCACCGACTTGGACCCGTAGATCGAAACAGGCAGCGACAGGTTGTTCACCAGGTGCAGCATCGCGACGGTCACGATGAAGGACAGGTAGAACCAGTTGGCCACGTAGATGTGGGGTTCCTTGCGCTTGAAGATCGTACCCAGGAAGATCGCCAGGTAGGTGACCCAGATGATCGTCAGCCAGATGTCGACGTACCATTCCGGCTCGGCGTATTCCTTGGACTGGGTCACGCCCAGCAGATAGCCGGTCGCGGCCAGCACGATGAACAGCTGATAGCCCCAGAACACGAACCACGCGGCGTTGCCGCCCCACAGCCGCGCCGCGCTGGTGCGCTGCACCACGTAGAAGGATGTCGCAATCAGCGCGTTGCCGCCAAAGGCAAAGATCACCGCCGAGGTATGCAGCGGCCGCAACCGGCCAAAGTTCAGAACACCCTGCGCCCATTCGAAATTGAGGCCCGGAAAGGCCAGCTGACTGGCGATGAAGGTGCCTGCGGCAAACCCCACAACCCCCCAGAACGCCGTCGCGATGACGCCCGCGCGGACGACATCGTCCATATATCCCGTTTCAGGTGCCGGCTTGGCGCGGCCCAGGCCGCGCAGCGTGTACAGCACCATGCCCCCGGCCACCACCAGCACGATAATCATGTGCACCTGATAGGCCATGTCGCGCGCCATATAGGCAGCAAACGCAGCACATGCCGCGATCGCGCCGTAGACGGCGACCTTCACGTAATCCCACATCGGATTTCCCTTCGTCTCGCATCGGTCATTCCCACACGACCGACTCCCTCACGATACCGTGACGTATCCCGTTGTATGCAAAACTTTGCATGGTTCAAAGTCAAGTCTTCTTTGACCCATTCCAATTCAAGATTGATCCTTGTCAAAGCCCGGCCCGCCCCCGCGCGCCTAAAGTCCCCCAAGCGCGACGACCGACGGGAAGGAGACACCCCGGTGGCTTACAAGACGATTTTGACCATCATCACCGATACGGATATTTCCGCCTCGGCGCTGGAGCCGGCAATCACGCTGGCCATGCGCGAAGAGGCGCATCTGGATGTGCTGTGCCTGGGCGTGGATCGCACCCAGACAGGGTACTACTACGCAGGCACCAACGCCTTCATTCAGCAGGAAACGCTGCACAAGGCCCAAGAGGACGCAGCCGCGATCGAAACCGCCGTCAAGGCGCGGCTGGCCCCCGAGGGCATCGCCTGGGCGTCCGAGGCCGCCGTGGCGCAGATTGCCGGGCTGTCGCACCTTGTGGCGCAGCGGGCGCGGTTTTCCGACCTGGTCGTGATGCCCCGCCCCTATGGCGAGGGTCGCGGCATCGAGGACGAAGCGGCGGTCGAGGCGGTTCTGTTCGACGGTCACGCCCCCCTGCTGATCGTGCCGGAAAACGCCGACACCGCCAATATCGGCCAGAAAATCGTGATCGCCTGGAACCAAAGCGCCGAGGCCATGGCCGCGGTCAAGCAGGCGATGCCCCTGATGCAGGCCGCCGAACTGGTCAACATTGCCGTGGTCGATCCGCCGAAGCACAGCCCCGACCGTTCCGATCCGGGCGGCGCGCTGTCGCAGATGCTGTCGCGCCACGGGGTAAAATCGGAAATCTCGGTGCTGGCCAAGACCATGCCGCGGGTGTCGGACGTGCTGATGCGCCACGCCCAGGACATCGATGCCGACATGATGATCATGGGCGCCTATGGTCATTCGCGCTTTCGCGAGGCGATCCTGGGCGGCGCCACGCGCAGCACCCTGGAAAAGACCGAGTTCCCGGTCTTCATGGCGCATTAGGGAAAACCGGGGGTGTGCCGCGCGTTACGCCGGCATGCCCCCATCGTTGTCATCGCCCGTCTCGCCAAGCAGGCGGTCGAAATCGGGGATCGTCACATGACGCTTGCCTTCCAGCACGATGACGCCGTCGCGTTTCAGCGCGGACATCTGGCGGCTGACGGTTTCCAGCGTCAGGCCCAGGTAATCGGCCATGGCCTCGCGCGTCAGGGGCAGGTCAAAGACGATCTTGCCCCGCGTCGGCCCCAGTTTCAGCGTCGCATCGCGCCGGGCGATGATGGCCAGCAGGCTTGCGATCTTTTCGCGCGCGGTCTTGCGCCCCAAGAGCAGCATCCATTCCCGCGCCGCGTCCAGTTCGTCCAGCGTCATTTCCAGCAGGCGCTGGCCGATATGGGGCGTTCTGCCCATCAGCTCTTCGAACGGTTTGCGGCGGAAACAGCACATCGTCAGCGGGGTCGTGGCGACCACGTCATAGGCGGCGGCCTCGCGGCCCGGACGCCCGACGAAATCGGACGGCAGCAGCAAACCCACCATCTGGGTGCGCCCATCCTCCATCGTCTGGCTGAGGGTGGCGATTCCCTCTACCACCGAGGCGACGAAATCCATCCGGTCGCCCGACCAGATAACCGTCTGACCCGCATCAAAGGTGCGGTAATATTTCATGTTTTCAAGCTGATCCAGCTCGTCACTTTCACAGCGGGCGCAGACCGCACGGTGCCGGATCGGACAATCCGAGCAATCTACATGCGCAAGGGGAGGGTCGGTAACGGCCATTCCGTTTCCAGTTTTGACTTCGATCAAGGAGCAGGCCCTTGGGTAAACCTAAAGCTAGTCCAATGAGCACAGAATCGCAACTCACACGTCTTGGTCTGTTCGATGCCAAGGTGCCCCGCTACACCAGCTACCCCACGGCACCGCATTTCAATGCATCCGTAGACGACGGAGACTTCGCCGGCTGGATCGACCAGATCGAGCCCGGTTCGCAGATTTCCCTGTACCTTCATGTGCCTTTCTGCCGTCGGCTGTGCTGGTTCTGCGCCTGCCGGACGCAGGGCACGCGGTCGGACGCCCCCGTTCGCGCCTATCTCGACACCCTCAAGGACGAGATCGCGATGCTGGGCCGGCGCCTGCCGCAGGGCGTGACCCTGTCGCGCCTGCACTGGGGCGGGGGCACGCCGACGCTGTTGTCGGCCGACATGATGAAAGAGCTGACCGAGGCCGTCTTTGCCATCGCGCCGATGCACGAATCGGGCGAATTCTCGGTCGAGATCGACCCGAACGAGATCGACGCCGCGCGGCTGGACGTGCTGGCGGCGGCGGGGATGAACCGGGCCTCTATCGGCATTCAGGATTTCGACCCGCAGATCCAGTCGGTGATCGGCCGCATCCAGAGCTATGACATCACCCGCGACGCGGTGGACATGATCCGCGACCGTGGCATTCCCAGCCTGAACGCCGACATCCTGTATGGCCTGCCGCACCAGTCGAACGAACGCATCGCCGAATCGGTGCAAAAGCTGCTGTCGCTGTCGCCCGACCGGGTGGCGCTGTATGGCTATGCCCACGTTCCGTGGATGTCGCGCCGCCAGTCGATGATCCCGGCCGAGGCCCTGCCGACGCCCGAGGCCCGGCTGAAGCTGTTCGAAACCGCCAAGGAACTGTTCCTGTGGGACGGCTACCGCGAAATCGGCATCGACCACTTCGCGCGGGAAACCGACGGCCTGACCAAGGCGCTGGACGCGGGCGAGCTGCGCCGGAACTTCCAGGGGTACACCGACGACACCGCGGCCGCGCTGATCGGGCTGGGGGCCTCGTCGATCTCCAAGTTCCCGCAGGGCTTTGCGCAGAACCTGTCCGGCACCTCGGATTATACCGCGCGCGTCCGCGACGGGCGCTTTGCCACCGGCCGCGGCCATGTCTTTACCGAGGACGACAACCTGCGCTCGCGCCTGATCGAGCAGTTGATGTGCGAGTTCCGCATCACCACCGCCGGGATCGTCGAACAGTTCGACATCACCAAGGCTGAGCTGAACGCGATGTTCCAGGAGGTGGCCGACCAGTTCGCCGGTTTCGTCGATCTGACGAACGAAGGGCTGATCGTACCGGAACACGGCAAGCCGCTGACCCGGATGATCGCCCGGGGCTTCGATGCCTACGACCTGTCCAAGGCGGGGCACAGCTCGGCGATCTAAGCCTTCCGGCCGGGCCACGCCCGGCCGCATTCAAGGGGCCACAGACCCCCTTGGCGCGCCCGCACCGGGAAACCGGGCGGGCGCTTGTCTTGTCAGGGGTCAGTGCCCCGCCAGCGCGGCACCGTCCGCCCCGCCGGGGCCCAGATCGCCAAAGGCCGCGCGCATCAGGGTGCGGGTATAATCGGTCTGCGGCGCATGGAACACGGCGCTGGTCTCTCCGGCCTCGACGATATCGCCCTGTTTCATCACGATCACCTTGTGCGACAGGGCGCGGACAACGCGCAGGTCGTGACTGATGAACAGGTAGGCAAGGTCGTATTTGCGCTGCAGATCGCGCAGCAGGTCCACGATCTGCACCTGCACCGTCATATCCAGCGCCGAGGTGGGTTCATCCAGCACCAGCAGGCGCGGCCGCAAGATCATCGCGCGGGCAATGGCGATGCGCTGACGCTGGCCGCCGGAAAATTCATGCGGGTAGCGGTGCATCATGGCCGGGTCCAGCCCGACCTCTGCCAACATCTGCGCGACCTCTTCGCGTTTCGAATGGCCCGGCTGGACCCCGTGCACGCCCAGCCCCTCGGCCACGATCTGTTCGATGGTCATGCGCGGGCTGAGGCTGCCGAACGGATCCTGGAACACGATCTGCATGTCGCGCCGCAGGGGCCGCAGCGCGCGGGATTTCAGCCCGTGGATATCGCGCCCCTGAAACGCGATCTGCCCGTCCGATGAAATCAACCGCATGATCGCCAGGGCCAGCGTCGTCTTGCCCGACCCCGATTCCCCCACGATGCCCAGGGTTTCGCCGGCCCGCACGGATATATCCGCATCGTTCACCGCCTTGACGTGGCCCACCGTGCGCCGCAGGAACCCGCGCTGGATCGGGAACCAGACGCGCAGGTTGTCGGTGCGCACGATTTCCGGGGCCTCCGCGTCCACCGGGTCGGGTGCGCCGGTGGCTGCCGCGGCCAGCAGCTTTTGGGTATAGGGATGCTGCGGATTGGCAAAGATGTCCGCCGTCGGCCCCTGCTCGACCAACGCGCCATCCTTCATCACGCAAACCCGGTCGGCGATGCGGCGCACCACGCCCAGGTCATGGGTGATGAACAGCAGGCTCATGTTCTCTTCGCGCTTGAGATCGGCCAGCAGGTCCAGAATCTGCGCCTCGATCGTGACGTCCAGCGCGGTGGTCGGTTCGTCCGCAATCAGCAGGTCCGGCCCGTTGGCCAGCGCCATGGCGATCATCACCCGCTGCCGCTGCCCGCCAGACAGTTGGTGGGGATAGGCGTTCAGGCGGCTTTCGGGGTCGCGGATGCCGACCTTGGTCAGCAGTTCCAGCATGCGGGCGCGCGCGGCCGCCCCGGTCAGCCCCTGGTGCAATGCCAGGCTTTCGCCGATCTGCTTTTCCAGTGTGTGCAGCGGGTTAAGCGAGGTCATCGGCTCTTGAAAGATAAAGCTGATGTCGTCGCCCCGGATATCGCGCAGCCGCGGTTCGGGGGCGCCGATCATTTCCTCGCCCTCATAGGTGATGGACCCGGTCACCGTCGCACTGCCCGGCAGCAGCGACACGGTGGATAGCGCCGTCACCGACTTGCCCGACCCGGATTCACCCACCAGCGCCACGGTTTCACCGCGCCCCACGGTAAAGCTGACATCGCGCACCGCTGGAATATCGCGCCCGTCCTGGCGAAAGCTGACGGACAGGTTTTCGACCTTCAGAACCGCATTCATTGAAAGGTTTTCCTCGGGTCAAAGGCGTCGCGCACGCCCTCAAAGATGAACACCAAGAGCGACAGCATGATCGCGAAGGTGAAGAACGCGGTAAAGGCCAGCCAGGGCGCTTGCAGGTTCTGTTTCGCCTGCAACGTCAGCTCGCCCAGCGAGGGGGCAGAGGATGGCAGGCCGAAGCCCAGGAAATCCAGGCTGGCCAGCGTGCCGATCGTGCCGGTGATGATAAAGGGCAGCAGCGTCAGCGTGGCCACCATCGCGTTGGGCAGCATGTGGCGGAACATGATCGTCACGTTCGACACGCCCAGGGCACGGGCCGCGCGGACATATTCGAAATTGCGCGCCCGCAGGAATTCGGCCCGCACCACGCCCACCAGCGCGGGCCAGCCGAACAGCGCCGTCAGGAACACCAACAGCCAAAAACTGCGCCCCAGGATCGCGAACAGGATGATGATGATGTAAAGCTGCGGGGTAGAGGTCCAGATTTCGATGAACCGCTGAAAGATCAGGTCGGTCAGCCCGCCGAAAAACCCCTGCACTGCCCCCGCCGTGATCCCGATGACGGACGCAATCCCCGTGACCATCAGCGTGAACAGGATCGACAGGCGGAACCCGTAGATCACGCGCGCCAGCACGTCGCGCGCGGTATCGTCGGTGCCCAGCCAGTGATCCGCATCGGGAGGAGAGGGCGCGGTGCCGTCAATGTCGTTCACCGTGGAATAGCTGTAGGGGATCGGCGGCCATAGGATGCGGCCCTTCTCGATCGCCTCGCCGTTTATCTCGCCGTCCTGCGCGTCCTCTATCAATTCCTCGGGGTAATCCCAGCAATCGATCAGCCCGCCGGTCACGATCAGGCATTGCACCTCTATGTCGCGATAGACGGCCTCTGTCCGCAGATCGCCGCCAAAGGCGGTTTCCGGATAGAACTGATAGATCGGGAAAAAGCTTTCGCCGCGATACTGCACATAGATCGGCTTGTCGTTGGCCAGCACCTCGGCAAACAGCGTCAGGCCGAACAGGATGGAAAAGACGATCAGCGACCAATAGGCGCGGCGGTTGCGCTTGAAGTTGCGCCAACGGCGCTGGTTCAGGGGCGAGAGGGTCAGCATCGCTTACGTCTCCCGGCTTTCGAAGTCGATCCGGGGATCGACCAGCACATAGGTCAGGTCGGACAGCAACCCCACCAGCAGACCGATCAGCCCGAACACGTAAAGCGTGGCAAAGATCACCGGGTAATCGCGCGCGACCGCCGCCTCGAACCCCATGCGGCCAAGACCATCCAGCGAAAAGATCGTCTCGATGATGATAGAGGCGCCGAAGAACACGCCGATGAACATGGCGGGAAAACCCGCGATCACGATCAGCATCGCGTTGCGAAAGACATGACCATACAGAACGCGGGTTTCGGCCAGGCCCTTGGCCTTGGCGGTGATGACGTATTGCTTCTTGATCTCATCCAGGAAGGAGTTTTTCGTCAGCAGGGTCAGCGTGGCGAAACTGGAAATCGTGGTGGCAAGCACCGGCAGGGTGATGTGCCAGAAATAATCCCCGATCTTGCCGATCAGGCTGAGTTCCTCGAAATTGTCCGAGGTCAGGCCGCGCAGCGGGAACCACTGGAAATACGACCCGCCGGCAAAGACCACCAGCAACAGCACCGCGAACAGAAAGCCGGGGATCGCATAGCCGATGATGATCGCGCCGCTGGTCCATGTGTCGAACGGCGTGCCGTCCCTGACCGCCTTACGGATGCCCAGCGGGATCGACACCAGATAGGCGATCAGCGTGGACCACAGCCCCAGCGAGATCGACACCGGCATCTTTTCCAGCACCAGGTCGATCACGCTGACCGACCGGAAGTAGCTTTCCCCGAAATCGAACCGCAGATAGTTCCACAGCATCGTCAGGAACCGTTCCAGCGGCGGCTTGTCAAAGCCAAATTCGCGTTCCAGCTCTTCGATGAACTCGGGCGGCAGGCCGCGCGCGCCCAGGTATTTGTCGTCCCCGCCGGCGGCAAAGGATTCGCCCACGTCACCGCCCCCGGCGATGCCCTGGAACACGTCGCCCTGCCCCTCCATCTGGGCGATGATCTGTTCGATCGGCCCGCCGGGGACGAACTGGGTCAGGGTAAAGTTGATGACCATGATCCCGATCAGCGTCGGAACGATCAGCAACAATCGCCGCAGGATATAGGCGCCCATGGGGTGCTGTGCCTCTTATCTGATTGCGCCGGCGGCGCGTAGCCGGTCTGCCTTGTCGGCGTCATACCACCAGAAATCCAGCGGCCCCAGATCGTAGGGCGGCAAGGTCTCGGGGTGGGCGTACATGTCGTAATAGGCCACCGTGTGCGTGTCCTTGAACCATTGCGGCACCCAAAAGCGCAGGCTGCGCAGCACCCGGTCCAGCGCCCGCACGGCGGTGGTCAGTTCCGCGTCGCTTTCAGCGGCCAGCACGGTGTCGGTCAGACGGTCCACCGCAGGATCCTGCAACCCCATCTTGTTGAACACCGACGTATCGGCGGTTTCCGACCCGAAATACTGCCGCAGGCCCGATCCGGGCACATAGTTCATGGGGAATTGCGCCGTAATGATGTCGAAATCGTAGTTCCGTTCCCGATTGGTCGCCTGCGCGTTATCCACAAAGCTGTGGCTTGCGTCGATGCCCGCGCGGCGCAGGTTTTCCACATAGGGTTCGATCACCCGGTTGAAGGTCTGACTGTCGTTCAGAAACTCCACCCGCAGGGTCTGGCCGTCCTTGCGGCGCATGCCGTCCGCACCCACTGTCCAGCCCGCCTCGTCCAGCAGGGCAGAGGCGCGGCGCAGGTTGCGCCGGTCCAGCTGACGCGCCCCGGATTCGGGGGCCATCACCGCAGGTTCGGTCAGGATGGTTTCGGGCAACAGCCCCTCTGCAACCAGCGGCTCCAGCAGGGCGATCTCATCCTCGCCGGGCAGGCCCTCGGCGGCCAGATGACTGTTTTCCCAGAACGAATTGACGCGCGCGTAAATTCCGTAGAACAGCTTTTCGTTGGACCATTCGAAATTGAACAGCAGGCTGATCGCCTCGCGCACGCGGGGATCCTGGAATTGCGGGCGGCGCAGGTTGAACACAAAGCTTTGCCCGGTGGCCAGCGCCCCGTCGGGCAGTTCCTGCCGCAGCACCCAGCTGTTCTGCACCGCCGGGAAGTCGTATCCCGTCGCCCAGCTTTTCGAGGATGCCTCGTTGCGGAAGGTATAGGTGCCGCCCTTGAACCCCTCGAATGCGGCGTTGTAGTCGGCGTAGTATTCCACCCGGATTCTGTCGAAATTGTTGCGCCCGACATTGATCGGCAGATCGGCGCCCCAGTAATCGGGGTCGCGGGTATAGACCAGCGTCTGGCCCACCTCCATTTCACCCAGAACATAGGGTCCGGACCCCAGCAACGGCTCCAGGCTGCTTTCCTCGAAATCGCGGCCCTGGCTTTCGTAGAACGCCTTGGAAAAGACCGGTAAGCCGCCCACCAGTTGCGGCAGGTCGCGGGTCGGAATGCCCTGGGCAAAGGTGAATTTCACCCGCCGCTCGCCCAACACCTCGGCGCTGGTAACCTGGCGCGACAGCTGCACCCGGAAACTGGGCAGGCCCTTGTCGCGGAACAGGTCAAAGGAAAACACCACGTCCTGGGCCGTGACCGGGCTGCCATCGGAAAACCGCGCCTCGGGGTGGATGTCGAAGATCACCCAACTGCGATCCTCGGGATACTCAATCCGCTCTGCCAGCAGGCCATAGGCGGCGCCGACCTCGTCGGCGGTGCCCGTCAGCAGGGATTCGAAGAAGACCGTGGACAGCACGCCCGCGCGGCCCTTGGTGGTGTAAGGGTGCATCGAGTCGAACGAGCCGAACGCCCAGACCGATATCTCGCCCCCCTTGGGCGCATCGGGATTGACGTAGTCCAGATGCGCGAAATCGGCGGGGTATTTCAGATCGCCAAAGGTCGAGATGCCGTGCGACACGATCACCCCGTCCTCTGCCACGGCCTGGCTGGCCCCCAGCACCAGCGCGACGCACAGCGCCCAGGCTGTCAGCCACGGGCGCAGGGGCGCCAGATCGCACACACGGGCATGCACGACGGATCGGGGCGGTCGGTGGGGGGTCATCGGCGCTCTCCCTTTTCATGAACCGGGCCGTCTGCCGCGGCCCCGGATCAAGCTAAGGGCCGCGCCTTGCCCTGTTCAAGTTGAGATTGCGTGAGCCGGCCCGCTCAGCCGTCCACGCTTTGCAGATAGGCGATGACATTGGCGCGATCCTCTGCATCGCGCAGGCCGTTATAGGTCATCGCCGTGCCCGGCGCATATTCGCGCGGGTTGGTGATGAATTCGCTGATCGCCTGCGGCGTCCAGACCTCAGCCGTGCCATCCAGCGCACCGGAATAGTTGAAATCGTCAAACGACGCGACCGCGCGCCCCACGACGCCATACAGCGACGGGCCAACCGCGTGCACGCCCTCCTCGACCTTGTGGCAGGCGCGGCATTCCTTGAACACGCGCGCCCCGGCGTCCACATCGGCCTGGGCCAGCAATTCCTCGAACGTCAGTTCCACCTCGGGTTCGGCTGCGGCGGTCTCGGTGTCGTCGGTCTCCTCCAGGATCACATAGGCCGGGCTTTCCAGCTCGGGTTTCGTATACAGCGCCTTGCCGGCCATGTTGATGAAGACAAGCGCGACAAGCGCGGCACTCGCGGTTGCCGCGAGCTTGGTAAAGCTCGGCGTATTGGCCATGTCAGAATCCCGATCGTGATATTCTCCCTTTTGAATGCTTACGCGCTTCCCCTCTGCTGGCGCAAGGTATATCACCCCACGTCATATCCACCCGACCCAGCAGGAAAGCCGTGCCATGACCCGTCGCATCGCCTTTCAGGGAGAGCCAGGCGCCTATTCGCACCAGGCCTGCCAGGACGCCCGCCCGGAGATGGAGGCCCTGCCCTGCCGCACCTTTGAAGACGTGATCGAGGCGGTGCGCAGCGGCGCGGCGGACCTGGCGATGCTGCCGGTCGAAAACTCGACCTACGGGCGGGTGGCCGACATTCACCAATTGCTGCCGCTTTCGGGGCTACACATCGTGGATGAGGCCTTCGTGCGGGTGCATATCAACCTGCTGGGTCTGCCCGGCACGCCGCTGGACCGGATCGAACGCGCGATGAGCCATACGGTCCTGTTGGGCCAGTGCCGCGATTTCCTGCAGACCCACGGCATCCACCGGGTGACCGCCGCCGATACCGCCGGATCGGCGCAGCATGTCGCGCAGGCGGGCGATCCCACGCTGGGCGCATTGGCGGGCGATCTGGCCGCGGAAATCTACGGGCTGGACATCCTGGCCCGCCATATCGAGGACCACGACAAGAACACCACGCGCTTTCTGCTGATGGCGCGCGAACCGGACCATTCCCGGCGCGGCGACAGGGGGATGATGACGACATTCGTGTTCGAGGTGCGCAACATCCCCGCCGCGCTGTACAAGGCGATGGGCGGGTTCGCCACCAACGGCGTGAACATGACCAAGCTGGAAAGCTACATGGTCGACGGATCGTTCACCGCCACCCGGTTCTACGCTGATATCGAAGGCCACCCCGAGGATGCCCCCGTGCGCCGCGCACTGGAGGAGCTTGCCTATTTCACCTCTTACCTGAATATCCTGGGCGTCTATCCGGCGGACCGGAAACGCAACTAGGCCCTATTTGCTGAACCGCCCCGACTCCAGATCGCGGCCGAATTTCCGCAGCGCCTTGTCGAATCTCTGGCTCAGCTTGCCCTTGGCCAGGCGCAGACTTTGCAGGAATACCCGCGCGGGCATCGAGTCGGGTTTCAACTCTATCGCAACGGACAGGCGGGTCTGCTTGGGCGACAGCGGCACCAGATCGACAGCGGTCAGGCCATGCAGCCCCCCGACGGTGGATTTCAGGCCGATCACCTCGGGCGGGGTCATCTGCGCCAGTTCGGTCTGAACCGCACGTTCCTTGCCGCGAAACTTGAACCGGGCCTCCCAGGCCATGCCGGGGCCGGGCTGGGTCAGCGTGTCGGTGCGCTGCACCTCGGCGCCGCGGCGCATGGCGGCGCGTTCCATCGCCTCGAAATCGGTGAGGACGGCATAAACCTCTTCGATCGGGGCCGCGATATCCTCGCGCGCGACGAATTTCATGCTGATCCCTTTCCTGTTTCAGCCGGGTGATCTCTTGTCGCCCGTCCGCCGCCCCCGCGCAAGCCTAACGCCCGCCTTCCAGTTTTTGCCGCAGCAGGCGCAACACAGGCAGGGCGGCGCGCAGGCGGTCCTCGCCTATATCGGCGACTGCCTCGGCCAGGACCGGCGCGATGGCCTGGATCGCCGCGTCGCACGCCGACCGTCCCGCCGGGCTGATCGACACCAGCTTGCGCCGGGCGTCGTCCCAGTCGGGGCGGATATGGACATGACCCGCCCAATCCAGCCGGTTCAGCGTGTTCGTCATCGCGCCCCGCGTGACGTGAAAGGCGGCGGCCAATTGCGCGGGCGTGCGTTCCTCGTTCAACCGCGCCAGGTGGTTCAGGACGGAAAAATGGCTCAGCTCCATCCCACGGGGCAGGGCCCGGGAAATCCGGTTTCGGGCCAGTTGGTCGGCCATGAAAATCTCTGAAAACAGCGAGATGGCCAGGCTGTCGTTACGATCCGTCATGCGGGCGGCGCAAAGGGGCGGTCGTGGGTGATGGACGGCACGCGGGCACGGGCGCGGGCGACCTCTTGCCGGTTCAGATCGACATAGACGATGCCCGGCGCCGCGCCCGCATCGGCCAGAACCTCGCCCCAGGGCGACACCGCCAGCGCGTGCCCATGGGTGCGCCGCGCGCGCCCCTCGGATGCGGGGTGCAGCCCGCATTGGGCGGGCGCCAGAACGTAACAGCCGGTCTCGATCGCGCGGGCGCGCAACAGCGGTTCCCAATGCGCCGCCCCCGTAACCGGGGAAAAGGCCGCGGGCACCGTCAGGATTTCCGCCCCCGCCTGCGCCAGCCCGCGGTAAAGATGGGCAAAGCGCAGGTCATAGCACACGCTCAGCCCCACGGCACCAAAGGGCGTCTGCGCCAGCACCGCCCGGTCGCCGGGGCGGTAGCCGTCGGATTCGCGGTAGGTTTCGGTTTCGCTGATCTGCACGTCGAACATGTGGATCTTGTCGTACCACGCCGCGATGCCGCCATCGGGCGCGATCAGAAAGGATCGGTTGGCAAAGCGCCCGTCCGGATCATCGGTTTTCAGCGCCAGCGATCCGATCAACAGCCAGATGCCCAGCTCGGCCGCCTCTGCCCGCAGGGCGGCAAGGGTCGGGTCCGCGTCCTGCCGCTGCAAGGCACGCTCTTGCACGGCGCAGCTGGCCGACAGACAGTTCGTCACCTCGGGCGTCAGCACGAAATCCGCGCCCCCGGCTGTCGCCTCGCGCAGATAGCCGCGCGCCTGACGCAGGTTGTCCGCCGGGTCGTCGCCCGAGGTCATCTGAACCAGCGCCGCGCGCATCCCGCCTAGCCCGCCAGCAGCGGGTCCAGCTTGCCCGCCCGTTCCAGCGCATACAGGTCGTCGCAGCCGCCCACATGGGTCTGCCCGACAAAGATTTGCGGCACGGTATAGCCGCCATTGGCGCGCGTCATCATTTCCTCGCGGCGCTTGGGTTCCATCGCCACGTCGATTTCGGCATAGCTGACGCCCTTCTGGTCCAACAGCCGCTTGGCCGCGTGGCAAAAGCTGCAATAGGGCGAAGTGTAGATTTCCACGGTCTGCATTACGGGTTCCCCTTGGGTTTCGGGGAATATGGGGGATTCACAGGTTCTGCGCAACGCGGGCCAGCACGGCGATTCGCACCTCGACCGCGCCGGCGGCCAGGCAGGCGCGGGCCGCGGCCTCCAGCGTTGCGCCGGATGTCATCACGTCATCGACCAGCAACACCCCGCGCCCGGCCAGCCGGTCCCGGCGGCGCGGATGCACCGCGATGGCACCGTCCAGCGCGGCAAAGCGGGCCTCGGCCCCCAGCCCGTCCAGAATGGGTGTCGCGTGCGGCCGGATCAGCAGATCGGGGCAGTGATCCAGCCCCGCCGCCCGCGCCAGCCCCGCCGACAGCAGCGCCGCCTGGTTATAGCGCCGCCGCACCAGCCGCCAGCGGTGCAGCGGCACCGGCACCACCAGCATCCCCGGCATCAGCACCGGCCGCGCGGCGCGCAGCAGCCAAACGGCGGCGGGGCGGGCCAGGTCGGTCCGGTCGCCATGTTTCAGGGCCAGGACCAGCTTGCGCGCGTTGTCCGCATAGACCAGCGCCGCACGTCCCCGCGTCCAGGCGCGCGGGCGGGTCAGGCAGGCATCGCAATATTCCGGCTGGCCGCTGTCCTGCCCCGGCAGGGGCGTGCCGCAGGCATCGCAGACCAGCCCGGCGGCAAAGGGCGTCTGCCCCCAGCAGGGCAGACACAGGGCGAAATCCTGGGCCACGGTGTCCCCGCAGGAGACGCAGCGGGGTGGATAGATTAGCCGCAGCGCGCTTTGCATCACCTGGCAATCCCCCTATGTCTGCCCTTCGCCAACCAGCCGGACCGCCCATGACCCGACCGCCCGACCTGACCGACCGCCCTGCCCTCGCCCGCGCGCGCGCCCGTACCCGCCGCGCGCCCGCACTATTCCTGCACCACACAGTGGCGGACGAGGTTCAGGAAAGGCTGGAAGAGGTTAACAGAAGCTTTACCGCCCCTGCGGTCGTCACCCCCTTTGCCCAGGTCTGGGCGCCGGCCCTGCCCGGCGCGCGGATCGTGCCCGATGCCGACATCCTGGACCTGGAACCGGGCGCACACGATCTTGTGATCCATGCGCTGGCCCTGCATTGGGCCAACGATCCGGTGGGCCAACTGGTGCAGTGCCGCCGCGCGCTGCGCCCGGATGGGTTGTTTCTGGGCATTCTGTTCGGCGGCCGCAGCCTGCACGAATTGCGCGCCGCCCTGGCCGAGGCCGAGGTCGCCCTGACCGGCGGCCTGTCCCCGCGCGTGCTGCCGATGGGGGAAATCCGCGATCTGGGCGCGCTGCTGCAAAGGGCGGGCTTTGCCCTGCCCGTGGCCGACAGCGTGGTGCAAACCGTCAGTTATGAAACGCCTTTTCACCTGATGCGCGATCTGCGCGCGATGGGCGAAGCCAACGCGCTGGCCGCCCGCCATCGTCGCGCCGCGCCCCGCAACCTGTTCGCCGAGGCCGCGCGCCGCTATGCACAGGCCCATGCCGGGCCGGATGGCCGCATTCCCGCAACGGCTGAAATGATCTACCTCACAGGGTGGGCCCCAGACGATAAACAGCAAAAACCTCTGCGCCCCGGCAGCGCCACGACCAGATTGGCCGACGCTCTGGGCACCGCCGAGGTCACATTGCCCGACAGGAAAAGTCGGGGATCAGATTGACCCCCGAGTAAATGCGTATATGTCCTTGAGGAATTCTAAATTGGACCCCAAAGACCAGCCCGGACCCGAGATTATGTTCGATTCCAAGCAAGGTGCGGCCCTGAGCGAATCCGCAGCGGACACCGCCGAGTGCCCGGCCCATGCGCCTGCCGATCACCCGAAGATTCCGCGCGAAAAGGTTGGCATCCTGTTGGCCAACCTCGGCACGCCGGATAATTACGATTACTGGTCCATGCGCCGCTATCTGGGCGAATTTCTGTCCGACAAGCGGGTGATCGACTATTCGCCCTGGATCTGGCAGCCCCTTTTGCAACTGATCATCCTGACCAAGCGGCCGTTTTCCTCGGGCGAGGCGTACAAGTCGATCTGGAACCACGAGGCCGGCGAAAGCCCGCTGATGACCATCACCAAGGACCAGACGCGCAAGATCCGCGAGACGATGCAGGCCGCCTATGGCGATAATGTCGTGGTCGATTACTGCATGCGCTATGGTAACCCCTCGACCAAGGCCAAGGTGCGCGCGCTGGTCGATCAGGGCTGCCGCAAGATCCTGTTCTTCCCGCTGTATCCGCAATATTCCGGCGCCACCTCGGCCACGGCCAACGACCATTTCTTCCGCGCGCTGATGGAGGAGAAATGGCAGCCCGAGGTTCGCACCGTGCCCGCCTATTTCGACCATCCCAACTATGTCGAGGCGCTGGCCGCATCGGTCAAGCGGGGCTATGACGCGCTGGAAAACAAGCCCGATATGCTGGTCTGTTCCTATCACGGGGTGCCGCAGCGTTATCTGACCGAGGGCGACCCGTATCATTGCCAGTGTGTCAAGACGACCCGCCTGCTGAAGGAAAAGCTGGGCTGGGACGACACGCAGATCACCACGACCTTTCAGTCGCGCTTTGGCCCCGAGGAATGGCTGCAGCCCTACACTGTCGAAGAGGTGGCGCGCCTTGCCGAACGCGGCAAGAAGCGTATTGCCGTGATCGCCCCGGCCTTTTCCGCCGACTGCATCGAGACCCTGGAAGAGATCAACGAAGAGATCCGGGAAAGCTTTGAAGAGGCGGGCGGCGAGGAATTCACCTATATCCCCTGCCTGAACGACGACGACCAGCATGTCGCCGCATTGTCCGACGTGATTCGCGCCAACCTGCGCGGCTGGCTGGAATAGCGGCCGCGCCCGTCGCACAAGACACCCCGCACAAATGAAAAGGCGGTGGCCGAGGCCACCGCCTTTCTATTTTGTCCGCGTGGGAACGATCAGTCGTTCAGCACGGCGGCGACCAGCACCAGGGCCACGATCGGGACCAGGATGCCAGCGGCCGAGGACGAGGTGTCTTCGACGATGATTTCCGGCTCGATCACGGGCTCGGAGTAGCCGCCGGCAAAGGCGGTGGTGGCGGCGACCGAAACGGCGGCGGCAAGGGCGATCTTTTTCATTGCACTCTCCTGTGTCAAAGCGGGTGGATGGCCACGCTTCCTGAATGACATATCTGCATGGGATGTGTAGGGCAGATTTCCGCCGCATTGCAATCGGACGATTGGACCAGATGCCGCATCTGCCGCGATATCGTCAAATTAGCAACACTTGCGTACCAACTTTCGCCAGCCCGAACAGTTCTGCGATATGTTCGTTGTACAGCCCGATGCAGCCGTTCGACGACCGGCGCCCGATCTTGCGCGTGTCGTGGGTGCCGTGGATACGGTAATAGGTCCAGCTCAGGTACAGCGCATGGGTGCCCAGCGGGTTGTTGGGGCCCGGCGGCACGTAGTCGGGCCATTCGGGATTGCGGATCTTCATCGCCGGGGTCGGTGCCCAGTCCGGGCCCTCGACCTTGCGGATCACGCTTGTCCGCCCGCGGCGCGTCAGATCCTCGGAAAGCGGAACCGAGGTCGGGTACAGCTTGTAGACACTGGAATCCTCGGACCAGAAATGCAGCGCGCGCGAGGTCGTATCGACCAGGATCGCCCCGTTGCGCAGGTTGGCGAAATAGGGCCGCCAGTCCAGCGCGCGGAAACTGGAGATGTTGCGCCGCACCGTATTGGTAATGTCCGGCTCGATCTCGATCGACTGGGCCAGCACGCTGGGCGCGGCCAGCGCACCGCTCAACGCCGCGCCACACGCCACGAAACCGCGCCGCGACAGCATCGTCTTGTCAGGTCTGCTCATCATTCACTCCGTCACGCGGAAAGTTCCGTCACTTTCCTTAACTGTATGGCTTGCGCGCGACAGTCGCAAATCAAAGCGGCGTAACCCGCGCCCGAAACCCGCGCCGGGGGTTTGAAGTGCGTCGGCAGACGGGCTAGGAAAACACCGGGTAGCGAAAGGAAATTCCGGTGAAAACGCGTTCGTTCTGGATCGGTCTCGGCCTTGTGGCGGCTTTGTCGGCCTGCACCACCACGACAGAGGTTCGAATGGGCCCCGACGGCAAACCCCTGCCGCAGGTCTACCGCATTTCGCGCGCCGACAGTTCCAAGATCCAGTTCCGGATGCTGGACGCAGTCAACGCCCTGCGCCAGGCCCGCGGCATGGCCGATCTGCAACTGGACTCGCGCCTGAACGCCGCCGCCGCCACCCATTCGCGCGACATGTCGGTCCAGAACCGCCCCTGGCATTTCGGTTCGGACGGGTCGTCGCCGCTGGAACGGGTGCAGCGCGCCGGGTTCGGCGGCACCCTGCGGGGTGAAAACATCTCGGAAACCTACGAGACAGAGCTTGATACCCTCGCCGCCTGGATGGAACAGCCCGATACCCGTGACGTGATCCTGGACCCGCAGGCCACGCATCTGGGCTTTTCCTTCTTCCAGGAACCCAACGGCAAGATCTGGTGGACCCTGCTGACCGGCCGCAAGGCATCCCTGGCCGAGGCGCCCACCGGCTGACGCTCAGGGCAGGATGTCGATGACGGTGCCCTTGCGCACCATCGCATAGACGTCCTCGATCTCGCGGTCCTTGACCGAGATACAGCCCGCGGTCCAGTCACGCCCCTTGCCGCGATGCTTGCCCGCCCGCCCATGGATAAAGATGTCGCCGCCCGGGCTTTGCCCGGCTGCGCGGGCCACCTCTACGTCTTTAGTGTTCGGATAGGAAATACCCAGTGACAGGTGAAACTCGCTGTTCGGGTTCCGCCGGTCGATCACATAACGCCCCTCGGGGGTGCGCCCGTCCCCCTCTTGCCGCTTGTGCCCCTCGGGGGCAAAGCCCAGGTCAACGCGGTAATCCTTCAGCACCTTGTCGTGATGCAACAGGTACATGCGCCGCTGCGACTTCATCACGACGACGCGCGTGACCTCGGGGCCGTCATAGCTTTTGAATTTCGATCCGCAGCCGGCCAGCGCCGCACATGCGGCAGCCCCCAGCATCACCCGGCGTGTCATCATGGGATGTTACCCGTTTCCTGCCCGTTCGTTGCCGCCATCATAGCCGGTTTTCGCGGCGCTGGCACCTGCGCCCTGCGCCCCCTCGGCGGCAATCAGCCGGGCCTCGATGGCCTCCAGCCGGGCCAGAACCTCGTCGCGGTAGGCATCGGTGCGCTGGTTGTCCTCTTCGTGGTGGGCGTCCTGCATGGAATTGACGATCAGACCGACCAGCAGGTTCACCACCGCAAAAGTCGTGACCATGATGAAGGGCACGAAGAACACCCAAGCATAGGGGTAAACCTCCATCACCGGGCGCACGATGCCCATCGACCAGCTTTCCAGCGTCATGATTTGGAACAGCGAATAGGCGCTGTCGCCCAGCGTACCGAACCAGTCGGGGAACGTATCGCCGAACAGCTTGGTCGCCATCACCGCCCCGATATAAAAGATCAGGCCCATCAGCATGAACACCGACCCCATCCCCGGCAGCGCGGTGATGAAACCCTCCACCACCCGGCGCAGGCGGGGTGCAACGGAAATCACCCGCAGAAGACGCAGGATGCGCAGCGCCCGCAGCACGCTGAGGGTCTGCGCCCCCGGCACCAGCGAGACGCCGACGATCAGAAAATCAAAGATGTTCCACCCCGACCGGAAGAAGGCCATCCGGTGCGCCACCAGCTTGGCCGCGATTTCCGCCACGAAGATCGCCAGGCACACCATGTCCAGCGCCACGATCAGGCCACCGGCCCGCGCCATCAGCGTGTCGGATGTTTCCATCCCCAGCAGAACCGCATTCACCAGGATCACGCCCATGATGGCATTCCGGGTCAGGGGCCGGTCCAGGATGCGGGCCAGTCTCTCTCTCATCGCTTTTGTCCGTCGGGTTGGTTGCGGGTCTCAGGCGATATGGCCGCGCGACAGCCGCGCTGCAAGCTCGACATGACCTGACCAGCGGAACTGATCGACCACCTGCACCCAATCCAGCCGGAACCCGGCCTGGGTCAGAACCCGCGCGTCGCGGGCGAAACTGACCGGGTTGCAGGACACCATGGCCACCACCGGCAGGGATGAGGCCGCGATTTGTGCCACCTGCGCCTCGGCCCCCGCGCGGGGCGGGTCGATCACGACGGCGTCAAAGGTTTTCAGCTCATCGGGCATAAGCGGGCGGCGGAACAGATCGCGCGCCTCTGTCGTTACGCGCTTCAGCCCCTGCGCCTGCCGCCATCCGGCATCCAGCGCGGCCAGCATGGCGGCCGACCCCTCTACCGCGTGGACCTGCGCGGTTTCGGCCAGCGGCAGGGCAAAGGTGCCGCAACCCGCGAACAGGTCGGCCACACGGGGCACATCGCCCAGGGCCGCGCGCACCGCATCGGTCAGGGCCGCCTGCCCCGCCTCTGTCGCCTGCAGGAACGCGCCGGGCGGGGGCACCACATGGGCGCGCCCCATCGTCTGGCGCGGCGGGCGGCGGGTGGCAAGCGTGTCGCCATTCCAGGTCAGACGGGCCAGATCGTGCCGCGCGGCCAGCACCGCCAGGTCGGCCAGCATAGGGCCATCGGCGGGCTTGGCCTGGGTCACAGTCAGGTCCACGCCATCCACCGACCGGGTCAGCGTCAGGCCTAGTTCACCCTTGCGCGACCCGCCCAGGACCGTGACCTCTTCGCAGGCGGGCAGGGCGGCCATCAGGTCGGGATGCAGCAGGCGGCAGTCGGGGATCGGCACGATCACGTCCGAGGCGCGGGCATGGAACCCCACCAACGCCCCCTTTTTCGTGCGCCGCCCGGCCAGCACCGCGCGGCGCCGACTGGCCGGGGGCGAGGTCAGGATCGGGCGCATCGGTGCCTCCAGCCCCTGCCCCGCCAGCGCGCGGGCGACGACCTGCACCTTCCAATCGGCCACGAAATCGTCGCTGGCATGTTGCAGCGCACAGCCCCCGCAACGGGCGAAATGCGGACAGGGCGCGCGCACGCGGTCGGGGACCGGGGTCACGATGCGGGGGGCGGTAATCCGGCCCTCGACGATCTCGCCCGTCACCTCTTCGCCCGGCAGGGCCAGGGGAACGGTCACGCCATCCGCGGTGATGCCCTCGCCGCGCAGGCTCAGCCGCTCGACGGTCAGGGTCACTCTGCCGCCTCCGTCCCGATGAAGCCGCCGGATTGATGCGCCCAGAACCGGGCGTACAGGCCGTTTTGCGCCAGCAGTTCCGCATGGGTGCCCTGTTCCGCGATCTGCCCGTCATCCAGCACCACAATCCGGTCCATATGGGCGATGGTGGACAGCCGGTGCGCGATGGCGATCACCGTCTTGCCCTCCATCACGCCATACAGGGTTTCCTGAATCGCGGCCTCGACCTCGGAATCCAGCGCGCTGGTTGCCTCGTCCAGAACCAGGATCGGCGCGTCCTTCAGGATCACGCGCGCCAGCGACACCCGCTGCCGCTGCCCGCCGGACAGTTTCACCCCCCGCTCGCCCACATGGGCATCATAGCCGCGCCGGCCCTGCGGATCCTCAAGGTCCAGAATGAAATCATGCGCCTCGGCCCGTTTGGCGGCGGCGATCATCTCGTCCTCGCTGGCCTCAGGGCGGCCATACAGGATGTTGTCGCGGACAGAGCGGTGCATCAGGCTGGCCTCTTGCCCGACCATGCCGATATGGCGGCGCAGGGATTCCTGGGTGACATGGGCGATGTCCTGCCCGTCGATCAGGATGCGCCCGCCCTCGGCGTCGTAGAACCGCAACAAGAGCTTGACCAACGTCGATTTCCCCGCGCCCGACCGGCCCACCAGACCGACCTTTTCGCCCGGTGCGATGGTCAGGTCCAGCGATTGCAGCCCGCCCGATCCGCGCCCGTAATGGTGGGTCAGCCCATCCAGCCGGATCCCGCCCTGGGCCAGGGTCAGCGGTCGCGCATCCGCCGCGTCGGTCAGGGCGATAGGCTGGGCGATGGTTTCCATCCCCTCGGCCACCACCCCAAGCGAGCGGAAGAAGCTGGACAGCGCCCACATGATCCAGCTGGTCATCGCGTTCAGCCGCAGGGTCAGCGCCGTTGCCGCCGCCACGATCCCCACGCTGGCGGCCCCCTGCATCCACAGGGCGATGGCCCAACCCACGACGCCGACGATCAGAAACCCGTTCAGCAGTGTCAGGCCCACATCCATCCGGGTGAAAATGCGCATCTCGGCGGCAAAGGTTTCGCGCGTGCGGTCGATCGCCTCTTTCGCATAGGCCAGTTCGCGGTCGTGATGGGCGAACAGTTTGACCGACTGCATGTTGGTATAGGCATCCACAACGCGGCCGGTGACCATGCTGCGCGCCTCGGACGCGGCCTTGGAGGCCGGGCCGATCCGCTTGATCGTCCAGCGCACCAGCGCGGCATACATCACCAGCCAGATCACCAGCGGGATCGCCAGCCGGGGATCGGCCTGCCCCAGCAGGATCAGCGCGCCGGTGACATAGGCCGTGGCAAAGGTCAGCGCGTCAAAGACCTGGAACACCGCCTCGCCCGCGGCGGGGGGCGTCTGCATGATGCGGTTGGCAATGCGGCCGGCGAAGTCCTCCTCGAACCAGCCGACGGACTGGCGCAGCACATGGGCGTGCGAGCGCCAGCGGATCAGCGTGCCGAAATTGGGCATGATCGCGTTGTTTAGCAGGGCCACATCCAACCCCTGCAACAGCGGGCGCAGCACCAGCAGGAACACCGCCAGCCCGATCAGCGCCCAGCCGTGACTGTCCCAGACCTGTTCGGGCGTGCCCGTAGACAGCACATCCACCACCTGCCCCAGGGCATGGATCAGCCAAACCTCGACCCCGGCGACCAGCACACCCGCCACCAGCGACAGGACAAAGACACGGCTGAACGGCCGGGCATAGCCCCACAGGAACGGCAGCAACCGGCGGGGCGGCGTGTCGTTCTGGGCGTAGGGCGCGTAGGGATCGACAAGCGATTCAAAGAAGTCAAAGAAACGGGACAAGGGGGCGGGCCTTCTGGCTGGGTGGTTCACGATATAGCGGCGATGGGCCTACAGGAAAACCATTCCCGCCGACGCGGCCAGCGCCAGCGACATACCCCCCATGAACAGCCGCCATGCCCGTTCACTGGTCAGCAGGTAGGTCAGCAGCGACCCGGCAAAGGACCAGAACAGGCAGACGAACAGGTTGATACCCGAAAAGGTGCTGCCCAGGCGCAGCGCCTCTTGCCACGGGGCCAGCCCGGCGGCGTAGCCGCTGGCCGCGGCCAGGGCGATGGCCCAGACCTTGGGGTTGACCCATTGGAACAGGACCGCCTGCACCAGGGTAAAGGGCCGGTCCACCGCAGCCCCCCGCGGCGCACGCGCGGCGGTCAGCAGCTTCCACGCCATCCACAGGATCCAGCCCGCCGCCAACACGCGCAGCCCCATCGCCAGCCCCGGCTGCGCCAGCAACAGCGCGCCGATCCCCAACGCCGTCAGGCCAGAGGTCACGCCAACCCCGATCACCACGCCCGCCACATGGGGCAGGGTCCGACGGAACCCGAACCGCGCGCCCGAGGCCGTCAGCAGGACCACGTTCGGCCCCGGCGAAAACAGCCCGGCAAAGACGAACAGGTATAGCGGGTCCAGCCCGCTCACGCCCCGCCCCCGTCGCCCAGCAGATCGTCCCGCGTCAGGGCAAAGCCAGATGCGATCCAGCGCGCCTCCAGCTCTTTCAAGCGGGCGCCCAGGGCGGGGCCGGACAGGGCAGGCATCAGGTCGCGCGGGCGCACCGGGAATTCCGCCGCCGCGCCGCGCGCGATGGCGTCGCGCGCATCGGCCAGGAGCGGCGTTTCCAGCAGCGCGGCCCGCAGCAGCACCGCGTCCAGCGCCTGATCTACCCCCAGCCGATAGCCCAGCACGGCCGGGCTGTCGGCGCTGCCGATCGCGGCGCGCAAATGGTCCAGCTTGCGGGCCTCTGCCTTGCTCAGCCGCAGGCGGTCGGCGTGGTCCTGCCCGCCCAGGGCAGCCAGGCGCCGGATCGGGTCGGGCGCGATGCCCCAGCCGGTTTCCAGGTGCACCAGCACCGGCAGCGCCTTTGCCGCCGCGCCGGGCAGGGCACGGGCCAGCAGGCCGCTGGCCTCCATCGCGGCGACGCTTTGGCCCGGATCGGGGGCGGATAGCAGCTTCTTCAACTCTGCCCCCACCCGTTCGCGCGACAGGTTTTTCAGACCGTCCGCGTTCGACGCACAGGCCGCCAGCCCATCCGCGTCCAGCCCGCCCGCCGGATCGCCGTACCAGGCATGAAACCGGAAAAAGCGCAGGATGCGCAGGTAATCCTCGCGGATCCGCGCGTCGGCATCGTCGATGAACCGCACCCGCCGTGCGATCAGATCGGGCAGTCCGCCCAGCGGATCGATCACCGTGCCATCGGGCGTGGCATAAAGCGCGTTCATGGTGAAATCGCGGCGGTGGGCGTCCTCTTGGGCCGTGTCGGCAAAGGCCACGACCGCGTGCCGGCCAAAGGTTTCCACATCGCGGCGAAAGGTTGTCACCTCATGCGGCAGGCCACCGGCCACCACGGTGATCGTGCCGTGATCGAACCCGGTGGGAACGGGCTTCAGCCCTGCAGCCGCGGCCAGATCCATCACCCGTTCGGGGCGGGCATCGGTGGCGATGTCGATATCGTTGACCGGCGCGCCCAGCAGGGCGTTGCGCACGCAACCGCCCACGAACAGCGCCTGATGCCCGGCATCGGTCAGCATCGCGCAAACCGCCTGGGTGTGATCGGCAAAGAACCACTCGCCCGAAATCCGCATCACGCCACCCGGTCGGCCAGCGCGCGCAGGATGCGCGCGGTCGCCCCCCAGATGTAATAGGGGCCGTAGGGCACCGTGAAATAGCGTCGTGTCTGCCCGCGCCAGATCCGCGACTGCACGGCGAAATGCGCCTGCGTCATCACATGGGCAAAGGGCAGGTCGAACACCTCTTCGACCTCTCCGGCCTCTGGCACGGGGGTAAAGGCGCCGCGCACATGGCCCAGAACGGGCGTCACGGTGAACCCGGTGACGGTTTCGTGGGCTGGCAGGGTGCCCAGAACCTCGACGCTGTCGCGGGGCAGGCCGATTTCCTCTTCGGCCTCGCGCAGGGCGGCGCCCACCGGCCCGTCATCGCCCGGATCGACCTTGCCCCCCGGAAAGGCGATCTGGCCGGGATGGTGTTTCAGCCGCGACGACCGTTTCGTCAGGATCAGCCGCGTGCCGCGAGCCGTGGGCCAGACCGGCACCAATACCGCAGCATCGCGCAGCACGCGGCCCTGGGGCAATCGGAACCCGGGGTTCAGATCGTAATCCGAGGTCTCGCCCCCCGAACGGGCCAGCGCGGCGCGCAGGGGGGCGATCGGATCAGTCGTCATCCCCGTCTTTCCCGGCCTCGAAGCCCAGCGTCGCCGGGTCCAGTTCGTAATGCGCCCCGCAGAACTGGCAATCGGCGGTCACGATGCCCTCTTCCGTGGTCATGTGGGCGATATCCTTGGCCGAATAGATCGACAGGCTTTGCCGCACGCGGTCCTCGGAACAGGTGCAGCCGAACTGCACCCGCTGGGGGTCAAAAACGCGCGGCCGCTCTTCGTGGAACAGGCGCACCAGCAGTTGGGTGGCCTCTACGCTGGGGCCGATCAGCTCCATCTCTTCGACCGTGTCCAACAGGGTGTTGGCGCGGGTCCAGCTTTCGGCCTCGTCACCGTCAAGGATGTCATCGGCTTGCAACAGCCCGGCATCGCCGGTGCCGCCCTCGCCCGCTGCGTGCGGGGATGCCTCTGGCATCATCTGCAACATCACACCACCGGCGCGCCAGCGTTCCCCCTGCCCCGCCAGCCGCGACCGGCCAAAGGCCAGCGCGAACCGCGTGGGCAACTGTTCGGACTGGGCGAAATAGGTTTCGGCACAGGCCGACAGCGACCCGCCCGCAATCGGCGTGATCCCCTGATAGGGCACCATGTCCCGCCCCTGGTCGATCAGCACGGCGAAATAGCCCTTGCCGATCTGGCCGAACGGGTCGGCGCCCGGTTGCAGGCGGTCGGCGTCGAAACTGGCATAGGCGCGGATGCGGGCCGGGGCGCCCTCGGCCTCGGGCGCGTAGTAATCGGTGGCGATCAGGCGCACCGGGCCGTCGCCGCGCACCTGCAGGCTGAGTTTCCAGCGCAGCTTGATCGTCTGGCCGATCATCGCGGTCAGCAGGGCGGCCTCGGCCACCAGGGCCTCGATCTCTGGCGGGTAATCGTGTTGGGACAGCACCTGTTCCAGCACGCCGTCCAGACGGGCGACGCGGCCGCGAATATCGCTGCGGTCCAGCTGAAAGGGCAGGACGGTATCGTCCCAGGCGATCTGCGATCCGAGTGACATGGGGTTTCCTTGTGCCGAAAGGCTTGGCATACCCGCGTTATATAGGGGCCGGCAACCAAGCACAAAGGGGACGGGATGATCAGGCGATTTGGCGAGCCGGTCCGGGCGGACCAACGCTATCGGTTGCGGCCCGGGGCCTATGCGGTGCTGGCCCGCGGTACCGATCTGCTGGTCACCCATCAGGCCGAACCCGTACCGGAATTCCAGCTGCCCGGCGGCGGGATCGACCCCGGCGAATCCCCCCTGCAGGCCCTGCACCGCGAGGTGTACGAGGAAACCGGCTGGCACATCGCCGCGCCCCGGCGGCTGGGGGCGTTCCGGCGGTTCACCTACATGCCGGAATACGATCTGTGGGCGGAAAAGCTGTGCGTGATCTATCTGGCCCGCCCGGTGCGCCCCTACGGCCCGCCGCTGGAACCGGGGCACACCGCTCTGTGGATGCCGGGCGAAGAGGCCGCCCATCGGCTGGGCAATTCCGGCGATCGGCATTTCGTGGCGCGCTGGCTGGGCTGGGGCTAGGAAAACTCCAGCAGCACGGCGGATATGTCGTCAGCCAGCCCCGCGCTGCCTGCATGATCGCGCGCCCCGGCCAGGATGGCGTCCAGCGCTTCCGGCCCGGATCGCCCGGACTGTGCCCCCAGGATGCGGATCACCCCGGCATCGCCCAGTTGCGCGCCGTTCGGGCCAGCGCATTCGCTCAGCCCGTCGGATGCGATCAATACCCGGTCACCGGGGGCCAGATGCAGCGTATCGCCCTCAAACTCTGCCCCCGGCAGCAGGCCGACGGGCAGCCCGCCCCGGCCCGAAACCTCTATCCCGCCGCTGGCGCGCTGGACCACCGGGTGCGGATGCCCCGCCTGGCAATAGCGCACCGCCCCGCTGTCCAGATCGACCACCGCCAGCAGCAGGGTAAAGTAATGCTCGGTCTCGATCTCGTCCAGCAGCAGGCCGTTCAGATCGGCGACCACGGCCTCGGGCGGGCGGACGGCCACGCCGCCATCGGGCGCGGGCGCCAGCGCCAGATTCTGATCGACCGAGGGCGAGGATAGCAAGCCCGCCAGCCGCGCCGTGACCATCGCCGCGCTGATGCCGTGGCCCGAGACATCCACCGCGAACAGACCCAGCCGCCCCGGACCCGCCGGGAAATAGCCCACCAGATCGCCGCCCACCCGGCCCGCCGGCTGCATCAGCAGCGAGACCCACGCGCGCCCGAATCGTCGGCTGCGTTCGCTGACCAGCGATTGTTGCAGCTTTTCGGCCGCAGCCAGGTCACGGTCGATCGCATCATAAAGGGATTGCAATTCCGACAGGGTGTGGCTGACCAGCCGGTTCTTGTCGCGCAATTCCCGTTCCATCCGCAGGATACGTTCGCCAGACGCGATCCGCGCCCGTAATTCGCTGGCGTTCACCGGCTTGGTCAGGAATTCGTCGGCACCGTTATCCAGCCCGTTCACCATCTCGCCGGTTTCCGATTTCGAGGTCAGCAGGATGAAATAGCCGTAGCTTTCCCGTTCCAGCGCGCGAAAGGCGCGGCAGAAATCCAGCCCGCTCATCCCCGGCATGATCCAGTCGCTGATGATCAGGTCCACCGGCTGGGTGCGGCAGATATCCAGCGCCTCTTCGCCGGTGCCGCATTCCAGCACCCGATAGCCCCAGCGTTCCAGCGAAGCGCGCAGAATGCGCCGTTGCAGGCGGCTGTCGTCAACCAGCAGCACCGCCCGGATCAGCGGCGGCGCGCCATCGGCGGGGTCTGGGGATGTCTGCGGTTGCACGGCGCCCTCGCTCAGCTTCGCAACCGGGCTACGGCGCGAATCGTTAACGTTAGGTGAAACCGCAATTTCGATGCAGATCGGCCGGGACCGGAAAGGATTGCTTAACCCCTTGGGGCACACCCTGTCCGGGTAAAAGGTAATCGGTTTGATGGAGGGCGCCATGATCGACTGGGCGCGTGTCACGGATTTGCGCACCGAGGTTGGGGAGACAGCCTTTTCCGAGGTGCTGGAACTGTTTCTGGAAGAGATGGACGACGCCATGGCCCGCCTTGCGGGCCGGGTGGAGCAGGCAGCCATGGCAGATGAGCTGCATTTCGCACGCGGCGCGGCGCTGAACCTGGGCCTGCGCGAATTTTCCACCCTGTGCCAGCGGCTGGAACATGCCGCGCGCACGGGGCAACAGATCGACCTGGCCCCGCTGCGGGCCTGTTACGACCAGTCCCGCCAGGTACTGCTGGGCGAACGGGGCATCGCCCCCGAGGGGGCCTAGATCAGGAAATCGGCCAGGGTCGTGTCCTCGGTAATGTCGCGATAGGCCAGACCGTGGCTGTCCATCCGCGCCAGAAGGGCCGGAAAATTCTGCGCCTGGCGGGTTTCGATCCCGATCAGCACCGTGCCAAAGTTCCGCGCCGACTTCTTCAGGTATTCAAAGCGCGCGACATCGTCCTCTGGCCCCAGCAGGTCCAGAAATTCGCGCAACGCGCCCGGACGTTGGGGCAGGCGCAGGATGAAGTACTTCTTCACCCCCGAATAGCGCTGCGCGCGCTCCTTGACCTCGGGCAGGCGTTCGAAATCGAAATTGCCGCCCGAGGTGACGCAGATCACCGACTTGCCGCGTATATCCTCGGCCATTTCGGGCAACACATCCACCGCCAGCGCGCCGGCGGGTTCCAGCACGATGCCCTCGACATTCAGCATTTCCAGCATTGTTGTGCAAATCCGGTCCTCTGGCGCCAGCATCACGTCGGCAGACGCAATCCCGCGCAGCCGGTCAAAGGTGCGTGCGCCGACCCGGGCCACCGCCGCGCCATCGACAAAGGTGTCCACGCCGGGCAGCGTGACCGGCGCGCCCGCCTGAACCGCCGCTTTCAGCGATGCCCCACCGGCCGGTTCGACGAACTTGAACGCGATTTCCGGCGCGGCCTGGCGCATATAGGACACCACCCCCGCGGCCAGCCCGCCGCCGCCCACGGGCAGGATCACCAGGTCGGGTGTGTGATACAGCACCGACAGGATTTCCACCGCGACCGAGGCCTGCCCCTCGATCACGTCCGCATCGTCAAAGGGGGCCAGGAAATGCGCACCCACCTGCGCGCAATAGGCCTGGGCAGAGGCCAGCGTATCGTCGAAATAGTCCCCCGTCAGGCGGATCTCGATATTCTCGCCGCCAAAGGTGCGGGTCTTGTCGATCTTTTGCTGCGGCGTCGTGACCGGCATGAAGATCACGCCGCGCACATCGAAATGCCGACAGGCAAAGGCCACGCCTTGGGCATGGTTGCCCGCGCTGGCAGCGACGAACACCTTTTGGTCGGGCTGGGCGGCGATCACCTTGCGCATGGCGTTGAAGGCACCGCGCAGCTTGTAGGATCGCACCGGCGTCAGATCCTCGCGCTTCAGCCAGATATCGGCGCCGTAGCGTTCGGACAGGTGCACGTTGCGTTGCAGCGGCGTGGGCGGGAACAACCGGCGCATCGCCACCTCGGCGGCGCGGGCCTTTTCGACAAAATCGCTCATCCGATCAGCTTTGGACTGTCCTGCGCGCCAGTGCAAGCGGCCCTCCCTTGCCCCGGGGGGCAAAACCGGCTATCCGCCGCCCGTTACCCGAAAGACGAAAGGGGACCAAATGTCCGCGCCCAAGAAAGTCGTCCTGGCCTATTCCGGCGGCCTCGATACCTCGATCATCCTGAAATGGTTGCAGACCGAGTATGGCTGCGAGGTCGTCAGCTTTACCGCCGACCTGGGCCAAGGGGAGGAGCTGGAGCCCGCCCGCAAGAAGGCCGAGATGCTGGGCGTCAAGGAAATCTATATCGAGGACCTGCGCGAGGAATTCGTGCGCGACTTCGTCTTTCCGATGTTCCGGGCCAACGCGGTCTATGAGGGGCTGTATCTGCTGGGCACCTCGATTGCCCGCCCGCTGATTTCCAAGCGGTTGATCGAGATCGCGGCAGAAACCGGCGCCGACGCCATCGCCCACGGTGCCACCGGCAAGGGCAACGACCAGGTGCGGTTCGAACTGGCGGCCTATGCGCTGAACCCCGAAATCAAGGTGATCGCGCCTTGGCGGGAATGGGATCTGACCAGCCGGACCAAGCTGATCGATTTCGCCGAAAAGAACCAGATCCCGATCGCCAAGGACAAGCGTGGCGAGGCCCCGTTCAGCGTGGATGCGAACCTGCTGCACACCTCGTCCGAGGGCAAGGTGCTGGAGGATCCGGCGGTCGAAGCCCCCGATTACGTCTATCAGCGCACCGTTCACCCCGAGGATGCCCCGAACGACCCCGAATTCATCGAGGTGACGTTCGAAAAGGGCGACGCGGTCGCGATCAACGGCCAGGCGATGTCGCCCGCCACGATCCTGACCAAGCTGAACGAGCTGGGCGGCAAGCACGGCATCGGCCGTCTGGACCTGGTCGAGGGCCGCTTCGTCGGCATGAAATCGCGCGGCATCTACGAAACCCCCGGTGGCACCATCCTGCTGGAGGCACACCGCGGCATCGAACAGATCACGCTGGACCGGGGTGCGGCGCACCTGAAAGACCAGATCATGCCGCAATACGCAGAGCTGATTTATAACGGCTTCTGGTTCAGCCCCGAACGCGAAATGCTGCAAGCCCTGATCGACAAATCGCAAGAGCACGTCACCGGCACCGTCCGGCTGAAGCTGTACAAAGGGTCCGTGCGCACCGTGGGCCGCTGGTCCGATCACTCGCTTTACTCTGAGGAGCACGTGACGTTCGAGGATGACGCCGGCGCCTATGACCAGAAGGATGCCCAGGGCTTCATCCAGTTGAACGCGCTGCGGCTGCGGCTGATCGCGATGCGCAACCGTCGGCTGGGCGGCTGACGCGGGCGCCAAATAAAGATGGGGGGCCCCGCCGAACCGGAACCCCCCATCCACCCACGTGCACCCTGCGCACCACACGTGAAAGCAAAACTGTAAGGGCCGGCCATCCTGGCGGGCCCTTGTAGATTAGCGCAGGCCGATACCCCGCGCAAAACCGCAATAGACGGCATTCGTTTCAAATGCCGCGCGGTTCAGATCAGCCGTAGACGCTTTCCTTGCCGAAATGCTTGGTCAGCAGATAGTAGACCACGGCGCGATACTTGTTCCGCTCGGACCGGCCATAGGTTTCGATGACCTTGTCGATGGCCTCCATCAGGTCCGGCCCGTCCGGCAGCCCCAGCTTCTTCATCAGAAAGTTGGTTTTGACCGTTTCCAGTTCCCCCGGCTGGCTGGAGGCCACGGTTTCCGCATCCGCGTCATAGATCGCAGGACCGCAGCCGATGGTGACCTTGGTCAGCAGGTCCATATCCGGTTCCACACCGCATTTCTGGCTGAGGTCGTTGGCGTATTTCTGGATCAGTTCGTCACGTTTTCCCATCGTTCGCTCCCTTTCACGCAAGACACCCGTTCCTGTCGGGTCAAGCCTAGGGGCAAAACAGACCCGGACAAAGGGAAAACCCCGCCTCCTGTGTCGCTTTCGCGCGTTGAGCCGCGGAACGGATGGGCGTCAAATTCGCCGCGAAGGATCAGGAGAAAGGGCAAAAGCATGAGCGCGTATCTGAAAAGCACCCCCGACGCGAACGGGTATTTCGGCGACTACGGGGGCGCGATGCTGCCGCCCCCGCTGGAACCGCATTTCAAGGAAATCCGCGAGGCCTATCAGACCATTTCCAAATCGGCCGATTTCATCAGGGAACTGCGCTATATCCGCAGGCATTTTCAGGGCCGCCCGACCCCGGTGTCGCACTTCAGGAACCTGTCCGAAATCTGCGGCGGCGCGCAGATCTATGCCAAGCGCGAGGATCTGAACCACACCGGCGCGCACAAGCTGAACCACTGCATGGCAGAGGGTCTGCTGGCAAAATTCATGGGCAAGACCAAGCTGATGGCCGAAACCGGCGCTGGCCAGCACGGCGTGGCGCTGGCCACGGCGGCGGCCTATTTCGGCATGGAATGCGAAATCCACATGGGCGAGATCGACATCGCCAAAGAGGCGCCCAACGTCACGCGGATGAAACTGCTGGGCGCGCAGGTGGTACCGGTGTCCTTTGGCGGGCGGTCGCTGAAAGAGGCGGTGGATTCCTGTTTCGGCAGCTACCTGGAACAGGCCGACACGGCCCTGTTCGCCATCGGGTCCGTCGTGGGGCCGCATCCCTTTCCGATGATGGTGCGCAATTTTCAGCATGTCGTGGGCGTCGAGGCGCGCGAACAGTTCATGGAAATGACCGGCGAACTGCCCGACATGGTTGCCGCCTGCGTCGGCGGCGGGTCGAACGCGATGGGGCTGTTTTCCGGCTTCATCGACGATGACGTGGCGCTGTACGGCGTGGAACCGCATGGCACGTCCTCCAACCTGGGCGATCACGCGGCGACAATCACCTATGGCCATGACGGGGATATCCACGGTTTCCGCACGCTGGTCCTGACGGATGAGGCAGGCGAACCCGCCCCGGTGCATACCGTCGCCTCGGGACTGGATTACCCCGGTGTGGGACCGGAGCACGCCCATCTGCACAAGACCGGGCGCGTTACCTATACCTCCGCCGATGACAAGGAGGCGCTAAAGGCGTTCTACGCCCTGTCGCGGCACGAGGGGATCATTCCCGCGCTGGAAAGCGCCCACGCCGTCGGCTTTGCCATGCGCGAGGCGGCAAACCATCCGGGCAAGTCGATCCTGATCAACCTGTCCGGCCGGGGCGACAAGGATATCGACTACGTGGTCGACACCTTCGGCCTGGGCGAGGGGCTGTAACCCGTTACTCGGGCGCTGCCCGGCGTAAACGCCGGGCGGGACATCCGGGCAGCGTTCCGATCCTGACCCCACGCCAATGATCCAAAAGAAAACCGCCGCCCGGGATGCCCCGGACGGCGGTTCCTGTTTTCATAGCCGCGTTTTAGTAGCGGTAATGTTCCGGCTTGAACGGCCCCTCGGGGGTCACGCCGATATAGGCGGCCTGCTCGGGGGACAGCTTGGTCAGTTTCACGCCGATCTTGTCCAAGTGCAGGCGCGCGACCTTTTCATCCAGATGCTTGGGCAGGATGTAGACCTTGTTTTCGTACTGGTCACCCTTGGTGAACAGCTCGATCTGGGCCAGCACCTGGTTGGTGAACGACGCCGACATCACGAAGGACGGGTGGCCGGTGGCGTTGCCGAGGTTCAGCAGGCGGCCTTCGGACAGCAGGATGATCCGGCTGCCGCTGGGCATCTCGATCATGTCCACCTGGTCCTTGATGTTGGTCCATTTGTGGTTCTTCAGCGCGGCAACCTGAATTTCGTTGTCGAAATGGCCAATATTGCCAACGATCGCCATGTCCTTCATCGCGCGCATATGCTCGATGCGGATCACGTCCTTGTTGCCGGTGGTGGTGATGAAGATGTCGGCATCCCCGATCACATCCTCCAGCAGCACCACCTCGAACCCGTCCATCGCGGCCTGCAGGGCGCAGATCGGGTCGGCCTCGGTCACCTTGACCCGGGCGCCCGCACCGGCCAGCGACGCGGCGCTGCCCTTGCCCACATCGCCATAGCCGCAGACCACGGCGACCTTGCCAGCCATCATCGTGTCCGTGGCGCGGCGGATACCGTCGACCAGCGATTCCTTGCAGCCGTACTTGTTGTCGAATTTCGACTTGGTCACGCTGTCGTTGACGTTGATCGCCGGGAAGGGCAGCAGGCCCTTGTTCATCAGTTCATACAGGCGATGAACGCCGGTGGTGGTTTCCTCGGACACGCCTTGGATCATGTCGCGCTGTTTCGTGAACCAGCCGGGGGATTCGGCCATGCGCTTGCGGATCTGGGCGAACAGGGCCTCTTCCTCTTCGCTGGTGGGCACGGCGATCAGATCTTCCTCGCCATTTTCCACGCGGGCGCCCAGCAGGATGTACAGCGTTGCGTCGCCGCCATCGTCCAGGATCATGTTCGCGCCGCCCTCGGGGAACTGGAAGATGCGGTCGGCGTAGTCCCAGTATTCCTCCAGCGTTTCGCCCTTGACGGCAAAGACCGGAACGCCCGCCTCGGCGATCGCGGCGGCGGCGTGGTCCTGGGTGGAGAAGATGTTGCACGACGCCCAGCGCACATCCGCGCCCAGCGCGGTCAGCGTCTCGATCAGAACGGCGGTCTGGATCGTCATGTGCAGGCTGCCCGCGATGCGCGCGCCTTTCAGCGGCTTGTCCTCGCCGAATTCCGCGCGACAGGCCATCAGGCCCGGCATCTCGGTCTCGGCGATGTCCAGCTCTTTGCGGCCGAACGCGGCCAGAGAAATATCTTTGACGATGTAGTCCTGCGCCATTGCGCCGCTCTCCTGATACTCTTTCACTTGGGGCTGCACATAGCACCGCGCGCGCGGCTCGACAATGCGCGCCGCCCGTGGCATCCGGGCGCCGCAAGGGAGAGACCGATGAAACAACCCCGCGCCTGGCAACGCATGCTGTCCGGCCGCAGGCTGGACCTGCTGGACCCGACGCCGGTGGATATAGAGATCGAGGATATCGCCCACGGGCTGGCCTTCGTCGCGCGCTGGAACGGGCAGACGCGCGGGGATTACGCCTATTCCGTGGCTGAACATTGCCTGCTGGTCGAGGAAATCTATGGCCGCCTGGTGCCGCAGGCCCTCGCGAAATGGCGGCTGGCCGCGCTGCTGCACGACGCGCCGGAATACGTGATCGGCGACATGATTTCCCCGGTCAAGGCGGCGGTCGGGCCGGGCTATGGGCAGTTGGACGATCGGCTGGCGACGGCGATCCATATCCGGTTCGGACTGCCCGCCAAGGTGCCCGTGACCGTCAAGCAAAAGATCAAGCGTGCCGACAAGGTCTCCGCCTGGCTGGAGGCCACCCAGATCGCCGGGTTCGAGATCACCGAGGCCAACCGCTTTTTCGGCAAGCCAAAGCCCGAGGTGACCGAGGGTCTGACCATCCGCCTGCGCCCGCCGGTCGAGGTGCGCGCCGCCTATACCGCGCGGCATGCTGAACTGCTGGCGCAGCTATGATCGCCGTTCGCCCCGCGCAGGCAGCGGATGCGCCGCAGATCGCGGCGCTGCTGAACGCGATCATCGCGGCGGGCGGGACCACGGCCATGGAAACACCGCTGAAAGAGGCCGGGCTGGCAAAACGGATCGTCGCCACGCCCGACCGATCCTGCTGGCACGTGGCCCAGGACGGGACGGGGCGCCTTGTGGGCGTTCAATGGGCCGAGCCGCACCCGGGCCTGCCCGCCGACATGGCCGATATCGCGACCTTTACCCGGATCGGGATGACCGGCTGCGGGATCGGCACGGCGCTGTTTCAGGCGACGCAGGCGGCCTGCCGGGCGCGCGGCTATCGCGCGCTGAATGCGGCGATCCGGGCGGAAAATATCGGCGGGCTGCGGTTTTATGAAAGCCTGGGCTTTACCGACTGGCAAGTCGCGCATGATGCGCGTCTGGCGTCGGGAAAGGTGACGGGAAAATGGTTCAAGCGGATCGATCTTTGACCGCGCTCAGGTGCAAACCTGTCCGGCAGATGCCCCGTCCTGCCGCCAGCCCACGAATTGCACGTCGGTAAAGGTCAGTTCCAACCCGCCCCAGCGCAGGCGCTGCGCGATCCCCTCGGGACAATTGGCAAGCGGCAGGCCATCGGGCGGCCCCATCTCACGGGCCAGTGGCGCGATCACCCCGGCGGGCGCGCGCCCGAAATCGACGCGCTGCCCGGTTTCAGGCACGGACAACCCGCCCGCATCGGGACGAAAGGAAACGCCGCCCTTGTCGGGCGGCGCCGGAGCGCAGGCGGCCAGCCCCGCAAGGGCCAGCGCGGCGGCGCCCCGCCTCAACGCGGGCTGCGCTTGGCCAGGATGCGCTGCAGGGTCCGACGGTGCATGTTCAGGCGCCGGGCCGTTTCCGACACGTTGCGGTCGCACTGTTCATAGACCCGCTGGATGTGTTCCCAGCGCACGCGGTCGGCCGACATCGGGTTTTCCGGCGGCGGCGGCAGGCTTTCGCCATCGGACAGCAGCGCGGCGGTCACGTCGTTGGCATCGGCGGGCTTGGACAGATAGTCGGTCGCCCCCACCTTGACCGCGGCGACGGCGGTGGCGATGGCGCCATAGCCGGTCAGCACCACGATCTTGGCATCGGGCCGCTTTTCGCGCAGCACCTCGACCACGTCCAGGCCGCTGCCATCCTCCAGTCTCAGGTCGACCACCGCATAGGCGGGCGGGCGTCCGGTGGCGATGGCCTTGCCGGCTGCGACGGTTTCGGCGGTCTCGACCTCGAACCCGCGTTTTTCCATGGCGCGCGACAGGCGGCGCAGGAACGGCTCGTCATCGTCCACGATCAGCAGAGAGGGATCGTCCCCGATCTCGGTCTCGGTGCTGTCGGCCATGGGCTTCCTCCGGCTTACGGTCATGTTGTTGCAGTATTAGGGTGTTACGCGCGGACGGTCAATTTACCTCATAGCGAATCGACGAAACATGCGATCCTGTCCGCCATGTCCGCGGGCGTGACGTCGCGCTTGAAGTGTTCGACAAACCCGATTTCCGGAAAAACCAGATAGCTCAGCGTGGAATGGTCGATGAGGTAGAATTCCTCTTCGGGGTCTTGCACGCTGTAAAACGTGCGATAGGCCCGGCTGGCGGCGGCCACCTGCTCGGGTGTGCCGGTCAGGCCGATCATGCGCGGATGCATGTATTCCGTGAACTGGGCCAGCAATTCCGGCGTGTCCCGCCCCGGATCGATAGAGATGAAGACCGGCGTCACGTCATAGCCCCGCTCATCCAGCAGATAGACGGCCTGCGCGTTGCGCGTGTTGTCCAGCGGGCAGACATCGGGGCAGAACGTATAGCCGAAATAGATCAGTGTCGGCCCGGTCACGATGTCCGCATCGGTCACCGTTTCCCCGGTTTCGCTGACCAGGGTAAAGGGGCCGCCGATCTGCGATCCGCCCAACGCCGTTTGATCCGTGCGGCATTGCGCGAAACGGTCGGGGGCCGGGGCGGGCGACCGGATCAGGTAGAGGGCGACGCCCCCGGCCAGTAGGGCCAACAGGGCGAGAACGGCAAAAAGGCTGCGTTTCATGGCATCGCTCCTGGCCGGGCTTTGCGCATTGATCGACCGAATGGCCCGGATTAACAAGGGAAAACCCTGCAAAAGGTGCCCACATGCCCAAAACTGCCGGCCTTCTGCCGCCGAAAGAGCGCAGCCACTGGATACGTCTGCGCACGCTGACGACGCTTCGCTGGGCGGCGGTCCTCGGCCAGCTGGGCGCCATCGCCGTGGCAGAGCTTTATTTTGGCTTCCGGCTGGAACTGGGGCTGTGCCTGCTGGTGGTCGCCGCAGCGGTGCTGGCCAATATCGTCGCCGCGGCGATCTATCCGGAAAACCGGCGCCTGTCGGAAACCGAAACGATGCTGACGCTGCTGTTCGACGTGACGCAGTTGGCGATCCTGCTGGGACTGACCGGGGGGCTGAACAACCCGTTCACCCTGCTGATCCTGACGCCGGTGACGATCTCTGCCACCGCGCTTGGGTCGCGTTCGACCCTGTTCCTGGCGCATGTGGCCTATGTCTTTGTCACGATCATCGCGTTCTATCACCTGCCGCTGGTCACCGCCGACGGGCAGGTTCTGGAACTGCCGGACCTGTTCCAGTTCGGGTTCTGGGTGGCCATCGTGATCGGGATTTCCTTCCTCAGCCTTTATGCCAGCCGGGTGACCTCGGAAATGAACAAGATGTCCGATGCGCTGCTGGCCACGCAGATGGCCCTGTCGCGCGAGCAAAAGCTGACCGACCTGGGCGGCGTGGTCGCGGCCTATGCGCATGAGCTGGGCACGCCTCTGGCCACGATCAAGCTGGTCAGTTCGGAACTGATGGAGGAGGTCGAGGACAAGCCCGACCTGCGCGACGACGTTGCCCTGATCCGCGATCAGGCCGACCGCTGCCGCGACATCCTGCGGTCGATGGGCCGGGCGGGCAAGGACGACCTGCACATGCACACCGCCCCGCTGGAGGCCGTGGTGAATGAGGCCGCGGACCCCCACCGCGACCGCGGCAAAGAGGTGATCTTTACCGCCGAACCCATCCACGGCGGCGCCGAGCGGATGCCGGTGATCCGCCGCCGCCCCGAGATCATCCACGGGCTGCGCAACCTGGTGCAGAACGCCGTCGATTTCGCCGAGGCCCGCGTCTGGGTCGTGGCGCAATGGTCCCCCGACGAAATCACCGTGCGCATCATGGATGACGGCCCCGGCTATCCGCCGCATCTGCTGGGCCGGATCGGCGACCCCTTCGTGCGCAAGCGCCGCCCCGGCGCGCCCCCGCAAAAGGAACGCCCGGAATACGAGGGCATGGGCCTGGGCCTGTTCATCGCCAAGACCCTGCTGGAACGCTCTGGCGCGCAGCTGAGCTTTGCCAACGGCACGGACCCGCTGCTGAGCGAGAGCGGCCGCAGCGAACGGCGCGGCGCCGTGGTCGAGGTCGCCTGGCCGATGGACCGGATCGCCCTGGCCCCAGAGGAGCAGGGCGCCCTGGGCGAAAACCGCCTGTTCGAGGCCTAACCGCCCCCGCAACTCTGCCAGAGGGCGAGTTTGCCTCACGCGATATAACCCTGGGTTAACCTGGGGTTAACCATTTCTCCGCCCAGATGACCCCACGATCTGGGTACGGGGACGGCATGGCATTCGACTGGAGTTTCGCACTGGTGCTGGCGGCGACATCGTTGGGGTCGGTTGTGGCGGCGCTGTTCCTGCTGCCCTTCCTGCCGGGCACGCGCCCGCCGCCCCCCACGCAGGAGGCACCGCAGGATGACAACCTGGTCTTCCTCTTCGACAACGAAACCCTGCTGGACGTCACCGCGCCCGGCCGCGCCTTTCTGGACGGGGCGGGCGGCGGCCTGTCCGATTGGCAGCGGTTATGCGCCCGGCTGGAACCGCGCTTTCCGGGGTTTCAGGACCGCCTGTCGCGGCTGGCCCAGACCGGCAGCATCGCCCTGACAGAGGCGGGCGGAACCGCGCAGCTTGCCGCGACGTGGATGCATGGCGTTGCCCGGATCACCCTGCACCTGGGCGGCAGCGATGGCGCGGCCCACGCCGACAGCGCGATGATGCACGAACTGACCAGCAACCGCGCGGTGATCGACGCCCTGCCGATCCCGGCCTGGCGCTGCGGGCCGGACGGCGCGATCGGCTGGGCCAACCGGGCCTATATCGACCTGATCCGCGAGGGCACGAACGGCCCCCTGACATGGCCCCTGCCCGCGCTGTTTCCCGAGGGGGCGGCCACGCCGCATCGTGTGCTGCGCGGCCCCGACGGGCAGGATCGCTGGTTCGATTGCTCCACCGCCGGGGTAGAGGGCGACGCAATCCATTTCGCCGTGCCCGCCGATGCGGCCGTGCGCGCGGAAACCACCCTGCAAAGCTTTATGCAGACGCTGACCAAGACATTCGCCGAACTGCCCATCGGCCTGGCGGTGTTCAACCGCACGCGCGAACTGGTCCTGTTCAACCCCGCCATGTCGGAACTGTTCAACCTGGACCCCGAATTCCTGATCGCGCGCCCGACCCTGCGCAACGTCCTGGACCGCCTGCGCGAAGACAGGATGATGCCCGAACCCAAGGATTATCGCGCCTGGCGGCAGGCAATCGAACGGCTGGAGCGCGATGCCGAAAACGGGATCTATGCCGATACCTGGACGCTGCCCTCGGGCGCGGTCTATCGGGTGACGGGGCGGCCTCACCCCGACGGCGCCGTGGCCTTCCTGTTCGAGGATATCAGCGCCGAGATGTCGCTGACCCGCCGTTTCCGCGGCGAGCTGGAAACCGGGCAGGCCGTTCTGGACACATTGGAAGAGGCCATCGCGGTCTTTTCCAATGGTGGCATGCTGACCCTGTCCAATTCCGCCTATGCGGCGCTGTGGGGGGATGACCCCACGCTGTTGATGGGCCCCGGCGACATCGCCGGGGCCACCGCGCAATGGCAGGCCCAGTGCCTGACGCTGGAGGATGCCGCCCATCCCCCCGACCTTGCCCGCCACATCCGGCAGCGCACGCGCTGGATCGGGGAACTGGTGCATTGCGACGGGCACCGCCTGGCGTGCCGCATCGCACCCATCGCGGGTGGGGCGGTTCTGGTCGGCTTTCGCCGCCTGGCGCGCAGCGCCCATCCCGCACCAGAGGTTTCCTTCGCCTCGGGGTGATCGGCCCTTGCGGGGGCGCGCGGGGGCGATAAAACTGCCCCCATGCCGCGCACCCTGTCCCTGACCCTGCCTACCGAGGATGCGACCCGGTCGCTGGCCTGCGGCCTGGCCGGGGTGCTGGGGCCGGGCGATACCGTGTTGCTGGCGGGGCCGATCGGCGCGGGCAAGACCGCCCTGGCCCGCGCCCTGATCCAGGCCGCGCAGGAAACCGCGGGCGCCGCGCCAGAGGACGTGCCCTCGCCCACCTTCACGCTGGTACAGACCTATGCAGCGGGCGATCTGGAGGTCTGGCACGCCGACCTTTACCGCCTGACCCACCCCGACGAAGTGCTGGAACTGGGCCTGGATGAGGCGTTTTCCACCGCCCTGTGCCTGATCGAATGGCCCGACCGGCTGGGCAGCCTGGCCCCGCACGGGGCGCTGACAATCACGCTGACCCCCGGTGAGGCCGAACAGACGCGCGAGGCGCGGTTCACCTTTGCCGATCCGGCCTGGGCCGCGCGCCTGGCCCCGGTCCTGTCGCAAGGGGCGCAGGATGGCTGAGCGGAACGCAGATGCCTTTCTGTCCGGCGCAGGCTGGGGCGCGGCACAGCGCGCGCCTTTGGCAGGCGATGCCTCCAACCGCCGATATGAACGGCTGACCGGCGGGCCGGATGGGGCGGGTGCGGTTCTGATGGACGCCCCCCCACAGCGTGGGGAGGACGTGCGCCCCTTTACCGCCATCGCGCGCCACCTGTCGGGGCTGGGCCTGTCGGCCCCCGCGATCCTGGCAGAGGATGCGGAAAACGGGTTCCTGCTGCTGGAGGATCTGGGCGACGCCCTGTTCGCCCGTGTGATCCCGCGCCACCCCGCGCTGGAACCGACGCTGTATGCCGCCGCCGTGGATCTGCTGGCCGATCTGCACCGCGCGCCGCCGCCCGGCATCCTGCCCGCCTATGACGCGGACCTGATGGCCGATCTGGCCTGCCTGCCGTTCGACTGGTATCTGCCCGCCCTGGGCCGTCCCGCCCCGGCCGGTGCGAAACAGGCCTTCGCCGCGGCGATCCGGGCGCAACTGGCCCGCCACGCGCCCCCCTCTGTGCTGGTGCTGCGCGACTATCACGCGGAAAACCTGATCTGGCTGCCCAGCCGGACCGGCACGGCCCGCGTGGGGCTGCTGGATTTTCAGGACGCGATGGTGGGCCACCCCGCCTATGATCTGGTCTCGCTGCTGGAGGATGCCCGCCGCGACGTGCCCCCGCCCCTGCAGGCGCACATGCTGGACCGCTACATCGCGGCCAGCGGCGCCGATGCGGGCGCGTTCCGCCGTGCCTATGCCCTGCTGGGCGCGCAGCGCAACCTGCGTATCCTGGGCGTCTTTGCCCGGCTGTGCCTGCGGGACGGCAAGCCCAGCTATCTGCCGCTGATGCCGCGCGTCTGGGGGCACTTGATGCACGATCTGTCCCACCCCGCGCTGGCCGGTCTGCGCAGCCTGGTGCTGCGCCACTTGCCCGAACCCACCCCTGCCCTTTGCCACCGGATCGCCCGCCGATGCAGCCCCAGGCCCTGATGCTGTTTGCCGCCGGGTTCGGCACGCGGATGGGGGATTTGACCCGCAGCCGCCCGAAACCGCTGATCCCGGTGGCCGGGCGGCCGCTGATCGATCACGCGCTGGACCTGTGCGACGCGGCAGGCGTGGGCCGTGTGGTGGTCAACACCCATTACCTGGCCGATCAGATCCACACCCACCTGTCCGGGCGGCCCGGCATCGCGATTTCGCACGAAGCGCCGGACATCCTGGATACCGGCGGCGGGCTGCGCCATGCCTTGCCCCTGCTGGGGGCAGGGCCGGTGTTTAGCCTGAACAGCGATGCGGTCTGGACCGGGCCGAACCCGCTGGATCAGTTGCGCGCGGAATGGGATGGCGCGCGGATGGACGGGCTGTTGCTGTTGGTGCCGCGGGACCGGGCGCGTGGGCATGGGGGGACAGGCGATTTCATCCCCGATGCGGCAGGGCGGCTGACGCGCGGCCCCGGCGCGGTCTATTCCGGGGCACAGATCCTGAAACCCGACCTGCTGGCCGATATCCGCGACAGTGCCTTTTCCCTGAACCGGCTGTGGGACAGCATGCTGGCCCAGGGGCGGCTATACGGTGTGCTGCACCGGGGCGGCTGGTGCGATGTGGGCCACCCCGGCGGCATCACCCAGGCAGAGGCCATGCTGGCAGAGGCCCGCGATGACTGACGCGCCCAAACTGTTCGGCCTGCCCCCCGGCGTGGATTTCCCCCGCGCCCTGCTGGACGGGCTGGCCGCGCATATGGAGGATGCGCCGCCCGAGGCCATGGCCCGGGTCGAGCTGTGGGTAAACACCCAGCGGATGCGCCGGCGCCTGCACGAACTGCTGGCCGAGGGGTCGCCGCGCCTGTGGCCGCGCATCCGGCTGATTACCGACCTGGCCCGGCACCCCGTGCTGGCCGATCTGCCCCCGCCCGTGCCGCCCCTGCGCCGCCGGCTGGAACTGGCGCAACTGGTCGCTGCGCTGCTGGACCGCGCGCCCGACCTGGCCCCGCGCAGCGCCCTGTTCGACCTGGCCGACAGCCTGGCCGCCCTGATGGATGAGATGCAGGCCGAGGGCGTGGCCCCGCAAACCCTGCACGATCTGGACGTGGGCAACCTGTCGGCCCACTGGGCGCGGGCGCGGGCCTTCGTCACGCTGGTAGAGGAATATCTGGGCCCCGAGATGGACCAGAACCCCGGCGCAGGCGCACGCCAACGGATCGCGGTTCAGCGTCTGGCCGCGCAGTGGCGCAGCGACCCGCCCGACCACCCGGTGATCGTGGCCGGATCGACCGGGTCGCGGGGGGCGACGGCGCTGTTCATGGCGGCGGTGGCGCGCCTGCCGCAGGGCGCGGTGGTGCTGCCCGGTTTCGATTTCGACATGCCCGCGCCGGTCTGGGCCGGGCTTAACGATGCGCTGGCCGCCGAGGATCACCCGCAATACCGCTTTCGCCGGATCATGGACATGCTGGACAGCGGCCCCGATGCGGTGCGCCCCTGGCCCGCCGCGCCCGCGCCCCCCAGCCGCGAACGGAACCGGCTGGTCTCGCTTGCGCTGCGGCCGGCGCCCGTCACCGATCAGTGGCTGCAAGAGGGGCCCGCCCTGCCGCCCCTGGCCCCCGCCACGCAAGACCTGACATTGGTCGAGGCGCCCTCACCCCGGGCTGAGGCCAGCGCCATCGCCCTGATCCTGCGCGAGGCGGTTGAAACCGGCACGCGCGCCGCGCTGATTACCCCCGACCGGATGCTGACCCGGCAGGTCACCGCCGCGCTGGACCGTTGGGGCATCCGCCCCGATGACAGCGCCGGGCTGCCGCTGCCGCTGTCCCCGCCGGGCCGGCTCCTGCGGCAGGTGGCGGCGCTGTTCGGACAGCCGCTGACCGTGGGCGCGCTGCTGGCGCTGCTGAAACATCCGCTGGCGGCCTCGGGCGGCGGGGCGCGCGGGCCGCACCTGTTGTGGACACGTGAACTGGAACTGCACCTGCGCCGCCATGGCCCGGCCTTTCCCGATGGGGCGGCGTTGCGCGACTGGGCCGGGGGCGGGCCGCAGGACGGGCGCGCGGACTGGGCCGACTGGCTGGCCGACACGCTGGACGGGCTGGACCGCGCTGGCACCGTGCCGCTGACCGCCCATGTCGCGCGGCACCTGTCGCTGACCGAACGGCTCGCCGCCGGGCCGGGCGGCGCGGACACCGGCGCGCTGTGGACCGGCACCGCCGGGGAACAGGCCCGCGCCGCCTGCGATGCCCTGATGGCCGAGGCTGCGGCAGGGGGTGAGATGTCGCCCGCCGACTATGCCGATCTGCTGCACAGCGTGTTGCAGGATGGCGAGGTGCGCGACGCCATCGCCCCCCATCCCGACGTCATGATCTGGGGCACGCTGGAGGCCCGCGTTCAGGGCGCCGATCTGGTGATCCTGGCCGGCTTGAACGAGGGCAGTTGGCCCGCCATGCCCGCCCCCGACCCCTGGCTGAACCGGCAGATGCGGGCGCAGGCCGGTCTGCTGCTGCCGGAACGTCAGATCGGGCTGGCCGCCCATGATTTTCAGCAGGCCATCGCCGCGCCCCGCGTGGTGCTGACCCGCGCGATCCGCGATGCCGAGGCGCAGACCGTTCCCGCCCGCTGGCTGAACCGGCTGACCAACCTGATGGCGGGCCTGCCCGGCCCCGGCGGCCCGGACGCATTGCAGGCGATGCGCGACCGCGGGCAGCGGTGGCTGGACATGGCCGCCGCGCTGGACCGGCCCGACCGTGCGGTGCCCCGCGCGCCCCGCCCCGCCCCGTGCCCGCCGGTTGCCGACCGGCCCGGCGGGCTGTCGGTCACCGGGGTGGAACGGCTGATCCGCGATCCCTACGCGGTCTATGCGCGCTACATCCTGCGCCTGCGCCCGCTGGACCCACTAGAGCAAGAGGCCGACGCCCCCCTGCGCGGCACCATCCTGCACAAGGTGCTAGAGGCGTTCCTGGACCAACCGATCGAGCCCGACCCCGCGCAGGCCCAGGCCCGGCTGATGGCGCTGACCGATGCGGTGTTGCAGGACCACGCCCCCTGGCCCGCCGCGCGGGTGTTGTGGCGCGCCCGCATGGCCCGCGCCGCGCCAGATTTCATCGCCGGGGAAATCGCGCGGCAGGCGCAGGCCCGGTGCCTGGCGCGCGAGCGCGACGGGCGGGTCACGCTGCCCGACGGCTTTACCCTGTCGGCGCAGGCCGACCGGATCGATCAGCGCGGCGATGGCGGCCTGGTGGTCTATGACTACAAGACCGGCACGCCCCCGACCCTGAAAACGATGGAACTGTTCGACAAGCAATTGCTGCTGGAGGCCTGCATCGCCGAACGCGGCGGGTTTCAGGACATCGCCGCCGCGCCGGTGGATCATGTCGCCTATATCGGGCTGGGCAATCCGCCGAAAACGGTCATGAACCCGCTGGAAAACGACCTGACCACCCAGACCTGGGACGATCTGGTGCGCCTGGTCGCCCGTTATGGGGATCGCGAGCAGGGCTATACCGCCCGCGCCCGCGTGCAGCGGCGCGAGGACGTGACCGATTACGACCTGCTGTCGCGCCATGGCGAGTGGGATGAAACCGACGCGCCCGAACCGCAGGAGGTCGGGGAATGAAACGCGATCCGGCCAGCGAACGGCAGGTGCAGGCCGCCGATCCCGGCAATTCGACCTGGCTGGGGGCGAATGCGGGGTCCGGCAAGACGCGGGTGCTGACCGACCGGGTGGCCCGGCTGTTGCTGGACGGGGTGGCGCCCCAGCGCATCCTGTGCCTGACCTATACCAAGGCCGCCGCCAGCGAGATGCAGAACCGCCTGTTCCAGCGGCTGGGCGGATGGGCCATGCTGGACGATGCGGCGCTGCGGGACGAGTTGCACAAGCTGGGGTTGGACGGCGCCATCGCCCCCGACACCCTGCGCGAGGCGCGGCGCCTGTTTGCCCGTGCGATCGAAACGCCGGGCGGGCTGAAGATCCAGACGATCCACTCTTTCTGCGCGGGGCTGCTGCGGCGCTTTCCGCTGGAATCGGGGGTGTCGCCGCAGTTCACGGAAATGGACGACCGCGCCGCCAAACGCCTGCGCGCCGATATCGTTCAGGACATCGCCGACGGCCCGGATCGCGACGCACTGGCCGGGCTGGCGGCGCTTTATACCGGGGCGGATCTGGACGCGCTGACCGGGGAAATCGTGCGCCACCGCGACGCGATCCCCCTGCCCCCGGATGCCGATGCGATCTGGTCCAGCCTGGGCCTGCCACGCGGCATGGACGCAGCCGCGATCCTGCGCGGCGTGTTCACCGCCGATGTGGCGCCCCTGATGGCGCGGGTGATCCCGGCCTTACAGGCCGGATCGACCAATGACCACAAGGCCGCGGCGAAACTGGCCCCGCTGGATTTCACCGCCCCCGACATGGCCACACTGGCGGCGCTGGAGGGGCCGTTGCTGTTCGCCTCTGGCGCCAAGGCCGGGCAGGCCAAGATCGGCAGCTTCCCCACCAAGGACACGCGCACAGCCCTTGGCCCCGATCTGCCCGCGCTGGAGGATCTGATGCAGCGCGTCGAAACCGCCCGCACGCAGCGGCTGGCACTGGCCGCGGCAGAACGCACGCTGGCGCTGCACAGGTTCGCCGCGGCCTTCTTGCCGCGTTATGCGGCGCGCAAACAGGCCCTTGGCTGGCTGGATTTCGACGACCTGATCCTGCGCGCCCGCGACCTGCTGACCGATCCGGGCGTCGCGCAATGGGTACTGTTCCGGCTGGACGGCGGGCTGGACCATATCCTGGTGGACGAGGCGCAGGATACCAGCCCCCCGCAATGGGCGGTGATCGAGTTGCTGGCGCAGGAATTCACCGCCGGTCAGGGCGCGCGCGCGGATGTTGAACGCACGATCTTTGTCGTGGGCGACAAGAAACAGTCGATCTATTCGTTTCAGGGGGCCGATCCGGGCGGGTTCGACCGGATGAAGGATCTGTTCGCCGACCGGCTGGGCGCCATCGGCCGGGACTTGAACGCACTGAGCCTGGAATATTCCTTCCGCTCGGCCCCGGCGATCCTGTCGCTGGTCGACGAAACCTTTCCCCCCGGGGCGCGCGACGGGCTGGACCCGCAGATGACGCACCGCGCCTTTCACGCGGATCTGCCGGGGCGGGTGGATCTGTGGCCGCTGATCGAAAAGACGCCCGATCCCGATCCCGGCCATTGGGCCGACCCGGTGGACAGCCGCGCCGATACCCATCACAGCGTGCAACTGGCCCGCCGGGTGGCCGGGGAAATCCGCGCGATGATCGACCGGGGCGAAACCCTGGCGCGCAAGGATCGCGACGGCCAACTGATCCGCCGCAGGGTAAGCGAAGGCGACATCCTGATCCTGGTGCAGCGCCGATCTGCCCTGTTTCACGAGATCATCCGCGCCTGCAAATCCGAGGGGCTGGAGGTCGCCGGCGCCGACCGGCTGAAGATCGGCGGCGAACTGGCGGTGCGCGACCTGACCGCGCTGCTGTCCTGGCTGGCCCTGCCAGAGGATGACCTGTCGCTGGCCTGCGCGCTGCGCTCGCCCTTGTTCGGCTGGGATGAGGGCACGCTGTACCGGCTGGCGGCGAAACGGTCCGAACGCCACCTGGCCCAGGCCCTGCGCAACGCCGAATGGGCCTGCGCCGATACGGTGGCAATCCTGGACGATCTGCGGGGAGAGGCGGATTTCCTGCGGCCCTACGAAATGCTGGATCGTATCCTGACCCGCCATGACGGGCGGCGGCGGCTGGTGGCGCGCCTGGGCGAAGAGGCCGAAGACGGGATCGACGCGCTGCTGTCCCAGGCGCTGGCCTATGAACGGCTAGAGGTGCCCTCGCTGACCGGGTTCCTGGCCTGGATCGCCCGCGAAGAGGTCGAAATAAAACGCCAGCTGGATTCCGGCGGTGACCGGCTGCGGGTGATGACGGTGCATGGCGCCAAGGGGCTGGAGGCGCCCATCGTCATCCTGCCCGACACCGCCAAGCGCGACATCCGCATCCGGGACGAATTGTATGACCTGCCCGGCCTGGGCATGGCGTGGAAGACGCCCTCGGACGCCCGCCCGCCCGCGCTGGAGGCTGCGCACCAGACCCGCGTCGCGCGTGAACGCCAGGAACGCGCGCGGCTGTTATACGTTGCCATGACGCGGGCGGAACAATGGCTGATCGTGGCGGCCGCGGGCGAACTGTCGAAAGAGGACGACGACTGGTACAGCCAGGTGCAGGCCGGGATGGGCCGCTGCGGTGCGGGCGGGCACGATTTCGCCTTTGGCCGCGGGCTGCGGCTGGAACAGGGCGATTGGGATGGCCCCGCGCAGGCCACGGACACCACCGCCCCGCAGCGACCGGCCCCCCTGCCCGGCTGGGCGCGCGCCCCGGCCCCCACACCTGCCCGGCCACCCGCGCTGCTGAGCCCGTCCGATCTGGGCGGCGCCAAGGTGCTGGCGGGTGAGTCCGACGGGCTGGCCGCCGAGGCCGCGATGGCGCGGGGCACCTGGCTGCACCTGCTGCTGGAACACCTGCCCGGCACCGACCCGGCAGACCGTCCCGCGCTGGCCCGCGCCCTGCTGGCCGCCTGCGACCCGCCCGCACCAGAGGCCCAGCACGCCCCCCTGCTGGCAGAGGCGACCGCCCTGCTGGACGATCCCGCGCTGACCCATGTCTTTGCCCCTGGCACCCTGGCCGAGGTGGACCTGCACGCCCCCATCGCCGGGCGCACCTTGCGCGGCACGGTGGACCGGCTGATCGTGGATGCGGACCGGGTGCTGGCGGTGGACTTCAAGACCAACGCCCTGGTCCCCGACACCCCCGCCGATTGCCCCGAGGGCCTGTTGCGGCAGATGGGGGCCTATGCCGCCGCGCTGGCGCAGGTTTATAGGGGCCGAGAGATCGAAACCGCGATCCTATGGACACGGACCGGGCGGCTGATGACGATCCCGTGCACCCTGGGGGCCGAGGCGCTGGCCCGGGCAGCCCTGCCTTGACGGGGCGGGGCACGCTACTTACCTTCCGGCATCGAATTCAGGTTCCCAAGGAGAGACCAGATGGCAACCCAAGCCGTGAGCGACGACACCTTCGACGCCGAGGTGCGCAATTCCGACATCCCCGTCGTCGTCGATTTCTGGGCCGAGTGGTGCGGCCCCTGCAAGCAGATCGGCCCGGCACTGGAAGAGCTGTCGGACGAACTGGCGGGCAAGGTCAAGATCGTCAAGGTCAACGTGGACGAGAACCCCTCCAGCCCCGCCCAGATGGGCGTGCGCGGCATCCCGGCGCTGTTCATGTTCAAGGACGGTCAGGTGGTTTCCAGCAAGATCGGCGCCGCGCCCAAGGCCGCGCTGCAAAGCTGGATCGAGGAATCGATCTGATCCGCCTGTCACAAGACTGAGACAAAGGGGCGCCATCGGCGCCCCTTTTTGTTGCGCGCCTTGTGGGGCAGCATTCGCTGCATATATCGGCCCGGACGGATATCAGGGGGACCCACATGGCGGAAAACGACTTTCCCGGCTGGCACGGCACCACGATCATCGGCGTGAAACGCGGCGATCAGGTGGTCATCGCAGGTGACGGACAGGTCAGCCTGGGCAACACCGTCATCAAGGGCACCGCGCGCAAGGTGCGGCGCCTGTCGCCCGGCGGCTATGACGTGGTGGCGGGGTTCGCCGGGTCCACCGCGGATGCCTTTACCCTGCTGGAGCGGCTGGAGGCCAAGCTGGAGGCCATGCCCGGCCAGTTGCAGCGCGCCGCCGTGGACCTGGCCAAGGACTGGCGCACCGACAAGTACCTGCAAAAGCTGGAGGCGATGCTGATCGTCAGCGACGGCGCGGAGCTGTATGTGATCACCGGCGCGGGCGACGTGCTCGCCCCGGAACATGACGTGGCCGCCATCGGGTCGGGCGGCAATTTCGCCCTGGCCGCGGCGCGCGGGCTGATGGAGAAGACCGAGCTGTCGGCCGAAGAGATCGCACGAAAGGCGATGGCGATCGCGGCCGATATCTGCGTCTACACGAACGGCAACCTGACGGTGGAGACGATTTCGAAATGACAAAAGTCCATATTATTTGGGACAACTCAAACATACTCTGGTCAGGCCGTGACTACTGTAAGAGGCGCGAGTGGCGGGAAGCGCAGTTCAGGATCTATTTCCCAAATCTGATTGATCTTGCTGCAGACGGTCGTCCCGTTGAGCAAGTGTTCTGCGTGGGCTCTGTTCCGCCTCGGTCCGATCCTGTTTGGGGGCATATAGAAGCAATTACAGGGCGGAAACCCGAAACGTATGAGCGAGGCGCACAATCCGGAAAAGAACAGGCAGTCGACCAAGCACTTCAGACACGTATGCTTCGGCTTGGGTACGATTATCCACCCGAAACGCTTGTTCTTCTGACGGGCGATGGCAAAGGTGCCGACGAAGGAGTTGGTTTCTTTGCAGATGCGCAGAGACTTCACAAAATCGGTTGGAGCGTAGAGGTGGTGGCTTGGCGTGACAACTGTGCACGTCAAATGCGGGAGTGGACAGAAGAGAATGGCGTATTTGTTGACCTTGGGGACTTCTACACAGAGGTAACATTTCTTGAAGGCGGCGACCGAAACGCGAGCGTACTCGATCTGACCAAGAGGCCCAGAGCAAAATGACCGACCTCACCCCCCGCGAAATCGTATCCGAGCTGGACCGTTTCATCATCGGGCAGGCGGATGCCAAGCGCGCCGTGGCCGTGGCCCTGCGCAACCGCTGGCGGCGCAAGCAATTGCCCGACGACCTGCGCGAAGAGGTATACCCCAAGAACATCCTGATGATCGGCCCCACCGGCGTCGGCAAAACCGAGATTTCCCGCCGGCTGGCGAAACTGGCCCGCGCCCCCTTTATCAAGGTCGAGGCGACCAAGTTCACCGAGGTCGGCTATGTCGGCCGTGACGTGGAACAGATCATCCGCGACCTGGTCGAGGCCGCGATAAACCAGACCCGCGATTACATGCGCGAAGAGGTCAAGGCCGCCGCGCACCAGGCCGCCGAGGATCGCGTGATCGAGGCCATCGCCGGAACGGATGCGCGCGAACAGACGCGCGAGATGTTCCGGACCAAGCTGAAGAAGGGCGAGCTGGACGACAAGGTGATCGAGCTGGAGCTGACCGATACGTCCAACCCCATGCCGATGATGGAAATCCCGGGCATGCCGCCGGGCCAGCAGGGCGGGATGATGAATCTGGGCGATCTGTTCGGCAAGGCGTTCGGCGGCCGGACGATCAAGAAGAAGCTGACCGTCGCCGACAGCTATGACGTTCTGATCGAGGAAGAGGCCGACAAGCTGCTGGACGACGAGGCGGTGACGCGCACGGCGCTGGACTCGGTTCAGGAAAACGGCATCGTCTTTCTGGACGAGATCGACAAGGTTTGCGCCCGCAGCGATGCCCGCGGCGGCGAGGTCAGCCGCGAGGGCGTGCAGCGCGACCTGCTGCCCCTGATCGAGGGCACGACCGTATCCACGAAATACGGCCCGGTGAAAACCGACCATATCCTGTTCATCGCAAGCGGCGCCTTTCACATCGCCAAGCCGTCCAACCTGCTGCCCGAATTGCAGGGCCGCCTGCCGATCCGGGTGGAACTGCGTGGCCTGACAGAGGCCGATTTCGTCCGCATCCTGGCCGAAACCGACAACGCCCTGACCCGGCAATATACCGCGCTGATGGGCACCGAAACGGTCAACGTCACCTTTACCGAGGACGGGATCGCCGCCCTGGCCCGCATCGCCGCGCAGGTCAACGAAAGCGTCGAAAACATTGGCGCGCGGCGTCTTTACACGGTGATGGAGCGGGTTTTCGAGGAACTCAGCTTTACCGCGCCGGATCGGGGCGGCGAGGCAGTTGAAGTGAACGCGGATTTCGTCGAAAAGAATCTGGGGGAACTGACGCGTTCGGCCGACATGACGCGCTATATCCTCTGATCCTGGGGTTCCCATCGGGGGCGTGCCGTGCGCCGCGTGTTCTTGGTTCTGATCGTGGTGGCGCTGGCCGCCTGTGCCCCGCGGGGCGGTATCGTCGTCGTGCCCGCGGCCGCGCCAGAGGCCGACCTGCACACGGTCTTCATGGCGACCACCCGCACCCCGACCGAAAGCGTCGATTTCTCGAACGAGCGGAACCCCGACCTGACCTTTGGCGCCTATACGGTCGCGATTCCGCCGGATCGGCAGCCCGGCACCGTGCGCTATCCACGGGCCAACCCCGACCTGCGCGAGGAATTCGTAACCGTTTCGGCCGATCTGTACGACGCGCCGCGCGCCTTTACCGCCGCGCTGTCGCGCGAGTTGCGGCAACGCCCCCCCGGCAAGCGGGGCGTGGTGGTGTTCGTACACGGATTCAACACGAATTTTGCCGAAGGGCTGTATCGCACCGCGCAGCTGACCCACGATTTCGGCATCGAAAGCGTGCCGCTGCATTATTCTTGGCCCAGTTCGGCCAATCCCCTTGGCTATGCCCATGACCGCGACAGCACCCTGTTCGCCCGGTCCGGTTTTGCCAGCTATCTGGACAGCGTTATTGCCGCCGGTCCCGAAGAGGTGTTGATCGTCGCGCATTCCATGGGATCGCTGCTGACGATGGAAACCCTGCGCACCATGTCGCTGGAACGGCCCGGCCGTGTCGCGCGGGATATCGACGGGCTGGTGCTGTTTTCCCCCGACATCGATATTCAGGTGTTCCGCAGCCAGGTTCGCGATATCGCCCGGATGCCGCGCGACGTGATCGTATTCACGTCAAAGCGGGACCGGGCGCTGCAACTGTCGGCGCGGCTGTCGGGGGATCAGCGGCGGTTGGGCAATGTCGGCGATATCGACGACGTGGCCGACCTGGACATCACGATCCTGGACGTGACCGAATTTTCGCGCGGTTTGGGGCATTTCACGCCCGGCACCTCGCCGGAACTGATCCGCGTGCTGTCCAACATCCCCAGCCTAGAACGCGCCCTGAACGAGGGCGCGCAGGTCAATCCCGGCCTGCTGCCCGGCACGGTGCTGACCGTTCAGAACGCAACCGCGGTCATCCTGTCGCCGCTGACCGCCCTGTCCGCACAGCCCTAACCCTGGCGCGGCTTGCGCAGATAGACATACAACGCGCCCTCGCCCCCGTGGCGTCGGTGGGCGGGCGCCGTTTGCAGCACCGCAGCGGACAGGGGCGCCTGGGTCAGCCAATGGGGCACTTGCCTGCGCAGCACGCCGCGTCGTTCGGGGATCGGGCCGTCATCGTCCCCCGACCTGCCCTTGCCGGTAATGACCAGCACCAGCCGCCGCCCCTGGCCCTGGCTGGACAGGATGAACCGGGTCAGCGCCGGGTGCGCCTGCGCCAGGGTCATGCCGTGCAGGTCGATGCGGGCCTCGGGCTTCAGCTTGCCGCCTTTCAGCCGGGTATAGGCCCGCCGGTCCATACGCACGGGCGGATCTGAGGGCGCGGTCCTGGGCTGGGTATCCTGCGCGCGCGCCCCAATGGTAAAGGGCGCAAGCGGCGGCGGCGCCGGCAGATCTGCCGGCGGGTCGTCGGGCATGGGGGCGGTTTTCTGGGGTTTGGCCTTGGGGCGGCGCGGGTGCAATGGCTGCACCTGCCGGGCGACATGGTCCCACAAGGCCCGCTCTTCGGGGGACAGGGTTTTGCGCCGCCGGGCCATGGATCAGCCCGCCCCGGTCAGGGCCAGCGCGCGGTCGATCGGCAGCAGCACAACCATTCGCCCGCGGTCGCGTACGGCGCCCGCAACCCGCCCGGCGGCCTCTCCCGTGCCATAAAAGATGTCCGCCCGCTGCGGCCCCTTGATCGCCGATCCGGTATCCTGCGCCACCATCAGCCGGTGCAGGGGCGTGCCGCCGCCCTTTTCGATCCAGACGGGGGCGCCAAGGGGGGTAAAGGCCGGGTCGACCGCCACCGTGCGCATCGCCGTGATGGACCGGTTCATCGCCCCCAACGGTCCCTTATCGGCGGGCACGTTGCCGATTTCGCGGAAAAACACGTAGGACGGATTGTGCCACAACAAGTCCTGCCCGGCCTGCGGGTTCCGCCGCACCCAGGACCGGATCACCTGCGCCGACACCTGATGCGGCCGGTAAATTCCCCGGCGCACCAGTTCCTGCCCGACGGAACGGTAATCATGCCCGTTCTTGCCGCCATAGCCGACGCGCAGCGCGCTGCCATCGCGCAGGCGGATACGGCCCGACCCCTGCACCTGTAGAAAGAACAGCTCCACCGGATCTTCCAGCCAGGCGATTTCCAGGCCCCTGCCCTTTAGCAGGCCCTGTTCCTCGATCTCGCGGCGAGTGTGCCAGCGGGTGCCGGGGCGCAATTCTGGCGGCTTGCGGTAAATCGGATAGCGAAAGCGGGCATCGGGACGGCGCGCGCCCTGCAACTCGGGCTCATAATAACCAGTGAACAGCGCCGGTGTTCCGCTGCCGACCAGGACCGGGCGGAACAGCAATTCAAAGAACTGGCGCGCGCTGCTGTTATCCTGCTGGCTGGCCAGCGCACAGACCGATTTCCATTCGGGCGCATCAAGGTCCGGGCAGGTTTCGCGAAAAACCGAAAGGGCCGCCCCGTGATCGTCGGCGGCCCACCCCTTCAGATCCTCGAAGGACAGCAATCGCACCGGCTGGTCGGCATGTGCCCCTGCCCCGCCCATCGCGAGCCCAAGACAGAGCGCGGCAACCAGCCTGCGGCTCATTCGCCGGTGGCGACCAGTTGCCAGTTCGGATCGTCCACGCCCATACGGCGGGCAAAGGTCCAGACATCGCGCTGGCGGCGGATCTGGTCGGGGTTGCCCTCGATCACGTCGCCGGCCTTGTTGCGCACGACCGAGATCAGCTCGCCCACGAATTTCACGGTCAGCTCTGCCTCGCCGGTTTCCCGGTCGTAGGTGGCATCCTTCAGCACAACCTCGCGCACGCCGACGAAACTGGCGTCGACCGTCAGGCCCTGATCCTCGCGCAGCTTCACAACCTCGGCAAAGCTGTCGCGGATATCGGGCGCGAGGAAGGGGTTCACCTCGTCCAGTGTGCCCTTTTCAAAGGCCATCAGGATCATCTCATACGCACCGCGCGCGCCGTGCAGAAACTCACCCACGGCAAAGCCCGGCTCGGCCAGCTTCATCGCGGCCAGGGCCTTGGCGGCCTCGCTGCCATCGGGGACGTGATCGGTGATGTCGGTATCCACCCCGCCTTCGATGACCTCGAACCCGTGCCGGTCGCTGTTCCGGCGGGCGGCGGGATCGGGCATCGAAACGGGCGGCTTTTCAAAACCCTCGCGCGTGCCCAGGACAGAACGCAGGCGCAGGATCAGGAACACCGCGATCCCGGCAAGAACCAGAAGCTGGATGATGGCAGAACTCATTGGAACCTCGCGCCGCGCCATTGGGTTTGTATCGGATCGTCACCGCACATATGTAAGGCAGGGCCGGGGTCAAGTCTACCGGCCCTGCCCGGCGAAAGAGGTTTCCCATGTGGCTTTTCCTGTTGCTTCTGGCGACACCGCTGATTGAAATCGCACTGTTCATCCAGGTTGGCGGGGTGATCGGCCTGTGGTCGACGCTGGCCATTGTGGTGCTGACCGCGGCCCTGGGCACGATGATGCTGCGCCAGCAGGGCGCACGGGCCATGGACCAGTTGCGCCGATCCTTTCAGGAACTGCGCGATCCGGCGGAACCGTTGGCCCATGGCGCGATGATCCTGTTTTCCGGCGCGCTGTTGCTGACGCCGGGCTTTTTCACCGATGCCATCGGGTTTGCCCTGTTGATCCCGGCTGTGCGCGCCGCGGCCTATCGCTGGCTGTCGCGCCGGATGGTGGTGCAGACGGCAACCTTTACCAGCACGGGCGCCGGGCCGCGCCGCCCCGATCCGCATGGCCCCGACATCATCGAGGGCGACTTTGAGGAACTGGACCGCACCCGGCCGCGCAATGACGGGCCCTCGGGCTGGACACAGCATTGAGGGCTGTCGGCCAAGATGCTAAAGCAACGCCCGACGCAACCCCGGCAGGAGCATGCCATGAGCGAGACCGAACCCAAGGGCGCCGCTGAACAGCAATCGCAGGTAAAGCTGCGCATCGTCACCCAGTTCATTCGCGACCTTTCCTTTGAAAACATCGCCGCGCAGAAGAACCTGCAGGGCGACGTGACCCCGGAACTGGCCGTCGAAATCGGAATGGACGTGCGCAAGCGCCCGACCGACGATCAGTACGAGATCGTGAACAAGTACAAGGTGTCGTCCAAGAACAAGGCCGACGGCACCCCCATCTTTCTGCTGGAAGTGGATTACGCCGGCATCTTCCACGTCGAGAACGTGCCCGAAGATCAGCTGCACCCCTTCTTGCTGATCGAATGCCCGCGCATGCTGTTCCCCTATGTACGCCGCATCGTGTCGGACATGACCCGCGACGGCGGCTTCCCGCCCGTCAACCTGGAGCCGGTGGATTTCGTCGCCCTGTACCGCCAGGAAATCCTGCGCCGCGCCCAACAACAACAGCAGCAGCAACAGCCCTCGGGCAACGTCTAGCGCTCAGTCGAACTCGCTCCACAGCGCGCTGTCGCCCATGCCCTGAACAAAGGCGGCGTGGGCGGCGGCCTCGTCCTGTGTGATGCGCGGGGGCAGGGGGTTGGGCCGTGGACGCGGGCGCCACTCGGGTTCGCCCCCGGCGGCTGATGTGCCGCCGCCATGCCCGCCGGTTGCCAGCGCGAAATCGGGCTGTCGACCGCCGATCAGTTCCAGATAGACCTCGGCCAAGATTTCCGAGTCCAGCAACGCCCCGTGCTTGTCCCGGGCAGAGTTGTCCACCCCGAACCGGCGGCACAGCGCATCCAGCGTCGCGGGCGAACCGGGGAATTTCTGCCGGGCCATGGCCAGCGTGTCGGTCGCCTGTTGCATCGGCAGTTGCGGCAACCCCACCCAGGACAGTTCCGCGTTCAGAAATTTCATGTCGAAACTGGCGTTGTGGATCACCAGCCGCGCATCGGTGACAAAATCCAGAAACGATTGCGCCACGGCGCGAAAGACCGGCTTGTCCTTCAGCGTGACCTCACCGGGTTTCGGCGGACGCGGGGCGGGCAGCAGGTCGGGGCCGATGCCATGCACGCCGAACGCCTCTTCGGGCATGTCGCGTTCGGGGTTGATATAGACGTGATAGGTCTTGCCGGTGGGCAGGTGGTTCCACAGCTCCAGCGCGCCGATTTCCACGATACGGTGGCCCTCGGACGGCTCAAATCCTGTGGTTTCCGTATCCAGAACGATTTCACGCATTTTCTGCCCTCAGCTTGTCGACCAAGGCTTGCACCGCGGCGCGGGTCTGTTCAAGGGACCGGGTTTCAATCACGAAATCGGCGCGCGCGCGCTTTTCCGCATCCGGCATCTGCTTGGCCAGTATCGCGTCGAACTGGGCCGCTGTCATGCCGGGGCGGGCCAGGACGCGGGCGCGCTGATCCTGTGCCGGGGCGGTGACAACCAGAACCGCATCCATCTCATCCTGCGCGCCGGTTTCAAAGAGCAGGGGAATATCCAGCACGATCAGCGGGGTATCGGGATGGGCGGCGATGAAATCGGCCCGGTCGCGGGCGACCAGGGGATGCACCACAGCCTCGATCCGCGCCAGGGCGTCGGGATCGCGGGCGATCCACTCTTTCAGCGCGGCGCGATCAACGGCCCCATCCTGTACGGCATCGGGGCATAGCGCGGCGATTTCGGGCACCGCCGCACCGTCGGGGGCGTACATCCGGTGCACAGCCGCGTCCGCATCCCAGACCGGCACGCCCAGGTCACGGAAAAACCCGGCGGTGGTGGACTTACCCATGCCGATGGACCCGGTCAGCCCCAGCAGAAAGGGCCGCGCGGTCATTCCCCCAGAACCACCGCGCGGGCGGCTGCATCCACCTCTGGCCGCAGACCGAACCAGCGTTCGAACCCGGGCGCGGCCTGGTGCAGCAACATGCCCAGACCGTCCACGGTGACACAGCCCCGCGCGCGGGCCTCTTTCAACAGGGCGGTTTCCAACGGCGCGTAGACGATATCGGTCACCACCGCGTCCGGGGACAGCCCGTCCAGCGGCACGCGGAATTCCGGTTTTCCAACCATCCCCAGCGAGGTTGTATTTACCACGGTCGCCGCGCCCTCGATCATGTTGCCGGCCTGAACCCAGTCATAGACGACAATCTTGGGGCCGAACTCGGCGCGCAGCGCCTCGGCCCGGGCGCGGGTGCGGTTGGACAGGCGGATTTCGCGCACGCCCTGTTCGGCCAGCGCGGACACCACCGCGCGCGCCGCACCACCCGCACCCAGAACAGCCGCAGGTCCGGCCGCCGGATCCCAGCCCGGCGCGCCCTGGCGCAGGTTGTCGGTGAACCCGACGCCATCGGTATTATCGGCATGCACCTTGCCGTCGGCGCGAAAGATCAGCGTATTCGCGGCCCCGATCAGCGCGGCGCGATCCGATACCAGATCGGCCAGGCCCAGCACCGCCTCTTTGTGCGGAATCGTCACATTCAGCCCCACGAAACCCATCCGGGGCAGGGTGGCCAGCGCATCGCGCAGGTCGTCACGCGATACATCCATGGGGATGTAATATCCCGCGATGCCATAGCGTTTCAGCCAATGACCATGCAGGGCAGGGGATTTGGAATGGGCGACCGGCGATCCGATCACGCCGGCCAGCGGTATCCTGTCTGTCATGCCTCCAGCACTCCGCGTGTTGTCAGAAAGGTCAGCAGCGGCAACAAGGGCAGGCCCAGCACGTCGAAATAGTCGCCCTCGATCGCGGAAAACAGGCGAACGCCTTCTTCCTCCAGCTTGTAGGCACCGACGGCCTGGCGCACGCTGTCCCAGTTTCGTTCCAGGTAATGATCCAGGAATGTATCTGAAAACGGCCGCATCGTCAGCGTTACCCGCCCGACATGCCGCCAGAGCGGTTGCAGATCGTCGTAGATCACCACCGCGGACAGCAGTTCGTGTTTACCGCCGCGCAGGCGGCGCAGTTGCGCGCGGGCCTCTTCCACCGTTTCGGGTTTGGCCAGGATTGCGCCCCGATGGGCCAACACCTGATCGCACCCGATCACCAGGGCCTGCGGGTCTTTTTCGGCAACGCGCTGCGCCTTGAAGGCGGCCAGCGCCTCGGCAATCTCTTCGGGTGTGGCGTTTTCCGCCTGCATGCCGTTTCGGATCGCGTCCTCATCCACGCGGGCAGGTATCACGTCGAAATCCAGATGCGCCTGTTGCAGCAGATGCCGCCGGATCGGCGAGCCCGAGGCCAGGACGATACGTTGACTCATGTCGGGACAACCCTGTGGACAGGACGATGACAAACCGGGGATGAAATGGAACAAACCCGACCTTTACTGCCGGGGTGCCGGGCACGCGACAAAAAGTCAAGCCAAGCCCCGGATTCCACCCCAAGGGACAAGTGAACCGCATCGCTGTGAACGACTCGCCCCCAGACCGAGTCGTTCAGTTTTACCCACAGAGTGTTAAGAACAAAAATCCTTGTAAAATATTGATTATATTATGATAATTTAGGTAGCGGGCGATCTTGACGAAGTTTTCACCAGATTGATCCACAGGCGCCCAGCCCGTGTGCAGAACGCTGGATAACCCGATAATCCCCACTATCCACAGGCCCTACCAAAACATCATCTCTTTTCTTTTCTTTTTATTTTTTCATAGAAGAGCAGGACATTGCCCAAGAGCGAGGCCCCCGATGTTCGATCCGATCCTAGATTTCCTGGCCGCGGCCTATCCCTGGACGAAATCCCTGCACATCATCGCGGTTCTGACCTGGATGGCCGGGCTGTTCTATCTGCCGCGCATCTTCGTCTATCACGTCGAGCGGGTAGAGGTCGGGGACAAGACCGACGAGATCTTTCAGGTGATGGAGATGAAGCTGTACCGCTACATCATGAACCCGTCGCTGATCGCGGTCTGGATCTTTGGGCTGATGCTGGTCTTTACGCCCGGCATCGTCGATTGGTTCACCATCTGGCCCTATACCAAGGGCGCGGCGATCATCGCGATGACCTGGTTCCATATGTGGCTGGGCCTGCGCCGCAAGGAATTCATCGCCGGAACCAACACGCGCAGCGGCAAGGCCTATCGCATGATGAACGAGCTGCCGACGCTGCTGATGCTGGTCATCGTGTTTTCCGTGATCTTCAAGTTCTGAGCGATTGACACGACTCGGCCCCGCGATTATTCAGCGGGGTCAACGCGGGCCGTCCGGCCCGCGATTTCCCTGTTCATGCCAGGCCGCGCCATTCCTGCGCCCCCGTTCGCAAAGCATCCCATGATACAAGACAGCCTGAACCTCGCCGATCTCAAGGCGAAAAGCCCCAAGGACCTCCTCGCCATGGCTGAGGAGTTGGAGATCGAGAACGCCTCGACCATGCGTAAGGGCGACATGATGTTCGCCATCCTGAAAGAGCGCGCCGAAGATGGCTGGGAGGTTGCCGGCGACGGCGTGCTTGAGGTCTTGCAAGACGGGTTCGGGTTCCTGCGCTCGCCCGAGGCCAACTATCTGCCGGGCCCCGACGATATCTACGTCTCGCCCGACATGATCCGCCAGCATTCCCTGCGCACCGGCGACACGGTCGAGGGCGTGATGCATGCCCCGCGCGAGAATGAGCGTTACTTCGCGATCACCAAGGTCACCGCGATCAATTTCCAGGAACCGGAAAAGGCGCGGCACAAGATCAACTTCGATAACCTGACGCCGCTTTACCCCGATGAGCGGCTGAAGATGGAAATCGAGGATCCGACGATCAAGGACCGTTCGGCCCGGATCATCGACCTGGTCGCCCCGATCGGCAAGGGCCAGCGCGCCCTGATCGTGGCGCCGCCGCGCACGGGTAAGACCGTGCTGCTGCAAAACATCGCCCATTCGATCGAGACCAACCACCCGGAATGCTATCTGATCGTCCTGCTGATCGACGAGCGCCCCGAAGAGGTGACCGACATGCAGCGCTCGGTGAAGGGGGAGGTGATTTCCTCGACCTTCGACGAACCGGCGACGCGGCACGTTGCGGTGTCGGAAATGGTCATCGAAAAGGCCAAGCGCCTGGTCGAACACAAGCGCGACGTTGTGATCCTGCTGGACTCGATCACCCGTCTGGGCCGGGCCTATAACACGGTGGTTCCGTCCTCGGGCAAGGTGCTGACCGGCGGTGTGGACGCCAACGCCCTGCAACGGCCCAAACGGTTCTTTGGCGCCGCGCGGAACATCGAAGAGGGCGGTTCGCTGACCATCATCGCCACCGCCCTGATCGACACCGGCAGCCGGATGGACGAGGTGATTTTCGAGGAATTCAAGGGTACCGGGAACAGCGAAATCGTGCTGGACCGCAAGGTCGCGGACAAGCGTGTATTCCCGGCGATGGACATCCTGAAATCCGGCACCCGGAAAGAGGATCTGCTGGTCGACAAGGGCGATCTGCAAAAGACCTTTGTTCTGCGTCGCATCCTGAACCCGATGGGGACGACCGACGCGATCGAGTTCCTGATTTCCAAGCTGAAACAGACCAAGACGAATTCCGAGTTCTTCGATTCCATGAACACCTGAGGCGCCCGCGCCCGAGGATGAGCGGTGGACACGATCTTTGCCCTTGCCACGGCGCGCGGGAAGGCTGGCGTCGCCGTTATCCGCCTGTCCGGGTCGCGCGCGGCTGAGGCCGGGCAGGCGCTGGCCGGCGGTTTGCCCACGCCGCGCGCTGCGGGGCTGCGCCGCCTGACCGATCCTGACGGTGTGTTGCTGGACGAGGCGCTGGTTCTGCGTTTTGAAAAAGGCGCCAGTTTCACCGGCGAAGAGGTGGTGGAACTGCATTGTCACGGCAGCCCGGCCACCGTCGCCGCAGTTCTGGACGTACTGGGCCGGATGCCGGGCCTGCGCCTGGCCGAACCGGGCGAATTCACCCGCCGCGCGCTGGAAAACGGCGTTCTGGACCTGGCTCAGGTCGAGGGTTTGGGCGATCTGCTGGAGGCAGAGACAGAAGCACAGCGGCGACAGGCGCTGCGCGTTCTGTCCGGCGCCCTGGGCGTGCGGGCGGAAAGCTGGCGCACGCGCCTGATCCGCGCCGCGGCGTTGCTGGAGGCCACAATAGATTTCGCCGACGAAGAGGTGCCCGTGGACGTAACGCCCGAGGTCGGCACCCTGTTGGATGGGGTATCCGGGGAACTGTCCGGGGAAATCGATGGCGTCGCCGTGGCCGAACGCATCCGCGAGGGGTTCGAGGTTGCCATTGTCGGGCCGCCCAACGCGGGGAAATCTACGCTGCTCAACCATTTGGCGGGACGAGAGGCGGCGATTACCTCGGAACACGCGGGCACCACGCGGGATGTGATCGAGGTGCGGATGGACCTGCATGGCCTGCCGGTCACGATTCTGGACACCGCCGGGCTGCGCGACAGCGTGGATGCGGTGGAAACCATCGGCATTACGCGCGCCATCGAACGGGCGCAGGCGGCGGATTTGCGGGTGTTCCTGCTGGATGAGCGTGGTGAAACCCAGGGGTTGCGGCCCGGCCCGGATGACATCGTGGTGCATGGCAAGGCCGATCTGGGCGGCGCGTCCGGTCTGGCGGTGTCGGGCAAGACGGGGCAGGGGGTTGCGGAACTGGTGGCGCGCATTACCTCGGTTCTGGAAACACGGGCCGCACGGGCAGAGACAGCGACGCGGCAACGCCATCGACAAGCTATGATCGGCGCGCGGGCGGCTATCGGGGACGCGCAGAATCAGCTATCGCTGGGGATGGAGGCCGCGGAACTGGCGGCCGAGGATCTGCGCCGGGCGATCCGGGGGCTGGATTCCCTAGTGGGCCGCGTCGATGTCGAGCATGTGCTGGACGAGATATTCGCAAGCTTCTGCCTGGGCAAATGAGGATTGTTTCACGTGGAACATCGCACCTTTGATGTCGTTGTCGTGGGGGGCGGCCATGCTGGGGCTGAGGCCGCCCACGCCGCCGCACGCATGGGGGCGCGCACCGCGCTGGTAACCCTGCGGCACGGCGATATCGGCGTGATGTCCTGTAATCCGGCGATTGGCGGGCTGGGCAAGGGCCATCTGGTCCGCGAAATCGACGCACTGGATGGCGTGATGGGGCAGGCGGCGGATCGTGCGGGCATCCAGTTCCGCCTGCTGAACCGGCGCAAGGGACCAGCCGTGCAAGGCCCGCGCGCCCAGGCCGATCGCAAACTTTACGCCCAAGCGATGCAGGATTTCATGGCCGATGCGCCGAACCTACAGGTCATCGAGGGCGAGGTTGCCGATCTGATCGACGAGGGCGGGCGCATTGCCGGGGTGGCTCTGGCCGACGGTACGCAAATTGCCGCCTGCGCCGTGATCCTGACGACCGGCACCTTCTTGAACGGGGTCATTCATATCGGTGATCGCCAGATCGCGGGCGGGCGCATGGGTGACCGTCCATCGATTCGCCTGGCGGATCGCATCCGCGACTTCGCCCTGCCGCTGGGGCGCCTGAAAACCGGCACGCCGCCGCGCCTGGACGGGCGGACCATCGACTGGGATCGGCTGGAGGATCAGCCCGGCGACGATGATCCGGTGCTGTTTTCGTTCCTGTCCAAGGGGGTGTTCGTTCGACAGGTGGCCTGCGGGATCACCCACACCAACCCCCGCACCCATGCGATCATCCGCGAAAACCTGGATCGCTCTGCCATGTATGGCGGCCATATAGAGGGCGTCGGCCCGCGCTATTGCCCCTCGATCGAGGACAAGATCGTGCGGTTCGCCGACAAGGAGTCCCACCAGATTTTCCTGGAACCCGAGGGGCTGGACGATCCGACTGTCTATCCCAACGGTATTTCGACCTCTCTGCCCGAAGAGGTGCAACAGGCCTATGTGCAGTCCATCGTCGGGTTGGAACAGGTGAAAATCCTGCAACCGGGCTATGCCATCGAATACGACTATATCGATCCGCGCGCGCTGTCGGCCACGCTGGAACTGCGCGATGTCCCGGGCCTGTGGCTGGCCGGGCAGATCAACGGCACCACAGGTTATGAAGAGGCCGCGGCCCAGGGTCTGGTGGCCGGGCTGAACGCGGCCCGGCACGCGGCGGGGCAGGGGCCCGTGACCTTTGGCCGGACCGACAGCTATATCGGCGTGATGATCGACGATCTGGTGACGCGGGGCGTTTCGGAACCCTATCGCATGTTCACCTCGCGCGCAGAATTCCGCCTGTCGCTGCGGGCGGACAACGCGGACCAGCGGCTGACGCCCAAGGGAATCGAACTGGGCTGCGTGGGCGAAACCCGGCGGACCGTGTTCGAGGACAAGATGTCGCGAATCGCCGCGGGCCGCGCGCGGCTGGAGGCGCTGTCACTAACCCCGCGCCAGATCGCAGGGGCGGGGATTCGCGTCAGCGCCGACGGCAACCGCCGAACCGGAATGGATGTGCTGGCCTTTCCCGATGTGGGCTTTGCCGATCTGCTGGCGCTGGACCCAGAGCTTGCCCAGGTCGATCCAGAGGCGCGCGCCCAGATCGAACGGGACGCGCTTTATGCGAACTACATCAAGCGGCAGGAACAGGATGTCGCCGCCATGCGCCGGGATGAGGCGCAGGTTCTGCCCGCGGACTTCCCCTATGACCGGATCGAGGGGCTGTCGAACGAGCTAAAGGCCAAGCTGACCGCCGCCCGCCCCGAAACGCTGGCCCAGGCGGGGCGCATTGATGGGATGACACCGGCGGCCCTGACCCTGATCCTGGCGCGCCTGCGCCAGATGGAGCGGCGGACCGCATGACCGTCACGCGCGATGTTCCACGTGAAACATCCGAAAGGCTGTCCGCCTACGCGGCGCTGCTGCGCAAATGGAACCCGGCGATCAACCTGGTGTCGCGCAGCACGCTGAAGGATCTGGAAACCCGGCATATCGCCGATTCGGCCCAACTGTTCGACCTGGCCCCGAAAAATGCAGCACATTGGGTGGATCTGGGCAGCGGCGGCGGTTTTCCCGGTCTGGTGATTGCGATCCTGGCCGCAGACGCAGCCCCGCAGATGCGCGTGACCCTGATCGAGAGCGATCTGCGCAAGGCAACGTTCCTGCGCACGGCGGCGCGCGAACTGGGATTGGAAAACACCAATGTCCTGAGCCAGCGAATCGAGGCCGCGCCACCGCAGGGCGCGGATGTGTTGTCGGCGCGCGCGCTGGCGCCGTTGACCGACCTGTTGTCCTTTGCAACCCGCCATCTGGCGCCTGATGGCGTTGCCCTGTTCCCCAAGGGCGCGCGCCATGATCAGGAACTGGAGGCAGCGCTTGCAACCTGGCGGTTCACGGTCCAGAAAATCCCCAGCACGACAGATCCCCAGGCCGTCATCCTGCAAATCGGAGGCATAGCCCGTGTCTGATCCCACTCGCCCCGCCGGGCCAAAGATTGTCGCCATCGCCAACCAAAAGGGGGGCGTGGGGAAAACCACCACCGCGATCAACCTTGCTGCCGCCCTGGTCGAAGAGGGCCGGCGCGTGCTGATCGTCGATATCGACCCGCAGGGCAATGCCTCGACCGGGTTGGGGATCGAGGCAGAGCAGCGCACCCACACGACCTATGACCTGTTGCTGGAGGATGCGCCGCTGCAAGAAGTGATTCGCCCCACCTCGATCGACGGCCTGCTGATCGCGCCCGCGACAACGGATCTGAGTTCCGCAGATATCGAAATGGTCTCGACCGAAAAGCGCAGTTTCCTGTTGCACGATGCGCTGCGGCAACCGGCGATCGACGATTACAAGCTGGATTATGTCCTGATCGATTGCCCCCCGGCCCTGGGGCTGCTGACGGTCAACGCCATGGTCGCCGCGCATTCCGTGCTGGTCCCCCTGCAAAGCGAGTTTTTCGCGCTGGAGGGGCTGTCGCAGCTGATGCTGACGGTGCGCGAATTGCGGCAGAGCGCCAATCCGGGCCTGCGGATCGAGGGCGTGGTCCTGACCATGGCGGATCGCCGCAACAACCTGTCGCAACAGGTCGAAAACGATGCGCGGGCCTATCTGGGCGATCTGGTGTTCCAGACCGTGATTCCCCGCAACGTGCGCCTGTCCGAGGCGCCCTCTTTCGCGATGCCGGTCCTGGAATACGATCCCGCGTCCAAGGGGTCACAGGCCTATCGCGCCCTGGCGCGCGAGATGCTGCAATCCAAGGTTCCTGCGACGGCGTAAGAAGGGCAGAACATGGCAAGCAAGAAACCGGAAAAACGCGGTCTGGGGCGGGGTCTGTCCGCGCTGATGGCAGATGTGAACCTGACGCCCGAGGATACCGCTGGCACCGTCACCGCGCCTGCGCGCGCGGATCAGGTGGTTGCACTGGACCAACTGGAACCCAACCCCGACCAGCCCCGCCGCCAGTTTTCCGAAGAGGCGCTGAAGGAACTGGCCGATTCGATCCGGGCCAAGGGTGTGATCCAACCGCTGATTGTCCGCCCCAGCCCGCGAAACCAGGGCCGGTATGAAATCGTCGCGGGCGAACGTCGCTGGCGTGCCGCGCAGATGGCCCAACGGCACGAGGTGCCCATCCTTGTGCGCAGCCTCGACGATACCGAGGTGCTGGAAATCGCCATCATTGAAAATATCCAGCGGGCCGATCTGAACCCGGTGGAAGAGGCGATGGGCTATCGCCAGTTGATGGATCGATTCGGCCATACTCAGGAAAAACTGGCAGAGGCCTTGGGCAAGAGCCGCAGCCATGTGGCGAACCTGTTGCGGCTGTTGCAATTGCCGGACGAGGTGCAGGCCTATCTGCGGGATGGACAGCTGAGCATGGGCCACGCCCGCGCATTGGTCAGCACCGAGGATCCCGCCGCGCTGGCCCGCAGGGTGATCCAGGGCGGGCTGTCCGTGCGCGAAACCGAGAAGCTGGCCAAGGCCGGGACGGACGCCGAAAAACCTGCGCCGCGCCGCAAGACCCCGCAAAAGGATGCCGATACCCGCGCGTTGGAACAGGATCTGTCCGCAAGCCTGGGTATGGGCGTGTCGATTGAGCACAGCACGGACGGATCGGGCCGGGTGGTCATCGCCTACAAGGATCTGGACGCCCTGGACCGCCTGTGCGGGGTGCTGGGAAATACACCGTCCGGCAGTTTCGATTGACCGGGTTCAATCGGGCAGCAACTCTCGCAGAATGGCGTTCAGCAGGCTGCGGCCCCTTGCGGTTGCGCGCAGGGTATCGCCGTCGGTTTCAAGCAACCCTAAACCCTGCAAGCCATTGATTTTATTTGGTTCTATAGGATCGCCAGTAATCCCGCGATAGCGAGAGAGCGATACACCCTCTGCCAGACGCAGGCCCATCAGCAGGTATTCGACCCCGTGGTCGGCGGCACTCAGGGCGTTGCGGGTGGACTCTCCACTCCCCGTTTGTGTGACGCGGGTCAGCCATTGGGCCGGTGCCAGTGGCGTGTCGGTGGCCCATCGGGTGCCGTTCAGGGTCAACCGCCCATGGGCGCCGGGGCCGATGCCCGCGTAATCGCCGGACCGCCAATAGACCAGATTGTGCCGGGATTCCGCGCCGGGGCGCGCGTGGTTCGACACCTCGTAGGGGGGCAGGCCGGCGGATTCGCAAATCTCTTGCGTCGCGGCGTACAGATCGGCGCCCAGATCGTCGTTAGGCAGGCCGCGCAGACCCCCGCGCGCCAGCCGGTCGCCAAAGGCGGTGCCCGGTTCGATCGTCAATTGATACAGCGACAGGTGATCCACGGCCATGGCCAGCGCCTGGCCCAATTCCGCGCGCCAGGCATCCATCGATTGATCCTGCCGGGCGTAGATCAGGTCGAAACTGACCCGCTGAAACTGCGCGCGGGCGATGTCATAGGCGGCGCGCGCCTCGGCCGCCGTGTGCATCCGCCCCAACCGGCGCAGATCGTCATCGTTCAGCGCCTGCACCCCCAGGGAAACGCGGTTGACCCCGGCCTGTGCGTATCCGGCGAACCGTCCCGCCTCGACCGAGGTTGGGTTGGCCTCTAGCGTGACCTCCAGGTCATTGGCGCAGGGCCATGTGGCGCGGACCTCTGTCAGGATGGCATCGACCAGGTCGGGCGACATCAGGCTGGGCGTGCCGCCGCCGAAAAACACGCTGTTCAGAATGCGTGGGCCGGTTTCAGCGCCGACCCGGCGGATTTCGGACAGGTAGGCGGCCTGCCATGCGTCCATGTCGATGTCCGCCGCGACATGGCTGTTGAAATCGCAATAGGGGCATTTAGCCAGGCAAAACGGCCAATGCAGGTACAGGCCAAAGCCGCCCGCGCGCCAATCCTCAGCGGTCAAAGATCTCCACCAGCTTGGCAAAGGCGCGGGCGCGGTGGCTGATCTTGTTCTTTTCCCATCGGTCCATCTCGCCAAAGGTCACATCATATCCCTCGGGCTGAAAGATCGGGTCGAACCCGTGCCCCTGATCGCCACGCATGGGCCAGACGATGCGGCCGGGCATGCGGCCTTCGAACACCTCGTCCTGGCCGTCGGGCCAGGCCATGACAAAGGTGCAGCAAAACGCGGCGCGGCGCGGTTCGGGGGCGCTCGCAGCCTCCAGCTCGCGCCAGACGCGTTCCATCGCCATGGGAAAGTCGCGGCCATTGCCGGTTTCGGCCCAGTCGGCGGTATAGACGCCCGGTGCGCCGCCCAGGGCCTCGACCTCCAGCCCGCTGTCATCGGCCAGCGCGGGCAGGCCGGTGGCGGTGGCGGCGGCGTGGGCCTTGATCCGGGCGTTGCCGACGAAGGTGGTCTCGGTCTCGTCCGGTTCGGGCAGGTTCATGTCACCCGCGCCGACGACCGACACGCCGAAGGGCTGCAACAGATGCGCGATCTCTTCCAGTTTGCCCTTGTTATGGGTCGCCACCAGCAGCCGGTCGCCGGAAAACCGCCGCATCGCGTCAGCCCCCGACCGCGGCCTGTTGCGCGGCAACCAGTTCGCCCACGCCCTTTTCGGCCAGGTCCATCAGGGCGTTCATCTGGTCGCGGGTATAGGTGCCGCCCTCGGCGGACATCTGCACCTCGATCAGGCGGCCCGATCCTGTCATCACGAAATTGCCGTCAACGCCGGCCTCGCTGTCCTCGGGGTAATCAAGGTCCAGTACGGGTTGCCCGGCATAGATCCCGCAGGACACCGCCGCCACCGGGTCAATCAGCGGGTCAGAGGTGATCTCGCCCGCCTTCATCAGTTTGTTCACCGCCAGACGCAGCGCGACCCAGCCGCCGGTGATGGACGCACAGCGCGTGCCACCATCGGCCTGAATCACGTCGCAATCGACAGTGATCTGACGTTCGCCCAGGGCCACGCGATCCACGCCCGCGCGCAGGCTGCGCCCGATCAGGCGCTGAATTTCCACGGTGCGGCCGCCCTGCTTGCCGGCGGTTGCCTCGCGCCGCATGCGGGTTGTGGTGGCGCGCGGCAGCATGCCGTATTCGGCGGTGACCCATCCCAGGCCCGAGTTTTTCAGGAACGGCGGCACGCGCGGTTCCAGCGAGGCGGTGCACAGAACATGGGTATCGCCGATGCGGATCATGCACGATCCTTCGGCATGTTTGGTCACGCCGGTTTCAATTGAAACCTTGCGCATTTCGCTTACATCACGTCCAGAGGGGCGCATGGGATTTCCTTTCTGCGGCTTGGCGCTTTGCTCACATGACGGGCGCGCCGATGCAACCCCGATTGACCTGCGGAAATCCTGGCCTTTAACTGCCCCGCGCCCCGTGGTGGAGAGCGAGCGACGTGAACGAGAGTTCGAAGATCCTCGAAGAGATGAACGACCGGAGCCGAGAGGTCTTTCGCCGGGTGGTGGAGGGCTATCTTGCCTCTGGCGATCCGGTGGGGTCGCGCACGCTGACGCGGTCGATGTCCGAAAAGGTCAGCGCCGCGACGATCCGCAACGTGATGCAGGATCTGGAGTTTCTGGGCCTGCTGGACAGTCCGCATGTTTCCGCCGGGCGGGTGCCGACGCAGCTGGGACTGCGGATGTTCGTCGATGGCCTGCTGGAAGTGCAGGAACTGGAAATCGAGGATCGGGAAAAGATCGACGCGACCCTGGGCAGCAATGCCGGCGATGTCGGGTCGATGCTGGACCGGATCGGCGCGGCCCTGTCGGGCGTAACCCACGGCGCCAGCCTGGTCCTGGCGCCCAAGCACGAGGCCCCGATCAAGCATATCGATTTTGTCAGCCTCAGCCACGACCGGGCGCTGGCGGTTCTGGTCTTTGCCGATGGGCACCTTGAAAACCGCGTGTTCCGGCCCGCGCCGGGTCAGACGCCGTCATCCATGCGGGAGGCGGCGAATTTCCTGAATGCCCTGGCAGAGGGCCGCACCCTCAGCGAACTGCGCGAGGTGATGAGCCACGAGATCACCCGCCGCCGCCAGGAACTGGACGAGCTGGCCCGAACGATGGTGCAGGCGGGCATCGCCGCCTGGGAAAACGAGGGCGAGGCGCCCGCCCGGCTGATCGTGCGGGGACGGGCGAATCTGCTGGAGGACAGCGCCGAGGCCGAGGAACTGGACCGCATCCGAACCCTGTTCGACGACCTGGAACGCAAGCGCGATATCGTCGATTTCCTGGAACGCGCCGAGGAAGGCGAGGGCGTGCGCATTTTCATCGGGTCGGAGAACAAGCTTTTTTCACTTTCGGGTTCCTCTCTGGTCGTCTCTCCTTATATGAACGCGGACCGTAAGATCATCGGCGCCGTAGGCGTGATCGGCCCGACGCGGCTGAATTACGGGCGGATCGTGCCGATCGTGGATTACACGGCGCAGGTGGTTGGCAAACTCATTTCTGACCGGGGCAAGGGATAAACCATGGCGGAAGCTGACAAGAAAGAGATCGAGATCGAGACCCCCGAAGAGGCGCTTGCCGAGGATCCGGCCGCGGCGCAGCCTGAAACCCCGCCCGAGGATGTCGACGCCCTGCGTGCCGAGCGGGACGAACTGCGCGACCGCTTCATGCGGGCGCTGGCCGATGCCGAAAACGCCCGCAAGCGCAGCGAACGCGACCGGCGCGAGGCCGAGAACTACGGCGGGTCCAAGCTGGCCCGGGACATCCTGCCCGTCTACGACAACCTTGCGCGCGCGCTGGAAATCGTGACCGACGAACAGCGCGAGGCGAACAAGGCGTTTCTGGAAGGGGTGGAACTGACCCTGCGCGAATTGCTGAACGTGTTTTCCAAGCACGGGATCGAACGCATCGCGCCCGAGGTCGGCGACCCGTTCGACCCGCAGCACCACCAGGCGATGTTCGAGGCCCCGGTGCCCGACACCAAGGCGGGCGATATCATCCAGGTGATGGCCGTGGGCTTCATGCTGCATGACCGGCTGTTGCGGCCCGCGCAGGTGGGCGTGTCGTCCACGCCCGCGTCCTAATCCGCGCGGCTCAGCGCCTTCAGTTCGTACAGCAGGTCCAGCGCCTGTTTCGGTGACAGCTCGTCGGGGTGAATCCCGGCGAGCTTTTCTTCGGCCGGTGAGGGGCCAGCCGGTGTGGGGGCAGGGGCCGGCGCCGCCTCTGTCGCGGCGGAAAACAGCGGCAGATCGTCGATCAGGGTCTTTTGCGGGCGCCCGCCCTCGCGCTCGCCCTTTTCCAGGGCTTCCAGCACGACCCGCGCCCGTTCCACGACGGATGCGGGCAGCCCGGCCAGCCGCGCCACCTGCACTCCGTAGGATCGGTCGGCCGCGCCCTTGCGCACCTCGTGCAGGAAGATCACCTCGCCCTGCCATTCCTTGACCGCGACGGTGGCGTTTTCCACGCCTGCCAGTTTATGGGCCAGTGCCGTCATCTCATGGTAATGGGTGGCGAACAGCGCCCGGCAGCGGTTCACGTCGTGCAGATGTTCCAGCGTGGCCCAGGCGATCGACAGCCCGTCATAGGTCGCCGTGCCGCGCCCGATTTCATCCAGGATCACCAGCGCGCGGTCATCGGCCTGGTTCAGGATCGCGGCGGTTTCCACCATTTCCACCATAAAGGTGGACCGCCCCCGCGCCAGATCGTCAGACGCGCCCACCCGGCTGAACAGTTGCGACACCAGTCCGATCTGGGCGCGGGCTGCGGGCACGAAACTGCCCGCCTGGGCCAGCAGGGCGATCAACGCGTTCTGCCGCAGGAAGGTGGATTTCCCGGCCATGTTCGGCCCGGTCAGCAGCCAGATCGCGGCACTCTCCGCCCCGCTGGACAGGTCGCAATCATTGGCGACAAAGGGTCCGGTGCCCTGCGCGCGCAAGCTGGCCTCGACCACCGGGTGGCGGCCGCCCTGGATGGCAAAGGCGCGGCTGTCATCCACCTGCGGTTCGCACCAGTCGGCCTCGCGCGCCAGATCGGCCAGCGCGGCGGACAGGTCGATTTCCGCCAGCGCGGCGGCGGCCTGCCCGATGGGGCCAGCGCGGTCCAGAACGGCCGCGCGCAGGCGTTCGAACAGGTGCTTTTCGATTTCCAGCGCGCGGTTGCCCGCGTTCAGGATGCGAGTTTCCAGATCGGACAGTTCCACCGTGGTGAAGCGCAGGGCGTTTGCCGTGGTCTGCCGGTGGATGAAGGTTTCCGACAGCGGCGGCGACAGCATCTTGTCCGCGTGGGTGGCGGTGACCTCGATGAAATAGCCCAGCACGTTGTTGTGCTTGATCTTCAGCGAGGAAATCCCGGTCTGCGCCGAAAACTCTGCCTGCATTCCAGCGATCACGCAGCGCCCCTCGTCGCGCAGGGTGCGGGCCTCGTCCAGATCGGCATCGAACCCCGGCGCGATCACGCCCCCGTCGCGCAGCATCAGTGGCGGTTCGGCCACCAGCGCCTGATCCAGCAGGTCCAGCATGTCGTCATGGCCGGTCAGCGCGGCGCGGGCCGTGGCGATCCCGTCAGGCAGGTCGTCGCGGGCCAGCAGATCGGCCAGCGCCCCGGCCTGGGTCAGCCCGCCGCGGATCGCCGCCAGATCGCGCGGGCCGCCCCGGTCCAGCGACAGACGCGACAGGGCCCGGTCCATGTCGGGGCATTTGCGCAACGCACCGCGCAACGCATCACACAGCGCGCCATCGTCCACCAGCGCACGCACCGCGGCCAGCCGTTCCCGGATCGTGGCCAGATCGCGCGAGGGGCTGGAAATCCGCCGTTCCAGCAGACGCGCGCCCGGCGCGGTCACGGTGCGGTCGATCGCGGCCAGCAGGCTGCCCGCGCGCGCGCCCGACAGGCTGGCCGTCAGTTCCAGGTTGCGCCGGGTGGCCGCGTCGATCTGGACCGTGGCGCCGGTGGATTCCCGCACGGGTGCGCGCAGCAGGGGCAGTTTGCCCTTTTGCGTGATCTCCAGGTAATCGACGATGGCGCCCATCGCCGACATCTCGGCCCGGGTGAAGGTTGCAAACCCCTCCAGCGTGTCCACCCCGAACAGGCCCGTCAGGCGCGCCTCTGCCGAGGTGCTGTCGAAACTGGCGCGTGACAGGGGCGTCAGCGCAGCGCCCGTGTCCGTGACGGTTTCGGCCCAATCGGTTTCCTGCGCCTCGGACAGCAGCACCTCACGCGGGCTTAGGCGGGCCAGTTCGGGGCCGAACCGCACAGGCGGGCAGGGCATCACGCGGAACGCGCCGGTGGAAATGTCCACCCAGGCCAGCGCGCCCTGATCGCGCACCACGCAAAATGCGGCCAGGAAATTGTGGCGCCGGGCCTCCAGCAGGGAATCCTCGGTCAGCGTGCCGGGGGTGACCAGCCGCACCACGCCGCGTTTGACCACCGTCTTGGACCCGCGCTTTTTCGCCTCGGCGGGATCTTCCAGCTGTTCGCAGACGGCCACGCGGAACCCCTTGCGGATCAGGGTCAGCAGATAGCTTTCGGCCGCGTGCACCGGCACGCCGCACATCGGGATATCCTCGCCCTGATGCTTGCCGCGTTTGGTCAGGGCGATGTCCAGCGCGGTGGCCGCCGCCACCGCGTCGTCAAAGAACATCTCGTAGAAATCGCCCATCCGGTAGAACAGCAGCGCGCCGGGATGCGCCTGCTTGATCTCCAGGTATTGCGCCATCATCGGTGTGACGGATCCGCTGGTCCCGCTCACGCCTTGCCCCCCTGTTTTTTGGTCCGGCGACCTTACAAACCGCGCCGGTTGGCGAAAAGCGACAATTCCCAATTCTGTTGAGGCTTGCGCCCCCGCCGGTTATGACGCGAACAAGCATCAGGAGAACACCCGCGACATGGCCGACAATTCGAAGATCACCCCCGAAGAGGCGCTGAGCTATCACATCGACCCGGTTCCGGGGAAATACGAGATCGTCGCGACCAAGCCGATGACCACGCAGCGCGACCTGAGCCTGGCCTATTCGCCCGGTGTCGCCGTTCCGGTCGAGGCCATCGCCGATACGCCCGAGGCCGCCTATGACTATACCACCAAGGGCAACATGGTGGCGGTGGTGTCCAACGGCACCGCGATCCTGGGGCTGGGCAACCTGGGCGCGCTGGCCTCCAAGCCGGTGATGGAGGGCAAGTCGGTCCTGTTCAAACGCTTCGCGGACGTGAACGCCGTCGATATCGAGCTGGACACCGAAGACCCCGAAGAGATCATCAAGGCGGTGCGCCTGATGGGGCCGACCTTTGGCGGTGTGAACCTTGAGGACATCAAGGCCCCGGAATGTTTCATCATCGAGCAGCGGCTCAAGGAAGAGATGGACATTCCCGTCTTTCACGACGACCAGCACGGGACGGCGGTGATCTGCGCGGCGGGTCTGATCAACGCGCTGCATATTTCCGGCAAGAAGATCGAGGATTGCAAGATCGTGCTGAACGGCGCGGGGGCCGCCGGGATCGCCTGTCTGGAGCTGATCAAGGCGATGGGCGCCAAGCACGACAACTGCATCGCCTGCGATTCCAAGGGCGTGATCTACCAGGGCCGCACCGAGGGGATGAACCAGTGGAAATCGGCCCACGCCGCCCAGACCGATGCCCGTACGCTGGAGGACGCGATGAAGGGCGCCGATGTGTTCCTGGGCGTGTCGGTCAAGGGCGCGGTCACCCCGGAAATGGTGGCCAGCATGGGCGACAATCCGGTGATCTTCGCCATGGCGAACCCCGACCCCGAGATTACGCCCGAAGAGGCCCACGCCGTGCGTGCGGACGCAATCGTGGCGACGGGGCGCAGCGACTATCCCAACCAGGTGAACAACGTTCTGGGCTTTCCCTACCTCTTCCGCGGGGCGCTGGACATCCACGCCCGCGCCATCAACGACGAGATGAAAATCGCCTGCGCCGAGGCCCTGGCCGAACTGGCCCGCGAGGATGTGCCGGATGAGGTCGCGATGGCCTACGGCAAAAAGCTGGCCTTTGGCCGCGATTACATCATCCCCACACCGTTCGACCCGCGGCTGATCTACACCATCCCGCCTGCGGTGGCGCGTGCGGGCATGGAAACCGGCGCCGCGCGCCGCCCCATCGTGGACATGGAGGGGTATCAGCACACGCTGAAGGCCCGGATGGACCCCACCGCATCGGTGCTGTCGGGGATCGCCGCACGCGCCAAGGCCGCGCAGGCGCGCATGATCTTTGCCGAGGGCGACGACGAACGCGTGCTGCGTGCCGCCGTCAGCTATCAGCGGGCGGGCTATGGCAAGGCGATGGTCGTGGGCCGCGAACAGGACGTTAAGGAAAAGCTGGAACAGGCTGGCCTTGGCGATGCCTTCCGCGAGCTGGAGGTGGTCAACGCCGCCAAGACCCGGCACCTGGAGGCGTACCGTTCCTTCCTTTACCAACGCTTGCAGCGCAAGGGGTTCGATGCCCATGACATCAACCGCCTGGCACAGCGGGACCGGCATGTCTTTTCCGCGTTGATGCTGGCCCATGGGCATGGCGACGCGCTGGTCACCGGGGCCACGCGCAAATCGGCCCATGTTCTGGAACTGATCAACCACGTCTTTGACGCCAAGGCACAGGACGGGGCGGTCGGCGTGACCGCGCTGCTGCACAAGGGGCGGATCGTGTTCATCGCCGACACGCTGGTCCACGAATGGCCCGAGGAAGAGGACCTGGCCAACATCGCCGAACGCGCCGCAGCGGTCGCCCGCAGCCTGGGGATCGAACCGCGCGTGGCCTTCCTGTCGTTCTCGACCTTCGGTTATCCGGTCAGCGAACGCGCCATCAAGATGCACCAGGCCTCGGCGGTGCTGGACAAGCGCGGGGCGGATTTCGAATACGACGGCGAAATGACCGTGGACGTTGCGCTGAACCCCACGGCGATGGCGAAATATCCGTTCTGCCGCCTGACGGGCCCGGCGAATATCCTGGTCGTGCCGGCGCGGCACTCGGCCTCGATCTCGGTCAAGCTGATGCAGGAAATGGCAGGCGCCACGGTGATCGGTCCGATCCTGGCGGGCGTGGATAAGCCGATCCAGATCTGCGGCACGGTGTCCACCGTGAACGACATCCTGAACATGGCGCTGCTGGCCGCCTGCGAGGTGGGATAAGGGCCGCTACAGCCCGCCCATTTCGCAGACGATGCGCCATTCCTCGTCCGTGACCGGCTGAACCGACAGGCGCGAGTTGTTGACCAGCACCATGTCGGCCAGCCGCGGCTCGGCCTTGCACATGTCCAGCGTCACGGGGTTTGGCATCGGTTCAACGGCCTTGATGTCGACGCATTCCCAGCGGGGATCGTCGGTGGTGCTGTCCGGGTGCGCCTCGGCGATCACCTCGACGATGCCGACGATCGCCTTTTCCTTGAGCGAATGGTAGAAAAAGCCGCGATCGCCCAGCTTCATCGCGCGCATGTTGTTGCGCGCCTGATAGTTGCGCACGCCGTCCCATTCCTCGCCTGCCGCGCCCTTGGCCGCCTGGTCGTCCCAGCCCCAGGTGTTGGGTTCGGATTTGAACAGCCAGTAGGCCATCAGCCGACCACCCGTTTCCACGCCTGAATGGTGACATCCTCGAACAGCCCGGCCTTGGCATAGGGGTCGTTCGCGGCCCATCCTTCGGCGGCGGCCTTGTCGGCCACGTCGATCACCACCAGCGATCCGCACATCGCGCCCGCGTCGTCCAGAAACGGCCCGGCCAGTGTGACCACGCCGGTTTCGGCGACATAGTCCAGATGCGCCTGTCGGTTGGCGGTGCGGGTGTCCAGGTGGCCGGGCTTGTCCCGGCAGATCAGGGCGTAAAGGGGCATGTCATTCCTCTTTCAATGGGCGGGACAGCAGGGTTGTTACAGCCTCGGCAATGCTGCGCTGGCCGTCAATCACCTGCGCCACGCTTTGGGTCACGGGCATGTCGATGCCGCGGGCCTGTGCGATGGCGGCGACGGCGCGGGCGGTTGCCGCCCCCTCGACCGTGATCTGGGGGTCGAAATACGCGCCTTGCCCCAATGCCGCGCCATAGCGGAAGTTGCGCGACTGGGTGCTGGTGCAGGTCAGCACCAGATCGCCAAAACCCGACAGCCCCGCCAGTGTTTCGGCCTCTGCCCCCTGCGCGCGGGCAAAGCGCTGCATTTCCGCGAAACCGCGGGTCATCAGCGCGGCGCGCGCACTGTCACCCAGGCCCGCGCCGATCACGATGCCGGCGGCGATGGCCATGATGTTCTTCAACGCGCCGCCCAGTTCGGCACCTACCGGATCGCCGCTGCGATACAGCCGCAGGGTGGGCGTGGACAGCCGTTCCTGCAACGCGGTGCCATGGTCGGGATCGACACAGGCCAGCGTCAGCGCGGTGGGCAGGCCGCGTGCGATATCGGCGGCAAAGCTGGGGCCGGTCAGCACGGCGGGAACGGCAGTCGGGCAGGCCCCGGCGATGATGGCCGTCGGGCCGCGCCCGGTGGTCATATCCACCCCCTTGCAACAGGCGACCAGCGCGCGGCCATCCAGGGTGGCGGCAGCGTCACGCAGGAACCCGGCCAGCGCCTGCATCGGCACGGACAGCAGGACCGGGTCGCAGATGCGCAGCGCATCCAGATCGGCGGTCACTGTCACGTTTTCGGGCAGGGGAACGCCGGGCAGGCGGAGGTTTTCGCGGGTTTTGACCATGTCCCGGGCCGCATCGCAGTTGCGCGCCCACAGGGTGACGGGCCGACCGGCCTGGGCCAGGGTCACGGCCAGCGCCGTGCCAAAGGCGCCCGCCCCGGCGATTGCAATCCTGCTCATGCCTTGGCTCCTTTCTTGCCGGTGCCCAGCAAGGCCGGGCTGGTGCGATCCAGTGGCCAGCGCGGGCGTGCGGCCAGGGTCATGTCGTCGCGATGGCCCAGCCGGAACCGTTCCAGCCCCGCCCAGGCGATCATCGCGGCGTTGTCGGTGCACAGCCGCAGCGGCGGCGCGACAAAGGGCAGGCCGGCCTCTGCCGCGACCTCTTGCAGCGCGGCGCGGATGCTGCGGTTGGCAGCGACCCCCCCGGCGACGGCCAGCGCGCTCAGCCCCTCGGGGGCGGCGGCGATGGCGCGCCGGGCCTTGCCCGCCAGAACGTCGCGCACGGCGGCCTGAAAGCCTGCGCACAGATCGGTGCGGTCCTGCACCGGGATGCCGCCCTTTTCGGCGATGATGCTGTCGCGGGCGCGCAGCAGGGCGGTTTTCAACCCCGAAAAGGACATGTCGCAGCCGGGCCGGTCCATCAGCGGGCGGGGGAAGGTAAACCGTTTCGCGTCGCCCTTTCCGGCCTCGGCCTCGACCGCGGGGCCGCCGGGCTGGGGCAGGGCCAGCAATTTCGCGGTCTTGTCGAACGCCTCTCCGGGGGCGTCGTCGATGGTGCCGCCCAGCCGGGTAAAATCGTCCACCCCGCGTACTGCCAGAAACTGGCAATGCCCGCCCGAGGCCAGCAGCATCAGGTAGGGAAATTCCAGCCCGTCGGTCAGTCGTGGCGTCAGCGCGTGCCCGGCCAGGTGGTTCACCCCGATCAACGGCTTGCCCGTGGCCGCGGCCAGCCCCTTGGCGCACATCACGCCCGACAGGACGCCGCCGATCAGCCCCGGCCCGGCGGTCACGGCGATTGCGTCGATCCCGGCCAGCGTCACCCCGGCCTGGCCCAACGCCTGTTCCACGCAGATGTCCAGCCGCTCGGCATGGGCGCGGGCGGCGATTTCCGGCACCACCCCGCCAAAGGCGGCGTGCAGCGCGGTTTGCCCCTGCACGACAGAGGACAGGATTTCCGGCACATCGCCGCGCGCCCGCACCACGGCGGCGCCGGTGTCGTCGCAGCTGCTTTCCAGCCCTAGGATGGTGAGGGTGTCGCCCATGGCTCTGCCGTTGCGTCGGGTCCGGCTGGCAGGTAACACCAAGCCTGTTCCCTGCACAATCCCGCGAGGCACCCCATGGCCGACCGTCTGCCCCTGCTTTTGATGACGCGCCCGCGCGCGCAATCGGATCGTTTCGTCCGGCAATTCACCGACCGCTTTGGTCCCGATTTCGCGATCGCCACCGCCCCGGTGATGGAAATCGTCCTGTATGAGGAACCGATTTCGCTGGCGGGTGTGGGCGGTGTGATGTTCACCTCTGAAAACGGGGTGGCGGGGCTGGCCCGTGTCACGCAGGATCGCAGCCCGCATGCCTATTGCGTGGGCGACCGCACCGCCAGCGCCGCGCGGGCCGAAGGGTTTTCCGCCCGCTCTGCCCACGGCACGGCCGAAGAACTGGTCAAGGTGGTTGCCGCCGACCCGCCCGGCGGGCGGCTGTTGCACCTGCGCGGCGAACATGCCCGGGGCAACATCGCCGCAGCGCTGCGCGAGCGTGGGTTCGACGCGGATGAGCGTGTGGTCTATGACCAGCGCCCGCTGGATTTCGACCCGGCGGTGAAACAGGCCGTTGCGGATGCGCCGCTGACCTATCTGCCGCTGTTTTCGCCCCGCTCGGCCGCGCTGGTGGCCAAGCAGTTGCAGGGCTGCCCCGGCAAGCTGGCCATCGTCAGCATGAGCGCCGCCGTCACCGCGGCCTGGGATGGGCCAGAGCCTGCGGCCTTCGTTCAGGCCAGTTATCCGGACGGACCGGCCATGCTGGACGGGCTGGACACGCTGATTGCCGCAGCGCACGCGCCTTGAGGCTGTGAGGCCGACTCAGTATGGTGCGCGCGGTCGCGCAAGGGTGTGACAATTTGCGTAGCGAATCGAAAGGCGGGTTCCCGTGGCGAATACCGAAGACGAAAAGATCACCGAGAGCTCTACCGATCTGCCCCAGGGCGACACCGCGGAGGAGCCCCGCGCGCAGGATGACACGCCCGGCGACGTGACCGAAGAAACCCCGGTCGAGGATGCCGAGATCGTCGAGGAAACCGCCGAAGAGGCCACCGACGAAACGCCAAAGGCCCAGCCCGAACAGGACAAGGCCAGCCACCCCGCGCCCCGGCGCAAGGGCGGGCTGCTGATGCCGCTGATCGGCGGCGTGCTGGCCGCCGGCGTGGGCTACGGCGCCGCAAACTATATCAAGCCCGAGGGCTGGCCCTTCCCCGGCACCGCCGATCCGGCCGCTGGGCAGGAACTGGCCACGCTGGCCGACCGCCTGAGCGCGCTTGAGGGCCGGGTTGCCGAACTGCCCACCGGCGCCAGCGCGGTGGAAATGCCCGACCTGTCTGGGTTCGAGGCGCGGATCGACGCGCTGGCCGAACAGGTCGCCGGGCTGGAAAGCGCGCTGGAAGAGGTGCAAATCACCGGCGGCGGGGACGAGGCCGCCGCCGCCCTGACCGCCTATCAGGAAGAGATCGAGGCGATGCGCGCCGAACTGGCCTCGCAGCGCGAGGAAAACACCCGCCTGGCCGATTCCGTGGCCGCCGTTGCCGATGAATCCGAGGCAGAGATTGCCGCCGCCATGGACCGCGCCGCCGCGGTCGAGGCGCGCGCCGCCATGATGCGGATCGATGCCGCGCTGGCCAGCGGGGCGCCCTTTGCCCCCGCGCTGGATCAGCTGGGCGATGCCGAGGTGCCTGCCGCGCTGGCCGATATCGCCGCGCAGGGCGTGCCCACCCTGGCGCAACTGCAATCCGACTATCCGCCCGCTGCCCGCGCCGCCCTGGACGCCGCCCTGGAAGAACAGGCCGATGGTGATGTCGCGAACCGGATGACGGCCTTCTTGCGCAGCCAGTTGGGCATGCGCTCGCTCAGCCCGCGCGAGGGGGACGATGCCGATGCCGTGCTGTCGCGCGCCGAGGCTGCCCTGCGTGCGGGCGATCTGGCCGCTGCCCTGGACGAACTGAACGCTCTGCCCGATGCCGCCCGCGCCGAAATGGCCGGCTGGGTCGCGGATGCAACCGCCCGGGCCGAAGCGGTTGCCGCCGCCGCGGCGCTGGAGCAGACCCTGAACAGCAACTGAGGACGCCCGGAACATGCTTTGGTCTCTTCTCAAGATTCTCCTTTTCGTCGTCCTCGTGGCCGCGCTGACCTATGGCGCGAACCTGCTGATGGAAAACGGCCCCGGCCTGCGTGTCGCCGTGGGCGACGTGGAATTCGTGCTGGGACCGTTGCAGGCGGTCATCGTCGCGCTGCTGCTGGTCGCGGCGGTGTGGCTGGTGCTGAAGGTTGCCGGGCTGCTGGTGGCGGTGCTGCGCTTCATCAACGGGGATGAAACCGCGATTTCGCGCTATTTCTCGCGCTCGCGCGAACGGCGCGGGTTCCAGGCGCTGGCCGATGGGATGATCGCGCTGGCCTCTGGCGAGGCGCGGCTGGCGATGGCGAACGCGACCAAGGCGGAACGCTACCTGCGCCGACCGGAACTGACCAACATTCTGGCCGCCCAGGCCGCCGAGATGCTGGGCGACAACAAGAAGGCGACCGAAACCTACAAGAAGATGGTCACGATCGACCAGACCCGGTTCGTGGGCGTGTGTGGCCTGATGAAGCAGAAGCTGGCCGAGGGCGACACCGACACCGCGATGAAGCTGGCCGAGAAGGCCTTTGCCATCAAGCCGCGTCACGGTGAAACCCAGGACACCCTGCTGAAGCTGCAGGCCCAAGCCGAGGACTGGAAAGGTGCGCGCGAAACGCTGAACGCCAAGCTGCGCCACGGCTCTCTCCCCCGCGACGTGCACAAGCGGCGCGATGCTGTGCTGGCCCTGTGTGAGGCCCGCGATTGCGCCGTGGACGGCAAGATGGCCAAGTCCCACGAACTGGCGCTGGAGGCCAACCGCCTGTCGCCGGATCTGGTGCCCGCCGCGGTGATGGCCGCGCGCGCCTATGTGGAACAGGGCAAGCCCAACCTGGCCAGCCGCCTGATCAAGCGCGCGTGGGAGGCCCAGCCCCATCCCGACCTGGCCGCCGCCTATGCGGAAATCGTGCCGGACGAAACCCCGCAGGACCGGCTGACCCGCTTTGCCGAGCTGACCGCGCTGCGCGCCGATGACCGCGAAACCCGCATGCTGCTGGCAGAGCTGAACATCGCCGCCGAGGATTTCGTCGAGGCCCGCAAGGCCCTGGGCGATCTGCCCGAGACCGGCGCCACCGTGCGCGTGCTGACGCTGATGGCCGCGATCGAACGGGGGCAGGGCGCCGACGACAGCGTGGTGCGCGGCTATCTGGCTTCGGCCCTCAGCGCGCCCGGCGAACCGCAGTGGATCTGCGAGAATTGCGGCACGATCCACGATTCCTGGCAGGCGGTCTGCAAGAATTGCGGCGCCTTCGACTCGATCACCTGGAAGACGGCCCCGGCGGCCCCGCTGGCCCTGCCGGGCGGGTCCGGCATGCTGCCGCTGCTGGTCGGCGGAACCGGCGCCGCGCAAAACGAGTGAGGGTGAAAAAGGGTCTACACACCCCCCGGTTTGGGTGCTAAAGACCCCGCCACGGCGCCGGTGTAGCTCAGCTGGTAGAGCACGTCATTCGTAATGATGGGGTCGGGGGTTCGAGTCCCTTCACCGGCACCACTGTCAAGCAGAAAAGTCCCGAGAAACCTTGGTTTCTTGGGGCTTTTGCTTTTTGAGGGCAGGATTTTGCCCCACAAACTGCCCCACACACCGCTCTCGAAAGGCTCGCGCCGAGGCGTAGCCCATGGCCGCTCTTGAGCCGCGCAAATTCATCCTGATGGATTCTTCCAGCACACCCGGCGGCAGAACTCGCCCGCATTTCTGATCGAGACGATCTCGGCAGCGGCCTCCCCGGGCCCTGCGGCAAAAGTTCGAGGGTTACGATTTCCGTGTCCCCATCGATGAACCGACTTCCTCGGTGCTAGAGGTTGAACGGAGCCCGGGATGACTCTCGAGAGACTGCAAAAAGTACACCAGATCATGATCCGTATCGTTTCGGAGAGGTCTGATGGCGTGGCCTACGTGCCGATTGTCCTTCGTATCGAAGAAGAGATCCGAAAGCGCGAGACGTCGCAGAGCGAATATGAGCGTATCCTAGAGATGGCGAGAAAGGCTGCATAGATTGACGCCGGGAAGAGGATTAAGCCTGCCGCTATACTTAGGGATCGTCGCCTTTGGGAAGCAGACGGCAGGGTACTTCCGTTGCCATATCTAGATGAGAAAGAATTCCGTCGTGCGCGCAGCATACATCGAAAATCGGGCAATCCGAGAGTCAACACGCAAGTGCAGCCCTTCTCGCGGCTGCGGGCATAATCGCCGTGGGTGGGCCGCCAGGAACCGGAAAGACGACGCTTGTCCGCCATATCCCCCGGCGCTTAGGCCCGAAGCGGCCATTGGCGAACTCGCCTGTCGCTGCACCGCAGCTTACCCGAAGCGGACCTTCAGGGCACCGCGCAGGATCGTCCAGGGCTCCGGGGTCCGTAGTGCGGAACAAAGCGGTCGAGGTTCTAAGATGCCGAACGTCTCGTCCTGTCTCGATGATCTACGTCCTAGCATATCCAGAGTTCGGGCTGAGCGTGACTGAGAACGTCAATCGGTTCAGCTTTGCCTACACCTCCACCCCAACCACGGCGACGGCGACGGCGACGGCGAGAGGAGGCGGGTTAGGCTCTCTCATGGCAAGCTCTCTCTGGAGAAAAAGGGGGGGTCATTCGAATTCACCCCAATCTGGGTCGAAGTGACAACCATTGGCGCCGTCCGCCTCGATCATGATGCCGTTATGGCCGCCACCCGCCTCCATCACAGCTTCGCTAATGGCTGACCGAAGGTTCGGTACCCAAAGGTCAACGCGCACAGTGACCGTGTAGCAGGCCCCGGCGTTTGAATCGCACCAGATGGTTTCGAGGCGGCGCGCCATCAGCTCGGGCATCGCGTCGATGATCCGGCGCATCGTGTCCAGCTCATCCATCACAGCCCAGCGGCTCTCAATCTGGACGCCCCTGTAGCGGAAGCCCGAGACCGGGGCCTTGGGTCCGGCGTCGGCGCGGTCAATGTCATACTGGCGCTGGATCAGCTCAGCCGCCTCGAGCGGAAGGTCGGTGTATTCTACCATGTTGCTCTCCCGTGAAATGTCGTGCCCCGCGAGCGCTGCCGCAGGGCACGACGATGACCGTCACTTCTTCTTGATGGTCTCCACCACATGGGTGGACTTGCGTTGCGTGGCCTTCTTGACCGTGGTGAAGCGGCCCGTCTTGGCACTGCGGCCGACTTTGAACGTCTTGGATTTCATGTTCAGAACTTTCACTTTTGCATTGAGGGTGGGAGGCGCGCTCACCGCGCCTCCCGTTCATTTGGGTGGGGTGGCTACTCCGGGATCAGAATAGGCCACGCCCGCAGCCCAAACGCTTTCGCGTAGAGCCGCCTGCCGGTCTGCGGGCACGTCCGCCAAGGGCGGAAGACATACCGGTAGCCGGGCGGAGGGGGTGTGTGACGCTTGGTCATAGCACTCTCCACTTCGGGGCGTATCTTGCCTTTTGACCCAAAATGCGCTAAATGCAGCTCTGTCTAGGGAGACTGATTTGCGCTTTCGGGAGGCTCTGCATCGTCAAGCCCCTGATGCACGATGAAGAAATCCGTTGGGAGGCTCGGGCGCCAACCTGAGCCTTCTTTCGTTAGAACCTCCCGTTCTTGTGGAGGTAGCGCAGCCGGTTGCGCGCCGCCTCCCACGAGACGCCAAACCGCTCGATCAGGTCATCCTCCTCGTCCCAAGCGTCAATGAAGCACTCGGGCATCAGGAACTCGGCGGCAAACTGGTTGGCCTGCGGCTCCGCAAGCCGGTAAGCCGGGGTGCCATCCCCGCGCTTCGCCCGGGCGAGCGGGATGTTGGTGTGCATCGCCCAGTGGCCCAGCTCATGGGCGGTGGTGAACCGGGCGCGGCCTTCGCCCGCCCAGACACCTTCATGGACATCCTCGCGGAGCATGATGAAATCGCCCTTGGGGCAGGTGTAGCCCTCGGCCTGGCCCATCTCCTCGTGGCTGCCCACTTGGAAATGGACGAGCCCAAGCCGCTGGTCCAGCACCCTCTCAATGATCTCGATCACCGGCACCCGGGGGTTGTCTGCCTGGCCGAGCTGGCGGCGCAGGTTGTCTGCGATGCCGCCAATCTCGGCCCAGCGCCGGGGCGGCACAATAAAGTCGCTTCCGTCAGTCATTTCGCGTCCTTCTTGCTGAGGATTTGGAAGATGTTGTTGAGCTCCTCCTCGGACAGCGAGTTCATCCGGCGCGCCATCAGACCGGCGGTGTCCCTCGCAAGGAGGGTGTCAGCCTCCAATGTGAAGCTCTTGCGCGACCTGTCGGCAGCCCGGCGGAGCGATGCTGCGGCATCCTCGGCCAGCTTGTATGCCTTGATCACGAGCTCAACGAAGCCCTCGGGCGGGGTCTTGGTGCCCCGCTCCACGGCTGAGATAAACGCCGACGATTTGTCCAGCCTCGCTGCCATATCCAGCAGTCGCTCATCCTCATCAATTCGCAGTTTCCGCAGCTCCTTCCCGATTTCTGTGGTCATGGTTGGTCTCCTAGGTGGTTCAGCACCCAATATGTGGTGTCCGGGTGGTCCTGTCAACCTTTCTGGTTAATTTGTAGCGCCGCGTAGGTTAACGCGGAGATCATCGGTGCAGTTCCAGCTGTTTCCGGCCGCCGGCGCGGTTGGCCTTGACTAGAACTGCATGGCTAATGGCCCCACCCCATGCACGGGGACCATCAAACTGGGCCGGGTAGGGCTCCGCCCTCAGTGTCGGCGGCCTCGATCCTGGCGGAGTAGGCTTGGCGGAGTGTCCGCTTCAGCAATGCGGCCTGGATGCGTTCGGGTGTGCAGCGAAGGTCAGCACTCCGCCCAAGGGTTGATTGATGCGCAGGTCACGGGGCTCTTCAAGGATTCTCTTGCGTCCCCCCGACCCCGCGATAGATATCCACGTCGCCTTCCATGGATGCATCGAGATCGACCTCGACGGCAGCATCCCGGTAGGACTGAAGGAGGTCATCAAGCGCGGCCATGCTGAGAACTCATCATAACAATGGATTTTTTGGTTTTTCGGCGCCTCGCGCCCGCCTCAATCTACGCACCGGACTTCCCCCTGCTCAACCAGAAACTGTGGTGAGGCCCGATCGACTCTTGTGTGAAGAAGGACCCGACGATTTCCATCGTTCAATGGCAACTGATCCGCAGCCGATTGGTCAGGGGGGGGGGCGATCTGCGGTCCTGAAACGATCGCACCATGCGGACCCGTGTCCGCGGATGATTTCATGCACAATGATGCAAGGCGTTAATCACCGGCCGGTTCCACATCCGGCTGCTTTTCGGATCAGTCTTTTCGTACCGGCTTGTCGATGAAACCAACCAGCGCCTCGAAGTCCTCGGCGGTCGCCTTCCAGCCATCGGAAGCTTCGACGACGATCGCACCATCCCGGGGTTCCAGGACCAGACCGTTTCGCGGCTCAGCCCGCCGCGCGGAGCGGTTCAAGATCGGCGATGCCATGTCCGGTTTGGGTCCCGGTGCCAGTTTCAACGCCTGCCGCACCACCACGAAGACTTTTCAGATGAATGGGCGGATGGCGGAAGTTCGCTGCGCGTGCGCATTGCTTGATGCTGAATGGTGTGAGCGGACATTCAGATCTCGGCAAATCTAGAGAATCTATTGGACTGGCGCGTGACCGCTGGAAGTCCTGAGCAGACCAGTCTCGAAATGGCGCCTATGTCCGATCGTCGTTTGATTGACGGCAGGACACCATGCCAAAGGCGGCGGCGCCTCGCCTTGTTTCAGCGACGAGTGGGCTTAGCGGCTGCGCGACGGACGCTTCTGAAGGAGGTGGGCACAGGGCGTGACCGGCTTTCTTCGAATACAGTTGGGCGCGACCCGGCGCGGACTTGCCCAAGTACAGGGACACTCAGCCCGCATCGACAAGCACCTGTCGCCCGTCCTCGCGCCATTCCGGCAGACCGCCCTCCAGTCGCCGCGCGTTGAGGCCATGGCGGCGCAGGGTGGCGACGGCCTGATGGGCGTAGACGCAGTAGGGGCCGCGGCAATAGGCGACGATCTCGGCGTCCGGCGCGAGCGTGGGGAGGATCTGCTCCAGTTGCGCCAGGCTCGCGTTCAGCGCGCCGGGAATGTGGCCCGCGGCGTATTCGTCGGCGGGTCGGACATCGAGCACGGTGACGGAGCCTTCCGCGAGCCGTGCGGCGAGGTCCGCGCGGCTGACGGGTTCGGGGGCATCCTCGCCGCCCGAGAGCCCCCGCAAAATGCGCTCGACCTGCGCGAGGTTGCGCTCCGCGACGATGCGCAGAAGGTCCATCAGCTCCAACGTCTTCGCGTCGGTCAGCCGGTAGATCACCGCCTTGCCGTCGCGGCGGCTGGTGACGAGGCCTGCACGGCGCAGCTGCTGGAGATGCTGCGAGCAATTGGCGATGGTCAGGCCGGTCTTCTCCGCCAGCGCCTCCACGCCACGCTCTCCTTGCGCGAGTTGTTCGAGGAGCGACAGCCGGGCCGGAGCCGACAGGGCGCGTGCGACGAGCGCGTATTCCTCGAGCAGAGCCAGCTTCGGGCTGATTGACACTGGATGTCTCCAGACTGTAGATCATTCAAGCGATGACTTGAATGATAGCGACTCCATCGCGCCCCACAAGCCCGAAGGTTAGCGCCCGATGTCCGAGACCATCCTCGCCGCCGAACCGACCATCCGCCTTGCCGCCTTTCTCGGCATCCTGGTGGCCATGGCGCTGTGGGAGGTGGCGGCGCCGCGCCGCAGGCGAGAGATCCCGCGCGTCATCCGCTGGACGAACAACCTCGCGCTCGTGGTGCTCGACACCGCCATCCTGCGGCTGACCTTCCCGATCCTCGCGGTCGGGCTTGCGGTCATGGCCGAGGAGCGTGGCTGGGGCCTCTTCAACACCATCGACGTGCCGGTCTGGCTGGCCATCGTCGTCTCGATGCTGCTGCTCGACCTGGCGATCTACCTGCAGCACGTCATGTTCCATGCGGTGCCCGGGCTCTGGCGGCTGCACCGGATGCACCACGCCGATCTCGACTTCGACGCCACCACGGGCCTGCGGTTTCACCCGGTGGAAATCCTCATCTCGATGGGGATCAAGCTGGCGGTGGTCGCGGCGCTCGGCCCGCCCGCGGTCGCGGTGCTGCTGTTCGAGGTGATCCTGAACGCCACCGCGCTCTTCAACCACGCCAATATCGACCTGCCGCGCCGGGTGGACCGCGTCCTGCGCCTCATCGTCGTGACGCCGGACATGCACCGCGTCCACCATTCCACCGACCCGCGGGAGACCAACTCGAACTACGGCTTCAACCTGCCATGGTGGGACCGGCTGCTCGGCACCTACATCGCCCAGCCCGCCAGGGGACATGAGGGGATGAAGATCGGCATCGAGCAGTTCCGCACGCGCCGCGACCTGTGGCTCGACCGGATGCTGGTCCAGCCGGTTCGCGGCCCGGCCAGCGGTGGTGCGCTGGACCCGAGGCTCACGAACAAGGAGCGCGGCGAGTGAAACACCTGATCCTGCTGAACGATCCGCCCTACGGCACCGAGCGCAGCTTCAACGGCCTGCGCATGGCCCACGCGCTGGCCAAGAACGACCCTGACGCGGACATCACCGTCTTCCTGATGGCCGACGCGGTGCTCTGCGCCAAGGCGGGGCAGAAGACGCCCGATGGCTACTACAACCTCGAGCGCATGCTCCGCCGGGTCCTGTCCGCCAAGGGCCGCGTCCTGATGTGCGGCACCTGCATGGATGCGCGCGGCCTCGCCGAGGCCGACATGATGGAGGGGCCGACGCGCTCCACCATGGACGAGCTCGCCCAGGCGACGCTCGCCGCCGACAAGGTGCTGGTGTTCTGATGGCCGGCCAAGAAACCATAAATCCGAAGCGGAGGAACCCCCGGATGACCCTGAAACACCTACTTTTAGCGACCACCGTCGCATTTGGCGTGCACGCAGCGCCCGCCCTGGCGCAGGACACGGCCGTCGAGGCCATGCAGGAATACATGATGTTTTCGGACTACGAGTCCGGCATCATCCTGCCCCAGCAGATCGACCAGACCGTCTTCGAGACCGCACTCTTCGTCGACACCCGCGATGCGGGCCAGTTCGAGGAAGGCACGATCCCCGGCGCCGTCAACATCGAGTGGCGCGAGGTGCTCGACCGGATCGACGAGATCCCCGAGGACCGGATGACCATCCTGTTCTGCAACACCGGCAGCCTGTCGGCGCAGGCGGCCTTCGCGCTGCGGGTCGCGGGGCGGTCGAACGTCGTCGTCATGCAGACCGGCTTCACCGGCTGGCAGCAGGACGCGGCCTACCAGCCCTGACCCCGGGCAAGGCGACGACGAAAGGGAAGCAGGGCCATGCGCGACATCTATCTGGATTTCAACGCCAGCACTCTAGTCGTCCCCGAGGTCGCGGCGATCATATGCCATGCTCTGGAAACGGGGCATGGCAATCCTTCCAGCAGCCACTGGGCCGGGGTGCCCGCCCGCCGAATGGTCGAGGACGCCAGGACCCAGATCGCGGATCTTGTCGGCTGCACGCCGCAGGAGATCGTGTTCACGAGCGGCGGCAGCGAAGCGAACAACCACGCGCTGAAGGGCGTGTTCTTCGCCACCGGCAAGGACCGGCCGCATTTCATCACGTCGCGCGCCGAGCATCCGGCCATCGTGGCGCCGCTTCGGTTCCTCGAGCGCCTCGGCGCGCGGGTGACCTGGTTGCCGGTCGATGGCACGGGGATGGTCGATCCCGATGACCTGCGGTGCGCGAGCACGGCGTTCGCTTCCACACCGATGCCGCGCAGTCGGTCGGCAAGATCCCGACCCGGGTGGACGAGCTTGGTGTCGATCTGCTGACGATGGCGGGGCACAAGTTCCATGCCCCCAAGGGCGTCGGCGCGCTCTTCTTCCGTGACGGCCTCCGGCTGGAGCCGTTCATCCATGGCGCCGGGCATGAGAGCGGCCGGCGCGCGGGCACCGAAAGCGCGATGCTCACAGCCGCGCTCGGGGTGGCCGCCAGTCTCTCCGCGGACTTGGGGCCGATGGAGCACGTCCAGGCCCTGCGGGATCGCTTCTGGGCCGCACTCAAGGATGCGTTCGGCGATCAAGTCGTTCTCAACGGCCATCCCGAGCGCCGCCTGCCCAACACGCTCAACGTCGCCTTCGTCGGGCGGGTGGGCGCGGAGATCCTCGCGGCCATGCCCGAGGTTGCGGCCTCGACCGGCTCTGCCTGCCATTCGGGACGGGTCGAGTTGTCTCCGGTCCTGGAGGCGATGGGAGTTGCGACGGAGGTCGGCATGGGCGCGATCCGGTTCAGCCTCGGTCGCACCACGACCGCGGACGAGATCGACCACGTGGTGACGCGCCTGCGCCGGGTGCTGAGTTGACAGAAGCGGATCGGCCCGGCGCGGATCGGAGCGCTTACGACCCTGCGCTCGAGGGTTTTCCTGACGCCTATGCGGACTGGCGCCGCAGCACGCTCGGCCGGATCACCGACGCGCTCGAGGAGCATCTCCTGCTGGACCGCATCGGCCCGGTGCGCGGCCTGCGCATCCTCGATGTCGGTTGCGGCGACGGCGTGCTGGCCACCCGGCTCGCACAGGACGGCGCGCGTGTTACCGGCCTCGATGCCTCGACAGACATGATCGCCGCCGCGCGCCGACGGGCGAAAGCCGCCGGCGTCGATGTCGATCTGGTCGAAGGGGACGCTGGCGGCCTTCCATTCCACGCGGGGCACTTCGATTGCGTCGTGTCTGTCGCCACGCTCTGCTTTGTCGACGATCCGCGCCCGACGATCCGGGAAATGGTCCGCGTCCTGAAACCCGGCGGACGGCTGATCCTCGGCGAGCTCGGTCGCTGGAACCTCTGGGCGGCGCAGCGCCGCGTGAAGAGCTGGCTCGGCTCCAATCTCTGGCGCATGGCGCACTTCCGCAGCCGGGCCGCTCTGCTTGCGCTGGCAACCGGGGCGGGGCTTGCCGACGCCAAGGTCATCGGGGCCGTCTTCTACCCGCCGTTCGGGTGGGCCGCGAAACTCATGGCGCCGGTCGATCCGTGGCTCGGGCGCTGGACAACGCGGGGCGCGGCCTTTCTGGTCCTGAGCGCGACCAGGCCCTTTGATCCACGAACCGGAACAAAGCAGTCATGAGTGTCGGTGAAGGACCCACGCCACCCACGTGACGAACCAGATGGGCATGATCGAGGGCAGCTTCGAAAAGGGCGAGGCGAACGGAACGGCCGATGCTCTCGCCGTCGTGTCGCGGATCGCCGCCAGCCTCGGCTGACCCTCAGCCGCGCTGCGGCAGCAGGATCACCGCGCTGCCGATCAGGCAGAGCGCGAGACCGGCGGCGTCCCACCGGTCGGGACGGTGCCCTTCGACCAGCCACATCCAGAGCATCGAGCTTGCGATATAGACACCGCCATAGGCGGCGTAAGCGCGTCCCGCCAGCGCGCTGTCGGCGCGCGTCAGGACCCAGGCGAACAGCGCGAGGCTGGCGAGCCCCGGGATCAGCCAGAGCGCCGACTTGTCCAGTCGCGCCCATGCCCAGAAGGCGAAGCACCCTGCGATCTCCGCGAACGCCGCGATCAGATACCTACGACTACCTCGTCAACCTGCGCAACCGGATGCGCGAGCACATCGACACGGGCGGCGACATCATCGGCTCGGTCGAGGTGGATCAGTCCTTCTTTGCCTTGTTGATTTCCGCTGAGAACTGACCCGGGTTTTTCATCGAGAACTGACCCGCCTGACCTTTATGGTCTTTGGGTCATGTGTGGGTCAATGCCGGTCATTCCTCCTTCTTCTTTCGGGCGGCCTCGGTGCTGGCCTTGAAGCGATAACTGTCGTTGCCGGTTTCGAGGATGTGGCTGCGGTGGGTGTCCTTCGACCAAGCCTCTTGGGGTTGCAGATCGCCCAAGCACACCTTCGGTGGCGTACCTTCGTCACTGAGCGGTGCGCGCCAACACAGGCGAAAATGTCCAGTGGGTAATCGAAGCCGAGGATCGCGCCAGCGGTGACAAACCGGTTGCAGTCTGGAATTTCGGTTGCACTGCGGATTTGGCGAGCTTGCCCTGTCTGTTCGTCAAGCCGGCCTGACCTTTTTACGGCCTGCACTTCTGGGACGCGCAAGGATCGGCCAATAGATCGTCGCGAAGCCGAGGAAGGCCACGATCCAGGCGGCGCCGGCAAGGTGAAGCAGCCAGGCCGCGAAAACCATGTCCTCGAAGACCCTTGCAACGATGGCGACCAGAAGCGCGAGATAAAGCAAGGTGACCTTGGGCCCGGCGGTCAACGGGCGGCCGGAATGGCCCAGGCTGGCGCGGGTCATGATCGCTAGCGTCATCATGCCCACGGCGCCCGCCATCCAGACATGCTGTGCGGCGGTCGCCCCGGTCAGGCCGGGGATCAATGTCGCCAGCGCCACCGCCAGGAATCCGGCGGGGATGAACACATACGAAAGGTGCAGCACCCAGACCAATGGCTCGGCCAAGGTCCGGTGCCCGGCCCAGCGGCCCTGGCGGATCAGGTTCACCACACCTGCCGCAAGACACAGGAGCGCCGAAAGGGCGTGGTCGGGCGCTGCGGTCCAGGCCAGAAGGGCGATGCCCGTAACCGCCAACGCCGCCCGGTCAAGGGTGCCGAACGGCCTTGGTAACTGTATGCTGTCTCGTTTTGCCAGCCAGTTGCGGGTAAAGCCGGGCACCACGCGGCCGCCGATCAGCGCGATCATCATGATCGCCGCCGCCAGCGCCACCCGCAGCCCCGGCCCGCCCGCCGCATAGCCGCCGCGCGCGGCCTCCAGGTGGAACAGCGCCTGGCCCAGCGTCATCAGAACCACCAGCCCCCAGACCGGAAGGTTGCGCCAGTTGCGGCCTGAAACGATCTCGCGCAGGGTCAACGCGGCCAGCGCGACCGGAAAGGCAAGATCGACCAGCGCCGCGATCCCGGCAGGCCAGAGCGCCGAGGTGGACACCGCCAGCCGCCCCGCGCCCCACAGCAGGACCAGCCCCAGCAGCGGCCAGCCCCGCAACGGCAGCCGGCCCGTCCAGTTCGGCACGGCCGTCAGCAGGAACCCCGCGGTGACGGCGCCGAGATAGCCGAAAAGGAAGGCATGCGCATGCCAACTGACCGGGTCCAGTGTCGTGGGCAGGGCAAGCCCCCCGGCCAGCATCGCGATCCATGCGGCCATGGCGCCCGCCGCCCAGAGACTTCCCAGCAGGAAGAATGGCCGGAAGCCCTGGCTGAGGAATGCGGGCCCGGTCCAGGTGCGGCGCAGAACGGAACTTGTGGCCATGGGGCGACTCCCTTTTGGTATTTCAAATACCGATTAGCCGATGTAATACGTATTGAAAACTCCAATTCGTGAGGCGCCATGCGACTGACCCAGTTCACCGATTTCGGCCTGCGCGCGCTGATGCGGCTGGCGGGCGCCCCCGACCGGGCCTTTGCCACCGCCGAGCTGGCGCGGGAATTCGGTATCTCGCGTCATCACCTGGCCAAGGTCGTCGCGCGGCTGGCCTCGGCGGGGTTGGTGCGCACGCGCCGCGGCGGTGGCGGCGGGCTGAGCCTGGCCCGGCCACCGGAAAAGATCACCCTGGGCGAGGTCGTGCGCCTGCTGGAGGCCGATCAGGCGTTGGTGGAGTGTTTCGCCACGACCGGCGGGGGCTGCACCCTGTTGCCCGACTGCCGTCTGAAAGGCCGCCTGGCGCGGGCGGAAATCGCATTCCTGGCCGAACTCGACCGATCCACGCTGGCCGACTGCGCCTGGAAACCAAGGACTGCATGATGGGCGGATGGGGGGAATTGATACTGGCCTTTGTCGCCTTCCTGGCCTCGCACGCGGTGCCGGTGCAGCCCCCGGTCAAGCGGCGGCTGGAGGCGGCGCTGGGGCGGCGCGGCTATCTGGCCGGCTACATTGCGCTGTCGGTCGCGATGCTGAGCTGGATGATCTTGGCGGCCGGGCGTGCGCCCTGGGTGCCGGTGCTGCCCTGGGCGGCGTGGCAGGCCTGGGTGCCGAACCTTGCCATGCCGGTGGTCTGTCTGCTGATCGTGTTCGGGGTGGGGGTGCCGAACCCGCTCAGCTTTGGCGGCGCGCGGAACGATCGGTTCGACCCGGACCGGCCGGGAATTGCCGGGCTGACGCGCCACCCGCTGCTCTGGGCGCTGGCATTGTGGTCGGCGGCGCATGCGCTGGCCAACCCGGATCTTGCCCATCTGCTGCTCTTCGGCGGGTTCGCGGGTTTCGCGGTGCTGGGCACGCGCGTCATCGACCGTCGCAACCAAAGGCTGATGGGCCGGGCGGCATGGCAGCGCCTCGCTGCGCGCAGCTCGAACCTGCCCTTTGCCGCCCTGGCCGCGGGCCGCTGGCGGCCCCGCCGCGGACCCGACCGCGCCCGCGTCCTGATCGCCCTTGCGCTCTGGGCCGCGCTGTTCTGGGGCCACGCGCCGGTGATCGGCGTCTCGCCGCTGCCGGCGCCGTTTTGACCATTTCTGGCGGCCCGGTCTATCTTGGCGGGAAGGAGACGGGGAGTGGAAGTCTTGAAATTTCGAACAGAAACCCCGAGTTGTCCGGGCGTGGTTCTGGCGGGCGGGCGATCGAGCCGCATGGGCGGACGCGACAAGGCGCTGTTGCCGCTTGGAGCGGATCGAATGATCGACCACGTCTTGATGCGACTTGTGCCTCAATGCAGCGCGGTTGCACTAAACAGGAACGGCGGATCAGCCCCCCTTGCCGGGTTGGGCCTTCAATTCCTGTCAGATCCTTTTCCCGGGTATCCTGGGCCGCTGGCGGGCATCCTGTCCGCCATGGAATGGGCCGCGGGCCAGGGCGCAAGTCATGTCGTGACGGTTGCCGTCGATACGCCCTTTTTCCCGGGCAACCTTGTCGCACGGCTTTGGGCCAGCAAGACCGACACTTCGGGCCCCGTTCTGGCATCATGTCCCGATGAAGCGGGCGTATCCCGCCTGCACCCAGCATTCGGGCTTTGGCCCGCCAGCTTGCGTGCCGACGCACGCAAGGCATTGATCGATGGAAAAAGAAAAGTGCGGCAGTGGGCAAAAGGCCTTGATCCTGCGATCGCGGAATTCGACCGCCTGTCATATGATCCATTCCTGAACGTGAACACGCCGCAGGATCTGGCACGCGCCGAGCGGCTTTTGCCTCTTGTGAACCGGCAGCAACGCCAGACGACCTGAGCGGGCTCGTGCAAGAGACGGGCGGTCTCGCCCAGGCGTTCCGGTCTTCCGGGCGTGGCCCGTTCAGCCGTCGATATCCTCGATCCATGTCTTTGCCGCAACTGCCTGAGGCAGACCCAGCGGGCCGATGGCCAGCATCGCGACATGAAGCAGCGCGTCGCGCTCGATGCCTTCGGCCAGACCGCGGCGGGTATGGGAATGGACAGCCCCTTCCGATCCTGCGCCGATCGACAGCGCCAGCTTGACCAGGCGCCGTTCCCGGTCGGTCAAGGGCCCCGCGGCGGCCGTCGCGGCGCCAAGTGCGCTGTAGGCCTTCCAGATATCGGGATGGGCCTCGGCCAGCTTGCCGGCCTCTCCTTGGATTCTATCGGTCATGGGTGTCTCCTGTTTGGTCAGGTTGAGGGGTCGTCGATGAGCGGGGTCGGCTTGGCAAAATGAACCAGATCTTCACGGTCCCTGATCGTGACCGTCAACCCGTCGATCTCGACCCCGTACTCTCCGAGTGTCCTGAGCGCGCGCGAGAAATTTTCAGGCGTCATGCCCAGAAGGGAGGCGATCTTGCGCTTTTCGACCGGCAACTGGAAGGTTCGCGCACCCTCGGCCCGATCCTGTCGCCGGACCAGGTAATTCGCCAGCCGCTCGATCGAACTGCGCAGCTTGAGGTTCTTGGTATTCTTGACCACGTTGCGGTAATCGGTCGCCAATTCGGTCACGACCGCCCGGGCAAAGGCGGCGTCCTCTTCGAAGATCGCGCGCACGTCTTCGGAGGGCAGCAGGATGATACGCGATTTTTCCAGCGTTCGGGCAGACATCAGATAGGGCCGGTCACGTACCGTGGCCGCCAGAATGAAACTGGTCACCGGCCGCAGCAGGGCCATCGTTGTCTCACGCCCGTTCCAGCGGGCGAACATCTCGACACGGCCTTCGGAGAGCACATGCAGAAAATCGCTGGGCTCGCCTTCGGTGATCAGTTCGATCTGGGGCGGGAAGGTCTGGACATAGGCCCCGCGGCAGAGACGGTCGAAAGCTTCATCGGCCATCTTGGCGAAGATCGCGAGACTTCGAATCTCTCGAATTTCAGAGTCACGCATGAGTCCCCCATCGACTTTACTTGATAAAAGTCAAGCCTCACCCGCCTCGATGTCAAGAGTTGAATTTGGTATGCGATGGGATGCGCTTGCGCGATTTCCCGGGCCGATGCAACAGTTTTCCCGTGACCGCTTGTTTCGCCTGCAGGCGCCGAATTTTTGATCCAGATCAAGTCCCCGTGAACGCCTTGACCTGAACGCTGCCCCCAATCCGTCGCGTCCCGAGGGGCGCTGCGCAGAAGGAGGGACGTTCCATGCACACATTGACGGGGGTCACGCGGGGCGATCAGTATCGCGCGCTGGGCCTCAGCACCTTCGCTTTCACCGTGTGTTTCGCGGTGTGGACGATTTTTTCGATCATAGGCGTCAAGATCAAGGGCGAACTCGGCCTCAGCGATACCCAGTTCGGCCTGCTGGTCGCCACGCCCGTTCTGACCGGCTCGATCAGCCGCATCTTCCTGGGCGTCTGGACTGAACAGTTCGGCGGCCGGATCATGTTCCCGCTGCAGATGCTGATCACCGCGGTCTGCGTCTGGCTGCTGACCTGGGCCCAGACCTACGAGGTCTTCCTGCTGGCCGCCCTTGGCCTCGGGCTTGCGGGCGGCTCGTTCATCATCGGCGTGGCCTATACCTCGCGCTGGTTCGAGGCCAAGAACCAGGGCACGGCCCTCGGGATTTTCGGGGCGGGCAACGTGGGCGCGGCGGTGACCAATTTCGGCGCGCCCTTCCTTGTGGTGGCGCTCGGCTGGGAAGGCACGGCGCGGGTCTATGCGGTCGTGCTCGCGATCACGGCGGTGCTGTTCTTCCTGCTGTCCAAGACCGACCCGGTGCAGGTGGATCGCAAGCGCACGGGTGAAGGCCCGGTTTCCACCGGCCAGCAACTCGAACCCCTGAAAGATATCCAGGTCTGGCGCTTCGCCACCTACTACTTCTTCGTCTTCGGCGGCTTTGTCGCGCTCGCCTCCTTCCTGCCACGCTATTACACGGGCGCCTATGGGCTGGAACTGACCACCGCAGGTGTCTTCGCGGGGCTCTACTCGCTGCCGGGCTCGGTCTTCCGCATCCTTGGCGGGTGGATGTCCGACAAATGGGGCGCACGTTTCGTGATGTATCTCACCTTCATCGTGTCGCTGGTGGTGCTGTTCGTCCTGAGCTATCCGAACACGAGCTATGTCGTGCAGGGCATGACCGGGCCGATCGAGTTCAGCTTCGGCCTGTCGGTTGGCTTCTTCGTGGCGATGACGGTGATCCTGGGCTTCGTGATGAGCCTCGGCAAGGCCGCGGTCTACAAGCACATCCCGGTCTACTATCCCCACCACGTGGGCTCGGTCGGCGGTCTGGTCGGCATGATCGGCGGACTTGGCGGCTTCTTCCTGCCCATCGCCTTCGGCTTCCTGCTGGATACCACCGGTGTCTGGACCACGCCCTTCATGTTGCTCTTCGTGCTCGTCGCCATCTCGACGATCTGGATGCATGTCGCGATCCGACGGATGGAGCATCGCCGCCATCCGAAGATTGCCGAAGAGAAAGAGCGGCTTTCCGACCTGCCCGAAGCGCCGGTCATCCCTGAAAACAAACAATCCGGGTCCGACCTGCCGCGCGGCGCGAAACCCACACCGGCCGAATGATGGGCCCAGGGGCGGGCCACCGACGGCCCGCCTCTCCCGCGGATCGAATTGAGGAAAAGACAATGTCATCCACCGCCAACTCTCCCGGTCACCTGCTGACCGACTGGCGCCCCGAGGATACCCAGTTCTGGGACAGCACGGGCCGCCGTATCGCCAACCGCAATCTCTGGATCTCGATCCCCGCGCTTTTGCTGGCCTTCTCGGTCTGGATGGTGTGGTCGGTCGTGGTGGCAAAGCTGCCCGCCATCGGGTTCCAGTTCACCACCGGCCAACTGTTCTGGCTTGCCGCGCTGCCCGGCCTGTCGGGCGCGACGCTGCGCATCTTCTACAGCTTCATGATCCCGATCTTCGGCGGGCGGCTGTGGACGACACTATCGACCGCGTCGCTGCTGATCCCGGCTGTCGGCATCGGTTTTGCGGTGCAGAACCCGGACACGCCCTACACCGTGTTCCTGATCCTCGCGCTGCTGTGCGGGTTAGGCGGGGGCAACTTCGCGTCTTCGATGGCCAATATCGCCTATTTCTTCCCGAAACGGTCAAAGGGTAACGCGCTGGCGTTGAACGCGGGTCTCGGCAACCTTGGCGTGTCGGTCATGCAGTTCCTGGTGCCGGTCGTCATCACCGCGGGCGTGTTCGGTGCGTTGGGCGGCGAGGCGCAGACGCTGTCGGATGGCGGCAAGCTTTGGCTTCAGAACGCGGGCTTTGTCTGGGTGCCGTTCCTGCTGATCGCGACGCTGGCGGCATGGTTCGGGATGGATGACATCGCGGATGCCAAGGCATCGCTGTCCGACCAGCTGGTGATCCTGAAGCGGCGCCAAAACTGGATCATGTGCATCCTCTATACCGGCACATTCGGCAGCTTCATCGGCTATTCGGCCGGATTTCCCCTGCTGATGAAGACCCAGTTCCCCGATCTGGACATGCTGCACCTGGCGTTCCTCGGCCCGCTGGTCGGTGCGCTGAGCCGCGCGGGCACCGGCTGGATTTCCGACCGCTTCGGTGGCGGCCGCGTCACCTTCTGGACCTTCGCGGGCATGATCGTGGCGGTCTGGGGCGTGCTGCAATTCCTGCCGCTGGGCGGTTCGGGCGGCAGCTTCTGGGGGTTCTTTGCCTGCTTCATGGCGCTGTTTTTCCTCACAGGCGTGGGCAACGCCTCGACCTTCCAGATGATCCCGGTGATCATGCGCCGCGAGGTCGCCCGGCTGAACCCCGGCGACCAGCCCGAGGTTCAGCGCCGCAAGTCCGAGCGCGAGGCGTCCTCGATCATCGCCTTCACCAGCGCGATCGCGGCCTATGGCGCGTTCTTCATCCCCAAGGGCTACGGCACCTCGATCGCCATGACGGGCGGTCCCGCCGCCGCCCTCTGGGCCTTCCTGATCTTCTACGTGATCTGTCTCGGCCTGACCTTCCTGGTCTACACGCGGCCGGGCGGAATCCTGCATGCCATAGAACACGGACGCGCCCCCGACGGCGCCGCCGCCTGAGCCAAAGGAGAAAGCCATGAGTCACCTTCTCGACAGACTGAATTTCCTCAAGCCCAAGGAGCTGGAGAAATTCTCCGACGGCTGGGGTCAGGTCACCAAGGAAGATCGCAACTGGGAGGACACGTATAGAAACCGCTGGCGCCACGACAAGATCGTGCGCTCGACCCACGGGGTGAATTGCACCGGGTCGTGTTCGTGGAAGATCTACGTGAAATCGGGCATCGTGACCTGGGAAACCCAGCAGACCGATTATCCCCGCACCCGCGCCGACCTGCCCAACCACGAACCCCGCGGCTGCCAGCGCGGCGCCTCCTACAGCTGGTATCTCTACTCGGCCAACCGTGTGAAGCACCCGCTGGTCCGCGGTCGGCTGATGCGGATGTGGCGCGAGCTGCGCCAGACGAAATCGCCGATCCAGGCCTGGGCCGCGATCCAGAAGGACCCTGCCCTGCGCGCAGAATATACCCGCATCCGCGGCAAGGGCGGGTTCGTCCGCGCCAGCTGGGACGAGGCGACCGAGATCGTGGCGGCCGCCAACGCCTGGACCGCGAAGACCTGGGGGCCTGACCGGGTGTTCGGCTTCTCGCCGATCCCGGCGATGTCGATGGTCTCCTACGCGGCCGGGTCGCGTTACCTCAGCTTGCTGGGCGGCACCTGCCTGTCGTTCTACGACTGGTATTGCGACCTGCCGCCCTCCAGCCCGCAGACCTGGGGCGAACAGACGGACGTGCCGGAAAGTGCCGACTGGTACAACGCGGGCTTCCTGCTGATCTGGGGCTCGAACGTGCCGCAGACCCGGACGCCGGACGCGCATTTCTACACCGAGGCGCGCTATCGCGGCACCAAGTCGGCGGTGATCTGCCCCGACTATTCCGAGGCGTCGAAATTCGGCGACATCTGGCTGAACCCCAAGCAGGGCACCGACAGCGCGCTGGCGATGGCGATGGGCCACGTGATCCTGCGCGAGTTCCACCTCGACCGCCAGGCGCCCTATTTCGAGGATTACGCGCGCAAGTACACCGACATGCCGATGCTGGTGCGGCTGGAGGAAAAGGACGGCCGGTTCGTTCCGGGCCGGATGCTGCGCGCCGATGATTTCGACGGCCATCTCGGCCAGACCAACAACCCCGACTGGAAGACCGTCGGCTTCGACGACCGGACCGGCGACATCGTGGTGCCGAACGGGTCGGCCGGCTTCCGCTGGGGCGAGGAGGGCAAGTGGAACCTCGAAGAGCGTGCCGGCGACCGCGAGGTGTCCTTGCGCCTCAGCCAGATCCTCGAGGAACACCATGACGAGGTCGTGGGCGTGGACTTCCCCTATTTCGGCGGCGCCGCGCACCAGCATTTCGTGAAATGCGGCCATCCCGACGTGCTGACCCGCAACATCCCCGCCCGGCGGGTGAAGCTGGCCGATGGTGAGGCACTGGTCGTCACGGTCTTCGACCTGTTCTGCGCCAATTATGGCCTCGACCGGGGGCTGGGCGGCGAGTGGATCGCCAGGTCCTATGACGAGGACCTGCCCTACACCCCGGCCTGGGCAGAAAAGATCACCGGGGTCCCGGCCGACAAGATCATCACGGTCGCCCGCGAATTCGCGATGAACGCGGAAAAGACCCAGGGCAAGTCCATGGTCATCCTCGGGGCCGGTCTGAACCACTGGTATCACATGGACATGAACTACCGCGGCATCATCAACCTGCTGGTGATGTGCGGCTGCGTCGGCCAGTCCGGCGGCGGCTGGAGCCATTACGTGGGCCAGGAAAAGCTGCGCCCACAGACCGGCTGGCTGCCCTTGGCCTTCGCGCTCGACTGGAACCGCCCGCCGCGGCAGATGAACGGCACCTCGGCCTTCTACGCGCATACCGACCAGTGGCGCTATGAAACGCTGAACGTGCGCGAAATCCTCAGCCCCACCGCCCCCGAGGGCGACTGGGACGCCGCGCTGATCGACTACAACATCCGCGCCGAACGCATGGGTTGGCTGCCGTCCGCCCCGCAGCTGAAGACCAACCCGCTGGAGGTGGCGAAGGCCGCCAAGGCCGCCGGACAGGATCCAAAGGACTACGTGGCCGAGGGGCTGAAATCCGGTGCGCTGCAGATGTCCTGCGAGGATCCGGACGCGCCCGAGAACTGGATTCGGAACCTGTTTGTCTGGCGGTCGAACCTCCTGGGATCCTCGGGCAAGGGGCATGAATACTTCATCAAGCACCTGCTCGGCACCGACAACGGCGTGATGGGCAAGGATCTGGGCGCCGAGGGCCGCGAAAAGCCGAAGGAGGCCGTCTGGCATGACACCGCCCCCGAGGGCAAACTAGACCTGCTGGTCTGCATCGACTTCCGGATGAGCACCACGGCGGTCTATTCGGACGTGGTCCTACCGACCGCCAGCTGGTACGAAAAGAACGACCTCAACACCTCGGACATGCACCCGTTCATCCACCCGCTGCAGGCGGCGGTGGACCCGGCCTACGAGTCGAAATCGGACTGGGAGATCTTCAAGGCGATCGCCCGGAAGTTCTCGGAGGTCGCCCCGGAAATCCTCGGCGTGGAAACCGATATCGTGCAGGCGCCGATCCTGCACGACACGCCCGGAGAACTGGCCCAGCCCCATGTGCGGGACTGGAAGAAGGGCGAATGCGACCTGATCCCGGGCAAGACCGCGCCGAACTATGTCGCGGTCGAACGGGACTACCCCGCACTCTATGACCGCTTCGTCTCGGTCGGGCCGCTGCTCGACACGCTCGGCAACGGCGGCAAGGGCATCGGCTGGAACACCGAGGCCGAGATCCACGAACTGGCCAAGCTGAACGGCGCCTGGGCCGACGGCCCGGCCAAGGGGCGGCCGAAGATCGTGACCGACATCGACGCGACCGAAGTCATCCTGATGCTGGCCCCGGAAACCAACGGCGAGGTCGCGGTCAAGGCGTGGCAGGCGCTGGAAAAACCCACGGGCCGGCACCACGCGCACCTGGCCGAGGGGCAGGAGCACAACAAGATCCGCTTCCGCGACATCGCCGCCCAGCCGCGCAAGATCATCAGCTCGCCCACCTGGTCGGGCATCGAAAGCGAGGAGGTCTGCTACAACGCCGGCTATACCAACGTCCACGAACTGATCCCCTGGCGCACCGTCACCGGCCGCCAGCAGCTTTATCAGGATCACCTGTGGATGCGGGCCTTCGGCGAGGCGCTGTGCCAGTACCGCCCGCCGGTGGACCTGAAGACCATCACGGCGGAGGTGAACCCCGAAACCGACCGGCCCCACGTTGTGCTGAACTTCATCACGCCGCACCAGAAATGGGGCATCCATTCAACCTATACCGACAACCTGCACATGCTCACGCTGAACCGCGGCGGGCCGGTGGTCTGGATTTCCGAGGTCGACGCGAAGAAGGCCGGGATCGAGGACAACGACTGGATCGAGGCCTTCAATGTCAACGGCGCGCTGACCGCGCGGGCCGTCGTCTCGCAGCGGGTGAAGGAGGGGATGACGCTGATGTATCACGCGCAGGAGAAGATCGTGAACACGCCCGGATCGGAAAAGACCGGCATCCGCGGCGGCATCCACAACTCGGTCACCCGCGCGGTACCCAAGCCCACCCACATGATCGGCGGCTATGCCCAGTTGGCCTACGGCTTCAACTACTACGGCACCGTCGGCTCGAACCGGGACGAATTCGTCATCGTCCGCAAGATGAACAAGGTCGACTGGCTCGACCGTCCGGCAACCCAGGAGGCCGCGGAATGAGAGTGCGTGCGCAAATCGGCATGGTGCTGAACCTCGACAAGTGCATCGGGTGCCACACCTGCTCTGTCACCTGCAAGAACGTGTGGACGAGCCGCGAAGGCGTCGAATACGCGTGGTTCAACAACGTCGAAACCAAGCCCGGCATCGGCTATCCGAAGGACTGGGAGAACCAGAAACGCTGGAACGGCGGATGGGAGCGCAACCGGCGCGGCCACATCCAGCCGAAACAGGGCGCCAAGTGGCGCATCCTGTCCAACATCTTCGGCAACCCCGACCTGCCCGAGATCGACGACTATTACGAACCCTTCGACTTCGACCACGACCACCTGAAATCGGCCCCCGAGATGGAGGCCTTCCCGACCGCGCGGCCCTATTCCAAGATCACCGGCGAGCGGATCGAGAAGATCGAATGGGCGCCGAACTGGGAGGAGATCCTCGGCGGCGAATTCTCGAAACGGTCGAAGGACTACAATTTCGAGGGCGTCCAGAAGGAGATCTACGGGGAATACGAGAACACCTTCATGATGTATCTCCCCCGGCTCTGCGAACACTGCCTGAACCCGACCTGCGCGGCCTCCTGCCCCTCGGGCGCGATCTACAAGCGCGAGGAGGACGGCGTCGTCCTGATCGACCAGGAAAAGTGCCGGGGCTGGCGGATGTGCATCTCGGGCTGCCCCTACAAGAAGGTCTACTACAACTGGGACACCGGCAAGTCCGAGAAATGCACCTTCTGCTATCCGCGGATCGAGTCCGGCATGCCGACGGTCTGTTCCGAGACCTGCGTGGGGCGGATCCGCTATCTGGGCGTGATGCTCTATGACGCCGACGCGATCGAGGCGGCGGCGAGTTCCGAAAAGGTAACCGACCTTTACGACGCGCAGCTCGACGTCTTCCTCGACCCCAACGACCCGGTGGTGCGCGAGATGGCGCTGGCCGATGGCGTGCCCGAGGAATGGATCGAGGCGGCAAAGAACTCGCCGGTCTGGAAGATGGCGATGGAATGGAAGGTCGCCTTCCCGCTCCATCCCGAATACCGAACGCTGCCGATGGTGTGGTACATCCCGCCGCTGTCGCCGATCCAGAACGCCGCCGAGGCGGGCAAGATCGGCCATGACGGCGAAATGCCCGACGTGCGCAGCCTGCGCATCCCGGTCAGGTATCTCGCCAACATGCTGACGGCGGGTGACGAGGCGCCGGTCGTCTCAGCGCTGGAACGGATGCTGGCGATGCGCGCTTACATGCGCGCCAAGACCGTGGACGGCGTCACCGACGAGGGCATCGCCGCGCGCGTCGGCCTCTCGGGCCGGGTGATCGAGGACATGTACCGGATCATGGCGCTTGCCAATTACGAGGACCGCTTCGTGATCCCGACGACGCACCGGGAACTCGCAGAAGAGGCGATGGACCTGCGCGGCGGCTGCGGCTTCACCGATGGCAACGGCTGTTCCACCGGCATGTCCGAGGGCTCGCTCTTCGGCGGCAAGAAAAAGAAATTCACCCTTCCCTCGGAGGCGTTCTGATGTACCTGACCCTCAAGGCCCTCTCGGCGCTGCTGAGCTATCCCGGCGCCGACCTGCAGGCCGCGCGCTACGAGATCGCGCGCGCCCTGCTGACCGACCGGCGGCTGACATCGGGGCTGCGCCACGACCTGTTGCCGCTGCTCGATGCGCTCGGCAATGACGACCTGCTCGACCTGCAGGAAGGTTTCGTCGGGCTCTTCGACCGGTCGCGGTCGCTGTCGCTCAACCTCTTCGAGCATGTCCACGGCGAAAGCCGGGCGCGGGGCAGCGCGATGGTGGACCTGGTGGAAACCTACCGTGCCGCGGGCTTCGAGCCCGCGACCGAGGAACTGCCCGATCACCTGCCGGTGCTGCTTGAATTCCTGGCCCACCGGCCCGAGGCCGAGGCGCGCGAGACCCTGGCCGACGCGGCGCACATCTTCGAGGTGCTCGCGCAGCGGCTGGAGAAACGGGACAGCCCCTATGCGGGGGTGTTCCGCGCGCTTCTGCATCTCGCAGGCGAGACGGCCGATGCTGCAACGGTAGAAACCCTACTCGCCCAGCCCGAAGACGACCCCGACGACCTGGAGGCGCTCGACGCCGTCTGGGCCGAGACCCAGGTCACCTTCGGCCCCGATCCCAATGCCGGCTGCCCGCAAGTGCGCGACATGCTCGCGCGGATGGACAACCCCACCAACCCCGCCCCGGCCGTGCCGGCGGCCGCAGAGTGACGGAGGCACGTCATGCATAACTTTCTCTTCGGGATTTACCCCTATATCGCGCTGTCGGTGCTGATCTTCGGGTCCATCGCGCGCTATGAACGCGACCCGTTCACCTGGAAATCCTCGTCCTCGCAACTGTTGCGGCGCAGGCAGCTGATCCTCGGCTCGGTGCTGTTCCATGTGGGCGTGATCGTGATCTTCTTCGGCCACCTGATCGGGCTTCTGACGCCGATCTGGGTGTTCGACGCCATCGGCATCAGCCACGGCGCGAAACAGACGCTGGCCGTGGTGGTGGGCGGCATCGCCGGCGTGATGGCGCTGGCGGGCGGGATCATCCTGTTCCACCGCCGCTGGACCGATCCGCGCATCCGCACGACCTCGAGCGTCGCCGATATCGGCATTCTGGGGCTCCTGATCGCGCAGCTCGGTCTCGGCCTGATGACGGTCTTCGTCTCGCTGCAACATCTCGACGGGCACGAGATGACCAAGTTCATGGCCTGGGCACAGGGCATCTGGACCTTCGACGGTGCGGCGGCCAGCTACATTGCGGACGTGAACATCCTGTTCAAGCTGCACCTCTTCATGGGGCTGACGATCTTCGTCCTGTTCCCGTTCACCCGGCTCGTGCACATGCTCTCGGTGCCGCTGCGCTATCTCTACCGGCCGGGCTACCAGATCGTGCGCTCGCGCCGCCGCGCCCCGCTGCCCGTCCGGAACGGCAAGTCCGCGCAACTGATGGCACAAGCCCGTCCGGTGTCGGCCGCGGGCACGCAGACTCGGCCGGCGGAGTAGGACGCATGACCTCGCTGTTCCCCGAAGTCACCATCAACGGTGTGACCATTGCCTCCGCCGCAATCGCGGCGGAGGCCCAGAACCACACGGCTCCGGCGGGCAAACCGGGGCTAGCCTGGCGCCGCGCGGCCCGCGCTCTGATCATCCGCGAGGCGATGCTTCAGGAGGCGCGGCGCGTCGGCATGACGGCCGAGCCGCAAGAACTCGCTCCCGGTCGCCGCGAAACCGAGGATGAGGCCCTGATCCGCGCCCTGATGGAGGAACGGATCGTACCCGCCCCGGTAAGCGAGGACGCGATGCGCGCCACCTATGACGCCGCGCCCGATCGGTTCCGTGCACCCGACCTGTGGCAGGTGTCGCATATCCTTTATGCCGCCAGGCCGGACGATACCGCGGCCCGCGCGCTTGCCCGCGAGGGGGCGGCCCGCGCGCTTTCGCGTCTGGCGGCGAACCCCGACGCCTTTGGCCGAATCGCCGCTGAGCAAAGCGACTGCCCCTCTCGCGGGGCGGGAGGTCAACTTGGCCAGATCGGTCCTGGCGAGACCGTGCCGGAATTCGAGGCTGCGCTTGCGGACATGGCCGAAGGCACGATTTGCCCTGATCCGGTAGAAACGCGCTTTGGTCTGCATGTGATCCGCATGGATGCCTGCGCCAAGGGGGCGATCCGCCCCTTCGACGCAGTGCGGGACGAGATCGCCGCAGCCCTGGAAAAGGCGGCCTGGGCGCAGGCGGCGCAGGCCTTCACCGCCGCACTTCTGGCGGGTGCGACGGTAACAGGGCTGGACCCGATGCAACCCATCCACTGAAGGAGAACGGCCATGTGCCCCCAGATCGACCAGCCACCGCCCCGCGACGACGGCACGCGGCCGGTCGATCTGCGGCGCTATGGCAATCCGTTGGATGCGTTGGCGGCGGACCACTATCGCCAGCGGCTCATCCTGGCGGACCTGGAGCGGCTGGCGGCATCGATCGATCGCGACAACGACGATGTGGCTGCACTTCTGATGCATATCGAAATCGAAATGCCCATGCATACGCTTGACGAGGACGAAGACCTGTTCCCGCTGCTCAGACGCCGCGCCGCCCCCGAGGACCGGATGGACCGTCTGCTTGCACGTCTCGATGCCGAGCATGACTCGATCAAGGCTCTGGCTGCCGAGGTCCGGGACATCCTGCGCGGGGTCTTAGCCGGCGATATGCCGGGCGACCGCACCCCCCTGCATGGTTTCACATCCGCCTATCGACGCCACATGATCCTGGAAAACGCCGTTCTTTTGTCGCTGGCCCGCGCGCGGCTGACCCAGGCGGACCTTGCCGATCTACGCAGCCGTATGGCCGCCCGCCGCGGGCTGGACCTCGCGCTGGAGACCGGGCCGCGGGAGGACCGGAATGCTCAGTGACCTTCTGCGCCGGAACGTGGCCTGGTCGGCCGAACGCCACCGCACCGAACCGGGCTATTTCGCGCGGCTCGCCACGCGGCAGAGGCCCGAATTCTTCTGGATCGGCTGCGCCGACAGCCGGGTGCCGGCGAACGTGATCGCCGGGCTCGATTCCGGCGAGGTCTTCGTGCAGCGCAACATCGCCAACGTCGTGCATTCCTCGGACCTCAACCTGCTGAGCGCGCTGGAATTCGCCGTCGAGGCGCTGAAGATCCGCGAGATCATCGTCTGCGGCCATTACGGCTGCGGCGGGATCAGGGCCGCGACCGAAGATGTGCCGCATGGCCTTGCCGATCACTGGCTGGAACCGATCCGCAGGCTGGCCCGGCGTCGCGCTGAGGAATTATCCGCGATCCCACAGATAGAGGCCCGCCGTGACCGGTTGGCGGAACTGAATGTTGTCGAGGGCGTGCGGCGCGTGGCCGAGACGCCGATCCTGAGAAAGGCGTGGGAACGCGGGGAACCCGTCAAGGTGCATGGCCTGATCTACGGGTTGAAAGATGGGCTTCTGCGGAACCTCGATTGTACATTGTCGCTTGAAACGGTTGCCGAGGCCAAATGGGCATGACCTTGAGTAAGCCCCAGTATTCGCCCGACTGTTCCTGTGACGAGGCCGGGTCCGCCGGGCGGCTTCTTTCACTGGAGCAGGCGCTTGCGCGCGGGTTGGCGCTGGCCTCTGCGGTCGAGGAAATGGAGCGCCTGCCGCTGGCCCGAGCCACCGGGCGCATCACCGCCACTGCCGTGCGTACAACGACGCCGCTGCCCCAATTCGATAATGCCGGGATGGACGGCTATGCGCTGCGGCTGTCCGACATGGCCGGTAATGGCCCCTGGGTCCTGCCCGTTGCCGGGCGCGTGGCGGCAGGCGATCCGCCCGCCGAGTGCTGGCCGAAAGGCAGCGTGCTGCGCATCCTGACTGGCGCGCCGGTGCCAGACGGGGCGGATGCGGTCCTCATGCAGGAACAGGCTGACCGCCAGGAAGGCAGGGTCGTGCTGCATGCCCGCCCGCGGAGGGATGAGAACATCCGGCGCCGCGGCGAGGATTTGCAGGCAGGCGCCGAAATCCTGCCGGCGGGCATAGAGATCGGCCCGCGCGAGGCCGCAGCCCTGGCCGTCGCCGGGATGGGCGAGGTGACAGTTCGTCGACAGGTCCGTGTCGCGATCTTTTCTACCGGCTCCGAATTGCGCGAGCCAGGCGAGCCGCTTGCACCAGGCCAGATATGGAATGCCAACCGGTACATGTTGCGGGCCGCGCTGGACCGGCGCTGGGTCGCGCTGACCGATCTTGGCGCCGTTCCCGACGACGCCGGCGCATTGGCGGCAGCGCTGAGGCTGGCCACCGAAACGGCAGACATGGTGATCACGACAGGCGGCGTCTCCGTCGGCGACGAGGACCACATGCCGAGGCTTGTCCGTGAAGCTGGCGGCGAGATCCATGCCATGCGCATTGCCATGAAGCCGGGCAAGCCGGTAACGCTGGGCTATTTGGGGGCGGCTGTTTTTGCAGGGCTGCCGGGGAATCCGGTCTCTGCCTTCGTCACCTTGAAAGTTCTGGCTGCGCCGATCCTTGAACGGCTTGCAGGCATTGGCCGCCCCGCAACCCGCGACCGACTGGTGATGCCCGTGGCCGAAGCCCTGGATCGCAAGCCCGGGCGACTGGAGTTTCGCCCGGTTCGACTGGTTGCGCCAGCAGAGGGCGGCACGCGCCGTATCGCATGGCTGGCCCCGTCCTATTCCGCCCGCGTCGCGCTGCTCGCTGGTGCGGATGGTCTTGCCGTCATACCGCCTGCGCTGTCCCATGTGGCGGCAGGCGATTATCTTGAGGTGCTGACGTTCTGAAGGCCCGGGATCAGGCAGCCGCCGCTTCCATTGCCTCACGGCACCACGCGCGGATGGCCTCCGGCTTCGGTGACAGGTATTCAGCCATCCCGCCCGCGAATGCGTCGAATGCCTCGATATTGAAGCGCCCGATGCCCATGAGAACCGGAAGACCTCTGTCGAGCGCGCGCGCGATCGTGTCCCGGAAGCCATGGCCCTCGGCCTCGTGCTGCCCGAACTTGTTCAGAAGAAAGATATCGGCTGGGCCGTAGAGGCGCTTTTCGACCTCCACAACCGCATGCTCTATCGCCTCTGGATCGAGCCGACAGCCGCGCGACCCCACCCCGAGTTGCTGCGTAATGGCGATCCGCGGACCAGCGGGCAATACCCGAAGGTCCATGTCGCAGGCATGGCTGGCAGCCCGACCGTTGAATTCACGAACGATCCCGACCGGCGCACGCCCGGTCCGCAGCAGCCAGCCTGCCGTATCGGAAAGAAGCCTGTCGATCTCTCCGCTTTTTTCGGAACGCAAAGCAGCAAGACGCATGTGTCACTTCCTTTCAGAGGGGCCCCCTTCCCCTCGGTCAACGGTGACGAGTCTACCGTGGCGATAGGAGACAGGTGATTGATATATATCAATTATGAGTTACTTTTGCCACAAAATTTATAGCTTGTTACCCATGATATAAAATAATAAGCAAGTGCTCACTAGCTTATTGAGGAGATCATGACAGCCCGAAAAAGCGCCGATCTGCGTCGGGCCGACATCGTCGAGGCGGTGCTCGACCTGCTTGCATCGGTGTCGCCCGAACGCCTGTCGACCTCGCGCATCGCGGCCAAGGTCGGCGTCAGCCATGGCGCGCTGTTTCGCCATTTCCCGACCAAGGATGACATCTGGCGCAGCGTGATGGAGGAGGTCGAGCACCGCGCGCAGCGGGCCTGGGCGAAGGCTTCCGAGATCGGCGGTGGGCCTCGCGACAGGCTGCGCATGTTGTGCCTTGCCCAACTGGGGCTGATCGAACAGACGCCAGCCATTCCAGCGTTGGTCATGGCACCCGGCCGTCACGTCGCAGAGGATTCGGTCAGGCCGATTGTTCTTCGTCTAATGGCTGGCTTGATGGATCGGATGGTCGCCCTCGCGCGTCAGGCCAAGGCCGCCGGGAACCTGCGGGGCGATCTGCAACCGGACGACATCGCGGCCCTGTTGCTGGGGATATTGCAGGGTCTCGTGCTACGCTGGTCGCTGTCAGGCCGTGGCTTTGATCTGGTGACCGAGGGTGATCGCCTGGTGTGCCTTCAACTGCGCCTGATGGCGCCCAGTCAACCCCAAGAGGTCTCATGCGACTGAAACCCTTCATCGGCTTTCTCGTCCCCGTCGCCTTGGGTGTGGTCCTGACGGCGGGTCTGGTCTCGCGCGCCGAACCGCCCGCGCGCAACGCCATGGCGGAACGCAGCGCGGCGGTTCGGACGATGATGGTGGCCGAACGACCAGTCCGGCCTATGGCGCGCGGCTATGGCGCCGTCACCCCGTCCCGCACATGGGCCGCGGTCGCCGAGGTGGCCGGCAGCGTCGTCTGGCGCAGCCCCGAGCTTGAGACCGGCACCCTGATCCGCGCCGGGCAGGTCGTGCTGCGCCTCGATCCGACGGCCTACGAGCTGGCGCTTGCCCAAGCCGAGGCCGACCGCGCGGTGCTGCGGGCCGATCTGGCGCAGCTCGAGGCTGAGGCGACAAACACGGGCCGGTTGCTCGAGATCGAGCGCCGCCGCCTGCGCCTGGCCGAGGCGGAGTTCCGGCGCGTGCGCGCGCTGGTCGACCAGGGCACCGCGCCCGAAGCACAGGCGGACGCGCAGGAACGGGCCATGCTGCAGATCGAACGCGGCGTGCAGGAACTGACCAACGCGCTGGATCTGATCCCCAGCCGCCGCGCCCGGCTGACCGCGCAGATCGCCCGCGCCGATGCGGTTCTGGCGCGCGCCCGGCGCGATCTGGAAAAGACGGAAATCACCGTTCCCTTCGATCTGCGCGTCGCCGAGGTCGCGGTCGAACAGGACCAGTTCGTCGCCGTGGGCCAGCCGCTGGTGCGGGGCGACGGGATCGCCGCGGCAGAGGTGACGGCGCGGATTCCGCTGGACAGCTTCCCGCGGCTGATGGGGCGCGCGCGGGCGGACGGGGCCGAGGGGCTGGCGCTGCTGGAACGCGCCGACCTTCGGGCTGACATCGCCGCCGAGGTCCGGCTGGTGGGCGCGTCCGGCCAGACCTGGGCGGCGCGGCTGGTCCGGGTGGGCAACGCGCTCGACCCGCGGACCCGGACGGTTCCGGTCACGGTCGAGGTCGCCGACCCCTATGCCGGGGCCAACCCGCCGGACCGGCTGGCACTGGTGCCCAACATGTATGTCGAGGTCGTGCTGACCGGCCCCGAGGGCGCGCCGCAGATCGCCATTCCCGACCCTGCGGTGCAGGCCGGGGGCATAGTCCACCTGCGCGATGCCGAAGGCCGGCTGGCGCTGCGCGCAGTGACGGTCGCCTTTCGCCAGGATGGTCAGGCGATCGTTTCGGACGGGCTTGCGCCCGGGGACGAGGTGGTGCTGGACGATCTCGTTCCCGCGATCCCGGGCATGCGGTTGATCGCGGTGGAGGCCGGGCAATGATCCGCTGGTTCGCCGGGCATCCGACCGCGGGCAACCTTTTGTTGATCCTGCTGCTGGCGGCCGGCGCGATCGCGGCGCCGACGCTCAAACGCGAGACCTTTCCCGATTTCCGGCCCGTCGAATCCGAGATCACCGTCGTCTATCGCGGCGCCTCGGCCGAGGAGGTCGAGGATGCGATCTGCCGCCGCCTGTGGGATGCGCTCGACCCCGTCGAGGGGCTGGAGGAGCTGACCTGCACCGCCGCGGACAACCGCGCCCGGGCGGTGGCGACGATGGCGCCGGGCGGCGATGCCCTGCGCTTCGTCAACGACATCCGGACCGAGGTGACGGCCATCGACGACCTGCCCGCCCGCGCCGATCCGCCCATCGTGCGCGAATTGCACCGCACCGATGCGGTGACCTCGGTCGCGGTGGCGGGCGACCTGCCGGCCGTGGCGCTGGACCGCTATGCCGAGGAGTTGCGCGACCGGCTGGCCGCTCTGCCGGGCGTGGCGCGGGTGGCCCTGTCGGGCTTTGGCGAGCGGCAATTCCGCATCACGGTGCCGCGCGCGGTCCTCGCCCGGCACGGGCTGACCGCCGCCGGGCTGGCCGGCATCGTGGGGGCGCAAAGCGTCGATCTGCCGATTGGCAGCCTCGAATCCCCCGGCCGCGATCTGCGCCTGCGCTTTGTCGACGAACGCCGCACCATCGCCGAGCTGGCCGAGTTGACCGTGCTGGCGACCCCCGAGGGCGGAATGCTGCGCCTCGGCGACATCGCCGAGATTGTCGAGACCTACAGCCCCGAGGAGGAACGCGCCCGCCTCGACGGGCAGCGCGCCGCGTTCCTCGAGGTGCACAAGTCGCTTGAGGCCGACGCGCTGCGCGTACTCGACGCCGTCGCCGCCGTGGTCGAGGCCGAGAGTGCCGCCCTGCCGGACAGCCTGCGGCTTGAGATCGTGCAGGACATGACCTCGATCGTGCGCGACCGGTTGCAGATGCTGGTCAGGAACGGCGCGATGGGCCTTGTCCTCGTGCTGGCGATGATGAGCCTGTTCTTCCGGCCGCGGTTTGCGATCTGGGCGGCATTCGGGCTGCCGGTGGCCTTCCTCGGGGCCTTCGTGGCGATGGCGCTCATGGGGCTGTCGCTGAACATGATCACGCTGGTCGCGCTGTTGATGGCCATCGGGATCGTGATGGACGATTCCATCGTGATCGTGGACAGCATCGTTAGCCATGCCACCGACGGCCGGTCGCGGCTGGAGGCAGCGGTCGCGGGCACCCTTGCGGTTCTGCCGGGCGTGCTGTCGTCATTTGCCACGACGGTCGCGGTGTTCGGACCGCTGTCGTTCCTCGCGGGGGAACTGGGCGCCGTGCTCGAAGTCCTGCCGCTGGTGCTGATCGCCGCCCTTGCCGCCAGCCTGATCGAGGCGTTCTGGGTGCTGCCCCACCACCTAAGCCACGGGCTGAAGGCGGCCGAACGCCCGCCCTCGCGCCTGCGCCGCGGCTTCGACAGGGGGTTCGAGGCGATGCGGGAAAGGGGTGTCGGCCGCGCCGCCGATTTTGCCATCGCCTGGCGCTATCCGGTCGCGGGGCTCGTGCTGGCGCTGATGATCGTCAGCGTGGGGGCCGTGCGCGGGGGCCTCCTGCAGCGCGAGGCGATCCCGGCCATCGACGGCGACGTGTTGCAGGCGCGCATCCTGATGCCGCAGGGCACGCCGCTCATGCGCACCGAGGCGGTCGCCGATCACGTGATCGCGGCGCTGATGCGCACCGATGCGGCCCTTGCGCCCGACCAGCCGGGCGGCGCGGCGCTGGTCCGTTCGGTCCAAACGCGGTTCAACCTCAACGCCACGGCTGGCGAGGGTGGGCCCCATGTGGCCACCGTCAGCGCCGACCTGCTGGGCGCCGAGATCCGGGCGACGACGCTCGACGAGATCACCGCCCGCTGGCAGGCCGAGATCGGCGACGTGCCCGGTGTGACCGAGATCGTCCTGACCGAGCCCGGGATCGGGCCGCAGGGCATCGCCATCGAGATCCGGCTGTTCCACGACGACCTCGACGGCCTGCGAACCGCGGGCGACACGCTTCTGGCCGAGGTCGCGGCCTATCGCGGGGTCTACAACGCCACCCACGACCTTCGCCCCGGCCTGCCCGAACTGCGCCTGCGGCTGAAGGAGGGGGCGGCGGCGCTGGGGCTGACCGCGGCCGATGTCGCGGGGCAGGTGCGCGCGGCCTTCCTCGGCACGATCATCGCCGATGTGCAGCAGGGCGACATCGCCCACGAGATCGAACTGGAACAGGCCCCGGCGGACCGCAACGCCCGGGACGACCTGACCGATTTCACCGTGACGCTGCCCGACGGCTCGGCCGTGCCGCTGACCATGGCCGCCGATCTCACCGAGGCCCGCGGCTGGGCGCGCATCACCCATGTCGACGGGCGGCGCACGCTGACCGTTCAGGCCGATGTCGACACCCGCATCGCCAATGCCGACGCCATCGTGAAGGCGCTGCGCGAGGGGGTCCTGCCGGGCCTTGTCGCGGATCTGCCCGGCCTTGGCGTCGAGATCGGTGGGCAAAGCGCCAATTCCGCCGAAACGGTCGGTTCCATCATTCGCGGCTTCGTCATCGGGCTGGTGGGGGTCTACCTGATCCTGTCGCTGCAGTTCCGCAGCTATGTCGAGCCGGTCATCGTGATGCTGACCATCCCGCTGGCCTTCATCGGGGTGATCTGGGGCCATGTCGCGATGGGCTACAACCTGTCGATGCCCTCGATACTGGGCGCGGCCTCGCTGGCCGGGATCGTGGTCAACAACGCGATCCTGCTGCTTCAGGTGATCAACGCCCGCGCGGCCGAGGGCATGGACCTGGCGCGCGCCGCCGGACAGGCAAGCCGGGATCGGTTCCGCCCGATCCTGATCTCGGTCTCGACCACAGTGATGGGGATGGCGCCGCTTCTGTTGGAGTCCAGCACGCAGGCGCAGACGCTGAAACCCCTCGTAATCTCGGTGGTCTTCGGGCTGCTCGGGGCCACGCTGCTCGTCCTTATCGTGCTGCCGGCGCTCTATGCGATACTCGCAGATCTGACGTCGAAGCCCGGAATTGCACCCGCCGTGAAGAAGGGCGTTCCAAGCACCGTAATGGGCGACCGGATAAGCTAAATTTCTGTCATCATGCGCGGTTCGGATGCCAGTGCCGAAATGCACGGCGCGTCGGAAGAGGTCTACGGCTCGCTGATCCGCGCCGTTCAGGTCGACGCCACGGGCCATGCAGCGTCGGCGGTGAACGTCTCGAAAGGGCTGGCCTACGACATCTGATGGTTTGTGTCAGGTATTCGCAATACCTAACGATGTGCGGTGCGCCAGCTGCGTGATTTCGCAGGCGCAGCGAATGGCTGGAATGACGGGCCGCGCCGCGCCGCGGCGGAGCGAGGCGGTGGTGAATGGCCGGAACGGGCCGTTCTAGCCCTTAGGACTTTGTACACGAGAAACACGATCCGCCTCGGCTAGGCCCGATCGGATCCTCCTCAACATTTCCATCCGTTCGTGCGCGCCCTCGGGTGCCCGGGGATCAAGGCAATAGACATCACAACCACGCTCAAGCTCCACGCGGTGTCCCAGCCGCTCCAACAAGCCTGTGGCTTCTGCCCGGATTGCCCGCCGTCTCGCCGTATCGTGGTCAACACCGTAGACCACGAGAAATGCGAAATTCGGCGGCCCATAGTGGCACTGAGCGCAGAATCCCAGGTCGAGATCCGGATGCCGCGCTTGCATCTCCACTTGGACCAGGGACAGGTCCTCGACGCGCGTATCCTGCGGCGGAGAGCCATTTCGATCGGTTGGGCAAATCTGGTCGTTCATCGTCATACCTTGCAATTGTTGTGAGCGAAAACGGCGACCGATCAGGATTAGCCGCCGCATTGAAGGCTGTTCTCGGCTGGCCGACGGCAAAGAGCTCCAGCAGGAATGATCGCACCTCCTTGATGCTGCGTTTTTCTGGTCCGTGCCGGGGGTCATCATCATCAGGTCACCCGACCTGAAGAGAATTTTGGCTCTTTTCTTTCCGCTGAAAGAAATTTCTTAAAAAAATGATGAGAACGCGATCAGGATGAGCCCGTCTTAGTTGTGGAGCTCCTCTCGTCCTTCGCGCCCAGAGCCTCTAACCCGAGCAAAACCATGGGACCCGGTCGGTCGGACAGATCAGGATACACACGAGAGAAAACGAGGGGCAGATGAATTCCGAAAAGGACATCGCGCATGACCTGCTCCCCTTGGAGCCGGCGCTTACATGTCAGCTCTGTTCAGGGTTTGGTCCTCTTTCGACCGTTCATGATACACTCACGGGGTGAGCTCGTCGCGGCCCGTATGGGGGCGGTGATGGTTGTTGTCGTCGCGCCACGTCGCGATCAGGCTGCGGGCATTGCGCAGGTTGGCAAACAGGTGTTCGTTGAGGCATTCGCCCCTGAAGCGGCCAATAAAGCTCCCGACAAAGCCGTTCTGCATCGGTTTCCCCGGCGCGATGTAGTGCTATTCGATCCGGCGCTCCTCCGGCAATTTGAGGATGGCGTTCGATGTCAGCTCCGTGCCGTCTTTCTATGGCGCGACGCTCCGAGACGTGAGGCTGTCGTGCCCCGCAATCTGACATCGAAATCGGGCCGAAGGCGAAAAACCTTTTTTCTGAACAACATAGATGGTTCTCCCCTTTCTGTTTGCGGTCGCCCGCCGGGTGCGGCGACCGCAAACAGAAAGGAGGAAAGACAGACAGAAAGAAGGAGCTTCCGGAACCTTGACGCGGCGCGATGGGCGTGCCGCAACCTGAGAAGGACCTACATTCAATGTCCCCGGATGATTTCACACCCACCCCGGAACTCCTCGCCGCTGAAGCTCTTGGCGCCGCCAAAGATGCCGCACCGGTTCTGCAAAGCGCCATGGGCCTGCTGTCCCATCGCGATCGTCTGCTCTTGCGGGATTGCACAAGGGCATGCGCCAACGGTCAGCTGTTTTCGGAGCGTGCGCGCGCCGACCTTGCCGTACTGCTCGAACGGCTGGACGAAGAGGTCGAAGCGGAAACCGACTGGCGCTATATCACCGTGCAGGCCGGCGCTATCGGCGAGGAACCCCTCTATGACGGCGTCCTCCGGGCCGTCCGCACCGATCGGGGGATGCGCCTGGAGGCCTGCCACCAGGCGCTGGCGCGGGTGGCGCATGCGGTCTTCAGACTGCAAGCGCTTCTTGAAGCGGAGCAATGTGTCGAGGTGCTGCGCAACTCGATAGCGGACCGGAATCGCCGAGCAGGCGACAAGGCGGCAGCTCGCACCTTGTCCAAGCTCGAACATCGCCGTTGGTGAGTTTACGCACGGGCCCGGCGTCGAGCCGGGCCCGGGGCGCTCTTTGGTATGAAGCTCATGCGCCCGGATGCCACACCACGCCCGCAACCTGCCGGTTTCCGGCGGTGCTGGTCCGATCCCAGATCATGTCCGAAACAAGCGCGTGGCCGCGATCCTTAGCCCTTGGGGCGATGTTCGCGTCCCGCATCTCGACGAGGAGGCATTCCGAGATGATGACACTGGAGAAAATCTATCACGCGCTCGGCGCGGATCCGCTGCCTGCACCACTCGATCTCCTGGGTGACGGGTTTGCGCATCAAACCGCCCTCGGGCTCCTGGCAAAGCTAGAGGGTATTCCTCTGCGGGGCCTCGGTCGTCTCTCGACGGAAATTGCGGTGCGTTATCCGTTTGACCGCGTCCCTGTTCATGCGCGTTCCCTGTTCGAAAACGACCTCCGTCGCTACCGCTCCTGGCGCCGTCTTGTTTTCGACAGTCTTACGCTGGGATTCGGGCGGCCGGTCGACCCGGATCCCTGGACGGGCGTGTATCGCCTCGCGAGCTTTCTTCACGGGAAGAGGCTAGCGAGCGCGGTCTACAACTTCCGGGCCCGCCTGCCTGCGGGAACCCTTCCCCGGGATGTCACGACCGCGCTCGCGCATGCCTGCGACCGCGACCTGTCGGGCTCAGAACGGCAGTCCTTTCGGCGCGGGGCACTGATCTTCGACAGCCTCTTCGGACAGGATGCCTTCCTCGGCTTCGGTCTCCTGCCGTCCAACCCGATCGGAGATTTCCCGGACTGGGAGCATCACGCGACACAAGCGCCTTTGCCCCCGAAATTGGAGGATGCCTACGAAGCTGCGCCTGCGCAGATCCGCGCGGCGTTGCCATTCATCTGGCACATCGCGCTACGCGCAAAGGTATTCTGCGAAGGCGACAACCCCTCCGGCGAACACCTTATGTCCGACGCGGCGCGCGATCGCCTGATCGCGATCACGCCAGCAGAATTCGGGTTCTCGGCTCCTTCGGAGGGAACCTACCGGTCCTACATCACGCGGCTGACACGCTATTTCCGACCCGAGGCGGAGTTCCCGCCGATTGCCGTTCAACGGCGCGGGCCGGCTGCAGTGGGCTGGCATGATTTCAGATCGCGGCTGCGCGCCTGTGGGGTTTCGATGCAGCGAGCGTCCGTGCTCTCGGTGCTTTCGACCCGCGCGGAAAAGGCTGGCCTCGGACCATCCGACCTGACGCCCGGCTGGTGCGCAGAACAGGAGGCAGACCTGCATGGCCCAAATCGAAATGCTTTCAGGACCGCGTGCTTCCTGATCGATGAGGTGCGGGATCTGCCCGGGCTCCCGCCGTCTCTCCTGCCGGCAACGCCCCTCGGTCTGGAGCGCAAGCGCGCACTGCCTGGGGTTGGTAAAAAGCCTAAACCCGCTAAGGCCCCCACCGAGCCCACGGACCCGGTCGAGGCCGCCTGGGGCGTGTTCTTCAGGCGGGCACGCCACGATGGCGTGTCCGCGAGCGCGCTGCACCCGCTCTACACCATTAGATCTGCCGCGCAAAAAGCAGGCCTCCGGCCGTGCGATCTTCGGCCAGACTGGTTGGCTTCGGTGCGCGACAGCGCCACGCGATCGCAAGCCGCGAAACTCAACATGGCATGCCGGCTGCTCGATACGCTCAAGGAACGTGACTCCCTCGCCCCGCTCTTGCCGACCATGCCCCTGTCGCTTCCGGATCGCCGGAGATCCGCTGCGGGCCTTTCGAAGGTTGCCATGGCCGAACTCGACCGGATCATCGCGCTGCAGGGGGTCTCGGAGAGCACGGCGCGGGCACACCGTATTGCGGTCAAGGCCCTCGCAGAGGTGACCGGCGTTGCGCCTGAGGACGGCAAGGCATTGCATCGGCTCCTCGCGCGCGACCCCGGTTCCGTCGATTGGCAACACCATTCGGGGCAGGCATCGCGCTATTCCAGTGCGCTCCGCAAGCTTCGCATCATCGCGCAACTCTCTCGGCACGAGCAATGGCACGGGCTGCAGGTGGCCGTTGTCGCGGCTGGCGTCGCGTCACGCGACAATCCCGTCCCCTATTTCTTCACGCTGGCCGAAGGCGACAGCCCCGGGATCCTTACCGCGTACTGGGTCACGGCACAGGCGCGCGCTTTCCGCTCGACGGTTCTCCATCCGCCGCATGGCCGCGCCGACCTCGCGGAAACCCTCGCGGCAAATGCCGCGCGCCTTGATGCGCTACACGAGATCCCCTGCCTGCGCGACAGCGGCCTGCTTCCGCCAAGGCTCGGCGTCACCGGTTGATGCGCGCCCGGATCACGGTGCGCGCGTCCCGGTGACCCCGCGGCCTCGAAAATTTTTTCGCCCTACGATTTCCGTCTGATCTTCATCGGACCGAACTCCTCGAAAAGAGGAGACGGTCCATGACACTTCATCCAGACCAGCTGCCCAGGGTGGTGCCGGAGCATCGCGGTTTCCTGACGCGCGAAGAGATGGGATTCTATTTTCGGGTCGGCAAGAACGAGGTTGCCGGGATCGCGAAACGCTTCGGCGTCCGCCCACTCGAGGGGCTTTTTCCCGAACGCGCGCTCTGGCGGCAGATCCTTGGGCTCGAACCGGTTACAGCGCAGGGCGAAGACCTGCTGCGCCTCCAGTTGCAGGACATCCACTGGGTCGCCGGTCGCACCGGCCGGGCCGTGTCGACGCTCCGGAACCGGATCCGGAGCGGCAGCTTCGATTACCCGCCAGGCGTCCAACTAGGAGCGATCTCGCCGGGGCGGACACCGCGCCTGCGCCGATGGCTTCCCGAAGTGATCGAGGCCGCGCGCGAGGGACGCGCGCTCGCGGGCATCCGGCCGGTTCCGCGCCAGGCACCGCTCGCGCAAGCCCGCGACAAGACTCCGCTGGCGGCCTGCGACGGCACTGCCCAGGACCGGGCCTGCACAGTGGCACCCGAGCCCGGGGCCGTTCTCGCGGCCATTGCCAGTGGCGCCATGCCCCCCGCGGTCAAGCCCCCGCTGTAACGGAATCCCTGTCCCTTTCGGCTCGGGAAAAGGACAGGGAATTCATTACGCCTCACCCGATAACGGCCAATATTCCCGATAACGCTGACAAATGGAGTTTCTGCAATGACAGCGCATCCGACATTCGAAGACATCCTGCGGGCCGGTGCGGCCGACCCTGACAACACGGTCCGCCGATATGCCGCCGATCTCGACAAGATGCTGACACTCAACGGGATCACGAAAGCCCATCGGGCCGAGATGGCCGGAACGGTTGAAACCTACCTGGCAATCGCACCGAAAGTCAGCCCCGAGGATGTGCAGCTGGCACGCCTGATCGGCGCAAGAGGCTGGACCCCCAAGACCTACACGCAGTACCGGAGCAACGGAAGACGGATGATCGAGCACGTCACGGGGGACCTTGCGGCACGCCGGGCCGTTCGAGATCGGGACGATGAATGGGAGGTCTTAAGTGACCGCGCCGGGCGCCTCAGAGCCGAGGGCCTGCTCACGAAGCACGAGTTGGCCGGCCTGCGTTCGCTCGCGCTCGCCGCGCGGCGCCGTGATATCCTGCCAACCACCCTCACGACGTCTCTTGTCCAGGATCTCGTTGACGCGGCAGCGAATTACGATGCGCGCAAGCAGATCAAGAGGGGAGCGACATGCCTGAACCGGCTCCGCGACCTGACATCGTTGCACAATCTTCTGCCCCCCGCCCCGCTCGGGGTCATCGAGACCGCGACCCGCCAGCCGGTCCCGCTCGAGGGACCGTACGCGGTGGAAGCAGCCCGCTGGATCGAGACCGCGACCACGACCATTCCGGACAATATCAAGACCGCCGAGGCGCGAGAGACATTCAAGACCCAGCATGCGGAAGGCTCGCGGGGGATCTTTCGATCCGCGCTCAATCGCTACATCCGGACGGCAACAGCTCTCGAAGCTCACGCATCCTGCCCGCCCGATGGACTCGCCGGGTTGTTCGATCCGGCGACCGTTGAACGGGTCATCGCCAGCTGGATCGAGGACACCCGGGCCGAGGCGCGAACGGCCCTCTCGAAGCGGTCCCTCTACAGCTACGTCGACAAGCTGCGGATCACGCTCAGTCGTAACGGGTATCGCGCCGAAGCCCAGAAGGTCATGGAGCTGCGCAATGATCATGCCTTGCTGATCGAAGGGCGCATGCTGTCCCAGTTCATGTCCGCGACGACCGAGACATGGTGTCGGAACCTGATCGAGGACGAGGAAAAGACCTGCCTCTTCGAGTTGCAGCACGTTCGTTACTGGGAAATCGCCAAAAAAACACTGGCGGCGGCCGCGGCCGAGGGGTTCGATCTCGTCAGGTTGTCCCGCCCGGATGCCATGAAGGCTCTTCCACGCAGGAAGCGTGCCCGGGCGAAAAAGCTGCTGCGTCGTGCCCGGAGGTTTGGTGTCTGCGCGGCCTACGCCGCGATCGGTCGGGAAGGCGTCCCGTTCCGCATGTGCAACATGTTGGCACTCTGCTCGGGCGGTCCTGTTCCCACGTTCTTCGATCATTCCGGCGCGGACGCGCCCCGCTTCGTGGTGAAGGTGCCGAACGAACTGATCAAGAACGGCGATTCTCTCACTATGCGCAACCAATCGATCCCCCCGATCCCCTTCGCCCAAGGTGAGGAAGGCTCCTTTGCCTTCGATATTCTCATGTTCTTTCGCGATGAAATCCGGCCTCTCTTTCCCGGTGCGTCAGCGTCGGAGGCGCTTTTTCCGGGACTGAATCCCGGAGATCACCATCTCAACGAAAAGACATTCAATAGGTGGCTGATGGCCTGTTCCTCCGAAATCGGTCTGCCGATGAAGTCGCACAATTTCCGGCATGGCGAAGCCTCTCTGATGATCAACGAGGACCCCTCGTGCATCGAGACCATTGCAATGACGCTTGGCGACAGACCGGATACCGTACGGCGCTATTATGCCTTCCTCCATCCGCAGAAACTGCTCCGTGAAATGCAGAAGAAACGCAATGCACGCCGCAAGGAGCTCATTGAAGCCCACCAGGAGGTCGCGGCCTGATGTCCCTGAAAGACGTTTTCCAGAAGCCGCACTGGCAGCATTTCCTCGGCCTTCCGGGTCTGGGCGATCTGGCAACACCCGCCATTCTTGCTGCGGACGAGTTCTTCGACTTCATCGCGACACACGGCATCGCGGCGCCGGGATCTTCGGATTTCGCGACCTGGGCGCTCAATGCCGGTCCCGACGCCGCGGACAGGCGGCTCCTCGATCTCGGGCATGCCCTCGCAACCTGTCTGCCCGGTTTCGAGGGCCAGATCGCCGAAGCTCGGAAATTCGTGAAGGCCAGCATACGCTCGACCGCGCTCTCGTCTGCCAAGGGCAAACCCGCAGATGCCCCGGGGGCAATGCACAGCCCGGTGCGATACGAACCCTGGGATCCGATTGCGCCGCCCGCACGCCCGGCGCCTGTTCCGCGCCGCGTGTCCGTACAGCCGTGGGAACTCCCGCAGGATTGGCAAACCGCTCTTCGCCGGGCCGCCACCGGCATGCCCCGGAATGGGGTCGCCATCGCGCCCTCCATCGTCAAGCGCATGCGCGAAAAGCTCTGCCAGCTTGCCTGGAGCGCGCGGAAGGCGGGGCTCGAGCCTGATCTCAGCCCCGAGGTGACGGAACAGTACCTCGTGGACCTTCGGACACGGATTGAAAAACGGCGCGACGGTTTGCGCTGGGCAACATTGCGCGCCAGCTTCGAAGAACTGCACCGCTTCAGCCGGTTGATCGGCGCGCCCGGGGATACCGTGACGCATCTCTCCCGGATCTACTGGGATCTTCATGGCCGTGAACGGTTTCAGCTCGCTCTCAAGCATTTCAGAATCCTGGAAACGGGTCACACGACCGATTCCGTCCTCGACCTCGCAGAACAGCTACTTCATACCGCCAACACGCTTGAAAACGCCAACAAACGCCACCGGATGCGCAACGCGAGCTGTATCCTTGGCCTTTATCCGATCGCTCCGCTTCGGAACGCGTCCGCCTACCTCGTATTCGGTGAAACGCTATTTTGGCACGGGAACCAGTGGATCATTGATACGTATATTCAGAAGACCGCCCGGCATACTCCCGAGCGGTTCGTCATGCCCCTCGAACCCGAGACCGGTCGTTTCATCGATGCCGTCATCCTCGGCGACCGCTCCATCCTTCTTCTTCCGGAATTGCGTCGGCAGGTCCAGGAAATGCAGCGCCCTCTTTTCATTCTCGCGAACGGCAAACCGGCTGCCAAGAGCTATGCACCCCGGATTTTCAAGGCGCTGACGGGCAACAGCTTCACGACGACCCGCTCGATGCTCCACACGGACGAAGCCATTCACAATGGCGAGGCAGGCGTCGATAGTGCCCGGGCAGCTTGCCATCAGAAAGCCGGAAGCCGGATCGTCGAAAAATATCAGCTCGAGGCGGTCATGCGGCATGCAGTCGAACATAGCCGAGAGGCGAGTCGGAAGCGGCGCCTTGCATTGCTCGCGAAGACTGAAACCTCGTTATTTGAAACGGCGCCGCCCCTTGGGTGACAGGCGGGGCGCGAGGCGCTCACACGAGCCTCGACGTGCTGAAGGTTCGGCCACGCGCTCGACTGCCCGCGCTATTCAGCGGGCCGCTACCGGGACCTTGAGACACGCGCGGTGCGCTTCCGGCTGCCGCGCGATAGGATCCCGGTATCATCAATCGGGGCCGCCAGCCCGACCGAGGGCGCGACGCCGGGCGTAGAAGGATTTCTCGCTCACCGAAGGCTGCCCCATCGTCTCGGTGAAAGCGTCGAGCCATGCGGCTTCCTCGTCCTCCGTCAGCTGTGTTGTGTCGAGCTTGCCTTCAAGGGCTGCGGTGATGCGGGCATGATCCACGGGGCGCGCCATGATCACCTCCTGTGAAGATGCATCAGATGGGACCGGACGATGAGGCGGTCCAAGTCCGTCATTTATATCAGGATACCGCGATCTGGAAACCGGGAACCGGGCGGGCGTTATCGCCCGGTCTCGAGGATGGTGACGAAGGTCGGCCCGAAATCGGGCTCCTCGTCCAGCAGCCGGATGACAGAGATCACGATCCACGCCCGCGTGCCGTCTCGGAGATGTCCCCGGTGCTTTCGACGATCCGCCGTCCCGAGACTTCAAGCACGAAGGAATGCCCGGCCAGCGCGGCCTGGATGATCCCTTCCATACTCTCCATGTCCTTGGGTGGCGAGTTCGCGGTCTCGCTTGCGAAGAGTTCGTTGGGATCGATACTCACCCGCACACGGTTGCGGCGCAGCCAATCAAGGCGGGTCTTGCCGCCGGGGGAGAAAAGGCTCTCCGCGCCCCCGGGGAGAACCCCGTCGCGCAGATCGGCATAGGCCGTCTCCTCGACGACCTCGCACCGGTATTCATCGACCCCGATGGTCTCGACGCCATCGGCGCACATGGCGTTCTGATCGGCCTCGATCAAGTCATACAGGCTGCGCTCCATCCGCATCTCGACGGTCTGCGCGAGCGCGTCCCGGCCGGAGAAATCGAGGGCCACGCGGACATCGAGACAGGCGCCGAGCATGAGGCAGGCGGTAAGAAGAAAAGCGATCCGCATGGAAGCTTCGTCTATTCAACTCTCGGAAAATATAAGACCAAATGGTTTCGTGGTTAAGGTGAGTTCGGGGCCTCGTCGAGACCCTGTTCTGGCGCGGGGATGCGAAAAAGCACAGGCACTTACGGAAAGACGTCAAATTCATGCATTGGTTTGGGGTGGTTCAGGGTCAGATGCGATCCGGGCACACCTCTGCTCCGGATATAATCCGCCTCAATGGAGAGCGCAGCTTCGTTTTCGCGGAACCAAGCGGCGGCGCGATCCTCGGGGCTCCCAATCGCTATGTCCATCCCGTCTCCAAAGAGCAAAATAAAGGTGCCGGAAAAACTAAATGGTTTTTTCCTGTCACCAGACATTTTATGCTCCAAAATATACCCTGAATGTAGAGTGTCAACGGTCCTTGGCCCCCTAAACTCGGAATCCCGATTCCTTGGCAAGACGATCAATCTCTTTCCGAAGCGCCTCGATTGGGCGGGGCTCCCAAGTGTCAGTGGGGAAAGATACCATCTCTTGGTAAAGTGCCCGCAAACGTAAATCAGGGGTTGAGCCGTACACGGGACGCCCGCGGACCTTCCCAATCGAATGCCCCATGAGATAGGCGCGCTCCTCGTTGGTTAGCTTCGCAAAGCGCATGCGATCCTCGAAAGTGTGCCGGGTGCTGCCAATCGAGAATTTCGCCTCTAGACCGCCGGGAAGGAGCAATCCCTCTGGCGGGTTTGGAAAATAGTTATTCTCACGGAAGTACTTGTTCACAGCGCCCGAATAGCTGCCCTTGCCACGATATCGAGGGAAACCTCTGGGGTGTCTGCGCATCGCTTCGAGAGAAGCTCCGAGCAACACCACGGGGCGAAAAGACGCCGTATTCTTGATTTGCCGTTTCTGTTCGCCGTCCCGCACGGTCTGCAAGAGAATGTGGGGGATCGGATGGTCGAGATGAATATCCGATTCCGGCAAATTATATATCTCAGACTGCCTCGTTCCACTGTCGGCGGCAATAATTGTTATATCGCGCGCCTCGTCATTCAGGCCCTCGAGCATTTCGCCCCTGACCAGACGCGATACCCACACCACGGGTAGCGCAAGCTTCTTCCCATCATTCGTTCGATCGTCGAATGCAATCTTCTCGATTGCTTGGCCGATAAATGGATTTTTTCGATGACTTTTCGGAATATCGAACTTCCAATAGTAAGCATCGACAATCTGCCCCATGAAGCGAATTCGCTTATTGACGTGATTGGTGGTTACCTCTCCACCGTCACGCCGTGCTTTCCAGTATTTGCAGAACCTCATTGCATCGGCTTCGGTTATGTCACACACGGGCTTGTCCATGCAAACCTCGGAAAAAACCTTTGCGGCATTGATGTATTTGTTTCGCCATTCCCGAAGTTGATTGGCATTCTTTGATGCAATGTCCGCTGCCTTCAGTTCCTCGACGATCGCTGGCATTTCAGAGACCTTGATTTTCGGATAATCGAGGACACCGAGAGCCGCAGGAACAAGTGCGGATTGGACGCCGGAATTCACGACTTTCTCAATCCGTGTCACAAGATCGGTGATCGATCCGTGCACCAGTTCTTGCATCGGGACGTATCGCATGTCCCAAGCTTCCAGTAGCGAGATGGCGCCAGAAAAGGCGTTGGTCGTCGATCCGTCTTCCTCGCGAGCAAGCCTGGCCTCCCAGTCGGCCTTCAAGGCTTTGATTGCGACAGCGAACCGGGCCCGCGCCTCTGTCTGGTCACATGTCTTGAGCGACCTGTTGATCTCGCGTCGAGGTTCGACCTCGGCATAACGTTTCGGCACCCGGATCCGCATGTAGTAGACGCGCCCCCGGCGCTCGATTCCATCCACACAAGCCGAGTTCGCATTGCCCATTTTCTGCTCCACAAACTGCCCCACACATCCGAGGTGTTCGTCTTCTCGCCTGCCGCGACCGTTGCGGCGGATCCTGCAGAAAAGATTGGTCTTTCTGGCAGAGACGGAAAAAATTCCTCTCTCTACCTCTGCCCTTCACCGGCACCACCCTCAGCAGAAAAGTCCCGAGAAACCCTGGTTTCTTGGGGCTTTTGCGTTTCAGGGCCGGATTTCCGCGACCCCACCGATGAACCGGCTTCCGCAGTGCCACAGGTTGAACGGAGCGCGGGATGATCCAAGAGGAGATCCGAAAGCGCAAGACGTGCAGCGTGCATCGGGGGGCTACGGTTCAGTCAAAACCCTTGTGCTGGGCAAGGGACGCGTCTTTATTGCCCGGTGGAAGAGCATCGAGGGCCATGCGCATGGAAGACAGTGTCACGGATGCAGATCGCGTGCGCCGCGGATGGGCGATGGCGGCCGCGATGCCGGACGAGGCTGGCCGCGCCTTTTATGCACATCTCTTTCGCATTGATCCGGGGACCAGATCCCTGTTCAAGACGGACATCAACCTGCAAGCGCGCAAGCTTGTGGACACGATGACCTTTATCGTCGACCACCTTGACGACCTGGACACGCTGTTCCCCGCGGCCAAAGATCTGGCCCGTCGTCATGTCGCCTATGGCGTGACCGCGCAGCAATATGCCTCTGTCGGGGCGGCGTTGATCGCGACCCTCAAGCAATTGATGGGGCCAGCCTTCACCCCCGAGGATGAGGCCGCCTGGACCGCCATTTACGGAACCCTGTCGAACCACATGATCGCCTCGGCCTATGGGGCCTGACGTCCTATCCTTTCGGATAGGGCGCGATACCAATGCACCGCATCGCGACGGCGCCGAATGCGCTAGGGTGCCTCGAACAAACAACGGGGGTCAGCCTTGAAGATCACGGTGCAGTCTGCCGCCACGGCCAATGCCCTGGCAGAGGCGATCCTGTCGGAACCGGGCAGGCCGGATTTCGTGTCGCTGCATTGCGCCTGTGGGTGCGATGTCGGCCCGCTGCAGGCGGCGTTGATGGACGGTACCGCTGTTCTGGGCGCGACCTCTTGCCTTGGGACGGTGACACAGGATGGCGCGGCACCGGCCCTGTCGGCCTTCGTGATCCGCGACCCCGGCGGCAGCTATGGTACGGCGCTGCGGCCCTTTTCCGGCGACCCGACGCAGGCCGCGCGGCAGGCCACGATCGCCGCGCTGGAACAGGCGGACCGGGCGGGCGAGAAACCCGAACTGATCTGGATGGCCGCGACACCGGGGCAGGAAGAGGCCGTTTTGGCCGGGATCGAGGCCGTTATCGGGACAGATGTGCCGATCATCGGCGGCAGCGCGGCGGACGATACCGTCCAGGGCGACTGGTTCCTTTTCGACACGAACCGGAAACTGACAGAGGGCGTTCTGGTGGCGGTGATGTTTCCGACCGCGCGCGTCTCTTTCGCCTATCAGAACGGTTATGCGCCCACCGCCCATGCCGGCCGGGTCACCCGCGCCGAGGGGCGGCGTATTCTGGAGATCGACGACCGGCCGGCCCTGGATGTGTACCGCGACTGGACCGGCGGCGCGGGCCTGCCCGATCCTGTCCCGTCCGAAACGGATACCCAGCCGATCCTGGCGCAAAGCACGTTCTGGCCGCTGGGGCGCGAAATCAGCGACACGGGCGGCGTGCCGCAATACCTGCTGGCCCACCCGGCTGCGGCGCATGGGTCGGGGGCCATCGATCTGTTCGCCAATGTCGAAGAGGGCGAGGTTCTGACCCAGATGTGCGGCTCGGTCGAGGGGCTGACGGCGCGCGCGGGCCGGGTCGCGGCCCTGGCCCGGCGGGCCGGCGGGATCGCGACAGAAGATGTGGCCGGGGCGCTGATGGTCTATTGTGGCGGCTGCATGCTGGGCGTGCGCGATCATCTGGAGGACGTGGTCGCGAGTGTAAACGCGGAATTGCAGGGCGCGCCCTTCCTGGCGGTGTTCACCTTCGGCGAACAGGGTCCCATCCTGGGGATGGGCAATCGCCATGGCAATCTGATGATCTCCTGCATAATCTTCGGCTAGGAAGCCGAAGGGGTCCGCGATGGCCGAGGACGAGCGCCTGCGCGAAGCGTTGCTCGAACTGCAACTCCTGCAAGAGCGGGAAGCGCAGGCATTACGCGAGACGAAGGATCTGCTGGCGTGCATCGAGGCCTTTTCGATGGCGGCCACGCCGCAGGACAGGCTCGATTCGATTTTCGCGTCGCTGCGGGACCGGGCGAAGGCCGATCACGCGATGCTGCTTGACGCTGCCGGTGCGGGATCGGCGCGCGTGGTTGCCGCGGATCGCGCGGCATGGGTGGGCGCAGAATTGCATCCGCCCCTGGACCTGACCGCCCGGGCACGCAACCTGGCCGATCTGGCGCTGGTCGGGGATTGGGGCGGCGATATTTGCCTGGATGGCTATGCCGGGATGCTGGTGGCCCCGTTCCGCGGTGCCGGTGGGGACTGTTTCGTGTTGCTGTGCCTGCGGGCGGCGCCTCACCGCTTTGCCAAGGAGGCATTGAATTTGGCCGAGCGTCTGGCGGGCCTGGCCGTGCGCGCCCTGCAGGCCAAGACGCTGGCCGCCGAAAACGCCCTGCTTGCGGCGACGATCCAGGGTTCGTCGTCGGGCGTGGCGATTTCCGACGCGCAAGCCCCGGACAAGCCGCTGGTCTATGTAAACCCGGCCTTCGAACGCCTGACAGGCTATCTGGCTGAAGAGTTGCTGGGCACCAATTGCCGCATCCTGAACGCCGAGCCGCCCGACGCGCCAGAGCGCACGCGTCTGCGCCGCACGGTTGCGGAAAACGGGTCGGGCCGGTTCCTGCTGCGCAACCGCAGGAAATCGGGACAGATATTCTGGAACGAATTGACGCTGTTTCCGGTGCGCGACACGGCGGGCACGGTCAGCCACCTGGTCGCCACCCAGAACGACGTATCCGAACGCATCGCCGCCGAAGAGGACCGCTACCGCACTCGCGCCCGCATGGAACAATCCCTGGCCGCGACCGACAATGCGTTCCTGGTGCTCGACCCGGCCGGGCGCGTGGTGTTCGCCAATGCGGCCACATCGGACCTGTTCCCCGCGGCTGGCCCGGACTGGTGCCCCGATACGGGTTTTGCCGAGAATTGGAACGCTTATCTGCGTGCGGCGCGCACGATGCCGGGCCGTGTTACGCGGCTGTTGGAAACCCCCGATCTGGACGCCCTGGCCGCGCTGCCCTCGGGGCGTGAGGTCGACCTGCCCGACGGGCGCAGCCTGCTGATGCGGGCGGCGCGCCTGGGCGACGGGGCGATTGTGGTGTCGGCTACTGATGTCACCCCTCTGAAAAGCGCCCAGATGCTGCTGGAACAACGTCTTGCGGCGATCGAGGCCGCCCGGGACGGCATCGCGATCACGGACCATGACGGGCGGTTGTTCTACCTCAACGGGGCGGCGGCGGCGCTGCTGGGATTTGCCAAGCCGCCGGATGCGCTCGGCCGCAAATGGATGGGCCGCTATGTGGATGTGCCCGAGGTCAGGGTCGCCGGTGAGGCTGAACTGACGCTGCACCGCGACCAGAATGGCAAGACCTGTACCCACGAGATCACCGCATCGCGCCTGGACGGCAATGGCTTTGTGATCGTGATCCGCGATGTGACCGAACGGCTGGAAACCGAAGCGCGCGAAGAGGATCTGAAACTCGCCCTGATCCGCGCCCAGCGGCAAGAGGCGGTGGCCCAGCTGGCCTCTGGCATCGCGCATGATTTCAACAACCTGCTGTCGGCCATCAACGGGTCGGCCACGCTTATCACCATGGACCCCACCCGGCATGACGCGGTGCGCAGCCATGCCGAACGTATTGCGTCTGCCGGAACGCGGGCCGCGCGGCTGGTCAACCGCCTGCTGGATCTTGGCGCACCAGCCCCCGCACGCGGCACGTTCGAGTTGCGCAGCGTTCTGTCGGATCTCGAAGCGCTGGTCGCGCCGACCCTGCCGTCGCAGGTCGGGCTGGAGGTCGATATAACGCCCCAGCCGCTGCTGATGCGCGGCGACTCCAGCGAGTTGCACCAGGCCGTGGTCAATCTGGTGTTCAACGCCCGCGATGCGATTGGCCGCGAGGCCGGGCACATCCGCGTGCAGGTGGACGCGTTCCAGCCAGAGGAACCGATGCTGCTGCTGTCGGGCCTGTTGCCCGAAACAGACCGCTATGCGCGCATCCGGGTGGGCGATACCGGCAAGGGTATGACCGAGGATGTTCTGCTACATGCCATGGAACCCTATTTCACCACCAAGGGGCGCGAAGGTACGGGGCTGGGTCTGGCCATCGTGGGGATGCAGCTGGGTGCCATTGGCGGCGGCCTGGATATCGCCTCGACACCGGGGACGGGGACCACGGTGACGATCTACTGGCCCTGCCAGCCAGAGGCGCGGATGGCGGACGCAGCCCCTGCGCCGGGCGCCTGCCACGACCTGAGCGGCATGACCATTCTGGTCATCGACGACGAGCCCGAGGTGGCCGACGTGCTGCAAAGCTATCTGGAAACCTTCGGGGCAGAGGTTGCCGTCTGCGACATGCCGCAGGACGGGGTCGAAGCGGTGGCAGAGGGCCCCCAGGACTGGTCCGCCGTCATCACCGACTACGACATGCCGGGCATGACGGGGGGCGATGTTGTCGAACGGTTGTCGAAACTCGCCCCCGAGGTGCCGGTCTTTCTGGTCACCGCCCTGGCCCGCCGTCTGTCGGATCCCCGGGTCGGCCCCGGCCGGGTGCGGGGCGTTTTTGCGAAGCCGGTGGATCTGGACAAGCTTTGCGGGGCATTGTCCGCCCTGCGCTCTCGCGACTGATGCCCCGGCCCGCTTTGGCCAGGGCAGCGCGATCCTGTCAGGCCGCACGCGCCTGCGGTGCAAGGCGCCCGGCGACGAAATCGGCGAACCCGTCTGCCAGGTCCGGGCGATCCAGCGCAAAGGCGGCCGTGGCCTCCAGATATCCGGGGACCGAGCCACAGTCGTAACGTTCGCCCTCGAACCGGTAACCGCTTACCGCGCGGTAGGGCAGATCGGCGGCAATCGCATCGGTCAGCTGCAATTCCCCGCCTGCCCCGGTCGGGATCTCGGCCAGCCGGTCAAAGATGCTGGGCGACAGGATATACCGCCCGATGACCGCCAGCGCCGAGGGCGCGTGATCGGGATGCGGCTTTTCCACCAGCCCGCGCGCATGGGCCAACCTGCCCGACAGCCGCGCAACATCCAGAACGCCATAGGCCCCGGTCCGGTGGCGGGGCACCTCCATCGTGGCGACCATGTGCCCCCCTGTGCCCGCATGGGCCTGGGCCATCTGCGACAGACAGGGACGCCCCGCGCGGATCACGTCATCGGGCAGCAGCACGGCAAAGGGTTCGTCGCCGATCAGGTGCCGTGCCAGGCTGACGGCGTGGCCCAGCCCCTTGGGATGATCCTGCCGCAGAAAGGTCAGCCGCCCCTCTGGCATGCGCGAGGGACCAAGCGCGGCCAGGGCGTCGTGCTTGCCCGCATCCTGCAAACGGCGTTCCAGCGCGGCGGCGGTGCTGAAGTAATCCTCCAGCGCGCCCTTGCCGGTGGCAGTGATGAAGATGAACTCTTCGATCCCGGCGGCGCGGGCCTCGTCCACGGCATACTGGATCAGGGGGCGATCGATCAGGGGCAGCATTTCCTTGGGCACCGATTTGGTGGCGGGCAGGAAACGGGTGCCCATCCCGGCAACGGGGAAGACGGCCTTGCGGATACGGGTCATGGGGTCAGTCCTTTCTGTATGGAATTGAGGGATCAGTAGGCGCCGCGCCCGGTCAGGACGGCGCGGAAGGTCAGCGCGATCAGCAGGATATCCAGCACCACGCTGCGCGAGCGGGCATAGGCCAGGTCCATGTCGATCATCTTGTCAAAGCCGATGTCGGCACGGCCGGACACCTGCCAGATCCCCGTCAGGCCCGGACGCACGGCCAGCCGGCCATGGGCGCGCGGGGGATAGGCGGCCACCTCTTGCGGCAGGGCTGGGCGCGGGCCGACAACGGACATTTCGCCCCGCAGAATGTTGAATATCTGCGGCAGCTCGTCGATGGAATAGCGGCGCAGCAACCGGCCGATGCGGGTGACGCGCGGATCGTTGCGCGCCTTGAAGCAGACGCCCTGACGGTCGGATTGCGCCAGCAGCGCGGCGCGCCGGGCCTCGGCATCGATATGCATGGACCGGAATTTCAGCACCTGGAACGGCACGCCATCCTTGCCCACGCGGGTCTGGCGGAACAGAACCGGCCCGCGGCTGTCCAGCCGGATCGCCAGCGCCACCAGCGCCAGCAGCGGCGCCAGCACCGCAACAGCGCCCCCGGCCACGGCAAGATCCAGCAGGCGGCGCAGGATGTCGCCCTGCTGGCTGCGAACCCGCACCGCATGCGCGACAGCCCGCCCCATGAAGGTCACGTTGCCCACCAGATAGCGCCCGGCCATACGCCGCGGTTCCATCGCCAGCCGCCAGGCCCATTCCAGCCGCGCACGGCGCAAGGGCAGCGGTGCGCGGGCGACGCGGCCCGAAAGAAAGTCGAACAGCGCCCCCACGCCCAGGCACAGGCCCGGGGCCAGGCGGTCGGCGTTGCGGGCAAGCCAGACATCCTGACGGGGCACACCCATTGCCACCAGCAGGATATCGGCCCCCGAGGCGTTGATCGCGGCAATGGCGGCGGCCTCGTCTGTGGCGCCGTCAAACCCGTCCCGCGTGCCCGCGATCCGCAGGCCCGGAATATCCCGGGCCAGCCGGTTGGCGGCGGCCTGGGCCACACCGGGCGCGGCCCCGAACAGGAACACGCTTTGCCCCCGCCGCGCGGCCTCTGCCAGCAGGCGCGGTGTCAGGTCTGTGCCATTCAGGTTGCCCGCCAGCCGCTGCCCGGCCATACGCACGCCGATCTCCACCCCGATCCCGTCGGGCAGAACCAGATCGGCACCGTGCAGCGCATCGGCATAGGTCGTGTCGCGGACCATGACATTCGCACAATGCGCATTGAGGAAGGCCACCCGGCGGCGGGTGTCGTCCAGCAGTAGATCGACCGCCGCCTGCGGGGTGGCGTCAAGCAGGGGCAAACCGAAAAACGACGCACCCTGATACGCTGCAACGGCAGTGGGACGGTTCGCGACCGGGCTGGGACTGTCGATCATGGCGTTCATCGGGGGCATCCTCACGGGTTTCGATGCCTTGCAGCGTGCCGGTCTTGCGCCCCACGCTCAACGGAGCGCCCGGAGAGTTCGCCAGCGCGGATGGCGCAGCGACCTAGCAAGGCGTGACCGGCCCCATCCGTTTGGACAGCCCGTGCTGCCTGATCGGATGCCCCTTTCACACCGCTGGCGGACGACGGCAGCGGCGGCATTGATGCGGGCATGCGATTTCGCGTGGCGACTGCGGCGGGTTCGTATTATCGTTGGCACACGGTGAGCGTGTGAAAGGTTGAACAGGCAAAGATGAAGATCCTGATTGCCGATGACCACGATCTGTTGCGCGATACGCTTGTGGCGTTCCTCGATGCCGAGCCCGATATCGAAACGGCCAGCGTCGGCGATCTGGACGCGGCCCTGTCGCTGATCGACGGCGAGACGGCCTTTGACCTGGTGCTGCTGGATTTCAACATGCCTGGAATGAACGGCTTGTCGGGTCTGGACCGGGCGCTTGTCCATGGCGGAGGGCAGCGCGTCGCCTTGATGTCTGGCGTGGCCACGCGTGAGATCGCCGAAAAGGCGCTGGCCGCGGGTGCCGCGGGGTTCCTGCCCAAGACGCTGGCCGCAAAGTCGCTGGTCAACGCGGTGCGGTTCATGGCGATGGGTGAACAATACGCGCCGCTTGATTTCATGACCGCCGCAGAGGACGCCCCCAGAAACGCCTTGGCGGACAAGCTGTCGAAGCGAGAGTTGCAGGTGTTGGAGGGGCTGACCGAGGGCAAATCCAACAAGGAAATCGCCCGCGACCTGGACCTGCAGGAACCGACCATCAAGCTGCACGTCAAAACGCTGTATCGAAAGATCGGCGCATCCAACCGGACCCAGGCGGCCATGATCGCCAAGGATGCAGGGCTTTTCTAGGCGCCTGACCTATCCGAACGGCTAGCCCGCCAGCCGCTTGCCCCACAGGCTATCCGCCGGCGGGTCTGACGGGATCGTGCGCGAACGTCTAGCTCTCTCCCCAATGAGAGATGCCATGACCCTGAATGCCGACATTGCCCCGCCTGCCCCGCTGCGTGGGGTCCGGTTTCCCCGCGTCCTGCGGACCCGCTTGCGTGATATCAAGGCACTGCGGTTGCTGCGCGGCGGGCGAATTAGCGATCCGGGGCGGCTGCCCCGCTATGCGGGGGTCTTTCTGCTGGCCGGTGCCGCGATCTGGGCGCCGATCCTCAGTTACCTGGAAACTGCGCCGCTGCGCTACACCTCGGGGCTGTCGCTGATCCTGCCCGGATCGGGGGCCAGCGCGTCGGTCAATCTGGACCGGATCGGGCAGGCGTCGTCCTACGCCAATTCGCCGTTTTCCAGCCCCTCGGTCAGCCCGACAGAGACCTACAAGCGCCTGCTTGCCGCCGACCGCATCCTGGGGGCCGCAGCCGGCAGCATGGACATGCCCAAGACCGATTTCGGCAAGCCCCGCATCGAACTGGTCGATCAGACCGGGCTGATCCATGTCCAGATGACCGGCAATTCGCCTGCCGATGCGCAAGCACGGGCTGATGCTTTGCTGGCGGCCTTCTTTACCGAGATTGACGCCCTGCGAAACGACGAACAGGCCGTGCGCGAGGATGGCGGGCGCAGCGCCCTGGAGGATTACCGCGCCTCGGTCGCGGCCACGCGCGAGGAAATCGCCCGGCTGCAACGCGAAACCGGCCTGATCAACGCCGCGCAGTATCAAACGTTGGTGGGCGAGGCCGACGGGCTGCGCGCCGACCTGGCGGCGCTGGAACAGGCGTTGGTCGAGAAATCGCGCGCGGTCGAGGTGCTGCGCGCGACACTGGGCATCGACGCGGCAGGGGCTGCGGCGACGCTGAAACTGCACGCGGATGCCGAATTCAACGCCATCATCGCCGAAATGGCCGCCCATGCCGGCGCGCTGGCCGAGGCCGAGGGCAAATACGGCCCGAACCATCCCGCCCTGCGTGCCGCACATAGCGATCATCAAGCCACGAAGCGAAAGGCGCAGCAGCGCGCCGCCGCGATTACAGGTCTGAACCTGGTTCAGGTTCAGATGCTTGACCTGTCGCCCGCCGGCGGGCGGGTTGAACTGCTGGCCCAGCTGGTGCGCGAGGAAAGCGCACGCGCCGGGCTGGCCGCCGAGGTGGACAGCGCCCGCGCTCGGCTGGCCAGGGCGGATGCGCGGGTGCTGGACCTGATCGGCCCGGCTGCCCGGCTGGAGGATCTGGAACGCGATTTCGCCGTGGCAGAGGCGGTCTTTGCCTCGGCCATGGCGCGCAGCCAGACCTCCAAGGTGGATCTTTATGCCTCCTATCCGCTGGTGCAGGTGCTGGAAAACCCCTCGCTGCCCGATGCGCCGTCTTCGCCGCGCAAGAAGCTGGCGATTGCCGCGGGCGTGGCGGCCACCTTTATGGTGCTGATCGGGCTGGCGATGGGCTGGCTGCGCCGCCCGCTGATCGACCGGCTGCTGCACACCGGGGATCAGGGGTGATCCGCCCCGCCCCCCTGCGTGCGCAGAACCCGGCCGAGGCGCTGGTGCTGCGCACCCTTGCCTGGACGTGGCCGTTCTATTTCCTGGGCGCGCTTTACGTGGTCGGGCCGGTCCTGGCCTGGCTGTTGGGCGGGCTGGCGGCGCTGTCGCTGTATCTGGGGCCCGCGATCCGGGCCGATCTGCGGGCGACCGGCCCGGTGCCGCCGGTCGTCTGGGGATGGTTTGCAGGCATGGCGCTGATGCTGGTCGCACTCTGGGCCGGGCATGTGAACTGGGATATGGGCCTGAAACAGACGATCAAGTCATCGATCGGCTGGGCCAAGGGCTGGGCGCTGATGGCGCTGTTCCCGCTGGCGGGCGCCGTGCTGCCGATCCGGCGCGAGGTTCTGATCCGTGGCCAGTGCATCGTCGGCCTGTGGACGCTGGCGCTGATACCGATCCTGGCGGCCGCCCCCTATCTGGGCCTGCCCGAACGCATCTTTACCTCGCCGCTGAAGGCCGTGGGCGGGCCGGGGCCGGAATATTTCAGCGTCTATTTCTTTACCTTCGATCCGTCGTCCTGGACGCCGCGCTGGCAGTTCTACGCGCCCTGGTCGCCCTTTGCCGCGCTGCTGGGCGTGGTGATGGTGCTGTTCGCGCTAGAGGAAAAGGACAACCGCTGGCGCGCGGCGGGGATCGCGGCGGGCACGCTGATGATCCTGATGTCGAAATCGCGCATGGGGCTGGTGGGGCTGGTGGCCTGCACGATCGGGCCGCGCATGATGCCGCTGATCCTGCGCGGCTGGGCCTGGCAGGTGGTCGCGGCGCTGACGGCGGCGCTGGCGGCCCTTGGCCCTGCGCTGATCCGGCTGGTGTCCGACGGCGTTGCCGCCTTCAAGGGCGCGCGGGCCGACAGTACGCGGGTGCGCGCCACCTTGCAGCGGATCGCCGGCGAACGCTGGGAAAACGAGGCCTTCTGGTTCGGCCATGGCCGTGTCGCGCCGGGGCCGCATCTGGTGGAATACATGCCCATCGGCAGCCACCACACCTGGTGGGGGCTGTTGTTCGTCAAGGGGCTGATCGGGTTTCTGGCGCTGCTGGTGCCGCTGGTCTGGCAGACGGGACTGGCCCTGATCGATGCTGCGCGCGGCCCGCGCGGGCGGCTGCCGCTGGGGATCGTGATGACGCTGGTCCTGTTGTCGATGGGCGAGAATATCGAGATCGAGGCCTACATGATGTGGCCCGGCCTGATCATTCTGGGCCTGCATGCACGCGAACTGGCCGATGAGCGCCGGGCGCCGGTCCCCCAGGGCGTCACGGCCTGACAGGCCGCGTTTCCGGCCCGCCGCCACATCAACGGTCAAACCCTGTCCCGCCATGCCGGTCGTGCGTTGAGCTGCCCGGCCCGGCCGCACCGCCACACGCCCCAACCCCCCCCGTTGCCCGGCAGACCAGCCCCACGCCCAATACAAAAAGGCGCGCCCGCAGGCGCGCCTTTTCCGGTGCTTTTCTTGTTGGGCTCAGGCGGCCTGTGCCAGATCCCGCTGCTGCGCCGCGTCCCCGCCAGAAACAAGCGCTGTCACCAGCGCCGACCAGCTTTCGGCGAACCGGGCCTCGGCCCGGGCCGCATCGGCGCGCGCCTCCGCGACCGCGATGCGCACCGGGGCGTCGGCATCGGTCAGGTTTCGCAGCGCCTCGGCCCAGGCATCGACGCCCTGCCCGGAAACCGCCGTGGCACCGGCAGCCGCGTGATCGGCAAGGCCATCCACCCGCGCGGTCAGCAGCGGGCGGCCTGCCGCGCGGGCCTCCAGCGAGACCAGGCCGTAGGCCTCCCAGCGTGAGGGCATGGCGACCGCCTCAACCCCGGCCATGGCTGCGGCGGGATCGGGCGCGAACCCGGCAAAGGTGATCCGGGGATCGCCCGCGGCCAGATCCTGCAGCGCGGCGCGCTCGGGGCCGTCGCCGATCAGGCGCAGGCGCAGGGCCGGGTTTTCCACCTTGCGGAAGGCCGCGATCAGGATGTCGAACCCCTTTTGCCGGTCGAACCGACCGATCGCGCCGATCACCTGCGGCGGGTGATAGACCGGGCGCAGCGCGGTGAAAGCCCCCAGCCCGACCGCCGGCGAAATCACCGTCAGTGCATCGGCAGACACCAGCCCGCGCCGCGTCATCCAGTCGGCCTGTCCCGCGCTGACCGCCACCACGCTGTCGAACAGGGAATAGGCCGTGCGCAACAGGGTAAAGAACCGCCCCTTGCGCGGCACGTTCAGGGCGGTGAAGCCCTCTGTATAGCTGTGTTCCACATGGACCAGCGGCAGGCCCGGATGGCGGGCGCGCAGGGTCATCAGCGCCGGCAGGTTGCGCCAGTTCACCGACAGGTGGGACACGATCATGTCGGCGCCCTCGCGCCGCGCGCCGATCCGGCTGCGCGATACGACCTCGACCCGGTGGCGGGCAAACCGGGCAAAGTCCGGTGCGGTTTCGATATGGGACAGCATCCGCATCACGCCCCCGGCAGAGGCGTCGTCGACAAGGTGAAGGATGGTCGGCAGGGTCATGTCTAGGGCTCCTTGACGGGTGGGTGTTCGATGGGCCGGCGGTCCGGGTATTTACGGGGGGCGCGGCCCTGAAAGGATTAGCCGGTCCCCGTCCCGATCGCCTGCCCGCCGACGGACAGGCGCACGGCCAGGAGGGGCAGCGCCCTATCCCTTGGGATAGGAAAGGCGCCTCTGCGTGGCGATCCGGCCCAGGCGTGCCGCGCCCGGAAGGGTCAGCGCGGCGGCGGCTGCGCAGGTGGTCAGGGTCTTGGCCGGTTCCTCGGCCAGCGGACGGCGGGAGCAGGCCAGCGCGCGCAGCACCAGATCGCGGGCGCGCGGGCCGTCCCCGTCGCTGACCGCGCGGCGGGCCAGATAGCGCAACTGATAGGCGCGCGCGGCCGGGGCATGTGCCGCGAAAAACGCCGGGTTCAGCGGGGCCAGCTTTTCCACCATGCGTTCCCACGCCGCCAGCTGGCGGCCGGTATTGGCCGACAGCCCCCCGCCATTCACCCGGTAAAGCGTCAGCGCACCGGGGATGCCCTCGACCTCCCAATCGGTGGTCAGGGCCAGGCGCAGCCACATCTCGATATCCTCGGACTGGCGAAAGGTTTCGTCGAACCACCAGTCGCGCTGCGTTTCCCCGGCGGGGCGATAGGCCACCCGGTCCAGCATCGCCCGGCGCAGCACGGGGGCAGAGCCGTTACCGATGGGGTTGCGCCTGAACAGATGGGCGGCATCGACGCCGCGCAGCCGAGGGCGCTGGAATACGCCCAGGGGGCGGCTGGCCGCGTCGATGAATTCGGACCCGGAATAGCTGATCCCGACCTCGGGTCGGGCATCCAGATGCGCGATATGGGCGGCCAGCTTGCCCGGGCGCCACAGATCGTCGCCGTCGCACAGGCCGATATAGGCGCCGCGCGCGGCCGCGATGCCGGTGTTGCGTGCCCCCGCCAGCCCGCGATTTTCCTGCGATATCAGGCGAATGCGCGGGTCGGACAGGCGCTGGACGATCTCGGCGGTGGCATCGGTGGACCCGTCATCGACTACGACGATCTCGAAATCCTGTGCGGTCTGGGCCAGCAGCGAGCTCAGCGTTTCGGGCAGCGTTTCGGCGACGTTATAGGCGGGTACGACGATCGAGGCTTTGGGCATCGTTTGTCTCCTGTAAGGGGTCAACGGGCGAACAGCGCGCCGGACAGGCGGCGCGGCAGGATCGGGGTGGCAAGTGCGGCCAGCGCGGTCAGCCCGCCCCGGCGCGGGTCGGACAGGAAACCGGCGGGGCTGGCGCGCAGCCCGGCCAGCGTCAGCCGCAGCGCCACCAGCCGCCCGGCCTGCAGCCGCAGCGCGCGGCGCGCGAGATAGCGCAGGTGGATCGCCTCGTCCCGGCGGCGGGGCGTGAACCCTAGGCGCCCGGCGGTGGCCAGCGCGGCCTGCCGGCCCTGCGCCATGGCGCCCAGATCGGCCGACAGCCCTGCGGCGCTGGTGCGGTAATGGACCAGCACCGCGTTTATGGCAGCCACGCGATGACCACAGCCCACAAGGCGGATCAGCCATTCCAGGTCTTCGTTATGGACAAGCGTTTCTTCGAATCCCCCTGTTGCGGCAAAGACCGGGCGCCGGACGGCGATGTTCGACATGGTGCAGACCGGGTTTTCCCCCAACAGCCGGGGCACGCTGAGATCGCCCGCCGGCACCGTGGAGAAGACCGTGGCGTCCCGGGGCCGGTCGCGGAAGAACGCGATCCGCGCATAGCTGGCGGCAAGGCTGCGGTCGGCAAAGGCGTGGTTCAGCCGCGCCAACCGTTCCGGCACCCACAGGTCATCGGCATCGAGAAAGGCAACGACCGCACCGGCCGCCATGTGCAGGGCGCCGTGATTGCGTGCGGCGCTGGGCCCTTTGCCGGGGTTGGGGCACCAGCGGATGCGCGGATCGGCCTGGGCTGCGGCGCGCAGGATCGCGCGGGTGTTGTCCGTCGATCCGTCGTCGATGCAAATGGCCTCCCATTCGGGGCAGGTCTGCGCGCGCAGGCTGGCCAGCGTGTCGGGCAGCGTCGCGGCGGCGTTGTAGCAGGGGATGATGACAGAGAATTTCGGCATCTCTCAGACCTCCTTCAGGGCGGGGAAAAGGGCGCTGGCCAGGGGCCGCGCGGCCGCCCCCAGTTGCGTCACCGTGGCGACCGCCAGATAGCCCGTGGCCAGCGCCACCAGCCCGTGCGGGGCCATCAGGACGGTGTTGGCGATCAGCGCGGCGGTCATCGCAAGGGTGGCGGCGAATTCCACCTGCGGGCGGCCCTCGGCGCGCAGCCAGTTGGCCGCCGCCGACCAGATCACGCCGGGGATTGCGGCCAGGCACAGGATGGATACGACCTCGGCGATGCCATCCCAGCCGGGGCCGAACAGGATCGGTACATACAGGGGCGCGGCCAGCGCCTGTAGCACCACCACCGGCGTGATGATCCCGACCGACAGGATCAGGGCCCCGCGCAGCGCGGCGCCCCGGTCCGCGCTGGCGCACAGATGCGGGAACAGCACCTGCGAAAACGCCATGGCAAAGGAACTGGCCAGCCCCAGCCCGGCATTGAACGCCATGAAGTAAAGGCCCAGAACCTCGGCCCCCATCAGCGCGCCGACGACCAGCTTGTCCGCCTGGAACCGTGCGGCCTTGACGATCTCTACCCCCAGAACCGCCCAGCCATAGCCGATGAAGGGGCGCAGCGGCGCGAAGCCAGCGGCCCGGTCGCGGCGCCAGGGGCGCAGGCGGCGCACGGCGATCAGCCAGATCGGCGCCGACAACAGCCGCGGCAACACCAGCGCCACGGCGCCCGGCCAGATCAGAACCAGCAGCACCGACATCAGGTTGGCGCCCACGACCTGGGCACCTGCGATGGTGGCGGTCTGGCGCAGCTTGCCCTCGCGCATGGCCAGCACGACCTGAACCAGCCCTGCGGGCATGAACAGGTATTCGCAGGCCAGGATCGCGATCAGCGCGAACAGCATCACCGAGCCGCCCGTGGCATACAGCGCAGCCCCCACCCCCATCTGCAACGCGAACAACCCCAGGCACCACGCCCAAAAGATGCGCTGTGCCGTGGCGCAGGTGGCCTCCAGATCCTCGCGGCGGGCCGCGATGATGCGTTGCACCGCACCGTTTTCGGTCAGCGCCTTCAGGATGTCAGAGGCTGCCAGCGCCGCCGCCGCCAGACCGATGGACGCCGGATCCAGCACGCGGGCCACCGCGATGACCACCAGCAGCCGCGACGCCTTGGACGCCGCCTCGGACGCGCCGTAGGCGAACAGGTTTCGAGCGAAGGGGCCGAGATTGGCCAGCGGTCTGGGCATTGGGGGCACTCCGGGCGATTGCGCTTGCGCCAAGCAGATACGCGCAACGCCCCGGTCCCGCCTGCCCGCCGACGGACAGGTGCGCCACCACGAGGGGCAGGCCCCTATCCCTTCGGATAGACGCCGCCGGTCGTCGGGATTATTGTGTTTTCCGTGATTGGCGGAAACAAGGCGCTCATGCTGTCCACGACTCGCCCGGTCCTCTTTGTCGCCTCCGCTATCGCCCTGATGGCGCTTGGTGCCTGTGGCCCGTCCGGCGCCCCTGCCAATATCGAGGATCCCGATACGACGGGGGCCTATCAGGCGCAGTATCGCGCACCGGGCACGCCGCCGGATGGACCGGCCACCCTGCACTCGGCCCGGATGAACGCAGAATCGTGCCGCCCGCCGCTTGGCGCGATGGGGGCCAAGGCGGGCGGGGTCGTTCCGCCCGAATTGCTGCAAGAGGTTCTGTCGCGCGGCGATCTGGTCGAATTGCAGGTGGAAGGCGATGAGGAATTCACCGGCAGCTATGTGGTGTCCCGCGACGGGCACCTGAAACTGCCCTTCGTCGCACCGATCCCGGCCCAGGGCCGCACCCCCGACGATGTCGCGCGCGACATCCGCGATGCGCTGCGCAATGGCGGTTTTTTCAACGACGGGCCAAGGGTTTCCCTCCTCATCACGGATTACGCGCCGGTGCGCGTCGCGGTGACCGGCGCGGTGTTCGAACCGCGTCCGGTCGATATCGGCGGCGTTCCGGGCGATCAGGTCGATGGCCGCCGCCAGGCCGCGCGCGGGGCCTCGACCGAGGGGCGCAACCTGACCGTGGCCCTGCGCCAGGCCGGGGGCGTGCGGCCCGATGCCGACCTTTCGGCAGTCGAATTGCGGCGCGAGGGGCGCAGCTATCTGCTGGACCTGCGCCCGGTGATTCAGGGCCGCGGTTTTGAGGATGTCATGCTGGCCACCGGCGACGAGATTCTGGTGCCCAGCCGCGGCTGTTTTCAGGACCACCTGATGGTGCCCAGCCCGATCAGCCCGCCGGGTATCACGCTGTTTCTGTCGAACCTGACCCAGCCCGCCACCGGCAACGCGCCGTCGGCCATTGGACGCGAGGCAAGGCAGGTGCCCTATGGCACAAGGCTGATGCAGGGGGTGGCTAACGCCAATTGTATTGGCGGCGCGCGGGCCACCAGTGCGGACAGGTCTGCGGCGCTTTTCTCGCGTAACCCGATCACGGACGTATCAGTCGTGATCGAGCGTCGGATCGAGGAAATGCGCCAGCGCGCCGACCGTGACGATTTCGATCCCTATCTGCTGCCCGGGGATGCGTTGGCCTGCTATGACAGCGCGGTGACGAATATCGGCGATGTCGGGCGCGTTATGGGCCTTGTCGGGGCGGGACTGTTGCTGCGTTGAGCGTTCAGTCCGCCCCGCGCCCCGATCCCCTGCGCGCTTGGCGGTTCACCAGGCGCAGCTTACACTGCGGGGCATGGGATATGTGACATCGCTCTTTGCGCGCAAGGTTGTCGCCGCTGCGGGCAGTGGGGTTGATGCGGCGGCGATGCTGGCCAGCGTCGGGATCGCCCCCGACGCCCCCTTGGACCCCGGGCAGATGGTTCCGGCCGCGCGCTACTACGACATGCTTGAGAGGATCGCCGATCAGATCGACGCGACCGACCTGCCGGTGCGCACGGGCGCGTCCATGCGGCTTGACGAATACGGCGCGCTTGGGCTGGCGTTCAAGGCGGCAACGACGCTGGAGGCGTCCCATGCGCGGGTGGAACGCTATGCGCGCCTTTGGTCCAGCGTCGCGGAATACGAGCTGCGACCGGCGACCGGGGGCACGCTTTTCATCCTGCATCGGGCGGGCGAACGGCGGCTGGGGATGCGCCTGTCGAACGAGGCGACCCTTGCCAGCGCCGTGTCCATCGCACGGCAGGTCTGCCCGGTGCCGCTTACGCCAGTGGAGGTGTTGATCCGGCATCCTGCCCCGCGCCGGGTCGCCGCGCATGAGGAGTGGTTCGGCTGCCCGGTGCGCTTTGGCGCGGATCTCGACGCGATCCTCTATGCAGACGAGATGCTGGCCCGGCCCAATATCCTCGGGGACGAGGGGATTTCGCACTACCTGACCACCCATCTCGACGCGAAACTGTCAGAGATCACCCGGGAACCCGACCTTGTCATGCAGGCGAAAGCCGCGATCGCCCAGGCCCTTAGCGAGGGGGCACCCAAGATGACCGAGATCGCAAGCGGCCTCGGACTCAGTGCGCGGTCCTTCCACAGGCGCCTGTCCGAGCACGGAATGACCTTTCAGGGCCTGACCGAGGAAACCCGCCGCGACCTTGCCGAGGGGCTGTTGCGGGACCAGACCCATTCCCTGGCCGAAATCGCCTTCCTTACCGGTTTCTCCGAGCAAAGCGCCTTTACCCGCGCGTTCAAGCGCTGGGTCGGCACGACCCCCGCGACCTATCGCAGGGCGATCTCTCGCCACTGACGGCTGCGTTGGCGACGGCGGTCAAAAGGCTGGCGTCGTCGGTCAATACCGCACGGCACCCGTGCCGCTATCCCTTGGTGACCGATATCCACGCCAGGGAGGCCCCCATGAAAGACCAACCGATCCTCATCATCGGCGCAACCGGCAAGACCGGCCGCCGCGTCGCCACCCACCTTGAGGCACGGGGCCTGCCCGTGCGCCGCGGCTCGCGCAGCTCGGCAACCCCCTTCGACTGGGAGGCGCCAGAGACCTGGGCCCCGGCCCTGCGCGGGGCGCGGGCGGCCTATGCCACCTACTTCCCTGATCTCGCCTTTCCCGGCGCGGTGGAAAAGCTCGAGTCGCTCTGCGAGACGGCCCGCGATGTCGACGTCGAGCACCTTGTGCTGCTCTCTGGTCGCGGCGAACACCATGCGCGGCTGGGCGAGGAGGTGGTCCGCAATGCAGGCGTCGACTTTACCATCGTTCGGGCCGCCTGGTTCGCGCAGAACTTTTCCGAAGGTTATCTGCGCGATCCGGTTCTGGCGGGTGTCCTTCCGATGCCCGGCGGTGATATCGCCGAACCCATCATTGACATTGATGACATTGCCGATGTCGTCGTCGCGGCGCTGACCGAAGGGGGCCACAAAGGCGCACTCTACGAGGTGACGGGCCCGCGGCTGATGTCCTTTGCAGACATGGCGGCAGAGCTTTCGCAGGCCACCGGGCGCGAGATCCGGCATATTCCGATCAGCTTTGAGGAGTTCCACGCAAACATCGCGCAGGTGGGCGGTGCCTTTGTCGCCGACGTTTTCACCGCCATCGCGCGCGAAACGCTGGACGGGCGAAACGCCCACACCACGGACGGCGTGATGCGCGCACTGGGCCGCGGCCCCCGCGCCTTTGGCGACTTTGCGCAGGCTGCCGCCCGAACCGGCGCCTGGACAACCGCCGCCTGACCCCCCGATGAATGGAGCATGACATGAGACCCACCCTGCTTGAAAAGATTGCGCTCGGTCTTTCCGGCCTCACGGCGTTGACCATCGGCGCTTGCATCCTGTTGATGCCGCACACCTTTTACGCGGGCTACGGCATCACGCTCGGCGCAAACGCTGATCTGCTCAGCGAATTGCGGGCACCCGGTGCCGGTCTTGTGGGGTTCGGCCTTTTGATGCTGTTCGGGGTCTGGCGGCATGCGATCCTGCCGATTGGCATGGCGGCGGCTCTGACGGTCTTTATCTCTTTCCCGGTCGGGCGGCTGGTTGGGCTTGCGGTGGACGGGATGCCGTCCGCCAGCGTCATCGGCGCCCTTGTCGTTGAACTGCTTATCGCTGCGCTCTGTCTTGTGGCCTTTCGCCGGCGCCTTTGGCAGCTGGCGCACGGCATGTCGGCGGCGCAGCTGGTGCGTTGAACCAGCCGCGGTGGCATGATCGTGCCCGACCCAAAACACCCATGGACGCCGTCGGCAATGAAGAGAGAGGCCAGTAAACGCATGAGTGAACCGCATTTCCGCCGGGCAACCGCAGCCGACCTGGAGGCGATTGTCGCGCTACTGGCCGATGACGTGCTTGGTGCGTCGCGGGAAAACGCTTTGCCAGCCGCTGACGCGTGCTACCGGGCCGCATTTGCCGAGATCGACGCCGACCCGAACCAGTTTCTTTGTGTGGTCGAGGATGCGCAGCGGATCGTCGGAACCCTGCAACTCACTTTTATTCCCGGTCTCTCTCGCAATGGCACCAAGCGTGGACAGATCGAGGCAGTGCGGATCGCGCGCGATCGTCGGGGCGGCAAGCTTGGCGAGGCGATGCTTGCGTGGGCGATCAGCGAATGCCGGGCGCATGGGTGTTCGTTGGTTCAGCTCACCACGGACAAGGCCCGGCCAGATGCCCACCGCTTCTATGACCGGCTGGGTTTTGAACCGACCCATATCGGATACAAGCTAAATACCCGGGCTTATGTATCAAGCGCACCATCACGAACGCGCACAAAATCAGCCTGTTAGGCTATCCTGCGCACATGACGCGATATTATTACAGGCCCTGGAAAGACGAAAGCCTCGTGTCCGGCCTGCACTTCTTACGGTGCCGCCTTATACGAGAGGGCTTGCCGGGGGTCGAACATGCAGACGCATTGCTCAGGGGGCTTGGCGTTGACCCTGAAACGCTTCCCACGCCTCAGAAAGTACCCAAATCCTACAAGCGTGGTGAGCTGCAGCGGGCTATACTTGAGGCTCTACGCAACGGGCCTTTGACAGGCCTGGAGATTACCAAGAGGGTTAGCGGCGACTTGCCTTACAAGGCCGCTTACAAGCGGACCTATATCGCCCTGAACCGCATGAAGAAGGCGGGCACGGTAAAGCATGAAGGGCGGTTGTGGCTGGCCCCGTAGCGCCGAATTTTTGCCGAACTTTTTGTTATTGCTACCTTATCGGTTTGGCATCAGAGAAGTGCACATGGACCTTAAACTCGAAATTGATGGTGACTTGGCGCTGTGGGTAGGCCGCGACGACCAAGTTCAGGTCACCATGAACCCTCAAGAACGCGCCCAGTGCCGCAAAGCCTTACTGGACGCGCTGGCCTTGCTTGATCAGACCATAGTTAAATGGTCCACTTTTTCCACGGCAGGCGGGATGGGTGAACCCGAGACACGAATTTCACAACGTCCTGACGGTTGCCTCGCAGTTTTTGATTGCTCTCCCCCATCAGCACGACCAGAGGGCAACCCAAAGCATGCGCTACGGATTGTATCATCTGATCGGCTGTCGTCGGAGAGTTCAGAACGTGATTCTTGACTAGAGCGACTGCAAAAGTCACCCCCTGTTCGCGCACGAGCGCAGCGGTAAGTTGGGCCAAGGCGGCCTCCTATGATGAGGCCGGATCGTGGCTTGACTGAGTGACTCCCCTCTGTCATACGAAAGAGGTGATCACATAGCCCAGCCCGACCCGGCTGGTTGAGAATAGAGGCGGCAGGTCTTCCACACCTGACCGCCTCAATTTTTTGCGATAACATGAATCACTTAGCGAGTCTAGCGGTGTTCCCGTTATACCCCAACAGCATCTAGTTACGCCGCTCGCTGCCAGTACCCTGCCCACGTCCGGCTGACCGGCGCACCCATCGCATTCGCCGCCAGCGTTATTGCCAGCCCGCCGTTGCTGACCCGGCGCTTGTCCTCAAGCCACGCGGCGTGGTTTGCATACTGGTGCAGGTAGCGCGGGCTGACGTGGTGGTGCTGACCGACCACCATGCGGCGCAGGCGGGAGAAATAGCTTTCGGCCATGTTGGTGTGCTTGCCGTGGTCGCTGTAGCAGATCGAATGGTTTACACGGTCCACCGGCCAGCCCGCATGCAGCAAGTCCCAATGGGACGCCTCATCGGCCGACATGGTGGCGGTGCGGCTGACATGCTCTTTCGCCAGATCGACGCCCTCGGCCTCGGCCATGGTCACGAAGGGCAGCGCCCGGCCCTTACGCTCGCGCAAGACGACGACAACGCGGCGCTTGCCGGTCTGGTGTTCCTTGCGGCGGCGATCCACCCGTTCGGCTTTCTCGTTGGCGGGGCGAATGTGCCCCCCGAAATAGGCTCCGTCGATTTCAACATGACCGTCCAGAACCTCGCCCGTGTGAACCTCTTGGGCCATGGCCTCGCGCAGCTTATGGGCCAGGACGAAGGCGGTCTTGTATTGGCAATCCAGATCGCGGGACAGCTGCACCATGGACACGCCCTTGGAGGCGTTCACGAGGATGCAGATCGCGGCCAGCAGGTCCACGAAGTCCATCTTGCGGCTGGCGAAGATCGTGCCGCTCGTCACCGAGAACTGGTGATGGCAGGCCTTGCACTTGAACTTGCGGCGGGTAGCGATGTCATAGGTCTCACAGCAGCCGCAGCGGGGGAACACGGCCTGACCGTCCGTCTCGGGCCAGCGCATCTTGCAGAAGGTCTGATAGGCGGCATCCTCGCCCGCCTTGTAGATTTGGCGCAGGCTGAGAGTGCGGGACGCAGCAGAGAGAAGGAAGTGTTGGGCCATTGTCACTATATCCGATGCTTATGCATCATATATAGTGCGTTGACGTATCCCTTACAAGGGCATAAGTATCAAATACGATACATTTAGACAGATGGGTGATGCGTGGCTGAAAAAACGGATTGGGAGGCCAAGGCGGCGAACCTCCTAAAGTCTGAACTGAAGCGCCAGGGGGTGACATACGCCCAGCTCGTTGAGAAGCTGGCTGATATTGGAATCAGCGAGAAGGAGGCCAATGTCAGGAACAAGCTGTCACGCGGCAAGTTCTCGGCGGCCTATTTGCTTCAATGCCTTACCGCCATTGGCTCTCTTCAATTGCGATTGGATTAGGTCTCACGGCATCAGCCGCGACTGGCCAACATACCAGCAATGAGCATGGTGAAGCTCAAAGAGCTGAGGCTGGCACCGCCGAACAAAGTGATCAGGCCGAGCCGTTTTCTCTCCCCGTTCAAATCATCGAAAGCGAGGAAGCCGCCGAAACCCGCAAGCGCGGCGAAACCATAGACCGCAAGCTGCAGGAGCGCGACCTTGTAGCCCAAGAGGGCATGAACCGCGCCACCCAGTCTATAGAACAGGCTACGTGGTGGCTGCTTTGGGTCTCGGCGCTGAGCGTCGGTTTTGTTGGGGTTGGCACTGGCCTTTTGGTGTGGACGTTGCGCCTCACTCGACAAGCCAATGAGGCGGCTCAAGCGGCTGTTGCCGTCACACGTGAAATTGGGAAAAAACAAGTCCGCGCCTACGTTGGAACAACCAGCACAGGTTTTGAAAAACTCTCCGACGACTGCATCTTGCTCTCGGTTGGAATTCATAATAGCGGGCTTTCTCCCGCATTTGATCTCGGCGTGATTAGTGAGGCCTTCTTTGCCAGTTACCCATTGCCCGACGAACGCCCCATGCCCACAAGTCATCATGGATTTAGAACAACGCTTAGTCCTGGGGCGGAGGTAACCACCAGCCAGAGGCTTCGGGGCGATGTTGAAGGCGCATTGCTCGAAATCAGGCGCGGCGCCGCGTGTGCGGCATATATTCAAGGACGTGTGGTGTACCGAGATGTCTTCGATGAATGGCACGAAACCAGATTCAGATTTGCATACGGTGGCCGCCTTGCTGGTGTCGGGCCGCACTTCCACGCCTGTGAGAGCGGAAATTCCAGCGATTAGGAGCGCCTCAATCACCGCTCAGCCCTTCGAGCGGCTTGGTGCGCTTGCTACATAAGCCCGTAAATATCTAAGAAGGGCAGCCATTCCCCCTTCATCGAATGACATTCGCAGATGCGGCGAGGGTGAAGCCCTAGGGTGAATGCCCAGTCTGGCAGGGCGCACGAAGCTGACCGCGCGAACGTCCGTCTTCTAAACACATTGCCCCCGGAAATCGCGCGTATTCTAAACGTTAAGGCGCCGTTCAGCGGTCCCCCCTAACCTGTGTTGCGGGCGGGTGATCGAGGGGAAGACATGACACAGGGCCGCAATGCGCCGATCATCGTCAAGCGCAGGAAGGTGGTCGTCGCCAGCGGCCATCACGGCGGCGCCTGGAAGGTGGCCTATGCCGATTTCGTCACCGCGATGATGGCCTTTTTCCTGCTGATGTGGCTGTTGAACGCCACGACCGAGAAACAGCGCAAGGGGATCGCCGATTACTTCAGCCCCACCGTACCGGTGAACCGCGTGTCCGGTGGCGGCGATGGCAATTTCGGCGGCGACAGCGTTTTCACGACCGAAATGCTGGCCCGTGTCGGCAGTGGCGGCGCACAGGGCGACCAGGCGTTGCGGAATTCCGACCCGGGCACCGACCTGGCCGGGGCCGAACCTGAGGTGGTAGAGGGCAAAGAGGCCCGCGCCCTGCGCGACCTGGCCGACCGGCTGACCGCGCGCAGCGGCGAGGCGATGCTCAGCGAACAGATGCAGCGCCACATCGTCACCCGCCTGACCGACGAGGGCCTGATTGTCGAGGTGTTCGACCTGGACGACGCGCCCCTGTTCCAGCCGGGCAGTGCCGTGCCACGCCCCATCCTGCGCCAGATCGCCACCGCCATCGCCGATGTCTTTGCCGTGGTGCCGAACGCCGTTTCGGTTGCAGGCCACGTTCGCGCCCGGCCCGTGGTTCTGGTCGACAACCCCAACTGGACGCTGTCCACCCGCCGTGCCCATGCCATGCGCCACCTGATCGAAGAGGCCGGGCTGGCCCCCGCCCGCCTGGTCCGCGTCACCGGCCACGCCGACCGCAAACCTGCCGTGACCCCGCCCATTGCCACGCGCAACAACCGGCTGGAACTGGTCCTTTTGCGGTCCGACATCCCGGAATAGGGCGCATTTTATGCATTAGCGGCCCGTTAAGCCGGGGCCGCTATCGCTGAGGGGGACACAGGCCGATGCCCAGAAAGGTGACCCGATGACCATTTCTTCCTCGCTCAATGCCGGCGTGGCCGGTCTGAACGCCAATGCCTCTCGCCTCGCGACGATCTCGGACAATATCGCCAACGCGTCGACCTATGGCTATCGGCGGGTGACGACGGATTTCCATTCAATGGTGCTGGACGGATCGGGCAGCTATTCGGCCGGGGGTGTGCGCACCTCTACCATGCGGCTGGTGGATGCGCCGGGCACGCTGATCAGCACCGACAACGCGACCGACCTGGCCCTGGACGGGCGCGGCTTCTTTCCGGTGACGGATATCACGGCGGTCGAACAGGGCAGCGAATTGCCGTTGATGCTGACCTCTACCGGGTCGTTCCGGCCCGATGCCAACGGCATCCTGCGCGACGCGGCGGGGCTGGTGCTGATGGGTTGGCCCAGCCAGCCCGACGGCACGATCCCCGACAACCCGCGCGACACCGCCGGGGCGCTGGAACCGGTATCGGTCAACCTGAACCAGTTCGCCAGCAACCCCACGACCGAGATCGAGATGGGCATAAACCTGCCCGCCAGCGAAACCGCTGCCGGGGCCGAGGGAACCGCGCAGGTTCTGACGGTGGAATATTTCGACAATGTCGGCATGGCCCAGCAGCTGGACATCACCTTTACCCCGACGCCCGGCGGGGATGGGCCCAGCAACGAATGGACCATGCAAATCGCCGATTCCGCGCAGGATGGTGCTGTTGTCGGGGACTATACGCTGAGTTTCGATGCCAGCGCGACCGCAGGCGGCACGCTGGCGGCGGTGGCTACGACCCTGGGCGGGGCCTATGACCCCGAGATGGGGACCATGACCATCCAGGCAGAGGGCGGCCCGATTACCCTGGCGATCGGCCAACCCGGCGATCCCGCGGGAATGACCCAACTGTCCGACATGTTCGCGCCGACCGCGGTGCGCAAGAATGGCTCTCCGGTGGGGAACCTTGTCTCGGTCGAGGTCGATTCCAAGGGGATGGTGCAGGCGATCTACGACACCGGCTTTACCCGGACGATCTATCAGGTGCCGATCGCCGATGTGCCCAACCCGAACGGCCTGATCGCGCTGGACAACCAGGCCTATCGCCTGTCCCCCGACAGCGGCGCGATGTTCCTGTGGGATGCGGGCACCGGCCCGACCGGCAGCGTGCAAAGCTATGCGCGCGAGGAGTCGGCGACAGATGTGGCGGCGGAACTGACCCAGTTGATCGAAACCCAGCGGGCCTATTCGTCGAACGCCAAGGTCATCCAGACCGTCGATGCGATGCTGCAGGAAACCACGAACATCAAGCGCTGACCTGGCGCGGAGCCTGACCGATGAGTCTGACCGCCTCTTTGCACACGGCCCTGTCCGGCCTGCGCCTGGCCACACGGGGCGCCCAGGTAAGCGCCACCAATGTCGCCAATGCCGGGACAGAGGGCTATGGCCGCCGGGTTCTGAACCCCGCGGCAACCCTGCTGAACGGGTCCGGTGCAGGGGTGCGCGCGGCGACCGTGACCCGCGAAACCGACCCCTTGGCCATCGCGCAGCGGCGCCTGGCCCAGGCCGACAGCGGCCAGGCCGAAACGCGGTCCGCGGCGCTCGACGCGTTGCAGGGCGCGCTCGGCACCCCAGACGACGGCAATGGGCTGACCGCGCAGATCGCAACGCTGGAGGCAGCGTTGATCGCGGCTGCCAGCCGACCCGACTCCGACGCCCGGCTGACAACGGTGCTGGGCGCCGCGCAGGATCTTGTGGCCGGGTTCGCCGCAGCCTCTGACCGCATCCAGGCGCTGCGGCTGGAGGCTGACACCGCCATCGTAACCCGGATCGAGGGGATCAACACCGCGCTGACCGATATCGCGCAGGTGAACACCGACATTCTGGCCGCCCGCGCCCGGGGGCAGGATACCAACACGCTGACCGACCGCCGTCAGGCGCTGATCGACGGGTTGGCTGCCGCCGTTCCCTTGCAGGAATACCAGCGCCAGGACGGGACCGTGGCCCTTTATACCCAAAACGGCTTTGCCCTGCTGGACGGGCGACCCGCACAGTTGGATTTCTCTGCCGCGCGTGTGATCGATGCGGGCATGACCGCGGCGGCGGGTGCCTTGGCCTTGCCCATATGCGATGGCCGCACCCTGTCCGCGACCGGGGCCCATGCGCCATTGGCCGGCGGGCAGCTAGAGGCGCTGTTCGACCAACGCGACACGCTTGCGCCCCAGGTCCAGGCGGATCTGGATGCCCTGGCCCACAGCCTGGTGCAACGCTTCGCTGCGCCCGCCCTAGACCCCAGCCTTGCCGATGGCGCCCCGGGCCTGTTCACCGATGCGGGCGCCGGGGTGGGGGCCGACACCCCCGCCGGGCTGGCGGGCCGCCTGGCGATCAATGCTGCCGCGGACCCGGAATCCGACGGTGCGCTTTCGGCCCTGCGGGACGGGCTGGCCGCGGCCGATCCCGGGCCAGAGGGGGACGGAACGCTGCTTGCCGCGCTGGCCGAAACCCTGTCCACCGCGCAGCAGGTGACCACGGGGCCCCATGCGGGGCGCAGCCTGTCCATTGCAGCCCTTGCCGCCGAAACGGTCAGCACCCTGTCCGCCCAGGCCGCCCGCGCCGAACAGACCGCCGCAACCGCTGCCGCCCGAAGCGGGGCCTTGCGACTGGCAGAACTGCAAGGCGGCGTCGACACCGATACAGAGCTTCAGAACCTTCTGCAGTTCGAGAAACTTCATGCCGCCAATGCGCGGGTGATCCAGGTGGTTAACGCAATGTATGACACGCTGCTGGAGGTGTAGGGGATGGGCGTTTCATCTATCGGCGACCTGTCGCGCGGCCTGCTGCTGCGCCAGACCCAGACCAAACTGAAGGCGGACCTGTCCCGCCTGTCGGCGGAGCTGGCCACCGGCACGCGACAGGATCTGCGGGCCCATGTGCAGGGCGATTTCCGCCCCCTTGCCGCGATCGACCAGCGCGTCAGCCTGCTGCAGGCCCGTGCCCAGGCCGGACAGGAAACCGCACTTGTCGCCGAGGCGATGCAAACGGCGCTGGGTAGTCTGGGTACGGCGGTTCAGGACATCGCGCCGGACCTGCTGATGGCGGGGGATGCGACGCGTGCGGTCGGAACGGGCACGCTCGCGCAACAGGCGACTGGCTTGCTGGATCAGGCGGTTGCGGCGCTGAACGCCCAGGCGGCGGGCCGGGCGCTGTTCGCCGGGGCGCGCAGCGATGGCCCCGCCCTGACCGGTGCCGACACGATGCTGGCCGCCCTGCGGCAAGAAGTTGACGGCCTGACCGATGCCGCGTCGATCCGCGACCGGGTGTTCGCCTGGTTCGATGCGCCCGGCGGCGGTTTCGAAACGCAGGCCTATCGCGGCACGACCGACCCGCCCGGTCCGGTGACCGCGACCGGCCCCGAAACACCCGAGATTGCAATCAACGCCACCGATCCCGCCCTGCGGCAAATGCTGGGCGGGCTGGCGCTGGCGGCGCTGTGTGCGGATGCCGACCTGCCCGATCGTGACAGCGTGGCCGCGATGGCCGGGGTGCGGCTGATGGGCGCCACCACGGCGCTGTCGGATTTGCAGGCGGACCTGGGCCAGATCCAGACCCGGATGGAACAGGCGATGACTGCGAATGCCGCAGAACGCGGCACGCTGGACCTGGCCCGGTCCGATATCACCGGCGCCGACCCTTATGAAACCGCCACCGCGCTGCAGGACAGCCAGGCCCGGCTGGAAACCCTTTACACGATCACCGCACGGCTCTCGCGCCTCAGCCTGGCGGAGTATCTGTCATGATCGTGCGCCCGCTGGCCCTGTGCCTGACCCTGCTGCTGGCCGGCGCCGCCGCGGCGGGCGACATCCGGATCAAGGACCTGGTGGAGTTCGACGGGGTTCGCGGCAACGACCTGGTGGGTTATGGCCTGGTCGTCGGGCTGAATGGCACGGGCGACGGCCTGCGCAATTCCCCCTTTACCGAAGAGATCATGGCCAACATCCTGGAACGGCTGGGCGTCAATGTCAGCGGCGAACAGTTCCGCCCCCGCAATGTCGCGGCGGTGCTGGTGACCGCCAGCCTGCCGCCCTTTGCCCGCACCGGGTCGCGGATCGACGTGACGGTGTCGGCCATCGGGGACGCCAAGAGTTTGCTGGGCGGAACGCTGGTGATGACGCCGCTGAACGCCGCGGACGGGCAGATATACGCGGTGGCGCAGGGCGCTGTGATCGCAGGCGGCGCCTCGGCCGAAGGGGACGGGGCCCGTGTCGTCCAAGGCGTGCCGACCGCCGGGGCGATCCCTGCCGGGGCCTGGGTAGAACGCGAGATCGCGTTCGACTTCGCCGCGATGCAACAGCTGCGCCTGGCCCTGCGCAGCCCCGATTTCACCACGGCCGAGCGGATCGAGCGCGCGGTTAACCGTGCCTTCGGGAGATCCGTCGCCCGGATGGAGGATGCCGGCACCGTCGTTTTGGATATTGCGGCAACCGGCGCCCGCTCGCCCGCCCATGCGCTCAGCCGGGTGGAAAACATCACCGTGGAACCGCAGCGCAAGGCGCGGGTGGTGGTGGACCAGCGTGCCGGGACCATCGTGATGGGCGCGGATGTGCGGATCTCGCGGGTGGCGGTGTCACAGGGCAACCTGACCCTGCGGATCGACGAACGGCCCCTGGCGGTGCAGCCCAACCCGTTTTCGCCCGGTGAAACCGTTGTCGTCCCCCGCACCGATGCCCGCCTGGAAGAGGAGACCGGCACCGGCCTGGCGGAACTGGCCGGCGGCACCTCGCTGTCCGAGGTCGTGGCGGGCCTGAACGCGCTGGGTGTCTCGCCCCGGGACATGATCGACATCCTCAAGAGCATCAAGGCCGCTGGCGCGCTGCACGCGGAATTCATCGTGCGCTAGCCAGTTGTTCCCGGGCGCGCTACCGTCACTGAATCAACCTGCGGAGGATTCCATGCCGAACGCCCTGTTTGATGCGCTTTTCGCCCGCCACGCCGGATCGACGGCACCCTTTCTGCTGATGCCCGATGGCGGGCAGGTCGATCACGCCGCGTTTCAGGCCCAGGCGGCGGGCTATGGCGCGGCGCTGGCGGCGGCTGGGTTGCGGCCGGGGGACCGGCTGGCGGTGCAACTGCCCAAATCCGTCGCGATGCTGGGCGTCTATGCCGCCTGCCTGCGCGAGGGGATCGTGTTCCTGCCGCTCAATACCGCCTACACCCCGTCCGAACTGCGCTATTTTCTGGAAAATTCCGGCGCCGCGCTGCTGCTGTGCGATCCAGGGGCCGAGGCGGCGCTTGCCCCGGTGGCCGACGCTTGCGGGGCGCGGCTGATGACGCTGGATGCAGCCGGGCAGGGCAGTTTCGCCGCGACCGTTCCGGCGGATCCCGGCGACCGGCCGGTGGTGGATCGGGGCCCAGACGATCTGGCCGCGCTGCTCTATACCTCGGGGACGACGGGCAGGTCCAAGGGGGCGATGCTGACCCATGACAATCTGCTGTCCAATGCGCGGGTGCTGATGGATCTATGGGGCTTCACCGACGCGGACGTGCTGTTGCATGCCCTGCCGATCTACCACACCCATGGCCTGTTCGTAGCGACCCACATCGCGCTGCTGGCCGGGGCGCCGATGATCTTCTTGCCGAGTTTCGAGACTGGACAGGTCATCGACTGGCTGCCGCGGGCAACGGCGATGATGGGGGTGCCGACCTTTTACACCCGGCTGCTGGATGATCCGCGTTTCACGGCCGACTGCACATCCGGGATGCGGCTGTTCGTGTCCGGCAGCGCGCCGCTGCTGGCGGAAACCCACCGCGCGTTCGAGGCGCGCACCGGCCACCGTATACTGGAGCGGTACGGCATGACCGAAACCAACATGAGTACCTCCAACCCGCTGAAGGGCGACAGGCGGCCCGGCACGGTCGGCCTGCCCTTGCCGGGGGTAGAGGTGCGCATCACCGATCCCGAAACCGGCCGGGTGCTGCCCAAGGACGACATAGGCGTGATCGAGGTGCGCGGCACCAACGTGTTCCGTGGCTATTGGCAGATGCCCGACAAGACCGCGCAGGAGATGCGCGCCGATGGGTTCTTCATCACTGGCGATCTGGGGCGGCAGGGGGCGGATGGCTATGTTACCCTGATCGGGCGGGCCAAGGATTTGGTGATTACCGGCGGGCTGAACGTCTACCCGAAGGAGGTGGAACAGGCGCTGGATGCGCAGCCCGGTGTTCTGGAAAGCGCCGTGATCGGCGTGCCACATCCCGATTTCGGCGAGGCCGTGGTCGCCGTCTTGGTGCCGCAGCCGGGGGCCGCCCCCGATCCAAACGCGCTGTCGCAGGCCATCGCGCCAGGGCTGGCCGCGTTCAAGCGCCCCAAGCAGATCCTGCTGCGCGAGGCGCTGCCGCGCAACACGATGGGCAAGGTGCAAAAGGCCGAGTTGCGGCGCGAACTGGCAGACCTGTTCCAGGCCTAGCCGGTGGGAAAATAGCCGCGCACCAGCGCCTCTGACAGCAGGGTCCAGCCGTCGGCGACCACGAAAAAGGCCAGCTTGAACGGCAGCGCCACCATGACCGGGGGGACCATCATCATGCCCATGGACATCAGCACGGCGGCGGTGACCAGGTCGATAATCAGGAAAGGCAGGTAGATCAGGAAGCCGATCTGGAAGGCGCGCGCGATTTCCGTCAGCAAAAAGGCGGGTGTCAGGATCGACAGCGGCGCCGTCGTGCCCGGCGCGGGCGCGGCGCCGGGGCGCAGCGCGGCCAGCGCGGCGTAGGTGTCACCATCGACGCGGGCGGTCATAAAGCCGCGAAACGGCTCCACGACCCGGGGGATGGCCTGATCCACGGGCAGGCTTTCCTCCACCATTGGCTGGATGCCCTGCTGCCATGCGGTGGTAAAGGTCGGCTCCATCACGAAATAGGTCAGGAACAGCGCCAGGCTGACCAGCAGCATGTTGGGCGGCGATTGCTGCAGTCCGATGGCCTGGCGCAGGATGGCCAGCACGGTGACGATGAAGGGAAAACAGGTCACCATTATCGCCAGCCCCGGTGCCAGGCTCAGCACTGTGACCAACAGGATCAGCAGCACACCCCGGCCCGCCAGCGACCCGTCCTCGCCCAGCGAGATCGACAGTTCTTGCGCCCCGGCGGGCAGGGCCAGAACGCTCAGCATCAGCAGGGCCGTCAGGATCCGCGCGCGCATGTCTAGGCCCCCTTGGGGGTGTCGACAATCTGGGTCAGGCGCACGGCGATCTGACCGGGGGCGTCAGGCGGCTCTTGCAGGGTGCCCCGGGCAATCAGCCGCTCGCCGATGAACAGCTCTACCGGGTCGTCCACCTTGCGATCCAACGGCAGGACGGCGCCGTGTTCCATGGCCAGCAGGTCGCGCAGCAGCGGCCGCGCCCGGCCCACCGACACGGTGATTTCCACCGGCACCTGGTCGAGGAAGGACAGGCCAAGCCCGCCGGCAGAGGAGGGGGAAAGCGGATCAGCCATGGTGCCGTGCCTCTTGTGTTTCGGGTGCAGTTTCAGCCGTCAGGAAATCGTCCAGTGCGCAGCGCAGCCCCTCGGTCATCGCGTCGATGTCGATCTCGCGGGCCTGGCTGGGCGCGGACAGCAACGCCTGCCCCGGCCCCAGCGTCGGGTCCGTTGCCACGCGCAGCGGCAGGGGCGGTGGGTCGCCCAGCAGCCGGCCGAGGGCATCTGCGGTTTCGGGGCCGACGTGCAGCTCCAGCGGCTGGTCGACCAGGTCATCGGCCAGTTTCAGCGCGGTGTCGGCGACCGTTCGGGCAAACCCCCGATCGGCCAGGGTGGGCAACACCCGGTCCACCATCGCGCGCAGCAGGGGCGCAAGCCCGGCCATGAGATGGGCGCGCGCCTCGTGATAACCAAATGCCATCTCTTCGAGCGTGGCGATGAACTGTGCGTCCAGGCGATCCTGTGCCTGGGATGCGGCCCCGGCGGCGTCGTCCCAGCCCGCCCGGTACCCCTGTTCATAGGCCTGTAGCCGCGCCTCTTCGGTGGCGGTGTCTGCGGCGCTTTGGGGGGCGGCGAAATCTTCGAGGGGCAGCGCGCGCATCAGGTCTGTTCCGCCGTGTCTTCGATCCAGGCGCGCAGGATCGCCACGCTGTCCTCTCGCCGCCGGTCAATGGTGCTGCGCAGCCGGTCGAGTGGATCCGCGGACGGGCGGGGCAGGGCGGCGGGCGCATCCGGCGGCGCGGTAAGCTGAATCTCGGTGTCCGGGCTCTCGGCGTCGGGGATCGTCGCCAGCGTTCTTGGGGCGCGGTCTGGGGCGGGCAGGCCGGGGGGCGCACCGCCGGGGCTGCGCAGGACCGGCCGAACCACGAACAGGCCCAACACCAGCGCAACCAGCGCCAGTACGGCCAGTTGGATCAGGCGCATCGGGTCCAGTTGCAGGCCGTCGAACCAGCCCGATCGCGGGCCGGTGCCCGCCGGGACAAGGGGTTCCAGCGGCATGGATTTCAGGGTGATGACATCGCCCCGCGCCTGGTCATACCCGGCGGCAGAGGCGATCAGCTCTCGCAGGTCGATCAGGTCGGCCTCGGGCAGGGGGGACCATGTCGGCTTGCCGTCCGGGCCGGTGGCGGTGACGCCGCCGACCAGCACCGCCACGCTCAACCGGCGGATGGCGCCGGGCGCGCGCAGGATCTCGCGCTCTGTCTCGGAAACCTCGTAATTGATGCGCTCCTGCGTTTCGGTTTCGCGCTGTTGGCTGTTGCGCCCGGCCTCTGCCGCGCCATCCGGCAGGTTGCTGGCCACCGTCACCGCGCCGCCCCCCGCATCGCTGGCTGACCGGGTATGTTCCCGTGTTTCGGCACTGATGGCGACGCGGCCCTGGGGGTCGATCCGGCGTTCGCGGATCGATTGTGTTTCGATTTCTGTTTCCAGGCTGACCTCGACCACCGCGCGGCCGGGGCCTAGCCGGGCGGTCAGCAGCCGTTCCAACCGGGCCTTCAGCGCTGCGGCACGGGCGTCGCTGGCGGTGTTCGGCGCGGTATCGTCGCCGATGACGGTGCCCTTGTCGCCATCGATGACCGACACCTTGTCCGGGGTCAGCCCTGCAACGCTGGAGGCCACCAGATAGCGCAGCGCGCGCGCCTGTTGCGGGGCGATCCCCCCGCCAGCCGCCCGCACCGTCACCGCAGCCGAGGCGGTCACGTCCCGCGCAAAGGGCCGTGCCGAGGGCGTGGCGATATGCACACGCGCCGTGCGAAAGGCGGGATTGGCCAGAATCGTGCGCGCCAGTTCGCCCTCTTTCGCGCGCCAATAGGCGGCGTCGAACATCTGCGCGGTGGTGCTGAACCCCGACAGCCCGTCCAGCAGTTCATAGCCCGCCGCGCCGTTGGCCGGCAGCCCCTCTGCGGCCAGGGTCATGCGCAGGGCATCGCGCTGGGCGGCGTCCGCATAGATCGCGCTGCCGCGCACCTCATGGGCGACGCCGGCCTGATCCAGGGCGCGCACCACCTCGCCCGCGGCGGCAGGGTCCAGCCCGGAATAAAGCAGCGACAGCCGCGGTGCGCCCGCCATCCGCGACAGGCCCAGAACGGCCAGGAAAACCGCAAGGGTCGCGACGCCCGCCAGTATCCGCTGCCGATTGGTCAAGTTGGCCCAGACTGCCACGATCTGCTGCACGTCGCGTTCTCCCGTCCTGGGGGCTTCTGCCCCGATGCTGGGTCAAACTGCACGGCGCGGGCTTAAGATTCGGTTAGTCGCTGCACGGCTATGCAAGGGCTTGATCCGAAAGGAGCCGGGCATGGCCGAAACCGAGACAGAGAACGCGGATAACCCGCCGCAGAAATCACGCAAGCCTCTGATTCTGGGCGCTGTTCTGGCGGTCCTCCTTGGGGTGGCTGGGTTCTTTGCCGCCTATTCCGGGCTGATTCCCGGCGGTCGCGGGGGCAATGCGGGCGATCCGGCGGCGGATTTTCAGAACACCGCCTTTCTGCCGCTGGACCCCTTGGTCGTGTCCCTGGGCGCCGGGGCGGACAGTCGGCATCTGCGCTTTTCCGCGCAGTTGGAACTGGATGCCGCGCATGCGGCAGAGGTCGCCCATATCAAGCCGCGGGTGCTGGATGTGCTGAACAGTTACCTGCGGGCGATCGATCTGGCGGAACTGGATGACCCGGGCAGCCTGGTCAAGCTGCGCGCCCAAATGCTGCGGCGCGTCCAGATGGTCAGCGGACCGGGGCGGGTGCACGACCTGCTGGTCACGGAATTCGTATTCAACTGAGGAGGCGGGGATGGGTCTGATCGCGGATATCCTGCTGGTGGCGGGCGCCCTGGGCGCGGCATTCTACTGTTTCGTGCTGGCCGGGCGCCTGCGCCGGTTCAACGACCTAGAGGATGGGATGGGCGGGGCCGTTGCGGCGCTGTCGGTTCAGGTTGACGAGATGACGCAAGCGCTGGCCGGTGCACAGAACTCGGCCGAAGGGTCGACCGACAGCCTGGCGCGCCTGACCGCGCGGGCCGAGGAGGCGGCGCAGCGGCTGGAATTGCTGGTCGCAGCCCTGCACGAGCGGCCCGCAGCGGGCGGCGATACGCCGGAATCCGCCGATGCGACGGTGCAGTTCCAACGCCATGGCGGGGACCGGGTGGCATGACGGGGCGCGTCCTGCCGGTCATCGCGGCGCTGTTCCTGCTGTCGGGCCTGCTGCGCCTGGGGGATGGCCCCGCGCAGGCCCTGGCAGAGGGGTTGCGCGGCCTAGGCGATGATGCGCCCGTTTCCGCGACCCCTGCCGCCCTGACCTGTTCCGCCCCGCCCGATATCGCGCCGGTTCTGGCGGCCTTGCAGGACCGGACGGCAAAACTGGATGCGCGCGAGGCTGCGCTGGACCACCGCGCCGCCACGCTGGCCATCGCAGGCGAGGAGATCGACCGCCAGATGGCAGCCCTCGCCGAGGCAGAGGAGTCCCTGCGCGCGACCCTGGCCCTGGCCGAGGAATCGGCTGAATCCGACCTGGCCCGCCTGACCGCCGTCTACGAAAGCATGAAACCGGAACAGGCCGCGGCGCTGTTCGCGCAGATGGCACCGGATTTCGCGGCCGGGTTCCTGGGCCGCATGCGGCCAGAGGCGGCGGCGGCGATCATGGCCGGTCTGGACCCGCCCGTGGCCTATTCCATCAGCGCGGTCCTGGCCGGGCGCAATGCCCGCGCGCCCCGGGATTGATCAGCCATTCTTAACGCCCTTGGCCACAGAATCCGGGCAAGCGCAGACACGGAGAGCAACAGCCATGATCGGATTGGTCGGGATCGTCCTGATTTTCGTGATGGTCTTCGGCGGCTACATCGCTGCGGGGGGCAAGCTGGGCATCATCCTGCATTCGCTGCCCTATGAGATGGCCATCATCGGCGGTGCGGCGTTGGGGGCCTTTGCGATCGGCAACGACCTGCCCGCGATCAAGCAGACCGCGGCTAGCCTGCCACGTGTCTTCAAGGGGGCGAAATGGCGATCGCAGGACTATAGCGACCTGCTGTGCCTGCTGTTCGAACTGATCCGCATCGCCCGGCGCAACCCGGTTGAGCTGGAACCGCATATCGAATCCCCGGCCGAGTCGCCCATCCTGGGCCGCTATCCCCGGATCGCCGCCGACGCAGAGGCCGTGGCCCTGATCTGCGACACGCTGCGGGCGGCGGGCATGAATTACGACGATCCCATGCAGGTGGAGGAGGTTCTGGAAAAACGGCTGGATGCCCATTTGCACCATGCCATGCATCCCAGCCACGCCCTGCAAAGCCTGGCCGACGGCCTGCCCGCGCTGGGGATCGTGGCCGCCGTGCTGGGGGTGATCAAGACCATGGGCTCGATCGATCAGCCGCCGGAAATTCTGGGCAAGCTGATCGGCGGCGCCCTGGTCGGCACCTTTCTGGGCGTGTTCCTGGCCTATGGGCTGGTGGGGCCGTTTTCCGCGCGCCTGCGCGCCGTGGCCGAGGAGGACGCGCATTTCTATCACCTGATCCGCGAGGTGTTGGTCGCCAACCTTTACAACCACAGCCCCGCCATCTGTATTGAGGTGGGCCGCCAGAACGCCCCGGGTCACCACCGCCCCAGCTTCAACGACCTGGATTCCGCGTTGAAGGCCACCCGCAAGGACGCGGCCTGATGCGGCAGGCGGTGGTCATCCTCTTCTTGCTGGCCCTTCCGGCGATTGGCTGGGGGCAGACGGTGACCGTGCGCTCGGGGGAACATGCCGATTTCTCGCGCCTGGTCTTTCGCCCGGTGGCGGCGGGCGATTGGCGGCTGGGTCGGGTGGCGGGGGGCTACCGGCTGGAACTGCCCGGCGCCCGGCGCGGCATCGATCTGTCCGGCACGTTCACGCGCATCCCCCGTGACCGGCTGTTGTCGCTGGAACGCGACGGGCCACGCCGAGTGGACCTGGCGGTGCGGGCGGGCGCCCATGCCCGGGCCTTTTCCATGCCGCCCGATATGCTGATCGTGGATATCCGCGACGGACCGCCCGCGGCGAACTCGCCGTTCGAAACCGTGCTGGATCGTGTCCCCCCGCCGCCCGTGCCGCGTCTGCCGATCACGCTGGGTGGGGTCGCGCCGGACCCGCGTGCCGCCCCGCTTCTTGTTCCGCGTCCGCCCCACCCCGGCGGCGGCGACCCGCGGCCCGATCTGTTTCGCCAGCTTGGCCGCGCGATGTCGCAGGGGTTGCTGGCCCCCGCGCCGGCCGGGGGGGACGCGCCGGACAGGACCGGACCCCCGCCATCGGAGCGCGCCGTGGCGTCCGGCGCAGGCACCGCCGCGCGGCATCTGCGCACCGATACCAGTATCGACCGTGCTTTGCCCGTCGGGCAGACCTCTGGCCAGCACGGGCCGCAGGACCCGCCGTGCTGGCCCGATGCCGTTCTGGACCTTGCCGGGTGGTATGAGGATACACCGCTCGCCGTCCAGATCGGGCGGCGGCGATCCGCGCTTTACGATAGCCGTGACCGGGCACAACCCGACGCGGTCGCCGCCCTGGCCCGGACCTACCTTGCCCTCGGTTTTGGGGCAGAGGCGGCACATCTGGTCAGGTTCTTCGGTCTGCAGGGGCCCGAGGCGACGATTTGGCCGCAGATCGCTGCCATCCTGGACCGCGGTCAGGCGTTGGATCCCGCGCCCTTTGCGGGGCAACTGGCCTGCCCGGGGGCAAGCGCGATGTGGGCTGTCCTGGCGCGCCCTGCGCTGCCGGATGAACCGGTCGACACCGCAGCGGTGCGGCGCACGTTTTCGGCTCTGCCGGCGCATTTGCGCCGACACCTCGGGCCGGGCCTGGCCGACCGTTTCATCGGCGCGGGCGATACGGCAACGGCGCTTGCGATCCGCGATGCCGCGTTGCGTCCAGGCCCGGGCGGCGCAGATCCCGGATTGGAGATGATGGAGGCGAAGCTGGCGCTGGTGCGGGGCGATCACGCATCGGCGGCGCGACGCCTGTCGGACCTGGCCGAAAGCGGCGCGCCGGTCGCGGCAGAATCGCTGGCGTTGCGACTGGACCAGATGCGCGCCGCCGGTCACGCCCCACGCCCCGAGGATGTGCTGGCCGCCGAATCGCTGGCCTTCGAATTGCGCGGGACGCCGATGGGCGGCCGTCTGCAGGCCGCGGCGATCGCGGCTCACGGTGCGCGGGGGGATTTCGCGCGTGCCTTCGCGCTTTGGTCCGAGGGGCCGCCAGAGAATGCAGTCGGCCTGGCGGATGTTCTGATTGCCGATCTGGCCGGTAAGGGCAGCGATGCCGAGGTTCTGCACGCGGTACTGGGGCAGGCTGCCGGGCCGGTTCTGGCCCGAGCTGGGGTCGCGGCCCGCGTCGCGCTGGGCCGCCGCTTGGTCGCCCTGGAGCTACCCGACGCTGCCGAAAGGCTGGTCCGCGACCTGCCGCCGACAGACAGCCCGACCATGCGCATGCTGCTGGCCGAACTGGCGCTGACCCGGGCCGCACCCGGCCAGGCCTTGCAATACCTTGCTGGCCTCACGGATCCTGAGGCGGCAACGCTGCGCGCCCGGTCCCGCGCGCTGCGGGGCGACCTTGTCGGGGCGGCCCGGGCCGCCTTGCAGGGCGACCGGCCGGCGGCGGCGGCCGATTTCGCCTGGCGCGCGCGCGATTGGGACACGATCCGCGCCCATGGCACACCGGTACAACGCCGCCTGGCCGAAACCCGTGCCGATGCGCCGGTCTCCATGCCCAGCCTGGCGGGAACCCGGGCCCTGTTGGCGCAAAGCGCGCAGATCCGCGCGCTGCTGCGCGAGATTGGGCACGCCCAGCCGGATGCCGTTCAGATTTCGGAAACCGACTCGCCCTAGCCTGACGCGACGCCACCGAAGGAGCCATGTATGAGCCCTGATCGACATCGCGCCGCCCGCCATTGCACGGGCCGATCCGCGCGCGCCCGCAGCGGGTAACGCGCCATGTCGTTGCCCGCGCTGTTCCGCCCCACGATCCTGCTGGCCCTGGCCTTGATGGCCGTGATCGCGATGATGATCTTGCCGATGCCCGCCTGGGTGCTGGATATCGGTCTGGCGCTGTCCTTTGCCCTGGCGATCCTGGTGTTCACCGTCACCCTGTTCGTCGAGCGGCCGCTGGATTTCTCGGCCTTCCCGACGGTTTTGCTGGCGGCGCTGATGCTGCGGCTGTCGCTGAACGTGTCGTCGACCAAGCTGATCATCGGGCAGGGCCATACCGGCACCGGCGCCGCGGGCGAGGTGATCGAGGGTTTCGCCATGTTCGTGATGGGCGGCAGCGTGTTTCTGGGGCTGGTCGTCTTTGGCGTGTTGATGATCGTGAATTTCATGGTCATCACCAAGGGCGCTGGCCGCATGGCCGAGGTTGGCGCGCGCTTTGCCCTGGACGGGATGCCCGGCAAGCAGCTGGCAATCGACAGCGACATGGCCGCCGGCGCCATCGACCACGCCGAGGCCCGCACCCGGCGCGAGCGCGAACAGGCCGAGACCACGTTCTTCGGCTCGCTCGACGGGGCGTCGAAATTCGTCAAGGGGGACGCGGTGGCGGGTCTGCTGATCACGCTGCTGAACCTGGTGATGGGGCTGGGCATGGGCGTGTTTGTCCATGGCATGCCAATGGGCGGCGCGCTGGAAACCTATGCGATTCTGACCGTGGGCGACGGGCTGGTCAGCCAGATCCCCGCGGTCATCATCTCGATCGCGGCGGCGTTGCTGCTGTCGCGGGGCGGGGCGACCGGAACGGCGGATTTCGCCCTGTTCAGCCAGTTGGGCCGACATCCTGCCGCGCTGGGCACGGTGGGGGTGCTGCTGGCCTTGTTCGCGCTGGTGCCGGGGTTGCCCTTTCTGCCCTTCATGGGGGGTGCGCTGGCCCTGGCGGGCACGGCCATCGCCCTGCATCGGCGCGGTGTGGCGGCAGCACAGGATCCAGCGCTGCCAGCCGCCGATCCGCCCCCGGATCAGGCCCCAAGGCTGGGCGATCTGCTGGACCTGGACGACATTCACCTAGAGTTTGCCCCCGGTCTGGTACGGATGGTGCTGGACCCCGCCACCGGGATCGAGGCCCGGATCGCCGCGATGCGCCGCCATGTGGCCGAGCGTTTCGGCCTGATCCTGCCCGAGATACGGCTGACCGATAACGCCGCATTGCCGGACGGGTGCTATGTCATCCGCATCCAGGGGGTAGAGGCCGCGCGCGACCGGCTGGAGCCTGACCGCCTGCTGGTTCTGGCGGGTGCAGGCGACACCGTTCTGCCCCCCGGCGCGGATGTGCAGGAACCGGTCTACGGCGCCCCCGCCCGCTGGGTCGATCCCGCCCAGAGAGAGGCACTGGCCCTGGACGGCATGACCGTCGTCGACCCGTCCGAGGTTCTGGCCACCCATCTGCTGGAGGTGATCGCGCGCAATCTGTCGCGCCTGATGACCAGCAAGGCAATGCGGCGCCTGCTGGACGAGCTGGGCAGCCTGTCCGATGCGGACCGGGCCGCCGCGAACCGCCGGATGATCGATGACCACGTTCCCGACAAGGTGCCGCCGGAACTGCTGCTGGCGGTGTTGCGTCTGTTGCTGGCCGAACGCGTGTCGATCCGCAACCTGCCCGCGATCCTGGAGGCCATGGCCGAGGCCCGCCCGCATCTGCCGACGCCCGAACAGATTTGCGAACATGTCCGCCAGCGCCTGGGCCTGCAATTGGTGGCCGACCACAGGCGCGAGGACAATACGCTGCCCTTGCTGCAGTTGTCGCCCGAATGGGAACAACGCTTTGCTGCGGCCCAAACTGGCGGCAATGGGGCAGAGGCACCGGAAATCGCGCTGCCGCCAGACAGTTTCAACCGGCTGGCGGGCGCGGTATCCGACCGGCTGGCCCAGGCGGCGCAGACCGGGCATGCCCCGGTTCTGGCCGTGCCTGCGCGGCGCCGACGCTTTCTGCATACATTGCTGTCGGCCAAGGGTGTCAATATCCCTGTCCTGTCGTTTGAGGAGATCGGCGCCCATGTCCGGCCCGCCTTGGTCGGAACGGTGCCGCCATGAATGTGACCGCCGCCGACCTGTTGACGCCGTGGCAGGGGCCGTTGCTGGCCTGGCTGTTCGTCTTCTTGCGGGTGGGGGCGGTGCTGGCGCTGCTGCCGGCATTTGGCGAACGGGTCGTTCCGATGCGCATTCGCCTGGCGCTGGCGCTGGCCTTTTCCGCTGTGGTGGGCCCAGCCGTCGCCCCGATGCTGCAGGGGGTTGGGCGCGTTGGCCCGGCGGCCCTGGGGTATGAGGTCATCACGGGTCTTGCACTGGGGCTGGTGCTGCGACTGTCGATCCTCGCGCTGCAAATCGCCGGGGACATCGCGGCGCAGGCGACCTCGCTGTCGCAGATTCTGGGCGGGGCGGCGATGGACCCCCAGCCTGCGATCGGGCGCCTGATGGTGATGGCCGGGCTGGCGCTGGCCACCATGGCGGGCCTGCACCTGCGCGCGGCAGAGGCGATGATCCTGTCCTACCGGGTGCTGCCGCCGGGTCAGCCCCCGGCAGCCGGCCCGCTGGCCGATTGGGGGGTTGGTGAAATCGCCGGGGCTTTTGCGTTGGCCGCGACATTGGCGATGCCCTTCGTGGCGGCGGCGCTGCTGTACAACCTTGCCCTCGGTGTCATCAACAGGGCGATGCCGCAGCTGATGGTGGCCTTCGTCGGGGCGCCCGCGATCACGGCGGGGGGGCTGGGCCTGCTGATGCTGGCGCTGCCGCCTATTTTGGCCGTCTGGCAGTGGGATTTGCTGGCCCGCCTTGCGGACCCGTTCGGGAGCGGGGGATGAGCGGCGCATCGCAAGAAGATGCCGCCGACAAGCCGCATGAACCGACCCAGAAGAAGCTGGACGACGCGCGGCGCAAGGGTGAGATCGCGAAATCCGCCGACCTGAACACGGCGGCAAGCTATGCCGGGCTGTTGCTGGCGGCGCTGGCGTTGGGGGGCACGGGGCTGGCCGCGCTTGGCACGCTGGGGGCCGGCCTGCTGGGCCGGGCCGAGGCGTTGGCGCCGCTGATGCTGTCCGGCCCGGCCCTGGCGGGCGGCCTGATGCTGCAGGTGGCCCTGGGCGCGGCGCCCTTCCTGCTGCTGCCCGGCATGGCTGTGCTGGCCTCGGTCGTGGCGCAGCGCAGCCTGGTGGTGGCCCCCGCCCGCCTGCGGCCAAAGCTGTCGCGGCTGAACCCGGTGGCGAACGCCGCGCAGAAATTCGGGCGATCGGGGCTGTTCGATTTTGCGAAAAGCACGGCCAAGCTGACGCTGTATGCGGGGCTGCTGGGGGTCTACCTGGCCGGGCATCTGGATCAAATCCTGGCCTTGCCCGGCCTGGATCCGGGTCCGGCCAATGCCGCGGCGCTGCGAATGGGGCTGGGGTTTCTGTCGATCGTGGTGGTCACGGCTGCGGTGCTGGGCGTGATCGACCTGCTGTGGCAGCGGGCGGAACACGGGCGCCGCCACCGCATGTCGCATCAAGAATTGAAAGACGAAATCAAGCAATCCGAGGGTGACCCCCACATGAAACAGCAGCGCCGGCAGCGGGCGACCGACATTGCAACGAACCGGATGTTGGCGGATGTGCCCAAGGCCGATGTCGTCATCGTGAACCCGACCCATGTCGCGGTGGCGCTGGCCTGGGATCGCGGCGCGGCGCTGCCGCCCATCTGCGTGGCCAAGGGGGTGGACGAAATCGCCGCCCGCATCCGCGAGATCGCGGCCGAGGCCGGGGTGCCCATGCGTCGCGATCCGCCTGCCGCGCGGGCCCTGCACGCGAATGTGGAAATCGGCCAGCCGATCCTGCCCGAGCATTACGCCGCCGTCGCCGCCGCGATCCGCTTTGCCGAAGAGATGCGCCGCCGCGCCGGGGGGTGGCGGTGACGCGGCCCGATCCCCGCCTGGTGGGGCTGGCCCGGATCAGCGGCGCGCTGCGCGCGGCCAAGCTGCTCCGCCTGGCAGAGGCGAACGCCCGCCTGCGCCGGGTAGAGCAGGAGCTTGCAGCCCTGGATGCGCCAGAGATGGCGGCGGCCGCGCCGGGGGACATCGCGGCGCTGGCCGTGACGGGGGCGGCGCGCGCCCGCTGGTGTGCCGCGCGGCGGGCCGCGCTGATCGCGGCGCAAGACCGCGCCCGTGCCGCGCGCGATGCGGCGCTGGCCGAGGCGCGCGGCGCGGTCGGCCGCGACGCGGCGGTGGCGCGGTTATGCGAAAGGGATGGGTTCAGGCATCCTGGCGGACCAGATCGGTAATCAGCACGTCATGCACCATGGGGCCCAGGATATTTCGGGCGACCTCCAGCAGGGCGGCGCGCAGCAGGATCATGCGCCCGGTTTCGGTAAAGGCCCCGTCGAAGCCGCCGGTATTGGCGTGATCGAACATCACCCGCAGAAAGGCATCGCGCAGCTTGGGTTCGCGGGCGAAGACCGGCTGTTTGCCGCCGGTATCGACCTCTAGCGACAGGGACATCACGACCAGGGCGGACATCCGCCCGTCATGCACCACGGGCACGACGAACTGATTGCTCAGCTTGACGTAATCGGCGCTGCCGCCGTTCGCGTGGCCCGCCTGCGCGTTGTGGCCCGCATCGCCAGCGTGGTCGCCCGCGGGTACGGCGGTGCCTTGGGATGCATCGGCGGGGGGCGCGGGTTTCAGGGCCAGACCGGCGCCGGTGCCCGCCAGCAGCCCAAGCAACGCCAGGAGAAGAGGAAGGAACTTGGCCATCGTGCACCTCAGAACGGCAGGACCAGATCGGTGATCTGCTGCCCCCAGCGGGGCTGTTGGACATCGGTGATCTGCCCGCGGCCGCCATAGGAAATCCGCGCCGCCGCGATCTTGTCATAGGTGATCTCGTTCTGGCGCGAGATATCCTCGGGGCGGACATAGCCAGTGACCAGCAGTTCGCGCATTTCGAAATTCACGCGCACCTCCTGGCTGCCCTCGATGCGCAGGACGCCGTTGGCCAGAACGTCGGTGATGGTTGCGGCGATGCGCAGTTCCAGGGTTTCGTTGCGGCTGACGGAGCCCTCGCCGCCATGGCGGGTCTGTGAATTCGTTTGCACCGCGGGGTCGGTTCCCGCACCCTCTGGCAGGCCGCGCGCGGCCCGTTGCGGCACGCCGAAGAAATGCGGCACGCCCATGGACTGGCCGTTGTCGCGGCTGCGTTCGCTGGCGTTGGACATCTCGGCCTTGTCGTCGATTTCGATCACCACGGTCAGGATATCGCCCCGCCGCCCCGCGCGCCGGTCGCCCAACAGCGATTGTCGCCCCGCCGCCCACAAAGAGGCCGCATCGCCCCGGCGCCGGTCCGTGCGTTGCGGCAACGCGTCCGGGGACAGCATGGCGTAGTAGGCATTGCTGCCCTCCACCGGGTTGAAATCGGGGGCGCGGCCGACCTCGCCCAACCGGGTGCAGGCGGCGGGCGCCAGGGTGACGGCCAACAGGATCGCGGCGGGCAAGGCATGGGGCATGGCGGGATTCCTCAGGGAGTGGCGGGGCCGACGGCGACATGGCCCGCGGCGGTGGCGGTGCCTGTGACGGTACTGCGCGAGGCCAGGTTCATCACCCGCAGCCGGTCGCCAGCCCCGGCACGATCCAGCGCGCGGCCCTCTGCCCGGATGCGCAGCCCGGCGGTGACATAGGTCAGGGTGACGATCTGGTTGCGTTCGATCAGGGCGGGTGGGCCCAGGTTTCCGGCCATGATCGGGCGGCCGGGGTAAAGGGTTACCCGTGCCTCTTGCCCGATGGCCTGGGCGGGGTCGTCCAGCGCGCCGGGCACCTGTCCTGCGGCCAGCGCCACGTCGCCCGGCGCCAGCACGGTGGCGGCCCGGATCGCCCGTGTGGCGACCAGCATGTCGGCCAGTGCGGGCGCGGCGCTGGCCATTATCAGGGTCACGGCCAGGGCGCGCATCACCGCACCTGTGTCGTGGCGGCCAGCATCTGGTCGGCCGCGGTGATGACCTTGGCGTTCAGTTCGTATCCCCGCTGGGCCTCGATCAGCTCAGTCAGTTCGCGCACCGCATCGACCGAGCTGTTTTCCAGATAGCCCTGCCGCAGCGTGCCGAACCCGTCCGCGCCGGGGGTGCCCGCGATCGGCGCGCCCGAGGCCTCGGTTTCCGTGAACAGGTTGGCGCCCATCGCCTGCAACCCCTTTTCGTTGGAAAACAGCGTCAGCGAGAACTGGCCCAGGAATTCGGGCTGCACCGCGTCGGTGAAATAGGCGTAGACCTCGCCCTCGGCGTTGATGGAAATGCTGCTGGCATCGTCGGGGATGGTGATGCCGGGGGCCACGGTGAACCCGTCCGATGTCACGATCAGCCCGTCGCCGGTGCGTTTCAGCGCGCCGTCGCGGGTATAGGCCGGCTGGCCTGAGGGCAGAGTGACCTCTAGATAGCCGCGCCCCTCAATCGCCAGGTCCAGATCCGCGCCGGTCTGGGCCAGCGACCCTTGGGCCAGGGTTACGCCCACCGCGGCGGGCCGCACGCCCAGGCCAAGCTGTACGCCGGTGGGCAGGACGGACCCATCCGCCGCGTTGATCGTGCCGGCACGGGCGACCTGCTGGTAATGCAGGTCGGCAAATTCCGCGCGGCGGGCGTTGTAGCCGGTGGTACTCATGTTGGCGAGGTTGTTGGAAATCACCTCGACCCGCATCTGCTGGGCGGACATGCCGGTGGCGGCGATACTCAGGGCGCGCATGGGGGGTTCCTTTCACGGGTCATTTGGGGCCAAGGGTGCGAATGGCCTGGCGGATGCGGTCGTCTTCCTTTTCGACCAGATCCTGCCCGGCGGAATAGGCGCGCTGGACCTCGATCATGCGGGCGATCTGGGTCATCGGGTCGACGTTGGACTGTTCCAGAACGCCCTGCACCAGTTGCCCGCCCTCCACCGGCAGGGGGGCGCCGCCGGGATCGAACAGCGCGCTGCCCGCCCGCGTCATCTGCGCGGGGTCGGCGGGGGCATACAGGCCGATACGGGTCAGCGGCCGGCCGTCCGCCGACAATGTGCCATCGGTGGCCAGCGCCACGACATGCGCGTCGGGCGGAACGAAGACCGGCGCGCCGCCCGCGTCCAGCAGGCGGTGCCCGTCGGGGCTGACCAGTTCGCCCACCGCGTTGGGGGTAAAGCTGCCCGCCCGCGTCAGGCGGGGACCGTCCGGCGTGTCCAGCAAAAAGAAGCCCGTCCCCTGGATCGCGAAATCGAACTGGCCGCCGGTGCGGGCCAGCGGCGCCTGGGACAGGTCCACGTTACGCACGATGGCGTGGCCCATCGACAGGCCGCCGCCGCCGTTGCCCAGCCGCGCGACATGTTCGGCAAAAACCAGCCCCTCGGCCCGATAGCCGGTGGTGGCGGCGTTGGCGATGTTCTGGGCGATGGTGTCCATTTCGCGCATCAGGCCGGTCTGGCGGGCAAGGGCGGCGTAGGCGGCGACCTCCATCTCAGGCCCCCGCGATCAGCGGCACGATCCGGCCGGTGAAAAAGGCGGTCAGCGTGCCACTCATGAAGGTCATGGACATCCAGAACACCGCCAGCATCGCGGCCAGCTTGGGCACGAAGGTCAGTGTCATTTCCTGGACCGAGGTCAACGCCTGCAACAGGCCGATGGCAACGCCGGTGACCAGCGCGGCGGTCAGCATCGGCAGGGAAATCACCATCGCGATCCACAGCCCCTGCCGCAGGGTATCGTGAAAGATCAGCTCATCCATCGATCACACCGGCATGCGCAGGATTTCCTGGTAGGCCTCGACCACCTTGTCGCGGATGGTCACGGCCGTTTCGACCGCCAGTTCGGTCTGCGCCAATGCCTGTACCAGCGCATGGGGGTCGGCGCCCCCGGTCATGGCGGCCATCGCCGTGGTTTCGCCCTGGCGGATCGTGGCGTCCAGCCCGCCGGCCAGCCGGGCAAATCCGGCCTCGGCCCCGGTGGGCTGCGGTTCGGGGCGGGTCGCGGGGCGCGCCCCGGCATACCCCTGCAGGGCAAGGGCGGTGTCGATGCTCATCCGGTCAACTCCTTATCGGCGCAACAGGTCCAGCAGGCCGCGGGACATCTGCCGCGCCTGGTCGAACATTTTCAGGTTCGCCTCGTAGCTGCGCTGTGCCTCGCGCGCGTCGGCGATCTCGATCATCAGGTTGACGTTGGACCCCTGGTAATGGCCGGTTTCGTCGGCCAGCGGGTGCGCGGGGTCATAGACCTGTTCCGGCGCGGTGGGGTCCAGCAGGGCCGGGCCGGTGCGTGGCGCGCCCGATGGGCCGTCCAGCCCGGTGGCGGGTTCGAACCGGGTCAGCTTGCGGTGATAGCCGGGCGTATCCGCGTTGGCGATGTTTTCGGACACATGGCGCAGGCGCGCGGCCTGGGCGCGCAGGCCGCTGGCCGAAAGGGTCAGGCTGTCGGCAAGATCGGTCATTGCATCCTCTTATCTCGGGCGGCCCAGGCTGGTGCGCAGCACCCCCAGGGCAGTGCGGTAGACGGCAAGGGACAGGTCATGGGCGCGCATTGTGTCGGCGGCGCGCAGCATCTCCTCGGGCAGGGAAACGGTGTTGCCGTTGGGATCGGCGGGGCCATCGACGGCCTGGATGCGCAGGGCGAGGGCGCTGCCCGCGCCGCCGATATGGCCCGACCGCGTGGTGCGCAGGGCCAGCGTATCTGGGGCGTTGTAGCTGTCGGCGAAGGGGGCCAGATCCTGCGCGCGATAGCCCGGCGTGTCGGCATTGGCGACATTGCGGGCGATGACGGTCTGGCGCGCCCCGGCATGCCGGGACAGCGCGTGCGCCATATGCAGGATCTCGGTCATCGGGGCTTCTCCCTCGGTTTCAACCTCTGCTTAAGAGCGATTCCTTTAGAAACCGTAAGGCATGACCCGGAGCGGAGCCTTGGATGACCCATGACCCTTTCACCCCGCTACGCGCGCGCCTTGCGGCGCTGAGGCCGGTGCGCCCCATCGGCCATGTGGTGGCTGCGGGCGGCGGAACGCTGCGCGTGGCCGGGCTGTCGGGCTATGCGGGGTTGGGCGATCTGGTAGAGATTCGGCACGGCCCCGGTACCCGCCGTATCGGTGAGGTTCTGGCCCTGGCCGAGGGGACGGTCAGCGTGCTGCCCGACGGCACGCCAGAGGGGCTGTCGGTGGGCGATCGCGTGGCCCTGCTGGGACCGGGGGAAATCGCCCCCGATGCGTCCTGGCTTGGCCGGGTGGTCGACCCGTTTGGCCAGCCGCTGGACGGCCGCCCGCTGATGCCCGGCACGGTGCCCCGTCCGCTGCGTGCGGCCCCGCCGCCCGCGGCCCGGCGGCGCGGGTTGGGGCCACGATTGGCCACGGGGCTGGCGGCCTTTGACACGCTGCTGCCCATCGTGCGGGGTCAGCGGATGGGCCTCTTCGCTGGGTCGGGCGTTGGCAAGTCCACGCTGCTGGGTCAGCTTGCCCGCGGGCTGGAGGCCGATGTCGCCGTGATCGCCCTGATCGGCGAGCGGGGGCGCGAGCTGGGCGAATTCGTGGCTGATGTGCTGGGGCCCGCGGGGATGGCGCGGGCGGTGGTGGTCGCTGCGACCTCGGACCAGTCGCCGCTGGTGCGCCGCCGCGCGGCCTGGGCGGCGATGGCGGTGGCCGAACATTTCCGCGACGCCGGGCAGCATGTCCTGTTCCTGGCCGATTCAGTGACCCGCTTTGCAGAGGCGCACCGCGAACTGGCCCTGGCCGCAGGCGAACCCGCCGCGCTGCGGGGTTATCCGCCCTCTACCGCGCAGGCGATCATGGCGCTGGCCGAACGGGCCGGGCCGGGGGCGGGCGCTGCGGGGGACATCACGGCGGTATTCTCGGTGCTGGTGGCCGGCTCCGACATGGAGGAACCCGTTGCCGATATCCTGCGCGGTGTGCTGGATGGGCACGTGGTGCTGGACCGGCGGATCGCGGAACGGGGGCGGTTCCCGGCGGTGGATCTGCTGCGCTCGGTCTCGCGCAGCCTGCCGCGTGCGGCCAGCGGGGCGGAAAACCTGTTGATTACGCGCGCGCGGCAATTGCTGGGTGCCTATGACCAGGCCGAGTTGATGATCCAGGCGGGCCTTTATGCCGAGGGCAGCGATTCCCGGATCGACGATGCCATCCGGGCCTGGCCGGCGCTGGATAGCTTTCTGGGTGAAACCGCGCCGGGGGGCGTCGCGGGCAGCTTTGCCCGGTTGCGCGAGGTTCTGGACGGTGGGGCCGCAGATGGGGTGCCCGATCCGGATGCAAAACCTGCCCTAGGCGGCCAGGCCCCGGCCGCAATGGATGGGGCGGGTCAGGGCGTGCAGGCGGATCCGGCGATTCCTTGGCGCGGGACAGCATCAGCGCCCGGCCAAGCGGGGCTGTCGCCGGGGGGCGCACCGGCGGCCGATCTGACAGCGGCTGCGGGTGGTCCCCCGCCGGTGCAGGCCGGATCCGCCGTCTGAGCCGGTGACCGTGTTCCGCCACCGCGCGTTTGGTGCGCGTCCGGCCCATCGTGCGGCGGGATATTAAGGGGCAGTCCCGGAGGGGATCACCGCCCGGCGCGGGGCCCCGCCGCCCGCGTCAGGTCGGCGATGCGGCGCGCTGGCGCGGCAGGCTGGCGTTACGGGCGTGCCCCGGCGGGTTCGTGCCCCGGTCGCACGGGCCAGTATTCCCGGGGCCTAATGCCTGCGCAACGCGCGGCGCCGATCTAGCCCCACGGCTGCATGCGCCCGCCTTCCGCAGGCAGCCCGCCGGCGCACCAAGGGGCGGGCGCTATGCGCCGCCCGCTCCGGCCAACAGCCGCTCTTCCCGTGGCAACAGGGCGCGCAGGGCCTTCAGCGCCTGGTAGTACTGGCCGTCCAGTACCGCCCGGCTGGCCGTGGCAAGGCGCAGGTGGCTGTCGGGATCCGTCAGCGCCTGGCTAAGCTGTTCGATACCGCGCAGCAATTGCGGCCGGGCCCGATCCGGTGGCGCGTCGCCGGAAAGAACCAGTTGCGCGATATAGCAGACCCGGCGGACCGGGGTCGTCACCTCCTCGGGGTGGATCGCGTCGCGCAGCCGCAGGATATTGGCGTTGGGTGTCAGGATCGACAGGCGCGCCCGCCGGTCACCGTTTTCCACCACGGCGCCGTTGACCAGCACCCGTTCGCCGGGGCCCAGTTTCAGGACAAGGCCGCTCATCGCGGGATCTCCGCCCCGGAGAGGCCCCGCATGATCGCGGTGTTCACCTCGATCAGGGGCGCAGCATCGGCGGTGCGGGCCAGCACTTTGGCGGTGTGCTGGTCGGTGAATTCGAAAAGATAGAACAGGCGGGCGCGCAAGGTGTCGGGCAACCCGTTCGCGGGGTCCGCGACATCCATTGCCAACACGCGCCAGAGTTTTCGGTTCTGGTCGAGCGCGGCGGCCAGCGCGGGAAAGTCGACCGGGTCTGTGGCGGCGGCCTCTTTCAGCCTGGCGGTGATCCGGGTGAAGGCCGCGTATTCGGTGGCCCGCGGGCTGCGCATATGGGCCTGGTTCGGGGCGGAATAGGCGGTCTGGGCCATGTGCAGGGCGTTCATCTACGGCTCCGTTCCTGAGGGCGGGCAGGTGTGGCGGGCCGAGGGTGGTGCCCCGGCCCGTTCCCTTAGCGGAAGAGCGACAGGATCGTCTGCGGCGCGGAATTCGCGATCGACAGCGCCTGAACGCCCAGCTGTTGCTGTACCTGCAGCGATTGCAGCCGCGCGGCGGTTTCTTCCATGTTGGCATCAACAAGCGAGCCGATACCGGCCTTGAACGTGTCGATCTGGGTCGAGATGAAATCGCTCTGGATCTCAATCCGGCGGGCACTGGTGCCAAAGGAGGCCTGTGCCCCGACAGAGGTCTGCATCAGCCCCTCGATCGCGCTCAGCGCGGCCTCTGCGCCCTCTTTGGTGGATACGTCGACCTGCGACAGCAGTTCCAGCCCGCCGCCGATCGTGCCGCCGGTTTCGCCGGCATCGGCCTCGGAAATGGCTGACCCGTCATCGGCGACGGCGGCACCGCTGTTGTTCTCGGCGGTGATCTGGCCATTGCTGTTCACCGCGAAGGTAAAGTCGGTGTTGCCTGCCGCCTCGGCGGTGAAGCTCAGCCGGTTCGCCATTTGCTGGGCGACATCCTTTATCGTGTCGCCATCGCGCGCGACATAGACGATATCGCTGCTGCCCGCGTTATAGGTGGATCCGCTGGCGATGACGAAGGATCGCCCGGCCTCTACGCTGCCGGTCGCGCCGGACCCGGAACTGGCGGTGAAGGTGGCAATGGCTGCCGTGTCCCCATCGGCGTGGTTGGTCGAACTGAAATCGGTACCCGCGTTGGTATCGGCCTCGGACCCGGCATCGGCAGCCGCGCCCTGGCCCAGATCCTGCTTGCCGACCGTGATGTTCTTGGTCGACACCGTCCCGTCCGACGCCCGGTCCAGCGAGGCCAGGATATCGACGCTGCCCGATCCGGCGGTCTTGGAGGTGTTGCTGAGCAGGTTCAGCCCGTTGAACTGCGCCGCGCCGACGATCCCGCCAATCTGTTCGCGCAGCGAGGCGATCTCGCTTTGCAGCTTGTCACGGTCGACGTTCGATTCGTTGGCCGAGATGATCTTGCCCTTGATCTCTTGCAGCAGTTCGCCGGTCTGTTCCGCGGCGTTCATGGCGACGCCCATCGTCGACTGCCCCAACGCCAGCGATTCAGAGATCGCGGTAAAGCCGGTAACATCGGACTCCATCACCTTGGCAATGGCAAAGACGGCGGCGTTGTCCTTGGCCGACGAAATCGACTTGCCGGTCGAAATCTCGTCCTGGGTCTTGGACAGGTTGCTGTTGATGCTTTTCAACGTTTGCAGCGCGACCGTGGCGCTGGAGTTCGTGAGAATGCTGGACATAGGGTCCGTCCTTCCTGTGAAGGGCGCTTTGCGCCGTTGAGTGCGCCCCCCGGCGGGGGCTTTGCGGCGGTCTTCTGACCCCTGCGGGAATCGGGTGTTCCGTTTCCGCGCCGCCCGGTGGGCCGGACGCGGGACCACCCTTGCCCAGGCCGGTTAAGAGGTGGTGAAGCGACCCCCGCCCGAAACGCCGCATTTGAAGCAATTTCCTCAGGCCCGGCGGATCGGTGCCCCGGGTGCCCCGCTCAGCGCCAGGCGCTGGCCGTCGCTGCCATAGGTGCGCAGGGGATGCCCCGCGCGCAGATCGGCCAGGTGCAGCGCGGCGGCGGCCAGGCCATTGCGCAGCCCCTGCAACAGGCGGGCATTGCGGTCGGCGGCTGCGCGCAGGCGCGCGCGGCATTCGGGATCGGGGCGGGGCGCGCGCGGCAGTTCCGCGGTTATGCGCGTCTTTTCGTCGGCCAGACGGGCCAACGCATCGAAATCCGCGCGGGTCAGGGCCCGGCGTTCCCGCTCCAGCAGGTCCAGCAGGGCGTCAGCGGGGCTCATCGATCCGGGCCTTCATCGCTTCGAACAGGGCCTCTGCCAGGCCGATGCCGCCTTGCCGGGTCATCGCGGCGGCGTGTTCCTGCCGCAGGAAAGAGGCGAACTGAGCCTCGCCCGCGCCGCCGCCGAACGCGCCGGGCGCGGCATCCAGGCCCGCGGCGTCCAGCATTTCAGCCAGGAACAACGTTTCCATCTGACGCGCCGCGGCGCGCAGGGCGGCGTCGGGCGGTCGCGGGGATGGGGCAGTTGGCGGGGTGATCATGGCGGCTCCTCTGGTTGGGCGGTTTTCCCGGTATGGCGCGGGTCCGGTAAAGGATCCGTAACCCCGCCTGTCCCAGAGTTCCGACCCGAGAGGAAAGGCGAATCGATGAGCGACCCCATAGCCATGCCTGTTGCGCCCCCGTGCCAGGGATCGCGCCGCCCGGTGCCGCCCCAGGATGCGTCGGGTCCGCCGCCCGTGTTCCGGGTCGCGACAGGGGCGGCGCCCCGGGCATCGGGTGATCGCCCCCCCGCGCGGGAGGATGCGACCGCCACCGATCAGGTTGCGGCGGCCGGGTCTACGGACGCCGCCCCGCCCTGGCCCGTAGTGGTGCCCGTGGATGGGGGTGCCATGGCACGGGGCGGGTTGCCCGCCCGCCCGCATGCGCCTGTGGCCGGTGCGCCGACAGCCGGGGTCAGGACGGTTGCGGGGGGTGCGAGGAATGGCCCCCCGTTGGCGGATGGGGGGCGTGCTGTTGAGGTCGCCGGGGGTGGGCAGGATGCGGCATCGGGCCAGCGCGGCGGTGGCGGTGCCGCGTCCGGTGCACCCGTCCCTGTCGCCCCTACAGCGCCGCCAAGGCAGATGGTTGCCGGGGGCGCCGGTGCCGTGCGCGGCGATGCGGTGACGGGGCAACAGGGGGGCGCCGTGCCGCGGGGCGGGGCGCCGGGCGGGCCGGATAGCATGATAACGGCGGCCCCCGTATCGACACATGGGGGCAAGGTGGCTGGTTCCGCCGATCCGGTCATGCAGGAAACCGCCCGCGTCAGTCGATCGCCGACGCCACAGGCGGCAATCGCGCCGGGGCCTGCCCTGTCGCCGCCGCCCACCGCGATGGCGCGGACCGATCAGCCTGTGCCAGGCGCTACGCAGGCGGGTGCCCCGGCGACCCCGGCCGGGGTGGACAGCTTGGCAGAGTCGTTGACACCGACGCCCCCGGATGGGGGCGATGCGCCGCTTGCGCCCGTGGCCGGAACGCCACCCGCCCCTTTGGCGGAGGGCCCGGCGATGCGCAGCCCTGCAGCCCCGCCACACCCCCATGGCGAGGCCGCCGCGCGCCAGGTCGCAGAGGCGATGCAGACCCCGCCCCGCGATGGCCGCATCGAACTGGCGCTGGAACCGGCAGAGCTGGGGCGCGTGCGCCTGACCCTCACAGCGGCCGAGCAGGCAATGACGGTGGTTCTGTCCGCGGACCGGCCCGAAACGCTGGAACTGATGCGGCGCCACGGCGAGATGCTGGCAGGCGCCCTGCGCGCGGCGGGGTATGAGGGCGTTTCACTGGATTTTGCGGGCGGTGGGACCGGGCGGCAGGCCGCTGACCCCGCGCCGGCCCTGCCCGAAAACGCGCCCTGCCCGCACGCCCCCGACGGGGATTGCACGGCGCCGCCCGCGGCGCCGTCCCGACCGGGCCAATCACTCGATCTGAGGGTCTAGGAAAGGACACCCGATGGACAGCACCACCCCCCTATCCGCCCGGACGGGCGGTACCGCGCAGACGGCCAGCACCACCGCCACCGGCGGTGGCGCGATTGCCACCGATTTCGAAACCTTCCTGAAGATGCTGACCGCGCAGATGCAGAACCAGGATCCGCTGAACCCGATCGAATCGGCCGATTACGCGGTGCAGATCGCCACCTTTTCCGGGGTGGAACAGCAGGTGCGCACCAACCAGTTGCTGGAGGACATGACCGCCGCACTGGGGGCGACGGGCCTGTCGGCCTATGCCGGCTGGGTCGGGCACGAGGTGCAGGCTGCCGCGCCCGCGCTGTTCGCGGGCAGCCCGATCACCGTGGTCCCCCAGATTGCCGAAGGTGCCGATAGCGCGGTTCTGGTCGTGCGCGATGCCGATGGGGCCGAGGTGCAGCGGCTGGACATCGGCACCGGCGGCGAGCCGCTGGATTGGGCCGGGGTCGGTGATACGGGGATGCCCTTGGCGCAGGGGGTGTATCGGTTCGTGGTCGAAAGCTACGCCGAGGGCGCCCGCATCGGCGAGGGGACCGCCGCCACCTATGGCACGGTCACAGAGGTACTGGCCGATGGCGATGGCATTCGCCTGCGCCTGGCCGGCGGGGCCGAGGTTGCCGCAGACAGCGTGACGGCCCTGCGGCAGGCGGGGGGGTAAGGCCAAGCGCGGCCGCAAAGGGCGCGCCGTCGCGTGACAGGGTCGGGCAGGCGCGATCCCGCGCCCGCCCGTGCCAAACTAGAACAGGCTGGCCAGCACCACGCCCAGCAGGGTGAACCCGGCGCCGATCCCCATCCACTGAACCGGGCGCATGGGGCGTTCCGGTTCCGGCTTGGGGTTGGACTGGGCGATCAGGGCCTGTTCGGCCAGTTCCGGCAGGCGCGGGCCGAACCGGGCCAGCACCCGCGCGGTGCGCGCCACGTCGCGGGCCAGCGCCTTGGGGCCGATGTTCTGCTTGATGTATTCCTCGACCACCGGGCGGGCGACCTCCCAGATGTTGATCGAGGGGTTGAGCGAGCGCGCCACGCCCTCGACCACCACCATGGTCCGTTGCAGCAGGATCAGTTCGGTCCGGGTCGCCATGCCGAACCGTTCCGTAACCTCGAAGAGATAGGCCAGCAGCTTGGCCATGGAAATCTGCGTGGCATCCATGCCGAAGATGGGTTCCCCGACCGAGCGCAACGCCTGCGCGAATTCGTCGATCTCCTGGTCTGGGGGGACATAGCCCGCCTCGAAATGCACCTCGGCCACGCGGCGATAGTCGCGGCGGATGAAGCCGTACAGGATTTCGGCATAGACGCGCCGGGTATATTCGTCGATCCGCCCCATGATCCCGAAATCGAAGATCAGCAGATCGCCGTTGGCGGCCACCTTCATGTTGCCCTGGTGCATGTCGGCGTGGAAGAAACCGTCGCGCAGCGCATGGCGCAGGAACATCGACAGCACCCGTTCGCCCAGGGCGTTCCGGTCGTGGCCCGCGGCATCCAGCGCGGCGTTGTCGCCCAGGGGCACGCCTTCGCACCAGCCCAGGGTCATCACGCGCTTGCCCGACAGCGGCCAGACCACGCGCGGCACGACGAAACCGGCGTCATCCTCGGTATTGGCAGAGAATTCGGCAGCGGCCGAGGCCTCGATCCGCAGGTCCAGCTCGCCCTCTACCACGCCGTCGAAATGCGCGATCACGTCCGTCGGGCGCAGGCGGCGGGAAAACGGGGCCAGCAACTCGATGGTCGAGGCCGCCAGGTAGAAGGCGTCGATATCGCGGCGGAAATTGCGTTCCACCCCGGGGCGCAGCACCTTGACGGCGACCTCTTCGCCGGTGCGGGCGATGCGGGCACGGTGCACCTGCGCGATGGACGCGGCGGCGATCGGTTCGGAAAACTCGGAAAACAGCTCATCCGCGGGCTGGCCCAGTTCCTGCGCGACGGTCTGCTTGGCGACCTCGACCGGGAAGGGGGGCAGCTTGTCCTGCAGCACGCGCAGATGGGTGGCCATTTCCGGGCCGACGACATCGGGTCGGGTGGACAGGATCTGACCGAACTTGATGTAGGCCGGGCCAAGCGCGGTGATCGCGCGGGTCGCCGGCGGCAGGTTCGGATCGCCGTCCTTGCCCAGCCATTTGAACGGCCAGCCGATGATGCGGGCGGCCGCGCGGACAGAGGCCGGGGCCTCCATCGTTTCCAGAACGAAGCGGTTGGCGCCGGTGCGTTCCAGCGTGGCGAGCGTCTCGATCAGACGCCAGATGTTGTGAGGTCCGCGCACTTAGAGCTTCCACCCCGAATGCAGCGCCGCGATCCCCATGGACAGGTTGCGGTATTTCACCTGGCCGAAGCCCGCGTCGCGGAACATCTGCGCCAGGGTGTCCTGATCGGGGAACTTGCGGATCGATTCCACCAGATACTGATAGCTGTCGCGGTCGTTCGCCACGATCTGGCCCATCACCGGGATCACGTTGAAGGAATAGCGGTCATAGGCCCATTGCAGCATCGGGTTGGGCATCTGGCTGAATTCCAGCGTCATCATCCGCCCGCCGGGTTTCAGCACGCGATAGCCCTCGCGCAGCGAATCCTCGATCCGGGTGATGTTGCGGGTGCCGAAGGCGTTGGTGACCACGTCGAAGCTGTTATCCTCGAAGGGCAGGGCCATGCCGTCGCCCACCACCCAGTCCAGGCTTTGGCCCATGCTTTCGGCCTCGGCGCGCTTGCGGCCCTCGACCAGCATGGATTCGGTCATGTCGCAGACCACCGCCGTTGCGCCCGGCGCGCGGCCCAGGAACCGGAACGAGATATCGCCCGTGCCGCCCGCGACATCCAAAAGGCGCTGGTGCGGTTGCGGGGCCAGCCAGTCCATCATCGCGTCCTTCCAGACGCGGTGGATGCCGGCGGACATCAGGTCGTTCATCAGGTCATAACGCGAGGCGACACGGGTAAACACCCCGTGGACCATCCCCGCCTTTTCCTCTTCGGCGACGGTCTGGAAGCCGAAATGGGTGGTATTCTGGGCTTGCTCTGTCATGGGGCCTTGCCGTGGGTTGGACGCGTCCTTCTTATAAGGCGCTTGTCGGGGGTTACAATGCGTTGGCGAAAAGGGGAAAGGGCCGAATGCCCGAATTGCCGGAAGTAGAGACAGTGCGTCGCGGCCTGATCCCCGCGATGGAGGGGCGCGTGATCGCCGCCGCCCGCGTGAACCGCCCCGATCTGCGCTGGCCGTTTCCGCCGCGGATGGCCCAGCGATTGACGGGGGCGCGGATCACCCGGCTGGGGCGGCGGTCGAAATACCTGCTGGCCGATCTGTCCAGCGGTGAAACGCTGATCGTGCATCTGGGCATGTCGGGGCGAATGCTGGTGTCGGGTGCGGTCATGGGGCGGTTTCACCACGACCACCCGGCGCCTGCAAAACACGATCACGTGGTTTTCGACATGGAGGGCGGCGCGCGCGTCACCTTCAATGATGCGCGCAGGTTCGGCGCGATGGACCTGATCGAAACGGATCGGGTTGAGGGCCACTGGCTGTTGGCCGGGCTGGGCCCCGAGCCGTTGGGCAACGCGTTTCATCAGGACTATCTGGTCGAGCGGCTGCGCGGGCGGATGACCCCGATCAAGGCGGCGCTGCTGGACCAGCGCGTGGTTGCCGGGCTGGGCAACATCTATGTCTGCGAGGCGCTGCACAGGGCCGGTATTTCACCCAAACGCAAGGCGGGCCGGATATCCGCCGCACGGATCGCGGAATTGGTCCCGGTGATCCGCACCGTGCTGCAAGAGGCCATCGCCGCAGGCGGATCCAGCTTGCGCGATTACCGCCAGTCGGATGGCGAACTGGGCTATTTCCAGCACGATTTCCGCGTCTACGGCCGCGAGGGGCAGCCCTGCCGCACGCCGGGCTGCTGCGGCACGGTGACGCGAATCGTGCAATCTGGGCGATCCTCCTTCTATTGTCCGCAATGCCAAAGATAGCTTGAAAGCGGGGGCAGGGCTGCTAAGGACTCTGCTCCGACATGCAACGGAGGCCGCCACCCATGGCTTACAAGACGCTGATCGTCGAGATCGAGGACCACATCGCGCTGATCCGGCTGAACCGGCCCGACGCGTTGAACGCCCTGAACGCCGAATTGATGGCCGAATTGGCCGACGCCGTGTCCGCCGCCGATGCCAACGACAAGGTGCGTTGCGTCGTTCTGACCGGCTCGGACAAAGCGTTCGCCGCGGGCGCGGACATCCGCGAGATGAGCGAGAAGAGCTTTGTCGATGTCTATGCGGGCGACCTGTTCACCAAGGATACCGAACGGTTTCTGGCCTGCCGCAAGCCGATCGTCGCGGCGGTGGCCGGCTATGCCCTGGGCGGCGGCTGCGAACTGGCGATGATGTGCGATTTCATCATCGCGGCGGATACCGCCAAGTTCGGCCAGCCAGAAATCAACCTGGGCGTTGTGGCCGGGATCGGCGGCACCCAGCGGCTGACCCGAATCGTCGGCAAGTCCAAGGCGATGGACATGCACCTGACCGGCCGTTTCATGGGCGCCGAAGAGGCCGAACGCTCGGGGCTGGTGTCCCGCGTCGTGCCCGCCAAGAAGCTGATGGAAGAGACGATGGCCGTGGCCGAGAAGATCGCCGAGAAATCGGCGCTGACCGCGATGGCCGTCAAGGAATGCGTCAACCGCAGCTATGAAACCACCCTGCGTGAGGGCCTGCTGTACGAACGGCGCATGTTCCACATGATGTTCGCCACCGAGGACCAGTCCGAGGGCATGCAGGCCTTTGTCGAAAAGCGCGAGCCGCAGTTCCGCGACAAGTGACGGTTAGCCCTTTCCTTTCGGGCCGAACTGGCCTATAGGCCGGGGCTTACATGCGCGTGAGGCCCGCTTTGGCCGGAATCAGCCGGTAGTGGAAACCCGGCCGGGGCCTCGGTTCGCGCGAGAGATTTTGACGACCAGACCCGGAGAAGGGAACCACAAGAATGGCAAATTCGCCCCAAGCCAAGAAGCGCGCCCGCCAGAACGAGCGCCGTTTTGCCGTGAACAAGGCGCGCCGCTCGCGCATCCGCACCTACCTGCGCAAGGTCGAAGAGGCGATCGCCTCTGGCGATCAGGCCGCTGCCCAGACCGCCCTGCGCGCCGCCCAGCCCGAGATGATGCGCGGCGTCACCAAGGGCGTGCTGCACAAGAACACCGTCGCCCGCAAGTTGTCCCGCCTGTCCGCGCGGGTAAAGGCGATGGGCGCCTGAGCCCAGTCATAGACGGCTTTCCAAAGGGGCGCGGCAGCTTGGCCGCGCCCTTTTTCATGCCTGCGATATGCGGTTTTTGCAGCGGCGCAACAACCCCGCCGGATTCGATTTTGAAATGCTTCGGTCAAGGCTGAAGTTCTGTTGCGCGGTCCCTGACCCGCGTCTAACTTCGGTGGGCGATTCAGTTCGACTTGGGGGGACGAGGCGCGGCATGTGCGCGTGACGGTCAGGTAGATCAGCCGAATGCAGCCGGATCAAATGCTGCATTTCAGGTTGGGATGCCGGGGGTTGACCGCCTTGTGCAGCAGACCGATGTCGTGCCGAAAGGGCGTTTCTACGTCTTCCAGTCCAGGCCCGCACGCTGCTGTGCGGATAGTTCGGTAGTTTGCCACGGCCAAGGCGTGCCATTGCGCGTGCGCCTTGGGTTTGGCTATTGCCGCCTGGCGGATCCGGTCCCGTTTCGGGCTGTCGCGCGGAGGCTTAACACGACGGCAGGGGCCGGCGTGGCAGGTCTTCGCGACATCAAGAACAGAAAATATGCGGGCGAACAGGATGACCGAAGAAGGCTGGGGGCGGATTTGCGAAGAACTACAAAAGAGCATCGGCAAGAATAACTTCGTGACATGGATCGCGCCGATGCGCTTTACCGCGCTTGAAAACGGTGTGGCGCGATTCCAGGTGCCCACCGGCTTTGTCGGGGACTGGGTCAGCCGCAACTTCAGCGACCAGATCCTGGATCACATGACGCGCAACGGCATCGGCGTGGACCGGCTGGAATTCACCGTCGCCTCTGCCACGCCAGAGCGGCCCGCGCCGCAGGCTGCCGCCACCGACGCGCCCCGCGGCCCCGCCGCGCCTGCCGCAACCCCGGCGGACGACCTGCCCGGTGCGCCGCTGGATGCGCGCTTTACCTTCGAGACTTTTGTGACCGGCAAGCCGAACGAACTGGCCCATGCCGCCGCCCGCCGGGTGGGCGAGGCCGGGACGGTCACCTTTAACCCGCTGTTCCTGTACGGTGGCGTGGGCCTGGGCAAGACGCACCTGATGCACGCCATCGCCTGGGAATTGCGCAACCGCGCCCCCGAGAAGAAGGTGGTCTACCTGTCGGCGGAACAGTTCATGTACCGCTTCGTGCAGGCGCTGCGCGAACGCGACATGATGGGGTTCAAGGCGCTGTTCCGTTCCGTCGATGTTCTGATGGTCGATGACGTGCAGTTCATCGCCGGCAAGGACAGCACGCAGGAAGAGTTCTTTCACACCTTCAACGCGTTGGTGGACCAGAACAAGCAGATCGTCATTTCCGCCGATCGCGCCCCGGGCGAGATCGAGAACATGGAAGAGCGCATCAAGAGCCGCCTGCAATGCGGTCTGATCGTCGATCTGCACCCCACCGATTACGAGCTGCGCCTGGGCATCCTGCAACAAAAGGTGGACATTTACCGCCTGCAATACCCCGGCCTGGTGATGGCCGACGGCGTGCTGGAATTCCTGGCCCATCGCATCGCGACCAACGTGCGCGTGCTGGAGGGGGCGCTGACGCGGCTCTTCGCCTTTGCCTCGCTGGTGGGGCGGGAAATCACGCTGGACCTGGCCCAGGACTGCCTGGCCGACATCCTGCGCGCCAGCGAACGCAACGTGACGATCGAGGAAATCCAGCGCAAGGTCAGCGCCCATTACAACATGCGCCTGTCCGACATGATCGGCCCAAAGCGCCACCGGACCATCGCACGGCCCCGCCAGATTGCGATGTATTTGTCCAAGCAGCTGACCTCGCGCTCGCTGCCCGAAATCGGGCGCCAATTCGGCGGCCGCGACCACACTACGGTGATCCACGCGGTCAAGCGGATCGAGGCGCTGCGCGGCAGCGACCCCCAGATCGCCGAGGATCTGGACCTGTTGCGCCGCATGCTGGAGTCCTGAACGCCCGCGGCTATGGCCTTGACGCCAGATTCAAACTCCCGGACAGTCCAGAAAACGCTTGAGCCGGGGGGCCAAGCCGTTACGGTTCGCCTCCCGTCTGCCAAAGGAGCGAGGGCATGAAGATCAGCATCGAACGCGGCACCCTTTTGCGGGCGGTCGCGCAGGCGCAATCGGTCGTGGAACGGCGTAACACCATCCCGATCCTTGCCAACGTCCTGATCGAGGCCGAGGGCGACACGGTCAGTTTCCGTGCCACCGACCTGGATATCGAGGTGGTCGACAAGGTGCCCGCGCAGGTGGAACGCGCCGGTGCCACCACCGTTCCCGCTGTCACCCTGCATGAAATCGTGCGCAAGCTGCCCGACGGGGCGCTGGTGCAACTGACCGACGACAGCGCGGCGGGGCGGCTGACGGTGCAGGCCGGGCGGTCGCATTTCACGCTGGCGACCCTGCCGAAAGAGGACTTTCCGGTCATGGCGTCGTCGGAATACACGGCGAATTTCTCGGCCTCTGCGCCGGTGCTGCGGCGACTGTTCGACAAGTCGAAATTCGCCATCTCGACCGAAGAGACGCGCTATTACCTGAACGGCGTCTACATGCATGTGGCCACCGGCGAAGAGGGTCAGGTTCTGCGCTGCGTGGCGACCGACGGTCATAGGCTGGCCCGGATCGACGCGGCCCTGCCGCAAGGCGCCGAAACGATGCCCGGCGTGATCGTCCCGCGCAAGACCGTGGGCGAGTTGCGCAAGCTGCTGGACGATGACGAGGCGCAGATCGCGGTGTCGGTGTCGGAAACCAAGGTGCGGTTCGCCACGCCGGAAATCACCCTGACTTCCAAGGTGATTGACGGCACCTTTCCCGATTACACGCGCGTCATCCCGATGGGCAACACCCGCCGCCTGGAGGTGGACGCCGCCGAATTCGCCAAGGCCGTGGACCGGGTCGCCACCGTCAGTTCCGAACGCTCGCGCGCGGTGAAACTGGCGCTGGACGAGGACCGGCTGGTCCTGTCCGTCAACGCCCCCGACAGCGGCGCGGCCGAGGAAGAACTGGCCGTGGCCTATGGCGACGACCGGCTGGAGATCGGGTTCAACGCGAAATACCTGCTGGAAATCGCGGGCCAGGTGGATCGGGAAAACGCGGTGTTCCTGTTCAACTCGGCCGGCGATCCGACCCTGATGCGCGAGGGCGACGACGCCTCGGCGGTCTATGTCGTGATGCCGATGCGCGTGTGAGGCACGTACCGCCCCGGAACCCGGCTGCGCCGGGTGCCTGCGGCGCGGGTATTTTTTCCAAGAAGAAGGGCAGGGCGTGGCAGAACTGGCCCTGACAGAGCTGTCCTTGTCGCAATTCCGGTCGCACCCGCGGGCGCGGCTGGTGCTGGACGCCCGGCCGGTCGCGATTTTCGGGCCGAACGGTGCGGGCAAGACCAACCTGTTGGAGGCAGCATCGCTGTTTTCGCCAGGCCGCGGGCTGCGGCGCGCGGCGGCGGATGAAATGGCGCGCGCCCCTGGCGGGCTGGGCTGGAAGGTGACCGGCGTGCTGCGGTCCCTGCATCAGGTGCACGAGGTGGAGACCTGGGCCGAGCCCGGCGGCACCCGGCAGGTGCGCATCGACGGCAAACCGGCCGCGCAGGTCGCGTTGGGGCGGATCGCGCGGGTTCTGTGGCTGGTGCCCGCGATGGACCGGCTGTGGATCGAGGGGGCCGAGGGGCGGCGGCGTTTTCTGGACCGGATCACCCTGAGTTTCGAGCCGGGCCATGGCGATGCGGTTCTGGCCTATGACAAAGCCATGCGCGAGCGGAACCGCCTGCTGAAGGATCAGGTGCGCGATGTTCACTGGTTTGCCGCGCTGGAGGGGCAGATGGCAAAGGCCGGCGCCGCGATCGGGGCGAACCGGCGCGCGGCGCTGGACCGGCTGGCCGCGGCACAGGCGGGGGCCGAGACCGCCTTTCCCCATGCGGCGCTGACGCTGAGCGGGCCCGAGGGGGCCGATCCCGGCGGGGCGGATGATCTGGCGGCGGCCTTTGCCGAGGGGCGCGGGCGCGACATGGCGGCGGGCCGCACCCTGGCCGGGCCGCATCGGGTGGACCTGGAGGCAGAGTTCGCGGCCAAGGGCGTGGCGGCGCGGCTGTGTTCCACCGGCGAGCAGAAGGCGCTGTTGATTTCGCTGATCCTGGCCAATGGCCGGGCGCTGGCACAGGATTTCGGCGCGCCGCCCCTGCTGCTGCTGGATGAGGTCGCCGCCCATCTGGATGCGGGCCGCCGTGCGGCGCTGTATGACGAGATTTGCGCCCTGGGCGCGCAGGCCTGGATGACAGGGACCGGGCCGGAACTGTTCGCCGATCTGGGCGGTCGCGCGCAGCATGTCGAGGTTGTCGAAGAGGCGGGCGGATCGGCCCTGCGCCCGGTGGCGCCGATCGGCCCCTGAGGCCACCAAATCTTGTGGGTCGGACGTGACATCCCCCCCACAAAATCGTATAAAATCACAAAAATACGAAGGATCCCACGCATGGCGGACACCCCGCGGCAAGCTGAAGAATACGGCGCCGATTCCATCAAGGTTCTCAAGGGCCTGGAGGCGGTGCGCAAGCGCCCCGGCATGTATATCGGCGACACCGACGATGGCTCGGGCCTGCATCACATGGTCTATGAGGTCGTCGATAACGGCATCGACGAGGCGCTGGCAGGTCATGCCGATGCCGTGACCGTCACGATCCACGGCGATTCCAGCGTGTCGGTCAGCGATAACGGCCGCGGCATCCCGGTGGGTATCCACGAGGAAGAGGGCGTTTCCGCGGCCGAGGTCATCATGACCCAGCTGCATGCCGGGGGTAAATTCGACCAAAATTCCTACAAGGTGTCGGGCGGTCTGCACGGCGTGGGTGTGTCGGTGGTCAACGCCCTGTCCGACTGGCTAGAGTTGCGCATCTGGCGCGACGGCAAGGAACACTATGCGCGGTTCGAGCGTGGCGAAACCGTCGAACACCTAAAGGTCGTGGGCGATGCGGGCGACCGCACCGGGACCGAGGCGCGGTTCCTGGCCTCGCTGGAGACGTTTTCGAACCTGGAGTATTCCTTCAAGGTTCTGGAAAACCGGCTGCGCGAACTGGCCTTTCTGAATTCCGGCGTGCGGATCAGGCTGCGCGATGAGCGCCCCGCCGAGCCGCTGGAGGCCGACATGGTCTATGAGGGCGGCGTGCGCGAATTCGTGCGCTACCTGGACCGGCACAAGACCTCTGTCATGGAAGAACCGATTTTCATGACCGGGGAACGCGACGGCATCGGGGTCGAGGTCGCGATGTGGTGGAACGACAGCTACCACGAAACCGTGCTGCCCTTTACCAACAACATTCCCCAGCGGGATGGCGGCACGCATATGGCGGGCTTTCGCGGCGCGCTGACCCGCACGATCAACGGCTATGCCCAGTCCAGCGGGATCGCCAAGCGGGAAAAGGTGAACTTTACCGGCGACGACGCGCGCGAGGGGCTGACCTGCGTGCTGTCGGTCAAGGTGCCGGACCCGAAATTTTCCAGCCAGACCAAGGACAAGCTGGTCAGTTCAGAGGTGCGGCCCGCGGTCGAAAGCCTGGTGAACGAAAAGCTGGCCGAGTGGTTCGAGGAACACCCGCAAGAGGCCCGGCAGATCGTCGGAAAGATCATCGAGGCGGCCCTGGCGCGCGAGGCGGCGCGCAAGGCCCGCGAGCTGACCCGGCGCAAGACGGCGATGGACGTGGCCAGCCTGCCCGGCAAGCTGGCCGACTGCCAGCAAAAGGATCCGGCCCTGTCGGAACTGTTCCTGGTGGAGGGTGACAGCGCCGGTGGCAGCGCCAAGCAGGGGCGCGAGCGGGGTAATCAGGCGGTGCTGCCCCTGCGCGGCAAGATCCTGAACGTGGAACGGGCGCGGTTCGACCGGATGTTGTCATCCCAAGAGATCGGCACCCTGATTACCGCCCTGGGCACCGGCATCGGGCGGGATGAATTCGACATCTCCAAGCTGCGGTATCACAAGATCATCATCATGACCGACGCGGATGTGGACGGTGCCCATATCCGCACGCTGCTGTTGACCTTCTTCTTCCGGCAGATGCCCGAATTGATCGAAGGGGGGTACCTCTATATCGCGCAGCCGCCGCTCTATAAGGTCGCGCGCGGCAAGTCCGAAGTCTATCTGAAGGACCAACCCGCGCTAGAGGATTACCTGATCCAGATGGGGATCGACGGCGCGGTGCTGCGGCTGGGCACGGGCGAGGAGATCGTCGGCCAGGATCTGGCCCGCGTGGTCGAAGAGGCCCGGCAGGTGCGCCGTATTCTGGGCGCGTTCCCGACGCATTACCCGGCCCATGTTCTGGAACAGGCCGCGATTGCAGGTGCGTTCCGGCCCGGGCAGGTGGATGCCGATCTGCAGGGCACGGCCGATGCGGTGGCGGCACGGCTGGACCTGGTGTCGCTGGAATACGAACGCGGCTGGCGTGGCCGCCCGACCCAGGATCGCGGCATGCGCTTTTCCCGCGTTGTGCGCGGTGTCGAAGAGTTGCGTACGCTGGATGGCCTGGTTCTGCGCTCGCCCGAGGCGCGGCGCCTGGGCGCGCTGACAGAGGGCCTGCAAGAAACCTATGCGCAACCGGCGCAACTGATCCGCAAGGAGCGGGAACAGGCGATCTATGCGCCCTCTGACCTGCTGGAGGCGATCCTGACAGAGGGCGAAAAGGGCCTGACCCTGCAACGCTACAAGGGGCTGGGCGAGATGAACCCCGATCAGCTGTGGGAAACCACGCTGGACCCGGCCGCGCGGACCCTGTTGCAAGTGCGGATCGAGGATTTGGCCGAGGCCGACGACATCTTTACCAAGCTGATGGGCGATGTCGTGGAACCGCGGCGCGAGTTCATCCAGCAGAACGCGCTGAGCGTGGAAAACCTGGATTTCTGAGGATCGGGCGGGGCGTTACGTTACGCCCCGGCCATTTCCGCCGCATACGGGTTGCGCCGCCAGATCGAGAAGTTCAGCGCAAAGGCGTAGCTGGTCCAGACCACATAGGGCGCCACCAGCAGGCCGGCGGTCAGGTCGATTCGCCAGAACGACACGGTCATTGCCAGCACCGAGGCCCACATGCCGAACAGCACGACCAGCGCCGGGCCCAGCCGGTGCAGGCCGAAAAACACCGGCGACCATAATGTGTTGAACACGATTTGCAGGCCCCAGATGGCCAGCGCATAGATCACTTCGGGATGGCCCGAGATGGCCACCCGCGTCGCCGCATAGGCCATCGACAGGTACAGGACGAACCAGGCCAGCGGAAACAGCCAGTTAGGCGGTGTCCAGACCGGTTTCGACAGGTTGTCGTACCACGTGCCGGGCGAAAAGAACGCGCCTGTGGAACCGGCCGCAAACGCGGTCGCGGTGAAAAGCGCAAAAAGGGGCCAATCAATCATCATGGCCCTCAGATAGCGCGTTTACGTTCCTCGACCAATGCGGCAACTGGTTGCGCCTGCCGGCGCTTGGCCTCCAGCTGGGCCAGCACGGCGATCAGCTCGCCCGCGCGGCCCTCGCCCCACGGATTGTCCGAGGGCAGGCGTTCGGCCGCGGCCTCGACCAGGTAGGCGCATTCGGGCAGCGGCTTGCCATACAGCACGGCAGAGCGCGGCATAACGCTGACCACCAGCGTTTCCAGCGTGGACTGGATCAGCCAGCCGATCTTTTGCCCCTTGGTGGTGTAGGCGCGGGTGTTGATGCTGTCGTAATGGCGCCGCGCCACCTCGCGCCCGATGCCGCCGTAGATGTTCCGCGCGGCAAAGATACCCGGCCGACAGGCAAAGGGCAGCGCGGCCACCCCCGGTTCGGACCGGAAATACAGCCGGTTGGCATCGGCGATCAGCCGCCGGGTCAACTTGCGGATTTCGCGGGTCGGGCGCGGATTGTCGAAAAACGCCTCGATGTCGATCCCGGCCTGGGCCAGCCAGTCCAGCGGCAGATAGATGCGGCGGGCGCGCGCGTCCTCGCCCACGTCGCGGGCGATGTTGGTCAGTTGCATCGCGACGCCCAAGTCGCAGGCGCGCGCCAGCGCGTGCGGGCAGCGCACCCGCATCAGCACCGTCATCATCACACCGACCGCCGCGGCCACCCGCGCCGAATAGGCATAGACATCCGACAGCGTGTGATAGCGTTTTTCCATCGCGTCCCAGGCCATCCCCTCCAGCAGGGCCTCGGGCAGGGTGCGCGGCATCTCGAAATCCTCGACCACGGCGGCAAAGGCGCGGTCGGTGGGCGTGTTGCGCGGCTGGCCGCGATAGATCGCGTCCAGCCGTTCGCCCAGCATCAGGACGGCTTCGGTTTTTTCATGGGTCAGGTCGACCGCATCATCGGTCAGCCGACAGAACGCATAAAGCGCAAGCGCCGGATCGCGCACGCGGCCCGGCAACAGGCGCGAGGCCGCGTGGAACGAATACGACCCGGTGCGGATCGAGGCTTTGCAATGCTCCAAATCCGCCGGGTCGATCATGTTACCCCGCCTTGGCAGGGGTGGCGTCGGGCACGACCTTGCCGATCACCTCGGCAGAGGTGATGACGCTGGGCAGACCGGCGCCCGGATGGGTGCCCGCGCCGACCATGTACAGGCCGTCGACCTCTTCGCTGATGTTGTGCGGGCGGAAGTTCGCACTTTGGAAGATCCGCGGCTCCAGCGAGAAACCCGCGCCATAGGGAGACAGGTAGCGGTCGCGGAAATCCTCGGGCGTGTAGAACATGCTGGTCGAGACCTTGTCGCCCAGCCCCGGCAGCAGCTTTTCTTCCATGAAGTCCTGCACCATCTGGCGGTAGCGTTCGCCATTGGCGGCCCAGTCCACCGGATCGTCGGTATGCAGGTTGGGCACCGGCGACAGCGCATAGAAGGTATCGTCGCCCTCGGGTGCGGCGGACGGGTCGGTGACGGTGGGCCGGTGGATATACAGGCTCATGTCGTCGGCCAGCTTGTCCTGGTGGAAGAAGATGTCCTTGACCAGCCCCTGATAACGCGGCCCGTTCAGCACGGTGTGGTGGCCCACATCCTTCCACATGTCGCGGGTGCCCTTGGTGCCGAAATACCAGACGAACAGGCCCATCGACCAGCGCGACTTTTCCAGCTTCTTGTCGCTCCAGCGCCAGCGGCGGACGTTGCGCAGCAAGGTGTTATAGGTGAACCCTGCATCGGCGTTGGAAACCACCACGTCGGCCTTGATCTCCTCGCCAGAGGCCAGGCGCACGCCGGTCGTCTTGTAGCTGCGCTTGCCCTTTTCGACGGTGATCTCGTCAACCTCGGTGTTCATCAGCAAGGTGCCGCCCTGCCATTCGATGACCTCGGCCATGGCCTTGGCGATCGCGGCGACGCCGCCCATCGCGTAATGCACCCCGAATTCCTTTTCGAGGTAGGACACGAGGATATACATCGAGGTGACGTTGAACGGATCGCCCCCGATGAACAGTGGGTGGAAGGACAGCGCCATGCGCAGGCGTTCGTCCTGCACGCGGGACGCGGCATGGGCATAGACCGACTTGTCGGCGCGCAGCATGCCAAAGATGTGCAGCACCTTGATCAGGTCTTCCCACTTGTGCATGGGCTTGCGGCCCAATTGCTCGAACCCGAACCAATAGCGTTTTTCGCTGTCCTCAAGGAACTTGTCGTACCCGGCCAGATCGCCGGGGGACAGGCGGGCCACCTCGGCGCGCATGCCGTCAGTGTTCTGCTGGGCCTTGAACCGCTCGCCGTCGGGGAAGACGATTTCATAGAACGGGTCCATCGGGACCAGATTCACGTCCTGGTCGAAGTCGCGCCCGCAGGTTTTCCACAACTCGCGAAAGATCTGCGGCACCGTCACGATGGTCGGGCCAAGGTCGAATCGGTGGCCGTCCTGCCAGATCGCCGAGCCGCGCCCGCCGGGCACGTCCAGCTTGTCCACGACAGTCACGCGGTACCCCTTGGCGCCAAGGCGCATGGCGGCGGCAAGACCGCCAAGTCCCGCCCCGATCACAACAGCTTGCGGGCCCTCGGCTCGAACTGCTTCATCCGCCAGGGCGGGATCGACTCGTGTCATCATGTCGCTAGGTTAAACCTGTCTAGTTTAGTTTACAATGCTTCTACCGGATGCGTGCCGGGGGCGGCAGGATACTTGCGGTCGCACCCCAAAGTGTCACACATGATTGACAGTTGCGAATGGAGAGTCGGCAATGCAAGTCACCACCATCAGCTTTTTTCGTTATGACAACTGGGCCTCTCGATTGGAAGCCTTCAGCCAGATGGCGCGCGGCAGATTCGCGCTGAAACAGATCGCGGGGCTGGAGTTCTTCAAGATGCTCGGGACTGGGTCCGATGCTGGTTTCAACCCGCGCCCGAACGTGAACGTGAATGCGATCCTCTGCGTCTGGAAAGACATGGAAGCCGCGGAAAACGGGCTGAAGTCCAGCATCACGCACAAGACCCTGCGCGACCATTCCTGCGAAACCTACACCATCTTCCTGACGCCGACCTCGTCGCGGGGCATGTGGTCGGGGGTCGAGCCGCTGAAGGTCACCGAAAAGGCCGACGATACCGGTAACATCGCCGTTCTGACCCGCGCGACCGTCAAGCTGCCTGTCGCGCTGAAATTCTGGGCCGAGGTGCCCGAGGTGCAAGAGCGCGTTGCCAAGCATCCCAACTGCGCCTTCCATATCGGCATGGCCGAGGTGCCGTGGGTGCAGCAGGTGACCTTCTCGCTGTGGAACAACAAGAAGGAAATGGGCGGCTTTGCCTATGGCGATTGCCCGCACGGCCATGCGGTCAAGCATGTCCGCGAAGGCGACTGGTTCAAGGAAGAGATGTATGCCCGCTTCAACATCCTGAAAGAAGAGGGTAGTTGGGAAGGTGGAAGCCCGATGAGTCTGCTCGCGACGGGTCGGACCTTCGACGAACCCAAGGCAGCGCCGAAGAAGAAAAAGGCGCGGAAGAAAACGGAAGAGCCTGCATGACACAACCCTTTCCCTTCTCCGCCATTGTCGGCCAGGAGGAGATGAAACAGGCGATGATCCTGACCGCGATCGACCCGGGCATCGGCGGCGTGCTGGTGTTCGGGGATCGCGGGACGGGCAAATCGACCGCGGTACGTGCCCTGGCTGCCCTGCTGCCACCGATTCAGGTGGTGGCGGGGTGCCCGGTGAATTCGCCCTCGCTGGACCGCTGCCCCGACTGGGCGCATGTCGGCCAGCACGACATCGTCGAGCGGCCCACCCCGGTGGTGGACCTGCCGCTGGGCGTGACCGAGGATCGGGTCGTGGGCGCGCTGGACATCGAAAAGGCGCTGACCAGTGGCGAAAAGGCGTTCGAGCCGGGCCTGCTGGCGCGCGCCAACCGCGGTTACCTGTATATCGACGAGGTCAACCTGCTGGAGGACCACATCGTCGACCTTCTGCTGGACGTTGCCCAGTCGGGTGAAAACGTGGTGGAGCGGGAAGGGCTTTCCATCCGGCACCCGGCGCGCTTCGTGCTGGTCGGGTCCGGCAACCCCGAAGAGGGCGAGCTGCGGCCGCAGCTGCTGGACCGCTTTGGCCTGTCGGTCGAGGTGGCCTCGCCCAAGGATATCGACACGCGGATCGAGGTGATCCGCCGCCGCGATGCCTATGAAATGGACTATGACGGGTTCATGGAAAAGTGGCGCCAGGCGGACGCGGAACTGCGCGACGGGATCCTGGCCGCGCGGGAACACCTGACCCAGATCGAAACCGACGACGACGTGCTGCGCGATTGCGCCGAACTGTGTCTGGCGCTTGGGTCCGACGGTCTGCGGGGGGAACTGACGCTGCTCAAGACCTCGCGCGCCGTTGCGGCCTTTGAAGGGGCCGAAAAGGTCACGCGCGAGCATGTGCGCAAGATCGCGCCCTCGGCGCTGCGCCACCGCCTGCGCCGCGATCCGCTGGACGAGGCCGGTTCGACCACCCGCGTCGGCCGCGTCGTGGAGGAGGTGCTGGGGTGAGCACCACTGGGTCCGTCTGGACACGGGTCGAGGTCGGGCTGAACGCGCTGGCCGTCGATCCCGCCGGGCTGGGTGGCCTGTGGCTGCGCGCCCGGTCCGGCCCGGTTCGCGACCGCGTGGTTGCCGCGCTGCCCGGCCTGCCGCTGCCGCAGAAACGGTTGCACCCGTCCATCGGCGACGAACAGCTGTTCGGGGGCATCGACCTGACCGCGACGCTGGCCTCTGGCCGTGTGGTCGAACGCAAGGGCATCCTGGCCGACCCTGCGGTCCTTGTGCTGCCCATGGCCGAACGCAGTCAGCCCGGCCTGGCCGCGCGGCTGGCCGGGGCGCTGGACCAGGGCACCGGGCACTGCCTGATCGCCATGGACGAGGGCGCCGAACCGGACGAAACCCTGCCGCCCGCGCTGACCGACCGGCTGGCGCTGCATGTCGATCTGGACGCGCTGCCCTATGGCGAAACCGACCTGATCGAACTGGACGAGGAGGCGCTGGCCCAGGCCCGCGCCCGCCTGCCGCAGATCACCGCCGCGCCCAAGGTGCTGGAGGATCTGACCCTGCTGGCCGTTCGGCTGGGCATCGACAGCTTGCGCGCACCGATGCTGGCACTGCGCACCGCCCGGGCGCTGGCCGCCATCGGCGGCGGAACAGAGGTCGATGTCGATGATCTGACCACTGCGGTGGAACTGGTCCTTGGCCCCCGCGCCACGCAATTCCCCCAGGAAGAGCAGGAACAGGACCAGCCGCCGGAACCCCCGCAGCCCGAACCCGAAGAGCCCGAACAGGACCAGGACGATCCGGGCGAGGGGCAGTCGCTGGACGACCTGCCCCTGCAGGACATCCTGCTAGAGGCCGCGCAGGCCGCCCTGCCCGCCGATCTGCTGGCGCAACTGGCCGCCAGGAAAAGCGGCCGGGGCGCGATGGGCGGGGCCGGGGCCGGGGCCAAGCTGAAGGGCAACCGCCGCGGGCGGCCGATCCCCTCGCGTCGGGGGCGGCTGGATACGGGCAACAGGCTGGACGTGATCGCCACCCTTCGTGCCGCCGCGCCTTGGCAGACCATCCGCCGGCAAGAGGCCCGGATCGAGCGCCGCCTGCATATCCGCACCGACGATTTCCGCATCCGCCGGTTCGAGGAGAAATCCGACCGCCTGCTGATCTTTGTCGTCGATGCGTCGGGGTCCGCCGCGATGACGCGCTTGGCCGAGGCCAAGGGCGCGGTCGAACTGCTGCTGGCAGAGGCTTACGCCCGGCGCGACCATGTGGCCCTGGTGGCCTTCCGTGGGGAAGAGGCCGAACTGCTGCTGCCGCCGACCCGGTCGCTGGTGCAGACCAAGCGGCGGCTGGCCGCCCTGCCCGGCGGGGGCGGCACGCCGCTGGCCGCGGGGCTGAAAACCGCGCTGGAGGTCGCCATTCAGGCCAAGGGCCGGGGCATGACCCCGACCGTGGCGCTGCTGACCGACGGGCGGGCGAATATCGCGCTGGACGGCACGCCCAACCGTGCGCTTGCAGCCGAAGATGCCACCAAGATGGCGACCGCGATCCGCCTGAACGATTTCCCCTCGATGGTGATCGACATGGGGCAGCGGCCTGAACGGTCCCTGCGCGCCCTGGCAGATACGCTGGGCGGGCCGTATATCCCGCTGCCACGGGCGGACGCGGATCGCCTGTCCTCGGCGGTGTCGGCGGCGCTGGACGTGTAAAGGGGTGGCGCATGGATTGGGCACGGGACGGACAGGACTGGCCCAACCGCGCGCATTCCCGTTTCGTGCGCCACCGCCCGCATCGCTGGCACATCCAGGACGCGGGATCGGGGCTGGTTGTCCTGCTGCTGCACGGCACCGGCGCAGCCACCCATAGCTGGCGCGACGTCTTCCCGATCCTGGCCCGGCGCTATCGCGTGGTGGCGCTGGACCTGCCGGGGCAGGGGTTCACCCAACTGGGCGCGCGCCAACGCTGTGGCCTGGACCGGATGAGCCAGGACATCGCCGCCTTGATGGCGGGCGAGGGGCTGCAACCGGCGGCCGTTGTCGGGCATTCGGCCGGGGCGGCCCTGGGGATGCGCCTGCTGCGCGATCTGACACAGCCGCCGCACGCGCTGGTGGGGATCAACGCGGCGCTGGAAAACTTCAAGGGGATGGCCGGGTTGCTGTTCCCGATGATGGCGCGGATGATGGCGATCAATCCGTTCTCGGCCTCTGAAATCTCGCGCTGGCTGGGCAATGCAACGGGCGTTGAATCGATCATCGGCGGCACTGGCAGCCGCCTGTCGCCCGAGGGGCTGGCGCTGTATCGCACGCTGGTTGCCGATCGCCATCATACGGACGCGACGCTGGCGATGATCTCGCAATGGGATCTGGACGGGCTGCAGGCGGACCTGCCCCGGATCGACACGCCAACGCTGCTGCTGGTGGGAGATATGGACCGGGCGGTGCCGCCCGCGACATCCGTGCGCGCCGCCGAACGCATGCCCGACGCCCATGTGGAACATTTCCCCGATCTGGGCCACCTGGCCCATGAAGAGGCGCCCGAGGCCGTCAGCGCGCGCATCCTGGCGTTCCTGGACGCGCGGCTGTAGCGCCGCCCCCTATTCCGTATGGTGACAGGCGGCCTGCGTGCCATTGGCCAGCGTGCGCAGCTTGGGGCGTTCGGCCCGGCAGCGGGCATCGGCCAGCGGGCACCGCGGCGCAAAGGGGCAGCCGACCGGCAGGTTGACCGGGTCCGGCAATTCGCCCGGCGTGCGCGGCTTGTCGAAGGAACCGCCTTCCAGCTTGGGGATCGCCTCCAGCAGCAGGCGGGTATAAGGATGCTTGGGCTGGGCGAAAATGGCCTGGGTTTCCGCCAATTCCATCACCTGCCCCAGATACATCACCGCCACGCGGCTGCCGAAATGCTCCACCACGCTCAGGTCGTGGGTGATGAACAGGTAGGTCAGGCCGCGATCCGCCTGCAGGTCGGTCAGCAGGTTCAGGATCTGCGCCTGGATCGACACGTCCAGCGCGGAAATCGGTTCGTCCGCCACGATGAAGGCCGGGTTGGTGACCAGCGCCCGTGCAATGGCGATCCGCTGGCGTTGCCCGCCGGAAAATTCATGCGGCAGACGGCGTTGCCAGCTGGGATCGCACCCCGTGGCGGCCAGCACCGATTCCACCTGTTCGCGGACCTCGGCGGCGGGGGTGTCGGGCAGCAGGTGGCGGATCGGTTCGGCCAGGGTGTCGAACACGTTGCGCCGCGGGTTGAGCGAGGCATAGGGGTTCTGGAACACCATCTGCATCTCTGCCCGGATCGGCTTGCGCATGCGTTCGTCCATGGTGTCGATGCGCTGGTCACGGAACAGGATCTCCCCGGCACTGGGGGCCAGCAGCCCCATGATGGCGCGGCCCAGCGTGGTCTTGCCGCAGCCGGATTCGCCGACCACGCAAAAGCTTTCGCCGGGCTGGATCGACACATCCACGCCGTTCAGCGCATGCAGCACCGGCTTTTCGCGGCTCAGGAAATGGGTGGGCAGCGCGAACCGCATTTCCAGCCCGCGCGTCTCGACAATCGGCTGGGTCATGAGGCGGCCTCTTCCTCTTGCAGCGGGTGGAAACAGGCAACGCCGCCGGCAAGCGGCGGGATCGTGGCGCGGCAGCGGTCCGCCGCGAATTCGCAGCGCGGGTTGTAGGCGCAGCCGGGCGGCAGGGCCGTGATCGGCGGCATGGAGCCGGGGATCTGGTACAGCCGCTGACCGCGCCCGGCCTTTTGCGGCAGGGCCTTCAGCAGGCCGGCGGTATAGGGGTGGCGGGGCGCGTTGATGATGTCCTGTGTGCGGCCCTCTTCGACGCAGAGGCCCGCATACATGATCATGATCCGCTCGGTCACCTCGGCCACTACGCCCAGATCATGGGTGATCAGGATCAGCGCCACGTCGTTTTCGCGGCACAGTTTCAGGATCAGCGCCATGATTTCCGCCTGGATCGTCACGTCCAGCGCGGTGGTGGGTTCGTCCGCGATGATCAGTTCGGGATCGGTCAGCAGGGCGATGGCGATCACCACCCGCTGACGCAGCCCGCCGGACAGTTCATGCGGGTAGGCATCCATCCGCGATTCAGCGGACGGAATGGCGACCTGCTTCAGCCGTTCGATGCACAGCTTGCGCGCCTCGGCATCCGAAATCTTGCGATGCGCCTTCAGCGTTTCGATCATCTGCGTGCCGATGGTCAGCACCGGGTTCAGCGTGACCATCGGATCCTGGAAGATCATCGAAATCCGGTTGCCCCGGATGCCGCGAATGCCGCGTTCGGACAGGTCCAGCAGGTTTTCGCCGTGGAACATCACGCGGCCCCCGCTGACGCGGCCGGGATCGGCGATCAGGTTCAGGATCGCAAAGGCCAGCATCGATTTGCCCGCCCCGGATTCGCCCACGACGCCCAGGCGTTCGCCCTTTTCCAGATGCAGGTTCACGCCGCGCAGGGCCTCGACCTCGTCCCGCTTGCCGCGCGGAAAGGCGACATGCAGGTCTTGCACTTCCAGCATCGCCATCAGTCCTCTCCCCGGCGCAGTTTCGGGTTCAGCACATCACGCAGCCAGTCGCCCAGCAGGTTCAGCGACAGCACCAGCGCGATCAGCACCAGCGCGGGGAACAGCGTGATCCACCACGAGCCCGAAAAGATGAACTCGAACCCCGAGCGGATCAGCGACCCCAGCGAGGGCCGGTCGGTCGGCATGCCGAGGCCGAGGAAGGACAGCGAGGCCTCGATCATGATCGCCTCGGCCACCTGGATGGTGGAAATCACCAGCACCGGCGTCAGCGTGTTGGGCAGGATATGGCCCCACATGATGCGCCGGGCGGGCAGGCCGATGACGCGGGCGGCATCGACATATTCCTTCTTCTTTTCACCCAGGACGGACGATCGCACCGTGCGCGCGAATTTTGGCCATTCGGCAATGCCGATCACCAGGATCAGCATGATGATCGCGTAATCCGCATAGGTGTTGGCGTCAAAGGCTGCGCTGAACAGCGCCAGCGCGATGATCGCCATCATCAGCGTGGACAGCGACAGCTGGATATCGGCCAGCCGCATCAGAAAGCTGTCGATCCAGCCGCCCTTGTACCCGGCGATCAGGCCCAGGGTGATGCCCAGCACGGCCTGCACGATCACCGCGCCCACGCCGATCAGCAGGGAAATCCCGGTGCCGTACATGATGGTGGACAGCACGCCGCGCCCCTGCGCGTCGGTGCCCAGCAGGAACCGTTCGTCGCCGCCGGGTTTCCACGCGGGCGGCATTTCGCTGTCCATGATGTCCAGTTGCAGCGGGTCATAGGGGTTTTGCGGGGCGATCAGCGGCGCAAGAACCGCCATCAGCACCAGCACCAGCAGGACGATCCCTGCCCCGATGGCCACGGGGTCGGACAGGAACCGTTTCAAGAAGGCGGAAAAGGAGATCATGTCAGCCCTTGGCCCCCGGCAGTTTCACCATCGGATTGATGAGCGTGTAGATGAAATCGACCAGCGTGTTCACCACCACGAAGATCAGGCCGACCACGATGATGTAGGCGATGATCAGGGGGGTATCGACGCGGTTCACCGCCTCAAGAAACAGAAAGCCCATGCCGGGCCACTGGAACACGGTTTCGGTCAGGATCGTGTAGGCGATCAGCGTGCCGATCATCAGCCCGCCCACGGTAACCACCGGCAACAGCGTGTTGCGGAAGGCATGGACATAGCGCACGCGCCAGGTGCTCAGCCCCTTGGCGCGGGCGAAACGGACGTAATCGGTTCCCATCGCCTCTAGCATCTCGGCGCGGATCAGGCGGATGAACAGCGGCAGCATGATCGACGACAGCGTGATCGAGGGCAGGATCAGGTGGCTGATCCCGTCCCAGGTCAGAAACCCGGTATCCCAGCCCCAGGGTAACGTGACCGTGTCGCCGCGCCCAAAGGCGGGCAGCCAGCCCAGTTCCACCCCGAACAGCCACACCATGAAGATGGCGGTCAGGAAGACCGGGATCGAAATGCCCACGATGGACCCGGTCATGATGATCCGTGTCAGCCATGAATCGCGGTGGATCGCGCAGTAGATGCCCGCCGGGATCGAGACAGAGACAAAGATGAACACCGCCCCCAGTACCAGTTCGAAGGTGGCCGGGAACTTGTCCAGGATCACGTCGATCGCCGGGCGTTTGAAGAAGTAGGAGGTGCCCAGGTCGCCCTGTACGGCGTTGCCCAGGAAGCGGGCGTACTGGACCAGGAAGGGGTCGTTCAGCCCCAACTCGTCGCGCAGCGCCTCGCGCTCGGCCTCGGACACGGATTGGCCGACCAGCTCGCGCAGGGGGTCGCCCAGGTTGTCCTGGATGGAAAAGCCGATGATCGAGATGACGAACATCACGACCAGTGCCTGTACGGCGCGGCGGATCAGAAAGGCTAGAATATGCATGGGGCGTGCCCTTGTGTCAGGCGGACCACGAATTTCGCGGTCCGCCTGTTATCACATCATTCCTCGATGACAAGGTCGCCGAGGTAGGGGAAGTTCATGACGTTGAGGACATCCTCGATCATGACACCCTCGCGCGCACCCCAGGCCAGATCCTGCCAGTGCAGCGGGATGAAGGCGGCGTCGTCATACAGGATCTGTTCCACCTCCTGCAGCATCGCGGCCCGCGTCTCGGGGTCGGTTTCCGTCAGCGAGGCCAGCGTCAGCTCGTCCACCTTCGGGTTCGAGTAGTTGCCCGAGTTGTACTGACCGCGGCCGGTATCGGCATCCGGGGTCATGGTCAGGAACTCGTTGAAGTTGGCCGAATCCTCGGTGTCCGAATGCCAGCCGATCATCATGATGTCGGCAGCGCGCTCGTCGAACTTGGGCCAGTACTGCGCCTTGGGCATCGTGGTCAGATCGATGTCGATCTTGATCTTGGCCAACATCGCCGCCGCCGCTTCGCAGATCTTGTAGTCGTTCACGTAGCGGTTGTTGGGGCACATCATCGTGGCCGAGAAGCCGTCGGCATAGCCCGCCTCTGCCATCAGGGCCTGCGCCTTGGCGACATCGAAGCGCGGGGTCAGGTCGGGGTTGTAGCCGACATAGCCCTCGGGCGACTGCTGCGCCGCGACGGTGCCAAAGCCCTTCATGATCTTGGCGACGATGCCTTCGTTGTTGATGGCATAGGCGATGGCCTGGCGCACCTTGGGATCGGCAAAGGCTTCGTTGCGCTTCTGATTCAGTTGCAGGGTGATGATCCGGGTGCCGGTCATCGTCACCAGCTTGGTGCCGTCATTGTCGCGGATGCGGTCCAGATCGGTCGGCGGCACCGGCGCGATAAAGTCGACATCGCCGGCCAGCAGGGCGGCCACGCGGGTCGGGGCCTCTTTGATCGGGGTCAGGATGGCGGTCTGCACATTGCCCGGGCTGGCGGTGTCCCAATAGTTCGGGTTGCGCTGGAACACGGTCTTCACGCCCTGTTCGCGCGATTCCACCGTGAACGGCCCGGTGCCGGATGCGTTCTGGCTGGCAAAGCTGTCGCCATGCTTGACGATCTCGACGCCGCCTTCCTCGTAGAAGTCCTTGTCCATCGGGAAGACATAGGTCGCGGTGTGCAGCACCAGCGGGCTGGGACCGTCGGTCTTGATCTCGACGGTGGTGTCGTCGATGGCGGTGGCCGAGACCCAGCTTGCAAAGATGCCCTTGAAGTCGGGCGATCCTTTCAGGCGCTCGATGGTCCAGACGACATCCTCGGCGGTCATCGTGTCGCCGCTGTGGAAGGTCACGCCCTCGCGCAGGTTGAAGCGCATGGTGGTGTCGTCCACACGTTCCCAGCTGGACGCCAGGCGGGGATCGAAGCCCAGATCCTTGTTCCAGCGGATCAGCGGGTCAAAGACCATGTGCGCCATTTGCAGCGTGCCGCCCGACAGCTGTTCATGCGGGTCCAGCGACACCGGGTCGGCGTCATAGGCAAAGTTCAGCGTCTGGGCACCGCCCAGACCGGCTGCACCCAGCACCAGCGCGGCTGCGGTTGCCAGAGTCCTGATTGTTTTCATGTGATTCTCCTGGAATTGGGCGCGCTTTAGGGCCGCCGAGGCAGCGGCGGCCGTCCCTGCGGGATACGCGCTCATGTGCGACATGCTGTTCCAATTCCGCGGGGAATGCAAACCCCCGCATAGGCGGTTTGTAACAATGATGACGCAACGGAAGCTGCCGCAAGGATGCCCCGGCGGCGGTCTTTCGCGTTCTGCGGGCGCGGATCAGTCGTCGAACCGCCACCCCTTGCGGCGGGGCACCTTGACGGCCAGCATCGGCTTGATCAGCGGGCTGGCAAAGCGGTCCAGGTCCAGCGCCTCGTGCACGCCGACGGTTTCCTCGCCGAACACCTGGGTCCGCACGGTGGATCGGCAGTAGAACGGCGCGTCCAGCATGTCGGCCACCTGTTTCGGCCGATAACCGGGATCGGCGCGGGTTTCGCGCCGGACCAGCCATTTCGACCGGGCAAAGCGGGTGCGCGGGGGGGCGTCGATCACCTGTGCCGTGCCATCGGCGCCGAAATGCAGGCCCACGGCCAGTTCGCTGCCATCCCGCACGGCGGCGTCGTAGAAACAGTAGGCCCCGTTGTCGCGGGTCGGGAAGCGGCCCCAGGTCCAATAGCTGAAATCGTCCTCCAGCGCGTGGATGCCGAAATTCGAGTCGAAATAGGCGTGCCCGGTCCATTGCCAGCCGGGCTGGTTCAGGTCCACCTCGATGTCAGAGGACGGCGCGAAGGGCCGCCAGACATGGCTACCATCGGCCTTCAGCGGCAGTTCGACATCGGTGATCGCAGAGGGCGTGACGGTGATGCGCCCCTTCAGGCGGTGCATGTGCGGCCAGGCCAGTTCGTCCACGTCGATATACAGCTTGCCGCCGTCCCAGGTCAGTTTCGACGGCCCCACCTCAAACGTGTTGGGGGTCTGGCGCAGGGCCGCCTGCCCGCGGTCGGTCATCGTCCAGCGCCCGCCCTTGCCGTAGGTGGCGACGTTGATGCAGCAATGCGCCTCGGGGTTCTTGCGGCCGGACCAGCGGTACCAGGGCGAAAACACCGACCCGATGAAAGAGATGATCGAGATCGACTTTTCGCCGTCATCGCTGATGCCGTCGACATACCACCAAGCATAGCCGTCCGGCGGAACCTCTAGGTTGAAGTTCGGTCCATCAAGATCGCCGCGGCCGCGTGCCTGCCGGAGAGGGTCGCCATGGGGATGCCCGCCCCCGGATGCGCCCCGCCCCCCGCCAGGTACAGCCCCGGCAGCGAGGTCCGCGCCGTGGGCCTCTTCAGAGAGGCTGTCAGGCCGTGCGGGCTCCGCCCGTAGAGGGAGCCTTCGGACGCCGGAAACAGCTTGGCGAAGTGGCGCGGCGTTGTCAGCCAGTCCGTCCCCGGCCGGGGATCGAAGGTCAGGCCGAAGCTGGCCAGCGTCTCGAAGGTGCGTGTCCGACACGTCTCTTTCTCCTCGTCTGTCGCCTCGGCGCCGTCTGCAACGGGCGGGCCGTTCATGATGATCTCGAACCGTTCCTTGCCCTGCGGCGTACGGCCGGTGCCGCGGTCCTGGGCGCAGATATAGAGCGTGCCGTCGTCTGGCATACGCCCCTGGGCGATCGGATCGAATTCCGTGTGCGGGTTGTCGCAGAAAAAGACGTTGTGATGCACCATCTCGGGGCCATGCGGCACGGCGGCATAGGACCAGACATAGGCCGACAGGCTGCGCGGATGGGTTTTCGCGCGCGGCACGGTGTCTTGCGCCGCCTCGCCCAACAGGCCCGCGCCCAGGGCCGCCGGATCGCCGTTGAACACCACGATATCGGCGGGCAGGCGGGTGCCATCCGCCAGGTGCACAGCGGCCGCGGCGCCGTTCTGCACCTCGATCCGCGTGGCCCGCGCATTGAAGGTAAAGCTGACGCCCTGATCGGTGGCCAGCCGCATCAGGCCCTGCGCCAGTTGGTGCATGCCGCCCTCAACCCGCCAGACGCCCTGTTCCTCGGCATGCCAGATCAGCCCCAGCAGCGCGGGCGAGCGGAAGGGAGAGCCGCCAACATAGGTTGCATAGCGCCCGAACAGTTGCGCCAGGCGGCGGTCGCTGAATTGCCGGGTCAGGCTGCCCCACAGTTTCCGGTGCGGCGCCATGTCCAGAATCAGCCAGGGATGGGTGGCGACATGTTTCGTCAGTTCGGCCTGGCTGGGCGCGGCGGCCCGCATCATCGGTCCGTCAAAGGCGGTGAACAACCGTTCCGCCCGGCGGCAGAAGGCGCGGAATTCGCGTTCCGCCTTGGCGCCTGCAAATTCGCCCACGGCGGCGGCGCTTTCCTCGCGGCTGGCAAACAGGTCCAGCGTGCCGCCATCGTGCCACCAGTGCCGCGCCAGCACGGTTTCGCGGTGCAGCGTCACATAGTCCGACAGGGACGCGCCGACGCTGTCGAACAGTTCCTCGAACACCGGGCGCAGGGTCATCACCGTGGGGCCTGCATCGACCGGCCCGGCCTCGGTGGCCATGGTGCGCATCTTGCCGCCGGGCACGGGGGCGCGGTCGATGACCTGCACATCCATCCCGGCATGGGCCAGCCGGATGGCGCTGGAAAGCCCCCCCATCCCGGCCCCGATAACCACAACTTTTGCAGGGGATGCGGCCATCACGACTCCTCAAGAAATATTGACTCCGCAGGATAGTGTGTCCATTCTGGTTTACAACTCAAATTGTCTCGCAAACCTGACACTTCGGACGGGACGAAACAGCACATGAGGGCCCTCCATGGACATCTCGGCGCGTATCGAAGCGGCCATCGGCAACGCGATCGCAGAGGGGCAGGGGGGCGTCGCCCCGCCCAAGCTGGCCTCGGCGCTGGACTACGCCGTCACGCCCGGCGGCGCACGCATCCGCCCGACGCTGTGCCTGCATGTTGCGTTGGCCTGTGGCGATGACAAGCCGGCGCTGTCGGACGCGGCCGCGATTTCCATCGAGCTTATCCATTGCGCCAGCCTGGTGCATGACGACATGCCCTGTTTCGACGATGCCGATATCCGCCGGGGCAAGCCCGCCCTGCACAAGGCCTATGGCGAGCCGCTGGCCCTGCTGACCGGCGACAGCCTGATCACCGCCGGGTTTGAGGTGCTGGCACGGGTCGGCGACGCGGACCCGAAACGCGCGCTGGAACTGATCCGCATCCTGGGCATTCGCACCGGCATGCCCTACGGCATCTGTGCCGGGCAGGGCTGGGAAAGCGAAGAGCAGATCGACCTGTCCGCCTATCACAAGGCCAAGACCGGCGCGCTGTTCATCGCGGCGACCCAGATGGGCGCTGTGGCGGCGGGGCAAGCGGCCGCCCCATGGGAAGAGCTGGGCGACCGCATCGGCGAGGCGTTTCAGGTGGCCGACGACCTGAAGGACGCGCTGCTGAGTGAAGAGGACATGGGCAAGCCCGCCGGCCAGGACGAGGCCAACGCGCGCCCCAGTGCCGTGGCCGAACTGGGCGTTCAGGGGGCTATCGACCGTCTGAATGAAATCATGTCGGGGGCCATCGATTCCATCCCGGCCTGTCCGGGGCGGGACGGGCTGGTGCAGATGGTGCGCAAGACCGCCGAACGGCTGGTGCCCGCCAAAGCGATCGAAGCCGCGGAATGACCGACGCCGTGTCCGATACCGCCGTCGCGCCGCGCGGGTTTTCCTGGCGGCGCTGGCGCAACCGCAAGATCGCCTCGCGCGGGTTTCAAAGCTGGGCCAGCCGTTTCCCGCTGACCCGCGGCCATTCCCGGCGCGAGGGACAGCGCCTGTTCGACCTTGTGTCGGGCTTTGTCTACAGCCAGGTGCTGGCGGCCGTCGTCGAACTGGATCTGCTGGAGGCGCTGCGCGACGCGCCCCAGACCGCTCAGGACTTGGGCAAGGCCCGTGGCATCGCCCCCGACCGGATGGAGGCCCTGTGCCAGGCCGCCGCGGCCCTGGACTTGTTTGAGCGTGTGGGCGATGGCTATCAGCTCTCGGCCCTGGGGGCGGCGTTGATCGGGGCGCCCGGCGTGATCGGCATGATCCAGCATCACGACGTGTTCTATCGCGACCTTGCGGACCCGGTGGCCCTGCTGCGCGGGGAAAAGGATACCGAACTGGCGCATTTCTGGCCCTATGTGTTCGGCGCGGGTGCGGCGGAAAACCCGCAGGTGGCCGAGCGCTATTCCAAGCTGATGGCCGACAGCCAGACGCTGGTGGCCGAGGAAACGCTGCGCACCGTATCGTTTGACGGGATTACCCATCTGCTGGATGTGGGCGGGGGCACGGGTGCGTTCCTGGCCGCTGTCGGCGCGGCCTATCCGGACCTGCAAATGACCCTGTTCGACCTGCCCGCCGTGGTGCCCGCGGCCCAGGCGCGGTTCCGCGACGCGGGCATGGCCGGGCGCACCACCGTCACCGGCGGCAGCTTCCGCGACGATCCGCTGCCGCAGGGCGCCGATGCGATTTCGCTGATCCGGGTGTGTTACGATCACGCAGACGACACCGTGCGTGCGCTGATGGCCAAGATCTACGCCACCCTGCCGCCGGGCGGGCGGTTCATCGTGTCCGAACCGATGGGCGGCGGGGCGCGGCCCGAACGCTCGGGCGATGCGTATTTCGCGTTCTATTGCATGGCGATGCAGACCGGCACGGCGCGCAGCCAGGCCCGGATCGCCGAGTTGATGGCCGAGGCCGGGTTCGAGAACATCCAGACCCCGCCGACCCGGCGCCCCTATGTCACCTCTGTTGTCACGGGGTGTAAGCCCGGGGCGACATAATTGACCTGTCAAGCTGTCTAAAAAAGTTGACACTTTGGCCTGTCAGAATAAACTGACATCAACGTGAAGACACGTGAGTCCCGACTCTGATCGGGACGAAGGCAATCGGGAGACGCAGAATGGAGACCACCGCCGTCATCCTTCGGGGGCCCAGGGAAATCGGGCTTGGCCGTTTGGGTCTGACGGAGCCGGGTCCGCGCGACCTGGTGGTCGAGATTTCCCATTCCGGCATCTCCACCGGCACGGAAAAACTGTTTTACACCGGCAACATGCCCCCCTTTCCGGGGATGGGTTATCCGCTGGTTCCGGGCTATGAGGCCGCCGGCGAAATCGTCGAGGCCGGGTCGGAAACCGCCTACAAGGTGGGGCAGCGCGTCTTTGTTCCCGGTGCGAACTGCTATGAGGGGGCGTTCGGTCTGTTCGGCGGATCGACCCGGCGGCTGGTGACCGATGCCGACCGCGTCACGCCCATCGACCCCGGCCTGGGGGCCGAGGGCGCGCTGCTGGCCCTGGCCGCGACCGCGCGTCACGCGCTGGCGGGTGTGGACAAGAAGATGCCCGAACTGATCGTGGGCCACGGCGTGCTGGGCCGCCTGTTGGCGCGACTGACCATCGCCGCCGGTGCGCCCGCCCCGACCGTCTGGGAAATCAACCCCGACCGCGCCACCGGCGCCGAGGGGTACGAGGTGATCCACCCCGACAACGACCCGCGGCACGATTACCGCACCGTCTATGACGCCTCCGGCAACGGCGGCCTATTGAACGATCTCATCACCCGTATCGCCAAGGGCGGCGAGGTGGTGCTGGCGGGGTTCTATACCGACCCGCTGTCCTTTGCCTTCCCCCCGGCCTTCATGAAAGAGGCCCGGCTGCGCATTGCCGCGGAATGGGAGCGTGAGGATCTGATCGCGACGCGAACGCTGGTGGAATCCGGCGCGCTCTCGCTGGGGGGTCTGATTACCCACAGCGTTCCGGCGGAAGAGGCCGCAGAAGCCTATGAAACCGCCTTCAACGATCCTGCTTGTCTGAAAATGATCCTGAATTGGGGAACCGTAAATGACGCTTGATGCCCCGAACATCAAAGACATCGACCAGCGCCTGCGCGACGAGGCGAACGAGCCCCTGGACGAGGTGCCCGTGACCGAACCCACCAAGAAAACGCAGATCATCGCGATCTACGGCAAGGGCGGCATCGGCAAATCCTTTACCCTGGCCAACCTGTCCAACATGATGGCCGAACAGGGCAAGCGCGTGCTGCTGATCGGCTGCGACCCGAAATCGGACACCACCAGCCTGTTGTTCGGCGGCAAGGCCTGCCCGACGATCATCGAAACCTCGACCGCCAAGAAGCTGGCGGGCGAAGAGGTGCAGATCGGCGACGTCTGCTTCAAGCGCAACGGCGTCTTCGCGATGGAGCTGGGCGGCCCCGAGGTCGGGCGCGGCTGCGGCGGGCGCGGCATCATCCACGGTTTCGAACTTCTGGAAAAGCTGGGCTTCCACGACTGGGATTTCGACTATGTGCTGCTCGACTTCCTGGGTGACGTGGTTTGCGGCGGCTTCGGTCTGCCGATCGCGCGCGACATGGCGCAAAAGGTGATCCTGGTCGGATCGAACGACCTGCAATCGCTGTATGTGGCCAACAATGTCTGCTCTGCGGTGGAATACTTCCGCAAGCTGGGCGGCAATGTCGGCGTCGCGGGCCTGGTCATCAACAAGGACGACGGCACCGGCGAGGCGCAGAATTTTGCCAAGGCGGTGGATATCCCGATCCTGGCCGCGATCCCGCAGGACGAGGAATTGCGCCGCAAATCGGCCAATTACCAGATCGTCGGCACGAAAGAGGGCCCCTGGGGCGAGCTGTTCGCCGGGCTGGCCGATGCCGTGGCAGAGGCGCCGCCGATCCGGCCCAAGCCGCTGACCAACGACGGCCTGTTGGGCCTGTTCGCGCCCGAGGATGTGGGCGCCGATTTCGAGCTGACCCCGGCGACCGATGCCGACATGCGCGGCAAGAACGCCAAGCCGAAGAAATCCCTCGAAGTGGTGTACGACGATGTTTGACCTCGACGAACTCTCCCGCTGGGACGAGGCGTTGGAGCGTCTCGCGCATGCCGATTTCGACGAGGACCAGAACACTCGCGGTCAGGAGGCGGACGCCCCGCGCGAGGTGGAGGAAAAATGACCGAAGAGGTCAAGTATGACGATGCCCACACCGCAGAGGTGATCGCGGACGCCGCACCGGCGCCCGAGACCACCTCTTGCGGCGGCGCCGATCCGGCGTTGGGCGACGGCATGGGCTGCCATGCCGGTGCAGAAGAGATGGAGGCCGCCGCGCGCATGGCGGGCGCCTCTGACGTTCTGGACCAGTACCGCAAGGATTACCCGCAAGGCCCGCACGACAAACCGCAAAGCATGTGCCCGGCCTTTGGGTCGTTGCGCGTGGGCCTGCGGATGCGCCGCGTGGCCACCGTTTTGTCGGGGTCGGCCTGCTGCGTATACGGGCTGACTTTCGTGTCGCATTTCTATGGTGCGCGGCGGTCGGTGGGCTATGTGCCCTTCAGTTCCGAAACGCTGGTCACTGGCAAGCTGTTCGAGGATATCCGCGACGCGGTGCACGAACTGGCCGATCCGGACCGTTACGACGCCATCGTTGTGACGAACCTGTGCGTGCCCACCGCGTCGGGCGTGCCGCTGCGGCTGCTGCCCGAGGAAATCAACGGCGTGCGGATCGTGGGCATCGACGTGCCCGGTTTCGGCGTGCCCACCCATGCCGAGGCCAAGGACGTGCTGGCCGGTGCCATGCTGAACTATGCCCGCCGCGAGGCCGAGGCCGGACCCGTCGCCGCCCCCGAGGGCGGCGTTTCGGATCGCCCGACCGTGACCCTGCTGGGCGAGATGTTCCCGGCCGATCCCATCGTGATCGGGCAGATGCTGGACCCGCTGGGCCTGGCCTGCGGCCCGGTGGTCCCCGCGCGCGAGTGGCGCGAGCTTTACGCCGCGCTGGACTGTGGCGCGGTGGCGGCGATCCATCCGTTCTATACCTCGGCGATGCGTGAATTCGACGCGGCCGGGCGCCCGATCGTGGGCTCTGCCCCGGTGGGGCACGATGGCACGGCCGCCTGGCTGGCGAATATCGGCGATGCCTTCGGCCTGCCGGCGGACAAGGTCGCGCAGGCGCAGAACACCTTCCTGCCCGCCATCAAGGGCGCGCTGGCCGGTGCCCCGATCGAGGGGACGGTGACCCTGTCGGGCTATGAAGGGTCCGAATTGCTGGTCGCGCGCCTGCTGATCGAATCGGGTGCGAATGTGCCCTATGTCGGAACGGCCTGCGCCCGGACAAAACAGTCCGAGGCCGACCGCGACTGGCTGGAATCCAAGGGCGTCAAGGTGCAGTTCCGCGCCTCGCTGGAGGATGATAAGGCCGCGATGGAGGCAATCCGCCCCGACCTGGCCATCGGCACCACGCCGGTCGTTCAGGCAGCTAAGCAATTGGGCGTGCCCGGCCTCTACTTCACCAACCTGATTTCGGCCCGTCCGCTGATGGGACCGGCCGGTGCGGGCAGCCTGGCACAGGTCGTGAATGCGGCGATTGCGAACAAGGGCCGCATGGAATCGATGAAAGAATTCTTCGAAGGTGTGGGCGAAGGAGACACCGCCGGGGTTTGGGAGGGGGATCCGAATCTCCACCCGGAATTCCGGGCTCTCCAAGCGAAAAAACTTGAGAAGAAGCGTCGCGCCGAGAAGGCGCAGGAGATGATCTGATGCTGGTGCTGGATCACGACAGGGCAGGGGGCTACTGGGGCGCAGTCTATGCGTTCTGTGCCACCAAGGGCCTGCAGGTGGTGATTGACGGCCCGGTCGGCTGCGAAAACCTGCCGGTCACCTCCGTCCTTCACTATACCGACGCGCTGCCGCCGCACGAATTGCCCATCGTCGTCACCGGCCTGGGCGAGGAAGAGCTGGGCCGCGAGGGGACCGAGGGTGCGATGAACCGCGCCTGGCAGACCCTCGATCCGGCCCTGCCCGCGGTGGTGGTCACCGGCTCTATCGCCGAGATGATCGGCGGCGGCGTCACGCCGCAGGGCACCAACATCCAGCGCTTTCTACCGCGCACCATCGACGAGGATCAGTGGGAAGCCGCCGACCGCGCGATGACGTGGCTGTTCTCGGAATTCGGCATGACCAAGGGCCGGATGCCCCCCGAGAAAAAGCGTGAAGAGGGCGCCAAGCCGCGGGTGAACATCCTGGGCCCGATGTACGGCGTGTTCAACATGCCGTCCGACCTGGCCGAGATTCGCCGCCTGGTCGAGGGAATCGGCGCCGAGGTCAACATGGTGATGCCCTTGGGCGCCCACCTGGCCGAGATGCGCAACCTGGTGAACGCCGACGTCAACGTCGTGATGTATCGCGAGTTTGGCCGCGGCCTGGCCGAGGTTTTGGGCAAGCCCTACCTGCAGGCGCCGATCGGCATCGATTCGACGACCAAGTTCCTGCGCAAACTGGGCGAGCTGCTGGATCTGGACCCCGAACCCTTCATCGCGCGTGAAAAGCACTCGACGATCAAGCCGGTCTGGGATCTGTGGCGGTCGGTGACGCAAGATTTCTTTGCCACGGCGTCGTTTGCGGTCGTTGCGAACGAGACATATGCGCGCGGTCTGCGGCATTTCCTGGAAACGGATATGGGGCTGCCCTGCGCCTTTGCGGTGGCCCGCAAGGCCGGCGCTAAGACCGACAATGCCGAGGTACGCCGGATGATGGGACAGAAGCGGCCGCTGGTCGTTTTTGGCTCCATCAACGAAAAGATGTACCTCGCCGAACTGTCCGCCGGGCACGGCCCGAAACCGGCCTTCATCCCGGCCGGGTTCCCGGGTGCCGCGATTCGCCGGGCCACCGGAACGCCCTTTATGGGCTATGCTGGCGCGACTTACGTCGTTCAGGAAGTGTGCAACGCGCTGTTCGACGCGCTCTTCCATATCCTTCCGCTGGGGTCCGAAATGGATTCGGCCTCGGCAACGCCCACCCGGCTGCGCCGCGATTTCCCGTGGGATGAAGACGCCCAGGCGCTCCTCGACCGCATCGTGGCCGAGCATCCGGTGCTGACTCGCATTTCCGCCGCCAAGTCCCTGCGCGATGCTGCCGAAAAAGCCGCACTCGAACAGGGCGCAGAACGGGTGGTGGTCGAAACTGTCGCGGCGCTTTCGCCGGAAAGTTTCGTTAGTCTTTCGAAAGGAGAGAGCAAATGACCGACCAAACGTCCGATCTGAATATCGCGCGTGCGCATCGTCCGCCGAAGGCGGAGTTCACGGTCTATTTCGCGATCATCTTCCTTGCCGCCCTGCCGGTGGCCACGATCACGTGGCTGCTGACGCTGGTCCGGCAGGGGAACCTGAATACCAAGGGGCCGATTTCGCGCGCATGGAGCCAAGCGCGAATCATCACCCCGATGATCTTCGCTGCCTGAGCAATCAGGCAGGTCACCATATTCGCCCATCCCCCCGGTTGGGCGAATCCTGGCAAGGCATGGTGCTTTGCTGGAACCCGGCCGCCGGGGTGCGCGGCATCAGTCTGACGATCCGGAGGAAAGTTAATGGCTGAATCTGATCTGTCGTTCTCGGGTCTTACCGATGAGCAGGCGCAGGAAGTGCATGCTGTCTACATGAGCGGGCTTTGGCTGTTCTCGGCCGTCGCCGTCCTGGCTCACCTGGCAGTTTACATCTGGCGTCCGTGGCTCTGAGGAGGGTCTGAACAATGGCAAAATTCTACAAGATCTGGATGATCTTCGATCCGCGCCGCGTGCTGGTTGCGCAAGGCGTGTTCCTCTTCCTGCTGGCGGTGATGATTCACCTGTTCGTGCTCAGCAACCCCTACTTCAACTGGCTGACCGTGGCCGCCGAGGCCGCTGGCGCCTAAGGCGCTCGGCCTTCTGGGGTATAGCACCTGGAAGTGACACCATCGCTGCGGGCGGAAGCCCCGATCTTTCGCCCGCAGCTATCGCGAAGAACAAGGACGGCTGAGGCCCACACGGACACGGCCGCCATTTGCGGAGACAGACGATGGCACTGCTCAGTTTTGAGAGAAAGTATCGCGTCCGTGGAGGGACGCTCATCGGTGGCGATCTGTTCGACTTTTGGGTGGGGCCTTTCTATGTAGGCTTCTTCGGAGTTACGACGATCTTCTTCGCCACCCTCGGGACCATTCTGATCCTTTACGGGGCCTCCATGCAGGGGACGTTCAACCCCTGGGTGATTCACATCGCCCCCCCCGATCTCAGCTACGGTCTCGGCATTGCGCCGCTCGAAGAGGGCGGGCTTTGGCAATTCATCACCGTCTGCGCCATCGGCGCATTCGTCAGTTGGGCCCTTCGGGAGGTCGAGATCAGCCGCAAGCTGGGCATTGGCTACCACGTGCCGATCGCCTTCAGCGTCGCGATCTTTGCCTACCTGTGCCTTGAAGTGTTCCGCCCGCTGCTGATGGGCGCTTGGGGTCACGCCTTCCCGTACGGCATCTTTAGCCACCTTGATTGGGTGTCGAACACGGGCTACGCGTACCTGCACTTCCACTACAACCCGTTCCACATGCTGGGTGTGACGCTGTTCTTCACCACCTGTCTGGCGCTTGCGCTGCACGGTGGCCTGATCCTGTCGGCCTGTAATCCCGAAGAGGGCGAAGAGGCCAAGACGCCGGATCACGAAGACGCCTACTTCCGCGACCTGATCGGCTACTCGATCGGTACGCTCGGCATTCACCGTATCGGTTGGCTGCTTGCCATGAACGCGGTGTTCTTCTCGGCCGTTTGTATCATCATCTCCGGTCCGCTCTGGACTGAAGGTTGGCCCGAGTGGTGGACCTGGTGGAGCAACATGCCGATCTGGCCGGATATCGCCCCGGCTGGCGCCGGCCAAGGGGGAATGTAATCATGGCTGAGTATCAGAACATCTTCACTCAGGTTCAGGTCCAGGGCCCCGGCGATTGGGGGATGGACAACGAGAACAACATGATGGAGGAGCGCGTCGGCGGTGTCGGCCACTTCTCGATCCTCGGCTGGTTCGGCAACGCGCAGCTCGGCCCGATCTACCTGGGCTACAGCGGTGTGATCTCCATCTTCGCCGGTCTGACCGCCTTCGTCATCATCGGGCTCAACATGCTGAGCCAGGTGGACTGGTCGATCGTCCAGTTCCTGCGCCAGGGCTTCTGGCTGGCGCTGGAACCGCCGAGCCCGGAATACGGCCTGCAGATCCCGCCGCTGCATGACGGTGGCTGGTACATGATCGCCAGCTTCTTCCTGCTGGTGTCGGTGTGGGCCTGGTGGGTGCGGACCTACCAACTGGCCGTGGAACACAAGATGGGCAAGCACATTGCCTGGGCGTTCCTGGCCGCGATCTGGCTGTTCATGGTGCTGGGCTTCTTCCGCCCGATCCTGATGGGCAGCTGGTCGGAAATGGTGCCCTACGGCATCTTCCCGCACCTCGACTGGACCACGGCCTTCTCGATCCGCTACGGCAACCTCTACTACAACCCCTTCCACGCGCTCTCGATCGCCTTCCTGTATGGCTCGGCCCTGCTGTTCGCCATGCATGGCGGTACGATCCTGGCCGTGACCCGCTTCGGCGGCGACCGTGAACTGGAGCAGATCTACGACCGCGGCACCGCGGCCGAACGCTCGGCCCTGTTCTGGCGCTGGACCATGGGTTTCAACGCGACGATCGAAGGGATTCACCGCTGGGCCTGGTGGTTCGCTGTCCTCACCCCGATCACGGGCGGGATCGGCATCCTCCTGACCGGCACGGTTGTCGACAACTGGTTCATCTGGGCACAGGAACACCACTTCGCGCCCTCCTATGACCAACCCTACGGCTTTGAAGCCTACACCGTGCAAGGAGGCTGAGAACCATGCTGAAACTTCCCAAATGGTTCTTCCAATGGAGTGAGGAGAACCCCACTGACATCATCGGGCCGGCGGTTCTGACCGGCACGGTGGTGACCGGGGCGGCGGTTGCGGCGATGATCGTGGCCTTCGACAATCCCTACCGGACCGAAGACATCCAGACCGGCCCGCGTGGTATCGGCATGGCCGTCTCCAAGTTCGTGGAAGAAAACCCGCAGTACGACGAGTACGAAGAGACCTATGTCGCCTTCGATCGCGTCGAGGTTCCGGAGGGTACGCCCACCGCAGCCGAGGCTTACGGGGAGGTCATCGCCTTCGGCGACATGGACCAGGCGAACTTCGATCAGCTCACCAAGGCGATGAGCGCCTGGACCGGGACCGACATCACGCTGGTTGTCAGCGAGGATGCCGACCCGACCCAGCTGGCCATCACCGAGAACTGCATCGAGACGACCCAGTATCTCAACGACTCGTGGGATACGCACAACCTGGCCTCCGAAGGTGTCGGCGTGAACTGCTACACCTGCCACCGCGGCCAGCCGACGCCTCCGGGCTCGTGGCTGAAAGCGGGTGCGGTGAACTCTGCCGCCGAGGGCTGGGCCGCGATCCAGAACCGTCTGCTGACCTACGAAGGCGCGCATACGGCGACCGACTTCATCCACAAATATACGCAGAGCGAATACACCTCTCTGCCCGTGGATGCGGTCGAGAAGTTCCTGCTGGATGGCGAGTCGATCAAGGTCCACGACCTGGAGAGCCGCGTCGACCAGCAGCCGGGTGATCCCACCTGGCAGGACGCCGAGCGGACCTTCAGCCTGATGAACCACCAGTCGAACGCGCTGGATGTGGGCTGTGTCTACTGCCACAACACCCGCGCCTTCTACGACGCCACCCAGGTGACGCCGCAGTGGTCCATCACGACGCTGGCCCAGCAGATGGCGATCGACGTCAACCAGACCTTCTTCGAGCCCCGCTCGGAGATCCTGGGCGAAGAGTCGGCCAAGATGAACTGCATGACCTGCCACATGGAGGTCATCAGCCCGCTGAACGGCCGCAACATGGTTGCCGAGTGGCCCGAACTGGCCACCATGGCCGAGTGATTTGAACATGGGCCGGGCGGTGCGAACAGGCCGCCCGGTCGCACGAATCGGGTTCCTTCGGGGGCCCGGTGTTCGGGGCCTCCACACCCCGGTTCCCTTCCTGTCAGACACAGGACACTGGCGCCGTGTGGAGACGTTTCCACACGGCGCTTTTTTGTGAAACGCGCGCGGGAGACAACAAGATGGACAAGCCGCTGACCCCGACACTGGATCGGGTCGCCGGTCCGGCCGACCTGAAGGGTTTGAGCCAGGGCGAGTTGACGCAACTGGCCAAGGATGTTCGGCACGAGGTGATTTCCAGCGTTTCGCAGACCGGCGGGCACCTGGGGTCGTCCCTGGGCGTGGTCGAACTGACCGTCGCGTTGCATGCTGTCTTTAACACCCCATTTGACAAGCTGGTGTGGGATGTCAGCCACCAATGCTATCCGCACAAGATCCTGACCGGGCGCCGCGACCGGATGCACACCCTGCGTCAGGGGGGCGGGTTGGCCGGATTCTGCAAGCGAACCGAAAGCGAACATGACGCGTTCGGCGCCGGGCACAGCTCTACCTCGATCTCGGCGGCACTTGGGTTCGCGATGGGCCGCGACATGGGCCAGCCGACGGGCGACGCCATCGCGGTGATCGGCGACGGGTCGATCAGTGCGGGCATGGCCTATGAGGCGCTGAACCACGCGGGCCACTTGGGCAAGCGGATGTTCGTGATCCTGAACGACAACGAAATGTCCATCGCCCCGCCTGTGGGCGCGATGTCGAAATACCTGTCCGGCCTGTACGCCGGCACCCCCCTTGGCAAGCTGAAGGACATGGCCGAGGATTTTGAATCCGCGCTGCCCGGCCCCATCCGCGAGGGCGCGCGCCGCGCCCGGCAACTGGTCACCGGCTTCCCCGGCGGCGGCACGCTGTTCGAGGAGTTGGGCTTCGACTATATCGGTCCGATCGACGGCCACGACATGGGGCAGTTGCTGACCGTGCTGCGCGCGGCACGCGCGCGGGCCTCTGGCCCGGTGCTGATCCATGTCTGCACGGTCAAGGGCAAGGGCTACAAACCCGCCGAAACCGCCGCGGACAAGTATCACGGCGTGTCGAAATTCGATGTCAGTTCCGGGGCCCAAAAAAAGAGCAAGGGCAACGCGCCCTCTTACACCTCGGTCTTTGGCAAGACGCTGGTCGAAGAGGCGGCGCGCGATTCACGCATCGTTGCGATCACCGCGGCCATGCCCTCGGGCACCGGGCTGGACATGATGCAGGACCGTTTCCCGCGCCGTGTGTTCGACGTGGGCATCGCCGAACAGCACGCGGTGACCTTTGCCGGTGGCATGGCGGCGGCCGGGCTGCGGCCGTTCTGCGCGATTTATTCCACCTTCCTGCAGCGCGGGTACGACCAGATCGTGCATGATGTTGCGTTGCAGGGGCTGCCCGTGCGCTTTGCCATCGACCGGGCCGGGCTGGTGGGTGCGGACGGGTCCACCCATGCGGGCGCCTTTGACGTGGCGTTTCTGTCGAACCTGCCGGGCATGGTGGTGATGGCCGCCGGCGACGAGGCGGAACTGAAGGACATGGTCGCCACCGCCGCCGCCTTTGACGAGGGGCCCATCGCCTTTCGCTATCCGCGGGGCGAGGGCGTGGGCGCCGAACTGCCCGAACGCGGGCGCCTGCTGGAAATCGGCAAGGGCCGCGTGATCCGTGAGGGCAGCCAACTGGCGCTGCTGACCCTGGGGCCCGCTCTGGGCGATGCGCTGAAGGCCGCCGAAGAGCTGGAGGCACGGGGCATTTCTGTCACCGTTGCCGACGCACGCTTTGCCAAGCCGATGGATACCGACCTGATCGGGCAGTTGGTGGACAACCATGCCGCCGTGGTCACGGTGGAACATGGCGCCGAGGGCGGGTTCGGCGCGCTGGTGCTGCACTGGCTGGCCCGGACCGGGCGGCTGGATCGGGGTTGCGCGATCCGCACGATGACCCTGCCCGACACGTTCATAGAACAGGCCAGCCCCGCCGAGATGTACGCAGAGGCCAAGCTGACCGCCCGCGATATCGCAGACACGGCCCTGACGGCCCTGGGCGTGGCGCCGGGGCATTTCGCCAAACCGGCCTGAGGGCAAAGGACAAAAGGAAAGGGCCCGGTGCCGCCGCACCGGGCCCTTTTTCATGTGTGCGCCGATCCGCTCAGGCCGGGGACAGGTCGCCAAAGATGCTGGCGGCGTGCTGGTCCAGATAGATCTGCAACCACGGAGTGTAGGAATCGGGCTTGGCCTGCACCTCTCGCGCCAGATCGGGCAGGGACACCCACCGCACGTCCATCACCTCGTCCGGGTTCAGGTCCCATTTCAGGTCGGCCGTGGCGGGGGCGACGAAGATGTCCACCACCTCGTGCTCGATCAGGCCATTGCCCACATCGGCGCGGTATTCCACGGTTTCGCGATACTCCAGCGGCAGGCCGGTAATCCCCAGCTCCTCTTTCAGGCGCCGGGCGGCACAATCCTTGGACGATTCGTCAAATGCGGGATGGGTGCAGCAGGTATTCGCCCAGAACCCGGGCGTGTGATACTTGCCAAGCGCGCGGCGCTGGATCAGCACCTTGTCGCCATCCATCACAAAGACAGAAATCGCCTTGTGCCGCAGGCCCTTTTGATGGGCCTCCAGCTTCTCAACGGGGGTCAGTTCGCCGTTCACCCAGGCCGGGATCATGTCACCCATGGATCAGGTGAACTCCGGGCGGACAAGGCCGGTCAGGTGGGCGACGTTCTTGATGCCGATCTTGATATGGGCCAGCGGGCGCTTCTTCGTGAGCTTCTTGTTCATGTAGCTCTCGAAGGTCAGCGTCTGCACGTCCACGTCATGGCAGAGCGACACGAACCGCTCGCGCCGTTCGTCGGAGTGGTAATAGGCGTCCTGCATGCTTTGCAGCGCGTTGAAGGTCATCTTGTGATCCTTCATGAACTGCTGACGCGCCAGTTTCAGGTCCGACGCCCGGCCAGAGGCCAGCGCGGCCGACACCGCCATCGCGCCCACGCGCCCGCCATACATGGCGTAATAGATCCCCTCACCCGAGGACGGCGCGACGGTGCCCGCGGCATCGCCCACCACGACCACGTCGCGGTCGTTGTCCCATTTCTTCATCGGCTTCAGCGGGATCGGCGCGCCCTCTTTGCGGATGGTTTCGGCCTGGTCCAGCCCGGCCATGGTCCGCAGGTCGGCGGTCGCCTGTTTCAGGTCGAACCCGTCCACGCCGGTGCCCATGCCCACGGAACAGGTCTTGCCGTGCGGGAAGACCCAGCCGTAGAAATCGGGGCTGATGCGCCCGTCATAGATCACGTCGCAGCGGTTGGGCTGATAGTTGCCCACGGCCATCGGCGCGTCGATGATCTCGTGATAGGCGATGACATAGGGGATCTTGTCGCCGCCGGGCACCTCGGCGCGGGCCACGTCGGACCGGGCGCCGTCAGCCCCGATGATGAACCTGGTTTGCAGCCGCACCTCTTCCTTGGACTGCTTGTCGCGGTAAACGAGGAAGGTCTTTTCGTCCTCCCGCTCCACCCGGACGAAGGTGCCGGTGTGCCGCTCTGCCCCGGCCTTTTCGGCGCGGTCGCGCAGGAAGGGGTCGAAATCCTTGCGGTCGACCATGCCGACAAAGCCGTTTTCGATCGGAATGTCCACGTAGCGGCCAGAGGGCGAGATCATGCGCGCGGTGTCGATCTTGGCGACCAGTTGGTCATCACCGATGTCGAAATCGCGCATCAGGCGGGGCGGGATGGCGCCGCCACAGGGTTTGATCCGGCCCTCGCGGTCCAGCAGCGCGACTTTCTTACCCGAGCGGGCCAGGTCCTCGGCCGCCGTGGCCCCGGCGGGGCCGCCTCCGACAACAACGACATCATAGATCATTTGCATCACTCCCCTGGCACAAGGCCCGCGTTTTCCGTTGAGGGTTTGTTAGAGTCGATGATCCTCAGCGCCATCACGGCAGACAGCACGAAAAGGACCGCTTCAGTCGTGAACACCAACCCGAATGCGGGGGCGTCTTCCATGATCTGGCGCAAACTGTCGACGGCAGCCGCGCCCAGCAGGCCGCCGAACCCGGCGGCAATCGCCTGCGCCGCGCCCCACAGGCCCATGCGCGTGCCCTCGCGCGCGTCGCGCCCTTCGCCGGCCAGGGCCATCATGGTGCCGATGGCGGCCACGGCGAACATCCCGTTGAAAAAGCCCATCAGGACAACGGCAGGCATCAGCGGCAGCCCGGCCTCCAGATTGCCCAGCGTGGCCACCAGCCCCAGGGCCGCGGCAGAACCCAGGCACCCGGCGATCACCCAGTTCCGCAACGAGCCGAAGCGCAGGATCGAGGTGCTGATACCCACCAGCACCATGCCCAGGAACACGCCGCCGTTCTGCGCCCCCGACAGGGATGTGGACTGCCCCGGCGTGTAGCCGAAGACGAGGCCGGAATAGGGCTCAAGGATCAGTTCCTGCATGAAATAGGCGGACATGGACAGAAACACGAACAGGGTAAAGATGCGCGCGCGGCGTTCGGCCCAGACCTCGCGCAGCCCCTCCATAAAGGGCATCTCGTCGGGTTCGCGTTCGGCGATCACGCGGCGCTCGATCCCCCAGACGGTCAGCGTGGTCAGGATGACGGCGCCGCCGGTGACGATGGCCACGATCTTCATCAACAGGGCCGGGCTATAGGGATCCAGGAAGGCGCCCACCGTGCCCGCGGTAATGGCGATGCCCGCGATCATCATCAGCCAGGTGATCGTGGCCGCTGCCCCGCGCCGTTCCGGTGCCGTGGCCGTGGCCAGCAGCGCCAGCAGCGATGTGCCGGATGCCGCAACCCCCAGCCCGATGAACCCGTAGGCCAGGATCGACAGCGAAAGCCCCGCCCAGAAGCTGGTGGAAAACAGCAGCACGCCCGAGGCCGCGCCAAAGCCGCCCAGGGCCAGAATCACCATGCCGCCGATGATGAACCGGGTGCGCTGGCCCTTGGTGTCCGACATGAACCCCCAGGACGGGCGGGTGATCTGGATGCCGTAGTGAAACGCCACCAACAGGCCGGGCAGCACGGCGGGCAGGGCATATTCCACCACCATCAGCCGGTTCAGCGTCGAGGTCGTCAGCACCACGATGGCGCCCAGGCACATCTGCACCAGGCCAAGGCGGACGATCTGAACCCAGCTTAGCGTCATGTCACGCGGCCCCCAGCGAACGGATCGCAAAGGCCGAGATCATCATGCCCGACACGTAAAGGACGACGCCGACGCCGTTGTACCAGGGCGCCTTGCCCTTGGGATCCTTCATCATCACCGACATGGCCCAGAACTGCACCAGCAGGACAGCAGTCACGCCCGCCGCGTGGAAGGGGCGATCCCACAGCCACAGCAGCGCGATCACCACCACCTGCGGCACCGCCATGACGATAGAGGCGACCCAGGCGGCCTTTTCGGGGCCCATGGTCACGGGCAGGGAATTGACGCCGGTGGCCTTGTCGCCCTCCAGCGCCTTGAAGTCGTTCAGCGTCATGATCCCGTGCGCGCCGATGCCATACAGCAGCGCGATAACGACGACATAGATCGAGGGTGCGCCCGCCGACAAAACGGCCGCGCCGGTGAACCAGGGCAGGGATTCATACGACAGGCCCACCAGCCCCGGCCCCCACCAGCCGGATTTCTTCAGCCGGACGGGTTCGGCGGAATAGGCCCAGGCGGCAGCCACGCCCAGGATCGTGGCGACAAAGCCCCAGGGGCCAAGCTGCCAGCCGATCACCAGCGCCAGAACGGACATGAACAGCGCCTGATACAGGCCCCAGCGTCCGGGGATGCGCCCCGAGGGGATCGGGCGATCGGGTTCGTTGATCGCGTCCACGTGGCGGTCGCACCAGTCGTTCGCGGCCTGGCTCATCCCGCAGACGACGGGGCCGGCCAGCACGATGCCAAGGATCACCAGCCCCGGCTTTTCCAGCGGCGACACGCCGGACGAAACCGTGCCGCACAGATAGGCCCACATGGGCGGGAACCATGTCACGGGATGCAGCACCGACAGCATTGCGGCCGGTTCGGGAAAGCGTCGGGTCTGGGCTTGGGGGATGTCAGTCATGTCTTTCGCACGATCTCCGGGCCCCGGTCGGGGCCGTTCTTACGGGGGGCGGGGTCACGTATCGGCCCCGTCGCGGGCCAGCAGGCCGTATTTGCGCAGTTTGACGTAAAGGCTTTGTCGGGACAGGCCCAGCATCTCGGCGGCGGCGACGCGGTTGTTGCGGGTCAGTTCCACCGCGGTTTCGATGCACATCTTTTCCACGACATCGGTGGTCTCGGCGACGATATCCTTCAGCGTGGCGGACCCGACCAGTTCCATGACCGACCGCATCGCGTCGTCGGACACGGCAACGCCGGGCTTGCGCACCACCTCCATCCGGCTGGCGTCGCGGATGACGAAGACGATGGCAGGCGTGGACTGGTCGGCCAGGTAGGTGGCCGAAATCTCGACCGAGACCTGCGCGCCGTATTCGCCCGACAGTTTCGTGGCGAACATGCGCATCTGGCCGGTGCGGGTGGCGTTTTCCACCAGCACCCGCAGATCGACGCTGCCACGCACCAGGTAATCGCCCAGCGAGCGGCCCTTGACCGCGGCCAGTTGCGGCGCGTCGGTCAGGCCCAGGAAACTGTCATTCGCCGACAGGATCACGCCGTCGCGGTCGGTGAACACGATGGCATCCACGCCATGGTGATACATCGCCTGCAGGCTTTCGTTCATTTCGTCGCCGGCCTGCGCGCCATCGGCGACCGGGTCCAGGCGGCACAGGACCAGCCGTTCGCCCGCAGCCCGAAAGGCGGTGGCGTAAAGGCGCACGGCCTGCCGGGTGCGGCGGGTTTCCAGTTCCGTCGGGCGGGTTTCGTCCGCGGTGGCGGCCTGGGTCAGCATTTCCATGAACTCGACTCGGCGGCGGCCCTCGAACTCATGCGCGACAGAGGCGCCGATCAGGTCGTTGCGCGCCACGCCCAGCAATTCGCAGGCCACCGGGTTGGCATCCACCACCCGGCCCGATTTAGCACCGACGAAGAGGAAGGCATCGCGGGTCGCCTCTGTCAGGACGCGGTAGCGGGTGTCGTATTCGCGCTGGCTTTCGTAGTCGCGTTCAAGGGCAAGCTGCGCCTCGATCAGTTGCATCTGCATTTCCGCGATGGGGCGCAGGTCGCGGCCCAGCATCAGCAGCACGTTTTCGTCCGGCCCGATCCGGTGGAAGGAGTAGCGCACCGGGAAATCCCAGCCTTCGCCCTCGGCGTGGTTCAGTTCTACCGCCTTGGCGGGGGCCTCGCCCTCGGACATCTGGCGCAGCCGGGCCTCCAGCTTGGGGCGGCTGTCCTCGGTCAGGATGTCGCGGATGTTCAGACCTTCCCAGTGGTCCAGCTGGCCAAAGGCGCGGTGCGTGGGGTTGACCAGCACCGACAAAACCTTGCCCTCCAGCGAGATGACCAGCGACAGGTCGGCGGCGGTGGCGATGATTTCGCCCAGCATTTCGGGCGCGACAAGGGGGATCGCGCCGCTGTTCCAGTATTTCGTGCCCCGTGACGTCACCGCCTGTGCCCCGGCCCTGCGGGCCGCCCCCTATCGTTCATCATGTCGCGCCGTCTTGCCCGCGCCTGCCAGCGCGGGGGCCTGCAATCCGCACATCCGCAGCGCCTCTTTCGGGTCAGCGGTCGCGTGATCGGCGCCGGTCTGCGCGCAGATCTGGCGCGCGGCGCCCGGCCCCTCAACCACGTGGCCGCCAACGACCAGCGGCACCCGGCCTTGTGTCGCCCGGCGCAGCAGGGCCACCAGGCGGCGCACGGCGTCCAGCTTGTGCATGCAGGAAACGGAAAAGGCGATCATGTCGAACTGCCGCGACGCAGCCTTTTGCTGAAGCTCGTCGTCCCCCTGGCCCAGACACAGGCAGACCGACAGCCCCAGCCGCCGCATCTGGTTCGCGGCCATCATGCCGCCAAGGGTATGATATTCCTCGACCGGGACGATCAGCATCACGTTGGGCGCATCCGGTCCGGCGGTGATTTCGACGTCCGAGGGTTCGCCCATCTCGCGCAGCATTGCCTGCAACCGCGCCGTGGCGATGGTGACATCGGCAAATCCCAGTTCGTCGCGGGTCCAGCGATCGCCCAGTTCGCGCGCGGCGGCGGGTATATAACAGTCCAGGATCACCTCTGGCCCGACCCCGTTGCCGCGCAGCGCCGACAGCGAGTCGGTGCGGATCGCGGTGCCCCCGCGCAGCAGGTCGGCGCAAAAATCGGTCAGCACCGCCCCATCGACGCCCTGAAGGCCGGGAGCGGCGCGATGAGCAAGCGCAGAAAGCACCTGAGTGGCCAGCGATTCCACCTCGCCGTGATGGACGGCATCGTCCGCCGCCGGAGAGACACGTCGCTGGGTGTCAGCCATGGCCGCCCTCCGCCCGCGCGAACGGACCGGCGCGGCGGATTCGCCCGCCCCCCCATTTTGCCCGCGCTGCATTGTCAAAGCCGATTGACACTTCGTTGCCCTCTTGCCCAGAGGAATCGAGTCAGGTCGCCCTAAGCACGTTGTATTCCGTGACTTTTATGGACGACCCGCGCATAGGCGGACCCCTCTTTCCGTATCGAGTGTAAACTTAAAGAGTGTAAATTACAATTGACACTTTCGGCGGCAGAGGGCTAACGTGACGCAGCCACCGCTTGCCAGGGAGTCGGAGGATGCCAGCTGAGTCGGGAGGCGCCAAAAAGGCGTTTCAACTGTACACGCCGGAAGAGCGCCGGCGCCGCGACGAAACCGTCTGGACCATCGTTCAGGGCGTATTGGCGCCGCTGCAGTTCCTGGTGTTCCTTGTCTCGCTGGGGCTGGTCGTTCGTTACCTGCTGACAGATGTTGGATACACGGCGGCGACGATCTCCATCGTTATTAAGACGCTGGTCCTTTATACCATCATGATCACCGGCGCGATCTGGGAAAAGGTCGTGTTCGGCAAGTACCTGTTCGCGCCCGCCTTCTTCTGGGAAGACGTGTTCTCGATGCTGGTGATCTTCCTGCACACGCTATACCTGTGGGCGCTGCTGACGGGCAATATCGGGCCGACCGGGCAGATGGTGATCGCCCTGGCCGCCTATTGCGCCTACGTGATCAATGCCGCGCAATTCCTGTGGAAATTGCGCATGGCCCGCCTGCAGGGCCAAGCCGAGGCCGTTGCATGACCGACTACACTCCCCAGCCACCTGCCGCTGGTTGCCGAAATGCCCCCATCGTGAAAGAGCGCGGCCAGCGCGAGGTCTTTTGCGGGCTGACCGGCATCATCTGGCTGCATCGCAAGATGCAGGATGCCTTCTTCCTTGTCGTAGGGTCGCGCACCTGTGCGCATCTGCTGCAATCGGCCGCCGGCGTTATGATCTTTGCCGAGCCGCGCTTTGGCACCGCGATCCTTGAGGAAAAGGATCTGGCCGGCCTGGCCGACGCGAATGCCGAGCTGGACCGCGAGGTTGACCGCCTGCTGGCGCGGCGCCCCGATATCAAGCAGCTGTTCCTGGTCGGCTCTTGTCCGTCCGAGGTGATCAAGCTGGACCTGCACCGCGCCGCCGAACGGCTGACCGAACGGCACGCGCCCCATGTGCGGGTGATGAACTATTCCGGCAGCGGGATCGAAACCACCTTTACCGAGGGTGAGGATGCCTGCCTGGCAACGATGGTTCCGACCCTGCCTGACACGGACGAACGGCAACTGCTGCTGGCCGGGGCCCTGCCCGACGTGGTCGAGGATCAGGCCGTTTCCCTGCTGTCTGCCATGGGGATCGAACCGATCCGCTGCCTGCCCGCGCACCGCGCCGCGGAAACGCCGGGCGTGGGGGCGAACACCGTGGTTGCCCTGACGCAACCCTTCCTGAACGAAACCGCCGCGCTGCTGGAACGGCGCGGGGCGAAAATCCTGTCCGCCCCCTTCCCCTTTGGCGAGGAGGGCACGACCGCCTGGCTGTGGACCATCGCGCAGGAATTCGGCGTTTCGCCCGAAACCTTTGCCAAGGTCACCGATGCGCCCCGCGCCCGCGCGCGCAAGGCCATTGCCGCGGCCAGGGAAACGCTTGATGGCAAGTCGATCTTCTTCTTCCCCGACAGCCAGCTGGAAATTCCGCTGGCGCGCTTTCTGACCCGCGAATGCGGGATGAAAGCGGTCGAGGTCGGCGCGCCCTTCATCAACAAGCAGATCGTCGGTCCCGACCTAGACCTGCTGGAAGAGGGGCCGGTGATCGCAGAAGGGCAGGACGTGGATCTGCAACTGGACCGCTGTCATGCCGCGCGGCCCGACCTGACCGTCTGCGGGCTGGGTCTGGCCAACCCGCTGGAGGCCGACGGCCTGTCCACCAAATGGGCGATCGAGTTGGTCTTTACCCCGGTGCACCTGTACGAACAGGCGGGCGATCTGGCGGGGCTGTTCGCCCGGCCCCTGCGCCGCCGTGAAATCCTGTCCGATCTGGAGGGCGCGGCATGAAGCTGACCGTCTGGACCTACGAGGGCCCGCCGCATGTGGGCGCGATGCGCGTTGCCACGGGCATGAAGGGGCTGCATTACGTCCTGCATGCGCCGCAGGGCGATACCTATGCGGACCTGCTGTTCACCATGATCGAACGGCGCAACCACCGCCCGCCGGTCAGTTACACCACCTTTCAGGCGCGCGATCTGGGGGCCGACACGGCCAACCTGTTCAAGACCGCGCTGCACGACGCGCATGAACGGTTCCAGCCGCAGGCGATGATCGTCGGATCCTCTTGCACGGCCGAACTGATCCAGGACGACCCCGAGGGGATGGCCGCGACGGTGGACCTGGGCATTCCGATCATCCCGCTGGAACTGCCCAGCTATCAGCGCAAGGAAAACTTCGGCACGGACGAGACGTTCTTTCAGATCGTCAAGCGTCTGGCCAGGCCGATGGACCGCACCGCGCATGTATCGGCCAACCTGATCGGCCCTACCGGCCTGGGTTTCCGCCACCGCGACGACATCGTCGAGGTGACCGCCCTGCTGGAAGAGATGGGGATCAGCGTGAACGTGGTCGCCCCCATGGGCGCCACGCCCGCAGACATCACACAGATGGGGCAGGCCCATTTCAACGTGCTGATGTATCCCGAACATGCCGAGGCCGCGGCCCGCTGGATGGAACGCAACCTGGGCCAGCCCTATACGAAAACGGTGCCCATCGGCGTCGGCGCGACCCGCGATTTCATCAATGAGGTGGCGCAGATCGCAGGGGTGGAACCCAAGGCCGATGATTCGCGCCTGCGGATGCCGTGGTATTCGCAATCGGTCGATTCCACCTACCTGACCGGCAAGCGCGTGTTCCTGTTCGGGGATGCGACCCATGTGAAATGCATGGCCCGCATGGCCCGCGACGAGATGGGCTTCGAGGTTGTCGGCCTGGGCTGCTACAACCGCGAATTCGCCCGCGATATCCGCGCCCTGGCCAAGGAATACGGCGTCGAGGCGCTGATTACCGACGACTACCTCGAGGTTGAAAAGACCATCGAGGATCTGGCGCCGGAAATGATCCTGGGCACCCAGATGGAGCGCCATATCGGCAAGCGTCTGGGCATCCCCTGCGCGGTGATTTCGGCGCCCGTCCATGTGCAGGACTTTCCCGCCCGCTACTCGCCCGTCATGGGCTGGGAGGGCGCGAACGTCATCTTTGATACGCTGGTGCACCCGCTGGTCATGGGGCTGGAGGAACACCTGCTGCACATGTTCCGCGAGGATTTCGAGTTCCACGACGAGGCCGGCGCCTCGCACCATGGCGGCGCGGCCAAGCTGCGCGCCGTGGATGCCCCCGCGCCGGAACCGCAAACCGATCAGCCGGCCGCTGCACAGGCCCCGGCCGAGGGCGATATCGTGTGGCTGTCCTGTGCCGAAAAAGAGCTGAAGAAGATCCCCTTCTTTGTCCGCGGCAAGGCCAAGCGCAACACCGAGAAATTCGCGCTCGAAAAGGGCGTGCACGAGATCAGCGTCGAAACTCTGTACGAGGCAAAGGCCCACTATGCGCGATAACCGTGATGTCCCCGGCTACCGTGTCGTCATCGTCACGCTGGATTCCCACTCTGCCGGCCCGGCAGAGCGCGTGACCGAACGGCTGGCCGACGATTTCCCCGGATTGCAGGTCTCGGTCCATGCCGCGGCCACCTGGGCGGAAAACCCCGAGGCCTTGGCCATGGCCAAGGACGATGTGCGCCACGGTGACATCATCCTGGTCAACCTGCTGTTCATCGAGGAACACATCACCGCTATCCTACCCGAGTTGCAGGCGCGCCGCGATGACTGCGACGCGATGATCGGCATCATTGCAGACAAGCAGATCGTCCAGCTGACCAAGATGGGCGACCTGGACATGACCAAGCCCGCCTCGGGCCCGATGAAGCTGCTGAAAAAGCTGCGCGGTGGGGCGAAAGAGGGCGAAAACGCCCAGCCGCGCAACGGCGGCGAAAAGCAGATGGCGATGCTGCGCCGCCTGCCCAAGATGCTGAAATACGTGCCCGGCAAGGCGCAGGATCTGCGTGCGTGGTTCATGACCATGCAATACTGGCTGGGTGGCTCGGACGACAATGTCGAGCAGATGGTGCGCTTTCTGATCTCGCGCTACGCGCACGAGGAATCCTGGCGCGGCGGCGCGTCCGAGGCGCCTGTCGAATACCCCGAGGTGGGCCTGTATCACCCCGACATCCCCCACGGCATCACCACCGAGGTGGACGCCCTGCCGCGCCCCGCCCAGCCGGTGGCGACCGTGGGTATCGTGATGATGCGCTCCTATATCCTGGCCTCTGACACCGCGCATTACGACGCGGTCATCCGTGCCCTGGAGGAACGCAATATCCGCGTGATCCCGGCCTTTGCCGGGGGGCTGGACGCGCGCCCGGCGATCGACACCTATTTCAAGGGCGAGGACGGTGTTCATATCGACACGATGCTGTCGCTGACCGGCTTCAGCCTGATCGGCGGGCCGGCCTATAACGACAGCGAGGCCGCCGTCGAGGTGCTGAGCGACCTGGATATTCCCTACGTTGCCGCGCACCCGCTGGAATTCCAGACCCTGGGCCAATGGAGCGAATCCTCGGGCGGGCTGGGGCCGGTGGAAACCACCATGCTGATCGCCCTGCCGGAACTGGACGGCGCGATTTCGCCCACCGTTTTCGGGGGCCGCCATGGCGCCGAGGGCTGCAAGGGCTGCCCCCATGATTGCAGCCAGAAGGGCGGCGAATCCAAGGAGATGGCCCCCTGTTCCGAACGCGTGGCCACGCTGGCCGCGCGGGTCGAACGGCTGGCGAAACTGCGCCGGTCGAAGGTGGCGGAACGCAAGGTGGGCGTGATCCTGTTCGGTTTCCCGCCGAACGCGGGCGCGGTGGGCACCGCCGCCTATCTGTCGGTATTCGAAAGCCTGCTGAACACCCTGCGCCGGATGAAGGACGAGGGCTACGACGTGGGCGAACTGCCCGGGTCGGTGGACGAGTTGCGCACCGCGATCCTTGAGGGCAACGCCAAGCAATACGGCCAAGAGGCCAATGTCTGCGCCCATGTGTCCGCCGATGACATCGTGCGCGGCACCCCCTGGCTGCAAGAGATCGAAGAGGTCTGGGGCCCCGCCCCGGGCAAGATCCGGTCCGACGGCCGCGGCGTTTTCGTTCTGGGCCACGAGTTTGGCAACGTCTTCGTGGGTGTGCAGCCGACCTTTGGCTATGAGGGCGACCCGATGCGGTTGCTGTTCGAAAAGGGGTTCGCGCCGACCCATGCCTTCAGTGCCTTCTACCTGTGGCTCAAGAACAACTTCCGTGCCGATGTCCTGTTGCATTTCGGGATGCACGGCGCGCTGGAATTCATGCCGGGCAAGCAGGCGGGCATGGGTTTCCGCGACTGGCCGGATCGGCTGATCGGCGACATGCCCAACGTCTATCTCTACGCCTCGAACAACCCGTCCGAGGCGACGCTGGCCAAGCGGCGGTCCAACGCCGTGACGATCACGCACCTGACGCCGCCGCTGGCGGCCTCTGGCCTGTACAAGGGCTTGCAGGAGCTGAAGGACAGCCTGACTCGCTGGCGCCAGACCCTGCCGGGCAGCCCCGAACAGGCCGATCTGGAAGAACTGATCAAGATGCAGGCCGAGGCCGTGGACATGGGCGGCACCCCGCCCGAAGAGCTGTGGCTGAAGCTGCTGGAAACCGAGGACGCGCTGATCCCCGACGGGCTGCACGTTGTCGGCCGCCCGGTGACCGAGGAAGAGCGCGCCGAACACCTGCGGGTGATGTGCGATGTGGATGACGAGACCCGCGAACGGGTCGATCACTGGTTGCAGCAGGATACCGAACTGCCCGCGATCATGCGCGCATTGGGCGGGCGCTACATCCAGCCCGTGCCCGGCGGTGACCTGATCCGCTCGGCCGAGGTGCTGCCCACCGGGCGCAACATCCACGCCTTTGACCCGTTCCGCATGCCCACGCAATTCGCCATGCAAGAGGGCGCGAAACAGGCGCAGAAACTGCTGGAGGCCGCTGCTGACCTGCCGCGTTCTGTCGCGATGGTTCTGTGGGGGTCGGACAACATCAAATCCGACGGCGGCCCGATCGCGCAGGCAATGGCGCTGATGGGTGCGCGCCCGCGGTTCGACAGCTATGGCCGCCTGTCCGGCGCCGATCTGGTCCCGCTAGCGGAACTGGGCCGCCCGCGCATCGACGTGGTGATGACGCTGTCGGGCATCTTCCGCGACCTGCTGCCCCTGCAGACCCGCATGCTGGCCGAGGCCGCGTGGAAGGCCGCGACCGCCGACGAGCCGCTGGAGATGAACTATATCCGCGCCCATTCCCTGGCCCATGCCGAGAAGATGGGGGTGGACATTGAAACCGCCGCGCTGCGCGTCTTCTCCAACGCCGAAGGCGCCTATGGGTCCAACGTCAACGCGCTGGTGGACAGCGGTGCCTGGGGCGACGAGGACGAGTTGGCCGACGCCTACGAGGCCCGCAAGAGTTTCGCCTATGGCCGCGACGGCAAGTCCAAGGCCAACGCCGCGCTGCTGCAGCAAACGCTGAAGGATGTGGATGTCGCCTATCAGAACCTCGAAAGCGTGGAACTGGGCGTCACCACGGTTGACCACTATTTCGACACGCTCGGCGGTATTTCCCGCGCCGTGAAGCGCGCCAAGGGGAGCGAGGCCGCCGTCTTCATCGGCGACCAGACCCGTGGCGAGGGCAAGGTGCGGACGCTGAAGGAACAGGTCGATCTTGAAACCCGGTCGCGCAGCCTAAACCCGAAATGGTTCGAGGGCATGCTGAAACACGGGCACGAAGGCGTGCGCCAGATCGAGGCGCAGGTCACCAACACCCTGGGATGGTCCGCAACGACGGGCCAAGTGGAGCCCTGGGTGTACCAACGGCTGTCGGAGACCTTCGTCCTGGACGAAGAGATGCGCAAACGGCTGGCCAACCTGAACCCCGCCGCAAGTGCGAAGATGGCCAACCGCCTGCTAGAGGCGCATGACCGCAACTACTGGCAACCCGACGCCGAAACCCTGGCTGCGCTGCAGGCCGCGGCCGACGAGCTGGAAGACCGGCTGGAAGGAATCGCGGCCGAATAGAGCCGCAAACGGAGGGAACCATGAGCCCCAGAGATGAAATTCCGGTGCTGAAGGGCGAGGACGGCGAAGGCTCTGTCCAGGTCCATCAGGACCCCGACATGAAGATCGAGGGGGCCAAGGTCTTTTCGGTCTACGGCAAGGGCGGCATCGGCAAATCGACGACCTCGTCGAACCTGTCCGCGGCCTTTTCGATGCTGGGTAAACGGGTGCTGCAGATCGGCTGCGACCCCAAGCATGACTCGACCTTTACCCTAACGGGCCACCTGCAACCCACGGTGATCGACGTTCTGAAAGAGGTGGATTTCCACCCCGAGGAACTGCGCCCCGAGGATTTCGTGACCGAGGGTTTCAACGGTGTGCAATGCGTCGAGGCCGGCGGCCCCCCCGCGGGCACCGGCTGCGGCGGCTATGTCGTGGGCCAGACGGTCAAGCTGTTGAAACAGCACCACATGTTGGAAGATACCGATGTGGTAATCTTCGACGTGCTGGGCGACGTGGTCTGCGGCGGCTTTGCCGCGCCCCTGCAACATGCCGACCGCGCGGTGATCGTGACCGCCAACGATTTCGACAGCATCTATGCGATGAACCGGATCATCGCCGCGGTGCAGGCGAAATCGAAAAACTACAACGTCCGGCTGGCCGGCTGCATCTGCAACCGTTCCGATGGCACCGACCAGGTGGACAAGTTCTGCGATCGGGTGGGGTTCAAGCGGATCGCGCATATGCCGCTGGTCGATGCAATCCGCCGGTCGCGCCTGATGAAAAAGACGCTGTTCGAGATGCCCGACGACGAGGATATCGTTCAGTGCCGCGCCGAGTATATCCGCGTCGCGGAAACCCTGTGGAACGGGACCGAGCCGCTGGCGCCCGAACCGCTGCCCGACCGTGAAATCTTTGAACTGCTTGGATTCGATTGATGAGCAGCAGCTACGCCAAGACCCGTGAACGGCTGGAACACTATTTCGGTCGCACCGCCGCCAAGACGTGGGAGCATCTGACCTCGGATGCGCCGGTGTCGCGGATCCGCCAGACCGTGCGCGAAGGGCGCGATCAGATGCGCGCGCAGATGCTGTCGCGCCTGCCCGAGGATCTGACCGGCAAGCGCGTGCTGGATGCGGGCTGCGGGGCCGGGCCGATGACCCTGGAACTGGTGCAAAAGGGCGCCGAGGTGGTCGCGGTGGACATTTCCGCCAGCCTGCTGGACGTGGCCAAGGCCCGGATCCCGGACCGTTATCACCGCCAGATCACATTCGTTGCCGGGGACATGCTGGCCGACGATCTGGGCAAGTTCGACTACATCATGGCGATGGACAGCCTGATCCACTACAAGTCCACCGACATCGCCGCCGCGCTGGCAAAGCTGTCGGCGCGAACCCGTGGCAAGGTTGTCTTTACCGTCGCACCCAAGACCACCTTGTTGACGGTCATGCATGTGACCGGCAAGCTGTTCCCGCGCTCTGACCGCTCACCGCGGATCATTCCGCATTCGGAAAAGAAGATTGCCAAGGCGCTGAAAAAGGCGGGTGTGAACGGGGCGTTTCGGCCGCTTGGCCGTGTGGCCAAGGGGTTCTACATCAGCCAGGCGATGGAGCTGGAGCCATGATCCTAGGCCCCCGCAAACTGGCCCAGCTCGGCATGCGCTACATGCCGTTCGCAGACGCCGCGACGGAAGAGTTTCCGTTGCACCAGTTGCTGCGTCTTTCGCTGTTCCAGGTTTCGGTGGGCATGGCGACGGTCATGCTGCTGGGCACGCTGAACCGCGTGATGATCGTGGAAATGGGCATTCCCGCCACGATGGTCGCGGTGATGATCGCGCTGCCGGTTCTGACCGCGCCGTTCCGGGCGCTGATGGGGTTCAAGTCCGACAATTACCGATCCGCCATCGGGTGGAAGCGTATCCCCTACATGTGGTTCGGGTCGCTCTGGCAGATGGGCGGGCTGGCGGTGATGCCGTTTGCGCTGATCGTGCTGTCGGGCGACCAGACCCTGGGCCCGACATGGGCGGGCGAGGCGCTGGCCGCCGCGGCCTTCCTGATGACGGGGCTGGGCATCCACATGACCCAGACGGTGGGGCTGGCGCTGGCCTCGGACCGGGCGTCGGACGACAACCGACCGCGAGTCGTGGCGCTGTTGTATGTCATGTTCCTGCTGGGGATGGGCGTTTCGGCCGTCGTGATCGGGTTTTTGCTGCGCGATTTCAGCCAGATGACCCTGATCCGCGTGGTGCAGGGCGCCGCGGCGATGACGCTGGTGCTGAACCTCGTCGCGCTGTGGAAGCAGGAACCGATGAACCCCATGAGCAAGGAAGAGCGGTCCACGCGCCCGCCCAGCTTTGGCGATGCGTGGCACGACTTTGCCAGCGGGGGACGCGCGGGGCGGCTGCTGGCCGTGGTGGCGCTGGGCACGCTGGCCTTCAACATGCAGGACGTGCTGCTGGAACCCTATGGCGGCGAGGTGCTGGGCCTGTCGGTGGCGGCGACCACCCTGTTGACCGCGACCTGGGCGGCGGGTTCGCTGGGCGGTTTCGCCATGGCGGCGCGCTGGCTGGGCCATGGCATGAACCTGTATCGCATGGGCGCGATCGGCATCATGTCGGGGATCGGCGCCTTTGCGCTGGTGATCCTGGCCGGGCCGTTCCAGTTCGCGCCGATCTTTTACCTTGGCGCCGGGCTGATCGGGTTCGGCGGCGGGTTGTTTGCCGTGGCGACGCTGACCGCGGCGATGTCCCTGCCGGTGCAGGGCAAGGCGGGCCGTGGCCTGGCGCTGGGCGCCTGGGGCGCGGCACAGGCAACGGCGGCGGGCCTGTCCGTCGCCATCGGCGGCACGGTCCGGGACGTGGTGAATCACCTCGCGCTGTCGGGCACGTTCGGCAAGGGGCTGGAAACGGCCACCACCGGATACGCGGCGGTCTACCACATTGAGATCGTGCTTCTGTTCGTGACACTCATTGTCTTGGGGCCGCTTGTGCGGTCGTCGGACATCAACCATCCCAACAGGGATTCCTCGGCCAAGATCGGGCTGGCCGACTTCCCAACCTGACCCGGAGGACCGAAACCCATGGTCAATGCATTCTTTGGAAACTTCGATCTGGCCGCTCTGGCGATCTGGTCGTTCTGGCTGTTCTTCGCTGGCCTGATCTTCTATCTCCAGCGCGCGAACATGCACGAGGGCTTCCCCCTCGAAGACGAAGCGGGCAATCCTGCCCCCAACCAGGGCATGTTCTGGCTGCCGGAACCCAAGACCTACAAGCTGCCGCATGGCCAGGGCGACAAGACCGTCCCCGACATGCAGACCGACCCGCGCAATGCCGATCTGGCGCTGAAAAAGACCACGCCGAACAACGGCTACCCGCTGGAACCCACCGGCGACCCGATGCTGGATGGCGTTGGCCCGGCGGCCTGGTGCGCCCGCAAGGACGAACCGGAACTGGACGGCAAGGGCCATCCCAAGATCCAGCCGATGGCGGCGCTGAGCACCTTCAAGGTGTCGGCCGGCCGTGACCCGCGCGGCATGGATGTCGTTGCCGGCGACGGCGCGGTGGTCGGCAAGGTCGTCGACATGTGGGTGGACGAGCCAGAGCAGGTCGTTCGCTACCTTGAGATCGAGCTGAACGGCGAATACGGCAGCGGCCGTCGCCTGCTGCCGATGCAGGTCGCCCGCCTGGGCTGGCTGAAGCCGGTGGTCCATGTCCACTCGATCTACGGCAAGCACTTCGCCAACGTGCCGACGATCAAGTCGACCAAGCAGATCACCAAGCTCGAAGAAGAGAAGGTCTGCGCCTACTACGCCGGCGGCAAGCTGTACGCCGATGTCGAGGAGCGGCTGGAACCGCAACTCTGATCTGCCCAAGGACGCGCGCACATGTCGCACGACGATTTCGAGATCGAGCCGATCAAGGGGCTGCCCGCACAACTGCCAGAGGGTGAGGAAATCCTCTGGCAGGGGTCGCCGAACTGGTGGGCCCTGGCCCGTGAAAGCCTGTGGCTGGACTGGGTCGCATTGTATTTCGTCGCGCTGTTCGTGTGGCGCACTTTGGCTGCCGCCGGGGATATGCCCTTGGCACAGGCGGCGGCCGGGGCGACGTTTTTCCTGGTCATGGGGGCCGTGGTGTGTCTGTTGCTGATCGCCATGGCCCTCGCCAACGCAAAGGCGTCCGTCTACACCGTTACAACCCGGCGCGTCGCCATGCGGATCGGCGCGGCGGTCACGATCAATCTCAGCCTGCCCTATACGCGGATCGGCAATGCGAACCTGCATCTGCGCAAGTCGGGGATCGGCAGCATCGCGTTCGAGATGATCGGAAACCACAAGATTTCGTACATCCTGTGCTGGCCACATGTCCGCCCCTGGCGGATCAGCCGCACGGAACCCGCGCTGCGCTGCATCCCTGACGCGGCGAAAGTCGCCAAGATCATCACCGAGGCGGCCGAAACGCGGGTTGCCGAACCGAAACTGACCCGCGTCACCGACGACGACCCGTTGGCGGCGGAGTAAGCCATGTCTGACAAGAACTCGAAGAAACGCCCTCAGACCGAGGACGAAAAGGTTCCGTCGATCCTGCTGAAAGGCATGTTCGGCGTCGCCCTGTTCAGCCTTTTGATCGTGACCTATGCCGTTGTCACCGACAAACCCAAGGCCGCGATGCCGGATCTGGACGCGCCGATCGCCCAGGAACGGGAAATCGTGCTGGTGGGCAGCATGACGGGCGCGGCCACGGTCTATGACACCGAGGGCAACGTGATCCACGAATACGCCGCCGACGAAGGAGGATTCGTCGCCGGCATCTGGCGGGTGCTGCAACGCGAGCGCGGCAAGATCGATGCGCCGATGGACGCGCCCGTGCGACTGGTCCGCTACGAAAGCGGGCGGCTTTCTCTGTTCGACGACCTGACCGGTTGGCGGGCAGAGCTTGTCGGTTTTGGGGCCGACAACACCGCAGCATTCGCGCTGCTGCTGGACAAGGAGGAGGCGCAATGACCTCTCTCCTCATAAAAAAACGGGAACCGAAAGATGGGAATTTTCACCAGGGAAAAGGAGACGGCACCCTGCACGGTTGAAGTCTCTCACAAGTTCGAAAGCCTGCACGCGCATGTGCGGTTCAACAACGGGGCCGTCGTCCATCCGGGCGACGAAGTGCTGGTCCACGGCCCCGAGATCATGGCCCCCTATGGCGAGGTCGTGACCGAGGACCGGGTTGCAACGATCACGCGGGCCAGCGGCCTGGGGCGGTTGTGGACCCGGCTGACCGGCGATCTGGAATTCATGGAACTGTGCGAATTCTCCTTCTCGGGGGAGGCGACGCTATGAACATGAATGCCCACACCGCCGATGCCACCACCGTCGAAGAGGGGCTGGCCATCCAGGAACAACAGGCCGTTCTGGACAGCGAATCCGCAACCGCTGTGGCGATGCAGGACACGCTGCTGACCCCGCGCTTCTACACCACCGATTTCGAGGAACTGGACGCGATCGACGTGACCCCGGTCCGCGCCGACTGGGACCACCTGATCGCCGAGATGCGCACCGATCCCAACAAGGGTCATTTCAAGAAGGATGACACCTGGGATCACGTCGATTGGGACGCGATGGAGCCTGAGCTGAAAAAGGAATTCATCGACTTCCTCATCAGCTCTTGCACGGCAGAGTTTTCGGGCTGTGTCCTGTACAAGGAAATGAAACGGCGCGGCCACAACAAGGATGTGACCGAACTGTTCCAGCTGATGGCGCGGGACGAGGCCCGGCATGCGGGCTTCATCAACGATGCGCTGCGCGAGGCGGGCATTGCGGTCAACCTGGGCTTTCTGACGCAGGCCAAGAAATACACCTATTTCCGGCCCAAGTTCATCTACTACGCCACCTATCTGAGCGAAAAGATCGGCTATGCCCGCTACATCACGATCTATCGCCACCTGGAGGCCAACCCCGACAAGCGGTTTCACCCGATTTTCAAGTGGTTCGAGGAGTGGTGCAACGACGAGTTCCGCCACGGAGAGGCCTTTGCCCTGCTGATGAAGACCGACCCCAGGCTGACCGCTGGCGTCAATGTGTGGTGGATCAAGTTCTTCCTCACGGCGGTGTTTGCCACGATGCACGTGCGCGACCACCAACGCCCGGCCTTCCACGACGCGTTGGGAGTTGATACCGATTGGTATGGGCAAGAGGTGTTCCGCAAGACGTCGGATCTGTCGAAACAGATCTTTCCGATCACGCTGGACATCGACCACCCACGCTGGAGCAAGGGGCTGAACATGCTGCAACGGGCAAGCGCCCAGGTCGATGCGGGCAAACGCAAGGGCGGGATCGGCGGCAAGCTGACCGAATGGACGGGCGCCGCCAAGGCCGCCCTGGCCTTTGCCGCGCTCTATACGATCCCGGCCAAGCGCCACCAGGTGCCGGCCTCTACCCGGCTGGAGCCTGCGTATTGATCGCGTCGGCCTGGTTCGCGGCGCTGGCGGCGCTGTTCATCTGGTGGTTTTCCACCGGCGCCATCCTGTATGTCGTGCGCCGGGCCGAACGTCGGGGCCGCATCGGCCATCTGCAGGCGACGATCATGGCCCTGCCCCTGATGGGGGGCGGGATCTGGCTGTTCGAGATCGGGCGCCATTTTGAAACCGTGGGCGCGACCTATTTGTCCTTTTTCGCGGCGATCCTGATCTGGGGCTGGGTCGAGCTGGCCTTTCTGACCGGGGTCATCACCGGCCCCAACACCAGCCATTGCCATGGCCAGGCGAAGGGCTGGGAACGCTTCATGCGGGCCTATGGCACGATCGCCTATCACGAAATCCTGCTGGTCGGCATTCTGCTGGTGATGCTGATGACCAGCCAGCACGCGCCTAATCCCGTTGGGCTGTGGACCTTTATCGTGCTGTTCTTTGCGCGCATCTCGGCCAAGCTGAACCTGTTTTTGGGCGTGCCCAAGATCAATGTCGAGTTTCTGCCGACGCCGCTGGTGCACCTGCCCAGCCATTTCCGCATCGCCAAGATGAACTGGCTGTTCCCCTTTTCGATCTCGGCGCTGACCTTTGCCGCGGCCTGCTGGATGGAACGGCTGTTCGCGGCAGAGGCGGCCCACCAAACGGTGGGCTTTGCCCTGCTGGCCGCGCTGACGGCGCTGGCCCTGCTGGAACACTGGCTGATGGTGCTGCCCCTGCCGGACGAGCGTTTGTGGCGCTGGATGCTGCCCGCCCCGAAAGAGGATCGCGCGGCCAAGCCCGGCACCGCCACCCCGCGCAAGCGTTTGGGCGAGTTCTGAGCAGCCTTTCCCCCCAAGCTTGTTGCACCTTTTAATCATTTGACGTTCCGGGCACTGCACGCCATGGTATGCCCGGTTCAATCTAGTCAGGGAGAGACTGATGAAAGTGAAATTGGCTCTGGCTGCCGCCGCTGCCATGTCCGCTGGCCCCGCGCTTGCCGTTGACGTGTCCGGCGACGCAGCCGCCGGTGAAAAGGCGTTCCGCCAGTGCATCACCTGCCACGTCGTCGTCGATGACAGCGGCGAAACGCTGGCGGGCCGCAACGCCAAGGTGGGGCCGAACCTGTACAAGGTGCCGGGCCGCCACGCCGGGCAGATCGAGGGTTTCCGCTATTCGGACTCCATGTCGCAGGCCGGTGAGAATGGTCTGGTCTGGGTCGAGGAAGAGTTCGTGAAATACGTTCAGGACCCGACCGGCTACCTGCGGGAGTACCTGGGCGACTCCAAGGCCCGCGGCGCGATGACCCACAAGGTTCGTAAGGAAGACGAGGCGGTCGATATTTACGCCTACCTTGCCAGCCTGGGCGTGCACGAAGAATAAGACTGCGGCATTCCATGCCAAAAGGGCCGGTGGCAGCGCGCCACCGGCCCTTTTTCTTTGCTCGGTCGGATGCGGGCTCAGTCGAAGGCAGTGCCCGACTTGATCCCCAGCCTTTTGAAGATGATCGCAGCGGGGCAAAAGCCGGTCACGGCGCTCTGCATCATGTTCACCCCGATGAAGGCGGTGAAGAGATACCACCAGCCTGACACCCAGGTGCCAAGCGCCAGCGTCAGTAGGATCATGAACCCGGCAAACATCAGGACGGCGCGGTCAAGGGTCATCGGATACTCCATTGATGAATGGCATGTTTCCCCCGTGGACCACGGGCGAAACCTCTGGGGCCGATGTTACATTCAAGGACATGAATGTAAAGTGCCGCGATTGCCCGCCGTGCCGCTTTTCCCCTTGACGCCCCCCGGCGCTTGGCATATCCCGCCACTCGCTTCAGGCGGAGTAGCTCAGTAGGTTAGAGCAGCGGAATCATAATCCGCGTGTCGGGGGTTCAAGTCCCTCCTCCGCTACCATTTCCCCCACCTTACATCCTGCACGCCTTGGCCCGGCCACGGTTGCCCAAATCCCCGCGCCGCCCCTGCGCAGGGCGCAGGGGATTGCCGGTAAGTTGCGGTGTAGGGGATCAGCCCAGGTGATCGCTGAACTGCGCGACGACCCGTTCGTAAACATCGCGCTTGAACGGCACGATGCTTTCGACCAGGTGGCCGGGGTTTAGCCAGGTCCATTCGGAAAACTCGGGGTGTTCGGTGGCGATGTCGATCTGGTCGTCCCGGCCCAGATAGCGCATCAGGAACCACAGCTGTTTCTGCCCGCGATACTTGCCCTTCCAGACCTTGCCCAGCAATTCCGGCGGCAGGTCGTAGTGGACCCAGTCGTCGGTCTGTCCGATCACCTCGACCAGATCGGCGGTGACGCCGGTTTCCTCCCACAACTCGCGCAGGGCGGCGGTGCGGGGCTCTTCGCCCTTGTCGATGCCGCCCTGGGGCATCTGCCAGGCGGGCTGGGGGGTGTCGTTGCGTCGGCCGACGAATACGCGTCCGGCCTCGTTCATCAGCATCACGCCCACGCAGGGGCGGTAGGGCAGCTTGGCGATGTCTTCGGGGGTCATGCGCGTGCGGGGCCGGCGCGGGGCCGGCCCCCCTTTCCTATTGCTCGGTCCGCAGGGCCGACAGGCCCTTGAGGATGTCGACGGCATAGGCCAGCTGGTAATCCTCTTCGCGCAGCTTGGCGGCGGCCTCGGCGCGTTCCAGCTCTTCTTCCAGTTGGCGGCGTTCGTCGTCGGTCATGCTGTCATTGCCAAGCGCGCCGCGCAGGTCGGCCTCGGACCGGCGGAAGCGGGCGGCCGCGCTGTTTTCCTCTTCTTCCGCGGCGGCGGGGCGGCGGGGCGGCTGGGGCACCACGATGTCGGGCGCCACGCCAAGCGCCTGGATCGAGCGGCCCGAGGGGGTGTAATAGCGCGCGGTGGTCAGGCGCATCGCGCCGTCGCCACGCAGCGGCACGACCGACTGCACCGACCCCTTGCCAAAGCTCTTGGTGCCGATCACCACCGCGCGGCGGTGATCCTTCAGCGCGCCGGCCACGATTTCCGAGGCCGAGGCCGAGCCGCCATTGATGATGACGACCATCGGCTTGCCGTCGATCAGCTCGCCCGGTTGGGCGTTGTAGCGGTCGCTGTCGGCGGGGTTGCGCCCGCGGGTGGACACGATCTCGCCCGCGTCCAGGAACGCATCGGACACCTTGATCGCCTGGGTCAGCAGCCCGCCAGGGTTGTTGCGCAGGTCCAGCACCACGCCCTCGACCATGTCCAGGCCGCCCAGTTCCTCGACCGCCTTTTCCCATTCCTCCTGCAGGTTGGGGTAGGTCTGATCGTTGAACGTGGTGATGCGCAGGACAACCGTGTTGCCCTCGATCCGCGAACGCACGGCGGTCAACTTGATCGTGTCGCGGATGATGGTCACGTCAAAGGGCTCGTCCTCGCCCTCGCGCACAACGGTGATGACGATCTCGCTGCCCACGGGGCCGCGCATCAGGTCCACGGCCTCGTCCAGGGTCAGGCCAAGCACGCTTTCGCCGTCGACATGGGTGATGAAATCGCCCGCGGCGATTCCGGCCTCGTCCGCCGGGGTGCCGTCGATGGGAGAGACCACCTTGACGAAGCCCTCTTCCTGCGTGACCTCGATGCCAAGCCCGCCGAATTCGCCGCGCGTCTGCACCTGCATGTCGTCGAAATCGCGCGGCGGCAGATAGCTGGAATGCGGGTCCAGCGAGGTCAGCATGCCGTTGATCGCGGCCTCGATCAGTTCGGCCGAGTCGACCTCCTCGACATACTGGCCGCGGATGCGTTCGAAGATGTCGCCGAACAGGTCCAGCTGCTGATAGACCGACTGAGAGCTTTCGGCCTCTTGTGCCATCAGCGGCGCGGCCACCTGGGTCGCCGCCACGGCCCCGGCCAGCGTGCCGCCCAGAGCGGCCATCACGAATCTTTTCATCTCAACCTCAATCCCTTGTCGCGGCGCGTGTCACGGTGAACCAATCGGACGGGTTCACCGGGCGACCGCCCTGTCTGAGTTCCATATAAAGCGTTTCCGTCCGCCTGTCGCCACCTGTCGCCGCCACCGGGTCCAGAACCGCCTGCCGGTTGGGATCGGCCCCGCCCATCAACCCGACCGGGTGGCCGGGGGGCAGAACCTCGCCCACATCACCGTAAACCTGCGCAAGCCCGGCCAGCACCAGCAGATAGCCCTCTGCGGGCTCCAGGATCATCACATTTCCGTAGTCCAGCAACGGCCCACGGTACCGGATGGTCGCCGGAACAGGCGTGGTGACAAGCGCCAGCGGGCGGGTCGCCAGCACCAGCCCGGGGCGCGTCACGCCTGCGGCGTCGGCCTCGCCCGCGCGGCGCAGAACGGTGGCCTGTACGGGCAGGGGCAGGCGGCCCTTGCGCGCGGCGAAATCCGGGGGTGCGCTGCCGTCGGGTGCGGTGGTACCGCCCGCAGACGCCAGCCCCGTGGCAAAGCTGTCCAGCGTGTCGCTGCCCTGTAGCAGGGCGCGCAGGCGGTCGGGATCCTCGGCAAAGCGGCGGGGCAGGGTGCGCCGTTCCGACATGGCCTTGGACAGCGCGGTGCGCGCCTGCTGGGCGCCGGCCAGCCCCTCGGCCAGGGTATCGGCGGCGCTTTCCTGCAGGCTGCGCATCAGGGCCACCTCTTGCAACCGGGCGCGCAGGGCCTCGGCCTCGGCCTGCAGGGCGGGGGTCACCTCGCCCAGCAGCATCCCGGCCCGCGCGGTGCCCAGCGGCCCGGCCGGGTGCAGCAACAGCGCCTCGGGCGCGCGTTCCATGCCCATCATCACGCCCAGCAGGCGGCCCAGTTCGGCGCGCTGCGCGTCCAGTTCCAGCGTGATGGCGCGTTCGCGGATCGCGGCGCGGCGCAGCCCGGCGCGCAGGGCGGCCAACCCCTGTTCATAGGCGCGGATAGTATCGGTCAGGGCTGCGACGCGGTCATTGGCGCCCTGGGCGGCATCCAGCGCGCGGCCCGCGTCGCGCAGGGCCTGGGCGGCGGCGCGCGCGATTTTGGCGGGATCGGTCTGGGCGGGCGCGGCGGGGGGCAGCCCCGCCAGCGCCAGCGCCAGGATCGCGGCGCGCGCCGACCTCATGCCCCGATCAGGCTTTGGCCCGTCATCTCGGGCGGCTGGGGCAGGTTCATCAGTGCCAGCACGGTGGGCGCCAGATCCGACAACCGCCCGTCGCGCAGGTGCGCGCCCTCTGGTCCGCCGACCAGGATCACCGGCACCGGGTTCAGGGTATGCGCGGTATGCGGCCCGCCGGTTTCCGGGTCGATCATGGTTTCGCAGTTGCCGTGATCGGCGGTCACGATCATCGCACCGCCCGCCTTTTCCAGCGCGTCCAGCGCACGGCCCAGACCCGCATCCACGGCCTCGCACGCCTTGATCGCGGCGGGCAGGATGCCACTGTGGCCCACCATGTCGGGGTTGGCGTAATTGACCACGATCAGGTCATAGGCGGCCTCGATCGCCTCGATCAGCTTGTCGGTGACCTGGGCTGCGCTCATTTCCGGTTGCAGGTCATAGGTCGCGACCTTGGGCGAGGGCGGCATGAACCGGTCCTCGCCCTCTTCCGGCACTTCCTTGCCGCCGTTGAGGAAGAAGGTCACATGGGGGTATTTCTCGGTTTCGGCCAGGCGGAACTGGCGCAGACCCTGTTTGGCGATCCATTCGCCCAACGTGTTCACGATTTCCCGCTTGGGGAAAACGGTGGTCAGCCAGGCGTTATGGGCGTCGGAATATTCCACCATGCCCAGGATGGCCGCGAATTGCGGGCGCTTGCCGGTTTCGAAATCGTTGAAATCCGGCTGGGCAAAGGCGCGCAGGATTTCGCGGGCGCGGTCGGCGCGGAAATTCAGGCAGAACAGGCCATCGCCATCGCGCATGCCGGGCGCGTCGCCGATCACGCTGGGTTCGATGAATTCGTCCGTTTCGCCCCGCTCATAGGCGGCGGTCACGGCGTCCAGGGGGGTGTTCACCTCTTCGCCCAGGCCGTTGGCCATTGCGTGATAGGCCAGCTGCACCCGTTCCCAACGGTTGTCGCGGTCCATCGCGTAATAGCGGCCGATCACGCTGGCGACATGGGCGCCCTCGGGCAGGGCGGCATCCAGGTCCGCGATGAACCGGCCAGCCGATTTCGGCGCCACGTCGCGCCCGTCGGTGATGGCGTGGATCGCCACCGGCACGCCCGCACCCGCGATATGGCGGGTGGCGGCCAGGATATGGGTGATGTGCCCGTGCACCCCGCCATCGGACACCAGCCCCATCAGGTGCGCGGTGCCGCCGGTTTCCTTCAGCCGGGCGATGAAGTCGTTCAGCGCGGCGTTTTCGAAGAAGCTGCCATCCTCGATCGCCAGGTCGATCTGGCCCAGGTCCATCGCTACCACGCGGCCCGCGCCGATATTGGTGTGCCCGACCTCGGAATTGCCCATCTGCCCCGAGGGCAGGCCCGCATCGGGGCCGTGCGTGGTCAGTTGCGCATGGGGGCAGGTGGCCATCAGCCGGTCGAAATTCGGGGTGTCGGCCTGAAACGGCGCGTTGCCCTCGGGGGTGGGGCCGATGCCCCAGCCATCTAGGATGCACAGGATGACGGGTTTGGGTGTGCTCATCAGGGGGCCCTTTCCACGGTTGTCCCCTTCTAGGTCCGCGGGCGCGGCAGGGCAACCGCGGCAACCCGATTGCGGCCCGTTCCGGGCCACGCCTTTTGTGGCGCGCCCGTGCCGGGGGCGCGTGGGGGTATTTGGACCAAGAAGAAGATCAGGCGCGGTGATAGGGGGTGCCGGCCAGGATCGCGGCGGCGCGGTAAAGCTGTTCGGTCAGCATCACGCGGGCCAGCATGTGCGGCCAGACCATGCGCCCCAGCGAAAGCTTGACATCCGCCCGGGCGGTCAGCGCGGGGTCCAGCCCGTCGGCGCCGCCGATCACGAAGGCCGCGTCGGACCGCCCGTCGTCGCGCCAGCGGGCCAGCAGGGCCGCGAATTCGGGTGAGGAGAGCGTCTTGCCCCGTTCGTCCAGCGCGCAGAGCGTTGCGCCCTGGGGCAGGGCGCGGGTCAGCAGCTGGGCCTCGGCGGGTTTGCCGCCGCCCTTGCGATCCTCGACCTCGTTGAGGGTCAACGGGCCCAGCCCGAGGGGGCGCCCAGTGCGGTCGAACCGGCGGGTGTAATCGGCGATCAACTCGGCCTCTGGCCCGGCGCGCAGCCGGCCCACGGCGCAGACATGGACGCGCATCAGGCCTGGGCGGTAACGCTGCCCGGGGCCATCCACATCTTTTCGAGCTGGTAGAACTCGCGCACCTCGGGGCGGAAGACGTGAACGATGATGTCGCCCGCGTCGATCAGCACCCAGTCGCCCTGGTCCTTGCCCTCGACCTTGGTCGTGCGGCCCAGTTCCTGTTTTAGGCGATCCTTCAGCTTGTCCGAGATCGAGGCCACCTGCCGGGTCGAGCGCCCCGAGCAGATCACCATGTAATCGGCCATGCTGGATTTGCCGCGCAGGTCGATCGTGGTGATGTCTTCGGCCTTGTCGTCTTCGAGAGAGGCGCGGATATGGGCGAGCAGATCCTCGCTGGACATATCGGGAAACAGCCCGGTCATGGCTGCGTTCGATGCGGCCGCCTCATGGGCCGCCTCAACATGGTGAGACAGGACATAGTCCTCCTACTTTGCACGCCGTCAGGGCCCCGGCGCCGGGCACGGACGGTAATGTAACATCGGGGGGATGAAATCTCAATGTGGGGCGCGGGCCTGCGGCGTCGTTCCGCCGGTGGATCATTCTGCGCCGCCGGGGGCATGGTCCAGCAGCCGCACCTCGCGTTGGGGGAAGGGGATGGAGATGCCGTTTTCCCTGAACGCATCCCACAGCGCCAGAAAGACCGCGCCGCGCACATTGGTCAGCCCCTCGGTCGGGTCGGTGATCCAGAAGCGCAGGATATAGTCCACGGAACTGTCGCCGAAGCCCACGATATGGCAGACCGGCGGGCGGTCGGCCAGCACGCGCCCGACGCTTTGGGCGGCCGCGACGGCGATCTTGCGGACCTTGTGCGGATCGTCGCCGTAAGAGGTGCCGAAATGGATGTCCAGGCGGACGAATTCGTTGGAGTGGGACCAGTTGACCACCTGGCTGGTAATCAGATCCTCGTTCGGGATCAGGAATTCCTTGCCGTCGCGGGTGACCACGGACACGTAGCGCGCGCCCAACGAATTGATCCAGCCGAAGGTGTCGCCCAGGGAAATCACGTCGCCGGGCTTGATCGACTTGTCCAGCAGGATGATGACGCCGGAAACTAGGTTCGACACCACCTTTTGCAGGCCGAAGCCCAGGCCCACGCCGATGGCGCCGGACAGTACGGCAAGGCCGGTCAGGTCCACGCCGACCGTTTTCAGCCCGATAAAGATCGCCGCGGCATAGAGTGCGATCTGCATGACCTTGACGATCAGCACCCGCATGGAGGGCGAGATGGTCTCGTCCGCGCGGATGCGTCGGGCCGAGTTGCGCGCGACCAGCCGGGCCAGCGTGAACAGGATGCCGGTCACGACCGCCGCCTTCAGCAGCAGCAGGGCCGAGATACGCCCCTGGCCCAGGGTCAGGCCGATATTGTCCAGCACGGCGGCGGCCTCGTCCGAGAGGCCCAGGATATACAGCGTGACAAAGGCCCACAGCGCCCATGTCACCAGCCGGCGCAGCGCCGGTGTCACCACCAGCCGCGCGGCCAGCCCCACGCCCAGCCAGGCGGTGGCCAGCGTTGCGGCGATGGAAAGGAAATAGGCGCGCGAATCCCAGGTCAGTTCACGGATGGCCCAGACCAGCACCCAGGACAGCGCAACGAACAAGATCAGCCGCAGCCGTTTCAGCAGCACCAGCCCGGTGCGCAGGCGCCACATCGGCCAGCCCTGCCGCGCGCGCAGCCAGTCGTGCAGGGGCGTGTGCAGGATCCGCGCCAGCACTTGCACCAGCAGGGCCAGCCCCAGGATGAACCCCAACTGATACTGCCCCCAGCCCGGCCGCGTCAGCCGCGCAAGCAGGTCGCGCAACGGCTCTGCCAGTGCGATCAGTTGTTCCAGAACGGGGGTCGGGTCGGTTTCCATCGGCTCTCTCTCTGGGCAGAGTGGCACGCACCCCCCGTTCAGACAAGCGCGCCGCCCTTGATCGCAGGGCCGCAAGCGCGTATCTCGCAGCGCATGACTCGCATCTTCGACATGGACGACCGCGCGCGCCTGCCCTGGCGCTTTCACGGTGCAAGGCGCACGGTGCTGGCCCGCCTATGAGGCGGGACCAATCCCGTTCAGCCATTTCCATTCGAAAAAGCCGCGGAGAGTTCCATGACCGGCAAGACGCTTTACGACAAGATCTGGGATGCCCACCTCGTTGATGAATCCGAGGATGGCACCAGCCTGCTGTATATCGACCGTCACCTCGTGCACGAGGTGACCAGCCCGCAAGCCTTTGAGGGGTTGCGGATGACAGGGCGCAGCGTGCGTGCGCCCGGCAAGACGATCGCCGTGCCCGATCACAACGTGCCCACCACCGCCGGGCGCGAAAACATCGCCAACATGACCGAGGAATCGCGCATCCAGGTTCAGGCGCTGGACCAGAACGCCCGCGATTTCGGGATCAACTATTACCCGGTTTCCGACATCCGCCAGGGGATCGTGCATATCGTCGGCCCCGAACAGGGCTGGACCCTGCCGGGCATGACCGTGGTTTGCGGTGACAGCCATACGGCCACCCACGGCGCCTTTGGTGCGCTGGCCCACGGCATCGGCACGTCCGAGGTGGAACATGTGCTGGCCACCCAGACCCTGATCCAGAAGAAATCGAAGAACATGAAGGTGGAGATCACCGGCCAACTGCCGCCGGGCGTCACCGCCAAGGACATCACGCTGTCGATCATCGGCAAGACCGGCACCGCGGGCGGCACCGGCTATGTGATCGAATATTGCGGCGAGGCGATCCGCTCGCTGTCGATGGAAGGGCGGATGACCGTCTGCAACATGGCGATCGAGGGCGGCGCGCGCGCCGGCATCATCGCGCCGGACGAAACCACCTTTGACTACGTCAAGGGCCGGCCCCATGCGCCCAAGGGCGCCCAGTGGGAGGCCGCCCTGGCCTGGTGGAAGACGCTGTATTCCGACGACGACGCCCATTGGGACAAGGTCGTGACCATCCGGGCCGAGGATATCGCCCCCGTGGTCACCTGGGGCACCTCGCCCGAGGACGTGCTGCCGATCACCGGCACCGTGCCCGCGCCGCAGGATTTCCAGGGCGGCAAGGTCGAGGCCGCAGCGCGCTCGCTGGATTACATGGGGCTGGAACCGGGCACGCCGTTGACCGACATCAAGATCGACGCGGTGTTCATCGGATCCTGCACCAATGGCCGGATCGAGGATCTGCGCGCCGCCGCCGAAATCCTGAAGGGCCGCAAGCTGGCCGATGGCGTGCGGGGCATGGTCGTGCCGGGCTCGGGCCTTGTCCGCGCCCAGGCCGAGGAAGAGGGGCTGGACAAGATCTTTATCGAGGCCGGTTTCGAATGGCGCCTTGCGGGTTGTTCGATGTGCCTGGGCATGAACCCTGACCAGCTGGCCCCGGGCGAGCGGTGCGCGGCCACATCCAACCGCAACTTTGAGGGCCGCATGGGCCGCGGCGGGCGCACCCACCTGATGAGCCCGGTCATGGCCGCGGCGGCGGGGGTCACAGGGCACCTGACGGATGTGCGCGAGATGATGGCGGAAACGGTGTAAGGAGCGGAACCGATGGAAAAGTTCGAAAAACTCACCGGCATCGCCGCACCGCTGCCGCTGGTCAATATCGACACCGACATGATCATCCCCAAGCAGTTCCTCAAGACGATCAAGCGCGAGGGGCTGGGCGTGAACCTGTTCGATGAGATGCGCTATGACGATCAGGGCAATGAAAACCCCGATTTCGTGCTGAACAAGCCCGCATATCGCCAGGCTGAAATCCTGATTGCGGGCGACAATTTCGGCTGCGGCTCGTCGCGGGAACATGCCCCTTGGGCGATCAAGGATTTCGGCATCCGCTGCGTGATTGCGCCCAGCTTTGCCGACATCTTCTTCAACAACTGCTTCAAGAACGGCATCCTGCCGATCCCGCTGCCGCAAGAGCAGGTGGATATCCTGATGAAGGATGCCGAAAAGGGCGCGAACGCGCGGATGACGGTGGATCTGGAAAATCAGGTCATCACCACGTCGGATGGCGAAGAAATCGCCTTTGACGTCGATCCGTTCCGCAAGCACTGTCTGCTGGAGGGGCTGGACGATATTGGCCTGACGCTGGCCAAGGCGCCCTCGATCGACGGGTTCGAATCCCAGATGGCGCAGGAACGCCCCTGGGTCTGATCCGGCGGCGCCGTTGTGGCGTGATTGCCCTGAATGCCAAGATGTTGGGTCGCCCGAGAGGGCGGCCCTTTTTAATTGGGGAATTGATGCAAAGTGGCGACAGTTCTTCCATGAAAATGCCCGAAAGAAATCGTTAACCATAACAGTGCCTTGCCAGGCATGGCGAATGTTGGCAAAAATGGGGCAAAGTTATGGCGATCCGTCAAAATCTACGGAATGCCGAAAGCAGGCGGCGCGGCAACGTATCGCGCACGAGCAGTCGAGGAGCACAGGCAGTGATCTCGCGCGTAATCGGCGCTGCGGCGCGCACGGCATTTGTCGTCCTGGTGATCGCGATGCCCTCGCTGTTGCTGCCGGGGGCGACGGGGGATGTGACCCAGATCGTCGCCCTGCTGTGCCTGTTCGCCGGTGCCCTGACCTTCTTTGAATATGTCTCTACCTATCCCGGCCTGGTCGAGTTTCGCGACGCGCCGCCGTTCAACCGCATCCGCTTTGCGGCGCTGTTTTTCACGGTTCTGGCGCTGACCCTGATCTGCAAGGGCCAGTTCGCCCCCAACGCGCTGACCCTGTTCGTCGAGGCCGTGGGCGCGGTGATCGCCCAGGCCACCGATTTCGAATACAGCCCGGTGCGCCTGTTCATCCAGTTGTTGCCGGCCGAAACCAACCCGGCGCACGTCATCCTTGTGCGCAACGCGGCGGGCATTGCCTACCTGATCTCGCTGATCTCGCTGGGCGTGTTCGTGCTGGCCTCGCGGCTGAAGACCTGGCCGTCGCGCAACGGTGCGTTCAATGTCTGGGTGAACCTGCCGACCTTTGACCCGACCGCCGCCGGCGACGTGGTGGAACGTCTGCACCGCGACGGGCGGATCAATATCGCGATGGGGTTCATCCTGCCCTTTGTGATCCCGCTGGTGATGCGCGCGGGCAGCAGCCTGTTCGACCCGGTTCTGCTGGACAATCCGCACACCCTGATCTGGACGGTTTCCGCATGGGCGCTGCTTCCTGCCAGTCTTTTCATGCGCGGCATCGCGCTGGGCCGCATTTCCGAGATGATCCGGCGGCAACGGGGCCGCACGCGGCCCGCCGACGCGGCCTCTTTCGTGCCGGTCTGATCGCGGCCGTCCTGGCGTTGGCCGGGGCGGTGGCGGGGGCCGACACGCTGCGCGTTGCCAGCTATAACACCGAATTGTCGCGCCGCGGGCCGGGCCTGTTGCTGGGCGCCATCCTGGGTGGAAAGGACGAACAGGTCGCCGCCGTGGTGCAGGTGATCGCCGCCGCGCGCCCCGACATCCTGGTTCTGCAAGGCGTCGATTACGACGCCGAGGGGCGCGCGCTGGCCGCCCTGGCGGACCGGCTGGGCCGTGCCGGCCTGGCCTATCCCCACCGGTTTGCACTGGCGCCGAACCGGGGGGTGCGGACCGGGCTGGATCTGGATGGCGACGGGCGTCTGGGCGGGCCGGGGGATGCGCAGGGCTTTGGCTATTTCACCGGGCAAGAGGGTATGGCGATCCTGTCCCGCTTTCCGATCCGGGCAGATGCGGTGCGCGACCTGTCCGGCCTGATCTGGGCGGATATGCCGGGGGCTGTGCTGCCGATGCGGGCGGGGCGCCCCTTTCCCACTGCCGCGGCGCAGGCGGTGCAACGGCTGTCCACCACCGGGCATTGGGATGTGCCGGTGCAGGTGGGCGCCACGGTGCTGCACCTGCTGGCCTACCACGCGACGCCGCCAGTGTTTGATGGGCCAGAGGATCGTAACGGGCTGCGCAACCGGGACGAGCTGCGCCTGTGGCTGCGCTATCTGGAGGGCGCGTTGCCCGGCCCGCCGCCACCCCGTGACCGCTTCGTCCTGCTGGGCGATGCCAATCTGGACCCGGTGGACGGCGACGGCCACGGCGCGGCGATGCGCGCGCTGCTGGCCGATCCGCGGCTGACCGATCCGGCCCCGCGATCCGCAGGTGGGCGGGCGGCGGCGTGGCAGGGGGGCGCCAACGCCGCCCACCGGGGCGATCCCGCGCTGGACATCGCCGATTGGGATGACGATGGCCCCGGCAATTTGCGGGTGGATTACGTTCTGCCCTCTGCCGATCTGGCGGTGGTGGGGGCGGGCGTGCTGTGGCCCGACGGCGGCCCGCTGGCCGAAACCGTCGCGGTGGCGTCCCGGCACCGGCTGGTCTGGGTGGACATCGCCCTGCCTTGACCCCTGCGGGGCGAGGGGCTACGCCCCATCCGACCTATGTGAACAAGGACCGCCCCCATGACCAACACCCTTCTGATCCTGCCCGGCGACGGCATCGGCCCCGAAGTGATGGCCGAGGTGACCCGCATCATCGACTGGTTCGGCGACAAGCGCGGGCTGGCCTTTGACGTGACCGAGGATCTGGTGGGAGGGGCCGCCTATGACGTGCATGGCGTGCCGCTGTCCGACGCCACCATGGCCAAGGCGCAAGAGGTGGACGCGGTTCTGCTGGGCGCCGTGGGCGGGCCGAAATACGACGACCTGGATTTCAGCGTCAAACCGGAACGCGGCCTGCTGCGCCTGCGCAAGGAAATGGACCTGTACGCCAACCTGCGCCCGGCCCAGTGTTTCGATGCGCTGGCCGATTTCAGTTCGCTGAAACGCGACGTGGTGTCTGGGCTGGACATCATGATCGTGCGCGAACTGACCAGCGGCATCTATTTCGGCGAACCGCGCGGCATCATCGAAGAGGGCGGCCAGCGCGTCGGCATCAACACCCAACGCTATACCGAGGCTGAAATCGACCGCGTCGCGCGCTCGGCCTTTGAGCTGGCGCGCAAGCGCGGCAACAAGGTCTGCTCGATGGAGAAGGCCAACGTTATGGAATCGGGCATCCTGTGGCGCGAGGTCGTGCAGCGCGTTCACGACGCCGATTACCCGGATGTCGAGCTGAGCCACATGTACGCGGATGCGGGCGGCATGCAGCTGTGCCGCTGGCCCAAGCAGTTCGACGTGATCGTGACCGACAACCTGTTCGGCGACCTCTTGTCCGACGTGGCCGCGATGCTGACCGGCAGCCTGGGTATGCTGCCCTCTGCCAGCCTGGGCGCACCGATGGAAAACGGCCGACCCAAGGCGCTGTATGAGCCGGTGCACGGCTCGGCCCCCGATATCGCCGGGCAGGGCAAGGCCAACCCCTGCGCCTGTGTCCTGAGCTTTGCGATGGCGCTGCGCTATTCCTTCGATCAGGGGGAAGAGGCCACGCGCCTGGAACAGGCCGTGGAAAAGGTGCTGGCCGATGGTGTGCGCACCGCCGACCTGATGCAGGCCGAGGGCGGCACCCCGGCCACCACCGCGCAGATGGGCGACGCGATCCTGGCGGCGCTGGACGCCAGCCTCTGATCCGAGGCGCCGGATCGCGACCAGCTGCCCACCCTTGCCCGCATGGCAAGGCGTTGGCCGTGGGCATGCGATAACCTGATCGGGGCCGGGGCAAATGCGGCCCCGGTCTGAACATCAGGTGTAGCGCCCCGTCCGCGGGAGGGCGGTGACCACGACACGACGGGCATCTGGAGTTTCGAAAAGGCGCTTGCCGTCGCAACCGGCCCGCAATCATGGGAAAAGACAACCCCGCGCAAACCGCCCGTCGCGCTCTGCGCGTCGGTTCGCGATTTGCGTCATCGTCTGGATTCCAGTGGTGAGCCGTGCAGGATTCGAACCTGCGACCCACTGATTAAAAGTCAGTTGCTCTACCAACTGAGCTAACGGCCCACTTGAGGCCTGCTAGGTAGAAAAACCGGCCGGGGGGGTCAAGGGCAAAAACGGGGTTTTTTCGCTGCCGCGCTGGATTCGTCCTCGCGGCCCCTTTATATGCCCCCTCCATGGCGCAGATGGCACATAAGAACGGGCTGCCCTTCCTCAAGATGCACGGGCTGGGCAACGATTTCGTCGTGATCGACAACCGGCAGGGGGGCGTAACCCTGACGGCGGGGCAGGTTGTGGCCATCGCCGACCGGCACCGGGGCGCGGGATTCGACCAGTTGGCGCTGATCGAGGCCGCCGAAGGGGCCGACGCGCGGCTGACCTTTTACAATGCCGATGGGTCGCTGTCCGCCACCTGCGGGAACGCGACCCGCTGTGTCGCGCGCCTGGTGATGGACGAAACAGGTGCCGATGCCGTGACCCTGCTGACCGAACGGGGGCGGCTGGCGGCGGTCGATGCGGGCGGCGGGCTGACCTCGGTCAACATGGGGGCGCCGCTGCTGGACTGGGCGTCGGTGCCGCTGGCGCGCGATGTGGACACGCTGTACCTGCCGATCCCGGGCGATCCGGTGGCCACCGGCATGGGCAACCCGCACTGCACCTTTTTCGTGCGCGATGCCGGGGCGGTGGACCTGTCCACCTTTGGCCCGGAACACGAACACCACCCCCTGTTCCCCGAGCGCACGAACGTTCAGGTTGCCCATCTGGTCGGCCCCGACCATCTGCGCATGCGGGTGTGGGAACGGGGTACGGGCATCACGCTGGCCTCCGGCTCGTCCTCTTGCGCGACGGCGGTGGCCGCGGCGCGGCGCGGGCTGACCGGGCGGGCGGTGCGGATCGATCTGGACGGCGGCACGATCCATATCGACTGGCGCGCGGATGGGGTCTGGATGACCGGACCCACGGCGCATGTGTTCGACGGGGTGTTCACGCCCGATTTCCTGGGGGGCGCGTGATGGCCGGGCTGGCGCCGCGCTTTGCCACCTTTGGATGCCGCCTGAACGCCTATGAAACCGCGGCGATGCAGGAACTGGCCCAAGAGGCGGGGCTGGAAAACGCCGTGATCGTCAACACCTGCGCCGTCACGGCAGAGGCCGTGCGCAAGGCCCGCCAGGACATCCGCCGTCTGCGGCGCGAAAACCCGGATGCGCGGATCGTGGTCACGGGCTGCGCGGCGCAGACCGAACCCCAGCGGTTTGCCGAGATGGCAGAGGTCGATCTGGTGATCGGCAACGCCGAAAAGATGCGCCCCGAGACATGGCAAGGCATCGCCACAGGCCCCGATTTCATCGGCGACACCGAAAAGGTGCGCGTGGACGACATCATGTCGGTGCGCGATACCGCCGGGCACCTGATCGACGGGTTCGGCACGCGGTCACGAGCCTTTGTTCAGGTGCAGAATGGCTGCGATCACCGCTGCACCTTTTGCATCATCCCCTTTGGTCGGGGCAATTCGCGGTCGGTGCCTGCGGGGGTGGTGGCCGACCAGATCGGTCGCCTGGTCGCGCGCGGGTATAATGAGGTGGTGCTGACCGGCGTCGACCTGACCAGTTGGGGCGCCGACCTGCCCGGCGAACCACGGCTGGGCGATCTGGTCCGCCGTATCCTGAAGCTGGTGCCAGAACTGCCGCGCCTGCGGATTTCCTCGATCGACTCCATCGAGGCGGACCCGGCCCTGATGGCGGCCATCGCCGAGGAACCCCGCCTGATGCCCCATCTGCACCTGTCGCTGCAATCGGGCGACGACCTGATCCTGAAACGGATGAAGCGGCGCCATGCCCGCGCCGACGCGATCCGGTTCTGCCAAGAGGCCCGGCGCCTGCGCCCGGACATGACCTTTGGGGCCGATATCATCGTGGGCTTTCCGACCGAGACCGAGGCGATGTTCGAAAACACCCTGCGCCTGGTTCAGGACTGCGGGCTGACCTGGCTGCACGTCTTTCCCTATTCGCCCCGGCCGGGTACGCCGGCCGCCCGGATGCCCCAGGTGGATGGCGCCGCGATCCGCGACCGGGCGGCCCGCCTGCGTGCCGTCGGCGATGACCGCGTGGCGCAGCATCTGGGTGAACAGCAGGGCAAGACCCACGACATTCTGATGGAAAGCCCGCGCATGGGCCGCACCGCGCAATTCACCGAGGTCACCTTTGCCAGCGATCGGCCCGAGGGGCAGATCGTGACCGCGACCATCACCGGGCAGGCCGACGGGCGGCTCTGCGCCGTCTGAGGTACCTGCCGGACAAGTGAATGGACAGCTCTGCCCGTGCCGGGCTAATCTGACCGCGATAGTGACGGAGGTTTCACATGCCCCTGCCCCTTGCCCCGCTGGCCCCTGTCGTGGCCCGTGTCGCCCTGCGCTATGGCGCTGTGGCGCTGGTTGCCTATGTCGCCACGCAGGTCCGCGAACCGGCCCGCCGGGATCAAAGGGCAGAGGACGCGATGGATGAAGCCGACGAGGGCATTCGCCTGCGCCGGGAACCCGATCAGATGAACGGAACAGCCCGGATGCGGCGCACGATTCGCATCGGGACGCATGGGCCGGGGGTTGAAATCGACGCCACCGCCCTGGGTCGCCTGCGCCTGCGCCGGGTATGACGCCGCACAGGGAAGCAATATTTTCAAAAGCGCGTGAAACTTCGGCGGTCGTTGGGGCGACTTCTGCGCCAGAACGTCTCAGAAGCTCAGCTTAGAACTTATTTAGTCTGGCTGGCCCGGATACCCCGGAGTATACGACCGTAGACGATGTGCCGATCGGCCTTTGCGGACCGCGCTGCGCGGCTATGTCCGCTGGACGCAAGTCACCGTGGGGGCTAGGTAAGTGTCGCAAACGGTCGGGTCGCACGCGCGTGCGATTCCGACCCGTTTTTGAAGAATCGGCCGGCGACCCGGCCACGGAAAGGAGAATTCTCGTGTCGCACGCAGAAGATACCGACGGCTCCCGCCGCGACTTCCTTTACTACGCCACGGCGGGCGCCGGTGTTGTCGCCACCGGGGCGGCGGTCTGGCCGCTGGTGGATCAGATGAACCCCTCTGCCGATGTTCGGGCGCTCAGCTCGATCCAGGTGGACGTTGGGTCTGTCGTCGAAGGTCAGCAGATCACCGTCAAATACCTGGGCAAGCCGGTGTTCATCCGTCTGCGCACCCAGGAAGATATCGACCTGGCCCGCAGCTTCGACGTTGACAAGCTGCGTGACACCGACTCGCGCAACCCGAACAAGCCGGGGCCGGCCACCGATGAAAACCGCACCCTCGACGACGAGGGCAAGTGGCTGGTCATGATCGGCGTCTGCACCCACCTGGGCTGTGTTCCGATCGGCAACCAGTCGGGCGATTTCGGCGGCTGGTTCTGCCCCTGCCACGGCTCGCACTACGACTCGGCGGGCCGCATTCACAAGGGCCCGGCGCCCGAGAACCTCTACATCCCGGTCGCGTCCTTCGTTGACGAGACGACGATCAAACTCGGTTAAGGGAGAGCCCGATGTCCGGTATTCCTCATGATCACTACGAGCCGAAATCCGGCCCGGAAAAATGGCTGGATCGGCGCCTGCCGATCGTCGGCCTGATCTACGACACGCTGATGATCCCCACGCCCAAGAACCTGAACTGGATGTGGATCTGGGGCATTGTCCTGTTCTTTGCGCTGGTGCTGCAGATCGTCACCGGCATCGTGCTGGCGATGCACTACGTGCCGCATGTCAGCCTGGCCTTCGAGTCGGTCGAGCACATCATGCGCGACGTGAACGGCGGCCACTTCCTGCGCTACCTGCACTCGAACGGCGCCTCGCTGTTCTTCATCGCGGTGTATCTGCACATCTTCCGTGGCATCTACTACGGCTCGTACAAGTCCCCGCGCGAGGTGACCTGGATCATCGGTATCCTGATCTACCTGGCGATGATGGCAACAGCCTTCATGGGGTACGTGCTGCCGTGGGGCCAGATGTCGTTCTGGGGCGCCACCGTGATCACCGGCCTGTTTGGTGCGATCCCGTTTGTGGGTGACGCGCTGCTGACCTGGCTGCAGGGCGGCCCGGCCGTCGGCAACCCGACGCTGACGCGCTTCTTCTCGCTGCACTACCTGCTGCCCTTCGTGATCCTGGGCCTGTCCATCGTCCATGTCTGGGCCTTCCACACGACCGGCAACAACAACCCCACCGGGGTCGAGGTGCGCCGCACGTCCAAGGAAGAGGCCGAGAAAGACACCCTGCCGTTCTGGCCCTACTTCGTCATCAAGGACCTGTTCGCCCTGGGCATTATCATGATCGTCTTCTTCGCGGTCGTGGGCTTCATGCCGAACTACCTGGGCCACCCGGACAACTACATCCCGGCCGACCCGATGGTGACGCCGACGCATATCGTGCCCGAATGGTACTTCCTGCCGTTCTACGCGATCCTGCGGGCCTTTGACGGCGATGTGTGGCTGGTGCAGATCCTCGACTGGATGTCCTTCGGCGTGATCGATGCCAAGTTCTTCGGCGTGATCGCGATGTTCGGCTCGATCATCGTGATGGCGCTGCTGCCCTGGCTGGACACCTCGAACGTGCGTTCGGGACGCTATCGCCCGATGTTCAAGATCGCGTTCTGGGTCTTCTTCATCGACTTCTTCGTCCTGATGTGGGCGGGGGCCATGCCGGCCGAAGGCATCTACCCGACCATCGCGCTGATCGGGTCTGCGGTCTGGTTCGCCTACTTCCTGGTCGTGCTGCCGGTTCTGGGCGTGATCGAGAAGCCGCTGCCGCAACCGGAAACCATCGAGGAAGACTTCAACGCGCACTACGGCGAAGGTGCTGCCTCGGGCAACGCCACCCCGGCCGAGTGAGAAAAGGGATCGGAAGAATGTTCAAGAAACTCACGATCACCGCGCTGACCGCCCTTACCCTGGGGGCGGGCAGTGCCCAGGCCGCCGGCGGTGGCGGGCATGTCACCGATTTCGACTTCCCGTTCGAAGGGCCGTTCGGCACCTACGACCAGGCGCAGCTGCAACGCGGTCTGCAGGTCTTTACCGAGATCTGCTCGGCCTGCCACGGCCTGGAACTGCTGCCGTTCCGCGCGCTGTCTGAACCCGGCGGGCCTGCCCTGTCGGAACAGGCGATGCGCGAGTACGCCGCCAGCTGGGAAGTGTTCGACGAAGAGATCGACGACTGGCGTCCCGCCAAGCCAGTGGATTATTTCCCGGCCGGGACCTATCCGGGCGCGCCCGACCTGACCGTGATGGCCAAGGCGCGTTCGGGCTTCCATGGGCCGAACGGCCTGGGCCTGAACCAGCTGTTCAAGGGTATCGGTGGCCCCGAGTACATCGCCACCTACCTGCTGAGCTTCAGCGACGAGACCAAGGAAGAGGCGGGGACCTTCTACTACTACAACGAGGTCTTCCCGGATAACTGGAGCGCCATGGCCCCGGCGATCTACGGCGACGACGTGGATTACGCGGACGGCACCGAAGCCACGGCCGAGCAGGTCGCGCAGGACGTGGCCGCCTTCCTGATGTGGTCGGCAGAGCCCAAGCTGATGCAGCGCAAGCAGGCCGGGTTCATCTCGATCGGTATCCTGCTGGCCCTGACGGTGCTGCTGTACTTCACCAACAAGCGTCTTTGGGCCCCCTACAAGCCCAAGAAAGAGATCTGACAGGTTCGCCTGATCGGACAGTGAAACGCGCCCCTCGGGGCGCGTTTTTCATTTGACGATCTTTCGATGAAAGATCGTGCCTCCGGCGGGGGTATTTTTGCCAAGAAGAAGGGGCCGGTCAGCCCAGATAGGCCCGCAGCGCCGGGGGCGGGTCGGCCAACAGCGTGCCGGTGTCGCGCGGGGGCGCCACCCGGCCCCCATCCACCAACGCGGTGTCCTGCGCGATGGCGCGCGCATCGCCGGGGTCGTGGGTGACCATCAGTACGGTTGCCCCGGTTTCGTCGGCCAGTTCCGCCACCAGGCGCAGCATATCGGCCTTCAGCGCGGGGCCGAGCGCGGCAAAGGGTTCATCCAGCAGCATCACCGGGCGGGCGCGCAACAGCATCCGCGCCAGCGCGACGCGGCTGCGTTGTCCACCCGACAGGGCGGCGGGTTTGCGGCGCTCCAGGTCTTGCAGGCCGACGCGGTGCAGCGCGGCGGAAACGGCCGCGTGCTGGTCGGCAGACAGGCGCAGGTCGGGCCGCAGGCCCAGCCCGACATTCTGGGCAACGCTGAGGTGCGGGAACAGGTTGTTGTCCTGGAACAGCACCGAAACCGGGCGCGCGGCCGGGGGCAGGGGGGTGATATCGGTGCCCTGCCACAGGATGCGGCCGCTGTCGGGCGCCAGGAACCCGGCCACCGTGTCGATCAGCGTGGATTTCCCCGCACCCGATGGCCCCAGCAGGGCCACGATCCGCCCGGCGGGGACGGTGAAATCGGCGCTCAGGGAAAAGTCGCCCTGCCGGATGGTCACCTTGTCAAAGCGCAGCATTCACCCGCCCCCCGCGATCGAAGATCCAGAACAGCCCGAGGCTGAGCACCAGCAGCAGCAGCGCGGCGCCGGCGGCCTGCTCCATCCGGTAGGCGCCCATCAGGGCATAGAGCTGCAAGGGCAGCGTGGCCTGATCGGGGTCGGCGAACAGCGCGATCACCCCCAGGTCGCCCATCGACAGCGCCGCCGCCAGCCCCAGCACGAACCCCAGGGGACGGCGCAGCCGGGGCAGGGTGACCAGCCGCAGCCGGGCCAGCCCGCGCAGGCCCAGGCTGTCGGCCAGGCGGCCATGGCTGCGGGCGGCCTCTGCCACGGCGGGGGTCAGGGCGCGCAGGGCAAATGGCAGGCTCATCGCGGCGTTGACCAGCGCGGTGACGGGCAGGGCCAGGGCCACCGGATTGGCGACGGGAAACAGCAGGATGAACAGCCCCGTGCCCATCACCAGCGGTGAGGCGGCGATCGCCAGCATGCCCGTCCCCTGCAGCGCCGCGCCGCGCGCCCCGCCCAGCCGTGTTGCGGCCAGCGCGATCGGCAGCGCCAGCCCCACGCACAGCACGGCAGAGGCCAGCGCAACCGCCACCGAGCGCCCGGCCGCCTGCCAGACCGCGGGCGGCAGATCGGCCAGGCCGGGCAGGCCGCGAACCACGACAAGCATCAGTGGCACCATCAGGAACCCGGCGGCCAGCGACAGGACGGCGGCGTCCTGCAGCCGCAAGACGCTGCTATCGGCATCCCAGCGGGCCAGGGGCCTGTCCAGCCCGCCGGAAAACCCCGTCGGCAGCGCCGCGCCCAGGGCCAGCAGCGCCGCCGCCGCGCACAGCCCGAACTGGACCAGCGACAGCAGCGCCGCGCGGCCCAGGTCGAATTCGAACCGAAAGGCGTGGTAGATCGCCAGTTCCACGGTCGTCGCGCGCGGCCCGCCGCCCAGCGTCAGAACAACGGCAAAGCTGGTGATGCAGATCAGGAAGGTTACCAGAAAGGCGCCCGGCAGCACCTCGCGCAGCATCGGGCGTTCCAGCCGCCGGGCCACATCGCCGGGGCCAAAGCCCAGGGCAGCGGCCAGCCGGAACCGTTCCGAGGGGATTGCCAGCCAGCCTTGCAGGATCAGCCGGGTCGCCATGGGCAGGTTGAAGAAGACGTGCGCCAGCACGACGCCGTGCAGCCCGTAGATGTTCACCGGCCCCAGCCCGAACGGGTCCAGCACGGCCGACAGCATCCCGTTGCGTCCGAACACCGCCAGCAGGCCCAGCACGCCCACGATCACCGGCAGGATCAAAGGGGCGCCCAGCAGCGTAATCAACAGGCCCCGCCCCGGAAACCGGCGCCGGGCCAGCGCGCGGGCCACGGGGATGGCCAGCAGGCAGCTCAGCCCCGCGGACAGCACCGCCTGGAGCAGCGAAAACCGGATCGCCGCCCAGTCGGCCGGGGACAGGCCGGTGCCGCCCTCGGCCCGCCAAGCAACCGCGCCCAGCGTGCCCAGGCTGAGCGCCAGCACCAGCGCCCCGGCGGCCAGCCCCAGCGGTAGGGCCGCCCCTAGCGGCTGAGCCCGTCGCGCCATTCGGCCAGTGCCGCGTCGCGGATTTGCGCGGCCTCCTGCGCGCTGTAGATCAGCGCGCGGTCGGGGGTAATCAGCGTGTCGAACCCGCCGGGCAACCCGCCCGCAGGCGTCACCGCCGGATACATCCAGTTGGTGGTGGGGATCACCGCCTGAAACGCGTCGCTCAGCATGAAGCGCAGGAAGGCGTCCGCCAGTTCTGGCTGATCGCTGGCGGCCAGCCGCCCGGCCACCTCGATCTGCATGTAATGCCCCTCGGCGAACGCGGCGGCGGCCTTGGTGTCGTCCTCTTCCGCGATCAGGTGATAGGCGGGCGAGGTGGTATAGGACAGGACCATGTCGGCCTCGCCATCCAGGAACAGGCCATAGGATTCCGACCAGCCCTTGGTGACGGTCAGCACATGGGGGGCCAGCCCCGCCCAGATGTCGGCCGCGTCTGCGCCATAGGCGGCCTTGACCCACAGCATCAGGCCCAGGCCGGGGGTGGAGGATCGCGGATCCTGGATCACCACCTTCAGGTCGTCGGGCGCGGCGATCAGGTCGGTGAAGCTGGCGGGCGGGGTTTCCAGCCGCGTCTTGTCATAGACAAAGGCGAAATAGCCCCAGTCATAGGGCAGAAAGGTGGGGTCGTCCCAGGCGACGGGCAGGTCGAAATCGGCGCTGATCCCGTGATCGGCGAACAGCCCGGTTTCACGGGCCGCCGCCGTCAGGTTCGTGTCCAGGCCCAGGACGATGTCGGCCTCGCTGCGCGAACCCTCCAGCTGCAGGCGCGACAGCAGCGCGGCGCCATCGCCAGCGCCCACGAATTTCAGATCGCAGTTGCAGGTTTCCTCGAACGCGGCCTCGATCTGCGGGCCGGGGCCCCAGTCGGCGACAAAGCTGTCATAGGTATAGACCGTCAGGACGGGCGTGTCGGCCAGCGCGGGCGCGGCACACAGGGCGGCTGCGGCGATGATGGGAAGTTTCATGGTCCTCCTCCTTTGCAGGGGCGGACGGGCAAGGGTGCGGGGATGTCCTGCGACCTTCCCTCCGCCGGTTCTAACCGGGTCAGGTTCGACGGGTTCGCGGGCCTGGCCCGCATCTCAGCCCTGTTCAGGGCACCCCGAGGTGACAGACACCCTAGCCCCGCGCCCCGGCACGGGCAAGGGAAAGCGCTTGAGGGGCATCCGCCCGCCCGCTATGCCAAGGCCAAAGGAGTGCACCCCATGAGCCTGAACACCTTCGGTCACCTGTTCCGCGTCACCACATGGGGCGAAAGCCACGGGCCCGCCCTGGGCGCCACGGTGGACGGTTGCCCGCCGGGGGTGCCCGTGGACGCGGGGCAGTTGCAGGAATGGCTGGACCGCCGCAAACCGGGGCAGAGCCGGTTCACCACCCAGCGGCAGGAACCCGATGCGGTGGAAATCCTGTCTGGCGTGTTCCAGGGGCAGACCACCGGCACGCCGATTCAGTTGATGATCCGCAACACCGACCAGCGGTCCAAGGATTACAGCGAGATCGCGGAAAAGTTCCGCCCCGGCCATGCCGACATCACCTACTGGCAGAAATACGGCATCCGCGACTATCGCGGGGGCGGGCGATCCTCGGCCCGTGAAACGGCGGCCCGGGTGGCCGCAGGGGGCGTGGCGCGCGCGGCCCTGGGACTGCTGGCGCCGGGAATTCAGATCACCGGCTACATGGTGCAGATCGGCCCGCATCGCATCGACCGGGCGCGTTTCGATTGGGATGAGATTGCGCGTAACCCGTTCTGGGTGCCCGATGCGCAGGCGGCGTCGGATTGGGCTACGTATCTGGACGGTCTGCGCAAATCGGGCGATTCCGTCGGCGCCGTGGTCGAGGTGGCCGCGCGCGGCGTGCCCGCCGGGCTGGGCGCCCCGATCTACGGCAAGCTGGACACCGACCTGGCCGCCGCGATGATGAGCATCAATGCCGTAAAGGGGGTGGAGATCGGCGAGGGGATGGCCGCAGCCACCCTGACCGGCAGCGAAAATGCTGACGAAATCACCATGGGCCCGGATGGGCCGGTCTATTCCTCCAACCACGCGGGCGGTATCCTGGGCGGCATTTCTACCGGGCAGGACGTTGTGGTCCGCTTCGCGGTAAAGCCGACCTCGTCCATTCTGACGCCACGCCGCACGATCACCAAATCGGGCGAGGATACGGAAATCGTCACCAAGGGCCGCCACGATCCCTGCGTCGGCATCCGCGCCGTGCCCGTGGCCGAGGCGATGGCCGCCTGCGTGATCCTGGACCATTGGCTGCTGCATCGCGGGCAGGTGGGGGAAAACAGGGGGCAGATCGGCTAACGAAGCTTCAACACCACGAAGGCCGCAAAGGCGCGGCGGTCGGACTTCGGCACCCTTTTGAAAGCGGCAATTGCCTCTTCCACACGCGCGATCAGAATTAACACCTCGCTACGTGTGAATTTCGAACAAGGATCGTAGTCAGCTCGATGCCGCGCATCCTGTGCCTCGATGAAAAGCGCTGCGAAATCTTCTACATCCTTTGGAAAACGCTTTATCTTCCCGTTCGTGCACTGGTTCTTGGCCTGCCTGTGTTCGATCGCACGGTAGGTCTGCAGCCATGCCGGTTGCGAGCGTGCCGCCTTGGTCGTGCCGATCAGCATGTCGGCCGCATTTCGGCACATGGCATGGAAGATGGCATAATATGCGGTACTGACCGCGCGTTTCAGATCGGCCTGTCTCGGCTTGCCGGTCCCACGTGCCAATCTGCGCGCGGTGGAAATCAGGTCGACCGGGTTCAGGCTGCGGCCCCTTCGAAGTCAGCCTTGGAAACGAAGCGCGTATAGGGAAAGCGATCCTCTCCCATATCGAACAGCCTTGTGCGAAGGTGCCGAGTAATACTGGACAGGCGCGAGGCGTCCAAGTCCTTGATATCCGCATCAAAGACAACGTTCACAAAGAAGACACGATCACCGTCGTGATCTTCGCCCTCTTCGACATCGACGCGCACGATGTTCACGCCCGCGAAACGCTTACGCACAACGTCCTCAATTGCGTTTTCGATGTCCGCCATCAGGTTCACCGCCATTACGTGGTTGTCTAGACGTTACTTTATGTGGCGGCAGTTGTGAATCCCTCAACGGCGCATCACCGCGCTGTGACATCCCGCGCCTGTTTCGACAACTGCACCGCCAGGATGCCGGCCATGATGATGGCGACGCCCGCCACGTCCCATGGTCCCAGCCGTTCGCCCAGCAGCAGCGCGGCGATGCCGACCCCGAAGAACGGGCTGAGGAAGTGGAAGGTTGCCGCGCGCACCGCGCCGATCCGGCGCACCAGCAGGAACCAGATCAGCGTGGCGATCAGGCCGGGGAAAAGGGTGGTATAGGCAAAGGCGGCGATCAGCTTGGCGCTCCACGTCACCTCCCACGCCTCGCCCGCGACCAGCGCGGCCAGCCCCAGGGCCGCGGCCCCCAGCAGCATCTGCAACCCCACGATCATCAGCACATTCCCGCCAGAGGATGCCCCGCGCACCGACAGCGTTGCCGCCGTCAGCGCAAAGACCGCGACGATGCACAGCACCAGCCCGTACAGGTCCACGCCGCCGGTGATGCGGGTGCCCATGATCAGCGCGACCCCGGCAAAACCCACCACCAGCCCCAGCACGCCCAGCGGGCGCACCCGTTCGCCCAGCACGATCCAGCCGAACAGGGCCACCAACAGCGGCATGGTGGACGCGATGATCGAGGCCATAGAGGCCTCCAGCGTCTGCATGGCGACGAAGTTCAGGCCCAGATACAGCCCGTTCTGGCTGATCCCGAAGATCGCCGTCGCGCGCCATTGTGCGCGGGTCAGCCGCCAGCTTTGCCCCAGAGCCAATGCGATGCCCACGCCCAGCAGGCCGGAAATCAGGAACCGCAGGGCCAGCGCGGTCAGCGGCGGGGCATCGGCCACGATGATCCGCGCCGAGGTAAAGGCCGAGGCCCAGATGAAGGCAAAGGCCAGCCCCATCGCCAGCGCGCGAAAATCCATGTGACCTCTCAAAGAAAAGGGCCGCCCCACGGCGACCCTAAAAGAATGCCGATCCTGACGGAAGGCTTAGCCGTTGACGCTGTCCTTCAGCGCCTTGGCGATGGTCATCTTGACCACCTTGTCGGCCTCTTTCTTGAACTGCTCGCCGGTGGCGGGGTTGCGCACCATACGCTCGGGGCGTTCGCGGCAGTAAATCTTGCCCACGCCCGGCAGGGTGACAGCGCCGCCGGCCGACACTTCGCGGGTGATGATGGCGGTGATCGCATCCAGCGCCGCGCCTGCGGCCTTCTTGTCGGCGCCCATTTCCTCGGCCAGGGCGGCGACCAGTTGCGTCTTGGTCATCGGTTTTGCCATATGTCCTCTCCTCGTTCGCGCCCAGTTCTGGGGCTTTATCGGACGGAGTAAACGTTATCTTGGGGGCACACACAACGATTTGTGGGCAAAAACGCGCGTTTTCCTAAGTTTTTGTGGCCAGATTCCCGCAATTTCCGCCGATGGCGGGCCGTCACAGGAACGCGGTTTCCTCGAAACTGCGCAGTTTCCGGCTGTGAATCCGTTCCAGCGGCATGTCGCGCAGCCGCTCCATCGCGCGGATGCCGATGGCCAGATGGCGTGCGACCTGCGTCTTGTAGAAGTCGCTGGCCATGCCCGGCAACTTCAACTCGCCATGCAGGGGCTTGTCAGACACGCACAACAGGGTGCCATAGGGCACGCGAAAGCGAAAGCCGTTGGCCGCGATGGTCGCGCTTTCCATGTCCAGCGCGATGGCGCGTGACTGGCTCAGGCGTTGCACCGGGCCGGATTGGTCGCGCAGTTCCCAGTTGCGGTTGTCGATGGTGGCCACCGTGCCCGTGCGCATGATGCGCTTCAGTTCGAACCCCTCCAGTTGGGTGGTTTCGGCCACGGCCTCGGCCAGGGCGACCTGGATTTCCGCCAGGGCCGGGATCGGCACCCAGACGGGCAGGTCGTCGTCCAGCACGTGATCCTCGCGCAGATAGGCGTGGGCCAGCACGAAATCGCCCAGCCGCTGGGAATTGCGCAGCCCCGCGCAGTGGCCGACCATCAGCCAGGCATGGGGGCGCAGCACCGCGATATGGTCCGTTGCGGTTTTCGCGTTCGACGGGCCGACGCCGATATTGACCAGGCTGATGCCCTGCCCGTCCGCGCGTTTCAGGTGATAGCTGGGCATCTGCGGCAGCTTGGCCGGTGCGGTCAGGGGGGCCTTGGGATCTGTGATCTCGACATCGCCGGGGCCGACCAGCATGGTATAGCCGCTGTTCGGGTCGGCCAGGGCGGCGCGGGCATAGCCCTCGAATTCTTCGACGTAGAACTGGTAGTTGGTGAACAGCACATGGTTCTGGAAATGCGCGGGGTCGGTCGCGGTGTAGTGCGCCAGCCGGGCCAGGGAATAATCCACCCGCTGCGCGGTAAAGGGGGCCAGCGGCCGCGGCGCGCCCTCTGGCAAGCTGAGCGTGCCGTTCATGATGTCATCGTTTGTGGCGCCCAGGTCGGGCACGTCGAACAGGTCGCGCAGGGGGATGTCCAGCGCGCCCTCTTGCGGCACGTTCAGCCCGCCGGCCCCGGCCACCGCGAAATGCAGCGGGATCGGCGTCTGGGACGGGCCGATCTGCACCGGCTGTCCGTGGTTTTCCACCAGCAGGCCGATCTGTTGGCGCAGGTAATTTGCAAACAGGTCGGGCCGCGTCACCGTGGCAGCATAGATACCCGGTTCGGCGACATGGCCAAAGCTGAGTCGGCTGTCCACCTGCGCGTGGGTCGCGGTGGCAAAGCGGACCTCTGGGTAAAAGGCGCGGAACCGGGCGCCGACCGGGCCACCGCGCAGGATGTCGGAAAAGCGGGTGCGCAGGAACTGGACGGAGGTGCGGTAAAGCTCTTCCAGGTGCTCCACCGCCGCGGCCGGGTCGGTAAAGGCCAACGGCTCGGGCAGGTCCGGTGTCTGGATGGGGCGGTGCTGGTCCGCGATCTGCATGCAAGGCTCCCTTCGCTGACGCGCCTTTCTAATGTGCGCTATCGGCCAATCGGTTCAAGACCGCACGGCGCATCTTGCACAACTGGACCGTGAGGGCGATCTAGGGGGCATGACACATGTTCTTCTTTCGATCGGCCATGGGTATTCCGCGCGCGCACTGGTTCGGCTGTTGGGGTCGGACTGGCGCGTGATCGGCACCACCCGCAGCGCCGAGAACGCCGCCCCCCTGCAAGCCGAGGGTGTGGAACCCATGATCTGGCCCGGCGGCGACCTGTCGCCCGCGCTGGAGCAGGCCACCCATGTCCTGAGTTCCGTTCCCCCCGGCCCGGAGGGCGATCCGGTGGTGGCCGCGCTTGGCCCGGCGCTGCGCGCCGCGCCCAACCTGCGTTGGGTCGGCTACCTGTCCACGACCGGGGTTTACGGCGATCATGCCGGTGGCTGGGTGTCAGAGGATACCCCCTGCACCCCGGGCACCGCGCGCGGCCATGCCCGTGTGGCGGCCGAACGAGCCTGGGCCGATCTGGGTCTGCCGCTGCACATCTTTCGCCTGGCGGGGATCTACGGGCCGGGCCGGGCGCCGTTTGACCGTATCCGCGATGGCAGCGCGCAGCGTGTGATCAAACCGGGGCAGGTGTTTTCCCGCATCCATGTGGATGACATCGCGCAGGTTCTGGCGGCCTCGATCGCGGCACCCAATCCCGGCGCGGTCTACAACCTGGGCGATGACTACCCCGCGCCGCCGCAGGACGTGACGGCCTTTGCCGCCGAATTGCTGGGCCTGCCCCTGCCGCCCGAGGTCGATTTCGATACGGCAGATCTGGGCCCGATGGCCCGCAGCTTTTATTCCGAGTCCAAGCGCGTGGCCAACGACCGCATCAAGCGAGAGTTGGGCGTGCGTCTGCGCCATCCCGATTACCGCGCGGGCCTGGCCGCGACACTGGCGGCCGAGGGCCGGGGCGATGGATGACCGGCCGGCAGCGCCCGAATCGCTGACGGTCAACGCGGTGCTGGACCGGCTGGTCGCCAGCATTCAGGGCGAGCGCGTCAGCGTGGCCGAAATCGTCGCCGGGCTTGGCGAACGGTCCTTTGCGCCGCTGTTGCTGCTGCCCGCGCTGATCCTGGTGTCGCCGGTTTCGTCGATCCCGGGCATGCCGACGATGGGGGCGCTGATCATGGCGCTGGTTTCCGCGCAGATGCTGGTGGGCCGTTCCAGCCTGTGGCTGCCCCGGCGGTTGGCGCGCCGCAGCATCGCGGCCGACCGGATGTGCCGCGCGGTCAAGTGGCTGCGCCGCCCCGCGGGCTGGATCGACCGGCATGTGCGCCCGCGCCTGGTTCACCTGGCGCGCCGCCCGCTCAGCCATGTTGCGCTGTTGACCTGCCTGGGTGTGACCCTGGTCATGCCGCTGATGGAATTCGTGCCAATGCTGGCCACGGTGGCGGCCACCGCGATCACGCTGTTCGCCATCGGGCTGATGACCCTGGACGGGGCCTATATCATTGCGGGCTACGCCTTTGTCGGGGTCGGCGTGGCGCTGGCGGGGGTGTTTTTCTAGGCCCGCTGCGCCGCCGCGCCTGCCTCGCCCAGCACGCTCAGAACTTTGGCCTCGATGTCCGGCGCGTTCAGGCCGGCGACCGTATACATGTCCGCCGGGCTGGCCTGGTCGATAAAGGTATCGGGCAGCACCATCGAACGGAATTTCAGCCCGTTGTCGAACGCGCCCTTTTCGGCCAGCAGGTGCGACACATGGCTGGCAAAGCCGCCGATCGCGCCCTCCTCTACGGTGATCAGGGCCTCATGCTCGCGGGCCAGGCGCAGGATCAACTCTTCGTCCAGCGGCTTGGCAAAGCGGGCATCGGCGATGGTGGGGGTGATGCCCTTGGCGGCCAGCATCTGGGCGGCCTCTTTCACCTCTTTCAGGCGCGCGCCGAAGTTCAGCAGCGCGACGCGGCTGCCCTCCTGGATCATGCGGCCCTTGCCGATTTCCAGCGGCACGCCCTTTTCGGGCAGCTCGACGCCCACGCCCTCGCCCCGCGGGAAGCGGAAGGAAATCGGCCCCTCGTCATGGGCGACGGCGGTGGCGACCATGTGGACCAGTTCCGCCTCATCGGCGGCGGCCATGACCACGAAACCGGGCAGGTTCGCCAGGAAGGCCACGTCGAAGGCGCCCGCATGGGTCGCGCCGTCCGCCCCCACCAGCCCGGCCCGGTCGATGGCGAACCGCACCGGCAGGCGCTGGATCGCCACGTCATGCACGATCTGGTCGTAGCCGCGTTGCAGGAAGGTGGAATAAATCGCGCAGAACGGTTTCTGCCCGCCCGCCGCCAGCCCGGCGGAAAAGGTCACGCCGTGCTGTTCGGCGATACCCACGTCAAAGGTGCGTTCGGGGAAGCGTTCGGCAAACAGGTTCAGTCCGGTGCCGTCCGGCATCGCGGCGGTGATGGCCACCACCTTGCGGTCGGCCTTGGCCTCGGCGGTCAGGGCGTTTGCGAAGACCTTGGTATAGGACGGCGCGTTGGCCGGGCTTTTCTTCTGCTCGCCGGTCACGATGTCGAATTTCGACACGCCGTGGCAACGGTCGGCGGCCGCCTCTGCGGGGGCATAGCCCTTGCCCTTTTGCGTGATCGTGTGGATCAGCATGGGCCCGGTGGCGCGGGTTTTCACCGTGCGCAGCACCGCCAGCAACTGGTCCATGTCGTGCCCGTCGATCGGGCCGACATAGGAAAAGCCCAGTTCCTCGAACAGGGTGCCGCCGACGGTGACGTGCTTGATCAGATCCTTGGCGCGCCGCGCCCCCTCCTGAAAGGGGGAGGGCAGGTGGCGCACTGCGCCCTTGGCCAGCGATTTGAATTCCTGGAACGGCGCGCCCGCATACAGGCGGTTCAGATAGCGCGACATGGCGCCGACCGGCGGCGCGATGGACATTTCGTTGTCGTTCAGGATGACGATCATCCGCGTGCCCAGGTGCCCGGCGTGGTTTAGCGCCTCGAACGCCATGCCGCCGGTCAGCGCCCCGTCGCCGATCACCGCGATGGCGTCGCCGACGCCCGCCTCGGGTGCGCTGCCCAATTCGCGCGAGACCGCATAGCCCAGGGCCGCCGAGATCGAGGTTGAGCTGTGCCCCGCCCCGAAGGCGTCGTATTCGCTTTCCTTGCGCTTGCAAAAGCCCGACAGCCCGTCCTTTTGACGGATGGTCAGCATCTGCTCGCGTCGCCCGGTCAGGATCTTGTGCGGATAGCACTGGTGGCTGACGTCCCAGATCAGCCGGTCGCGCGGGGTGTCGAACACCGCATGCAGCGCGACGGTCAGTTCCACCACGCCCAGACCCGCGCCCAGATGCCCGCCGGTCTGCGAGACCGAGGTCACCATATCCTGCCGGACCTCTTCGGCCAGTTGCGTCAACTCGGCATCGGACAGGCCCTTCAGGTCGGCCGGACTCGACACGCGGTCGAGCAGAGGGGTGGCGGGACGTTCGGTCAAGGTATTGCCCTCCTTGGGCGTTTCGCGCGTCTCAGACCTCTCGGGCAATAACGAAACGGGCCGCTTCCCGCAAGGCATCGGCCCGCGCGCCATAGGGGGCCAGCGCGTCCTCGGCCTCTGTGACCAGCGCCTTGGCGCGGGCCTTGGCGCCATCCAGCCCCAGCAGTGAAACAAAGGTCGCCTTGCCCGCATCGGCATCCTTTTGCACCCGCTTGCCGGTCTTGGCGGCGTCGCCCTCGACATCCAGGATGTCGTCGGCGATCTGAAAGGCCAGGCCCAACGCGGTGGCATAGGCGGACAGGGGCGCGATATCCTCTTGTGCCAGGCGCGCGCCGGCCTCTGCCGACCAGCGGATCAGCGCGCCGGTCTTGTTCGCCTGCAACTCGGTGATCTCGTCCAGGGTCAGGGGGCGGCCTGCGGTTTCGGCGGCGATATCCTGCGCCTGGCCCAGCACCATGCCGTCGATACCCGACGCCCGCGCCAGCGAGGCCACCAGATCCACCCGCACCGCCGGGTCGGGGTGGCAGGACGGATCGGCCAGCAGGTCAAAGGCCAGCGTCTGCAAGGCGTCGCCCGCCAGCACGGCGGTTGCGTCGTCCCATTTGATGTGCACGGTGGGCTGGCCCCGGCGCAGGTCGTCATCGTCCATGCAGGGCATGTCGTCATGCACCAGGCTGTAGGCGTGCAGCGCCTCGATCGCGGCGGCGGCATGAACGGATTGCTCGGGCGCAATGCCGTACAGCGCCGCGCTTTCGATCACCAGGAACCCGCGCAGCCGCTTGCCCCCGGACACTGCGTAGCGCATCGCGTGGGTCACGGGTTGGTCGGCGGCATCGGCCAGGGCGTCGGCAAGGCGGGTTTCGATCCGCGCGGCGGCGTCCTTCAGCTGGTCCTGAAACATGGGTCAGAGCCCCTCGACCGGCTTGGTGCCCGTGGGGGTGCCGTCGCCGTCCAGCGTGATCGCGGCGACCTTTTCCTCGGCGTCCTTCAGCTTTTTCTCGCAGTGCTTTTTCAGATCGGCTGCGTGTTGGGACAGGCTGATCGACTCTTCCAGCGGCACGTCGCCCCGTTCCAGCGCGTTTACGGCGGCCTCCAGCGCGGCCATGGCCTCTTCGAAACTCATCTCGGCAACCGGCTTGTCGGTCATGCGCCACGCTCCATCAGAACACCCACATGCGCCGCGGCACTCGCGGCCAGCGCATCCAGATCATATCCACCCTCCAGTGTCGAGACCATGCGCCCGCCGCAATGGGCGTCGGCGATGTCGCACAGCCGCTCTGTGATCCATACGAAATCGGCCTCTCTCAGGTGCAGTTGCGCCAGCGGATCTGCGGTATGCGCATCGAACCCGGCGGACACCAGCAGCAGGTCCGGCGCAAAGGCATCCAGTCGGGGCAGCACCTTGGATTCGAACTCTGCCCGGACGCGCGCGCCATCGGAATGGGGCGGCAGGGGCACGTTCAGAACGTTGTCATGGGCGCCTTTTTCCTCCGGCGCGCCGGTAAAGGGCCATAGCGGCATCTGGTGGCTGGACACGAACAGCGCGCGCGGCTCCTCCCACAGCACATCCTGCGTGCCGTTGCCGTGGTGCACGTCGAAATCCATCACCGCGACGCGGGACAGGCCGTGATGGTCCAACGCGTATTTCGCGGCGATGGCGACCGTGGAGAACAGGCAGAACCCCATCGCCCGGTTGTGTTCCGCGTGATGGCCCGGCGGACGCACGGCGGCAAAGGCGTTCTGTGCCTGGCCCCCCAGCACCATATCGACGGCGCGCAAGGCGCCCCCAAGCGCGCGAAACGCTGCGTCCAGCGACCCGGGTGAAACATGCGTATCGGCGTCCAGCGCAACGGTGCCCTCGGCGGGGATCTCGGCGCGCAGGATGTCCATGTAGATCTGCGGATGGGCGCGCAGCACAGCCGCCGCATCGGCCAACGGCGCCTCTTCGCGCAGCAACAGGGCAAAGCGTTCGGCGGTCAGCGCCTCGGTGACGGCTTGCAGCCGTTCGGGGCGTTCGGGATGGCCGGGCGGCGTGCGATGGGCCAGGCAGTCTGGGTGGGTCAGCAGCGCGGTGGTCATGGGCAAACGCTAGGGGCCATATGCCCGTGCGGCAAGGTTAATCCGGGGCCAGCATGTAGCCCGCCCCACGCACGGTTTGCAGATAGCGTGGCTGTTTTGGGTCGGCCTCCAGCTTGCGGCGCAGGCGGGTGATCTGCACGTCCACCGCGCGTTCCTGGGCCTGCCCGTCATCGCGGCCCAACTCCTCGACCAGGCGGGTGCGGGTGATGACCTCGCCGGGGTGGGCGGCAAAGATGCGCATCAATTGCGCCTCGGTTGCGGTCAGGCGCACGCGGTCCTCGCCGGCCCACAACTCGCCCCGGCCCACGTCATAGCGCAGGGGGCCCAGGTGCAGCACCTTGGGCAGGTCGGCGGCCTGTTGTTCGGGTGGCATCCGCCGCAGGATCGCGTTGATCCGCAGCAGCAATTCCTTCGGCTCGAAGGGTTTCGGCAGGTAGTCGTCGGCCCCGGCCTCCAGCCCCGCGATGCGGTCAGAGGTTTCGCCGCGCGCGGTCAGCAGCAGGATCGGCGTGGCAATCGTGGGGCGCAGGGCGCGTGTCAGGGAAATCCCGTCCTCACCCGGCATCATCACGTCCAGAACGATCATGTCAAAGTCCAGCCCGGCCAGCAGGCGCCGCGCGTGGGCGGCATCCCGCGCCGCGCTGACCAGAAAACCGTGGCGCACCAGGAATTTGCGCAACAGCTCGCGGATGCGGGCGTCGTCATCCACGATCAGCAGGTGAATTTCGGCGCTGGCGGTCATGCGCCGCCGTCCGACAGGCGGTTGAAGTGCCGACGAATGTCGGGGTCCATCATCGCCTCCAGCACCTGGCGGAAGCCGGCCACCGCCTCTGGCCCGGCGGCGCGGTAGGCGGCGCGCATGCGCTCGCGCTGTGCGTCGGACAGTTGCCGTTCCAGCTCTGACCCGGTTTCGGTCAGATAAAGGTGGCGTTCGCGCTTGTCCTGGGTGCCGACCCGGCTTTCGACCAGGCCGTCGGTGATGAGGGTGCGCAATACCCTGTTCAGCGATTGTTTCGTGACGCCGAGGATCGACAGCAGGTTGTTTACGGTGGTGCCCGGCGCGCGATGAATGAAATGCAACGTGCGGTGATGGGCGCGGCCATAGCCGTGCTCCTCCAGGATGCGGTCCGGGTCGGCGGTGAAGCCGCGATAGGCAAAGAACATCGCCTCGATCCCGCGACGCAATTGTTCGTCGGTGAGGTACAGAAGGCTGCGCCCTGTCTTCGGTGTCGGTCGCGTCCCCTCGGCCATCAAATTTCCCCCCAAATCACTGTCTTGCTCAATTCCGGGAATCTTATGTCAGCGTTGTTGACTTTCCAAGACTCAACTGTTAGCGATCCATGAATTTGGCGCAACATTATGTCCACATCGGACCTAAAATGCGCAACATTCAGAAATTTGACCCATTTGGGCGCAGAAGAAAGGACCACCGGCATGGCAGGCTACGACGACCGCGACGGCTTCATCTGGATGGACGGGGAATTGGTGCCCTGGCGCGAGGCCAACGTGCATATCCTGACCCACGCGATGCACTATGCCTCGTCCGTGTTCGAGGGCGAGCGGGCCTATAACGGCAAGATCTTCAAGTCGGTCGAGCATTCCGAGCGGCTGAAGCGATCGGCCAACATGATCGACTTTGAGATCCCCTATACGGTCGAGCAGATCGAAGCCGCGAAATACGAAGTGATGAAGGCCAACAACCTGTCGGATGCCTATGTGCGCCCCGTGGCCTGGCGCGGCGCGGGCCAGGATATGGGCGTGGCCTCGGCCCGCAACCCGGTGCGCCTGGCCATCGCGGTGTGGGAATGGGGCGCCTATTACGGCGACGCCAAGATGAAGGGCGCCAAGCTGGACATTTCCAAGTGGAAACGCCCCAGCCCCGAAACCGTCCCCAGCCACGCCAAGGCGGCGGGTCTGTACATGATCTGCACGATGTCGAAACACGCGGCCGAGGCCAAGGGATGTTCGGATGCGATGATGTTCGACTATCGCGGCTACGTGGCCGAGGCGACGGGGGCCAACATCTTCTTCGTCAAGGATGGCGAGGTGCACACGCCGCTGCCGGATTGCTTCCTCAACGGGATCACGCGGCAGACGGTTATCGGCATGTTGCAGGACCGCGGCGTGACCGTGCATGAACGCCATATCGAGCCGGGCGAACTGGAAGGGTTCGAACAGTGCTGGCTGACCGGCACCGCAGCCGAAGTGACGCCCGTTGGCCAGATCGGGACCTATAGTTTCGAGGTGGGCGCCCTGACCCGCGAGATGGCCGAAGCCTACGAAAAGCTGGTGCGGGAATAACCCTCAGCCCTGCGGTGTCGTGCCCTGCCGGGCGCGGCCCCGTTCCAGGCCCAACTGCCGTTCGCGCCAGATTATCAACGCACCGGCCGCGATCACCAGCCCGGCGCCGGACAGCATCACCGGCGTCGGCACTTCGTCGAAGAAGAGATAGCCCACCGCCAGCGCCAGCAGCATAGAGGCATAGTCGAAGGGCGCGACGACCGCCGCCTCGGCATGGCGATAGGCCGAGGTCAGGCAGATCTGCGCCAGCCCGCCCACGATCCCGGTCAGAACCAGCAGGATCGCCGTGGGGCCATCGGGCCAGGTCCAGCCAAAGGGCAGGGTCGCCAGCGACAGCAACGACGCGGTGACGGAAAACCAGAACACGATTGCCTCTGTCCGTTCGCGCTGCACCAGCTTGCGCACGAAAACCTGCGCCAGCGCCGCGCAACTGGCGCCCGCCAGCATGACCACGGGGCCCAATGCCTCGCGCGCCTCAACCTCGCCGCCGCCCAGGGCACCCAAGCGGGGGCTGAGCACGATCAGAACCCCCGCCAGCCCCAGTGCCACCGCCGCCAGGCGGAACAGGCGCACCTGTTCGCCCAGGAACATCGCGGCGAACACCACCACCAGCAGGGGCGTTGCATAGCTGATCGCCGTCACCTCGGGCAGGGGCAGCAGGCCCAGGGCGGCAAACATCAGCCCCATCGCCGTTGTGCCCACCACGCCGCGCCACACATGGCCCATCGGGTCGGCGGTGCGCAGCCCGGCGGTCACGTCGCCCTGCCAGACCAGCCAGACCAGGATCACCGGCATGGCGAAAAACGACCGAAAGAACACCGCCTGCCCGGGCGGCACGGTATCGGCGGTGGTCTTGATCAGTGCCGACATCGCCACGAACAGCGTGACGGCGGCAAGCTTGAAGGCGATGGCGCGGGCGGGATTCATGGGATGGCCTTTCCCACCCCTGATACGCCGGGCGGGGCGGCACGGAAAGGGGCGTCAGGCGCGGCGCAATCGGTCTACCGCCCAGCGGGCGGCATCGGCCACCGTTGCATCGGGATCGTCCACCAGCGCCTGCACGGCGGGCAGCAACGCGGCGTCGCCGGAATTGCCGATGGCATAGCAGACATTGCGCACGAAACGGTCGCGCCCGATCCGCTTGATCGGCGAGCCAGAGAACCGCGCGCGGAATCCTGCATCGTCCAGCGCGGCCAGTTCGGCCAGTGGGGGCGCGATCAGGTCGGGGCGGGCGGCATATTTGGCCTCGGTCGCGGCGACGGCGTATTTGTTCCACGGGCAGGCGCCCAGGCAATCGTCGCAGCCATAGATGCGGTTGCCCAGGGCGGCGCGCAGGTCCGGGTCCACGGGGCCCTTATGCTCGATCGTCAGGTAGGAAATGCAGCGCCGCGCATCCAGTTGAAAGGGCGCGGGAAAGGCCCCGGTCGGGCAGGCATCCAGGCAGGCGGTGCAACTGCCGCAATGTTCACCCTCGGGCGGGTCGGGGGGCAGATCAACGGTGGTAAAGATCAGCCCCAGAAAGAACCAGTTGCCCAGATCGCGGCCCAGCAGGTTGGTATGCTTGCCCTGCCAGCCCAGCCCGCCAGCCTGCGCCAGGGGCTTTTCCATCACCGGGGCGGTGTCCACGAAAACCTTGATCTCATGCCCCGGCGCCTGGTCCAGGAACCAGCGGCCCACACGCTTCAGCCGTTTCTTCAGCACATCGTGGTAATCGCGGTGCTGCGCATAGACGGAAACCGCCCCGCAATCGGGCCGGTCCAGCACTGCCAGCGGGTCGTGGTCCTGGGTATAGGGTTCGGCAAAGGTGAGGATGCTGCGCGCCGCGGGCCACAGGGCCGCGGGGTTGCCGCGCCATTCCATCCGCCGTTCCATCCAGTCCATCTGCCCGTGCCGCCCCTGGCCCACGAAACTGGCCAGCCGGGCAGGGGCCTGTGGGATCGCATCGGGGCGGCAGACACCCATTCGGGCCAACCCCTCGGCGCGGGCCATCTGGCCAAGGCGATCTTTCAGCGCGGCGGTCAAAAATCCAGATTCGCGTAATGGGGCGGCGGCGGAAAGCCGGGCACCTGGTCGGCCAGGATGTTCCGAAAGGCCGGGCGCGATTTTATCTTGGCGTACCAGTCCTTGACGTTGGCATTCCGCGTCCAGTCCACATCGGCGATGTAGTCCAGGCTGGACAGGTGCGCCGCGGCGGCGAAATCGGCCAGGGTCATCGCGTCGCCCGCCAGCCAGCGCCGCTGATCCAGCAGCCAGCCCATGTAGTCCAGGTGATACTTGCTGGCGCGCAGCCCGGCCTTGACGTTGCGGCTGTCGGGATAGCCCTGGCCGGTGATCTTCTTGTTGACCCGCTCATACAGCAGGTTCGCGGTCACCTCGGTATGGAACTTGTCGTCGAACCAGCCGATCAGCCGGCGCACCTCGTAGCGTTCGGCAGGGGTGGCGGGCATCAGGCGGGGTTCGGGATTGGTTTCCTCGATATATTCGCAGATGGCGTGGCTTTCGGCCATGGTGCGCCCGTCCATGCGCAGGACCGGCACCTTGCCCGCGGGGTTGCGGCGCAGGAAATCGCTGTCGCGTTCCCAATAGCGTTCCTCGACCAGCTCGACCTCGATCTTCTTTTCGGCCAGCACCAGCCGGACCTTGCGGCAAAAGGGCGACAGCGGAACATGGTAGAGACGGTTCATCGACATTTCCCGGGGATTGGTCAGGCCCCCGTCTTGCCGTGCAAGGGGGCGTTTTTCAACCGTCGAAACAGGCGGCGCGGCCATCGGCCCGGATCGTGGCCGCCCCGTCGCGCACCAGCCGCGCGCGGCGTTCCAGCGCCGGGGTCAGGCGGGCGGCATCGCGATCCTTGGGGTCGGGCAGGACAACGGCCAGCGCGGCGGCCTGCGCGGCGGTCAGCTTGGCCGGGGTGGTGCGGAAGTAGTGATAGGCCGCCGCATCGATGCCGAACACGCCCTCATCGAACTCGGCCACATTCAGGTAGATTTCCAGGATGCGCCGCTTGGTCCAGGCGATTTCCACCAGCGGGGTCAGCACTGCCTCCAGCGCCTTGCGGGGCCAGCTGCGCCCCTGCCACAGGTAGACGTTCTTGACCGTCTGCTGGGTGATGGTTGACGCGCCAAAGCGCCCCTCGGCGGCGATGGCGGCGCGGATGGCCGCCATGTCAAAGCCCCAGTGCAAACAGAAATTGGCATCCTCGGCGGCCACGACGGCACGGCGCATCACGGGGGCCACGTTCTCGATCGGGACCCACTCGCGATCTACGCTGCCCAGGCGGTGCCGTTCGGACCAGATCGTATAGGTGATCGGCGGGTTCAGCACCGTGGGGGCCAGCAACGCGAACAGCACCAGCGCCCCCAGCCCCAGCAGCACCCGCCGGCGGAACCGGCGCCACTTGCGCCCCAGCCATTCGCGCAGCGACGGCGGGCGGCCGCGCCGGGATTGGGCGGCGGGCTTTTTCACGGCCGGTTTGCGCGTCTTGCGCGGGGTGGGGGTCTTGCGTTTCGCCATGGGCGCGGTTTAGCGCGGCGTGGGCCGCTTGGCTATCGGGGGCGGAAACGGCAGGGGCCGCGCAATGACGCGGCCCCCGGTTCGGTGTTGTGGCGGTCGGCGGGATTATTCCGCCGGAACCGCGCGTTCCTCGATCCCCAGGGGATGGGACAGTTTGTCCAGCATCTCCTTGGGGCAGACCTGGACGAAGTTGCCCTTTTCCAGATCCCAGTGGGTCAGGATATCGCGGGCCTTGCGGCTGCCGGTTTCCGCGACATGGGCCTCGATCAGGCCTTTCAGTTCGGCCTCCCAGTGCTGGACGGTGACCTTGCAGGTGACCAGGGTTTCCATGTTCATCCGGTCTGCGGCCTGCCCCTCGGGGTCATAAAGGTAGGCCATGCCACCGGTCATGCCGGCGCCGAAATTCGCCCCGATGGTGCCCAGGATCACCGCAACGCCGCCTGTCATGTATTCGCAACCGTTGGAGCCGCAGCCCTCGACCACCACCTTGGCGCCCGAGTTGCGCACGGCGAAGCGTTCACCCGCCCGGCCCATGGCAAACAGGTACCCGTCGGTCGCGCCGTAAAGGACCGTGTTGCCGATGATCGTGTTGTCGGCGGCCACCAGCGTCGAGGACAGCGGCGGGCGCACCACGATGGTGCCCCCCGACAGGCCCTTGCCGACATAGTCGTTGGCGTCGCCCGCGACCACGATCTTCAGCCCCGGGGCCGCAAAGGCGCCCAGCGACTGGCCCGCGCTGCCGGTCAGCTTTACCGTCAGGTGGTCGGGCTGCAGCTTGTTGCGCATGCCGAAGCGGTCCACGATGTGGCTGGAAACCCGCGTGCCGATGGTGCGGTGGGTGTTACGCACCGCATAGGACAGCTGCATCTTTTCGCCATCCTCGAAGAACGGGCCCGCATCGCGCAGGATTTCCGCGTCCAGCGTATCGGGCACCTCGGTCCGGGGGCGGGTGCGGTCCACCTGCGGGATTTCGCTGGCATCCACCCGCACCAGCAGCGGGTTCAGGTCCAGGTCGTCCAGGTGGGCGGACCCGCGGCTGATCTGCGTCAGCAGGTCGGTGCGGCCGATGATTTCATCCAGCGAGCGCGCGCCGATCCGGGCCAGGATTTCGCGGACCTCCTGCGCGTAGAAGGTGATCAGGTTCACCACCTTGTCGGCGTTGCCCGTGAACTTGGCCCGCAGCTTTTCGTCTTGGGTACACACGCCCACCGGGCAGGTGTTGGACTGGCACTGACGCACCATGATGCAACCCATGGCGATCAGGGCGGCGGTGCCGATGCCGTATTCCTCGGCCCCCATCATCGCGGCCATGACGATGTCGCGCCCGGTGCGCAGGCCGCCATCGGTGCGCAGGGTCACGCGTTCGCGCAGGTTGTTCATCGACAGAACCTGATGCGCCTCGGTCAGGCCCATTTCCCAGGGCAGGCCCGCATATTTGATCGATGTGGCCGGGCTGGCGCCGGTGCCGCCGTTATGGCCGGAAATCAGGATCACGTCGGCCTTGGCCTTGGCCACGCCCGCGGCGATGGTGCCGACCCCCGAAGAGGCCACCAGTTTCACCGTCACCTTGGCGCGCGGGTTGATCTGTTTCAGGTCGTAGATCAGCTGCGCCAGATCCTCGATCGAGTAGATGTCGTGGTGCGGCGGCGGGCTGATCAGCGTCACGCCCTTGGTGGAATGGCGCAGCCGCGCGATCAGGTCGGTGACCTTCATCCCCGGCAACTGGCCGCCCTCGCCGGGCTTGGCGCCCTGGGCGACCTTGATTTCCAGTTCCTCACAATGGGTCAGGTATTCGGCGGTCACGCCGAACCGGCCCGAGGCCACCTGCTTGATCTTGGCGGACGGGTTGTCGCCATTGGGTTCAGGGTGGAAATGCGCCGGATCCTCGCCGCCCTCGCCGCTGTCGGATTTCGCGCCGATGCGGTTCATCGCCACCGTCAGCGCCTTGTGCGATTCGGGGCTGAGCGCACCCAGCGACATGCCCGGCGTCACGAACCGCTTGCGGATCGAGGTAACGCTTTCGACCTCTTCAATCGGGACCGGCTTGCCGATGGGCTGCATCGCCAGCAGGTCGCGCAGGTGGATCGGCGGGTTGGACTGCATCGCGGCGGAAAACTGTTTCCACACCTCGAAACTGGCAGTGTCGCAGGCGCGTTGCAGCAGGGCCATGGTCTTGGCCTCCCAGGCGTGGGATTCACCCGTGCGCCGCGCCTTGTAAAAGCCGCCGATGGGCAGGACATCCTGACCGCCGCGCCAGCCCATCTTGTGGACCTCTTCCAGCTTGTGCTGGATGCCGTTGATCCCGATGCCGGAAATGCGGGAATGCATGCCGGGGAAGTATTCGGCGCACATCGCGCGGGACAGGCCCACCGCCTCAAAGTTCAGGCCGCCGCGATAGGACGAGATCACCGAGATACCCATCTTGGACATGATCTTCAGCAGGCCCAGGTCGATCGCCTTGCGGAAACGGGCCACCGCCTCGGTCAGGGAGCAGTCCAGCAGCCCGCGTTCGATGCGGTCGGCCAGGGTATCCTCGGCCAGGTAGGCGTTGACGGTCGTCGCGCCGCAGCCGACCAGCACGGCAAAGTAATGCGGGTCCACGCATTCGGCCGACCGCACGTTCAGCGAGGTAAAGGTCCGCAGCCCCTTGCGCGTCAGCCAGCTGTGCACGGCGGACGTCGCCAGGATCATCGGCATCGGCACGCATTTTTCGGACTGGTGCTGATCGGTCAGAACCAGGTGCCCGGCGCCGGAACGCACGGCATCCTCTGCCTCGGCGCGGATACGTTCCAGGCCCGCGCGCAGGGCGTCGGGTCCGGCATTCGCCGGGAAGGTGCAGTCGATTTCCGCCATCGGCACGACGAATTCGCTGACCAGCTTGTCGAACTGGGCGTTGCCCAGGAACGGGCTTTCCAGCGCGATGATGCGGGTCTGGCTGCCGTCCTCGTCCAGCACGTTACGCAGGTTGCCAAAGCGGGTTTTCAGGCTCATCACCCGGTATTCGCGCAAGCTGTCGATGGGCGGGTTGGTGACCTGGCTGAAGTTCTGCCGGAAGAAGTGGCTGAGCGGGCGGTACTTGTTCGACAGCACCGCCGAAGGCGTGTCGTCGCCCATAGACGCGATGGCCTCTTTGCCGTCATCGGCCATGGGCATCAGGATCTGTTCGACCTCTTCGACCGAGTAGCCGGCCGCGATCTGCCGCTTGCGCAGTTCGCCACCCTTGAACAGCGGCTTTTCGTCGACCCCGGCCAGGGCGTCGTCCAGTTCGTCCACCTTTGCCAGCCATTGATCGAAGGGCTGGCTGGCGGCCAGCATGTCCTTCAACTCGGCATCGTGGTAAAGCTTGCCCTCTTTGGTATCGACGGCGATCATCTGGCCCGGCCCAAGCGCGCCCTTTTCGCGCGCGGTGGCCTCGTCCGTGGGGACCATGCCGATTTCGGACCCCGCGATCAGCAGCCCGTCGCCGGTCACGACATAGCGCATCGGGCGCAGGCCGTTGCGGTCCAGCCCGCCGCAGACCCAGCGGCCATCGGTCATCGCCAGGGCGGCGGGGCCGTCCCAGGGTTCCATAACCGAGTTCACATAGGCGTACATGTCGCGCCAGCCCTGAGGCATTTCCAGCGCCTGTTTCGACCAGGCCTCGGGGACCAGCATGGTTTTCGCCATGGGCGCGCTGCGGCCCGCGCGTACCAGAACCTCGAACACCGAATCCAGCGCGGCCGAGTCCGACGACCCCTGCGCCACGATCGGCTTGATATCCTCGGCCAGCTCGCCAAAGGCAGAGCTTGCCATGCGGATTTCATGGCTTTTCAGCCAGTTCAGGTTGCCCTTCAGCGTGTTGATCTCGCCGTTATGGGCCAGCATGCGGAAGGGCTGCGCCAGCCACCATTGCGGGAAGGTGTTGGTGGAATAGCGCTGGTGATAGATGGCAAAGGACGACTTGAACCGTTCGTCCTGCAGGTCGGGATAGAATTCTGCCACCTGCTCGGCCAGCATCATGCCCTTGTAGATGACGGACCGGCAGGACAGCGAACACAGGTACAGCGTGGGCACCTGGGCGGCGGCGGCGGCCTTTTCGATGCGGCGGCGGATGACGTAAAGCTCGCGTTCAAAGGTTTCCTCGTCCACGCCCTTGGCGTTGGAAATCAGGATCTGTTCGATCTCGGGGCGCGTCGCGTTGGCCTTTTCGCCCAGGCACGAGGTATCCACCGGAACGTGGCGCCAGCCATAGATGTAATAGCCCATCCGCAGCACCTCGGTTTCCACGATGGTGCGGCAGACCTCTTGCGCGCCGAAATCGGTGCGCGGCAGGAACACCTGGCCCACGGCGATCAGCTTGTCCGTGTCCGGTTCGTGCCCGGTCTGGCGGATCTGGTCATAGAAGAAGGGCACCGGGATCTGGACATGGATGCCCGCGCCGTCGCCGGTCTTGCCGTCGGCATCGACCGCGCCGCGGTGCCAGATGGCCTTCAGCGCGTTGATGCCGCTTTCCACGACCTGACGCGAGGGTTTGCCGTCGATGGCAACGACCAGGCCGACCCCGCAGGACGAATGTTCATCCTCGGGGTGGTACATCCCGTTTTCGGCCATGTAGGCGCGCTTGGCTTCTTCCTGGGCCACCCAGGCGGTATCGAATTTCGTCATGGTCATACCCTTTCGCTAGCGGGTCGGGGCGCGCGGCGGGCGCGCCCGGATCATGGTCCTGTCGGCAGGTTCCGGTTACTCGGCCGCGACGCTCGCGGGCTGGGCAAGGTAGGTGAGAATGCTGTCGGCGGCCTCGCGCCCGTCGCGGATCGCCCAGACCACCAGCGAGGCGCCGCGCACGATGTCGCCCACGGCATAGACGCCGGGCAGGGCGGTGGCGTGGGTGCCGAACTCGGCCTTGATGGTGCCCCAGCGGGTCACTTCCAGTGCCTCTTCGCCCCACAGCGTCGGCAGATCCTCGGGTTCGAAGCCCAGGGCCTTGATGACCAGGTCGGCGGGTTCGGCGTAATCGGCGCCCTCGATCACCTCGGGGGTCTGGCGGCCGGTGGCGTCCGGCGGGCCAAGGCGCATCTTCTGCACCATCACCGCCTCGACCGGGTCGCCGGCAAAGCCCTGCGGCGCGGACAGCCAGACGAATTCCACGCCCTCTTCCTCGGCGTTCTGCACCTCGCGCTGGGACCCCGGCATGTTGGCCCGGTCGCGGCGGTACAGCAGCTTGACCGACTCCGCGCCCTGGCGGATCGCGGTGCGCACGCAGTCCATGGCGGTGTCGCCGCCGCCGATGACCACCACGCGCTTGCCGTTCGCGTTCAACTCGCCCGAATCGTATTCCGGCACATCGTCGCCAAAGCTGACGCGGTTCGACGCGGTCAGGTAATCCAGCGCGGCCACGATGCCCGCCGCCCCAGCGCCGGGGCCGGTCAGGTCGCGCGCCTTGTAGACGCCGGTAGCGATCAGCACCGCGTCATGCTTGCCGCGGATCGCGTCAAAGCTGATGTCGCTGCCCACGTTGCAGTTCAGCACGAATTCGACGCCGCCTTCCTCCAGCTGGGCGACGCGGCGCATGACCACGTCCTTTTCCAGCTTGAAGCCGGGAATGCCGTAGGTCAGCAGCCCACCCGCGCGGTCGTGGCGGTCGTAGACGGTCACCTGGATGCCGGCACGGCGCAGCCGGTCGGCCGCAGCCAGCCCGCCGGGGCCTGCACCAATGATGCCCACGCTTTCGGGGCGCTCTTCGGCAGGTTTGATCGGCTGAACCCAACCTTCGTCCCATGCGGTGTCGGTGATGTACTTTTCGACCGAGCCGATGGTGACGGTGCCGTGGCCCGATTGTTCGATCACGCAATTGCCTTCGCACAGGCGGTCCTGCGGGCAGATGCGGCCGCAGATTTCCGGGAAGGTATTGGTGTATTGGCTCATCTCGTAGGCTTCTTGCAGCCGCCCCTCGGCGGTCAGGCGCAGCCAGTCGGGAATGTTGTTGTGCAGCGGGCAATGCGCCTGGCAATAGGGCACGCCGCACTGGCTGCACCGGGCGGCCTGCTCGGCGGCCTTCGTGTCGGCGTACTCGGCATAGATTTCGTTGAAATCATGCGCGCGCGCTTCGGCCTCGCGCTTTTCAGGCATTTCCTTCGCCACGGAGACGAACTGGAGCATTTTTTGCTTCGACATCGTGCTCTCCTCCGGCACAGACTTCGGCTATCGAACGCTTTCTATACGGGTGGGTGGCGGAAAAGAAAAGTAAGCAATGCTGACCATAATGCGATTATTTTCCCAATCCCGACGAAAGTTTGGCGGATTTTATGCGGAAAAGGGTAAGCTTAACTTACCCATGTGCGCGCTTCTCATTCCGAATCAGGCCACTATGCTGGCGCTGACCCATACATGAGGCCTACATGCCACTTTATCACCTGCTGCTGCTTGCCGTCATTCAGGGCGTGACCGAGTTTCTGCCCATCTCGTCCTCTGGCCACCTGATCCTGTTGCCCGGCCTGACCGGGATGGCCGACCAGGGGCTGGTGATCGACGTTGCCGTGCATGTGGGCACGCTGGGCGCAGTTGTGCTGTATTTCCGCAAGGACGTAGCCCTGGCGCTGGGCGGGTTGGGGCGGCTGGCGCGGGGCCAGATCGACACGACCGGCGCCTTTCTGGCGCTGTGCCTGATCGTGGCCACGATCCCGGTGATGATCCTGGGTCTGGTCATCAAGCTGACCGGCCTGGACGAGGCCTTGCGCAGCATCGCGGTGATCGGTTGGACGATGCTGCTGTTCGGCCTGCTGCTGTGGGTCGTGGACATGCGCGCGCCGCGGGTCCGCAAGGCGCCGCAATGGACGCTGAAGCATGCGATCATCATGGGGCTGTGGCAGGCGGTGGCGCTGATCCCCGGCACCTCGCGGTCGGGGATCACGATCACCGGGGCGCGGGCGTTGGGCTATGACCGGGTGGGCGCGGCGCGGCTGTCGATGCTGATGTCCATCCCCACGATCCTGATCGCCGGACTGGTTGTCGGCGGAGAGGTGGTGCTGGACGCCGATATGGCCATGCTCCGCGACGGCGCGATCGCCGCCGCGTTTGCCTTTGCCTCGGCGCTTGCGGCGCTGGCGGTGATGATGCGGCTGGCGCGCAGCATCAGCTTTACCCCCTACGTGCTCTACCGCGTCATCCTGGGGCTGGTGCTGCTGTATGTCGCCTACGTCTAGGGGCGCAGCCGCTTGGCGGATTCGCGCACCTCGTAAAACTGCCCGGCCGGGCGATAGCGCCACAGGTATTCCGGCAGCACCGCATCCATCGCCGTGGGCGCGATTCCCAGTTCGGGCAGGCCGGGCATGCCCGCGCCGACCACGTTATCCTGGCTGAGGCTGCGCACCTGGTCGCGGGTCAGGATGCTGTTGGTGAACAGCCCCAGCGACAGCGATTGCAACAGATCAAAGGCCGTGCCCATCGCCGCCGACAGAGGCAGCGGCAAGCCGATGACCCAGGTGCCGGGACGGCGGACGATTTCCAGCATGTCCTCCATCAGGTCAGCAAAGCTCTTGGCCTCGGGGCCGCCCAGTTCGTAGATGCCCGGCGCGGCCTTGCCGGTCACGCCCATAACCGCGGCCTGCGCGACGTCATCGACATAAACCGGCTGAAAGCGGCTGCCCGCGCCGGTGATCGGCAGAACCGGCAGAAAGCGCGCCATGCTGGCAAAGCGGTTGAAGAACTGGTCCTCGGGGCCGAACACGATGGACGGGCGCAGGATCACCGCGTCGGGGAAGTGTTCCAGCACCGCCTTTTCGCCCAGCCCCTTGGATTGTGAATAAAGGCTGGGGCCGTGCGCATCGGCCCCGATGGCCGACACATGCACCATCCGCGCCACCCCGGCGCTGGCGGCCTCTTGGGCGATATGCTCGGCGCCGTGATGCTGGACCAGGCCAAAGGTGTTGCGCCCGACCTCGTTCAGGATGCCCACGCAGTTGACCACCGCATCGGCGCCCTTCATCGCCGCCGCGACCGAGTCGCGGTCGCGGATGTTGCACAGGACCGGCTCCACCTGGCCCACCGCACCGTAGGTGCGCACGAACAGCGCCTCGTTCGGGCGGCGCACGGCGACACGGACGCGCCAGCCCTCTTGGGCCATGCGGCGCGCGATGTAGCGGCCCACGAAACCGGACCCCCCGAAAATGGTGACAAGCCGCGACATGACAGGGTCTCCTCCAACCTGAAATCTTGCCATGGATATAGGGTTGCGGCCCCGGTGAGCAAGCCGCGCCGCAGGTCATGTCATTTTCGTGTAAAATGGCCGTTGACACTCCCTGCGGCCCCCTTTAAGTCACCGCCTCACGCACACCGGCCCAGGTGGCGGAATTGGTAGACGCGCTAGCTTCAGGTGCTAGTGTCCGTATGGACGTGGAGGTTCGAGTCCTCTCCTGGGCACCATTATCAGCTCCAAACCGTTGTTTTGCCTCAGCTTTATCTCAGGATAGAGCGAGCGTAGAACATGGCGGAGAACAAAACTGCACCTCATTCATTTGTCAAAGACGGCATCTACTACTTCGTGAGACGTGTCCCCAAGGACCTGCAGCATCACTACACATCACCAAAAATCTCATTCTCGCTTCGCACGAGGGCAGCATCTGTCGCTACCTCTCGCGCACTCAGAGCGGCGCAACAACTCGATGAACACTGGTATTTCCTCAGGATCAACGATTGCGATCTACCGGGAAAGCACATGCTGCGTTTGGCGCAGAATACCAACGCCGCTCACAACATGGCGATCTCCTCTGCTGCAGCAGCCGATACAGTGAAGCTCTCGGAGGCCGTGGGTATCTACCTGAGGCTCAAGGGCCAAGGTCGTCCCGTTACCTTTCATCGAGCAGCTGAACGCTCCTGCGGCTACGTGATCGACGTTTGCGGAGACAAGGACATCACTGCCTACAGCAAGGCTGACGCGAACGCCTTCCGCGACAGCCTTATTGAACGCGGTCTGGCAGGTAGTAGTATGACGCGGGTTATCGGAACAGTGCGTTCGGTTTTCAACTTTGTCGCCGCCGAAGTAGGCCTCGACATCACCAATCCATTCGGCAAGGTCTACTACGACCGCAACGCAGGCGTTGAAGATCGGGAGCCGCTGACGCTCAAAGCCATTCGCACCCTGCAGAGTGAGTGTCGCAAACTTGACGATGATCTGCGCTGGCTGGTTGCCTTGGTTTCCGACACAGGGATGCGTCTCGCTGAGGCCGCTGGTCTGTCTGTGGAGGACCTCAAGCTTGACGATCCAATACCTCATGTAGTCGTTCGGGAGCGTCCTTGGCGTCGCTTGAAGACCGCAGGCAGCAGCCGCGTGGTTCCTCTTGTGGGTGAAGCGCTCTGGGCAGCTCAGCGCATCCACGACAGCGCCAAGGATAGCGAGTTCGCTTTCCCGCGATACAACAAGAACGGCCAGACCAACGCTAACTCAGCGAGTGCGGCACTGAACAAATGGGTGAAGCCATACGTCAGTGGCAAAGCCACCATGCACGGTTTCCGCCATTCGATGCGCGACAGGCTCAGGGCAGTTGAATGTCCTGCAGATATCGTGGACCAGATCGGTGGCTGGCAGACTGAGGGCGTTGGACACGGATACGGACGGGGTTATCCGTTGAGCGTATTGTCGAAGTGGATGGGGAAGGTGGCGTCCGAACCGAGACTGTGCAGAATTCTGTGCCCTGGCGTGGTAGCTCTGAGATGAGGAGACCCACGTATGAGCATCGACAAAGACCTTCTGGACCAGCTGATG
>NZ_SLXL01000002.1 GCF_004345735.1 Rhodovulum adriaticum
CCGAGCGGGGGCACTCGATCCTCAACGATATCGGGCGCGGGTAAGCGGGAGCATATGGCGATGTCGCGGAAATCGTTTTCCGGAATTCTGCGCCCGTGCCTGGCCGGCGCCCTGCTTGCGGGGCTCCTCGCCGGGCCCGCAGCCGCCGAGCGCGTCATCGAGGGGCGTGTCACCGTCGTGCGCGATGTCGACACGATCGTCGTGGCCGGCACGCCCGTCCGGCTGAACGGCGTGGACGGGCCGGAAACCTCCACCCGCGCCGGCCGGGAGGCCCGGAGCTTCATGGGGCGCCTGGTGGGCGGCAAGCATGTCGCCTGCCGGCTCAATGGCGAGCGGACCTACGATCGCTGGGTCGGGGTCTGCTACCTCGATGGCCAGGATATCGGCGCGATCGCGATTGCCAATGGCCAGGCGCTGGATTGCCCGCGCTATTCCGGGGGACGTTATCGCAAGCTCGAGACGCGGGCCGCGCGGGCGCGGCTGCCGCGCGCCGGTTACTGCCGGTAGGACCGGCGCAAACCGGCCATGGAATTTGCCGAAGGGGGGCCGTAAGCGGTTGCTGAGACCGCGTGCCTGTCAGCAACCGCTTGCGAACAGCGCATGGCATCGGCGGTGTCATCTCTTTCGCTCTAAATTGAGGAGCTGCTCCTAACATTTGGAGCGTTGCTCCTAACATAGGAGCCATCAGCTCCGTATGCGGCGGTTCGGGCCCATTGATTGTGCTTGCTCCTGACACGTGACGCGCCTGCGCGATGGACCGCCGGATGCCTGTTCCCGGCAAGCCCCGAGACGGCGAGCAAGACCTCCGTCTCGGCCATATCACGCCTGGAAGACCGGCACGCCACATCGGCACTCCCTCCTTCATTTTCCCACCAAGCCCATGTATAGAAGGAAAAACATCAAGTTTCAGGATCGGCACGGCACACATGGAAACACCGGCACGCATGGAGCCCTGCGGGATCGAGGAGAGCATAGGTGTTTACGTTCAATGGAGTGGTGTCGTACATTTAAGTGCACACAAGGACTTCTGACGTTCATTTAACCGAACGCAAACCTTGACAATGGCATCAAGTTGCGCCAACGTTGTTCAATTAAAAGGACACGAGCCGCACTAACGTTCATCAAATTGAACATGAGCAACCTGTCTGGAGACCGGCATGAAGCGCAAAAGAAGTTACGCGCGCCAGACGCGTGAAGCCCTGTCGGTTCTCGGCAAGTTGATCCGGATCGGCCGCATTGAGCGCGGGATGACGGCACAGGATCTGGCCGACCGCGTCGGCATCAGCCGCACGACGCTCCACAACATCGAGAAGGGCGCGCCGGGGCCCGAGATCGGCACTGTGTTCGAAGCCGCGGCATTGGCAGGTGTGCGCCTGTTCGACCAGGGCGACACGGCTCTGCGCACGGAAAACGGCCGGCTTGCCGAAAAGCTGACCCTTCTGCCCAAGAGCGTCCGCCCTTCCCGTACGGAGGTCGATGATGACTTCTGACCGCAGGACGCCCGACAGCGCCTTCGTCTGGGTCTGGTTGCCGGGCCAAACCGAGGCGGTCGTGGCCGGTCGCATCACGTCGGAGGGCGGCCGTTACGCCTTCAACTATGGTGCCAGCTATCTGGACCGGGCGAACGCCATCCCCCTTTACACACCCGAGCTACCCCTTCAGCGCGGCCGGATCGATCCGCCGCCGAACATGGAAATGGCCAGTTGCCTGCGCGACGGATCGCCGGATGCCTGGGGCCGCCGCGTGATCATCAACCGTCTCGTCGGCCCAAAGGCGGCGGATCAAGGCGTGGGCGAGTTGAACGAACTTACCTACCTGCTCGAATCCGGCTCCGACAGGATCGGCGCGCTGGATTTCCAATACTCGGCAAACGAATATGTCCCGCGCCTGTCGACACAGGCGAGCTATCAGGAGCTGATTGAGGCCGCGGACCGCGTCGAAAAGGGCCTGCCCCTGACGCCGGTGCTGGACCAGGCGATCCATCATGGCACCTCGATCGGCGGCGCGCGCCCCAAGGCCCTGATCGACGATGATGACCGCAAGCTGATCGCTAAATTCTCTTCCAGCAAGGACGTCTACAGCGTCGTGAAGGCGGAGTTCATGGCCATGCGACTGGCGGCGCTGTCCGGCCTGGATGTGGCGCCGGTCGCGATCTTCGAGACGGCAGGCAAGGACGTGCTGCTGATCGAACGTTTCGACCGGATCAAGGAGGGGGCCGGATGGCACCGCCGCGCCATGGTCTCTGCGCTGACCATTCTGGGTCTGGGCGAGATGGAAGCGCGTTATGCCTCCTACGAGGACCTGGCCGAGTTGATCCGCCACCGCTTCACCGATCCGAAGGAAACGCTGCGCGAGCTTTACGGGCGGATCTGTTTCAACGTGCTCTGCGGGAACACCGACGATCACGCGCGCAACCATGCTGCCTTCTGGGACGGCAGGATGCTGACGCTGACGCCCGCCTATGACATCTGCCCCCAGGGCCGCGCAGGCAACGAGGCGACCCAGGCGATGCTGATCAAGGGCGAGACGCGGATGAGCACCCTCGCCGCCTGCCTGACGGCGGCGGCCGATTTTCACCTGAGCGAAGACGAGGCTGTCGCAATCATCACAGGCCAGATCGAGACCATTTCTGAAAACTGGGCAGCCTTGTGCGAGGAGGCGGCGCTGAGCCCCGTCGACGCCAGGCTCTTTGCCGGGCGGCAGTTTCTGAACCCCTATTGCACGCGGGGCCTTGGGCGGCATGAGGCGCTGAAGGCGTGTTTGGAAGAGGCAAGGGCGCGCATCATTGGCCTGAGCGCATAGCAGGGATATCTGGAATCGACCCTCGAATCTATCGCCGCCGGCCCCCCAAAGCCACATGGAAGACTTGCTTTCCTGGAACTTCCAGCCGTCAAGCTGAAAGACAGGTGATGCTCGACCTCAAGGGCCTGGAAGAGCGCTACGCGGACCTGTTGGGACGGCTCTACCCCGGACGCGACCGGCTGCCCCGACTGATCGCCCACACGCTCCGGCACGGGGAGATGACCCGCGGAGACGCCCCCTTCGTGGCCGGCGTGCGCGACCGGGCGGCGCGAAACGACCTGGCCCTCCTCCTGAAGGCGGGGTTCCTTCGCTCCGACACCCCGAAAGGACCGGTCCGGGTCGGGTTCCCGCTCGATTACCGGGAAAGCCTGTTTCCGAACCTCTTCTCGACGAGGGAGCCGGTTGTCCCGGACCCGCCGGATATCCCGGCGATCGACGCATGATCCCTCAAGAATACCTCCCGTGGTGCACCTCCATATCGGTCATCGTTGATCGAATTCTCGACCGAGGCAGGCGAGATCAGCCTGGGCCCCAGAGGGGACAAATACCTTGCAAATCATTGATAAGACGGTATTTGGTAAAGTATGAAGCAAACAGGCGCAAGAGATTACCAAAATGATGGTTTTCAATGACCTGGATGCACGTTCGGCGCGGGAACGCATAGACATGGCGCAGATCTACGAGACCTGGCTCGAGACTGAAACGCAACGCCGCCACAGCTTCACCGGCTTTCTGGACTGGGAGGAGCGGAATGGACGACAGTATCTCTACAGCCGGAAGAAGGGTGTCGTAAAATCGCTTGGACCCCGATCCCCGGAAACCGAACGGATCCGTGATGCCTTTCATGGTGGAAGAGCGAAAAACGCGGACAGGCTTGCCCGGCTCGGAGAGGAGATGAACCGGCAGGCCGCGATCCTGCGTACCCTGGGACTCGGACGTCTGCCGGTACCGGCGGCCCGCATCTTGCGCGCCATCCGGCTGTCCGCTCCGGCCGCCGCAATCCGAGTGGTCGGCACCAACGCCCTTTATGCCTACGAGGCCATGGCCGGCGTGATGTTCAACGCGGCGAGCACGGCAACCGGGGATATCGACCTGCTGGTGGATGATCGAAACCGGTTGAAGATCCTCACCGAGGATCGTCAACACCGAGGCTTCACGGGTCTGATCCATCGTGAGGTGGACAAAAGCTTTCAGCCGCGCGGGCCGCGGGATTTCCGGCTGGTCAATGATGCGGGCTACATGGTCGAATTCATTCGACCCGAACCGCGGCCCTCCCATCGCGCGATGCCCGGGGAGGGCCCCCTTGTGGAGGGCGATATCGAGCCAGTTCCCATCAACAGTCTGCAATGGTTGATCAATGCACCGCCGATCGAAACGGTGGTGATCGATGAGCGTGGCTTTCCGGCGCCGATGCGTGCCGCCGACCCCCGTTTCTGGGCTGCTCACAAGCTATGGCTGGCCGAACGCCCGGATCGGGACCCGCAAAAGAAGATCCGCGACAGACAGCAAGCCCGTATCGTGCTCGATCTCGTAAGCGAGAAACTGCCGCAGCTTTCCCTGGATGAGGAGTTCGCTCGGATGCTGCCGGGAGCGCTTCGGCCGCTCATCGAAGCGGCCCTGGGCGGAAAATCCGCACAGGTGACGGGCAAGCCGGACTGGTGACTTGCAGGCGCATGGTAAAAGGCGTTCAGCCCCAGGCCCAGGCGACAAAATCAGGGCGCCGATGAATAACGCGGGCTTATAGGCAAGAACCAACAATTGTCTCCAAGCCACCGCGTCCGGGCGCTCTCTCAAGAATGAAGAAGGCCGACCCCAGGGGCCGGCCTTTTCTCATGAATGCAGGAAGACGGACTCTTCCCTCTCCGACCGCGGCGATCGTTCAATTGTCGCTGGATCAATCTCGGACATCGTCAGCTGTGCATTCACCTTTCGTGCGGCTATTCCAGCCCGGAACCACTTCAACGCTGCAGCAATGTTCATCCTCGCGCGCCTCTGGCCCTTTTTCGGCTTCGAGGCCTCCATCACGGCGGCGGCCATCTCATCGATGCGGTAGAGCCCACCAGAGACCGGCAGTGGCATCTTGCGCTGTTGAAGGGCCTGACGCTTGACCTCCAGCTTCTCCGCCACGTCGGCCAAGCTGACCAGGTCAGGGCGAACCTCGCGCAGGACAGTGCCTTGCGGCAGCGCCTTGATCAGTGCCCGCGCAGCATCGAGGATCACGACCTCTGCGTCGTCCCCTTCAACCTCCAGCTCCACGCCGACCAGGCCAGCCTGGCCCGTGCCCACAAGGGCATCTTCAAAGCCAGCCTCGAAGACGGCGTCGGACAGGGCAAATGCGTCGTGCTCTCCTTCGGGAAGCGCGAAGACCAGTTCGAATTCGAATTCTTCAGTCATCGGCTTTTCCTTCGTCTTTTTTCCCAAGCCTCACGCAGGACAGGGCCTTCTGCCTAACCTTCTTCGCGTGCTGCTGCGGGTTCTTGGGTGTGGACCACACCGACATGTTGCAGAACGTGCCGCAGCGGCACTCCTTATCGTTGGCAGGACAGCGGAGAATTCCCCATACGTGCCCCTTGCCTTCAATCAGATCCCATCCGAGAGCTTCCAGCTCTTGAGCGACAGCCTCGATTTCCTTCGACGTGTGCTTGTTCCTTGGTACTGAAGATACCCCCCTTTAAATTGTCAACCGACAAGTTATAAGATCGACAAGAACATCGCTCCAGATCGGCGCACCTGACGGGGCCGTCCCCCTGCTTCACGCGCCCCACCCCCAGCCTTTAGGCAGGCAAGCGGGCCTCAGTGCGAGCAAAATAACTATTTTTACACCGATGCATTGATTTTTTTGAACTTCTACACAAATATTATCGTTTATACGCCAAGGGAGCTGATTATGAGGCTTGATCGTATACGCCGCAGCGTTCAACACGGTCGCCCACAACCTACCGGCTCCACCCTTGTTGGTTACGCCGCTCTGATCGAAGGGGTTGACGCGGAGGCGCGCCCCCCGGAGACGCCGGCGGTGGTTCTGGATCGTCGGATCAAGGTGCCGGTTGGGGAATCACGTATCTGTAGGGACGGGTTCGCGCAATACGGGAGCCACATCGCCGTCCCCGATACGTTCTCCGATCACCTCACCTTCGCCCTGAAGCACGAGCGGCTGGACCTACTCGCTCTCAAGCGGATCTTCCTTGCCGTGCCGGAGCCGATCATGGCCGATCATGTGCGTGCGGCGCCGACGAGCGGGCCGCGCAGGCGTGCGTGGTTCCTTTACGAGTTCCTCACGGGACGCCGTCTTGACCTCCCCTCTGCGAACAACGGGGCCTACGTTGACGCCATCGATCCGGACTTCTGGCAGACGGGTCTTCCGGTCAACTCCCCGCGCCACCGGGTGAGGGACAACCTGCCGGGGAACGCCGGCTTCTGCCCCCTGATTGAGCGGAGGGCCGCGTTTGAGACCCCCCTATCCGAGATGTCGGAGAGGATCCTGGGCGCGCACCTCGCGGGCGCGGACCGAGAGCTTGGGCGTCGGCTGGTTCGCCGACTCCTCCTGAAAGATTCCCGATCCTCCTTCCTGATCGAGGGCGAAAACCCGTCCAACGTGGATATCCAGCGTTGGAGCGATCACATCTCAAGGGCCGGGGAGGCCCCGCTATCCCTGGACCGGATGATCGGGGTTCAGAGGGATCTCCTCCGATCAAACCGGTTTATCGTTCCGGGGCTCCGGCGTGACGGCGTCTTCCTGGGGGACCGCGTTGATAACATGCCCTCCCCATTCTGGATCGGCGCGAGGCCTGAGGACCTGCCCGACCTGATCAACGCCCTGATCCGCGCGGACGAGCGTCTTGAGGGGTCCGAGGTCGACCCGGTCTCGCACGCGGCAGCGGTGAGTTTCGGGTGGGTCTTCATCCACCCGTTTGAGGACGGGAACGGTCGGACACATCGCTACCTCATGCAGCACGTACTGGCTCGCCGAGGTGTCCGGCCCGGCGGACTGACGGTCCCCGTCGCGAAGGCGATCTGGGAGGACATTCAGGGCTATCGGGACGTCCTGGCGCAACATGATCAGCCGCTCATGCCGCTCATGGATTGGCGCCCCACCAGGAACGGGAATGTCGAGGTGCTCAATGACACCGCTGACCTGTATCGTTATTTTGACGCGACCGAACAGGCGCTTTTCCTGAAGGGGTGCGTTGAGCGGATCCTGAACCACACGATCCCGAGCGAGATCGACGAGGTCCGCAGGCGGGACGCATACATCGCCGCGGCGCGTGAGGTGATCGATATGCCGGAGCGGCAGCTGGACCTGTTCGCCAGCGTGGTCATGAATAACGGCGGCGAGATGTCCAAGGCCAAGCGCAACAAGATCTTCCAGCAGATGACCGATGAGGAGGTGTCCTCCCTTGTCAGTCTGGTGCGGGAGGTCTTCTCACCACCTTCAGATGACAGCGCCGAATACAGGCCCTGAATTGGGGCACGGCATGAATGAAGCGCAGATACGCCATTATATCCAATAATGGGACATGTGGACACCATGACAAAAACAGCGCCGAAGGTCACGAAAGGAAGCGCCGTGCACCCTCGGGTGCACCGGGCGACGATAAAGCTCGGTCGCGATATGGCGCTGGCCCGACGCGTCAGGTCTCTGTCGACGATCGACATGGCCGAGCGCATGGGTGTCGATCGCAGCACCCTGCGGCGGCTAGAGCAGGGCGATCCTGGCGTCTCACTCAACACTTTCGCGATGGCCCTGCACGCGTTGGGGCTTATGGACCGCCTCGAGGGCTTGGTCGACCGAGCGACGGACGATGTAGGTCTCCTAACTGCGGAGGATGCGGTCCCCAAGCGTATCGCCCGCTCCCGTCCGGCGTCCACGCGGAGAACACCTGCCGGCCCCCTCGGTCAGAGAGCGCCGAACCAGAGGGCTGGTGATGGCGCGCCCGCCGGTGCGATGCCTTGACGATCAGGGCCCCGCTGCGGACCCCCGCAGATCACATCGCCTCATACCCCTGGCCCCTTGGATTTGCCGTCGGATCTGCTAGTGTTCTTCGACAGAACATAGCGTGAACACCAACCCCATGCCGCTTCATCCGATCGACAAGCCCGTTCGCATCTCCGGCTCGTCTCAGCCGCTCGCGCTTCCGCGCGCAAGCGCGGGATTTCCCTCTCCCGCGGCCGATGATCTCGAGGACGAAATCGATCCGATCGCGTGGATCCTGCGCCACCCGACCTCCACCTTCTGGTGGCGGGTGGAAGGGGACTGCCTGTGGGACGCGGGGATCCGGGACGGGGACCTGATCGCGGTGGACCGGGCCGGGAAGCGGCGGATCGGCAGGGCGGTCCTGGCCGTCGTCGAGGGCGCCGTGACCGCCAAGATCCTGCGCAAGCGGGAGGGACGGTTCTACCTGGCCCCGGCGAACAGCCGGGAGGCTTACCCGGACATCCCGCTCACCGAGGAAAGCGAGATCTGGGGCGTCATCGCCGGCGTGGTGCGGCGCTACCCGGTCGAATGACCCGCGCGATCGCGATCTCGGACAGCGCGAACTTCTACGTGAGCGCGGAGCGGATCTTCGATCCCAGCCTGAAGACTGTCCCCGTCATCGTGCTGTCCAACAATGACGGCTGCGCCGTCGCCCGCTCCGACGAGGCCAAGGCGCTCGGGATCGGGATGGGGCGCCGCTGCACCTGATCCGGGACAAGGTGGAGGCGCACGGGGTCCGGGTCTTTTCCTCCAACTACACCTTGTACGGGGACATCTCGCGCCGGGTGGTCGAGGTCTACGAGACCTTCTCGCCGAGGGTGGAGGTCTATTCGATCGACGAAAGCTTCCTGGATTTCGACGGCTTCCGGGACCGGGAGGCGCATGCCCAGGCCATGCGCAAGCAGGTCCAGCTCCAGGTCGGGATCCCCGTCCGCGTGGGGATCGGCCCGACCAAGACCCTGGCCAAATGCGCCAACGAGGCTGCCAAGCGCAACCCGATCTTCAAGGGCGTGCTGGATCTCGCGGACCGATCCGTGACGGACTGGCTCTTGCCGCGCATTCCGGTCGGAGATGTCTGGGGCGTGGGAAAGCGGACATGCGCCAGGCTGGCGCCGCTCGGGATCCATACCGCGGCCGATCTGCGCGACATGCCGGCCCGGCAGGCCCGCTCCCTCGGCTCCGTCGTCCTCGAACGGACTGTCCGGGAATTGCAGGGGGAGCCCTGCCTGTCGCTCGAGACCGCACCACCCCCGCGCAAGGGGATGGCCGTCACCCGGTCGGCCGGGGCGCCGATGCGCGACCGGGAGACGCTGATGAGCGCGCTGGCCGCCCACGCAACCCGGGCGGCGGAGAAGCTGCGCCAGCACGGGCTGGTCGCGGGAACCATGACCGTGTTCTACCACACCAGCCGGTTCAGCACCGGCAAGCCGCAGCATACGGCATCCCGGACCGTCAAGCTCACCCCGATGACCTCGGACGCCAGGGACCTCGTGCGCGCCGCACGGGCCTGCGTGGATGCGTCCTGGCCGCAACGGGGAGGCCCCTACGCCTTCGCGAAGTCGGGCGTTCTGCTGGACGAGCTGGTGGCCGAGGCGGACCGGCCGCGCAGCCTGCTCGATGCGGAGGACGGGCGCGAGGCGCGCTCCCGCGCGGTGATGCAGGCGCTCGATGCGGTCAATGCCCGGTTCGGCAAGAAGACCATGGTCCTTGGATCCGAAGGGCTGGGGCGGGGCTGGGCGATGCGGGCGGAGTATCGCAGCCCGCGATACACCACGCGGATCTCTGACCTGCCGGTGGTGCGGTGAGGGGGTTGGCCTCGCTCGATCGGCTTCAGCGACCGGCGCGACCGGTTTCCGAGATAAACCCGAAATCGCCGTAGAGGCCCTGAGAGGCGCCCTGGAGCGCAATTCTTCGCCACCCTATGGAGGGTGGCCGAAAAAGCGACCTGCCCCCTCAGCGGCCCGCTCCGCGGCTCTGAGAGGCAGCCCCCAAGCCGACCCGCAGATGGCGGGGCAGGCCAGCCCGGCCGCGCGCGGCGGCGGGCCGCCCCTCCCTGCGCCAGGCTCCCCCGATAAGCCAGGCATATTCCGAATATTTTCAATAGCTTAGAGATTTCGATGCTTGACCTCAAAAGGCGGTTACACTTTTTTCTGTTTATTCTCAGTATCTTAGCACTTATTCCCCGCGAATCCAAGATCGTGATACATCACAATCATTTATTATCAATGACTTAGTGTGGTGTAACTCGTTACCCGGAGATATATATCTTTCACAGACGCATGTGCGTGCGTGCGTGTGCGTGCGTGCGTGTGCGTGCATGCGTGCGTGTGCGTGCGTGCGTGTGTGCGTGCGTGTGTGTATGTATATGTATTTATATATCTATATTTAGTTACATAGATAGATAGATAGCTTAGAAGAGATGAAGGTCAGGCACTTAGAGCCGCAACCTAATGTGTAACATTAACAATTCTTGTTATAATATTGTTATTGCTTTACATTTTGAATTCGCGTTACACCATTCACCGCTCAGAAAGGCAGCGAAGCGCGCTTCAATGGTCTGATTTGCAGCTTTCATAACCGGATCACTATTTCTTATCAATGCGTTACACCTTTCCGGGGCATTTGGGGGGTGAAGGGCGGGTATGAATGCTGCAAAGCGGACATTTCCGGGCCGCCAGGCCGCTCTCCGGGCGACCCCAAAGGCGCGGATTTCACCGAGGAACAGGGCCATCGCGAGTTACGGCGCCCCCTCTGACGAATGTGCGTAAGGTCCGATCCACCGGATTTTGTCCGCCCGCAGGCCCGAGGACGGCTGCCATCGGCCGATGTCCTGCCGTGGGGGCGATGTCGGCGTCCTCCTGAATGCGCAAGCCATGCTTCCCGTCCCCTGGAACGCAGCTGGTACTGCCAAGCAACGCGACTTGACCTGTCTGTGCTGACGCGGAGCCGGTCGCTCCCGCGTCAGAGCCGGTCGCTCCCGCGTCAGCACCTAATACGCGGGCCCGCTGAGACCTGTGTTGGACATTTTTCGACCCGGCCGGCCGGTCCGTTTTTTCGGGAGGTCGCAGGGGCGCGACGTCGGGGAGCGCCCGCCGAGGACATGCCCGGCATGGCCGATTCCTGCTCCTACCGGCCGCGTTTTCCACAGAAATCTGTACGTCCCCGCCGCTTTTCGACCCCGCCTCGCTCGGGATTTTCGCGGCGATGTCATAATTTTCCCATGCCCCCCCGGGCGAAGGCCGGCCGGCTAAAACAAAGAGACCTGACCATGCGCACCATGACCGAACCCGTAGCAACCTCGAACACCACCAAGCGTTCGGAAGAACAAAAAATCCGCCTGACACCGGCGGAGAAGTCAGAACTGAAGCGCCGGGCGCAAGACCACGGCTACGCCCAGCTTGCGGAATTCATTCGTGCCTGCGCCTTGTCCGCGCAGGTGGCGCACGACATGCGGCTCGCCCGCGATATCGCCCGGGTCGGCGAGTTGCTGAACGCGCTCCTGCTCTACGCCCAAGGCACGGACAGCCCGATCCCCCGCGACCGGATCGAGCGGTTGCTGGATACCGCCGAACAGCTGTTCCAGGCCCATCTGCCGGCGGGATCGGAGCGGGGCTGATGCGGCCGCACCTGCAATTTCACCGGACGGCCGAATGCCTGGCAAGTTACGACATGCGGCCCGGCCATCAGTTGCTGGGCGGCACGGTGCCCGTGTCCAACCCGACCCGGGCGCGCCGGTTGTTCCAGCGCTATGTCGATCCCGACCGGGACGGTTTCGTTCACGTCACCCTGTCGGCGCCGGAGGGGCTCTGGCTCTCCCGGCCCCAATGGCTGGCCGTATTCCGCTTCGTGCTCGGCCGGCACGGGCTGCCGCCGGACATGGCGCCCTGGATCCTCGTGCGCCACACCGATTCGGCCTGCGATCACGCCCATGGCTTCGCCGCGTTGAGAACCTTCCTCGGCTTTCCCCTGCGCCCCATCACCAGCCCCGCCCATACCGATGCGACCCACCGGAGGCTGACCCGGCAGCTGGGCCTTGAAGAGCCCTATTACAGCCGTGGGCGGCCGCTCCGCCTATCCGGGCATGTGCCCAAGCGGCGCCTCTTCGCGCATGTCGATGCCCCGCCCCTGGCCCGGGACCTGAACGCGGCCTTCGCGGGACGACCCACGGACCTGCCCGGGCTGAACGCCGCGCTGGAGGCGGCCGACAGCCCGATCCGGGTCGAGGTCGAGACCACCGGCCATGGCACCCCTAGCCTTGTCTGCCGACACGCGGGCACGCTGTCCTTGCGCCTCTCCGCCCTGGGCCATGATTTCGAACCGGCCCGCATGCGCGCCCGCTTCGCCCATGCCGCGGCCCTGCGCCGGGCGGACCCGGTGCTGGCCGCCGGCCTCATGCTGCACACCCTGTCCGGACAACCCGAACAGGCAGCTTTTCCCGTGACACAGGAGACATCCCATGACCCAGCCCCACCTGACACCTCTGGACTTACCGGCCCCGGACAAGGTGCTGATGAGCACGCTGGAAGACACGCGCAAGGACGTGCAGGCCCTGCACCCCTTGCTGGACCTGTTGCAGAACCCGGAAACGACCGAGGGCTCCGCCGCGGCCCGGCTGATCAAGACGATCCTGGAGATGCGGGACATGCAGGAGCGGCAGGCCCACGCGCTCCAGGCGGTGCAAGACAAGCTGGACGCGCTGGCCCCCGTTCCGGAAGACATGGCCGCTCTGCGCGCACTGCTGGAAGGGCCAGCGGAGATCGACTGAGCTTGGGCGCCTGGATCGGCCAGGTCCTGGCGACGGCCCGATGCACCGCGGATCGGTTCCGCCAGCGCATCCACGCATCGGCGCGCCGGATCGATCTCGCCTTCGCGGATGGCAGCGCGGCACAGGCCGCGCCCGATCGCATCCTCCTGGGCCGTCCTTCCCGGAACGGGACGTCGGGCACGGCGCAGGTGTTCGCGCAGGCCTATTGCGCGCGCTCGGACCACCTGCCGGCCCCGCCCGACCCGTTCCACCCGCCCGCGCCGGGCATGCTGCTGTCCGGACCGGCGGCGGTGCTGCGCCGCGCGGCGCGGGCGCGCGCGGATCGGCTGGCCATTCTCAGCCTTGATCGGGACCCGCCGGAAAAGCTGCGGGCGCAACTGGCCGCGGCCACGGGCCTGCCCTGCGATCGTGTTCCGGTCCTGGGGTTGGAGGATCCGATCCCGGAAAATGCGCGCCCGGTCCTGGGTCTTGGCCCCGGCGCCCTGACAGCCTTGAAGCAAGACCCAGCCTCTTGGCACGATCGCCTCAAGGCGCTGCAGGCCGCGTTTCCCGATCTGCCCTGCCTCGGCCCCGAAAACCGGAAAACCACCCTGCCCCGCCTGGTCGCCAGGCTGGCCCGAAATGCGGCCCGCGTCGGACCGGAGGCAGAGCCGGACGCGGGAGGGCCGGAAGTGGCGTGAAGCTAGTGGGGGCGGGCTGAGCTGAACGGGCAGGCTCCGCGCTTGGTCCGGGAATTCCGAAAGGACACCGTTGCCGACCACCGGCGGACACATCAACACCACCTGACCGGAAAAACTCAAGTGTACTCTCCACGGAGAAACTCCATTCCTGTTCCGAAGCAGGAATGGCATCGCAGACACCAGAGATCAGGATACAGGCTGAACCGTCATGTGCGCGCCGCTGGAAAAAGACACGCGGCCTTACGAAAGAGCCGACCCTTAGGGCGGAATTCTACGTCATTGCAATCGCGAACCGCGCCTCTGCCCCGCCCAGGCGTGAGAATGCCCTCTGGCGGCAGGTGAAGACGATGATCTGCTGGTCGCCGGCGACACGGTGAAGGGCGGTGAACATGCGCTCGATCCGGTCGTCGTCGGAATGGATCAGCGCGTCGTCCAGGATCACCGGCACGCTTTGCCCCGTGCGGGCGAAGAGCCGGGCGAAGGCCAGGCGGGTCAGGATCGCGATCTGTTCGGCGGTGCCGCCCGAGAGGATCTCGATATCTTCTTCCTGCCCCTGACGGGTCAGCGCGACGGGCAAGAGGGTGGCGTCGTCCAACCGGATATCGGCCTCGTCATGCAGAAGCGACAGCAGCGGCAGAAGCTCGGCCTTCACCGGCTCGAAATAGGCGTCGCGGGCGGCGTGGCGGGCGGCGGTCAGGGCCTCTTCCAGCTTTTGCAGGGCGGCGGCCTCGCGGGCGTAGCGCGCAGCGCGGGCCTTGGCCGTGTCCAGCTGCCCCTCGATCTCGGCCAGGCGTTCCTCGATCCCGTCCTCGGCGCGCGCGCGGATCAGGCCGTCCAGCCGGTGCACCTGTTCGGACAGGGCGCGCATCCGGTCCGTGGCGGCCTTTACCGCACCGTCGGCCCGGGCCAGTTCCGCGCGCAGGGTGTCCATGTCGGGAGCCTGAGCGGCCAGCGCATCGCGGGCGGCGGTTGCCCTGTCCCGCTTTTCCGTGGCCTGATGCAGTCGCTCTGCCGCTTGCGCCGTCTTCTCGGCATGTTCGGTCTCGGTCCCTAGCGCCGTGCGGGCAGACTCAAGCGCCTCGCGCGCCTGGCCGTGCGCGGTCTGGGCGGCGGACAGGCCCATGTCGGCCCGGGCCAGCGCCTTGCGCGCGGCATCGAGGGTGGCGCGGGCCTCGGTCTCGGCGGCCTCGGCCTCCTCCAGCTGCCGTGCGAGCGCGTCGGGGTCTCCGGCCTCTTCCTCCTGCTCGGCCCCGGCGCTCAGGGTCAGGGCGGCCACGGTTTCGCGCAGCTTGTCCATCCCTTCGGGGGCGAGGCTTGCCAGCAGTTGCGCGGCCTGGGCGGCGGCGGCCTCGGCCTTTTGCCGGGCGGTATGGGCGGTGCGGGCCTCGGCCAGCGTCGTCACGCCGGCCGCCTCCAGCGCCTCGCGCAAGGCGCGCTCTGCCGCCTCGCAGGCCGCGCGGGCGGCCTCGGCGGTGTCGCGGCCGCCGGTGTCGATCTCCAGCGCACCCAATCCGGGCAGATCCAGCCGGGCGCGGTCCTGCAGCGGGCGGGCCGTGCCCTCGGGCAGTTCCTCGCCGTCCAGCGTGATCCGCAGATCGCCGGAGTAGCGGGGCGTGACGGTCACGGCCAGCGCATCCCGGCGGGCCTGCGCCGCGGTCAGCTTGCGGTTGAGATCATCCAGCGTGGCCAGCGTGGTGTCATCAACGCGGGCGGCCTCGACCTGCGCACGCGCCTCGGCCAGGTGCTTGCCCTGCGCCTCGGCCTTCTCCAGCCGCGCCTGCATCTCGCCCAGGCGGTCAGCGGCCATCCGGGCCAGCGCGGCCCGCTGCGCCCGGCCATGGGCGGCGCGCGCCGCCTTGACCCGGGCCTCGGCGCCGCTCACGGCCTGTGCCGCCGTGGCCTCCTCGGCCCCGCGGGCGGCATGGGCCGCCTGCGCTTGACGTTCCGCCTCGGCCGCCGCTGCAACCGCCGCCTGCGCCTCGGCCAGGGCCGCTTCCAACCCCTGCAAGTCCTTTACCTCTGCCGCGGCGGCCGCGTGTTCCAGCCCGGCGATCGTGACCTCGCGTTCCGCGGCCTTCAGCCGGGCGGCATGGGCCTCGGCCGCCTGCATGGCCTCGCGCGCTTCCTTCAGCGCCGCCTCCCGCGCCGCGCGTTCGTCGGGGTCGTCCAGCCGGGCGCGCTCGGCCTCGGCGCGGCGGCGCTCTTCCAGCGCCCCCGACAGTTCCGCGACCTGGGCGGCCAGCGTGTCGCGGGTGGCAGACAGGTGCGCCACCTCGTCCTCGGCGCGTTTCCAGGGGCCGCCGGCCCTGGGCTTGCCGGTCGCGGTGGCGGTCTCGGCCAGTTCCGCCCGGCAGGCGGCCAGCACATGGTCCATCCGCCGCCCGCCGGTCATCAGGTCGATCTCGCCGGCCAGGGTCGACATCAGGTCGCGCCTTGCGGCCAGCGCGGTTTCCCGCTCGCGTTTCTCGGCGGTCGTGGTGCCGTCCGGCTCCAGCGCGGTCACGCCCTGGCGCACCCACAAGAGCCCCGCCGGGCCGCCAAGGCCGCCCCGGATCAGCCGGTCGATCCAGGCCTCGGCCTCGTCCTCCTGCGCCAGCAGGCGGCCGGTCGCGCAATCCGTAACCCTGGCCGATTTCCGCGAGAGCCAGGTCTTTTCCAGCCGGAACCGGCCCTCGCCGGTCTCGATCTCGGCGGTCACGGTGACCGCACCCCCGGAATGCGGGCGCAGCGATTTCACCTCGCGGTTCTGGCTTGCATGGGATTGGAAGAACAGCGCATGCAGCGCGTCGAAGAAGGTGGACTTGCCGCTTTCATTCGGGGCCGAGAACACCGTGATCCCGTCGCCGATGTCGTCGAGCGCGGCGGTCTGCCCGGCAAAGCGGCGGACATTGGTGAGATGCAGAGCGCGGAGTTTCATGCGACCTCCGATGCCAGGGCGTAGAGCCGGGCCAGCGCCGCGGCGGCGATCTCGCGATCTTCTTCCGACAGCGCGGGGCTCTGCGCCTCTTCCCACAGCGCCTCGGCCGCGCGGCGCAGGGCGCCGGCCCGGTCGATCTCGTCGAGATCCGTCACGTCGTGATGGATGGAAAGGCCGCCGAGCTCCGCCTCGAACCAGGCGAAGTCCTCGCGCAGCGCCCGGGCGCCGGTTTCCAGCAGGGTGCGTTCGGCCAGGGTCAGCCGCCCCTGGGGGTGCAGGCGGAACAGCGTTCTGCGCCGAGCCTCGGGCGGCGGCAGCAGCCCGGCCAACCGCGCCTCGACATCCTCGCCGGGCAACAGGTCCGGGCGCGTGGTCACCCACGCATAATCCCCGGTCGCAACCGGCATCACCTCTGGCGCGGCGCCCGGACCCGCCAGCGTCACGGCCAGCGCCGTGGCGGGCGCGTCATGCTTGAAGCTGTCGGCCTCGGGCGTGCCGGAATACCAGCTCCGCGCGCCGATCGGCATCTGCCCGTGCCAGTCGCCAAGCCCGAGGTACTCCAGCCCCGAGCGCGCGGCCCGGTCGGGCGGGATCAGGGCGGCATCGCCCTCCTCGCTGAACTCGGTCACCGCGCCATGGGCAAGGCCGATGCGCAGGGCCCCCTCGGGCGTGGCCTGGTCCAGCACGCTGGTCAGGTCGCGCCCGGGCCGCCGCGCGGTGCACGGCGCGGGCAGGATCGCGGCGGGGCCGATCCCGATCGGCGTGGGGTCGAGGGCCAGGCGCACATTATCCGGCTGCGCCTCGGCCACCCGCCGCCACAGGTCCAGCGCGGCCAGCGAGTCGTGGTTGCCCGGCAGGATCACCCAGGTCAGATCGCTGGCCTCGGCCATCGCCTGCAGCGCGTGGCGGATCGTGGCGGGTGCCGGGGTTTCCGCGTCGAACGTGTCGCCGGCCAGCAGGATCACCCCCGCGCCATGGGCCCGCGCGGCCCCGGCCAGCCGCCCCAGCGCCGCGTACCGCGCCGCGCGCAACAGTGCCGGCAGGTCGCCGTCGAACCGCCCGAACGGCTTGCCCAGGTGCAGGTCGGAACTGTGGATGAAGCGGAACACGCGTCGAACTCCTTTACAAACCCTGCCGCACACACCCGGCCAACGCAATACAAGCCCAGGCGGTTTGCGGGATGCGCGACTCGCCCAATAACAAGTCTGATCCTTGCCTAAAGCCTGACGGTGTCAAACCCTGTCATGGGCACCGCCGTAACGTCATTCTTCCAGGACCGGCCCGGTCGCAGGCGCAACCGCCCCTGCCTCACGGAAAGGCCGGGAAATCCGACCGGCGGTGCCTGTCCACCAGCGCGCGCAGAGCCTCGGGTTCCAGCACCTCGACCCCGTCGCCCCATTGATAGAGGTGCCAGGCCATTTCCAGCCAGCCGCAGGCCTGGAACCGCACGGTCAGCGATCCGTCCGGCTCCTCGGTCAAGTCCTGATCGGGGTGGAAAACGAATTCCCGCGCCACCGGGGCGGCCGACGGGGCGAAGCGCCACGCGACGGGGCCGTATTCGTCTGCGGCATGGTAAGAGCCGAAGGCGCGGGCGGCGTGGGCCTCCAGGTTGAAGGCAGGATCGCGGGCAAAGGACTGTGCCATCAGCAGCGCGCCCTGCATCCGGTCCAGCCGGAAATGCCGGAACCGGCCATCGCCGCCCTGTTCCCTTGCGACCAGGTATTGCCGCGTGCCCAGGAGCAGGCCGTAGGGCTCTATCAGGCGGTCGCGCGGGCCGTTGTCGCGGCTGCCCAGATAGGTGATCGTCAACAGGAACGGGGCCTTCAGCGCCTCGGCGATGGTGGCCAGCAGGCGCGGGTCGCTGCGCACGCGCGGCCCGGGGCGCGAGGCGAAGCCATGCGCCTCCAGCACCGCCTCGGCATCCGCCTCGGCCCGGCGCGCATGCGGCCCGGGCATCGCGGCCAGCAGCCGGTCGCGCAGGGATTTCAGGGCCTTCACATCCGTCGCGGCACCCTCGCGCTCGGCCCGGCGTATGCTCATCTCCAGCGCGGCCAGCTCGCTATCGCGGATCCCCTGCGTCAGCATCAGCCGCGCATCCGTGCCCCGGAGCCGCCAGTATTTCCGCCGCATCTCGTCGGTGCTGGTCTCGGTCGCGGGAAACAGATCCTCCAGCGCCTTCGTCATCCGCTGCGCGGTGCGCCGGTCCACGCCGAATTCCTCTTCGATCTCGCTCAGCGCGACGCCCCGGTGCCGGGCTGCGGCCATCTCGGCGAGGCGCAGCAGATCGGAAGCCTTGGCGAAGGACATGACGGCACCGTGACAGGAACTGACGTGGCCAAAGGCTAAGCCCGTTCCCGTGGCCTGTCGATGCGATTCCAACCCTCGTCATGCGTAACGAGTGACCGGGTGAAAGGGGCGACGGGTGTCGGCAGGCCGCACCGGAAACCGTACCCCGGCCCTTCACCCCTGCCCGGCAGTTGCCAGGGCCAACCCGTCCACCACCGCCGTGAAGGCGTCCGACCGGTCGATCCGGGCCGCGGGGCAGACGGCGCGGGCTTCTTCGGCGACCAGCAACATCAGGCTGGAGCCGCCGACCGGCACCACGGCCCCAATCCCGGCCGGGGGCACGCGGGCGAGGACAAGGGTGTCGTAGATCGCGGCGCGCAGCGTCTCGCGGGCCGGGGCGAGGGCGGCGTTCAGCATGCCGGGGGTGACCGGGGTGCTCAGCCCGGGTTCCACGATCCCGAGGTCGATGCAGGCCCCGGGTTCGGCCCCGTTGGCCGCGATCTTGCCGCGCTCGACGGCGAAGGCCAGGTCATGGCCGAGGCGGTGCTCGATCACCGCCGCCAGCCGCTCCAGGGGCACGGGGTCGACCGCATGGCGCAGCAGGTCCGCCACCGCGCGCTCGGTGTCCCGGGAATAGAGGAAGGGGATCATCGCCCAGGTCGAGAGATCGGCGTAAAGCGCCCGGGGCACCGGCAGCAGGCCGTCGCCCAGGGTACGCCGCAACTGCCCGCCAAGGCCCAGCAGGGGCATGACCCGGGCCATCGACAGGGCCTGGTCGAAATCCGTGCCGCCCAGCCGGATCCCGTGGCTGGCGACGATTTCCACCCCCGCCGCACCGGTCCGCACCACCGAGAAATCCGAGGTGCCGCCGCCGATATCGACGATCAGCCGGGTTTCGGCGCGCGGGACATCCCCGCCGGTGGCAAGGGCCGCCGCCTCGGGTTCGGCCAGGAAGGCCACATCGTCGAAGCCCGCGGCACGGTAACAGGCGCGCAGATCGGCCTCGGCCTGGGCATCGCGCGCCGCATCGCCGAAATGGAAATGCACCGGCCGGCCGGACAGAACCCGGGAAAACCGGGTGCCCGCGGCGGCCTCGGCGCGGCTCTTCACCTCGGCCAGCAGCGCGGTGACGATCCCGGCGAGCGCCCGCCGCCGCCCCGCGACCCGGCGCTCTTCATGAAAGAGCGCCGTGCCCAGGACGCTTTTCAACGCGCGCATGTAACGCCCGTCCTCGCCGCCGGTCAGCGCTGCCTCGGCGGCCCGCCCGATCCGCATGGGGCCGCCATCCGAGGGCAGGAACACCGCCGTTGGCAGGGTATCGGCGCCCGCCTCGATCGGCAGGCGGTGGACCTTGCCCTCGACGAGTAGGGCCGCGGCGGAATTCGAGGTGCCGAAATCCAGGGCAAGCGCGGGCGCGGTCATGGGACATGTCCTTGTAAGGGCCGGGAGGGTCGGCTATCTCGCAAAAGAACACCTATGGCGCCATAGAAAATATGGGCGGAATGCCGACATTCGCTGCTCGGACCACGAACGGCGGCAACGCCCGTCCTACGACGCTCGTTATGAACGGCCTGTTCCAATGTATTCAGCAACACGATCGGGTTTCCGGAACACCATCGTACGCATCTTTCCAATTGGCCTTGGGCCTCCACAGGAAAATGAGCCAATGCCAAATTTCAGGCAGCTTGCACCAACGATTATCCCCATGCGCTTGTTTGCAACGCCCAAGCCGGTTTGCATCACAATATTATTGTCCGCTGTTGCCAATCGTTTCCCTTTCCCGTTCCATTTCTGGTCTCGCCACTCAGCTTCAAGATCAGTCAAGAATTCAATGGCTGATGCTTCCAGTAGAGGCGCACCCATATGTACCATATTCGCGTGGAACCAATAAATTCTATCGTTTTCATCGTACCTGCCTAATGCATGAGAATTTTCGGAAACCAGAATGTGCGAATCTGATATTCGCATGTCGAGCTTTTCGATCACAATCCTACCTGGCGGTTCGAGACGAAGGATTAGTGAAAAGACGCCCCTCTTTTTTCGAACTTTTATTCGAGGTCCAACCACCTCCGTATCCCAAGCGCCGACCGCTCCGTTCCATATATTGTCGACTATCTTCAGAGTATCCTTGCCCTCATTGTCAAGAAACGTTGCACATATACCTGCAGTGGTCTCGCCAACGGACGGTGAAACTGAGAAAATTTCTTTCCCATGGTATTTGACGATGGAAGTCACACCGGGATCATACGAGATACCTCCAATTTTCAACTCGGCCTTTCCGTCATGGAAGTCCAGATAGTCAAACGGAGGAGGTACGTCTGCCAAAATAGCCGTCTGTACTTCATCGTATTTCTTCCGTACGTAAGCCTTGGAGAATTGGCCGCGTGTCACCTTTGCGTGGCAAGACGTGCACAAGCAACATATGTCATCTGGATCATGGTGTGTCGCGTTGCTGAAGTCGGGGTCGATGTGTTCATAGTCGTAAATGCCCGCGCGACAAATTACGCAGCCAAATTTGGAGCGTTGACGAATTTCACGTTGGATAGGGTCGGGGATGTCTCTGGAAAGGCCATGTCGGTTTGGCATCGAAACCTACTTTTCAACTGCGGCAGCTACCAACGCTAAGTTATACCCCTCCTATAAAAATCTGCAAGTCTTTCGGGTTAATGGTTCCGTATTGATACGCCCTATCGCACCGCATTAGAAAGTGCTTTCTGTGGGCCGGGTAGCCCGGCTGTACAATGGCACACAGTCGGTCAGCACAACCACGGACAAAAAGGGCTGACCGGCCATCTACCGCGCCTGGTACGAAGGTCCGCTTAGCAGGCCGCTGAAAAAGTCCGACGTCGCTACGCTTGTGCCCAAATGGGGTGATTTTTCGAGCGCTCTCGTCGAGCTGAGGAAAAGTGCTCGGTTCCCGCATCGACGACGTCGACGAGAAATGCTCTTCGAAGTCCTTTTTCAGCGGCCTGTTAAGTGGGAAACTGCAGCTCCTATGTACGCTAGAGGAACCAATGGTGAATTTTCCTATTGGCAGAGGCGCCCCGGGTCACCTACTTCGAAGAAATGGCAAAGCTGACATAGCGTTGTGGAATAGTCGCGAGCATGTGGTGGCAATTGTTGAAGTCAAAAATAACGTTTATCACTCCAGCTGCGAGGAAGATTTACATCGTCTTGCGAATTTTTCTTGTCGCGTTGCAGGCAATCCCATTAGTTCTTTTGCATACTTCCAATCAGCGCGGGGATCGAGTGAAGAAGCTTGTAGCAACTTTTTGGAGCAAGCAATACTCAACTTGAGAGAAATGACTGAGAGAACAGTTCATCAATATCAGCTGCTGACTGAACATCACCACTTCGCATCCAAGCCGGAGCAGTATGATGATGATCTTTTTTATGGTTTTCTCGCACATGCATCTACGTTCTGGCGGGGTGATTAAGTAACGTCTTGCGAGGATCATGGTGCGTGGACAGCACTAGTCAGAAAGAAAGGGACCATAAATGACAGATCTTACCTTTCCTCTCGAACATGAAATCGACCAATTTGCATTGGGCTTTTTTGGTTATGGGGACTTAAGTGCGCCCTTGTGGTTTATCGGTATGGAGGAAGGCGGTGGTCAGAATGCCAAGGACGTTACAAAACGGATCCGAGTCTGGCAAAAAAGGGGAAGTGTGGCTCTAGAAGACCTTGCGGAATATCACGATGAGGTCATGGAAGGTGGCTTCAAGGCGATAGCAAAGCAGAACACTTGGTCAGCGCTTAGTCGCATTCAGCTTGCCTATGATGGAAATGATACCTCTAGCGGCGCGGTGCGTCACCATTGGCGAGAATGTCTTGGAAGATCGGGGTCAGCAACCTGCATTATGGAGCTGAATCCTTTGCCGTCACCTAATATTCGCACATGGAATTACCCGAAATTCACGAGCACTCCATTTTTGCGAAGTCGAATTTCTTATAACGCCCGGTATAGAGCCGCCCGCATAGCTAAGATAAGGAGCTTACTAGAGCAAGCTTCGCCGCAAGCGGTGATCTTCTATGGAAAGAAGTATGAGGAATTTTGGGGTCAAATTGCAGATGTAACGTTTGACAGTGGGAATCTGCATTCGCGAGCTGTTAAGGGCGGCACTAAGTTTGTTTCCATGCATCATCCCAACGCGCGTGTTGCTGGGAAAACGACTGACTACTATATAGATCTTGGCCGAGATTTGGGGGTAGATTATGGTTGATTGTAGGATTGCGCGGCGAACCTATTCCAAGGCTTATAACTCATAGACTGCAAAGGGGAATCGCTTTTGGAGCTGTCGCGCCGCTTGAGGGGGGCTTGCGTCTGAGCTGAGGTTGGATTCTGTGGTGTAGTGCAACCTAATGCAGCCCTTTTGTCGATGCAGATTTTCCTGTCCGCCTTGAAAGACGTCCCTGATCAACGCGTGTCATGACCTTGCCGAATTGCTTGTGGTCGCCCTTGTCTCGGTCCTTTTCGGAGCGAGCTCCTGTGCAGCCGAACTTCGACACTTCGCGCCTGATTTGTGCCCTGCCGGGCAATGCTGAGCTCAATGGAATAAGGGCTTTCCGTGTGTGGAGGGCCAGATTTTGGCCAGAGGTGGAGACTGTCAGATATTTTGTGCTCTGACGTCATTTGTCAGGCCATTGGGAAGCGGTCTTCGAACATGATGGCGAGCTGTGATCTGACAGCGTGCCATTCGCGGACCGAGCGCTTCCACTCGGTTGATGTAGCATTGATTTTGATATCCCAGATCAGCGCCTTGGGCACGATATCGCCGGAAATGGTTATGTCGTCTGCATAGAGGCTTAGTTTACACCCTTTCGCCTTCACCAGCTTCTCGATGCCAAGCCAGATATGGCTGTTGCTGTAGCATGAATTATCCGGGTTAGCCGCTGCCACCACGACACCTGCCCGCCTTTTCAGCTCTCGCTTGCAACGGAGACTATCTCATTATGAATCCAACGCACAGTTGATATGCTGCCGGTTGATAAATCTTGAAACGTATAGGTTGCTCTGGGTGGGCGAACGATGTCTCTAACATCAGCTTCGATAATCATTCCTACGCATGGTCCAAGATTTTGGGGTAGTCGAGCAAAGCCACTTGCCGTAAAGGCCGCCCCATATTTACCTCGATCAGTGGTCTGTTCGTTGCAAGCAGTAAGATCACCATTGTTTCTCGTCGGGTCAGCACATCCAGCAACCAAAAAAGCCAAAAAGGCGGAAGAAATCGTTTTCATCATGGTAGTCACAGCCCGTCTTATCCGGAATTCCCCAAGTGGCATGCCGTCTTATCGGATATGCGTTCCAGGGTGTTGATTCGACATTTCCCAAGTGACGTGCCTTCTGACTTGGAATATTGCTTTGTCTGCGTTTCGTCGCGTGGCAATTCATTTCGCAGTTTTTTCCATGTGTCCTTGTGCTTTGAAGGCGAAAACCTCGCGCTAGCAATAGGTTGTGTGATCCGCGCCGTGCGCGCCGGGATCGGAGAAGGTCCGAACCGAGCGCGGCGCGCACGAACGTCAGAAATGCGGCTCAGAAGAGCGTTCCTGACGGCCCTTGGCTTGCGTGATCGCCGCCTCGAGATCGGCGATCGACCGGGCCGGGCCGGTGCCGTTCGGGCTGTCGGAATCGGGGCATGTGTCATCAAGTGCGGGCGTGAGACTGCCCCGGACGGACAACAGGGCATCGCGGATTTCGGTCAGGCGCGTCAGAGCAAGATCGAGCGCCAACATCAGCACGCCGCTGACCAGAAGAGGCAACACGAAAACCAAAGGGCCGGAGGCATTAATGCCCGCCGCCCAGAGGCAGAATAGACCGGCTGTGCCGAAGCATGCCCAGGCGAACCATTTCACAATCAGCATAACTGTCTCCTTCTTAATCGACATTTCCCCGCGCTTCGCCCGCCAACATACGCAAATGGCCCGGAAGGAACCGCACCTTCACTTAGCAGGCTGCTGAAAAAGTCGCGTCCGATTACTTTCGGTGTCTGGGTACCCCAATAACAGACGCTCTCGTCGCGCTCGTTGATTGCGAACGTGGAAAGGCACGACCAACTGGACGACACATGTGTGTTGACGACATTTTTCAGCAGCCTGTTAAGAGGGCCTCCACCCCCATGACCCACAGCCTTCCGGAGACACAACATGCCGATGCCCATGTCCTTCAATCCCCGCGCCCCGCTGCTTGAAGCCATCGCCGAGCTGCGCGCCACGCAGGACCCTCTGGCCCTCCTGCAGGCAAGAACGCCGCCCCTGGCCACCCTGGCTCTCCTGCTGCCGGACTATCGGGATAGGCAACTCACGCCCGGACGGGAGAGCGATCGCGTGAGCGGCGACCACCTTCTGGAGGCGTTCCTCGATTACATGGAACGCCTGAGCACGGAACCGCCAGGTGACGAGGATCTGCGCGATGCGCCCCTTCTCGAGAACTGGTGCGCCGGGCTGATGGACCCTTTCCCCCGGCTGTTCGGCCAGGTCACGGGGCACCCGCGCCTGCGCTTGAACGCCCGGATCTTCACCTCCCCCTATTGCCAGCTTCGCCCGGAGAAGGGCTGGGCACGCACCTGGAGCCGGTTCTACCGGCTTGGGCAATACGACCGTGGCGTCCTCGATGGGCTGAAACGGGACGGGGTCATCGGTTCCCACTCCAGGATCATCGAACCCTGGCTCTAGCCTCCGCGCCTCAAGGTTGCGGTCGCGGGGGCCAGCATCAACCGGGCTTCGCGGCGCGAACACGAATATCTGCCACGGCTGCTGCGAGACGGATTGCGGCGATCGATTCTGGGTCTTGCGAGGTCAAGCCGAGGGAAAACACGTTTCGCACCCACGGCTGCGGGATTTCGAATGGAACAGCCTGCAATACGATCATGGCGACATCCCTCTCCTTGGCATGCTGAAAGATCGCTTCGAAATCGTATCCCTCGGGCAGGCTCGAGAGCCCCAACACAAGCGCTGCATCACCTGAGGTGAAGAGATTGGCTGTTCGGCCAATACGACTGCGCCGTTCCTGGATCTGAGGCTTCATGGGAAGTGAAACGTCGACCTTAGGAAAAGCGGACCTGAAAATGCCATCGAGGAAAGGGTCCATGATCGATGGTGCATAAATAAAGAGATCGGGTGCATCACGTATGAGAGCGGCCGCTTCCCTGATGCTCTCGGGTGACAGCCTTCCATGACCTCGCGCTACTTCGGTCGCGGTTTCGAGCTGCCCTTCGAGCTTCTGGATCCGCGACCGCAAGGTGTCATTTTCGGACGCATCCTGCTGTTTTGCGGCCTGCCAGCCATCTTCCCAGACTTGGGTAAGCAGGCCTTCCAGCCTCTTTTGAAACTTCTTCGGCGGGCCACTTTCCTGAGCCGAGGTCTGCTCGTCCGCGCTATCATCTGGTGAGATGGAAGGAGCCGCCTGATCCGGGGCGGGGACGGCTTTCTTCCTCGCTTCCCACGCCACTTGGCGTGGGCTCTTCATCTCGGGACGCGTCTGGAGCGCTGCATCATACCTTTTCTTGAGGTCGACATAAGGGACCGCATTGGCCGCAGTGGCATCTGCGAGGGCGCGCAGGCCGGCATCGGGATCGAGGCGATACAGGCGCTCGGCAATTTCAACCGAAGATATCCGAGGGGGGGTGGAGGAGCCCACATCCAGCGTCTCTGGCGCATGCTGATTCAGAAAGGCCGCGGCCCTGCGTATCTTGTGCATGTGTCCGATCGATACTGGCGCATCGAGTTCATCAAGTCGTTCGCGCAACATGTCGATCCAGCTCTTGCCGGCAGGAGCGGTACGGGACAGCGCTTCGAGTTCGAGCAGCACGCGGCCGATCTCGAGCCAGCTATCCGCAGCTTCACGCGACAGCGCATTCAGCTTCTCTTCCGCATCGTCTTGAAGCGTCACTTGGTAACTCCTTCGCGATATGCCTAAATTTTGGACATTACATCGAAGACTGAGCAAGTGCCAGTCGAGGTCCAAAAAACACGGGAAAAAGGGACTAGAGCGCGGCTCTTAGCGTAAGCGACAAGAATTTTGACCCGCCACCTTGATAATTGATCCAATTTATCCAATTTTTAGATCAGTTGTCCAAATCCATGGGACTGTTGCGAGGAATCAATGCGAAAAACAACGATGGTCGCCACTAGCCTCGGCGGCGAGGTGGAGGTTCTAGACTACCCCCCATTTTTCGGCGTCGACCGGCATGCCCCCAACGTGGAGAGCGCCATGAAGCATGTAACCCATTTCCAGCTTGCCACACGCTCGAAGGTGGACCGCGCAACCGCACGCGTCGCGCTCATCAAGGCGGGCGTTCCCGCCACCGGCCCGTTCGCGTCACGCCGGTACAGTCTGGAAGATAGCGTGCAAAACATGTGCCGAAAGCCTTTTCCGGCGTGCGTCTGGAATTTGCGCGTTCAGCACCGCGGAAAATCGTTTCTCATGGGGTGCTTGAGGCTGAACGTTGGCACCGTTCGGGAACATTTCGAAATGTATCGCGCCATTCTGGCTAAAGCCATTTACGCGGGAGATCAGGAAATTATCGCTGACCATACAGCTTTCTTGCTGGCCACGCGGAAAGGAGTGGAGGACTGAGTGATGCAGCGCCTCGCCGTCCGCGACACCACCGCTGCAAAAATGCTGGACATGCCGCCGACGCAATTTCGGCGGCTAGTCGCAGATGGTGCGCTGCCGCCGCCCACGCGAATCGCAGGCTTGGAGCGCTGGCGAGTGGATCAATTGCAGGCCATCTTGTCCGGAGAGGCCGCAAAGCCGAATGAGGATTTTGAGTTATGAGGCCGCCCAAACCCCGCATCACTAAGCCCCGCCTTGTCTGGCGCTGGACCGGAAAAGCCTGGACGCCGTTCCACCGCATCACATGGACCGAATCTGGCAAGCGCAGGGCGCACGAAATCAAGCTGGATTGGCGGGGCGACCCCGAACGGCTCGACGAACTCTATTGGGCCGCACAGAGCGGCCAGCACGACCGGCAGAAGAGCCCCGCGTGCTATAGCTGGGGCGAGTGCATTCTGGCGTGGCGCAAAGACCCGACTGTCCAAGGGAGACTGGCCGCCAAGACAAAGGCCGATTACTGGCGCGTCATGGATGAGATCTGCGAAAAAAACGCCGGCAAGGATATGCGCAAGACCTCGCGGGCGGCCGTCCGCGCCGCTGTGGGCAAGCTGTCCGACACCCCGCGCAAGGCCGCGCGCTATGCGCAGACGGTCTCGATCCTATGGAATTACGCCCGCCGGGAACTGGATTGGCCGTTGGGCGAGAATCCAGCGGCCGGGTTAGCGAAATACAAGCCCGCCAAGCCCTATGACCCATGGCCCGCATGGATGGTCAAGGCCCTCGATACCGCGCCGGAGCGGGTGCAGACCGCCGCGCGGCTCATCCTTGGCACCGGCCAGCGCCCGAACGCGGCCATCACCATGCGGCGCGACCAATTCCGGGGCGAGTGGATGGCCGTCAGGGACGAAAAGGGCGACCAGGAACTCGAGGTTTACTGCCCGCCCGCGCTCCGCGCCTACGTCGAAGCCCTACCCGCCCGCGGCGTCCATGTCCTCCCGAAGAACCTGACTGAGCCGCAGGGATACCATGCGATCGAGCGGGCCTTTCGGGCGTGGCGGCAATCGCTGGGCGAGCGCGCATCTCCCTACAGCCTGCACGGCTTGCGCAAGCTGGCGATCATTGAGCTGGCCGAGGCCGGGGCAAGCGACGCAGAGATCCAAGCCGTCACGGGGCAGTCGGCCCAGATGGTCGCTTACTACCGGACCAAGGCCAGCAAAAAGCGCCTCAGCCGATCCGCCCAAGAGCGCCGGGGTAGAACGTGAACAGAACAGGAATGTGTGAATAGGGTGTGTGAATGACTGCACCGTGGCATAATATCTGCTGGGCGCAATACGGAAAAAGTCGTTGCGATTTCAAGCTGGTGCCCGAGGGGGGACTCGAACCCCCACGCCTTGCGGCGGCGGATTTTGAATCCGCTGCGTCTACCATTCCGCCACTCGGGCCAGCGTGCAGGGGGTCTAGCGCGCCGATCCGGCAGGGTCAATTCAGAAGACGAGCCGCACCAGCCCCAGCGACAGCACAGGGAAGGCCAGCAACAGCCCGACCCGGACCAGGTCCGACGCCACGAAGGGCAGAACCCCGCGATAGGTGCGCCCGACGGGAATGTCAGGGGCCAGTCCGTTCAGGATGAACAGGTTCAGGCCCACCGGCGGGGTAATCAGCCCCACCTCGACCGCGATCAGGGCGAGAATGCCGAACCAGATCGCCACTTCCTCGGGCGACAGGCCCAGATCAAGCCCCAGCACGATGGGAAAGAAGACCGGGATCGTCAGCAGGATCATGCTGAGGCTGTCCATGATGCAGCCGAACACCAGATAGGTCAGCAGCATCGCGGCCAGCACCCAGTAGGGGCCGATGCCCAGCCCCTGCACCCAGTCGGCCAGCGCCTGCGGGGTCTGGGTCAGCGCCAGGAACGCGCCAAAAATCTGCGCCCCCAAGAGGATGAAGAAGATCATCGCCGTGGTCGCCGCCGTTTCCCGCAGCGCCGCCCCGAACCCGCGCCATGTCAGGCCACCGCCCAGCACACCGTACAGCCCGGTCGCCAGCGCCCCGACCGCCGCGCCCTCGGTCGGGGTGAAAAGCGCCTGAACGCCGGCCTTGCTCCAGTCCCAATCGGCGGCGATCCCGCCCATCACCAGCGCAAAGATCGCCACCACGGGCCAGACCGCGACCAGCCCGCGCAGCCGCCGCGCCAGGGGCACGCGCGGCGCTGTCCCCGCCGCGCCCGGCACCAAGCGGGCATAAAGCGCGACGGTCAGCATATAGCCCCCCGCGGCCAACAGGCCGGGCACCAGGGCGGCCACGAACATCTTGGCGATGTTCTGCTGGGTCAGCACCGCGTAGATCACCAGGATCACCGAGGGCGGGATCAGGATGCCCAACGTGCCACCCGCCGCCAGAACGCCGGTCGCCAGCGCGTCGGAATAGCCGCGCTGCCGCATCTCGGGCAGCGCCACCTTGCCCATGGTCGAGGCGGTGGCCAGCGACGACCCGCTGATCGCCCCGAACCCGGCGCAGGCGCCCACGGCCGCCATCGCCAGCCCGCCGCGCCGGTGCCCCAACCAGTCGGCCGCGGTGGAAAACAGCGCCGCACTCATCCCGGAACGCGCCGCGAACTGCCCCATCAGCAGGAACAGCGGCACCACCGACAGCGAATAGCTGGCAAAGGTGTCGTAGGACAGCGTCTTGAGCTGGCTCAGGGTGGCCGCCGGGCTGCCCAGCACCGCCCAGCTGCCGGCAAAGCCCGCCGCCCCCATGGCCACGGCCACCGGCATCCGCAGGAAGATCGCACCCAGCATCAGCCCAAAGACGACAAGCGCCAGCGTCGTGCCGGTCATGGCGTGCCCTCCGCACCGGCCAGCGCCCAGTTCAGGCTGCGCCAAACGGTGTAAAGCGCCACCAACGCAAAGCCGCCCGCCCCGATCACCGCCAGGCCAAAGGGAATCCAGACCGGCAATTGCAGCTCATAGGTGGTTTCGGCAAAGAACGGTTTGTAGCCCATGCCCAAGGCATCGCGCAGCCCCTGCGATCCGTAGGGAAACTTTTCGCCAAAGCCCAGCCACAGCCGCCACATGATAACCCAGGCCGCGATGGCCACCGCAGCATCGCCCAGAAAACCCAGCACCGCCTGCACCCGCCGCCCCAGCCGCGCCGCCAGGATGTCGACAGAGACATGCCCGCGCTTCAACTGGCACCACGGCAGAAAGAAGAACACGGCCACCGCTGTTCCGGCCTCCACCAGTTCGAAATCGCCGGTCACGGGCGCCAGCCCCGGCACCGCGCGCCCCGTGACCGAGGCGACGGTCACGCAGGCGATCGCGATCAGGATCGTGCCCCCGAACAGCGCCATGGCCCCGGCGACCGCCGTGGCGATCCGGCCTGCGGCGGCCTCTGCCCGTGGTGCCAATGCCATGCTGCGTCCCCTTCCCCGATACCGTGGCATGTAGCGCGCGGCCCGCCCCTGTCGCAACCGCTTTGCATCTGTCCCCTTGACCGCCCGCCCGCCGCGTGCTGCAAGCAGCGCAGCAACGGAGGACGCGATGATCCGCAGGCTTTATGACTGGACATTGTCGCTGGCCGACAGCCGAAACGCGCTGTGGGCGCTGTTCATTGTGGCCTTCGTCGAAAGCTCTGTCTTTCCGATCCCCCCCGATGTGCTGATGATCCCGATGATCCTGGCCCGCCCCTCGCGCGCCTGGCTGATCGCGGGCGTCGCGCTGGCGGGCTCGGTGCTGGGGGGGCTGCTGGGGTATTACATCGGCTGGGGCCTGTTCGAGAGCGTGGGCCGCCCGGTGCTGGAGTTCTACGGCAAGGACGCCTATTTCGACGACTTCTCGCAACGCTACAACGACTATGGCGCGTGGGCCGTGCTGATCGCGGGCATCACCCCCTTCCCCTACAAGGTCATCACGATCCTGTCGGGCAGCACCGGGTTGAACCTGGGCGTCTTCATGGTGGCCAGCGTCATCGCTCGCGGCCTGCGCTTCTTCATCGTGGCGGCGCTGCTGTGGAAATTCGGCGCCCCGATCCGCACCTTTATCGAGCGGTATCTGGGATGGCTCTTTGCCGCCTTCGTGGTGCTGCTGATCGGGGGCTTTTACGCGGTGAGGTACCTATGATCGTTTCACGCGACGGGCTGATCGCACTGGCCGGGCTGGGCTCGGCCGCAGTCCTGGCAGCCGGTTTCAGCTTTCAGTATCTCGGCGGGCTTGCCCCGTGCGAGCTGTGCCTGTGGCAGCGATGGCCCCATGCGGGGGCGGTGCTGCTGATGGTCGGGGCGCTGCTGCTGGGCGGGCGGATGCTGCCCCTGGCCGGCCTGGTGACGATGATCGGATCGGCCGGGCTGGGCGCCTATCACACCGGGGTAGAACGGCACTGGTGGGCCGGCCCGGATTCCTGTACCGCGGGCGCGGGGCTGTCGGGCCTCAGCGGGGCGGACCTGCTGAACCCGGCACTGGCCACCCCCGTCGTGTTGTGCGACGAGGTCGTGTGGCAGATGTTCGGCCTGTCCATGGCCAGCTACAATTTCCTGATCTCGCTGGCGCTGGCGGTTCTGTGGGCCGCGGCCCTGGCCAGCGGCCGGGCCGACCGCTGGGGCTGGAACGGCTAGTGTAGGGTCAACTCGCCCACGACGTTACGCCATTCGCCCGGCGCGATCATCTTGCGATGGGTAAACCGGACCGAGTGCAACGGCCCCTCTATCTGGTCCTGCCAGAACTCGATGAATTCGAACAGCCGCGGATGATCCGGCGCTAGGTCGTAGTCCTGCCAGATAAAGCTGTTCAGCACGTTCCGGTAATCGGGCATGCGGTAGTAGAATTCGGCCGTGGTCAGGCCATAGCCTTTCAGCATCAGCTCGGTCTCGGAATGGCGCACCTTTCGTTCCCTCCTGTGGTTGACAGGAAAAGGATGCCCCATCCGCCTTGGTTTTCAATGAAAACAATATGTTGGCACTCATCTGGCGGGGCTGCCACACTCTGCGCCGATGCCGAGTTGCACCCCATATGAAGGTTCTGATAAAGTAGGCTCAACAAGATATAGCGCAGCCGGGAAAGGGCGCAGACAACGTGACCGACACACCGGAACCTCCTGAAAACAAAGACGAAAACGGCGCAGCGCGCCCCGGGCACGACGGCCCCACCATCGCGATCGAGCAGGAGATGCAGACCTCCTATCTCGATTACGCGATGAGCGTCATCGTCAGCCGCGCGATCCCGGATCTGCGCGACGGCCTGAAACCTGTGCACCGCAGAATCCTCTATGCGATGCACGAGACGGGCAATACCCACGACAAGCCCTACCGCAAATCGGCCCGCCCGGTGGGCGACGTGATGGGGAAATACCACCCCCACGGCGATTCCGCGATCTATGACGCGCTGGTGCGGATGGCGCAGGATTTCTCCATGTCGCTGCCGCTGCTGGACGGTCAGGGCAATTTCGGTTCGATGGACGGGGACAGCCCCGCGGCCATGCGCTATACTGAGGTGCGCATGGACAAGCCGGCGCAGGCGCTGCTGGCCGATATCGACAAGGACACGGTCGATTTCCAGGACAACTATGACGGCAAGGATCTGGAGCCCACGGTCCTGCCCGCGCGTTTTCCCAACATGCTGGTCAACGGCGCCGAGGGCATCGCGGTGGGCATGGCCACCCGCATCCCGCCCCACAACCTCGGCGAGGTGATCGACGCCACGCTGGCGCTGATCGCGGACCCGGACCTCAGTACCGAACGGCTGATGGAATATGTCCCTGCCCCGGATTTCCCCACCGGCGGGCTTATCCTGGGCCGCTCGGGCGCGCGCAAGGCCTATCTGGAGGGGCGCGGCAGCGTTATCATCCGCTCCAAGACCCGGATCGAGGAGATCCGCAAGGATCGCTACGCCATCGTCATCGACGAGATCCCCTATCAGGTGAACAAGGCCACGATGATCGAACGGATCGCCGAGGCCGCCCGCGACAAGAAGATCGAGGGCATCGCCCATGTGCAGGATGAATCCGACCGCGTCGGCGTCCGCGTGGTGGTGGAACTGAAACGCGACGCCACGCCCGACGTGGTGCTGAACCAACTGTTCCGCTTTACGCCGATGCAGACCTCCTTCGGCTGCAACATGCTGGCGCTGAACGGTGGGCGGCCCGAACAGTTGACGCTGCGCGGCTTTCTGACGGCCTTTGTCGATTTCCGCGAAGAGGTTGTCGCCCGGCGCACCGCGTTCGAACTGCGCAAGGCACGCGAGCGCAGCCATATCCTGTGCGGCCTCGCCGTGGCGGTATCCAACGTGGACGAGGTCGTGGCAACGATCCGGGCGTCAACCGATGCCGCCGAAGCCCGCGAAAAGCTGATGACGCGCCGCTGGCCTGCCGGCGACATCGCCGATTACATCCGGCTGATCGACGATCCCACCCACACCATGAACGAGGACGGCACCTACAACCTGTCCGAAACCCAGGCCCGCGCCATCCTGGATCTGCGCCTGCAACGCCTGACGCAACTTGGCGTCAAGGAAGTTACGGACGAGCTGGAGGCCCTGGCCGCCAAGATCAAGGACTACCTGAACATCCTGGGATCGCGTGCGCGCATCATGGATATCATCAGCGATGAGTTGCGCGAGATCCGCGACCAGTTCGCCGTGCCCCGCCGCACCGAGATCGCCGATTGGTCCGGCGACATGGAAGACGAGGACCTGATCGAGCGCGAAGACATGGTCGTGACGATCACCCAGTCCGGCTATATCAAGCGCACGCCGCTGGCCGAGTATCGCGCGCAGCGCCGCGGCGGCAAGGGCCTGTCGGGCATGCAGACCAAGGAAGAGGATGTCGTCACCACCCTCTTCGTGGCCAACACGCATACGCCGCTGTTGGTCTTCACCACCGAAGGCATGGTCTACAAGCTGAAGACATGGCGCCTGCCCCAGGGCGGGCGCACCTCCAAGGGCAAGGCGATGGTTAACATCCTGCCGATCCCCTCGGGCGTGTCCATCGCCGCGATCATGCCCGTCGACCGCCCCGAAGAGGAATGGGACGACCTGCAAATCGTCTTTGCCACCTCGGCCGGGACCGTGCGCCGCAACCGGCTGTCGGACTTCACCAACGTCATGCGCAACGGCAAGATCGCGATGAAGTTCGAGGACGAGCATGCCGGCACGCAACTGATAAATGCGCGCATCTGTTCCGAGGACGACGACGTGATGCTGGTCACCGCGATGGGCCGCGCGATCCGCTTTCCGACGACGGATGTGCGCGTGTTCAACAGCCGCAGTTCCGTGGGCGTGCGGGGGATCAAGCTGTTGCGCGATGACCGCGTCGTCTCGATGTCGGTGATCCGCCATTTCGACGCCAGTTCCGAGGAACGGACCGCCTATCTGAAGCAGCGCCGACTGATGGCCGGCCTGACCGAGGAAGAGGAAACCGACGAGGACGAAGAGGCCGTCGCGGGGGGGCAGCTTTCGCCCGAACGCTATGCGGAAATGTCGGCGGCAGAGGATCTGATCCTGACGATCACCTCCAAGGGGGCGGGCAAGCTGTCCTCCAGCCATGACTACCCCGTGCGCGGGCGTGGCGGCCAGGGCGTGCAGGCCGTCGACAAGGGTCTGCGGGGCGGCCCGCTGGTGGCCTGCTTCCCGGTCGAGATCGACGACCAGATCATGCTGGCGACCTCGACCGGCCAGTCGATCCGTTGCCCGGTCGGCGATATTTCCTTCCGCTCGCGCAGCGCGGGCGGCGTCAAGGTGTTCAACACCGGCGCCGGCGAAGAGGTGGTCTCGGTCGCCTGGATCGCCGAACAGGGCGAGGAAGAGGAATGACCCGCCTGGCCCAGTGGCTGGACCCCTATGTGACCCTGCTGGGCCGTGTTCTGCTGGCGGCACTGTTCCTGCTGGCCAGCCTGTCCAACGCGCCCGACCTGGCGGGGTTCGGTGAAAAGCTGGCCGGCGAAGGCACCTCTGCCATGCTGGCCGGGCCGGTCTTTTACCTGCAACTCTTCGGCGGGCTTGCGATGGTGCTGGGCCTGTGGACCCGGCCCGTCGCGCTGGCGCTGGCCGCCTTTTGCATTGGCTCGGCGTTGATTTCCTATGCCGATCTGGACGCCCCCACCGACATGGTGATGCTGCTGAAGAACATCGCCCTGACCGGTGGGTTCCTTTACGTCTTTGCGCACGGGGCCGGGGCAATCTCGCTGGATGCGCGTTTTCAGGGATAGCCCCTTTCCCCCGGCACCGATCCGGCCTAAGTCGCGCCCATGACAGACAGAACGCTTCATATCGTCGGCGGTGGACTGGCCGGGTCCGAGGCCGCCTGGCAGGCCGCCCAGGCCGGGCTGAACGTGGTGATCCACGAGATGCGGCCCAAGGTCGGCACCTTTGCCCACCAGACGGGCAAGCTGGCCGAAATGGTCTGCTCCAACTCCTTCCGTTCGGACGACAGCGAACAGAACGCGGTGGGCCTGCTGCATTGGGAAATGCGGGCCGCTGGTGGGCTGATCATGGAAATGGCCGATGCGTACCGCCTGCCGGCAGGCGGCGCGCTGGCTGTAGATCGCGAAGGCTTTTCCCAGGGGGTGACGGACCGGCTGCGACAGCACCCGAATATCAGCGTAGAAACCTCTGAAATCACGTCCCTTCCCGAGGATGGCCATTGGATTATCGCCACCGGCCCGCTGACCTCTGACGCCCTCGGCGCTGCGATCCGGGCCGAAACGGGCAGCCAGGCACTGGCCTTTTTCGACGCCATCGCGCCCATCGTTCATGCCGACAGCGTGGACCTGTCCAAGGCGTGGTTCCAGTCGCGCTATGACAAGGGCGACACCGAGGCCGAGCGCACCGCCTACCTGAACTGTCCGATGGATCGCGACCAGTACGAGGCCTTCATCGACGCGCTGCTGGCCGCGGAAAAGACCGAATTTCACGAGGGCGAAACCGCCGGTTATTTCGACGGGTGCCTGCCGATTGAGGTGATGGCCGAACGGGGCCGCGAAACCCTGCGCCACGGGCCGATGAAACCCGTGGGTCTGACCAACCCGCATGCCCCGGATGTAAAGCCCTATGCCGTGGTGCAGCTGCGCCGGGACAACAAGCTGGGCACGCTCTACAACATCGTGGGCTTTCAGACCAAGATGAAGTACGGCGCGCAAAAGTCTGTTTTCACGATGATTCCAGGGCTGGAAAACGCGCGCTTTGCCCGGCTGGGCGGCATTCACCGCAACACCTTCCTGAATTCGCCGACCTTGCTGGACGATCAGCTGCGCCTGCGTGCCAAGCCCCATATCCGCTTTGCCGGGCAGATCACCGGCGTCGAAGGATACGTCGAAAGCGCCGCGATGGGCCTGTTGGCCGGGCGGCTGGCCGCTGCCCAGATCATGGGGAAACCCCTGCCCGCCGTGCCCGACACCACCGCCACGGGCGCGCTGGTCACCCACATCACCGGCGGCGCCGAGGCCAAGACCTTTCAGCCGATGAACGTCAATTTCGGCCTCTTCCCACCGGTGACCGGCCTGAAGGGCGGGCGGCGCGGGCGGCGCGACCGCTACAAGGCCTATACCGACCGGGCCAAAGCGGATTGGGCCGCATGGCTGGACGCGGAGGCGAGCGGCCTTTAGGCTCTGCCCCATGGCACAGACAACCTATCTGGACGACGTTTATGACATCGCCGAACGCGATGGCCTTGAAACCCTGTATGCGAAATGGGCGGGCAGCTACGACGACGAGCTGACGGAAAACGGCTACATCACCCCCGCCCGTGTCGCCCGCGCCATGGCCGCGACCGGATGCAAGGGGCCGGTGCTGGATATCGGCTGCGGCACGGGCCTGTCGGGCGCGGCCCTGCGCGCCGCCGGTTTCGCCCAGATCGACGGCGCCGACATATCCGCCCCAATGCTGGAAGAGGCCCGCAAGAAGGGGCTTTATCGCGATCTGCTGGTCACCGATCCCGATGCGCCGCTGCCGGTAACGCCCGGCGATTACCCCACCATTGCCGCGATCGGCGTGGTCACCACGGGCGCGGCCCCGGCGGAATTTCTGGAAGACCTGGCCGCCGCCTTGGCCCCTGGCGGCCACCTGGCATTTTCCTTTAACGATCATGCGCTTGAGGATGAAAGTTACTCTGCGGCACTGGATCGTTTGCTGGCCTCGGACTTCACGCTGGTTTTCCGGGAATACGGCCCGCATTTCCATCAGCGCGACATGGGGTCCGCCGTCTATGTGATTGAAAAAATGTGATCTACCGCACACGGTTCGCGCCATCCCCAACCGGCCCGCTGCATCTGGGCCATGCATTTTCGGCCCTGACGGCCCATGATCGCGCGGTGGCCCGTGGCGGCAGATTTCTGCTGCGGATCGAGGATATCGACACCGCCCGCGCCCGCCCGGAATGGGAAGCACAGATTTACGACGATCTGGCCTGGCTGGGACTGGACTGGCCGCGCCCCGCTCTGCGCCAGTCGCAGCGCCTGCCGGTCTATGCAGGCGCTTTGGACAGGCTGACGACGATGGGGCTGACCTATCCGTGCCGCTGCCGCCGGGGCGATATCCGCGCGACCCTGTCCGCACCGCAAGCAGGCGCCCCGGTGCAGGGGCCCGATGGTCTGATCTATCCCGGCACCTGCCGCGGGCGGCCCATGGCCGAGGCCGGGCCAGGGGACGCGATCCGCCTGGACATGGCGCGCGCCGTGGCCGTCCTGCCCGCTTTGCCCGCCTTTACCGAAACGGGCGCGCTGCATGGGGGCGTCCACCGCCTGGACCCGCAGGCGCTGATAACCGGCGTGGGCGACGTGGTGCTGGCCCGGCGCGATATCGGCACGTCCTACCACGTGGCGGTGGTCGTGGACGATGCGCATCAGGGCATCACTGAGGTCGTGCGCGGCGCCGATCTGTTCGAGGCAACGCAGATCCACGTCCTGTTGCAAACGCTTTTGGCCCTGCCCGTGCCAGAGTATCACCACCACCGGCTGATTACCGACGAAACCGGCAAACGGCTGGCCAAGCGCGACGACGCCCGTGCCATCGCCGCCTACCGGGCCGAGGGGGCCAGCCCGGCCGATATCCGCGCGCTGGTGGGGCTTTGACCGAAAAACCCTCCCCAGGAGTCTTGCGGCTAAAGAGCTTTTGGGAAAGGCTTCAGATCACGCCATCGGCTTCATGATTTCCACCTCTTCGCCGTCGCGAAGGGCGGTATAGAAACAGCTGCGCCGGTTGGTGTGGCAGGCCGGGCCTTCCTGATCGACGACGACCAGCAGGCAATCGCGGTCGCAATCGATCCGCATCTCGACCAGGGTCTGCACGTGACCGCTGCTCTCGCCTTTTACCCAGAAACTCTGGCGCGAGCGCGACCAATAGGTGACCCGGCCCGTTTCCAGCGTGCGGGCCACGGCCTCGGCGTTCATCCAGGCCATCATCAGCACGGCACCGTCGCGATCCTGGGCAATCGCGGGGATCAGGCCGGCCTCGTTGTATCTCAGGGTAGCAGGGTCGAAGGGCATCGCTCTCTCCTTTGAAAACCGGCACGCCGGGGTTATCTAAACCGCACGCGGAAAGAAGGGAACGCCATGAGCGCCGAGACCGACCTGATCAAGCTCTATTCGCAACGCATTCTCGCGCTGGCGGCCGATATTCCGCATCTGGAACGGCTGGAGTCCCCGATGGCCACCGTGCGCAAGCGCGCGCCGCTTTGCGGATCGACCGTGACGGTGGACATGGACGTGGCGGACGGGCGCGTTGCGCGCTTCGGCCAGGACGTGAAGGCCTGCGCCCTGGGCCAGGCGGCGGCGGCGGTGGTGGGGTCGGCGATCCTGGGACGGACCCGCGAAGAGGTTGCCCGCGCCCGCGACCAGATGCGCGCCATGCTGAAAGAGGGCGGCCCCGCCCCCGAGGCCCCGTTCGACGGGCTGGAGGTGCTGATGCCCGCGCGCGAGTACAAGAACCGGCATGGCTCTATCCTGCTGTCGCTGGAGGCGGCGGTAGAGGCGTTCGACGCGGCGAGCGCAGGCTAAGTCACTCAGGGCAGGCCGGCAGCGCGCAGAAACCCCGCCACCGCCTGGGTATAGGCGCCGGGCAAACCCAGATCGCGGTTGATCTCTGCGTGGGTCATGTCCACCCGCAGCACAGAGGCGTTTCCCCCCAGCGTTTCGACCTTGGCCGCGAAACGCGCCGCCTCGGGGCATGGCCTGGGCCGCCGGGATGAGCAGACCAGCAAGACCGGGCCAGCCCGCGGGGTCAGTTGGGCATAGGGGGACACCGCCCGCCAATAGGACGGGGTCTGCCCGAATGCCACCCGGTGCAGCCGCAAGGGATGGCCGCGCATCACCCGTTCGACATCCAGCGCGGCGCTGTCCAGCGCGACCGTCGCACGCCAGGGCTGCGCCCCCTCGGCCAGGGCGATACCGGGATCGGCGGCCAGCAGCGCGGCAAGATGCGCCCCGGCCGAATGCCCCATCAATGCGATCGATCCCGGATCGCCGCCCCAATCCGCCGCCTGGCGTTGCACCAGCGCCAGCGCACGGGCCACATCCCGCGCCTGTGCATCCGGCGCGGCATCCGGCAACAGCCTGTAATTGACAGAGACCACCACATATCCCCGCGCGCCCCAAAAACTGCGCTTGTTTCCAACAACGCCCAGGCTGGTCTTGTCGCCAAAGCGCCACGCGCCGCCATGAACCATCACCAGAACCGGGGCATGAACAGCGGATTCGGGCAGGTAGACATCCATGCGCTGGCGCGGATCGGGGCCATAGGGAATGTCACGCAGAACCCGATCGGCCCGTGCGGGAACGGGCGCGGCAAGCGCGAGAAGCAGCAACAGGGCGGGGCGCAGGGGGATCATCGGCGGACTCCGGGTTGTCCCCCTTTCCACGGATCGGCGCGCCACCTCCGTCGCAGAAAAACCGCCGCGCGCCCGAAAAGGGCGGCGGCGGCAAGTTATGCGCCTGTGCCGCGCCCGGCGAGGCAAGCCGGGAAACCGCCGGGGATTGGCGGCGCGGACTGGGCACAGGCGGCAGGCAGAAACCGGTTCAGATCAGCGCAGGCAGGTGCAGGCCCGCAATCAACAGCACCATCAGCGATGTCGCGCCAAGCGCATCCTGCCACAGGGTGGCTTGGCAACGGGTCAGGGCCGACTTGAGTTCGCGCAGCATGGGAACACTCCGTGTTGATGCTCTTGTTACCTCTTTGTTCTCATTTTTGGCACCACGTGTAAAGAACTTTTTAAGAACATTTGAGAACAAAGGGGGGCTGACAGTACCAACGGGCCGTCTTACGGCGCAGACAACGCGCCCCGCCCGTACCTTGCGATTCATTCGAAGCATTTAGATAGACCGTTCAGCACACCGGCCCGGCCGCGCCCCCAAGCGTATTTCACCAGGTCAGCCGACCCGTATCAGCCGGATCGCGCGGTCCTGTTCCATCAGCCACAGCAGAATCCGCGCCGCCTGCCCCCGCGCGGTTTCCAAGGCGGGATCGTCATGCAGCAGCTTGCGCGCATCATCCTGGGCCAGAGCCATCAGCGCGGATTGCCGTTCCAGATCGGCAATGCGAAAGCGCGGCAGCCCCGACTGCGCCGTGCCGATCAGATCGCCCGCGCCGCGCATGGCCAGGTCTTCCTCGGCGATGCGGAAGCCGTCTTCGGTTTCGCGCAGGATTTCCAGCCGCCGCCGGCCCGGCTCGCTCAGCGGTGCTCCATAAAGCAGCAGGCAGGTCGAGGCCGCCGCCCCCCGCCCGACGCGCCCGCGCAACTGGTGCAACTGGGCCAACCCGAACCCCTCGGCCCGCTCGATCACCATGATCGAGGCATTGGGCACGTCTACGCCCACCTCGATCACCGTGGTTGCCACCAGCACGCCGGTTTCCCCCGCCTGAAACCGCGCCATCGCCGCATCGCGCTCTGCGGTTGGCATCTGACCGTGCACCAGCCCCACGCGCCCCTCGCCCAGCCGGGCACGCAGCGCCTTGAACCGCTCTTCCGCTGCGGTCAGGTCGGTGGCCTCTGACTCCTCGACCAGCGGGCAGACCCAATAGGCCTGTCGGCCCTCGGCCAGGGCGCGGGCCAGGTGGTCGGCCACCTCATCCAGCCGCGCCATAGACACCAGCGCCGTCTTGACCGGGGTCCGGCCCGGCGGCTTTTCGTCCAGCACAGAGACGTCCATGTCGCCATAGCTGGCCAGCGCCAGGCTGCGGGGGATGGGCGTGGCGGTCATGACCAGCACATCGGCCCCCTGCCCCTTGGCCGACAATTCCATCCGCTGGGCCACGCCAAAGCGGTGCTGTTCATCGACGATGGCCAACCGCAGATCGTGGAAGGTCACATCCTTCTGGAAGACCGCGTGGGTGCCCACCAGCACCTGGATTTCACCCGCTGCCAGCGCTTTGAGCTTGGCCGCGCGATCCGCGCCCTTGTCCCGGCCGGTCAGGATGTCCAGCCGCACGCCCGCCCGTTCGGCCAACGGGCGCAGGTTGGCCAGGTGCTGGCGGGCCAGGATTTCCGTGGGGGCCATCATCACGCCCTGGCCCCCGGCCTCTACGGCGACCAGCAGGGCCATCAGCGCGACCAGCGTCTTGCCCGCGCCGACATCGCCCTGCAACAGCCGGTTCATGCGGCGCGGCTGGGCCATGTCGGCGGCAATCTCGGCGATCGCGCGGGCCTGCGCGCCGGTGGGGCGATAGGGCAGCGCGGCCAGAACCTTGTCGCGCAGGTGCCCGTCCCCCTCTGACACCTGCCCCTTGTCCCTGCGCAGCGATTGCCGGGCCAGCGCCAGGGTCAGTTGGTGGGCCAGCAATTCATCATAGGCCAACCGCTGTCGCGGCGGTGCGGTCGCTGCAATCTCGCGCGCGCCCAGGGGGGCATGGGCGGCCTCAACGGCGGCGCGCCAGGCGGGCCAGCCCTCGCGCGCGCGCAGGGCCGGGTCGACCCATTCGGGCAGATCGGGCAGACGGTCCAGCGCCCCCTGCACCGCCTTGGTCATGGTTTTCAGGGTGACGCCGGCAGTCAGGGGATAGATCGGCTCGAATTCCGGGATCGTGTCGGCCTGTTCGGGGGGCAGAACGTGATCGGGATGCACCATCTGCGCCCGCCCGTCGAAGATATCCACCTTGCCCGACACCACGCGGCGGGCGCCCTGGGGCAGCAGGCGGCGCAGGTAATCGCCGCGCGCATGAAAGAACACCAGCTCGAACGTCGTTTCGGCATCCTGCACCTGCACCCGGTAGGGCCGGCCCGGCCCCCGTGGCGGATCATGCGGGCCGATCTGCACCTCGACCGTGGCGACCTCGCCGGCGGGCACGTCGTGCAGGCTGGCCCGGCGGCGGCGGTCGACCCCGGATTGCGGCAGGGCAAAGATCAGATCGCGCGGCTTTTCGATATCGATCTGGGCCAGCAGCTTGGCGGTTTTCGGTCCCACGCCGTCCAGCGCGGTCAGATCGCCGAAGAGCGGGAACAGGATATCGGGCCGCCCGGTCATGCGGCGCCGATCAGGCGCAGCCAGGCGTCCTCGTCGATGATCTCTACCCCCAGTTCGGCGGCCTTCTTGCCCTTGCTGCCCGCGCCGGGGCCCGCAATGACCAGATCGGTCTTTTTCGAGACCGAACCGGACACCTTGGCGCCCAAGGCCTCGGCCCGGGCCTTGGCCTCGGCCCGGGTCATCTTTTCCAGCGTGCCGGTAAAGACCACCGTCTTGCCCGCGACGGGGCTGTCTACCTGTCCGCGCGGCGCGGCCTCTTCCACCGTCAGGTGTTCGACCAGCCGGTCGATCGAGGCCCGCTCCGCCGCCTGGTGAAAGGTGGTGACAACCGATTCCGCCATGACCGCGCCCACCCCGTCGATGGACAACAGGTACTCCCATTCCGGCCCCTCGCCGACACGCGCGGCCGTCATCGCGGTCTCGAACGCCTGCCATGTGCGGTAGTTGCGTGCCAGCAGGTCCGCAGCGCTCTCGCCCACATGCCGGATGCCCAGGGCAAAGATCAGCCGGTCCAGCGGGATGGTGCGCCGGGCGTCGATGGCCGCGAACAGGTTGGCGGCGGATTTCTCGCCCCAGCCATCGCGGTTCTTCAGCTTGGCCAGGTTGGCCGCGTCGCGCGCCTGCAGGGTAAAGATATCGGCCGGTTCGCGGATCGCCAGGGTGTCGTCGCGATAGAATGCCTCGACCTGTTTGGCGCCCAACCCCTCGATATCAAAGGCGCCGCGGCTGACGAAATGTTTCAGCTTTTCAACCGCCTGTGCGGGGCAGATCAGACCGCCGCTGCAGCGGCGGGCCGCATCGCCCTCTTCCCGGATCGCCTCTGAACCGCATTCGGGACAGACCGTGGGAAAGGCATAGGGCCGCGCGTCGTCGGGGCGTTTCGACAGGTCCACATCGGCCACCTTGGGGATCACATCGCCCGCGCGGTAGACCTGCACCCAGTCGCCTTCGCGGATATCCTTGCCGTCGCGGATCTGCTGGCCCCTGGCGTCGCGCCCGGCGATGTAATCCTCGTTATGCAGGGTGGCATTGGACACCACGACCCCCCCCACCGTAACCGGGGTCAGCCGCGCCACCGGGGACAGCGCCCCGGTGCGGCCGACTTGGATCTCGATCCGCTCCAACCGGGTCCAGGCCAGTTCGGCGGGAAACTTGTGCGCAATCGCCCAGCGGGGCGTGGTCGAGCGAAAACCCAGCCGGTCCTGCAGCGCCAGATCGTTCACCTTGTAGACCACGCCGTCGATGTCATAGCCCAGCGTGGCGCGGCGCTGCTCGATCTCGGCGTAATGGGCCAGCAACCGGTCGGGGCCGTCGCAAAGCTCGGTCAGCGGGTTGATGACGAACCCCAAGGTCTTCAGCCGCTGCAGCGCGCCCATCTGCGTGTCGGCCAGCGGGGCGGACAGCACCCCCCAGCCATAGGCGAAGAATTTCAGCGGGCGGCGGGCGGTCACGGCACTGTCCAGTTGCCGCAGCGATCCGGCCGCCGCATTGCGCGGGTTGGCAAAGCGTTTTTCCCCGGCGGCCTCCTGCCGGGCGTTCAGCGCCTCGAAATCCGCATGGGCCATGTAGACCTCGCCGCGAACCTCCAGCACGTCCGGCGCCCCCTCCAGCCGCGTGGGGATATCGTCGATGGTGCGGGCATTGGCGGTGACGTTTTCGCCGGTTCCCCCGTCGCCCCGCGTGGCGGCCTGGATCAGTTCGCCGTTCTCGTACCGCAGGCTCAGCGACAGGCCGTCGATCTTGGGTTCAGCGGTATAGGCCAGCGGCGCATCGTCAGACAGGCCCAGATAACGGCGGATGCGGGCGTCGAACTCGGCGACCTCTTCGGCGGCAAAGGCATTGCCCAGCGACAGCATCCGGCGTTCGTGCCGAACCTTGGCAAACCCCTCGACAGGCGCGGCGCCCACACGTTCGGACGGGCTGTCGGCGCGTTTCAGATCGGGAAAGCGTGTCTCGATGGCGGCATTGCGCTGCTTGAGCGCGTCATAAGCCGCGTCCGAGATTTCCGGCGCGTCCTTCTGGTGATAGGCAGCGTCGGCCTGCACGATGGCCTGGGCCAAGCGCGCCAGTTCGGCCCGCGCCTCGTCCTCGGTCAGTGCCTCAACGTCTTTCTGCCCGGTCATCGCAGCCCCCGCACCTTGTCTGGCCTAAGTGATAGGCAGCGCGGCAGCAGATTTCCAGCGCCCCGGTCAGGCCCCCAGCGCCACCTGGCCGGATCGGCCCGCATCGGGTTCGGGGTCGCGCAGGACATAACCCCGCCCCCAGACCGTTTCGATATAGGTCTCGCCCCCGGTTGCCTGGGCCAGCTTCTTGCGCAGCTTGCAGATGAACACGTCGATGATCTTCAGTTCGGGTTCATCCATGCCGCCGTACAGGTGGTTCAGGAACATTTCCTTGGTCAGGGTGGTGCCCTTGCGCAGGGACAACAGTTCCAGCATCTGGTATTCCTTGCCGGTCAGGTGCACCGGGGCGCCGTCCACCTCGACCGTCTTGGCATCCAGGTTCACCGCAATGCGCCCGGTGCGGATGACGGACTGCGCATGCCCCTTGGACCGGCGGATGATCGCGTGGATGCGTGCAACCAGTTCGTCGCGGTGAAAGGGTTTCGTCAGGTAGTCGTCGGCGCCGAAGCCGAACCCCTTGATCTTGTTCTCGGTATCGCCCTCCCCCGAGAGGATCAGGATCGGCGTTTCGATCCGCGCCATGCGCAACTGGCGCAGCACGTCATGCCCGTTCATGTCCGGCAGGTTCAGGTCCAACAGGATCAGGTCGTAATCGTACAGCTTGGCCAGGTCGATCCCTTCCTCCCCCAGATCCGTCGTGTAGACGTTCAGGTTGGCGTGGGTCAGCATCATTTCGATGCTCTTGGCTGTCGTCGGATCGTCTTCGACCAGAAGAACGCGCATTGCAGACCTCTTCGTTAAACCCTTCATCGCGCTCCCAATCTGGCCAGGATTGGTTAATTGCACGTTACCTGCGATGCCAGGCTATCACTTACAATTCAGGGTTGTCTACGCCGTTTCAATGCACTGACCTTCAATCCCTCGACCCCGCCGCGCCGCACCGCGCGTTTCCAGCCGGCGAACTCTTCCTCTGACAGCGCATAGCGCGCCAGTGCCTCGGCCTCGGGGATCAGGCCGGCGGCCACGGCCATCACCACGGCGGCCTTGCGGCTGGCCACCCAGCGCTGCGTATTTGCCGGGGGCAGGTCGGCCCGGGTCATCTTGCTGCCATCGGGCAGCGTCACCGCGCGCGGCCCCTCTATCCGTTTGAGATACATGTCACCGATCTCCCTCGCTCCACGCGAGGCTGGCGCCAGAGACTTAAGAGGCGGTGAAAGGGTGGCTTGAGAATATGTCGGATTTTCCTATATTCCGCCGATACCCCTAGGAGAGAGACCATGCCCCGCGACAGCGCCACGCCCCCGCTGAATTCCCTCGGCTTTGCCAAGCCCGAGGCAGAGACCCGCGTGCTGGTCGCCATGTCCGGCGGCGTGGACAGTTCGGTCGTGGCCGCGCAATTGGCCGAAGAGGGCTATGACGTGATCGGCATCACGCTGCAGCTGTACGACCACGGCGCAGCACTGGCAAAAAAGGGGGCCTGTTGCGCAGGCCAGGACATCCACGATGCCCGCCGGGTGGCCGAACGCATCGGCTTTCCCCACTACGTCCTGGACTATGAAAACACGTTCCGCGACGCCGTGATCGAGGAGTTTGCCGACAGCTACCTGGCCGGGGCCACGCCGGTCCCCTGTATCCGCTGCAATGAACGGGTGAAATTTCGCGACCTGTTGGAAACCGCCCGCGATCTGGATGCCGACTGCATGGCCACGGGCCATTACATCCAGCGCAAGACTGGGCCGAACGGGGCCGAATTGCACTGCGCTGCAGATCCCGCGCGCGACCAGTCCTATTTCCTGTTCTCAACCACGCCCGAGCAGCTGGATTACCTGCGCTTTCCGCTGGGCCATCTACCGAACAAGGATGCGACCCGGGCGCTGGCCACGAAATACGGGCTGCCCGTGGCGGACAAGCCCGACAGCCAGGACATCTGCTTCGTCCCCGAGGGCAACTATGCCAGCGTGATCGAGAAGCTGCGCCCCGGCGCCGCCGAACCGGGCGAGATCGTTCATGCGGACGGGCGCGTGCTGGGCCGGCATGACGGCGTGATCCATTACACCATCGGCCAGCGCCGCGGCCTGGGCATCGGGGGCCTGTCCGAACCGCTATACGTCGTGCGGCTGGACGTGGACAGCCACCGGGTGATCGTCGGCCCGAAAGAGATGCTGTCCACCCGAACCGTGCCCGTGCGCGAGGTCAACTGGCTGGGCGATGCGCCGATGACTTCGCGTCCCGAATGGGAGATCGCAGTCAAGGTGCGTTCCACCCGCCCCCCGCGCGCGGCGGTGCTGCGCCCGTTGTCCGACACCGAGGCCGAGGTGGAATTGCTGACACCCGAGGAAGGGGTCAGCCCGGGCCAGGCCTGCGTGTTCTACGAAACCGGCGGCAGCCGGGTGCTGGGCGGCGGCTGGATCTGGCGCGGGCGATAGGGCCGCTCAGACCCCGGCCAGCCGGGCCTCTCGCGCGGCGCGCAGCCGCGCGAAATCATCGCCCGCATGATAGCTGGATCGCGTCAGCGGCGTGGCCGACACCATCAGGAACCCCTTGCCATAGGCCGCCTTTTCATAGGCAGCGAAATCCTCGGGCGTGACGAACTCTGCCACGGCGTGGTGCTTCGGTGTCGGTTGCAGGTACTGCCCGATGGTCAGGAAATCCACATCCGCCGCGCGCAGGTCGTCCATCACTTGCAGAACCGCCTGCCGCTCTTCGCCCAGGCCGACCATGATGCCCGACTTGGTGAACATGGCGGGGTCGATTTCCTTGACCCGCTGCAACAGGCGCAGGGAATGGAAATAGCGCGCGCCCGGCCGCACCTCGGGGTAAAGGCCCGGCACGGTTTCCAGGTTGTGGTTGAACACGTCCGGTTTGGCCGCAACCACGGTTTCCAGGGCGCTGGCGGGGCATTTCAGGAAATCGGGCGTCAGAACCTCGATGGTCGTTTCGGGCGCGCGGTGACGCACGGCGCGGATGGTCTGGGCGAAATGTTCCGCCCCGCCATCCTCCAGATCGTCGCGATCGACGCTGGTGATAACCACATGGTTCAGACCCAGTTTCTGTACCGCGTCGGCGACCCGGCCCGGCTCGAACACGTCCAGCGCCTGGGGCTTGCCGGTGGCCACGTTGCAGAAGGTGCAGCCGCGGGTGCAGATCTCGCCCATGATCATCATGGTGGCGTGACCATGGGCCCAGCATTCGCCCACGTTCGGGCAGCCCGCCTCTTCGCAGACGGTGGCCAGCCCATGTTCGCGGATCACCTTGTGGGTATCCTGGTAGCCCGCACCGCCCGGCGCGCGGACGCGAATCCATTTCGGTTTCTTCGGCTGGGCGTTGTCGGGGCGATGCGCCTTTTCGGGGTGGCGCTCATCGGGGAGTTTCAGGTCGCGCGGGCGCATGGGGCCTCCTGCAGCTTTTCGCCTCATGTAACGTGGGGCGGGCGGCTTGTCCAATCCCGCCCGCCCCAGGGCATCAACCGATCAACGCGCCGCCGCCGCCCAGCTGATCGTAATGCCGTTTCAATCGTTGCAACGCGATGCGCAGGACGATCTTGCCCGAGCGTGCCGACCACCCCAGCCGTTTTTCGGCCTGCTCCATCCCCTCCAGGAAGCAGCAGCAGCGCAACACCACATCGCCCAATCCCGGACCCAGATCGCGCAAGGCGGCCAGAACCCGCTCGCGCGCTGCGCGCGGCCCCTCGGCCGGGCCGCCATCGCCGGAAAAGCTGCCCCGATCCGACCCGGTCAGGAACCGATCCCAGTTCTGCGCAACGCGCGGGCCCATCTGCGCGATCTCGAAATCCTCGCGCAGCCGCTCGCCGGCCGCCACCAGATCGGGCCCCAGGAACGGCTGTCCGTCCGGCCCCTTGCGCCGGGCCAGGATCGCCAGCGGCGACTCGGCCCTGTGGCCGCGGACGCGGGCGCGGCGGGCCGCGCAATCCTCTTCATCGTCTTGCGCCCCCATCCAGCCGCCATGCTGCTGGCCGAACCCATCGGCCTGCGCCCCGGCCCGGCGCGCCTGATCCTCTTCCAGCAGGCGGCGCAGGGCCGCGCGTCCGGCCTGGGTGATCGTGTAGGTGGTCACGCGGCCACGGGCCTTGCAGGCGATCCAGTCCTGCACGGCAAAGGCCTCGGCGACCGCGCGCTCGACCACCGCGATGCGCGTGGTCTGCCCGCTGGCCCCTTCGCGCAGAACGGCCGCCTTTTCCAGGTCGTGGGCAATCGCCAGAAAGGCCCCCGGTTCACCCAGGCGGCGCAGGATGCGCCTCGCCTCGCGGGTGAGGGTGGCCCGGTCGACGGCCGCACGCGGTTTCCGAATCGTGGCAGTCATTTCGGTAAGCTCCTTTCGAGGGGGCAGGACACGAGACCGATCCGCCAGGCGGTCCAGGGCCGTGTCGATCAAGGGATCGTCGCGCCGCGATTCCAGCCGCCGGACCGCCCGCATCACGGTTGAGGGATGACATCCCGCCCGCCGCGCGATTGCCCGCATCGAGTGGCCGCCCTGGGTGTGGGCGAGATACCAGATCGCAGCCTCCGGCAGCCAGGCGGCCGCGGGATCAAGGTCGGGCAAGGCTGTGCAGTCCAACATTTCCGATCTTTCGACAGGCATGGGCAGGCATCTGACCGTCAAGCAAGATTCAATCCAAGGTTGTTTTTGTTACCTTTTGGTTAACAAAAAGCTGTGTGTCTATCATTGTTTCCAAATAATAAATCTTTCTGAAACCTCCGCGCGCTGCTCGACGCGTCCCCGCAACACCCGCTCAGGTTGCATCACTCTGGGGTCATCACATCCCGGAGACCCCCATGACCAAGCTCCCCCGCGACCTGCTGACCCTTCGCCGCCCCCGCCTGCTGGTGCAGGCCGCCCGCGCCGGACAAGCCGATTACCGGCGCGACCGCACGCTGGCCCGGCTGCTGCCAGGAAACCATGCCGCACCAGCCGGCACGCTGCGCCGGCTGATGGCCCTGGAATTGGAAATGGAAACCGAACGCCGCGCGGGCGCTGCGACCTATCCGGTCGCGCGCCATGTCGAAATCCTCATCGCGCTGATGGCAGAGGCGCGCCTGATCGGCGAGGGCGCCCCGCCCGCTCAGTAGGCGCTGTCGGGCAGTTCGGCCTTGCGCCGGGCGACGAACCCTTCCAGCGCCTCCCGCGTGGCGGGGTCCATCGCGGGCGCCTCATACTGCGCCAGCAGCGCCTGCACGCGCTCTGTGGCCAGCATGGCGGTGTCGCGCGCACCTTGTTCGTCCCAAGTCTCGAAGGGTTTGTAATCCAGCACCTCGGATCGCCAGAACGCATCCCGGAAATGGGCTTGCGTATGGGCACAGCCCAGAAAATGGCCGCCTGGCCCCACTTCGCGCAGGGCATCCATCGCCTGCGCGTCCGGGTCGGTGGCCACGCCCGCCGCCATCTTGTGCAGCGCGCCCAGCTGGTCGGCATCCATCACGAATTTCTCAAAGCTGGCGACCAGCCCGCCCTCCAGCCAGCCGCAGGAATGCAGCATGAAGTTCACGCCGCCCATCATCGCCGCGTTCAGCGTGTGCGCCGTTTCATAGGCCGCCTGCGCGTCGGGCAGCTTGGCCCCGCATAGCGCGCCCCCCGACCGAAAGGGCAGCCCCAGCCGCCGCGCCAGTTGACCCGCGCCGTAAAGGATCTGGCTGGCCTCTGGCGTGCCGAAGGTCGGCGCGCCGGAATTCATGTCGATAGAGGTCACGAAGGCACCAAAGATCACCGGCGCACCGGGGCGGACCAGCTGGGAATAGGCAACGCCCGCCATGACCTCGGCCAGCACCTGGGTCAGGGTTCCCGCCACGCTGACCGGCGCCATCGCCCCGCCCACGATGAAAGGCGACACGATGCAGGCCTGGTTCGCCTGGGCATAGACCTCCAGCGCGCCCATCATCGTGGCATCGAAGGTCAGCGGCGAGTTGATGTTGATGAGCGAGGTCATGACCGTGTTTTCGGCCACGAAGTCCGCCCCGAACAGGATCTCGCACATCTCCACCGAATCGCGGGCGCGCGCGGGATCGGTGACCGAACCCATAAAGGGCTTGTCGCTCAGCGTCATATGCGCCAGCAGCATGTCCAGATGCCGCTTGGAAACCGGCACATCCGTGGGTTCGCACACCGTCCCGCCGGAATGGTGCAGCCATTTCGACATATAACCCAGGCGGACGAAGCGGCGGAAGTCCTCGATCGTGCCATAGCGGCGCCCGCCATCCAGATCGCGCACGAAGGGCGGGCCATAGACCGGCGCCAGAACCAGGGATTTGCCACCGATCTCGACATTGCGTTCGGGGTTGCGCGCATGCTGGGTAAAGCGGGCGGGTGCCGTCGCGCACAATTGCCGGGCCAGCCCGCGCGGGATGCGCACACGCTCGCCCTGCACATCCGCGCCGGCATCGCGCCAGCGCGCCAGCGCTGCGGGATTCTCGGCAAAGTTCACGCCGATCTCTTCCAGCACGGTTTCGGCGTTGTGCTCGATGATCTCCAGCGCCTCGGCGTTCAGCAACTCGAAATTCGGAATCGCACGCTCGATGAATCGGGCGCAGTCGATACCCGCCGTCGCCCGCGCCGCACGCCGCGCCGCGCCGCCACCGCCCCGGCCCCTGCGCCCGGCTGCTCGTCCCTCTGTCATCGGCCTCTCCCCTCGGGGCGCTTGCTGTCGGGAAACATCTAGCGGGAAACCCCACCCGTCCTGCGGCCGGTTTGCGGCCTTTCCTTTGCCGTCCGCGACATGGTGCCCGCTTCTTCTTGGTCCAAATACCCAACCGGGCCAAAGGCCCGCGATTTCCGTGCCACAAATCGGGAATACTTGCGCGCCCCGCAAAGCGCCCCTATCAGATGGCCATGACCCAGCATGATCGCCTTCTCATCATCGACTTCGGCAGCCAGGTGACGCAGCTGATCGCGCGCCGCCTGCGTGAGTTGAACGTCTACTGCGAAATCCACCCCTATCAGAACGTCACCGACGCCTTTCTGGCCGATTTCGCGCCCAAGGCGGTGATCTTCTCGGGCGGCCCGGCCTCGGTGCTGGATGCCGACAGCCCGCGCCCCCCCGAAAGCGTGTTCCAGATGGGCGTGCCGATCCTGGGCATCTGCTACGGCCAGCAGGTCATGATGCAGATGCTGGGCGGGCGCGTGGAACGCGGCCACGGCACCGCGGAATTCGGCCGCGCCTATGTCACCCCAAGCGAGGACCGCATCGACCTGCTGACCGGCTGGTTCCTGGAAGGGCGCGAACAGGTATGGATGAGCCATGGCGACCATGTCTCTGAAATCGCGCCGGGTTTTCAGGTCTACGGCACCTCGCCCAACGCGCCTTTCGCGATCACCGCGGACCTGTCGCGCAACTTCTTTGCCGTGCAGTTCCACCCCGAGGTGCACCACACCCCCAACGGCAAGACGCTCTATGAAAACTTCGTCCGGTTGGCGGGGTTCACCGGCGACTGGACCATGGGCGCCTATCGCGACGAGGCGATCAAGAAGATCCGCGAACAGGTCGGCGACAAACAGGTGATCTGCGGGCTGTCGGGGGGCGTGGACAGTTCCGTCACCGCCGTCCTGCTGCACGAGGCGATCGGCGACCAGTTGACCTGCGTCTTCGTCGATCACGGCCTGCTGCGGCTGAACGAGGCCGACGAGGTGGTCACGATGTTCCGCGACCACTACAACATCAAGCTGATCCACGCCGATGAATCCGACCTTTTCATCGGCGCGCTTGAGGGGGGTTCCGACCCCGAGGTCAAGCGCAAGACCATCGGCAAGCTGTTCATCGACGTGTTCCAGCGCGAGGCGAACAAGATCGAAGGGGCCGAGTTCCTGGCCCAGGGCACGCTTTACCCCGATGTCATTGAATCGGTGTCGTTTTCCGGCGGCCCCTCGGTCACGATCAAATCCCACCACAACGTGGGCGGCCTGCCCGAAAAGATGGGGCTGAAACTGGTCGAACCGCTGCGCGAGCTGTTCAAGGACGAGGTCCGCGCATTGGGTCACGAACTGGGCCTGCCCGCCAGCTTCATCGGGCGGCACCCCTTCCCCGGCCCCGGTCTGGCGATCCGCTGCCCCGGCGAGATCACCCGCGAGAAACTGGAAATCCTGCGCAAGGCCGACGCGGTCTATATCGACCAGATCCGCAAGCATGGGCTGTATGACGAAATCTGGCAGGCCTTTGTCGCGATTCTGCCGGTGCGCACCGTGGGCGTGATGGGGGACGGGCGCACCTATGATTACGCCTGCGCCCTGCGCGCGGTGACCTCGGTCGACGGGATGACGGCGGATTACTACCCGTTCAGCCACGAGTTTCTGGGCGAAACCGCGACCCGGATCATCAACGAGGTCCAGGGCATCAACCGCGTGACCTACGACATCACCTCGAAACCGCCGGGAACGATCGAGTGGGAGTGATCCTGTCAGGCTATTTCAAGGTGCCACCCGCGCATCTGGAGGATATCCGCGCGGCCCTGCCCCGGCATATCCGCCTCAGCCGGGGCGAACCGGGCTGTCTGTGCTTTGACATCACCGAGGATCCCGACCAGCCGGGCCTGTTCAACGTCTACGAGGAATTCACCGATGCCGAGGCGCTGCGCGCCCATCGGCGGCGCTGTGATGCCTCGGCCTGGGCCGAGGTCAGCCACGGCATCCAGCGCCATTACACGGTAACGGGCCTGGCCCCATGACCCATGTCGCGCAGGCGGCGCTGTGGATGACCGGCGCGATCGCGTCCTTTTCCTCGATGGCGGTGGCCGGGCGCATGGTCACGCTGGAACTGGATACGTTCGAGCTGATGCTCTACCGCTCGGTGATCGGGTTTGCGATCGTGCTGGCCGTGGCCGGTCTGGCCGGGCGCCTGGGCGAGGTGTCAGGCAAACGCCTGAGCCTGCATCTGGTGCGCAATGTCAGCCATTTCACCGGGCAGAACCTGTGGTTCTGGGCGCTGACGATGATCCCGATGGCGCAGGTCTTCGCGCTGGAATTCACCTCGCCGCTGTGGGTGGCGGTTCTGGCGCCGCTGATCCTGGGCGAGCGGCTGACGCGGATGCGCGCGCTGGCGGCCGGTCTGGGGTTCATCGGCATCCTGATCGTGGCCCGCCCCAACCCGATGGCGCTGGAACCGGGCGCGCTGGCCGCCCTGGGGGCCGCAATCGGCTTTGCCGGCTCGGCGATGTTTACCAAGCGGCTGATCGCCACCCAATCCGTGGTGTCGGTGCTGTTCTGGCTCACCGTGATGCAGACCGGGCTGGCGCTGCTCTGCGCGGGGCTGGACGGGGATATCGCCTGGCCCTCGCCCACCGCGTGGCCGCCATTGGCCGTGATCGGCTTTGCCGGGCTGATGGCGCATTTCTGCCTGACCAACGCACTGCGCGTGGCCCCGGCGATCCTTGTCATGCCGATGGACTTCTTGCGGCTGCCGGTGATCGCGGTGGTCGGCATGGCGCTGTACGCGGAACCGCTGGAATGGGCCGTCTTTGCCGGGGCGGCGCTGATCCTGACAGCGAACTTCGTCAACCTGCGCGCTGAAGTGCGGCCCCGGTGACACGCTGAGCGAGAAAGAAAATTCGCCGCAGCGTTAACGTCGCGTCAAAGATTGACCCAAATCATTTGCCCGATAACGTGGTCGCCAAACCGGTAAAAGGTGCGGGAGGAAACATGAACAAGCTGGTGAGCGGCGCTGCCGCCGCCGCCCTGAGTGCAAGCGTTGCACATGCGGGCGGCATCGAACGGTCGACCCAATCGGTGGGGATCCTCTTCGAAGAGGGGAACTACGCCGAGTTGAGCTATAGCACCTTCAACCCCAATGTGTCGGGCGTCGGCGTCGATGCGACCCCGCCAGCCAATACGGGTACGAACTTCCCCTCTGGCAACATGTCGCCCAGCTACACCACCGTCACGCTGGCCTACAAGCAGGCGCTCAGCGACAAGCTGGACGTGGCGCTGATCCTGGATCAGCCCATCGGCGCCGACATCAACTATCCCGGGGGCACCAGCTATATCGCCAGCGGCGCAACCGCCGAGATCGACGCAATGGCGCTGACCGCCCTGATCCGCTACAAGCTGCCCTCGAATTTCAGCGTGATCGGCGGCGTGCGTGCCCTGCGGACCGATGGTGTCGCGGACCTGCCCTACATTCCGTTCGGCTACACACTGTCCACGACAAGCGAAACCGATTTCGGCTATGTCGTCGGCGTCGCCTGGGAAAAACCGGAAATCGCCGCCCGCGTCGCGCTGACCTACAATTCCTCGATCACGCACAAGTTCCGCGCCTCGGAACAGATCGGGCCGATCCCCTTTCCGACCAGCACCCTGACGACGGAGGTTCCGCAATCCGTCAATCTGGAATTCCAGACCGGCATCGCGGCCGACACGCTGCTGTTCGGCTCGATCCGTTGGGTGGATTGGACCGCCTTTGACATCAGCCCGGCCATCTATGCCAACCCGCTGCTGGGGCTGGGCGCGCTGGTCGAGTATGACAACGATGTCATCACCTACAACCTCGGGATCGGGCGCCGCTTCTCGGACCAGTGGTCGGGCGCGCTGCTGTTCGGCTATGAAAAGCGCGAAGGCATCCCGGTCGGCAACCTGGGCCCCACCGACGGCTTCAGGTCGGTCGGCGCCGCCGTGACCTACACGATGGGCAGCACCAAGATCACGGGCGGCGTGCGCTATGTCGATATCGGCAGTGCCGTGACGCGGGGCATCAACTCGAATTTCCGCAGCAACGAGGGGTGGGGCTTCGGCGTGCGCGTCGGCCACGCCTTCTAGGCTGCCTCTCGCCCGGCCCCACGGCCGGGCGGTTTCATTTGACCCCCCGCCGCGGGCTGGCTACGAGAGGCCAAGCGGCAAAGGGGAGCGGGATGATCTACGAAACGGCCGATGCCTGGCGCCAGGCGCGGGAAAAACACGTCCTGCTTTTCGGGATGTCGGGCCTGGGCAAGACCCATGTCTCTTCGATGCTGCGCGAAGAGGGGCAGTGGTTTCACTACTCGATCGACTACCGCATCGGCACCCGCTACATGGGCGAACATATCGCCGACAACTTCAAGGCAGAGGCGATGAAGGTTCCGCTGCTGCGGGAACTGCTGCTCAGCGACAGCGTTTACATCGCCTCCAACATCACCTTCGACAACCTGGCCCCGCTGTCCACCTATCTGGGCAAGCCCGGCGCGCCGGAAAAGGGCGGCCTGCCCTTCGACGAATACATGCACCGCCAGGAACAGCATCGCGCCGCGGAAATCAGCGCGCTGCTGGACACCCCCCATTTCATCGAGCGGGCCAAGGCACTGTATCGGCTGGACGATTTCGTCTGCGATTCCGGCGGCTCCATCTGCGAGGTGGTGGAACCGGACAATCCCGACGACCCGGTGCTGAAACCCCTGTCCGAGCATCTGCTGCTGGTCTGGATCGAGGGATCGGACGCCCATACCGAGGAACTGATACGCCGCTTCGACCGCGCCCCGAAACCGATGTATTACCAGCCCGAATTCCTGCGCGCCGCATGGGACGAATATCTGGACCGGAACAAGCTGCAAGAACACGAGGTCGACCCGGACGCCTTCGTGCGCTGGACCTATGCCCGCGCGCTGGCCCACCGCCAGCCGCGCTATGCCGCGATGGCCGAAAACTGGGGCGTCAAGGTACGGGCCGAAGATGTCGCCGCCGTCCGCTGTCCTGACGATTTCACGGACCTCATCGCACGGGCTATCGACAACGCGCCTGGGCGGCGCTGATCTCGGCCCCCGCACCGTCCAGGCCGAAGGTGGCCACAGTATAGCCTGCGACGTTGCGCACCGTCAGGGTTTGCCCCGTGGCCATGGCCGACAGGATCGGCGATCCGGGCGGCACGCCCACGGCATGGGCGCCGCCCTCCCCTTCGAAAGACAGATCGTAGGGGCGCCCGTCCACCACCAAGCTTAACACGGCGGAGGGGCCTTCCAGTCCGGAAAGGACCAGGGCGCTTTGGCCCGCGCGACCACAAAGGTAGTAGAGCTGAAATCGCCCATCGGCGGTTCCGACCGCGGCGTATTCTCCGCTCCCGTCGCGGATCTGGCCCCCGCTCCAGCGTGGGCGGTCAGGCACGCAGACACGCTGAACGCAATCATGGTAGGCCGGGTTGCTGGCCGGGCCGAATTGGTTCAGGCAGCGCCACACACAGCGCTGCATTTCCATCGGGTCTGCCTGTTGCCCCGCAGCCGGGCCAGTGCCGGCCAGAACCAGCGCCACGCAGATCATGTGCCGCCGCATTACCGCACCCTCCCGCCCCTTGCACGCCCCCTTAGTGAAGCTTGCAACCCCGCCCCTGTCAATTCATGGCGAGCAGGGTTGAGCGCGGCCCGCAACTTGCCTATTCCTCGGCCGGTCAAGGAGTATCAAGATGCCGATCAAGATCCCCGCTGACCTGCCCGCATACGACGTGCTCACGCGTGAGGGCGTCATGGTGATGGGCGAAGAGGCCGCCGCGCGCCAGGATATCCGGCCGCTGCGCATCGGGCTGTTGAACCTGATGCCCAAAAAGATCCAGACGGAAACCCAGTTCGCCCGCCTGATCGGGGCAACGCCCCTTCAGATCGAACTCAGCCTGATCCGGATGACCGAACACCGCAGCCGCAACACCGCGTCCGAGCATATGGAGGCGTTCTATCGCCCCTTCGCCGAGGTCGAGGCCACGGGCGAGAAATTCGACGGCCTGATCATCACCGGCGCCCCGATCGAGCATCTGCCTTTCACCGATGTCACCTATTGGGAAGAGCTTGTCCGCGTCTTTGGCTGGACCCAGACCCATGTGCATTCCACCTTTGGCATCTGCTGGGGCGGCATGGCGATGATCAACCATTTCCACGGGGTGCAGAAACACATTCTGACGGCCAAGGCCTTCGGCTGTTTCCGGCACGACAACCTTGATCCGACCTCCCCCTACCTGCGCGGGTTTTCCGACGATTTCGTGATCCCCGTCAGCCGCTGGACGGAAATGCGGCAACCCGAAATCGACGCGGCACCCGGCCTGCGCACCCTGCTGGGCAGCGACGAGGTCGGCCCCTGCCTGGTAGAGGATCCCGCGCACCGCGCGCTCTACATTTTCAACCACTTCGAGTATGACAGCGATACGCTGAAGCAGGAATACGAACGCGATATCGGCAACGGCACCCCGACCGAGGTGCCGGTGAACTACTACCCCGATGACGATCCGGCAAAACCGCCCCGCAACCGCTGGCGCAGCCACGCGCACCTGCTTTACGGTAACTGGATCAACCAGATCTACCAGACCACGCCCTTCGACATGACACGGATCGGAACCGGCTGATGCCAGGACGTTTCCCCCCGACCGGCGACGTTCTGGATATCGGGGGCACCGCCGTTCACGCCCACCAGGACGGCACAGGGCCGGACCTGATCCTGCTGCATGGCGCGGGCGGCAACACGCGCGATTTCACCTTCGACCTGATGGGGCGGCTGACCGACCGTTTCCGCGTCACCGCCTTCGACCGGCCCGGCCTGGGCCACACCGACCCGCTGCATCCCCATGGCGAAAGCCCGGCCGAACAGGCCGCCGTGCTGGAGGCCGCAGCAAAACGTCTTGGCCTGGGCCCTGCGGTGCTGGTGGGCCATTCCTTTGGCGGTGCGGTGGCCCTGGCCTGGGCGCTGGATTTCCCGCAACGTGCGGCCGCCATCGTGTCGCTGGCCGGGGCCGCGATGCCCTGGCCCGGCGGGCTGGGGCCGTTCTACGATATCCTGTCTTCGCGCCTGGGCGGGGCGGTGGTGGTGCCGCTGATCTCGGCCCTGGCGCCGCGTGCGCTGGCCCATCGCTCCATCGCGCGCATCTTCGCCCCCGATCCCGTGCCGCAGGGCTATGCCGATCATATCGGGATCGAACTGGCCCTGCGCCCCGACACGCTGCGCGCAAACACCCGGCAGGTGAACGGGCTAAAGCCGCATATCCGCGCCATGGCCGCCCGCTATGACGCGTTGACCCTGCCCATCGAAATCCTGCACGGCACTGCCGACGAAATCGTGTCCCCCGCGATCCATTCCCGCCCCTTCGCCGCGCAGGTGCCCACGGCCAACCTGACCGAGCTGCCGGGCGTCGGGCACATGCCCCACCATGCCCGCCCACAAGAAGCCGTCGCCGCCATTCACCGCGCCGCAGCCCGCGCCGGTTTGCCGGGCACTGGCGGCTGAACGGCGCGGGCCTATATACCGGCTCATGCCCCAGGCCCCCGCATATACCAGGCGCGCCGCGCTTGGCCTGACCGCCGCAACCGCGCTGACGGCCTGCGCCCCGGCGCCCTCGCCGGACACGCCTGCCCGCACCAAACCGCTTGGGCGCCTGCTGAACGTGCGGGGCCGCAGGGTACACGCCTGGCAACAGGGCCGCGGCCCGGACGTGATCCTGGTCCATGGCGCCTCGGCGAACCTGCGCGATTTTACCTTCTCGCTCGCCGGGCAACTGGCGCAGCGCTACCGCGTGACCGCCTTCGACCGCCCCGGCCTGGGCTATTCCGAACCGCTGAATCCCCGCGGCGACAGCCCCGCCGCGCAGGCCGCGCAACTGGACGCAGCCGCCGTGCAGATGGGCATAGGCCGCGCAGTCGTGGTCGGCCATTCCTACGGGGCCGCCGTCGCCATGGCCTGGGCGCTGAACCGGCCCGCCCGCTTGGCCGGCGTGGTCGCGCTGGCCGGCGTCACCATGCCCTGGCCCGACGGGATGCTGCCCGCCTGGTACGGCATCGCCGCCTCTGGTCTGGGCAGCGCGCTGGTTTCGGCCTTCGTGACAGAGGGTGCCGCGCGCCGCGCCCTGCCACGCTTTTTCGCGCCGCAACCCGTGCCCCAAGGCTATGCCGACTATATCGGCCTGGACCTTGCCCTGAACCCCGCCACCCTGCGGGCAAGCGCCGGGCAGGTGGACAGCCTGCGCCCGGCCTTGGCAGAGATGGCCGCGCGCTACCCCAGTCTGCGTATTCCCGTCGAGGTGCTGCACGGCAGCGCCGACCGCATCGTCGGGCTGGAGATCCACGCAAGGCGCCTGGCCGCGACCCTGCCCGATGCCCGCCTGACCGAATTGCGCGGCGTCGGACACATGGTCCACCACGCCGCCCCGCGCGCGACCCGCGCCGCGATCGACCGCGCCGTCGCACGCGGCGGATTGCGCCGCCGCGCCTGATCGGCCTAGTCTCCCCCGACGAGGAGGGCCCGGCCATGCATCTGCCATTCGACGGCGCGATCAGCGACTTCTACGAAAACGCGGCGCCCGACGAGGTCCGCCACGCCATCAAGGACGCCAAGAAAGACGACATCCTCTCCGAGGGCTACCCGTATGACAACCGCATGGACAAGGACGCCTACCAGGACCAGCTGGAGGCGCTGCAAATCGAACTGGTCAAGCTGCAAGCCCATGTAAAGGCCCACGGCACCCGCATCGCCGTCCTCTTCGAGGGGCGCGACGCGGCCGGCAAGGGCGGCACGATCAAGCGGTTCCGCGAAAACCTGAACCCGCGCGTGGCCCGCGTCGTGGCCCTGTCCAAGCCCTCGGACCGCGAGGCCAGCCAGTGGTATTTTCAGCGCTACATCCCCCACCTGCCCTCGGGTGGTGAAATGGTGTTTTTCGATCGCTCCTGGTACAATCGCGGCGTGGTCGAACATGTCTTCGACTTCTGCACACCCCAGGAGCGCGCCCATTTCTTCGCCCAGGTGCCCGAGTTCGAGGAAATGCTGGTCGATGAGGGCATTCACCTGGTCAAGCTCTGGCTCAATGTCGGCCGGGCCGAACAACTCCGCCGCTTCCTCAAGCGGGAACGCGACCCCCTGAAACAATGGAAACTCAGCTGGATCGATGTCGAGGGGCTGAAACGCTGGGACGCCTACACGGCAGCGATCCGCGAAACCTTCGCCCGCAGCCATTCCGGCCCCGCCCCCTGGACGGTGATCCGCTCCGACGACAAGCGCCGCGCGCGGTTGGCCGCGATCCGCGCTGTGCTGTCAGGGCTGGATTACGCGGGCAAGGACACCCAGGTCGTCGCAGCCCCCGACCCCAGAATCTGCGGCGGCCCGGAAATTTGGGCGATCTGATCTTCTTCTTGGCCCAAATACCCAAATCCCGCACGCGCCGCAGGCACCACGCCGGGACAGCGCACCTCAGCCGGACTTGACCTTCTCGGCCAGATCGCGGGCGATGGCAAAGGCACCCTTGATCTTGTCGCTGTCCTTCTTCCAGTCGCGGCGCAGGATGATCTTGTTGTCCTTGACCTTGGCCAGCCCCTGCTGCGCCTGGATGAATTCCACCAGCCCTGCGGGATTGGCGAACTTGTCGTTATGGAACTGGACCGTCGCCCCCTTGGGCCCGCCATCCAGCCGCGCGATGCCTGCCCGCTTGCACATCGCCTTGATCCGCACGACCAGCAGCAGCGTGTTGACCTCTTTCGGCAGTTTGCCGAACCGGTCGATCAGCTCTGCGGCAAAGCCTTCCAGCTCTACCTTGGTCGACAGCCCCGACAGGCGGCGATACAGGCCCAGCCGCACATCCAGATCGGGCACGTAATCTTCGGGGATCAGGACCGGCACGCCCAGATTGATCTGCGGCGACCACTCGTCATCGGCCTCGGACAGGCCCTCCATCTCGCCCGCCTTGATCTTGGCGATCGCCTCTTCCAGCATCGACTGGTACAATTCGAAGCCCACCTCGCGGACGTGGCCCGACTGTTCCTCGCCCACCAGGTTGCCGGCGCCGCGAATGTCCAGATCCTGACTGGCCAGCGTGAACCCCGCCCCCAGCGTGTCGAGCGACCCCAAGACGCGCAGCCGCTTCTGCGCCTGCGGCGTCAGCGGCGCACGCGGTTTCGTCGTCAGATAGGCATAGGCACGGGTTTTCGCGCGGCCCACCCGCCCCCGGATCTGGTACAACTGGGCCAGCCCGAACATGTCGGCACGGTAGACGATCATCGTGTTGGCGGTGGGGATATCCAGCCCCGATTCAACGATGGTCGTGGCCAGCAGCACATCGTACTTGCCATCGTAAAAGGCGTTCATCCGGTCGTCCAGTTCGCCAGCGGCCATCTGGCCATGCGCCTCGACGAAGGACACCTCTGGCACCTGCTCGCGCAGAAAGGCCTCCATCTCGGGCAGGTCCTTGATCCGCGGCACCACGACGAAGCTTTGGCCGCCGCGATAATGTTCCCTGAGCAGCGCCTCGCGCACGGTGACGGCGTCGAACTCGCTGACATAGGTGCGGATCGACAGCCGGTCGACGGGTGGCGTTCCAATGATCGACAGGTCGCGCACGCCGGTCAAGCTCATCTGCAGGGTGCGGGGGATCGGCGTGGCGGTCAGCGTCAGCACATGGATATCGCTGCGCATCTGTTTCAACCGTTCCTTGTGGGTGACGCCGAAATGCTGTTCCTCGTCGATGATCAGCAGGCCCAGGTTCTGAAACTTCACCGTCTTGGCCAGCACCGCATGGGTGCCGATCACGATATCCACCGTGCCATCGGCCAGCCCGGCGCGCGTTTTCGCCGCCTCCTTGGCGCTGACAAAGCGCGAGAGTTGCCGCACCTCTACCGGGAAACCGCGGAACCGTTCGAGAAAGCTTTTCGCATGTTGGCGCGCCAGCAGCGTGGTGGGCGCGATCACCGCGACCTGCACCCCCGACATCGCCGCGATAAAGGCGGCGCGCATCGCGACCTCGGTCTTGCCGAAGCCCACATCGCCGCAGATCAGCCGATCCATCGGCGTGCCGCTGCCCATGTCGTTCAGCACATCCTCAATGGCGGCCAACTGATCGTCGGTTTCCTGGTACGGGAAGCGGGCGGAAAACGCCTCCCACATGTGGTGGTTGGGCTCCAGCATCGGCGCGTTACGCAGGGCACGCTCGGCCGCCACCCGGATCAGCTTGTCTGCGATCTGGCGGATGCGCTCTTTCAGCTTGGCCTTCTTGGCCTGCCAGGCGCCGCCGCCCAGCTTGTCCAGCAGACCCTCGTCATGGCCATAGCGGGACAGCAGTTCGATATTTTCCACCGGCAGGAACAGCCGGTCGCCGCCGGCATATTCCAGCGCCAGGCATTCATGCGGCGCCCCGGCTGCGGTGATGGTTTCCAGCCCGTTGTAGCGGCCCACCCCATGTTCGACATGCACCACCAGATCGCCCGGTGACAGCGTCTGCGCCTCGGTCAGGAAATTCTCGGCCTTGCGGCGTTTTTTCGGGGCGCGGATCAGACGGTCGCCCAGCACGTCCTGTTCCGAGATCACCGTCAGCCCCGGCGCCTCGAACCCGTGTTCCAGCGCCCAGACCGCCAGGTACAGCCCCCGCCCGGCGGCCACGTCGCGGCTGTCGGCGGCAAGCGCGGCATCGGCGATGCCCTCATCCTCCAACAGCCCTTTCAGACGTTCGCGCGCCCCCTCGGAATACGAGGCGACGACCACCGGCCCCTCTTCGCGGCGCGCCTGAACATGATCGCTGAGGGCGCTGAACAGGCTGACCTGCTCCAGCTTGCGTTCCGGTGCGAAATTGCGCCCGATCCGCCCGCCCGCGTCGATCACCCCCGGGCCGGTGCCCTGCGGCAGCGGGTTCAACTGCAATACCCGGTGCCCCGCGGTCGCGGCGGCCCAGGCGTCATCGTCCAGATACATCAGACCCGGCGGGCAGGGTTTGTAGACCGAGTCCAGCCGGCCCTTTTGGCGCATCGCCTCGGCGCGGGTGTCATACTGATCGGCGATGGTCTCCCACCGGGTCAGGCGGGTCGCGGTCACCTGGTCGTCCAGATAGACGCTGGCGCCCGGCAGGTAATCGAACAGGGTTTCCAGACGCTCGTGGAAAAAGGGCAGCCAATGTTCCGCCCCGGCATGCTTGCGCCCGGCGCTGACCGCCTCGTACAGCGGGTCATCGGTGCCCGCCGCGCCAAACTCGATCCGGTAGTTCTGTCGGAACCGGGTGATGGCTGCCTCGTCCAGGATCACCTCGGATACCGGGGCCAGTTCGATCGCGTCCAGCTTTTCGGTTGTGCGTTGCGTGGCCGGGTCGAACCGCCGCGCACCGTCCAGAACGTCGCCGAACAGGTCTAGGCGCACCGGCCCCGATTGCCCCGGCGGGTAGATATCGATGATGCCACCCCGCACGGCATAGTCGCCCGGCTCCATCACCGTGGGCGCCTGGGAAAAGCCCATGCGCACCAGGAACGCCTTCAGCGCCGCCTCGTCGATCTGCTGGCCGACCCGCGCGGCAAAGCTGGCCTCTTGCAGCACGGCGCGCGCGGGCAAACGCTGTGCCGCCGCGTTGACCGTGGTCAGCAGGATGAACGGCCCCGACAGCCCCGCCGCCAGGGTCGCCAACGTGGCCATGCGCGCGGCCTCGATATCGGCATTGGGTGAAACCCGGTCATAGGGCAGGCAATCCCAGGCCGGGAAATCCAGCACCACCGACTGCGGCGCGAAAAAGGCCAGCGCCGCCCGCATCGCGGCCAGGCGCTTGTCGTCGCGGGCGATATGCAGCACGGGCTTGCCCGTGCGCGCGGCCTCGCGGGCCAAAAGGCGGGCGTCGAACCCTTCGGGCGCGCCGCCGACGGTGATGTTCTGGGGATCTGACATGGGCCGCTCAGTTAAGGAGGGACGCCGCGGTGTCAACCGCCCAAGGCGCCGATCTGCATGTTCTGCCACATGCCCCACATGGCGGTGAAGAAGATCGCAGAGATGCCGACCAACTGCACGCGCAGCCGATGCGCACGCAGGCAGCGATACAGCGCCTCGCCTTCGGGGGCGGTGGACTCGATCCGATGGGCAAGGCGCACCGTCATCAACCAGACCAGCGCGAAGGGCCCACCCAGCAGCACGACGGCCTGGCAGATCTCGGACCCGTAGACGAACCCCAGCACGATCAGCATCGACAGCGCAAACCCGCCAAGCGCCACGATCCACACCCCGGCGACCCGCGCGATGTACAGAACGCGGCGCATGTTGATCGCGACCAGGGCGGCCACGTCCTCGGCGGCCTGCCCGCCGCGCATGCGGGCGCGTTGCACCAGATCGTAGGGCACGCCCAACACCCAGTGGCTGGCCGTGGACCACGCCACCGCCAGCGCGATCCAGAACCACAGGTTCGAGAACGACCGCATGTCGATCAACTCGTAAACGCTCTCGTACCAGTCCAAGGAACTTGGCTCCGTTCTCTCAGGGGTGCGACCGGCCCCGGGACGAATCCCGCACTTGAGGTGGCGCCCGATCCGTGTAACGCAGTCTGTCGAGTTGTTGAAGGAGACAAGCCCATGCGCCCCACCGTCGCCCCCTTCCCCACCACCCGCCTGCGCCGCACCCGCCGCACGCCCGCCCTGCGCGATCTGGTCCGCGAAAACACGCTGACCACCGGCGACCTGATCTGGCCGATCTTCATCCGCGAGGGCGAAGGGGTCGAGGAACCCGTGCCCTCGATGCCCGGTGTAGTGCGCCGCTCTGTCGATCTGGCTGTCAAGGCCGCCGAAGAGGCCGCCGCCCTGGGCATCCCGGCGATCTGTCTGTTTCCCTATACCGATCCCTCGCTGAAGACCGAGACCTGCGAAGAGGCGTGGAACCCCGACAACCTGTCCAACCGGACCATCCGCGCGATCAAGGCCGCTGTGCCCGACATCGCGGTGATGACCGATATCGCGCTGGACCCCTACAACGCCAACGGCCATGACGGCATCGTGCGCGACGGGATCATCGTGAACGACGAAACCGTCGAGGCCCTGGTCAAGATGGCGCTGGCCCAGGCCGAGTGCGGCGCCGACATCCTGGGCCCGTCCGACATGATGGACGGCCGGATCGGGGCGATGCGCGCGGCGCTGGAAAAGGCCGGGCATTCGGACGTGACGATCATGTCCTACACCGCGAAATACGCCAGCGCCTTTTACGGGCCGTTCCGCGATGCGGTGGGGGCCAGCGGGGCGCTGAAGGGCGACAAGAAGACCTATCAGATGGACCCGGCCAATTCCGACGAGGCCATCCGCCTGGTCGAACGCGACCTGATGGAAGGCGCGGACATGATCATGGTGAAACCCGGGATGCCCTATCTGGACATCTGCCGCCGCGTGAAGGACGAATTCGGCGTCCCGACCTATGCCTACCAGGTGTCGGGCGAATACGCGATGCTGATGGCCGCCGCGCAGAACGGCTGGCTGGACCGCGAAAAGGTGATGATGGAAAGCCTGATGAGCTTCAAGCGCGCGGGCTGCGACGGCATCCTGACCTATTTCGCGCCCGAGGCCGCGCGCGTTCTGAACGCGGGCTGATCCCCCGGCACGATCTTGCCCATACTGGCCGCGCCCCGGTGACAAGGGGCGCGCAAATCCCTATAAGTGGGGCAATGTTGGGCACAGACCACAACCACATGAGGCAAGATCAATGCAATACGGCAAGACGGGCGGCCGGTTCACCCGCCGCGGATTTCTGACGGCGGCGGGCGCGACGTCGGCGCTTGCGGCCTGTAGCAACGGGGTGGGCAGCGACGGCGCCCTGACCATCGACAGCCGCGTCGACAACACGCGCAACTACCTGTTCTCGCGCTACCCGGACGCGGAATTGCTGGCGAACAAGGCGCAGGGCATCCTGTGGATGCCGCTGATCACCAAGGCCGGCCTGGGCCTGGGCGGGGCCTTCGGGCGCGGCGCGCTGCGGATCGACAACGTGACAGTCGATTACTACTCGGCCACGCAGGCCAGTATCGGGTTGCAGATCGGGGCGCAGCAATACGCCCATGCGCTGTTCTTCATGACGCCCGAGGCGCTGCGCGATTTCCGGGCTGGGGGCGGCTGGTCTGCCGGGGGCGATATCGAATACGCGGTGCGCGATCAGGGCGGCAACCTGTCGGCCCGAACGCTGACCGCGCTGGACCCGGTGATCGCGCTGATCTTTGGCCAACAGGGCCTGATCGTCGGTGCCTCGCTTGAGGGGACGAAATACACCCGGATCATCCCCTGAGGGGCCGCTGAACACGACCTCGCACGCAGATCGTTACCAGCCCCCAAGCATCGCGCGCCAGATAAGGCTGGCGCGCCGGGCCGTTTCAGATGCGTCCAATGCCCCGGCCGCCACGCGGCCGGGGCTCTTTTCTGCCCGCCGCAGCACCGGCCCCGCGCGCCATGCCATACGTGCCGCAGGAACCGCCGCCGCCGGGATGTCCCCGCGCGCCGCTCTGGCCCGCGCAAGACGATCCAGACCCGTGCGGGCCAGTTGCACCACCGCCTGCGGCCGCCCGTCAACCAGCGGGATACGCCCCCGCGTTTCCAGCTCGGGCACCGCCACCAGCCAGTTCGCCAAACCCATCGCGACGCCAAGGTCGCGCAGCGGCCCCGCCCCGCGCGGGGCGCCCATCACCGCGCCGGCCACCTCCAGCAAGGTGCCGCCGGTCGCCTCGATATGGGTCAGGAACGCAGCCTCATCCGCGAACGGCTCGCGGTAGGCATCCCAGCGGCGCGCCAGCACCAGCGCGTCCAGCGCCTGCGCATCCCCCGGCGCCAGAACCTGCGACAGCGGCGTTGCGACCTCGTGCCGACGCACGGGGCCGCCCTGGGCGATTTCCTCCAGCACATCGCGCCACCATTGCAGGCGCATTTCGGCGATCATCGGTTCCGCCGTCACCCACGGGGCACGGGCCACCTCGACGTTGAAGGCAAAGAGCGGCAAGAGCCGCGCACGCGCCACAACCGGGGCCGCCATCGCCACGCGAAAGCGGTCCGGGTCGCCGCGGCGGACGATCTCGGCGCAGGCATCCAGCGTCATGCCGGGCGCACCACCGACAGCAGATAGCCATACTCGGCCCGGTGCGCGCGCCAGGTGGCGATCTCGGCCTCGTTTTCATCCAGAACCGCGGCCAGCGCCGCTGACGCGCCCGGGCGCAGTTCGGCGATGCGGGCTTCCAGCGGGGTAAAGTACGCCTCCCACGCGGCATCGGACAGGGGGCGCTGGCCGACCACGTCATATCCCGCTGCCGCGATCTGCGCGTTCACGCCGGCGATATCGGTCATCTGCGGGTATTCCCGTTCCCAATAGGCGCGTGCCGCATCGGACGGCCTGTCCGTGAACCAGCAGGCCTGCGAAAACGCCACCGCGCCGCCGGGGGCAAGGACCGTGCGCCACGCGGTCAGCGCCTCGGTCACCCCCAGGAAATAAACCGCGCCCGCCGACCAGATCAGGTCATAGGGGCCCGACAGCGCCCCCATGTCGCCCTGCCGGACGGTAACACGCGGGTCCGTGATAAAGCGCCTGGCCGCCTGCGCGACGAAACCATCATACAGGTCCAGCGCCTCGACCGTGCCGTCGGGCACATGAGCCAGCAGACCGGCAATATCGTCCCCCGGCCCGCAACCGGCATCGCAGATCGCCCCGTCGTGCGGCACGCCCGCAAGGGATAGCGCCCAATCCAAGCTGTCCCGGTCTCCCGGCCCCTCGCGCGGCAGGTCGCTGTGCAGGGTAAAGAACGCGTCCCAATCCATCACTCCGCTCCGTCACGCACCAGTTTCCAGATGATCGCATCCAGCAGCGCCTCGAACGAGGCGTCGACGATGTTGGGCGACACGCCCACCGTGGACCAGCGCCGCCCCTGCCCGTCTGCGCTGTCGATGATGACGCGGGTCACCGCCTCGGTCCCGCCATTGGTGATGCGCACCTTGAAATCCACCAGACGCATGTCGTCGATATAACGCTGGTAGGTGCCCAGGTCCTTGGCCAGCGCGCGCGACAGGGCGTTGACCGGCCCCCGGTCGTTGCCCTGCGCGTCCAGGCTTTCGGAGACCGACAGCTTGCGCTCGCCATCCACCAGCAGGACGACCACCGCCTCGGACAGGCTGATCGGGCGGCCCTTCTCGTCGCGGCGGCGTTCCACCGTCACGCGATAGCGTTTCACCTTGAAGAATTCGGGCAACTGCCCCAGGTGCCGCCGCGCCACCAACTCGAAACTGGCCTGCGCGGTGTCATAGGAATAGCCCTGCCCCTCGCGCGTCTTGATCTCGTCCAGGATGGTGGGCAGCGCGGGATTGTCGCGCGCGACCTCCAGCCCGGCCTCGGCCAGGCGGCGGCGCAGGTTGGACTGCCCGGCCTGGTTGGACATCGGGATGATGCGCGCGTTGCCCACGGTTTCGGGCACGATGTGTTCGTAGGTGGTGGGGTCTTTCAGGATCGCGCTGGCATGCAACCCCGCCTTGTGCGCAAAGGCCGAGGCCCCGACATAGGGCGCGCTTTTCAGCGGCACGCGGTTCAGGATGTCGTCCAGCACGCGCGAAACGTGGGTAAGGCCCGACAGCGCCTTGTCGGTGATGCCGGTGTCGAACCGGCTGGCAAAGGGTTCTTTCAGTGCCAGCGTGGGGATCAGCGTTGTCAGGTTGGCATTGCCGCAGCGTTCGCCCAGCCCGTTCAGCGTACCCTGTACCTGCCGTGCGCCCGCCTGCACCGCCGCCAGGCTGCCCGCCACCGCGTTGCCGGTGTCGTCATGGGTGTGGATGCCCAGCACATCGCCGGGGATGCCGCGGGCGATCACCGACGCCGTGATCTCGCCGATTTCGCCCGGCAGGGTGCCGCCATTGGTGTCGCACAGCACGATCCAGCGGGCGCCTGCGTCATGCGCAGCCTTCAGGCAGTCAAAGGCATAATCGGCATCCGCCTTCCACCCGTCAAAGAAATGCTCCGCGTCGAACAGAACCTCGCGCCCCTGTGCAACGGCATGGGCCACCGATTGCGCGATGGAGGTGATGTTTTCGTCCAGCGTGATCCCCAACGCCGTGGTGACGTGGAAATCATGCGTCTTGCCCACCAGACAGACCGCCGGGGTGCCCGCGTTCAGAACGCCGGCCAGAACCTCGTCATTCTCGGCAGAGCGCCCCGCGCGTTTCGTCATGCCAAAGGCGGTCATGCGGGCGCGGGTCTGCGGCGCGGCCTCGAAAAAGGCGCTGTCGGTGGGGTTGGCGCCGGGCCAGCCGCCCTCGATGTAATCCACGCCCAGATCGTCCAGCATCCGGGCGATGCGCACCTTTTCAGCGGTAGAGAACTGCACGCCCTGTGTCTGTTGCCCGTCGCGCAGGGTGGTGTCGTAAAGGTAGAGGCGTTCGCGGGTCATCGGTACGGCTCCATAACCGCCCAACACCGCCCGGGGCGCTTGCGGCCCGGGCAGCGCCCGTCCCGCCCCCCACGGGGCGGGCGCTTCTCGCCCACCCCGCCGGGCCGGGCGCCGCCCTGTGTCGCGCTTGGGGTCATTTAAGGCCCTCCAGCTTGGCAGGGTCGAAACCCGCGCCGGGCACCAGTTCCACCCCCGCCTTGCTCATCCGAACCTCGACACCCGCAGCGGTCAGCGCGGCCTTGAACGCATCCACCTGCGCGAAATCCTTGGTCTGCATCGCCTCTGCCCGCAAGGCGGCCAGTTTCTCGGCGAACGCGGCCAGATCCGCCCCGCCCGTTGCTGTCCATGCCCCCATTTCGTCGGACAACAGCCCCATCAAACCCGCCGAGGCCTTCAGCCCAGCCGCGTCGCCCTCGCCCGCCAGACGGTGCAGCACCGCGATCGCGCCCGCCGTGTTCAGGTCGTCGGCAAGTGCTGCGATCACCTCGGGCGCGGGGCTGGGCGCGGGTTCGACGCCCGCGATCAGGCCACGCCACTTGCGCAGCGTGCTTTCCGCCTCGCGCGCCTTTTCCGACGTCCAATCCATCGGCTTGCGGTAATGCGTCGACAGGAACACGAAGCGGATCACCTCGCCCGGAATGCCTGGCTGGCCGTCATGCCCCGCCAGCAGGTCATGCACGGTAAAGAAGTTGCCCAGCGACTTGGACATCTTCTTGCCCTCAACCTGCAGCATCTCGTTATGCATCCAGACGCGGGCGAAATCGCTGCCCGGATGGGCGCAGCAGCTTTGCGCGATCTCGTTTTCGTGGTGCGGAAAGGTCAGGTCGTTGCCGCCGCCGTGGATGTCGAATGTCTCTCCCAGCAGGTCATGCGCCATGGCCGAGCATTCGATATGCCAGCCCGGCCGCCCCCGGCCCCAAGGGCTGTCCCATCCCGGCTGGTCGGGGGTCGAGGGCTTCCACAACACGAAATCCATCGGGTCGCGCTTGTAGGGCGCGACCTCTACCCGGGCACCTGCAATCATGTCATCGACCGACCGCCCCGACAGCCGACCATAGGCGGCATAGCTGTTCACGTCGAACAGCACATGGCCCTCGGCGGCGTAGGCATGGCCCTTTTCGACCAGCGCCTCGATCATCGCGATCATCTGGCCGATATAGGCGGTCGCGCGGGGCATATGCGACGGCTCCAGCGCGCCCAAGGCGCCCATATCCTCCAGGAACCACTGGGTGGTTTCGGCGGTGATCGTGTCGATGGGCCGCCCGCTTTCATCCGCGCGGGCGATGATCTTGTCGTCTACATCCGTGAAGTTGCGGACATAGGTGACGTGATCGGGCCCGTAGACATGGCGCAGCAGGCGAAACAGCACGTCGAACACCACCACGGGCCGCGCGTTACCCAGATGCGCGCGGTCATAGACGGTGGGGCCACAGACATACATGCGCACGTTGTTCGGATCGATCGGTTCGAACCGTTCTTTCTGGCGAGTTCTGGTGTTGTAGAGCGTAATCTGGGTCATGCGTCCGTCCTTCGCGCGCGTTCCGCGTCGGGTTTGGCACATTCCGAAGTGGAAGGAAATCAAAAGGCCCCGGCCTTTCGATCAGCCCCTCCCCACGCGCCCTGTCATATTTCCGTTACAAAATTATTACAAAAGCATTGCAGCCTATCGATAGGGGTCGGGGGCAGGTGCGAATCTGCGCCCGAAATTCAATCTTCAGGAGCTCTCATGTCCTATATCAAAGTGACCGCCTCCGCGCTGGCGATTGCCGCCGTTTCGGCCACCGCCGCCGCCGCGCGCGACAACGTTCAGGTCGCCGGTTCGTCGACCGTTCTGCCCTACGCCTCGATCGTTGCCGAGCTGTTCGGCGAGAACTTCGACTTCCCGACCCCGGTCGTGGAATCGGGTGGCTCCTCGGCCGGCCTGAAGCGTTTCTGCGAAGGCGTCGGCGAGAACACCATCGACGTGGCCAACGCCTCGCGCGCCATCCGCGAAAAAGAGATCAAGGCCTGTGCCGAAGCCGGCGTGACCGACATCATCCAGGTCCGCATCGGCTATGACGGCATCGTCTTCGCCAGCCAGATCGACGGCCCGGCCTTCACCGCCTTCGAACCGTCGGACTGGTTCAACGCCCTGGCCGCCGAACTGCCGGTGGACGGTGCCATGGTCACCAACCCGAACATGACCTGGGCCGATGCCAACGCCGACCTGCCGGCCGTTGAAATCGCCGCCTTCATCCCGGGCACCAAGCACGGCACCCGCGAAGTCTTCGAAGAGAAGGTCCTGCTGCAGGGCTGCGAAGACACCGGCGCCATGGCCGCCATGATGGAAATGGGCATGTCGGAAGACGACGCCGAGGACGCCTGCATGGCGGTCCGCACCGATGGCAAGTCGGTCGACATCGACGGCGACTACACCGAGACCCTGGCCCGCATCGACGCCAACCCGAACGGCCTGGGCGTCTTCGGCCTGGCCTTCTACGAAAACAACACCGACAAGCTGAAAGTGGCCACCATGTCGGGTGTTGCCCCCTCGACCGAAACCATCGCCACCGGCGAGTACCCGGTTTCGCGTCCGCTGTACTTCTACATCAAGAAGGCCCACATCGGCGTGATCCCCGGCCTGAAGGAATACGCCGAGTTCTTCGTTTCTGACGAGATCGCCGGCCCCGATGGCCCGCTGGCCCAGTACGGCCTGGTTTCCGACCCGGAACTGGCCGCGACCCAGGCGATGATCGCCAACGAAGAGACCATGAAGTAATTCACGGTCCCGGGGACGGCGGCACCGCCGTCCCCACCCCTCCCTCTCAGGTCCTTCTCAGAATACGGAGCGGTCATGCCAAGTCTCTGGCTCGTGCTTATCGTGCTTGCGCTCGCTGTCGCCGGTTATGTCATCGGTCGCAGAAAGGCGCTCGGCTCGGCCGGGGGCGACAGTCGCGCCCTCCATTCCCTGCCGTCCTATTACGGGTCGAACGTCGCGATCATGACGATCGTGCCTGCGTTCTTCATCATGGGCGTGTGGCTGCTGGTGCAGCCGCTGTATATCGACAACCAGATTTCAAAGACCCTGCCCGAAGAGGCCATCGCCGAAAGCAGCACGCGCGGCCTGGTCATGAGCGACGTGCGCCGCGTGGCAGAGGGTCTGGATATCGCCGTCGCCGAAGGGGCGATGACGCGTGAATATGCCTCCAACATCCGTTCCGAATTTACCGACGTGCGCGAACGCCTGGGCCAGGTCGGCGTGGCGCTCGGCTCGGAGGTCGACCACTTCGTGCTGCGGGCGGCGCAACAATATCGCAGCCTCGCCAATACCGGCCAGTTGCTGATGACGCTGGTGGTGCTGGGCGCCGCGACGGCAGGCTTTGCAGTGTCGGTCCTGCGAACGAATGCCGAGTTCCGCGCCCGCAACGTGGTCGAAACCGCGATCCGCTACCTGCTGGTCTTTGCCGCGACCGTGGCCATCCTGACCACCATCGGGATCGTGCTGTCGCTGGTTTTCAACACGATCGAGTTCTTCCGCCTTTACCCGGCGCGCGACTTCTTCTTCGGCACGACCTGGAGCCCCAGCTTCGGCGGCGGCTCGGAACTGGGCGTGGTGCCGCTGCTGTGGGGCACCTTCTACATCTCGCTGATCGCGCTGGCAGTGGCGGTTCCGATCGGCCTGTTCGCTGCGGTCTATCTGTCGGAATACGCCAACTCGCACGTCCGCTCCGTCGCCAAGCCGCTGCTTGAGGTACTCGCCGGTATCCCCACCATCGTCTACGGTCTGTTCGCCCTGCTGACGGTCGGGCCGCTGCTGATGAAGGTTTTCGGGGATGAGGGCATCGGGGTCATGCAGGCCGGGACGGCGGTGATGACCGCGGGTCTGGTCATGGGGATCATGCTGATCCCCTTCGTCAGCTCGCTGTCCGATGACATCATCAACGCGGTGCCGCAGGCCATGCGCGACGGCTCGCTGGGGCTGGGCGCAACGCAATCCGAAACGGTCAAGCAGGTCGTCCTGCCCGCCGCCCTGCCCGGCATCGTCGGCGCCATCCTGCTGGCGGCCAGCCGGGCCATCGGTGAAACGATGATCGTGGTGCTGGGGGCAGGTGCCGCAGCGCGCCTGTCGCTGAACCCCTTTGACGCCATGACGACGGTTACCGCGAAGGTCGTCAGCCAGCTGACCGGCGACGCCGATTTCGCCTCGCCCGAGGCGCTGGTCGCCTTTGCCCTGGGCATGACCCTCTTCGTCATCACGCTGGGCCTGAACGTGCTGGCCCTTTACATCGTGCGCAAATACCGGGAGCAGTACGAATGACCGACGCAACCGCCAATTCCAGCCCGGAGGGCGCGGGCAAGGCCAGTTCCATCCTGGTCCCGGACGAGCGCACCCGCAAACGCAACGCAGCCGAGGCCCGTTTCCGCCTGTATGGTCTGATCGCGGTGGGGATCGGCGTTCTGTGCGTGATCGCGCTGCTGGTGTCGATCGTGTTCAACGGCGTCGGGGCCTTTCAGCAGACCGGCTACACGCTGCAGATCGAGTTCAAGGAAGAGGTGCTGGACAAATCCGGCAATCGCGACCTCGAAGAGATCAAGACGGTCAAGACCTTCGCCTACAAACCGTTGCTGCGCGAGGCTGTCCTGCGCGAGATCCAGGCACGCGGCATCGACACGCCGCTGGCCGAGGCCAAGGTCAAGGGCTTCTCCTCGGAGTTGGACAACCTGTTCTCGGACGGTGCGGTGGGCAATCTGCGCAATGCCGTGCTGGCCAACCCTGACCTGATTGGCCAAACGGTTGAGTTGCGCATCCTCGCCTCGTCCCGCGTGGACGGCTACCTGAAAGGCCGCGTCACCCGCGAATCCATCGCCCGCGACAAGAACCTGGACGCGGTGCACCTGGATCTGGTGGACGCGCTGCGCGACGAAGGCGTGGTCAGCAAGGGCTTCAACCTGGCCTTCATCACCGGCCCCGACGCCTCTGACGCGCGGCCCGAACAGGCCGGCATGGGGGTGGCGATGCTGGGCTCGTTCTTCATGATGCTGGTGGTGCTGGGTCTCAGCCTGCCGATCGGGGTTGCTGCCTCGATCTATCTTGAGGAATTCGCCAAGCAGAGCCGGCTGACCGACCTTATCGAGGTGAACATTTCCAACCTGGCCGCGGTGCCCTCCATCGTGTTCGGTATCCTTGGCCTGGCGGTGTTCATCCAGTTCGCGCACCTGCCGCAATCCGCGCCGCTGGTCGGCGGGCTGGTGCTGACGCTGATGACGCTGCCGACAATCATCATCTCGACCCGTGCGTCGCTGAAGGCGGTGCCGCCCTCCATCCGCGATGCGGCCCTGGGCGTCGGCGCCTCTAAAATGCAGGCGGTGTTTCATCATGTCCTGCCGCTGGCCATGCCGGGCATTCTGACCGGCACGATCATCGGCCTGGCGCAAGCCCTGGGCGAAACCGCGCCGCTTCTGCTGATCGGGATGGTGGGCTACATTGCCTCGAACTACCCTGGCAGCGTTGCCGAGGGCTTCCTTGCCCCGAACTCGGCCATGCCTGCGCAGATCTTCGAATGGGCCAAACGCGCCGACCCGGCCTTCTATGAACGCGCCTGGGGCGGGATCATCATCCTGCTGGGCTTCCTGCTGACGATGAACATCATTGCCATCATCCTGCGCCGCCGGTTCGAGCGCCGCTGGTAAGTCCCGAAAGGACGAAGCCATGTACGACACGCCAAATCTGGAGAATAAAGTCGTGACCAACGAAACCAAGATCTCGGCCCGGGGCTGTCAGGTCTATTACGGCGACACCCACGCCATCAAGGATGTCGATGTCGATATCGAGGACAAGACGGTCACGGCCTTCATCGGACCTTCGGGCTGCGGCAAGTCCACCTTCCTGCGGTGTCTGAACCGGATGAACGACACCATCGACGTCTGCCGCGTCGAGGGCGACATCACGCTGGACGGCGAAGATATCTACGATCCCAAGGTCGACCCGGTGCAACTGCGCGCCAAGGTGGGCATGGTGTTCCAGAAGCCCAACCCCTTCCCCAAGTCGATCTACGACAACATCGCCTACGGGCCGCGCATCCACGGGCTGGCCAAGAACAAGGCCGACCTGGACGACATCGTGGAAAAATCCCTGCGCCGCGGCGCCATCTGGGACGAGGTCAAGGACCGGCTTGATGCGCCGGGCACGGGCCTGTCGGGCGGCCAGCAGCAGCGCCTGTGCATCGCCCGCGCCGTGGCCACCGAACCCGAGGTCCTGCTGATGGACGAGCCCTGCTCGGCCCTGGACCCCATCGCCACCGCCCAGGTCGAAGAACTGATCGACGAGTTGCGCCAGGACTACTCGGTGGTGATCGTCACCCACTCGATGCAGCAGGCCGCCCGCGTCAGCCAGAAGACCGCCTTCTTCCACCTCGGTAACCTGGTGGAATACGGCGAGACCGGACAGATTTTCACCAATCCGCAGGACCCGCGGACCGAAAGCTATATTACCGGCCGGATCGGCTGAGGGAGGATTTAACATGTCTGAGTTCATGAAGGACCCGCATATCGTCAAGTCCTACGACCGCGATCTGGAAACCGCTCAGGCGCTCATCATGAAGATGGGCGGACTGGTCGAGGCCGCGATCCTGGAAGCCGCGAATTCGCTTGAAAACCGCGACGAGGAACTGGCCGAGCGCGTGCGCGAGGGCGACCGCGCCATCGACGCGCTGGAACAGCAGATCAACGAAGAGGCCGCGCGCCTGCTGGCGCTGCGCCAGCCCTCGGCCGGCGATCTGCGCACCGTCCTGACCGTGATGAAGATTTCGGGCAACCTGGAACGTGTCGGCGACTATGCCAAGAACATGGCCAAACGCACCGGCGTTCTGGTGCAAATGGCGCCGATCGACGGATCGACCGGGGCGATCCGGCGCATGGCCAAGGCCGTCGAGATGATGATGAAGGACGCGCTGGACGCCTATATCCAACGCGACGCCGAACTGGCCCAGGACGTGCGCCTGCGCGACGCCGAGGTGGACCAGATGTACAACGCGCTGTTCCGCCAGTTCCTGACCTTTATGCTGGAGGATCCGCGCAACATCACCGCGTGCATGCACCTGCATTTCATTGCCAAGAACATTGAGCGGATGGGCGACCATGCCACCTCGATCGCCGATCAGGTGATCTACCTCGTCACCGGCAGCGTGCCCGAGGACGAGCGCCCCAAGGCCGACCGCACCGCGTTTGAAACCCACGATACGCCGTGACATGACCAGAAGCGAACAGCCCATCGTCCTGGTCGTCGAAGACGAACCGGCACAGCGCGAAGTCCTGGCCTACAACCTGGAGGCAGAGGGCTTTGCGGTGTCCCGCGCCGAAAGCGGCGACGAGGCGCTGTTGCTGGTGGACGAGGTGTCCCCCGACCTGATCGTCCTGGACTGGATGCTGCCCGGCGTTTCGGGGATCGAGGTCTGCCGCCAGCTGAAATCCCGCCAGGAAACGCGTAACCTGCCGGTCATCATGCTGTCGGCCCGGGCCGAAGAAGTGGACCGGGTGCGCGGGCTGGAAACCGGCGCTGACGACTATGTGGTCAAGCCCTACTCGGTGAACGAGCTGATGGCGCGGGTCCGGTCCCAGTTGCGCCGCACCCGCCCCGCCGCGGTCGGCCAGCGCCTGGAGTTCGAGGATATCGTCCTCGATTCCGAAACCCACAAGGTGTTCCGCGCTGAAAAGTTGCTGAAGCTTGGGCCGACAGAATTCCGCCTGCTGTCCACTTTCATGGAAAAACCGGGCCGGGTCTGGAGCCGTGAACAGCTGCTGGACCGGGTCTGGGGGCGCGACATCTATGTTGATACCCGCACCGTGGACGTGCATATCGGGCGCCTGCGCAAGGCGCTGTGCCAGCATGGCGGCCCCGACCCGGTGCGCACGGTGCGCGGCGCGGGCTACGCCCTGGGCTGAGTCCCGGCGCCGCCCCGCCGAACGGGGGCACCCTGCCCTCTGGACAAGCGCCTCCCGGCGCGGCTAGCTGGCCGCAAAAGACCGGGAGGAGCATCATGCAGATCAGCGAAACCAAGGCCATCGTGACCGGGGGGGCCTCGGGCCTGGGGGCAGCGGCAGCGCGCGCCCTGTGCAGCGCCGAAGCCGCAGTCACCATTCTGGACCGCGATGCCGAACGTGGCGCCGCGCTGGCGGGCGAAATCGGCGCCGGGTTCCAGCCCGTTGACGTGACCGACGAAACCTCGGTCGCCCAGGCCATCGGCGAGGCCAGCAGCCAGATGGGCGGCATCACCGCCTGCATCAACTGCGCGGGCATCGCCACCGCCGAACGCACCCTGGGCCGCAGCGGCCCCCACGCGCTGGACAGTTTCCGCCGGACCGTGGAAATTAACCTGATCGGCAGTTTCAACGTGCTGCGCCTGGCTGCGGCGGAAATGGCCGGCAACGCCGAAGGCGCGGATGGCTGCCGCGGGGTGATCGTCAACACCGCCTCCATCGCCGCCTTTGACGGGCAAAAGGGCCAGGCCGCCTATGCCGCCTCCAAGGGGGGGATCGCCTCGATGACCCTGCCGCTGGCCCGCGACCTGGCCAGCCTGAAGATCCGGGTCATGGCCATCGCGCCGGGCGTGTTCCGCACCCCCATGCTGGAGGGTCTGGGCCAAGAGGTCATGGACACCCTGGCCGCCGACGTGCCCGCACCACCGCGCCTGGGCGACCCGGCGGAATTCGCGGCGCTGGTGCGGCACATCTTGGAAAACTGTTACCTGAACGGCGAGGTGATCCGCCTGGATGGCGCACTGCGGATGCAGTGATGGCGCGGCAGAACCGCGTCACCCCGACCGGCGATTTCATCGCAACCGAGGCCCGCGGCGATTTCATGGGCAACCGGGGCATCCTGCACGACGCCTCGGGCCGGCTGGGCCGCGCCCGATGGCGGCACCGGGCCTGGGTTTGCTGCGTGCTGTCCTACAAGGAAGGCCGCCGCGCCCTGATGGCACCGGGGCAGTATACAGAGCTGTTCTTTCTGGACGAGGCCGTCGCGCTGGCCGCCGGGCACCGGCCCTGCGCGCGCTGCCGCCCGGATGATTTCCGTCGTTTCCTGGCAGCCGCAGGCGGCGTGAAATGCGCGGGTGATCTGGATGCCGCCCTGCACCGTGCCCGTGCAATCCCCCGTGTCCGGCAACAGCGCCGCCAGACGGCGCAGTCCGGCGCCCTGCCCGACGGCGCCTTTATCCTGCACCCTCTGGATCGCATCCCTTGCCTGCTGATGGGCGATGCGGCCCTGCCCTATGCGCCCGATGGCTATGGCCCGCCACGCCCCCGGCCGCAGGGCCGGGTGACCGTGCTGACCCCGCAACCAAGCCTGACGGCGTTGCACAGCGGCTATCGCCCCGCCCTGCACCGCACGGCCGGGGTCTAGCCTTCGGCCTTTTCCGCAAGGGTCAGCCATTCTTCCTCGGCCTCGGCCAAGGCCGTCTGCCGCTGCACCAGCGCATCGGTGGCCTTCTGGAACTTGACCGGCTCGCGGGTGAACAGGTCGGGATCGGACAGCAACTCTTCCAGTTTGGCGATCTCGGCCTCCAGCCGCTCGATCTGGGCGGGCAGTTCCTCAAGGCGGTGCTTTTCGGTAAAGCTCAGCTTGGCGGGGCCGTCCGATTTCGGCCTGGGCTTGGGTTTTCTGGGCTGATCGGCGGGGGCGGTAGTTGCGGGCTTGTCCGCCTTGGCCGGGCTGCGCTGCGCCTGATAGTCGGTCCAGCCCCCGGCATAGACCGTGGCCCGCCCGTCCCCCTCCATCGCGATGGTGGTCGAGGCGACGCGATCCAGGAAATCGCGGTCGTGGCTGACCAGCAGAACCGTGCCCTCATACTCCCCAAGCAATTCCTGCAGCAGGTCCAGCGTTTCCACATCCAGATCGTTGGTCGGTTCGTCCAGCACCAGCAGGTTGCTTTCCCGCGCCATGATCCGCGCCAGCAGCAGCCGCGCCCGTTCCCCCCCAGACAGCGCGCGCACCGGCGCGCGGGCCTGGGCCTCGTCGAACAGGAAATCCTTGAGATAGCCCACCACATGCCGGGGCTGGCCGCGCACCATCACCTGATCGGCCCGGCCAGACACGCGCATGTAGGGATCGCCGGTCAGGCTGTCCCACAGGCTCATCTCCGGGTCCAACGCCGCGCGGTTCTGCTCGAACACGGCCATTTCCAGGTTGGTGCCCAGCTTGACCTCGCCGGTATCGGGGGCCATCTCGCCGGTCAGCATCTTCAAGAGCGTCGTCTTGCCCGCGCCGTTGGGCCCCACCAACGCGACACATTCCCCCCGGTGGATGCGCAAGCTGAAATCGCGCAGGATCACTCGGTCGCCGAAGTTCTTGGAAATCCCCTTCGCCTCGATCACCCGCTTGCCCGATTGCGGGCCGGCGTCCAGCGCCATCGCGGCGGTGCCCTGCCTGCGGATCATACCCGCCCGTTCCTCGCGCAGGGCGGCCAGGTTGCGCACACGGCCCTGGTTGCGCTTGCGCCGGGCGGAAATGCCCTCGACCGCCCAGCGGGCTTCGGCCTTGATCTTGCGATCCAGCTTGTGTCGGGCCTCGTCCTCTTCGGCCCAGACCTTGTCGCGCCATTGCTCGAAATAGGTGAACCCGCGATCCTGGCGGCGTACCGCGCCCCGGTCGATCCACAGCGTGCCCCGCGTCAGTGCCCGCAGGAACGCCCGATCGTGGGAAATCAGCACATAGGCCGAACGGGTTTCGGCCAACTGTTTTTCCAGCCAGCCGATCGCCTCGATATCCAGGTGGTTGGTCGGCTCGTCCAGCAGCATCAGTTCGGGCGCCTCGGCCAGCAGCTTGGCCAGCGCCGCGCGCCGCCGTTCCCCGCCCGAGGCCGTTTCAACCGGCGTTGCCGGGTCCAGCTTCAGCCCCTCGGCGACCATCTCGACGCGGTATTCCTCGCCATGGGCCAGGGCGCTGGCGGCGAAATCACCCAGCGTGGCAAAGCCGGACAGGTCCGGTTCCTGTTCCATGTAGCCGGTACTGGTGCCCGGCGACAAAACGCGCGCGCCCGCGTCGGGTTCCACCAGCCCGGCCATCACCTTCATCAAGGTGGACTTGCCCGACCCGTTGCGCCCGACCAGCGCCAGCCGGTCGCCCGGCTGCACGACAAGATCCAAACCGGCAAAAACCGGATCACCCCCGAAGGTCAGGGAAATATCGCTGAGTTGCAAAAGCGGTGCGCGTGCCATGGCGCCGGGCTAGGCCATGGCGTCGCCTGCGTCAACGCCCCTCAGCGCGGCGGGATCGAGTAGGTCAGGCTGGCCCGCGCGACGACACCGTCCATCCCCTCGGACCGGATCAGCGCGTCCCCCACCGCCAGCACGCGGCCCAGTTTCAGCAGCCGCGCCTCGCAGATCAGATCCTTGCCCGCCGCCGGTTTGCGCATGAAGTCGATGGAACAGTTCGTGGTCACGGCCAGCGCCTGCGGCCCGATCATCGCCAACACCGCCAGGTAGATCCCCACATCTGCCAGCGCGAACATCGAGGGGCCGGATACGGTGCCACCCGGGCGCAAATGCCGTTCCGCTACGGGCATGCGCACGCGCAGTTGCATCGGGGCCACCTCCTCGATCACGAAATCGGCGGCCACCTGCGGAAATTCCCGTTCCATAAAGGCGCTTAGCGCCGCGGCATCCATCTGCAAATCCATGCTCTTTCCCATCCTCCCTTTGCCGCGTAGTCTGCCGGTAAACGGGGAGGAGAAACAAGATGAGCGAGATCCTGTTACGCGACGACACAGGGGGCATTGCCACGCTGACACTGAACGCGCCGGACCGGCTGAACGCGCTGTCCGACGCGATGCTGGCAGCCCTTCAGTCCCAGATCGACACACTGGCCCAGGACCGCGAAACGCGGGTGGTGATCCTGAAGGGCAACGGCAAGGCATTCTGCGCAGGCCACGACCTTAAGGAGATGCAGGCCGGGCGGCAGGCCGAGGATGGCGGGCAAGCCTATTTCGCCGACCTGTTCACCCGCTGCGCGCGGGTGATGACCGGGCTGATGCGCCTGCCCCAGCCGGTGATCGCCGCCCCGCACGGGATCGCAACGGCGGCGGGGTGCCAGATGGTGGCCTCTTGCGACCTGGCCATCGCGGCAGAGGGGACGCGGTTCGGCGTCAACGGGGTGAATATCGGGTTGTTCTGTTCGACCCCCATGGTGGCCCTGTCCCGCAACATCCCCCGCAAACATGCGTTCGAGATGCTGACCACCGGCGATTTCATCGGAACCGACCGGGCAGAGGCACTTGGCCTGATCAACCGCGCGGTCCCGCATGACGCGCTGAACGACGAGGCACGCGCGCTGTCCGAAAAGATCGCCGCCAAGCTGAACCCCGCGGTGCGGATCGGCAAGCGGATCTTTTACGATCAGGCAGAGATGGGGATGGACGATGCCTATGCCCATGCGGGCGCGGCAATGGTCGAAAACATGATGTGGCGCGATACGGACGAGGGAATCAGCGCCTTTCTGGAAAAACGCAAGCCCGACTGGCAGGCCTGAGGTGATCGGGGCCGGGCGAATCCCGCCCGGCCCTGATCTCGGGGTCCGGTGTTACTCGGCCGCGACCGGCTGGGCGGCGCTACGCTCGGCGGCCTGCTTTTCGGCGCGGCGACGGCGCGTTTCCGCCAGCTGTTCTTCGGTCTGGCGCATGTTGATGTAGGCGAAGGCAACGACGAAACCGAGCGTGCCGAGCATCAGAGGGCCGATGATATCCATGGGTCAGTTCCCTTTCCTGTTTGGTGTTGTGCAAGGGATACGCGCCGTTTGCGGCCCCGGATCACCGGGTGGGGAAAATTTCTTTGTTTTCATGCGCATACATGCGCATACAAAGATGCAAGCCGTTGAAAGGGCTGCGGAATACCGCCCGATCACAGCCCGTTCAAACGGATGTGATCGGGCTATCGGACAAGATAAATGACCAATAGGAAGTAGACCAACAGCCCGATCACCCCCCCGTTGGCAAACAGCAAGCTGGCAAAAAGCAGTGCCATCAGGACCGCGATGACGATGGCCGCCTGTTCATGGGCTGCGCGTCGGGAAACGCGTTCCTCGATTTCTTCGGGGGTAAAGCGGGGAATGACCCCGCCAAGAATGGCGAAGGCTACACGCCGGGCACTTTGCCACAGCTCGCCAAAGAGACTGTCGCGCCGCATCATCGGGCCGTTGTAGCAGCGCCGTGTTGCATATGCCAGCCCGCCGCGCCGCTACAGCCGGTAGAGTGCACCGAACTTGGCCTCCAGATAGTCCAGCAGCGGCCCCTCATGCGGGTCGAAGCCGCAAGCGCGCTGGATGACCTCTGCCGGTTCGTAAAGGCCGCCATGGCGCTGCACGTTCTCGCGCAGCCAGGCGGTTGCCGTTTCCGCGTGCCCGCGGGCCAGATCGTCGTCCAGCGACGGCACGGCAGCGCACAGTGCCGTATACAGGCACCCGGCATAGACATTGCCCAGCGTGTAGGTCGGGAAATAACCGAACAGCCCCACGGACCAGTGCACATCCTGCAACACGCCGTTGGATGGCTTGTCCACCGCCACGCCGAAATCGGACTGGAATCGTTCGTTCCAGGCCTCTTCCAGGTCGGCGACCTCCAGTCGGCCGGCGATCAACTCACGCTCCAGATCGAAGCGCAGCATGATGTGCAGGTTATAATGCACCTCGTCCGCCTCGGTGCGGATATATCCCGAATGCACGCGGTTCACGGCGGCGTAGAACGCATCAGCATCCGCCGCGCCGGACTGGCCGAACACCTCGGCCAGACGGGCATGCAGCCAGCCGCAGAACGCGCGCGAGCGGCCAAGCTGGTTTTCGTAGATGCGGCTTTGGCTTTCGTGCACGCCCATCGACACGCCCTCGCCCAGGGGGCTCAGCAGATAGGCCGGATCGATCCCCTGTTCATAGGCGCCGTGGCCGACCTCGTGCAGGGTGGAATAAAGGCAGTTCAGCGGATCGCCCTCATCTACCCGCGTGGTGATGCGCACATCCGTTCCCGAACCGCTGGTAAAGGGATGCACGGAATGGTCCAGCCGCCCGTGCCGCCAATCATAGCCGAAATGGCTTGCAACCTCGCGCGCGACGGTCATCTGCCCCTCGGCCCCGAAGCGGCCCGACAGGGGCGCGGGGTGGCGGTCGCTGCCCAGGATTCGTTCGCGCAGTTCGACCAGCCGGGGCCGCATCCGGTCGAACATCGCGGCAATACCGGCCCCGGTCGCACCGGGCTCATAATCGTCCAGCAGCGCGTCATAGGGATCGCCCCCCTGCGCCAGGGCGGCGGCCTCTTCGCGTTTCAGGCGCACCACCTCGGCCAGGGTCGGCAGGAAATGCGCCACGTCATCGGCGGCGCGGGCCTCGGCCCAGATACCTTGCGCGCGGCTGGTCACGCGGGCGATCTGGGACGACAGGGTTTCGGGCAGGCGCATGGCACGGATATAGCCGCGCAGGATATGACGCAGTTGCGCGCGGGCGGCGTGATCCAGGGCGGTTTCGTCCACGGCCTCCAGCCACTCGCCGACGCGGGGATCGGTGCGGCGGCGGTGCAGCACGCTTTCCAGCGCGCCCATCTCCTCGGCCCGTTGGTGCGCCGCGCCCTTGGGCATCACGGTTTCCTGATCCCAGCTCAGGCGGCCCATCACCTGGGCCAGCGCCTGGGTTTCACGCTCATAGGCGATCAGATCGTCATAGGCGCCCATCGCCCTACCCCCGGATGGTCGAGTGTTGCACAGGATACTGCGCATGGAAACGTGCGCGCAGGATCAGCGTCCACAGCGTGATCGCGCCCAGTTGGTGCACGACGGCGATCTGCCACTGTGCGGCAAACAGGATCGTACCGATCCCCAACCCCGCCTGTACCAGCGCCATCCCGGCAATCATGTCAAAGGCCCGCCGCGTGCGCCGATAGACGCTGCGCCGCCCCACCAGCCATGTCGCCAGCCCCAGCAGAACCACCAGATAGCCGTTCATCCGGTGCAGGAATTGCACCAGCCCGTGGTTTTCAAAGAAGTTGCGCCAGATCGGTTCGATGTAGAACGGATCAGGCGGGAAGAAGCCGCCCGCCATCATCGGCCAGTCCGTATAGGTGCGCCCGGCGTAAAGCCCCGCCACCTGCGACCCCAGCAGGATCTGCAGGAACACCAACAGCATCAGCGCCGTGGCCATGCGGAAGCTGCCCGCCTCGCGCGCGCGGCGGGCCTGCAGCAACTCTGCCTCGCTGCGGCCCAGCTTGAACACGAACCAGGCGGTCACGCCCAGCAGCGAAAAGCCGAACCCCAGGTGCAGCAGCATCCGGTAGGACAGAAAATCGAAGGGCGGCGGCGCAACCCCCGCGCCCCCCAGCACCCAGTCGGCCGTGCCGACCAGCAGGATCAACAGCCCCAAACCCAACAGCCGCAGCGTCCAGCCCTTGGGCATCTTGCGCGCAGCCAAGAAGAACAGGAAACCGACGGCCCACAAAAACAGCGCGGTCGGCGCCAGTTGCCGCGATCCCCACCCCCACCAGAAGGCCAGCTGGAATTCGTCCAGCCCCATGCCGTGGGCCTCGCCCCGCCAGGCGGCGGACCCGCGAAAACGCTCGAACGCGGCCAGCCAGTCGGCCGGGTCCAACGGCGGCAGCGCCCCGAACAGCGGGTTCCAGTTCGGCATCGGCAGCAGCATTTCGGTCAGGCGTGCAAACGCCCCGATGATCAGCATCGCGGCGACCACCAGGAACAGCAGCATCAGCCACAGGCGCACCGCGCCGCGCGCGCCCCGGCGTGCCGCGCGGTCGATCGCACCCGGCTGGGCCACTGGCCGCTCGCGCGGGGTTTCGGTGCCGACCTCCTCGAAGATATTCCGCTTCTTGGTCATGGTATGTCCTTTCGGGCGCGGGATCGCGCGCGTCGGATATCGGATGCAGAGTAGGGCCCGGGCCGGGTCGCTTCAAGTCACCGCCCGTCGCCGCGTCCCCGTGTCAATTGCCGCAGCAGCCCGTGAAACACCTGCACATCGGCCCGCGTCAGGGGCATCCGGCTCCACAAATTGCGCAGGGTGCGCTTCATGCCCGGCGCCTTGGTTTCAGGGAAGAAGAAGCCGGCCTCGTCCAGGCGGGTCTCGTAATGCTCGGCCAGTTTCTCGACCTCCAGCGCGCTGGCGGGTTCGGCACCGGCCATTTCGATCCGCTCGGGGATGATGCCGGGCGTGCCGCGCCGCCATTCATAGGCGGTCAGCAACACGCATTGCGCCAGGTTCAGCGAGAAGAATTCCGGGTTCACCGGCACCGTGATGATGGCGTTGGCCCGCACGATGTCCTCGTTTTCCAGGCCCGCGCGTTCGGGGCCGAACAGAACGGCCACGCGGCGCCCCTGGGCGATCATGCCGCGGGCCTCTTGCATGGCCTGTTCGGGGGTCACCACGGGTTTGGTCAGACCACGGGTACGGGCGGTGGTGGCGTAGACATAATCGCAATCGGCCACCGCCGCCGCCGTGTCGGCGAAGATGCCGGCCTGGTCCAACAGCCGCCCCGCCCCGCTGGCCAGCGCCACCGCGCGGGGGTTGGGCCAGCCGTCGCGCGGCTCGACCATGCGCATCCGGTCCAGCCCGAAATTCCACATCGCGCGCGCGGCGGCGCCGATATTCTCGCCCATCTGGGGGCGGACAAGGACAAAGGCGGGCTGATCGGTCATGGCGGCTCCGGCGCTGGCATCGCCGGGGTGATACGCGCGGCCCCCGCCCTGCGCAAGTCATGGTCAAGCCCGAGATTCCCCGCTATAGCGGCCCCGCAGGACAAATGGAGAGAGCCATGGCCGAGCGCGAATTGCCGCAAATCTACCTTGTCACGCCGCCCGCCTTCGAGCTGGAGACATTCGTGCCGCGTCTTTCGGCGGTTCTGGACGCCCACCCGGTGGCCTGCCTGCGCCTGTCCATGGCTGGCCACGACGAGGACATGGTTTCCCGCGCTGCCGACGCCCTGCGCGAAACCGTCCACGCCCGCGATATCCCACTGGTGATCGACAGCCATATCGCCCTGGTCGAACGGCTGGGCCTGGACGGGGTTCACCTGCCCGACGGTGCCCGGCGCGTGCGCAAGACGCGCGAGGCCCTGGGCAGCGACGCCATCATCGGCGCCTATTGCGGCACCTCACGCCATGACGGGATGAACGCGGGCGAGGCCGGGGCCGATTACATCGCCTTCGGCCCGGTCGGGGCCAGCGGGCTGGGAGACGGCACCCAGGCCCAGCACGATCTGTTCGCCTGGTGGTCGGACATGATCGAACTGCCCGTGGTGGCCGAGGGCGCGCTGGATGTCGAAACGGTAGCCCGGCTGGCCCCCATCACCGATTTCTTCGCCGTGGGCGAAGAGATCTGGCGCGAGGACGATGCCGCCGCCGCCCTGGGAACCCTGATCGCGGCGATGGGCTGACGCGCCCGCGCGGAACGCAGCTCAGCCCGGCAGGGCGCTGCGCACAGCCTCTTCGCAGGCTTTGGCCAGCGCCTTGCGGTCGGGAAAATCGGCCACGCGCAACGGGGTGTGATAGATCACCTCGACCCCGCCCTGGGGTTTGGCGGCCAGCACCTTCAGCAGATGCGCGCCGAACCCCATCTCACCCCACCAGCCATAAAAGGCCGGATGCTGGCCCGAAGGCGCGGTATAGACCACCGTCACCGGCTGAATATGCAGGATGTCGCGCAGGCCGGGGGTCAAGAAGGCCGCAAACAACGTCGTCTTGAAGGGCAGAACACGCCGCCCGTCGGTCGATGTACCCTCTGGGAAGAACAGCAGCTTGTGACCGGCCTTCAGCCGCTCTTCGAACAGGTTGGCATGGGCCTTGGCCTCGCGCCGGTCGCGGTTGATGAACAATGTGCCCGTGGCCCGCGCCAGCCAGCCGATCCCGGGCCAGGACGCGACCTCGGCCTTGGATACGAAATAGACCCGCTTGCGCGCGTTCAGGGTAAAGATGTCCAGCCAGGACGCATGGTTGGCCACCACCGCGCCGCGTGCGCGCATCTGCCGGCCCTGCACCCGATAGCGAATGCCCAGGATGACAAAGGCCATGCGGCAGACGAATTGCGTGATGAAAGGGGTCACGGGCCGATGCCAGCCAAAGATCGGCCGTTCCACCAGCCGCACCAGCAGCAACAGCCCCAGACAGCCAAAGGTGACGATCCCCAGCACCGCGCCCCGCCAGGCGATGCGCAGCCAGCCCGCCGCCGTGATCGGCGGATCCGCGGGCGGCGCGGCCCCGTTCCAGGGGGTCATCCGCGCCCCCGCGTGTAGCGGCTGCGCGCCGCGGCGTTCATCCGTGACGTGTCCATCACCAGACAGACATCGGTGGTGTTGAAGGCGTGATCGACGAACGCCCCCTCGCCCACGAAACCGCCCAGGCGCAGATAGGCCTTTATCAGGTGCGGCATGGCCAGCATGGCGCGCTTGCGGTCGATGCCCGCCTCTTCCATCAGGTCCATGCGCTGGAAATGCTCTGGCCGCACGCGCACCCGCAAGGGTTCGGGGGCAAGATAGCGATGGTGCAAATAGGACAGCGGTTCGGCCAGCGCATCCAGGTCGGTGCCGTGGAAACTGGCCACGCCGAACAGCACCTCGATCCCGCGTTCAAGCACGTAATCGGCCAGCCCGTTCCATAGATGATAAAGCGCCATGCCCCCGCGATAGTCGCGATGCACGCAGGACCGGCCCAGCTCCAGCAGCTTGCGGCCGCTGTCCTTCAGCGCGGTCAGGTCGTATTCATCCTCGGAATAGAACTTGCCCAGGCGCGCGGCGCCCTCGTCCGTCAGCAGCCGGTAGACGCCCACGACATGATCCAGCGCGGCGGCATCCCGGCGGGGGTCGATCAGCAACAGGTGGTCGTAATGGGGATCGTATTCGTCCCGCTCCAGCCGCGCCTCGTGGTCCACAAGGGGGCCATCGCCGCCCAGTTCCTCGACAAAGATGGCATAGCGCAGGCGCTGCGCGGCGCGCAGGTCGTCGTCGGTTTCCGCCAGCTTCAGCTGGAAATGATCCTCGGGCAGGTGCATGGGCGGGGCTCTTGCCGGTTTCGGGCCTTTGCGCGCCTTCTAGGGGGCGGGCGTTTCAGTTGCAACAGCGCGCCCTGACGCGGGCCAGCATGTTAAGCCCGTGTTAACAGTCTTGCGCAACCCTGCCCCGACCAGCCCCTTACACATCATGGACCGGCATGAGCTCAACCTGCGCCCCGTCGATCACGACCTTGCCCATCTCGCGGAAATTGACCGTTATCCGCCCGCCGATCACCGATTGCACCTGCCCCAGACCCCAATCGGGCTGGCCGGGATGGCGCACGATCATGCCGGGTTCCAGAATGGTGTTGAGGGGCAGCATCGGGCACTCTCCTGTGCAGGGGGACACAACATGACAGACCTTGCCGCGCTGGTGGGATCGCGCATCTGCCACGATCTAGTTAACCCTTTGGGTGCAATCGGCAATGGCCTTGAACTGCTGCGGATGCAGGACGTGGCGATGACCGACTCCGAGGAAATGGCCTTGATCGGCGAAAGCATGGCGAACGCCACCGCCCGGCTGCGGCTGCTGCGCCTGGCCTTCGGCGCCGCGCCCGAGGGCGCCGAGGTGTCCGGCCCGGATGTCGCTGCGATGCTGGACACGCTCTACGGCCAGGGGCGGCTGAGGGTCGCAGTGAACCTGCCGCCCGCCCTGCCGCGATGGCAGGCGCGATTGGCGATGCTGGGGCTGCTTTGTGCCGAAACCGCCCTGCCGCGCGGGGGAACACTGTGGCTGACCGTCGGTGCGATAGATGCCGAGATGTCGGCAAAGGGACCGCGCGTCGCCTTGCCCCCCGATCTGTGGCGCCCCCTGTCCGATGGTCCGGCCCCCGCCCGGAACCTGACCCCGGCAGAGGTACAGTTCGCCCTGTTCCCCACTGCCCTGGCAGCGGCCGGGCGCACCCTGGCCATCGCGCAGGAGCAAGACGGTTTCAGCCTGCGGTTCTAGCCCGGCATCAGGGGCGGACGGTCCCCGCCCCCTCGACCAGGTACTTGAAGCTGGTCAGTTGCACCGCGCCCACCGGGCCGCGGGCGTGCAGCTTGCCCGTGGCAATCCCGATCTCGGCACCCATCCCGAACTCGCCCCCATCCGCGAACTGGGTAGAGGCATTGCGCATCAGGATCGCGCTGTCCAACCGTTCGAAGAACCGCGCCGCCGCCGCGTGGTCCTCGGTCAGGATCGCATCGGTGTGTCCCGATCCATGGGTGCGGATATGGGCAATCGCCCCGTCGATGTCGTCAACGACCTTGGCGGCGATATCCATGTCCAGATATTCGCGCCCCCAATCGTCGTTATGCGCGGGGATCGTTCCGGGCAGGCGGGACAGCGTTTCATCCGCGTGCACCCGCACGCCTGCCGCCACCAGCGCAGCCACCAGATCGGTGCCCAGCGTATCGGCCACCTCGCGATGCACCAGCAGGCACTCGGCCGCGCCGCAAATGCCGGTGCGCCGGGTCTTGGCGTTCAGCACCACGTCCAGCGCCTTTTGCGGATCGGCGGCCTTGTCGACATAGACATGCACGATCCCTTCGAGATGGGCAAAGACCGGCACCCGCGCCTCGCGCTGGACCAGCCCGACCAACCCCTTGCCGCCACGGGGCACGATCACGTCGATCGTGTCGGTCATGGTCAACATCCGGGCCACCGCCGCGCGGTCGCGGGTGGGCACGCGCAGGATCGCATCCGCGGGCAGGCCCGCCGCGCGCAGCCCGTCCACCAGGCAGGCATGCAGAACGCCAGAGGAGTGGAAGCTTTCGGACCCGCCGCGCAGGATCACCGCATTGCCCGCCTTCAGGCACAGCGCGCCTGCATCCGCCGTCACGTTGGGGCGGCTTTCGTAGATCACCCCGATCACACCCAGCGGCGTGCGCACCCGCCGGATATGTAGGCCCGAGGGCATGTCCCATTCGGCCATCACCTCGCCCACCGGGTCGGGCTGGGCGGCAACCGTGCGCAGACCCTGAACGATGGCGGCGATGCGGCCCGCGTCCAGTTTCAGCCGGTCCAGCATCGCCGGGTTCAGCCCCTTGTCGCGGCCGAATTCCATATCCTTTTCATTGGCGGCCAGAATCTCGTCCTGCCGGGCCAGCACCGCGTCGGCGGCGGCGTTCAGCGCGGCGGTCTTGGCCTCGGCGCTGGCAAAGGCCAGATCGGCCGCGGCGGCCTTGGCGCGGCGGCCCAGATCGGCCATCAGCGCGGGAATGTCATCAGTCTCGGTCATGTCGCCATATCGTCCCTGTGGATAAGCGCCGCGCGCCCCGGATAGCCCAGGATCGCCTCTATGTCACCAGAGCGGCAGCCCTGGATCAGCCGCGCCTCGGCCCCGGTATAGCGGACCAGACCCGCGCCCAACCCCTCGCCGTTCGGACCAAGGATGGCCACCGGATCGCCGCGCCCGAAATCGCCCGTCACGTTGGTCACGCCCGCGGGCAACAGCGATTTGCCCCGGCGCAGGGCCGCAACCGCCCCCTCGTCGATGGAGACAAAGCCCTGCGGCTTCATCGAGGCGATCCAGCGTTTGCGCGCGGCCTGCGGGTCGCCCTTGGGGCGGAACCAGGTGGCGGGCGCGCCATCCTCCAGCGCCTTGAGCGGGCGCAGCTTGCTGCCTTCGGTGATCGCCAGCGCGCAGCCCGCCCCGGTGGCGGTCTTGGCGGCCATCAGCTTGGTCTTCATCCCGCCCTTGGACAGGCCCGATCCCGCATCGCCCGCCATCGCCTCGATTTCCGGGGTGATCTCCTCGATCAGGTCGAAACGGTGGGCGGTGGGGTCTTGCGCCGGGTTGGCGGTATAGAATCCGTCCACGTCGGACAGCAGGACCGTCACATCCGCGCCCACGGTCACGGCGACCTGCGCAGCCAAGCGGTCGTTGTCGCCAAAGCGGATCTCGTCGGTGGCGATGGTGTCGTTCTCGTTGACGATGGGCACCACACCCAGCGACAACAGCGTTTCCAGCGTCGCGCGCGAGTTCAGATAGCGCCGGCGGTCTGCGCTGTCCTCCAGCGTGACCAGAACCTGCCCGGTCGTGATCCCGTGCGGGGCCAGGCAATCCTCATAGGCGCGGGCCAGCCGGATCTGGCCCACGGCCGCCGCGGCCTGGGACTGTTCCAGCGCCAACGCCCCCTGCCCCAGACCCAGGGCGCCGCGCCCCAGGGCGATAGAGCCGGAGGAGACCAGCACCACGTCCGCGCCCCGCGCCTTCAGCATCGCCACATCCTCGGCCAAGGCATGCAACCACTCGTCGCGCAGGGTGCCCGCGACCCGGTCCACCAGCAGGGCAGAACCGATCTTGACGACGATCCGTTTCGCGCCGCTCAGGGATGCCAAGGATATTCCTCCTGATCGGCCGCCTTGTGGCGCAGGCGGTCCTCATCGATTTCCGCACGCAGGGCGCGCAGAACCTCTGTGACACCCTCGCGCGAAACACCGGACATCATCAGAACCGGGCGGCCAATCTCGCCCTCGATCTCGGCCTTGCGCGCCGCGCGCTCCTCTTCGTCCAGGGCGTCGATCTTGTTCAGCGCGGTAACCCGGGGCTTGTCGGCCAGGTGGCCGCCATAGGCCTCCAGCTCATGGATGATGGTGCGGTAATCGGCGACGACATCCTCTGACGTGGCATCGACCAGGTGCAGCAGAACCGAACAGCGTTCGACATGGCCCAGGAAGCGGTCGCCGATCCCCTTGCCCTCATGCGCGCCGGCGATCAGGCCGGGGATGTCCGCGATCACGAATTCCACACCATCCACGCCGACAACGCCCAGGTTCGGGTGCAGCGTGGTGAACGGGTAATCCGCGATCTTGGGCCGCGCGTTGGACGTTGCGGCCAGAAAGGTCGACTTGCCCGCGTTAGGCAGACCCAACAGCCCCGCGTCGGCGATCAGCTTCAGCCGCAGCCAGATCGTGCGCTCTACCCCCGGCTGGCCGGGATTGGCCCGGCGCGGCGCCTGGTTGGTCGAGGTCTTGAAATGCAGGTTGCCAAAGCCGCCATTGCCGCCCTTGGCCAGCAGCACCCGCTGGCCGACCTCGGTCATGTCGGCGATCACGGTTTCCTCGTCCTCGTCCAGCACCTCGGTGCCGACGGGCACGCGCAGCACGATGTCGTCGCCGCTGGCGCCGGTTTTCTGGCTGCCCTGCCCGGACTTGCCATTCTTGGCAAAGAAATGCTGTTGATAGCGGAAATCGATCAGCGTGTTCAGCCCGTCCACGGCCTCGGCCCAGACATCGCCGCCGCGCCCGCCATCGCCCCCGTCGGGGCCGCCGTATTCGATATACTTCTCGCGGCGAAAGCTGACACAGCCATTCCCGCCGCTGCCGGACCGGATGTAGACCTTGGCGAGATCAAGGAATTTCATGGGGACGCCTCGAATGTGGACCGCCAAAGGCGATAGTGGATGTTGGCCGCAGGCTCAAGCCGGGCACGCGATTTACCCATGCCCTGCCCGGTGGGCCGAAAGCCCAGTTTCCGCAGCACATGGCCAGAGGCAGGATTGTCCGCGAAATGATCCGCCGCGATCACGTCCAGCCCGGGCAGGCGCGCGAAACAGGCGATGACAAAGGCGCGGGCCGCCTCGGTGGCATAGCCCTGGCCCCATCGCGCCGGGTCCAGGAAATAGGCCAATGCCGCCGGTGCCCCGCCCAGACCCACGACACCGATCAGCCCCCCCTCTTTCAACGCCACGGCCTGGCGAAAGCCGACCGTGCCACGAAACCGCGATTTCGCCACCCAAAGCCGCATCTCGGCCTCGGGCCAAGGGGTCGGGATCGTGCCCATCATCGACGCAACCCGCGGGTCCGCCCCGATCCGCGCCAGACCCGGCATGTCATCCGCATGGAAGGGGCGGATCACAAGGCGCGGCGTTTCGGCAAAGGCCCCGCCGCGCGCGTCCATCCGGCTCAGCCCAGGCGGCGCAGATAGGTCCAGGTCGCCACCTTGGCGCCGCGCGCCACCGACCAGGCCTCTGCATCGCCGATATAGTCGAACCCGGCATTCGTCAGCACCCGGGCAGAGCCGGGATTGTCCTGAAAAACCTCTGCAAAGATGGTTTCAGCCCCTTGCGGGTTGGCCGCGATCAGGGCGGTCACCGCCTCTGATGCGATGCCGGTATTCCAAAAGGCCGGCGCGACCCAATAGCCGATCTCGGACTGGTTGCGATCCATCCGGTCCAGCGCGATCACGCCCAGCACCTCGGACAGCCCATGGTCCGCGCCGTCCATCACCCAGACATCCTCTGAACGCTTGGGATCCTGCGCGCGGGCGATAAAAGCCTCGGTCGCGCCGGGCGGCAGGGGATGTGGAATGGTGCGCGTGAACCGGGCCACGCGTTCGTCACCGGAATACAGGCTAAGCAGACCTGCATCCGACCGGCGAACCGGGCGCAAGCGGAACCGCTCGGCCTCGATCGTAGATAGCGCCGCCATCGTATCCTGCGACATGGTAATCCCCTTCGCCATGGCACCCCGGAAATGCGACGGGGGACCGGCCTTGCGCCGATCCCCCTGATGTTTTCCGAAACTGAGGGTTCGGCTTACTCCGCAGCCTCCGCAACCGGAAGCACGGAAATAAAGGTGCGCCCCTTGAGGCCCTTGCGGAAGTTCACAGCCCCTTCGACGGTGGCAAAGATGGTGTGATCCTTACCCATGCCCACGCCTTCGCCCGGCCAGAACTTCGTGCCGCGCTGGCGGACGATGATGTTACCGGGGATGGCCTTTTGGCCACCGTAAACCTTCACGCCGAGGCGGCGACCCGCAGAGTCGCGCCCGTTGCGCGAGGAGCCGCCTGCTTTCTTGTGTGCCATATCGTCTTCTCCTCTCGCTTGCGCTTACTTCGCCAGATCCTTGGCCTGGGCAACCCAGCCCTCTTTCTCGATCTTGCCCTTCAGGCCCATGCGGGCGTCCATCGCGTTGGCCTGTTCCGGGGTCCAGGCTGCGATCTGGGCGAACCGGGTGATCCCGGCCTCGTGGAATTTCTTTTCCATCGCCGGGCCGACGCCGGACAGCTTTTTCAGGTCATCGCCGGCCGGGGCATCTGCTGCGGGCGCTTCGGCCTTGGGGGCCTCTTCCGCTTTCGGCGCAGCTTTCGCGGCCTTCTTCGGGGCGGCGGCGGCAACGGCCGGGGCCGAAACGCTGCCCGCACCAATGGCGGCCTTCACGCCGGATTTGTCGGCACCGGATTCCAGGATCTCGGTGACGCGCAGCAGGGTCAGTTGCTGGCGGTGGCCCTTGCGGCGCTGCGAGCTGTGCTTGCGGCGGCGCTTGACGTAGTGAATGACCTTCTCGCCCTTGATCTGGTCGATCACCTCGGCCTGGACGCCGGCACCCTCGACCAGCGGGGTGCCAACCGTGGCGCCCACCATCAGGATGTCGTTGAACTGAACCGTTTCACCGGCATCGGCCGCAAGCTTTTCCACGCGCAGCAGGTCGCCCGACTGCACCTTGTACTGCTTGCCACCGGTCTTGAGGACCGCAAACATGAGCCTTTTCCTTTTGTTCCCGCGTCCTTTGGCCCCGCCCCGTGGGACGGCGTTTCGGCATGATGCGCCTTCGGACAGCGCGCCCCTTCGGGCGATCGTTGTAAATACCAATGGCCCGAGGATTTCCCGGGCCGGAGCCGTGCATATGGGCGATTTCCCGGACCGAGTCAAGCACGGCCTGCCAGGCGCGCCCATCGCCCCAGAAAATGGGTTGCACCCGGATGCGCTTCGCACTAAACGCTCGCTCCACAAGGCCACAGCCTTTGCGGAGAGGTGCCGGAGTGGTCGAACGGGGCGGTCTCGAAAACCGTTGAGCCTTCACGGGCTCCCAGGGTTCGAATCCCTGTCTCTCCGCCATTCCCCCTCTATGACGATGAAGGCAGGCGCGACGCGGACAGGCTGTGCAACCCATGGGGTGCGCACCCGACACCCTTGCGTGGAATCGCGATCAAGCATCTGGGAAAAAGGCAATCAGGGCGCGGCTGCGCCCCAGCGGCACGGCACCCATGGCACGCGGCATCAGCAGAAACGCGTTCTCAGACCTTGCGCAGGGCCAGCACTGCGTTCAGCCCGCCAAAGGCAAAGGCATTGGACAGCACGACATTCACATCGGCCTCGCGCGCGGTGTTGGGCACGACGTCCAGCGTGCATTCGGGGTCGGGCTCTTCGTAACCGATGGTCGGCGCCACGATCCCGTCGCGCAGCGCCATGATGCAGGCCAGCAGTTCCACCGCCCCGGTGCCACCGATCAGGTGCCCGTGCATCGACTTGGTCGAAGAGATCATCAACTGATCCGCATGGGGGCCGAACACATCGGCCACGGCGGCGCATTCGGTCTTGTCGTTCGCGGCAGTGCCGGTGCCATGGGCGTTGATGTAATCAATATCCTCGGGCGCGAGGCGTGCATCGCGCAGCGCCCCCTCGATCGCGCGGGCCGCCCCCTGACGCGAGGGCATCACGATGTCCGAGGCATCCGCCGTCATGGCGAACCCCACGACCTCGGCCAGGATGTCGGCCCCGCGGGCGCGGGCGTGTTCGTATTCCTCGAAGACGAAGATTGCCGCGCCCTCGCCTTGCACCATCCCATTGCGGTTCGCGCTGAACGGGCGGCAGGCATCGCGCGACATCACGCGCAGCCCTTCCCACGCCTTGATGCCGCCAAAGCACAGCATCGATTCGGACCCGCCGGTAATCATCACCCGGCACATCCCCGAGCGGATCATGTGAAACGCCTGCCCCATCGCGTGGTTGGACGACGAACAGGCCGTGGCCACGGTAAAGCTGGGACCCTTCAGGTTGAACGTCATCGAGACATGGCTGGCCGCGGCATTGTTCATCAGCTTGGGCACGACGAACGGGTGCACGCGGTTCTTGCCGTCCTCGTAGACCGAGCGGTAATTCTCGTCCAGCGTGTTCATCCCGCCGCCGGACGTGCCGAGCGCGACCCCAGATTCCATCGACAACTCGCCGCAGAAATCCAGCCCCGACTGCGCCAGCGCCTGGCGCGCGGCCAGCAGGGTGAACTGGGTAAAGCGGTCATAAAGGGCGATCTGCTGCCGGTTGAAATGGGCCTCTGGCTCATAGCCGTGGACCTGGCCGCCGATCTTGATCGACAGGCGGTCCACGTCGCGGATCTCCAGGGGGCCGATTCCGCAACGCCCCTCGCGGAACGCGGCCAGGGTATCCGGAACCGAGTGGCCGAGCGCGTTGATCGTGCCCTGCCCTGTGATGACGACGCGCTTCATGCCTTCTGGTCAGCCACCAACTGCTCGACCGCCTTTACGATCGCGGCGACGGACGAGATGTCGAACTCGCTCTCGCTGGGGTCGTTGGCGTTGAAGGGCACCTGGATATCGAACGCCTCTTCGATGGCGAAGATCGACTCGACCAGGCCCAGGCTGTCGATCCCCAGATCCTCCAGCGAGGAGTCCATCTTGACATCCGAAACCTCGAGCACGGCCTGCTCGGCGATGATCTGGATCACCTTGTCCTTGACGCTGTCCGACATCGGCTATGACCTCTCCGTGAAAACAGGCTTCGTTTAGTCTGTCTCGGGGCGCTTTGAAACCGCTTTTTGCAATGCCGCGACCTGCGCGAATAGACGCGGCAAGCGGCGCAGCCCCTTGTAGACCTCGACATGGGTGTCCATGCGCATGGCCGGATAGCCCAATAGCACGCGGCCCGCAGGCGCGTTGCTGAAGATCTTGGTCGCCCCCCCAGCGATGACATCGTCGCCGACGAAGATATTGTCGTTCACCCCCACCTGCCCGGCGAACACCACCCGGTCCCCGATCCGGCTGGAGCCCGCGATGCCGACCTGCCCGCACAGCAGGCAGTCGCGGCCGATGCGGACATTGTGCCCGACATGGACCAGGTTATCCAGCTTGGTGCCCGATCCGATCACGGTGTCGCGGATCGTGCCCCGGTCAATGCAGCAATTGGCGCCCAGTTCTACATCGTCCCCGATGGAAACCGCGCCCAGGGAATGGATGCGTGTCCAGCCCTGCTTGGCTGCATCGCCCGTGTCGCCCAGGCTTTCGCGCACGTTTTCCACCGCCGATTTTTCCAGCGTGACGAAGGAAAACCCGTCCGACCCGACAACCGCCCCAGGTTGTGCGATAAAGCGATGGCCGATCCGGACGCGGGCACCGATCCGGACCCCTTGCAGGATCAGCGCGTCGTCACCGATGCGCGCATCCTCGGCCACGCTGGCATGGGCGGCGATGCGCGCCCCCTGCCCTATGACCACGCGCGCCCCGATCACCACAAAGGGGCCGATGGCAGCGCCGGGGCCGATCTGCGCGGTCGGATCGATGACCGCCGTCGGGTGGATGCCCGGCGCGATCTCGGGGCCGGGATCCATCAGCCGGGTCAGCCCCGACATCGCATAGCGGGGGCGCGGAACAAAGATCGCGGCCCGCAGTCCCAATGCCTGCCAGTCCGCCCCGTCCCACAGGATCGCGGCACGCGCCGCCCCCTGGGCAAGCCCCTCGGCATATTTCGGATCCATGGCCAGGGCCAGCGCCTGCGCGTCGGCCTGGGCGGGCTCGGCCGCTCGCTGCACGGTCAGCCCAGCGTCGCCCTCGACCCGGGCGCCAAGCGCCGTTGCGATCTGCTGAACCGTGAATACCATGCCTGTCCCCTGCCATCGGGGGCGTGCGCCACGCCCCCCGTCAGGGGGGATTTATCCCCGAACCGGGGCCAGCGCCACCCCGGCCGCCCGCAACGCGTCGAAGATCGCGGCGTCACGCCCATAGATATCGCGGCGATACTGCATCCGCCCGCGCGGATCGCTCATCGCGGTGCGATAGATGATGTGCACGGGCAGCGGCGTTTCCAGGTCCACCTTGGTTTCGCGCCCGGTCGCCAACCTGTCGTGGAAAAACCCCTTGGGGTCTTCGGTCTGCAGGGCCAGCAGCGCATAGGCAAAGTCGAACGGATCGTCCAGCCGGATGCAGCCATGGGAAAATGCGCGCACCTCGCGCACGAACAGGTGCTGCGAGGGCGTGTCGTGCAGATAGATATTGTAGGGGTTGGGGAACATGAACTTGACCTGCCCCAGCGCATTGCCCCGCGAGGGCGGCTGTTTCAGATCGAACGGAAAGTTGCGCGCGTTGTAGCGCGAGAAATCGATCGACGCGCGGCTGACCACCCGGCCGGACCCGTCAATCAGCTGCAGATGCCCCGCCGCCCCGGGATTGGCCATCATCTGCGGCAGGTATTCCGACACCGCGATAGAGCGCGGCACGTTCCAGCTGGGATTGATGATCATGTGTTCCATGACATCCGAGAACTCTGGCGTGCGGTGGGTCGAACGGTTCTGCCCAACGACCGAGCGCGTCTCGAACACGACTTCGCCCTCTTCGATCAGGCGGGCGTGGAAATCGGTGATGTTGACCAGAACATGCATCCCGCCACGAGCATCGCCCAGCCAGCGTTCGCGCTCCATCGCGACCAGCACCTGCCGCAGCCGGGTTTCGGGGGAAACGTTGACCTCGTCTATGGTGCTGCGGCCGGCCACGCCGTCAGGCTCCAACCCGTGATCCAGCTGGAACTGCTGCACCGCCGATTGCAGCGCCGCATCGTATTGCCGCGTCGCGCTGCGCGACAGATAGCCCATCGCAATCAGCCGGTTGCGCAGGGCCACCACCTGCGGCCCGGAATCGCCCGGGCGCTGGCCGTAGCCGGGCACCTTGTCGCCCCAGCCGCCCTCGGCGATCAGGCGTTCCAGACGCATCTTGGTCCGCAACAGGCGCGCGTATTCGGGGCTATCGGGCGGCAGCGCGCGCAGAAAGGCCTCGGGCGACTCGGCCTGCGCGAAGGCCTGGATCAGCTGGGCGGGATCGGGGCGGTCTACCTTGCGCTTGATCTCGTCGGTGATGTCGGCGGGGGACAGCACACCGCTGCTGACATCGCGGGCATAGGCCAGGAACATGCGCATCGCGCCCACCTCGGCCCGGGCGACATCGCGCTGCGTGCGCACGTCATGGAACAGCGCGGTCAACGCATCAGCGTCGTAGCGCGCCACCGGCAACCCGTGCGCCTGGGCCCCAGCGATGGCATGCAACAGCGCGCTGCGCATCGGCGCCGCCTCGGCAGTGGTCCAGAAGGGGGCATAATCCCGCTCGCGGTAAAAGGCCGATATTGCCGCGTTGCCCGACGCCTCGACGGCCACAGCCTGCTTGAAGGCCGTCAGTTCCATCGCCGCAGACGCAGGCACACCCGCCCCCACGCCCAATGCGAGAACCGCGACCGAAAGTGCACGCTGTACCTTAGAGCCCATCATCAAACCTTTCCCCCCGCAGGAAAATTCAAAATTCGCAGCACTTCCAAGGATCGGATACCGGCACGTCGCTGTCCATTCACAAAAGGGCGGGGTGGGGCCAAAGCGCGGCTGTCAGGGCAAAAACCTGTTGCAAGAACCCCTCACCGGCAGGGAAATCGTGGGTCGGCAAAGTCACATTGGCAGGATTTTGCCGATTTTCCGCGATCGGGCCGAACGCGACGAATCGATTATTGGCCGCCTCGTCGGAATGTGACATACCAAATCTGCGCCTTGGGGATGCGCGCAGAAGAAACTGCTGCAAAAACGCGGACTTGAAATCGAGGGCGAGCATTCAGCAATGCAGACACGACACACCGGCATTTCGCGCCGTGGCCTTTTGGCTGCGTTCGCGGCAAGCACAGTTGCGGCCGCACCGACCTATTCGCACGCTTTCGGGCTGCTTCGCGGCGCGGGCGATATCCGCCGCATCCGGATGTATTCCGGCCGCACCGGCGAAAGCATCGACACCGTCTACTGGGTCGAGGGAAAATACATCGGCGAGGTGGTCAAGGAGATCAACCACTTCATGCGTGACTGGCGCACCGATGGCGTGATCCCGATGGACCTGCGCAACATCGACATCATGGCCGCCGCGCACAGCCTGATGGAGGTGGACGAACCCTACATGCTGTTGTCCGGCTACCGGTCGCCGGAAACCAACGCGATGCTGCGGCGCCGGTCGTCGGGCGTGGCCAAGAATTCGCTGCATATGAAGGGCCAGGCCGCGGACTTGCGGTTGGACAGCCGGTCGGTTGGCCAGATGGCCCGCGCCGCCAGCGCCTGCCATGCCGGTGGGGTCGGGCGTTACTCGCGCTCCGATTTCGTGCACATGGATTGCGGACCGATCCGAACCTGGGGCAGCTGACCCCATCATTCCGGAACTGCGCCGGATGATCGAACGGGCGTCCCTCGGGGCGCCTTTCGCATTTATTGGTGCCACCCCAAGCGCGCGCCCTCCCCCCGAGTGCAAGACGCCTGTTGCCCCTGCCCCTTGCATGCCCCGCCCATGAAAAAGGCGCCCACGCAGGGGCGCCTTTTCACGATGCGGTACGGCAAACGGGGCCTATTTCACCAGGCGCCAGGTCTCGTGCCGTTCCAGATAGGCCTCTTGCTCGGGGGTCAGGGCAACGGTTTCGGTGCCCCGGATCATCGGCCGCACACCCTCGCGGAAGGAATGGCCGATGGTCAGCAGGTAGATGTGCAGGATCACAAAACCGGCCACGAACCACGCCACTGCAAGGTGCACGTTGGCAACCACCTCCAACAGGAACGGGGCGTTGGGCAGGGTTTCCCAGAAATTGTAGGTCAGATAGACCAGCCCCGACCCCCAGACCAGCGGGAAGATGACCGTCTTTAGCGCCGAATAGGCCAGCGCCTGCAACGGGTTCAGCCGCTGGGTCAGGCTTTTCTGATAGGGGTGGTGCTCGCCCTTGAACACACCGTAGGCATAGAAGCGCGCCACCTTGAACAGGCCCACCACCCGCGGCAGGAACACCTTGTAGGTGCCCGTGGTGAACAGCCAGAACGTGGCGAACACCCACAGCAGCAGCAGCGCAAGCGCGACCAGGGTGTGCAGCCGCACCGCCAGCTCAAAGCTGATCAGGCTGTGAAACCCGTTCATCCCCAGGCCGGTGAACATCAGGATCATGATCGACGCCGCCTGCGACCAATGCCACAGCCGCTCGAACTTGGGGTAGATCAGAACCTCGCGTTCATTGCAGTCGGGGCAGGTCTCGACCACGTTGTCGATATTCGGGGCGTGGGTTGCGTCAGTCATGGGTCGTCCCTCCCTTGCCGCCGCGCGCAATGATCCGCAGCGTGGTGTGCAGCAACACGCCGCCGGCCATGGCGACGAAAACCAGAATGCCCAGGATGCCGCCGATGCTGAACGGCTGCGACCCCGGCATGTAGAAACCCGCCAGATTGGCCAGGCGCCCGTCGCTGGAATGGCATTCCTCGCAGGCGACCGCATCCTCGGACGGGGCGACCATGTGGGTGATCGGCCAATACATGTAGGTATCGACGAAACCGTATTCGCCGGAATACTCGGCGCCTGCGGCCTTCATCCCGGCCTCGATCGCCTTGCCCCAGTCGAAATTCGTCCAGAAGGCGGTGTCGGTGGTCGGCCCCCAGACGTTGGAATAGACAAGGTGGTTCAGGCCCGCGTCATAGGCCTGCCGACCCTCCATCCGCTTGAACGGCCAGATGCGCGAGCGCCCGTCCTCGGACGATCCGGCGATCTTGTTCACCTCGACGATCCCGGTGGGATCGATGGTCATGTCGGCGGTGGTGTACTCAACCTGACCGTTGAACCAGGCGTAATGGGGAACCACGTCCTCTCCGTATTCGAAATCGCCCTTGGTCGCCAGGTAGGTATGCAACTCCTTGCCGTTGCCCTGGGTGTATTCGCTCAGGTGCATCGGGTGGCCGTGCTCGTCCATCTTGCCGGCGGTGGACCAGTCCCAGCGGGTCTTGGTCGCAACGCCGCCGCGGGCAAAGCTGGGGATGTGGCAGGTCTGGCAGGCCACGCGGTCGGTGTGGTCGTTCAGCTTGACGCCCTGAACCGTCAGCATGTCATGGGGCGTATCGCCATGGCAGCTTTCGCAGGTGGCCACGTCCTGGCGGACCATGCCGGGCTGGCCGGTGCCCTCGGGGTCGGTGGCATGCACATCATAGCGCGACCCGGCAAAGACGTGCTTGTCCGAATGGTGGCAGCTCGAACAGGTAAAGTTCGCGCCATCCTCTGCCATGTGAACATCCACGTCCACGGTCGGGTGATACAACGCCGAGGACAGGTCGCCGTGTTTCACGTTATCCCCGCCGCCGCCGTAAAAGTGGCAACCGCCGCAATTCTCGCGCCCCGGGGCGCCCACGCTTTGCGCGGCTTCCTTCAGGTCCACGACCCACGCATCGGCCCCGGTGATGGTCTTGCCCTTGGCCGCCATCGGCGGGTGGCCCGCCCCGGTGGCCAGCTTGGTGTATTGGCCAGAGGTGTCGTGGCAGACAAGGCAATCCACCGCCGCGTCCTGCGCGGGGGGCGGCTGATCCATATCGTCCCAGCCGTAACCGACATGGCACGAGGTGCAGCGCGCCTCGTTCGAGGCGACGTTGCCGCAGAACGAGTTCAACACATGGCTTTTGCCCAGGGTCTGGCCGGTGGTGGGGTTGTCGAATTCCCATGTCCAGTGGACGGAATGCTTGACCTGCGTCGCGGCCTCGGTGTGGCAGGACAGGCAGGCTTCTGTCACCTCGGGGCCGGAGGCGAAATCCTTCTGCAAGGCTTCGAATTTCGAATGGTCTGCCGTGCTTTCCGAAATCTGCGGCGCATCCTGCGCCCAGACTGCGGGCGCCATGGCGCCCCCCAAGGCGCAGGCCAGCACAGCCGGCATCAGTCCCAAGTAACGCATGTGCCCTCCTCCAGCCGTGCGCGGCTATGTATTCAAAGGTATACCTACGGCATAACTTTTCGAAAGAAAAGCCCTCTTAGAACGATTGTAAGGCCCGTCGAGCCCCGACCTGCATTGATCTTGAACAAACTTCTTGAGATTCTGGTGTCTTCGGGGGCAGAAACCCGCCGACTGACACAAAACTTTCAAATGACATTTACACAAGCCATCCGCTAACGCATCTCGCAACCCGGTGCGCAGTGCGCGCCCGTCAGGAAAATCCGAAAGGAGACGACGATGAAAATTGCGGTTCTCGGTGGTGACGGCTTCTGCGGCTGGCCCACCTCGCTTCACCTCTCCAACCTTGGGCATGAGGTGCATATCATCGACAACCTCAGCCGTCGCTGGATCGATACCGAACTGGGCGTGCAATCGCTGACGCCGATGGATTCGATTCAGGAACGTTGCCGGATCTGGAAAGAGGTCTCGGGCGAGCAGATCCATTTCCACCTGATCGACCTTGCCAAGGAATACTACCGCCTGCGCGACTGGCTGGCCGAGGAAAAGCCCGATGCCATCGTCCATTTCGCGGAACAACGCGCCGCGCCCTATTCGATGATTTCGGAACGGCACAAGATCTACACCGTCGACAACAACATCAACGCCACCCACAACCTGCTGGTGGCCTTGGTGGAAACCGATATCGACGCGCATCTGCTGCACCTGGGCACCACCGGCGTCTACGGGTATTCCACCGTCGGGGCGCCGATCCCCGAGGGCTATCTGGACGTGACCATCGACACGCCCACCGGCCCCAAGGGCATGGAAATCCTGTATCCGACCAAGCCCGGCTCGGTCTATCACATGACCAAGTCGCTGGATCAGATCATGTTCCAGTTCTACGCCCAGAACGACGGGCTGCGGATCACCGACCTGCACCAGGGCATCGTCTGGGGCACCAATACGGACCAGACCAAGCGGCACGAACAGCTGATCAACCGTTTCGACTATGACGGCGATTACGGCACGGTTCTGAACCGTTTCCTGGCGCAGGCCGCGATCGGCTATCCGCTGACCGTGCACGGCACCGGCGGGCAGACCCGTGCCTTCATCCACATCCAGGACACCGTGCGCTGCATCGAACTGGCGCTGCGCGACGCGCCGGAATCGGGCGACCGTGTCAAGATCTTCAACCAGATGACCGAAACCCACCGGGTGCGCGACCTGGCCGAACTGGTGGCCAAGATCACCGGGGCGGAAATCGCCTATCTGCCGAACCCGCGCAAAGAGGCCGCCGAGAACGAACTGATCGTCAAGAACGAACATTTCCTCGACCTCGGGCTGAACCCGGTCACCCTGCAAGAGGGCCTGCTGGAAGAGGTGGTGGAGATCGCCAAGAAATACGCCCACCGCATCGACCGCTCGCGCGTGCCGGCCCATTCGGCCTGGACCAAGGAGATTGCCCACCGGGTGAACCACGACCCCGAGGGCAAGCACCTGAAATCGGTGTCATGAGCGACGGGCTGAGGCCCGACCGCCCGGCAGGCAGCGCCGCGGCCTATGTCACCCTGGTCACCAACGCGGATTTCGCGTTGGGGGCCAAGGCGTTGCTGCGCTCTCTGACGCTGACGGCGACACAGGCCGACCTGTGCGTGCTGCATACCGGCGGCGTGGGGGCGGATGCCCTGGCGCCGCTGGCCGATCTGGGGGCGCGGCTGGTGGAAACCGATCTGCTGCCGACCTCGGATGCGTTCAACACCGCGCACGCGCGCGACCGGCTGCACGGGCTGGCCCCCTTTACCAAGGGGGAAAAGCCCGCCTTTCACACGCCCCTGGACAATTTCTGCAAGCTGCGCCTGTGGCAGTTGGATTATGACAGGGTGGTGTTCTTGGATGCCGATACGCTGGTGTTGCAGAATATCGACCGGCTGTTCGAGTACCCCGAATTTTCAGCCGCCCCGAACGTCTATGAGTCCCTGGCCGATTTCCACCGGCTGAATTCCGGCGTCTTTACCGCGCGGCCCTCTGCGGCCACCTTCGACGCGATGCTGACCCGGCTGGATGCCCCCGGCGCGTTCTGGCGGCGCACCGACCAGACCTTTTTGCAGGATTATTTCCCGAACTGGCACGGGCTGCCGGTGTTTGACAACATGCTGCAATATGTCTGGTTCAACCTGCCTGAGCTGTGGAACTGGCCCGATATCCGCGTGCTGCATTTCCAGTATGAAAAGCCGTGGCAGGATCACGCCAAGGCGGACCTCGTGCGCCCCCTGATCGATCTATGGCGGGCCTTTGAAGCGGGCACCGACATTCCCAACCCCGCCAGCCTGCCCAAGCCGGCATGAGCCTGGCGGTCACCGGCGCCACCGGCCTGGTAGGTCGCTTCTTCGTCGAAGAGGCGCTGGCGCGCGGTGAACCCGTCGCCGTTCTGACCCGCCGCGCGCCACCGCCCGGTTTCTTTTCGGCCCCCGTCGCACATCGCCCCTATACCCTGGGCGAGCGCCCCGATCTGGCCGGGCACAACACGGTGATCCACTGCGCCTTTGCCCATGTGCCCGGGCGCTATCGCGGGGGCGAGGGCGACGACCCCGAGGGGTTCGCGCGCGCCAATCTGGACGGCTCGGTCGCGCTGTTCCAAGCCGCGCGGGCCTGCGGCGTGCAGCGGGTTCTGTTCCTGTCCACCCGCGCCGTCTATGGCGCCTACCCGCCCGGCACCGTGCTGACCGATGACATGGCGCCGCGCCCAGACACGCTGTACGGCCAGGTGAAATGGCAGGCCGAACAGGCGCTGTTCGCCATGGCCGCCCCTGAATTCGTGCCGGTATCCTTGCGCGCCACCGGGGTCTATGGCCCAGCCGGGCCGGGGCAGCGGCACAAATGGGCGGACCTGTTCGACGATTTCCGCGCGGGCCGTCCCATCGCACCGCGCCGCGGCACGGAACTGCACGGCGCCGATCTGGCCGAGGCCGGGCGGCTATTGCGCAATGCACCGACGGAAACGGTCTCGGCCCGCGCCTTCAACCTGTCCGACATCCTGCTGGATCGGCGCGACCTGCTGGCCCTGCTGGCAAAGGCCGAGGGGCTGAGCATCCCCCTGCCCGCCCCCAGCGATGCCCCCGTCAGCGCGATGGATTGCAACCGGATGCAGCAACTGGGCTGGGTGCCGGGGGGGCTTGCGCTGTTGCGCAACACCTTGCCCGCGCTGCGTTAACCGGCCAGCGCCTTGCCCAGCCGGGGCAGGCGCGCGCGTTTCAGCAGGGCGCGCAGCGGCAACGTTTCACCCGACAACCGCTCGGCCTGCGCATGGACGCGGCGCACCACCCCCTCTACCGCGGCGGCGTCGGCCAGCCAGAATTCCATCAGGAACGCATCCGGCCCGTCGCGTCGCAGGCCTTCCTCAGCCAACAGATGGCGCGGGAAATCGCGCGCGTTGAAGGTGACAATCACATCGGCGCTGCCCGCGATACCGGCGGCCAAAACATGCCGGTCATTGTCGTCGGGCAGCCACAGCCGCGCCTCCAGCCCCTCTTTCGGGGCCACCTCGGCCCCCGGCCAGGCGGCACGGACCAGCGCGATTTCGGCACGCGCCTGCGCCTCGCCTGTCGGGCCGATCTTGCGCGCGGCGCGCGCCCATTCTTCCAAGATACGGGCGGACCAAAGCGGTGTGAACAGCCCCTCACCGGCCACGCCCAGCAGGATTTCCCGCAGCACCGTGGGGTACAGAACGCAGGCGTCCAGCAGCGCCCTCATTCGGTCAGCCGGAAGAACACCGCCTTCAGATACCCCGATTCCGCCAGTTGCGGCAGAACAGGATGGTCCGGCCCGGCAAAGCCGGTATGGATGATCTGCCCACGCCGCCCTGCCTTGCCGATGCCGCGCGCGCTGGCCGCGCGAAAGCGGGTCAGATCGGCGGCATGGGAACAGGAACACAGGACCAGATAGCCCCCGGGCGCCACCAACTTGGCCGCCATCCGCGCCACCCGTTCATAGGCGCGCAAACCGGCCTCCAACGCGGCGCGGTTGGGCGCAAAGGCGGGCGGATCGCAGATCACAACGTCAAAGGTTTCGCCCTCTTCGGCCAGGGCCGCCATCACATCGAACGCATCGCCCCGCCGCGTGGCGAACCGATCCGCCGCGCCCATCGCCGTGGCGCCCTGCGTGGCCAGTTCCAGCGCCGGGGCCGAGGCATCGACCGACAGCGCGCGTTCCGCGCCCCCCGCCAGTGCGGCCAGCGCAAAGCCGCCCACATGGGAAAACACGTCCAGCACCCGCGCGCCGGGGGCCAGCCGCGCGGCAAAGGCATGGTTGGGGCGCTGATCATAGAACAGCCCCGTCTTTTGCCCGCCCAGCAGATCGGCCATGTAGGTGGCCCCGTTCATCGGCACCGGAACGGGACCATCCAGCGTGCCGCGCAAGGCAACCGTTTCCTCGGCCAGCCCTTCCAGCCCGCGGGCGCGGCCGGTGCCGTTCTTGACCAGCACCTCTGCCCCGGTCACGTCCGACACCGCTTGGGCCAGCGTATCCAGATGCGCCTCGGCCCAGGCGGCGTTGGGCTGGATCACCACCGCAGCCCCGAACCGGTCGATGACCACGCCGGGCAAGCCGTCAGCCTCGGCATGGGACAACCGATAAAAGGGCGCATCGAACAGCTGCGTGCGCAGGGCCTGTGCCCGCTCCAGCCGCCGGGCGAACCATTCCCGGTCGATCACCGCCCCGACATCGCGGTCCAGCATCCGCGCGATGATCTTGGACGCGGGATTGACCGCCACCAGCCCCAGCGGGCGGCGCTCGGCATCCTCCAGCACGGCCAGGGTGCCGGGGGCCAACGCGCGGGTGCGCCGGTCGGTGACCAGTTCATCGGAATAGACCCAGGGAAAGCCATGGCGCAGGGCGCGGGCCTCGGCCTTGGGGCGCAGGCGGACAACGGGATAAGGGGCGGCATTCATGCCACCCCTTTACGGCCTTGCGCCGGGTTCGGAAAGGGGCCTCAGCGCCCCTTGGAGCTGTAGGCGACGCCGGTCAGCGGCGCCGGGGCGGCCGGGGCGACGCGCGCCAGTTCTTCCTTGATGACCTGCGCCAGGTGACGGGTGATGCGCACCTTTTGCGTTTCGCCGCGATGCATCGCCTCCAGCGCCTTGGTCCCGCCATAGGCCTTCAGCTCGGTCTCGACATGCCAGGGATCCATCAGGCGGCGGCCGGTCTGCGCGTCGACCAGCGTGACGAAGAAGTGCAGGTCATGCACACCGCCAACCATGATCCGCGCCTTTTCCGTCAGCGCGTGGAAGCGGGTCACCTGGATGTCCAGGATCACGTCGCGGCCGGGCCGGAAATCGGCAACCCCGCGCGCCATCGCCGCTTCGAAGATCGCCTGAACCTGCGCATACCGATCGCCAAAGGGATCCTCGCGCCAGACGATATCGGCGTTCGGCCAATAGCGGTTCGCCTCGGACACCTTCAGGCTTTGGGGCACCCGGACCACGATCTTGTGCACGCTCAGCGCGGCGGTCTCGGCCACAGGGGCCGAACGGTCCGCCACCTGCTGCGGCACGGCGATCGGCAGCGCCTCGGGCTGGGGCGGGAAGGGCAGCGTATCACGGGTCGGCGCTTCGACGGAGGCGCAGGCGCTCAGCGCGAGGGCGGCGGCAAACGGGGCGATAAGGCGCAGCGATTTCATGGCGTGATCCTCCTTGCGGGCAAGCCCCGCGCGAAATTCCCTTAAAGTTTGGTTGCGAAATTGGGCGAATTTGCGGAAAAGGCGCTGCTTTTCCGGGGCATTGCCGCAGGCGCATGCTGCGGGGCCATTATCGGGACAACAGGGGTTTTTCCGTTAGCGCTAACCCTCTATATCCAGACCAGACCCCTTGCCAATTCCGGAGGCCCGCCATGGCGCTGAACGCCATCGTCGAGGATGTCACCGCCGCCATCGCCGCCCGCTCGCGCGACAGTCGCGCGGCCTATCTGGCGCGCATCGCACGCGCGGCCGAGGAAGGCCCGGCCCGCGCGCACCTGTCCTGCGGCAACCAGGCCCATGCCTATGCCGCGATGGGCCCGGACAAGGAGACGATGGCCAAGGGGCGCGCACCGAACCTGGGGATCGTGACGGCCTATAACGACATGCTGTCCGCGCATCAGCCATTCGCGCGCTTCCCCGCCCTCATCAAGCAAGCCGCGACAGAGGTGGGCGCCACCGCACAGGTCGCCGGCGGCGTGCCCGCCATGTGCGATGGCGTGACCCAGGGCCAGCCGGGGATGGAACTGTCGCTGTTTTCCCGCGACGTGATCGCCATGGCTGCGGGGGTGGCCCTGTCGCACAACACGTTCGACGCGGCGGTGTTCCTGGGCGTCTGCGACAAGATCGTGCCGGGCCTGGTGATCGCGGCGGCCAGCTTTGGCCACCTGCCCGCGGTGTTCCTGCCCGCCGGCCCCATGCCCAGCGGCCTGCCAAACGACGAAAAGGCCAAGGTGCGCCAACGCTTTGCCGCCGGGGAAATCGGCCGGGACAAGCTGATGGCCGCCGAGATGGCCTCTTACCACAGCCCCGGAACCTGCACGTTTTACGGCACCGCCAATTCCAACCAGATGCTGATGGAGGTGATGGGCCTGCACCTGCCCGGCGCCAGCTTCGTCAATCCGAACACGCCCCTGCGCGACGCGTTGACCGCCGCCGGGACGCAGCGCGCGCTGGAAATCACCGCGCTCGGCGATGCCTATACGCCCGCGGGGCACATCCTGGACGAACGTGCCTTCGTCAACGGCATCGTCGGGCTGATGGCGACGGGCGGGTCCACCAACCTGGTGCTGCACCTGCCCGCAATGGCCCGCGCGGCGGGCATCGTGCTGGATATCGAGGATTTCGCGCGGCTGTCGGCGGTCACGCCGCTGATGGCGCGGGTCTATCCCAACGGGCTGGCCGACGTGAACCATTTCCACGCCGCCGGTGGCCTGGCCTACATGATCGGCGAGTTGCTGGCCGCGGGCCTGCTGCACCCCGACACGCGCACCGTCGCAGGCGAGGGGCTGGCCGCCTATACGCGCGAGCCGAAACTGACAGAGGGGGCCGTGCACTGGTCCGATGGCCCGGACCACAGCCACAACGACAAGATCCTGCGCCCGGCCTCGGACCCGTTCCAACCCAGCGGCGGCCTGCGCGCGCTGGAGGGCAACCTGGGCCGCGGCATCATCAAGACCTCTGCCGTGGCAGAGGACCGCCTGATGATCGAGGCCCCCGCCCGCATTTTCGACACCCAAGACGCGGTCAAGGATGCCTTCAAGGCGGGGAAATTTACCCAGGACACCGTGATCGTCGTCCGCTTCCAGGGGCCGCGCGCCAACGGCATGCCCGAACTGCATTCCCTGACACCGACACTTTCGGTGCTGCAGGATCGCGAGCTGAAGGTGGCGCTGGTCACCGACGGGCGTATGTCGGGGGCCAGCGGCAAGGTGCCAGCCGCGATCCATGTCAGCCCCGAGGCCAGGGATGGCGGCCCGTTGGCCCGCCTGCGCGACGGCGACGTGATCCGGCTGAATGCGCGCGCGGGCACGCTGGACGTGACCGACCCCGCCGCGCTGACCCGCGATCCCGCCACCCCCGACCTGTCGGCCAATGAAACCGGCCTGGGGCGCGATCTGTTCGCCGCCCTCCGCGCCCATGCCGCGCCCGCCACGCAGGGCGGGGGCATTGTGTCCTGAATTCTTCTTGGCCCAAATACCCGGGCAACCGCAGCACGAAAGGCCACGCACCATGCAAGGCGACCCCGGTTCCCAGATGCTCGAAACCCTGCTGACCGGCGCCCCGGTGATCCCGGTGCTGGTGGTCGATGACGTGGCCAAGGCCCGCCCGCTGGCCGAGGCGCTGGTCGCCGGTGGTCTGCCGGTGCTGGAGGTGACCCTCCGCACCCCGGCCGCGCTGGACGCAATGGCCGCGATGGCGGATGTGCCCGGCGCGGTGGTCGGTGCGGGCACGCTGCTGGGGCCGGACGACGTGGCCGCCGCGCGCAATGCCGGGGCACAGTTCGGGGTGTCGCCCGGTGCGACCCCGCGCCTGATCCAGGCCGCGCAGGAACAGGGCCTGCCGCTTTTGCCCGGCATCGCCACCCCAAGCGAGGCGATGACCCTGCGCGAACAGGGGCATCGGGTGCTGAAGTTCTTTCCGGCTGCCGCGGCGGGCGGGGTGGACATGCTGAAATCGCTGTCCGGCCCCCTGCCCGACCTGCGCTTTTGCCCAACGGGCGGCATCGGCCACGACACCGCGCGCGACTATCTGTGCCTGCCGAACGTGCTGTGCGTGGGCGGGTCCTGGCTGGCCCCGCGCGACCGGGTCGCTGCAGGCGATTGGGACGGCATCCGCACCCTGGCCGAAGAGGCCGCCCGCCTGCCGCACTGATCGCCCCGCGGCGCGGTACTCAGTTGCGCCGCCCGCCCGCGCCGCCCCGCCGCCGCGCAACCGGGGCGTCGTCCAGACCCGCGCGCAGAACGGCGGTCATCGGGTGGTCGGGGTTTTGCAGGGCGTATTCGGCCAGCAGCCGTTTCAGTGCGCGGCGCGTGTTCACCTCGGGCGGCAGCCCGATCGCCCAATCCAGAAAGATAGAGCGGCACTCGGGCGCGCCGATCCCCTCGATCCGGTAGGATTCCGCGATCAGCCGCCGCGGGTCGGCCTGTTCAAGACGCATCACTTGTCCCCCGCGCAATCACTGCCTCGATCACCTCGGCCGCCTGTCCGCGGGCCGCGTCCAGCGCGGCCTGCAGCGCGGCGGCATCCTCGGCCCCGGTGCCACGCAACAGAAAGGCCCGCCCCCCCTCGCCCAACGCCGCCGGGTCGAGCGGGCTGTCGGAAATCAGCCTGGCCGCGCCCTGTACCTTGCGCAACAGGCGGTAGGTTTCGGCCAGCGTGTCGGCCTCGGCTTCGCGCAGCAGCCCCGCCGTTACCCCGGCGGCCAACTGGTCGAACACGCCCCGCGCCGGACTGGCGGCGATCAGGGCGGCAGCCGTGGCGATCAGTTCGATATCCTGCCCCCGCCCCGGCCCCTGTTTGCCGTCCCACGCCGATTTCGCGGGCTTGGCCTGGGCCAGACGGCGGCGCATGTCCACCACACCTGCAAAGGTCCGGGCCGGATCGGCCTTTTCCGCCAGCAGATCACGGCGGAAGGTCTCCACCTCTTCGGCCAGGGCGATATCGCCCGCAACGGGCCGCGCGCGGGTCAGCGCCAGATGTTCCCAGGTCCAGGCCTGATCCCGCTGGTAGTTGCGGAAGCTCTGCAATGAGGTCGCCACCGGCCCCTGATTGCCCGAGGGGCGCAGGCGCATGTCCACCTCATACAGCTTGCCCTCGGCCATCGGTGCGGTCAGCGCGGTGACCAGCGCCTGGGTCAGCCGCGCGTAATAGGCCCGCGCCGCCAGCGGGCGCCGCCCGTCAGAGCTTTCGACCCCGTCGGCATCGTAGATCACGATCAGGTCCAGATCCGATTTCGCCGTCAGCGACCCCGCGCCCAGCGATCCCATCCCCAGCACCACCGCGCCCTTGCCCGGCGGGGCCCCATGTTTGGCGGCGAAATGGGCCACCACATGGGGCCACAGCGCAACCAGAACCGCCTCTGCCAGATCGGCGTATTCGCGCCCGGCCTCTTGCGCGTCGATCAGCCCGCGCAGGAAATGCACGCCGATGCGGAAATGCCATTCCTTGGCCCAGGCCCGCGCGGCATCCAGCTGGCGTTCGTAATCGTCCATCGCGGCCAGCCTTTGGGAAAGCTGCGCGCAAAGGGCGGCGCATCCCGGCCAATCCTCGAAGAAATCGCCGCCGATCACCGCGTCCAGCACACCCGCGTTGCGCGACAGGTACTGCGCCAGTTCCGGGGAAACGCTGGTGATGTCGATAATCAGGTCGATCAGGTGCGGGTTGGCCTCGAAGAGGGAAAACAGCTGCACCCCGGCGGGCAGCCCCTTCAGAAACCCGTCAAAGGCGGCCACGGCCTCGACCGGGCGCGGGGCCTTGGCCAGCCGCGCCAGCAGGTCCGGCTTCAGCCGCTTGAATACCTCGCGCGCGCGGGCCGATCGCAGGCAGGGATAATCCGGCCAGCGGTCCACGAATTCCACCGCGCCCTCGGGCAGGTCGGGCGTCGCCTCCTCGCTGTCCGCCCCGCCGCCACCGGGCGCGAAGAAGCCCTCGGTCAGCTCTGCCACCCCCTCCAGCCGGTCGGTCAGCCGGGCGCGCCAGGCGTCGACATCCGCGATGCCGCAGAAATGCGCAATCCGCGCGATGCCCTCGTCCGAGTTGGGCAGCTTGTGCGTCTGGGCATCATTGACCATCTGCAGGCGGTGCTCGATCTCGCGGTGTTCGCGGTAATCGGCGGTCAGGCGTTCGGCCACGTCCTGCGGCACCCAGCCCTTGGCGGCCAGCCGGGCCAGCCCCTCGACCGTACCGCGCACCCGCAGGTCGGGATCGCGCCCCCCGGCGATGATCTGGCGGGTCTGGGTAAAGAACTCGATCTCGCGGATACCGCCCTGACCCAGCTTCATGTCGTGGCCTTCCAGGCACAGCGCGCCGTGCAGCCCCTTGTGGCTGCGGATCTTCAGCCGCATGTCGTGGGCATCCTGAATCGCGGCAAAGTCCAAATGCTTGCGCCAGACGAAGGGGCGCAGCCGATCCAGGTACGCCCAGCCCGCCTGAATGTCCCCCGCGCAGGGCCGCGCCTTGATGTGGGCCGCGCGTTCCCAGGTGCGGCCCAGGCTTTCATAATACCGCTCTGCCGCCTCCATCGACAGGCAGACGGGGGTGACGCTGGCATCGGGGCGCAGACGCAGGTCGGTGCGGAACACATAGCCCTCGCCGGTCATTTCCGACAGCAGCGCGGTCATCCGCCGGGTGATCTTGATAAAGATGCTGCGCGCCTCGTGAAAGTCGTCCTCGTCGAACCGATCCTGATCGAACAGCACGATCAGGTCGATATCAGAGGAATAGTTCAACTCATGCGCGCCCTGCTTGCCCATGGCCAGCGCGACCATGCCACCGGCCGTGTCCGCGTCGGCCTGGGTCAGTCCCGGCAGCTTACCCCGCGCGATTTCTGCGGCGACCAGCCGTTTCAGCGTCGTATCCACGCACAGATCGGCGAAATCGGTCAGCGCGCCGGTCACCTGCTCCAGCGGCCAGACGCCGCCCAGATCGGCCAGCGCAATCAGCAACGCGGCGCGCCGCTTGGCCTGGCGCAGCCCGGTTTTCAACGCCTCTTGCGGCAGCGCGCGCACCTCGTCCAGCAGCGCGGCAAACGCCGCGTCCGGATCGCCCGCCAGCGCAGGCTCCAGCCAATCGCCCTCGCGCGTCATCAGCCCCCACAGATAGGGGCTGCACCCGGCGGTACCGGCCAGCAATTCGCGCAGTTCGGGCGGCTGAGCGGCGAACCGTTCAGCGGCCTCGGCGGCGCGCTCGGGATCATACGGAACGGGGCAGCGGGTCAGGCGGGCGGCAAATGTCATGGCGCCTTGATGCAGCGCCCGGCGCGGGCGGTCAACGGGCTTGCACGTCCGGCCGGGCCTGCTAAGCCTCGGCGCCAAACAGGAGGCCGGGAATGAGCAAGAGCCTGAAACGCGTCCGTGCAGCCCTGGAGGCCGCCGGGATCGCCGCCGACATCAAGGAACTGGGCCAGACCCGCACCGCGCAAGAGGCCGCCGACGCGGTAGGCTGCCAGATCGACCAGATCGCCAAATCCATCATCTTTCGCGGGGAAAGCTCGGGCACGGCGCTGCTGTTCCTGACCGCTGGCGGCAACCGCGTCTGCGATACCAAGGCCGCGGCCCTGGCGGGGGAGGCGTTAGGCAAGGCCGACGCCGCCTTGATCCGCGCACAGACGGGGTTTGCCATCGGCGGCGTAGCCCCCATCGGGCACCTGAACCCGATCCACGCCTTTCTGGACCCCCGGTTGCTGGAGTTCACCACGATCTGGGCGGCGGCGGGCACACCGCGCCATGTCTTTGCGCTGGACCCGCATGTGCTGCCCGACCTGACAGGGGCGCAGGTGGCGGATTTCACGCTGTAGCAGAAACCGCAGTCGCGGCCCTTTCAAGACCCGCCGGGGGCGCCTACATCTGCGCCATGTCAGATACGCTTTGGGGCCTGCCCGATCCCGACCTGCACCGCGAGTTTTACGCGGATGTTCCGATCAAGCGCTTCGGCGCCTGGATCGTCGATACGCTGGTTATCATGGTGCTCAGCATTCTGGCGCTGCCCTTCACCGCCTTTGCCGCGGCTTTCGTCTTTCCGGCGTTCTACACCGTGATCGGCTTTGCCTACCGCACGGTGACGCTGTCGCGCGGCTCGGCGACCTGGGGCATGCGGCTGATGGCGCTGGAGATCCGCAACGGACGGGGCGAACGGCTGGAGGCGCGCGACGCCGCGCTGCACACGGCACTCTACACCGGCAGCATGCTGACGGTCCTGCCGCAGGTCGCCTCTATCGTGATGATGCTGACCGGCCCGCGCGCCCAGGGGCTGCCGGACATGATCCTGGGGACGGCGGCAATCAACCGGCCCGCGCGGGGCTGAGCAAACGGCCTTGGCAGCGCCGCCAAACCGATGTTAGCGTTTAAATAAATTCGAATGCAGGTGCCCAAACATGCGCCACACGCTTCCGCTTGCGCCGCAGTTTTACGTGACGGCCCCGCAGCCCTGCCCCTATCTGCCCCGGCGGATGGAGCGCAAACTGTTTACCGCGCTGCAGGGCGAGCAGGCCGAATTGCTGAACGACGCCCTGTCCAAGCAGGGCTTTCGCCGGTCGCAGAACGTGCTGTACCGCCCGGCCTGCGCCGATTGCAGCGCCTGCCTGTCGGCGCGTATCCGCGTCGCAGATTTCAAGCCCTCGCGCAGCCAGCGCAAGGCGCGCAACCGCAACGACGACCTGATGCGCAGCACCGGCGCCCCCTGGGCCACAGAGGAACAATATGCCCTGTTCCGGCGCTATCTTGAATCGCGCCACGCCGATGGCGGCATGGCCGACATGGATATCTTCGAATTTGCCGCGATGATCGAGGAGACCCCGGTCCGCTCGCGCGTGGTGGAATATACCGGCCAACCCGCCGAGGGCAGCGCGCATCGGCCCCTGGTCGGCGTCTGCCTGACCGACATCCTGGATGACGGGCTGTCCATGGTCTATTCCTTCTATGAACCGGACCGCGCCAAACGCTCGATCGGGACGCATGTGATCCTGGACCATGTGGAAATGGCGCGCGAGGCGGGGCTGCCCTATGTCTATCTCGGCTACTGGGTGCCGGGCAGTACCAAGATGGGGTACAAGGCCCGCTTTTCGGCGCTGGAAATCTACAAGGGTGGCGCCTGGCAGGATCTGGGCGATCCGGGCGACCATGGCAGCGTGACCCATCCGCTGTCGGTTGCGCCCATCGCCGAACAGGTCGCACGCATCAGCCTACCCGACACCCGCAGCACAGGCTGAGGGTCAGAGGCCGCTTTCCCTTGACACGGATGCGAAGGACCGCGCCCCGGGGGGCGCGGCCGCACTCAGCCATTCGGCAGCAGGCTGGGAATGATCGTGACGATCCCGGGGAAGAAATACAGCAGCCCCAGCCCCAGAACCTGGATCACCACGAAGGGGACGACGCCGCGATAGATATGCATCGTTGTCACCTCCTTCGGTGCAACCCCCCTGAGATAGAACAGCGCAAAGCCGAAAGGCGGCGTCAGGAAGCTGGTCTGCAGGTTGACCGCGATCATGATCGTCACCCATTTCGGATCGAAGGCACCGCCATAGATGACCGGCCCGACAATCGGGATCACGATGTAGATGATTTCCAGGAAATCCAGAACGAAGCCCAGGATGAACAGCACCAGCATCACGATGAGGAACACCTTCACCTCGTCGTCGAAGCTGCGCAGGAATTGCTGAATGTAGTGTTCCCCGCCAAAGGAGATCACCACAAGGTTCAGCAGTTGCGACCCGATCAGGATGGTAAACACCATCGACGTGACCTTGGCCGTTTCCCGCACCACCGGCGGCAGCACGCCGGACCGGAACAGCACCCAGCAGGAATAAAGAATGCCGAACATCGCGAAGTGATAGCTGCCCTGCGCAACGAAGAAGGCAATCCAGTCCTCCACCGGGACGGTTTCACGCTGAATGCGCAGATCGAAATTCACCCCGGCCAGGATCATCACGACAATCGCGAAAGAGGCCCAGATGATCGTCTTGCCGGTGCTGTTTTCCTCTTTCAGTTTGCGATAGGCCGCCAGCATCAGCGCCCCGCCGGCCCCAAGCGCCGCGGCGGGCGTGGGGTTGGTGATGCCGCCCAGGATGGAGCCCAGCACCGCGACGATCAGCACAAGCGGCGGAAAGACGACGCGCAGCAGATCCGACTGGCCCAGCATCCCCACGGCCTGGCGCACCCCGTAAAGCGTGACCGCCAAGGGCAGTGCCAGAATCAGGAACCCGCGCCCGGGCGAGGCATCGGGCGCGATCAGCAGCGCATCGGCCAACAGCGCCAGCGCCACCCCGGCGCCACCGATCAGCAGCGGGCGCGGGTTGGCCCCGGGCACCACGCCGCGCGCGGTCACCAGCAACAGCGACAGCAGAACGAAGCTAATCAGCGTTCCAGTGCCGATCGCTGGTGCGGCGGCGATCTTGTCGGCGCGCGCCTGGGTCATTTCCTCGGCGCTCAACTGGCGCGATTGCTGAACCCCGCCGGCCGCCTCGATGGCCTGCTGCTGGGCCACCGCGCGATCCCATTTTTCCTGCCCGTGCAGGTCGATCATCGCGGCCTTGCACTGGTCGGACACGTTCGTGCGCAGCGCCGCGCCCTCGCCCTGCGAGGTCTGGCTGCTGACCGTCAGATCCTGGCTGCCGGCGACACCCAGCTGCACCGCCAGGACGGCAACGGCGATCACACCCGTCGGCACATAGACGAACCAGGTCAGCGCGGACTGCCGGCCCGCACCCGCCCTGGCGGTCCCGTCCCCGCGTACCGGCGGCGCCTTGGACGGGTTAAACAGGGCAAAGCCGAAGGCGTATGCCGCATAAAGCACCGCCAGCATGATTCCGGGCAACAGGGCGGCCTGGAACAGGGTGCCGACTGATACGACCGCCGCCTCGCCCAGATAGGTCAGCGCGTCGGAACAGCCCACCATCTGGGCGCGCTGCTCCTGGCCGACGGCGTAAAGGTCGCCCGCCAGCGTCCCCAGCAGCACGATCACGATAGAGGGCGGAATGATCTGCCCCAACGTGCCACTGGCCGCGATAACCCCGGTGGCCAGTTCCGGCGAATACTTGTTGCGCAGCATGGTCGGCAGCGACAGCAGCCCCATGGTAACCACCGTCGCCCCCACGATGCCCGTCGAGGCCGCCAGGAACGCCCCCACGACCACCACCGACACTGCCAGGCCGCCGGGCAGCGGCCCAAAGATCCGCGCCATGGTGGTCAGCAGGTCGTTGGCGATCCGCGACCGTTCCAGCGTGATGCCCATCAGCACGAACATCAGCACCGCCAGCAGGGTCTCGATCGACTGGCCGGCGAGAACGCGTTCGTTCATCCGGTTGACGATAAAGCTGATGTTGCGGTCCAGCGCGGTTTCCCAGCCGCGCGGGAACAGCGCCGTGTCATAGGTTGGCAACTCTGGGTATCGGAAGGTGGAAATCGCGTTCGGGTGCACCCCCTGCGCGACCAGCGCGTTATAGGCCGCGCTGCCGGTATCCACCGCCTGGTGGATCAGCAGCCCCGCGCTGTCCAGCGATGCGATAATCCCAAAGGAAATGACCGCCGACCCGCCGATGGCAAAGGCCACCGGAAAGCCCGACAAGATGCCCCCGAAGAGGCACAGAAAAACGATGATCAGGCCGAGTTCGACGCCGTCCAGTCCGAATAGCATATGCCCTGCCCTGCCCCTTTAATGCGTGCCTTCGTAGGCTTCTTCACCCGCGCCCAGGCTGTCGCGGTCCAGGTATTTTCCAGCGCTTTCCTCGCCCTCCACGAATTCGAGGAAAGAGCGGTAGAAGAACGCGATAGCCTGCAGGAACACCATGGCCGTGAACGCCACCAGCAGTACCTTGAACAGGAAGTAGCCGTTGAACCCGTTGGGCGAAAACCCGATGGTTTCCACGTTCCAGCGCAGCGCGCGGGACTTCATCAACAACCGCTCCAGCGTGTCGCTGGCCGAGGGTTTCGGCGTGATGAGGTGCCGCCACATGAAGTACCAGCCATACATCCAGGTCAGGACCGCCGCCGGCATCATGAAAAACAGCGACCCGAACATGTCGATGGCGCGCTTGGCCCGGTGGCCGACGGCAGAATAGATCAGGTCAACCCGCACATGGCCGGACTGGACAAAGGTGTAGCTGGCACACAGACACACGATCATCGCGTTATAGAGTTTCAGTTCCTCGCCCCACCAGGACAGATCCTTGGCAAAGGCATAGCCCAGCGGCCCGACCTGGATTTCCGCCACGCGGAAGATGCGTTGCAGGAAGACGATCATGATCTGCTGCAGAACCATCAGAAGACCGGCCCAGGCAAAGAAGCGGCCCACCGTGTTGGCAAACCCCTCCAGCACGCGCACCGCCCCCCACATGATGGAGCGCCGCCATATCCCCAGTGCGGTCAGCACCAGGAAGGCGGTGAAGACGACGAAGAAGAACTCCACCGACCCGCCATAATAGACGAAGCGCATAAGTGCCTGTTTGTCCGACCAGTCCAGCCACAGCCCCGGATGCGTGATCGCATATCCGAAGTTGTAGAAGGCCAGGCCGATATTCTGAAAGAACCACAGAATGCCGTCCAGCATCCCCTACCCCCGTTTGCCCCGCCCAATGCGAGATCGGTGATTGGCACCCCCGGCCCGGCATGGGCCGGGGGGCGTTGTCAGAAAGCGCCGATCAGAGCGAAGCGATACGGTCGCGCTGCGCGGTAAAGACCGCCTGCGAGCGGCTGTTCCAGCCGGCAGAGGCCTTCAGCGAGGCCATGTAGCTGTCGTAGCACTTCTTGTAGATTTCATCGTCCATCGGCTCGGCGATCACCTCTTCGGCGGCCTGACCGAAGGCGTCCCAGACGCTGTCGGGGAATTCCAGAACCTGCACGCCATTGGCTTGCAGACGCTGCAGCGCCGCGCCGTTATTGGCCATGAACTGCGCCATGTTCCAGACGTTGCAGGCGCCCGTGGCCTGCTCGACCGCGGCCTGCTGCGACGGCGTCAGGCTTTCGTAGACATCCAGGTTCATGGTCATGTTCAGGTTCGGCCCCGGCTCGTGGAAACCGGCGGTGTAATAGAACTTGGTGATCTCGAAGAATCCGGCCTTTTCGTCGGCCCAGGGGCCGATCCACTCGGTCCCGTCGATCGCGCCCGAGGCCAGCGCCTGATACACCTCGGCGCCGGGCAGGTTCTGGACAGAGGCGCCCAGCTTGCCCATCACCTGGCCGCCCTGGCCCGGCATGCGGAACTTGAGGCCCTGGAAATCCTCGGGGCCGTTGATTTCCTTGCGATACCAACCGCCGGCCTGCGGGCCGGTGTTGCCCGCCGGGAAGCACTTCAGCCCGAAGATCGAGTACAGTTCGTCGGCCAGTTCGCGGCCACCGGCATGGTGGAACCAGTTGGCGTATTCCTGGAAGGTCATGCCGAAGGGCACCTGGCTGAAGAAGGAAAGCGCCGGATGCTGGCCGAGGAAGTAATAATCCACGGCGTGGTACATGTCGGCCTGCCCAGACGAAACCGCGTCGAACACCTCAAAGGCGCCGACCAGTTCGCCCGCGGCCTTCAGGTCGACGGTCACCTGGCCATCGGTAATCGCGGTGATCGCATCGGCGCAATACTGCGCGGCATCATGCACGCCCGCCAGACCGCGACCCCAGGTCGTGACCATGGTCAGCGTGCGCTTGCCCTGCGCATAGGCCGGCGCGGCCAGCGTCGATGCCGCTGCGGCACTTCCGCCCAGTGCCGAAGTCTTCAGAAAAGAACGACGATCCATAACGTTTCCTCCCGGTTGACGCCCGCCCCTATGGACGGGCGGATCGTTAATGCGGGCAATCTAACGGGTGGTTTGGCACAGATAAATAGCCAGAACGCCGGGTTCGCGAAAAATCTGTAAGGTGAATTGACCAGTTCGGTACAATTCTTGTTCAGCGGCAGGGTGTCCGCGCAGTGCGGGACATAGGCGATTCGCGGTGCCCGCCGCGCAAGGGCGGGCACCACGCAGGGCCGTTTAGCCCATCACCCGGTCACGCTGGGCGCGATAGGTGCCTTCAGACGCCTGAATCCAGGCCGAGGAGGATTTCATCGACGCGCGGTAGCTGTCCAGCACGCGATCATAGATGTCGCCGTCGCGGTTTTCCTCCAGCGCCTCGATCGCCGCCTGACCGAAGGCATCCCAGACCGAGTCGGGGAAGGTCATCAGCCGCACGCCCTGCCCCGAAAGCCGCGCCAGAGCTGCGCCGTTTTCCGACAGGAACTGCGCCAGCGTTTCCTGGTGCACCTGCGCGGCCACGGTTTCGATGATGCCCTGCTGAACCGGCGTCAGGCTTTCGAACAGGTCGCGGTTGGTGGCCAGGCTCAGCGCTGTGCCCGGCTCGTGGAAGCCGGCGGTGTAGTAGTATTCGGCCACTTCGAAGAAGCCGGCCTTTTCGTCGGCCCAGGGTCCGACCCACTCGGTGCCGTCGATGGCCCCGGTGGACAGCGCCTGATAGACCTCGCCGCCGGGGATGTTCTGCACACTGGCGCCCAGCTTGCCCAGAGCCTGGCCGCCCAGGCCGGGCATGCGGAACTTCAGCCCCTGGAAATCCTCGGGGCTGGTGATCTCGCGCCGGTACCAACCACCGGCCTGCGACCCGGTATTGCCCGCCAGGAAGGATTTCAGACCGAAGATCTGGCCCAGCTCGTCATGCAGGGCATGGCCGTCCGCGCGATAGTACCAGTTGATCTGTTCTTGCGCGGTCATGCCGAAGGGCACGGTCGCAAAGAAGGCATAGGCCGGGTGCTGGTTGACGAAGTAGTAATCGCCCGAATGATACATGTCCGCCTGGCCCGCGGACACGGCGTCGAACACCTCGAACGCGCCGACCAGTTCACCGGCGGCCTTCAGTTCGACCGTCAGTTGCCCGTCGGTCAGCGCGGTGATGCGATCGGCGCAGGCCTGCGCCGCATCGTGCAGCCCGGCCATGCCCCGCGCCCAGCTGGTCACCAGCGTCAGTTGACGTTTGCCCTGCGCATAGGCGGGCGCGGCCAGCGCGGCGGCGCTGCCACCGGCGGCCAGCGCGGTACCCTTCAGAAATCCACGTCGGTTCATGATCTCTCCTCTTGATCCGCCCGGGCCGAGGCATCCCCGCCCCGCCCGGACCCCGTGACGGAGGCGACGGTAGCCCCGCCCGCAGACCTGCGCGAGGGGGTGGCCGATGCGATTTCGTCATGGCGGAAATGCCCGAATTGCAACGCCTTCTTTCAGGGAAATGCGCAAGCGGGCCAATCTGGGAAAGATGTGCAAAGGTTTGAATTGCCGCAGGGCATCATTCTTCGCCCATTTCCCGGTTGACCCGATGCACGCCCCCCCATACTGTGCCGCGCACACAGGCAGGAGCCCAAGGCGATGGAACGGATTCTCGTAGTAGCGACCGACAGGCGCATGGACGGCTAGACCGCTCCTTGGGTTTCCCCCATGCGCCCCCGCCAGAACGGGGGCTTTTTTATGTCCGGCCGACGGAGAGCACGGAGACAGAGATGACACAGATGACCGGCGCAAAAATGGTGGTTCAGGCCCTGAAGGATCAGGGCGTCGAGGTCGTATTCGGCTACCCCGGCGGCGCCGTGCTTCCGATCTATGACGAGATCTTTCAGCAGACCGAGATCCGCCACATCCTGGTGCGCCACGAACAGGCCGCCGTCCACGCCGCCGAGGGTTATGCCCGCTCCACCGGCAAGCCGGGCGTTGTGCTGGTCACCTCCGGCCCCGGGGCCACGAACGCGGTCACGGGCATCACCGATGCGCTGATGGACTCGATCCCGCTGGTCGTGCTGACGGGCCAGGTTCCGACCTTCATGGTCGGCAACGACGCCTTTCAAGAGGCTGACACGGTCGGCATCACCCGCCCCTGCACCAAGCATAACTGGCTGGTCAAGGACACCGACGCGCTAGCCGACACGATCCACCAGGCCTTTCACGTCGCCACCAGCGGGCGCCCGGGGCCGGTGCTGGTCGACATCCCCAAGGACGTGCAGTTCGCCGAGGGCACCTATGTCGAACCGCGCGCGGCCAAGACCGGGCACTATCAGCCCAAGGTCAAGGGCGACAAGGAGATGATCACCCGCCTGGTCGAGGCGATGGAAACCGCCGAGCGACCGATCTTCTATACCGGCGGCGGCGTCATCAATTCGGGCGACGCGGCAACGCAGCTGTTGCGCGAATTCGTGGATGCCACCGGCTTTCCGATCACCTCTACCCTGATGGGGCTGGGGTCATATCCTGCCAGCGGCAAGGGATGGCTGGGCATGCTGGGGATGCATGGCCTTTACGAGGCCAACCTGGCGATGCATGACTGCGACCTGATGATCAATATCGGCGCCCGTTTCGACGACCGGATCACCGGGCGCGTGGCCGATTTCAGCCCGCATTCGCGCAAGGCGCATATCGACATCGACCCCTCCTCGATCAACAAGACGATCCGGGTAGAGATGCCCATCGTCGGCGATGTGGCCCATGTGCTGGAGGATGCGCTGCGCATCTGGAAATCGCGCGGGCGCAAGGTCAACAAGGCCGCCCTGGCCGAGTGGTGGGCCCAGATCGAGGAATGGCGCAAGGTGGAATGCCTGCGCTACCGGAATTCCGACAAGATCATCAAGCCGCAATATGCGTTGCAGCGGCTGGAGGCACTGACCAAGGACCGCAAGGATCGCTACATCTGCACCGAGGTCGGGCAGCACCAGATGTGGGCCGCGCAGTTCCTGGGCTTCGAGGCGCCGAACCGCTGGATGACCTCCGGCGGGTTGGGCACGATGGGCTATGGCTTCCCGGCCTCTATCGGGGTGCAGATCGCCCACCCGGACGCGCTGGTCATCAACGTGGCGGGCGAAGGGTCGTGGCTGATGAACATGCAGGAAATGGGAACCGCGGTGCAGTATTCCCTGCCGGTCAAGCAGTTCATCCTGAACAACGAACGCCTGGGCATGGTGCGCCAGTGGCAATCCCTGCTGCACGGCAACCGCTATTCGCATTCCTGGTCCGAGGCGCTGCCCGATTTCGTCAAGCTGGCAGAGGCCTTTGGCGCCAAGGGCATCCAGTGTTCCGACCCCGCCGATCTGGACGACGCAATCGCCGAGATGCTGGCCCATGACGGGCCGGTGATCTTTGACTGCCTCGTCGAAAAGCACGAAAACTGCTACCCGATGATCCCGTCGGGCGAGCCGCATCACAAGATGCTGCTGGGCGAGGACACGGGCGAGGACGCGATCAAGGCCGGCGGCGCGGTGCTGGTTTAGACTGGGAGCGGGGGGCTGTCTGCCCCCCGTCCCCGGCCAGGGCCGGGGACTCCCCCCGAGGGTATTTTGACCAAGAAGAAGAGACATGGCAGCAGCACTCAACATCCAGAAGGGCACGTCGAAGCATTCCGCCTACGACCTGCGCGACCCCAATGCCGAGGCCGTGGAGCGTCATACGCTGGCGGTCATCGTCGACAACGAGGCCGGTGTCCTGGCCCGCGTGATCGGGCTGTTCTCTGGCCGGGGCTACAACATCGACAGCCTGACCGTGGCCGAGGTCGATCACGAGGGGCACCGTTCGCGCATCACCATCGTCACCACCGGCACGCCCGCGGTGATCGACCAGATCAAGGCGCAACTGGGCCGGATCGTGCCCGTGCACGAGGTGCACGACCTGACCGTCGAGGGCCCCTCGGTCGAGCGGGAACTGGCGCTGTTCAAGGTGGTCAGCGGCGGCGACAAGCGGGTAGAAGCGCTGCGCCTGGCGGATATCTTCCGTGCGAACGTGGTGGATTCCACGCTGGAAAGCTTCGTCTTCGAAATCACCGGCACCCCGCAGAAGGTGGATGCCTTCGGCGAGCTGATGCGCCCGCTGGGCCTGACGGAAATGGCGCGCACGGGCATCGCGGCGTTGTCGCGCGGAAGCTGATCCCTAGCGGGCCAACACCGCCAGGTCATCGGCGCCCAGCACCAGCCGTTCGCCATAGGCAAAGCGGCAGGCCCAGTCCGGATCGCGCCCCAGCAGGTGCACCGCGGCCCGCATCTGCCCGGCATGGGTGACGGCCAGCCATCCGTCCGCCGCGCTGCATTCGGCCAGGAAACCGGCCGCGCGCGCGGCGAACTGGGCCACGCTCTCGCCGCCATGGGGGCGCGCGTGCCAGAAATCGGCGGCCCAGGTGTCCAGTTCGGCGCGCGGCACCGCGTCCCAGGCTAAGCCTTCCCACGATCCGAAATCGATCTCGGTCAAAGCCGGGGCAACCTCTGCCGCGATGCCCTGGGCCTGCCCGATCCGCTCTGCCAGCAGGCGGCAGCGCTGCAACGGGCTGGTCAGCAGGCGCGTCACGGGGGGCAAGCCGGCGATCAGCGCGCGGGCCTCGGCCTCGAAATCCGGGCCCGGTGGCAGGTCGAGTCGCCCGTAACAGGTGCCCGGCGCCACCTCGGGCGCGGTATGGCGCAGCAGGGTCAGGCCCATGCCAGCAGCTCCAGCAGGATTGCCGTTTCCCCCAGTTGCTGCGCCGCGCCCAGCCCGTCGCCGGTCTGCCCGCCCAGGCGCCGGCGCATCATCCGGCCCAGCCACAGCGTGACCAGGACCGCCGCAATCAACGCGGTCACGGCTGCCACGATCCCGGCGGTCGCCATCAGCACCAGCAGGGCCGCAGCGCCCCCCGCCAAGGCAATCGGCCAGCCCATGGGCCCCAGCCCGACACTGGCAAACACCGCCTTGCCCTCGGCCCGCGCATAGGGCAACGCGGCCGACAGCGCCAGCGTGGACAACCGGCTGAGGCCATGCGCCCCCACCAGCGCGCCGGCCGCCGCAGCCCCCAACCCCGCCAGTGCCGCGACCTTCAGCGCCAGCACCAGTCCCAGCGTGACCGCGCCGTAGCTGCCGATGCGGCTGTCGCGCATGATCTCCAGCGCGCGTTCGCGCGTCGCCCCGCCGCCCAGACCATCGGCCATGTCAGCCAAACCGTCCTCGTGCAGGGCACCGGTTAGACGCACCCCCGCCGCCACCGCCAGCAACGCGGCGACGACAGGCGGAAAGACCAGCGCCGACAGCGCGTAGACGGCGGCCAAGCCGCCGCCGATCGCCAGGCCGACAAGGGGGAAATACCGCATGGCATGCCCCATGCGTTCCGGCGTGTAGCCGGGGGCAAAGGGCAGCGGCAGGCGCGTCAGGAACTGCACCGCCAACAGGACAAGGCGCCCCTCTTCGGCCAGCCGCCCGGTCATGCCGGCCCCGTCACGCCCGCATCGTCGAAACTGGCCATTTCGTTCAGCATCGCCGTGGCGGCCTTCAGCAACGGCCAGGCCAGCAGCGCGCCGGTCCCCTCGCCCAGCCGCAGGTTCAGCGACAACAGGGGCTTGGCCTCCAGCGCCTCAAGCAGCGCGCCGTGGCCCTGTTCCTCGGAATGGTGGGCAAAAACCATGGCGCCGCGACATTCCGGGGCCAGCCGCACGGCGGCCAGCGCGGCAGAGGTGGCGATGAAGCCGTCCACGATCACCACCTTGCCTGCGGCGGCGGCGCCCTGCATCGCGCCCGCCATCATCGCGATCTCGAACCCGCCATATTCGGCCAGCGCCTGCGCCGGGGACAGATCGCCCGTGCGCGCCGCGGCCCGTTCCAGCACCGCGCGCTTGTGCGACAGGCCCGCATCGTCCAGCCCGGTGCCACGGCCCACCAGCACGTCCAGCCCAACGCCGGTCAGCTTGTGCCCCAACGCGGCGGCCGTGGCGGTATTACCGATCCCCATCTCGCCAAAGGCCACTGCGTCCCAGTCGCCCTCGCCCCCCAGGGCGCGGCCGGTTTCCAGCGCCTGGTCGCATTGCGCCGCACTCATCGCCGGGCCAGTCAGGAAACTGGCCGTGCCCGCGCCCACGCGCCGGTCGATCAGCCCTTCGGCGCCCATCGGATCGCCCGCAATCCCCGCATCGACCACCCGCAGTTCGACGCCGGCGCTGCGCGCAAAGGCATTCGCCGCCGCGCCGCCGGCCAGGTAGTTCAGCACCATCTGCTGCGTCACCTCCTGCGGGAAAGCCGACACGCCCTCGGCCGCGATGCCGTGATCCGCAGCAAAAATCGTCATCTGACAGCGCTGCATGCGCGGGCTCAGGCTGTTCTGCACCGTGGCGATCTGCGCGGCCAGCGCCTCGATCCGGCCGAGCGAGCCGACGGGCTTGGTCTTGAGGTCGATCTTGCGTTGCAGGGCTTCGGCAAATGGTGTCTCTAGGGTCATGCTCGCTCCAAGATATGGTGTGCGCGCTTTCTATGCCGCCCGCCCCCGGGCATCAATCGCCAAGCCATCAAATCAGAGGCCCGCCGCGTGCAACGCCCCGTCCCCCTTCTTCTTGGTCAAAATACCCATGGCCGATCCGTGCCACCGGGCACGCGGCCATGACACGGGCGCTGATGATCCAGGGCACCGGCTCCAACGTCGGGAAATCGGTACTGGTGGCGGGCCTGTGCCGGGTGGCGCTGCGGCGCGGGCTGTCGGTGGCGCCGTTCAAGCCGCAGAACATGTCCAACAACGCCGCCGTCACCGCCGATGGCGGCGAGATCGGGCGCGCACAGGCGTTGCAGGCCCGCGCCTGCGGGCGCGACCTGCACAGCGACATGAACCCGGTGCTGCTAAAACCCGAAACCGACACCGGCGCGCAGGTGGTGGTGCAGGGGCGCGCACGCGGGGCGTTGAACGCCCGTGATTTCGGGGCCCGCAAGCGGGATCTGATGCCGGCGGTTCTGGACAGTTTCACCCGGCTGGCGCGCAGCGCCGATCTGGTCCTGGTCGAGGGGGCGGGCAGCCCGGCCGAGGTCAACCTGCGCGCGGGCGACATCGCCAACATGGGCTTTGCCCGGGCCGCTTGCGTGCCCGTGGTACTGGTCGGCGATATCGACCGGGGCGGGGTGATCGCGCAGATCGTCGGCACGCAGGCGGTGCTGGACCCGGCCGATGCGGCCATGATCCGCGGCTTTGCCATCAACAAGTTCCGGGGCGAGCCGCGCCTCTTCGACGAGGGGTACCGTTTCATCGCGCAGCGCACCGGCTGGCCCGGCCTGGGCGTCGTGCCGTGGTTCGACGGGGCCGCCCGCCTGCCAGCCGAGGACGCGGTGGATCTGGGCGGCCCCGCACGGCACGACGGCTTTCACATCGTCTGCCCGATGCTGTCGCGCATTGCCAATTTCGATGACCTCGACCCGCTGAAACTGGAACCGGGCGTGCGGCTGCGCATGATACCCCCCGGCCAGCCCCTGCCCGCCGATGCGGATCTGGTGATCCTGCCCGGCACCAAATCCACACGCGGCGATCTGGCCTTCCTGCGCGCGCAGGGCTGGGACGTGGACATCGCCGCCCATGTGCGCCGCGGCGGGCATGTGCTGGGGCTATGCGGCGGCTACCAGATGCTTGGCCAGCGCATCCTGGACCCGGAGGGGCTGGAGGGGCCGGCCGGCGCAACCGACGGTCTGGGCCTGCTGGACATCGAAACGGTGATGCAGCCCGACAAGACCCTGACGCGTGTCGCCGCCATCCATGCGGAAACGGGCGCGGCGTTCTCGGGCTATGAAATCCACATCGGCGCGACCGAGGGGCCCGACCGCGCCCGCCCCTTTGCCCATGTTGCGGGCGTGCCCGAGGGGGCCGTGTCGATAGACGGCCGCGTGGCGGGCAGCTATCTGCACGGCCTGTTTTCCGAGGACGGGTTCCGCCGCGCGTGGTTGGCCCGGCTGGGCGTCGCTGCGGGCGCGCAGGGCTATGACGCGGCGATCGACGACACGCTGGATGCCCTGGCCGCGCATCTGGAACGCCATATGGATCTGGACACGCTGTTCGCGGCGGCGGCCCCGGTCTGACGACGACCGCCTAGTAATCGCGTTCGTAGAACACGCCCAGGCCGGTCTCTCCCTCGGCACCGACCCGCCCCCGGACGGTCACGCTGGGGGTCACGTCCAGGTTCAACTCGATGGTGCTGCTGCCGGACTCGTCCACGGTGACCTCGGAATAGACATTTTCGGACAGGTACTTGCCGACACGCAGCTCTGTTCCGCCCTCTTCGGTCCGGGTGACATCCAGATCGTCCAGCCCGGTGCCCTCGCGCAGGCGCGACAGCAGGCCCCCGCCCCCGCCACCGGCCAGGGTTGCCACCGCCGCGGCCAGTTCGGCCGCCTGAAGGGCCGAGAGGTTTTCCAATCCCTGCCCGAACAGCAGGCGGGCCAACACCTCTTCCTCGGGCAGTTCCGGGTCCGAGGTGAACCCGATCTCGGGCGCGGTCGCCACCCCCTCCAACACCACCGACGCGGTGATATCGGCGGTCTCGCTGCTGGCGACGAAGCGGATGTAGGGTTCCAGCGCGCCTTGCAGCACGATCCTGCCTTCGTCCAGGGCAAAGCGCTTTGACAGGATGTCCAACCGGCCGCGCACCAGGTCGAACCGGCCTTCGGGGATGACATCGGCGCTGGTGCCCCGCAAACGCACCCGCCCGCCCAGCTCTGCGTCCAGCCCGCGCCCCCGCACGAACAGGCGGCCCGGTGCCTCTATCACCAGGTCCAGCGGCCAGGGTCGGCCGGGTCCGGCAGTGCCGCCGTGCCCGATCAGCCCGGCGCGGGCGCGGGTCGCCTGGATCGCCGCGCTGGCCCCGCGATGGGCGATCTGCGGGATCGGACCGTTGCCCCCGACCGCCCCCGAAGGCACAGAGACCTCAGTCGTGCCCAGCAGGATGCGCCCGCCGACCGCAGCCCCGCCGGTGAGCGGTCCGCTGACCGTCAGCCGCCCGTCCAGCCTGGTGTCGTAAAGCGTCGGGTCGCGCAGTTCCGCCCCGTCCATGGTCAGCACAAGATCGCCCGGAAAGGCCCCCGCCAGCCCGACCGTGCCCGCAAGGGCGACACGGCCCCCGCCCAGCCTACCCGACAGATCGGCACGCGCCTGCCCGCCGCCCAAGCGCACCTGACCGGACAGATCGGTAACCTTTGCCCAGTAGGACGGCAGGGCCAGCCGCGCGCCGCTGGTGGAGATGTTCCCGCTCAGCGCCGCCAGCGATGGCTGGCCGCTTACCCCAAGGTCGAACCGCGCCAACCCGTCCAGACTGCGCGGGGCGATCATGCCGTTTATCAGCGCCAGCGGTGCCTGCCCCGACAGGCGCAGATCGGCATCGCGGCCCAGGGTGCCGCGCACCGCGGCGGCCATCCCGCCCGGCCCGCGCAGATCCAGGTTCACTGTCGCCGCGCCATCGCCCGGAACCAGATCGCCGGACAGGTCCAGCGCGCCCGACAGGTCCGGCACCAGCAACGCCAGATCGGCGAGGCGGGCATTCAACGCAACCGCCGCGCCCTCGCCCTGACGGGCCCCGACGCGCACCCCGTTTCCGTCCAGCGCAAGGGTGTTCAGGACCAACTGTCCCCCAACGCGCGCCGCGTCCAGGCGCAGAGTACTCTCGCCCCGCAACAGCGTATCGGCCGCGCCCAGCCTAAGGCCGAGATCGCGCGCATCCACAGACAGGCGCAGCGCGGCATCGCCGGTCCCGCGCAAGGTGCCCTCGCCCTCGGCCCGCAGGTCCAGCGCGCCCGACAGCGCCCGCCCGGCCAACCCGGAAAAACGCGCCAGATCCTCGGCCCGCAGCGTCAGCCAGCCATCGACGGGCAGCGACGTATCCTCGGGGGAAAGACGGCCCTCGGCCGAGAGGCTGGCCCCCGCCGCATTGGCCTGCAGCCGGGACAGTTGCACCTGCCCGCCCGCCTGCCAGGTCATTTCGGCGTGCAATTCGCCCGGCCCATCCAATGCCGGATCAAGCGGGCGCAGATCGGGCACCCGCGCGGCCAGCGTCATGTCGCCCGCCGCCGTCGACAGATCGCCCGCAAGGGACACCTCGGCCCCCTCGGTGCGCAGATCGAATGCGCTGATCTGCGTCCCCTCTGGCCCGCGCTGCGCGGATAGGTTCAAACGGCCAGTGCCCCGCAGCAGCGGATCCAGGCGCGGCGTGCCCGTGACCAGATCCTGCGTGCGCCCCGACAGCACCAGTTCGCCCGCACCGCCCAGCAGGGCATAGCGCCCATTCACGCCCAGTTCGGCGCTGCCGCCCAGTTCGCGGCCGGCCAGCGCTGCAAACCGGGCCAGATCGTCGGCGACCACCCGCGCGTTGCCCTCGACCGGAACCCCCTCTGCCAGCGGGCCGAAACTGGCCTGCCCGCTGAGCCGGGTATCGCCCGAGACCAGTTCCAGCCGATCCACCCGTGGCGATGCGCCCCGCATCCAGCCAAGCTGGGCGGTGCCCGAAACCGTGCGGCCCATGGCCCGCGCCAGATCGGGATCGGAATGCGCCAGGCCATCCAGCGCCAGATCCAGGTCGGCCGCCAATGCGCCGGGCGTGACAGTCCCCGTACCGCCAAGCTGGACCTGCCCCAGCACCAGCCCGTCGCGGGACAGATCCGACAGGTCCAGATCCGCGTTCCAGCGCGGGCTTTCGGCGGTGTCCAGGCGAACCTTAACCTCTGCCCCGCCCAGACGCGTTTCGGCCCCCGGCACCGGCAAGGCAACCGGCCCGCTCACCTGCCCGTCCAGCGCAACCCGCGCGGGCCAGCCCTGCGCATCCAGCGCCAGGCTGCCATCCAGCGTCATCGCCCCGGTCCGCAACGCCAGCCGGTCGATGGCCACCGCCCCCTCGGGATCGCGCAGCCCGGACAGCACCAGCCGGGTCGCATCGCCAAAGAACGGGCGCAGCCGTGGCGCCACCAATGCGCCGGGATCGCCGGCCACATTCAGCACGAACTGCCGTGCATCGGGCGCGTCGGGCGGTGCTGCCAGGGTGAAATCGCCGGTCAGACGTTCGATCCCCTGCGTGGCCAGCGCCAATTCGGCGGCGAAATCAGACAAGGGACCGGCGCCGCGCAGCGTCAGGTCCAGCGGCGGTTCGCCCGGCAGGCCAAGGCGTCCGGACAGCAGGCCGCCCGCCTCTTCGCCAACCTCAAGATCAATCGACAGGGTTCTGGTTTCGTTGGAGAAAGCAGCATCGACGGCAAAGCGCCCCTCGGCATCCTGGCGCAGGGCGCGCAGCCGGGTTTCGCCTGCGCCCTCGGCCAGGGAAAGCCCGCCCTCGATCGACAGGACCGCCGCCTGGCCCAGGACCGGCGCACCCAGCACCAGACGCTCGGTGCCGATCTGCCCGATTTCGATGGCCACCGGCAGATCGGGCAACGCAAAGCGGCGCGCCTCGCTGCGCTCGACACCGGCCGGGCCGCTTTCGGGCAGGCGATCCAGACGGATTTCGCCTGCTGACAGTTCCGCCACTTGCAGCCGCCCGCGCAGCAACGCCGCCCGCGACCAGTCCAACGCCACGTCCGACAGGGTGATCCAGGTGCCCTCGGCATCGGCGATGGTCAGTTCCGACAGGCGCGCCTGCCCGGACAGCGCGCCCTCGAACCCGGTGACCTGAACCGCGCGGCCTGCACCGGACAACCGGGTTTCCAGGAAACGCTCCAGCACCCCGCCCTCATCCGCGGGTGCGGTGTCTTGCGCGGCCAGCGGTGCGGCGATCAGGACGCACAGGAAAAGGACTGTCAGTTTCCGCATCAAAAGGCCTGCCCAATCCCGATGTAAAGCTGCACGCCATCCCCGGTGCCACCGCCGGTCGGCGCGGCCACGTCCAGGCGGATCGGGCCAAAGCCGGTGTTATAGCGCACGCCCAGGCCCGCGCCCGAATGCCAGTCGCCCGGCCCGTCGATATCGGCCGCGACATAGCCCGCATCGGCAAAGGCGACCACCCCGATCGGACCGCTGAGCGCCAGCCGCGCCTCGGCCGAAAGGGCGGCAAAGGCACGCCCGCCCACCCGGTTGCCGCCGCCCAGATCGACGGCCAGCGATTGGTAGGGCTGCCCGCGCACGGTGCCCCCGCCCCCCGAGAAGAACAGCAGATCCGGCGGCACCCCGGCCGTCGTCGCCCCCGTGATCGCGCCGAACTGCAACCGCGCGGCCAGAACCGTGCGTTCCCCCAGCCCCTGGTAGATCCGCGCATCCCCCGTCAGCCGAAACCCGTTTTCCGCAGCACCACCCAACGCCAGCAACGGCATGGCCCCGGCCTGCAAAAAGAACCCCTCGCCCGGGTTCAACTGATCGTCGCGCCGGTCCCAGGTCAACGCGGCCGGCACCAGCAGATGCGTCATGTCGCGCCGCCCCAGGTCGTCACGCACGGCGGAATGGCGCAGGGTCAGGCCCGCCTCGCCACTGAGCAGCCGGGAAAAGACATGGGTCAACCCCGCCCCCAGACTGACCGATTCCTCTCGAAAATCAGGCTCATCCAGGGTTTCCAGTTCCGCGGTCAGGTAGCCGCCCGTATCGGGCCCGGTAATCGCGGGACGCTCCAGCCGCGTGCTCAGCCGATAGTCGACACCGTCCCCGGCCCCGGCGCCGATCCCCTCAATCGCACCGTCAAAGCGCAGACGCTCGGCCCCGCCCAGCAGGTTGCGGTGCAGCCAGAACCCCGTCAGCGTCATCCCTTCGAGCGAGGACAGCTCCGCCCCCAGCCCAAGGCGCCGCGGCCGGGAATCCGTGACGGTCAGGACGACATCCATGTTGTCGCCCGGCCCCAGCGTTTCGGCCTCGGACAGGCGGACAGATCGGAACGCCCCGGTGCGCCGCAACCGGTCGGCGCTGCGTTCCAGCGCCTCGGGGGTGAACCGTGCGCCCTCGGGCAGGCCCGCGATGGCGCGCAGGCGTTCGGGCCGCACGGCGCTTTCGCCCTCGATCCGCAGCCGGCCAAAGGTGACCGCAGGCCCGGGCGCCAGCCGCAATCGGGCGTCAAGGCGTTGCCGGCGGTGGTCGGCGGACAGGTCTTGCGCCCCGATCCGGGCCTTGGCGTGGCCGGCCGACCGCCAACCCGCCACCCCTGCCGCGGCCGCCTGCCGGATGACGCCGGTTTGCGCGGGGCGGCCTGGGGCGAATCCCTCTGGCAACTCGGTGCGCGGGGCCAGCGGCCCGATCTCTGCCCGGCCCAGGGTAAAGGCGGGGCCGGGATCTACGGTGATTTCCAACCGCGCGGGGCGGCCCGACAGCGCCAGCGGCGCCAGGTCCGCGGCCTCGCGCCCGTCCAGACGGATATGAATGACAGGCCCGAACCGTCCCCGGTCGTACAGCACCCCGACCAGCCGCCCGTAATCGGCCCGCGCGGCGGCCAGGATTTCCTGCGCGCTGGCCTCGGCGCGGCGCGCGGCAGCAAGGCTGAGCGAGGCATCCTTCAGCGCGCGCTTCAACGCCTGCCCGGCACCAGGTGCGGACAGGCGGGCCTCGGTCGCCCAGCTGGGGGCGGCCATCCCCGCCAAGACAAGGATCAAGACCAGGGCCGCGGCCCGTCTAAGGATGGATTCGGTCAAATCGGCGCTCCGTTTGCGCCATGATGCGCCACGGGACGCCCGTTTGAAAGGCGTCCCGGCAAAGATGTGACCGGATCAGGTCGTGCCGCTGCGGGCCGCGCCGTAGACCTTGGCCGCGATCAGCGGATAGGCCACCACCAGCGTCGCGGCAAGGAACAGGAATTCGGCCCCGTAGACAAAGAAATAGGGCGTCGCCGGGCCAAACAGGGTCGAGAGCGGCGACGCCAGGATCAGGTCGCGCGCCACCCCGCCAAGGGCAATGGCAATCCCGGCAGAGGTCGCCTGCACCGCGCCCCAGGCCCCCAGGGCCAGCCCTACCTGCTCGGCAGGCGCCGACCGCATCGTCGCGGTCAGCGTGCCATGGCCGAACAGGCCCGCGCCGAACCCGGCCAGAAGCGTGCCGAGAATGAACACCTCGGGCGACTGCAGCGTCGCCGAAAAGGTAATCAGCGCAAAGGCCGGCAGGCCCACCAGCGCCCCGCCCGCGGCCATCACCGCCGGATCGGCCCCACGGCTGAGCACTCGGGACGCCCAGGCAAAGCCGACCAGGCTGCCGCCGGCCAGGGTCGCGGTCAGCTTGGTCGTGGCGGCGACGGACATGCCCAGCACCTGGCCGCCATAGGGTTCCAGCAGCACCTCAGCCAGGCCGAAACCGACGGTGCCTAGGCCGATCACCCACAGCAGCCGCTTGGGATTGGCCCCACGCATGAACAGCGCCCAGGCCTCGGCAAAGCTGGGGTCGTCGTCCGGCTCCAGTCGCTTGCGCGCACGGTCGCGGTCGCGGGCCTCCATCTTCCAGATGGCGATGACGTTCAGGATCAGCGTCATCACCGCCGCGCCCTGCACCACCTTGATCAGCTTGGCGTGATAGAAATCCTCCAGCATGTAGCCAAAGGCCAACGCGCTGATAATCATGCCGACCAGCAGCATGACATACATCAGGCCCACGACGTTGGGCTGATCCTCGCGCGGGGAAATGTCGGTGGCCAATGCCAGGCCCACGGTCTGCACGATATGCATGCCCGCGCCCACCAGCAGAAAGGCCACAGCCGCACTGAACAGCCCCAGCCAGACCGGCGCCTCGGCGGCGTATTCCTGCCGCGACAGAACGATCAGCGCAAAGGGCATCACGCAGAATCCGCCCCATTGCAGCAGCGTCCCCTTCCAGATGAAGGGCACCCGGCGCCACCCCAAGGCGGATTTGTGGGTATCGGAACGATGGCCGATAAACGCCCGGAACGGGGCAAAGACCAACGGCAGGGCGATCATCACCGCGACGAGCGAGGCAGGCACCTCAAGCTCGACGATCATCACCCGGTTCAGCGTGCCGACCAGCAGAACCATCGCCATGCCGACCGACAACTGGAAAAAGGCAAGCCGCAGCAGGCGGCTGAGGGGAACGTTTTCGCTGGCAGCCTCGGCAAAGGGCATGTAGCGCATGCCAGCCTGTGCCAGGCTGTTGATCGCAATCTTGCTAAAGCGGTTCATTACGACGTCTCCACACGGCGCAGGATGCACCGCGTTCTGTCTGCCCGAACGGGGGACGCGTTTCCAGACCCGGAGATCATCCGGCCCAACATGCAAAGGCCGAGGCAAATGCCCCGGCCTTCGCCGGACCCTTCACCCGAGGCATCCACCCCTGGCGAAAGTGTCTCGTCTTACCACAGGGGCGATTACTCGGCCGAGGCCGCGCCGTTGTGGTAGTCGTACATCCAGCTGGTGTTCATCACCAGGCCGACGTGCACCAGGAACGAGCTGATGGCAACGGCCGACAGGAAGAGCGGGATACCGACGGTCGGCTTAACGACCAGCCACATTTTCGCGTTGTTCATAACCTAGTCTCCTTATTCTTGGATTAGCCGAGCCACGGGGTGGCAACGGCGGCCAGGAAGTGAGCGAACAGCGCGATCGCGCCGAACACACGGGTGCCGTCGATCAGCTGCTTTTGCACTTCTTCAGCTTCGGCGAGCGTCAGGCCGGTCGGCCAGACTTTGTCCATATCGTCAGTCATATTGTCGTCTCCCCAATATGGTTTTCGACTGCGTTACGTGCAGAAACCTGCACTCGATGTCGACAAATGCCCGGTCGGAAGCGGTTCTCCCTGAACTCGTCCAAGGCGCGTCCACCCCGGCATCGTCACGGAAAAAGATGTCACATTAGGTTGACGATGGCAATGTCAACGCAGGCTGACAAAGGCCTCAAATCGTGCGACATATCGATCCAAACCCAGGCAATGCGACGCGGCGGCGCAACATGTGCGACCCAGCGCCTGCGACGGTCGGCACCATTGAAATTGCTGCGATTTGGTGGGGTAATGGCGCGCACTGACTATGACCGTGCCGCCCCTGGCGGCCCCGAAATGCACTCCGCTCGACCTGCTACGACGCGCGTGCAAGACCCTGGAGGAAACATGACCAACTACATCTGGGATGCCTGGCTGCCGAAGCTGTCCAGCAAGGATCGCATGACCGACGTCAAGTTCGACGCCGATGCCAGCAGCACCCCCTTTTCCGACATGCTGGGCTTCGACTGCCTGTCGAAAAACACCCGCGAAGTCGACCTGATGACCACCAACCCCACGCCGTTCTCGACCTCTATGAACTGGCCGGTGCTGGGCGGTACGGGCGAAGGGCATGTCGAGCTGACCACGGACAACCCGACCCCGCTGTCCAACTGGATGGGCTGGAAGCTGCTGTCCAAGCGCGCCTATTACGGCATCGCCGCGCACCTGCAATAAGCGGCGGATCGACCACAGACACCCGCGCGGCCCGCAAGGTCCGCGCGGGTTTTTTGTTGCGCGGCCCGCATTTCCTGTTGCCGCCGGGCCACGTCTCCTTTCCGCCACCTGCGCGCCAGCCTTGCGCCTGCTTTGCCAGGCTAACTGACAGGGTGTCGCGGTGCGGCCGCAGGCCGCGCCCGCAGAAGGCTAAAGGAGAGCAGAAATGCCCCAGGCACCGACCCGCAAAACCCCGCCCAAAGGTGGCCGTTCCGACTCGGCCCGGCCCCGTCCGACCCCGAAAAAGGGCCAAATCTTTACCGACTGGGCCAGTATCTGAGCAGAAAAAGGGGCCGTCCCCAGCTGGAACGACCCCTTTTCGAATCACTCTAAGTCCAGAATCGCCCCTTTGGCGATCCTGAAGCCCGGACTCAGCCGACCAGTTCGAGACCGGAGAAGAAGTAGGCGATCTCTTCCTTGGCGGTGTCTTCGCCATCGGACCCGTGAACCGAGTTCTCGCCGATCGACAGGGCGAATTCCTTGCGAATGGTGCCCTCGGCGGCCTCGGCCGGGTTGGTGGCGCCCATCACTTCGCGATTCTTGGCAATCGCGTCCTCGCCTTCCAGCACCTGCACGACGATCGGGCCGGAGGCCATGAATTCGCACAGTTCGCCATAGAAGGGGCGTTCCTTGTGGACCGCGTAGAACACGCCGGCCTGCGCCTCGGTCAGGTGGATTCGCTTCTGCGCGATGATGCGCAGGCCCGCGGCCTCCAGCTTGGCGTTGATCGCGCCGGTCAGGTTCCGCTTGGTCGCGTCGGGCTTGATGATGGAAAAGGTGCGTTGAATCGCCATTTTTCGTCCTCCTGCGCGCCGCGTCACCTGCGGCGGTGATAAATCGCGGCCCTGCTAGCATGGGGTCTGCCCCTTGAAAAGCCGCGATTGACGCAGGGGTTCGGCTGCGGCACACCCGCCCCATGCTACGCATCAGCGATATCAGTTACGCGGTAGAGGGCCGCCCGTTGTTCGACGGCGCCTCTGCGGTGATTCCCGACGGGCACAAAGTGGGCCTGGTCGGCCGCAACGGCGCGGGCAAGACCACGCTCTTTCGCCTGATCCGCGGGGAATTGTCCCTGGAATCGGGAGAGATCACCCTGCCCGCGCGCGCGCGCATCGGCGGCGTCGCGCAAGAGGCGCCCGCGTCAGACGATTCCCTGTTGGACACGGTGTTGGCGGCAGATACCGAACGCGCCGCGCTGCTGGCCGAATCCGAAACCGCGACCGACCCGCACCGGATCGCCGAGGTTCAAACCCGGCTGGCCGATATAGACGCCTGGGGCGCGCCGGGCCGTGCGGCGGCGATTCTCAAGGGCCTGGGCTTTACCGAGGCTGAACAGGCGATGCCCTGCCGTGCCTTTTCGGGGGGCTGGCGAATGCGCGTGGCACTGGCCGGCGTCCTGTTCGCCCGGCCCGACCTGCTGCTGCTGGACGAACCGACCAACTATCTGGACCTGGAGGGCGCGCTGTGGCTGGAGGGGTATCTTGCCCGCTACCCGCACACAGTGATCCTGATTTCCCATGACCGCGAATTGCTGAACCGCGCCGTGGGCCACATCCTGCATCTGGAAAACCGCAAACTGACGCTTTACGCGGGCGGCTATGACGCCTTTGCCCGCGCCCGCGCCGCGAACCGCGCCGTTCAGGCCGCCGAGGCGAAAAAGCAAGAGGCCCGCCGCGCCCATCTGCAAAGCTTCGTCGATCGCTTCCGTGCCAAGGCCACCAAGGCGAAACAGGCGCAGTCCCGGCTGAAGATGCTGGAAAAGATGGCCCCGATCACCGCCCCCGAAGATGCCGCGCGCACCGTGTTCACCTTTCCCCAGCCCGACGAGATGTCGCCGCCCATCGTGGCACTGGAAAGTGCCAGCGTGGGATATGGCGACCAGCCTGTTCTGTCGCGCCTGAACCTGCGGATCGACCAGGACGACCGGATCGCCCTGCTGGGCCGCAATGGCGAGGGCAAATCGACCCTGTCGAAACTGTTGTCGGGCCGGCTGGCCGCGATGGGCGGGCGGCTGACCCGGTCCAGCAAGCTGCGGATCGGCTATTTCGCCCAGCACCAGGTGGACGAATTGCATCTGGACGAAACGCCGCTGGATCATATCCGACGCGAACGCCCCGAAGAGGCGCCCGCGAAACTGCGCGCGCGGCTGGCCGGGTTCGGGCTGGGCGCCGATCAGGCCGAAACGCAGGTTGCGAAACTGTCGGGCGGGCAAAAGGCGCGGCTGTCGCTGCTGCTGGCCACACTGGACGCGCCGCACATGCTGATCCTGGACGAGCCGACCAACCACCTGGACATCGAGAGCCGCGAAGCGTTGGCCGAGGCGTTGAACGATTACAGCGGCGCGGTGATCCTGGTCAGCCACGACATGCATTTGCTGTCGCTGGTCGCCGACCGGCTGTGGCTGGTCAAGGACGGTCGCGTCGGCCCCTATGACGAGGATCTGGACGCCTATCGCCGGATGCTGCTGTCCGGCGATGCCCCCGCCAAGCCGCAGACCGCGAAACCCGCCGCCCCGAAACGCCCGGGGCGCGAACAGATGCTGGCCCTGCGCGCCGAGGTCCGCAAATGCGAGGCCCGCGTCGAGAAGCTGACCGAGATGCGCGAAAAGCTGTCGGAAAAGCTGGCCGACCCCGACATCTACGACACCAGCCGCGAGGATGAACGCCTGCTGTGGCAGCGCAAGTTCGCCGAGGTCGAAGAGGCCATGGAACGGGCCGAGGGGTTGTGGATGGCCGCCCTCGAAAACCTAGAAGAAGCAGAGGTTTAGGGAATGGACCTCACCTTCTATATCAGCGCCTTCGTCACCCTCTTCGTCATCATCGACCCGATCGGGCTGGCGCCGCTTTTCGTGGCGATCACGGCGGGCATGCCCAGCGCGGAACGCCGCGCCATCGCTTTTCGCGCCGCGGCGATCGGCGTGGGGTTGCTGACCCTCTTCGGTGTCTTCGGAGAGGCGGTTCTGGGCTTTGTAGGTATCTCCATGCCTGCCTTCCGCATCGCGGGCGGCATCCTGCTGTTCCTGACCGCGCTGGAAATGCTGTTCGAACGACGCACCAAGCGGCGCGAGGACCAGACCCATGACGACCGCCCCGATCCGTCGGTCTTTCCGCTGGCCACGCCCCTGATTGCCGGGCCCGGCGCGATGGCGACCATGATCCTGCTGAACGGCGAGGTAGAGCGCGCGCCGCTGGCCATGCTGGGCGTGCATCTGGTGATGATTTCGGTGATCGGGCTGATGGTACTGCTGTTCCTGGCTGCCGGGTTGCTGGAACGCGCCCTTGGGCGCACCGGGATCAATGTCGTCACCCGCCTGCTGGGCATGCTGCTGGCCGCGCTGTCAGTGCAGTTCGTGCTGGACGGGCTGGCCGATTTCGGCCTGGCGCCGACCTGACCCCTGACGCCGGGGACGATGCATCCTATATATCGGTCAAGACCGTGAAAGGACCGACATGACCGGCGACGATTTCGGAAGTCTGATCTACCTTGTCCTGCTTGGGGCGGCCATCGGGGGTTATTTCCTGATGGAAAACCGCAACCGGCTGGGCAAGGTCGCGCAACAGGCGGCGGTCTGGGGCCTGATCTTTGTCGGTGTGATCGCGGGCGTCGGGCTGTGGTCCGACATCCGCCAGACGGTCGCCCCGCGCCAGGCGATCTTTGCGGATCAACAGCGGGTCGAGGTGCCGCGCGCCCCGGACGGGCATTATTACCTGACCATCCTCGTGAACGATGTGCCGGTGCGCTTTGTCGTCGATACCGGGGCGACGGATGTGGTGCTGACACGCGAAGATGCCGCCCGCGTGGGCCTGAACCCCGACGATCTGCCCTATCTGGGCGAGGCGCGCACCGCCAATGGCCGGGTGTCCACCGCGCGGGTGCGGCTGGAGGAAATGCGCCTGGGCCCCATCGTGGACAGCCGCGTGCGGGCCTTTGTGAATGGCGGGGTGATGGACGATTCCCTGCTGGGCATGGCCTATCTCAACCGCTTCGACCGGATCGAATTTGCCGGCGACCGAATGATCCTGACGCGCTGAAACGCCGGCGCCACCTCTGCCCTTGCCGCGTTCGGACGGCTCTGCTTTGCTGAGCCCGAAAGAACAGCCAGGCGGGAGGGACAGGGATGACCGAAGCGCCCGAATTCACCATCGGGATCGAGGAGGAATACCTCCTGGTCGACCGCGAAACCTGCGCGCTGGCCAACGCCCCCACGGAAATGATGGAGGCCTGCATCGCCGAACTGGGCGATCAGGTCACCCCGGAATTCCTGCAATGCCAGGTCGAGGTCGGCACGCGCGTCTGCAAAACGGTGCCCGAAGCCCGCGAAGAGCTGAAGCACCTGCGCGCCACCGTAGCCAAGCATGCCGCAACGCACGGGCTGGCCCCGATCGCGGTGTCCTGTCATCCACTGGCCGACTGGAAAAAGCAGCACCACACCGACAAGGACCGCTATAACGATCTGGAAAAGGCGCTGGCGGGCGTGGCCCGGCGAATGCTGATCTGCGGAATGCATGTCCATGTCGGCGTGCCGGACAAGGACCAGCGCATCGACCTGATGGCGCAACTAAGCTATTTTCTGCCGCATCTGCTGGCGATGTCCACCTCTTCGCCCTTCTGGCAGGGGGTGGATACGGGGCTGGCATCCTATCGGCTGACGGTGTTCGACAACCTGCCCCGCACGGGCCTGCCACCGCGCTTTGAAAGCTGGTCGGATTACGAACGTTCGGTCGGCGCGCTGGTCAGCCTGGGCCTGATCGAGGACGCGACCAAAATCTGGTGGGATCTGCGCCCCTCTGCCCGGTTCCCGACGCTGGAATCGCGTATCTGCGATGTCTCGCCCCGGCTGGAACACACCCTGTCGATCGCCGCCCTGACCCAGTGCATCACCCGGATGCTATGGCGGCTGGCCGGGCTGAACCAGCGTTGGCGGGTCTATGAACGCTTTCTGGTCGGTGAAAACCGCTGGCGCGCGCAGCGTTACGGGGTAAACGAGGGGCTGGTCGATTTCGGGCGAAAGGAACTGGTGCCCTTCGCCGAACTGCTGGACGAGTTGATCGCGCTGGTCGAATCCGATGCCGCCGCCCTGGGCTGCCTGGACGAGGTGAACGCAGCCCGCGCGGTCATCGCCAATGGCACCAGCGCCGACCGGCAACGCCGGGTGCATGCGGCCGCCCTACAGGCCGGGGCCACGCCTGATGACGCGATGCGCGCGGTCGTGCATGCCCTGATCGAGGAATACAGCGCCGACCTTTAGCGGCGCTTGCAATCCCGGCAGCGCCCCTGTCAAATGAACGCGCGTTCAATAACGCGGGGCCAACGATGCCAGGGAGGAGACACAAATGGATTTCGCACTGAGCGAGGAACAGGGCGCGATTTTCGACATGGCGCGCGCCTTTGGGGCCGAGCAGATCGCACCCCACGCGCTGAAATGGGAACAGGACGGCACGATCCCGAAAGAGCTGTGGCCCAAGTTGGCCGAACTGGGCTTTGCCGGGCTTTACGTGCGCGAGGAATCGGGCGGATCTGGCCTGTCGCGGCTGGATGCGACGCTGGTCTTTGAGGCGCTGTCGATGGCCTGCCCGTCGGTCGCGGCCTTTTTGTCGATTCACAACATGTGCGCCAAGATGCTGGACAGCTTTGGCAGCGACGACATCAAGGACCGCTTCCTTGCGCCAGCGCTGACCATGGAAACGGTGTTTTCCTACTGCCTGACCGAACCGGGATCGGGGTCTGACGCCGCCGCGCTGAAAACCCGCGCCGAACGCACCGATGACGGCTACGCCCTGACCGGGACCAAGGCGTTCATCTCGGGCGGGGGCTATTCGGACGCCTATATCGTGATGGCCCGCACGGGCGAGGACGGGCCGCGCGGGATTTCCGCGATGATCGTGGAGGATGGGGCCGAGGGCCTGTCCTTTGGCGGGCTGGAATCCAAGATGGGCTGGCGGTCCCAACCCACACGGCAGGTGCAGTTCGACGGCTGCCCCGTGCCCACCGCCAATCTGTTGGGCGAGGAAGGCAAAGGCTTCAAATACGCGATGATGGGGCTGGATGGCGGACGGCTGAACATCGCGGCCTGCAGCTTGGGCGCCGCGCAGGCCGCGCTGGACGCGACCCTGACCTATATGGGCGAGCGCAAGGCCTTTGGCCGCCCCATCGACCAGTTCCAGGCGCTGCAATTCCGTCTGGCCGATTGCGAGATCGAGTTGCAGGCCGCCCGCACCTTCCTGCGGCAGGCAGCGTGGAAGCTGGACCACGGCACACCGGACGCGACGAAATTCTGCGCGATGGCCAAGAAATTCGTGACCGAGGCCGGCAGCCGCGTCGCCGATCAGTGCCTGCAACTGCATGGCGGCTATGGCTATCTGGCCGATTACGGGATCGAAAAGATCGTGCGCGACCTGCGTGTGCACCAGATCCTGGAGGGCACGAACGAGATCATGCGCCTGATTACCGCCCGCCAGATGCTGGAGGCGCGCGGATGAGCGATATCGAAATCAGGCAAGAGGGGCGCGCGGGCCGGATCACCCTGAACCGGCCCAAGGCGCTGAACGCGCTGACCTATGAGATGTGCCTGGAAATCGAGGCCGCGCTGGACGCTTGGCGCGGGAACGATGCCGTGGCGCTGGTGCTGATCGACGCGGCGGGCGACCGGGCGTTCTGCGCGGGCGGCGACATCGCGGTGATGTACGAAACGGGCACCAAGGGCGATTACACCTATGGCCAGAAATTCTGGCGCGACGAATACCGCATGAACGCCAAGATCGCCGAATACCCCAAACCCGTGGTCAGCCTGTTGCAGGGCTTTACCATGGGCGGGGGCGTCGGCGTGGGCTGCCATGGATCGCACCGGGTGGTGGGCGAAACCGCGCAGGTCGCGATGCCCGAATGCGGCATCGGGCTGGTGCCGGATGTCGGCGGCTCGGGCCTGCTGGCGCATGCGCCGGGGCGATTGGGGGTCTATCTGGGCACCACGGGCCGCCGTATGGGGCCGGGTGATGCGATCTACGCCGGGTTCGCCGACCATTTCGTGCCCCAGGCCGATTGGCCCGCGCTGAGCGCCGAACTGGTCGAAACCGGGGATGCGGGCGCCGTGCAGCGCGCCGCGACCAGTGCCCCACAGGGCGATCTGCCCGCAATGCAGGCCGAGGTGGACCGCCTGTTCGCCCCCCGCACGCTGGCCGGGATCATAACCGCCCTGCAGGCGGACGGATCCGATTTTGCCACCGATACGCTGAAACGCCTGGGCCGCGGCAGCCCGCTGGCCATCGCCTGCGCGATCGAGATGCAGAACCGGCTGGGCCCGAACAGCAGTATCCGCGACGCCCTGACGCTGGAGTTCCGCTTCACCCATCGCGCGCCGGAACATTCGGACTTTCTGGAGGGGATCCGGGCCACCATCATCGACAAGGACAAAAGCCCGAAATGGCGCCATGACGGCCTGACCAACGTCCCGGCAGAGGACGTGGCCAGAATGCTGGCGCCATTAGGGAAAGACGGGCTGAAGCTGGAGGAGGAGTTGACATGAAGATCGGGTTTATCGGGTTGGGCAACATGGGCGCGCCGATGGCCGCCAACCTTGCCAAGGCAGGGCATGCGGTGACGGGCTTTGACCTGGCCGCCCCCTGCCCCGAGGGCGTGACCATGGCGGACAGCGCGGCAGCGGCCGCCAAGGGCCAGGACGTGGTCATCACCATGCTGCCCAACGGCGCAATCCTGCAAAAGGTGGCGGGTGAGATCCTGCCCGCGATGGACAATGGCGCGGTGCATCTGGATTGTTCCACCGTTGACGTGGACAGCGCCCGCGCGGTGGCCGAACAGGCGGCGGGGCTGGGCATTGGCGCCGTGGACGCGCCGGTTTCGGGCGGCGTCGGCGGCGCCACGGCCGGAACCCTGACCTTCATGGCCGGCGGCAGCGAAGAGGCGTTCGCCAAGGTCAAGCCGCTGTTCGACATCATGGGGCAAAAGGCGGTGCATTGCGGTGCGGCGGGCGCCGGTCAAGCAGCCAAGATCTGCAACAACATGATCCTGGGCGCCACGATGATCGTGACATGCGAGGCATTTGCCCTGGCCGACAAGCTGGGGCTGGACCGGGAAAAGATGTTCGATGTGGTTTCCACCTCTTCGGGCTATAGCTGGAGCATGAACGCCTATTGCCCCGCCCCCGGCGTCGGCCCGCAAAGCCCGGCCGACAACGACTACAAACCCGGCTTTGCCGCCGACCTGATGCTAAAGGATCTGCGCCTGGCCCAACAGGCGGCAGAGGCGGTGGATGCCGACACGCCCATGGGCACCCGCGCGGCCGAGCTTTACGCCGCCTTCGTCGAGCATGAGGACGGCGCAGGCCGCGACTTTTCCGCCATGCTGCCGCGGTTGGCAAAGCGCGGCCGCGCATGAGCTGGATCGCGCGCGCCACCGGGTTGCAGGGGCTGGAGCCGGGCATCGCCGCCCGGCTGGAAAACCTGCCCATCCTGCGCCTGCCCAAGGGCAAGGTGCTGTTTTGCCCCGGCGAGGCCGCGCGCGGCTTTACCATCATCCTGTCGGGCCGGGTCGAGGTGTTCCTGATCGGCCCGACAGGGCGCGAGATCCTGCTGTATGGAATCGAGCCGGGGCAATCCTGCGTGCAATCCACGCTGGGTCTGCTGGGGGGCGAGGACTATACCGGCGAGGCCGTCACCGTCACCGACTGCGAGGCGGTCCTGGTCCCGCGCGAGATGTTCACGACCCTGATGGACCGCTCACCGACGTTCCGGCGTTTCGTTTTCGGGGCCTTCGCGCAGCGCCTGCAATCGGTCATGGCCCTGCTGGAACGGGTCGCATTCCAGAAGGTCGAAAGCCGCCTGGCCGCCGACCTGCTGGAGCGCGCCGAAAACGGCGCGGTCCACGCCACCCACCAGGAACTGGCCACCCGGATCGGCACCGCGCGCGAGGTTGTCTCGCGCCGGTTGGATGCGCTGGCCAAGGGCGGGCTGGTGCGGCTGGACCGGGGCGTGGTCACCCTGACCGACCCGGCCGGGCTGGAACGGCTTGCAATGACCGGCGCCCCTTCGTGACAGAGTCACAGACGCCACCGCTGTCCTGACCCATAGTGCGTCGTGCAAGCCCGAACGAGTCGGGCGACGACCCATTCCGAACAGTTGGAGACACCTCATGTTCAAACAGAACGTTGGCGGCATGGACCGCACCGCCCGTATCGTCCTTGGCGCCGTGATGCTGCTGATGTGGGCCTTCCTGACCGATCCCAGCTGGATCTGGCTGCTGGGCATCGTGCCGCTGGCCACCGGCCTGATGAAAAGCTGCCCGCTTTACAACGTCATCGGCCTGAACACCTGCCCGAAAGACTGACCGGGCGCATCGCGCCTGTCCGGGCGCGGAACGCACAGAACATCGCATGGCGTCGTGACCCGGTCACGGCGCCATGTCATATTGGGGCTATCGTCAACGCCCGGGTCCGGCCGCGACCGGCCGCCCGTGGCAACAAGAGGGATCGCAATGTTTGAAAAGAACGTGGGCGGCGTGGACCGCATTTCCCGCATCATCGTCGGCGCCGGCCTGATCGCGGGCTTCTACCTCAACGACAGCGAGTCGGCCCTGCGCTATGCCTACTGGCTGGGGATCATCCCGCTGGTCACCGGCATCTTCTCGACCTGCCCGCTTTATTCGCTGGTAGGTATCAAGACCTGCAAGCCGGACTAAGCCCTATCCACAGCCCCGCCCGGGCCCCTTTTCGGGGCCTGGGCCCGGCGGTGCCCCATTTCCGCCACATTTTCACCAGAAGTTGACACCGACCGAGCAGAAAACGACCGACCCGGGCAAACCGGGCGGCACCAAAGGCAAAAACAGGCATGGCAATCGCGCAGGAACTGCCGATTGATCGGCGCGCCAGCGCCGACGAAATGGCAGAAGAAATCTTCGGCGACGGCGTCACCGTCGTCGACGCGACCTATTACGGCGACCGGAACGCCTCGGGTCTTTACAGCAACGCGGACACGGTCACCCCGGGCGTTGCCCCCGCCGACAGCGGCGTGATCCTGTCCACCGGCGATGTCCGGGATTTCACCAACGACTCGGGCAGCACGAATACCAATACCGCCACCGGCACCTCGACCGATAACCGGAGGGGCATAGACAACGACTCGTTGTTCAACAGCCTTGCCGGGACGAACACCTATGACGCGGCCTATCTGGAGGTCGACTTCATCCCCGAAGGGGATACGCTGACGCTGGATTTCGTCATCGCGTCGGAAGAATACCCCGAATGGGTGGGCAGCCAGTACAACGACATCATCGGCGCCTGGATCAACGGGGTGCAGGCCACCGTGACAATCGGCGACGGCACCGCCTCGATCGGCAACATCAACGGCGACGACACCGCCAACCTGTACATTGACAACAGTTCTGACCAGTACAACACGGAAATGGACGGGTTCACGGTCACCCTGTCCTTTACCGCGCCGGTCAATGTCGGCGAGGTCAACACGCTGATCATCGGCGTGGCCGATCTGGTCGACAGCCAATACGATACCTCGATCCTGATCGCCGGCGGCAGCGCGCAAACCGCCATCATCGCCCAGGACGACGAGGTCAACCTGGGCATGAACGGATCGCGCACGCTGGACGTGCTGGACAACGATACCGGCCAGGGCACGCTGACCGTCACCCATATCAACGGCAATGCGGTCAGCGCGGGCGACAGCGTCAGCCTGACCACGGGGCAGACGGTGGTGCTGAACGCCAACGGCACCTTCACGATTCAGGGCGACGGGGACGAGGAAAGCGTCACCTTCAACTACACGATCGAGGACAGCAGCGGACAAACCGACAGCGGCATCGTCACGGTCAACCAGATGCCCTGTTTCGTCGCAGGCACATTGATCGAAACGCCCGACGGCCCCCGCCCCATCGAAGATCTGCGCCCCGGCGATCTGGTCCTGACCCGGGACGAGGGGCCGCAACCGATCCGCTGGATCGGCGGGTCCGCGGTGCAGGCGCAGGGGCGGCACGCGCCCGTGCGCATCCGCAAGGGCCATCTGGGCGCAACCCGCGATCTGTGGGTGTCCCAGCAACACCGCCTGCTGATCCAGGATGCCCGGGCCGAACTACTGTTCGGCGAGGCTGAGGTTCTGGCCGCCGCCAAACACCTGGCAGACGACCGCGCCGTGCGCATCGTCGAACGCCCCGGCGAGGTGACGTATTTTCATATGCTCTTTGCCCGGCATCAGGTCGTCCGCGCCCACGGCATCTGGAGTGAAAGCTATCACCCAGGCCCGATGACCATGGCAGAATTCGACGAAGACGTGCAGGCCGAGATCCTGGAGCTGTTCCCGGAACTCGACCCCGAGACCTGGCAGGGCTACGGCCCGTCGGCCCGGCTCAGCCTGCGCGGGTTCGAAACGCGCATTCTGGCCGCCTGACGGCGCTATCCGGCCCCCTCGATCAGGTCGCGCAGGTGTTCGGCCTGCCGTTCCACCATGCGCCGCCCCTCGTCTATGGCTACGGGGGCGCGGTGCAGGTCCAGAACCGACATCTCGCCCAAATCGGCGTTCAACAGCACATGCGGCGGCTCGCCCGCCAGGCGGCTGCGGCGGATCTGCTCGGTCATCACGTCGATGGCGATCGACACGACCTCCAGGTAATTCGGGGCGCGCGGCCCGTCCTCGGGGGTGGGCAACAGCGCGGATAGCTGGTCCTGCACCGCATCGGGCAGCGCGTCGGCCAGCCCTTGCCAGATCGCTGGTTCGGGGTCGGGCGCGCGCCACAGGCGGCCATGGCGCTTGGCGTTCGGGTTGGCGGCGATGATGATATCCGCCCCCAATGCCCGCGCTGCCGACACCGGCACCGGGTTGGTCAACCCGCCATCCAGCAGCCAACGCCCCTGATGCCGGTAGGGGCTGATGATCCCCGGCAACGCGGCCGAGGCGCGCACCGCCGCGCCCAGATCGCCGCTTTGCAGCCAGATCTCGCGCCCGGTCTCCAGGTCGGTGGCCACGGCGACGAAGGGCATGTCCAGCGCGTCGAAACTGTCGGGCAGGCCCAGTTCGGCCAGAACCTCGGTGATATGGCGCCCCTCGACCAGCCCGCCGCTGGACAGGCGCACATCCAGCAATCGCACCAGCCGCGCGCGGGTCATCTCGCGCGTCCAGTCCTCCAGCGCGTCCAGACGGCCAGCGGCATAGGCCGCGCCCACGACCGCCCCCATGGAACAGCCCGCGATCACGTCCGGTCGCAGGCCCAATCCCTCAAGCCCGCGCAGCACGCCGATATGGCACCACCCGCGCGCCCCGCCCGAGCCAAGCACAAGGCCGATCCGGGGGCGCGCCACGCCCCCTACTCCGCCGCGACCTTGCGCGGCTTCAGCATGTCGCGCAGATAATGCCCGGTATGGCTGCGCTCGACCTGCGCAACCTCTTCGGGGGTTCCCTCGGCCACGATTTCCCCGCCGCCGTCGCCCCCTTCGGGGCCGATGTCGATGATCCAGTCGGCGGTCTTGATGACATCCAGGTTATGCTCGATCACAACCACGGTGTTGCCCTGCTCGACCAGTTCGTGCAGCACCTCCAGCAGCTTTTTCACATCCTCGAAATGCAGGCCCGTGGTCGGCTCATCCAGTATGTAAAGCGTGCGGCCCGTGGCCCGTTTCGACAGTTCCTTGGACAGCTTGACCCTCTGCGCCTCGCCACCCGACAGGGTCGTGGCCTGCTGGCCCACCTTGATATAGCCCAGCCCGACACGCGCCAGCGCGTCCATCTTTTCGCGGATGGACGGCACCGCCTTGAAAAACTCCTGCGCGTCCTCAACCGTCATATCCAGCACATCGGCGATGGACTTGCCCTTGAACTGAATCTCAAGGGTTTCGCGGTTATAGCGGGCGCCATGACAGGTTTCGCAGGTGACATAGACATCGGGCAGGAAGTGCATCTCGATCTTGATGACGCCGTCGCCCTGGCACGCCTCGCAGCGCCCGCCCTTGACGTTGAAGCTGAAGCGCCCTGGTTTATAGCCGCGCGCCTTGGCCTCTGGCAGGCCGGCGAACCAGTCCCGGATTGGCGTGAAGGCGCCGGTATAGGTGGCGGGGTTTGACCGGGGTGTGCGACCGATGGGTCGCTGGTCGATGTCGATGACCTTGTCCAGCACCTCCAACCCTTTGATCGTTTCGCAGGGTGCCGGTGTCTGGCGCGCGCCGTTCAGGCGCATGCTGGCGGTCTTGAACAGGGTTTCGATGGTCAGGGTGGATTTACCCCCGCCGGATACCCCGGTGACGCAGACGAACTTGCCCAGGGGGAAGTCGACGGTCACATCCTTCAGGTTGTTGCCGTTGGCCTTGACCACGGTCAGCTTTTTGCCGTTGCCGGGGCGGCGTTCGGCGGGTACGGGGATTTCCCGGCTGCCCGACAGGTATTGCCCGGTGACCGAGGCCGCGTCGGCGGCAATCTCGGCCGGTGTGCCCCGGGCCACAACCTGGCCGCCATGCACGCCTGCGCCGGGGCCGATATCCAGAACGTAATCGGCCTCGCGGATGGCCTCTTCGTCATGTTCGACCACGATCACCGAATTGCCCTGGTCCCGCAGGTTTTTCAGCGTGGTCAACAGCCGCCCGTTATCGCGCTGGTGCAACCCGATGGAGGGTTCGTCCAGCACATACAGCACGCCCGTCAACCCGCTGCCGATCTGGCTGGCCAGGCGGATACGCTGGCTTTCCCCGCCCGACAGCGTGCCCGCGTTTCGTGACAGCGTCAGATAATCCAGCCCCACATTCACAAGGAAACCCAACCTTTCGCGGATTTCCTTCAGGATGGCGCGGGCGATCTCATTCTTCTGGTTCGACAGGCTGTCGGGCACGGCCTTGCACCAGTCATGGGCCTCGCGGATCGACATCTGCACGACCTCGCCGATATGCAGCCCGGCAATCTTTACCGCCAGCGCCTCTGGCCGCAGGCGGTGCCCCCCGCAACTATGGCAGGATCGGTTGTTCTGGTAGCGTTCGAATTCTTCGCGGACCCAGGAACTGTCAGTCTCGCGATAGCGCCGTTCCATGTTGGGGATCACCCCCTCAAAGGCGCGAGTCACGGTGTAGACGCGCCCGCCCTCGTCATAGCGGAAGGGAATTTCATCCTCGCCCGAACCATACAGGAATACCTGCTTTACATGGGCGGGCAGATCCTTCCACGGCGTATCCTTGTCGAATTCGTAATGCTTGGCGATGGCCTCGATCGTCTGACGGAAATAGGGGGACTTGCCCTTACGCCAGGGCGCGATGGCACCGTCCCAGACGGTCAGCGCGGCGTCGGGCACGACAAGACGTTCGTCGAAAAACAGCTCTACCCCCAACCCGTCGCAATCGGGGCAGGCGCCGAAGGGGGCGTTGAACGAAAACAGCCGCGGCTCGATTTCCGGAATGGTGAAGCCGCTGACAGGACAGGCAAAGTTTTCGCTGAACGTATGGCGTTCGGGGTCGCCCTCGCGCGGGGCAGTTTCCAGAACCGCGATGCCGTCGGCCAGATCCAGCGCGGTGCGGAAGCTGTCCGCCAGCCGGGTTTCCAGCCCCTCTTTCACCACGATCCGGTCGACCACCACGTCGATGTCGTGGCGGAATTTCTTGTCCAGCGTCGGCGGTTCGTCCAGATCGTAGAACTGCCCGTCCACCTTGACCCGCTGAAAGCCCTGCTTGCGCAGTTCCAGGAATTCCTTGCGATACTCGCCCTTGCGGTCGCGGATGATCGGGGCCAGCAGATAGGCGCGGGTGCCCTCCTCCATGCCCATGACGCGATCGACCATGTCCTGCACCTGCTGCGCCTCGATGGGCAGGCCGGTGGCGGGGCTGTAGGGCGTGCCCGCGCGGGCAAACAGCAGGCGAAGGTAGTCATAGATTTCCGTAACCGTGCCGACGGTCGAGCGGGGGTTCTTGGAGGTCGTCTTCTGTTCGATGGAAATCGCGGGGGACAAGCCCGCGATATGGTCCACGTCCGGCTTTTCCATCATGTCCAGGAACTGGCGGGCATAGGCCGACAGCGACTCGACATACCGGCGCTGGCCTTCGGCGTAGATCGTGTCGAAGGCAAGGCTGGACTTGCCCGACCCCGACAGCCCGGTAATCACCACCAGCGCATCGCGCGGAATATCCACGTCGATGCCCTTCAGATTATGTTCGCGCGCGCCGCGCACCTCGATCCGTTTCAACTCGGCCATGGCTGCCCCCGGGACTGACCTGTGAAGAAATAGTTGACGCAGCCCCGATTCCCAACCGGAAACTGAGAACAAGTGACGAACACCCGCCCCTGCGGCGCCCTGTCAGCCGATTGCCGCTTAACAATCGGGCGCGGCCTCTTATAGTCGCGGACACGAAGCCGCAACAGGAGGACGCGCCATGTTCAGTTGGGTCGAACTCTTCGGCAAGGTCTACCCTTATGTCGAGGAAATCCGCGCGCGCGAGGCCGCCGAATTCGCCGAGAAAGGCCAGATCGTGCTGATCGACGTACGCGCGGACCATGAAATCCGCCGCTTCGGCAAGTGCAAGGGCGCGATTCATATCCCCATGCACATGGTCCGCCATGCGGCGAACACCGCCAGCCCGCACCACCACCCGGCGCTGGACCCCGAAAAGACCTTTGCCCTCTATTGCGAGACTGGCAACGACGCCCTGGTCGCCGCGCGCATCATGCTGAAATCCGGTTACAAGGACGTCTATAACATGGGCGCCTTCCGCGAATGGATGAACGCCAAGCTGCCGCTGGAAAAATAGCGCCCGCGGGGTTGGGCCTGGCTCTGGACATCGGGGCCGTTCCGCGCCATGCCCGGCGCCATGGAAACCACACCGCGCCATAGCCTGCTAGAGGATATCCAGGGCCTGTTCGTCGGCACCCTGCTGGTCGCGCTGTCGGTGCAACTGCTGCAAAGCGCGGGACTGGTCACGGGCCAGATTGCCGGTCTGTCGCTGGTGACGGCCTATGCCAGCGGGATCGGCTTTGGCCCGGTGTTCTTTGCGTTCAATCTGCCCTTCTACTGGCTGGCACTGCGCCGCGTGGGGCTGGCCTTCACGCTGAAGACATTCGGGGCCGTGGCGTTGCTGTCGCTGTTCACCGAGTTGCTGCCAAACCTGTTGCGCATCGAGGCGATGCACCCGCTGGCCGGCGCGATCCTGGCCGGGGCAACCGCAGGCGCCGGGCTGCTGGCGCTGTTCCGTCACGGGGCGTCCCTGGGCGGCGTGGGTATCCTGGCATTCTGGTTGCAGGACACCCGCGGGATCAAGGCGGGCTGGGTGCAACTGGGATTCGACGCGGTGGTCTTTGCCCTGGCCTTTGCGGTGATCCCGCCAGTGACGGTGCTCTATTCGCTGATCGGCGCGGGCCTGCTGAACGTGATCATCGCCACCAATCACCGCCGCGACCGCTATATCGCGCGCTGAGGATCCCCATGCCGAAATCCTATCTTTTCCTGCTTGCTGCCATCCTGTGCGAAACCGTCGGCACATCCGCGCTGCAGGCCAGCCAGCAATTCACGCGCCTGCTGCCCAGCGTGATCGTGGTCGTCGGTTATGCGCTGTCCTTCTACTTTCTGTCCTTCGCGCTGCGCACCATCCCGGTGGGCGTGGCCTATGCGATCTGGTCGGGGCTGGGCATCGTTCTGATCGCGGCGATCGGCTGGGCGGTGTTCGGCCAGCGCATCGATCTGGCCGGGGCCGCGGGCATGGGAATGATCGTGGCCGGGATCGCGGTGATACACCTGTTTTCGAAAACCGGCGCGCACTGAGCATTCTCTCTGGCTTTTCGGGACGAAACCGCCTATCGGCAGGGCAACCCCAAAAAGGCAAAATGATATGGACCTTCGCAACATCGCGATCATCGCGCATGTGGACCACGGCAAGACAACGCTGGTGGACCAGCTTTTGAAACAATCGGGCGCCTTCCGCGAGAACCAGGCGGTGGCCGAGCGCGCGATGGACAGCAACGACCTGGAACGCGAGCGCGGGATCACGATCCTGGCCAAGGCGACATCGGTCGAATGGGACGGCCACCGGGTGAACATCGTCGACACCCCCGGCCACGCCGATTTCGGTGGCGAGGTGGAACGCATCCTGTCCATGGTCGATGGCGTGGTGCTGCTGGTGGACGCAGCCGAAGGCCCGATGCCCCAGACCAAGTTCGTAACCTCCAAGGCGCTGGCCCTGGGCCTGCGGCCTATCGTGGTTCTGAACAAGGTGGACAAGCCCGACGCCGAACCCGACCGCGCCCTGGACGAGGTGTTCGACCTTTTCGCCAACCTGGGCGCCACGGACGAACAGCTGGATTTCCCGCATATGTATGCCTCGGGCCGGTCGGGCTGGGCGGATGCCACGCTGGACGGGCCGCGCAAGGATCTGCACGCGCTCTTCGATCTGATCCTGGATCACGTGCCTGCCCCGCGGCAGTTGGCCCATGTGGACGAACCCTTCCGCATGCTGGCCACGACGCTGGGTGCGGACCCGTTCATCGGGCGCATCCTGACCGGCCGGATCGAAAGCGGCCGGGTGAAACCGGGCGACCAGGTCAAGGCGCTGTCGCGCACCGGCGACCTGATCGAAAACTTCCGCGTGACCAAGGTGCTGGCCTTCCGCGGCCTGGGCCAGCAGCCCATCGACGAGGGCGAGGCCGGCGATATCGTGACGCTGGCGGGCATGTCCAAGGCGACCGTGGCCGACACCCTGTGCGCACCGGCGGTGGATACCCCCCTGCCCGCCCAGCCGATCGACCCGCCGACCATCACCGTCACCTTCGGCATCAACGACAGCCCGCTGGCAGGCCGCGACGGCAAGAAGGTGCAATCGCGCGTGATCCGCGAGCGGCTGATGAAAGAGGCCGAATCGAACGTGGCAATCCGTGTCACCGACACCCCCGGCGGCGAGGCGTTCGAGGTCGCGGGCCGCGGCGAATTGCAGATGGGCGTGCTGATCGAAAACATGCGCCGCGAAGGGTTCGAGCTGTCGATTTCCCGCCCGCAAGTTTTGATGCGCGAAGAAGACGGCCAGAAGCTGGAGCCAATCGAGGAAGTCACCATCGACGTGGATGACGAATACTCGGGCGTCGTGATCGAGAAACTGACCGGCGCGCGCCGCGGCGAGATGGTCGAAATGCGACCCGCTGGCGCGGGCAAGACGCGGATCGTGGCCCATGTCCCCTCGCGCGGGCTGATCGGCTATCACGGTGAGTTCCTGACCGACACCCGCGGCAGCGGGGTGCTGAACCGCGTGTTCCACGAATGGGCCCCCTACAAGGGGTCGATCCCGGGCCGGCGCGCGGGTGTGCTGATCTCGATGGAGGATGGCACCTCGGTCGCCTACGCGCTGTGGAACCTCGAAGAGCGCGGTCGCCTGTTCATCGGCGCGCAGGCGCCCGTCTACCAGGGCATGATCATCGGCGAGCATTCGCGCGACAACGACCTGGAAGTGAACCCGCTGAAGGGCAAGAAGCTGACCAACGTGCGCGCCTCTGGCACTGACGACGCGGTGCGGCTGACCACGCCGGTGACGATGAGCCTGGAAGAGGCCATCGCCTATATCGACGACGACGAACTGGTCGAGGTCACGCCCAACGCGGTCCGCCTGCGCAAGCGGTTCCTGGATCCGCATGAACGCAAACGCGCGGCGCGGGCGGCGAGCTGACGATTTTTCAGTGAAAAATCGCGGGCCTGCGGCCCGGTTTGGGTATTTGGACCAAGAAGAAGACAGGCGCCCCGAACAGGGGGCGCCGTCACACTAACCTGTTATTTTTTGGGGCATGCGGCCATGGCTGCGCGCAGTCGGCAAGCGGATCGCGGGCGGGCCACCTTTCGGCTAGCCTTGGCACGGGCTATTCCGAGGTCTCGACGATCAGCAATTCGCGTTCCGAGGCGCCGCGGGCGTGATCTAGCGCCTGCTGGTATTCGGGCGAGTGATAACAGGCCTCTGCCGCCTCGACCGAGGGGAATTGCGCGACCACGTTGCGCGGCCGTTCCTTGCCCTCTAGCTGTACGAACCGGCCGCCGCGCGCGATAAAGCGGCCGCCGTGTGTCGCGATGGCCGGTCCCGCCAGTTCCGCGTAGCGGGCATAGGCCGCGGGATCGGTGACGGTTACATGGGCGATCCAAAGGGCTGGCATCGACCTACCCTTCCAGCGCCGCTTCGGCAGCCTTGATCGCCGCATCCGCATTCGTCGCGTCCTTGCCGCCGCCCTGGGCCATGTCGGGGCGCCCGCCGCCGCCCTTACCGCCCAGTTCGGCAACTGCGGCCTTGACCAGGTTCACCGCCGAGATGCGGTCGGTCAGATCCTCGGTCACGCCCGCGGCAACCGCCGCCTTGCCGCCCGCATCCGCGATCAGCAGCACCGCGCCCGAGCCCAGCCGCGCCTTGTGCTCGTCGATCAGGGGCGGCAGATCCTTGCCGGAAACCCCTGTCAGCACCTGCGCGAAGAAAGGTACGCCGCCGACCTCGCGCGCCTCGGGGGCCGCGCCGCCGGGACCGGCCAGCGCCAGGTCGCGGCGCAGGGTCGCGACCTCGTTCTCCAGGGCGCGCTTGTCCTCGACCAGCGCCTTGACCCGGGCCACGACATCCGCGGGGGCTGTGCGCAGCACCTCGGCCACCTGGTGCAGGCGGTTTTGCTGGGCGATCAGGTGATCCAGCGCGGCCTGCCCTGTCAGCGCCTCGACCCGGCGCACACCCGCGCTGGAGGCGCTGTCACCCAGCACCACGCACAACCCGATATCGCCGGTCTGTTTAACATGGGTGCCGCCGCACAGCTCGATCGACCAGGTCTTGCCGTCATGCCCCTTGCCCGTGGGCGCGCGGCCCATGGACACGACGCGCACCTCGTCGCCGTATTTCTCGCCGAACAGCGCCTGCGCACCGATGGCGCGGGCGTCGTCCGGGGTCATGATACGGGTTTCGACGGGGCTGTTCTGCCGGATGAAGGCGTTGACCTCGGTCTCTACCGTGGCCAGTTCATCGGCACTCAGCGCCTTGGCGTGGGAAAAGTCAAAGCGCAGCCGGTCCGGCGCGTTCAGCGACCCCTTTTGCGCGACATGATCGCCCAGGGTCTGGCGCAGCGCCTCGTGCAGCAGGTGGGTGGCCGAGTGGTTGGCCCGGATCGCGGCGCGACGGTTGTGATCCACCCGCAATTCTAGCGCATCGCCCACGCTCAGCGCGGCCTTTTCCGGCTGCACCTTGTGGGCAAAGAGGCCCCCGGACATCTTTTGCGTGTCCAGGATCATGCCGGCGCCCTCGGGCTTCAGATAGGTGCCGGTGTCGCCGACCTGGCCGCCGGATTCGCCGTAGAACGGGGTCTGGTTGACGATCATCCAGCCCTCGCCCCCCTCGGGGATCGCGTCGACCGCCGCGCCATCCACGACCAGCGCCATGACCTGGCCCTCGGCCACCTCGGTGTCGTAGCCCAGGAATTCGGTCGGGGCGATCTTCTCTGCGATCTCGAACCAGATACGGGCCTCTTTCGCCTCGCCCGAGCCGGACCAGGCGGCGCGGGCCTTGGCCTTCTGTTCGGCCATGGCGGCATCGAAGCCCGCCACATCCACGCTGCGGCCCTTTTCGCGCAGGGCATCCTGCGTCAGGTCCAGCGGGAAGCCGTAGGTGTCATACAGTTTGAACGCGGCCTCGCCCGGCAGCGGCGCACCCTCGGGCAGCTTGCCCAATTCGTCGTCCAGCAGTCGCAGACCCCGGTCCAGCGTCTGGATGAAGCGGGTTTCCTCCAGCTTCAGCGTCTCTTCGATCAGCGCTTGCGCACGGCCCAGTTCCGGATAGGCCGCGCCCATCTGGGTGACCAGCGCGGGCACCAGCCGGTGCATCAGCGGATCGTTCGCGCCCAGCAGGTGCGCGTGGCGCATCGCACGGCGCATGATCCGGCGCAGCACATAGCCGCGCCCCTCATTCCCCGGCATCACCCCGTCGGCAATCAGGAAGGAGGTCGAGCGCAGATGGTCCGCGATCACCCGGTGATGCACGTTGCCCTGCCCATCAGGTTCGGTCGAGGTGGCGTTGGCCGAGGCCTCGATCAACGCGCGCATCAGGTCGGTGTCGTAATTGTCATGCTTGCCCTGCAGCAGGGCGCCGATGCGTTCCAGTCCCATGCCGGTGTCGATGGACTGCGCGGCCAGGTCGCGGCGGGTGCCGTCCTCGAACTGCTCGTACTGCATGAAGACGAGGTTCCAGATCTCGATGAACCGGTCGCCGTCTTCCTCGGGGCTGCCCGGGGGACCGCCCCAGATGTGATCGCCGTGGTCATAAAAGATTTCCGTACACGGGCCGCAGGGGCCGGTATCGCCCATCTGCCAGAAATTATCGCTGGTCGGGATCCGGATTATCCGTTCGTCCGGCAGGCCGGCAACCTTTTTCCAGATCTCGGCGGCCTCGTCATCGGTGTGGTAAACCGTGACCAGCAGCTTGTCGGCCGGGATATCGAAATCGCGGGTCAGCAATTCCCAGGCAAAGGGGATCGCCTGTTCCTTGAAATAGTCGCCAAAGCTGAAATTGCCCAGCATTTCAAAGAAGGTATGGTGCCGCGCGGTATAACCGACATTGTCCAGGTCGTTATGCTTGCCCCCGGCGCGCACGCATTTTTGGCTGGTGGTGGCACGCTTGTAATCTCGGGTCTCGACCCCGGTAAAGAGGTTCTTGAACTGGACCATGCCCGAGTTGGCGAACATCAGGCTGGGGTCGTTACGCGGCACGAGCGGGGAACTGTCCACGACCTCGTGGCCGTTCCGTTCGAAATAGCTCAGGAAGGTCGAGCGGATTTCGTTCAGGCTGGGCATGTGCGGCTGACCTTTCGGACCTGTGGGGCGTTTGTCGCCCCGATGTATCGCCGCGCGCGGGGCCTGTCCATGCCCAAGAAAAAGGCCGGGCCAAAGGCCCGGCCGATCGGTCATCTGTCTTGCCTCAGGCCTCGACCAGGTCGTCGTCGGGGCCGCTGCCGAAATCCAGCCCATGCGCGGCGCGGATCTTGTCCTCGATCGCGTGCGCGATATCCGGGTTTTCGCGCAAGAAGGTCTTGGCGTTCTCGCGCCCCTGGCCGATGCGTTCGTCCCCGTAGGAATACCAGGCGCCGGACTTGTCCACGACGCCGGCCTTTACGCCCAGGTCGATCAATTCGCCGGTCTTGGAAATGCCCTCGCCGTACATGATGTCGAATTCCACCTGCTTGAACGGCGGCGCGACCTTGTTCTTGACGACCTTCACCCGGGTCGCATTGCCCACGACCTCGTCCCGGTCCTTGATCGCGCCGATGCGGCGGATGTCCAGCCGGACGGACGAATAGAATTTCAGCGCGTTGCCGCCCGTGGTGGTTTCGGGGCTGCCGAACATGACGCCGATCTTCATGCGGATCTGGTTGATGAAGATCACCATGCAGTTGGACCGCGAGATGGAACCGGTCAGCTTGCGCATGGCCTGGCTCATCAGGCGGGCCTGCACCCCGACCGAGCTGTCGCCCATGTCGCCCTCAAGCTCGGACTTGGGGGTCAGCGCGGCGACCGAGTCGACCACGACCATGCTGACGGCGCCGGACCGGACCAGCGTATCGGTGATCTCCAGCGCCTGTTCGCCGGTATCGGGTTGCGAAATCAGCAATTCGTCCAGGTCCACGCCCAGCTTGCGCGCGTATTGCGGGTCCAGCGCGTGTTCGGCATCCACAAAGGCGCAGACGCCCCCCTTTTTCTGTTCCTCGGCCACGCAATGCAGGGTCAGCGTGGTCTTGCCGGAACTTTCGGGGCCGTAGATCTCGATGATGCGGCCCTTGGGCAGCCCGCCGATCCCCAACGCGATGTCCAGCCCCAGAGAGCCGGTCGAGGTGGCCTCGATCTCTGCCACGGGGTTGTCGGCGCCCAGCTTCATGATGGAGCCTTTGCCGAATTGACGTTCGATCTGCGCCAGCGCGGAATCGAGCGCCTTCTGTTTGTCGGGATTACGCTTGTCTGCCATGTCGAGAAGGGTCGCTGAGGCCATGAGTTGCATCCTTATTCCACACCCAGTGCCGGGCGGCAATCGTTGCGCTTGTTCACTATGTGTTCCCACCGTTATGGGGTTAAAACGGGAACATTTCAACAGGTTTCTCCACAGCACCCTCGCAGAACAGGGTTAACGCCGTCTTACCGCGGCCCGGACCCGATCGCGCGCTGGACGGTGGCGGCCAGGCTGTCCAGCGAAAACGGTTTTTGCAGGAACTCCGCCCCCTCGATTCGCGCTCGCGCCTCGCCCGCGGCCTCCTCCGCATGGCCCGAGATGAACAGGACGGGCAGGCCCGGGCGACGGAACCGCACCTCGGCGGCCAGCGTGGGGCCGTCGATTTCCGGCATCACCATGTCGGTGATCAGCAGGTCGGGCTGCAGATCATCCTCTTCCAGCAGGTCCAGCGCATCCTGCCCGCAGGCAGCCTCTAACACGGTGTGGCCCTTCAGGCGCAGGGCGCGCGCGGCGAAGGCCCGCACCGGGGCCTCGTCCTCGACCAGCAGGACGACGCCGCCTGCGGCGGGCTCTTCGGGGGCGGGGGCGGCGGGCGCAGGTGGCGCGGCTGCCTCGCCCGCATGGGCGGGCAGGTAGATCGAAAAACAACTGCCCTCGCCGACGGCGCTTTCTGCGAAGATGAAACCGCCGGTCTGCTTGACGATCCCATAGGCGGTGGACAGGCCCAGCCCGGTCCCCTCTCCAGGGCGCTTGGTGGTAAAGAACGGCTCGAATATCTTGGGCAGCTTGTCGGGCGGTATGCCCGCCCCCTCATCCCGGACATGGATCACCGCATAGCGCCCCGGGGGCACCACAGCCTTGTCACGGCGCCAGGGCGCCGGCACGGTCAGCAACGCGCATTCGATCAGAATTTCGCCCCCCGCCGGCATCGCGTCGCGGGCATTGACGACAAGATTCATCACCACCTGTTCCAGTTGCCGCTTGTCGGCGCGCACCGGGGGCAGGCCGGGCGCGTGGCGCATGCGCAGCCGCACCTTGTCACCGACCAGCCGGTCCAGCAGGTGGCCCAGTTCGGCCAGAACATCGGGCAGGTCCAGCACCTGCGGGCGCAAGGTCTGCTTGCGCGAAAAGGCCAGCAGTTGCGCCACCAGGCTGGCGGCGCGGTTGGCGTTCTGGTGGATCTGAACAAGATCGCCATAATCGGGGTCACCGGCATCGTGGCGCAGCATCAACAGGTCGCAATGGCCCGAGATCGCCGTCAGCAGGTTGTTGAAATCATGCGCAACCCCACCGGCAAGCTGGCCGATCGCCTGCATCTTCTGGCTTTGGGCGAATTGCGCCTCCAGCGTCTTCATCTCGGTCACGTCGTCCAGGACCGCGACCAGCCCGCCCCCGCGATGCGGGGTCAGCGTGACCCGCAGATAGGTCTCGCAGGTGGGACGGGCGGCGCGCAGAACCTCTGCGGGATGAGCGGTTCGCCCCTCGGCGGCGGCGGCCAGCCAGTCGCGGACCGGCCGCCCCAATCCCTCCAGCAAGTCGCAGAGATTGCCGGCCTCGCCCGAGGCCAACCCCAACAGCGCCCGCGCCCGGGCGTTGGCCAGGTGGATCGCGCCATCCCGCCCCAGTTGCACCAGGGCCACCGGCAAAGCATCCAGCAGCGCGGTCACCGCGTCGGGCGCGCCCTGCGCGGCACTGTCCGGCGGCTCCGGAGGCAGCAGGTAGATTTCCTCGGTCTCGGGATCCACGGCCAAGCGCAGGATGCGGCGCAGAATCGGCCCCACCGGCGTGGCGATTTCGACGGTTATGTCGCAACCGGCGGGCAGGTCGCCCAGCCCCAGATCGGCCAGGGTGCGTGGCATCCGCGCGAACAGCGCCCGCGTTGCAGGGTTGGCCGACAGGACCATCCCGCCGCGCGTGACACGCAGCATGGGCAGGGCCGTTGGGGCGCCTTCGGCCTCCCCTCCCTCGAACCGCCACAGATAGGCACGCAGCGCCGCCCGGGTCACGGTCACCCGCACGGCCCCGGCAGGACCGTGAGCCAGACGCTGGGCCGCACTGTCGCGTGCCGCGTCGTCCAACAGGTCTGCCACCGCGCGCGCGGGATCCGCGAAGAGGGCGGTCAACCCGAACTGCAGCGGCTGGCCGCGGGCCAAAGGCCAGCGGTGGCGGGCCGCCCCCGTCGCCAGCAGCACCCGCCCGATCGGATCGGTGACGACCGCAGCCCCGGTTTCATCCGCGATCAGCCGCGCCATGGCCCGCTGCCCAAACGGCCCCCCGCGCCGAAACAGGGCCCAGGCGACCAGCGCCAGCGCGGCCAGCGCCCCGCCGGCCGACAGCAAGAGCAAGGCCATCGCGGGCCCCGGCGCCAGCATCGCCAACCCGCCCAACCCGCCAGCACCGCCCAGCAACCAGACGGGCGCGTCTGGCCGGGCAAGGGGATCGCGGGCAAGGACCGCAAAGGCAGGGGCGGGGCGGGACAAGGCAGACTCCGGTCGTGACGGGCAGGCGCAGTGTTCCCGACACACGTTAACCGTGGGTTAACATCCCCCACCCCGACGGCGCAGCACCGCGGCATAGAACCCGTCCCCGCCCTGCAGCGGGGTCAACCGGCGCTCGGCCTCCAGGTGCCAGCCGTCGTGACGGGCCAGGAACGCGGCCACCTGATCGCCATTCTCCGCCCGGATCAGGGAACAGGTCGCATAGCCCAGCGCACCGCCCGGCGCGACCAGCGGCGCGGCCCGGTCCAGGATTCCGGCCTGCACCTGTGTCAGGCGGGCCAGGTCCGCCGGTGTGGTCCGCCACTTGGCCTCGGGGCTGCGCCGCCATGCCCCCGACCCGGTACAGGGCACATCGCAAATGACAAGGTCATAAGGCGCCCCGGCAGCGGGATCCTGAACGCATGTCACCCGCGCCCCGGCCCGCGCCGCCCGCGCGGGCAGATCGCGCATCCGTGCGGGGGCCGCATCATGGGCGGCATAGGTCGCCCCGACCCGCGCCGCCAGCGCCAAGGTCTTGCCCCCGCCGCCGGCACAGTAATCCAGTACCTTGCCGCCCTCGGGCACGGGCATGATGTCGGCAACGGCCTGAGAGGCGGCATCCTGCACCTCGACCAGCCCCTTTGCAAAGGCCTGGCTGCCGCGCACGCGACGGGCACCTTCGGTGACCTCCAGTGCTGTGGGCGACAGCGGGTGGGGGCGCGTGGCGATTCCCTCTTCCGCCAGGGCCGCGCGCACCTGTGCAACGGTTGACCGCGCGGCGTTGATCCGCAGGAACACCGGCGCACGCAGCCGCAACGCCTGCATCACCGACAGAAAATCCGCGCCGAGGCTGTCGCGCAAGTCCGGGGCCAGGCCATCCGGGCAATCGCAGGCGACCAGTTCGGGCAGATCGGCGGGGGGCAGCCCGCCCCCCTGCTCGGACGCGGTCAGCGGCGCCGGGGCGTACCCCTCGCCGGTAAAAAGCGTCTGCGGATCCTCGCCCCGTGCGCGCAGCAATCCGATCATCATGCAGCGCCCGGTGTCCCCCCCACCCAAAGCCTCGACAGAGCGGCGACAGCGCAGCGCATCAAACACAAGATCACGGATGGCGGCCCGGTCGCCTGACCCGGCATAGCGGTTGGCCCGCGACCAGTTGGTCAACAACTGTTCTGCCGCGCCGCCGGCCAACCAGCCGTCCAGCAGGCCGATCGCCGCCGCGATGCGCGCCGCGGGGGTCATGCCGCACCCCTCAGAATGCGGTGCAAGCCAAAACCGGCCCCCGGCAAAACCGCCCGACCCGGCCCCGCAAATGTCAGGTGTCGCATCGCCCTGCCCTCCAACGGCGCGGGGCGCCTCAACTCATCCCCAACGCTTCCTTGTAGAGGGCGATCACCGCCTCCTGCTCGGCGATGTCGTCCTTGTCGCGCTTGCGCAGCGAGATGATCGAGCGCATCGCCTTGGTGTCGTAACCGCGGCCCTTGGCCTCGGCATAGACCTCCTTGATCTGCTCGGCGATGTCCTTCTTTTCCTGCTCCAGCCGCTCGATCCGCTCCACGAACTGGCGCAATTCACCGGCGGTGACCTTGTAGCTGTCCGGCGCGGCGGTCTCGTCGTCCTGCATCCTGCCCCTCCTGGTCTGGTGCCCGCCCGCCAGGCGCGGCGGGGGCGGCATCTGACCTAGCGCCCCGCCCGCGCGCCCGCAAGCCCCGCCTTGCGCGCCCTGCCCCGATCGACTAGGCCCCGGGAAACACCGCCACGGAGTGTACAATGGAAATGCTGATCTGGGCCGGTGCGGCCATCTCGCTGCTGGGGCTGGTATGGCTGGTCCGCTGTATCCTGCAAATCCTCGCCGCCCGCCGGGCCAACCTGGCAGAGGACGCCTTGCGCGCCCGCCTGCAAAGCGCTGTGACCCAGAACATGGCCGCCCTGGGGCTGTCGGCCCTGGGGCTGATGATGGTCGTGATCGGCATCATGCTGGGCTGAGCGGTCCCACCCGCCGAAACGGGCGGCGGTCGCGCCCTCAGACCGGCATGTTGTCGTACAGATCGTCCGAGTCGTCATCCTCAAGCTGCTTTTCCAGCTTCAGGATGTCCTCGGGCACCGGCATGCCCAGACCGCGCAGCTCGGCGATTTTCTCGCGCAGCTCTTCCCGCAGGACGTGGCGATCCTCTGGCCGTTTCTCGATCTCTTCCAGGATCAGCGCGATCCCTGCCTTGAGTTGTTCGAACGCCATCGCGCCCTCCCTTTCCATCGGCCTTTTTTCTAGCGGCGTGTGCCCGCCCCGCGATTGGGGCGGTCGGCAGCGGCAACAGGCGTTTCCGCCCATGGGCTGCCGGCCTTGGCGCGGCGGCTCAGGCCCTGATTGACTTGCGATACAACGGTTCCAGAGGACAGCAAGGCCTCAATCCGGGCGCGGATGGCCTCCCGGCTCTCTGCCGGCGCGGCATGTCCTCGACCTATCAGGCCGGAACGGGATCGGCTCGACTCCATCATGGCAGCGAATCCATACAGCACGCGTCAGCCGGCGCAATTGCGGCAAAATGGCGTGGCCGGCACGATATCCAGCCGGTCCTGCGCGATTTCCGCCCCACAACGCATGCAATAACCGTAGCTGCCATCCTCGATTCGCGCCAGCGCAGAGCGAATCTGCTGCACCTCGGCCAGGCCCGACTGGCCCATGCCCTCCAGCACCTCGTCTTCCTCGCGCTCGGTGGCCAATTCCTGCCAGTCGCGGGACTGGTGCGTGTCCAGTTCGTCGCCGATCGCTTGCAGCCGCGTATCCAGTTCCGACAGCCGCTTGAGAAGCTGTCGTTTCCTGTCTTCCACCGACGCCATTGCAGCCTCCATCCAGACGATCTGGCCAGACTTGCATGCGCGCGCTTGCGCCGCCTTGACCCACATCAACCCCCTGTAAACGTTGCCATTGCAACAAGCCTGGCTTTGCGCCTATCGTGGCATCGCCCGGTCGGCCCGACCGGGAGTGTTCCCATCCCAAACACGGACCCGTGATGACACCCGACACCGCCCTGCCGCCCATGGCGCACCTGACCGAGGATTTCGCCACCGGGCCGCAACCGGCCGCCGAAGAGCTGGCAGCCCTTGCCGCCGCCGGGTTCCGCACGGTGATCTGCAACCGCCCCGATGACGAGGTCCCCCCGGGCGAGCGCGCCGCCGACATGGCGGCGGCTGCCCGCGCCGCAGGGCTGGAATTCGCCCAGGCAATCGTGCCGCACGGCCCCATTCCCCACACCGCGCTGGAGGCCGAGAAAGGCGCCCTCACCCTGCCGGGGCCGCATTTCGCCTATTGCGCCGCAGGGGTGCGCGCCGCCCTGATCTGGGCCTTTGCCGAGGCCGGGCGCCGCCCCACCGGCGAAATCGTGGCCGCACTGTCCAATGCCGGGCTGCACATGCCCGGGCTGCGCCGCCAGATAGAGGCGCTGGCCGAACAAGGCTGACCCGCCCCCAACGCGCGCTTGCGACCCGCGCGCGGCTGGGGCAACAAGGGGCATGGCCAAACCCACCGCCACCTTTACCTGCACCGCCTGCGGCGCGCGTCACAAGAAATGGGCCGGCCAGTGCGAGGCCTGCGGCGCCTGGAACACCATCCAGGAAGAGGCGCCGCTTGCTGCCGGACCCTCAGCGAAAAGCCTTGGGGGGGCACGCGGGCGGATGATCCCGCTGGCAGACCTCGGCACGGCCGAACCCGAACCGCCCCGCGCCGCCAGCGGCTTGGCCGAACTCGACCGGGTGCTGGGCGGCGGGTTGGTCCCGGCCTCGGCGATCCTGGTTGGCGGCGACCCCGGCATCGGCAAGTCCACGCTGCTGTTGCAGGCGGCGGCCAGTTTCGCCCGCAAGGGGCTGAAATGCCTCTATATTTCTGGCGAAGAGGCCAGCGCCCAGGTGCGCATGCGCGCGCATCGGCTGGGGCTGGCTGATGCGCCGGTCAAGCTGGCCACCGAAACCAGCCTGCGCGACATCCTGACCACGCTGGATGCCGAACGCCCCGATTTGGCAATCATCGACTCGATCCAGACGATGTGGGCCGACACGGTGGACAGCGCCCCCGGCTCCGTGTCGCAGGTGCGCGCCGCCGCGCATGAACTGACCAGCTTTGCCAAGCGGCGCGGCAGCGCGGTCATGCTGGTGGGCCATGTCACCAAGGAGGGCCAGATCGCCGGCCCCCGCGTGGTGGAACACATGGTCGACACGGTGCTGTATTTCGAGGGCGAGCGCGGCCACCAGTTTCGCATCCTGCGCGCGGTCAAGAACCGCTTCGGCCCGGCCGACGAAATCGGCGTTTTCGAAATGACCGGCGCCGGGCTGGCCGAAGTTGCAAACCCCTCGGCGCTGTTCCTGTCCGAACGGGACAACCCCGCCCCCGGTGCCGCGGTCTTTGCCGGAATCGAGGGCACCCGCCCGGTTCTGACCGAAATCCAGGCCTTGGTCGCGCCCTCGCCCCTGGCCACGCCGCGGCGTACGGTGGTTGGGCTGGACGCCGGGCGGCTGGCCACCACCCTCGCCGTGCTTGAGGCCCGCTGCGGCATTCCCTTCGCGGGCTTCGATGTCTTCTTGAATGTGGCTGGCGGCATGAAGGTCACAGAACCCGCCGCCGACCTGGCGGTGGCCGCCGCCCTGCTCAGCGCGCGCGAAGATGCCGCGCTGCCCGCCGATTGCGTGGTTTTTGGGGAAATATCGCTGTCCGGCGCGCTTCGCCCTGTCGGACAGACCGAAAACCGGTTGAAAGAGGCCCGGAAACTTGGTTTTTCATCCGCGATCGCACCCGCGCGCAGCAAGCCGGGCGCGCCCGCGGGCATGACGGTCCGGCAAATCGCCGACCTGACCGCCTTTGTGGGTGAAATGTTCGGCGCCGGCTAGCAAACCCCGGAGGGACCAGCCATGGAAGGATTCACCGCCATCGACGGGATCGTGGCCGCGGTCATCGTGGTTTCGGGCATATTGGCCTATTCCCGCGGTTTCGTGCGCGAGGCCATGGCCATCCTGGGATGGATCGTCGCCGCGGTGGTCGCCTTCACCTTTGCCGCGCAGGCGGAACCGTTGATGCAGGAAATCCCGATGCTGGGCGATTTCCTGGCCGATTCCTGTCAGTTGTCGATCATCGCGGCCTTTGCGGCGGTGTTCGCGCTGGCGCTGGTGGTGATGTCGATCTTTACCCCGCTGATGTCGAGCATCGTGCAGGGCACGCTGCTGCGCGGGCTGGACCAGGGCGCGGGTTTCCTGTTCGGCGCGCTGCGCGGGCTGGCGCTGGTGGCGCTGGCCTTCTTTGTCTACGACACGGTGAACCCGACCCAGGACATCCCGATGGTCGATAATTCGCAATCGGCCGCCATCTTTGAACGGGTCACCGAGCGGATCCGCGAACAGGACCCGGACAAGGCCTGGGGCTGGCTGACGGGATACTACGAAAAGCTAGTGGGCCATTGCGACGCGCCCGAGTGACGGCACCCTCTTTGTGATCCTTTCGTGACAGCCCCGCCGCAAGGCACTAGAGAGGGGCCAAACCCGACAATCTGGATTCGGAGTGCCGCGGCCCATGCCCCAGATGCCCCTCGCCCATCCCTTTGACGATGACAAGCTGCGCGAAGAGTGCGGCGTATTCGGCGTAATCGGTGTGACCGATGCCGCCAATTTCGTGGCCCTCGGGCTGCACGCATTGCAACATCGCGGGCAAGAGGCCGGCGGCATCGTCAGCTACGATCCCGCGACCGGCTTCAACTCGGCCCGGCGCTTCGGCTATGTGCGCGACAACTTTACCAAGGCCAGCCTGATGGAAACCCTGCCCGGCCAGTTGGCCATCGGGCATGTGCGCTATTCGACTGCCGGGTCCAAGGGCCAGACCGCCATCCGCGACGTGCAGCCCTTCTTTGGCGAGTTTTCCATGGGGGGCGCGGCGCTGGCCCATAACGGCAACATCACCAATGCCGAGGCCCTGCGGCGCGAGTTGATCGACCACGGCTCGATCTTCCAAAGCTCATCCGACAGCGAATGCATCATTCACCTGATGGCGCGCTCCTTCCAGAAGACCATTCCCGAACGGATGAAGGACGCCCTGCGCCGGGTCGAGGGGGCCTTTTCCGTCGTGGCCATGACCCGCACCAAACTGATCGGCGTGCGCGACCCGCTGGGCGTGCGCCCGCTGGTGCTGGGCCGGGCGGGCGACGGCTGGGCGCTGAGTTCGGAAACCTGCGCGCTGGACATCATCGGCGCCGAGTTCGAGCGCGAGATCGAGCCGGGCGAGATGGTGGTCATCTCCGCCGAGAACGGGGTGGAAAGCTTTCGCCCCTTCCGCCAGGCCGCCTCGCGCTTCTGCATCTTCGAGCATGTCTATTTCTCGCGCCCCGATTCCATTCTGCATGGCCGCTCGGTCTATGAAACCCGCCGCCAGATCGGCGTGGAACTGGCCCGCGAGGCCCCGGTAGAGGCCGACCTGGTCTGCCCGGTGCCCGACAGCGGCACGCCTGCGGCGATCGGCTTTTCCCATGAAAGCGGCATTCCCTACGGCATGGGGATCATCCGCAACCAGTATGTCGGGCGCACCTTCATCGAACCGACCGAACAGATCCGCAACATGGGCGTCCGGCTGAAACTGAACGTCAACCGCGCCCTGATCGCGGGCAAGCGGGTGGTGCTGGTCGATGACAGCGTGGTGCGCGGCACCACCAGCCAGAAGATCCGCGAGATGATCCTGGATGCCGGCGCCAAGGAGGTGCATTTCCGCATCGCCAGCCCGCCCACCGCCTGGCCCTGTTTTTACGGGGTGGACACGCCCGAGCGGGAAAAGCTGCTGGCCAGCCGCATGTCCGAGGAAGAGATGCGCGACCACCTGGAGGTGGACTCGCTCAGCTTCATTTCGCTCGACGGCCTGTACCGCGCCGTGGGCGAGGCCGCAGGCCGCAACCCCGGCTGCCCGCAATACTGCGACGCCTGCTTCTCTGGCGATTACCCGGTGGCGCCCAGCGACATGATCGAAAAGGGATTCGCGCTGAAGGCGGCAGGCTGATCGTCAGCGCATCGGCAGGTTTCCCCATTCGAAATTGACGCCAAAGGCGTTCAGGCAGGTATCTTGGTATTTCGTGCCGGGATAGACATCCAGGATCGTCATCGTAACCCAACGCCGCGCCGGGGGCCCCGGGATCAGGATGTCGATTTCCGCAGGCGAATCCGGCAACGTCATGACATGCCGCGCACCGGCATCATTGGCGAATTCCACCGTGCGGGGACGTGCATTCGAATAGTAGGACGTGGTCGACTTGCCATAGCCGTTCTTCAGGTAGACCATGGAAAACGGCGGCCCGCCAAAGACCTCGACCGACAGCCGCTGGCCGATGCCCAGGCCCGCCGCCCCTTCGCACCATGCGGTTCGGTCGTTGCCGTCGATCAGGTTGTCCGGCCCGTAATCGTTGCCCGCCTGCGGCCCCAGAACCGAGGACACGCAGATCCGTTGCCCGTCGATGAACTGGGTGGCGCCCAAGCTGATGCAGCTGTCCGCCCGCACCGCCGGTGCCAGCGTCAGCGTCAGCGTCAAGACCATGGCCGTCGCCATGCCCCACATGTGATGTGCTTGCCGTGTCATCTCAAGCCTCTCTCAGATGCGCCCGGCCCGGGCGCAATCCCAGCCTAGGACCATTTCGGCACCCGTCCCCTGACCTGCATCAATCTGCCCATCGGGACGGCCCTTGACCTTGCCCCGGTTTCGGCGCAAATCCCGCCCATGACCGATCAGAAAATCGCCCTTGTGACAGGGGCCTCGCGCGGCTTTGGCGCCGCCGTGGCCGAGGAACTGGCCGCCCGCGGCTATCACGTCATCGCCGTCGCCCGCACCGAGGGCGGGCTGGAGGAGCTGGACGACCGCATCACCGCGGCCGGCGGCACCGCCACGCTGGCCCCCATGGACATCGCCGAGACTGAGGCGATGCGCCAACTGTGCCGGGGGATCTACGACCGCTGGGGCAAGCTGGACCTGTGGGTGCATACCGCGATCCAGACCATGCCCTTCAGCCCGGCCGAGCAGACCGACCTGACCTACTGGGAAAAGGCGGTTTCGGTGAACGTTCATGCAACCGGCATCCTGATCAATTTCGTGGCGCCGCTGTTGCGCGCAGCAGCGGGGGGCGGTCATGCCGTCTTTGTCGATGACGCCATGAAGGATACGCCCTTCCTGGGGACCTATTCCGCCTGCAAGGCCGCGCAGCGCGCGCTGTTCGCCGGCTGGCAGGCAGAACAGGAACGGCTGCAGGACGTGCATGTGCACAGCTTCGTGCCCGCCCCGATGCCCACCGCGCATCGCAACCGCTTCTACCCCGGCGAGGACACCAGTACGCTCGCCCGTCCCCGCGACGAGGCAGGGCGCATGGTGGATACGCTCTCACTGGGTTGACCGCTGCGCCTGACGTGCTTTACGGCCCGCCGCCGCTCCACTATTGAGGGCGGGAACAAGGGCGGCGGGCAAGCATGCGCATTCTCATCACCAATGACGACGGGATCAACGCACCGGGGCTGAAGGTGCTGGAGGCCATCGCGACCGAGGTCGCAGGCCCGGACGGCGAGGTCTGGGTCGTCGCCCCCGCCTTTGAGCAATCGGGCGTGGCGCACAAGATTTCCTACACCCACCCGATGATGATCGCGGAACTGGGGCCGCGCCGCTTTGCCGCCGAAGGCTCGCCCGCCGATTGCGTGCTGGCCGCGCTGCACGATGTCATGGGCGATACCCGGCCCGATCTGGTCCTGTCCGGCGTCAACCGGGGCAACAACGCCGCGGAAAACGTGCTGTATTCGGGCACAATCGGCGGCGCGATGGAGGCCGCCCTGCAAGGCCTGCCCGCGATCGCGCTGTCGCAATATCTGGGACCGCTGAATTTCGACGAACCCCTGCAATTCGAGGCCGCGCGCACCCACGGCGCTGCCACCGTCAAGGCGCTTTGGGATAACGGCCATTGGGACAGCGCCGATTACCGGCTGTTCTACAATGTCAATTTCCCGCCCCTGCCCGCCGACAAGGTCAAGGGGCTGCGGGTCGGCCCGCAGGGCTATCGCCGGGATGCCTCCTTCGGGGTGGAACCGCACCGCTCGCCCTCGGGGCGGAAATTCCTGTGGATCAAGGGCGGGCCGCAGAACCTGCCCACGGCGCCGGGATCGGACGCGGCGCTGAACCTGGATGGCCATATCGCCGTGACGCCGATGCGCGCGGACCTGACCGCCCATGACCGGCTGGACGATCTGCGCATGAGGCTGGAATGACCGACAAGGCCGCCGAGCGGAAGATGCAGTTCCTCTTCGCGCTGCGCTCCAAGGGGGTGACGGACAGCCGCGTTCTGCACGCGATGGAGGAAATCGACCGCGGCGCCTTTGTTACCGGGCTGTTCGCCGAGCGCGCCTACGAAGATATGCCGCTGCCCATCCCCTGCGGCCAGACGATCAGCCAGCCCTCTGTCGTGGGGATCATGACCCAGGCGCTGAACCCCCAGCCCCGCGACAAGGTGCTGGAGGTGGGGACCGGCTCGGGCTACCAGGCCGCCATCCTGTCGCGACTGGCGCGCCGCGTCTACACCGTGGAACGCCACCGCCGCCTGGCACAAGAGGCGCAGAAACGGTTCGAGGCCCTGGGGCTGACCAATGTCACCGCCATTGCGGCGGACGGCTCGCACGGGTTGCCGGAACAGGCCCCCTTTGATCGCATTCTTGTCACCGCCGCGGCCGAGGACCCGCCCGGACCGCTCTTGGCGCAAATGCGCACAGGCGGTATCATGGTGCTGCCGGTCGGGCAGTCGGACGCCGTGCAAAGCCTGATCAAGGTGACACGCACCGAGACCGGGTTCGACTACGAAGAGTTGCGCCTCGTGCGCTTCGTCCCGCTGGTCGAGGGACTGGGACAGGACTGAACGAGAGGGGCCGCGCAACGGTCCCCGAAACGCGAGGTATCGAGCCATGGTCACCCTGCACCGCCCCCTTCGCCGGCCCGTCCGGGCGCTGATGCTTGGACTGTCGCTGATGGCCGTTGCCAGTTGCGGCAGCGGTTGGGATTACGACTTTCGCAACCTGGCGGGAGGTGGGGGCAGCGATTCCCTGCGGATGGAAACCGCACCCCGGCCGGAGCCCGACAATCGCGGCGTGATCTCTTACCCCAACTACCAGGTGGCGGTGGCCCGCGCCGGGGACACGGTCGGCGACATCGCCGCGCGGGTCGGCTTGCCCGAGGCCGAATTGGCCGGCTATAACGGCCTGCCCCCCGACGCCCAGCTGCGCCACGGCGAAATCGTCGCGCTGCCCCGCCGGGTGGCCGAACCCTCGCCGGCGACGGGGGCCACGACCACCGGCCCGATCCGCCCCGGCGACGACATCGACATCACCCGCCTGGCGGGCGATGCCATCGACCGGGCCGAGCCCGGCAACCAACCCGCGCGCGGCACCGCCGCTGCCCCCGTGGGCACCGAGCCGATCCGGCACAAGGTGGAACGCGGCGAGACAGTCTATTCCATCGCGCGGCTTTACAATGTCACGGTGCGCGCGCTGGCGGACTGGAACGGGCTGGGCGCCGACCTGATGGTGCGCGAAGGGCAATACCTGCTGATCCCCGTGCCTGCGCGACAGACCGCCGCCGCGCCGGCCCCGCGCCTGGCAGAAGAGGTGCCCGGCGCCCACTCGACCGTCACAACGCCCCCCAGCGCCGCGCAGCCCCTGCCCCGCGAAGAGAGCGCCGCCCCGGCACAGACCCCGCCCTCGCCCAACATGGCCGAGGACAGCAGCGCGCGCGCGCGCTTTGCCATGCCGGTGACGGGCAGCATCATCCGCGAATACGAAAAGGGCCGCAACGACGGGCTGGACATCTCTGGAAGCGCCGGCAGCCCGGTGCGCGCCGCCGCCGACGGCACCGTTGCCGCGATCACCCGCGATACCGGACAAGTGCCGATCCTGGTGCTGCGCCACGCGGACAACATGCTGTCGGTCTATGCCAATATCGAGAACATCTCGGTGGAAAAGGGCGACCGCGTCAGCCGCGGCCAGCAGGTCGCCGACCTGCGCGCGGGCGATCCCGCCTTCCTGCATTTCGAGCTGCGCAAGGGGTTCGAAAGCGTGGATCCGATGCCGTATCTCACGCCGTAACAGATCGAAGGATTTTCACGAAAATCCTTCGGGATGAAAAATCTTAGGAAAGATTTTTCACCGGACGCTGCGCGCCCGGATTTGGGTATTTTCACCAAGAAGAAGCATAAGGCGCGTCAGAGCCGAACGCCGCGCCGCGCGGCAAGGTCGGTAAAGAATTGCCATGCCACCCGCCCCGAGCGCGCGCCGCGCGTGGCCTGCCATTCGATAGCCTCGGCGCGCAGGGTGTCGGGGTCGATCTCGACCCCGTAGGCGCTGCAATAGCCCGCGATCATGGACAGGTATTCGTCCTGACTGCACGGATGGAACCCCAGCCACAGGCCGAAACGGTCCGAGAGCGAGACCTTTTCCTCGACCGCCTCGGAGGGGTTGATGGCGGAACTGCGCTCATTCTCGATCATGTCGCGGGGCATCAGGTGGCGCCGGTTGGACGTGGCGTAGAAGACCACGTTGTCCGGCCGCCCCTCGATCCCGCCATCCAGCACCGCCTTGAGCGATTTATAATGCTGGTCGTCATGGGAAAAGGACAGGTCGTCGCAGAACAGCACGAAACGGTGCGGGGCGTCGCGCAAGAGGGTCAGCAGGCGCGCGATCGACGGCAGATCCTCGCGCTGGACCTCGACGATCTTGAGGGCGTGCCCCTCGGCCAGAACGGCGGCGTGCACCGCCTTGACCAGGCTGGATTTTCCCATGCCGCGCGCGCCCCACAGCAGGGCGTTGTTCGCGGGCAGGCCCCGGGCGAAATGGCGCGTGTTGTCCAGCAGCGTGTCGCGGGCACGGTCGATCCCCTGAAGCAGGGTCAGATCCACCCGGTTCACCCGTGCAACAGGCGCCAGCCGGTCGGGCGCGACATGCCAGACAAAGGCGTCCGCGGTATCGAAATCGGGGGCTGCGGCCGGGGCGGGCTGCATCCGCTCCAGCGCATCGGCGATCCGGCTCAGCTGCTGGGTCTCGGGGGTCACGGGCGCTGGCCCTCGCCCCCGTCCTCATCGAACTCGCGCATCAGGGGGTCGTCCTCGGGATCGTCGGCGTCATCCTCAAACCACAGGCCCTGTTCGCGCAGCTCGGCCTCGCGCTTCTTTTCGACGCGGCGCACCAGCAGGATCGACACCTCGTACAGGCCATAGACCACCACGAAGAGGATCACCTGCGTGATGACATCGGGCGGCGTAACCAGGGCGGCCAGCACCAGGATGCCGACCACGGCGTATTTGCGCATGGTGCCCAACCCCTCGGCCGAAACCAGACCGGCCTTGCCCATCAGGGTCAGCAGCACCGGCAACTGAAAGCACAGGCCGAAGGCGACAATAAACTTGATCGTCAGCGCCAGGTATTCCTGCACCGACCCGTGGAAGGTGATGCCTGCGGTTTCAGACTGAACCTCGCCCTCGGCCCCCAGGGTGCCGACCTGCTGGAAGCCCAGGAAGAAATCGAAGGCCAGCGGCGTGACGACATAGAAGGCGAAAGCCGCGCCGAGGAAAAACATGAAGGGCGAGGCGATCAGGAACGGCAGGAACGCGGTCTTTTCCGAGCGATACAGACCCGGCGCCACGAAGCGCCACATCTGGAACGCGATGAAGGGGAAGGACAGCGCCAGACCACCGACCAGCGAAATCTGGATCGCGACGAAGAAACCCTCTTGCAGCTTGATGAGGTACAGGCCGCAATCCTGCCCGCGCTCGGCCAGGGCGCCGCAGATCGGGCTGGTCAGGAAGTTGAAGATCGGGTTCCAGACCATGAAGCACAGCACCATCGCCACCACGAAGGCGGCCAGCGCGTAGATCAGCCGCGTGCGCAGCTCGGCCAGGTGCTCGATCAGGGGGGCGCTGCTGTCGTCGATATCCGGGCCGGTGGTCATGCGTCGCTCTTGTTCTCGGGCACCGGCGCGGTTTCATCGGCGGTGCCGGCGGCCATCTTCTCGGCGGTTTCTGCGGCGCGCCGGGCGGCGGCCTTTTCCTCGACGGCCTTGTGCATCGCTTCCGTCCGGGCGGCGCGGTCCTCGGTCATCTCTGCGGTGGCGGGGGCAGGTTTCGCATTGGGCCGGGCCGGATCCCACTTTTCAAAACTGTCGGCGACCCCGTCCAGAGCATCCAGGCCCATCTTGCGCGGGTTGGCGACATCGCGCAGGTCGTTCACCGTGTCCTTGACCCCGGCCTGATCGGCGGCATCGTCCATCGCGCGCTGGAATTCGCGCGCCATGTTGCGCGCCTTGGCGGTAAAGCGGCCCAGCGTGCGGAACATGCCCGGCAAATCCTTGGGGCCTACCACGATCAAGGCAACGATGCCGATCAGCAGAAGTTCGGTCCAGCCGAGGTCAAACATGTGCAGGCGCCCCTGATGGCGGACAGGCGGTTATGCCTTGTCCTTCTCTTCTTCGGGGGTCACGTCGCGGGCGGATTCAAGGCTTTTGCTGGCCTCTTCCGTTTCCTCCTTGACGCCTTTCTTGAAGGCGGTGATCCCCTTGCCCACCTCGCCCATCAGCGAGGAAATCTTGCCGCGCCCGAAGAGCACCAGCACGACGACGGCGATGAGCAGCAGGCCGGGAAGGCCGATATTGTTCAGCATGGTCTTCTCCCTTGGGGCCGGTTCGTTGCGCCCCCGCTTCATATTCCGTCTGCAACATCTATTGGGTCTTGCAGACAGATCAAAGCCCCTTCCGCCGCGAATCCGCGAATATTTGCCCATCGCAGGCCCGCCACGCCGCGCTTGCACTGTCACCTGCGTTTCACCCAAACTCGTCACAGATGAAACGAGAATCTGGAAGGATGAGGAGTTTCCGATGCATACCGAGGACGTGAACGGCAAGACGCTGGAACACTGGGATTGCGACGACCTGCAGCAGGGCTTGAAGGACGGCAAGGTCGTGCTGATCGACGTGCGCACCCCGCAGGAATACATGTTCGAGAACATCCACGGCGCGCTGCTGTTCCCGCTGGCCGGGTTCGAGGCGGCCTATCTGCCCGAAGAGGGGGGCAAGCGGATCGTGTTCCATTGCGGGTCTGGCGTGCGCTCGCGCAAGGTGGCCGAGGCCTACCTGGCCGCAGGGCACGAACGCGCGGCGCATCTGCAGGGCGGGTTCGCGGCGTGGAAGACCGCGCACAAGCCCTATATCGGCACCGACATGGCCTCTGGCGCGCCGGTCGAGGTGCATAACAGTTGAACGATCTAGGCCGAACCGGGGGATGCCCCCGGTTCGGCCCGAGGCTGTCCCATCGGCGACCGGACAGGGGCCGCCGCTAGGCCGCGCGCCCCGATCCGTCGGTGGGGAACACGAAACAGCGGTCGCGGCGGATCATCAGCCACATCGGGGTGCCCGGTTTGGGCAGGAAAACCGCCGGAACGGTCGCCTTCAGGATGGAATCGTCATAGTCCATCCTGAATTCGACCAGGCTTTCGGACCCCATGAAACGCGCGCGCTGAACGAAGGCCCGGGCCGGCACGCCATCCTCGGGCGTGGGTCCGGGGCCGCGCCCGTTGCGGTCGAAGTCGATCTTGACGTGCTGGGGGCGGATGATGATGTCCACCTCTGCCCCGTCTGGCATCGCCGGGGTCAGGAATTGGCCAAAGGGCGTTTCCGTCAGCAAGTTCCGAACCTTACCCCGGATCACGTTGATATCGCTGAAAAACGCTGCCGCCGCACGGTCTACCGGGGCGTTGTAGATGTTGTAGGGCGCGCCGCGCTGAACGATCTGGCCGCCACGCATCAGGGCGATCTCGTCGGCCATGCGCATCGCCTCGTCCGGCTCATGGGTGACCAGCAGAACGGCGGTGCCCTCATCCTTCAGAACGCCCAGCGTCTGGTCGCGGATCTCGTCCCGCAGGCGGTTGTCCAGGCCCGAAAACGGTTCATCCATCAGCATGATCCGGGGACGCGGCGCCAGTGCACGGGCCAGGGCCACGCGCTGTTGTTCGCCGCCCGACAGCTGATGCGGGTAGTCGTCGATGAAGCGGCGCAGGTTCACGCGATCCAGCAGATCCTCGACCCTGGCGCGTTTCTCGGCCTTGGACCCCGACAGGCCAAAGGCCACGTTCTGCCCGACGCTGAGATGCGGGAACAGGGCGAAATCCTGAAACATCAGCCCGATCGAGCGGCGCTCGGGCGGGATACGAAAGACGGTGTCGCAGATCAGCTTGCCGTCAATGTAGATTTCGCCCGCATCCTGCATGTCGACGCCCGCGATGATGCGCAGCGTCGTTGATTTGCCACAGCCCGAGGGGCCAAGCAGGCAGGTCACCTGCCCCGGCATCACCTTGAGCGAGACATCGTCCACCACCCGCCGCCCATCGAAGACGCGGGTGATGTTTCGGATCTCCAGCCGGGGAATTGGGGCGGTCACGGTCAGCCTTTCGCACGATGTCCGAGAAAAACAATCGGATTTTCCCGTGACATAGCAACGCACCCGCCGGACGGCAAGCCGCCGGTTGCTGCACGGCTAGAGCGTGGCATTCACCGCACCGCCATCCAGCAGGATGTTCTGCCCCACAACGAAGCCCGCATGCTGCGAACACAGAAAGGCGCACATCGCCCCGAATTCCTGTGCCGTTCCATAGCGGCGCGCGGGAATCGTTGCGGCGCGGCGCGCGCGTGCCTCGTCCAGGGTGATGCCCTCTGCCTGGACCACGCCGCGGTCCAGCGCATCGGCCCGGTCGGTGGCATGGATGCCCGGCAGTAGGTTGTTGATCGTCACGCCATGGGGGGCGACCTGCCGCGCGGTGCCCGCGACATAGCCGGTCAGGCCCGCACGGGCGGAATTGGACAGACCCAGCACCGGGATCGGCGCCTTGACCGACTGGCTGGTGATGTTGACCACCCTTCCCCAGCCGCGATCCATCATCCCCGGCAGCAGCGCGGTCATCAGCGCGATGGGCGCCAGCATGTTGGCATCCAGGGCCGCGATGAAATCATCGCGATCCCAGTCCGACCACAGGCCCGGCGGCGGCCCGCCCGCATTGGTCACCAGAATGTCCACATCCCCCGCGGCGGCCAGAACCTCGGCCCGGCCGGCGGGATCGGTAATGTCCGCGGCGATGGTCGTCACCTGTACGCCATGGGCGGCCCGGATCACACCGGCGGCATCCTCCAGCGCCTCGGCCCCACGCGCATTCATTACCAGTTCAACACCGGCGGCGGCCAGCGCCTCGGCACAGCCCCGCCCCAGCCCCTTTGACGAGGCGCAGACCAACGCCCGCTTGCCCCCGATCCCCAGATCCATCGCGGTTCTCCCGTTTCCCATTTACCCTGTCCCTTGCGATAGCAGCCCCAGCCCCCATGCGAAAGGGCGGCGAGACGCGAGGGTGATTGTTCCGCAATTTGAAACAGTTCTGCGGAAACGTTTACACAGTGGCGCGCCCGCGATCATTGACCCACCCCCTTCCGGGGCGTAAACTTGGCGTGTGAAGCGGGACATCGGTGGCGGGGGTTGTCCGATATCCTGTAGCGTCACGATGCGAGAGATTGATATGCCTGCCCCCCACTCCAACCGCGCCAGTTACGGCTGCCACGTCTTTTCCGCCTCCGACCTGATGGTCGTTTCCGGGGCGAATCTGGGCGATGCGCTTGGCCCGCTGGACGAACAGTGCCCCGGCGATGTCTATGCCCTGCACCCCGGGGCAGAGGCCGTGCACCTGCTGGTCAGCGACCCCGGCGGGCGGCGCGGGGAATTCATGGGCGCCGGGCCAGAGGCCCCGACCGTTGCCCCCGGTTCGGAACTGGGCGCGGCGGGCAACACCCTGACGCTGGAGGGGCGGCTGACCTTCATGGGGGCGGACGGGGCGCAGGTGGGCGTTCTGCTGATCTCGGTCGGCGGCGACCGCGATCGGCCGGTCTTCTTGCCGCTGGATCCGATGGAACCCAAGGCCCGCTATACCCTTATCAACACAGAGGCCGCCCCCGGCCCGGTTCGGCTGGCCGACATCACATCAGTTGCCTTTACCCGCGGCACCATGATCGCGCTGGCCGGCGGCGCCCCCCGCGCGGTAGAGGATTTGCGCCCCGGCGACCGGGTCATGACCCGCGATCACGGCGCACAGCCCCTGCGCTGGATCGGCCGTCGGACGGTACGCGCCATCGGCCCCTATGCGCCGGTGGTCATCACCCGCAATACCTTCGGCAACGACGCAGACCTGATCGTCAGCCAGCATCAGCGCCTGTTCCTGTATCGGCGCGGGCGCGACAGGCTGGCCGAAACCTCGGAGGTGCTGATCAAGGCCGTCCATCTGGTGGAGGGCGAGCGCGTCTTTATCCGCAAGGGTGGCTTTGTCGAGTATTTCCATCTGGTCTTCGACAACCACGAAATCGTCTATGCCGAAGGCGTGCCCACCGAAAGCCTGCTGGTCAACGAATCGATGCTGGGCCTACTGCCCGAGGATCTGGCCCGCGAGGTGTCGGACCGCCTGCCCCACCTGACCCAGCAGCCCCATTACGGCACAGAGGCCGACATGCGCCTGGTGCAGGAACGCGGCCCCGAAACCCTGTACCGCACGCCGCGCCGGGCCTGACCCGCGCTAGGTCGTCAGGGCCGACAGCAGCGGCGTCCATTGCGCGCGCATCGGCGCATAGGCTTTCTGCGGCTTGTCGAACACGGTCAGCCCGATCTCGGCCAGATCGCCATAGGCCACGCGGTCGGCAAGTTCCGCCACCGGGGCCTGGCCGATCTTGTCCGCAAAGGCCGCCAGCCGCGCCCGGTCGCGCCCGCGCGGGCGCACGCGATTGGCCACCACCTCGACGCTGACCTTGCCCTTGCGGATGCGTTTGATCTCGGCGATCTCCTTCAGGAAACGCCGCGTCGCATCCGCATCGAAGAACGAAGGCAGAACCGGCACGATCACCGCCTTGGCCTCTGCCACCAGGTCGCGCGTGGCCTCCTCGTACAATGACCCGGGCGCATCCACGATCACCCAATCGGTATTCTTGGGCGCCTTCCCGTAGGCGCCCAGCAATGTCCAGTCCAACGCCTGGATCGACGGTACGCCCTCGGGGCGGCGTTTCAGCCAACGCCAGGACGATTTCTGAGGGTCGGCATCGGCTAGCGCCACCTTCCAGCCGCCATCGGCCAGGGCGGCGGCCAAGGTTACGGCGATCGTGGTCTTGCCACATCCGCCCTTGCGGTTGGCGATCAGCACGGTCTTCACGGGCACTCCTTTCGGTCCGGGGTCGGGGGCAGGATAACGCCTGCTGCGGGCTATGCAATGTATATACATTACAAAATGCCGCCCCACGCCATGACGATTGCGCCGCCGCGCGCCCTCGCCTATATCCGCCCCCATGCTGGACGCCGCTACCAACCGCCCCGAATTGCCGCCGGAAATCGCCCGGCGCCGCACCTTTGCCATCATCAGCCACCCCGATGCGGGCAAGACCACGCTGACCGAAAAGTTCCTGCTTTACGGCGGCGCGATCCAGATGGCCGGCCAGGTCCGCGCCAAGGGCGAGGCGCGGCGCACGCGCTCGGACTTCATGCAGATGGAAAAGGACCGCGGCATTTCCGTCTCGGCCTCGGCCATGTCCTTCGATTTCGGGAACTTCCGCTTCAACCTGGTGGACACGCCCGGCCACAGCGATTTCAGCGAGGATACCTATCGCACACTGACCGCGGTGGATGCGGCGATCATGGTGATCGACGGCGCGAAAGGCGTGGAAAGCCAGACCCGCAAGCTGTTCGAGGTCTGCCGCCTGCGCGATCTGCCGATCCTGACCTTCTGCAACAAGATGGACCGCGAAAGCCGGGACACTTTCGACATCATCGACGAGATCCAGGAAAACCTGGCCATCGACGTGACGCCCGCATCCTGGCCCATCGGCGTGGGCCGCGATTTCCTGGGCTGCTACGACATGCTGAACAACCGGCTGGAACTGATGGACCGCGCCGACCGCAACCGCGTGGCAGAATCGATCCGGATCGAGGGGCTGGACGACCCCAGGCTGGCCGAACATGTCCCCGACGACCTGCGCGAAAAACTGGTCGAAGAGGTCGAGATGGCGCGCGAACTGCTGCCCGCGCTGGACCCCCAGGCCGTGCTGGAGGGGCACATGACCCCCATCTGGTTCGGCTCTGCGATCAACTCGTTCGGGGTCAAGGAACTGATGGACGGCATCGGCGCCTACGCCCCGGAACCGCAGGTACAGGCTGCCGAACCCCGCCAGGTCGCGCCCGAGGAAACCAAGGTCGCGGGCTTCGTCTTCAAGGTGCAGGCCAACATGGACCCCAAGCACCGCGACCGCGTGGCCTTCGTCCGGCTGGCCTCGGGCCATTTCAAGCGCGGGATGAAACTGACCCATGTCCGCACCAAGAAACCGATGGCGGTCTCAAACCCCGTGCTGTTCCTGGCCAGCGACCGGGAACTGGCCGAAGAGGCCTGGGCCGGCGACATCATCGGCATTCCGAACCACGGGCAATTGCGCATCGGCGACACCCTGACCGAGGGCGAGGCGATCCGCGTGACCGGCATCCCCAGCTTTGCGCCCGAATTGCTGAAGGTCTGCCGCGCGGGCGACCCGATGAAGGCCAAGCACCTGGACAAGGCCCTGATGCAATTCGCCGAGGAAGGTGCCGCCAAGGTGTTCAAGCCGATGATGGGCGCGGGCTTTATCGTGGGCGTGGTGGGCGCGCTGCAATTCGAGGTGCTGGCCAGCCGGATCGAGATGGAATACGGCCTGCCCGTGCGGTTCGAGCCGTCGCAGTTCACCTCGGCCCGCTGGGTGCATGGTGACAAGGCGGCGGTGGAGGCCTTCGTCAACAAGAACAAGCAGCACATGGCGACCGACAACGACGGCGACGTGGTCTATATGACGCGCCTGCAATGGGACATCGACCGCGTGGCCCGCGATCACCCCGACCTGACGCTGTCGGCGACCAAAGAGATGCAGGTCTGAGCGCCGCAGGCCTGCGCCAGCCCAAGCCCGGCCCCTTGATTTCGCGCCATGGCGCCGCGACATGAAAGGCATGCCGCACAGCAATCGCCGGACGGGCCGGCAAAAGGCGGGATGACCGCACGCAATGAGCCGGGACCACGACGACTGGATATTGTCGAGCTTGCTGGACGACCTGGCACGGCTTGCGCTGGCCCGCGACAAGATCCGCGTCGCCGACGTGATCGATACGATCGGCGCGCGGGGATTCGGCCCGCTGCTGGTCATGCTGTCGGCCTTTATGATTCTGCCCATCGGCATGGTGCCGGGCATTCCCGGCGTGGCGGCGGTGCTGATGATCCTGATCGGCGGGCGGATGATGACCGGGGAAACCCGGCTGTGGATCCCCGCCCGCCTGGGCCGGGTGGAGTTCACCGGCCACCTGCTGGCGGTTTCGGTCGCCCGCGCCCAGCCCGTCGCGCTGTGGCTGCGGCCCTTTCTGGCGCCGCGCCTGCCCCTCTTGATCGACAGCCTGGTGATGAGCCGGGTCGTCGCCCTGATCCTGATGGTCACCGGGGCGGTGATCTTTCTGGCGGGGTTCATCCCGGGCCTGCCCTTCGTGCTGTCGCTGCATGTGCTGGTGCTGGGGATGGCGCTGTCCACCCGCGACGGGCTGGCCGCACTGGTCGGCTATATCTTGCTGATGCCCGAGATTTTGCTGATCTGGCACCTGTTTCTGTGAAACCGCGCCGTTCGGTCGCCGGGTCGCTTGCTTGACGAACCGCGCCCCATCGCCTAATGCAAACGCGGTGACACACATGACTGGCAATCCGGCCGGTCGGGCCGCGCGGATGACAGCGGCCAAAACATGAGCCGCAACCACGCCAAGGACCTTTATGACAACATTTGCCGATCTGGGGCTCGACCCCAAGGTGCTCTCTGCCGTAGTCGACGCCGGCTACACCAGCCCCACCCCGATTCAGGCCGGGGCCATTCCCCCCGCCCTGCAGGGCCGCGACGTGCTGGGGATTGCCCAGACGGGCACCGGCAAGACCGCCGGTTTCGTGCTGCCGATGATTACCCTGCTGGGCCGCGGCCGGGCCCGCGCGCGCATGCCGCGCAGCCTGGTGCTGGCGCCCACGCGTGAACTGGCCGCCCAGGTGGCCGAGAATTTCGACATCTACGCCAAGAACACCAAGTTGACCAAGGCGCTGTTGATCGGCGGGGTCAGCTTCAAGGAACAGGACGCGCTGATCGACAAGGGCGTGGACGTTCTGATCGCCACCCCGGGCCGCCTGCTGGATCATTTCGAGCGTGGCAAGCTGCTGCTGACCGGCGTGCAGATCATGGTGGTGGACGAGGCCGACCGCATGCTGGACATGGGCTTCATCCCCGATATCGAGCGGATCTTCCAGCTGACGCCCTTTACCCGGCAGACCCTGTTCTTCAGTGCGACCATGGCGCCCGAGATCGAGCGGGTGACCAACACCTTCCTGTCGGCCCCGGAAAAGATCGAGGTCGCCCGCGCCGCGACCACCGCCGAAAGCATTGAACAGGGCGTGGTGCGCTATACCGCCAGCCGCAAGGACCGCCAGGCCAAGGAAAAGCGCGAGTTGCTGCGCGCGATCATCGACGCCGAGGGCGAGCGCTGCACCAATGCCATCATTTTCTGCAACCGCAAGACAGAGGTCGACATCGTCGCCAAGTCGCTGAAGACCCATGGCTACGACGCGGCGCCGATCCATGGCGACCTAGACCAGAGCCAGCGGATGCGCACCCTGGACGCCTTCCGCGAGGGCAAGCTGCGTTTCCTGGTGGCCTCAGACGTGGCCGCGCGGGGGTTGGACGTGCCCGCGGTCAGCCATGTGTTCAACTACGACGTGCCGAGCCACGCCGAGGATTACGTGCACCGCATCGGTCGTACCGGCCGGGCCGGTCGCGAGGGCAAGGCCCTGACGATCTGCGTACCCCATGACGAGAAATGGCTGACCGCGATCGAAGACCTGGTGAAGAAAGAAATCCCGCGGGTCGAGAGCCCGCTGAAAGCGCCCGCGGCGCAAGAGCGGAGCAAGAGCGACCAGACCGGCCGCAAACCCGCCGAAGACCGCAGCCCCGCAGCCCATGTCGAGGAAAAACCCGCGACCGGCAGCAGCAGTTCGCGCCGGTCGGGATCCAGCCGTAGCAAACGCGGCGGGGGCCGTGGCCGGGACGAACCCGTGGTGGGTATGGGCGATCATGTGCCGGCCTTCCTGACGCGCTCGTTCAAGCCGCAGGCCGACCGCGCCGAGGAAACGGCAGAATAACACCCGAACCGTTTCGGCTTAGCGCGCCAAGCCGATCTGTCGGGGGCGCTGCCCCCCGAACCCCCGGGGTATTTTGACCAAGAAGAAGAACAGCGGGCGCGCCTTGCGTCCGCTGTATCTGTTTATGCGCTGAGCCGGCTGACGATCACCTTTACCTCGGGGCGTTTGCCGATCTCGGCCTGGGCGCTCTGGCGGACGATGCGGCGCAGGCCCTCTTCCAGCTTGTCGTCATCGGCCAGCGTCTTGTCGGACGCGCGCCCCATGAACTGGTCAAGGTCCGCCTCCAGGACATCGCTGAGCGCAGCACCCGACGCGCCCGTTTCGGGCAGGCCCATCAGCTCGACCCAGGGTTCGCCCATCGGCTCATCCTCTTCGTCGATCAGGACCGACACCACCACCTGGCCGTTCAGCGCCATGCGGATGCGGTCGCGCACCACGCCGTCCAGCGCGCCAATCTGCACCGTGCCGTCCAGATAGGTCCGGCCGGTATCCACGTACCCCGCGATCTGCGCGGTGACGCCGGTCAGGTCCAGCATCGTGCCATTGGGCGCCAGAACGCCCGTGCGTCCGCTTTCGGCGGCCAGTTTGACATGTTCGCGCAAGTGCCGGTGTTCGCCATGCATCGGCACGATGATCTGCGGGTTCATCAACTGGTGAATCCGGGCCAGGTCCGGGCGGTTGGCATGGCCCGAGACGTGGTAGAGGTCGGCGTCATCATCGACCACGTCCACCCCCATTTCCGAGAAGGCGTTGACGATCTGCAGCACGCCGCGTTCATTGCCGGGAATCGTCTTGGAGGAAAACAGGAACAGGTCGCCCTCTCTCAGGCTCAGCCCCATGTATTTCCCGCGAGACAGCTGGGCCGAGGCTGCGCGGCGTTCGCCCTGGCTGCCGGTGACAATCAGCATCAGGTTCTCGCGCGGCAGGTTGCCGGCCTCTTCGGGGCTGATGGTCTTGGGGAAATCGGTCAGAACGCCGGTTTCGACCCCGGCCTCGACCATCCGGCGCATCGCCCGGCCCAGCAGGCAGACCGAGCGGCCGGCGGCCTGCCCGGCCTCGGCTAGGGTTTTCAGGCGCGCGATGTTGGAGGCGAATGTGGTAGCCACGACCATGCCATCGGCCCGTTCGACCAGTTGCCGGATCGCGGGGCCAACGCTGGTTTCCGACCGCCCCGGGTTGGGCGAAAAGACGTTGGTGGAGTCGCAGGTCAGCACCTTGACCCCATCGCCCGCCACCTCGGCCCAGAGGTCGCGGTCGAACGGGTCGCCCAGAACCGGGGTCACGTCCAGCTTGAAATCGCCCGTGTGCACGATGCGCCCCGCGGGGGTGTCGATGACCAGTCCCGAGCTTTCGGGGATCGAGTGCGAGACCGGCAGGAAGGACACCTGGAAGGGGCCGGCCTGCACCTTGTTCGGCCACGGATCGGTGACGATCACCTGGGCGGGGTCCTGGCCCTGCTCTTCCATCTTGCGGGACGCGTGGCTGGCGGTGAAGGGGCGGGCATAGACCGGCGCGCGCAGGCGCGACCACAGATGCCCCACCGCGCCGACGTGATCCTCATGCGCGTGGGTGATGAAGATCGCCTCCAGCCGGTCGCGGCGTTCCTCCAGCCAACTGATATCGGCAAAGATGAGGTCCACGCCGGGCGTGGTGTCCATGTTGGGGAAGGTCACGCCCAGGTCGACCAGGATCAGCCGCTCGGCATCCTGGGGGCCGTAGCCGTAGACATAGGCGTTCATCCCGATCTCGCCGGCGCCGCCGAGAGGAAGGTAGATCAGTCTGTCGGGTCTGCTCATTGCGCCTTATGGTCCTTGTTATAGGCGTGGATCACGGTCAGGCCGTGCATTGTCAGGTCGTCTTCGACGGTGTCAAATAGCATATCGCCCTGCGCGAACAACGAGGCAAGCCCGCCTGTGCCCACGATCCGCATCGGGCGTTCGTATTCGGCGCGGATGCGTTCGGTGATGCCGCGCACCAGCCCGACATAGCCCCAGAACACGCCCGATTGCATGCAGGCGACCGTGTTGGTGCCGATCACCGCCTGGGGTTTCGTCACATCCACATGGGGCAGCGCGGCGGCAGAGGCGTGCAGCGCCTCAAGGCTGAGGTTCACGCCGGGCGCGATCACCCCGCCGACATAGGCCCCGTCATGGGCCACCACGTCAAAGGTCGTGGCCGTGCCGAAATCGACCACGATCAGGTCGCCCCCATGCCGGTCATAGGCCCCCGCTGTGTTCACCAGCCGGTCGGGGCCGATACTCGTACCGACATCGACGCGCGGCGCGTGTGGCAGCAGGCATTCCGGCTTGCCCACGACCAGGGGGCGCGTGTTGAAGAAACGATCGGCAAAGACACGCAGGTTGAACACCACCCGCGGCACCGTGGACGAGATGATGACATCGGTGATCACCGCATCGATCCGGTAATGTTCGATCAGTTGCGAATACCAGACGTAGTACTGGTCGGCGGTGCGTTGATGTTCGGTCGCGGTGCGCAGCGTGCACAGAAAGCGCGTGCCATCCCAGATGGAAAACACGGTGTTGGTGTTGCCGCAATCGATGCACAGAAGCATGGGATCGCCCTTAGAAGAACACGTCGGCGGCGGCAATAGCGCGCCGGCCGCTGGCCGTCTCTAGGACAAGCTGGCCCTCTTCGTCTACCGTGTCGAAGCGGCCGATGATCTCTTCGCGGCCCGTGCGGGCGGTAATCGTCTGGCCCAGCCGTGCGGCATGTTCCAGCCAGGCCGCGCGCAAGGGGCCGAACCCGTGTTCCACGAAGAAACGACGCTGGTGGTCGAAATGTTCCGCAAGGAAGGCCAGAAATTCCAGCGGGTCGACAGGCTCTTCCGTCAGCTCGGCCAGGGTTATGGGGGGCAATGCGCCCTCTTCCAGCAGGACCGGGCCGGGCGATGCGTTCAGGTTGACACCGATCCCGATGGCCAATCGCGCCACCCGCTGGCCCGCCCCGTCCGAGGCCAGCAGGATGCCTGCCAGTTTGGCATCGTTCAACAGCACGTCATTGGGCCATTTCAGCGTCAGCGCGGCAGGGTCGTCCACATAGGCCGTCAGCGTCGCATAAAGCGCGTAGGACGCGACGAAGGAATACAGCGCCGCCTGCGCCGGGGCGCATTCGGGATCGAAGACGAACGTGGCCGACAGGTTGCCCTCGGGCGCGGCCCAGGACCGGCCGCGCCGCCCCACCGCCGCGGTCTGGCGGCGCGCGGCGATCCAGGTGGGCCGGGTCAGGGGCGCGCGGCGGCGCGCCTCTTGCATGGTGCTGTCGACCTCGTCCAGCAGGATCAGGTCATGTCCGGCCGGCCAGTGCCAGCCCGCGCCCTCAGTTGACAAGGGTTTCGGCCGCGGCCTGGGCCAGCCCCTCGATCCCGAACAGGTTGACGATACCGCCCACCATCGCAAAGGCAGACAGCATCAGGACAACCCACAGCGCGGGTGTCATGGCACCGTTCAGGCGCGGCTCTCCGGCCTCGCCGAAATACATGTAGAACACGATGCGCAGGTAATAGAACGCCCCGATCACCGAGGCGATCACCCCCGCCACAGCCAGCCAGACATAGCCCGCATCGACCGCCGCCCTGATGACGTAAAGCTTGCCGAAGAAGCCGACGAAGGGCGGCACGCCCGCCAGGCTGAACAGCAGGACCAACATCGCAAACGCCTTCAGCGGCGAGGTCGCGGAATACATGTTCAGGCTGGCAATGTCGGTCACCGGGCGGCCGTCCTTTTCCATCCCCAGGATGAAGGCAAAGACACCCACGCTCATCGTGACGTAGATCGCCATGTAGATCAGCATGGATTGCACGCCGAACGCCGTGCCCGCCGCCAACCCCATCAGCGCGTAACCCATATGCGCGATCGAGGAATAGGCCATCAGCCGCTTGATGTTGCGCTGGCCGATCCCGGCAAAGGCGCCCAGGAACATCGTCAGCAGCGAGATCACCGCCACGACCTGCCCCCAATCGCCCGGCACCGCGCCAAAGGCGTCGTGCAGCACCCGCGCGAACAGCCCCATTGCGGCCATCTTGGGCGCGGCGGCGAAAAACGCCGTAACCGGCGTGGGCGACCCCTCGTAGACATCGGGGGTCCACATGTGGAAGGGCACCGCCGACACCTTGAAGGCCATGCCGGAAATCATGAAGACCAGCCCGATCAGCAGGCCGATGGTCATGTCGCCCTCACCCAGGGTGGACAGGATGCCCGAAAACAGCGTGGTGCCCGCATAGCCATAGGTCAGCGACGCGCCGTACAGCAGCAGGCCCGAGCTGAGCGCCCCGAGGACAAAGTATTTCAGCCCCGCCTCGGTGGATTTCAGGCTGTCCCGCCGCAGCGACGCGACGACGTAAAGCGCAAGCGATTGCAGCTCCAGCCCCATGTAGAGCATCATCAGGTCGCCCGCCGACACCATCAGCATCATGCCGACCACCGACAGGGTGACCAGCACCGGAAACTCGAACCGCAGCAGGTCGGCCCGGCGCATGTAATCGCGGCTCATCAGCAGGACCGCCCCGGCCGAGACCAGGATCACCACCTTGGCAAAGCGGGCAAAACCGTCATCGACGACCGCCCCGCCAAAGGCGGTGCGCGCCTCGCCCGCGGTCAGGCCGATCCGTGCGGCCAACGCAAAGAACAGGACCGCGGTGACCAGAGTCAGCATCGGTGCGACGCAGTCCTTGCCGGTATAGACGGCGCCGACAAGCGCCAGCATCGCGTAGATGGCCAGAACGAGTTCGGGCAGCAGGACGGAAAGGTCGTCAAGGATCATTACGTTCCCCTCAGTTCTGGGCCAGCCGCATCGCGGCCGCGGCCTCGTTCAGGGCCGTTTCGTATTGGGACAGGAGCGCCTCGACCGAGGGTCCGGTGATGTCGGTGACAAGCGACGGGTAGACGCCCAGGATCAGGGTCATCGCGACCAGCGGAGCGAACATCGCCCGCTCGCGCCCGTTCATGTCGCTGATGGTACGCAGGGATTCCTTGATAAGGTCGCCAAAGACAACCCGGCGGTACAGCCACAGCGCATAGCCCGCCGACAGGATCACCCCAACCGCGGCCACCGCCGCCACCCAGGTATTGACTTGGAAGATGCCCGCCAGCGTCAGGAATTCACCGATGAAGCCAGATGTCCCCGGCAGGCCGACATTGGCCATGGTGAACAGCATGAAGATCAGCGCATAGGCCGGCATCCGGTTCACCAGCCCGCCATAGGCGTCGATCTCGCGCGTGTGCATCCGGTCGTAGATCACGCCCACGCACAGGAACAGCGCCCCCGAGATAAAGCCGTGGCTGAGCATCTGGAAGATCGCCCCATCCACGCCCTGCTGGTTCGCCGCGAACACACCCATGGTGACGTATCCCATATGGGCGACGGACGAATAGGCGATCAGCTTCTTCATGTCCTCCTGCGCCAGCGCCACGAGCGAGGTATAGACGATCGCGATCGCCGACAGCCAGAACACCAGCGGCGCCCAGATGTCAGAGGCGACGGGGAACATCGGCAGGCTGAACCGCAGGAAGCCGTAGCCGCCCATCTTCAGCAGGATCGCGGCCAGCACAACGGACCCGGCGGTCGGCGCCTGGACGTGCGCATCGGGCAGCCAGGTATGGACCGGCCACATCGGCATCTTGACCGCGAAGCTGGCGAAAAACGCCAGCCACATCAGCGTCTGCATGCCGCCCACGATGGTCTTGCCGCCGATCACGATATCGCCCGCGCTGAACTGGTGGTCCAGCAGCGTCGGGATGTCGGTGGTGCCCGCGTCCACGAACATCGCCACCATCGCAACCAGCATCAGGACAGACCCGAGGAAGGTGTAGAGGAAGAACTTGAACGTGGCGTAGATGCGGTCCTTGCCGCCCCAGATCCCGATGATCAGGAACATCGGGATCAGCCCGCCCTCAAAGAACAGGTAGAACAGCACCAGGTCCAGCGCGCAGAACACGCCCAGCATCAGCGTTTCCAGCACAAGGAACATGATCATGTATTCCTTGACCCGATGCGTGACGTTCCAGCAGGCCCCAATGGTGATCGGCATCAGGAAGGTCGTCAGCATCACGAACAGGACCGAGATCCCGTCAACGCCCATCTTGTATTTCAGGCCCAGCAGCCAGTCGTATTCCTCGACGAACTGAAAGCCGGTGTCGGCAGGGTCGAACTGGAACAGCACGAACAACGACAGCAGGAAGGTCGCCGAGGTCGCGAGCAGCGCCAACCACTTGGAGTTACGCTGCGCGGCCTCGTCGTCGCCGCGATGCCACACGCCCAGGATCAGCGCGGCGAACAGCGGCAGGAACGTAATGATGGAAAGCAGGTTGTCCATTTACTGCGCCCCCCCGGCGAGCATCATCCAGGTGATGAAGACCGCGATGCCGATAACCATCGCAAAGGCATAGTGGAACAGATAGCCGGACTGCATCCGCCCCGCGACACGGGTGAAGAAGGGCACGATGCCCATTGCCAACCCGTTGATGCCGCCGTCGATGATGCTGCCATCGCCCCCCTTCCATAGCGCCCGGCCGATATTGCGGGCCGGGTTGACGATGATCGCGTCGAACAGCTCGTCGAAATACCACTTGTTCAGCAGGAACAGGTAAATCGGCCGCAAGGCGCGCGCCGTCCTGCCGGGCAGGTCGGGCGACTGGATGTAGAAGGTGAAGGCCAGGAACAGACCCGCCAGCATCGCCATGAAGGGGGCGGCCTTGACCCATTGCGGGGCATGGTGGGCGTTGTCCATGGCGTGGTTGTCGGGGGCCATGTAGATCGCGCCCTCGCCCGGCATCGCGTGGGCGACGGCCGCGTCGCCATGGTCGTCCGCCATCGCATGCGCATCATCGCCATGGTCGGACGCCTCGCCATGACCGGCATCCGCCGCGACCGCATGGCTGGGAATGCCGTAGAAACGGTTCACCTCGTCATGGTCGCCGAAGAAATCGGAATACCACAGCATCCCGGCAAAGACCGCGCCCACGCTGAGAGCGCCAAGGGGCACCAGCATGTTCAGCGGGCTTTCATGGGCGTGGTCGTGGGCGTGCTTGTCGCCCCGCGCCTCGCCCCAGAAGGTCATGAACATCAGCCGCCAGGAATAGAAGCTGGTCATCGCCGCCGCGATCACCAGCACCCAGAAGGCGACATAGGCATGGCCGCCCCAGGCGCTTTCGATGATGGCGTCTTTCGACAGGAAGCCTGCAAACCCGATATGGGTCAGCGGGATGCCGACGCCCGTGATCGCCAGCGTCCCGATCATCATCGCGGCAAAGGTATAGGGGATCTTTTTGCGCAGACCGCCATAGTTGCGCAGATCCTGTTCGTGGTGCATCGCATGGATGACCGAACCCGCGCCAAGGAACAGCAGCGCCTTGAAGAAGGCGTGCGTCAGCAGGTGGAACATCGCCGCCGAGTAGACGCCCACGCCCGCAGCCACGAACATATAGCCCAGCTGCGAACAGGTCGAATAGGCGATGACGCGCTTGATGTCGTTCTGCACCAGCCCCACCGTCGCGGCAAAGAACGCCGTCGCCGCCCCGACAAAGACGATCATCGCCTGCGCGTTCGGCGCGAATTCCATGATCGGCGACATGCGGCAGATCAGGAACACGCCCGCTGTCACCATGGTCGCGGCGTGGATCAGGGCCGACACCGGCGTCGGACCCTCCATCGCGTCGGGCAGCCAGGTGTGCAGGAACAGCTGCGCCGACTTGCCCATCGCCCCGATGAACAGCAGCACACCCACCACATCGGCCGCGTTCCACGTCCCGTTCAGAAAGGTAAGTTGCGTTTCGGCAATGGTCGGTGCGGCGGCAAAGATATCCTCGAACCGGGTGCTGTCGACCAGGAAGTAAAGCGCGAAAATCCCCAGCAAGAAGCCGAAATCGCCCACCCGGTTGACCACGAACGCCTTGATCGCGGCGGCATTGGCCGAAGGCTTGCGATAGTAGAACCCGATCAGCAGGTAAGAGGCAACGCCCACGCCCTCCCACCCGAAGAAGAGCTGCACGATGTTGTCGGCGGTGACCAGCGCCAGCATCGTGAAGGTAAAGAACGACAGATAGGCAAAGAAGCGGGGTTTATAGCTTTCACCCTCGCGCCAGTTCTCGTCATGGGCCATGTAGCCGAAGCTGTAGAGATGGACAAAGGCCGACACCGTCGTGACCACGATCAGCATGATCGTCGTCAGCCGGTCCACCCGGATCGCCCAGTCCACCGCCAGCGTGCCGCTTTCGATCCAGCGGAACAGTTCCACCTGCCGGGTTTCGCCGTCGAACCCGACGAACACCACCCAGGAGAACACCATCGCCAGGAAGACCATGATCGTGGTCAGCCACATCGCGGCCTTTTCGCCGATCATCTTGTAGCCGAAACCGCACAGGACGGCGCCGATCAGGGGGGCGAAGAGAATGATCTTTTCCATGCGCCCTTACCCCTTCATCACGTTGATGTCGTCCACCGCGATGGACCCGCGGTTGCGGAAGAAGCAGACCAGGATCGCCAGCCCGATCGCCGCCTCGGCGGCGGCGACGGTCAGGACGAACATGGTAAAGACCTGCCCCACCAGATCGCCCAGATGCGCCGAGAAGGCCACCAGGTTGATGTTCACCGCCAAGAGCATCAGTTCGATCGACATCAGGATGACGATGACGTTCTTGCGGTTCACGAAGATCCCGAAGATCCCGATGACGAACAGCGCCGCGGCCACCGTCAGGTAATGTTCAAGTCCAATCATTCCGTCCCTCCGGGCCGTTCGCCCGTTCCTGTTCTGTCGTCCGGGGTCAGAGACCCTGCCCCGGTTTCACGTCCTTCAGTTCCATCGCCTTGGCCGGGTCGCGGTACATCTGCGCCAGCACGTCCTGGCGTTTGATGTCGGGCCGGTGGCGCAGGGTCAGCACGATGGCGCCGATCATCGCGACCAGCAGGATCAGACCCGCCACCTGGAACAGGTGGATGTAGTCGTCATAGATCAGCCCCCCCAACGCGCCGGTATTGGTCTGTCCCTCGGGCATCGGTGCGGCGCGCAACTCGATCACGCCGTCCGCGCTGCGCCAGACCCCGAAAACCATGACAAGCTGGGCCAGGAACACCGCCCCGATCAGCCCGGCCAGCGGGAAGTAAGAGGCCATGTGCGCCTTCAGCTCGCTGAAATCGACATCCAGCATCATCACCACGAACAGGAACAGCACCGCGACCGCGCCCACGTAGACGATGACCAGCAGCATCGCCACGAATTCCGCCCCCAGCAGCACGAACAGCCCCGCCGAGGAAAAGAAGGCCAGGATCAGCCACAGGACCGAGTGCACCGGGTTGCGCGCCAGCACCACGAACAGCCCCGAGGCCACCGCCACCGTCGCAAAGCAGTAGAATGCGATATCCGCCACGCTCATGCGCCGTCCTCCTCGCCCGTTTCCATCTCGTCGAACACCGACTGCGCCAGTTCCAGCGCACGGCTCATCGCCGGGATGCCGCCCAGCATCGCCATCTGGTAGATCACCTCGGCGATCTCCTTCTGGGTGGCGCCCGCCTCCAGGGCGTGGCGCACGGTGATCTTGAACTGCGCATCCGCCTGCGCGCCCAGCACCGTCAGCCCCGCCAGCACGACCAGCAGCCGCGTCTTGGCGTCCAGCCCATCAGGGTTGAACGTGTTGCCCCACATCATGTCCATGAAATCCTTGGGCATGGTGGGCATCAGCTTGTCGAAGACATGCACCTGAAAGCTTTCCAGCGCCGGGTTGAAGGCGCGGGCCATCTGGTGGCTTTGCTCGACCATCTGTTCGAAGAGTTTGGCGAAATCGCTCATCGGTAGGGCGCGTCCATTTCCAGGTTGCGGGCGATCTCTGCTTCCCAGCGGTCGCCGTTCTCCAGCAGCTTTTGCTTGTCGTAGAACAGTTCTTCCCGCGTTTCGGTGGCAAACTCGAAATTCGGCCCCTCGACGATGGCATCGACCGGGCAGGCCTCCTGGCAGAAGCCGCAATAGATGCATTTCGTCATGTCGATGTCATAGCGCGTGGTGCGGCGGCTGCCGTCGGCGCGGGGTTCGGCATCGATGGTGATCGCCTGGGCGGGGCAGATCGCCTCGCACAGCTTGCAGGCGATGCAGCGTTCCTCGCCATTGGGATAGCGGCGCAGGGCGTGTTCGCCGCGGAACCGCGGGCTGAGCGGCCCCTTTTCAAAGGGATAGTTCAGCGTGGCCTTGGGCGCGAGGAAGTATTTCATCCCCAGCCGCAGGCCCTCGATGAAATCCATCAGCAGGAAATACTTGCCCGCGCGTTTCCAGTCGATCGCTGTCATGACTTCTCCTCGCCGAGGTGACGCGCGGCCCAGGCAAAGATGCAGGCGGCAAGATCTTCCTGCGTCATCTCCCGCGGGCCATCGGCCTCGGCCAGGCGCTTGTCCAGCTCGGCCTTGACCGAGGCGGACAGTTCCATCAGGTCCAGGTATTTGGCGTCGATCAGAACGCGTGCCAGATCATTCATGTCAGCCTCCCACGGTCCAACGCGCATAGGCGCCGCCGAACAGTTCGAATTGCGCGAAGAATGCCACCACGACGACCCAGATCAGCGACAGGGGCAGGAACACCTTCCAGCCCAGCCGCATCAGCTGGTCATAGCGGTAGCGCGGCACGATGGCCTTCACCATCGCAAAGAGGAAGAAGAACACGGCCATCTTGGCCACCATCCACAGCGCCCCGTCGGGCAGGCCCGGGATGGGCGACAGCCAGCCGCCGAAGAACAGCAGGCTCATCAGCGCGCACATCAGGAAGATGGCGATATATTCGCCGGCCATGAACAGCAGGAAGGGCGTCGAGGAATATTCCACCTGATAGCCCGCCACCAATTCGGATTCAGCCTCTGGCAGGTCAAAGGGCGGGCGGTTGGTTTCGGCCAGCGCCGAGACAAAGAACAGCACCACCATCGGCAGGTGCGGCAGCCAGTACCACGAGAACAGGCCAAACCGCCCATCCTGCGCGGCGACGATATCGCCGAAATTCAGGCTGCCGGTGGACAGGATCACCCCGATGATGATCAGGCCGATGGACACCTCATAGGAAATCATCTGCGCGGCAGAGCGCAGCGAACCAAGAAACGGGTATTTGGAGTTGGACGCCCACCCCCCCATGATGACGCCGTAGACCTCTAGCGAGGAAATGGCGAAGACATACAGGATCGCAACGTTAAGATCGGCCAGCACCAGCCTGTCGGAAAACGGAATAACCGCCCAGGCAACCATCGCCATCACGAAAGAGATCATCGGCGCGAGGAAGAACACCGGCTTGTCCGCACCGGCGGGCACGACGATTTCCTTGACGACGTATTTCAGCGCGTCGGCCACCGTTTGCAGCAGGCCGAAGGCCCCCACGACATTGGGGCCCTTGCGCATCTGCACGGCGGCCCAGATCTTGCGGTCGCCATAGACGAGAAACAGCAGAGAGATCATCACGAAGGCGATCACCATCAGCCCCTGCGCCGCGATCGTCAGCCCGATCCCCAACCCGGTATTCAGAAAATCAGCCATCTCGTCCCTTGTCCCTCAGACCGTCGGTATCCCCTGCGCCTGGCAATGCGCGACGACGACCTCTGCGTCGATCGTCTGCACCCCCCGCGGCAGGGCCGGTGAAATCGTGTAAACGGCATCCGCCTGCCAGACGCCGGTCTCTTGCCCCTCGGCCAGTTGCGTCCGCACATGGCGGGCAAAGCCATAGCCGCGGATCAGCGCGTATTGCGCGGCGGCACAGCGGGCATAGTCGTTCAGCGCGTCAGGGTGGCCCGGCTCATGGATCTGCACGACAAAGCGTACCAGATCCCCCTCCAGCAGGCGGGTATCCACGCCCAGATAGGACGCGGCAGGCAACGGCGCGCGCGCCACGGCAGAGGGCCCCGAGGCAGGGGCGCAGCCCGCCACCAGAACGGCCAGGGCACAGCCCGCCAGATATGTATCCGCCCGCCGCACCTTATTCCGCCGCCACCGGGGCGCTTGCCCGCGCCCGCGCGTTTGCCGACAGCTCGGCCATCAGTTGCGAGGCCCGCGCGATCGGGTTGGTCAGATAGAAATCCCGCACCGCATAGCGGAAATCGGCACTGGCCGGCGCGCGTTCGGGCAGCGGTTGCCATTCGTTTTCCGCCAGTTCGTCGATCATGCGCAGATGCGGCACCATCCCGACCAGCCGCTTGCGCAGCGCGGCCAGGCTGTCATAGGGCAGCGCCTGCCCCATTTCGCCCGACAGCGCCCGCAGGATCGCCCAGTTTTCCTTGGCCTCCCCCGGCGGGAAGCCCGCGCGCAGCGCCAGTTGCGGGCGGCCCTCGGTGTTGACGAACAGGCCCTGTTCCTCGGTATAGGCGGCGCCGGGCAGGATGATGTCGGCGCGATGCGCCCCCCGGTCGCCATGACTGCCCTGATAGATCACGAAGGGCCCGGCATCGATGTCGATCTCATCCGCGCCGAGGTTGAAGATCACATCCGCGCCCGCGGTCGCGGCCTCCAGCCCGCCCTCAGTCACAGCACCGATATCCATGGCGCCCACGCGCGCCGCGGCGCTGTGCAGGACCAGCAGCCCCGCGCCCAGCTTGCCCGCCAATTTCATCGCCTGGGACAGAACGGCCTCGCCGTCGGCCTCGGACAAGGCGCCCTGGCCCACGATGACCAGCGCATCCTCTTGCGGTGTGGCCTCGGTGGCCAGTTTCACCAGTGCACCACGCCCGGCCCCGGCCTCGACCGCGTCATAGGTCAGGTCCGCCGCCGGGCCGACGCGGGTCACCGTGGCGCCGTGCAGCCAGGCCTTGCGAATACGAGCGTTCAGCACCGGCGCCTCGTCGCGCGGGTTGGTGCCGACCAGATAGATCGCGCGCGACGTGTCGATATCCTCGACCGCCGCCGTTCCGACATAGGCCGAGCGGTTGCCAACCGGCAGGCGCGCCCCATCCACGCGGCATTCGACCTGTCCGCCCAGCCCCTCGACCAGTTCCTTCAGGGCAAAGGCGGCCTCGACCGGGGCCAGATCGCCGATCAGCCCGGCCACCTGCTTGCCCTTCATCGCGCGCGCGGCCGCCGACAGCGCCTCGGGCCAGGTGGCGGGGCGCAGTTTGCCGTTTTCGCGGATATAGGGGCGGTCCAGCCGCTGGCGGCGCAGCCCGTCCCAGACAAAGCGCGTCTTGTCGGAAATCCATTCCTCGTTCACGCCGTCATGGTTGCGCGGCAGGATGCGCATCACCTCGCGCCCCTTAGTGTCCACCCGGATGTTGGACCCAAGCGCATCCATCACGTCGATGGTCTCGGTCTTGGTCAACTCCCACGGCCGGGCAGTAAAGGCATAGGGTTTCGAGGTCAGCGCGCCGACCGGGCACAGGTCGATGATGTTGCCCTGCAGGTTGCTGTCCAGCGTCTCGCCCAGATAGGCGGTGATCTCGGCATCCTCGCCGCGGCCGGTCTGGCCCATCTGGCTGATGCCCGCGACCTCGGTGGTAAAGCGCACGCAACGGGTGCAGGAAATGCAGCGCGTCATACAGGTGGCCACCAGGGGGCCAAGGTCCAGATCCTCGTTCGCGCGCTTGGGTTCGCGGTAGCGGCTGAAATCCACGCCATAGGCCATCGCCTGGTCCTGCAGGTCGCATTCGCCGCCCTGGTCGCAGATCGGGCAATCCAGCGGGTGGTTGATCAGCAGGAATTCCATCACCCCTTCGCGGGCCTTCTTGACCATGGGACTGTTGGTCTTGACCACCGGCGGCTGGCCCTCGGGGCCGGGGCGCAGATCCTTGACCTGCATCGCGCAGGACGCGGCCGGTTTCGGCGGGCCGCCCACGACCTCGACCAGGCACATCCGGCAGTTGCCCGCGATCGACAGCCGCTCGTGATAGCAGAAGCGCGGCACCTCGATCCCCGCCTCTTCACAGGCCTGGATCAGCGTCATGGCGGGATCGACCTCGATCTCGCGCCCGTCGATGATGATCTTGCGTAGCTCAGCCATTGCCTGTCCTTGCTTGCCGCCCGCAGCGGGCGGGTCTTGTCTTACCTGGTTTCCCGCAGCAGCGATCCGGTCAGGGTGTTGCGCGCGATTTCCTCGCGCCCCAGCCGGCAATAGCTTTCGGGATCGTCCTTGCTTACGCCGTTGGCCGCCAGATAGGCGTCGCGCTCGGCCTTCATCCGTGCCTTGTTGGCGCTGGAATCCAGAAACGCCTCGATCTGGGCGGGGTTATAGCCCAGCGACAGCGCATGCCGTTCCAGATCCTTGGCCGCACGGAAAGCCCGGAACAGGCGCGGGGAAATCGTGGGACACTTGCGCTGGATCGCATCCCCGACCGAGGCAGACAGCAGCGAATTCCACACGTGGTCATTCTCGGTCAGCGGCGGCAGATCCTGCGACGCCGCCGCCGGACCTGCGCCCGCCCCCAACAGGGTGGCCAGAACCGCCCCCGCGATATGCCGGATGGGCCTGCGCATCGCCTATTCCGCCGCCACGGCACTGACCCGGCCGGTCTTGCGCGCCTTGATGCGGTCCTCGATCTCGTCGCGGAAATGCCGGATCAGGCCCTGGATCGGCCAGGCCGCCGCATCCCCCAGGGCGCAGATCGTGTGGCCCTCGACCTGCTTGGTCACATCGAACAGCATGTCGATTTCCTCGATCTCGGCCTCACCGCGCACCAGCCGGTCCATCACCCGCATCATCCAGCCGGTGCCCTCGCGGCAGGGGGTGCACTGGCCGCAGCTTTCGTGCTTGTAGAACTTGGCCAGACGCCAGATCGCCTTGATGACATCGGTGGACTGGTCCATCACGATCACCGCCGCGGTGCCCAGCCCCGATTGCTGTTCACGCAGCCAGTCGAAATCCATGATCGCATCATCGCAAAGCTGCGCAGGCAGCATCGGCACGGACGAGCCGCCCGGGATCACCGCCTTGAGGTTGTCCCAGCCGCCGCGCACGCCGCCGCAATGGCGGTCCAGCAGTTCGCGCAGACCGATGGACATGCTTTCCTCGACCACACAGGGATTGTTCACATGGCCGGAGATGGCAAAAACCTTGGTGCCCGCATTGTTTGGCCGGCCAAAGCTCGCGAACCAGTCGCCGCCACGGCGCAGGATCGTCGGCACCACCGCGATGGATTCGACGTTGTTCACAGTGGTCGGGCAGCCATAGACCCCCGCCATCGCCGGGAAGGGCGGCTTCATCCGCGGCATGCCCTTCTTGCCCTCCAGGCTTTCCAGCAGGGCGGTTTCCTCGCCGCAGATATAGGCGCCAGCGCCGTGATGCAGGAACAGGTCGAAATCCCAGCCCGTGCCGGCGGCGTTCTTGCCCAGCAGGCCCGCATCATAGGCCTCGTCGATGGCGGCCTGCAGCGCCTCGCGCTCGCGGATGAACTCGCCCCGGATGTAGATATAGCTGGTATGCGCCTGCATCGCGAAACTGGCGATCAGCGCGCCCTCGATCAGCGTGTGCGGATCGTGGCGCATGATTTCGCGGTCCTTGCAGGTGCCGGGCTCGGATTCGTCGGCATTGATGACCAGGTAGTGCGGCCTCCCGTCACTTTCCTTCGGCATGAAGGACCATTTAAGACCAGTGGGGAATCCCGCGCCGCCACGGCCGCGCAGGCCCGACTTCTTCATCTCGTCGATGATCCAGTCGCGGCCCTTGGCGATCAGGTCCTTCGTGCCGTCCCAATGACCACGGGCGCGCGCGCCGGAGAGCGTGCGATCATGCATCCCGTAGAGATTGGTAAAGATGCGGTCCTGATCGGTCAGCATGGACAGACCCCCACTCTTGCCGGGCACAGCCCGACCGTTTCCATTTTACTCGCCCGTTCGGGGCATCTTGCGGCAGCCCCGGTTGCCCGGGGCATCGTTACCGGCATCAGGCCGGCGGCGGAGGGCGCACCGGATTTCACCCACCCGGTTTGCCCCCCAACCGTCCCCTCGCGGCGCCACGGATCCCCGCAACGCCGCGCGGATTTCGTTTAGCCCTTCGCGGCCAGTTCTTTGGCCTGGCCGACCCAGTCGTCACGGCTGACGCGGCCCTTGAAGCCTTCGAGGTTCTCATCCATCCACGCGACCTCGGCCTCGGTCCAGGCCGCGATCTGGTCGTAATGATAGATGCCAAGCTCGTTGACCTGCCGCTCCAGCTTCGGTCCGACGCCCTTGATCTGCTTCAGATCGTCGGCGCCCTCGGCACGGGGGCCGGACAGGGGCGCCGGGCGCGCACCGGCATCGCTGGCAGCGGGCGCAGGGGCCGCAGCCGGGGCCGGGGCCGGGGCCGGGGCCGGTTTCGGAGCCGGGGCAGGCTTGGGGGCCGGGGCCGGCTTCGGCGCGGCGACGGGTTTCGGCGCGGTTTTCGCGACGGTCGGCGCGACCTTGGGGCCACTGCCCGGCTTGGGGCTGTCGGGGATGACGATCGCATCGTTCGCCGCTTTGTAGGGCGCGCGCGCTGCGGCCGCGGCCTCGCGCTCGGCGCGGGCGGCGGCGATTTCATCATCGGTCCGGCAAAAGCCCATAAGCATCACGATGCTGGCCACGAAGAACGTGCCGGCACCGGCAATGAACGCCCCCCAGGCCCACAGCCCGAAAAGCTTGGCCACGACCGCGACCGCAACCGCGATCACCGCGGCAACAGGCACCCACAGAAGGGCGTATTTGATCCTTGCTTCACTGCGATTGATATTCATTGGTTCTCTCCGCTACGACGGTTGTTCGTCCACGCCTTTTGTAACGCTTCCGCCGCCGTCTGTCTTGACCTCTTCCGCCGCAGGGGCCTAGCCCCGCCAGGGCGTCAGCAGGGGTACTTCGGTTCCGTCGATCCGCTTGACCGTGTCGCCCAGCCGCACTGCCAGATCGACCGATGCGTTATGCTCTGTCCGGGGGCCCGGCACGTCGGTCAGGCTGGTCGGTCCGCCCAACGGTTCGCTGGAAAACCGGCCGTTCTGCGGCCCCGGCTTTGGCACCCGGCCCGCCGCCAGTTCGTCCAGGATCCAGCCTAGGCGTTCGGCGCTCAGATCCTCGTAGAAATCCTTGCCGATCTGCACCATCGGCGCGTTGGAACAGGCGCCCAGGCATTCCACCTCTTCCCAGCTGAACTTGCCATCCGCCGACAGCGTAAAGGGCTGCTCGGCGATCTTGTCGCGGCAGACCCCGATCAGATCCTCGGCGCCGCAGATCAGGCAGGACGTAGTGCCGCAGACCTGCACATGCGCGACCGAGCCGACCGGCGCCAACTGGAACATGAAATAGAAGGTCGCGACCTCAAGCACCCGGATATGGGCCATCCCCAGCATGTCGGCGACATGCTCGATCGCGGGGCGGCTCAACCAGCCCTCCTGCTCTTGGGCACGCCACAGCAGCGGGATCACCGCGCTGGCCTGGCGGCCCTCGGGATACTTGGTCATCTGCGCCTCCGCCCAGGCCTGGTTGGCCGGGGTGAAGGCGAAGCTTTCGGGCTGCTCGGGGTGAAGTCGTCTCAGCATCAGTTCGCGCAGTCTCCAGATGTCAATCGAAAGGCGCCCTCTTGATCGAGCAGAACGATCTCGCCCCGTTCGACCATTTCGCTCACGACAGCGGCAAGCAACGTGCGTTCGAAGCCGGATGCCGCCTCAACCGCCATGGCGGTGTCTTCATCCGCGACGGTGCAGCCGGCGGCGGCAACGACCTGTCGGACGGTGTCCATCTCTACCGTGGTCACGGTAATCCCCTGCGCCTGCGCGACCGCAGGCAAAAGGGCTGCACCGAAGGCGGCAAGACGGGCGATCTTGAGAATTGTCATGGGTTCGTATCCTCTGGCTCGGGGCCGGTCCGCGCCGGTCCCCATTTCGGACACCCGCCCCCGCGGCGCCCCCGAAACGGCACGGGCCTGCGCCCGCACCAGGCTGCGATCAGCCCCCCATGCGACGCGCCGGGTTGCCCCGCCGCGCGCGCCGGCCCCAGCACCGGCCATACCGCGATATCCGGCCTGCCGGATCATCGGTCGATCTCTCCGAACACCACGTCCATCGTACCGATGATCGCGGCCACGTCGGCCAGCTGGTGGCCGCGCGTCATGTAATCCATCGCCTGCAGATGCAGAAAGCCCGGCGCCCGCAGCTTGGCGCGATAAGGTTTGTTGGTGCCGTCGGCGACCAGGTAAACGCCAAACTCGCCCTTGGGGGCCTCGACGGCGGCGTAAACCTCGCCGGCCGGAACGTGGAACCCCTCGGTGTACAGCTTGAAGTGGTGGATCAAGGCCTCCATCGAGGTCTTCATCTCGCCCCGTTTGGGCGGTGTGATCTTGCCGCGCGCCAGCACATCGCCCTTTTCATGGCGCAGCTTTTCGCAGGCCTGCCGGATGATGTGGGTGGATTGGCGCATCTCTTCCATGCGGACCAGGTAACGGTCGTAGCAATCGCCGTTCTTGCCCACGGGAATCTGGAAGTCGAACTCGTCATAGCATTCATACGGCTGCGAACGGCGCAAATCCCAGGCCAGCCCCGAGCCGCGCACCATCACCCCCGAGAATCCCCAATCCAGGATGTCCTGTTCGCTGATGACGCCGATATCGACATTGCGCTGTTTGAAGATGCGGTTTTCCGTCAGCAGCCCGTCGATATCGTCGATCACGGCGGGGAAATCCGCAGCCCAGGCATCGATATCCTCGACCAACTCGGGCGGCAGGTCCTGGTGAACGCCGCCGGGCCGGAAATAGGCCGCGTGCAGGCGCGCCCCGCAGGCCCGCTCGTAAAAGATCATCAGCTTTTCGCGTTCCTCGAACCCCCACAGCGGCGGGGTCAGCGCGCCCACGTCCATCGCCTGCGTCGTGACGTTCAGCAGGTGGTTCAGCACGCGCCCGATCTCGGAATACAGCACCCGGATCAACTGCGCCCGGCGCGGCACCTCGACCCCGGTCAGCTTTTCGATGGCCAGGCACCAGGCATGTTCCTGGTTCATCGGCGCCACGTAATCCAGCCGGTCGAAATAGGGCAGGTTCTGTAGGTAGGTGCGGCTTTCCATCAGCTTTTCGGTGCCGCGGTGCAGCAGGCCAATATGCGGGTCGGCACGCTCGACGATCTCGCCGTCCAGCTCCAGCACCAGGCGCAAAACGCCATGCGCTGCAGGATGTTGCGGGCCAAAGTTGATGTTGAAGTTGCGGATGCGCTGTTCGTCCGTCTGCGCGTCGTTGAATGCCGATCCGTCCATCATCCTACACCCCCACCCGGTGCGCCGCCCATTGCGGCGGCATCCGGCCCAGCCGCTCGGCGACGAAGTCATATTGCGACGCCAGCGCAGCCGCCGCGGCAGCGCGCTGCGCCGCACTCATCGGCACCGGCACGCCCTCATGCACCCGCTCCGTTAGTGGCGCGGGCCGTGGTGCGATCCCAAGGAAATCGCACAGCCGGTCGATCATGGCCTGCGAAAACAGCTCTTCGTAGAAACCCAGGAACAGGCGCGACGGGTCCACCGCCGCCCAAAGGCGCCCCAGCACCGCACGATAATCGCCGCGTTCGATGATGTGCGCCTCTTCCCCGCGCAGGGCGCGTTTCAGAATGCGACCGGCGCGGGGGCCGATATCCTCGCCCGGGGCGGCACGGCGGCGCGCGATCATGCGCACATGGCTCCACATCCGCTCGACCGGGTCGCGCAGCAGGTAGACGAAGCGCACGTCAGACGTCATCGCCGCCATCCGTTTCAGGCGCCCCACCGGCAGCAGAGAATAGGCCGGCGTTATGTCAGCAATAAGGCGTGCATCGCCCTGCCCCTCGCGCAGGTAGGACAGATAGCCGGACTCGTCGCCCTGGGCGTAGACCTGTTCCAGCGCGGCCATGTCGTGCAGGCGGCTGCGCCGTGCCGCGGCCCTGTCCGGGGCGCCCGGCATCGGTTTGGCGGCCAATGCAGCGCGTGTTTCCTGCAACTCGGCGCGGGCTTTTTCCAGTTTTCCGGCCTCTGCCATGTCGAAAAAATGCAATTCCTTGATCGAACGCAGGTGGCACTGCGGATGCGCGGCCAGATAGCCGTGCAACCAGCTTGTGCCGGCCTTGGTGGCCCCCACGCCGAAAAGAAGCGTTGCCTCGCTCATGCCCGCCCCTTGGCCCCCGGGGCCTTGTCGTCGCCGGGCAGGATGTAATCGGCCCCTTCCCAGGGCGACATGAAGTCGAACTGCCGGTATTCCTGCACCAGTTTCACCGGCTCGTAGACCACACGCTTTTGCGCCTCGTCATAACGCACCTCGGTATAGCCGGTGGTCGGGAAATCCTTGCGCAGCGGATAGCCCCGGAACCCGTAATCGGTCAGGATCCGCCGCAGGTCCGGATGGCCCGAGAAGATGATGCCGAACATGTCGAACACCTCGCGCTCGAACCAGTTGGCCGAGGGGTGCACCGACGCGATAGAGGGGATCATCTCATCCTCGCGCAGGGCGCAGCGGACGCGGATACGCTGGTTCTGGTACATCGACAGGAAATGGTAGACCACGTCAAAGCGCGCCTCGCGCTCGGGGTAATCCACTGCCGTGATATCCACCAGGCTGGAGAATCGGCACGTCGCATCGGCGCGCAGGAATTCCACGAACCCCGTGATCGAGGCCGGGGCCACATCCACGTTCAGCTCGTGGTGGGCAACCTCCCAGGACAGGACGCAATCGGGGCGCTTCAGCTCCAGATGGGTGCCGAGTTCTTTCAGGGCCTCGTCCATGGCTTACCTCACGATCGTCCCGGTCCGCCGGATGCGGCGTTGCAGTTGCAGGATGCCGTAGAGCAGCGCCTCGGCGGTCGGGGGGCAGCCGGGCACGTAGATATCGACCGGCACGATCCGGTCGCAGCCGCGCACCACGGAATAGCTGTAGTGATAATAGCCCCCGCCATTCGCGCAGGATCCCATGGAAATCACATAGCGCGGTTCGGGCATCTGGTCGTAGACCTTGCGCAGGGCCGGGGCCATCTTGTTCGTCAGCGTGCCCGCCACGATCATCAGATCGGACTGGCGCGGGGACGCGCGCGGCGCGGTGCCGAACCGTTCCAGGTCATAGCGCGGCATGGAGGTGTGCATCATCTCGACCGCACAGCAGGCCAGACCAAAGGTCATCCAGTGCAGCGACCCGGTGCGCGCCCAGTTGATGATGTCGGCGGTCGAGGTAACGAGGAAGCCCTTGTCCTGCAACTCTGCGTTCAGGGCCTGGGTCGCGACCTCAGTATCGGGCCCGGCGGTGTTGGCGCCTGTCATCACTCCCATTCCAGGGCCCCCTTCTTCCATTCATAGGCAAAGCCGATGGTCAGAACGGCCAGGAAGACCATCATCGACCAGAACCCCACCAACCCGATGGTGCCAAAGGACACGGCCCACGGGAACAGGAAGGCGATTTCCAGGTCGAAGATGATGAACAGGATCGCCACCAGGTAGAAGCGCACATCAAAGGTCATCCGCGCGTCGTCGAAGGCGTTGAAGCCGCATTCATAGGCCGACAGCTTTTCCGGATCGGGGTTGCGCACGGCCACTACCGCGGCAGCCAGCAACAGGATCAGGCCCAGCCCAACGGCCATGCCGAAGAATATGGCAATCGGGAGATATTCCCTCAGAAGCTCGTCCACCGGCTCCATCCTCCACTTTGCCGCGCCTTGTCGGTCCCTGCGCGGTCCTTGACGACGAGGACGTTACCCGCCCCGTCCGGCGCAGGTCAACGCACCCCGCCCGTTTCGGTCGCCCCATCTGTTATCGCGGCGAACCAGAAATGTATACAGTCGTGCGCATTGAAAAAGTGCCGGATTGCCGCAGAGTTACGAAATTCCAAAGATATATCCGATTCTCGCGTTTTCGTGATCGCAGCACCAGAGGAATCGCCGGGCGCCCGGCGGCCCTCAATCCTCGCCGGGCTGCGCCCAACGCGGCTTGCGGCGCTCGAAAAAGGCGGCGATTCCCTCTTGGGCCTCGGCATCTTCCCAGCAGGCCACCAGGCGGGCGATGCTGTCCTCTACCGCGTCCCGATCCAGCGCAGGCCCTAACCGGCGCAGCTGTGCCTTGGCCCGCGCGATGGCCCCGGGCGCGCTGGCAAGGAAGGGCGCGATCTCTGCCTCTGTCGCGGCGTCCAGTTCGGATTCGGGCACCGCGCGGGCCAACAGGCCCATCGCCACCGCCTCGCCCGCGTCGAAGCGGCGCCCGGACAGGAACACCCGGCGCGCGGCAGGTTCGCCAATGCGCGCGACGACATAGGGGCCGATCGTGGCCGGGATCAGGCCCAGCCGGGTTTCGGTCAGACCGAACCGGGCAGTGTTCACCCCCACCGCCACGTCGCAGACCGAGATCAGCCCAACACCCCCGCCAAAAGCCTGCCCCTGCACCCGCGCGATCAGGGGTTTGGGAATGGTGTTCAGCGCCCCCAGCATGTCGGCCAGCCGCCGGGCCGCCGCCGCGCGGGTGGGGCCGTCGGCCTCTATCTGGGCGCGCATCCAGGCCAGATCGCCACCAGCGCAGAAACTGGCCCCGTTTCCAGTCAGCACCACGACACGCACCGCCGGGTCGGCGCCCAGTTTGTCAGCGGCGGCATGCAGCGCGCCGATCAGGCTTTCGGACAGGGCGTTGTGCTTGTCCACCCGGTTCAGCGTCAGCCGCGCCACGCCGCGTGCGTCGATCTCCAGCCCCAGTTCTTCCCGCATGTCGCTCTCCCGAATTTTCGCAGAAAATTCGCGGCCCGCTCAGCCGCGCATCGCGCGGGCCAGTGCCGCCGCCCGATCCAGCACCGCAGGGTCCAGCCCGGTATCATAGCCCAACGCGGCCAGCCGGGCGGCGACCGCCTCGGTCGCCACGTTGCCGGTCGCCCCCTTGGCATAGGGACAGCCGCCCAGGCCGCCAACGGCCGCATCGAACACCCGCACCCCCTGCGCCAGCGCGGCCTCGATATTGTCCAGCGCGCGGCCGGCCGTGTCGTGGAAATGCCCCGCCAGCCGTTCCGCAGGAACCACATCCCGGACCGCCCGCAGCATCGCGGTTACGCTGTCCGGCGTGCCCTGCCCGATCGTATCGCCCAGGGAAATCTCGTAACAGCCAAGCGCCAGCAGCTTTTCGGCCACCTGCGCCACCTGCCCCGGCGCCACCTTGCCGTCATAGGGGCAATCCGTCACGCAAGAAACATAGCCGCGCATCGGCATCCCGTCGGCCCGGGCGGCGGCGGCCACCTCCTCAAAACGGGCCAGGCTTTCGGCGATGGTGGCGTTGATGTTCGCGCGGCTGAATCCTTCGGAGGCCGAGCCGAAAATCGCGATCACATCCGCACCGGCCGCGCGGGCACGCTCATACCCCTTCAGGTTGGGCGTCAGCGCAGCATAGCGGATGCCCGGCGCACGCGCGATCCCGGCCAGCACCTCGGCGCTGTCGGCCATCTGCGGAACCCATTTGGGGCTGACGAAACTGGCCACCTCTATCCGCCGGAACCCCGCCTGCGACAGGGTATCGACCAGCGCGATCTTGTCGGCGGTGGGGATCGGGCGCGGTTCGTTCTGCAAGCCGTCGCGCGGGCCGACCTCGAAAATCTCGACGACCCCGGTCATGGCCGAGTACCGACCGCGTCAGCGCGCAGCATCGCGGTCCCGCGCTCAGGCATCCGGCGCCTCGTAGAAATCGCGGGTGTAAAGTTCTGCCGCCCCATCCTCTGCCACAGCCTTTTGAAAGGCCGGCCGCGCCGCACAGCGCTGGTAATAGGCATCCACACCGGGCAGCAGGTCGGCCGGAACGAAGCGGCGGGCCATCATCACGCCGTAGCCCACATTGGTATCCACCGCAGAGAAGCCCGAGGGCAACAGCCAGTCGCGCCCCTCCAGCGCGTGATCGATGACCTCCAGCGTCTTTTCCAGCCGCCGCGCCTCCAGCTGCATGACGGTCGGGCTGCGCATCCAATCCTCGCGCAGCACGATATGCTGCTGGGTCAGCACCGCGATATGCTGGCCGATGGTTTCAGCGAAATGCAGCCATTCCAGCCAGTCGACCCGTTCGACATCCCCCGCAAACCGACCCAACCCGCATTCGGGCCGGGTTTCGACCAGATATTCCGTGATCGCCCCGGATTCGAACAGAACCCGGCCATCGATTTCCAACGCAGGCACCCGGCCCGCAGGCGACAGCGCCAGATACCCGGGGCTGCGCAGCGACTTGTCGAAAAAGGAATGGCGTTCGACCTCGAATTCCAGCCCCATTTCATGCAGCAGCCACAGAATGCGGAAGGAGCGCGCCTGCGAACAATGGTGCAGCCGGATCATCATGTCTCCTCCTCGGGTTCCAGACGGATCAGCGGCGCTCCGGCCTCCACCTGCGCGCCCTCGGCCACCAGCAGTTCGGCCACGATGCCATCGCGCGGGGCGGTCAGGGTGTGTTCCATCTTCATCGCTTCGAGGATGACAAGGGCCTGGCCCGCTGTCACCCCCGCACCAGCGGAAACCTGAACCGCCTTGACCAGACCGGGCATCGGCGCCTCTATCCCGTCGCCACCAACCCCGGAGGCATCGGCCCGCGCCAGCGGATCGACGGGGGCAAAGGCGAAGGTGCCCCCTGCCCCGGCAAAGACATGGATTTCCCCACCGGCAGAGACCGTCGGCAAGGGCCGGTGACCGTCGACCGCCCAGCCCGCGGCATGGCGCGTGGCGTGCACCTCTCCGCTGGCCAGCACCACTGTCGCCCGGTCCGGCCCATGCAGCCGCAGGCGCACGGAAACCTCTTCGCCGTCATGGACCAGACCCAGGTCGCGGATCAGCGGCTGCCACAGGGCAAAACCATCCGCCGCAACGCCCGACAGCCCCGCAGCGACAAGCGCGGCAGTGGCGGTCGCTGCCCGCAGGATGGCCGGATCGGGCACAGCGGCGGCCAATACCTCAAGGTCGCGATCGATCAGCCCGGTATCGACCTTGCCGGCGGCAAACCCCGTATGCCGCGCCAACCGCCCGAGGAAATCCAGATTGGTCACCGTGCCCGCAACGCGGGTTTCCTGCAGCGCGCGGGCCAGCCGGTTCAGCGCCACCGCGCGGGTGGGGCCATGGGCAATGATCTTGGCGATCATCGGATCGTAGAACGGGCTGATCGTGTCGCCGGTACGCACGCCGGTATCGGCGCGGATGCCGGGCGGGAAGGCCAGATGCGCCAGCGTGCCGGTGGCGGGCAGAAAACCGGCGGGGACATCCTCGGCATAAAGTCGCGCCTCGAAGGCGTGGCCGGTCAGCGGGATGGCGTTCTGCGCCAGCGGCAGGCCCTCGCCCGCGGCCACCCGCAACTGCCATTCGACCAGGTCCAGCCCGGTGATCGCCTCGGTCACGGGATGTTCCACCTGCAAACGCGTATTCATCTCCATGAACCAGAAGCGGTCGGGATGCAGCCCGTCCGAGCCATCGACGATGAATTCCACCGTGCCCGCCCCGCGATAGCCGATGGCGCGCGCCGCGCGTACCGCCGCATCGCCCATGGCCGCGCGCATTTCGGGGGTCATGCCGGGGGCCGGGGCCTCTTCGATAACCTTCTGGTGGCGGCGCTGCAGGGAACAGTCGCGTTCGTAAAGGTGCACGGCATCGGTCCCGTCGCCGAAAACCTGCACCTCGATATGGCGGGGCTGTTCGATGTACTTCTCGATCAGCACCGCGTCGTTGCCAAAGGCGCCCCGCGCCTCGGACCGGGCGGCGGTTAGCGCGGCGGAAAAATCGGCGGCGCGGGCGACCTTGCGCATCCCCTTGCCGCCCCCGCCTGCCACGGCCTTGATAAGGACCGGATAACCGATGGCCTCTGCCGCGCCTTCCAGATGCGCGTCGTCCTGATTTTCACCGTGATAACCCGGCACCACCGGCACGCCCGCCTCTTCCATCAGTGCCTTGGCGGCGTCCTTCAGCCCCATCGCGCGGATGGCGTCCGCCGAGGGACCGATAAAGGTCAGGCCCGCGGCCTCTACCGCCTCGACGAAATCGGGGTTTTCCGACAGGAAACCATAGCCCGGGTGGATCGCCTCTGCCCCCGTGGCGCGCGCCGCCTCGATGATCCGCGCGCCTTGCAGGTAGCTTTCGCGCGGCGGCGGCGGGCCGATGGGGACCGCCTCGTCGGCGAGGGCCACATGGGCGGCCTCGGCATCGGCCTCGGAATAGACGGCGACGGTGGCCACGCCCATCGCGCGGGCCGTTTCGATCACGCGGCAGGCGATCTCGCCGCGGTTGGCAATCAGGATCTTGCGAAACATGGCCGGCCTGTCTCCTTGTTGCTGGTGTCGCCGCGGGGGCTGCCTGCCCCTGCACCCCCGGCGAATTTTTCCAAAGCAATGATCCGGCTTTGGTCCAAATATCTTCGCCGAGGGCGCCTTTTTCACATGCGGAACACCCCAAAGCGCGTTTCGGGAATGGGGGCGTTCAGCGCGGCCGACAACGACAGCGCCAGCACCTCACGCGATTTGCGGGGGTCGACGATGCCATCGTCCCACAGCCGGGCAGAGGCGTAGAGCGGGTGACTTTGCGCCTCGAACATCTCGATTGTGGGGCGTTTGAAGGCGGCCTCTTCCTCGGGCGACCAGGTGCCGCCGGTGCGTTCGATCGCGTCGCGTTTGACGGTGGCCAGCACCCCCGCCGCCTGTTCGCCGCCCATCACGCTGATGCGCGAGTTGGGCCACGACCACAGAAAGCGCGGCTGATAGGCCCGCCCCGCCATGCCGTAATTGCCCGCCCCAAAGGAGCCGCCCACGATCATCGTGATCTTGGGCACGCTGGTCGTGGCAACAGCAGTCACCATCTTGGCGCCGTGGCGCGCGATGCCCTCGTTTTCATATTTGCGCCCGACCATGAAGCCGGTGATGTTTTGCAGGAACACCAGCGGCGTGCCGCGCTGGCTGCAAAGTTCGATGAAATGCGCGCCCTTTTGCGCGGCCTCGGAAAACAGCACCCCGTTATTGGCGACGATCCCCACCGGGCAGCCCATGACATGGGCAAAGCCGGTGACCAGCGTTTCGCCAAAGCGCGGCTTGAACTCATCAAAGCGGGAGCCGTCGACCAGCCGCGCGATGACCTCGCGGATATCGTAGGGGGTGCGCAGGTCGGCAGGCACCACGCCCAGCAACTCGTCGGGGTCGTAGGCCGGATCTTCGGGGGATTCCCAGCGGACGGTCGCGGGTTTCTCGCGGTTCAGATGGCTGACCGCGCGGCGGGCCAGCGCCAGGGCATGTGCGTCGTCCTCGGCCAGGTAATCGGCCACGCCGGACAGGCGGGTGTGCACATCGCCGCCACCCAGATCCTCGGCGCTGACGACCTCGCCGGTTGCGGCCTTGACCAGCGGCGGACCCGCCAGAAAGATCGTGCCCTGGTCCCGCACGATGATCGTGACATCCGACATGGCGGGCACATAGGCGCCACCGGCGGTACAACTGCCCATCACCACGGCGATTTGCGGGATACCCTTGGCCGACATCCGCGCCTGATTGTAGAAGATGCGCCCGAAATGGTCGCGGTCGGGGAAAACCTCATCCTGGTTGGGCAGGTTGGCCCCGCCGGAATCCACCAGATAGACGCAGGGCAGCGCGCATTCCTCGGCGATTTCCTGGGCGCGCAGGTGTTTCTTGACGGTCATCGGGTAATAGGTGCCGCCCTTCACGGTGGCGTCGTTGCACACGACCATGACCTCTTGCCCGTGGACCTGCCCGATCCCGGCAATCACGCCCGCGCAGGGGGCCGCGCCGTCATACAACCCGCGCGCTGCGGTCGCGCCGATTTCCAGGAAGGGCGAACCGGGGTCCAGCAGGTTGGCGACCCTGTCGCGGGGCAACATCTTGCCGCGCGACAGGTGGCGTTCGCGCGATTTTTCCCCACCGCCGGCGGCGGCCAGCGCGGCGGCGTCCTGCACGATGCGCAGGGCATCCAGATGGGCAGCGCGATTGGCCTGGAACGCCTCGGACCCCGGCACGGCGTTGGACTGCAACTTCATGGCCGGTCACCCCCATGGCGGGGGGCCGTCGCGCACACCGTTCCCATTTCCGTGCTCCTCCCTTTTGCCGGACCCGCGCCGCCCCTCCCCAAAGGCGGCGCGGGGCCGGTTTACTTGGTTTCCATGTAGGTGATCGCGCTTTCGAGGAAGAGCGCCTCTTCACCCATGCGCTTCATCGTGCAGCTGGCCGCAGCGGTCATCGTGTAGGGGGTGCCGCGTCGCATCATGGCCTCGACCGCGCAGCGGATTTCGCGCCAGTTCCCCCATTTTTCGCGCATCTCCTCCAAGTCCGTGGTCAGCTGAAAGGGGATGTCCTTGCTCTTGGCATTTTCCGCGAACTCGGCATCGGCAACTTCGGCCAGCTCCATCATGCGGTCAAAGGCGGCGTCCAGGCGGCCCTTCCAGTATTCCGATTCCTTTCCCATGCAGGCGGCAATGTCGGAATTGGAGGCATTCTTGATCCGCTGGAAGCAGACGCGGGCGGATTCGCCGATACAGGTGTCATCGGCGCCGGGCAGGCGCTGCTTTTCCATGCACTCAAGCGTGGCATCGGGCGAGAACTGCACCTCTTGCGCGGCCACGGGGGTGGCAAGGGCAAGCGCGGCGGCAAGGATCAGGGAGCGTTTCATGGGGGTCACCTCATAAAGTTGAGTTTATGACTCACATTTAGACCATCGCCTTCATCAATTCACGCCCCACCAGCATGCGCCGGATCTCGGATGTGCCGGCGCCGATCTCCATCAGCTTGGCATCGCGGAACAGCCGGCTGACCGCGCTGTCGGCCAAAAAGCCAGCCCCGCCCATGGCTTGCACCGCCTGGTGGGCCTGTTTCATCGCCTCTTCGGACGAATAGAGGACGCAAGCGGCAGCGTCCTGCCGCGTCACCGCGCCGCGATCACAAGAGCGTGCAACCGCGTAGACATAGGCCCGCGCGCTGTTCATCGCCGTGTACATGTCGGCGATCTTGCCCTGCATCAGCTGGAAGTTGCCGATGCTTTCGCCGAACTGCTTGCGGTCGCGCATGTAGGGCATGATCTCGTCCAGGCACGCGGCCATGATGCCGGTGCCGATGCCGGCCAGGACAACGCGTTCGTAGTCCAGCCCCGACATCAGCACGCGCACGCCCTTGCCCTCTTCGCCCAGGACGTTTTCAAAGGGCACCTCGACATCGTCGAAGATCAGCTCACCCGTGTTCGACCCGCGCATGCCCAGCTTGTCGAAATGGGGACTGGTGGAAAAGCCTTTCATCGATTTCTCGACGATGAAGGCCGTGATGCCCTTGGGGCCAGCTTCGGGGTCGGTCTTGGCATAGACCACCAGCGTATCGGCGTCGGGGCCGTTGGTGATCCAGTATTTCGTGCCGTTCAGCGTGTAATAGCCGTTCTTCTTTTCGGCGCGCAGCTTCATGCTGACAACGTCCGACCCTGCGCCTGCCTCGGACATGGCCAGGGCGCCGACATGTTCGCCGGACAGCAGCCCGGGCAGGTATTTCCGCTTCTGCGCGTCGGTGCCGTTCAGCTTGATCTGGTTGACGCAGAGGTTGGAATGCGCCCCGTAAGACAGCGACACGCTGGCCGAGGCGCGGGCGATCTCCTCCACCGCGATGGTATGGGCGAGGTAGGACATGCCTGCGCCCCCGTATTCCTCGGGCACGGTGATGCCAAGCAAGCCCAGCTCGCCCATCTCGCGCCACAGATCGGCGGGAAAATCGTTGGTCCTGTCGATCTCGGCGGCCATCGGCTTGACGCGCTCTTGCGCCCAGCGATGCACCATCTCGCGCAGGGCGGCGGTATCCTCGTCTAGGTCGAATTCCATGGTGGCGGTAAACATGTCGGGCTCCTCCCCTGCGCCTTATTGAACGCTTGTTCAATTTCTAGCAGCGGGGCTTTGTCACGTCAATCATGCTCGCATCCCGGGCGGGGTGTGCTTACCTCTGGGATCAGTAACCGAAAGGAGGCCCCATGAAACGCCTATGCCTTGCTGCCATGCTTGCCGCCCTGCCCCTGTCCGCCCCGGCCGAGGAGATTGGCCGCATCGGCGTGGACTGGACCGGCAACGACATCATCATCGAGGCCGTCCACGACCCCGAGGTCGAGGGCGTGACCTGCCACATCGCCTATTTCGACCGCTCCTTTCTGGACCGGATCAGCCAGGGCAACTGGTTCGAGGATCCCTCGAACGCGTCGATCGCCTGCCGGCAGACAGGGCCGATCACCATCGGCGACATCGACCGCAGCCCCGAGGGCGAGGAGGTGTTCCGCGAGCGGCGATCCATCGTGTTCAAGAGCCTGCGGATCAAGCGCATCTATGACGAACCGAACCGCACCCTGATCTACCTTGTGCATGCGCGGGAACTTGCCGAAGGCTCGGCCAAGATGGCGATTTCCACCGTACCGCTGTTCAACGCGGGGCAGGAATAGGCCCGGTCGGCCGGGTACGTAGACCAACAAGAGGCTGGGCTAAGCGTGTCCGACCTCTTCGCGCACGATCCGGGCGATCAGGGCGCAGTCTTGCGGGGTAAAGGTCAGTGGCAGCCGCAGGTCGATCAACCCCGCCAGCACCCGGTCGCTCCGCGGCAACGGATCGGGATCGGCATAGGCCCAGTGATCGTAGCGCGAGGTAAATCCCGCGGGCTGATCCGCGCCGAACCATTTCAGTTCCACCCCGCGCGCGGCGCAGGCGGCCAGCAGCGCCGTTATCCGTGGCGCATCCCAGTCCGGCAGAAGGAACTGAAACGAAGATCCGACAAAGGATTCCGCCCCGGGACGATCGATCAGGCGCAGGCCGGGCGCACCGCGCAGACCATCCTCCATCGCGATATAAAGCAGGTTCCAGCGTGCGATCCGGTCGGGCAGGTCGCGCAGTTGTACCCGCAGGATCGCGGCGCGCAGATTATCCATCCGGCCAGAAACATTCGGGGTTTGCAGGCGCAGCCCGTCAAAGGCCGCGGGCGGGGGCGCGGCAACATGGCGATCATACAACATGTAAGAGCCCGACAGCAGCACCGCGCGCGCCATCAACTCGGGATCGTCGCCCACGATCAGGCCGCCCTCGCCGGAATTCAGATGCTTGTAGGTCTGGGTAGAGTAACACCCCAGAACCCCGTGCCGCCCCGAAGGGACACCGGCCCAGGCCGCACCCATAGTGTGGGCGCAATCCTCGACCACCTGCACGCCCGCCCCGTCGCAGATCGCCATCAGCCGGTCCATGTCGCAAACATGCCCGCGCATGTGCGACAGCATCAGAACCCGTGCGCCCGTATCAGCGATGCGGGTTTCCAGATGATCCAGGTCGATCACCAGATCCTGCGTCACCTCGACGAAGACCGGGCGCGCCCCCAGGCTGGCAATCGCGCCCGGCACCGGCGCCAGCGTAAAGGCGTTGGTCAGAACCGCCTGCCCCGGCCCCACCCCCAACGCACGCAGGGCGCAGGCCAGCGCGTATCCCCCCGAGGACACCGCCAGGCAATAGCGCGCCCCGGTGAAGGCGGCGAACTCTTGCTCCAGCAGGGCGGTTTCCGAAACCTCGCCCGGCGCGGTATTGTAGCGGTGCAGCCGCCCACTGCGCATCACCTGAACAGCTGCGGCGATGGCCTCTTCGGGGATGGGTTCCTGTTGGGTGAAACTGCCGGTGAAGCGGTCGGTCATGCGCCCTGCTCCTAGGGGATCAGCCGCCCGACAAGGTCGAACAGGTCATCGTAATGGGACAACAGGGCCGCCGGGGCCAGATCGGGCATTGCCGCCGCCGCCGGGCCGAACCCGACCAGCACGCAGGGCACCCCTGCCGCGCGGGCGGTGTCGCGGTCGGTGACGGTATCCCCAATCAGGACAGAGCGGTCCACCGCGCCCCCGGCCTGTTCCACGGCTGCGCGATAGGGGGCGGGGTCAGGCTTGCGCACGGGCAGCGTATCCGCCCCGATCAACGAGTCGAAGCGGTCGCGCACGCCCAGCCGACGCATCAGGGTTTCGGCCAGACCCTCGGGCTTGTTCGTGCAGATCCCCACCGCATACCCCGCGTCGCGCAGCCGGTCCACCGCAGCCACCGCACCGGGATACAGGCGGGTGTGCCGGTCGATGTCACGGGCGTAGTGATCCAGAAAGATCGGGAACTGCTCGGTCACGGCGTCCTCGACCGCCGGGTGGTCCAACCGGCCGAACCCCAGCCGCAGCATCGCCCGCCCCCCCTGAAAGGCCGTCGCCGCATCGGTCACCGGGTCCAGCGGCATGCCATGGCCCAATCCCGCGAAACAGGCATTCGCCGCGCCGATCAGATCGCGGCTGGTATCGGCCAGCGTGCCGTCAAGATCGAAGATGACCGTGCGCATCGTGTCCTTTCTGCACAGGCGCTGCGCTGAAACAGAGCGAAACGCCAAGTGAGGTTGTCTGCGGTTGAAGTACGCCTGCACGCGGATAAAAGGGACAGGGAAAAAAGGAAAGAGCAGACTCCATGCAGACAGCGCTGATCATCCTCGCCGCGGGCCAGGGCACGCGGATGCAATCGGACCGCGTGAAGGTCCTGCACGAGGTGGCCCATGCACCGCTGCTGGCCCATGCGATGGCAGCCGGGCGCGCCCTGGGCAGCCCCCGCAGCGTGGTGGTGGCCGGCCACCAGGCCGAGGCAGTGCGCGCCGCCGCGCTGGAGATCGACCCAGACACCGAGGTTGTCGAACAGACCGAGCAACTGGGCACCGCCCACGCCGTGGCCCAGGCCGCCCCCGCCCTGCGGGATTTCGGCGGGGATGCCATCGTGCTTTATGCCGATACGCCGTTCGTCCGCCCCGAAACGCTGGCCGCCATGGCCGAGGCGCGCAAGGATCACGCGGTGGTCGTGCTGGGCTTCGAACCCGCCGACCCGGCCCGCTATGGCCGGTTGGTGATGCAGGGCGACGATCTGGACCGCATCGTTGAATTCAAGGACGCCACCGAGCAAGAGCGCGCCATCGGGCTGTGCAACTCCGGCGTCATCGCCGCCAAGGCAGAGCTGCTGTTCGAATTGATCTCGGAGGTCGGCAACGACAACGCGGCGCAGGAATATTACCTGACCGACATCGTGGCCCTGGCCCGCGCGCGGGGGCTGTCGGCAGGCGTTGTCACCTGCGACGAGTCCGAAACCCTGGGCGTGAATTCGCGCGCCGATCTGGCACGGGCCGAGGCCGCCTTTCAGGCCCGTGCGCGCGACGCCGCGCTGGCCGGCGGCGTGACACTGACCGCGCCGGAAACGGTTTTCTTCGCCCATGATACGGTGATCGGCCGCGACGCGGTGATCGAGCCCAACGTGGTCTTCGGCCCCGGCGTCACGGTGGAATCGGGCGCCATAATCCGGGCCTTCTCGCATCTGGAGGGCTGCCATGTCAGCCGCGGCGCGGTCGTCGGCCCCTACGCCAGGCTGCGCCCCGGCGCAGAGCTGTCCGAGGATGTCCGCGTCGGCAATTTCGTCGAGATCAAGAACGCCCAGATCGCCGAGGGCGCCAAGGTCAACCACCTGACCTATATCGGCGATGCCGGGGTCGGCCCGCGGGCCAATATCGGCGCGGGCACGGTCACCTGCAATTACGACGGTGTGTTCAAGCACCGGACCGAAATCGGCGCGGATGCCTTTATCGGCTCGGACACGATGCTGGTGGCGCCGGTCACGGTGGGCGCGGGCGCGATGACGGCCAGCGGATCGGTCATCACCGGGGACGTGCCCGACGGGGCACTGGCCCTTGGCCGGGCACGCCAGCAGAACAAGCCGGGGCTGGCGGAAAAATTGATGGGCCGTTTGCGGGCCCAAAAGGAACAACAGAAAAGAGATTGAATCATGTGCGGAATCGTTGGCGTCCTGGGCGATCACGAGGCAGCCCCGATCCTGGTTCAGGCGCTGGCGCGACTGGAATACCGCGGCTATGACAGCGCCGGGATCGCCACGGTCAGCGGCGGCCAGCTGGACCGCCGCCGCGCCGTGGGCAAGCTGGTCAACCTGTCGGACCTTTTGGTGCACGAGCCGCTGTCGGGCAAGGCGGGGATCGGGCATACCCGCTGGGCCACCCATGGCGCGCCTACGGTAATCAATGCCCACCCCCACTGTGCCGGGCGCGTCGCGGTCGTGCATAACGGCATCATCGAGAATTTCCGCGCCCTGCGCGAAGAACTGTCGGCGTGCGGCGCGGGCTTCGAAAGCGATACCGACACCGAAACCGTCGCCCATCTGGCGCAGGCCTACCTGGACGAGGGGATGACCCCGCAACAGGCCGCCGAGGCGACGCTGAAACGGCTGGAGGGCGCCTTTGCCCTGCTGTTCCTGTTCGAGGGCGAAGAGGATCTGATGATCGCCGCGCGCAAGGGCAGCCCGCTGGCCATCGGCTGGGGCGAGGGCGAGATGTTCGTCGGCTCTGACGCGATCGCGCTGGCGCCGATGACAAACCGCATCACCTACCTGGACGAAGGCGACCGCGCCACCATCACCCGCGCCGGGGCCGAAATCCACGACGCCGCCGGCCACCTGGTGAACCGCCCCGTCAAGACCGTCGAAATCGACCTGGCCCGCGCGGAAAAGGGCGGGCACAAGCATTTCATGGCCAAGGAAATCGCCGAGCAACCCACCGTGCTGGGCGAGGCGCTGCGCCACTACGTCACCGATGACGGCAAGACGCTGACCCTGCCCGACGGCGGCATCGATTTCACCGGCATCGACCGGATCAGCATGGTGGCCTGTGGCACGGCCTACTATGCCTGCCTGACCGCGAAATACTGGGTGGAACAACTGGCCGGCCTGCCGGTGGATGTCGATATCGCCTCTGAATTCCGGTATCGCGAACCGCCGATCGCCAAGGGCACGCTGGCGATGTTCGTCAGCCAGTCGGGGGAAACCGCCGACACCCTGGCCGCGCTGCGCTATTGCAAGGACCGGGCGGCGCGGATCGTGTCTGTCGTCAACGTCCCCGAAAGCACCATCGCGCGGGAAAGCGACCTGGCCTTGCCGATCCTCGCCGGGCCAGAGATCGGCGTTGCCTCGACCAAAGCCTTTACCTGCCAGCTGGCCGTCCTGGCCATCTGCGCGCTGGAGGCCGCCGCGCAGCGCGGGCGGCTGGACGCGGGCGGCCTGGCCCGCCACCTGGACGACCTGATGACGGTTCCGGGCCGGATGAACGCAGCGCTGGCGCTGGAAAACGACATCACGGCCGCCGCGCTGGACCTGGCCGAAACCGAGGACGTGCTGTTCCTGGGCCGGGGCGCGATGTTCGCACTGGCGCTGGAGGGCGCGCTGAAGCTGAAGGAAATCAGCTACATCCATGCAGAAGGCTATGCCAGCGGCGAGCTGAAGCACGGCCCCATCGCGCTGGTGGATCAGACCGTGCCGGTGGTGGTCTGCGCGCCCTATGACATGCTGTTCGACAAGACCGTGTCCAACATGCAAGAGGTCATGGCCCGTGGCGGCAAGGTGCTGCTGATCACCGATGCGCGCGGCGCGGCAGAGGCCGGGTCGGACACCTGGCGCACGCTGGTCATGCCAGAGGCGCCCGATCCCTTCGCCCCGATCCTGTACGCGGTGCCGCTGCAACTGCTGGCCTATCATACAGCCGTGGCCAAGGGGACCGACGTGGACCAGCCCCGCAACCTGGCGAAATCCGTCACCGTGGAATGACGCCCGAGGCGGCCCTTGCGGCGTTGCGCGCCCATGCGGATGCGGCCAAGGCCGCGGATATGGCTGCCTATCACAAGGTGCCCCGCGCCTATCTGGGCGTTGCGAACCCGGTGATCGACGATCTGGCGCGGGACTGGCGGCAGACCCTTGCCCTGGACGCGCGGCTGGCCCTGGCCGCGGGGCTGTGGCGCACGGATATCCACGAGGCCCGCATCGCCGCGGCCAAGCTGCTGACCCAGGCGCGCATCCGCCCCACGGACGCGGAGGCATGGCACCTGCTCGCCGGTTGGGTGCCCGATTTCGACGGCTGGGCCATTGCCGACGCCGTGTCCATCGCCGGGCAGAAACGCCTGGTGGCCGACCCCGCCCGGCTGGACGAACTCGCGGACTGGACGACATCGCCCCATATGTGGACCCGCCGCGCAACCCTGGTGATGACCCTGCCCTGGGCCAAGATGGTCCACCCCAAACCCGCCGACCTGGAGGTGCGCGAGCGCGTGCTGGGCTGGGCCGCAGGTTATGTGCCTGAGCGCGACTGGTTCATGCAAAAGGCCGTGGCCTGGTGGCTGCGCGACCTGTCCAAACGCGACCCCGACCGGGTGCGCACATTCCTGGCCGAACACGGCGACCGAATGAAACCCTTTGCCCGGAAAGAGGCGGCGCGGTTGATGGGGTGAGGGGCGGCGGGGTAGAGTTGCTGCCGGAGATGTTGGAAGCTGTGCTCGGCAAGAATGGCAACAAGGCGCAGGAAGCGGGGTTTGCAAATTGTCGAGAGCGGGCCAGAGCAACCACTCGGCATATTGTTTCTATGCAGCGGGTGCAGCGCAAACTGCCAGCATTCGAATTGGCAAAAAACCACCAAGGAAAAACAAGCCAAGCCACCCGAATTACAAATAAAAATTCAAAACACCTCAATCACTATAGTATAAACTTTTCCGAAATATTGGCCTCGCCTCTTTTGCTTCTTGAACAAATCCACCACCGAAGCCTCTGCGCAAATGTTGATTTCCATTGAACTCTATGCCGCCTCCGGCCTCACCCCGACGAGAAAGAAAACCAAGTAACTCCAACTTCTCTTTAATGCCCAGCGTTCTGTACCGAAGAATAGTTGCGCCCAAAATACAGCAAGCGCCGAGCTTTCCATTAAGGTCAGAACCAATCACTGCATTTTCCATACTCAGCGCATTTTGATACCCATCCTGCCTCTGCAAGTTTACCACCTCACCGTTATTGCAGCTTACTGACAAGAAACCATGCGTTAGGCTGTTTGAAAACTCAATTTGAAATACCTGCGGAGCTCCAAATTCAATTTCAAGCCTTGCTTCAATTTGACGCCCAGCTGCATCCAAAATTTTTACATAAGCGGAACCTGATACAACAATAGAAACTCTATTTTCTCTCTTTCCGCCAATATCTATTAAATATGCACAATCATGGACTTGATCTGGCGAAATACTAGCCATCACCGTCAAATGCACGCCCTCAGTGCCCTCATAAGATTTCCCCACTTTGACATATTGCTTCCGGCTTCTTGCATATGCGTCGCATAGTTTCTCGTATAGTTTATCATAATACATATATCGGATGCGGGGTTCTCTTTCGGAAATCAGTTCAGTCAAGATTGGCGCATCTCTATCATTAGACGTCCCACATATTAGAAGCCCTGAGGTCGACCTAATATTGCTCATACCCAGAATGCCGCATACGGCTTGTCGAGCATCAAAATTGGCACGGATGGATTTAACGTATTCACATGTCTGACTCACGTAAGTATCTATGTTTGCGCGCAACTTTGCCCTATTCCCATCTGCTCTGGCTGTGATGGTTTTCATTTCATCCGGCCGCTTAATTTCAACAACAACAGCTTCTTCACTATCACGCTTCCCGTAGGGGAATCGCATATGGCCGTGACGCACTGAACGGCATGGCTTGCGGCTGGGGTCACGATGGATTCTGAAGGTGGACTCATCCTCCTGGAGCCCATCACCGTCATGCATCTGTTCTTGTCCGCCTTCGAAGATGTCCCCGATCCCCGCGCCGAGAACACGCGACATGACTTGGGTGAGCTGCTGGTCATCGCCTTTGTATCGGTCCTTTGCGGCGCGACCTCCTGCGCCGAGATGGCGGCCTTCGGGCGCGCAAAGGAAAGCGTTTTCAGGGGTTTCCTCAAGCTCAAGAACGCGGTGCCGTCGCATGATACTTTCTCGGCAGTGTTCCGGATGATCGATCCCAAGGCGCTCGATGCCGCCTTCGGGCGCGTGCTGGCCGATGTCGCGCACTCCTTCAGAACGGCGATGTGATTGCCGTTGACGGCAAGGCCCTCCGCGGGGCCCGCAACGCGGGCGAGAGTGCCCGGACGCGGATGATGGTCTCGGCCTATGCGGCGCGGCTGCGCCTGACGCTCGCCAGCGTGCCGGCCGATCGGGGTACGGAACTGGAGGCTGCGATCGAAGCGCTTGGCCTGATCGCGCTCAGGGGGAAGGTGGTGACCGCCGATGCCCTGCACTGCAATCGCCGTACGGTTGCCGCAATCAACGCGGGCGGCGGTGACTGGTGCCTTGCGCTCAAGGCCAACCAGGACTCGCTCCTGTCGGATGCGCGGGCCAGCTTCGGGGCTGAGCCAGACGCGCACCCAAGCGCGCTTTCCGAGGATGTCGGCCACGGCCGGACGGAAACCCGAAAGGCGACCGTCGTTTCGAGCAAGGCTCTTGCAGAGCATCATGAATTCCCCGGCCTAAAGGCTTTTGGCCGTGTCGAGGCCACCCGTAAAACAGCCGAGGGCACAACTTCGGAGACGAGGTACTTCGCGCTTTCCTGGGTGCCGACACCGGAGGTCCTGCTGGCGACCGTACGCGCCCACTGGGCCATTGAGAACAGCCTGCACTGGCAGCTGGACGTCTCTTTCCGCGAAGACGCCGCGCGCAACCGGAAGGATAACGGTCCGGGCAACATCGCCATCCTGCGCCGCCGTGCTCTCGACGTCATGCGCAGGGACACGTCGAAGGGCTCGCTTTCCATCAAGCTCAAGCGAGCAGGCTGGGATGATGACTTCCTTCGCAACGTTCTCAATGGTTTAGCCGCGTGAGCCATATGCGATTGCCCTGACGCTTCCCGCATATGAAATCCGGCATGGGTGTAAAATGGCGCTCTTTATCAAATGGCAATTTGTTTCCAGACTGAGCCTCAAAGGGAGCGCAACAGTCAAAACCCAGGATGTCAAAAACGAAAGGATTTCTTTCAAAAAACGCTTGATACTCTTTCTCGGGAAGGTTGGGTTGACTTAACAAGGAAAAGAGTTCACTTATAGATTTCCAGATTTCGCTGTCCAAATGACGTTCTCTTTCGCTAGATTATTGGCAATCATCTCATTAATTCCGCACAGGCAGGTATTGTTTAAAAAATAGCAGCACCGTACAGTCGGCGCAAGTGAACCAAGAGGCCAAATCCGAGAAACATTATGGCAGCGCAGCGCTCGTTTTCCCATATTTCGAAATGTCAACAAGGCAGTCACGCTGCATTTAGCTCGCGGGTGCAGCGAACTCCCGCTCCCCACCCAACCTGAAAAATACCCATTCGCCCACCGCTTCACCTACCCTCCTCACCTCCCACGGGACAAACGACAGCTCCACCCCTCACCCGCCCCGCAATTCCCGTCGCATGATCTTGCCCGTTGCGGTCATCGGCAGGCTGTCGGCGCGGATCACCTTGCGGGGGGCGACGTGGGGGCTGACGTGATCGCGCACGCGCTGGATCAGGGTGGGCTCCAGCCCCTCCCACGCCGCACCGTCGCGCAGCACCACGTGGGCCACGACGATCTGGGTGCGCACGGGGTCGGGTTCGCCCACCACTGCGGCCATCAGCACGTCGGGATGGGCGGCCAGGCAATTCTCGATCTCGGTCGGGCCGATCCGGTAGCCAGCCGAGGTGATGACATCGTCGTCGCGCGCGACATAGGTGAAGTGCCCCGCCGCATCGCAGACCCCCAGATCGCCCGTGCGCATCCAATCGCCCGCGAACTTGTCGGCGGTCTTGTCGGGCAGGCCAAGGTATTCCAGGAACATCGGGGCCGCGCCGCGGCGCACTGCAATCTCGCCCACCTCGCCGGGCGGCAGGGGGGTGCCGTCCGGCCCGATCACCGCCACATCAAAACCGGGCGTTGCCCGCCCCATCGCACCGGGCGGCGCGTCCATCAGTTCGGGAACGCAGGTGACGACCAGGTTGCATTCGGTCTGGCCGTAGAATTCGCAGATGTTCAGCCCCAGCGCCTGCCGCCCCCAGTCCAGCAGATCGGCCCCCAGGCTTTCCCCGCCCGACCCGACGCTGCGCAAGGACACGCCGGGGGGCACCGGCACCTCGCGCATCAGCTTCAGCGCGGTGGGTGGCAGGAACAGGTTGCGGACCTGCAGCCGGTCGATCAGCGCCCAGGCCTGCCCGGCATCGAACTTGCGCATCCGGCAGGCAACCAGCGGGATGCCGTAGTAAAGGCAGGGCATCGCCATGTCCATCAGCCCACCGATCCAGGCCCAGTCGGCCGGGGTCCAGCCGCAATCGCCGGGCCGGGGCGTGCCGCGATGATGCAATTCGAAGGACGGCAGATGCCCGATCAGGAAGCGGTGGGCATGCAAGACCCCCTTGGGCGGGCCGGTGGTGCCAGATGTATAGATCAGCACCGCCGGATCCTCGGCCCCGGTGTCGCGGGGGGCGGGGGTCGGGTCGGCAGCGGCGATTTCCGCCCAGAAATCCCGCGCCGGGCCGCCATCCACCGACAGCACGTCGCGCAGGGCGGGCAGGCGGTCGCGCAGGCCCGCCAGCTTGGCCGCGCCCTCGGCGTCCGTCACGACCAGTTTCGTGCCGCTGTCGGCCAACCGGTATTCCAACGCGTCGGGGCCGAACAGGGTAAAGAGCGGCAGGCCCACGGCCCCCAGCTTCATCGCGGCGAAATGGGCGATCAGCACCGCGGGCGCCTGCGGCAGCAGCACCGCCACCCGGTCGCCCGTCCCCACGCCCGCCGCCGCGAACACGCTGGCCAGCCGGTCCGAGGCATCGCGCAACGCGCCGTAGGTCCAGCCCCGGTCGCCATCGCTGGCGTCGATCACCGCCACGCGCTCCGGCGCCTCGGCGGCCCAGTCATCGCAACAGGCCGCCGCGATGTTGAAACGGTCGGGGATGTCCCAGCGAAAGCTGGCGCGCATCGCATCCCAATCGCGCTGGTCAGGGATCAGCCTGCGGTCCTTCATGCCCTCCTCCCGGCCTGAATTGAACGCTCGTTCAGTAACGCGCGCCCGCGCCAGCTTGTCAAGCGTGCCGGGGGGTCAATGCGCGTCAGGGCGCGCGGGCATAGACCGTCAGTTCCGTCAGCGCGGTCAGGGGCACACCCAGCACCCGCAGGGCGGCCAGCGATACCTGCGTACCCGCCCCTGCTGCGGCCGCGCGGGGGCGCAGATCGACCAGCACGCCCTTGCCGGTCGCGGCATAGACCAGCCGGCCGGGCTGCGGGCGATCCACCAGCGGCGTCAGCGCCCAGAACCCGGGATCGGCCGGATCGCCCAGGCTGGCGACCGTCTTGCCCAGCAGCCGATCGGGCGCGGTGGGCGTGGCCGCGGCAGCCGAACGTTCTGCGCTGCTGGTGGTATCGAAGGCCTCGGCGCTGTCGGCGCCCGGCGGCGGCGGTGTGGACCCGGGCCGGGCCGCGGGGCGCGGGGTGTCCGCGCCGGGGGTTTGCGCCACTGGCCGGTCCCGGTCTCCGCCGAAAAAGGGGATCTTCAGCCCGGTGCAGCCCGGCAATGCCAGGGCCAGAACGGCCATCAGCCCGATCGCGTGTTTCATCCGCCCGTCCTCCCTGCCCGGTTGGGATCAGCCTAGACCCGGGCCACGCCCGGTTCAACATGAGGCGATCCCCCTTGCCGGCGGCGCAGGCGGCGCTTAGGCTCTGCGACATGATGCAGCAGCCGCCCCTGATCGACCCCTTCGCCCGCGCGATCACCTATCTGCGCGTTTCGGTCACCGACCGCTGCGATTTCCGCTGCGTCTATTGCATGAAGGAAAACATGACCTTCTTGCCCAAGCGGGATCTTCTGACGCTGGAGGAACTGGACCGCCTGTGCACCGCCTTCATCGGACTGGGGGTGCGCAAGCTGCGCATCACCGGGGGCGAGCCGCTGGTGCGCCGGGACATCATGACCTTTTTCGACGCGATGGGCCGGCATCTGGATAGCGGCGCGCTGGACGAGTTGACGCTGACCACCAACGGCTCGCAACTGGCGAAATACGCCGATGCGCTGTACGCGGCGGGCGTGCGGCGGGTGAATGTCAGCCTGGACACACTGGACCCCGAAAAATTCGCCCGTGTCACCCGCTGGGGCCGGCTGGAGCAGGTGCTTGCCGGGCTGGACGCGGCACAGGCGGCCGGGCTGCGGATCAAGATCAACGCCGTCGCGCTGAAAGGTTTCAACGAGGACGAGTTGTTCGACCTTGTGGCGTGGTGCGCGGACCGCGACATGGACCTGACCTTTATCGAGGTCATGCCGATGGGCGACCTGGGCAACGAACAGCGCATCGATCAATACTGGTCGCTAAAGGATGTGCGCGCACAGCTGGCCGAACGCTACGCCCTGCTGGACTTGGCCGAGCGCACGGGCGGACCCGCGCGCTATGTCAAGCTGACCGAGACAGGGCAAAAGATCGGCTTTATCACGCCGCTGTCCCACAATTTCTGCGAAAGCTGCAACCGCGTCCGCGTCACCTGCACCGGCGAGATCTATACCTGCCTGGGGCAAGAGGACCGCGCCGACCTGCGCGCGCCGCTGCGCGCCGCGCCAGACGACGACGCACCCCTGGTCGCCGCGATCCGCGAGGCCATCGCCGCCAAGCCCAAGGGCCACGATTTCGACTATTCCCGCCAGCGCGCCGATGGGCAGGTCAGCCGCCACATGAGCCATACGGGCGGCTGAACCGCCTTGACCGCCCGGGGCCACAGGGCCCACCCTGCGCCCACCCTAGAACCGGAGCCATCCATGGCCACCCCGCTCAGCCCGCGCGAGTTGCTTGAAAAACTGGTGTCCTTCCCGACGGTCAGTTGCGACAGCAACCTGGCCCTTGTCGACTGGGTTCAGGATTATCTGACCGGCCACGGCATCCCCGTCACCCGCGTCTGGAACGCCGCCCGCGACAAGGCCAGCCTGTATGCCCATGCCGGGCCGCAGGCCCAGGGCGGCGTGCTGTTGTCGGGGCATACGGACGTGGTCCCGGTCGAGGGGCAGGATTGGGATACCGACCCCTGGGCGGTGGTGGAACGAAACGGCCGCCTGTACGGGCGGGGCACCTGCGACATGAAGGGGTTCAACGCGCTGGCGATCTGGGCGCTGGTCCGCGCGCAGGCCCAGGGCGTGAAACACCCCCTGCAACTGGCCCTGTCCCACGACGAAGAGGTGGGCTGCCTGGGCGCGCCGCCGATGATCGACAACATGCAGGCCAGCGGCTTTCCCAAGGCGCACGCCGTGATCGTGGGCGAACCCTCGCGCATGCAGGTCGTCACGGGCCACAAGGGCACCATCGGGTTCGACGTGCGCGTGACCGGGTTCGAGGTGCACTCCTCGCTGATGCACACGGGCGTTTCGGCCGTGATGGAGGCAGCGGCCCTGATCGACTGGGCCAATGACCGCAACGCCGAAAACCGCGCCCGCCCCCCGCAGGGCGATGATGCGCTGTTCGATCCGCCCTGGACCACCCTGCATGTGGGCCAGATCGCGGGCGGCACCGCGCATAACATCACTGCCGCCCATTGCGCCTTTGGGTTGGACATGCGCTGCCTGCCGGGCGAGGGCACGGAACGCTGGCGCGCGGCCTGGGAAGACGAACGCGCCCGGGTCGAGGCCCGCATGCAGGCCATCCGCCCCGAGGCGCGGGTCGAAAGCACGCCCCATTTCGACGTGCCGCCCCTGCGCCCAGAGGCCGACAACCCCGCCGAGGCGCTGGCCCGCCGCCTGACCGGCGACAACGCCCCCCATGTTGTCAGCTATGCAACCGAGGCCGGGCAATTCCAGCAGGCGGGGTATTCCACCGTGATCTGTGGCCCCGGCGACATTTCACAGGCCCACCAGCCAAACGAATACATCGCGCTGGATCAGTTCCGGCAGGGGCAGGCCTTCATGGACCGCCTGCTGACCCACCTTCAGGAGTAGACCATGCCCGTGAAGAACCGCCTGGCCGAGATGCACGACCAGATCACCGAATGGCGCCGCGACCTGCACGCCCACCCCGAGCTGATGTACGACCTGCCGCGCACGTCGGCCTTCGTGGCGGAAAAGCTGCGCGCCTTCGGCTGCGACGAGGTGGTCGAGGGCATCGGGCGTTCCGGCGTCGTGGGCGTGATCCGGGGGCGCAGCAACAGCACGGGCCGCGCCGTCGGCCTGCGTGCCGACATGGACGCCCTGCCGATCAAAGAGGCGACGGGCCTGCCCTATACCTCAAAAACCCCCGGCAGGATGCATGCCGGCGGCCATGACGGGCACACCGCCATGCTGCTGGGCGCCGCGCAATACCTGGCCGAAACCCGCAATTTCGACGGCAGCGCGGTGGTGATCTTTCAACCCGCCGAAGAGGGCGGCGCTGGCGGCAAGGCGATGGTGGACGATGGCCTGATGGACCGTTTCGGCATCGACGAGGTCTACGGCATGCACAACATGCCCGGCATCCCGCTGGGCAGCTTCGCGATCCGCCCCGGCCCGATGATGGCCGCGACCGACGATTTCGACATCACCCTCACCGGCATCGGCGGCCACGCGGCCAAGCCGCACAAATGCATCGACCCGGTGCTGGCGGCCAGCCATGTCGTGATCGCCCTGCAATCCATCGCCGCGCGCAGCGTGGACCCGCTGAAACAGGTGGTGGTGTCTGTGTGCAGCTTCCGCACCGAATCCGACGCGACCAACGTCATCCCCCAGACCGTCCGCCTGCGCGGCACCGTCCGCACGATGGAGGAAGACGTGCGCGACCTGGCCGAAACCCGGCTGAAGGCGCTAGTCGAAAACACCGCCGCCGCCTTCGGCGCCACGGCGGCGATCGACTATCAGCGCGGCTATCCGGTCACGGAAAACGACCCCGACTGCGCCGCCTTTGCCGCCGAGGTGGCCCGCGCCGTGGCTGGCGGGGTCGAGGATACCGCGCCGCTGATGGGGGGCGAGGATTTCAGCTACATGCTGAACGCGCGCCCCGGCGCCTATATCTTCCTCGGCAATGGCGACACGGCCGCCGTGCACCACCCGGCCTACAATTTCGACGATGCGGCGATTCCCTATGGCTGCTCCTGGTTTGCCGAACTCGTCGAACGGCGCCTGCCCGCGGCCTGATCCACGCCGCGAACGAAAAAGAACAGCCGTCCCATCCCAGCCGCGCGGCCCGGAACGCGGTTCGCCCCGACCCCGGACCGCGCGATGCCGTCCACGCGCTGAAAACCATGCGAAAACCCTGTCCGCCCGGCGCCCCCCCGCAGACCGGCGCCCGGCGTTGACCGGGGGATGCGAAACGCGCAGTCCACGGGAAACCGCCCGCGAAAGGACCGCAAACCGCCCGCGAAAGGACCGCCACCATGTTTGCCGATTTCGGCTTCGATACGCTGACCGCCCCCGATCTTGTTCCCTATCTCGGCCTCGCCATCGGCCTGGCCTTCGGCGCCTTGGCCGAGATCACCGGCTTTTGCTTTCGCCGCGCCGTGACTGGCCCGGCCGAAACGCGCCGCCCCGCCCTGGGCATCTGGATGGCCGCGCTGGCCACCGCGATCCTGGGCACGCAGGCCGCTGCGGCGGCCGGGCTGATCGCATTCGAGGGGCACCGCCTGCACAGCCCCGACCTGGCGCTGGCCGCGCTCCTGACCGGGGGCGTGCTGTTCGGCGCGGGCATGGTCCTGACCCGCGGCTGCATCTCGCGGCTGACCGTGTTGGGCGGCAGCGGCAACCTGCGCGCGCTGCTGGTGCTGGTGGTCTTTGCCATCGTGGCCCATGCCACGCTGAAGGGGGTGCTGGCGCCCCTGCGCACCGCCTTGGGCGCCTGGACCCTGCCCGTTGGCGATTATGCCAGCCTGGCCGCCCTGCCCGGCCCGGCCTTCGGCTGGGCGCTGGTCCTGGCCGCCGGGGCGGCGGCGCTGGCCTGCTGCTCTGGCGCGCCGCGCGGGCGGCTGGCCCTGGCCGCCCTGCTGGGCCTGCTGGTGCCCGCGGCCTGGGTCGGCACCGGCTTCGTGCTGTACGACGATTTCGACCCGGTGCCGCTGACCGGCCTGTCCTTTACCGCTCCGGCCGCCGAAACCCTGTTCTGGGGCGTCGCCGCGACCGCGATCAAGCCGACCTTTGGCGTCGGTCTGCTGGGCGGCGTTCTGGCCGGGGCGGCCATCTCGGCCCGCCTGTCGGGGCGGTTCCGCTGGCAAAGCTTCGACAGCCCCGCGCAGACGGGCCGCTACATGGGCGGCGCGGTGCTGATGGGCATCGGCGGGGTGCTGGCGGGCGGCTGCACCGTGGGCGCCGGACTTGCCGGTATTCCGACACTCAGCCTGGCGGCCGTCCTGGCCCTGGCGGCGATCGCCGTGGGCGCTCGGGCCACCCAGGCCCTGCTCAGTGCCCCATCGAGCGGCGTATCCGCCGCAACATGAGCCAGACCGCCAGCACGACAGCTGGCGTCAGCAACGCGGTCAGCATCCCCTTGGACAGCGCCACGCGCTCGGCCAGGGGGTAGACGATGTAGGACACCAGGCTGACCGCGTAATAGCTGATCGCCACAACCGACAATCCCTCGACCGTGCGCTGCAGGCGCAGTTGCAGATCGGCGCGGCGATCCATGCTCTCCAGCAACTTCTGGTTCTGCGCCGAGCGTTCGACATCCACCTGCGTCCGCAACAGGTTCGCCGCCCGCGCCGCCCGATCCACCATGGAATGCAGGTGCGTCTCGGCGGCCTTGATCGTCCGCATCGACGGCTCATACCGGCGCATCATGAATTCACGAAAGGTCTGCCGATACCCGAAACGCTGTTCGCGCAAGACATCGACACGCTGATGCACCAATGCCTCATAGGCCTGCGTGGCCGAGAAACGAAAGGCCGATTGCGCCAGCAGACCCTCCAGTTCGGCAGAAACCGCCAGCAACGCCTTCAGCGTTTCCTCGGGCTGGCGGTGGCCGGTGCGCATCTCGCCCACCAGCTCGGTCAGTTGCGGGTCCATCTCGCCCAGGCGCATGGACAATTGCCGCGCCCTGGGCAGACCCAGCATCGACATGGCCTTGTAGGTCTCGATCTCGGTCAGGCGCTGGACGATCCGCCCCACCCGGCGCTGCCCGGTGCCCGGCCGCACAAAGACGGCGAACCGCATGTGGCCCGCGCTGTCGATGCGGAAATCCGTCGCCATGATCCCCGCGTCATCCAGGATCGACGAGGCGGTCAGACTGTCGGGCACGAACCACTCGGCCAGACGGTCGTCAATATCCTCGCGCCCGTCGCGCAGCTGTTCCACGCGGATCAACGCCGAGGTCAGCCGCGCCCCCGGCGCGGCCGCCTGCCAATCCTCGGGGAAGACATCGAACGCGTCGGGATCGAACGGCCGCTCGGCCACGCCGGGGGTAAAGATCGTGTAGGTCACGAACTCCGCATGGCTTTCCCACTTGATCTTGTGGCGCCCCATGTCACCGAAAAAATGCGTATCCCCCGGCTTGGGGTGCTGCGCGCCAAAGCGGTCCAGCAGGTCGATGATATGCGCCCGGTCCGCGTCTCGATCCCGGGTCACCGCATCCCGGGGCGGCTTGACCGCCAGAAAGGCCGCATGGCAGGGCGTCTCCAGCGACGGAAAGGGACGCGCGTGCAACTCGTTCGTTAGCGCATAGCGCAACGGGTGGTCTTCGATCGGGCTCATGGCGGCACCTTCTGTTACGGTGTTGTCCAATCCCTAGCGCAAACGCCCAGATTGTAAACGCGGCGTGGCGCGCCTGAACGCGGGCAGGCGCCCCCTGCCCTTCTTCTTGGCAGAAATACCCATCCACCGGCCCGGAACGGGCCGGAAAAAGGAATGCGCCGCAGGCGCGCAATTGAATTGCCCGTCGCAACGCAAACGCCCCGCCAGGGGGCGGGGCGCTGCCTGTCTCGGACGGTGGGGCGGATCAGCGGATCAGCGCCAGCAACTTGTCCAGGCTTTCGCGGGCATCGCCGTAGAACATCCGCGTGTTGTCCTTGAAGAACAGCGGATTCTCGATCCCCGAATAGCCAGTACCCTTGCCCCGCTTCATCACGAAGACCTGCTTGGCTTTCCAGACCTCCAGCACCGGCATCCCGGCGATGGGCGAGTTCGGATCTTCTTGCGCGGCCGGGTTCACGATGTCGTTGGACCCGATGACGATGGCAACGTCGGTCGACGGGAAGTCGTCGTTGATCTCGTCCATCTCCAGCACGATGTCATAGGGCACCTTGGCCTCGGCCAGCAGCACGTTCATGTGCCCCGGCAGACGGCCGGCGACCGGGTGGATGGCGAAACGCACGCTCTTGCCCTGCTTGCGCAGATGTTCGGTCAGCACCGAGACAGAGTTCTGCGCCTGGGCCACCGCCATGCCGTAGCCCGGCACGATGATGACGCTGTCGGCATCCTCCAGCGCGCTGGCCACGCCGTCGGCGTCGATGGCGATCATCTCGCCCTCGACCTCGGCCGCGGGACCACCCGTGCCGCCAAAGCCGCCCAGGATCACGCTGACGAAATGCCGGTTCATCGCCTTACACATGATGTAGCTGAGGATCGCCCCGGACGAACCCACCAGCGCGCCCACCACGATCAGCAGGTCATTGCCAAGGCTAAAGCCGATCGCCGCCGCCGCCCAGCCCGAGTAGGAGTTCAGCATCGAGACCACGACCGGCATGTCCGCGCCGCCGATCCCCATGATTAGGTGATAGCCGATGAACAGCGCCAGCAGCGTCAGCAGGAACAGCGCGACAAAGCCGCCCCCGTTGAAGAACCACACCGCCATGACCACCGACAGGATCGCCGCAGCAGCGTTCAGGATATGCCCGCCGGGCAGCTTTTTCGCGGCAGAGTTCACCTTGCCCGCCAACTTGCCATAGGCCACGACCGAGCCGGTAAAGGTCACCGCACCAATCCAGACGCCCAGCACCAGTTCGACGCGCAGGATGTTGATTTCAACGGGCGTCTTGTGGGCCAGAATGGCGGCAAAGCCGGTCAGGCTTTCGCGCGCGGCTTCGTCCATGGCCAGCACGCGGTTCAGTTCGAAATCCGCGTTGAAGCCGACGAAAACCGCCGCCAGACCCACCAGCGAATGCATGATCGCCACAAGCTCGGGCATCTGGGTCATCTGCACGCGGGTCGCCAGCTGGTAACCGATAAAGGCGCCGCCAGCGATCATGATCAGCGACAAGAGCCACAGCCCCTGTCCCGGCCCGGTCAGCGTCGCCGCCACCGCCAGCGCCATGCCGACGATGCCGTACCAGATCGCGCGCTTGGCGCTTTCCTGACCCGACAGCCCGCCCAGGGCGAGGATGAAGAGCACGGCCGAAACCACATAGGCCGCTGTCGTGAAACCGAAATCCATTGTCTCAGCCCCTCTTTACGATTTCTGGAACATGGCGAGCATGCGCCGTGTCACGAGGAAGCCGCCGAAGATGTTGATCCCGGCCATGAACACCGCCAGCGCGGCCAGAACGATCACCAGGAACGACCCCGACCCGATCTGCATCAACGCCCCCAGAATGATGATCGACGAGATCGCGTTGGTGATCGCCATCAGCGGCGTGTGCAGCGAGTGGCTGACATTCCAGATCACCTGGAAGCCGACGAAGACCGCCAGCACGAAGACGATGAAATGCTGCATGAAGCTGGCCGGGGCCACCAGGCCCACGCCCAGCAGCAGCGCCGCACCGCCGGCCAGCAGGCTGACCTGGGTGATCGTCTGCTTGCGGAAGGCAGCCTTTTCCTGGGCCTTCTTCTCTTCGGGCGTCAGCTCTTTGGGCTTTTCCGCCTGCGGCTTTGCCGCAATCGCCTTCACCTTCGGCGGCGGCGGCGGGAAGGTAATCTCGCCCTCATAGGTGACCGTCGCACCGCGGATCACGTCGTCTTCCATGTTGTGCACGACCTTGCCATCCTTTTCGGGCGTCAGGTCGGTCATCATGTGACGGATATTCGTGGAATACAGCGTCGAAGACTGCGTCGCCATCCGGCTGGGGAAGTCGGTATAGCCGACGATGGTCACGCCGTTGTCGGATACGACCTTCTGGTCGGCCACGGTCAGGTCGCAGTTGCCACCCTTTTCGGCGGCCAGGTCCACCACGACGGAACCGGGCTTCATCGCCGCGACCATGTCTTCCAGCCACAGCTTGGGCGCCGGGCGGCCGGGGATCAGGGCGGTGGTGATGACGATGTCCATCTCCGGGGCCAGCTCGCGGAATTTCTCCAGCTGCTTTTCCCGGAATTCGGGCGACGAGGGCGCGGCGTAGCCGCCGGTTTCCGCGCCGTCCTGGGTCTCTTCCTCGAAATCGAGATAGACGAATTCCGCGCCCATCGATTCGATCTGCTCGGCCACTTCGGGCCGCACGTCAAAGGCGTAGGTGATCGCGCCCAGGCTGGTCGCCGTGCCGATCGCGGCAAGGCCCGCCACACCGGCGCCGACCACCAGCACCTTGGCCGGGGGCACCTTGCCCGCCGCCGTCACCTGGCCGGTGAAGAAGCGGCCGAAATTGTTGCCCGCCTCGATCACCGCGCGGTAGCCGGCAATATTGGCCATGGACGACAGCGCGTCCATCTTCTGAGCGCGGGAAATCCGCGGGACCATGTCCATTGCGATGACATTGGCGCCCTTGGACTTGCAGGTTTCCAGCATCGCCTCGTTCTGGGCCGGCCAGAAGAAGCTGATGAGCGTCTGGCCGTTGCGCAGGCGCGCGGCTTCCTCGTCCGAGGGCTCGCGCACCTTGATGACGATGTCGCTGGCCTGCCAAAGCGCAGAGGCCGAATGCACGACCTCGACGCCGGCCTGTTTATAGGCCTCGTCGGTAAAGCCCGCGCGGTCGCCCGCGCCGGTCTCGATCAGGCAGTCATAGCCCAGCTTTTGCAGCTGAAGGGCGCTGTCGGGGGTCATGGCCACCCGGGCCTCGCCCTCGAAAATCTCCTTCGGTGCCCCGATTTTCACGTCTTTGATCCCCTCTTTCAGGCATTGGGCCGTGGATGGGCCGGGTCAGGTCGCCGTCTCATACCACTGCGAAAGATTGTTTCACAAGCCGCTCACGCGGCTTTTGTGTTGTGGCCGATCCGCGCGTCACAGCCAGCGGCGGACACGCGCGGCATAAGCCTCGAACTCCTCACCGAAATGATCGCGTAGCACAGCCTCTTCGCGGTGAATGAAACGCCATTCGATCACCTTCATGTATAGTGGCACAAGCGGCAAGCACAGCAACGCATCCCAGTACAGGATCAGGCCCAGCAGGATTGCGGTGTCGGAAAGATAGATCGGATTTCGGGAAAAGCGATACATTCCCCGCGTTACCAGCGTGTTGGGTCGGGTCCGCGGGATCAGCGAGGTGCGTTCCAGGATGAAATGCAGCGCAGCCCAGCCGGACACCGCCAATCCCGCCAGCACCAGCGCGCCCCCGATCACGTCGCCCGCGACCCCCAGGACGGTGAAAGGCAGCACCTGCGCCTGCGCCCAGGCGATGGCGGCAAAGGCCAGCATCCAGCCGGGCGGCAATTCCAGCCGGTGGATCAGCCACGCGGCGAACGCCTTCACCGGGACATCTCGCCGGGCAGGGGCGCACAAGGCGCGAACAGGACGGGCATGGGACCTCCTTCGGCAGCTTGGCGCCGGTTTAGTCGCCCCGCCCCGCCCCGATCAAGCCGGATCTGCACCCTTGCATCCCCCGCCGCACCCCGCAAAGCTGTGCCATCCACCGTGACGGAGCCGCCCGTGCCACCGACCCAAGCGTCCTTTCGCAGGCCCTGCCGCCTGCGCCCGGCCCGCTCCAGCGACGGCACGGCGCTATACGCGGTCTTCTTCGCGGCCGTGCACGGGGGAACGGTCACCGCCTATTCCGCCCGCGAACGCAATGCCTGGGCGCCCTCGCCGACGGCGCCGCCCGACTGGAACGACAGGCTGATGGGCGGCGTGACGATCCTTGCGGAAAGCCGGGGACGGGCGGCGGGGTTCATGACATTGGGCCATGACGGGCACCTGGACCTGGCCTATGTCGCCCCCGATCACGCCGGGCAGGGCATCGGGCGGGCGCTGCACACGGCGATCCTGGACCGCGCCCGGGCGCAGGGGCTGAGCCTGCTGGACACCCAGGCCAGCCTGATCGCCCGCCCCTTTTTCACGGCGCTCGGCTGGCAGACGATTGCCCGGCAAAGTGTGATCCGCGAGGGCGTCGCGCTGACGAATTTTCGGATGGAACGGCTGTTGTAAGGGGGCGGGGCCATTGGCAAGACGCTCAGTAGATACCGTTCGCGCGTTGCAGACGGCGCACATAGGCGATCACGGCGGTCATTTCCTCTACGCTCACACCGGGGACGGGCGCCATGTCGCCGAACCGCCAGTGATGGGCGCGCACCCCCTGACGGGCCGCCATCAAGAAGGCCATATCCCCGTGATGCCCGGGTTCGTAGATGCGATGCACCAGCGGCGGCCCCAGCCCATCGCGCCCCCCTGCGTTCGGACCATGGCAAGCGGCGCAATTCTCGGCAAAGACGGACCTGCCTGTCGCAGCCATCGGACCTAGGTCCGGGACGTAAACCTCGACCATCTCCGGGGTGTCGGACGTGGCCGCAATCTGTGTGCGCGGGCCAGTCCCAAGCCACGATACGGCGGCGACACCAGCCACAACGATGACGGCAACAAGACCAAGGATTACAAGGCGCATCTATTCCTCCCTTTCACTTCCGCGCCATCTTCGCGCTTCCAGTTACAGGAGGCTCAATTCACGAGGCCGTGTATCTTGCTGTGGTTTGGTGCGAAATCACGCAATCCCGTACCCGCCGCCGGGCGCGCGGTCAGGCGCTTTGCAGCAGCGGTTGCCGCTCGCCCCGCGACCAGGCGGCGACCGCCTGGCCAAAGGCCTCGAACAGGGGGCGGGACACCGGATCACAGGCCGCCCGGTATTCGGGGTGCCATTGCACGGCCAGCGCAAAACCGGGCGCATCGGCCACATGCAGCGCCTCTGGCGTGCCGTCGGGCGCATGTCCCTCGACCACAATGCGGGGGCCTGCGGTCTTGATCCCCTGCCCGTGCAGGGTGTTGGTCATTACCTCGGTCGCGCCCAGGATTCGGTGGAATACCCCACCCTCGACCAGTTGCACCTTGTGACGCAGGGCGAATTTTTCCTCCAGCGTGCCGTCGGGGGGCATGCGGTGGTTCATCCGGCCCGGCAATTCGCGGATCTCGGGGTAAAGCGTGCCGCCCATCGCCACGTTCACCTCTTGGAACCCGCGGCAGATGCCGAAAAACGGCTGGCCGCGCTCGACCAGCGCGCGGATCAGCGGCAGGGCGATCGCGTCGCGCGCCCGGTCAAAGGCGCCATGGGCCTCGGTCGCGGGTTCGCCGTATTCCTCGGGATGGACGTTGGGCCGCCCCCCGGTGAACAGGAACCCGTCGAAACACTCCAGCAACTCGGGCACGGACACAAATCGCGGATCGGCGGGGATCAGCAACGGCATGGCGCCCGCCACCTCGGCCACCGCCTCGGAATTCATCGTGCCCCCGGCATGGGCGGGATATTCTTCGTTTATCAGGTAGCTGTTGCCGATGATGCCGACACGGGGGCGCGCCATGGAATCCTCACCTTTCCGGTTTGCCCCCAGATATAGGGCGGTTTGCCCCAGAGGAACAGCCGCGCCCCGCCCGGCGGCACCGATCCGAGCAGAAACGCACGTTTTCCCAGTCGCGCGCCCATTTTCTGCGCCACGCAAAGGGCCGGCCGCACGCGGTACAGACCTTGGTCGGCAGATCGCCCTTCTTGCGCATCCGCGCCATGCCTACAGGTCCAGCCGCAATTGCCGCGCATCGCCCCGGCGCGGGCGCGGCGCGCGGTCGTTGACAAAGCGGCCCGCCCGGTCCTTGCGCGAGGCATGGCGCGCGATCACGCGGGCGGCCTCGTCCCCGAAACCGGCCCGCTCGCGCACGCCCCAGACAGCCACGCGGGCCGCCCGGGCGGCGGCGGCAACATCGACCACCGGCGCGGGATAGCGCCGCCCCAGCAGGCGCCGCCCGCCCTGCCATCGCCAGGGTTCGTGCAAGAAGGCATCCGGAACCTCTGCCAATTCCGGCAGCCATTTGCGGGTGAACGCGCCGGTCGGATCCTGATCATAGCCCTGTTTCACCGGGTTGTAGATGCGGATCGTGTTCATCCCCGTCGTCCCCGATTGCATCTGCATCTGCGGCCAGTGGATGCCCGGTTCGTAATCGGTGAACATCCGCGCCAGGTACGGCCCCGTCGCGCGCCAGTCCAGCCACAGGTGATAAGAGGCCACCGCCACCAGCATCGACCGCATGCGAAAGTTCAGCCAACCCGTGTGGATCAGCGACCGCATGCAGGCATCGACGAAGGGCAGGCCCGTTTCCCCCCGCTGCCATGCCGCCAGCCGCGCCGCGTCAGGCGCGTGCGGGCGCAACCCCTCATAGGCGGAATGCAGGCAGCGGTGTTCGAGGGTGGGTTCATCCTCCAGCTTTTGCATGAAGTGGTCGCGCCAGGCGAGGCGAGAAGAGAAACTCTTCAGGCTGCCCGCCCAGCCATCGCCTGCGCCTGCCACGGCACGGCGGCTGGCCGCCGTCGCCTGCTCTACCTCGCGCAGGGACAGGCTGCCCAGTGCGATATGGGGCGACAGGCGCGAACAGGCGGTGGCCCCCGCCATCGGCGAGGACATGGCCCGCCGGTAATCCTGCCCGCGCGCGGTCAGGAAACTGTCCAACAGATCCAGCCCCGCCGCGCGCCCGCCCTTTTGCCGCCCCGGGCACGGATCGAAGGCCAGGCGCAGGTCGCGCGCCTCGGGGGGCGTGCCCGGCATCGTTCCGGCCAGCCCGCGCAGCGCAGCGGGGGCCTCGACCTGCGGGGCGCGCATGAATCGGTCGCGCCGCGCTGCCCATCCATCCCGCCCGGCCAGCCGCCGCACCACGCCCGATTGCGCCAGTTCCACCCACGCGATGCCCCGGCCCCGCGCCCAGATCGCCACCGCCCGGTCGCGGGCATAGGTCCAGGCGTTTCCGGTTTCCTCGTGACTGACGATCCGCGTCACCGGCCAGCGGTCGGCCAGCCGGTCCAGCACCGACACGGCCTCACCCAGCTCGACCTGCAAGGGCGCCCCCAGGGCAACCAGTTCATCGGACAATGCCCCCAGACACTCCGCCGTGAACCGCCATTGCCGGGCCGAGGTATCGGGCAAGGCCCAATAGCCCGGTTCGACGATGTAAAGCGGCAGAACCGCCCCCTCGCCCGCCGCGGCATGGGCCAGCGCGGGGTGATCGGCCACCCGCAGGTCGCGTTTGAACCAGAGAATCGTCACGTCCATGATAAGAACATAAATCGAACATTCGCAGCAACCAAGGCACCCGCTTGCACCTCGCCCGCGAACAGATAGGTCTAGGGGCAGATCAGAGGAGTGCCCGATGAAAGACGCCGCGCCGCAGCCCGTGTTCCTGCGCGATTACACGCCCCCCGCCTATCTTGTTGACAGCGTGGACCTGACGTTCCGGCTGCATCCCACAAAGACGCGCGTGATTTCGCGGATCGCCTTTCGGCCGAACCCGGCGGCGCAAGATCGCCGCTTCTTTCTGCATGGCGAGGAGCTGACGCTGCTGCGCGCGGCCATCGACGGGACCAAGGTCACCCCCCAGACCGACACCGAGGGGCTGACCTGCACCGTGCCCGACGCCCCCTTTACCTGGGAGGCCGAGGTCGAGATCGCGCCGGAGGAAAACACCGCGCTGGAAGGCCTGTACATGTCGAACGGCATGTATTGCAGCCAGTGCGAGGCCGAGGGCTTTCGCAAGATCACCTATTACCCCGACCGCCCCGACGTGATGGCACCCTTTACCGTGCGCATCGAAAGCGACCTGCCGGTGCTGCTGTCCAACGGCAACCCGGTGGCGCAGGGTACGGGCTGGGCGGAATGGCACGACCCCTGGCCGAAACCCGCCTATCTGTTCGCGCTGGTGGCCGGCGATCTGGTCGCGACCAGCGGCGCATTCACCACCTGCGAGGGGCGCAAGGTGGACCTGAACATCTGGGTCCGCCCCGCAGACCATGGCAAGGCCGATTACGCGCTGGACAGCTTGATCCGCTCGATGAAATGGGACGAACAGGTCTATGGCCGCGCCTATGACCTGGACGTGTTCAACATCGTCGCGGTGGACGATTTCAACATGGGCGCGATGGAAAACAAGGGCCTGAACATCTTCAACTCGCGCTACGTTCTGGCCAGCCCCCAGACCGCGACCGACCGCGATTACGACAATATCGAACGCATCATCGCGCATGAGTATTTCCACAACTGGACCGGCAACCGCATCACCTGCCGCGACTGGTTCCAGCTGTGCCTGAAAGAGGGGCTGACGGTATTCCGCGACTCGCAATTCTCGGCCGATGAACGGTCCGCGGCGGTCAAGCGGATCGAGGACGTGATCGCCTTGCGCGCCCGCCAGTTCCGCGAGGATGCAGGCCCCCTGGCCCACCCGGTGCGCCCCGAAAGCTTTACCGAGATCAACAACTTCTATACCGCGACCGTCTACGAAAAGGGCGCCGAGGTGATCGGGATGCTGCGCCGGCTGGTCGGACCCGCAGGCTATGACAAGGCACTGGCGCTGTATTTCGAGCGCCACGATGGACAGGCCGCCACGATCGAGGATTGGCTGAAGGTGTTCGAGGATGCCACAGGCCGCGACCTGACCCAGTTCAAGCGCTGGTATTCCCAGGCCGGCACCCCGCGCCTGAGCGTCACCGACGATTTTGCCGATGGCACCTACACGCTGCACCTCCGGCAGGAAACGCCGCCCACGCCCGGCCAGCCGGACAAGGCCCCACAGGTGATCCCGCTGGCCGTGGGTCTGCTGGCCCCCAATGGCGACGAGGTGGTGCCGACCACCGTTCTTGAAATGACCGAGGCCGAGCAGAGCTTTGCCTTCACCGGGCTGGATGCGCGCCCGGTGCCCTCTATCCTGCGCGGCTTCTCGGCGCCGGTGGTGCTGGAACGTGAAACCAGCGCCCAGGAACGCGCCGTCCTGCTGGCCCATGACACCGACCCCTTCAACAAGTGGGAGGCCGGGCGCCTGCTGGCCCGCGACGTGCTGACCGCCATGATCCGCGACGGCGCCGCCCCCGATGGCGCCTTCCTGGACGCGCTGGCCGCGGTGGCCCGCGACGCGACGTTGGACCCCGCTTTTCGCGCGCTGGCCCTGCGCCTGCCGGGCGAGGATCAGATGGCCGAACACCTGCATGCGCTTGGGCATACCCCCGGCCCGCTGACCATCCACACCGCGCGCGAGGCGCTGAAAGATGCGCTGGCCGGCCACCTGCAAACGCTCTGGCCCGCGCTTTACGACGGGTTGGCCTGCCCCGGCCCCTACAGCCCCGGCGCGGCGGATGCCGGGCGGCGCGCCCTGCGCCTGGCCGCCCTGTCCCACATGGCCCGGCTGGACGGCGGCGCGCAGGCCCGCGCCCATTTCGCCGCCGCCGACAACATGACCGACGAGATCGGCGCCCTGACCGCCCTGCTGGAGATCGGCGCAGGCACCGAAGAGCTGGACCGCTTCGCCACCCGCTGGGCGGAGGACCGGCTGGTCATGGACAAATGGTTCGCCCTGCAGGTCAGCCTGGCCGCACCGGAAAACGCAGTCGACACCGCCCGCTGCCTGACCGAACATGCGGCGTTCAACTGGAAGAACCCCAACCGCTTCCGCGCGGTGATCGGCGGGCTGACGATGAACGCCGCCGGGTTCCACGACGCGTCTGGCGCGGGTTACCGGCTGGTGGCGGACTGGCTGCTGCGCATGGACGCGGCCAACCCGCAGACCGCCGCACGCATGTCCACCGCCTTTGAGACCTGGCCGCGCTATGACAGCGAAAGGCAGGCCCTGATCCGCGCCGAACTGGACCGAATCGCCACGCAGGCGGGCCTGAGCCGCGACATGGGCGAGATGGTTGCGCGCCTGCGCGCCGCCGGAGACAGTTGAACCGGAAGGCTTTTCCTTTGACCGGCGGGCTGCGAATCGGGTCTGCTGTCACATGAACGTCATCGTGGTATGGTCTGAGGGCGTATGAAGGACAGAATAGACCCCCTGATCGAAGAACGCGCGCCCTGGCTGTTCCGCGACCGGCCGGGAACCGCGGTTGCGCGCAAGACCCTGACCGATCTGTTGGGCTATCCGCGCACCCTTGCCCTGGGCGAGGTTCTGAAAGATCACCCCGCCCCGGTCATCATGGATGAAATGGCGCGCCTTCTGGCCCGCGACGTGCAGGCCAGCGGGTTGGACAACCTGCCCCGCAGGGGCCCGGCGCTGGTCGTGGCCAACCATCCCACCGGCATCGCCGACGGCATCATGTTGTGGAGTCTCTTGCGCCAGAGCAGGCCCGATCTCTTCTTCTATGCCAACAGCGACATCCTGCGGGTTCTGCCCCAGATGGACGACATCATCGCCCCGGTGGAATGGCGCGAGGAAAAGCGCAGCCACGGCAAGACCCGCGAAACCATGGCCTATACCCGCAAGGCGATCGACGCGGGACGGGTCGGGGTGATCTTCCCCTCGGGGCGGCTGGCAAAACGGCGCGGCCTGTCCCTGCACGAGCGGCCGTGGATGGCCTCGGCGGCCATGATCGCGCGCAAGTTCGACCTGCCGGTGATCCCGGTCAATATCCGGGCGCGCAACTCGGCGCTGTTCTACCTGTTCGACCTCGTGCACCCGACCTTGCGCGACATCACGCTGTTCCACGAGACATTGAACAAGGATCGCCAGCCCTATCGCGTGACGGTGGGCGAGCCGATCTCGCCCTCGGCGCTGCCGGTCAAGTCGGAAGAGGGAATCGCCATGCTGCGCGCGGCCACCTTGGCCCTTGGCGGGCCACATGCCCCGCGCGTCAGCCTGCTGCACAACACCCGCCTGCCCAGTTGGGCCCGGTCCACCGCGATGGGCTGATGCCCCGGCGCCGCGCCCGTGGCACGACCAGAGCAATGGGTATTTTCACCAAGAAGAAGGCACCAGCGCGCCTTGGCCTTCTTCTTGGTAAAAATACCCACGGCCGAACGGCCGCCCCCCCGGCGCAGCGCCGGGGCAAGGGCGCCAGGTGACGCGGGCGCGCGGCCCGGGCTTGCCCCGCCGCCGCCGCTGGCCTAGAAGGCAAGCCAATCCCCAGACAGGAGCCGCGACCGATGCTCGACCTGAGTTTTGAGCCCCCCAAACCCAAGGTGATTTCCGGCGCCAAGGCCGATTGGGAACTGGTGATCGGGCTGGAGGTGCACGCCCAGGTGGCCAGCAACGCCAAGCTGTTTTCCGGCGCTTCCACCACCTTTGGGGCCGAGCCGAATTCCAACGTCGCCTTCGTGGACGCGGCGATGCCCGGCATGCTGCCCGTCATCAACGCGTTCTGCGTGGCCCAGGCCGTGCGCACCGGGCTGGGGCTGAAGGCGGGGATCAACCTGACTTCGGCCTTCGACCGCAAGAACTACTTCTACCCCGACCTGCCGCAGGGCTATCAGATCAGCCAGTTGTACCACCCCATCGTGGGCGAGGGCGAAGTGCTGGTCGACATGGGGCCGGGCGTGGCGCGCCGGGTGCGGATCGAGCGGATCCACCTGGAACAGGATGCCGGCAAGTCGATCCACGACATGGACCCGCACATGTCCTTCGTCGATCTCAACCGCACCGGCGTCGCGCTGATGGAAATCGTCAGCCGCCCCGACATCCGCGGCCCCGAAGAGGCCGCCGCCTATGTCGGCAAGCTGCGCCAGATCATGCGTTACCTGGGCACCTGCGACGGCAACATGCAGAACGGCAACCTGCGCGCCGACGTGAACGTGTCGGTCTGCGAACCCGGCGCCTATGAAAAGTACCGCGAGACCGGCGATTTCTCGCATCTCGGCACGCGGTGCGAGATCAAGAACATGAACTCCATGCGGTTCATCCAGCAGGCCATCGAGTATGAGGCCCGCCGCCAGATCGCCATTGTCGAGGATGGCGGCGGGGTCGTGCAGGAAACCCGCCTTTACGATCCCGACAAGGGGGAAACCCGGTCGATGCGGTCCAAGGAAGAGGCGCATGACTACCGCTACTTCCCCTGCCCCGACTTGCTGCCGCTGGAGATCGAACAGGCCTGGGTGGACGATATCGCGGCCAGCCTGCCCGAACTGCCGGACGAGAAGAAGGCCCGCTTCGTCACCGAATTCGGGCTGACCGAATACGACGCCTCTGTCCTGACCGCCGAGGTCGAGGCCGCCGCCTATTTCGAAGAGGTGGCACAGGGCCGCGACGGCAAGATGGCCGCGAACTGGGTCATCAACGAGCTGTTCGGCCGGCTGAAGAAGGATGACCGCGACATCACCGAAAGCCCGGTCAGCCCGGCGCAACTGGGCGGCATCATCGACCTGATCGGCCGCGGCGACATTTCGGGCAAGATCGCCAAGGATCTGTTCGAGATCGTCTATACCGAGGGCGGCGACCCGGCGCAGATCGTGGAAGAGCGCGGCATGAAGCAGGTCACCGACACCGGCGCCATCGAAAAGGTCGTGGACGAAATCATCGCCGCCAATCCCGCCCAGGTGGAAAAGGCCAAGGCCAACCCAAAACTGGCGGGCTGGTTCGTGGGCCAGGTGATGAAGGCCACCGGCGGCAAGGCCAACCCCAAGGCGGTCAACGAGATCGTGTCGAAGAAGCTGGGATAACCGCGTGACGCAGTATGAATACAAGGTCGTCCCCGCCCCGACCCGCGGCCAGCGTGCGCCGGGGGTCAAGGGTACGGCCGATCGCTTTGCCCATGCGCTGACGGTTCTGATGAACCAGATGGCGGCCGATGGCTGGGAATACCTGCGCGCGGACACCCTGCCCTGCGAGGAACGCCAGGGTCTGCGCAGCCGGACAACGGTCTATCAAAACCTGCTGGTGTTCCGCCGGGCGCATGTCGTGCATGACACCGACGCGGAAACGCCCGCCCCTGCACGGCCCGACCCCGAACAGATGGCGCGCACGGCCGCGCTGTCGCTGCACCCAGAGGTGCCCGAGGGCGAGGCGCCCGAACTGGGCCCCGCGCGTGCGCCGGACATCCCCCCGCCGCCCGAACGGCCGCTTGGCCCGGCAGAAGGGGAAGAGCCGCGCTAACGCGGCGCCCTTACCCCTCCACCGTCAGGGACAGGGCATGGATGCGGTTCAGCACCTCCTTGCCCAACGCGTCATGCACCGCCCGGTGCCGGGCCAGCGGGGCCATTTCGGCAAAGGCTGGCGCCGAAATCTGCACCTTGAAATGGGTTTGTCCCCCTTCGCGCCAGCCCGAATGCCCGCGGTGGCGTTCGCTGTCGTCGATCACCTCCAGCCGCGTCGGCGCAAAGGCCTGCAACAGGCGGCTATGGATTTCGTCGCTCAACTTCATTTTCCCCGTCTTTCCCCTTCATTCCCCTGAACAAACCTCTAAACTTCCGGGTCCGAGTCGAAAAGGTGGCAGGCATGACGAAAAGCGATCCCTTCGGATTCGATATTTCCGTTTCGGCAGATAAGAAGCGGCGCACACGGGGCCGCCGGGGCATGTCCGGGGCGTTCGAAACCTCGCAGCGGGTCTGCGAACATCCCGGTTGCAATGAACCTGGACAGTACCGCGCCCCCAAATCCCCCGATCACCTGGACGAGTACCTGTGGTTCTGCAAGGACCATGTCCGCGAATACAATCTGAAGTGGAACTTCTTCAACGGCGCCACCGAAGAGGAACTAGAGGCCCAAATCGACAAGGACCGCGTCTGGGAGCGGGAAACCAAACCCTTTGGCAAGAATGACGAACAGCGGGCCTGGTCGCGGCTGGGCGTCGACGACCCCCACCAGGTGCTGGGCGAGAATGCCACGCGCAACCCCGGCCGCACCTCCGGTACGCGGCGCCTGCCGCCCACCGAGCGCAAGGCGCTGGAAATCCTGGGCGCGGCGGACACCATGACCAAGACTGCGATCCGCAAGCAATACAAATCGCTGGTCAAGGATCTGCACCCGGACATGAACGGCGGCAACCGCGCCGACGAGGACCGCCTGCAAGAAGTCGTCTGGGCCTGGGATCAGATCAAGGACAGCCGCAACTTCCAGTAGGGCCGCGCGGAGATCGCCGCCGGAAAGAGGGGGGAGAGACACCCCGCCCGCCCAAAAACACGGCGGGCGGGGCCCCGCATCCGCGTCCCTATCACCGGGCGCGCATGCAGATGCCGCCGAACCGAACCGATTACTCAGCGCACTCGTACACCGGCGACATGTCCCGTTCGTCCTCATCCCCGGCCGGACGCCACCTCTGGGTGAAAACGGCGGCATGCACGGCTACGCGCAGTGGTAGCGGCCCCCGCCCTGCCTGTCACCTGCGCATTTTGACGTTGAACCGGATTTGCCACGCACATCGAACGCCGCGCCGCCGCAAAGGGGCTGAACCGCGCCCCATGGCCTTCCCCTTGCGCCCCGGGGCGATATGTTCCACTACGAAGGCTGATCGCGCAGCGCCCGGTGGCGGCCGCCGCGCAGAGCGCCACGGCAGGAACAAGAAACGGACGCAGCATGACAAGCGCAGCCAAACCCACCGAAGACATCTCGGTGCGCGAGGTCTTCGGAATCGACACGGACATGACGGTCAAGGGCTTCGAAGAGCGGACCGACCGGGTGCCCGATCTCGATTCCACCTACAAGTTCGACCCCGACACCACGCTGGCGATCCTGGCAGGCTTTGCCCATAACCGCCGGGTGATGATCCAGGGCTATCACGGCACCGGCAAATCCACCCATATCGAACAGGTGGCCGCCCGGCTGAACTGGCAATGCGTGCGCGTCAACCTGGACAGCCATATCAGCCGGATCGACCTGATCGGCAAGGACGCGATCAAGCTGCGCGACGGCAAGCAGGTGACCGAGTTTCAGGAGGGCATCCTGCCCTGGGCGCTGCGCAACCCCTGCGCCATCGTGTTCGACGAATACGATGCGGGCCGCGCGGACGTGATGTTCGTGATCCAGCGCGTGCTGGAGGTGGACGGCAAGCTGACCCTGCTGGACCAGAACGAGGTCATCACCCCGCATCCCAGCTTCCGCCTGTTCGCCACCGCAAACACGGTGGGCCTGGGCGATACGACGGGGCTGTATCACGGCACCCAGCAGATCAACCAGGGCCAGATGGACCGCTGGTCGATGGTGGCCACGCTGAACTATCTGTCCCATGACGCGGAAACCGCGATCGTGCTGGCCAAATGCCCGAATTACAACACCGAGAAGGGCCGCAAGACCATCGGGCATATGGTGTCGGTCGCGGACCTGACGCGCACGGCCTTCATGAACGGGGATCTTTCTACGGTGATGAGCCCGCGGACGGTGATCGCCTGGGCGCAGAATGCCGGGATCTTCCGCGATGTGGGCTATGCCTTCCGGGTGACCTTCCTGAACAAATGCGACGAGCTGGAACGCCAGACCGTGGCCGAGTTCTATCAGCGGCTTTTCGACGAAGAATTGCCGGAAAGCGCGGCCAGCGTCAGCCTGGGCTGAGCCTGACGGGGAACGCGCCCTTGACGGGCGCGCGCCTCCGGCGGGGGTATTTGGACCAAGAAGAAGGACAGGGCGCGAGGGGCGCCGGGCGGCATGAGCAAGACGACCGACAATCCGGCCGATCCGTTCAAGAAGGCGCTGGCCGAAGCGACGAAGGTGATGGCCGACGACCCCGAGCTGGGGATCAGCTACTCGGTCGATCCGCCGGGCATGGCCGGGGACGCGATGCGCCTGCCGCAGATCAGCCGCCGCATGACCCGCGACGAGGTTCTGCTGGCGCGTGGGACGGCGGATGCCTTTGCGCTGCGGCGCAGGTATCACGACGCGGAGACCCATGCGCGCTATCGCCCCTCTGGCCAGATGGCGCGCGAGCTGTACGAGGCGATGGAGGTGGCCCGCTGCGAGGCCGTGGGCGCGCGCGTCATGCCTGGCACCGCCACCAATATCGACGCCATGATCGCCGCCGAGGCCACGAAAAAGGGCTATGCCCAGGCACGCGAGGCTGGCGAGGTGCCGCTGCCGGTGGCCGCCGGTTACATGGTGCGGCAGATGGCGACCGGGCGCCCCCTGCCCGAGGGGGCCGATAACGTGCTGGATCTGTGGCGCGGCTTTATCGAGGAGCAGGCGGCGGGCACCTTTGATGGGCTGGATGCTGCGCTGGACGATCAGGCGGCCTTTGCCCGGCTGACGCGGCGGGTGATTTCCGATCTGGGCTATGCCGACCAGCTGGGCGACGATCCCGATCTGGACGAGGAAGAGCCCGAGGAAGACAGCGCCGAAACCGATGAAGAGCCCCCCGAAAGCTACGGCGAGGAGGAGCAGCCCGACACGGACCAGGCCGATGCCAGCCCCGAGCAGTCCCAGGACCAGATGCAGGACGCCGCGCAGGCCCATGTCAATCCCGACGAGATGGCCGACGCGGAAATGGGCGACGAGGCCGAGTTGCCCGAGGGTGAGGCACCGCCGCAGCCCCCCGCACCGTCCTTTTCCGAGGCCGACCCCGATTACGCGGTCTTCCGCACCGAGTTCGACGAGGAAATCCGTGCCGAGGATCTGGCCGAACCGATCGAGCTGGAACGCCTGCGCGCCTATCTGGACCAGCAGCTGGAACCGCTGAAGGGCGCCGTCGGGCGGCTGGCCAACAAGCTGCAGCGCCGCCTGCAGGCCCAGCAGAACCGCAGTTGGGAATTCGACCTGGAAGAGGGTATCCTGGATGCCGGGCGCCTGGCCCGTGTGGTGGCCAACCCCACCACGCCGCTAAGCTTCAAGGTCGAGAAGGATACCGAGTTCCGCGACACGGTGGTCACGCTGCTGTTGGACAATTCGGGGTCCATGCGCGGGCGGCCGATTTCCATCGCCGCGATCTGCGCCGATGTGCTGGCCCGCACGCTGGAACGCTGCGACGTCAAGGTGGAAATCCTGGGCTTTACCACCCGCGCGTGGAAGGGCGGGCAAAGCCGCGAGGCCTGGCTGGCCGAAGGTCGGCCGCAGACGCCGGGGCGGCTGAACGACCTGCGCCACATCATTTACAAGGCGGCCGATGCGCCCTGGCGGCGGGCGCGCGAAAATCTGGGCCTGATGATGAAAGAGGGCCTGCTGAAGGAAAATATCGACGGCGAGGCGCTGGAATGGGCGCATCGGCGCCTGGCGGGTCGGCCCGAGGCGCGCAAGATCCTGATGGTGATCTCGGACGGGGCGCCGGTGGACGATTCCACCGTGTCGGTGAATCCCGACAAGTTCCTGGAAAAGCACCTGCGCGACGTGATCGAGATGGTCGAGCGCCGCAAGATGGTGGAACTGCTGGCCATCGGCATCGGCCATGACGTGACCCGCTATTACCAGCGGGCCGTGACGATCAGCGACGTGGAACAACTGGCCGGTGCGATGACCGAGCAGCTGGCTGCCCTGTTCGACAAGGATCCGCGCGCACGGGCGCGCATGATCGGCATTCGAAAGGCGGTCTAGATGTTCCAGAGCTTTGCCAGCCCCACCCGCCCCCAGGACGGCCCGCCGCGTCTGGCCGCCCTGCGCGAAGCGATGGCGCAGGCCGGACTGGCCGGATTCCTGGTGCCGCGCGCCGATGCCCATCAGGGCGAATACGTCGCCCCGCGGGATGATCGGCTGGCATGGCTGACGGGGTTTACCGGCTCTGCCGGGTTTGCCTGCGTGCTGCCGGACCGGGCGGGCGTGTTCGTCGATGGGCGCTACCGGGTGCAGGCCCGCAACCAGGTCAACACCGAGGTCTTTACCCCCGTGGACTGGCCCGAAACCAAGCTGGCCGACTGGTTGCGCGCCAATCTGGACGGGGGCACCGTCGGGCTGGACCCCTGGCTGCACACCCCCGATGACTTGGAAAAGCTGGAAACCGCGCTGGCGGGCAGCGGCATCGCCCTGCGCGAGGTGGAAAACCTGGTCGATGCGGTCTGGCCCGACCAGCCTGCCCCGCCCGCGGGCGAAATCACCCCCTACCCTGCGGAGCTGGCCGGCGACAGCCACGGGGCAAAACGCGCGGCTGTCGCCGAAACGCTGCGCGAGGCCGGGCATCGGGCCGCGATCCTGAGCCTGCCCGACTCCATCGCCTGGCTGTTGAACATCCGGGGCCAGGACATTCCCCGCAACCCGGTGCCCCATGGCTTTGCCGTGCTGCACGATGACGGACATGTCACGCTGTTCACCGATCCGGCCAAGGTAACCGACAGCCTGCGCGCGCATCTGAGGGATCAGGTCACCCTGCGCCCGGTCGAGGCGCTGGCGCCGGGGCTGAAAAGTCTGGTCGGCCCGGTACGCCTGGATCCTGGCTCGGCGCCGCTGTGGGTGTTGCGGCAGTTGCAGGAAAACGGGGTAGAGGTCGCGATGGGCGACGATCCCTGCATCCTGCCCAAGGCACGCAAGACCCCGGCGGAACTGGACGGCGCCCGCGCGGCCCACCTGCGGGACGGCGCGGCGGTGGTGGAATTCCTGGCCTGGCTGGACCGCGAGGCGCCCGGCGGTGCCCTGACGGAAATCGACGTGGTGACCGCGCTGGAAGGGTTCCGCCGCGCCACCGGCGAATTGCGCGATATCAGCTTTGACACGATCGCGGGGGCCGGCCCCCACGGCGCCATCGTGCATTACCGCGTGACCGAGGACACCAACCGCCCCGTCAAACCGGGCGAATTGCTGCTGGTCGATTCCGGCGGGCAGTATCTGGACGGGACCACCGACATCACCCGCACCATCGCCGTTGGCCAACCGCCCGAAGAGGCCCGCGCCCCCTTTACCCGGGTTCTAAAGGGCATGATCGCCATTTCCCGGGCGCGCTTTCCCAAGGGGCTGGCCGGGCGCGATCTGGACGCGCTGGCGCGCTATCCGTTGTGGCTGGCGGGTCAGGACTACGATCACGGCACCGGCCACGGCGTGGGGGCCTATCTGTGCGTGCATGAGGGGCCGCAGCGGTTGTCGCGCCTGTCCACCGTGCCGCTGGAACCGGGCATGATCCTGTCCAACGAGCCGGGCTATTACCGCGAGGGCGCCTTTGGCATCCGCATCGAAAACCTGATCGCGGTGCGCGCGGCCCCGGCGCTGGCGGGCGCCGACGACCGGGCGATGCTGGCGTTCGAGACCCTGACCTGGGTGCCGATCGACCGCCGCCTGATCGACACCGGGTTGCTAAGCGACGAGGAACGCGCCTGGCTGGACCGCTACCATGCCGAGGTTGCGCACCGCATCGCGCCGCTGGTGTCCGACGATGCGCGCGCCTGGCTGCACAAGGCGACTGCCCCGCTCTAGGCAGCGCGCACGGCTGGACAAGATTATTACGTTCATGTCACACAGCGGCGTCAGAAATTGCGTCGCGTCAATTCCCAGGAGATCGCCCGATGACCGACAAGCTGGAGATTCACAAGGCCGACGGGGCATGGGTCGTCCGCGCCGGTGGCGCTGTTATCGCCGAGAGCCGGGACGCGCTGGAGGTGACCGAGGGCGGCACCGCGCCCGTCGTCTATTTCCCGCGTGAGGATGTGGCGATGGCGTTCCTGGATGCCTCTGACAGCCGCACGGCCTGCCCCCGCAAGGGCGAGGCACAGTATTACACCCTGCACACCAAAAGCGGCGAGATCGCCGATGCCGCCTGGTCCTACGAGGCGCCGCTGCCCGGCGCCGAGCGGCTCGCGGGGTATCTGGCCTTTTACCCCGACAAGGTGACGGTCGAGCTGCTGTAACCGGGGATACGATTTTTCTATGAAAAATCGGGCCTCCGGCGGGGGTATTTGGACCAAGAAGAAGGACAGGCGCGCGGGATCAGGAATGTTCCTCTGCCGCGGTCATGGCCAGCGCGCGCGAATAGGCGCGCAACGCGTCGACATGGAACAGCGCGCCCAGCAATTGCGGCTCGCCCCCGGCGGCGCCCGGCACGGCCACGGGGATGAAGGCGTGGCCCCATTTCTCGAATTCCGGCAGGGCCTCTTCCAGGGTCGCCTCGGGGCTGAGCATCACGCCCTGGCCGATCAGGTCGAGGCAGGCCTCGCGCGAGGCGGCGTTGGGGCTGTCCTTGCCCCGCATCAGCACCGCCGCCGAAAAGGCCGATAGCAGGTAGGACTGCGGCCCGGCGGCCAGGTGCTTGTTCCGCCGTTCCAGCTGGGTCAGGAAGAAGGAACGGTCCACCAGCCGGCTGGCCAGTGCGGTGGACATCGACACCGCCAGCATCACTGCCAGCCCGGTCTGCCAGTCGCCAGTCAGTTCGAACACGATCAGCGTGGTCGAGATCGGCGCCCCCAGCACAGCCCCCGCGACCGCGCCCATCCCGGCCAGGGCGTATAGCGTTTCCTCGCCCGCGAGGCTGGGCACCAGCAGCGTGGCCACCATGCCGAAGGCCAGCCCGGCCAACGCCCCTACCATCAGCGAGGGCGAGAACATGCCGCCGCCCATCCGGCCCGCAACCGTGATCGCGACCGCAACGCATTTCAGGGCACAGAAAACGATGGCCTCGTGCAGCAGCAGGCTGCCGGTCAGCGCGGCCGAGGTCGTTTCATACCCCACGCCGATCACATGGGGGTAGAAGATGGCCAGCCCCCCCAAACCCAGACCGGCCAGCGCCGGGCGCAGCCAACGCGGCATCCCCGTGCGCCGGACCAGCCCGGTTGCCAGATCCTCGGACCAGAAGATGGCCTTCATCAGCAGGACGGCCAGCAACCCGCAGAACAGCCCGAGGATCAGAAAGGACGGGATTTCCAGGTAAAAGGCCAGCCCGCCGCTGTCGGGCAGGCTGAATTCGGTGACCCCGCCATATTGCAGACGGTTGATGATCGTGCCGGAAACTGCCGCCACGGTAATCGGCGCGAAGGCATGCACCGCGAAATGGCGCAAGACCACCTCCAGCGCGAAGAGCGCCCCGGCGATCGGCGCGTTGAACGAGGCCGCCACCGCGCCCGCCACCGCGCAGCCCAGCAGGTCGCGCCCGGTGATCCCGTTGGCCTTGATCCGTTCGGACACCCAGGAGGACATGATTGCCGCCAGGTGCACCACGGGCCCCTCACGCCCCGTGGACCCACCCGAGGACAGCGTGATCAGCGAGGCCATGGCCGAGGCCAGCCCCGCTTTGTGTTCCACACGGCCCTCGTTCAGCGCGGCGCCCTCGATCACGTCCGCGACCGAGCGCACGCGACCATCGTCGGTGAACCGATGCATGATCAGGCCCACGATCAGCCCCCCCAGCACCGGCATCAGCAGGATCCAGTACCAGGCAAGCGTTTCGGCATAGGAATGCAGGCGGTGGGTGTCCTCTACCCCGTAGAGCGCGCTTTGCAACGCCTCGATCGCCATGCGGAACCCAAGCGCCGCCCCCCCGGCGGCAATCCCGATGACCAGCGCGATGAACCAGAATTGAACCTGGCTGGGCCCGCGCATCTTGAGCACGCCCCAACCGTTTCGCAAACGGACATAAAGCCTGTCTATCACCGCGATTATCTGCCTTTTGGCCCTGGGGGTCACACCGCACATGCCTCTTCGTCCGGGCGGCCCCCCGTATCGGGCTTTCCCCTGTGGCTGCTCTCGCCTAGGGTGCCCGACGGTACATGCTCTGCAAGGAGGCCCGGATGCCCGTACCCGAAGCCCTGACCGCGCTGGCGAAAATCCTAGGCGATCGGCTGAGCCGGTCCAAGTCCGATCTGGACCTGCACGGCCGGAACGAGACCTATTTTCCCTTTGCCCCGCCCGACGCCGTTGCCTATCCCGAAACTACCGAAGAGGTGGCCGCGATCGCGCGCATCTGTGCCCAGCATGACTGCCCGATGACAGGCTGGGGCGCGGGTACCTCGCTGGAGGGACACGCGTTGCCCGTCCGGGGCGGGATCAGCGTGGATTTCAGCCGAATGAACCGGGTGCTGCAGATCAATCCGCAAGACATGGATTGCGTGGTGCAGCCGGGCGTCACGCGCGAGGCGCTGAACCAGGAATTGCGCGCGACGGGGCTGTTCTTCCCGGTCGATCCGGGCGCGAATGCCAGCCTGGGCGGCATGGCCTCCACCCGCGCCAGCGGCACGACCGCGGTGCGCTACGGCACGATGCGGGACAACGTTCTGGGGCTGGAGGCGGTGCTGGCCGACGGCCGGGTGATCCGCACCGGCACGCGGGCGCGCAAATCCGCCGCCGGTTATGACCTGACAGGGCTGTTCGTAGGCGCCGAGGGCACGCTGGGTCTGATTACCGAGTTGACGCTGAAACTGCAGGGCCAGCCCGAGGCGATCTCGGCCGCGGTCTGCGCATTCGACGAAATCGGCCCGGCGGTGGAAACGGTGATCGAAACGATCCAGATGGGCATTCCGATGGCGCGGATCGAGTTCGTGGATGCCGCGACCGCAGCGGCGGTGAACGCCTATTCGGGGGCCAGCTTTCCCGAGATGCCGCACCTGATGGTGGAATTCCACGGCTCAGAGGCAGGCGTCGCCGAACAGGCGGAAAGCTTTGGCGCGTTGGTGGGCGAACATGGCGGTCACGGGTTCGACTGGTCATCCCGGCCCGAGGATCGCAATGCGCTGTGGACCATGCGGCACAACGCCTATTATGCGTGCCTCGCCACGCGCAAGGGCGCCACGGCGCTGGTTACCGACCTGTGCGTGCCGATCTCGCGCCTGGCCGAGGCGGTCGAGGAAACCCGCGCCGACATCGCCGCGGCCACCATCCCCGGGCCGATCCTGGGTCATGTGGGCGACGGCAATTTCCACGCGATCCTGCTGGTCGAACCGGGCAACACGGCCGAACTGGACGAGGCAAAGGCCCTTTCGCACCGGATGGTCGAACGCGCCCTGCGGATGGGCGGGACCGCGACCGGCGAACACGGGATCGGCATGGGCAAGCTGGGCTATATGGACAAAGAGCACGGGGCGGCCTGGGACGTGATGGGCGCGCTGAAGCAGGCGCTGGATCCCAACAACCTGATGAACCCGGGCAAGATGGTACGCCAGGGCTGAGGCCGGGACCGAAGGATTTTCACGAAAATCCTTCGGCTGAAAAATCTTTGCGAAGATTTTTCCCGCGCTGCGCGCGCGGATTTCCTGCGGAAATCCGAATGGGTATTTGGCCCAAGAAGAAGTTGGGTCAGGGCGCGAGCAGGGCACGGGCCGCGGCGCGGGCCTCTTCGGTGATGGTATCGCCTGACAGCATGCGCGCGATTTCGTCCACCCGCGCGGCGGCGTCCAGCGGCGTTACCGTGGACAACGTCATCCCGCCCGCCACACGTTTTTCCACGCGCCAGTGATGCGCCCCCTTGGCCGCGACCTGGGGCGAATGGGTGACGACCAGCACCTGCGCGGTTTCGCTGAGCGCGGCCAGCCGCCGACCCACCGCATCCGCCGTGGCACCGCCCACGCCCCGGTCGATCTCGTCGAAGATCAGCGTCAGCGGGCTGCTGCCGCGCGCCAGGCACACCTTGAGCGCCAGCAGGAAGCGCGACAACTCCCCACCCGAGGCGATCTTGTTCAACGGGCCGGCGGGGGCGCCGGGATTGGTCGCCACGGTAAAGGCCACCGCGTCGCAACCGCCCGGGCCGGGCTCGGCGGGCGTGATCCGCGTGGCGAAACTGGCCCGTTCCATTTTCAGCGGGGCCAGTTCCCCGGACATAGCCGCATCCAGGCGCATGGCGGCCTGGGCGCGGGCCTGGCCCAGGTCCGCGGCGGCGGCGTCATAGCTGACCCTGGCCGCGTCACGGGCCTTTTGCAGATCGGCCAGATCATGGGCGCCCGCGTCCAGCGCGTCCAGGCGCCCGCGCAGGTCATAGGCCAGCGTGGGCAGGTCGTCGGGCAACACGCCATGTTTGCGCGCCAGGGCACGGATCGCGAACAGGCGTTCCTCGGCCGCCTCCAGCGCGCCGGGATCGAAGGTCAGCGCCTCCTGGCACTCCTCGACCGCCTGTGTGGCCTCGCCCAGTTCGACCAGCGCACGGGACAAGGCCGCGACGGCCTCGTCCAGCCGACCGCCGACCCCCTCGGCCGCCCCTTCCAGCCAGCGCAGCGCATCGCCCATGCGGCCCTCGGCGCCCTCACCCGGCCCCAGGGCGGCGTGGGCGCGCACGATATCCTCTCGCACGCGCTCTGCGGCCTGCATCTCGCGGCGCCGGGCGTCCAGTCCGGCCTCTTCGCCCGGCTCGGGGGACAGGCGGTCCAGTTCCTCGACCGCGTGGCGCAGAAAATCCTCTTCGGCGCGCAGGGCGGCAAGGCGTTCCTCGGCCGCTGCCAGGGCGCTGTCGGCCTCGGCGCGGGCGCGCCAGGCGGCGCGGGTCGCGGCCAGTTGATCGTCCAGCCCGCCGAAGGCGTCCAGCAATGCCCGATGGCCGCGCGGGTTCAGCAGGCCCCGGTCATCCTGCTGACCGTGCAGTTCGACCAGCGTGTCCGACAGGGCGCGCAGCACCTCGCCGCTGGCGCGGCGGTCGTTGACCCAGGCGGTCTTGCGCCCCTCGGCGCTGTTGATGCGGCGCAGGATCAGCTCGTCACCCTCGGGCAGGCCGGCCTCTTGCAGGATGGTGCGGGCGGCGTGGCCGGCGGGCAGATCGAAAACGGCCGTGACCTCGCCCTGGGTCGCACCGGGGCGCACCAGTTCCGCCCGTCCACGCCAGCCCAGCACGAATCCCAACGCATCCAGCAGAATCGATTTGCCGGCGCCGGTTTCCCCGGTCAGCACGTTCAGGCCGGACTGGAACGACAGGTCCAGCCGGTCGATGATCAGCATGTCCCGGATGTCGAGACTGCGCAGCATCGGCGATGTCCCCCGGTCAGATCAGAGCCATTCGCCCTTGATCGTCTGGCGATAGACCGCGCGCAGCCAGCCGCTGCCCTTGGCCTCGGGGGACAGCCCCTGACCCTTGAGCAGATTGAAGCCGTCCTCGTACCACTCGGTGCCGCGGAAGTTGTGGCCCAGGATCGCGCCGGCGGTCTGTGCTTCGTCGTCCAGACCAAGGGCAAGGTAGCATTCGATCAGGCGATACAGCGCCTCGGCGGTCTGGGTGGTGGTCTGGAAATCCTCCACCACCACGCGGAAGCGATTGATGGCCGCGGTGTAATGCTGCCGTTTCAGGTAGTAGCGCCCGACCTCCATCTCCTTGGCGGCGAGATGGTTGAAGGCCAGGTCGAATTTCAGGATGCCCGAGCGCGCGTATTCGCTGTCCGGATACCGTTCGATCAGGGTGCGGAAGGCCTGCAACGCCTGGAAGGTCAGCCCCTGGTCGCGGCCCACCAGGTCGATCTGGTCGTAATAGCTGAGCGCCAGCAGATACTGGGCATAGGCCGCGTCCTGATCCGCCGGGTAGAAATCGATATAACGCTGTGCCGCGGCGCGCGCATCCTCGTAGTTGCGGTCGCGGTGATGCGCGTAGGCCTGCATGATAAGGGCGCGCTTGGCCCATTCCGAATAGGGGTACAGCCGTTCCACCTCGGCGAACAGCTCGGCGGCCTTTTCGGGGTCTTTCTTTTCTTCGAGCTCGAACTCGGCCTTGGTGTAGATCTCGGCCGCGGTAAAGCTGTCCAGCGGCGGCGGCTTCCTGGAGCCGATGCTGGAACAGGCCGCAACCAGGACAAGTGCCGCTACCGACCCGATCACCCGCGCACGCGTTCTGCCTGTTGCCATGTGCCCCTACCCCGTCTTATGCGCACCCGCTGCGGGCGGGCGCCTGCGCTGTCCTATCACAGAAATTTCGAGGGCAAAACGCCTTAACGCGGTCCCGGTCAGGCCACGGCCCGCAAGTCCGCAGGGCGCAGTCCCGCACCGGGCAGGCGCGAGGCCAGTTCCGGCGGGCAGGTCTGCAGCCGGAAGGCGCCCGGCGTAGCAAACAGCGCCCGCAACAGGCGGTTGGTCAGCGCGTGACCCGCACGGTGGCCTTCGTAACGGCCCAGAATCGGCGCCCCGGCCAGGGCCAGGTCGCCCAGGGCGTCCAGCATCTTGTGGCGGACCGGCTCATCGGGGTGGCGCAGCCCGCCCGGGGTCAGAATTTGCGCGCCCTCGACAACCACCGCGTTGTCCAGCGTGCCGCCCAGGGCCAGCCCCTGCGCCCGCATCGCATCCACATCGGCGTTGCGGCAGAAGGTGCGGCTGTCACACAGTTCGCGCACGAAGGTTCCGTTGGCCAGGGTCAGGCGTTTTTGCTGATGACCGATGGCGGCATCCGGAAAGTCGATCTCGAAATCGATTTCCAGCGAGTCGGCCGGGCTGAGTCGGGCCCGCGCCGCACCTTCGGTCACCTCTACGGTTTCGCAGATCCGCAGCACCCGAACCGGCGCGGCCTGACGGCGCAGGCCACGGGCAAGAAACGCCTCGACGAAAGGCGCGGCGCTGCCGTCCAGGATTGGCACCTCGGGGCCGTCGATTTCGATCAGCGCGTTGTGGATGCCGCAACCGGCAAGTGCCGCCATCACATGTTCCACGGTGGCAACGCTGACCGTTCCGTTTTCGAGCCGGGTGCACAGCGGGGTTTGCGCGACCGCATCCCAACGGGCCGGCACCAGCGCCTGATCGCCGTCGATATCCGTCCGCCGGAACCAGATGCCGAATTCCGCCGCCGCCGGATGAACGGTCATGCGCACCGGCCGCCCGCTATGCAGGCCTTGCCCCAGGAATCGAACCGCGGATTTCAACGTCGTCTGCAAATGCCACCTACCCGTCTGACCGGCGTCACTGTGCCAGCATGTTTGACTTAAATGTCGCAGGTCGCCCACTCAACTCAAAGATTGCAACGCTCTGAAACATCGCCCTTGCCATGTCGGCGGAAATCCGCCGCGCCTGCAATGCCTTGGTTTCATGTTGTTTTTTGCCGCCTAAAATGACAAGGGGACCGCTGTTACGATCCCCTTGTCCGTCACTGTTCGTGCGTGGCCGCAGCTTAGTTCGCCTGGCGCCGCAGGAAGGCCGGGATCTCGATCCGCTCCTGATCGGGATCGTATTCATCCTCTTCCGGTTGGACCGCGGCACGGCTGCTGCCATGCAGCGGCGGTTGCTGGCGCAACGGCTGGGCGCCGCGTTCGGACGTTTCGGCGTGCCCGGACATCCGGTTGATGAGCGAGCCGATACGGAACTTCTTCTCGCTTGCCCGGTCCTCGGCGGGGGCCGCTGCGGGCGCCCCGGCGGATGCCTTGGGCGCCTTTTGCACGGCAGCGCGCAGCCGCTCCAGCGCCTCGGGCGAGGGCGTGCCGGGCGCGCGCGGGCGCGGCGCGACAAAGGTCTCCGGCTCCGGCTCGGGGTCCATCATGTCGTCGGCGGCATAGGCCGGCGGCGGCAGGTCGTCCCCGGCGGCGCCGTAGATCTCTTCCTCGGGCTCGCCGGCGGTGGCCGGATCGAAACCGCCAAAGAGCGTGGGTTCCTGCATTGCGGGTTCGGGGTCGGCGGCGAATTCCGCGGCGACCGGCTCGACCGGCGTTTCGACGGGGGCTTCGGCCTCGGGCTGGGGACGCGACAGCGGCTCGCGCAGGGGGCGGCGGGCCACCGGCACGTCTTGCGCCATTTCCCGGGCATCGATCCCGGTGGCGACGACCGACACGCGCATCGACCCCTCCATATCCGGGTCGAGGGTGGAGCCGACGATGATATTGGCATCCGGGTCGACCACGTCGCGGATGCGGTTCGCGGCCTCGTCCAGCTCGAACAGGGTCAGATCGTACCCGCCGGTGATGTTGATCAGCACGCCACGCGCACCGTTCAAGCTGACCTCATCCAACAGCGGGTTGGCAATCGCCTTCTCGGCGGCCTGCACGGCGCGCTCTTCGCCGCTTGCCTCGCCGGTGCCCATCATGGCCTTGCCCATCTCGTCCATCACCGCGCGCACGTCGGCAAAGTCCAGGTTGATCAGGCCGGGCCGCACCATCAGGTCGGTCACGCCCTTGACGCCCTGGTACAGAACGTCGTCGGCCATGGAAAACGCCTCGGTAAAGGTGGTCTTTTCGTTAGCCAGCCGGAACAGGTTCTGGTTGGGAATGATGATGAGGGTATCAACCACCTTTTGCAGGGCTTCGACGCCGGCCTCGGCCTGGCGCATGCGTTTTGCGCCCTCGAACTGGAAGGGCTTGGTCACCACGCCGACGGTCAGAACCCCCAGTTCGCGCGCGGCCTGCGCGATGATGGGGGCCGCACCCGTGCCGGTGCCCCCGCCCATCCCCGCGGTGATGAAGCACATGTGAGAACCGGCAAGGTGATCGACGATTTCCTCGATCGTTTCCTCGGCGGCGGCGGCGCCGACCTGCGGACGGGCGCCTGCGCCCAGCCCCTCGGTCACCTTCACGCCGATCTGGATGCGGGCCTGCGCGTTGGATTGCTGCAACGCCTGCGCATCGGTGTTGGCGACGACGAATTCCACACCTTCAAGGTGCTTTTCGATCATGTTGTTCACGGCGTTGCCACCGGCGCCGCCAACGCCGAAAACCGTGATCCGGGGCTTGAGCTCGTCATGCTCGGGCATCTGGAGATTCAAGGTCATTCGATTTGTCCGCCTGCTGTCTCGGTTGTGGCGCGCCGGCCAGGGTTCCCCATATTTTGCGTTATCCTACGCAACAGCCCCCGGATCGTCACGAAAAAAACACCCAATTCCTACAAAATCTGCCGCGTTTCCCCCGTCTTTTCGCGGGATTTCGCCGATCACACGACATATTGGGTCTACCAGTTATCCTTGAACCATCGCACCGCCCGCTTGAGCGATCGCGCCGGGTAGCGCTCGGGGGCGATGTCGAAGTCCCACCATTCGTCCTGCGGATGGGCCGCGAACAGGCACAGGCCCACCGCAGCCGCAAAGCCCGGCCCCGTGGCCGATTGCGGCAGCCCCTGCACGCGCAAGGGCCGGCCCAGGCGCACCTGCTGGCCCAGGATACGCGCGGCCAGCGCGTCCAGCCCGGGGATCTGGCTGCCCGCGCCGGTCAGCACGATCTGGCGCGCGGGCAGATGTTCGAAGCCCGCCGCATCCAGCCGGGCGCGCACATCTTCCAGGATCTCTTCCACGCGCGGGCGCATGATGCCGATCAGTTCGGCCCGGCTGACGGTGCGGCTGTCGCGCTCGTAATCGCCGCTGTCGCCGCCCAGGCCGATCATCTCGCGGTCATCCATGCCGGTGGCAACCACGCCGCCATAGAGGGTCTTCAACCGCTCGGCGGTGGCCAGCGGCACCTGCAACCCCTTGGAGATATCCGAGGTCACATGATCGCCGCCCAGCCGCACGCTGTCGGCATAGATCATGTGCTTCTTGATAAAGATCGACAGACCCGTGGCGCCCCCGCCCATGTCGATACAGGCGGCGCCCAGTTCCTGCTCGTCCTCCACCAAGCTGGAAATCCCAGCGACATAGGCAGAGGAGGCCAACCCGGCCAGTTCCAGGTCACAGCGATGGATGCAATGGGCCAGGTTCTGCACCGCGCTTTCATCTACGCTGAGCAGATGCATGTCGCAGGCCAGCCGGTTGCCGATCTGCCCGCGCGGATCGCCCAGCCCGCTGCGGTGATCCAGCGCGAAATTCACCGGCTGCGCGTGCAGCACCTCGCGGTGCGGGCCGATCTCGGGCATCTCGCAGGCGGCCAGCACGCGGGCCACATCCGCGGCCCCCACCTGCCCCTCGGCCAGATCGATCGCCCCTTCCAACCCGTAAGAGCGCGGCTCTGCCCCGGAGAAGCAGGCGATGACGTGATCCACCCGCACGCGGGCCATCTTCTGCGCGCCCTGAACGGCGGTTCGGATCGCGCGCTCGGCCTCTTGCATGGCATGGATCTCGCCGAAACGCACCCCGCGCGAACGCGTGGTCGCCGCCCCGATCACCCGGAACCGCGACTGCCCGGCCAGCGCGCCGATCCCCTCTACGCCCGCGGGTTCGGCCCCGTCGAAACGCAGCACAAGGCAGGCAATCTTGGAACTGCCCACATCCAGGATCGCGATCACCCCGCGATCCATCGCCTGTTGCCGCATCTTCCGCATCGCCCGCTGCGACTGGTAGAGATCGGTCATCCCTCGCTCGCTCCTGCCTGAAGTCTTCTTATCCGTTTCAATTCGTCCACCGCGCCCTCGGCCAGCCGCAGGGTGGGCCGGTTGGGGTTGCGCATATCCACCGCCAGCACGTCGCGCGCCAGCATGTCGGACACATGATCCAGCGCGATCACGCGTTCCAGCGACACCAGCGCGCCCGTTTCGGGCAAAAGGATGCGCTGGCCGCGATCCAGCACCACGTCCCAACGCCGCTCGCCTACCCGCACAAGTCCGCGCAGCCGCGCCGACAGGGGCGCCGCGGCCGCGATCAGCGCCAGCGCCTCGGGCACGGCGGCATCGGCGCCTTTACCCGCGATCAACGGCAGATCCGGGCGCGCGGCCCGCTGTTCCAGATGCGCGACGCGGCGGCCCTGACGATCCAGCATTTCCAGCCCGGCCTCACCGCGCCAGACCACGGCGGGCACGCGTTCCTGCACCGCCACCTCCAGGATACCGCCGGGGCGCACCCGCAGGTCGGCGGCCTTCACCGCGTCCAGCTCTTGCACCACCACGCGCATCGCCTTCAGATCCAGATCAAAGGACGACACCGGGAAATCCAGCGCAAGGACTTCGCGGATATCTGCGCGCAGCTCGTCCGACCCGCCCTTAATCGTCATCATGCCGACCATGAATTCCGGGCGGCTGACGATCTGGTCGCGCAGGGCGGCAATCTCGGTCCCGATCGCGGCGCGGCGCGCGTCGTCGGCGAACCAGACCGCCGGCAGCGCCACCAAGAACGCCAGCGGCATCCCCCGAAACAGTGCCCGGCGGAACAGCGGCGTCAGCCACAGCCGCTGCACCCGATACGCCAGACGGGAAGGTGCCGGATCGCGCGCCGGATTGCTCATCGCGCACATGAGGCATCCTCCACGATCCAGCGGCACAGTGCCCCAAAGGACATCCCGCACTGCGCCGCCTGTTCCGGCGACAGCGAGGTCGGCGTCATCCCCGGCTGTGTGTTGGTTTCCAGCAGCACCAGCCCGTCCAGGCCGCGCGCCTCATCCCAGCGGAAATCCGTGCGGCTCAGCCCGCGGCACCCAAGCGCGCGATGCGCGCGCACGGCATAATCCAGACAGGCATCGAAAACATCGGCGGGAATGTCGGCGGGCACGACATGGCGCGAGCCGCCCGCCTTGTACTTCGCGTCGTAATCGTACCAGCCGTCGGTCAGGATGTCGGTCACGGTCAGCGCCCGGTCGCCCATCACGGTCGTCGTCAACTCGCGGCCCGGGGCATAGGCCTCGACCATCACCACGTCGGGCATCTCTTCGCCCATCTGCGGCGGCGCGTTCGCGGCGTCCTGCACGATATGTATTCCGACCGAGGAGCCCTCGTTGTTCGGCTTGACGACATAGGGGGGCGCCATAACATGACGTGCGGCGGCCTCTTCGCGGGGGGCCAGAATGCTGTCCACAATGGGCAGGCCCGCATCGCGATAGGCCTGTTTGCTGCGCTGCTTGTCCATCGCCAGGGCCGAGGCCAGAACGCCCGAATGGGTATAGGGCAGGCCCAGCCATTCCAGCAGCCCCTGCACGCAGCCATCTTCGCCCCAGCGGCCATGCAGCGCGTTGAACACCACGTCGGGCGCACAATCGGTCAGGCGCGCGGGCAGGTCTGCCTGCGCGTCGATCTCGATCACATCGAAGCCTTCGCCCCTGAGTGCGGCCGCGCATTCACGCCCGGAAACCAGCGACACCTCGCGCTCGGTCGAGGGTCCGCCTTTCAGAACCGCAATCCTGGGGGCTGTCCTGCTCGACTCGCCCGCCACTGTCTTGCCTCATGTCGGGGGTTTGGCCCCCTTGGGATCAATCATCTTTCGGGGCCGGTTCGCCGACCCTCATGATTTCCCACTCTAGCCGTATTCCGGTCTCTTGAAAAACTCTTTTTCGGACCTCTTCGCCCAGTCCCTCCAGGTCGGCGGCCGTCGCGCCACCCGCGTTGATCAGAAAGTTGGAGTGCTTTTCGGACATCTGCGCACCGCCCTGCCGCGCACCGCGCAGGCCCGCATCGTCGATCAGTTTCCACGCCTTCAGGTCATGGCTGTCATCGGCCCGCCCCGTCGAACTGAACCCCGCCGGGTTGCGAAAGGTCGATCCGGCAGAACGCTCTTTCGTGGGCTGGGTGGCGTCGCGTTTGGCCAGTTGCTCGGCCATCACGGCCTCCAGCACCGCCGGGTCGCCCGCAGGCCCCTGCAAGGTGGCCTCTACAATCACCGTCTCGGGGGCAAGATCGGTCTCGCGGTAGCGAAAGGCCAGATCGTCCGCCGTCAACGTCACCACCTGCCCCACCCGCGTCACCGCGCGGGCCGAAACAAAGGCGTCAGACACATAACGCCCATAGCAGCCGGCGTTCATCCGCACCGCCCCGCCAATGGCGCCCGGGATCGTGCGCAGAAAGGTCAGGTCGATGCCCGCCGCCGCCGCGCGACGCGCCACATGCGCGTCCAGCGCCGCCGCCCCGGCGGTCACGCAACCATCCGCAACCGAAATCCCGTTGAACCCGCGGCCCAACCGGATCACCACGCCGCGCAACCCGCCGTCGCGCACGATCAGGTTTGAGCCCACCCCCATCGGAAAGACCGGCACATCCGCGGGCAGCGCCCGCAGGAAATCGGCCAGATCCTCGATATCGGCGGGTTGGAACAGCCAGTCGGCCGGGCCGCCGACGCGCAGCCATGTCAAATCGCACAGCGCCTTGCCGCGTGTCAGGGTGCCGCGCACGGGCGGCATCTGGGCTATTTCCGGGGTCCGATCCATGCCCCAAGCGCATAGAGCAGCAACGACAGAACCGCAACGCCCGCCCATGACAGCAGCACCGCCCCCGGCGTCACGCTGGCATGATCCTGCCCCGCAACCTGCGCCCGCAGCGCCACCCAGACCAGGCAGGCCGCCGCGGAATAGCCGCCCAGCACCATCGCCAACGACCGCCCGGCCCGGTGCAGCCCATGATCCAGCGCCGCATAGGCAACCAGCGGCGCGGCGGCCCACAGCATCCAGGCCAGCAGAACAGCCAGCCCGCTCACTCGGTCTCGCGGCGCAGCGCGCCAATCACCCGCAGCCTGAGCCAACGGCCGAAATACATCAGCGGCCAGCGCAGCACCGAGGCCCCGCCGGCCAGCGCCACCAGCCCCCAGAACGGCCCGTTCTGGTAGGTGACGAACCCCAGCAGCGGGATGCCCACCGCGATCAGCCCATAGGCCGCGGGCCAGTGAATCCGGCTGGGCATCATGCCGATCGCGGCGGCGACAACGGCCCAGAGACAGGCCAGCACCAGTGAAAGGGTCATCGCGTTTCCTCCTTTCCCAGGACACGGCGCAAAAGGCCCGCAAGGGGCCGGCGAAACAGCGACAGCACGGCCAGTGCGGCCACCACAGCGCCATGGGTCACCGCCAGCCAGCCCACCACCCCAGGCGCGGCCAGCAGCAACAGCCCGCCGGGCAGGTATTGCAGCCGCATCGGCAGGAACGCCACCGCCGAGGCCGCCAGCGCCCACAGGCACGCCGCTGTCAGCGCCGCGCTCATGCCAGCCCCGCCAAGGACAGGGCCAGCGCGCCCAGGGCGGTGACCAGGCCCAGCCACGGCACCGCCATCGGCACCCGGAACGGGGCCCGCTCCTCGCGCCGCTTCAGCCGGATCAGCGACAGGTTGACCAGCGCGAATACGGCCAGCAACAGGCCCGACGTGGCCCCGGCCAGAACCGCCACCGGCAGCACCAGCGCCCCCGCGATCACCACCGCGCCCACCAGGACCGTCGCCAGAACCGGCGTGCCGAACCGCGGATGCGCATGGTGAAAGGTGGCCAGCGCCGGTTCGCGCCGACCCACGCCGAACAGGACGCGCGCCGCCATCACGATCTGGGCCAGAACCCCGTTCAACGCCGCAAAGACCGCGATCAGCGACAGGAAGGCCGGGTCGCCCCCGGTGCCCCGCGCCCAGACCAGCGCCAGCGGCCGTTCGGTCGCGGCAAGATCGGCCACCGGCACGGCCCGCACCGCAGCGATGGCCACCAGCCCATAAACCAGAGAGGTCAGAACAAGCGCGCCGATGATCGCGCGCGGCAGGGTGCGCGCGGGGTCGGAAACCTCTTCGGCCATGTTCACGATGTCCTCGAACCCGATGAAGGCAAAGAACGCCAGCAACGCCCCCAATGCCAGCCCCGTTGCGGGCACCGGCGGCGGCGCGCTCCAGTCAGCCACCGGCACGGCCTGCCAGCCCGCATAGACGACCAGCGCCAGCCCGATCAGCTCGACAACCGTAAAGACGGCGGCCAGCGCCAAGCTTTCCAGCACGCCCAGCACCGCCACGGCGACCAGCGCCGCGCCCATCGCGACCAGCGCCACGGCAAAGGGCACCGGCACCACCGACACCAGATAGCCCGTGCCGCCCCGCAACACCGCCGCGGCCGAAATCGTGCCTGCCGCGACGATGGCCAGCCCGACCGTGACCGACAGCCAGTGCAGGCGCAGACCCTGCGCGATATAGGCGGCCTCGCCCGCGGCCTCGGGGATGCGGGTGGACAGTTCCGCATAGGACAACGCCGAGGGCAGCGCGATCAGCCCGGCCAGCAGGAACGCCACCGGCGCCCAGACCCCGGCCGCCCCGGCCACCGCCCCGGTCAGAACGTAGATCCCCGCCCCGACCATCACGCCCACACCATAGGCCGTCAGCAACCATGGGCCGATCCGGCGTTTGAGGGCTTCGGTCATCCACCCAGCCCCCACATGTTCCCCGAGCCGATTTGGGTAAAGGCCTCCGTCAGCCAGTTGGTCCCTTCAGAACCCATCTCCTGCAAGGCATCGACACCCTTGTCGATCCTCGACAGCTTGTCTCCAGTCCGCGCTACCTTGTCGAGAAAGCCCTTGGCCTCCTCCGGTGTTGCTGGGGCAAGTTTGGCGCGGCTCATCTCTCGGGCACCGCGGGGCACAATCGCCAACATGAAATACCAGGCGTTGCGCCGGGCCTCGTCGTCGGCCGCCTCGTCCAGAATGGTCAACAAGGCGGTCTGCGTGGCAACCTGCAAAAAGCCCTCGCTATCCGCACCAAGCCCCGCCAACAGCCGCAGCGCGGCGAGCTTTTGGTCCTGCGACACCAATTGCAGCCGAACGGCAAGGCGTTTGCGCTCCATCTCCACGACCGAGGGCGCGGCCACCGCAATGTCCTCGCGCAGCGTTTGCAAACCGTCGATAAGCCGCTCCACCGCACCTTCGTTCGGGAACCCCTCTCGGTGGGCGGTTCGTTCAAACTCTTTCTGGGCGTGGCGCAAGCTGTCGAAAAGCTGATGCGGATCGGTCGCATGGCGACGCAGATCGCGGCGCAAATCAGCAACAGCAGGGGCAAGAGCGGTGCTCATCTGCTGGCCCAGCCGGTTCGCCGACCTGTCACGACGGCAGCGGGCAGTGAAATCCTTCAGTGCTTGCCGGATTCTGCCAACGACCTCGGAAAGGTCCACCTCCTCGGCCGGAACGGAATACAGAACACCCTTTCGCGGTCTTGCTAACACACGCAGTCCGAAAGGGGTTTCGTCGATGATGTCCTGCGCTCGCTGTTCCCCCTGCAACCGCGCGATTTCGCGTGCGATACGGTCCGGGCTGGCCCACAGGTCGTTGCCCTCGGCGTCCTTGTCCAGCAGGGCGATCCGGCGCAGCAGGGGCCAGCGGTCCTCTGTTCCGTTCAGGGCGCGTTGATACCAGTCGCTCCAGAAGCCCCAGGGCGGCGCCCCGCCGGGCGGAAATTTTTCGCGCAGGGGGGACCAGAGGTGTTCCAGCGGCGGCCGGTCGTCATGCCACAACGGTCGGGCCATCAGCGCCGCACTATCGCCCGCCAGCGCACAATCCCGTCGGAGTGCCGCCCATGCGGCGGTGGCGGCGGCGGCGGTGGCGGCGGTGGCGTAGGCGGTGGCGGCGGCGGCGCGGGCGGCGGTGGCGGCGGCGGCGGCGCGGGCGGCGGCGGCGGCGGTGGCGTAGGCGGTGGCGGCGGCGGCGCGGGCGGTGGCGGCGGCGGCGGCGGCGGCGGCGCGGGCGAGCCAATTCCTGACATCTGCGGCCTCTGCGTTCGCAAACGCCGCAGATGTCAACAGTGCACGGCAAACCGGCAGCGCGGTCAAATCACGTTCGCGCGCCCACGCGGCGCTGTCGACCTCTGCCCACCAGACCGGCAGCACCCGCATCGCCGCGCGGTGGGCCAGCGCGACCATGGTCTGACGCGGCAATGCCTCCTGCTGCAACCAGGCCTTGAAGCTGTCCCGATCCTCGATCTGCGCGATGTCGATCTTCTTCGCCATGGCTGCCGCCCGCCTATTCCAGCCGCTTGGGCAGGTTGTTCGCCCAGGCCGAAATCGTGCCCGCACCCAGGCAGACCACCATGTCGCCCGGGCCCGCCTGTTCGCGGACCAGCCGCTCCAGGTCGTCCTCGCAGCGCAGGGCACGAGCGTTGCGGTGGCCGTGGCGGATCAGGCCTGCGACCAGGTCGTCGCGGCTGGCGCCCTCTATCGGGGTCTCTCCGGCGGCGTAGACCTCGGCGATGCCCACCACGTCGGCATCGTTGAAACAACTGCAGAACTCTTCGAACAGGGAATGCAGGCGGGTATAGCGGTGCGGCTGGTGCACGGCGATGACGCGCCCCTTGGTCGCCTGTCGTGCGGCACGCAGGACGGCGGCGATTTCCACCGGGTGGTGGCCGTAATCGTCGATGATGGTGATACCGTTCACCTCTCCCACCCGGGTAAAGCGGCGGTTGACCCCGCCGAAACCGGCCAGGGCTGCGCGGATTTCATCCCCGGTCATGCCTAGGTGCCGGGCCACGGCGACGGCGGCCAGGGCGTTGGACACGTTGTGATCGCCCGGCATCGGCAGGGTGCAGCCCGCGATCACCTTGCCTTCGGCCTGCAGGGCCACATCGAAATGGGCGATGCCGTTTTCATAGCTCAGGTTCGTGGCGCGCACATCCGCCTGCGAGTTGAAGCCGAAAGTCACCACCTTGCGGTCGGTGACCCGGCCCACCAGCGCCTGCACCTCTGGGTGGTCGGTGCAGCATACGGCCAGCCCGTAGAAGGGGATGTTCGACACGAAATCGTAGAACCCCTGACGCAGCGCGTCGAAGCTGCCCCAATGTTCCATATGCTCGGGGTCGATATTGGTGACGATGGCGATGGTGGCGGGCAGGCGGTTGAAGGTGCCGTCGCTTTCGTCGGCCTCCACCACCATCCATTCGCCCTCGCCCATCCGGGCGTTGGACCCGTAGGCGTGGATGATGCCGCCATTGATGACCGTGGGGTCGATCCCGCCTGCATCCAGCAAGGTGGCGACCATGGTGGTAGTCGTGGTCTTGCCATGGGTGCCAGCCACCGCGACGTTCGATTTCAGGCGCATCAGTTCGGCCAGCATCTCGGCCCGGCGGACCACCGGCAGGCCGTGCGCGCGGGCGGCATCCAGTTCCGGGTTGCCCGGCTTGATCGCCGAGGAAATCACCACCACCTCGGCGCCGGTCAGGTTTTCCGCCCGCTGCCCCTCGAAGATCGTTGCGCCCAGATCGGCCAGCCGCTTGGTGATCGCGCTGGATTTCAGGTCCGATCCCTGCACGGTGTAACCCAGATTCAGCAGAACCTCAGCGATGCCGGACATGCCGATGCCCCCGATCCCAACGAAATGGATCGGCCCCACATCAATGGGAAGTTTCGTCGCCGCGTTCATGCCTCGCCCCCTTGTCCTGCCAATGCCTCGACGATCTGGGCCAGGGATTCGGCCGCCTGCGGGCGCCCGCAGTCCAGCGCCGCGCGCGCCATTTGCAACGCACCGTCGGGCTGGCCCAGAACCGTGGCGATCTGGTCCGAAAGCGCGGACACGTCAAGGCTGGATTCGGGGATCAGGATCGCGGCGCCTGCCTCGACCAGGCCACGGGCGTTGGCGGTCTGGTGGTCCTGCGTCGCATACGGATAGGGGATCAGGATCGACGGCCGCCCGATCACCGAGATATCCGCGATAGAGGACGCACCGGCCCGGCTGATGACAAGTTGCGCCTCGGCCAGGCGGGCGGGAATATCGTCGAAGAAGGGGCGCACATCGGCCTCTACCCCCGCTTGCGCGTAGGCACTCACCACGCGATCCACATCCTCGGCCCGGGCCTGGTGCGACACCCGCAGGTTCCGCCGGATCGCATCGGGCAGGGCCGCGACGGCGGCCGGCACGTTGTCCGACAGCGCCCGCGCACCCTGACTGCCACCGATGGCCACCAGCCCCATCGGGTAATCGCCCGGCGGGATATAGGGGGCGCCGGAACGCTCCAGCACGGCGGCGCGCACGGGGTTGCCGACATGCATCCCCTCCACCCCCTCGGGCAGGTCGGTGGGCCAGGTGCCGCAGGCCAGCGCGTGCACCCGCTTGGCGTACAGCCGGTTCACCTTGCCCAGCACGCCGTTCTGTTCGTGAATCATCCGCGGAATGCGCAGCGCGATGGCCGCCGACAGCGCCGGGAAGGACGGATAACCGCCAAAGCCCGCCACCACCGCGGGACGGTCGCGGCGCAGCCGCAGGATTTCCGCCGCCACACCAGCGCCCAGCCGGAACGGCGCCGCCGCGCGCGACAGCACACCCCCGCGTGCGGGGCTTTCGGCGGCCACGCGCTGGATCGCCACCGCATCGGGAAAGCCGCCCGCATAGCGCGCACCGCGTGCATCCGTGGACAGCGTCACCCGCCAGCCGCGCGCCAGCATGGTTTCGGCCAGGGCCTGGGCGGGAAACATGTGCCCGCCGGTGCCACCTGCGGCAATGACCAGCAGCGGCGCGCTCATGCCCGTCCCCCACGGCGCAACAGATCGCCGATTTCGCCCTGCGGCCGGGTCCGCGTCAGCGCCAGCAGCGCCCCCAGGGCGATCCCGCTGGCAATGATGGACGACCCGCCATAGCTGACAAAGGGCAGCGTCATGCCCTTGGCCGGCAACAGCTTGACCGCGACGCCCATGTTGATCAGCGCCTGCACCCCGAAACTGCAGGCCAGCCCCGTGCCCGCCAGGCGGATGAAGCCGTCGCGTTCCCGCGTCAACCGATACAACGCGCGCAGCACCACCGTCAGGTACAACGCGATGATCGCCAGCACCAGGATCAGGCCGTATTCCTCGGCCGCGACGGCGATGATGAAATCCGTATGCGCGTCGGGCAGCGACCATTTCACCTGGCCCTCGCCCACGCCGACACCGAAGATCCCGCCCTCCTGGATCGCGTTGACCGCATAGCCCAGCTGGGTGCGCGGATCGATCTCGGGGCTGAGGAAACCGTCGATGCGGCGCGCGAAATGTTCCGAGTTCTGGTAGGCAACCACGCCTGCGAACACCACCGCACCCGCCAGTCCCACCAGCAACACCAGCGAGGCCCCGGCGACGAAGTACATCACGCCCCAGGCAAACAACACCAAAGCGGCCTGCCCGAAATCGGGCTGCATCGCCAGGAACGCCACCACGACCAGCGCGACCGCCAGCGAAATCGTCCGCCCCGGCGGGCCGTTCACCTCTTGCCCTGCGGCCATCAGCCAGGCAGCCAGCACCACGAAGGCGGGTTTCAGGAATTCCGAAGGCTGAACGCTGGCAAAGCCCAAGCTGTACCAGCGCACCGCACCCTTGCCGAAATCGGTGCCCAGAATGGGCAACAGCGCCAGCGCCACAAAGGCGGCGGCGAACCCGACCACGCCCGCCCGGCGCACCAGGTCCGGCGGCATCGTCGACACCACCAGCATCGCCACCAGCGCGGCAACGCCGAACACCGCCTGCCGCTCGACATAATGAAAGGCATCGAACCCGTTCTTTTCGGCCAGCGGCGGCGAGGCCGCCAGCCCCAGCAGCATCCCCACCCCGAAAAGCAGCAGAATGCAGGAGATCGACCACTTGTCCACGGTCCGCCACCAACGTGGCAGAACCGGCTCCCCCGCCCGTATGGGCGCGGTGCCATAGACCATCTCAGTCATGGGCTCTCCGCTCGATTGCCTCAAATTGGGCCCGTTTGCCGGGTCTCTGGGCAAAGTGTAACGCCAAACCCGCCCCGGCGCCAGTCAAGATGGACCGGCGCCGGGCGGATCGGCTGCGGATCAGATCACCAGAACGTCCAGCGGCGGGAAGCCGTTGAAGCCGACCGACGCATAGGTCGAGGTATAGGCCCCGGTGTTGCGGATCACCACGCGGTCACCCGCGCGCAGGCCCAGCGGCAGTTGCACCGGGCGCTTTTCATACAGCACGTCCACGCTGTCACAGGACGGGCCCGCCAGGATGCAGGGGCCGGTCGGTTCGTGGTCGCGCTCGGTCACCAGGGGATAGCGGATCGCCTCGTCCATGGTTTCGGCCAGGCCGGAAAACTTGCCGATATCCAGGTAGACCCAGCGATAGGCATCCGTGTCGGATTTCTGCGAGACCAGCACCACCTCGGCCGCGATCGCGCCCGCCTCGGCCACCAGGCCACGGCCCGGTTCGGCCATCAGGCGCCGCACGTTGCCGAACCGCGCATCGACCTGCGCCATCACCTGCGCGGCATAGGCGGCAGGCGCCTCGACCGGCTCGCCATACCCGGCGGGGAAGCCGCCGCCGATATTCAGCAGGTCCAGGTCGAACCCCTCGGCGCGCAGCGCGTGCCACAGGCGGGCCACGTCATCCAGAACCGGCCCCCACATGGACGCCCGGCGCGTCTGGCTGCCAACATGGAAAGACAGACCCACCGGGCGCAGCCCGGCACGCAACGCGCGCGCCATCAGCGGGCCGGCCTTTTCCGGGGCGCAGCCGAACTTGCGGCTCAGCGGCCAATCGGCCTCGGGCGCGCTGGCCAGAACGCGGATATAGACCTCGGCGCCCGGCGCATGCTCGGCCAGTTTGTCGATCTCTTCCTCGGCGTCGGCGGCAAACAGCGTGATCCCCGCGGCATGGGCAAAGGCGATGTCCGAGGCGCGCTTGATGGTGTTGCCGAAAGAGATCTCCGACGGCGCGGCCCCGGCGCCCAGGCACAGCTCGATCTCGGCGCGCGAGGCGGCGTCGAAACGGCAGCCTTCGGCGGCCAGCCGGGCCACCAGTTCGGGCGCGGGATTGGCCTTGACCGCATAATGGATCGCCGCCCGCCCCAGGCCTGCGCGCAGCGCGTGAAAGCGCGCCACGACCTCGCCCGCATCGATCACCAGGGTCGGCTGGTCGAAACGGTGCTGGCGGATATACGCCTCGGCGCGGCCGGGCGACGGGATATCGGTGCGGCCGAGGATCTCGGCTTGCGTAGCGTACATGGTCATCTCCAATAGACCTGACGGGCGGGTCGGCCCGGTTCCAAGGGAGACGTTACCGTCGCTACTTAACCCTCGCAGGGGCCAGAGGCGCGTGCGTTGGCGTCCGTGTGCGCGCACATAGGGCCGCACCTGAGTCGGTGCAAGACCAAATCCCGGCAACGTTCAATTTTTCCACGGCCTGCCCGGAAACGCAGCACTCCGGCGCATGGCGCAGGTTGGGCCTTCTTCTTGGAAAAAATACCCATGGCGGCGTCCTTTCAACCGGGAAGGCCGTGATAGGCTGGGCGCGACACCAACAAAGGAGGCAACACCATGAAGGTCGGTATCGTCGGGGCAGGCATGGTGGGCAGCGCCGCGGGCTACGCGCTGGCCCTGAACGGGGCGGCCAGCCGTATCGCGATCGTGGATCGCAACCGCGATCTTGCGGTGGCCCAGGCCCAGGACATCGCCCATGCCGTGCCCTTTGCCCATGCCGCCACGACCGTTGAGGCTGGCGATTACGACGTTCTGCAGGACGCGGGCGTGGTGATCTTGGCCGCAGGCGTGGGCCAGAAACCGGGCGAAAGCCGGCTGGACCTGCTGGCCCGCAACGCCGAGGTCTTTGCCCAGGTGATCGGTGCGGTGCGCGCCGCCGCGCCGCAGGCGATCCTGCTGGTCGCGACCAACCCGGTAGACGTGATGACCCATGTCACCACGCGCCTGTCGGGGCTGGCCCCGGGGCGCGTGATCGGATCGGGCACCATTCTGGACACCGCGCGATTTCGCAGCCTGCTGGCCGGGCATCTGGGCCTGGCGCCGCATTCGGTGCATGGCTACGTGCTGGGCGAACATGGCGACAGCGAGGTTCTGGCCTGGTCCAGCGCCCGGGTGGGATCCGAACCGCTGGCCTCGGTCGCGGCGCAACTGGGCGCCGCCATCACCGGCGAGGTGCGCGCCCGGATCGACGACGGCGTGCGTCGCGCGGCCTATCGCATCATCGCGGGCAAGAGCGCCACGAATTACGGCATCGGTGCGGGGCTGGCCCGGATCGTGCGCGCCATCGCGCAGGACGAACGGGCGGTCCTGTCGGTGTCCATGTGCACCGACGAAATCGCCGGGGTGCGCGACGTGGCGCTGTCGCTGCCCCGCGTTCTGGGCGCCGAGGGGATCGGCGCAACCCTGGTGCCCGAACTGAACCCCGAGGAAACCGCCGCGCTGGCCGCCAGCGCCGGGCTGTTGCGCGAAACGGCTGACGCGTTGGCGATCTGAGCGGCGTTAGGCGCCCAAGGTCTTCTCGACCTCGGCGATGAAATCCGCGCCCCGCGCCTCGAAGCTGTCATACTGGTCGAAACTGGCGGCAGCGGGCGCCAGCAGCACGGTCTCGCCCGTCTCTGCCTCTTGCGCGGCGCGGGCCACGGCGGCGGCCATCGTGGTGCAAACCTCGTGGGGGATGTCCTTCAGGTGCAGGGCAAAGCCTGCGGCCTCGCGCCCGATGACATAGGCCTTGGCGACATGACCCAGATGCGGGGTTAGCGCGCCCAGCCCGCCCTCTTTCTCCAGCCCGCCGCAGATCCAGCGGATGCGCGGAAAGGCGGCCAGGGCCATCGCCGCGCTGGCCGCATTTGTCGCCTTGGAATCGTTGACAAAGCGCACCCCGTCCCGTTCGGCCACCACCTGGCTGCGGTGCGGCAGACCGGCAAAGCTGTGAAACGCCGCCTCGATCTGTTTCGGGCCCAAGCCCAGGCAGCGCGCGGCGGCAAAGGCGGCGCAGGCATTCTGGTGGTTATGGGCGCCGGGCAGGCCCGCGATGGTGCGCAGGTCGATACTGGCCATCTGCCGCCCCTTGCGCCATTCCGACAGGAACCCCTTGCGGGCAAAGACCGACCAGCCCGGCCCCGACAGCTTGCCCCCAGCCGAAATGCGGATCACCCGGTCATCCCCCGGCCCCATCGCCATCTGGTTGGCCAGGAAACGGCCCTCATCCTCGTCCACGCCGATGATCGCGCGGTCCGGCCCCCCCTCGGAAAACAGGCGCCGCTTGGCCGCGAAATAGCCCCCCTGCCCGCCATGCCGATCCAGGTGGTCGGGCGAAAGGTTGGTAAAGACCGCGATATCGGGGGTCAGCGCGCGCGCCAGGTCCGTCTGATAGCTGGACAGCTCCAACACCACCACCCCGCCATCGCCCGGCGGGTCGATATCCAGCACGCCCCGGCCGATATTACCGGCCAGTTGCACCGCGCGGCCGGTGGCGCCGATCACATGGGCAATCAGCGCGGCGGTGGTGGATTTCCCGTTGGACCCTGTGACCGCGATCACCCGCGGGGCCGTATCGAAATCGTCCCACCCCGCCGTCGCAAACGAGCGGAAGAACAGGCCGATGTCGTTATCCACCGGCACACCGGCGGCCCAGGCGGCCGCGATAACGGGATTCGGGGCGGGATAGAGATGCGGGATGCCGGGGCTGACGATCAGCGTGGCCAGCCCGTCCAACGCCCCGGGGCGGGTCAGGTCGGAAACGGCGATCCCCTCTGCCGCGGCGCGTTCCCGCGCGGCGGCGTTGTCGTCCCAGGCCAGAACCTCGGCCCCGCCGGCACGCAGCGCGCGCGCCGCCGACAGGCCCGACCGCCCCAGCCCCAGCACGGCCACGCGCGCCCCGTCATATCCGTGCACCGGAATCATGTACGCCCCCTTGCAGCATCGCCGGGACGATGCCGCCGGGGGCGTTCCGATGCAAGCCGGGCCGCGCGGCCCGCCGTTACAGGAAGTAGTGCCAGGCCAGCATCATCGTCGGCACAAAGGCCGCAAGGAAGACAAAGGCCTGCGCCGTGATCCGGTTGCCGCCCATGCGCCGCGCCGCGCCGGTGACCACCGGGAACAGCAGGATCAGCCCGATCAGGATCGGGAATATCTGGGTGAAGATCGGCGCGCAGTTCTGCGGCTGGGCAAAGTTCGCCTCGCAATAAGGCACGAGGTGATCGGAGAACATCACCGCTTCCAGCATCAGAAAGGCGAAGAACGCCCAGACGCCGTAGGGCGGAATGCCGCTCCAGTATTTGAGTTTCACGTCCGGCGTGACCGCGTGCAACTCGGGGCTGACCCAGGCATTGTCGGCCTGCGGCGCCTCTGCCCCGGCTGCGCTGTCGCTGGCAAGGTTCATCTGCATGTCACTGTCTCCCGCTGCCCCTCAGCGGACCTTGAGCGTCGCCAATCCGATCAGGGCGAGGATAAGGCTGATGATCCAGAACCGAATCACGATCTGGGGTTCCGCCCATCCTTTCTTCTCGAAATGGTGATGGATCGGAGCCATCAGGAACACGCGTTTTTTTGTCGCTTTGTAATAGGCGACCTGAATGATGACCGACAACGCCTCGACAACGAAGATCCCGCCGACGATGGCCAGGACGATTTCGTGCTTGGTGGCCACCGCGATCGCCCCCAGTGCGCCCCCCAGCGCCAGCGACCCGGTATCGCCCATGAACACGGCCGCCGGTGGGGCGTTATACCACAGGAATCCCAGCCCCCCGCCGATCAGACCGGCGCAAAAGATCAGAATCTCGCCGGTGCCGGGCACGTAATGCACGTCCAGGTATTCGGTGAAATCGACACGCCCCACCGCATAGGCGATCACGCCCAGCGTTCCGGCGGCGATCATCACCGGCATGATCGCCAGCCCGTCCAGCCCGTCCGTCAGGTTCACCGCGTTGGCAGAACCCACGATCACCAACATGGCGAAGGGCACAAAGAAGACGCCCAGATTGATCAGGGTATCCTTGAAGACGGGCAAGGCCAGTTGATAGCTCAGCTCGTCGGGGTGGACGAAGGCCGCCCAGAAACCGGCAAGCGCCGCGATCAGCAGACCCAGGCCGAACCGGACCCGGCCCGGCACCCCCTTGGCGTCGTTGCGGGACACTTTCGCATAGTCGTCGGCAAAGCCGATAGCGCCGAAGGACAAGGTCACGAACAGCAGCATCCAGATATAGGCCGTGTCCAGACGCGCCCAAAGCAGGGTGGAAAAGATCAGTGCGCCCAGGATCAGCACACCGCCCATCGTGGGCGTGCCGGCCTTGGTTTCCAGGTGGCTCTGCGGGCCGTCCTCGCGGATGGGCTGGCCATTTCTCTGTTTGCGCTTCAGCAGGTTGATCAGCGGACGCCCGAACAGAAAGCCGAAGATCAGCGCCGTCAGGAACGCCCCCCCGGCCCGGAACGTGATGTAGCGAAACAGGTTGAAGGCCCCGCCCCCATCGGACAGGTCGGCCAGCCAATACAGCATTATTCGGGATCCTCCTGCGGTGCCGGGACCGCTTGTCCCAATTTCTTGAGGGCGTCAACCACGGCAGAGACGCGACTGCCCTTTGAGCCCTTGACCAGCACCACGTCGCCGGCATCGACCATGTGATGCACCTTATCGGCCAGCGGCTCGGCCTCGTCGAACCATTGGCCGCGTTTCTTCAACGGCAGGGCGAAGTAGAGCGCCCGCATCCGCGGCCCGACGCAATGGACCAGGTCCACCTGCGCCATCGCAGGCAGGTCCGCCAGCCCGGCATGCAGGCCTTGTTCGTCGGGGCCCAGTTCCAGCATGTCGCCCAAGATCGCGATACGCCGGCCACGGGCCACCCGGCCAACACCGTCCTGCGGGCGGGCGGCGGCCAGCACCTCCAGCGCGGCGGCGACAGAGGCGGGGTTGGCATTGAAGGCGTCGTCGATCACCTCGACCATCATCTGGTCCTCGACCACATCCAGGGCGATGCGCAGCCGCGCACCGCGCCCGGCGGGCGGAACCCAGCCGGCCAGGTCGCAGGCCGCGACCGCACCGTCGATCCCGAGGCTTTCGACCGCGGCGAGGACGGACAGCGCGTTCATCGCGAAATGCCGTCCCGCGCTCTGGATCTTGAACAGCAGATCCTGCCCCGGCGCGCGGGCCTGCACGACCGTGGACGCCGCATGAATTTCGATCCCGAGCAGCCTGAAATCACAGCCATCTTCCTGACCGAAGGTCACACTTTTCGCCGCGTATTCGCGGGCGGCGGCGGCCAGGATCGGGCTGGTTTCCAGATCGGCGGGGTAGATTGCCGCGCCCCCCTCGGCCAGCCCTTCGAAGATCGACGCCTTTTCCCGCGCGATCCCGGCCAGATCGTCGAACGCCGCCAGATGCGCCGGCGCGATGGTGGTAATCAGGGCCACATGGGGCCGGGCCAGCCGGGTCAGCGGCGCGATTTCGCCGGGGTGGTTCATGCCGATCTCGACCACGGCAAAGGCGGCATCGCGCGGCAGGCGCGCCAGGGTCAGCGGCACACCCCAATGGTTGTTGAAACTGGCCTCGGCGGCATGCACGCGGCCCTGCCCGGCCAGCACGTGGCGCAGCATTTCCTTGGTCGAGGTCTTGCCGACTGAGCCGGTCACCGCCACCACGCGCGCGCCCGTGCGGTCGCGCCCTGCGCGGCCAAGCGCCTGCAATGCAAGAAGGACATCGTCAACGATCAAGAGCGGCGCATCGTCCGCCACCCCCTCTGGCACGCGCGACACCAGCGCGGCCGCAGCCCCCGCAGCCAACGCAGCGGCCACGAATTCATGGCCGTCGCGCCGATCCTTTAGCGCGACGAACAAATCGCCGGGGGCCAGGCTGCGCGTGTCGATTGAAACCCCGCTGGCCTGCCAGTCGCAGGTGGCGCGCCCGCCCGTCGCGGCGGCGGCCTCGGCCGCGGTCCAAAGCGTGCTCATGTCATTCTCCCGTCCAGGGCTGCAACCGCAACGCTGGCCTGTTCGCGATCATCGAAGGGAAAGACATCCTCGCCCACGATCTGGCCGGTTTCATGCCCCTTGCCCGCGATCAGCAGCGCATCGCCCGGCTGCAGGGTATCGACGGCGCGCAGGATGGCCTCGGCCCGGTCGCCGATTTCGATCGCGTCGGGACAACCTTGCAGGATTCCTGCACGAATCTCGGTCGGGTCTTCGGATCTGGGGTTGTCGTCTGTCACATATACAACATCCGCGCCCTCTGCCGCGGCCTGCCCCATCAGCGGGCGTTTGCCGCGGTCACGGTCGCCCCCGGCGCCGAACACCACCACGATCCGCCCCAGCACATGGGGCCGGAGCGAGGCCAGCGCCGCAGAAAGCGCGCCAGGCTTGTGCGCGTAATCGACGAACACGGTCGCCCCATTGTCGCGCGTTGCGGCCAGTTCCATCCGGCCATGCACGGTGACAACCTCGGACAGCAGCGGAAAGACCTGCGCAGGCGGGGTGCCGGTGGCGATGACCAGACCGGCGGCGGCCAGCACGTTTTCGGCCTGAAACCCGCCGATCAGGTCCAGCCGGGTCAGATGCGGCACGTCGTTCCAGCAAAACCGCAGGGTCTGCCCGGTCGCATCGAAGCGCTGGCCAAGGATGCGCAGATCGGCGCCGTCGCCGCTGCCGATGGTCAGAACCTCTTGGCCGCGGGCCTGGGCGATGGCGTGCATCTGCATGCCGCGTTCGCCGTCGATATTGATGACGGCGACCGCGTCGGGCGGCAACACCCGGTCGAAAAGTCCGGCCTTGGCCGCGAAGTATTCGTCGAACCCGGCGTGGTAATCCAGGTGGTCCTGGCTGAAATTGGTGAAGGCTGCGGCACTCAGCGTCACGCCATCCAGTCGGCGCTGATCCAGCCCGTGGCTGGAGGCCTCCATCGCGGCGTGGGTGACACCGGCGGCGGTCATCTCGGCCAGCATGCGGTGCAGGGTGATCGGCTCGGGCGTGGTATGGGCCAGCGGCGCGGTCCAGGCCCCTTGCACGCCCATCGTGCCGATATTGCACGCGGCCAGGCCCAGACGGTCCCACATCTGCCGCGTGAAACTGGCGACCGAGGTCTTGCCCGAGGTGCCCGTGACCGCAACGGCAGTTCCCGGTTGCGCGCCGAAAAACAGCGCCGCCGCACCGGCCAGCGCCTGGCGCGGATCCTCGGCCACGACCAGCGCGGCATCCGAGGCGGCCAGTTCACCGGCGGCGATCTCTGCCCCCTTGCGGTCGGTCAGGATCGCAGCGGCGCCCATGCGCAGGGCATATTGAATGAACTCTCCGCCATGGACCCGGCTGCCCGGCAGGGCTGCGAACAGGTGGCCCGGCTTGACCGCGCGGCTGTCCACCGACAGCCCGGTGATCGCGGAGTCCGCCCCGCCGCGGGCCTGCAACCCCAACGCCGAGAGTGTCGTTTGCTGCCCTGTCATGCCTTGTGCCCCGCTAGTTCGCGGCCAGTGTTACCCCGAAGCCCGGTGCCTGTTCAATCGCGGGCGCGATGCCCAGCAGCGGCGCGGTGCGGCGGATGATCTCGGCGGCGACGGGAACGGCGGTCCAGCCGGCAGTGCGGCGCGGTTCCGGGCCGGTGCGATCCTCGGGTTCGTCCAGGGTGACGACGATGACATAGCGGGGCGCCTCGGCGGGGAACAGCCCGGCAAAGGTGGCGATCACCTTGTCCTCGTAATAGCCGCCCTGCGGGTTCGGCTTGTCTGCGGTGCCGGTCTTGCCGCCCACGGCATAGCCCTCGATCCGGGCGAAACTGGCGGTGCCGCGCTCGACGACCGCGTGCAGCATCGACCGGACCTGTGCGGCGGTTTCCTCGGACAGCACCCGTTCGCCCGGCGCGCCGCCCCCGGCGATCAGCGTGGGCTTTACCAGTCGTCCGCCATTGGCAATCGTCGCATAGGCCGCGGCCAGGTGCATCGGCGTCGTCGACAACCCATGTCCATAGGAAATCGTCATGGTCGAAATTTCCGACCAGTTGGGCGGCAACAGCGGGCGCCCGCCCGCGGCTTCGGCCATTTCCAGCGGCGTCGGTTCCAGCAGGCCCAGTTCGTCAAGGAAGGCGCGCTGCCGCTCGGCGCCGATTTCCATCGCGATGCGCGCCGTCCCGATGTTGGAGCTTTTGACCATCACGTCGGTCACCGACAGCCGCGGGCCGTAATCGTGGAAATCCCGGATCTTGTGCTTGCCCCAGGTCAGCGGCCCGCGCGTGTCGATCATCGTATCGGGTGTGACAAGACCGTCCTCTAGCGCCTGCGCGACGGTCAGCGCCTTGAAGGTGGAACCCAGCTCATAGACCCCCTGCACCGCGCGGTTGAACAGCGGGCTGTCGCCCGCGTCGCGCCCCGGCACCGGCGCGGGCCGGTCGTTGGGGTCGAAATCGGGCAGCGAGGCCAGCGAGACCACCTCGCCCGTTTGCACGTCCATCAGGATTGCCGCCGCGCCCTTGGCATTCAACAGCCGCATGCCACCGTAAAGTACCTGCTCTACCGTGGACTGCACCGACAGGTCCAGCGACAGACGCAGGGGCGCACCGCCCGCGGCCGGGTCGCGCAGCCGCGCATCGAAGGTGCGTTCCACCCCAGCAACGCCCACGACCTCGGCCGCGCGCACGCCCTCGCGGCCGAAGCTGGCCCCGCCCAGAACATGGGCCGCCAGTGCGCCGTTGGGATAAAGGCGCATCTCACGCGGGCCGAACAGAAGGCCGGGATCGCCGATTTCATGCACTTGCTGCATCTGCTCGGGGCTGATCCGGCGCTTGATCCACAGGAAGGTCCGATCGCCGGTGAACTTGCGGTGCAGTTCATCCGCATCCAGATCGGGGAAGATCGCCGCCAGACCCTGCGCCGCCCGCTCTGGGTCGATCATGATCCGCGGTTGGGCATACAGCGAGTGGGTGGCCATGTTGGTGGCCAGGATATTGCCGTTACGGTCCACGATATCCGCCCGCTGGGCGGTGATGGCCGGCACGGTGGCGGCGGTCGCGCGGGGTTCGGCCGGTTCGGCGATGGCAAGGCTGCCCGTGCGAACCCCTACCGTGGCAAAGGCGGCAATGAACATCCCCGCCAGCACCAACAGCCGGCCCTCGGCGCGCAGGCGGGCCTGGTCGCGCATCTGTTCATGGCGCAGACGCAGGTTCTCGCGCTCGATGCTGTCGGGATTTTCGCCCCGGGCGCGGGCCTCCAGAATGCGGGCCAGCGGGCGCAGCGGCGTGCGGATCATCGCGCGTCCTCCGTCGCGGCAGGGGTTTGCAACTGGCCGCGCAGATCCACCGGGGACGACAGCGCGGGCAGGTCAGGCGCGGGATAGGCCACCTGGTCGATCCGGGCGAAACGGGGGGCCTCCAGCGGGATCAGCCGCAGCCGGTCATAGTTCATCTCTGCCAGCGCGCGCAGCCGGTCGGGCCGGTTGAGATAGGCCCATTCCGCCCGCAGCACCGCGCGGCGTTCGTGCAGATGGCCGATTTCACGGTTCAGACGCTGGATATCGTCCAGCGCCTGCTGCGTGGCATAATTTTCGCGGTAGGCCCAAAAGGCCAGGACCATCACCGCCATGGCCACCGCGGCATAGACCAGGGTGCGCATCTAGCGTGCTCCTTCCATGATGGCGGGCAGGCCCAGCTGGGTGCGGTCTACGGGGCCGGCCGGGGCATCGGTGCGGATCGCCACCCGCAGCTTGGCGGAACGCGCGCGCGGGTTAGCCTCCAGCTCTGCCGCATCGGGGGCGATGGCGCGGCGCTGCACAAGGTGAAAGCGGGGGGCCTCGGCCACGACTTCGGGCGCATGGCGGCTGCCGCCCCCGCCGCCCGCGCTGCGCGCCTGAAGAAACCGTTTGACGACCCGGTCCTCCAGTGAATGAAAGGTCACGACCGCCAGCTTTCCGCCCGGTTTCAACGCGCGTTCGGCGGCCTCCAGCCCGGCGACCAGTTCGCCGAATTCGTCGTTCACGGCGATGCGCAACGCCTGAAAGGAACGCGTGGCAGGGTGGCTTTGCCCCGGCTTGGGACGGGGCAGGCACCGGGAAATGACCTCGGCCAGTTGGCCCGTCGTGACGATGGGGGCAACGTCGCGCGCAGCAACGATGGCGCGTGCGATGCGGCGCGCGGCGCGCTCTTCCCCGAAATGATACAGGATATCGGCGATTTCCGCCTCGGCGGCGTTGTTCACGACATCCGCCGCCGAGATGCCGTCCGTGCCCATGCGCATGTCCAGCGGCCCGTCGCGCAGAAAGGAAAAGCCGCGCTCGGCCTGATCCAGCTGCATAGAGGACACGCCCAGATCCAGCACCACGCCATCCAGCGGCCTGCCGGCATGATCGTCAAGCCGCGAAAACGTGCCCTCGACCAGAACCAGCCGGTCGCCATAGGCGGCGGCCCAGCCCTCGGCCAGGGCAAAGACGCTGGGATCGCGATCCACCCCGATCACGCGCTCGGCGCCGGCATCAAGCAGCCCTTGGGCGTACCCCCCTGCCCCGAATGTACCGTCCAGCCACGTTCCCGACACCGGCGAGACGGCCTCCAGCAGCGGGCGCAGCAGCACGGGAATATGCGGGGAATTGTCGGCGTCCCGGCGTTGCGCACTGGACATCGCCTAGCCCCCCGCCGGTTGGTCAAGCAGCGACAGCGGGTCGAAATCGTCGGGCTGGGCATCCAGCCAGGCCTCGGTCTTGGCCAGTTCCTCGGATTCGTAGGTTTCCGGCTTCCAGATCTGGAAGGTATCGCCCGAGGCGATGAAGAAGGCCTCTTTCTCCAGCTCGATCTTGTCGCGCAGTTTCTGCGGCAGCACCAGGCGGCCGTCATTATCGACCTCGGTCGGGAAGGACTGGCCATGGAACAGGCGTTCAAGCATGCGCCGCTCGATCGAGCCGCGCGGGAGGGCGGCAATCTTGTCGTCCACCTCGTCGATGGCCTCGATCGTATAGCATTCCAGGAATTTCCGGCGGTGATCCCCGTAGACGATCACCAGTTGCGGGCGCAGACCATCGGTCCAGTCGGGATCGCAGGATTCGAGCACACGGCGAAAGTTGGCTGGGATCGAAACCCTGCCCTTGGCATCCACCTTGTGGCGGCCTTCGCCTCTGAATCTGCGCGCCACCGTCCCCGACGCTCCTTCATTGTTTCGCCCGCCGATTGCGAAAACGGCGGACTGAGCTGCTGCCACTGCCCAATCCGCCGCCCTCGTCCCACTCTGGGGTGTCCGGCTACGCGCGCCACCTGGGGGGGATGTCTGCTCGCCCGCGCGCCGGATCTCTGTTTTTCGATGAAAGCGGGGGCCTGTATGAAACCTGCTTTGCCTTGTCGGGGTCTTGGTGCCCCTGTGGTATGCCCGTCCTCATCGGATGAATAAGGGATGCCATGGGAATTCATGGAAATCAAGCTTCCTGTATGGGAATTCGATACCACATGCTGTGCGACAGGGGGTGTCCGAACAAGATTTGGACCGGGGCAGGCGCCCAGGATCACAATTCTTAGCGAAATAGACAACCCTGCGAACAACATATAGCGCCGCCCGACAGCCAAGCAGCGGCGCCCATGATTTCCCAAGATTTCGCCAGATATTGCCCCGCAGGGGCCACACGCACCCCGAGAAAGACAAAAATCCCCGCCTGTTCGACGGGGATCCGGGCAAGTGATTCGCCTATTGCGCCCCGAACAACCCGCCCGGGGCCATGAATTCCCGTAGGACGATCAGGCCATCCCGCCGCCGATCAAGCGGGCGGCCAGCTGACCGTAGGCCTCTGCAACCGGTCCATCGCCCAGGGCGACGGGCTGACCGCCGTCGCCAGCCTCGCGCACCTCCAGCGCAAGGGGCAGCGCGCCCAGGAACGGCACGCCGATCCTTTCGGCCTCGGCCGCGACCCCACCGTGACCGAAGATATGCGCCTCGTGCCCGCAATTGGGGCAGACATAGCTGGACATGTTCTCGATCAGGCCCAGAACGGGCGTCTTCAGCTTGGCGAACATGTCGATTGCCTTGCGCGCATCCAGCAGCGCCACATCCTGTGGCGTGGACACAACCAGCGCGCCGGTCAGCTTCGTGCGCTGGCACAGGGTCAGTTGGATGTCGCCCGTGCCCGGCGGCAGGTCCACGATCAGCACGTCCAACCGGCCCCAGTTCACCTGCCCCAGCAATTGCTGCAACGCCCCCATCAGCATCGGCCCCCGCCAGATCACCGCCTGATCGTCGTCCAGCATCAGGCCGATCGACATCATCGTGACGCCATGGGCGGTAACCGGTTCGATCGTCTGCCCATCGCCCGAGGCGGGGCGCCGGTTCACGCCCATCATGCGCGGCTGCGAGGGGCCGTAGATATCCGCATCCAACAAACCCACGCGCCGCCCCTGCCGGGCCAGCGCCACGGCCAGGTTGCTGGCCACGGTAGATTTCCCGACCCCACCCTTGCCCGACGCCACGGCAAGAATCCGGTCAACCCCGGTCGGGTTTTCCGGCCCCTTGCCAGGGGTAGGATGGCGGCCGATCTTGACGCCCTGCGCCGGTGGCTTGGACGCGGGGCCGTGGGCGGTCAGCACCGCCGAAACGGTCTGCACCCCCTCCAGCGCAGCGACTACGGCCTGGGCGGCAGCGCGCACGGGTTCCAGCCCTGCGGCCTGACCGGCATCCTGCGCCTCGATCACGAAACGGACGGTGTCGCCCTCCACGCTCAGCGCGCGCACCATGTCGCGGGACACCAGATCGCCCCCGTCGGGCAGATCGATTCGGGACAGGGCGGCAAGGACGGTATCGCGGGACGGTGACATGGCGCTTCCTTCTGGCAATCGGTCTGCCCTTTAACTTGGACACCCGGGAAAAAACGGCAAGGGCGATTCATCTTTGCCCGAAACTGCGGCAGACCGCCGCAGGACCGCCCCAACATGCATCGGAAAACACATGCATTTTCTGCATAGCGGCATTTACCCCGCAAGCCATTGTGCACCCGCAGCATCGCGTTATCTTAAGTCCAACGCAACGGGGTGTGCGGGTGTTCATACCGTCCCCGGAGCCGAGTTTCGGAAACCCCTCCTCCTCCCTGGGTTTCCTATTCTCGCGGCGGCACTCACCTCCTCCCGGGTGCCGCCGCATTTTTACAACGGCCCACTGGGCCAGTGGTCGGTGGTTCATCTCCTCCTCCCTGATGCCACCGTGACCAAGAGCGGCGGCGCCTCCTCCTCCCTGGCGTCGCCGTTTTTCTTTCTCGGATAGTTTGGTGAATGGGCGCGGCCCGCCCCAGCGCTCAGAACCGCACGTCGCCGGCCTGATCCGCCGGCACGACAAACCGCGCCACGACCTTTTTCGACCCGGCCTTGTCAAAGGCGATATCCAGCTTGTCACCCTCGATCCCCGTCACGGTGCCATAGCCGAATTTCTTGTGGAACACGCGCGCCCCGACCTCAAAGGCCGCGACCGCCTCGGCATCGATCACCATGGACCGGCTTTCTCGCGGCTGGCTGACCGGCCGCGTCCCGGCCCGCGATTGCAGCCGCTGCCAACCCGGTGAGGTGTAACCATCCGCCCGCGCCGCAGCCTGTTCCAACCCAGAGGACACCGGCGCCGCCGCGCCATACCCGCCACCATAAAGACCGGGGGGCGTCAGAACCTCGACATGGGCCTCGGGCAATTCATCGATGAAACGCGAGGGCAGCGCCGATTGCCACTGTCCGTAAACCCGGCGGTTGGCAGCAAAGGAGATGGTGCACACCTCCTCGGCCCGGGTGATGCCGACATAGGCCAGGCGGCGCTCTTCCTCCAACCCCTTCAAACCGCTTTCGTCCATCGACCGCTGGCTGGGAAACAGGCCGTCCTCCCACCCGGGCAGAAAGACCACGGGAAATTCCAAGCCCTTGGCGGCGTGCAGGGTCATGATCGTGATCTTGGCGCCCTGCTCCTCGGTCTCGTTGTCCATGATAAGGGCGACATGCTCCAGAAACCCTTGCAGGTTCTCGAATTCCTCCAGCGCCTTGACCAGCTCCTTGAGATTTTCCAGCCGCCCCGGCGCCTCTGGCGTCTTGTCGTTCTGCCAATGCGCAGTGTAGCCAGATTCGTCCAGGATCTGTTCGGCCAGTTCGATGTGGCTAATACCGGCACCGGAAAGGTCGCCGGCCCCCTCGTCTTCGATCAACAGCCCGTCACCCGCCGCGCCCCGCGATGCGGGCCGGCGGGCCAGGTCATGCCAGCGCGCAATCCCGTCCAGCAACCGCCCCAGTTCCCTGGCCCCCTTGCCGGTCAGCCCCCCGTTTTCCAGCAACAGCCGCGCGCCCTCCACCAGCGGCACGCCGTTGGCGCGCGCCATCTGCTGGATCTTTTGCTGCGCCTTGTCGCCCAGCCCGCGTTTCGGCGTGTTCACGATCCGCTCAAACGCCAGATCGTCGTCGGGGCTGACGGCGAGGCGGAAATAGGCCATCGCGTCGCGGATCTCCATCCGCTCGTAAAAGCGCGGCCCGCCGATCACCCGGTAGGGCAGGCCGATGGTCAGGAACCGATCCTCAAAGGCGCGCATCTGGTGCGACGCGCGGACAAGGATCGCCATGTCGTCCAGCGAATAGGGCCGCAGCCCCCGCGTGCCCGCAACCACCGCCTCGGCCTCTTCGCCGATCCAGCGGGCCTCTTCCTCTCCGTCCCAATGGCCGATCAAGCGAACCTTTTCGCCCTCGCGGGCCTCGGTCCACAGCGTCTTGCCCAGCCGGTCCTTGTTGGCCGCGATCACGCCGCTGGCGGCGGCCAGAATATGCGGGGTAGAGCGGTAGTTCTGCTCCAGCCGGATCACCCGCGCGCCGGGAAAATCCTTCTCGAACCGCAGGATGTTGCCAACCTCTGCGCCCCGCCAGCCATAGATGGACTGGTCGTCATCGCCCACGCAGCAGATATTCCTGTGCCCCCCCGCCAAGAGCCGCAGCCACAGATACTGGGCAACGTTGGTGTCCTGATACTCGTCGACCAGGATATAGCGGAACCAGCGGCGGTATTGCTCCAGCACGTCCCCGTGGCTCTGGAAGATGGTGACCATGTGCAGCAACAGATCGCCGAAATCGACGGCGTTGAGGGCAAGCAGCCGTTTCTGGTAATCGGCGTAAAGCGCCACCCCGCGATTATCGAAGGCCGCTGCCTCGCTCGCCGGAACATTGTCAGGCGTCCAGGCGCGGTTCTTCCAATGATCGATGATGCCGGCCAGTTGCCGGGCAGGCCACCGCTTTTCATCGATATTGGCCGCCACGATCAGCTGCTTCAGCAGCCGGATCTGGTCGTCAGTGTCCAGGATCGTGAAATTCGACTTCAACCCCGCCAGTTCCGCATGCCGCCTGAGCAGTTTCACGCAGATCGCATGAAAGGTGCCCATCCAGGGCATTCCCTCCACGGTCTGCCCCATCAGGCCGCCAACGCGCGCCTTCATCTCGCGCGCGGCCTTGTTGGTAAAGGTGACGGCCAAAACCTCATTCGGCCGCGCCTTGCCGGTGTTCAGCAAATGCGCGATCCGGGTGGTCAACGCGCGGGTCTTGCCGGTGCCCGCGCCCGCCAGCATCAGAACCGGCCCTTCCAACGTCTCCACCGCCTGCCGCTGCGCGGGGTTCAAACCGTCAAGATAGGGGACAGGCCGCGCCGCCATGGCGCGCTGGCTCAACGGCACGTTTTCTGCCGCCTCAAAGGCGTCGGTATCGTCGATGGGACTCATACGCGGCAACCTAGCGCGCCTCGCGGTGGAGTTAAAGAATTGTTCGCACAATGTTCCACCCAGAACCGCACCTTTTCCCACCCTGAAAAGCTGGGGACAGGCGCGCCCCTGCCCTTCTTCTTGGCCAAAATACCCCCGCCCGGCCCGGAACGGGCCGGAAAAAGGAATGCGCCGCAGGCGCGCAATTCAACAGCACCATCCCCCACTTGCGCCCCGCCCGGGCGCCCGTATACCTGTGTAGACCTTGAACGAAACGGGACCGCGCCCCGCGCGCGCCCCGCCGGACAGACCCCAAGGAGGGCCAGCCCTTGACCGAATTCAAGAAAATCCTCGTCGCCAACCGCGGTGAAATCGCGATCCGTATCATGCGGGCGGCCAACGAGTTGGGCAAACGCACCGTCGCCGTCTACGCCGAAGAGGACAAGCTGGGCCTGCACCGCTTCAAGGCGGACGAGGCCTACAAGATCGGCGAGGGGCTGGGCCCGGTGCAGGCCTACCTGTCGATCGAGGAAATCATTCGCGTGGCCAAGATGTCGGGCGCGGACGCGGTCCATCCCGGTTATGGCCTGCTGTCGGAAAACCCCGAATTCGTCGAGGCCTGCGCCGCCGAGGGCATCACCTTCATCGGCCCCAAGGCCGAAACCATGCGCGCCCTCGGCGACAAGGCATCGGCCCGCAAGGTGGCGATTGCCGCAGGCGTGCCGGTCATCCCCGCGACCGAGGTGCTGGGCGACGACATGGACGCCATCGCCAAGGAGGCCGAGGAAATCGGCTATCCCCTGATGCTCAAGGCATCCTGGGGCGGCGGCGGGCGCGGCATGCGCCCCATCAACGGCCCCGAAGAGCTGGAGGACAAGGTGCGCGAGGGGCGGCGCGAGGCCGAGGCCGCCTTCGGCAATGGCGAGGGGTATCTGGAAAAGATGATCACCCGCGCCCGGCATGTCGAAGTGCAGATCCTGGGCGACAGCCAGGGCAACATCTACCACCTGTGGGAACGGGACTGTTCCGTGCAGCGGCGCAACCAGAAGGTCGTGGAACGCGCCCCCGCCCCCTACCTGTCCCCGGCGCAGCGCGAACACCTGTGCAACCTCGGCAAGAAGATCGCCGAACAGGTCGGCTATGAATGCGCGGGCACCATCGAATTCCTGATGGATATGGAAACGGGCGAGTTCTACTTCATCGAGGTGAACCCGCGCGTGCAGGTCGAACACACCGTCACCGAGGAAGTGACCGGCATCGACATCGTGCAGGCCCAGATCATGATCGCCGAGGGCAAGTCCCTGGTCGAGGCCACGGGCGTTGCCACCCAGTATGATGTGCAGTTGAACGGCCACGCGCTGCAATGCCGGATCACGACCGAGGATCCGCTGAACAACTTCATCCCCGATTACGGCCGCATCACCGCTTATCGCGGCGCCACCGGCATGGGCATCCGCCTGGATGGCGGCACCGCCTATTCCGGCGCGGTCATCACCCGCTATTACGACTCGCTTCTGGAAAAGGTCACCGCCTGGGCGCCCACGCCCGAAGCCGCGATCGCCCGGATGGACCGCGCCCTGCGTGAATTCCGTATCCGCGGCGTCAGCACGAACATCGCCTTCGTCGAGAACCTGCTCAAGCACCCGACCTTCCTGAAGAACGAGTACCACACCAAGTTCATCGATCAGACGCCCGAGCTATTCCAGTTCGCCAAGCGGCGCGACCGGGCCACGCGGCTGTTGACCTACATCGCCGATGTCACCGTGAACGGCCACCCCGAGACCGAGGGCCGCACCCGCCCGCCGGCGGAACTGAAAACGCCCCGCCCGCCGGAAAACCGGCGCGAGGCCTATGTCCCCGGCACCCGCCAGATCCTGGACGAGTTCGGGCCGCAGGCGGTCGCCGACTGGCTGGCGGACCAGAAACAACTGCTGCTGACCGACACCACGATGCGCGACGGGCACCAGTCGCTGTTGGCCACGCGGATGCGGTCCATCGACATGATCCGCGTTGCACCCGCCTATGCGCACAACCTGTCGCAACTCTTCAGTGTGGAATGCTGGGGCGGCGCGACCTTCGACGTGGCCTACCGCTTCTTGCAGGAATGCCCGTGGCAGCGGCTGCGCGACCTGCGCGCAGCCATGCCCAACCTGATGACCCAGATGCTGCTGCGGGGGTCCAACGGGGTGGGCTACACGAACTACCCCGACAACGTCGTGCGCGGCTTCGTCAAACAGGCCGCTGAAACCGGCGTGGACGTGTTCCGCGTGTTCGACAGCCTGAACTGGGTGGAAAACATGCGTGTCGCGATGGGCGCGGTCATCGACAACGGCAAGGTCTGCGAAGGGGCGATCTGCTATACCGGCGACATCCTGGACCCCGACCGGGCGAAATACGACCTGAAATACTATGTCGAGATGGGCAAGGCGCTGCGCGATGCCGGCGCCCATATCCTGGGGCTGAAGGACATGGCCGGCCTGCTGAAACCGGCCTCTGCCAGCATCCTGATCAAGGCCCTGAAGGATGAGGTCGGCCTGCCCATCCATTTCCACACCCACGACACCAGCGGCATCTCAGGCGCCACGATCCTGGCCGCCGCCGAGGCGGGCGTAGACGCAGTAGACGCCGCGATGGATGCGTTTTCGGGTGGCACCTCGCAGCCCTGCCTGGGCTCCATCGTCGAGGCGTTGCGCAACACCGAACGTGAAACGGGGATCGAGATCGAGGCCGTGCGCGAAATCTCGGACTACTGGGGACAGGTGCGGGGCCAATACGCCGCCTTCGAATCCGGCATGCAGGTGCCCGCCTCCGAGGTTTACCTCCACGAGATGCCCGGCGGGCAGTTCACCAACCTCAAGGCGCAGGCCCGCAGCCTGGGGCTGGAGGAACGCTGGCCCGAGGTCGCCAAGACCTATGCCGACGTCAACCAGATGTTCGGCGACATCGTGAAGGTCACCCCCTCGTCCAAGGTGGTCGGCGACATGGCGTTGATGATGGTCAGCCAGGGCCTGACCCGCGCGGATGTGGAAGACCCCGAGAAAGACGTGGCCTTCCCCGATTCAGTGATCGACATGATGCGCGGCAACCTGGGCCAGCCGCCCGGCGGCTTCCCCCCGGCGATCCAGAAAAAGGTGCTGAAGGGCGAGGACCCCAAGCTGGAGCGCCCCGGCAAGAACCTGCCCCCCGTCGATTTCGAGGCCGTCCGCGCCGAGGTCGAAAGCCAGTTCGAGGACGTGAAACTGGATGACGAGGATCTGAACGGATACCTGATGTATCCCAAGGTCTTTACCGATTATGCGGCGCGGCACTTGCAATACGGCCCCGTGCGCACCCTGCCCACGCGGACCTTCTTCTACGGGATGGAACCGGGCGAAGAGATCACAGCGGAAATCGACCCCGGCAAGACGCTGGAGATTCGCCTGCAGGCAGTGGGCGAAACCACCGAGGACGGCGAGGCCAAGGTATTTTTCGAACTGAACGGCCAGCCCCGCGTGATCCGCGTGCCCAACCGCAAGGCCAAGGCGTCCGTCGCCAAGCGCCCCAAGGCCGAACTGGGCAACCCCGCCCATGTCGGCGCGCCGATGCCCGGCGCGGTGGCCTCGGTCGTGGTCAACGTGGGCCAGACCGTCCAGGAAGGCGACCTGCTGCTGACCATCGAGGCGATGAAGATGGAAACCGGCCTGCACGCCGAACGCGACGGCACCGTCAAGGCGGTGCACGTGACGCCCGGCGCCCAGATCGACGCCAAGGATCTGCTGATCGAATTCGAGTGATGGGGGGCGGCGCCCCGGCGCCGCCCTCTTCTTCTTGGTCCAAATACCCACAGGAAAAACCTTTACGAAGGTTTTTCCTGCCGAAGGCTGCCCCCGCCCGAAAGGGCAGGCAGATTTTGGGCAAAGCCCCCATTTTCCCCTTGCAGCCCCCGCCCTGACTTTATAAATCACGGCTCACCCAATGGATGCGGGCGTAGCTCAGGGGTAGAGCATTACCTTGCCAAGGTAAGGGTCGTGAGTTCGAATCTCATCGCCCGCTCCAATTTCTCAACACACAGACAAGTCACCCTAGCGTAACCGCGTCATGCGTCGTCGCGGGGCGTTTGCGGGCTGGGCCGCCGCACCGGCTGAAATTTTCCCCTTGCAGCCCCCGGCCCAAGTTTATAAACCCCGCGTCACCCAATGGATGCGGGCGTAGCTCAGGGGTAGAGCATTACCTTGCCAAGGTAAGGGTCGTGAGTTCGAATCTCATCGCCCGCTCCAATTTCTTCGAGAATAATCGAACGAACCGGCGCGACATCCCTGCCCCGGTTTACCCTTGCCGCCGCGCCGTCAATCGCTAGGCTGCGCGCCCAAGGCACGGCGCTCGCTTGACGGCCCGCCTCCGAAGGACTGGATTCATGGACGGCTTTCTCTTCCAGGCGACGCTCTATCTGGGCGCGATCGTTCTTATCGTTCCCATCGCCTCGCGGCTGGGGCTGGGCTCGGTGCTGGGCTATCTGCTGATCGGCATCCTGTTCGGGCCGGTCCTGGGCCTGACTGGGGCGGAAATGGACAGCCTGCGCCATTTCGCGGAAATCGGCGTGGTCATGATGCTGTTCCTGATCGGGCTGGAACTGGAACCGCGCGTGCTGTGGGCGATGCGGGACAAGCTGATCGGGCTGGGCGGTTTGCAGGTCACGATCACCCTGGCCCTGGTCACGGGGGCGGCCATGGTCTTTGGGCAGGAATGGCGCCCTGCCCTGGCGATGGGCATGATCTTTGCGCTGTCCTCGACCGCGATCGTGCTGCAAACCCTGTCCGAGAAGAAGCTTATAAACACCCCCGGCGGGCGCAGCGCCTTTTCGGTTCTCTTGATGCAGGACATCGCGGTGATCCCGATGCTGGCGGTAATGCCGTTCCTGGCGCTGCCCGGCCATGGCGGCGATCACGGGGCCGAGGCCGGACACCACGGCGCGGTCAACCTGATCGCGGGGCTGCCGGCCTGGGGCGTGGCGCTGGTCACGCTGGGGGCCGTGGTGGGCACGGTGCTGGCCGGGTCGTTCCTGGTGCGGCCGCTGTTCCGCTTCGTTCAGGCGGCGCGCCTGCGCGAACTGAACACCGCCATGGCGCTGGTGATCGTGGCAGGCATCGCCTCGGTCATGCTGACGGTGGGGCTGTCGCCCGCGCTTGGCACCTTTCTGGCCGGCGTGGTCCTGGCCAATTCCGAGTTCCGGCACGAATTGGAAAGCTCGATCGAGCCGTTCAAGGGCCTGCTGCTGGGCCTATTCTTCATCACCGTCGGCGCGGGCATGGATTTTTCCTATGTGCGCGAGGCGCCCGTGCTGGTACCGGTCTATGTCGTGGGCCTGGTCCTGATCAAGGTGGCGGTGCTTTATGCACTGGCACTCATGTTCAAGCTGGACCGCGACAACCGCTGGCTGTTCACACTGGGGTTGGCGCAGGCGGGGGAATTCGGCTTCGTGCTCAGCGCCTTTGCGCTGTCCCAGAACATCCTGCCCGAGGAAATCGCCAACATGTCCAACCTGGTGATCGCATTGTCTATGCTGATCACCCCCGCCCTGTTCATCACGCACGAGCTTCTGGTGCGCTGGCGCGCACGGCCCGCCGGCGAAAAACCCGAACACGACAGCATCGAAGAACGCCACCCGGTCATCATCGCGGGTATGGGCCGGTTCGGCCTGACGGTGCATCGGATCGTGACCATGACCGGGGCGGCGACCACGGTGATGGATCACGACCTGCGCGTGGTGCAGCGGATGCGCAAGTTGGGGATCAAGACCTATTACGGCGATCCCACGCGGCCCGAACTGCTGGCCTCTGCCGGAATCGAGAACGCCGAGGTGCTGGTGGTGTGCCTGGGCGATCACGACGCCTCGACCAAGCTGGTGGCCCATGCCCGCCGGGTGCGGCCCGACATCCATATCGTCGCGCGCGCCCGCGACCGCGTGCATGCCTATGAACTGCTGCGCGCAGGCGCCAACGACATCGCGCGCGAACTGTTCGACAGCGCCCTGCGCACGGGCCGCCACGTGATCCAAAAAACTGGCCTGACCCCGGTCGAGGCCGAGAACGCAGAGCGGACCTTCTTTGAATTCGACCGCGCCGCGCTGCGCGACCTGTCCAAGGTGTGGAAGCCCGGCGTGCCGATTGAGGACAACGCCGAATACATGGAACTGAGCCGCGCCCTGGACGAGGAACTGGCCAACGCCCTGGCCCGCGCGCCCCTGCGTGAGGCCTATCCGCGCCGGCACACCGACGATGCCGCGCCGCAGATCCTGGACCCCGAGGCAGAGACCGACGAAGAAACCGGCAAGGCGCGCGAAGGGGACGGCTGAGGCCGCCCCCGCGCCCCGCGCCAACACGATGCCGTGGCGGGGCCCATCCCCATGGCCCGGGCCTGGCAGGCAGGTTCTGCTTGATGCAACGCGCCAACAGGGCGTATTCTTTGAACCCAGAAAACAAGGTAAAACGCGCCAAGCGGTCTTCATTCAGCACGGCAGGAGAGCAGTCATGCGTGCAAGGGTTCAAAAGGCGTTCGAAGACCGGGATTGGTCCGTCGGGGGGAAATGGCCTGTCTCTGGCCGGGGGTCCACGCTGGAAAACACCGAAAGGCTGCGCGCCGCGTTGCCCGACATCTTTCGGCGGTACAAGATCAAGACCTTCGTCGATGCCCCCTGCGGCGACTGGCACTGGATGCAGCACACCGACCTGAGCCGCGTGACCTATATCGGCGGCGACATTTCCGAACAGATCGTCGCGGACAACCAACAGCGCCATGCCGGGCCGAACCGGACCTTCCTGCATCTCGACATCACATCGGACCCGCTGCCCGAAGGCGACCTGTTCATGTGCCGGGACTGCCTGTTCCACCTCAAGACGTGGCTGCGGTGGGAATTTTTCCGCAACTTCGTCAAATCGGGCAACAAGTACCTGCTGACAACGGTCGTACAGACGCCCCGGAACCGGAACCTGCGCCAGAACGGTGGCTTTGCCGCGTTCAATCCGATGCTGCCCCCCTACAATTTCCCCAAGCCGGTGGAAATCATTCCCGAAACCGCCGACGATCTGACGCTGGAGGACATGGCCCAGGAAAACGACGGGCCGCGCCACCGCGCGTCCTTCCTGTGGCGGCGCGCCCAGATCGAAGAGGCCGTTGCCCGCCACGACGCCGACAGCCCGGCGCAAGAGACGTGACCATGCAATCCGCTTGTGGACAGATCAACGATCCCTGCCCCCATGGCCGACAGCATGAGAGCGACCCAATGACAACCCAACCGCCGCAACGGCGCCCTTCGAATGCCTGACGACACCGAAATGGACATGATCCAGTCCCATGGCCTGCTCTTCCCCGACGATCCGGCGATCATGACCGATCGGCTGCGCACCTTGCTGACCCGCGGCCACTACGAGGACAGCGAGGCCCGCGCGCTGAAAACCTTCATCGGGGCCAATTCATCAATCGTGGAGCTTGGCGCGGGGATCGGCTTCATCTCGACCAGCGCAATCCGCCACCACAAGGCCCGCAAGGTCACCTGCATCGAGGCAAATCCGCTTTTGTGCGACTACATCCGCCGGGTGCACCGGCTGAATGGCGTGACCGACAGCACGGTCATCAACGCCATCGCCCTGCCCGGCCAGCCATCCGACCTGCCCGCGACCCTGCCCTTTTACGTGGCCGACCCGTTCTGGTCCTCGGCGATGGAACCGCCGAAGAATCTGCCCAGCGAACGTGTCGATGTCGCCACCGTTTCGCTGGACCAAGTGCTGGCCGATGCGCAGGCGGACGCGCTGATCTGTGATATCGAGGGCGGCGAGGGTACGCTGTTCGACGATCTCGACCTTGGCCCCGTTCGCCACGTCCTGGTGGAATTGCACACCAACCGGATCAAACCCGCAGGCGTGGTCAACCTGTTCGAGGCCATGCACCGCCACGGGTTTTTCTACCACCAGCAGGCCTCGAGCCACGGGGTGGTTCTGTTCAAGAAGTTCCGCCCGGCCCGGCCGCACTGAGCGTCGCGCCGCTCACGGGTCTTTCGCGCGCACCCGATCCAGGAACCCGATGATCCGGCGATAGGCGTCGCGCGCCGGTTCATCCGGCGACAGGCGCACGCGCCCGTGCTGCTGGGCCTCGGACTCGATCAACTCTACCGCGGCGCCGCCGATCCGCGCCACCTGACGGATCGCGGCGATATCCACGCGCGGGTCGGCGGGGCTGTGCAGCGCATGGACCGGCACCAGCGCCGGTGCATAAAGGCCCGGATAGGCAAAGCCGCCCGAAATGCTGACCAACGCGCGTATCGCCGGGCGTGGCAGACCAAAAAATCCCGCCAGATGCACCACATTGAAGGCCGTGATCGCACCGGCGGAATTGCCCCCGAGCGCGACCCAGTCGGACAGGTTGAACCGTTCGCGCTGGCCTGCCAGCCAATTCAGGGCGGTCAGCGCATCCTCCAGCGCGGCAAGGGCGGCGGCCCCGGACAGGTTCTTGCGAAAGGCCGGATCGCGGTGGCGCTGCAAGGCCCCCATGCGACGGGCCACGGGCGGCGACAGGTCGTCCGCCACCGCACGCAGGCGATAGTTGATGACGGCGTAAGCATAGCCCGCCTTGGTCAGCCAGCGCGCATCGGTGCGATGCCCGGCCCAGCCCTTGTCGCCGCCGTGAAACCCGCCCGGATGCATCCACATCACCAGCGGGACCGGTCCCGCCACGGCCTTGGGCAGGCTCAGGTCCAGGGTCAGCGCCACCTCGGCACCGCGGCAGATCGCGCGCCCGTATTCCAGATCGTCGTGCCGGATGTAATGATCCGGGGGGGATCGCACCGCCATGCATCTGCCGTTCTTGTCATGCCACCGCCCGGAGACCATAGTTGGCAGGCGGGGTATTGTCTGCGGTTTTTTCGTCGGCGCCCCGGTGCAAGGCCCCCGGCCACAACGGAAAATGCAGATGACAGACACCGCGCCCAAAGCCCGCTACATCGCCGATTTCCTGCGCCCCGCCGCGATCGCCACACCGCTGATCCGCGTGGGGGCCTTTGGCGATGGCGGTTATCTGCTGCCCAACGATCTGAACGGTATCGCCGCCTGCTATTCCCCCGGTGTGTCGCGGCAATCGACGTTTGAACTGGACCTGGCCAAGCATGGCATCCCGTCCTTCATGGCCGACGGGTCCATCGACGGTCCGGCCATCGACATCCCCGGCAGCACCTTTACCCGTCGCTTCGTCGGCCCCGAGGATACACCCGACCGGATGTCGATCGCCACATGGGTGGCCCAGACCGACCCCGCGCCCGGCGCCGACCTGCTGTTGCAGATGGATATCGAGGGCGATGAATACACCACGCTGGCGGCCGTGCCCGACGACCTGCTGGACCGCTTTCGCATCATCGTGCTGGAACTGCATCGCCTGCCCTCGATCCTGTCCAAGGACATCTCGTTCCAGCGGGCCCGGCGCGCGATCGACAAGCTGCGGTCGCGCTTTCAGGCGGTGCATCTGCACACGAACAACGCGTCCGGCACGGTCGAACTGGACGGCACCCAGATCCCGCGGGTGGTCGAGGTCACGCTGCTGCGCAAGGATCGGGTAACCGTCACAGGGCCGGTCACGACCCTGCCCCACCCGTTGGACCGACGGCACCGGCTGCATCAACCCGATATCCCGGTGCCCCCCGCATGGCTGGGGGCGGCGGATCAGTCCGCGCCGGGCGCGTCTTCGTAGCGGGGCAGCGGTGCGGCGGCTGGGTCGATCCCGTGCTTGTCCAGCAAGTGATGAATATAGCTGCCCGTCTCTGGCAGCCCGCCCATACCGGCCAGGAACCGCTTGATCCGCCGTCCATAGAAATGGACCGAGTAGGTATCGGGCTTGATAAACCCTTCTATCCGGGCGCGTTTCGAGGCAAAGCCCATCTTGCGCCGGTGCAGGAACGGCACGGGGTAAAGACCGTGAACCGGCAGCGCGTATTGCGCCTCGCCGGTCTTTTGCAGGTAATGGGTGATCGCATGCGGGCCCCAAACACCCCAGGGCATGTCCGCCACATGCACCGGATCGCCCGCCGCGGCGCGGGCCTCCAGCGGGGCGCGCTCCTTGGCCGTATACCAGTCGGGGATCGCGTATTCGTCCCGGGTCATGTGCAACAGCGCGTCCAGTGCCGGGCTGTCGGCAGGCAGGCCCAGCACCCCGCCATTGATATGCTTTTCCGATTCCCAGCCGAAAAAATGACCCGTTTCGCTGTCAAAGGGGCGCAGGCAATAGGCATCGGTATCCGCCCAGATCACCCTGTCGCCCTGCCGCAGCAGGTGATAACGGAACACGTCGGAAAACAGCGCCGGGCTGCCGGTGCGGCCATGGGTCAGGAAGGTCTGCGGATCCAGCACCTGCCGCCCGTCGGCCAGTTCGATCCCCTCGGGCACATTGGCGACGGGGCCGTAGTGATACAGCCGCACCGCGTGACCGGCATCGCGAAACGAGACGGCGCAAAGCTGTTCCATGTAGGACAGCGGCCCCTCGACCCAAAGCATGGCAATCTGGAAATCCTGGCTCACGCTGCGCGTCCTTGGCCGGGGCCTGTGGTGGCCCGGATGGGTGGGATCACATCCCGATACAGCAAGATCGCTAGCCCGATTCCCGCTGCCGAACAAGGCGCATGACAGCCGACCGCAGCACCATTATACTGGACGAAACGCAAAGACCCAGGGCATGAGCAGAGCTTCCCCATATGCGCGCCTTCCGGCCCGGGCCTTCTGGCGCAGTGCCGTGGCCGATGTCGGCATTCACGGCATGGATGCGCTATGGCGCTCGCCATGGACGCTGCCGGCGGATGCCCGGTTCACAACCTTCGGTTCCTGCTTTGCCCAGCATATCAGCCGGGCGCTGCGGTCCCGGGGCTTCAACTGGCTGAACTGCGAACCGGCACCGCCCGGCCTGCCGGACGAGGTCGCGCGGATGTTCAATTACGGCGTCTTCTCGGCGCGGACGGGCAACATCTATACCGCGCGGCAATTGCTGCACTGGACGCGGCTGGCGCTGGACCCCGCCCTGATCGACCGGCAGGAAATCTGGGACGAGGTCACGCGCAAGGGCACGTGCTACCGGCCCGCGCTTTGCCCGGTGATAGAACCTGACGGCTTTCCCACCGAGGCAGAGGCGCGCGGCGCCCTGGCCGGAACGGCCCGTGCCTTTCGCCGGGCGTTTACCGAAACCGATGTGTTCGTCTTTACCCTGGGCCTGACAGAGGGCTGGGTGAACCGCGACAGCGGTGCCCCCTACGCGCTGTGCCCCGGCACCATCGCAGGCCAGTTCGACGCCGACCGGCACCTGTTCGAAAACGCCGCCTACCCCGCGATCCGGGCGGATCTGGAAAACGCCTTCGCCCTGATGCGCGCGGCCAATCCCGACCTGCACATCCTGCTGACGGTTTCCCCGGTGCCGCTGACGGCCACCGCCTCGGGCGATCACGTGCTGCCCGCCACCACCTATTCCAAATCCACCCTGCGCGCGGTTGCGGGCGATCTGGCCGGCAGCGCAGCGCATGTCGATTACTTCCCCTCCTACGAGATCATCGCCGCACCGCCTGCGCGCGCGGCCTTCTTTGCGCCCAACCTGCGCTCGGTCGAGGAGGCGGGCGTCACCCTGGTCATGCAGCATTTCTTTGCCGGGCTGGACCTGTCCGCCCCAGCCCGCGGTCGGCAAACGGCCCGCCCGCAGGACGCCGCCGCAGTGGACGCCAGCCTGGCCGCCGAAGACCTGGTTTGCGAGGAACAATCCCTGGAGGCATCCGATGGCGCATGACGGCATGTCCAACACGGCGCCGCCAGACGGACAGGGCCCGCAGCTCATCCTGGTTGGCGACAGCCACGTCAAGGCCCTGCACGCAGGCTGCATGGCCCACGGCATTCCGGCGGCCATGCTGAAAAGCGGCGGAATTCACTGGAACGCGGGCAAGATCCGCGTTTTCGCCCCCCGGCGGGCCCGCAGCCCGGTTCTGCCCGCCCTGACCCCGGACATTCGGACGCTGGAACAGACCCTGGGGCATAGCGACATCTTCGACAGCGGGTTGCCGGTGATTGCCTCTGTCGGGTTTCACTGCGGGCATTTGGCCCGTGCCTTCGGGGCCGAGGGCCACATCGCCTGGCCCCCGCCCGAGGACCTGAGCGACGCGGAACGGCAGGAAAGCCTGTTCGCCTCGGGCGCGCTGGTCGCGGCCTTTGTCGAAAACCAACGGGCGCCGCATTTCGCCCTGCTGAAATACATCGCGCGCAAATGCCCGCTGACGGTCATCCTGCCCCCGCGCGCGCCCAAGAACGCACACAAGATCCGCTTTCGTCACAACATCGATGTCCTGACCGCCACCATTGCCGAACGGATGCGCGACATGGGCCTGGCGGTCTACGATCCGAACGCGGAATTCGCCGGTCCCGGCGAATTGCTGCCCTGGGACTGGGTCGAAGAGGACGGCTTTCACGGCACGACAGCCTATGGCACCGAGGTCATCGGACGGCTGGTATCACGCGGGGCACTGGCCCCGGCACAGACAGGAACAAGGGAACCCGCACCATGACATCCAACGATCCGCTGCGCCAACCGGGCTTTGCATCGGACGGGGAAATCCACAGGCTGCAAGGGGACGGATTCAGCCTGTTCCAATACCCTGATTACGATACCTACCGGGCGATCCAGCAAGAGGGCAACCGCCGCAAGATCGACTGGCAGTTCGTGCCGCAAAGCCATATCGCGCTATGCGCCGGGTTTGTCGAGCGCACCCTTGGCCAGGTTCGGTTCGGCATCTGCCACGGCACCCGGTCCGGCGCCGAACAGCGCTGGTTTGCCGAGGCGCTGCCCGGCCAGCCGCGGGTCATCGGGACCGAGATTTCGGACACCGCCAAGGATATCCCCGACACGGTGCAATGGGATTTCCACGACACCAACCCCGATTGGCACGAACGGGCGGATTTCGTCTACTCAAACTCGTGGGATCACGCCTTTGAACCGCTGCGCGCCTTTGCCAGCTGGCTGGACAGCCTGCGGCCCGGCGGTCTGCTGCTGCTGGACCACACCGAGGGCCACATCGCACGCAAGGCCAATCAGCTGGACGCCTTCGGGATCAAGCGCGGACGGCTGCAACGCCTGCTGAGGGCGGAATTCGGCGAGATCGCCGACCCGATGGAGGCGCTGGATTTCACCCAGGCCAATCCCGACTACCCCGCCCATGTGGTGGTGATGCGCAAGCGCAGCTGACCCCCGCCGCTACCGGGCCTTTTCCAGGTAGCGCGCCTTGCGGTTGACGAATTTCTGCTGCGTGGGCGCCAGTTCGGCGGCCCGGTCCAGTGCCGCGGCCGCAGCCTGCACATCGCCCAGGTCGCGGCACAACTCGGCCAGGTCGGCGTGAATCAGCGCGGTGGTGGTGTCGATCCGCGCGGCATCCTCCCAAGCGATGCGGGCTGCATTCAGCTGCCCCGCCTGGCGCAGGAAATAGCCCAGCAGATAGGCCCAATAGGGCTGATTGGTGCTGCGTTCGGCCAGCGGGCGGATCAGATCGACCGCTGCCTCGGGGTCGCCCGACAGGGCCAGGATCTCGGCCTGGCGCTTGATGACCAGCGGATCGTCGGGCCGCGCGGCAAGGCTGGCGCCATGGCTGGACAATGCCCCCGCCGCATCGCCCATGCGGGCCTGCACCAGCGCGCCATAGCTGGCGCGTTCCTCGCGGTCGCTCTCATCGCCTGCGGCCATCACCGCGTCGTGGATATCCTGCAACGCCTTGGCGTTCTCGACCACCCGCTCGGCCTTGCCGTCCATCACGAAATAGGGCCACTCCACCACGATGGTGGAAAAATCGAAAGCGCGGCGCCGGATCAGCTTGTTCTGTACCAGCAACATGTTCGCCCGCATGTAGGGCACGCGCATGGCCTGCAAGACCGGCATGCTGAAGGGCAGCGGATGATCGGGTTTCAAACGCCGACGGTTGATCATGAAACTGCCCACCAGCGCCACGTCCGGCAGGAAAGGTTTCTGCCAGAAGGCGCGCAAATAGGTCCGGTGACAGCGGACCGCCTTGCCAAGCGCGCCCAGAATCAGCGCGTGGATCGCGGTAGCCGCAGCATGGGATTCCTGCCAGAGGTTGGGATCGTTCAACGCCCGCTCGATATTCTCTTTCGCCTCGTCCCAGCGTTTCAGGTAGAGGCAATTGACCGCGTGCAGAAGCGGCACGAACGCGTTGTTTGCCCCACTGTCCAGAACGATACGGCCGATTTCCCAGGCTTCCTCCTCGCGCCCCTGCACGGGCAGGCGGGCGGCCAGCTTGGCATAGAGATGCGCGGCCTCGCTGGGGGTAACGAAACTGTCGATGCCGGTCTTGAAACGGGCCAGCAGCGCCTCGTAGGCGGCGTCGCGTTCCGCGCTGTCCAGCACATCGACAAAGCGCATCCGCTCGCGCCCGCTGACAAGTGCCGCCGCCCGGCTGAAGGCGCTGATCGCGGGCGCGACGATCCGGTCCGCCCGCGACATGGCGTACAGTTCCAGGAAATCGCGCTGCGCTACGGTGCAACCCTCAAGCTGGACAATCTCATCCAGGCCCCGCACCGCCGGGTGCGCCGTCTGGAAGCGGGCGCGGCTTTCGGGCTGGTCGGAAAACACCAGCGCGACATCGGGGTTCTCTTTTTGCAGATGCACCGAATACAACTCGTCCGGTTCGATCTTGGAGGGCCACTGTTTGTGCATCCAGGGATCGGCATTCAGGATGTCGCCGCGCCGGATGTGATAGGCCACGCTGCGCCCGCCCTTGCCCGACAGCACCGCATCGATACGCGCGATCTGCGCGGCCACCGCCGGGTCGAAATCGATTTCGCGGATCAGGTCGGGGAAACGCTGGCGCAGGCTTTCGGCATCCTCCCACGGGAAGGCGACGATATCGAAACCTTCGTCCAACAGCACATGCCCACCGGCCTCCAGATGCGTTTGCAGCGCATCGGGCGTCGGATCGTCAAGGAATTTCCAGATCGGTGCCACCCGATCCTGAACATCGGCGAAGGCGTCGTTGTCGATAAAATGCCGGTCGATGAAAGATCGTGAAAACAGCTCGGCCGGATTGTCCAGCGTCGGGGCTTCTGCACCGGGGGGAAACCAGTTGATGCGAAAGTCGGTCTGGTAATCCCGCGACAGGCGGATCACCGTCAGCATCATCAACAGACGCGCGCCCAACTGGTCGCGCCGCTGTCCGAAAAAAAACCCGCGTCCCCGATGGTGCGAACTGGCCATGCCTATCCCTGACGTTTACACTTCGGAGAAAAAGCAAGAACATACCGGAAAGCAACCCTCGAGCAACCATAGCGGCATCCCATGGCCCAACCCGCGCAAGCCCTGCTGACGACCTGGCTGGATCATCCGACCTCTGCCTTCGTGGAATGGGTCGCGCATCATCGCGCCCTGGGGATCGACCGGATTCACGTTTTTCTGCGCGATACGCAAGAGGGCCCGCCGCCGCTGGCCGCGGCGCTGGAACGGGCCGGGGTGATCGAGATAACCCCCATCCCCTTCGATGCCGCAGAGGCGGCGGAACAGATCCGCAACGCCGCCATCCGCGCCGCACAGCTGGAGGCAGCCGAGGATAACGGCTGGGGCCTGTTCCTGGCGCAGGACGAATACCTTTTGCTGCCCCGCCATGACAGCCTGGCGGGGCTGATGCGCACCTTGAAGGGGGTGCATGCACTGTCCGCCCCGGTGCGCCTCTTCTTCGCCGACGGGCTGGAACGCCCCCACCAGCCCGGGGCGGTTCTGGCGGATATCGACCATCGCGCGCCCGACGCCCCGGCGGACGGCAGCGGCGGGCGCGAATGGCGCACGGTGGTCAAGCGCGGCCTGTGGACGGCGCGCCTGCCCGGCTATCCCGTAGGGCCGGTAAAGCGCGATCTCAGCCGCTTGCGGTGGCTGAACGGGGCGGGCGCGCCGATGCCAACACCGCGCGGCAACCGGACCTGGCAGCGGGACGCAGCAGCGTTCGAGGACGCGCTGATCTGTATCGCGCGGGTGCCGGTGCCGCGTGTCGAAACACTGCTGTTGCGCGCCGCGTATGTGCAGCCAGGCAAGGCGCAGGCGATGCCCAGCGATCTGGCGCCGCTGATCGACGCCGCCCGCGCCAACGACCACTTGCCGGACAATGGGCTTGAACGCGCCGCACAGCTTCGCGCCGAACAGATCGCGCACCTGCTGGCCCTGCCCGAGGTCGCCCAGGCCTATCGCGACCAGTGCGAGGAGGAAGAGGCCCGCATCACCGTCCAGACGAAACGCCACCCGCTGTGGAAGGCGATCCTGGGCTATGTGGATGGCGCGCCGCTGCCCCCAGACCCGCCGGTGCGCGGCGCCGCGACGGTGCCGACCGCACCGCTGGACAAACCCGCCGCAAAGCCCGCACCAACCGCCGCGCCGCAGGCCGCAGCGCCTGCGCCGGCCAAGCCGGTCAAGGAACACCCTCACGTTCCCGACGCCTTTGCCCGCATCGCGACCGCCCCGCCCCCCGCCTGGTTCGCCGAAATCTATCCCGGCGGCGATCGGCAGGGGTCGTTCGTAAAGCTGGAAAACCATGCGCTGCTGCATATCGAACGGTCGCCCGACACGTTGATCGTCACCTTCGACAACATCTCGAACGTGCACGACATCTCTTTCGGGCGCGAGCCATGGGCCTATCGCTTCGTGCGCGGGGGCGGGTATTCGCATTTCGCCATCATCGCGCGGCGCAAGGACTGGTATCGCGACACGCAGTTGATCGACGAATTGCACCGGCTGACCGAACGCGGCGTCTTTGCCCGCTACAAGAAGGTCGTGCTGGCCGGCACCTCTATGGGCGGGTTCGCGGCGATGGCTTTTGCCTCGCTGGTGCCGGGCTGCATCGTGCTGGCCTACTCGCCGCAAACCACGCTGGATCAGGATCTGGTCCCGTGGGAGGATCGCTTTGGCATGGGGCGGGAACGCAACTGGGCGCTGCCCCATTCCGACGCCGCCTTCGAAATCCAGGGGGCGAAACGGGTCTTTGTGATCTACGACCCCTTCTTCGAGCCTGACACGCGCCATATCCAGCGGCTGGAGGGCGACAACATCACCCTGCTGAAATGCTGGTTCGCCGGGCATTTCTCCGCAGTATTCATCCGGCGGGCCAACATCATCAAGCCGCTGTTCCAGATGGTCATAGACGAAACCCTGACGGAACAATCGTATTACCGGCTGTTGCGGGACCGCCGGGCGCTGGCCTGGTATCGCAAGGCGATGGAGGAACGCGCCATCGCCCGCGGGCACGACCGGCTGGCCGCGCGCATCGGCCCGGCCTTTCAGCGCGTGCGCCAGCAGCGCACGCGCGAGGAGGCGTGAACATGGCCAGCCTTTCGCAACAGACGCCCAGCCGCGTGATCTTTACCACGATGAAGAACGAAGGGCCGTTCATCCTTGAATGGGTGGCCTACTACCTGTCGCTGGGGTTCACCGGCTTTGTCATTTGCACCAATGACTGCGACGATGGCACCGACCTGATCATCGACCGGTTGGAGGAACTGGGAGTCGCCAGCCACCGCCCCAACCGCATCCGCCCGGGCGACAACCCCCAGCACAAGGCCCTGGGCCGTATCCGGGTCCACCCTTGGGTGCAGGACGCGGACTGGCTGTTCGGGATCGATGTGGACGAATTCCTGAACATTCGCGTCGGCAACCGGACGCTGGACGATTTCATCGACGCAATCGGCGATGTCGACGCGGTATCGCCGACGTGGAAGCTGTTCGGCTGCGGCGGGGTCGAGTTCTACGAGGACCGCCCGGTCACGGAACAGTTCTTCCTGGCCGATCACGAGGACAAGCCGTCCTCGGGGCGGGCGCACGGGTTCAAGACGATGTTTCGCAACAACGGCACCTTCATGCGCTTCAACCCGCACCGGCCCAAGAACCTGATGCCCGGCAAATCCAGCGCGAATGTGCGCTGGTCCGATTGCGGCGGCAACCTGCGCGCAATGGACAAGGTCGGCTGGCGGTCATGGTTCGGGTTCAGCCACGAATACGCACGGCTGCATCACTACTCGGTCCGCTCTATCGAAAGCTTCCTGGTCAAGCGCGCGCGCGGGCGCACCAACCATATCAAGCGCGACCAGAGCCAGCATTACTGGGCCGACATGAACGTGAACGAGGCCGAGGACCGATCAATCCTGCCGCTGGCCGAGCGCATGCGCCCGGTGCTGGACGAGTTGAAATCGGACCCGATCCTGAAAGAGCTGCATGACGCCGCCGTAGGCTGGCACCGCGCCAAGATCGCCGAATTGAAGGCCCGCGAGGACTGGACCGATTTCCGCCAATGGCTGGTGGACAACAAGCTGCGGGCCGCCCCGCCCGCCGTTCTGGACTATGAAACCTGAACCAGGCAGGAGCCGCGCATGCCCATGACCGACAGCGCGGACCCGTCCGCCCCTGGCCCCGGCGGCCTGTTGATCCATATCGGCTCGCAAAAGACGGGTAGCACTGCGTTGCAGAACTTTCTCAGCGCGAACGAAACGGCCCTGGCCGGGCGCGGCCTGCGTTTTCTGGCGACGGGGCGGCGCAACATCTCGCATAACAGCCTGTTCCGGCCCCTGCGCGGCCCGGATGCAGCCGCCATATGGGCCGATGTCGCAGCCGAGGTCGCCGCCCACCCGGACACGCTGTCGATCATGTCTAGCGAGAATTTCTTCGACCGCGACATCGCCGCGGCGATGGCCAGGCACATGCCCGCCGGGCTGCGCGGCGCCTGCCGGGTTGTGGCCTATGCCCGACGGCAGGACGCCTACCTGGAAGCGATGTACAAGCAGAAGACCAAGAACGGCCGCGAACACCTGTCCCCCCTGGATTTCGTCGCAAAGGTCGGCGACGAGATCGCCGATTACCGGGCGATCCTGGGGGCCTTTGCCGATGTGATCGGCGACGATGCCGTCATCCTGCGCCGATTCGAACGCCGCGCGCTGAAAAACGGCGATGTCATCGCCGATTTCCTGGGGGTGCTGGGGCTGAACATGGCAGATGCGGATTTCGTTCAGCCGGAACGCGACGCCAACCAGACCCTGTCGCGCGCCGTGACCGAGCAGATGGGCGCCCTGGCCCGCCACACGAAAATCAACGTGCGCGAACTGGCACGCGAAATGATCCTGGACCCCGACGGCGCCCCACGCCGGTCGCGCGATGTCTTTACCAAGGGCCAATGCTTGCAGATCATGGCACATTTCGCCGACGGGAACGCCGCCGTTTGCAAACGCTTCATCAAGGACGATGACGGGCCGCTGTTCGACATGGCCGATCTCGCGCCAGACGCGCCCGACCGCTATCCCCCCCCGCAAGAGGAACTGGCGCTATATGCCCAGGCGCAGGAACGGATCGCCGCTGCGATCGGACGGATCGAACGCCGCAACCGGGCGCGGTTGTTCCGCGGCTGATCCTCAGGCCGTGCGCGCGCAATGCACGAACAGGTCGCGGTTGGCGGGATCTTCCAGCAAGCTTTCCAGCCGCGCCGCGTAGTGGCGCAGCGCCTTTTGCCGCAACCGCCCCAGCCGCCCGCCGCTTTGGTCATCCAGCACGGCCATCTCGGCCGCGATATCGGCGGCGCGGTCGTGCAGCGTCCTGTCCTGGTCCACGTTCGCCCGCTTTTGCCGGCGGTTCCAAAAATTCTCGCGCAGGTCGCGATCGGGCTGGTGGGCGCTGCCCCGCGTGGCCTTGATCAAAAAGCTGGAGGCATCCCGCAACACGTAGTGGTTCACCTGCGCCAACGACAAAAGCCCCGGATCGGTCGATCGGAAATTCTTGATCTCGAACGCCCCCTCGACCAAGCCCGAGCCATTGACCGTGCGCAACGGGCCGCCCGCGTCATCGCGGGGATGGACCCTGTGCACGCCCGGACGTTCGAACAGCGCGGTGCGAAACAGCGTCTTGTAGGCCTTCAACTCGCCCGACATGTCGGCGGCCCGGTCGCAAAGGGTAAACCGTTCCGTGACCAGCCGATCCGAAAGCGAGGCATAGCCCCCCGCGCCGAAGAACCGCCAGTTGACCAGCACCTGGTCCGTATCGGGCACGGCGGCCAACAGATCCTGCACCCGGCCCGCCCCGCATTTCACGCACAGGAATTCATCCAGGTCCAGCGCCATGGCCCAGTCCGCCGCGCGGTAGCTGTCCAGCTTTGCGGCGCGCGTATAGGCGCGTATCTGGTGGCGCCCGCGCTTGGCCGGGTTGTCGAAATAGGAAATCGCACCGATCCGGTCCAACTCGGTCAGGATCGCCGCGGTGCCATCCGTGCTGTCGTTCTGAAAAACGATGATCGGGTCGAACCCCGCAAGCCGATGATACGCGACCCATTCCAGCAGGAACGGGCCTTCATCCTTCGCTGTTGCAACGAGGGCGATTTTCAACCAGCCTGACTCCACGCTTCACGGATGTTGCCGCCGACGGTAAGAGATACACAGCGCCATGTGAAGCGGCGATCGGGCAGGACACGCTGCCCGCAAAGGGCAGAAAAAACAGTGAAGACAGGCCGCCATGGGAATTGATCTTGCCGCTTTCGACTTCTTGCTGCGGATCGTCCCGGCGCTGGAACGCAAGGACAGGATGGTCATGCTGGGCCGGCAAAGCCTGCATGTCGCCATCCCGCGCCTGCGCAACCGCGCGGACCGCCTGCTGGATGCCTATTGCCCCGGCCTGACCCTGGAAGCGCTGGAAAACGCCAATGGCGGCTATGCCGAACCCTTTTTCCAGCGGCTGGGGTTCGATCAGGTGGACAGCCTGGATTATTCCGATTTCGAGGGCGCGACGCTGGTCCACGACCTGAACACGCCGCTGCCCAAGAAACTGCACCGCAAATACGATCTGGTGTTCGATGGCGGCACGCTGGAGCATGTGTTCGACGTGAAGACGGCCCTGACCAACGCCTATGACTTGCTTGCACCGGGGGGCAGTTTCATCGGCATTTCACCGGGCAACAATTTCTTTGCCCACGGGTTCTACCAATTCTCGCCGGACCTGGTGTTTTCCTTCTGGAAACGCGGCATGGGCTGCGAGGTGCCGGAATGCTGGGTGCTGCCCGAACGGCCGCGCGACAAGCCGTGGCAGATATTCGATCCGCACGAAACCGGCCACCGTGTGCGCGTCGCAGGCAAGATGCCCGCGCAGCGCACCTATCTGGCCTATGTCGTCCACCGCCCCAAGCGCGCCAAGGCCCGCAGCGGCGTGCAACAAAGCGACTACACCCACCGCTGGGCCGAGGACGGCTAGACGCCCGATCAGGTGTTGAACAGGAAGTGCATCACGTCGCCGTCCTGCACAACGTATCCCTTGCCCTCGGCCCGCATCTTGCCGGCATCCTTGGCCCCCTGCTCGCCCCCGCAAGCGATGAAATCGTCATAGGCGATGGTTTCGGCCCGAATAAAGCCGCGTTCGAAATCGCCGTGGATGACGCCGGCGGCCTTGGGCGCTGAGGTGCCCTCGGGGATGGTCCAGGCGCGGGCCTCTTTCGGGCCGACGGTGAAATAGGTCTGCAGCCCCAACAGCTTGTGCCCCGCCTTGATAAGGCGATCCAGCCCCGCCTCTTCCAGGCCCAGTTCGGACAGGAACATCTCGGCCTCTTCGGCGTCCAGCTGGCTGATCTCTTCCTCGATCTTGGCGGAAATCACAACGCTGGCGGCGCCCTGTTCGGCGGCCATCGCGGCCACGGCGGCGGAATGCGCGTTGCCCTGCGCCGCCTCGTCCTCGGACACGTTGCATACGTATAGGACCGGCTTGGCGGTCAGCAGTTGCAGCATGTCCCAGGCCTTGGCGTCATCCTCGGCCACCTCGACGGTGCGGGCGGGTTGGCCGTTTTCCAGGGCGGCCAGCGCCTCTTTCAGCAGGCGTTCCTGCTGGACGGCCTCCTTGTCGCCGCCGCGCACCTTGCGGACCAGCCCCTGCAGGCGCTTTTCGATGCTTTCCATGTCGGCCAGCATCAACTCGGTCTCGATCACCTCTGCATCGGCCACGGGGTTCACCCGCCCCTCGACATGGGTAACATCGCCATCCTCGAAACAGCGCAGGACATGGGCGATGGCGTCGCATTCGCGGATATTGGCCAGGAACTGGTTGCCCAGCCCCTCGCCCTTGGAGGCGCCCTTCACCAGCCCCGCGATGTCGACAAAGGTCATCCGGGTGGGGATGATCTGTTTGGAACCAGCAATCTCGGCCAGCTTGTCCAGGCGCGGGTCGGGCACGGCCACCTCGCCCACGTTGGGTTCGATGGTGCAGAAGGGGAAATTCGCCGCCTGCGCCGCCGCGGTGCGGGTCAGCGCGTTGAAAAGCGTCGATTTGCCCACGTTCGGCAGGCCGACGATGCCGGTCTTGAAGCCCATGTCCCTCTCCTTGGCTGGTCCGCGCGCATGTAGGGGGCGGGCGGGCGCGGCGTCAAGGCGGGGCAGCGCGCAAACCGCCCATTGATTTTCCCCGCGCCCTGCCGCAAACCGCCATGGACCACAGCCGGGAGGACACCATGACGCGCATCGACGCCAAGTTCGCAGAACTGCAAGCCGCAGGCCGCAAGGCCTTCGTCGCCTATGTCATGGCGGGCGACCCCGATTACGACACCTCGCTGCAGATCGTGAAGGGTCTGCCCGGCGCGGGCGTGGACATCATCGAACTGGGCATTCCGTTCACCGACCCGATGGCCGACGGCCCGACCATCCAGCTGGCCGGGCAGCGCGCGCTGGAGGGGGGCCAGACCCTGGAAAAGACCCTGGCCATGGCGCGGGCGTTTCGCGAAACCGATGACACCACGCCGATCGTGATGATGGGCTATTACAACCCGATCTATAACCGGGGTGTGGACACCTTCCTGGCCGATACCAAGGCCGCCGGGGTGGATGGTCTGATCGTCGTGGACCTGCCCCCCGAAGAGGATGACGAACTGTGCATCCCCGCGCAAAAGGCGGGGCTGAACTTTATCCGGCTGGCCACGCCCACGACCGACGACAAGCGCCTGCCGCGTGTGCTGCAGAATACCAGCGGGTTCGTCTACTATGTCTCGATCACCGGGATCACCGGCGCGGCCGAGGCGCAGGCCACCGATGTCGCCCCCGAGGTGGCGCGGATCAAGGGCCAGACCGACCTACCGGTGATCGTGGGCTTTGGCATCAAGACCCCCGAAACCGCCCAGGCGATTGCCAGCGTGGCCGATGGCGCGGTGGTCGGCTCTGCCATCGTCAAGCAGATCGAAGAGGGCCGCCCGGTGCCGGAAATTCTGGATTACGTCGCGGGCCTGGCCGCGGGTGCGCACCGGGGCTGATCGCCCCGGCGGATCACGCCTTCATCCGATAGCCCGATTTCAGCCAGCGCCAGCACAGCGCCATCACGACCCCGGTGCTGATCGTGCAGACGACCAGCCCCAGCCAGGGCGAGCTGTCGGATTTCCCGATCATCCCGTATCGCACCCCGTCGATCAGGTAGAAAACAGGGTTCACATGGGTGATGACCTGCATCGCCAACGGCAGCCGCTCGATGGAATAAAAGGTGCCGGACAGAAAGCTCAGCGGCGTGACGATGAAATTCGTGATCGCCGCCATCTGGTCGAACTTGTTCGCCAGGATCGCCGCCACGATCCCCAGCCCCGCCAGGAAGGTCGACCCGAGCAGCACGAACACCGCCGCCCAGACCGGATGCGCCACCCCGGTACCCAGAACCAGCGTCATCAGCGCGCCGATGGCAACCGCCACCAGCACACCGCGCGCCACCCCGCCGATCGTGTAGCCGACCAGCAGTTCCGCCGCCGACAGGGGCGGCATCAGGGTGTCGACGATATTGCCCTGGATCTTGGAAATCAGGATCGAGGACGAGGTATTGGCAAAGGCGTTCTGGATCACCGTCATCATCAGGATGCCCGGCGCCAGGAACTGGATGAAGGGCACGCCCATCACCTCGCCCCGCGTGGGGCCGATGGCCAGCGAAAAGACCCCCAGGAACAGCCCCGCCGTGACCAGCGGCGCGGCCAGGGTCTGGGTCCAGACCGCCATGAAGCGCTGGATTTCCCGCCTGCTCAGCGTGGCGAGCCCCAGCCAGTTCACGCGCCCGAAACGGCGCACGCCCATCGCACTTGCCTTCATCGGTCCTGTCCCCATCTTCCAGTCCGTGGCTTGTATCCCGGTTTATGCCCGGATTAAAATAGCCGCTCACCGGAATTCTCAAGCCGGCGGGACCGGACGATCATCGCCACCTGCCCGCCGTCAGCCAAGGAAACACGAATGTCCTGGACCGAAGAGCGCGTCGAAACACTGAAACGCATGTGGGCCGAGGGCCAGTCTGCCAGCCAGATCGCGAAAGAGCTGGGCGGCGTGACCCGCAACGCAGTGATCGGCAAGGTGCACCGGCTGGGGCTGTCGAACCGCGCGGGCACCGCCGCGGCCAAGTCCCAGTCCGCCCCGGCCAAGGAAAAGACCGCCCCCAAGGCCGAAGCCGCGCCCAAACCCGCAGCAGAGGCCCCCAAGCCCGCCCCGCAAGAGCCGCCCGCCACGGCCCCGGCCACCGAGGCCGAGCCGCCCAAGCCCGCCGCCGCACCGGCCCCGGTGCCCGCCACGCGCAAGCCGGTCACCCCCGCCGGGCAACCCCTGCCGCCGCAACCTTCGGCCAACGAGATCAGCCCCGAGTCGCTGGCCTCGGCCCGCGAGGTGGAAAAGAACGCCAAGAAGCTGACGCTGATGGAGCTGACCGAGCGGACCTGCAAATGGCCCGTGGGTGACCCGGCAACGGATGATTTCTGGTTCTGCGGCCTGCCCGTGCAGCCCGGCAAACCCTATTGCGAGGCGCATGTCGGCGTCGCCTTCCAACCGATGAGCGCGCGCCGCGACCGCAAGCGCTAGATGGCCGCCCGATGTTCGAGGGCCTGCTTATGCTGACCCTCGGCGGCTGGGGCTGGCAAGCCTTGCTGTGGATGCACTGGGGCGGCTGACCCGCCAGCCCCGCATCACCCCGCTGGTGCGGGTGGGCCTGCGGGTCTGGACATCCTGTCAATCCACACGGTGTGCTGGCGTCGGATCACCGCTGGCGCTGACCATGGTCGCCTTCCTGTTGGGGGTCAGGCTGACGGCCACCGCGGCTACGCTTGTCGTGATCGCGGGCGGGCGGGGCGCCCCCGCCTACTTGATCCCGAAGAGGCCCCTCAGCCCCTTCTCGGCCTCTTCGCGCAGTTTGCGCCGGGCGGCATCTTCCAGGCTTTCACCCTCGTCCGAGGAGACCCCCAATTCCTCGGCTGCGCGGGTGCGCAGATCCTCACGCGCCTTCTCCGCCACTGCCTCGGCCTGCTCTTTCAGCGCCTCGCGCTGTCCCTCCAGATCCAGTTCTTCTTCGGCCAGCGCCTCCAGGTCCAGCTGGAATTTCGGGTCGGACCACGACCCCCGGATCAGCAGCGGCACCTTCAGCCCGCCCTTTCCATCCGTTCCCGACAGCGCGGTGGGCACCAGCCGGTATTTCACCGTCTGCCCACCCAGGCCCACGCGCCCCTCGCCCACCGCGCGCAGAAGGGGCGCGACGAAGGACAGGTCATCGTTGCGCAGCACGCCGTCCTCGATGGTAAAACTGGCCGTGATCGCGTCAAAGATCGTCTTGGACCCCTTGCCGACATAAGAGGTGTCCAGCGTGCGCAGCATCCCGGTGATATCCAGACCCAGGATTTCCCCCTTGCCAAAGCTGACCGCGCCAGTGCCATCCAGGCTGTCCATGATCGCGGCCAGCGACGCGCCCGAGCCCAGCACCGACAGCGTGACATCCCCTTGACCGATCAGCCGCTCGAACCCGGCCAGATCGCCCAGCAGCGGCTGCATCTGCATGCCCGCCACGGCCAGATCGCCCCGCACCGACAGCCCCCCGCGGCCATTGACCACCACCGCGCCGGTGACGGTGCCGCCATAACCCTGCACCCGTTGCAGGTCGATCACCAGCCGCCGGTCGGTCAGCGTGGCCCGGATCTGCGTCGGACCAAGCTGTCCCTTGCCCAGGTTCACACTGTCTGCGGTCAGCGCCAGTTCGGCGTCCAGCGCACCCAATGCGCCCACGTCGATGGGCGCGGTGGACCAGCCCCGCGCCGTGTCACCGCCCGCCGCGCCGTTGGCCTGCGGCTCTTCCAGGGTAAAGGCGGACAGATCCAGCGCCCCGGCCCGGAACTGCCCGGTCAGGCGCGGCTTTTCCTGCAAGAACAGGTCGGCGGCCCCGCTCAGGACATTGTCGTCCTGTCGTAAGGTCGCCTCTCGCAGGTGAACGGACCCTTCGGGCGCGTAGGTCAGTTGCCCGCTCACGCCCAGACGCTGGCCCACGCCCGGCGGCAGGTCCGGCGCGGGCTGCCCCAGGGCCGCGAACAGGGCGGGCAGGTCCGTGGCCTCGGCCTGCACCGTGCCTTCGGCGGCCAGCGGGCGCAGACCGGCGCGCCCCTCGAACCCGGCCTTCGCCCCCGCCAGCGCGGCCTGCACCGCGACGGTGGAAACCCGGCCCTCCATCATCGCGGCAACCTGGCCGATGGTGACATCGGCGCTCAGGGGGGCACCGTTCAGCGTAGCCGACAAGGCCAGCGTGGCCGCCCCCGCATAGTCCGGCAGGGCCAGCGTTGCATCCAGCCCGGACAGATCGGTCCGCTGGCCGGTGGCGTGGTCGATATAGGTCACCCGCGCCCCGGTGATCCGCCCCGTATCCAGGGTAAAGGCACGCGGCGCACCGCCCCCGCCATCCCCCGGCGCGGCCCCGCCAGTGGCCTCCTCTCCGCCCAACGCCCAGTTCACCCGGCCGTCGGCGGCCCGCTCTAGCACGATCTGGGGCGCCTCGGCGGTGATCTGGCGGATCACGATGTCGCCCCCGATCAGCGCGCGCAGATCCAACCCGACCGACAGCCCCTTGGCCTGCAACAGCGGCCCCTGATCGGACCAGTCGGCATTGGACAGCGCCACCGGCCCGGTCGAAATCCCGATATCGGGCCAGATCGCCGGGCGCAGGCGCCCGGTCATCGTCAACTCGCGCCCGGTCGCGGCACGGATCTGGTCGGCTGCCAGCCCGGCGATGCGGTCGGCGGGCAGCAGGAACAGCGCCCCCACGGCCAGAACCACGAACACCCCAAGGGTCAGGACCAGACGAATCAACCAGCGCATCGCGCCCCCCGCGTTCACCTTCGACAGGCCCAAGCGTAAGGCCCCGCCGCGCCCCCGCCAAGCGCGGCTTTCGCTTCCGCCGGGGCGCAACCCGCCCTATATGGCGGGGATGAGCACCAACCCGCCCGACCTGCGCCCCGACCTCGCCCCGCGTGCCCGCATCGCGGACACCGCCCGCCCCGGCCAGCCGACCATCGGCATGGTCAGCCTTGGCTGCCCCAAGGCGCTGGTGGACAGCGAACGCATCCTGACGCGCCTGCGGGCCGAGGGCTATGCGATCAGCCCCGATTACGCAGGCGCCAACGCGGTGATCGTGAACACCTGCGGGTTCCTGGACAGCGCCAAGGCCGAAAGCTTGCAGGCCATCGGCGAGGCGTTGGCCGAAAACGGACGGGTGATCGTGACCGGCTGCCTGGGGGCAGAGCCGGACTATATCATCGGCGCGCATCCATCGGTTCTGGCCGTCACCGGCCCGCATCAATACGAACAGGTGCTGGACGCGGTGCATGGGGTCGTGCCCCCCGATCCCGACCCGTTCGTGGACCTGTTGCCCGCCTCTGGCGTGAAACTGACCCCGCGCCATTACAGCTATCTGAAGATTTCAGAGGGCTGTAACCACAAGTGCCGCTTTTGCATCATTCCCGACATGCGGGGGCGCCTGGCCAGCCGACCCGCGCACGCGGTGGTGCGAGAGGCCGAAAAGCTGGTCGAGGCCGGGGTGCGCGAACTGCTGGTCATCAGCCAGGACACCTCGGCCTATGGGGTGGACCTGAAACATGCCACCGACCGCGGCCACCGCGCCCATATCACCGACCTGGCGCGCGACCTGGGGCAGTTGGGCGCATGGGTGCGGCTGCATTACGTCTATCCCTACCCCCATGTGCGCGAGCTGATCCCCCTGATGGCAGAGGGGCTGGTGCTGCCCTATCTGGATATCCCGTTCCAGCACGCCCACCCCGACACCCTGCGGCGCATGGCCCGCCCGGCGGCGGCGGCCAAAACACTGGACGAGATCGCCGCCTGGCGGCGCGACTGCCCGGATATCGCGCTGCGCTCGACCTTCATCGTGGGGTATCCGGGCGAAACGGAAGCGGAATTCCAGACCCTGCTGGATTGGCTGGACGCGGCGCAACTGGATCGCGTGGGATGCTTTCAATACGAAAACGTCGCCGGCGCCCGGTCGAACGCCCTGCCCGACCATGTGCCGGAGGAGGTCAAGCAAGACCGCTGGACCCGCTTCATGGAAAAGGCGCAGGCGATATCAGAGGCGAAACTGGCCGCCAAGGTCGGCCAGCGCCTGCTGGTGATCGTCGACGAGGTAGACGAAGACGGCATCGCCACCTGCCGCACCCAGGCCGACGCGCCCGAAATCGACGGCTGCCTGTTCATCGACGACGGCGCCGAAGGACTGGCGCCGGGGGACATCGTGACCGTGACCGTGGACGAGGCCGGGGCGTATGATCTGTGGGGCCGGTTGGGCGACTAGCGGGATGGTGGGTGGCGTGTACCCAGTGGGTGCCTGAGGAGTCGCCTATGAGGTTTAGACCGCCCGGCCGGTCGCGGCCCTGTGGTGGTGTTCGGTTTCCAGGATGGGTGGTGGGTTGGCACCCACCCTACGGTTGCTGCTGGGGACCAAGATAGGTTTCATACATATTCATTAAAAGATTTTCCTCTTGGAATGACCCTTCGTATGTCACCGAAGATATGAACAGTTCGTCAGCCCCGCCGACTAGCAGTTCATTTCCATCAAGAATGTCAAAATCTGAACTGTTCAAGTGGCAATGTGCAACAAGGCCATCCATGAATAGTCTTACAATCGGCATTACACGCTCAGGCATTCCGGAGATTGGAGGTCGCACTTTCACATCAAGTATTGGTGACATGTTGTGTGGCTGTTGCCTTGAGGAAAGCTGCGTAAGCGTAACTGGCATAAAATTTACGCTCAATTCTCTTTCTCCCAAAATGATTTCTCTCAGGTGAGCGAGAACACCATCATTCAGTGCCACTTCTGACATGTCCGGAAGGGAAGATGCAGCGGCTCTCCAGACAATACTCAAGAAGAAACGATGCAAATCTTGCGCACCTTCGATTTTCACTCGCCGGCATCCCCACACTGGTTCAACGCGAGTCAAGATTTCGAAGTGCGGCTTAAAAGCAATCCAGCTCGACCAAATTAAAAGATGTTTTCGCAGAATCTTTATTGCTTTGTCATCTATTGCGGAGAGTATATCTTCTCCTTCGCGAATAACGAGTTTGGGGTCATACCAGCTTGTCCAGCGTCGCTTTGGACCATTTCCCTTCGATGTTTGGAATAGCGGAGAGCCCCTTTCGCGTGGTCGGGTTAGTGACTCGGGAATAATGTGGCACTTTACAAACTTGCCGTTTTTTCGCGTTAGAGCGCATTGTCCAATAGTTCGACTCATCTTTAAGCATTGGATGCCCTAAACATCCACCTCCTCCACAAACCTCGCGTTCTCCTGAATATACTGGAACCGCAACTCCGGTTTCTTACCCATCAGCCGTTCCACCAGGTCCGCCGTTTCGCCCGGTTCGTCCTCGTCGATGGACACGCGGATCAGTTTGCGCGATGCCGGGTCCATCGTGGTTTCCTTCAGATCCTTGGCGTCCATTTCGCCCAGGCCCTTGAACCGGCTGACATCGATCTTGCCCTTGCCGCCCAGTCCCTTTTCCAGCCACATCGCCTTTTCCGCCTCGTCCAGCGCATAGACGCGTTTGGCACCTTGGGTCAGGCGGAACAGCGGCGGGCAGGCCAGGTACAGATGCCCCTGATCGATCAGTGGCCGCATCTGGGTGAAAAAGAACGTCATCAGCAGGCTGGCGATATGCGCCCCGTCCACATCCGCGTCGGTCATGATGATGACCTTGTCATAGCGCAGATCGTCGATGCGGAACTTGGTGCCCAGCCCGGTGCCCAGGGCCTGGGTCAGGTCGTTGATCTCGGCATTGCTGCCCAGTTTCGACGAGGCCGCCCCCAGCACGTTCAGGATCTTGCCCCGCAGCGGCAGCAGCGCCTGTGTCTTGCGGTCGCGCGCCATTTTCGCGGACCCGCCCGCGCTGTCGCCCTCGACGATGAACAGTTCCGTCCCCTCGCGCGCGGTGGTGGCGCAATCGACCAGCTTGCCCGGCAGGCGCAGGCGTTTCGTGGCCGATTTCCGGGCGGTTTCCTTTTCGGCGCGGCGTTTCAGCCGTTCCTCGGCCCGCAGGACCAGGAAATCCAGGATCGCACCCGCCGATTTCGGGTCTGACGCCAGCCAATGGTCGAAATGGTCGCGCACCGCGCCCTCGACCATTCTTTGCGCCTCGGTCGTGGCCAGGCGGTCCTTGGTCTGGCCCACGAATTCGGGTTCGCGGATAAAGGTGGACACCATCGCGCAGGCCCCGCCCATCAGGTCGTCGCGGGTGATCTGCGCGGCCTTGCGGTTGTTCGCCAGCTCGCCATAGGCGCGGATGCCCTTCAGGATCGCGGCCCAGAACCCGGCCTCATGGGTGCCGCCCTCGGGCGTCGGCACCGTGTTGCAGTAGGAATTGATGAACCCGTCGCGCGCGGGCGTCCAGTTCACCGCCCATTCCACGCTGCCCGGCTGGCCGAACTTTTCCTGGAAACTGACCTTGCCCGCAAAGGGCCGGTCGGCATAGGTGGCAGCCGCGCCCAGCGTCTCGCTCAGGTAGTCCGACAGGCCCCCGGGGAAGTGGAACACGGCCTCTTGCGGGGTGTCGCCATCGGCCAACGCCGATTTCCAGCGGATTTCAACGCCGGAAAACAGATAGGCCTTGGAGCGGGCCATCTTCAGCAGGCGCGCGGGTTTGAAGCGGTGGCTGCCAAATATCTGTTCATCCGCATGAAAGGTGACAGTCGTGCCGCGCCGGTTGGGGGCGCTGCCGATCCGCTCCAGCTTGCCCTGGGGGATGCCGCGGGAAAACTCCTGCGCAAAGAGTTCGCGGTTGCGGGCGACCTCGACCCGCAGACGGTCGGACAGGGCGTTGACCACGGACACGCCCACCCCGTGCAACCCGCCCGATGTCTGGTACGCCTTGCCCGAGAACTTGCCGCCCGCGTGCAGGGTACACAGGATCACCTCCAGCGCGGATTTGTCGGGAAACTTGGGGTGCGGGTCCACGGGGATGCCGCGGCCGTTGTCGCGGATCGTGACGGAATGATCCTCGTGCAACTCCACCTCGATCCGGGTGGCGTGTCCGGCCACGGCCTCGTCCATGGCGTTGTCCAGCACCTCGGCGACCAGGTGGTGCAGTGCACGTTCGTCGGTGCCGCCGATATACATGCCGGGGCGCTTGCGGACGGGTTCCAGCCCCTCCAGCACCTCGATAGAGGACGCATCGTAGCTGTCGGACGGGGCGGCGCCTGAAAGAAGGTCGTCGGCGGGCATTGGCGGCTCATGTCTTGTGGGTGGTTTCCGGTATTAGAGCAGGTTTTGGGGGGCAACCGCAATGGGCCGCAAGGTCTGGGGCCAGCCTGCGGCGCGGCCAGCACGCTTTGTGACGGTTTATTGACATCCCTCAAGGCACCTTGCGCGGGAATGGCTTAGACTGGTTCCAGAAAACAGAAGGACTTTTGCATGGCCGATCCCCAGCCCGCGGCGGACGCCGCCGCGCCCACCGCCTCGCAGCCCAAACCGAACGGCAAGGGCCGCGCGCCGCTGGCGTCGCCCGCCAATATCGCCCATGCCTTCGAGTCGGGCGAATACCCCTATGACACCAAGATGTCCCGCCGCTCTTACGAGGCGCAAAAGGCCAAGTTGCAGGCTGAACTGCTGAAGGTGCAGTTGTGGGCGCAGGAAACCGACCAGAAATTCGTGATCCTGTTCGAGGGGCGCGACGCGGCGGGCAAGGGCGGCACGATCAAGCGGTTCATGGAACACCTGAACCCGCGCTTGGCCCGCGTCGTCGCGCTGAACAAGCCCACATGGGAAGAAAAGGGCCAGTGGTTTTTCCAACGCTATATCAATGAGCTGCCCACGGTCGGCGAGATGGTTTTCTACGACCGCTCCTGGTACAACCGCGCGGGCGTGGAACGGGTGATGGGGTTCTGCACGCCGAACGAATACCTGGAATTCATGCGCCAGACACCAGAGCTGGAGCGTATGTTGGTGAACTCGGGCATCCGGCTGTACAAATACTGGTTCTCGGTCACGCAAGAGGAACAGAAACGCCGGTTCAAGGCGCGGGAAACCGACCCGCTGAAGCGGTGGAAACTGTCGCCCATCGACAAGGCCAGCTTGGACAAGTGGGACGACTACACCGAGGCCAAGGAGGCCATGTTCTTCTATACCGACACAGCCGATGCGCCCTGGACGATCATCAAGTCGGACGACAAGAAACGCGCGCGGCTGAACTGCATGCGGCACTTCCTGCATTCACTGGACTATCCGGGCAAGAACCCCAGGATCGCGTGTGACCCCGATCCCCTGATCGTGGGCCGGGCAGAACACGTGATCCACAAAACCGACCACATCCTGGGCACCTCGCTGCACCCCGACCTGCGCAAGGGCCGCGAAGGCTGAACCCCGCTGACCCGGCCCGCCCCTCTGCGTGGGGCGGGCAAAATTTCCGCTACAGCAGGTTGGGCGGCGTCTGCCCCGCCAGATGGGCGCGGATGTTGTCCACCGCCATCATGCCCATCGCCTCGCGCACCTCCAGCGCCGCGGTGCCCAGATGGGGCAGCAGCGCCACGTTTTCCATCGCGCGCAGGGCGGCGGGCACCTTCGGCTCGAACTCATAGACATCCAGCCCGGCGCCCGCGATCCGTCCGGCCTTCAGCGCGGCGATCAGGGCGGCCTCGTCCACCACATCGCCGCGCGAGATGTTGACGAAATGGGCATGCGGGCGCATCGCGGCGAAAACCCCCGCCCCCACCAGGTGATGCGTTTCCGCCCCGCCCGGCACGCAGCACACCAGCACATCAACGGCGGCGGCCAGGTCCGTCAGGCCGTTTAGCGCCTGCGCGGGGAAATCCAGATCACGGGGCGTGCGGGTGACATAGGACACCTGCATCCCGAACCCGAAATGGCAGCGCCGCGCGATGGCCTGCCCGATATTGCCCATGCCGATGATGCCCACGCGCTTGCCGCTCATGTGCAGGCCCAGCATCTGGGTCGGGTGCCAGCCGGTCCACTGGCCCGCGCGCAGCAACCGCTCGCCCTCGCCCGCGCGGCGGCAGGTCATCAGCATCAGTGTCAGGGCAATATCGGCGGTGGCATCGGTCACGGCGCCCGGCGTGTTCGTCACCGCCACGCCCGCCGCACGGGCCGCATCCACGTCGATATGGTTGTAGCCCACCCCGAAATTGGCCAGCAGCCGCGCGCGCGGCGCGGGCACATCGGCAAACACATCCGCCGTGAAGCGATCCCCCAGCGTGGGCAGCAGCAGGTCGAATTCGGCCAGGGCACGGCGCAATTCCGCATCGTCCAGCGGCGCGGTGCTGGTGCGCAGCTCGACCTGGGCCAGATCCCCGGCGGCGGCAACCACGCGCTCGGGCAGCGGGCGGGTGATCAGCAGGCGCATCAGAACATTCGCCCGCCCAGGGGCACATCCTTGTCCGGGGTAATCAGCACGACCTCGCCGTTTTCGTCCGGCAGACCCAGCACCAGCACCTCGGACATAAACTTGCCGATCTGGCGCGGGGGGAAATTGACGACCCCCAGCACCCGCTTGCCCGGAAGTTCCTCTGGCGCATAATGGGCCGTGATCTGGGCCGAGCTTTTCCGCTCGCCGATCTCGGGGCCGAAATCCACCCACAGCTTGATCGCGGGCTTGCGTGCCTCGGGGTAGGGTTCCGCGCGGGTGATCTGACCCACGCGAATATCCACCTTCAGGAACTCGTCAAAGCTGATCTCGCTCATTTCCCCAACTCCCGCGAACGTTCGGCGGCGGCGGTGACGGCCCGGTCCAGCAAGGTCGGAAAGCCGGTTTCCGCATCCATCAACACCGCCAGCGCGGCGGCCGTCGTGCCACCCGGCGAGGTGACATTGACCCGCAACTGCGCGGGATCCTCATCCGCCTGTTCGGCCAGTTGCCCGGCCCCCCCAACGGTGGCCTTGGCCAGTTTCATCGCCATCTCGGGCGGCAGGCCCTGCGCCTGCCCGGCGGCGGCCAGCGTTTCGATCAGATGGAACACATAGGCCGGGCCAGAGCCGGAAACGGCGGTGACCGCGTCCATCTGGCCCTCGTGCTGCAACCGGACGGTCTGGCCCACGGCGGAAAGCAATTGTTCGGCCAGGGCCAGTGCGGCATCGTCCACATGGGCGTTGCCGATCAACGCGGTGATGCCCCGCCCCACGGCGGCGGGTGTGTTGGGCATGGCGCGGATAACCGGGGCATCCACCCCCAGCCGTTCGGCGAAATAGGCCAGCGTCTTGCCCGCCGCGACGGACAGGAACACCGTGCGCCCGTCCGCGTAGCCCGCCACCTGCGGCAAGGCCTGGTCCATCATCTGCGGCTTGACCGCCAACAGCACCGCGGCCGGCGCCTCTGGCAGTTCTTCGTTCAGATGCAGGCCCTCTGCCGCGCGGGCGGCCAGCCAGTTCGATGCGCCCGGGTCGATCACCCAGACCGAGGCGGGCGGCAAGCCCCCCTCCAGCCAGCCCTCCAGCATGGCGGAACCCATCTTGCCACAGCCCAGCAGAACCAGCCCGCGGGCCGCCAGATCATCCATGTTCATTATATGTCCCCCTGTCGGATCGGGGGCAGGTTAGGCGCGGCCGTAGGCCTCTGCAATGGCGACATCCATTGCCGTTTCCGGCGCATGGTCCCCCCAGGACACCAGTTGGAACGCCGGGTAGAACCGTTCCGCCGTCAGGACAGCCGTGGAAATCAGCCGCTCGATCTGCTCGGGCGCGACCATCTGCCCCCCCGACAGCATCAGCCCATAGCGCCAGACCATCAGCCGCTGTTCGTGCCAATAGGTGAACGCGCCGCCCCAGCACATGTCGTTGGTGCGGTTCAGCGTTTCATAAAGCGCGGGCAGCTTGTCCTCGGGCGGCTCCATCTCGAAGGTACAGATCAGGCGCAGCATCTCGTCATAGCCCGACCACGCCAGGGTGATGGAGTAGGTGCGCCACTGCCCCTCGACCGCCATGGCGATCTGGTCGTCGGCGACCCGGTCGAATTCCCATTCCCGATGCTCGGCCAGATGCTCGACGATGTCGATCGGGTGCAGTTCCTCGGTCTGAAGGAAATCTTCGGAAAGTGACATGCCCGGCCTCATGAGTTGTAGCCTGAAATGGGTGGCAGCCCACTAGGCTTTGGTGCCTGCTCTAGGACCGGGGCGCCCCCCCTTTGGCCCTCACAACATATCGTGCTGGCAAAGACACCAGCTGTAAAGCAGAATTTTTGTGACGCCGTGCGGGCCGTACACGAGATGTTGTGGATAGATCGAAATATGGGCTGGCGCGCCTGCGGCCGGTTCCGCCCTACCCGCGGGGCGGCGCAGCCATCAGCCCGGCGATGGCCGCATCCAGCTGCTGTTGCGGCAGGATCACCAGCATACCCGCCCGCGCCATTCGCAACCGCACCGGCCCCGCAACCCGGTTCGAGGTGCCGACCCGCCCGTCAGGCGCGAAATCCAGCCCCTCGATCGGCCAGTGCAGCCCGGTGCTGTGCCCCTGCAGCCCAGCCATCGGAAACAGCGACAACCGCGTGCCCACCGGCAGGTCCAGCGCCAGGTCAGGCGGACAGGCGAAACACAAATCCTCGTCCCCCAGCAGAATGCAACGCCGGTCGGGGAAACGGACCAGCGTATTCAGCGCTGCCAGTTGATGGTCGATCCGTGGCCCCAGGAACCCCAGGCCCAGCACCAGCGGCGCGGTAATCGCGCGCAGGCATTTCTCGAAATCGGTGCTTTCCTGCTCGGCCACCACATGCTGCCGATCTGGCGGAATTGCCGCGCGCGCAGCCGACGAGATCGAGTCGAAATCGCCGATCACCGCTTGCGGTACGTGACCGCGCGCAAGGGCAGAATCGGCCCCCCCGTCCGCCGCCGCCACAACGGGCGCATGGGCCAGGGCCCGCGCCAACTGGGCGTCGGACACCTCGCCGCCGCCCAGAAGGGTGACGCTGGCGGAACTTTGCAAAATCTGTGTCGGCATCGTGTTCCTCATGCGGCATTCTGGGGTTAACCACAATCTCTCGCCTGAAAAATCCCTCAAAAGGCCCGTTTCTGTTCATTTTGGCGCCTCCCCCTATGGTAAAGATGGTGGAAAGGTGCGGGCAGAAAGCGAGGAACACATGGTTGGTACGAGTAAGATCCTGACCGTGTCCTATGGGACCTTTTCCTGTACCCTGGAAGGGTTCGAGGATTCCTTTGGCACGATGAAGGCCATCGCGGAGTATTTCCGCGACCTCGCTGCGGATGACCGCTATTTCGGGGCCGAACCGCCGACGCCTGACGCCGAGATGCTGCAGCGCATCGCCGAACGTGAGATCCGCAAGCGCGTGGATGCCCATGTCGGCGCAGAGGGCATCGTGCTGCGCCCGGCTGAACTGGACGTGCCGCAAGACCGCCCCGAACCCGAACAACGCCAGGCTGAACCGGCCCGCAGCAACACTGCCCCCGCACCGCGCGCGGAGTCCGTCGCCGCCAAGCTGGCGCGCATCCGTGCGGTCGTGGAAACCGCGCGCGACACCGCCCCTGCGGCATGGGCCCCGGGCGCCATCGGCCAAACGGTCCAACAATCCGCCGCCGAACCGGACGACGCCGACATCATCGACGCGGACAGCGCCGAGGGGCCGGCCCAGGACGACGCAGCGCACAGCGACGACGCGGATGCGGCCCCCGCACTGGACGAGGCGCCCGCCGTTTCGGCCGATGAACCGATGGCAGAAGAGGTGGCACCGGAAACCGCTGACACGCCTGAAGTGCCGGTGTCGGAGACCCCCGACACACCGCCCGCGCAGGCGGATATGCCCGAAACTGCCCCCGAGACCGGCGAAGACGCTGAAATCGAAGAGGCGGCGCACCCCGAGGACACCGCAGAGGACGAACCCGAAGCACCGCAAGAGGAAACGCCGACCGAAACCGCAGAGGCCGCGCAAGCTGAGGCTGAGGACACTCCCGAGCCCGTGGAAGAGCCCGAGGCCCCGCAGCAGGCGGATCAGGACACCCCCACCGGCCAGCAGGAGCAGGACGACCGCCCCAACACCGAAGAGGCCGAGCGGGGCGCCTTGATCCTCGAAGAGGCGAACGAGACCGCCGATGCCATCCGTGCCCGCGTGTTGAGGATCAAGCGCGATGACCTGGTGCAACCGGACGCGGCAGAGGCGCAGCCGGAAGCTCTGGACGCGCAGCCCGAAGCGCAGGAAGAACAACCGGAAACGCCGGACGAACAGCCCGAACCGCAGGACGCGCACCCCGCGCCCGCCGCCACAGAAGAACCTGCCGCCGAAGACGAACCCGCCGCGGACAGCACGCTGCCCGAGGACGAGGCCGCGCGCCTGCCCGACGATCTGGAAGCGGAGCTGCAGGCCGAACTGGCGGCCGCCACGCAAGAGGTGCCGAAGCGCCCGACCGAGGCCGCGCATTCTACCGGTGCGGTGCGCCCGCCCAAAACACCCGAAGAGCGCGAAGCCCAGGAAAACGTCCTGCGGCGCCTGGTCGACGAAACCAATACCAAGCTGGAAGGGCCGGAACAGAAACGCAGGCTGGCCGCGATCTCGCACCTCAAGGCGGCCGTTGCGGCGACCGTCGCCGATCGCCAGATCGCCCCCGACAGCAACGACGCCGGGACCGAGGCCGAGCGCCAGACCCACCCCTATCGCGAAGTGCTGGCCAAGGTGGTGCGCGGCGGCGCGTCCGGCGCGCGCACCCCGCGGCCGGGCAAGTCCGACCGGCTGGCCCCGCTCATGCTAGTCTCGGAACAGCGCGTGGACACCCCGGCGCACGCGCCCGGCGATGAACCGCGCGCGGTACGCCCGCGCCGGGTGATGCGCGGCGATGCCGAACGCCAGGACACCGGGCAAAGGGACGAACCGGCGAAAGCGGACAACAACATCTTTGTCGAGTCCGCCAGCGCGGACAGCTTTGCCAGCTTTGCCGAGGCGCGCGGCGCCTACGATGCCGACACCGTGGTCGCGGCGGCCTGTGCCTACCTGACGGAGGTCGAGGACGAGGGCGACTTTTCGCGTCCGCAGGTGATGCGCCTGGCCATGGACCATCTGGGCGATGCGGCCACCCGCGAAGAGCTGTTGCTGTCAATCGGCAAGATGCTCCGCTCGGGCGCGCTGCAAAAGATCGCGCGCGGACGCTTCCGGCTGGCCGAGGATGGCGGCGACGATTCCGCGGAACGCCGCCAGGCCTGAACGCCTACTCCCCGCCGTCGCGCGGCGTTGCGTCCGGATCGGCCTTGCCGATGCCGCGAAAGATGAATTTGAACGGCAGCGCCCAGACGATCCCCAGCGCCACATAGACCAGCAGTTCCACCCAGAAGGGGGGACGCTCGAACAGATTCATGATCGTCACCGCGATGACGATATAGGCGGGCAGCCCGATCAGAAGGATGACCAGGGACCAGCGGCGGCGGGCTTTGTAGGACAGGGGCATCAGTCTGCGAACGGGTCCGTGACAAGGATTGTATCTTCCCTTTCGGGAGAGGTGGACAGTAGCGCAACCGGGCACTGGATCAACTCTTCCACCCGGCGGACATACTTGATCGCGCCGGCCGGCAGGTCGGCCCAGCTGCGCGCGCCCTCGGTCGATTCCGTCCAGCCCGGCATTTCCTCGTAAACCGGGGTGCAGCGCGCCTGCTGATCGGCGGCGGTGGGCAGGTGGTCCAGCACCTTGCCGTCCAGTTCGTAGCCGACGCAGATCTTCAGCGTTTCGAACCCGTCCAGCACGTCCAGCTTGGTCAGCGCAATGCCCGACACGCCGCTGGTCGCGCAGGTCTGGCGCACCAGCACCGCGTCGAACCACCCACAGCGGCGCTTGCGGCCGGTGGTGGTGCCGAATTCATGGCCGCGCGTGCCCAGGCGTTCGCCGTCAGCGTCGTCCAGTTCGGTGGGGAACGGCCCCTCGCCCACGCGGGTCGTGTAGGCCTTGACGATGCCCAGCACGAAATCCACCGCGTCCGGGCCCAGCCCGGTACCCGTGGCCGCCTGCCCCGCGATCACGTTCGACGACGTGACAAAGGGATAGGTGCCGAAATCAATATCCAGCAGCGCCCCTTGCGCGCCTTCGAACAGGATACGCTTGCCCGATTTCTGCTTTTCGTTCAGCACCTTCCAGACGGGGGCGGCGTATTGCAGGATCTCGGGGGCGATCTTTTCCAGTTCTGCGATCAGCGCGTCGCGGTCCACCGGCTCCAGTCCCAGGCCCGCGCGCAACGCGTTGTGGTGGATCAGCGCGCGATCGACGCGCAGTTCCAGGGTGGCGCGGTCGCCCAGATCGGCCACGCGGATCACCCGTCGGCCGACCTTGTCCTCGTAACACGGGCCGATGCCGCGCCCGGTGGTGCCGATCTTGGCCACCGTCGTCTGGCCTTCGCGGGCGCGGTCCAATTCGCCGTGGAAGGGCAGGATCAGCGGCGTGTTTTCCGCGATCATCAGGGTTTCGGGTGTGATTTCGACCCCCTGCCCGCGCAGGGTCTCGATCTCTTTCAGGACGTGCCAGGGGTCCAGCACCATGCCGTTGCCGATGACCGACAGCTTGCCGCCGCGCACCACACCCGAGGGCAGCGCGTGCAGCTTGTAGACCTTGCCGTCGATGACCAGCGTGTGCCCGGCATTGTGACCGCCCTGAAAGCGCGCGACCACATCGGCGCGTTCCGACAGCCAATCGACGATCTTGCCTTTTCCTTCGTCGCCCCACTGGGCGCCGACGACGACGACGTTGGCCATGGCCCTTCCTCACTTCAATCTGCAAACGCTCGTCTTCATAGTCACGTGCGACGACGAGGCAAGGCAAAACTGGCCGCGCGTCGGCCCCTGCGGCGTTACACTCGGGCGCGACTCAGACCTAGATGACACGGAGGGAAACATGTCCGGCTTCCTGCTGCGCTGGCTGGGGGCATTCGCCCTGCTGGCCCTGACCTTCAACCCGACCCAGTGGAATTATACCCATTGGCTGATGACCGCCTGGGCCGACCAGACACCGCTGATCGTTCTGTGCGGGCTGGTTCTGCTGACCGTCTACGTGATCTACCTGCGGGCCACGCTGCGCTCGATCGGGACGTTCGGGATGCTGCTGGTGACCGCGCTGGTGGCGGCGCTGCTGTGGGTGCTGATGGATTACCGCATCCTGCGGCTGGACGATCCGGGGCTGAATACCTGGATCGGGCTGTTCGCCCTGTCCCTGGTTCTGGGCACCGGCCTGTCCTGGAGCCGGGTGCGCCGCCGCCTGACAGGCCAGACCGACGTTGACGACGTGGACGAGTGAACCGCGCCGCGGTTGCGGCGCGTTGCCGCCCCCCGTCCGCCGGGCGGGGGCGGCAATGGCCCTGCGACGATGAGGCCAGCCATTTTTGCAGGCATGAGCCGCTGAGGGCGTTACACTTTCCCGCGACTCATCATTGAAACCGTAACGGAGGAGCCGATATGTCCGGGTTTATCTTTCGCTGGCTGATCGCCTTCATCATCCTCGCCGCGACCTACAACACTACCGACTACAACTTCGTCACCTGGGCACAGGAAAACTACGATGCGCAAAAGCCACTGGTCATTGGCCTGGGCGTGCTTGTGGCCATCGTCTACCTGCTGCTGCTGGGGGTTCTGTTCGGCACCCTGGGCAAACTGGGCGTGCTGCTGCTGATCATCATCTTCGCACTTGCCGGCTATATCCTGGTGGATAACGGCCTGCTGATCATGGAGATGAGCGACTTCAACATCTACGCCGGTCTGGTGCTGGTGTCCTTCGTGCTGGGCGCGGCGATGAGCTGGCGCAAGTCGGCCAAGGCCAGCCGCAAGGCCGCGCAAGAGGAAACCCGCGCCAAGGCTGCCAAGGCCGGCAAGACCGCGAACGCCTGACGGGGGTTGCGGGGGCGGTCCGTTGGGCTTAGGTAGGCCCCGAAACGCAGATTGGGCCGCTCCCTATGGAAAACGTCATCCTCATCGTTCATCTGATCCTTGCCCTTTGCCTTATCGGCATTGTGCTGTTGCAGCGGAACGAGGGGGGTGGCCTTGGCATGGGTGGCGGCGGTGCCGCCGCCGGCCGTGCACCGACAACGCCGCTGGGTAAACTGACCTGGGTCTTTGCCGCGGCCTTCATCGCCACGTCGATCACCCTGACCATCCTGGCCGCCAAGAATTCCGCCGGCACCTCGGTCGTGGATCGCATCCGCAGCGCGCCCGAACCTGTCGCCGAGGAACCCGCCGATCCCCAGCCCGCCGAGCAGGACCCCATGGGCCTGTTGCCGCCGGCGCCGGTTGCGCCCAGCGATGCGCCGCTGCCGCCGCCGCGTGCGGAATGATCGGCCCAATCACCACAAGAATTTGATTCCGGTTGCCTGACGGCCTCAGCATCTTGCGGCGATATTGCGGCGGATTGGCGAATCCGCTATATCTCTAATCCCGTGATGCTGCGGTCTTTCCCGCACCGGATCGACCTGAGACCACGCATAATCACGGGGGCGTCTGCCACATGGCACGGTTCATTTTCATCACGGGTGGGGTTGTTTCGTCCCTGGGCAAGGGGCTGGCCTCGGCCGCGTTGGGCGCGTTGTTGCAGGCCCGCGGGTTCACCGTGCGGCTGCGCAAGCTGGACCCTTACCTGAACGTCGATCCCGGCACGATGAGCCCCTTTGAACATGGCGAGGTTTTCGTCACCGATGACGGCGCCGAGACCGACCTGGATCTGGGCCATTACGAACGCTTTACCGGGGTTGCCGCACGCCAGACCGACTCGGTCAGTTCGGGGCGCATCTATTCCACCGTGCTGGAAAAGGAACGCCGCGGCGACTATCTGGGCAAGACGATCCAGGTGATCCCCCACGTCACCAATGAAATCAAAGACTTCATCGCCATTGGCGAAGATGAGGTCGATTTCATGCTGTGCGAGATCGGCGGCACCGTCGGCGATATCGAGGGCCTGCCCTTCTTCGAGGCGATCCGCCAGTTTTCTCAGGACAAGCCGCGCGGTCAGTGCATCTTCATGCACCTGACCCTGCTGCCCTATATCCGCGCCAGCGGCGAGCTGAAGACCAAGCCGACCCAGCACTCGGTCAAGGAATTGCGCTCCATCGGCATTGCCCCCGACGTGCTGGTCTGCCGCTCCGAGGGGCCGATCCCCGAGAAGGAGCGCGAAAAGCTGGCGCTCTTCTGCAACGTGCGTCCCGACAGCGTGATCGCCGCGCAGGATCTGAAATCCATCTACGAGGTGCCGCTGGCCTATCACCGCGAGGGGCTGGACCAGGCGGTGCTGGACGCGTTCCAGATCAGCCCCGCGCCCAAGCCCGACCTCGGCCGCTGGGAGGACGTGTCAGACCGCATCTTCAACGCCGAGGGCGAGGTGCGCGTCGCCATCGTAGGCAAGTACACCCAGCTGGAAGACGCCTATAAATCCATCGCCGAGGCGCTGACCCATGGCGGCATGGCCAACCGCGTCCGCGTCAAATCCGAATGGATCGACGCCGAAATCTTTGAACGCGAAGATCCCGCCCCCTGGCTGGAGGGGTTCCACGCGATCCTTGTGCCCGGCGGTTTCGGCGAACGCGGAACCGAAGGCAAGATCAAGGCCGCCAAATTCGCCCGCGAACGCGACGTGCCCTACCTGGGCATCTGCCTGGGCATGCAGATGGCCGTGATCGAGGCCGCGCGCAACGTTGCCGAACTATCCGATGCCGGGTCCGAGGAGTTCGACCACGAGGCCGGGCAGAAACGCTTTACCCCCGTTGTTTACCACCTGAAGGAATGGGTGCAGGGCAATGCCACCGTCCGCCGCAAGGTCGAGGACGACAAGGGCGGCACGATGCGCCTGGGCAGCTACACCGCCCATCTGAAAGAGGGGTCCAAGGTGGCGCAGATCTACGGCACCACCACGATCGAGGAACGCCACCGCCACCGCTATGAGGTGGACACGAAATACCGCGACGCGCTTGAGGAAAAGGGCCTGGTCTTTTCCGGTATGTCCCCGGACGGGCGCCTGCCCGAAATCGTGGAATGGAAGGATCACCGCTGGTTCATCGGCGTCCAGTTCCACCCCGAGCTGAAATCCAAACCCTTCGCGCCGCATCCGCTGTTCGCCGATTTCGTGCGCGCGGCGGTGGATACCTCGCGGTTGGTGTGAGGGGCGCGGGCGCGCTGATCGCCTGGCTTGCGCTGGCCGTCCCGGTCGGGGCGCAGGCGGTGCAGACGCTGCCCTACGACGCGCTGGCCCCACTGCTAAGCGGCCGGGCCGATTTCGACGACCTGCCCGCCCTGCCCGAACCGGGCCACAACCTGGACCACGGCTATGCAACGGCGGGCGCCCGGCTGGGCGAACGGTTTGCCGGGCAGGCGCTGCGCATGGCGCCCGGCCCCGAAAACGGCCTGCATGACGGCGTGACAGGGCGGCCCACCGCGCCGCTGACCCTGGAAACCGGCGCCCCGGATGCGGGGCTGAGCGTGTCCTTTCACCGGGCCTTTCGATCCAACGCCGTCTATCCGCTGGGCCCCCGCCGCTGGCCCGTGCCCGAGGGCCGGGGCGAGGGCGCGCTGGCGATCTGGCTGGCCCGCGATGCCTGCGCCGTGGCCCTGCGGTTGCACACGGAATATGTCGACGCCCTGGGCCGCAACGCCGATCATGTGGGTGATGTCACCGTCACGTTTTACGCCCGCGACGGGCGCAAACTGGCCCGCCTGCGCCATGCCCCGGGCGGCGGGATTACCGGCTATGGCTATCTGCGCGCCGGACAGACCGCCGATATTGCAGGGATCACCGTCACCAACCTGGACAAGGGCGGGATCGCGCTGGACGACATCCGGTTCGGCTGCGTACCGCTGACGGGCTAGCCTCTCGCAATCGTGGCCGCAGGCCGGGCAACAGCCGCTTTTCATGGCTTTGACGCGGCGCTATATCCATCACATGTTTGCCGATTTCCTGAACCGGCTGATCCAGCCGCAGCCCGAGACATTGCCCGACGCCGATGCGCGGCTTGCGCTCGGGGCGCTGCTGGTGCGCATCGCGCGCACCGACGGCGAATACGCCCACGAAGAGGCCGAGCGCATCGCCCGTATCCTGGCCGCCCGCTATGGCCTGGACGCAGATGCCGCGCTGGACCTGCGCCACCGCGCCGAGGCGCTGGAGGCCGAGGCCCCCGACACCGTCCGCTTTACCCGCGCGATCAAGGACGCGGTGCCCTACGAGGACCGCGCCGCCGTGATGGAGGCCTTGTGGGAGGTCGTTCTGGCCGATGGCATCCGCGACCACGAAGAGGATGCGCTGATGCGCCTGACCGCCAGCCTGCTGGGAATCAACGACCGCGACAGCGCGCTGGCCCGCCAGCGGGCCGAGGCACGGATGGCCGGCTGACCCCTAGCCCGCCGCGCGCAGCATCTCCCACACCCGGTTCGGCGTGAACGGCATGTCCGCGACCCGCACGCCCCGGTCCCACAGCGCATCCTGCACCGCGTTCGCGACCGCAGCGATCGCGCCCACGGTGCCGGCCTCGCCACAGCCCTTCATCCCCAGCGGATTGGCGGTCGAGGGCACGGGTTCCGTGGTGAAGGTGACAAACGGCATGTCATCGGCCCGTGGCATGGCATAGTCCATGAAGCTGGCCGACAGCAGCTGGCCGTATTCGTCATAACCCACATGTTCACACAGCGCCTGGCCCAGCCCCTGGGCCACGCCGCCATGCACCTGCCCCTCGGCCAATTGCGGGTGCATCAGGTTGCCGAAATCGTCGGTGACGGCGTAGCCGACCACGCGCACCTGCCCGGTTTCTGGGTCAACCTCGACCTCTGCCACATGGGCGCCGTTGGGAAACGACCGCGCGGGCAGCTTGTATTCCGCGTGATGGCGCAGCAGATCGCTGCACCCCTCTGCCCGGGCCAGTTCCGCAGCCTCGATCAAGGTCGGGGTCAGGTTCGACCCCGGTGCGCGAAACGCCCCCTCGTCAAAGGCGACAGCAGACGGGTCCACCCCCATCTGGGCGGCCAGGAAGGGGGTGAAGGCGGCAACCATCTTGTCTACCGTGGCCAGCGTCGCGCTGGATTGCACCGTGACAGAGCGCGACCCGCCCGTGCCGCCCCCCTTGGCGATGCGGTCGCTGTCGCCCTGCACCACGCGGATCTGGCCGAAGGGAATGCCGGTCTGGTCCGACAGGAATTGCGCATAGACCGTTTCATGCCCCTGCCCGTTCGACTGCGTCCCGACATACAGGTTCACCGTGCCATCCGCGCAGAATTCGACCTCTGCGCCCTCGGTCGGGTCGCCCAGGATCGACTCGATGTAACAGCACAGGCCCAGCCCCCGCAGCCGCCCCTGCGCGGCACTGGCCGCCTTGCGCGCGGCAAAGCCGCCCACATCGGCAACCCGGTGCACCCGGTCCAGCACGCGGGCAAAATCGCCCACGTCATAGGTTTGCCCCGTGGGTGTGGTATAGGGGAACGCATCGGCCGAAATGAAATTGCGCCGCCGCAGTTCCCAAGGATCGACCCCCAGCACGCGGGCGGCGTGATCCATCGTGCGTTCCAGCGCAAAGATCGCCTCGGGCCGACCGGCGCCGCGATAGGCATCCACGGGCGTTGTGTTGGTGTAGATACCCCGCACCTGCAACAGCGCGGCCGGGATGTCATAGACCCCCGTCAGCACCTTGGAAAACAGGTCCGACTGGATCGGCTGGGCGTATTGCGAATTATAGGCACCCAGGTTGGACAGCGTCGTGACGCGGTAGCCGGTGACGCGGTAATCGCCGTCAAATGCCAGTTCCACGGCCGAGGTCAGGTCGCGCCCGGCATTGTCCGATTGCATCCCCTCGCCCCGCTCGGACATCCAGCGCACGGGCCGGGTCAGCACGCGCGCCGCGTGGGAGATCACGTAATACTCGGGGTAGGTCATCCCCTTCATGCCAAAGCCGCCGCCCACATCGGGCGTGCTCACGCGCACATCCTCTGGCGCCAGGCCCAGCATTTTCGACAGCCGCGTCTTGTCACCCCAGACGCCCTGACCGCTGACGCACAGGTGCAGGCGCTGGCCGTCCCATTCGGCATAGGCGCCGCGGGGTTCCATCGAATTGGCCATCACGCGGTGGTCGGGCACCTGCAACGCCACGACATGCGCGGCAGCATCGAACGCCGCCTGCACCGCGTCGGCCTGCCCCAGGGCATAGTCATAGGCGACGTTTTCCGGCGCCTCGGCGTGCAGGTCCGGGCCGCCGGGGGCCAGGTCCAGGTGCGGGTCAAGCTCGTCGAAGTCGAACTCGATCAACTCGGCCGCGTCACGCGCCTGGTCCAGCGTCTCGGCCACCACCATGGCGACGGCCTCGCCCACATGGCGCACGCGCCCGCGCGCCAGCAGCGGGCGTTCGGGCCCTGCGCCCCGGCTGCCATCGCGGTTTTTTACCCGCGTACCCTTCAGGTCCAGATCCACGCCCGCATCCAGCAGATCCTGCGCGGTCAGCACCAGATGCACCCCCGGCGCGGCCCGTGCCGCCGCCACATCCAGTGCGGCGATATCAGCATGGGCCACGGGCGAGCGCAGGAACAACGCGAACAGCGCCCCCTGGGGCGCGATATCGTCCACGTACCGCCCCTGCCCCGTCAAAAGGCGCAGATCCTCCACCCGCTTGACCGTCTGGCCCTGTCCGAATTTCGTTTCCATCGCGCCCTCCCTAACCGACGCGGCGCAGGGTAGCGGGCTTGGCCGCCCTGTCCAGCCCCGCCGGGGGTTGGCCTTGGCCCGGGCTTTCGCTAAGTCAGCGGCCAAGCCCATCCCACGCGAGGATCCCGCGCATGCCCATGGAAAAGACCTTCAACGCCGCCGAGGCCGAACAGCGCCTTTACGACGCCTGGGAAAGCGCCGGCTGCTTTACCGCCGGTGCCAACGCGAAACCCGGCGCCGATACGTTCTGCATCATGATCCCGCCGCCCAACGTGACGGGGTCGCTGCACATGGGGCACGCCTTCAACAACACGCTGCAGGATATTCTGGTGCGCTGGCACCGGATGCGGGGCTTTGACACGCTGTGGCAGCCGGGGCAGGACCACGCGGGCATCGCCACGCAGATGGTCGTGGAACGGGAACTGGCCAAGGACAAATCCAACGCCACCCGCCGCGAGATGGGGCGCGAGAAATTCCTGGAAAAGGTGTGGGAGTGGAAGCAGCAGTCCGGCGGGACGATCATCAACCAGCTGAAACGGCTGGGCGCGTCCTGCGACTGGTCGCGCAACGCCTTTACCATGTCTGGCGCCCCCGGCGCGCCCGCGGGCGAGGACGGCAATTTCCACGACGCGGTGATCCGCGTCTTTGTCGAGATGTACAACAAGGGCCTGATCTATCGCGGCAAGCGGCTGGTCAACTGGGACCCGCATTTCGAAACCGCGATTTCCGACCTGGAGGTCGAGAATATCGAGGTCGCGGGCCACATGTGGCATTTCAAGTACCCGCTGGCGGGGGGGGAAACCTACACCTACGTCGAGAAGGACGAGGACGGAAACGTCATCCTCGAAGAGGAACGCGATTACATTTCCATCGCCACGACGCGGCCCGAAACCATGCTGGGCGACGGCGCGGTCGCGGTGCATCCCAGTGACGAACGTTACGCGCCCATTGTGGGCAAGCTGTGTGAAATCCCGGTGGGCCCCAAGGAACACCGCCGCCTGATCCCGATCATCACCGATGAATACCCCGACCCGAATTTCGGCTCCGGCGCGGTCAAGATCACCGGCGCGCATGATTTCAACGACTACGGCGTCGCGCTGCGCAACCAGATCCCGCTTTACGTGCTGATGGACACCAAGGGCCACATGCGCGCCGACGGCAAACCCTATGCCGAAGAGGCCGCCCTTGCCCGCGCCATCGCCGAGGGGCATCAAAACGCGTCCTCCATCGACACGACCGCCGTGAACCTGGTGCCCGAGAAATACCGCGGCCTTGACCGCTTCGAGGCGCGCAAGCAGGTGGTCGCCGATATCACCGCCGAAGGGCTGGCCGTGATGGTGCCCAACCCCAAGGCGGGCGAAGAGGGCGAACCGGGCCTGATCCCCTTCGTGGAAAACAAACCGATCATGCAGCCCTTTGGCGATCGGTCCAAGGTCGTGATCGAGCCGATGCTGACCGACCAGTGGTTCGTGGATGCCGCGGCCATCGTCGGCCCCGCGCTGGACGCCGTGCGCGACGGGCGCACCCAGATCCTGCCCGAACGCGACCGCAAGGTCTATTTCCACTGGCTGGAAAATATCGAGCCCTGGTGCATCAGCCGCCAGCTGTGGTGGGGGCATCAGATCCCGGTTTGGTATGATCAAGAAGGAAACGAGTATTGTGCGGCTTCTGAAAGCGAAGCGGTCAAAATGGCGCATTCACGCTACGCCGCGAAGCGACCCGACCAAGAGATTCAAGTAGCGGTTGAAAACGGCGGGAATATCAGCGTTCGAGATCATGCTGGGCGTGAAATCGAGCTCGTTTCGAATGTCGAGGCTGGTTGGGTAGCCGATTATAAGTCGGGGAAACCTGGCACGCTTTTTGTTGAACTGCGTCGCGACCCCGACGTCCTCGACACCTGGTTCTCCTCCGGCCTCTGGCCCATCGGCACGCTGGGCTGGCCTGAAAAGACGCCAGAGCTGGAAAAATACTTCCCCACGGATGTCCTGATTACCGGGTTCGACATCATCTTCTTCTGGGTTGCCCGGATGATGATGATGCAACTGGCCGTGGTCGATCAGATCCCGTTCCACACGGTCTATGTTCACGCTCTTGTCCGCGACGAGAAGGGCAAGAAGATGTCCAAATCCCTGGGCAATGTGCTGGACCCGCTGGAACTGATCGACGAATACGGCGCAGATGCGGTTCGTTTTACTTTGACAGCCATGGCCGCGATGGGCCGCGACCTGAAGTTGTCCACGCAACGCATTGCCGGGTATCGCAATTTCGGCACCAAGCTGTGGAATGCCGCGCGCTTTGCCGAAATGAATGGCGTGTTCGAAAACGACAAGTCTGATGGCACCGTTCCGACGCCGTCCGAGACTGTGAACACCTGGATCATCGGCGAAACCGCCCGTGTCCGCGCCGAGGTGGACGAGGCGCTGGCCGCCTACCGCTTCAATGACGCGGCGAACGCGCTTTATGCCTTTGTCTGGGGCAAGGTCTGCGACTGGTACGTGGAATTCTCGAAACCCCTGCTGATGGACGGCACGCCCGAACAACAGGCCGAAACCCGCGCCACCATGGCCTGGGTCATCGACCAGTGCCTGATCCTGCTGCACCCGATCATGCCCTACATCACCGAGGAATTGTGGGGCACGCTGGGCCAGCGGTCCAAGATGCTGGTGCACGCCGACTGGCCCACCTATGGCGCGGAACTGATCGATGCCGACGCCGACCGCGAAATGAACTGGGTAATCTCGCTGATCGAGGAGGTCCGCTCGGCCCGCGCGCAGATGCGCGTGCCCGCCGGCGCGCAGGTGCCCATGCTATATACCGAACTGGACACCCATGGCCGCGCCGCATGGGACCGCAACGAGGCGCTGATAAAACGCCTGGCCCGGATCGAAAGCCTGGACGCGGCGGACGCCCTGCCCAAGGGCTGCATCACAATCGCGGTAGAGGGCGGCACCCTGGGCCTGCCGCTGGCGGGCATCATCGACGTGGCCGCCGAAAAGGCGCGGCTGGAAAAATCTCTGGCCAAGCTGGAAAAGGAACTGGGCGGGCTGCAAGGGCGGCTGAAGAACCCCAAATTCGTCGAAAGCGCCCCCGAGGACGTTGTCGAGGAAACCCGCGACCTGGCCGCCGCCAAGAGCGAAGAGGCCGACAAGCTGCGCGCCGCCCTGGCCCGGCTGGCCGAACTGGCGTAATGCTGCGGTGCGGCGCTTGCGCCGCACCTGCAAATGCTTGACACCCCCGGCGCCGGGGTTCACCTAGGCGTCAGACATAACCCGCAACCGGGCGTTCCGTGGGCGCCAAACCGACGAGGAGTCCAGCTATGGGCCAGATCGACATCACCTTCCCCGATGGTAACGTCAAAGCGTTCGAGGCCGGGATCACCCCCGCCGAGATCGCCGCAGGCATTTCCAACTCTCTGGCGAAAAAGGCGATTTCCGCCAATGTGAACGGCGCCCACTGGGATCTGCAATGGCCGATCACCGAAAATGCCGCCGTCGCCATCAACACGATGAAGGATGACGAACCGGCGCTGGAACTGATCCGGCACGACCTGGCCCACATCATGGCCCGCGCGGTTCAGGAAATCTGGCCCGACGTAAAGGTCACCATCGGCCCCGTGATCGACAACGGCTGGTATTACGATTTCGACCGGGAAGAGCCCTTCACGCCCGAGGATCTTGGCCAGATCGAGGCCAAGATGAAAGAGATCATCAACCGCCGCGATCCCGTTACCACCGAAATATGGGACCGCGACCGGGCGGTCGCCTATTACGAGGCGAACGGCGAACCCTACAAGGTGGAACTGGTCGGCATGATCCCCGAGGACCAGCCGATCCGCATGTATTGGCACGGCCACTGGCAGGATCTGTGCCGCGGCCCGCATCTGCAACACACGGGCCAGGTGCCCGCCGATGCGTTCAAGCTGATGAAAGTGGCCGGCGCCTACTGGCGCGGCGACAGCGACCGGCCGATGCTGCAACGGATCTATGGCGTGGCCTTCAAGACCCGGCAAGAGCTGAAGGATTACCTGACCTTCCTGGAAGAGGCCGAAAAGCGCGACCATCGCCGCCTGGGCCGCGAGATGGGGCTGTTCCATTTCGAGGAGGTGGCGCCCGGCTCCGTCTTCTGGCACCCGCATGGCTGGCAGTTGTTCCAGACCCTGATCGGCTACATGCGCCGCCGCCAGGAAGCCGCCGGTTATGTCGAGGTGAACTCACCCGACATCATGGAGCGCGCGCTTTGGGAAAAGTCCGGCCACTGGGAGAACTACCGCGCCAACATGTTCCTCGCGCAGACCCAGGATGATCGCGACTATGCGCTCAAGCCGATGAACTGTCCGGGGCACATGCTGATCTATGGCCAGGGCGTCAAAAGCTACCGCGATCTACCGTTGAAGATCGCGGAATTCGGCAAGGTCCACCGCTATGAACCGTCCGGCGCCCTGCACGGCCTGTTGCGCGTGCGCAGCTTTACCCAGGACGACGCGCATATCTACTGCACGCCCGATCAGCTGACCGAGGAATGCCTGAAGATCAACGACCTGATTCTGTCGATCTACAGCGATTTCGGGTTCGAGGACGTGCGTATCAAGCTCTCGACCCGGCCCGAAAACCGCATCGGAAGCGATGAAAGCTGGGACCGGGCCGAAGACTCGCTCCGCACCGCGCTGGACAGCGCTGGCCATGATTACACGATCTTCGAAGGGGAAGGCGCGTTCTACGGCCCCAAGCTTGAATACGTGCTGCGCGACGCGATCGGCCGGGATTGGCAATGCGGCACCTTGCAGGTCGATTTCAACCTGCCCGAGCGGTTCGGAACGACCTACGTGACACAGGCAGGCGCGCGCGAATACCCGGTCATGTTGCACCGGGCGCTCTTCGGGTCGCTTGAGCGTTTCATCGGCATCCTGATCGAGAACTTTGCAGGCAAGCTGCCGTTCTGGCTGGCCCCGCGCCAGGTGGTCGTGGCCTCTATCGTGTCGGATGCCGACGATTACGTGTACGAGGTGGTCAACGCGCTGCGCGAACGCGGGATCCGGGCCGAGGCCGACATCCGCAACGAAAAGATCAACTACAAGGTGCGCGAGCATTCCGTCGGCAAGGTGCCGGTGATCCTGGCCATCGGCCAACGCGAGGTCGAAGAGCGCACCGTGACCGTGCGCAGGCTGGGCGAGAAGCAGACCAAAACTGTAACATTGGACGAAATCGTCGCCGACCTGGCAGTCGAGGCGACCCCGCCCGACCTGGCCTGATCGCAATCCCCCACCCTATTGAGAAGGCGTCGGTTTTCCGGCGCCTTCTGCATTTTTGCAGACCTCCTGTGCGCGCACGCGAAAGGTCACGCCCCGTCACGGCGGCGTGCTGCACCGGCCTGTGACTGGCAGTTGAACGACGCTCCGCGCTCACTTGGCCCTGTCGCAAGGGATGCGACATGGGAAACCCCAAGGGAGAGTAAGACATGAGCAACACCAAGACCACGCTGGCGCTGGCCGGCGCCCTGACTGCGGCGATCGCCGCGCACACCGCCACCCCCGCCGCCGCGCAGGCGAACGAAAAATGCTACGGCGTTTCGCTGGCGGGCGAAAACGACTGTGCCGCCGGCCCCGGCACCACCTGCGCGGGCACCTCCAGCGTCGATTACCAGGGCAACGCCTGGTCGCTGGTCCCCGCTGGCACCTGCGAAACGATGGACCTGCCGGGCGATCGTATGGGCTCGCTTGAGCCGCTGATGCGCGACTTGCCGTCCTGATCGGATATCCGGCCCCGGGCACAGCCCCGGGGCCGCCATCATTCAACGGAGGACGCCATGCTCGACACGACACACCCCAGCCTGCCGCCGCGGCCCGGCGTCGGTTTCAAGGCACAGCATTTCAGCGACATTCAGGCCGATCCCGGCCCGGTCGCCTGGCTGGAAATCCACGCCGAGAATTACATGGGCGACGGCGGCCGCCCGCTGGCCCAACTGCGCGCGCTGGCCGAACGGTTCCCGATTTCGGTTCATGGGGTGGGCCTGTCAATCGGGGGGGAGGGGCCGTTGGATACCGACCACCTGGCGCGGCTGAAACATCTGGTGGACTGGCTGAACCCCGCCAGTTTTTCCGAACACCTGGCCTGGTCCACCCACGAGGGCGCCTATCTGAACGACCTGCTGCCCCTGCCCTATATGCAGGACACGCTGGCCCGCGTCTGCGATCACATCGACCGGGTGCAGCATACGCTTGGCCGGCGGATGCTGCTGGAAAACCCCGCGACCTATCTGGAATTCGCGGAAACCGAGATGACCGAAACCGACTTTCTGGCCGCGATCGTGCGGCGCACGGGCTGCGGGCTGTTGCTGGACGTGAACAACGTCCACGTTGCCTGCACCAATCGCGGCGCCGACCCGGTGGCCTATCTCGACGCCCTTCCGCTGGATCAGGTTGGCGAAATTCATTTGGGCGGGCACGATGCCCAGCAGGATGAACATGGTAATCCCCTGCTGATCGACAGCCATGGCGCACAAGTGGCCGATCCTGTCTGGGCGCTGTACGCCCATACAATCGCGCGGGGCGGCATCCGCCCCACCCTGATCGAGTGGGACACCGACGTGCCCGACTGGCCGGTGCTGGCCGCCGAGGCCGCGCGCGCCGCCACCCTTGCCGCCGAGGTTGCGGCATGAGCGGTCAGCACGCCTTTGCCGCGGCCCTGCTGGCGCCGCGGCTGGACCCGCCTGCGGGGCTGCACGGGCGGGGCGGGCGCGGGGCCGGACGCCGGTTCGACATCTACCGAAACAACGTGGTGGCCAGCCTGATCGCCGCGATGGAAACCGGGTTTCCCGTGGTTCGGGCCCTGGTCGGGGCAGAGTTCTTTACCGCGATGGCCGGGGAATTCGTGCGTGCCCACCCGCCGAGCTCGCCGCGGCTGATGCTCTATGGCACGGCCTTTCCCGTGTTTTTGGCCGCGTTCGCGCCGGTTGCGCATCTGGGCTACCTGGCCGATGTTGCGCGCCTGGAACTGGCCTTGCGCGAAAGCTATCACGCCGCCGATGCCACACCGCTGGACCCGCGGATACTGACCACATACACCGCCGAGGATCTGGCACGCATGCGGTTGCGCCTGGCCCCCGCGTTGCGGCTGATCCGGTCCGACTGGCCGGTCCTGGGGATCTGGCAGGCCCATCACGGCGGACGCCCGCCGCAGCCGGGCCCGCAGGACGTGTTGATCGCGCGGCCCGGTTTCGATCCCGTGCCCCTGCTGCTGCCACAGGGAGGCGGGGCCGTGATCGCCGCGCTGAAAGAGGGCAAATCGCTGGGCTCGGCACTGGAATGCGCGGATTCAGAATTTCAGGATTCCGATATTCTAGAGCTTTTGAACATTCTTCTGAAACATGGCGCGATCTGCGGCTTTCAGGGTGAGGGACACAATGCATAGCACTATAAAAAAATATGAAAATTTCATACCGTCTATCGAAGAGAGAAGCGCAAAGCCGATCTTGACGACACTCGTGCGTTTCACTTTTGCTGCATCTTTACTGATCTACTTCTGGGCCTCCGCCCTGACCAAGCATGGCGACGGCCCGTTGGGCCTGATCCAACCCGCCCTAGGGGCGTATGCGCAGATCTTCCCCCGCGCGATGGCGGCGGCGGGGTTTGATGTGGGTGCGCTTGCCCCCTGGCAGCACGCGGTCGTCATCGCCGGCACCTGGGCCGAATTCCTGCTACCCGCACTGCTGCTGATCGGGCTTGCAACGCGACTGGCCGCGCTTGGCATGATCGGGTTCGTGTTGGTGCAGACCGCGACCGACCTGATCGGGCACGGCGCGCTGTCCGACCCGGTGACCTTGGGCGCGTGGTTCGATCGGATGCCGGATGCGGCGATTCTGGACCAGCGGTTGATCTGGGTCACGCTGCTGGCCGTGCCCGCGCTGCTGGGGGGCGGGCCGCTGTCGGTGGATGGCTGGCTGCAACGCCGCCGCGCCGCTTACAGCAGGGCGGCCTGAACCTCCGGCCCCCAGCCCAGATACAGATCGCCGCCCGCATCGATGACCGGCCGTTTCATCAGCGCGGGGTGGGCGGCCAACAGATCGGCGGGCGGGGCGGCACGCTCATCTTCGGACAGGCCCCGCCAGGTGGTGGAACGGCGGTTTATCAACGCCTCCTCACCAAAGGCGCCAAGGAAACGGCTCAGGTCTTCGCCGCTCATCGGTTCTGCGCGCACATCGCGGAACGTGACTGGGTGACCAGTGGCCTCCAGTGCGCGGCGGGCCTTTCGGCAGGTGTCACAGTTTTTCAGGCCAAAGAGGATCATCCTTGCCTCCTTTGTCATCACACGGTGGCTGCGACGGCGGCGCGACCGCTCGGCGCTTGCTTTTGCCCCGATTCGCCCCCCATCCTCAATGTGTGACGGCAGACGACTGGACGACCGCTCCTCCTTCAGGGGCAGCCGGAAGACTGGAAGACCTGGCTGTGACCTACCGTGCCGCAATCCCGCGGGCGCGGAACGACGATAGGAGTGGAAGATGCCTACCGGCACCGTGAAATGGTTCAACACCACCAAGGGCTATGGCTTTATCGCCCCCGATGATGGCGGCAAGGACGTTTTTGTGCATATCTCGGCGGTGGAACGCGCCGGCATGACCGGCCTCGCCGACAACCAGAAGATCGGCTACGAACTGATCGAGGGCCGCGACGGCCGTCAATCTGCGGGCGACCTGAAAGCGCTGTAAGCGCAGCCCATGCACGCGCCCCATGCGGGGGCGGTATGCGTCCGCCCCCGTTCAAACCCGCTGCGTTATTGCAGTTCCTGCCGGCCCGGGTTGCCGTGGCGCAGGTGATATACGCGACCGGCATAATCGGCCGGTACATCCTCAAGGCTATCAACGACGATATAGCGCGGCTGGTAGGTTCCGCCGCAGCTGATCATCCCGTTGAACTTGACCGGCTGCAGGCCGTCGGGGCAGTAATTCACCTTGTGCGGCACAGGCTGCGGGGCCGGGGTATTCGGATCGTGCGGGCGGGTCATGTCCTGCCACGCCGCAGCAGGTCCGGCGACCAGTGCGAAGGAGAGGGCCAACAGGCCGGATTTGGTCAACATTTCCATTCCCCTAGACAAATTGTAACACCGCTCGAAAATATTTGTTCTCAAAGTGTTACAGCTTTGCCCCAGCCTGTCAAAGGATGATTGGCCCGCCCCCGCCCGCACGCAACGCCCTTGACCGGTGCCGCCATCGCCTCGACAGTCCCGGCATGGTACGCGAATTGGAAGAACTGGAAACCCTGCTGGCTGCGGCGGAAACGCTGCAAGAGATCCAGTCGCGCCGCAAGGCCATCGCCCGGTTCGCGGTCGAGGATCTGGCAAAGACCGGCCCCGGCTCGTCCGTCTTCGAGGGCCGGTATGCCGACAGCCCCGCGATACTGAAGCTGTTCCACGGACCAGAGCGGACCGAACGCGCCCGCGCGCAGAAACGCGAATTGACCCGACTGGGCGCCTTTATGGCCACCGGGCGGTTTCGCGTGGCCCCGCTGCTGAATGCCTGGCCGGGCGAAGGGATCACCGTCACCGCGCGGATCGAGGGCACGCCCATGGACGCGATGCTGGCCGATGCGCCCCCCACGGATCGGGATGCCTTGCTTGGCGGGGCGGGCCAATGGCTGGCCCACCTGGTTTCCAGGGCGACCCGGCAACACAGTTTCGGCGGGCGGTACTGGGTGCGGGTGCGCACCGCCGATCTGAGCGATATCACCGATGGCCCGGATGGCGCGCTGGCCGCCGCCCTGGCCCAGCGGTTGGCCCAACGCCTGCCTGCGGTTGCCGGTGCCACCGTCACGCAGGCCCGCTGCCACAGCGATTTCGCCCCCGCAAACCTGATCGTGACGCCAGCGGCGCTTTATGGCGTGGATATCCAGAACGCCAACTGGCTGCCGCTGGTCAAGGATCTGGCCCGGTTCCTGGTCTATCTGGAAACCCGCCATCCCCGCAGCAGGGCAGAACGCCCCCTCGGCATCGCGCAGCCGGATATCGACGCGCTTTGCGCGCCCTTGCAGCGGTATTTCACCCCGATCGACCGCAGCCGCCTGCTGCCCTTCTTCATCGGGGTGGAACTGGCTGACAAGTTCGCAACGATCGACCGCGCCGCGCCGCGCGCCGACAATCTGCGCCGGGCGATCACGGCCTATCTGCGGGCACCGACCACCGCCCTGCCCGGCTAAGGGGTGGCCCTGAAAGATCAGGCCAGGCGCCCGTCCTCCAGGTGCAGGATGCGATCCATGCGCGCGGCCAGCTCCAGATTATGGGTGGCGATCAGGGCGGCCAGGCCGGTCTCGCGCACCAGCCCCATCAACGCGCCAAAGACCGTGTCGGATGTTGCCGGGTCCAAGTTGCCGGTGGGTTCATCCGCCAGCAACAGCCGCGGCCCGTTGGCCAACGCCCGGCAAAAGGCGACGCGCTGCTGTTCCCCGCCGGACAGGGCCGAGGGCCGGTGATCCGCCCGCGCCCCCACCCCGACCGAGACCAGCAAGTCACGCGCCCGCGCCTCGGCCACCCGGGCCCGCACGCCCGCGGCCAGTTGCGGCAGCACGATGTTTTCCAACGCGCTGAACTCCGGCAGCAGGTGGTGGAACTGGTAGACGAAACCGATATCGGCCCGCCGCGCCATGGTCCGCCGCCGGTCGCTGGCGCCGGTCATTTCCTGCCCGCCGATCCGCACGCTGCCCCGATCGGCGGTGTCCAGCAGCCCGGCGATATGCAACAGCGTGGATTTCCCCGCCCCCGAGGGCGCGACCAGCGCGACCACCTCGCCCGGCGCGATGGCCAGCGAGGCCCCGCGCAGCACCTGCACCTCTGAGGGCAGGTCGCGGTTATAGACCTTTTCCACGCGCTCCAGCGCCAGCACAGGCTCACTCATAGCGCAGGGCCTCCACCGGGTTCATGCGTGCCGCGCGCCGGGCCGGGAAGATCGTGACGACAAAGGACAGGCCCAGCGACAGCATCACCGCCGAGGCCACGTCGCGCCCCTGCAGCTTGGCCGGCAGGTCATAGATGCCCCGGATCGACGGATCCCACACCCCGCCCCCGGCGACATAGTTCACAGCGGAAAAGATCGGGTCGATATAGATCGCGAACAGGCAGCCCAGCACCACCCCGGCCCCGGTGCCGATCAGCCCCACCGACGCCCCGCAGATGAAAAAGACGCGCAGCACCGCACCCTCTGTCAGGCCCATCGTACGCAGGATGCCGATGTCGCGGCCCTTGTTCTTGACCAGCATGATCAAGCCGGACACGATATTCATCGCCGCGATCAGCACCAGGATCGACAGGATGATAAACATCACGTTGTCCTCGACATCCAGCGCGCGCAGGAACGACCCCGACGCATCGCGCCAGGTCCACAGCAGCACCCGTTCGCCGCCCGCGCGGATCAGGGCGGGGGCCATGTCGTCCACCCGCTCGGGGTTTTCGACCATCACTTCCAGTTCGTCCGCCGCCCCTTCGGAGTTGAAGAAGCTCTGCGCCTCGGCGAAGGGCAGGTAGGCGCGGGTGCGGTCGATGTCGTAGCGCCCGGCGGTAAAGATATAGACCACCTCATAGGCGTTCACCCGCGGACTGGTGCCAAAGGGGGTCTTGACGCCGTCGGGCGAAATCAGCCGGATGCGGTCGCCCACGCCAACCCCCAACTCGCGCGCCACGCCAGAGCCGATGGCGATGCCCTGGGGAAAATCGGCGATGTCGCCGGACGATTCCTGCGCGTCGGCAACGCGGGGAATGGTGGCCAGGTCCGCGGGCGAAATGCCGTAAACCTCGACCCCCGCGTTGCGACCGCGCCCGGCGGCCATCACCTGCCCGCGCACCAGGGGGGCAACGCGCGTCACGCCGGGCACTGCGCGCAGGCGCTCGGCCATCTCGCGGTAATCGGTGATCGCGCGGCTGGTCTGCCCGTCCTCGGTCACATGGACGGTGGAATAGACCGTTACATGGGCATTGGCGCCCAGAATCGTATCGACGAATTCCGCGCGAAACCCGGCGCGCACCGCCAGCGTGGCGATCAGCGCGAACACGGCCAGCGTGATGCCGATCAGCGAAATCCAGGTCATCACGCTGACCCCGCCCTCGGCCCGGCGGGCACGCAGATAGCGCCAGGCAATCATCCATTCGAAGGGCGCAAAGGGAGCGGTGCGATTGGCCAAGGCGATGTCCTGTCGGGTCCGGTCGGCCGGACAGTGGGGGCACCGACGGGCGGCGTCAAGCGGCTAGGGGCGGCGCGGTGCCAGGCTCACGCGAACCGGCCACCGCGCTCGATCACCTCGATCTGATAGCCATCCGGGTCGGCCACGAAGAAGAAGCGCGCGACCCGTTCCCCCGCCGGGGCGAAATCGACGATCTTGCGGGGGGCCAGCCCCTCGGCCCGAAAGCGGGCGTGTTCGCCCTCCAGATCCTCGACCGTGACCGCCAGGTGGCCATAGCCGTCGCCCAGGTCATAGGGCGCGGTGCGGCCCTTGTTCACGGTCAACTCGACCTCGAACGCGGTTTCGGGATTGCTAAGGTAAATCAGCGTGAACTCTGGAAAATCCAGCCGCGCGGCCACCTCCAGCCCAAAGGCACGGCGGTAGAAATCGACCGAGCGGGCCTCGTCCAGGACGCGGATCATGCTGTGTACGGCTTTGGCCATCGGCAATCTCCTTGTTCCCCGCCTCTCAGCTCACAACCAGGTGTGGAAACTGGATTTCGCCATCGGTTCCCAATGCCCGGCGGTGTGATGGGACGCATAGATCTCGGCCACCTTCGCAACCGCCGCCTCGGGCGTCATTTCCTCGCTTTCGCCGGTGCGGCGGCAGGTCAGCTCAACAACGCCGTTCTTCAGGCCGCGCGGGCCCACGGTGATCCGCCAGGGCAGGCCGATCAGGTCCATCGTGGCGAACTTGGCGCCGGCGCGTTCCTCGCGGTCGTCATAAAGCGGTTCCAACCCCTTTTCGACCAGCGCCTTGTAAAGACCGGCACAGGCGGCGTCGGCTGCGGTATCGCCCTGTTTCAGGTTCACGATCCCGCAATGGAAGGGGGTCACGCCCTCGGGCCAGATGATGCCGTTTTCATCATGGCTGGCCTCGATGATCGCGCCGACCAGGCGCGACACGCCGATGCCGTGGCTGCCCATGTGGACCGGAACACGCTCGCCCTTGTCGTTGGTCACCACCGCGCCCATCGGTTCGGAATACTTGGTCCCGAAATAGAAGATCTGCCCCACCTCGATCCCGCGCGAGGTCTTGCGCCGATCCTCGGGGATCTGAGCGAACAGCGCCTCGTCATGGGTTTCATCGGTGCGCGCATAGGGCGTGGTCCATTCCTTGACGATGGCGGTGCATTCCGCGCGATCGTCGAAATTCACCTGCCGATCGCCAAAGGTCAGATCCAGGATCGCGCTGTCATAGAACACTTCCGACTCGCCGGTATCGGCCAGCACCAAGAATTCGTGGGTATCGTCGCCGCCGATGGGCCCGCTGTCCGCGCGCATCGGGATCGCCTTCAGGCCCATCCGTTCATAGGTGCGCAGATAACTGACCATGTGGCGGTTATAGGCGTGGATGGCGCTGTTGTAGTCGGTGTCGAAATTATAGCCATCCTTCATGTAGAACTCGCGCCCCCGCATCACGCCAAAGCGCGGACGGATCTCGTCGCGGAACTTCCACTGGATATGGTACAGCGTCAGCGGCAGATCCTTGTAGCTGCCGACATGAGAGCGGAAGATGTCGGTAATCAGCTCTTCGTTGGTCGGCCCATACAGCATGTCGCGCCCGTGCCGGTCGGTGATGCGCAGCATTTCCTCGCCGTAATCGTCGTAACGGCCGGATTCGCGCCACAGGTCTGCCGATTGCAGCGTAGGCATCAGCATCGGGATATGGCCCGCGCGGATCTGTTCCTCGTGCACGATGGCCTCGATCTTTTTCAGAACCTTGAAGCCCATGGGCAGCCAGGAATAGATCCCGGCGCTGGCCTGTTTGATCATGCCGGCGCGCAGCATCAGCCGGTGGCTGGCGATCTGGGCCTCGGACGGGGTTTCCTTAAGGACGGGCAGGAAGTAGCGGGACAGGCGCATTTTCGTCTCTTGCCTCAGCGGTGGACATTGCGCCCCGTCTATGCCATCGCGCCCGGCCAGACAAGCGGCGGGCTTGCACGCGCGGCGCGACTGGGCAAAGACTGAGGGGAACAACAACAGGGGGCCGCCATGGCCTTGCCGGTACGCGAACAGGTCACATACTGGGGCGCCGCATCGGCGGTGTTCTTTGCGCTGCTGTGGTTCCTGGGGGACGTGATGACGCCGTTCCTGATCGGGATGGCGGTGGCCTACTTCCTGGACCCGGTCGCGGACCGGCTGGAAAGGATCGGCTTTTCCCGCGTCCTGGCCACGGTGACGATCACGCTGGCCGCCGTCATCGTGTTCGCCATCGCGGCACTGGTGCTGGTGCCCAAGCTGATCGATCAGGCCGTTTCCCTGATCAACATAGCCCCCGAGATGGCGCGCCAGTTCCAGGCCTTCGTGACCGAGCGTTTTCCCGCGCTGGACGACAACGGATCGACCGTGCGGCGCACGCTGGTGGCCGTCGGCGACGCGATCAAGTCGCGCGGGGACGAATTGCTAAACGGGGCGCTGGCCTCGTTGGCCGGCGTGGTGAACCTGTTGCTGCTGGTCGTTTTGGTGCCGGTCATCACCTTTTACCTGCTGATGGACTGGGACCGCATGGTCGCCCAGGTGGACAAGCTGTTGCCGCTGGACCACGCCCCCGTCATCCGCCGCCTGGCCGCCGAGATCGACGCCAGCCTGGCTGGCTTTATCCGCGGACAGGTCACAGTCTGCCTGATCCTGGGGGCGTTTTATGCTGCCGCGCTCAGCCTGCTGGGGCTGAATTACGGGCTGATCGTGGGGTTCATCGCCGGGCTGATCTCCTTCATCCCGTTCGTGGGCTCGGTCGTGGGCGGGGTTTTGGCCATTGGCCTGGCGCTGTTCCAGTTCTGGGGGGCGCCGTGGATGATCGGGGCGGCGGGCGCGATCTTCGTTGCCGGGCAGTTCCTGGAGGGCAATATCCTGACGCCGAAGCTGGTGGGCGGCTCTGTCGGGCTGCACCCGGTCTGGCTGATCTTCGCCCTGTCCGCGCTTGGCGCCGTGTTCGGCTTTGTCGGGTTGCTGACGGCGGTGCCGATCGCGGCCGTTCTGGGGGTGCTGATCCGCTTTGCCATCGCGCAATACCGCGATAGCCGCCTTTACAAGGGGCTGACCTGGCACCACGTCGCGCTGGAGGACGAGGCGCGCGAGGGGGACGATACCTGACATGGCCCGGCAATTGATCCTGGACCTGCCCGTGCGCCCGGCGCGGGGGCGCGACGATTTCTTCGTTTCGCCGGCCAACGCGCTGGTGGTCACCCAGGTCGAGGCCTGGCGCGACTGGCCGCAGGGCAAACTGCTGCTGATCGGTCCCGAGGGGGCGGGCAAGACGCACCTGGTCCATGTCTGGGCCGCCCTGACCGGGGCAGAGGTGATCGACGCCCTGGACCTGGCCGCTGCCGATCTGCCCGGATTGGCGGCCACCGGCGCCGTGGCCGTGGATGGCGCCGACCGGATCGCGGGCACCCGCCCGGACGAAGAGGCGCTGTTTCACCTGCACAACCTGCTGCTGGCAGAGGGCGGCGCGCTGTTGCTGACCGCGCGCACCCCGCCGCGGGACTGGCCGCTGCTCCTGCCGGACCTGGCCAGCCGGATGCAGGGCACCGCGACGGCGCATCTGGACGCGCCCGACGATGCCTTGCTGGCTGCGGTGCTGGTCAAGCTGTTCGCCGACCGCCAGTTGACCGTTCAGCCCGACCTGATCCTGTACCTGCTGGGCCGGATGGAACGTTCGATGGCCGCCGCCGCGCACATCGTGGCCCAGATCGACCGCGAGGCGCTGGCGACCGGGCGCCGCCCCGGCCCCCGCCTGGCGCGCGACCTGCTGGACAAGCCCCCGCCCGGGGGCCGATAACTGTCATCTAGATTTCACACGGACCACAGATAAGCGCGCGCATGACACAGGCAGATTTCCTCACCGCCCCCCGCCCCGAGCCGATCGAAATCCCCGAAGCACAGCGCACGGGGCCCAAGCGCTTCTTCAACCGCGAACTGTCCTGGCTGGGCTTCAACTGGCGCGTGCTGGAGGAGGCGTCAAACCCGCGCGTCCCCCTGCTGGAGCGGGTGCGCTTCGTGTCGATCTCTGCCACCAACCTGGACGAATTCTATACCGTTCGCGTGGCGGGCCTGCGCGAACTGGCAAAGAAGGGCAACACCACGCCCGCCGCCGACGGGCTGACCCCGGCCGAACAACTGGTCCTGATCGACCGCGACGCGCGCAAGCTGTTGCAGGCCCAGCAGGCCGCCTGGAACAAGCTGAAGCGCGAGATCGAGGATCAGGGCATCCACATCCTGACCCGCTCGCGCCTGACCAAGGGCGACCGCGAAACGCTGGCCGATCATTTCCTGCACAAGGTCTTTCCGGTGCTCTCGCCCCTGGCGATCGATCCGGCGCACCCCTTCCCGTTCATCCCCAACACCGGCTTCTGCCTGGCGCTGCAGCTGGAACGGGAACGCGACGGCAAGGCGTTGCAGGCGCTGCTGCCGATCCCCCACCAGGTGCAGCGGTTCATTCCCCTGCCCGCCCCCGAGGGGCAGAACCGTTTCCTGCCGCTGGAGGAATTGCTGCTGATCCATCTCGGCTCGCTCTTCCCGGGCTACCGGATGGTGGGACACTGCACCTTCCGCGTGCTGCGCGACAGCGACCTGGAACTGGAGGAAGAGGCCGAAGACCTGGTCCGCGAATTCGAGGTCGCGCTGAAGCGACGCCGCCGCGGCGAAGTGGTGCGCATGAAAATGTCCGCCGGCGCCCCCGAGGAACTGCGCTCTGTCATCATGGAAGAGTTGCATATCGGCGAGGAAGAGGTGATCGAGATCCGCGGCCTGATCGGCCTGGCGGACCTGTCCGAACTGGTGCTGGACGACCACCCCGAACTGCTGTGGAAAAGCTTTACCCCCCGCGTGCCGGAACGGGTGCAGGACCACGAGGGCGACATGTTCGCCGCCATCCGGCAAAAGGACATGCTGCTGCACCACCCCTATGAAACCTTCGACATGGTGGTGCGGTTCCTGCAACAGGCCGCCCGTGATCCCGACGTGGTGGCGATCAAGCAGACGCTGTACCGCACGTCCAAGAACTCTCCCATCGTCGAGGCCCTGTGCGAGGCCGCCGAGGACGGCAAGTCGGTCAGCGCGCTGGTCGAACTCAAGGCCCGCTTCGACGAGGCGGCCAATATCCGCCAGTCCCGCCGGCTGGAACGGGCGGGCGCGCATGTGATCTATGGGTTCATGAACTACAAGACCCACGCCAAGATCAGCACCGTCGTCCGGCGCGAGGGCGACCAGCTGGTGACCTATACCCATTACGGCACCGGCAACTACCACCCGATCACCGCGCGGATCTATACCGACCTGTCGCTGTTCACCTGCGACCCGGCCCTGGGGCGCGACGCGACCAAGGTGTTCAACTATGTCGGCGGCTATGCCGAACCCGAGGGGATGGAAAACCTGGCCATCTCTCCGCTGACGCTGAAATCCACCCTGATCGAACGCATCGGCCAGGAGGCCGAGCATGCCCGCAACGGGCGCCCCGCCCATATCTGGGGCAAGATGAACTCGCTGATCGAGGCCGACGTAATCGACGCGCTTTACGCGGCCTCCAACGCCGGGGTGAAGATCGACCTGGTGGTGCGCGGCATCTGCGGGCTGCGGCCGGGCATCAAGGGCCTGTCGGAAAACATCCGGGTGAAATCCATTATCGGCCGCTTCCTGGAACATTCCCGCATTGTCTGTTTCGGCAACGGGCATGGACTGCCCTCGCCGCAGGCGCGCGTCTACATCTCGTCCGCGGACTGGATGGGGCGCAACCTGAACCGCCGGGTGGAAACCCTGGTCGAGTGCATGAACCCCACGGTCAAGGCGCAGATCGTCGATCAGGTCATGGCCGCCAACATGGCCGATGAGGCGCAAAGCTGGGTGATGCAGCCCGACGGCCATTTCGTCCGCGCCCCCGCGGGCAAGGACGCGTTCAACTGCCACCGCTTCTTCATGGAAAACCCCTCGCTCTCGGGTCGTGGCACGGCCGGGGCGGGCGATGTCCCGATCCTGGCCAAGGCAGGCGATTGACGGCCCCTTACAGGGTTTGGCACAGTCGCATTTCGGGCCACGGGGGAGTAGAATATGGACGCCAGCGCCGAGGAAAGGGCCGAGGCTTGGGATCCGTTTGGCCGCCCGTTGTTCGGCGGCCCCGAGGCGCGGGCGCTGTCCCGCGTCGGTGTGGTCGATATCGGATCAAACTCTGTCCGTATGGTGGTGTTCGACGGGGCGGCGCGCAGCCCGGCCTATTTCTTCAATGAAAAGGTGATGTGCGGCCTGGGCGCGGGCCTGGGTGAAACCGGGCACCTGTCGCCCAAGGGGCGCGAACGGGCGCTTGGCGCGCTGAAACGTTTTGCCCTGCTGGCCCAGGGCATGGGCGCAACGCCGCTGACCGTGGTCGCCACCGCCGCGATGCGCGACGCCGAGGACGGGCCAGAGTTTCGCGCCCTGATCGAAAAGGAAACCGGCCTGAAACCGTGGGTCATCGACGGCACCGAAGAGGCCCGGCTGTCGGCCCAGGGCGTGCTGCTGGGCTGGCCGGGGGCCGAGGGCGTGGTCTGCGATATCGGCGGCTCGTCCATGGAACTGGCCGAGTTGCGCGGCGGCATGGTCGGCGCGCGGGGCACCTCGCCGCTGGGACCGCTGAAGCTGCGCGATGTGCCCGGCGGCAAGAAGGGGCTGGCCGCCTACATCGCCGAAGAGGTCGAGAAACTGGCCGCGCTGATGCCCCCTGCCCCCAGCCGGCTGTATCTGGTGGGCGGCTCGTGGCGGGCCATCGCACGGCTGGACATGGAGCGGCGGGGCTATCCGCTGACCGTGCTGCACGAATACCGGATGACGCGCAAATCGCTGCTGGCCACCCTTGACTGGATCGCCGAGAACGACCCCGACGAGTTGCGCGCACGCACCGGCACCTCGTCGGATCGGATGGCGCTGGTGCCCTTGGCGGGCCAGGTGCTGCGCAAGCTGGTGGCCGTGCTGAAACCCCATGAAATCGCCGTGTCCAGCTACGGCATCCGCGAGGGGCTGCTGTACGAACAGATGCCCGCCGAACTGCGCGCCCGCGATCCCCTGACAGAGGCCTGCCGCTTTGCCGAGGCGGCCTCGGCCCGGCTGCCGGGGTTCGGCAAGCGGCTGTACAATTTCGTGCTGCCCATCTTTGGCGCAGCCAGCCCGGCCAAGCGGCGCATCATCAAGGCCGCCTGTCTGCTGCACGATACCGCCTGGCGCGCCCATCCCGATTACCGCCACGAGGTGTGCTTCGATTCCGCGACCCAGGCCAACCTGGGCGGGCTGGAACACTGGGAACGGGTCTATATGGGCGTGGCGCTGCTGCACCGCTACAAGAACAACCGATCGGGCAGCCGGTTCGAACACCTGTTCGAGATGCTGACCCCCGACCAGTTGCGCGAGGCCGAGGTACTGGGCAAGGCGATGCGCTTTGGCGCGATGTTTTCCACCGAGGGGCCCGACCGCCTGGCAGAGTTGCGCCATTTCCCCAAGAAACGGGTTCTGGAACTGGTGCTGTCACCCGGTGCCGAGCCCCTGTTCGGCGAGGTGGCGCGGGCGCGCTTTGCCTCGCTTGCGAAATCGCTGGGGGTGGAAACGACGGTGCGGCTGCGCAAGCGCTGAGCGCGCTACAGCTCGACCTCGCCATCCGGGCCGACCGGCGGCAGATCGCCACCTTCGCCCTGTTGCTTGCGGCGGATGATGATGTCGCCGTTGGGCAGTTTTTCAGGCAGGTGATAGGCGTCGATGTCGTCGATCAACTCCATCAGCCGGGTCATCGCCGGCTCCATCTCCTCGACCAGCGCGCGCATCCGCGGCTCCAACTCGTCGCCCAGCCCCCGCAGGAACAGGCGCATACCCTCGTTCAGCAGGTCCATCCCCTCGCGCAGGTCGCCGGGTTCCTCCGCCTCTTGGGCGGCGGCGGGCGAAAGCGTGACAAGCGCGGCAAGCGTGAGGGCAGCGATGCGTTTCATGGCCCCAATATAAGCAGGCCCGCCCGCAATGGAAGCTAGAGCGCGATATCCAGCGTCACCGGGAAATGGTCCGAGGCGGTCAGCAGCGCCTCGCGCAGCTCGGGCACGCGATACAGCGCGGGGTCGTCGAACGGGTGCCAGATCCGCCAGTCGGGCGCATGGCCGCGCAGGTCGGGTGAAACCATGATATAATCCAGCAGCGCCGACAGATAGCGCCCCTCGGCACCGATGTAGAAGCGCGCGGTGCTGGGCTGCGCGGCCAGCCGCCCCTGCAAGGCCTGCCGGGCATGCGGATCGAAAAGCCGCCGCTCCGCCGGGCCGTCCTGTCCCAGCACGATTTCCACGCCCGAGCGGCCAAAGAGCTTTTCGTATTCGTCCAGGCCGGGACCGTCGTTGAAATCGCCCAGCACGATCAGGCTGTCCCCGGCGTCCAGATGCGCCTCTACCCGTTGGCGCAGCCAGATGCACTGCGCCAGTTGCTTGCGCCGGTTCTGAATGGAAATGCGCATCACCTCGTCGGGGGTGGACGCGCCGTGCGGGGCCTTGGATTTCACATGCACCCCGATCAGGCGCAGCCGCGTCCCGGCCTCGGTCTGCATGTCCAGTTCCAGGGGAGGCTTGGAAAACCGGATCAGGTCCGGGGCGGTGTCCACGTCCACGTCCCAGCGGAACACCCCGTCAAAGCGCGGCGCGTCGCCCGACCCCTTCTTGCCGGTGGGATCGCCGCGCGGATCGTGGCGCACGGTCAGCCGGTCGGGATCGTAAAGCAGCGCGATTTCCTGCTGCGTGTCGTTCTGAAACCCCACGATGGCCCGACGGGCACGCAGATGCATGACGCGGGCAAAGTTTTCCAGCGCAGGCACGGTGGCGCGGCGGCCGTTATGGTCGGGCGCCTCGACTATCAGCACCGCATCGGCATCCAACGCGGTGAACACGATCCCCAGCGCCGCGATCTGATCGGCGCGGCGCACATTCTGCCGGCCCGACCATCCGTCATCGTCCCGCAGGTTGCCCTCGTCGTCGAACAGGCTGTCGAACCATTCGACGTTATAGGTGGCCAGCCTCATGCGGCGCGGTCTGCCAGGATCCGCTCCCACGCGGCGTTGATGGCGATCAGGCGTTTTTCGGCCAGTTTCACCGCCTCTTCGGGCACGCCGCGGGCCTGCATGCGGTCCGGGTGGCATTCGCGCACCTCGTTGCGCCAGACCTTGCGGATACGATCCAGATCGTCGTCGGGATCGACGCCCAGCACCGTATAGGGGTCGGGCGCCGCATCGGGCACGAAACGGGCGCGCAGGGTGGTGAACTGGCGCGGGCTGAGGCCGAAGATTTCCGCCACGCGCGACAGGAACGCATCCTCACCGGGGTGATAGGCGCCATCGGCCATGGCGATGAAGAACAGCCCCTCCATCAGGTCACAGATCGCCTGCCGGTCGTTTCGGAACATGCGCGCGATGCGGGCCGCGTATTCCTCGAACCCGGCCACATCCTGCCGCGCCAGGTTGAAGACCCGCGCGGCGTTGCCCTCTTCGGCGGGGGGGATGGTAAAGACCTCTCGAAAGGCGGCGACCTCGTCGCGGGTGACATGCCCGTCCGCCTTGGCCATCTTGGCCCCCAGCGCGATCACCGCGATGGTGAACCCCACCGAGCGTTCGGGCGGGGTGCGCAGCCGGTCGAACACCGTCGCAAGGCTTTCACCCTGCGCCAGCGCGGAAACGGCATCGGCGATACGGGACCAAAGAGACATGGCCGCACACTACCCCTGCCCGGCGGGAAAGTCAGGTCAGGCGTGAAGGAATTTCTGCATCAGGACAAGGTCCAGCCAAAGGCCCTGCTTGTGGCCGACCTCGCGCAGGCGGGCGACCTCGGCATAGCCCATCGCGGCGTGGAACGCGACGCCATCGGCATTGGCCGCACTGACACCGGCAAAGATAGAATGCGCCCCGCCTGCGCGCGCGTGATCCTCGACCGCGGCCATCAGCGCGCGGCCATGCCCCCCGCCCCTGGCCAAAGGGTCCAGCAGGATCGTGTGTTCCATCGTCCGGGCATAACCGACGCCGCCGCGAAACTGACCGTAGGTGGCAAATCCCATAACGCGGCCTGCATCCTCGGCCACGAAGAAGCCATGCCCGGCCGCCTGCCGTTCGGCGATCAGGGCTGCGACCTCGGCCGCAGTCTTTTCAGCGGCGTTGAAGGTGACAAGGGTCTCGCGGATGTAATGACCCCAGATCGCGGCAATCTGCGGGGCATCCGCGGCGCGGGCGGGCCGAACGCTCATTCCAGTACCCGCCGCCCTGCGGGGGTGTCGATCAGCGCGCGCAATTCAGGCCGGTCGCCGGGATGTACCGCAACCAACGGGTCGTTCAGCCGCCCCTGCAACGCCGCGCGCAGGGCCTCGGCCTGTGGGTGATACAATTCCAACCCGACCAGCCGGCACCCGGTTTCGGGCAGCAGCGCCGCCGGGTGCAGCGTGCCCTGCCAGGCCATCAGCGCCGGGAACAGGCCATCGAACGGCAGGCGCCCATCCGCAGGCACCGCCATCTGCCAGCGCAGATCGGCACGCGCCAGGGACATCGGCTGGCCACAGCCTGCGGGCGCATCGGCCAGCGCGGCCGACAGATCGTCGCAACGGGCGATCCAGTTGGTCAGGCGCGGCGGTCCTGCAAAGCGGTCCAGGTCGAACCAGCGCGGCCTGCCCGGCGGGGCCGCGTCCGGGTCGATGGCGATCACCTCCAGATACAGGCCGGGCGCCAGCGCCATCAGCCGGTTATGGGTGCCCATCGCCGGGTGCTGCCCACCGGGGGCCAGCCGCACGCCCAGGCGATCCTCGACCATTGCGACGCCATCCTCCAGCGTCGCGGCCGACACCGCCAGATGATCCAGTGTCAGCATTGTACCCCCCTGCCCCCTTGACCCCGTCGCAGCCGGAATAGCGCGCGATTGCCCTGCGGTGCAAACGAAACGGGGCGGCCCGATCCGGGCCGCCCCGCCTGTCTGGCCGCGATGCGCGCTCAGGCGCGCTCGGCGTATTCCATGGTTTCGGTGTTCACGACGATATCCTCGTCCTGCCCGACAAAGGGCGGCACCATCACCCGCACGCCGTTGTCCAGCAACGCAGGCTTGAAGCTGTTGGCCGCGGTCTGGCCTTTCACCACCGGCTCGGTCTCGACGATCTTGCAGGTGACCTTTTGCGGCAGCGTCGCGTTCAGCGCCTCGGACTCGTAGTATTCGATGACCACGGTCATGCCGTCCTGCAGGAACGGGCGGCGTTCGCCCAGGATATCGGCAGGCAGTTCGATCTGCTCGAAGGTCTCCATATCCATGAAGACGAGCTGACCGTCGGTTTCATACAGGAACTGCTGGTCCTTCTGTTCCAGCCGGACGCGTTCCACCTTGTCGGCGCTGCGAAAGCGCTCGTTCAGCTTGGACCCGTTGCGCAGGTTGCGCAATTCGACCTGGGCAAAGGCGCCGCCCTTGCCCGGTTTGACGTGATCCACCTTCACGGCGGCCCACAGGCCGCCATTATGTTCCAGCACGTTGCCGGGGCGGATTTCGTTTCCATTGATCTTGGGCATGACTGGACCCTTGACGATAGGTTGAACGGAACTTCCGCGCCCCTATATCTGGTTGGTGACAGCCTGGCAAGGCAACCATATAAACGGTCCCGGGCAACCGACCCATGCATCTGGCGCATAGGTGGCATTCCAAAAGGGAAATACCGAATCGCCACGAAACCGTCATATTCGGCGGCACGCCCGAAATGCAAGAGCAAGAATAAAAGGACGACGACATGGTCGATTTCGTTGATGGCTCCGCTTTCAACCACGAACAAGGCAACCGTGCACGCAAACTGTTCGCCGCTGTTGTGCTGGCCGCGCTGGATGATGCGATTGCCGACGACAAGAAATATGGGAACGGGCCGGATCAGATCGCCCGTTGGGCGCGCTCGCGGGATGGGCGCGAAGTGTTGTCCTGTGCCGGGATCGACCCGAACGAACGTGTGGTGAAGGGCCTGATGGAATTCGTAGAGCGCGGCGTGCGGACCTCTGTCGCGCTGTCGCGCGAGGAAAGCGAACGGCGCCAGGTGCAGGAGCGCGCCGAGGCCGCCTGATCGCAGATCAGAAACCGACCCAAAGGCGCGCCCCGGTGGCGCGCTTTTCTTTTGCCGGGGTCTTGTTCGGTGAACGGTCAGCCGATGTTGCGGGCAGCCAGCGCGCGGTTGATCTCGCGGCGGACCAGCTTGCGCACATTCCGGGTGATCCGCTCGCCCAACGCGCCCTGCAATTCTTGCCGCACGATCTCGCCGACGATCTCGCGCAGCATATCCTCGTCCAGCAGCGCGGTTTCCTCGATCGCACCGGAAACCCCAGGATAGTCCGGCCATTCCGAGCCGAGCTCATCCGCATCGGACTCGTCTACATCCGGCTCTGCGGCTCCGTCCTCAGGCGCGGCGTCCTTTTCCGCGCCGACGGCCACCCGGATACTATGGAAATCAAAGGGGGAATCCCCCGCCTGGTCGCGCGCCGCCTCGGCCCCGGACATGTCTTCGTCAACCGCATCAAGGGCAGCGTCCTCGGCCGGGGCCTTCGGCGCGTCCGTGGCGTCGTCCGCATCGGCGTCGGAGGGGGGGCAATCCTGATCCTCTTTCGCCTCATCAGGGGTATCGGGCGCATCCGCGCTGTCCGCCTGTGCCGGTTGCGGCGGCGCAACCCGCAGCGCGGGCGTCAGCACCAGACGGTCGGGGGCGCGCACGGGCGCAGTCTCGGGCACTACAGCGGCATCCACCTCTTCGGCGACAAGCCTGCGGATCGAGGCCAGAACGTCCTCCAGATCGCGGGGTTCGGCGGACTCGGACATGCACTCTCCCTCTGCGCCTCTACCCGATAGGGTAGCGCGACGCCCCTTTCGACACAACACCAAGCCGGCTCAGGGCCGGCCAAGCGCCTCCAGCACCCGATCCAGCCGCGCGCCCTGAATGCTCTTGGCCGGGGCGTTACGCACGGCATTGTAGTATTGCAGCGGATCATAGGTCGGGATGCCCAGGTCCAGATGCTCCACCGTCAACAGGCCCATGGACGCCAGCAGCGCGTAGACCGCGACATACTGGTTCGCTTCGGCCTGAACCCGCGCAGTGCGCGCGTCCAGCAATTCCTGCTCGGCGTCCAGCACATCCAGCGTGGTGCGGGCGCCAAAGCGGGCCTCTTCCTTGGTCCCTTCAAAGGCCAGTTGCGCGGCGCGGATCTGGCGGTCGGTCGCCTCGATCTGGGCGCGGGCCACGGACAGATTCGCCCAGGCGCTGCCGACTTGTTCCTCGATCAGGCGAACGCTTTGCAGCAGGGCGGCACGGGCGCGTTCGGCGTTGGCGCGGGCCTGCCGTTCCGCCGCATAAAGACCGCCCCCGGCATAGATCGTCTGGCTCAGCGAGAGCCCAACAAAACCGTATTCGCCGCCGTCATCCTCGGCCGTCAGGCCCGCATTGGCCGACAGCGACGGCCCTTGCGCCGCCTTGGCACGGGCCACGTTCAGCTCTGCGGCCGTCACGTTATGCTGCGCCTGCAGGATGTCGGGATGGCTGCGCACGGCGATGTCGCGGGCGGAACTGGTGCTCTTGGGCAGCGACGGCAGGCTGGGAATGCCGCTCAGCCCCGCGGGGTACTTGCCGACCGCGCGGCGGTAGGCCTCGCGCGCATTGGCCAGCGCGCCCTGCGCCGCCACCAGGTTGGAGCGCGCCGCCGCCAGCCGCGACTGCGCCAGCGAAACATCCGTGCGCGTGACCTCGCCCACTTCGAAGCGGTCCTCGGTCGCGCGCAGCTGCTGGGTCAGCACCCGCACGTTGTTTTCCGCCAACGAGGCGTTCTGGATCGCGGCAAAGACATCCATGTAGGCCTGGACCGCCGCCAGCAGCACGTTCTGTTCCACCCCGATCAGCGCGGCGCGGGTGGCCATCACGTTTTCCTTGGCCGCGTCGATCGCCAGCCGGTTGCTGCCCCCATCGTACAGCGTCAGGCTCGCCGTCACGTCGGCCGAGGCGCTGGTAACCGTCGTACCGACCGTCGGCCCCTTGCGGTTGCCGTCGGTATAGGTCGCATCCATAGAGAACTGGATGACCGGGCGCAGGGCCGCGACGGCCTGGGCGACATCCTCGTCCGCGGCGCGCAGCACGGCGCGGTTCTGTTCCAGCAAGTGGGAATTCTTGTAGGCCGCGATCAACGCGTCGGTCAGCGTTTCCGCGCGGGCGGCAGCGCCGCCGGCCAACATCGACGCCGCCAGCGCCGCGCCCGTGACCATTCGAAAGATACCGCTCATGTTCCGTGCCTTTCCGGGGCCGCGCATCCGATCGCGCGGCAAGATTAATGCCTCAGTCAGAATTCGAAGGCGGGCGCACGGGCAAAGCCCGGCAGAACAGGCGCGCCCGCATTGAACAGAAAGCGCCAGCTGACCGCGCCCTCGACCTTGTGGCCCAGCCGAACCTCGCCCCCGCCGGGCACGGCGAACAGCGCCACGATGCGCCCTTCCTCGGCCAGTTGATCGGTCAGCGCGGCGGGGATCTCTTCGACCGCACCCTCGACGACGATGGCGTCATAGGGGCCGTGCCGCGGCGCGCCCTCGGCCAGGGCGGCGTGTTCCACCGCCACGTTGTCGACCCCATGTTCGGCCAGCGTCGCCTGTGCCTCGCGCGCCATGGCGGCGTCTTCCTCGACCGCCACGACCGCATCGGCCATACGCGCCATCACCGCCGCCGAGTACCCCAGCCCGCACCCCAGATCCAGAACCAGGTCGCCGGGCGCCGGATCGATCGCCTCCAGCATCTTGGCAAAGGTCCGCGGTTCCAGCACGGTGCGCCCCTCGGCCAGGGGCAGGTTCTCGCCCAGATAGGCGGCCTCGCGCAGGGCGGCGGGGACGTACTCTTCACGCGGGACGGCAAGCATCGCCTCGATGATCGGCAGGCGGGTCACGTCCGACGGCCGGACCTGGGTATCCACCATGATCACGCGGCGGGCGTCGAAATCGGGCATGGGGCTGAACTCTCCGGTTCGGAACTGTTGGCCGTGTGATGCCACAGAAGCGCCATCACGGCAATATTGCAGCCCGCACGAAGACGCGATCCGACCTTTGCGCAACATCCACCGCTTGCGCCCCCCCAACCCTTGGGCTATGAGAGGCTCCGCGCTGGCGAGTTGGCGGAGTGGTTACGCAGCGGATTGCAAATCCGTGTACACCGGTTCGATTCCGGTACTCGCCTCCACCATCATTCCTATGGCACGGATGAGACCGGGTTGGCTGTAGGTCGGACCGTCTGAAAGCGCGTTGCAAACCGCCGCCCCTGCCGACCCCGCCGTTACGGCGTCGCCTCAGAACCGTTCGGCGCGCAGCACTTGTGCGTCGGTCACGCAGACCACGCCGATATGCCGCTCAACCACCTTGAAGGCGGCGTCGAGCAGCGCGTCCAGCTTGTCGGGGCGGATCAGGCAGACCACTTGCACCATGCCCGTTCCGCGGCTGATCTGGCCGTCCCGGCTCCAGTTGCCCGACCGGCCCGATCCGCCCAGCACCGGCAAGACCGACCACCCCGTCACATCGGCCGTTTCCAGCGCCTCCGTCAGGCGGCGCAGCATCACCTGTTCAATCGTGATCTCGACCCGCTTGGCATCATGAGTTTGCATATCAGGATCCTATCACGGTCTTTGCCACCGTCAGGTAGATCGGCAGCCCCAGAACCAGGTTGAACGGAAACGTCACCGCCAGCGACAGCGTCAGGTAGATGGAGGGGTTGGCCTGCGGCACCGCCACACGCATCGCCGCGGGCACCGCGATATAGGACGCAGAGGCCGACAGGGTCATCAACAGCATCGTACCACCCGCCGAAAGCCCCACGACAAGCGACGCCAACAACCCCGCCCCCGCCCCCAGCAGGGGCATCAGCACCCCGAACCCTATGGCGCCGCGATCCAGCACATCGGCCTTGCGCAGACCCCGCCCGGCGATCAGCCCCATATCCAGCAGGAACAGGCACAAGACGCCCTGGAACGGGGAAACGATAAAGGATTCTATCCGGCTCAACCCCTCGGCCCCCGTCGCGATGCCGATGACGAACGCCCCCAGCAGCAGCACGATCGATCCGTTCAGCAGGATCTCGCGCCACAGGTCCGCGCTCATCTCTGTCTGGTCCGACCCGCGCGAGATCAGCCAAAGCGCGGACAGAATCGCCGGGGCCTCCATCGCGGCGGCCACGGCGACCATGTACCCCTCGGACGAGAGGCCCGCATCGGCCAGGACGGTCGTTGCGGCAACGAATGTCACGATGGAAATCGACCCGTAATGCCCGGCAACGGCCGCGGCGTCGGTCCGGGACATCCCCGACAGGAGGCGCAACAGCGCAAAACCCAGAAGCGGCAGGCTGAACGATAGGACGACGCCCATCAACAAGGTCAGACCCAGCTTCAGGTCGATCCCATGCTCTGCCAGGCTGGCGCCACCCTTGAACCCGATCGCGAACAGCAGATAGATCGAAATCCCCTTGGCCACCGCCTCGGGCACCGCAAGGTCCGAGCGCGCCAGCGCCGCGCCCAGCCCGAGAACGAACGACAAGACGATGGGCGACAGCAGGTTCGCAAGTGCGAGGTCGAGCATCCGGGTTGTCCTTGTTCCTGCGCGGCGGGTGGGAATTTCGGGATCGTTCCCCAATGGGACAATGCCACGTTACCGCCGTCAAGGCCATCAGGGGCGCCGCGCGACCGGGGTCTTGCGCGCGGGGTTCGTGACGGCCAGACGCCTGACAATGCGGGCGTGATTGGCCGGCACGGCCATCTGGCCGGGGCATCTCTGTCTTGCCCGCCCGACACGGAAAAGGGGCGCGCCCCGCGGCACGCCCCGTTTTCAGCCGGGCAAGCGGTCCGACTTACTTGCCTTCCAGCGCGTCCAGCCGGGCCTTCAGCGCCTCGTTTTCTTCGCGGGCTTTCTGGGCCATGGCGCGCACGGCCTCGAATTCCTCGCGGGTCACGAAATCGCGGTCGGCCAGCCAGCGGTCCAGCATGCTGCGCATCGCGGTTTCGGCCTCTTCCTTGGCGCCCTGGGCCACGCCCATCGCGTTGGTCATCAGCTTCGACATGTCGTCGAGAAATTTGTTCCGGGTCTGCATCGTGAGCCTCTGGCGTTACATTCGCCCCCTATATGGGCCGCATCGGGCATAACCTCAAGCTTGACTTCGACCGCGCGCAGCACTGACAAGGGTCCCGACATGCAGGCCGTCCTTCACTTCCCCGACATCAGCCCCGAGATCTTTTCGATCTCGATCCTTGGCATCGAGTTTGCGCTGCGCTGGTACGCGCTGGCCTATATTGCCGGTATTTTGTTGGGGTGGCGGCTGATCGTGTCGCTGGTCCGCACCCCGCGGCTGTGGCCCGCCGAACGCGCCCCGATGACGCCCGCCCAGGTGGAAGGGTTACTAACCTGGATCATCCTTGGGGTGATTCTCGGCGGGCGCTTGGGCTTCGTGTTCTTTTACAAACCCATGCACTACCTGTCCCACCCTTGGGAAATCCCGATGATCTGGCAGGGCGGCATGGCGTTTCACGGCGGGCTGCTGGGGGTGATGCTGGCGTTGGTGCTGTTCACCCGCAAGCACAGCATCCCGCTGCTGTCGGCCTCGGACGCGCTGGCGGTGGCAACGCCTGCGGGCCTGCTCTTTGGCCGGATCGCCAATTTCATCAATGCCGAGCTGTGGGGCCGCCCCTCGGATGTGCCCTGGGCCGTCGTGTTTCCGGGGGAGCTGGCGCAATATTGCCCCGGCTGGGATCAGATGCCCTGCGCGCGCCACCCCTCGCAACTGTATGAGGCGGCGCTGGAGGGGCTGGTGCTGGGCGTGCTGGTTCTGTGGCTGGCCTGGCGGCGCGGCGCACTGAAACGGCCGGGTCTGATCGCCGGGGTCTTCTTTACCGGCTACGGGCTGGCCCGGATGTTCGTCGAGCTGTTCCGGCAGGCGGATTTCCAGTTCATCACCCCGGATAACCCGATGGGCCATGTCGTGCAGTGGCACGGGCTGGGCCTGAGCATGGGGCAGGTGCTGTCGCTGCCGATGGTCATCCTGGGCCTGGCCCTGTTGGCCATCGCGGCCCTGCGGCGCCCGGCATGACCCCGCTGGCCGACCTCCTGGCCCGGCGGATCGCGGCCACCGGGCCGATCACGGTGGCCGATTACATGGCCGAATGCCTGTTGCATCCCGAGCATGGCTATTACACCCGGGCCGAGCCCTTTGGCGCGGCGGGCGATTTCACCACGGCGCCGGAAATCAGCCAGATGTTCGGCGAATTGATCGGGCTGTGGCTGGCGCAGGTCTGGCTGGACCAGGGCGCCCCTGTCCCCTTTACCCTGGCAGAGCTGGGGCCGGGCCGGGGCACATTGATGGCCGACGCACTGCGTGCCACCCAGGGCGTGCCCGGCTTTCACCAGGCCGCGCAGATACACCTGGTCGAGGCCGCACCGCGCCTGCGCGCCGCCCAGAAAGACGCGCTGGAGGGCTATGCCGTCACCTGGCACGACACGGTGGATGGCCTGCCCGACGCCCCCCTGTTCGTGATCGCGAACGAGTTTTTCGATGCCCTGCCGATCCGCCAGTTTCAGCGCGACGCGCAGGGGTGGCGCGAACGGCAGGTCGGGCTGGTGGACGGTGCGCTGACCCTGGGCCTGTCGGCCCCCGCGCCCCTGGCCGAACTGGATCATCGCCTTGCCGATACCCGACCGGGCGAGATCGTGGAAACCTGCCCGGCCGCAGCGCCCACGGTCGCCGCATTGGCCACGCGCATCGCCGCCCATGGCGGGGCGGCGCTGATCGTCGATTACGGCGACTGGCACGCGCGCGGGGATACGCTGCAGGCGCTCTACCGTCACGCCTACGACCCGCCGCTGGCCCACCCCGGGCAGGCCGACCTGACCGCCCATGTCGATTTTGCGGCCCTGGCCCGCGCAGCCACCGGCCTTAGGGTCAGTGCGATGACGCCCCAGGGCGTGTTCCTGGAACGGCTGGGTATCACCGCCCGGGCGCAGGCGCTGGCGCGCGGTCTGACCGGGGCGGCGCTGGAAAGTCATATTGCCGCACATCGCCGCTTGACCCATCCGCAGGAAATGGGAACCCTCTTCAAGACACTCGCGCTGACCCCGGCGGACGCGCCCGCCCCCCCAGGACTGGACTGATGACGCTGGAAATCCTGACCTCTGACGCCTTGGCCCCGCTGCGCCACGGGTTCTTTACCCGCCGGGGGGGGGCGTCCTCGGGCATCTTCTCGGGTCTGAACTGCGGCGGCGGATCCTCGGACCAGTCCGAGGTGGTGGCCATCAACCGCGGCCGGGTGGCCGGTGCGATGGGGGTGGAGCCCGAACATCTGGTCACCGCGCACCAGGTGCATTCCGCCGATGTCGCAGCGCTGGATGCCCCCCCGACGGACCGGCCGCAGGTGGACGGGCTGGTCACCGACCGCCCCGGCCTGGCGCTGGCGGTGCTTACCGCCGATTGCCAGCCGGTGCTGTTCGCCGACCGCGCGGCCGGCGTGATCGGCGCGGTTCACGCAGGCTGGCGCGGCGCGCTGAACGGCATCCTGGAGGCCACACTGGACGCGATGGAGGGGCTGGGCGCGGCCCGCGCCGACATTGTGGCCGCCATCGGCCCGACGATCAGCCAAAGCGCTTACGAGGTCGGGCCGGAATTCCTGGCAACCTTCGTCGCCGACGACACGGACAACACCCGCTTCTTTGCCAACGGCCAGGGCGACCGGATGCTGTTCGACCTGCCCGGCTATTCGCTTGCCCGCCTGCGCGCCGCCGGGATCGGGCAGGCGCTGTGGACCCGGCACTGCACCTATTCCGATCCGGCGCGCTTCTTTTCCTTTCGCCGCAGCGTGCACGCGAAAGAGGCCGATTACGGCCGCCTGATCTCTGCCATCCGGCTGTAAGGCCGGACCCGAAAACGCCCCATTCTATGCCCTGCTCTGCCCAAGACCTGCCCCAAAGCCGGGGCAGGATAAGGTCAATGGGGCTGGTCGAGCAGCAAAGGCCGCCCGGAACGCCTGGAAAAGGAGCGACGCCATGAAAAAGAACAACCGCTGGATGGCCTGGATCATCGCCGAAAGCGCCAAGCCGATGCATGCCCTGCCCTGGGAACGCAGCGCGCGCCACATGCCCGCAGCAACCCGCGAAGCAGTCTGAGAATACGACACGCCCGACGCCGGGGCAGATCCCCGGTCCGGCAAGACGGCCCCGCCCCGGCGGGGCCGTTTGCATTTCGCGCGGGGACGAATCACCCGGCGGGCCGAATATGGCGGGATTGGACCCGGCGCCAGAAACAATCCGCGCCCTGCCCCGATCATTCCCCCGGGGATCGGGGCGAAACCAAGGCAAGTTTTGACAAGAGCCCCCCAATTGGACAAGTTGCCGACAGTCTCTCTGCATCCGGTGGGGGCGCCGCAGATGTGACAGACCGAAAGGACTGATCGCATGGGAAGCCACGACCGGAGGGCTGCCGAACTGGCGGCGCAACGCCTGGACCATACGGGCAAGAAGACTGGAAACGCTCGCCTGGACCGGCGGCCTCAGCGCAGCATGCCTCTGATGCGCAGATATGAGGCCGCCGGACTGGTCTCTGCCGACAAGGTGGCCGAACGCGTCCGCATCCTGCCCGCCGATCCGCACCTGGACGAGGCTTTTTGCGCCTTTACCCATGGCACGCTGATCGCCACCCCCGATGGCCCCGTCGCGGTCGAGGATCTGGTGCCGGGCATGCTGGTGCGCACGGCCGATGCTGGTTTGCGTCCTCTGGTCTGGATCGGCTCTACCCTGCTGCCCCCCGCGCCCGAAAGCGGGCCGCAGATGACCCGTTTCATCGCCGAGGGTCTGGGGATCGACCGGCCGATGGCCGATCTGGTCCTGGGGCCGCGCGCCCGCGTGGTCAGCCAGCATCACGGGTGCCACGCCCTGTGCGGCGGCCCCTCTGCCCTGGTGCCAGCAGCGACGCTGACCGATGGCCATGCCGTGATTTCACTGCGCGTGGTCCGCCCGATGCGCGTCTATCACCTGGGGCTGTTGCGCCACCACATCCTGGTGGCAAACGGGGTCGAGGTCGAAAGCTATCACCCCGGCGAAAACGCGATGGCGCGCCTGGACCCGTCCCTGCAAGAGGCGTTCCTGGAGCTTTTCCCGCACCTTCATGGCACCGGCGATTTCGGACCGTTGGTCATGCCCCGGCTCAGCACCCACGAGGCCGAGAGCCTGCGCGGCGCGGCCTGACCCTCAGGCCGACCGGCCCAGCCGTTCCTCCAGCACGTCGAAGGGCACGCCGGGCGCGTCCTTGGCGCAGCGGATCACCAGCGAGGTCTTGACGCTGGCCACATTGTCGGCGGCGGTCAACTCCTCGGTCAGAAAGCTCTGAAAGGTCGACAGGTCCGGCGCCACGCATTTGAGGATGAAATCGACCTCGCCATTCAGCATGTGGCATTCGCGAACCAGCGGCCAGTCGCGGCAGCGCGCCTCGAACGCCTTCAGATCGGCCTCGGCCTGGCTTTGCAGGCCGACCATGGCAAAGACCTGCACCTCAAAGCCCAGCTCGCGGATATCGACATCGGCATGGTAGCCGCGGATGAAACCCGCCTCCTCCAGCGTGCGCACGCGGCGCAGGCAAGGCGGCGCCGAGATACCGACGCGACGGGCCAGTTCCACATTGGTCATGCGTCCATCGGCCTGCAATTCCGACAGGATCTTGCGGTCGATGGCATCGAGTCTACTGCCCGACATCCCTGCTCCTCTTGGCTTTTGCAGATCATATGCGCATGGGTTTTGGTGCGCAATATTGTTTCACGCACGCGCAAGATATTTAAACGCTCCGGCGCGCGGCGACCTGCGGCGAATGGGCACGCAAGGGCTTTCGCGTCAGGTCCGCCGGGACTATATCGGGCGCGACCGATACTCAAGGAGGCAGAGATGGGCGAGACGAAGCATTGCAAGGTTCTGATTATCGGCTCTGGCCCGGCGGGTTACACCGCAGCGGTCTATGCCTCGCGCGCGATGCTGGACCCCGTCCTGATCCAGGGCCTGCAGCCCGGCGGTCAGCTGACCATCACCACCGAGGTTGAGAACTGGCCCGGCGAGTCGGAAATCCAGGGCCCCGACCTGATGCAGAAGATGGAAGCCCACGCCCGCGCCATGGGGGCGGAAATCGTGTCCGACTATATCTCCAGCCTCGACCTGTCCGCCCGCCCCTTTACCGCCCAGGCCGATAGCGGCACCACCTATACCTGCGACGCACTGATCCTGGCGACGGGGGCCCAGGCGAAATGGCTGGGCCTGCCCTCGGAAGAGAAATTCAAGGGCTTTGGGGTTTCCGCCTGCGCGACCTGCGACGGCTTTTTCTACCGTGGACAAGAGGTCGTGGTCGTGGGGGGCGGCAACGCGGCCGTGGAAGAGGCCCTGTTCCTGACCAATTTCGCCTCCAAGGTGACGCTGATCCATCGCCGGGACGAACTGCGCGCCGAAAAGGTGCTGCAACAACGCCTGTTCAAGAACCCCAAGATCGAATGCCTGTGGCATCACACGGTGGACGAAATCCTGGGCACCGAGAACCCGCTGGGCGTAGAGGCCGTCCGCGTCAAGCATGTGGATAGCGGCGAAACCCAAGAAATCCCCTGCAAGGGCTTCTTTGTCGCCATCGGCCATGCGCCGGCCTCGGAACTGGTGGCAGACCAGCTGGAAACCCATATGGGCGGCTATGTCGTCACCCAGCCCGACAGCACGGCCACCTCGATCCCCGGCGTGTTCGCGGCTGGCGACCTGACCGATCACAAGTACCGCCAGGCGGTCACCTCGGCCGGGATGGGCTGCATGGCCGCGCTGGAGGCCGAACGCTTCCTCGCCGAGCAAGAGGACTGACACGCTACGCCGGTTGTGCGTCCTTTTCGCCGCAGCTGCGAAAAGAGATCGGCGCCGTCTTGAAACCGTCCGCATTTCAGCGCTAGGCCGCGCGCAAATCGCGGCCCGCCATCCGGCTTTCCGTCAAGAAAGAGTTGAAGCAATGTCCACATCCCTTTCCAACCTCGCCCCCATCCCCGAGTTGTATGTTTCCGCCGAAAGCGCCCAGAAACTGAAGGTCGAGGCTGGCGACCTGCCCAGCTGGGATCTGAACCCGCGCCAGATCTGCGATCTGGAACTGCTGATGAACGGCGGCTTCTACCCGCTCAAGGGCTTCCTGGGCGAGGAGGATTATAACGGCGTCGTGGAAGACATGCGCCTGGCCGACGGGACGCTGTGGCCGATCCCGATCACGCTGGACGTGACCGAGGATTTTGCCGAAAAGCTGGAACTGGGACAGGACATCGCCCTGCGCGACCAGGAAGGGGTGATCCTTGCGATTCTCAGCGTCACCGATCGCTGGGTGCCCAACAAGGTGCGCGAGGCCGAAAAGGTATTCGGCGCCGACGATCTGGCCCACCCGGCGGTGAACTACCTGCACCACACCGCCGGCAAGGTCTATCTGGGCGGCCCGATCACCGGCATTCAGCCGCCCACCCATTACGATTTCCGCTCGCGCCGCGACACGCCCAATGAACTGCGCGCCTATTTCCGCAAGCTGGGCTGGCGCCGCATCGTGGCCTTCCAGACCCGCAACCCGCTGCACCGTGCGCACCAGGAACTGACCTTCCGCGCCGCGAAAGAGGCGCAGGCCAACCTGTTGATCCACCCGGTCGTCGGCATGACGAAACCGGGCGACGTGGACCATTTCACCCGCGTGCGCTGCTACGAGGCGGTGCTGGACAAATACCCCCAGTCCACCACCACGATGAGCCTGCTGAACCTGGCCATGCGCATGGCCGGCCCGCGCGAGGCAGTGTGGCACGGCCTGATCCGCCGCAACCACGGCTGCACCCATTTCATCGTCGGCCGCGACCATGCCGGCCCGGGCAAGAACAGCGCGGGCGAGGATTTCTACGGCCCCTATGACGCGCAGGAACTGTTCCGCCAGCACCAAGACGAAATCGGCCTGGAAATGGTCGACTTCAAGCACATGGTCTACGTGCAGGAACGCGCGCAATACGAACCCGCCGACGAGATCGAAGAGGGCGTGACGGTCCTGAACATCTCGGGCACCGAACTGCGCCGCCGCCTGGCCGAGGGTCTGGAAATCCCCGAATGGTTCTCCTTCCCCGAGGTGGTCAGCGAACTGCGCAAGACCAAGCCGCCGCGCTCGCAGCAGGGCTTCACCGTCTTCTTCACCGGCCTCAGCGGTTCGGGCAAATCCACTATCGCCAACGCGCTGATGGTCAAGCTGATGGAAATGGGCGGCCGCCCTGTCACGCTGCTGGACGGCGACGTGGTGCGCAAGCACCTGTCCTCGGAACTGGGTTTCTCCAAGGAACACCGCGACATCAACATCCGCCGGATCGGCTATGTCGCCAGTGAGATCACCAAGAACGGCGGCATCGCGATCTGTGCGCCCATCGCGCCCTACACCGCCACCCGCCGCGCCGTGCGCGAGATGATCGAACAATACGGCGCCTTCTGCGAGGTGCATGTCGCCACGCCCCTTGAGGAATGCGAGCGCCGCGACCGCAAGGGCCTGTACAAGCTGGCCCGCGAAGGCAAGATCAAAGAGTTCACCGGCATCTCCGACCCCTACGAGGCGCCCGAGACCCCCGAACTATGCGTCGACACAACCGGCGTGGACGTGGACAATTGCGCCCACCAGGTGATCCTCAAGCTGGAAAGCATGGGGCTGATCGCGGGCAACTGAGCCACGGCGCGCATCGCCTGACAACTGGCCGCCCGGGGATAACCCCGGGCGGCCGTTTCGTATCGGAGATGCCGGATGCTGGTGGTCTCGCTCACCTCGATCCCGCCCCGCTTTGCCACGCTCCGCCCGGTGCTGGCCTCGATCCTGAACCAGCGCCCACGGCCCGACCGGGTAATCCTCGCCCTGCCCCGCCAGTACCGCCGCTTTCCCGGCACGTTCCCCCGACCGGCACTGCCCGACGGGGTGGTCCTGCTCAGGCTGGACACCGATCCCGGCCCCGCGGCCAAGGTGCTGCCCGCCGCCCGTGCCCTGGCCGGGACGGGCGCAAGGCTGGTCTATTGCGATGACGATTGCCTGTACGGCCCGGGCTGGCTGGCCGCGCTCTGCGCCGCACAGGACGGCCCCGATACCGTGGTCGCCGCGTCGGGCTTTGCGGTCACGGCGCTGCGCCGCCGCTCCACCCCGGCGGGCGATACCGATATCGCGCAGGGGTTCTCGGGCGTGCTGATCCGCCCCGACATGATCCCGTCAGACGCGTATGACATCCCGCCCGCGGCCTGGGCCGTCGATGATATCTGGCTGTCGGGCCATTACGCGCGCCAGGACCTGCCGATCCGCCTAGCACCGGCCGCCCGTGCCGCCTGCACCCCGCTGAACCGCCCCGGCGCCTTGCAGGACGCAAAGATCGACGGCCAGACCCGCGCCGGGGCGAACGCCGCCTGCGCGGATCTGCTGCACAGCCGCTACGGCCTCTGGCCCCCACGCTGAGGGCTGCTTCTTCTTGGCCAAAATACCCCCGCCGGAGGCACGCGCCCGGCACGGGCGCGTTCGAAAAATCTTTGCCAGGATTTTTCAGGCTGGCCCGCTCAGTGAACGTTCACCGGCGCCAGGTTGTTCTGCCGGGCCACCACGAAGGCCAACCGGCGATCGCGCACCAGCGCCAACCGCTCGCCGCTGGCATCGTGCAGGGCGTACAGCTCTTGCATGCCGCCGGCCTGTTCGCGCAATTCGTCGGGCAGATCGGACACTTTCACTGGGCGGACATAGACGATGCGGTTGTCGCCCTCGGGCAGGAAATCGTATTTCGTGTTCATCGCTCCCCCTATGGCTCAGGTCGTTTCGATACGGATCGTCTGCACCACGCTGTCGGGCTCGGCCCGGGTCAGATCGACATGCAGCAGCCCGTTTTCCATCGTCGCGCCAGCGACCTCGACGCCGTCGGCCAGCACAAAGCTGCGCTGGAACTGACGCGCGGCGATGCCGCGGTGCAGAAAGACACGGGCGCCGTCCTCGTCGGCCTGGCGGCCGCGGATCACCAGTTGCCGATCCTCGACGGTGATCGAGAGGTCGGCCTCGCAAAAGCCCGCAACCGCCAGCGTGATGCGATACCCGCGTTCCGAGGTCTGTTCGATATTGTAGGGGGGATAGCCTTCGTTGCCGGACTTGGCGGTCCGTTCCACGAGGCGTTCGAGTTGCTCGAATCCCAGCAGGTAGGGATGCGAACCGAGGGTCAGTTTCGTCATTATGGCAAGTCCTTGAACAAGCGACCTGATGTGTTTGCGGCCCCGCACACGCGGCGGCCATTGGGGGAAATATGGGTTCCCGCCGCGCCCGTCGCAAGACCGGCTTCCCGCGGGCGGGGAAAAACGCTATGGTTACGAACCCGTTCAAAGGCTGACTCAAGGCAGGACCGATGAACATCGCCACCGAGATGAATTCCGAAGAGATCCTGCGCGCCCGGCTGGAGGTGCTGCGCCACGAGCATCGCGATCTGGACGAGGCCATCCGCGCCCTGCAGGAGCGCAGCACCAGCGACCAGTTCACCATGATGCGGCTGAAGCGTCAGAAACTGGCGCTGAAGGACCGCATCGCCCTGCTTGAGGACCAGTTGACCCCCGACATCATTGCGTAAGACCCGCACACGGCTATAGTGCGCGCTCGCAATCCAAGGGGGCGTGGCATGGCAGACGTGAAAGTGGGCATCATCATGGGCAGCCAGTCGGACTGGCCCACCATGAAGGAAGCGGCAGACATCCTCGACACGCTTGGCGTGGCCTATGAGGCGCGGATCGTTTCGGCCCACCGCACGCCTGACCGGCTGTGGGAGTATGGCAAGACGGCGCTTGATCGTGGCCTGCAGGCCATCATCGCAGGCGCAGGCGGCGCGGCGCATCTGCCGGGCATGATGGCGTCTAAAACGCGTGTGCCCGTGATCGGCGTTCCCGTTCAGACCCGCGCACTGTCGGGCGTGGACAGCCTATATTCCATCGTGCAGATGCCGCGCGGCTTTCCGGTGGCAACCATGGCGATCGGGGCAGCGGGTGCGGCCAATGCCGGGTTGATGGCCGCGGGCATCCTGGCGCTGAACGATCCTGCCCTTGCCGACCGGCTGGACCGTTGGCGCGCCGATCTGTCCGCCTCGATCCCGCAGGAGCCGCGTGATGAGTGAGCCGCTGGCCCAAGGGGCGACCATCGGCATTCTGGGCGGCGGGCAACTGGGCCGGATGCTGTCGGTCGCGGCCGCGCGCCTGGGATTGCGCTGCCACATCTTTGAGCCGGGCGCAGAACCGCCCGCGGGCCATGTCGCCCACCGCGTGACCACCGCCTCTTACGAGGACAGCGCCGCGCTGGCGGCCTTTGCTGCCTCGGTCGATGTCGTCACTTATGAGTTCGAGAACATCCCAACCGCCGCCCTGGACGCGATCGAGGCTGTGGTGCCCATCCGCCCGAACCGCCGGGCGCTGGCCGTCAGTCAGGACCGCCTGGTCGAAAAGGCATTCCTGTCAGAGCTGGGGCTGAAAACCGCCCCCTTTGCCGCCGTCGATGACGAGGTCGACCTTGCCGAGGCCTTGGCGGACATCGGCACCCCCGCGATCCTGAAAACCCGCCGCTTCGGCTATGACGGCAAGGGGCAGGCGCGGATCATGGCGCCCGACGAGGCCCCCGCCGCACTGGCCGCAATGGCAGGCGCCCCGGCGATCCTGGAGGGGTTCGTCGCGTTCACCTCGGAAATCTCGGTCATCGCGGCGCGCGGCCTGGGCGGAGAGGTTGCCTGCTTCGACCCCGGCACCAACGTGCACGAGGGCGGTATCCTGCGCACCACCACCGTTCCCGCCCCGCTGCCCGCCGCGCTGCGGACCGATGCGGTCCTGCTGGCGGGGCGCATCCTGAACGCGCTGGACTATGTCGGCGTGATGGGGGTGGAACTGTTCGTGACGCCCGGCGGGCTGGTGGTCAACGAGATCGCCCCCCGGGTGCACAATTCGGGCCACTGGACGCAGGATGGCTGCGTGATCGACCAGTTCGAACAGCACATCCGCGCGGTGGCGGGCTGGCCCCTGGGCGATGGCGCGCGGCATTCCGATATCCGTATGGAAAACCTGATCGGCACCGACATGGACCGCGTGCCCGAACTGGCCCGCGACCCGGCCGTGGCGCTGCATCTTTACGGCAAGGCAGAGATCAAGCCGGGCCGCAAGATGGGCCACGCGAACCGCCGCCTGGGCCCGGCGGCGTGACGCCTGCGCTGAACGCGGATCGGCCCCGGCTGGCGGTGCGCGCCCTGATCTTGCAGGAAAACCGCCTGCTGCTGGTCAATGCCTTTCCGGGCGGAGTCAGCGATCTGTGGTGTGCGCCCGGCGGCGGGGTGGAACCCGGCCGCTCGCTGCCGGAAAACCTGATGCGCGAGGTGCACGAGGAAACCGGCCTGACCGTCGATGTCGGCGCCCCCTGCCTGGTGAACGAGTTTCACGACCCCACCCGCCCCTTTCACCAGGTGGATGTCTATTTCCGCTGCACCCTGCGGGCCGGGCGGCTGGACCCGCACTGGGCAGACCCAGCCGGGGTGGTGACCGAGCGCCGCTTTTTCACCCGCGACCAGATGGCCGCGATCCGGTTCAAGCCCGACAGCCTGCCCCGCGCCGCCTGGGATGGCGACGCGGTGATCTATGATCCGCTGGAGCCGCTGGTTCGCTGAGGGTCTCAGCCCACCGCGACAGCGCCCTTGGGCCAGATCCGCAGGACCAGCGCCCCCGCGCCCGAAATGCTGAGTGCCAGCACGAACAGCCAGCCCAGGAACGGGATGATGCCGATCAGCCCGGCCACCACGGCCCCCGTGACGGCAGCCAGCGCACGGTCGCCCAGGCTGTCAGGCACGGCACGGCCAAACAATTTCAGCAGGCCCACGCCAAACGCGTAAACAGCAATGATATAGCCTGCAGCGCCCAGCAGGAAGGCCGCGGCAGCGGCAGCGGGGGCAACGATCAGGCCGATGACCGTCAGCGCCAGCAGCACCGTCGCCCCGATCAACGAGGACAGCCCCAGGAAACCAACCCCCATCGCCCGCAGCGTCCGGTCCAGCAGGGTTTCGCGCAGCCGCGCCATCTGCCCCGGCCAGACGCCCGCGATCAGCGCGGCCAGCGCTGCGGTCAGCACGATCCCGCCCAGCAGGTTGACGATGACCGCACCCCAGACCCCGGGATGCCCCTTGGCCATCGCGCGCGGGCCGTGCTGCGCCACCTCGCGGGTGATACGCTCCGCCGGGATGACCGAGGCCGGCACCTCGATTGCGTCGGGATCCTTGGCAACCAGGGTCAGCGCGCCGTCGATCCGCGCCTCGGGGCCAAAGGTCACGCTGCGTGCGGACAACAGGACATCGCCCGCCACCGTCCCCGTAATCTCGACCCGGTCGCCGCCGATCAGGGCGTTGCCCGCCACCGGCGCGGCCAGGGTCACGTTCGCGCCCCAGACCCGCAGGTCGCCGCCCACGGGTTCGCGCAGATCGACCGAATAGGCGGAAACCGTCGCATCGCCGTCAATCGCGCCGCGCAACTCCAGGTCCATGCCCGCCGCATAAAGCGCGTCGCCGATCGTGGCCTCCAGCTCGATCCGGCGCCCGGCCAGGTGGGCCGTCCCCTCAATCGGGGCCTGAACACGGACGGTTTCACCGGCCATGAACAGATCGTCTGCGCCCGCCTGGGCATGGATCGGCGCGGAACCGGCGTGAAAGGCATCCAGCCCCAGCCGGAAATCGCCCCCCTCGGGGCGGTCTTCGGCCCCGGCGATCGTCGCCCAGGCCAGCATCGCTATCATCAGGAAAAAGCGCATCCGCTTACCCTCCTTTAGGTGGAATCGCCTGAGAGAGTACGCCGGAATCGGGCAAAGGGGCATGACGGAAACAAGAAAGGGCCCGCAGATGCGGGCCCTTTCCAAATGTCGAACCGGGATCGGCTTACATCATGCCGCCCATGCCGCCCATGTCGGGCATGCCGCCACCGGCACCGCCGGCGTCTTTCGGCTCGGGCTTGTCGGCGATCATCGCCTCGGTGGTGATCAGCAGGCCGGCAACCGACGCCGCATCTTCCAGCGCGGTGCGGGTCACCTTGGCCGGGTCGATCACGCCAAAGGTGAACATGTCGCCGTACTCTTCGGTCTGCGCGTTGAAGCCGAAGTGCAGATCGTCGCTTTCGCGGACCTTGCCGGCAACCACGGCACCGTCGACACCGGCGTTCTCGGCGATCTGGCGCAGCGGGGCCTCCAGCGCGCGACGCAGCATGGCGATACCGGCGTTCTGGTCCTCGTTGTCGCCTTCCAGGCCTTCCAGCGACTTGGAGGCCTGCACCAGGGCAACGCCGCCGCCCACGATCACGCCTTCCTGCACCGCGGCGCGGGTGGCGTTCAGGGCGTCGTCGACGCGGTCCTTGCGCTCTTTCACCTCGACCTCGGTCATGCCGCCGACGCGGATGACGGCAACGCCGCCGGCCAGCTTGGCAACACGCTCTTGCAGCTTCTCGCGGTCGTAGTCCGAGGAGGTCTCCTCGATGTTCTGGCGGATCTGGGCAACGCGGGCCTCGATCTCGGCCTTGTCGCCGTTGCCGTCAACGATCGTGGTCTCGTCCTTGGTGATCTGGACCTTCTTGGCGGTGCCGAGCATGTCCATGGTGACATTCTCAAGCTTCATGCCGAGGTCTTCCGAGATCACCTGGCCACCGGTCAGGATCGCGATGTCCTGCAGCATGGCCTTGCGGCGATCGCCGAAGCCCGGCGCCTTGACGGCGGCGATCTTCAGGCCGCCACGCAGCTTGTTCACGACCAGGGTGGCCAGGGCTTCGCCCTCGACGTCCTCGGCGATGATCAGCAGCGGCTTTTGCGACTGGATGACCTGCTCCAGCAGCGGAACCATCGGCTGCAGCGACGAGAGTTTCTTCTCGTGCAGCAGGATCAGGCAGTCTTCCAGTTCGGCGACCATCTTGTCGGGGTTGGTCACGAAGTAGGGCGACAGGTAGCCGCGGTCGAACTGCATGCCTTCGACGACCTCGACCTCGGTCTCCATGCCTTTGTTTTCCTCGACGGTGATCACGCCGTCATTGCCGACCTTCTGCATGGCGTCGGCGATGAAGCGGCCGATATTGGCCTCGCCGTTGGCCGAGATGGTGCCGACCTGCGCAACCTCGTCGCTGTCCTCGACTTCGCGGGCCGCGTCCTTGATCGCCGCGACGACCTTGTCGGTGGCCAGGTCGATGCCGCGCTTCAGGTCCATCGGATTCATGCCCGCGGCCACGGCCTTCATGCCTTCGCGAACGATGGCCTGGGCCAGCACGGTGGCGGTGGTGGTGCCGTCGCCGGCCTCGTCATTGGTGCGCGAGGCGACTTCTTTCACCATCTGCGCGCCCATGTTCTCGAACTTGTCTTCCAGTTCGATTTCCTTGGCGACGGTCACGCCGTCCTTGGTGATGCGGGGCGCACCAAAGGATTTTTCGATGACGACGTTGCGGCCTTTGGGGCCCAGGGTGACCTTCACCGCGTCGGCGAGGATGTTCACGCCGCGCAGCATGCGGTTGCGGGCATCGGTATCGAACTTGACGTCCTTAGCAGCCATTTTCGCTTGCTCCTAAATCTGGATTATCGGGGGACAGGCTCAGGAAATGATCCCGAGGATGTCGCTTTCCTTCATGATCAGCAGTTCTTCGCCGTCGATCGTCACCTCGGTGCCCGACCATTTGCCGAAGAGGATGCGGTCGCCTTCCTTGACGCCCATCTCGATCAGCTCGCCCGAGTCCTTGCGGGTGCCTTCGCCGCAAGCGATCACTTCGCCCTCGGCCGGTTTTTCCTTGGCGCTGTCGGGGATGATCAGGCCGCCCTTGGTCTTTTCATCGCTTTCGACACGGCGGACCAGAACCCGGTCGTGGAGAGGTTTGAATGCCATCTTTGAACGCTCCTTGGTTCAGTGTGAGCTGTTGTCACTCGCACTCCGTGAGTGCTAACGAGCCGGAAATATGGAAGCCCGCGATGCCTGTCAAGCGAGGGGGGCGCAAAATTTTTCCCGCCCCGCAGGCGTCATGCAGATGTTGCAAACCGCCCCCGTGACAAGCCATCCCCCCCACCCTATAAGGGCGCCCGACCCTATTTTTCCTGAACGAACGGACCCTCCCATGACGATCAAGGTTCTCGGCCACAAGGCCCCCGACACCGATTCCACCGGCTCGCCCCTGATCTGGGCGTGGTATCTGACCGAAGTGAAAGGCACCCCCGCCGAGGCGAAGCTGCTGGGCGAACCCAACACCGAGGCGAAATTCGTGCTGGAACGCTGGGGCTTTGCCCAGCCCGAGATCATCGCCGACGTGGCCGAGGATGACGACGTGGTCGTGGTCGACACCAACAACGTCGCCGAACTGCCCGAGCATATCAACGACGCCAATGTCGTGGCCGTGATCGACCACCACCTGCTGCAAGGCGGGCTGAAAACCAAGTCGCCGATCGAAATCACCGTGCGTCCCGTGGCCTGCACCGCCACCATCATGCACGACCTGATGGGCGACGATGCGGCCAAGATGCCCGAAAACATCAAGGGCGCGATGCTGTCGTGCATCCTGTCCGACACGCTGGAATTCCGCTCGCCCACCACGACGGATGTGGACAAGGCGCTGGCCGAGAAACTGGCCGCCGATCTGGGCATCGCAATCCCCGACTACGCGGCGGAAATGTTCGCTGCCAAATCCGATGTCTCGGCCTTTTCGGACGCCGAACTGCTGCGCATGGACTCCAAGGAATACGAGGTCGGCGGCAAGAAATTCCGCGTCTCGGTGCTGGAAACCACCGCGCCGGCCGTCGTGCTGGACCGCAAGGCCAGCCTGATGGACAGCATGACCACCGTCGCCGCCGAGGACGGGGTCGATCAGGTGCTGCTCTTCGTCGTCGATATCCTGAACGAAGAGGCCACCCTGCTGGTCCCCAATGACCTGACCAAGACGGTGGCCGAGAAAAGCTTTGGCGCCACGGTCGATGGCGACACCGTGGTCCTGCCCGGCGTGATGAGCCGCAAGAAACAGATCATCCCCAACCTGCAGGTCTGAACCAGGCCACCGCTTCCAAAGGGGCGCCCCGCGCGGCGCCCCTTTTCATGTCAGCCCACCGGACACCGGAACCCGCACCATGACCCAGATCATCGAAAGCCTTGATACCGTTTCCGCCCGCTACAAAGCCATGTTCGTGGATATCTGGGGCTGCGTGCATGACGGCGAAAAACCCTTTGCCGAGGCGGTGGACGCGTTGCAGCGCTATCGCGCGGGCGGCGGTATCGTGGTGCTGGTGACGAACGCACCGCGCCATCGCAACAGCGTGGCCGCCCAGTTGGACAAGATCGGCGTGGCCCGCGACGCCTGGGACACGATCGCCACATCGGGCGACAGCGCGCGCGCCGCGATGTATCGTGGGGCGGTTGGCGAAAAGGTCTTCTTCATGGGCGAAGACCACGACATGACCTTCTTCGACCCGCTCAAGATCATCGAGAACCCGGTGCCGATCACCCGCGTGCCGCTGGAACAGGCCGAGGGCATCGTTTGTACCGGCCCGTTCGACGTGCATGCCGATCCGTCCGAGCTGCGCCCGCAATTGCTGTATGCCAAGGCGAAAGGCCTGAAACTGCTATGCGCCAACCCCGATATCGTCGTGGACCGGGGCGAGGTGCGCGAATGGTGCGCGGGCGCCGTGGCGCGGCTGTATACCGAGATGGGGGGCGAAAGCCTGTATTTCGGCAAGCCGCACCCGCCGATCTATGACCTGGCCCGCCGCCGTCTGGCCCAGATCGCGGACGTGCCCGACACCGCGATCCTGTGCGTCGGCGACGGCATCCACACCGACATCGCTGGCGCCATGGGCGAGGATCTGGACAGCCTGTTCATCACCGGCGGGCTGGCCGCGGCCGAAACGAAAACCGACCGCCAGCCCGATCCCGCAGCGCTGGACGCCTTTCTGCAGGACGCCCAGTTCAGCCCGACCTATTCCATCGGCTACCTGCGCTAAGCCCGAAAAACGGGCGCGCAACAAAGTTGCGACATTCCCACGTTCGGCGAAGAAATATTGCCGAACCCGATTGCGGCGCCCGCGGCGCTTCGTTATGCTGCGCTGCAACATCGTGATCGGAGACCGAGGTCTTGGAAATGCTCGACAACATGCCACGCGGAACGATTTGCATCGAGGATATCGAGATCGGCATGGTCCGCCACCTGCGCAAGGAGGTGACGGATCGCGATATCGAACTGTTCGCCGAGGTCTCTACCGACCGCAACCCGGTGCACCTGGACGAAGATTACGCGCAGGAAACCATCTTTGAGGGTCGGATTGCCCACGGCATGCTGACCGCCGGGCTGGTTTCGGCCGTCATCGGTGAACAACTGCCGGGCCACGGCACGATCTACATGGGCCAAACCCTGAAATTCCTGGCCCCCGTGCGCCCCGGCGATGTCGTCACCGCCGAGGTCGAAGTGACCGCCATCGATTATGGCAAGCGCCGGGTAACCCTTGATTGCCGCTGCCTGGTGAAGGATAAGCCGGTCCTGAAGGGCGAGGCCGTGGTGCTGGCGCCCACCAAGAAATTCGATTGACGGCGCCGGGTCCCCGGTGCAATCGGGGACCGATGCAGACCTTCACCACATGGACAGGCCCGGCCGAGGGCGAACGCGGCGCGGTCGCGGCGATCGGCAATTTCGACGGTGTCCACCTGGGCCACCGCGTGGTGATCGACGCCGCCCGCACCGAGGCGCGCAAGCGCAACGCCCCCCTAAGCGCGCTGACCTTTGAGCCGCACCCGCGCGAATTCTTCGCCCCCGACGCGGCCCCCTTTCGCCTGATGAATGCCGAGGCGCGCGCCAACCGGCTGGCCAAGCTGCAGGTGGACCACCTGTACCAGTTGCCGTTCGACGCGAAACTGGCGGCCCTGACGCCCGAGGCGTTCGCCCGGCAGGTCATCGCAGACGGGCTGGGGCTGTCCCACGTGGTGGTGGGGGCGGATTTCTGTTTCGGCAAGGGGCGCACCGGCCATGTGGGCGACCTGGAACGGTTCGGCGCCGAAATGGGCTTTGGCGTCAGCGTGGTCGAGTTGCTGTCCAACCAGGTTGGCGAGGTGTCCTCGACCGCGATCCGCGAGGCGCTGACCGATGGCCGCCCGCGCGATGCGGCGGAAATGCTGGGCCACTGGCACCGGATCGAGGGCGAGGTGCTGCACGGCGATGCGCGCGGCCGCGCGCTTGGCTATCCCACCGCGAATATGTCGATCCACGCCCTGCACCGCCCGCGCTTTGGCGTTTACGCGGTGCGGGTGGACGTGCTGTCGGGCCCCTACGCGGGCAGCTATGACGGCGCGGCCTCGATCGGGGTGCGCCCGATGTTCGGCGAGAATGTGCCCAACTGCGAAACCTTCCTGTTCGACTTCGACGGCGATCTTTACGGCACGCACCTGTCGGTGGCGCTGGTCGCCTTCCTGCGGGACGAGATGCGGTTCGACAGCCTGAACGCGCTGGTGGACCAGATGGACCGCGACTGCGCCCGCGCGCGGGATATCCTGGCCGACGCGCCGCCCCTTCCCTTCCGCCCCTGACCGGCACAGACTGGCAACCATGGCCAAACGTCCCGCCCGCACCGAACTGCGCCCCCGTTTCTGGGAACGCTTCCCGCTGGACCGCCTCAGCGAGCGGGAGTGGGAGGCCCTGTGCGACGGCTGCGGCAAATGCTGCCTGAACAAGCTGGAGGACGAGGACACCGGCGAGGTCGTCTTTACCCGCGTCGCCTGCCGCCTGCTGGACGATGAAACCTGCCGCTGTGGCAACTATCATTGCCGCAAGGCCATCGTGCCCGAATGCGTCGTGCTGACCCCGCAGACCATCGCGGATGTCGCCTACTGGATGCCGGCCACCTGTGCCTACCGCCTGCTGTGGCAGCAGCAGCCGCTGCCCGACTGGCACCCGCTGGTCACCGGCGACCCCGAAAGCGTGCACGCAGCAGGCATGTCGGTGCGCGGCTGGACCGTTCCCGAATTTGAAATCCCGGTCGAGGACTGGGAAGACCACATCATCCAAGAGGAGCTGTGAGCGACATGCATTTCGCCTCGGACAACACCGCGCCCGTCCCCCCGCAGGTTCTGGAGGCGCTGATCGAGGCCAATCACGGCTATGCCATGCCCTATGGCACCGAACTGGCCATGACCGAGGTCCGCGACCAACTGCGCCAGATCTTCGAGGCGCCCGAGGCCGAGATCTACCTGGTCGCCACCGGCACCGCCGCCAACGCGCTGGCGCTGGCCTGCCTGTGCCCGCCCTGGGCCACGATCTATTGCCACCCCGAGGCCCATATCGAAGAGGACGAATGCGCCGCGCCGGAATTTTACACTGGCGGGGCGAAGCTGACCCTGGTCGAGGGCGACCACGGCAAGATCGCCCCCGGTGCGCTGGAACAGGCGCTGGCCTTCACCGGGCGGGCGGGCGTGCATAACGTGCAAAAGGGGGCGCTGTCGCTGACCAACACCACCGAGGCCGGCACCGTCTACACCCCCGGCGAGGTCGCCACGCTGATCGGGATCGCCCATGCCCACGGCCTGCCCGTGCATATGGACGGCGCGCGCTTTGCCAATGCGCTGGTCACGGCGGGCTGCACCCCGGCGGAACTGACATGGAAGGCCGGGGTCGACGTGCTGTGCCTGGGCGGCACCAAGAACGGCCTGATGGGGGTAGAGGCGGTGATCCTGTTCGACCCCGCCCGCGCCTGGGAATTCGAGCTGCGGCGCAAGCGTGGCGGGCACCTGTTTTCCAAGCACCGCTACCTGTCCGCCCAGATGGCCGCCTGGCTGAACGACGACCTGTGGCTGAAATTGGCCGAGCGCGCCAATACCGCCGCCCGGCGCCTGTCGGACGGGATCGCCGCGCTGCCCGGCGCACATCTGGTCCACCCGACCCAGGCCAATTCCGTCTTTGCCGCCTGGCCGCGCGAGGGGCACCGCCGCGCACAAGAGGCGGGCGCACAATACTACCTCTGGCCGATGGACCAGTCGCTGGAGGGGCCGGGCGACGCGCCGCTTTCGGCCCGGCTGGTCTGTTCCTGGTGCACCACCGAAGAGGATGTGGACAGTTTCCTGGCGCTGATCTCGGGCTGAGGCGTTCTGACACCGCCGGTCCCGCCGACACAGGCAAAGGCTGTGCCTAAATACTGGGCAATCGCCTGTCGCAACGCCGGTTCCCCGTTGCATTCACCCGCGATTTGCGCCCTACTCCGGGACCGAAACAAGGAAAGATGGCAGGCGTGACAGATACCCTCCCCCCCGTGCTGGAGATTCGCGACCTCCACAAAAGCTACGGCGCGTTGGAGGTTCTGAAAGGCGTCAGCGTCACGGCCCGCAAGGGCGATGTCGTTTCGCTGATCGGGTCGTCGGGATCCGGCAAATCCACACTGCTGCGTTGCGCCAACCTGCTGGAGGACAGCCAGCAAGGCGACATCCTGTTCGAGGGCGAGCCGGTCAAGTGGAAGGGCAAGGGCCCGAACCGCCACCCCGCCGACCGCCGCCAGGTCATCCGCATGCGCACCAACCTGTCGATGGTGTTCCAGCAGTTCAACCTTTGGGCCCACATGTCCATCCTGCAAAACGTGATGGAGGCCCCCGTCACCGTGCTGGGCGAGGACCGCGAAAAGGTCGAAACCCGCGCGCGTGCCCTGCTGGACAAGGTCGGCATTGGCGACAAGTGCGATGTCTACCCGGCCCAGTTGTCGGGCGGCCAGCAGCAGCGCGCCGCCATCGCGCGGGCACTGGCGATGCAGCCCCGCGCGCTGTTGTTCGACGAACCGACCTCGGCGCTGGACCCCGAATTGCAGCAAGAGGTGGTGCGCGTCATCAAGGCCCTGGCCGCCGAGGACCGCACCATGATCATCGTGACCCATGACATGCGGCTGGCCGCCGACGTGTCCGACCACGTCGTGTTCCTGCACCAGGGCCTGATCGAGGAGGAAGGCCCCCCCGACCGCCTGTTCGGGGCGCCGCGTTCCGAACGGCTGAAACAGTTTCTCAGTGCAACCGTCGCGGCGTAAGACCGCGCAAGACCGCCGGGTGCGCCCGGCACATCACAACAGGGGAGTATACGATGAAAAAACTGATCCTTGGCACCACGGCCCTGGCCCTGTCGGCCGGCATGGCGCTGGCGCAAGACGTGATCCGCATGGGCACCGAAGGCGCCTATCCTCCGTACAACTTCATCAACGACAATGGCGAGGTCGACGGGTTCGAGCGCGAGCTGGGCGACGAGCTGTGCAAGCGCGCCGAACTGACCTGCACCTGGGTCACGAACGAGTGGGACTCGATCATCCCCAACCTGGTCTCGGGCAACTATGACACGATCATCGCCGGGATGAGCATCACCGACGAGCGCGACGAGGTGATCGACTTCACCCAGAACTACTTCCCGCCGGATCCGTCCGTCTATGTCGGCCTGTCCGAGGGCATCGACGTGGAAAACGCCGTGGTCGTCGCCCAGACCGGCACGATCCAGGCCAGCCACGTGGCCTCGACCGGGGCGACGCTGCTGGAATTCCCCACCCCCGACGAAACCGTCGCCGCCGTGCGCAACGGCGAGGCCGACGCGGTGCTGGCAGACAAGGGCTTTCTTGAACCGATCGTCAAGGAATCGGGCGGCGAACTGGTCATCATCGGCGACGACGTGATGCTGGGCGACGGCATCGGCATGGGCCTGCGCGAGTCCGACGCCGAGCTGAAGGCAACCTTTGACGCCGCGATCCAGAGCATGAAGGATGACGGCAGCCTCGCCATCCTGATCGCCAAGTGGTTCGACGGCATGGACAGCGGCTTCTGAGCCGCGAAAGACGGGCGCGCGACCCCGCGTTGCGCGCCCGATCCCGCCGATGTTCCCATCCTGCGCTGACCCCTCCACGCTTGACGGTGCCGCCTGGCTGGCCTGCTACCTGACCAACGGCAAGCACATGGCGTTCTACACCTCCTTCGGGACGGTGATGCTGTTGCTTGCGGTGACGGCACCGGCGGCGCTGTTGTTCGGTTTCGGCGGCGCGATGGCGGCGCGCGCGCGGCTGTGGCCCGTACGCGTGATCGGGCGGACCTACACGGCTATGGTGCGCGGCGTGCCCGACATCATCTTTTTTCTGTTCGTGCCGATCGCGCTGGACCAGGCCTTTGAATGGTTACGCCACCAGGCGAAATGCCCCGACTGGACCGAGCCGATCCGCCAGGGCAACGATTTCGTTGTCTGCGCCCAGGCCAAGCTGCCCCTGTCGACCAGCCCGCAATGGGTGCATGAAACCTACGGCTTCTTTCTGGCGGTGCTGGCCTTTGCCATCGTCTTCGGCGCCTTTGCCGCCAACGTGCTGTTCGGGGCGATGCGGGCGGTGCCCCGCGCGCAGATGGAAACCGCCGAGGCCTACGGAATGACCGAGCGCCAGTCGTTCTGGCGCATCCTCGTGCCGCAGATGTGGATCTATGCCCTGCCGGGGCTGTCCAACCTGTGGATGATCCTGATCAAGGCGACGCCTTTGCTGTTTCTCCTGGGGGTCGAGGATATCGTCTACTGGGCGCGCGAACTGGGCGGGGCCAAGACCTCGATCTATGCCTATCCGCATCCCGACTGGCGGCTTTACTACTTCCTCGGGCTGCTGGTCTTTTACCTGTCGCTGACCAAGGTTTCCGAAATCGTGCTGGGCCGGCTGACGGTGCGCCTGTCCCACGGGCAGGCAACGCTGGGCGGCGAAGCCTTGCGAAAGGCCGACGCATGAGCTGCGTTCAAACGATCCAGGATTACGGGCTGCGGGCACTGGGGGTCGGCGAACGCCTGTTGCCGCGCGCCGACATCACCCTGTGCGAGCAGTTCACCCTGATCGGGTCGGGCCTGATCTGGAACGTCTATTTCGGCGCGCTGGCGTTGCTATCGGGCTTCTTCCTGGCGACCGGCCTGGCGCTGGCCAAGAACAGCCGCTACCGGCTGCTGCGCAAACCGGCGGAATGGTTCATCTTCATCTTTCGCGGCTCGCCGCTCTTCATCCAGTTCTTCCTGGCCTACGAAACCTTCGTGCTGCTGCCCCGCTCTGGCATTGAAATCAACCTGCTGTTCACCGAGATCACCGCCGAAACCCGCTGGCTGACGCGGGCCTGGGCCGGGGCGCTGATCGTGTTGTTCCTGAACACCGCCGCCTATTCTGCGGAAATCTTCTACGGCGCGCTGCGTTCCGTACCCAAGGGCGATGTCGAGGCCGCCGAGGCCTATGGCATGACCGGGCGGGTCAAGTTCCGCCGGGTGGTCTGGCCCACGATGCTGCGCCTGGCCTGGCCCGCCTACACGAACGAGGCGATCTTCCTGTTCCACGCAACGACGCTGGTCTTCTTCTCGGGTTTCCCGGCATGGCAGCAGCGGGGCGACGCGCTGTATTATGCCAACTATTTTGCCGACAAGACCTTCAACCCGTTCATTCCCTACCCCATCGTGGCGGGCTATTTCATCGCGCTGACCCTGTGCATCATCCTGGTGTTCGGGGCAATCAACCGGCGCCTGAACCGGCACCTGCACCCAGCCGCACGCCCGCGCCTGCGCATCCGGCCGCAGATCATCAGGTAACGGCGGGACCGCAACACCAAAGGCCAAGACCCCATGCAGATCGGTATCCTCGAAGCCGGCCACATGGCCGCCCCCCTGCGCCATGAACTGGGCGATTACAGCGACCTGTTCCGGCAGCTTTTTGCACCGCATGGGCTGAGCTTTCACACCTGGGATGTCGAAGGGATGGCGTTTCCCGACAGTGTGCACGCCGCCGATGGCTGGCTGATTACCGGCTCGCGCCACGGCGTCTATGAGGATCACCCCTTCCTGCCGCCGCTGGAGGCGTTCATCCGCGCGGCGCACGCAGCGGACGTGCCGATGGTGGGCATCTGCTTTGGCCATCAGGTCATGGCACAGGCCTTGGGCGGACGGGTGGAAAAATTCGCGGGCGGCTGGTCGGTGGGGGCGCAAAGCTACCGGATCGAGGGGCAGGACGTTACCCTGAACGCCTGGCATCAGGATCAGGTGATCGTACCACCCGAGGGTGCGGAAACCGTGGGCCACAGCGCGTTTTGCGCCCATGCGGCGCTGCGCTATGGCGATTGGGGACTCAGCCTGCAACCCCATCCCGAATTCGGGCGCGACGTGATCGCCGGAATGATCGCGCAGCGCGGCCCGGGCACGGTGCCCGACGCGTTGCTGGCGACCGCCCAAGCGCGGCTGGAGACGCCCACCGACCGCCCCGACATGGCCCGCCGGCTGGCACAGTTCCTGACCACACGGTCCTGAGAACGGGCATCGGGCCACAGGCTCAGGGGCTGCGCGGGGGGCAAATCGGCGCAGGGTCCGGCCCATCAATTGTCGTGCAGGCCCCTTGGGCGCGCGGGCAAAATCGTTTATCGCTATTCTTAAATTGAATTTCAGAAAAGGCGAAAGCCATGGCGCTTGCCCCCAATGTCTACGACGCCGAACCGATCCCCGAGCAAGCCCGCGCCGAGATCGAGCGGTTGCTCGCATCGGGTGACCTGTTCCGCTATACCGCGCCCAAGGATGCGCCGGTCAGCCTGCTGGAACGGGAATTCGCCGAGTTCATGGGGGCGAAATACGCGGTCGCGGTCTCGTCCTGTTCGGCGGCGCTGTTCCTGTCGCTCAAGGCGCTGGACCTGCCGCGGGGCGCGCGGGTGCTGATCCCGGCCTTTACCTTTGCCGCGGTGCCGTCCGCCATCGTGCATGCCGATTGCCAGCCCGTCCTGGCCGAGGTCGGCGCGAACTATCGCCTGGACATGGACGATTTCGCCGCCAAGCTGGAGGATGACATTTCCGCTGTCATCATCAGTCACATGCGCGGCCATACCTCGGACATGGATGCGATCATGGACCTGTGCACCGCCCGCGACATCCCCGTGATCGAGGACGCGGCCCATTCGCTGGGCACGCTGTGGCACGGCCGCAAGATCGGCACCATCGGCAAGATCGGCTGCTTTTCCTTCCAGTCCTACAAGCTGGTGAACGCGGGCGAAGGCGGCATCCTGATTACCGACGACGCCGACCTGGCCGCGCGCGCCATCATCATGTCCGGCGCGTATGAGCATAACTGGAAAAAACACCACGGGTTCCAGAACAGCTTTGCCCGCTGGCAGAACAAGCTGCCGTTGTACAACCTGCGCCTTCAGAACCTGTCCGCCGCGGTGATCCGCCCGCAACTGCCCGAGATCGAGCGCCGCGCGAATGACGGCCGGGCCAACCACGATTACGTGGCCGAATTGCTCAACCGCTCGCCCTGGCTGGACGTGCCCCCGCCGCTGGAACCCGAAACGCGGGCCCCGGATTCGATCCAGTTCAACCTGGTCGGCTTCGACAACGACGAAGAGGCAACCGCCTTTCAGGAGGCCGCCAAGGCCCGGGGCGTGTCGGTGCAGGTCTTTGGCCTGAGCCAGGACAACGCACGCGCCTATTGGAACTGGCAGTTCATAGAGGGGCCGATGCCCGACCTGCCGCAGACCCGTGCGATGCTGATGCGGGCCTGCGACACCCGCCTGCCCGCCCGCCTGACCCGCGACGACCTGGATTTCATCGCCACTGCGCTGGTCGAGGCCGCCGCCGCGGTCAAGGTCCGCGACGGTGCGCAGCCCCGGAGTGCGGGAACCGCGGCCTGACGGCGGCGCGCCCCCGGTCGGTCAACCCTCGCGCAGGGCGCGGTCGAAATAGACCGCAAGCGGTTGCAGCAGATAGGACAACGGCGTGCGGTCGCGGGTTCGCAGGAACACCTCGACCGGCAGACCGGGCATCAGTTCGATATCCGGCAGTGCGGCCAGCGCTTCGGCCTCGGGCAGGATCACCACCTCGTAATAGCTGGCGCCAGTCGCCTGGTCGGTCAGCACATCCGCCGACAGGCGCACCACCTCGCCCGGCAGGTCGGGCGTGGTTCGCGTGTCGTATGTGGTCAGCTTCAGCGACACCGGCTGACCGGGATAGACCTGGTCGATATCGACGGGGTTGATCCGTGCAGAAACCTGCAAGGGCTGCCCGCCCGGCACCACGTACATCAGCGGCTCTGCCGGCTGAACCACCGCCCGCACCGCAAACACCTTGGAGCCGAAGACGACGCCATCGGCGGGGCTGCGCACCTCCAGCCGGGCCAACTGCTCGGCCAGGCTTAGCCGGCGTTCCTGCAGGGCGATTTCGCTGTATTGCAGATCGCGCAATTCGCTGATCGCCTCTTCGCGGCGGCGATCCGTCAGACGCAGCGCGCGCACGGACAGTTCCGAAATGCGGGCGCGGTTTTCGGCGATCTGGGCATCCAGCCGGCCGATATCCCCGTCCAGACGCGCCTGTTCGCGCTGCAATTCCAGCACCTGCCCGATTGGCACCAGGCTTTGGGCGAACAGGGTTTCCTTGTCGGCCAATTCCCGTTCGATCAGCGACAACTGCCGTTCAAGGGCGGCCACCTGCGCCCGTATCCCCGCAATCTGGTTGTCGATCTGGATCTTCTGTTCCTCAATCTGGTTCAGTTCCTGGGCAAGCGAGGCCCGCCGCGCGGCAAACAGGCTTTTCTGCCCATCGACCTGCCCCCGCACCCAGTCCGCATCCAGATGGGCAAAGCCGGTCACCGCCGGGAATACCGGCGCCTCGGCGCCGTCACGCTCTGCGATCAGGCGGCCCTTGCGCACCTCGATTTCCAGTAATTGCCGTTCCACGATGGCCAATTCCGAGCGCAGGAACGTCCCGTCCAGCGTCACCAGCACATCCCCCGCCGCGACCCTGTCGCCATCCTTGGCATGGATCGCGCCTACGACGCCGCCGTCCTGATGCTGCACGACCTGGCGTTCGCTTTCCACCTTGACCGTGCCCGAGGCGACGACAGCGCCAGCGATATTCGTAAAGACCGCCCAGCCCCCCAGCCCCGCGAACAGCAGGGCAAGCGCGAGATAGCCCACCGCAAGCGGCAACCGGGCGCCGAAACGTGCGGGGACGTTTTCCTGTGGCCTGCTCATCCCGTGGCCTCCCGCGGGGCCGCCGCCGCCGTCCCCATGGCGCGCTGCACATCACTGGCATTCTTCATCATCGCGCGCACCACCTCGTCGCGGGGGCCAAGCGCCTTTTGACGGCCCCCATCCAGCACCAGCAAACGGTCGCAGACCGCAATCGCCGAGGGTCTGTGGGTCATGATCAACACCGATTTGCGGGCCTTTTTCATGTCGGCCACAACGGCGTTCAGTGCCTCGGACCCTTCCGCATCCAGGGCCGAGTTTGGCTCGTCCAGGACCAGCAGCACCGGGTCGTGATAAAGCGCCCGCGCCAGGGCCAGCCGCTGCCGCTGCCCCCCTGACAAAAGATGTCCGCCTGCACTCAACTCTGTGTCGTAGCCCTCGGGCAGGCGCAGCACGATTTCGTGGACGCGGGCCAGTTTGGCCGCCTCGACCACGCGGGCGGCATCGGGTTCCTGTGCCATATGCGCGATATTCTCGGCCACGGTGCCATCGAAGAACCGCACATCCTGCGGCAGGCAGCCGATGTGGCGGCCAAGGATCTCGGGCGCGTACTGATCCAGCGTCGCCCCGGCCAGCCGAACCTGCCCCGCCGCGGGCTGCACCAGGCCCAGGATCGCGCGCGCCAGGCTGGTCTTGCCTGCACCGCTCTTGCCGATCACGCCCAGGGCCTCGCCGGGGGCAAGCTCGAAATCGATGCCTTGCAGAACCGGCGGGGCGCCGTCGGCATCGCTGCGCAGCGCCAGGCCCGACACTTTCAGGCGCGCCTCGGGGCGGGGCAACTCGGTCGGGGGGCGCCGTGCGGGCAATGCCTCCAGGAACTCGGCCAGGCTGCGCCAGGCGGTTCGGGCCCGCTGGATCGTCGGCCATTGGCCCAGGATCTGTTCGACCGGCACCAGCGCCCGGCCCAGCAGGATGGAACTGGCAATCATTGCGCCGGGCGTCAGCTGGTTGCGCAGCACCAGCCACGCGCCAAGTGCCAGCATCGCCGATTGCAGAAACAGGCGGAACGCCCGCGAAAAGCTGGTAAAGGTGCCGCCCCGGTCATTGGCGCGCAGGGCGGCCTCGCCCGCGCGGTCCTGCACCTGTGCCCAGCGTTCGGCCAGCACCGGCGCCATGCCCTGCGACCAGACCAGGGCGCCGCTTTCCTCGGCCTGCCGGGCCAGGCGCTGCGCGCCGTGGCCGATGCGCTGTGCCTCGTCCAGGGCGCGGCGGCTAAGCAACTGGTTGATCACCGAAACCACGATCAGCAGCGCGCCCCCCGCCACGGCCAACCACCCCATCAACGGGTGGAACAGGAAAATCGCCGCCAGGAAAAGGGGCGTCCAGGGCAGATCGAACAGCGCCAGAAAGACCGGGGAGGCGCTGAGATTGCGCAGCGCGTCCAGATCGTACAGGGCAGCCGTTCCCGGCCCCTTGCCCCCCCGCAGCGCCGCGCGTTCCACCACCGCGACAAAGACCCGCCGGTTCAAGAGGGTTTGCAGCCGCGTCCCGATCCGGGCGGCAACGCGCCCGCGCGCGTAATCCAGCAGCCAGTAGAAAAGGTACAGCGCCGCCACCAGGATCAGCAGCGCCAGCAGCGTTTCTTCGGAGCGCGAGCTGAGAACCCGGTCATAGACCTGCAACATGAAAAGCGGGCCGGTCAGCATCAGCAGGTTGGTGAACACGCTGAACAGCACAACGGCCACAAACAACGCCCGGCCCCGGATCCGGCCCAGGCTCACCTCGGGGGTGTCTTCCCTCACAGCCATCCCGACCACCTGCAAATGCGCGCCATCCCCTTGCACGCCATCGCGGCGGCGGGTGGGCGCGGCGTTCTTCTATCGGTTTCGTTCGTCACACCAAGACCTTTCGCGGATCGGGCTGCGCGCGGGCGGACAGGATCGGCCCAACGCGGCGCCCGAAAGAAGACACCGGCGCCCAGGGCGCCGGCATCCGTTTCTATCGGGTCTGCCCGGTCAGACGGCCAGCAGGAACTCGTCCACCATCTCGCCCAGTTCCAGGCCCGACTGGTAGTCGAGGTTCTGGATGCGCATGTCCTCATCCCGGCCGGTATCGGCCTCGGCGTAGGGCGTGCCTGCCTCGGGGGCGTGGAATTCCAGCAGGTACTCGGCCAGCGCGTCCTGTTCGGTGAAGTCCTGCGCAAAGATCGCCGAACCGTTGGCGTAGGTTTCCACCTCCTGATCCGACAGGTCGTCGAACTCGAACCAATCGGGGAAGGTGTAGCCATCGCCGCCACCGGCCAGGAAGTTCAGGGTGACCACGCCGAATTCCTGCTCGGCGGCGGCCTCGTTGGCCACGCCGTCCTGGGCAAGAACTTGGATGATGTTGCCGTCCCCATCAACCACGGCCGCGTCGACGATCCGGTAATCGGTTTCGCCCTCGTTGTCGTAGCTTTCGAAGGAGAACATCAGCCCCGAGGTCTGGATGAACTGGCCGGCAACCCGCGGCAGCGCGTCGATGCCATGCTCGATGGCGGCCAGCAGTTCGGCGCCATCCATCAGGCCGATCGCCAGACCGTTGTTGAAGGCCAGCGTCGTGGCGATGTCGTTCTCGCTGATGCCACCCTCGGGTTTCACAACGGTGCCGGTCTCGTCCAGGATTTCCTGGTTGACGGTGCGCACCGCCTCGGAACCGCCCGGCGGCACCAGGGTCTGGCCGATCGAGGCCCGGATACCGCCGCCGTTCTTGATCGAGACAACGAACTCCACATCCTCGAACACCGTGCCGGTGCCGTCAAAATACTCGTTCACGTACCACAGGTTCGCGTCAGAGCTGAGGTTGCCCAGGTTGGTTTCCTGGGTCCGCACGCCATCGGGGTCCGTGGCGGTGTCGACACCCGAGCGGTTGCCGTTCAGGAAGACCTCGGAGACACCCAGGACGTTGCCCTCGGTTTCCAGGATCTGCTGTTGAACCGCATCGGCCAGGCGCTGAACCTCGGGATCGACCAGATCCTCGGCGCCCAGGGCCGCGACGCCGGCGTCATCGGTGGCATAGGCGCCCGAGACCTCGGCGTCGTAACTTTCGGCGATGATCTCGCCATTAGCGTCGAAGTCGATGACCAGCCGGCCGACATACTTGTAAGAGCCGTCGGTGTTGACCACCGCCGTCTGACCCCCGTCGGCATTTTCCACGAAGATCGGGTATTCGCCCTGGGCGGTGTCCCCGTCACGCAGGCGGTCGTTTTCGTCCATCAGGCGGGTGTTGGACCCGCCCGCGACGATGATGTCGACCCCCGACAGGCGGCTGGCCAGTTCCACCTCGATGTCGATCTGCTGCATGTGGGCCAGCAGGATGACCTTGTCCATCCGCGGGTTGGCCTCCAGCAGGGCGTCCACCTCGGACTGGATTTCAGCGGCCAGCGCGTCCAGCTCGTCGGCAGTCGGCACCGTATCGGCCCACTCGGGCGAGATGGTGACATCGTCCGGGCTGGAAATCCGGTCCAGCGTCGGCGTGGTAGCGCCCACAACCCCGATCGGTTCAAAGTTCTCGTAGACCACGGTCGAGGTGGTCACGGTCCCCTTGACCAGTTCCGACCACTGGCCGCCCTCGGCCTCCAGCGGGGCCAGGTTCGCATCGGTCGAGACATCGAGGTTGGTCGAGAGATAGGCGAACTCGGCGCCCTGGAACTCGCGGTAGAACAGGTCGGTGCCTAGGAAGTAGAACGGATCATCGAAGAGTTCACCGAACCGTCCGGCGGCCGAGCCGTCGATCAGCGCGGCAAGCGCCTCGGTGCCGAAGTCGAACTCGTGGTTGCCGAAGGCAATCGCGTCGAAGCCCAGTTCGTTCTGGATCTGCATGTCGGCAACACCGCCAGCGCCGAACAGCGCCTCGGAGGCCGAGTAGAACAGGCCCGGAATGAAGGCATCGCCCGAGGACAGGCGGATCGTGTTGTCCACCTGGCCGTCATCGCCCAGGTCCTGCGCCTCCAGCGCGTTCATCACGGCCGAGAGGTTCGGCGCATCGAAGACCGAGTTGGCACCCCCCTCCTGGTCGGCGACGTGCAGCAGTTCCAGCGTGTAGTCCGAAACCCGGATGTCCAGGTCGGTGACGTATTCGACCTGCGTGCCATCCTCGGCGGTGCCGCCAACGGTGACATCCAGCGACAGGTCGGCCAGATCCCAGCGAGAGTTGACCAGCAGCGCCTCGCGATCTTCCGACAGGCGGGCCAGCCCCTGGTAGGCACCGTCGTCGTCACGCAGGATCAGCCAGCGGCCGGGCCAGGTGAACTCCATCCCGTTGACGCCCAGGATCTCGTAGCCCTCGGGGTCGTTGCCCAGAACATCGACGCGCTGGAAACCGAACTTGTCGATCACCGCGACATCGTCCATCGGCAGTTGTTCCAGATCCAGACCCACCATGATCGGGTCGTGGTCGCTGGCACGGAACGGATCGGTTTCGTCGTACAGATCCTGGTCGCCCGCCGGGGTGGGCTCATAGCTTTGGTCGTAGTCAAAGACCGTGGCGAAGGGCGAGTTCGCGTTCCACACCGCGGCGTCGAAATCACCGTTCGCGGTGTCGCAATCAAAGGCGGTGCCCTTGCCCATCACATAGTCCAGCGTGCCCCACTCGCCGCCGAAGACGTAGGACGAGGTGTCCGCGCCCTGATCGGCCGCCAGGGTGTTGACGTAACCGGCCTCTTGCAGGGCTGCCAGCGGATCCTCACCGGCGTAAGAGTTCAGGTCGCCCACGATCAGCGTGTTCTGCGCATCGACCCCGGTCGGGTTGGTGTCCAGCCAATCGGCCAGTTCGGCCGCGGCCTTGGCGCGGGTGTCGTTCCAGAAGCCCTGGCCGTCGCCTTGGTCGCTGTCCGGGTTGGACGCGTCGCCAGCATCCAGCCCCGACGATCCCTTGGACTTGAGATGGTTCGACGACACGGTGATGACCTGACCGGCGGCGCCGCCCTCGACCACCTCGAAGCTGGCGGTGACGGCAGGGCGGTTCCGCACGTCGCCGGTTTCGTTGGGATCCAGGAATTCCGCGCTGGCCAGTACGGCGGTTTCGCCGACCTGCTGCACGACATCCTGCTTGTAGATGATGCCGTTGGTGATCGGCTGCTGCTGTTCGGCGTCCGGGAAATCGTCCCCGATGCCGGTCAGGCCGGTGGCCACATAGGCGTAAACCTCGGCACCCAGCTGGTCGTTCACCGCCTCGACCAGCGCGGCAACGGCGCTGTCATGGCTGTTGTTTTCCAGTTCCTGCAGGCCCAGAACATCCATGTCCAGCGCGACGATCTGGTTGGCCAGCTTGGTCAGCTGACGGTCATATTCGCTGGTGCTATCGGCGCCGCGCGGGTCGTCGCCGGTTTCGGTCTCGGCCCCGTAGGTATCGATCGTGGTGAAGAGGTTCAGCACGTTCAGGGAACCGACCTTCAGGTCGCCCTCGATCTGCGGCGGGGTTTCCTGCAGGACATCGGTGTCCTGATAGTCGCCTCGCGCGCCGCGCACTTCCAACTCATCGCTGTTGAACGAGTTGAAGTCCACCGACATCACCCCGGTCACGTTGGTCAGCGTATCCCCCATGGAGAAGGTATCGGTGCCATCCAGCGACCCGTCGTTGCCGTCGATCACCTCGATATCGGCCGGGTTCTGTTCGTCATAGCGATCCGAACCATCGTCGATGAAGACCGAGCGGTTGGCGTTCGCCTCGCTGTAGGCCTGGTAGACATAGGCATCCGCAGTGCCCGGCGTGATGACCTGCGTGTATTGCTGCAGCTTGCCACCCTCGGACACCATGTACTGGTTGTCGCGCGCCAGGTAGTAGGTTTCGGTGACGGTCACCTCGTCCATCGAAACCAGCATGCCCTCAAGCTGTTCGCGCGCATCCGCATCGACAGAGAACAGGTCGGTCGCCGTGACCAGGGCGCTGTTGTCGCCCGCATCGGCGATTTCGTAAGAGGACAGGGCGATCTGGGTCTGACCGCCGAACTCGCCCGCCGTGCCGGTCACCGAAACGATCTGGCCCTCGGCCACATCGCCCGGGTTCAGGCCCGGCGCGTAGATGAAGATCCCCTCGGAGGTGGTGGCATCCGCATCCGCATCGGCATCCTCTTCCTGCAGGAAGAAGCCCTCGATCTCGTTATCGCCCAGGAAGACGCGGGTCACCACGCCCTCGACCGTGACGGTCCGGCCGGCAAGCTCGGTGGACTGGCCGCCGCCCTGAACCGCGTGGATCATCACCAGGGTTTCGGGCGCCTCTTCGCCACCATTGCCGTTGTCCTCGGCGGGGCCGGCCGGGGTGGGGGTGTTTACCGCGGGGTCGTTGGTATAGCTGGAAATCCCGTAATCGTCGCGGGCGGCCGCGACCTCGGGGCCGACCAGGCGGTAGACACCGGCCTGAACGCTGCTGCCGCCAAAGGCCTCGATCTCGACCAACCCTTCAAAGGCAGAGGCATCCGCCGCGTCGCCGTCAGAGAAGAACACACCGTCAAGTACGGTTTCGCTGCCGGTGATGGCCTCGCCCGACAGGGTCGAGGTCTGAACCAGCGCAACGGTGTAAGAGGAATTCTCGATCCAGTTGTCCGGGATCTCGACATCCGGGGTGACGCCATAGGTGCCCAGCACGCTGGCATTGCCGACAAGGAAATAGCCGTTGTCGCCGATCGTGTCGCCGGCACCGAAATCGACACGACGGTCGATCGTGCCATAGCTGCCGCCGTCATCGCTTTCGACGACGATCAGGCTCAGCCCATCCAGGCTGGCGCCGGGCGTACCGATCAGTTCCACGAATTCGATATCAGCGCCGGTCGTGCTGCCGACGATTTCGTTCAGGCGAAAAGTGATGCTCACAGGAATACTCCCAAATCCCCTAGGCGGCCCAGACACGGCCGCGCGCCCGGCCCCCAATTACGGCCGCATTTCCACCCCCTGATTCACGATCGGGAGGTGCCAGTTCACAGACGGGACTTGGATGACGGCGGTGTGTGACAATTCGCCCTAGAAAAGTTAAATGTTTTGCTACAATGGCCGGGCGGCTGCACCAGCCAGGCCCGCGCACCGCAACGCTGGCCGCGCTGCCCCAAGGGGCGGCACAGCCAGCGCCTGTGGGTCAGGGCGTTACTCTGGCAGCGCCGAGGCAAGGAACTCCGAGAAGGCCGCCCAACTCGCCTGCTCGGCACGCGCCTGGTAGCGGCCCGAACCGAATACCGTAAAGGCGTGAGGCGCCCCCGAATAGACCTCGATCGTGTAGGTGTTGCCAGCGGCTTCCATCTCGGTTGCGAAGGTCGCCACATCCTGCATCGTGATCGACGTGTCCGCGCCCCCGTGCAGGACCAGGATGGGTGGTTCGTCCCCGTCCCAGGACTGGCCTTCGGGGGTCGACAACCCGCCGTGAAAGGTGGTGTAGCCCCGCGCCATATCCGCCATGTCGCTGCGCGCCATTTCCAGCGCGACGGCGCCGCCGAAACAGTAGCCCATGACCACCATGTCGGTCGTCGCAGATCGCGCAAGCGCCTGTTCCGCGCCCGCCCGCAACAGCGCGCGCATGCGCCCCCGGTCGCCATATAGCGCCCCGGTGGCCGCGCGCCGGTGATCCACGGTTTCGGTCGGCGTTTCATCCCCGAACATGTCCAGCGCGAAGGCGTTGTAGCCCATCGCGGCCAGCATGTCGGCGCGCTGACGCTCGTACCCGGTCATGCCGTCCCAGTCATGCACGATCAGAACCAGCCCCCTGGGCTGCTCGGCCGCCGCCCAGTAGCCGGTGAAGCTGTTGCCATCGACGGTGTAGGCCACATCCTCGGCCAGGCTCGGCGTTGCCGCGATCATCGCAGCGGCGAAAAACGATCCAAGTCGCATCGGGTCTCCCTCCCTTTCCCGGTCGGATACGCGGCAGCTGGCGCATCGCGATCCAACCGAAAAAATGGGGCGCTCTTTCCACGGGGCAAATCCAGGGGACGGCCCATGCAACGGTGCGCCGTGCCGGTGGGACATAGCCGCCCGCGCTTAACGTCGTTGCAATGACTGGGGACAGGCAGGGCAGGAACATGGCGGAAGCGGTGGGATTCGAACCCACGGATGGTTGCCCATCGCCGGTTTTCAAGACCGGTGCATTCGACCACTCTGCCACGCTTCCGTTCCGGCGGCGGCGGTGGCGTGATGGCGCCGTCCCGCCGGGCATTCACGCATAGGCCGTCATCCGCGATTCTGAAAGCGGCAAGGGCCGTTTTTTGCCACACCGGCGGCGGCAGGCTTTCCTTGTGCCGGGCCTGTCGCTATCATTTCGCGCGGACCGCGACCGGACTGGCCGGCCGCGACGATCCGTATCGCAGAACGACCAGACGCGGACCGCACCGCGCGGCAAGGGGGCACGGCATGCAGGCAAACCGTATCGCAGCTCTGGCGGTATTTCTCGTGAGCGTTTCAGCCCTGAGCGGCTGCCAGCAAGGCGGACCGTTCGGCTTTCTGACCTCGCCGCCCGACGCAGAGGGCGGCAGCACACCGGCGACCGCGACACGCCTGGTGGAACGCGATGTCGAGGCGCCCGAGGTTTTCCAGGTCACCGAAACCGCGCTGTGGGACGGACGGCCCTCGCTGGGGGGCGTATGGGTCGCCTATCCCGATGTCACCGACCCCGAGCGCGTGATCATTCGCAACTCCGCCAACGGGAAATTCGTCATCGGCGCGCTGTTCCGGCGCGACCGGCCCGCAACGGGTGCCGCGTTGCAGGTCTCCTCGGACGCGGCAGAGGCGTTGGGCATGGTATCCGGTCAACCGGCCGAGTTGAACGTGACCGCGCTGCGCCGCGACGAAACCGCCGTGCCCGTCACCGAAGAGGCCGAAACCACCCCGCCCCCGGACGGGGAAATCGACAGCGAACCGTTGGCCGCCGCAGCCGCCGCGATTGCAAGCGCCGAGGCCGTCGAACCGGACCCCGCCCCGACCCCCGCCCCCCGACAGCCGCAGGCCTCTGCGCTTGCCAAGCCCTATATCCAGGTCGGCATCTTCAGCGTTCAGGCCAACGCCACCCGCACCGGCGAGACATTGCGCCAGGCCGGGGTCGTGCCGACGGTCTATGATCAGGAAAGCCGCGGCAAACGTTTCTGGCGGGTCGTGGTCGGCCCGGCCGGCACTGCCACGGAACGCGCCCAGCTCTTGGAAAAGGTCAAGGGGCTGGGGTATTCGGATGCCTATTTCGTAACCAACTGACCGGCCCCGCCCAATGACAGGAGGTTCCATGCGCCCCCCCTTGCTCCGCCTGGCTGTAGCCGCGTTGGCCGTGATGGTGCTGGCCCTGCCCGCGCGCGCGGCCTTTGAGACACGCGCCAAGGCCGCCTACGTGATCGACCAGTCCACCGGCACCGTTCTGCTGGAAAAGAACGCCCAACAGCCGCTGCCCCCGGCCTCCATGTCCAAGCTGATGACGCTGAACATGCTGTTCGAGGCGCTGCATGACGGGCGGGTAACGCTGCAGACCCGGTTTTCCGTGTCAGAGCGGGCCAAGGCGATGGGCGGCTCCACCATGTTCCTGAACGAACGCGACCGCCCCACGGTCGAGGAACTGATCCAGGGCATCATCGTGATGTCGGGCAACGACGCCTGCGTTGTGGTGGCAGAGGGGCTGGCCGGCACCGAAGAGGCATTCGCCCGCCTGATGACCGAACGCGCCCAGGCCCTGGGCATGGAAAACTCCACCTTCGCCAATGCCAGCGGCTGGCCCCATCCCAACCAGCGGATGAGCATGAAGGATCTGGCGATCCTGGCGCAGCGGCTGATCGACGAATTTCCCGAATATTACGGCTATTTCAGCGAGCGGGAGTTTCCCTTTGACGGGCGCGCGCCGCAGAACCGTTTCAACCGCAACCCGTTGTTGGGGCTGGGGATCGGCGCCGACGGGCTGAAGACCGGCCATACCTCCGAGGCGGGCTATGGCCTGGTCGGGTCCGCGTTGCAGGCGGGGCGTCGGGTGACCTTCGTCATCTCGGGGCTGGACACCGCCGAGCAGCGCGCCGAAGAGGCAGAGCGCATCGTCAACTGGGCCTTCCGCCAATTCGTGCAGCGCAAGATCCTGCGCGAGGGCCAGCGCCTGGCTGAAACCGGCGTCTGGCTGGGCGAGATCGAGCAGGTCTCGCTTGTCGTGCCCGCCGATATCGAAATGCTGCTGCCCGCCGTCGTGCGCGAGGATGTAGAGGCCGAGATCACCTATCGCTCGCCCGTGATCGCCCCCATCGCCGAGGGGCAGGAACTGGGCGAGTTGGTCATCAACCGGCCCGAACTGGCGCCGGTCCGCGTGCCCCTGGTGGCCGAGCGCGCCGTCGCCCGTGGTGGGTTCGTGCCGCGCCTGCGCACCGCCGCGCAAGTTCTGATGCGCCGTTTCGGGGTGCAGGACGCCGGCCTCTGATGCCAGGGGCCGGGCGGTTCATCAGTTTCGAGGGGATCGACGGATCGGGCAAATCCACCCAGGCCCGCCGTTTGGCCGATACCCTGCGCACCGAGGGGCACCAGGTGGTGCTGACCCGTGAACCCGGCGGCAGCCCCGGCGCCGAGGAAATCCGCCGCCTGGTGCTGGAGGGCGACCCCGACCGCTGGTCTGCGGAAACCGAACTGCTGCTGTTCACCGCCGCCCGCCGCGACCATCTGGAAAAGACGATCCGCCCCGCCCTGGCCGCGGGCAAGGTGGTGATCTGCGACCGCTTTGCGGATTCCACGCGTGTCTATCAAGGGATCACGCGGGGCGATCTGCGCGGGGCGGTGGACCGTCTGCATGCGCTGATGATCGGACAGGATCCTGACCTGACGCTGATCCTGGACATGGACCCGGGCCTGGGGCTGGCCCGCGCGAAAGGCCGCAACGGCACCGAGGAACGGTTCGAAGATTTCGGCGAAGGGATGCAGGCCCGGATGCGCGCGGGGTTTCTGGACCTGGCACGGGAATTTCCCGACCGCTGCCAGGTGGTGGACGCACAGCGCAGCACGGATGACATCGCCGCCGAAATCGCCGCGCTGGTCAGGGGGGCCCTGGCATGACCGCGCCCGACGACCTGCCCGAACCCGACCGGATCGAGGGCGCTCCCCACCCCCGCGAAACCGCCCGACTGATCGGCCAAGGCGCCGCCGAAGCCACGTTCCTGGAGGCGTTTTCCGGCGGGCGGATGCATCACGGCTGGCTGCTGACCGGCCCGCACGGGGTGGGCAAGGCAACGCTGGCCTGGTCCATCGCGCGCTTCCTGCTGGCCCAACCGGCAGAACCGCAGGGCGCCGGGCTGTTCGGCGATGCCCCCCCTGCCCCGGACAGCCTGGCCATCGCCCCCGATCACCCCGTTGCCCACCGCATCGCCGCACTGTCCGATCCGGGCCTGTTCCTGCTGCGCCGGGCCTGGGACGACAAGAAGAAGGGCCTGAAAACCGTCATCACCGTGGACGAGGTGCGCAAGCTGCACGCCTTCTTTGGCTTGTCCGCGACAGAGGGCGGGCGGCGCGTGGTCATCGTGGACAGCGCCGACGAGATGAACCCCAACGCCGCCAACGCCCTGCTGAAACTGCTGGAGGAACCGCCCGCGCGCGCAACCCTGCTGCTGGTCAGCCATCAACCCGCGCGCTTGTTGCCAACGATCCGCTCGCGCTGCCGGGAATTGCGGCTCTCGCCGCTTGCGCCCCCGGACATGGCCCAGGCGCTGGCCCAGGCCGGTCATGCGCCCGGCGAGGGCGCAGGCGCGCTGGCCGAACTGTCGGGCGGGTCGGTGGGCGAGGCGCTGCGCCTGCTGCAACTGGACGGGCTGACACTTTATTCCGAACTGGTGGCGCTGCTGGCCGGTCACCCCCGCATGGACCGCCCCCGCACCATCGCGCTGGCCCAATCCGTCACCGGCAAGGGCGCCGAGGCGCGGCTGGATCTGGCCCTGCGCCTGATAGAATTGCTTCTGTCCCGGCTGGCCCGCACCGGCGCCACCGGTCAGCCCCCGCCAGAGGCCGCCGAAGACGAGGCCGCGATGCTGGCCCGGCTATCGCCCGATGCCCATGCGGCACGGGGCTGGGCCGAGGCCGCGCAAACGCTGAGCGCGCGGGCACGCCAGGGCAAGGCCGTCAACCTTGACCCCGCCTCGCTCATCCTTGATACCGTGCACAGGATCGACGACATCGCCGGCCGCCTGACTGCCCGAGGCACCCCCGCATGAGTGACGACAGACCCGAAATCACCGACAGCCATTGTCACCTGGATTTCCCCGATTTCGCCAATGAACTGGAACTGGTGCTAGACCGGGCACAACAGGCCGGCGTCACGCGCATGGTCACGATCTGCACCCGCCTGCGCCAGGTGGATCAGGTGCGCGCCATCGCGGATGCCTACGCCCCCGTCTATTGGGCCGCAGGCACCCACCCGATGAGCGCGGCCGAGGAACCGATGGCCACGGTGGACGAACTGGTCGCGCTGGCCCGCCACCCGAAATTCGTGGGCATCGGCGAAACCGGGCTGGATTACCACTACACCGCCGAGTCCGCCGAGGTGCAGCAACACAGCCTGCGCATCCACATCGCGGCGGCGCGCGAAACCGGCCTGCCGCTGATCATCCATGCCCGCGCCGCGGACGCGGACATGGCCCGCATCCTGACCGAGGAATACAAGACCGGCGCCTATTCCTGCGTGATGCACTGCTTCAGTTCCGGCGCGGATCTGGCCCGCGCGGCGCTGGATCTGGGCTTCTACCTGTCGATGTCGGGCATCGCGGCCTTTCCCAAGTCTAAGGAGTTGCGCGAAATCTTCGCCGCGGCCCCGGTGGACCGTATCCTTGTCGAAACCGACGCGCCCTACCTGGCGCCCCCGCCCCATCGCGGCAAGCGGAACGAACCGGCCTTCAGCGTGCATACCGCGCAGGTGGGGGCCGATCTGTTCGGCATGGATTATGCGGCCTTTGCCGCGCAGACCCAGGCCAATTTCGAGCGGCTGTTCTGGAAAACCGTTTCCGCGCAGGCGCCCGCGTGACCGGGGTGATCCGCTATACGATCCTGGGCTGCGGCTCGTCCGGGGGCGTGCCGCGCCTGGGGGGGCATTGGGGCAATTGCGACCCCGAAAACCCCCGCAACCGGCGCCAGCGCTGTTCCATGCTGATCGAGCGTGAGGGTCCGCAGGGCCTGACCCGCGTTCTGATCGACACCACGCCCGACCTGCGCGGCCAGTTGTTGCAGGCCGGCGTGGGCGAACTGGACGCGGTGCTATACACCCATGCCCACGCGGACCACGTCCACGGCATCGACGACCTGCGCCAGATCGTGTTCAACACGCGCAAGCGCCTGCCCGTCTGGGCGGACGGGGCGACGCAGGACGCGTTGTATTCCCGGTTCGGCTATGCCTTCACCCAGCCAGAGGGATCGCCCTATCCGCCGATCCTGGAAATGCACACGATTGACGGGCCCGTCAGCATCGACGGCGCGGGCGGGCGGATCACGGCGGTCCCCTTCCGCATGAACCACGGCGCAATCGACGCATTGGGCTTTCGCATCGGCGGGCTGGCCTACATGCCCGACGTGATCGAGATGTATCCAGAAAGCTGGGACGTGCTGGCGGGGCTGGAGATCCTGGTGATCGATGCGCTGCGCTACAACCCGCACCCGACCCACCTGCACCTGGAAAAGACGCTGGACTGGATCGAACGGATCGCGCCGCGCCGCGCGGTGCTGACCAATATGCATATCGACATGGATTACGACACCGTCGCCGCCGAAACCGCCGATCACATCACCCCCGCCCATGACGGGATGGTGCTGAGCCTGCCCGCCTGATGCAGGCGCTGATCGAGGTCATCCTTCCCGTCTTTCTGGTGCTGGGCTTCGGCTATGTCGCGGTGTGGCGCGGGCTGTTCACCGATGCGGGCGTGGATGGGCTGATGAAGTTCACGCAGAACTTTGCCATCCCCTGCCTGCTGTTCCGCGCGGTGTCCACCCTGGACCTTGGGCAAAGCTTCGAATGGCGGCTTTTGCTCAGCTTTTACACCGGGGCGGTGACCGGGTTCATCCTGGGCCTGCTGGGCGCGCGTCTGCTGTTCAAGCGCAGCTGGGAGGACAGCGTCGCCATCGGCTTTGTCGGGCTGTTCTCGAACTCGCTGCTGCTGGGCCTGCCGATCACCGAACGGGCCTATGGCGCCGACGCGCTGGAGGCCAACTACGCCATCATCGCGATGCACTCGCCCTTTTGCTATGGGATCGGGCTGACCGCGATGGAAATTGCCCGCAACCAGGGCGCGGGACTGGTGCGCACGGCGGGCGCGATTGGCCGGGCGATGTTCCGCAATGCGCTGGTCATCGGCATCACGCTGGGGCTGGCCGTGAACCTGTCGGGGCTGACCCTGCCCGGCGTCGTGACCGAGGCGCTGGACCTGATGATCCGCGCCGCCCTGCCTGCGGCGCTGTTCGGGTTGGGGGGCGTGCTGGTGCGGTATCGGCCAGAGGGCGATTTGCGCACCATCGCCTATGCGGTTTCGATCTCTCTCTTGGTGCATCCCACGGTGGTCTGGCTGATGGCGCGGGGGCTGGCGCTGGATGTCGGGCCCATGCGCTCTGCCGTGGTGACGGCGGCGATGGCACCGGGCGTGAACGCCTATATCTTTGCCAACATGTATGGCGCGGCGCGGCGGGTGGCGGCGTCCTCGGTGCTGGTCGGGACGGCCCTGTCGATCCTGACAGTCTGGGTGTGGCTGGCCCTGCTGCCATAGGCAGCGGGCCGGAAGGAAACTCTCGATGTTCCCTCCGGCCGAAAGGTTATCAGCCCGGGCTCATCCCGCGGATCTTTTCCGAGCGGCGGCGCAGGATCTCGACCGTGGTCAGCAGCGCGATGGAGATGACCACCAGGATCGTCGCAACCGCCAGGATCGTCGGGCTGATCTGTTCGCGCAGGCCGGTGAACATCTGCCAGGGCAGCGTCTGCTGATTGGCCGAGCCGACGAACAGCACCACGACGACCTCGTCAAACGAGGTGATAAAGGCAAACAGCCCGCCCGAAATCACGCCGGGCAGGATCAGCGGCATCTGCACCTTGAAAAACGTCGTCACCGGGTCCGCGCCAAGGCTGGCCGACGCCCGCGTCAGCGAGCGGTCGAACCCTACCAGGGTTGCCGTCACCGTGATGATGACAAAGGGAATGCCCAGGGCCGCGTGGGCCAGAACAACGCCCAGATAGGTGCCCTGCAGCCCGATCCGCGAATAGAAGAAATACATCCCCGCCGCCGAGATGATCAGCGGCACGATCATTGGCGAGATCAGGATCGCCATGATCGCACGACGGAAGGGCACGTGATCCTGGCTCAGCCCGATGGCCGCCAGCGTACCCAGCGTGACCGACAGGAAGGTCGCCGCCGGCGCGATCTTGACCGAGTTCCACAACGCCTGCTGCCAGTCGGGATTGGTGAAGAAATCCCGATAGTGCTTGAGCGAATAACCTTCGGGGTCGAAGGCCAGCATCTCGGGCGTGAAGGTAAAGAAATCCTCGGCGTTAAAGCTGAGCGGGATGATGACCATGATCGGCGCGATCAGGAAAAAGAAGATCAGCCCGCAGATTACCAGGAACCCGTAATGCCAGATCTTCTGGCCGAGCGTCGCGTAGGGAGGCAGGTCCATCTGTGACATCTCGTTACCCCAGGCTCACGTTGTCGATGCCCACCAGCCGGTCGTACAGCCAGTAGAGGATCAGCACCACCGCCAGCAGGATCGTGCCCAAAGCGGCCGCAAGGCCCCAGTTGAGCGAGCTGGAAATGTGATAGGCGATCCGGTTGGAAATGAAGGTGCCCGTCGTGCCGCCGACCAGTTCGGGCGTGATGTAGTAACCGATGGCCAGGATGAACACGAGAATACAGCCTGCGCCGATCCCCGGCACCGATTGCGGGAAATAGACCCGCCAAAAGGCCGTCCAGTTGGTCGCGCCCAGCGATTTCGCTGCGCGGACATAGGATGGCGGGATCGTCTTCATCACCGAATAGAGCGGCAGGATCATGAAGGGCAGCAGGATATGCGTCATCGCCACGATGGTGCCGAACTGGTTGTTGATCATCACCAGCCGCGCGTCGTCGGCGACGATATGCGCCCAGACCAGGATGTCATTGATCACCCCCTGCTGCTGCAACAGCACCTTCCACGCCGAGGTGCGCACCAGCAGCGAGGTCCAGAAGGGCAGCAGCACCAGGATCAGCAACAGGTTCGAGGTGCGCATGGGCAGGTTCGACAGCAGGTAGGCAATCGGATAGCCCAGCAGGACGCAGGATCCCATGATGACCATGCTCATGAACAGCGTGCGCTTGAATAGCAACATGTAGATCTGGCGATCCTCGGGCTGTGCGCTGACGCCGTCCACGGTCTTTTGCAGGTCGACCGATGCCAGGAAATAGCCCGAGGTATAGTCGGGCGAGAACGCCTTGATGGTCTTCCAGACCTCGGGGTCGGCCCAATCCTCATCCGCCTTGATGTACAGGTCGGCCAGGGCCACGGTCTCGAAATCGGGCACCGCCTGCGCCGCCGGGGCCAGCAGCGCACGGTCGGGCGCGGCAAGCGCCGCGAAATCCGGGGCCGGTTGTTTCGCCAGATCGCGGAAAAGCGCCAGATAGACGGGCGCCCAGGGTTCTTCTTCGGCGGGGTTGTCCTCGTCCTCGACCTGGGTGATGCGGGCAAACTCGGCATAGGCGTCGGCCGTTTCCGGCAGGGCGGCGGCGATGCCGGGTTTCAACTCGAACGGCGGCGCCGGCTTGTCGAAATCGCGCCCCGCGGCGTCTGCCTCTGCGGCCCAATCGGCGTTCGCGGCCAGCCAGTCGGGATCGCCCATCAGGCGCACCCAAGTTTTGGCCTCTTCCCAGGCGGGGTCCAGTGCCTCGAACTGGTCCAGGTAGGTTTCACCGAAATCGTCGACCCGCCGCCCGGTCTTGCGGAACAGCGAAGAGATGCCGGTCATCTCGTAATTCAGGCGGGTGCCAAGGCGCGTGTGTTCCTTGCGCTCGGCGGCGGCCACCATGTCATAGGTAAAGGCCGCAAGAATGTTGTCGGGCGGCATCGCGCCGCTGTCCTCGTCCCAACCGGCCAGCGCCTGGGTCGTGCGCGGCAGCGTGTCGGAAACGATCTGGTTCTCGACCGAGCGGAACAGCATGTCCGCGATCGGGGCAATGAACGTCACCAGCACGAAGATCAGCAACGGCGCGATCAGCATCAGGGCGCGCAGCTTCTGCGCGCGCAACGCACGTTTCAGGCTTTGCTTCAGCGGGCGGCCATCTGCGGCCAGAACGGGGCCATCGCCATCGCCGGACCCGTGCGGGGGCTGCGACTCGCGCGCGTCCAGGCCGGTGGCCTCGTGAAACGCGTCGTCGGGGGTGGGCGCATCGGCGGTCTGCGGGCCTGAACTGTTCAGGGTGCTCATCCGGTCCCCTCCACAAGGATGATGACGCTGTCGGCGCTGCTGCGGCGGATGTCAGCAACGGCCTGGTAAGCGGGGTCTTCGTAGGCGGCGCGCGCCGCTTCGTAGCTGGGAAACTCGATCACCACATGGCGGTCGTGGGCCGTGCCCTCGGCCACTTCGCTGCGGCCGCCGCGGACGACGAAACGTCCACCGTGGCTTTCCAGGATCGGCGTGTCGCGCTCGATATATTCGCGGTAGGCCTCGGGGTCAGTCACGGTGATATGACCGATGATGTATCCCTTGGGCATCGTCGCGTTCTCCGGGGTTCTGGGCGCGGCGGCGCAGGTCACGCCGCCGCGGGTCTTGGGCCGGGCACGCAGCGGGGCGCGCCCGTGGCCCTTGCTTACTTGGCCAGCCAGGCCTGGAACTTGGCGTCCAGGTCGTCGCGGTAATCAGCCCACCATTCGAAGTTCTGCAGGAAGGTGTTCTGCGCGTTGGCCGGATCGGTCGGCATGTGCGGGGCCATCTCGATGCCCAGGGTCGCGTGGGTGGACACCAGCGGCGCCGACGACGCGCGGGCCGGGCCGTAAGAGATGTACTTGGCCTGGTCGGCCAGACGCTGGGTATCGGTGGCGAACTTCACGAAGTCCATCGCGCGCGCCAGACGATCCTCGGGCAGACCCTCGGGAATGATCCAGCCGTCAAGGTCGTAGACCTGGCCGTCCCACAGCATGTTCACGGGCTGGCCCTGCTCGGCGATCAGGCTGAACAGACGACCGTTATAGGTAGAGCCCATGACGACTTCGCCATCGGCCAGCAGTTGCGGCGTGTCCGCACCGGCCGACCACCAGATCACGTCGTCCTTGATGGTGTCCAGCTTGGCCAGCGCGCGGTCCTGGCCCTCTTCGGTTTCCAGGACGTCGTAGATTTCGTCCTTCGGCACGCCGTCACACAGCAGCGCCCATTCCACGTTGTTGATCGGGCGCTTTTCCAGGCTGCGCTTGCCCGGGTAGGTTTCGGTGTCGAAGATCGCGCAGACGCTTTCGGGCGGCGTGTCGCCGACCATGTCCTGCCGATAGCCGAAGGTGATCGAGTAGACGATCTGCGGAATGAAGCAGTCGCTGACGATGGTTTCGCCGAAATCATCCGAGGCGGGCGTGCCGTCGGGTGCGGGGGCCAGCATCTCGTCGTGGTCGATTTCCATCGCCAGGCCTTCGTCGCACAGGCGCATCGCGTCGGCGGCGGTCACGTCCACCAGATCCCAGGTGACGTTGCCGGCCTCGTTCATCGCGCGCAGCTTGGCCACGGCCTCGTTCGAGCTTTCGTCCCAGACGACGGTCAGACCCTCATGCATTTCCTTGTAGGGGTCGGAATACGCGTTGATCTGGCTTTGCTGATAGGCGCCACCCCAGGACACCAGCGTCATGGAATCGGCCATCTCCTGTGCCAGCGCCATCGGCGCGCCGACCAGGGCAATGCCCGTGCTCAGCAGAATGCTTTTGAGTTTCATGCGGTTCTCTCCTTGTTGTGCGCCCTTTTGGGTTTTCTATGCCCCGCGCAGATCGGGCTTCGGGCGGGGCTTGGCCGGCGCTCAGGCGTCGAGCGCGCGGCAATCTTCCGGCAACCAGCCGATTTCCAGTTTCTCGCCGGGTTTCAGGCGGGGCTGGTCGGGGGCGTTGCGGGTCTTGATGACGAAATCCTCGTTGCCGGCCACGCGCAGCCGGGTCCGGTAGATGTCGCCCATGTAGATGAATTCCAGCACCTCGGCGTGGATGAGATGCGCATCGGGGCTGAGCCGGTCCTTGCTGATCTCCACCCGCTCGGGGCGGATCGAGACCAGCGTGCGTTCACCGGGTTCGGCGACATTCACCGGCTTGGCGTCGATCAACTCGCCATCGTCCAGCTCGACCAGGGCCACACCGTCGTTGATTTCCTTGACGGTGCCCATCAGCGTGTTGTTTTCACCGATGAATTGCGCGACGAAGCTGTTTTTCGGCTGCTCGTACAGTTCATCGGGCGGGGCAAGTTGCTGAATGCGGCCATCGTCGAACACGGCGACGCGGTCCGACATGGTCAGCGCCTCGGTCTGGTCGTGGGTCACGTAGACCGTGGTGATGCCCAGGTTGTGGGCCAGCCGGGTAATCTCGAACTGCATGTGTTCGCGCAACTGCTTGTCCAGCGCGCCCAGCGGTTCGTCCATCAGCACCAGTTCGGGCTCGAACACCAGCGCGCGGGCCAACGCGATACGCTGCTGCTGACCGCCGGACAATTGCGCCGGTCGGCGGCCACCGAAATCGCCCATCTGGACCATGTCCAGCGCGCGCCGGACCTTGGCTTCGCGCTCGGACTTGCCGATATTGCGCACCTCCAGCGGGAAGGCCAGGTTCTCGGCCACGGTCATGTGGGGGAAAAGGGCATAGTTCTGGAACACCATGCCGATTCCGCGCTTGTGCGGCGGGATGTTGTTGATGGGCTGGCCGTCCAGCAGGATGTCGCCATGGGTGGCGGTCTCAAACCCCGCCAGCATCATCAGGCAGGTCGTCTTGCCCGACCCCGAGGGCCCCAGCATTGTCAGGAATTCGCCCTTTCCGATCGAAAGGTTGAGATCCTTCACCACCAGCGTTTCGCCGTCATAGCTTTTCTGAACGCGGTCAAAGACCACGAACGCATCGTCCGTCGAAGCGGTCAAGCGATACCCCCTGTTGCATCGCGGCGCCCTGGCTGGGCCCCTGTGTATCGGCCTTTCAGGCTCTTACCCAAGACGGTAACATGTCATGCGTCAGTTGCAACGCAGAAGTTACCTCAGGTTCTAACTCGGAATTTTCCTTTTTTTCCAAGGACAAAACCGAAAGCGTGTCGCAGCGCCGTGGTATCACGCCCAGCCGGAAATGTGAGGGCCAGCCCCCGGCAGGCCACCGGACGGCCCCTGAAATGCTAGAAATTTCAGCGATTTTTGCCGCCCCTGGGCAGTCCTTGGTCGCGTTGGCAAGCGGCTGCGGGCGTCAGGACGGATCGCGCCAGCGGTTCACAATGGGATAGCGGCGATCCAGCCAGAACGCGCGGCGCGTCAGCCGCGCGCCGGGGGCGGACTGAAAGCGCTTGTATTCGCTGATATAGATCAGATGCTCGACCCGCTTGACGGTGTCGCGGTCGAATCCGGCCTCGACCAGTTCGGCCACCGATTTCTCGTCGTCGATCAGCCCTTCCAGGATCGCGTCCAGCACGTCGTAGGGCGGCAGGCTGTCCTCGTCCTTCTGATCCTCGCGCAACTCGGCGCTCGGCGGCTTGTCGATCACGCGGGGCGGGATCACCTCGCCCGCCGGGCCCATCATCCAGTCACGGTGGTTTTCGTTGCGCCAGCGGCAGGTCTGGAACACCCGCGTCTTGTACAGATCCTTGATCGGGTTGTAGCCGCCCGCCATGTCGCCATAGATCGTGGCATAGCCCACCGCGACCTCTGACTTGTTGCCGGTGGTCAGCAGCATCTCGCCGAACTTGTTGGACAGCGCCATCAAGATCAGCCCGCGCAGGCGGGACTGGATGTTTTCCTCGGTCACGTCGGGGTCGCGACCTGCAAACAGCGGCGACAGCGCCTCTGTCACGGCGGCGCGGGGTCCGGTAATCGGCACCTCGTCCAACCGGCAGCCCAAGGCACGGGCCACGGCGGCGGCATCCTCCAGCGAATGCTGCGAGGTGTATTCCGAGGGCAGCATCACGCAGCGCACGTTGTCCGGCCCGATGGCATCGGCGGCAATCGCAGCCACCAGCGCACTGTCGATCCCGCCCGACAGACCCAGCACCACCTTGGAAAACCCGCTTTTGCCCAGGTAGTCGCGCAGGGCCGTGACCATGACGCGGTAATCCTGTTCCCACGTATCGGGATGCACCGCGCGCGCGCCCAGCTCGGCGCGCCAGCCCTCGGGCGTGCGGGTGAAATCCACATGGGCCAGCCCCTCGTCGAACAGGGGCATCTGCAGGGCCAGCTGCCCGCCGGGGTTCAGCACGAAGGATCCGCCGTCGAACACCTGATCGTCCTGCCCGCCGGTCAGGTTCAGATAGACCAGCGGCAACCCGGTTTCAACCGTGCGGGCCACCATCAGCGACATGCGGTGATCGAACTTCCCCCGGTGATAGGGCGAGCCGTTGGGCACCATCAGGATTTCGGCGCCGGTTTCGGCCAGCGCCTCGGTCACGTCGTCGAACCAGGCATCCTCGCAGATCGGCGTGCCGATGCGCACCGGGCCTACGGTGTAGGGACCGTTGATCGGGCCGCTGTCATAGATGCGCTTTTCGTCGAACACCCCGTCGTTGGGCAAGTGATGCTTGAAGATGCGCGCGGTGACCGCGCCGTTCTGGCAGATGTAATAGGCGTTGTAGAGGTGCCCATGCGCGGCAAAGGGCGCGCCGATCCCCAACGCGGGCCCCTGCGCGCATTCGCGGGCCAGCGCGGCAACATGGGCCATGGCATCGGCGGCAAAGGCGGGCCGGGCCACGATGTCCTGCACCTGGTAGCCGGTCACGAACATTTCCGGCAGGGCCACCATATCGGCACCGGCGCGGCGCGCCTCTTCCCAGGCGGCGCGGGCCTTGTCGGCATTTGCGGCCAGCGCCCCCAGCGTGGGGTTGAGTTGCGCCAGCGTCAGGCGAAAGCTGTCGGCCATGACCCCATCCCCTTGCATCTTTCCCGCGTCTTAGCAGACTTACAGGCAAGTGAAAGCCGATAGATAGCGAAAACCGTTGTCAGCCTGAGGCACCTAATCTAGGGTTTGCCCGCTTTCATCAGAGACCGCAGAGGCAGGGCCAAGGGGGCGAAAGTGCACAAGGCAGGCATGGCAGTATCGCGCGCAGCGCTGGTGGGATTCGTTATGCTTGCGGGAACGGCCCAGGCGCAGGACACCGACGAGGTCATCACCCGGCAATACGATGACGGCGGCATCTACGAAGGCACCTTCAAGGATGGCAAGCAGCACGGCACCGGCACCTACCGGCTGCCCAACGGCTATGAATACACCGGCGAGTGGGTCGAGGGCCGGATAGAGGGCCAGGGCGTCGCGCGGCTGGTGAACGGTTCGATCTACGAGGGGCAGTTCAAGGACGGCAAGCCCCACGGCATGGGCAAGATCACCTTCGCCGACGGCGGCACCTATGAGGGCGAGTGGGTCGAGGGCGAAATCACCGGAACCGGCGTCGCGGTCTATGCCAACGGCGTGCGCTACGAGGGCGAGTTCCGCAACGCCGTGCACCACGGCGTGGGCACCATGACCAGCCCCAACGGCTATGTCTACGAGGGCACCTGGGTCGGCGGCGTGAAAGAGGGCAAGGGCAAGATCACCTACCCCGGCGGCCGCATCTACGAAGGCGAGATGAAGGCCGGCGAACGCGCGGGCACGGGGACGCTGATTACCCCCGAGGGCCTGACCTATACCGGCGAATGGTCGGATGGCGGCATGAACGGCACCGGCCGCCTGACCCAGCCCAACGGCGACATCTACGAGGGCGATTTCGTTGACGGCGAACGCCACGGGACCGGCAAGGTCACCTACGCCAACGGCGATGTCTATCAGGGTGACTACGAGGCCGACAAACGCCACGGCATGGGCACCTTCATCGGGGCGGACGGCTACCGCTATGAGGGCCAGTGGGTCGCCGGCCGGATGGAGGGCGAAGGCACCCTGACCTATCCCGACGGCACCATCTATGTCGGCAGTTTCGCCAACGACCTGCCCGAAGGCATCGGCAAGGTCGTCTATACCGACGGCTCCACCTACGAGGGGGACTGGGTCGCCGGCGTGATCGAGGGCAAGGGCCGCGCCACCTTCCCCGACGGCCAGGTCTATGAAGGTGAATTCAAGGACGCCGCCTATGACGGGCAGGGGACGATCACCTATCCGGGCGGCTATTCCTACGAAGGGGAATGGAAAAACGGCCTGCGCCACGGGCAAGGGACGGCCAGCTATGCCGACGGCTCGGTCTATACCGGCGAATACGTCCAGGGCCAGCGCGACGGCCAGGGCACCATCACCATGGCCGACGGGTTCACCTACGAAGGCGGCTGGAAGGCTGGCAAGTTCCACGGCCAGGGCCGGGCCACCTATGCGAACGGCGATGTCTACGAGGGCACCTTTGCCATGGGCAAGCGCGAGGGCGACGGGGTCATGCGCTATGCAAGCGGCGAAGAGGAACGCGGCACCTGGAAGGATGGCGTTTTGACCACCGGCACGGTCGAGTAGACCGCCGCGGCCCGCGCGGCAGGCGCGTTCAGACCCCGACCTCGGGGCCAGTACAGATCAGCGGTTCGCGGCTCTGCTCCACCTCGATCAGCTGAGTTGCTGCCGGGTCGTTCTCAAACCGCGCGGTCAGCCCCGTGGGCGCGCGGAAAAAGCTCCAGCACTGGGGATTGCCCGGATCGCGGTCATAGCTGAAACAGATCAGGCCGTCCGCCTCGTACCAGCTGCCCTCGACGCAATCACCATCCAGAAAGGTCCAGATCACCCGTCGCTGCGGCAGGTATTGTTCTGCCCCGTAGGGTTGACCACCGGTCGCGTAATACAGCGTCTTTCCGGTGGCATAGGCGTCGAATTCCGCCGCGCTCATCGGCTCTTGCGCCAGCGCGGGCGGGGCGGCGACAACGGCAAGGGCGGCAAGGGTGCGGCGCATGGGGCCTCCGGTCCGGGAACGCGTGTGCCAGCGTGCCAGATCGCCGCACGATTGACCAGAGGGGCGAGGAACTGCGGCGCCGGGTGGCATGGCGCGGGCGCGGCGCGCTTGGCAGGATGGCACGGTCGCGGGCCGGACGGCGACCCTTCCATATCGCGGCGAATGCGCATAGGTCAGGGCAGGGCCAGGCCAAGGCCCGGCAGGAGGCGACATGGCATTGTTCAGCAAACTCAGAAACCGGTTGCGGAAATCTTCCTCCAAGATCGAGGAGGGGCTGGAGGCCATCGTGCAGGAGGGGGGCACCGAAGAAGAGGTGACCCAGCCCGACGCCGCGCAACAGCCCCCCAACGCCCCCGAACCGCTGGTGCTGGGCGCGGATCAGGCGGTGACGCCGGACGCCGAGCGGATGCCGCCGCCCCCGGCCCCGCTGGACGACATGGACGAAGGCCCGGTCGCGGACCGGCCCGCCGAAACACCCAAGGCAGAGCCTGCACCGGACCCGGCCCCCACCCCGGCGGCAGAGCCGGACCCGGCCCCGTGGCAGGCCGCAGAACCGCAGCCCGAGCCCGAGCCCGAAATTATCCCCGAGCCGGAGCCTGCGCCACAGCCCGAGCCCACCCCGATTCCCATGCCGGAACCGGAAGAGGCCCCGGAACCGGACCCCGAACTGCCCCCGGCCCCGGAACCCGCGCCGGAACCCATCCCCGAACCGCGCCCCACGCCGCCGGAGGAACTGCCGGCGCCGCCGGTCGAAACGCCCCCCACCCCGCCGGCGGAATTGCCTGACGCGCCCGCGGAAACCCCGCCGGCCGCGCCCGACGAACTGCCCCCGCTGCCCCCGTCGGATCTGCCCGGCGGCGACACCGGCACGGACCTTCCGCAAACGGACGACACCGCGGGGCGCAAGGGGTTCTTCGGCCGCTTCTTGAACCGCAGCGCAGAGCAGCCCGAGGAACAGCCCGCACCCGAGGCACAGCCCGCCCCGCAAGAGCCGCCAATCCCCGAAGCGCCGCAAGAGCCGGCGCAGCCCTCGGCCTGGGTAACGCCCGACCTGCCCCCGGCGGAACCGGGCTCCGACCCCGTACCTGACACGGCGCCCGCGCCGTCCGATGACCGCCCGCAATCGGCGCTGGCCGCGTTGGAGGACGAGCAATCCGCAGAGGAACCCGAACGCCGCGGCCTGTTCGGGCGCGTGCTGGGGGGCGGCAAGCGCACCGTCATCAAGCGCGAGCTGGACGACGACATGCTGGAAAGCCTGGAAGAGTTGCTGATCACCGCCGACATGGGCGTGGACACCGCCATGCGCGTGACCGCCAACATGGCCGAGGGCCGGTTCGGCAAACGCCTGTCGGTGGACGAGATCAAGGGCCTGCTGGCCCATGAAATCGCCCGGATCATGGATCCCGTCGCCGTGCCGATGCCGCTGTACCCGAAAAAGCCGCAAGTGGTGCTGGTGGTGGGCGTCAACGGTTCGGGCAAGACCACCACGATCGGCAAGCTGGCCAGCCAGTTCCGCGATGCGGGCAAATCCGTGATCATCGCCGCCGGCGACACCTTCCGCGCCGCGGCAGTGGAACAGTTGCAGGTCTGGGGCGACCGCGCGGGCGTGCCGGTGATGACCGCGCCCGAGGGGTCCGACCCTGCCAGCCTGGCCTATGACGCCATGGCCCGGGCCGAGACCGAGGGCGCCGACCTGCTGATGATCGACACGGCGGGGCGGTTGCAGAACCGCCAGGATCTGATGGCCGAGCTGGAAAAGATCGTCCGCGTCATCCGCAAGCGCGATGAGACCGCGCCGCACAACACGCTGCTGGTGCTGGACGCCACGACCGGCCAGAACGCGCTGAGCCAGGTCGAAACCTTCCGCAAGATGGCCGACGTGTCGGGTCTGGTGATGACCAAGCTGGACGGAACCGCCAAGGGCGGCGTGCTGGTGGCCCTGGCCGACAAGTTCGGCCTGCCGATCCACGCCATCGGCGTGGGCGAAAAGATCGACGACCTGGCCCCCTTCGACCCCGAGGAATTCGCCGACGCGCTGGCCGGTATAGATGGCTGACCGGCACGCGACCGCGCCCCTGACCGGCCGGGGGGCGCGGCATGGCTGAGTGGCTGACCGGGATCGAGGGCACCGAGGCCGGGCACACCCTTGCCCTGGCGCTGGCATTGCTGGCCGCGCTGCTGCACGCGGTGTTCGGCGCCCTGCAAAAGGGGCGGCATGACCCGTGGCTCAGCCGGGGCGCGATCGATTTTTCCTACGGGATGATGGCCGCGCCCTTTGCGCTGTTCGTCGTGCCCTGGCCCGAACCCCATATGTGGCCGATCTTCGGCTGGGTGTTCCTGATCCACCTGGGCTACAAGATCTCGCAGGGGTACACCTATACCAAGGGCGCCTACACGGTGGTTTATCCGGTTGTGCGCGGCACCGGCCCGCTGTTCACCGTGATCGGCGCGGGGCTGCTGTTCGGGGAAACCTTTACCCTTGTGCAGTGGCTGGGCGTGGCGGTCTTGCTGGCCGGCATCTTTGGGCTGGCGCGCTACAACCTGATACACTGGGAACTGGACCGCGACACGCTGAAGCCCGCGCTGGCGCTGGCGGTGCTGACCGGGGCCTTCGTCGCGCTTTACACCACCTATGATGCCTATGGCATTCGCGCCACAGCGAACCCATTTACCTTTCTGGCGTGGTTCTTCTTCATCGACGGGCTGACGGTGATGCCCTGGCTGGCCGCCGCCCGGTGGGCGAGCATGACACACAGGCCCGCGCCGGGGCCGCTGTTGCTGCGGGGGCTGACCGGCGGGTTTGTGGCCTTCTTCAGCTTCGGGGCGATCATGCTGGCCACCCGGCTGGACAAGGTGGGCGAGGCCGCGGTGCTGCGCGAAACCTCGACCGTGTTTGCGGCCTTGATCGGCTGGCTGCTGCTGGGCGAAAAGGTGGGACCGCGGCGCCTGGCACTGATGGGGCTGATCGCCGCCGGCGCGGTGATCGTGGAAATGGGAGGCTGAGGACCATGGCCGAGAAACGCAAGATCAACCCGATCCTGAAATCGGTACTGGAACTGGGCCCGATCGCGGCCTTCTTCGTCGCCTATCTGCAGCTGCGCGACCACAGCTTTACCATCGGCGGGGTGGAATATGAGGGCTTTATCCTGGTCACCGCCGGGTTTGTCCCGCTGATCCTGCTGACCACGGGCATCCTGTGGGCGCTGACGCGGCATGTGTCCAAAATGCAGATCGTGACGGCGGTTCTGGTCGTTCTGTTCGGCGGGCTGACCGTGTGGCTGAACGATGACCGCTTCTTCAAGATGAAGCCGACCGCGATCTACCTGCTGTTCGCCGGGGTGCTGGGCATCGGGCTGATGCGGGGCCGGTCCTACCTGCAATACGTGATGGAAGAGATGGTCCCCCTCGCACAAGAGGGCTGGATGATCCTGACCCGGCGGCTGACGATGTTCTTTGCCGGGCTGGCCGTGTTGAACGAGGTGATCTGGCGCACGATGTCCACCGACATGTGGGTCAATTTCAAGACCTTCGGCCTGACCATCGCGATCTTTGCCTTCTTCATGACGCAAGGCGGGCTGTTCAAGCGGTATGGCATCGAAGAGGATGCCGAGAACTGAGCCGTACGGGCGCGGGGGGCACCATGGACGACACGACGCGCACCACCCTGACGGGACGCATCGCATTGGGGCTGACCGGGTTGCTGGCCGGGGTGGCGATGTGGCTGCTGGTCGAGGTGCTGCCCGAGGCAATGGTGGACCAGCCGCGCAACTACCTGTTCCTGACGGCGCTTGCCGCCGCCTTTTTCCCCGCCGCATTGGCCTTGACCGGCCCCCTGCCCCTGCCCCGCGCGCCCGCCGCCGCGTTCCTGCTGGCCGCGCCGCTGGCCGCACTGCTGAGCTGGGCCAGCCTGCGTTTCGATACGGTGGCCGGGTTTCTGGATACCGGGCATCCGCAGGCGGCCTTTGCGTTGCTGGCCTTCCTGCCGCTGCCCTTCCTGATCGCCGGGCTGGGGCCGCGCGGGCGATGGGGCGATTATAAAACCCTGTTCATCCAGTCCTGGATGATCGTCGTCCGCTTTGCCGCGGCCTGGCTGTTCGTCGGGCTGGTCTGGGGGGTGCTGTTCCTGTCCAACGCCCTGCTGGAACTGGTCGGTATCGGCGTGATCGAATGGCTGATCGAACGCCAAGAGGCCCCCTATCTGCTGAGCGGGCTGACCCTGGGTGTCGCCCTGGCGGTGGTGGGCGAGCTGTCGGACTATGTCTCGCCCTACCTCGTGCTGCGGCTGCTGCGGCTGCTGATGCCGGTGGTGCTGTTGGTGGTGGCCGTGTTCCTGGCCGCGCTGCCGTTCCAGGGGCTGTCCAACCTCTTTGGCGATTTCTCGGCCACGGCGATCCTGTCGGCCATGGCGATCGGGGCGGCAACGCTGATCTCGGTCACGCTGGATGCCGAGGACAGCCGCCGCACGCCGGGCGGTGCGCTGTGCTGGGCGTGCCGGGCGATGGCGCTGCTGCTGCCCGCGCTGGCGGCACTGGCCGGTCTGGCGCTTTGGCAACGGGTGGCCCAGTACGGGCTGTCGCCGGACCGGATCGCAGCGGCCGCCGTCGTCGCGGTGCTGCTGGGATACGGGCTGGCCTACGCGGCCTCGGTGCTGGGCGGCCGGGGGTGGGCCGGGCGCATCCGGCGGGCCAATGTCGCCATGGCCGTGGTGGCGATGGGCGTGGCGGCGGCATTTCTGACCCCGCTGCTGAACCCACAGGCCATAGCCGCCGCCGATCAGGTGGCCCGCTATCGCGACGGCACGACCAGCGCCGGTGCGCTGGACCTGTGGTCGCTGGCGCGGGAATGGGGCCGGCCGGGCCAGGCGGCCACCGAACGGCTGGCCGCGATGCGCGATCACCCCGAGGCCGAGACCATGGCCCGGCGTCTGGCCGCCCTGGACGAGGCCCCCAACCGCTATGCGTTTGAGCGGGAAAGCGGTCCCGACGATGCCGCAGCGCTGAAGGCCGACCTGGCCACGCGCCTGCCGGTGCGCCCAAAGGGCGCCACCCTGCCCCCCGGCCTGCTGGACAGCCTGCGCCTGTGGGAATTGCAGCAGATCAGCCGCGCCTGCGCCAATCGAACGGCGGCGGGCAATCCGGGCTGCGTGGCGGTGCTGGCCGACCTGTCGGGCACGCGCGCGGGCGACGAAGTTCTGATCGTGGCGCACAACACGGCCGGTGCCCCCCTGGTGCGCGCCTATTTCCGCAACCAAAACGGCGCCGGTTTCGCCATGCGCAGCCCCGACTATCTGCAGGGCGGGGATTTCTACCGCGAGGCCGACACCGCCATCGATGCGCTGATCGCCGGGGCGTACACGCTGCGCCCGATGCCCCTGAACGCGCTCGATGTCGCCGGACGGCAGTTGTTCTTCGGCCGCTGACATTTGCGATCCGTTAGGAACCGGCGGCTAATCTGCCCCCAGGATGAACAACACCTACCGGAGGGGCCATGCACGGGCTGATCAACCGCGCATTGCAGGACTTTTTGCGCGATGCCCACGGGCGCGAGGCCTGGGCGGCGATTGCCGGGGCCGCCGATGTCGACGTTCGCGGGTTCGAAGCGATGCTGACCTACCCCGACGCGCTGACAGAGGCCGTGCTGGACGCGGCCAGCGCGCATCTGCACACACCACGCGCGATGATCCTGGAGGATCTGGGAACCTACCTCGTGTCCGACCCATCGATGGAGGCGCTGCGCCGGCTGCTGCGCTTTGGCGGGGCGAATTTCATGGAGTTCCTGTATTCCCTGGATCACCTGCCCGACCGGGCGCGGCTGGCCGTGCCCGACCTGGACCTGCCCGACCTGACGCTGACAGAGGACGGCCGGCAAAGCTATACCCTGCATTGCCGCGATGCCTGGGCCGGGTTCTGTCCCATCCTGCAGGGTATCCTGCGCGCCATGGCCGACGATTACGGCGTTCTTGTCATGCTGGATATCACCGGCCTCGAGGGGCCCCGGACGGCGATCCGAATCCGACTGCTGGACATGCGCTTTGCCCGGGGGCGCGACTTTTCACTGAAGGGGGCGGCGGCGCCATGAACATGGCCGGTCCCCCCGTCGGGCAAGGGCGCGTGATCGGGCTGTCGGGTTCGGCCCTGGATCGGCTGATGCCGATGCATCTGTGGATCGGGGCCAGCGGGCTGGTCGTGCGGGCGGGGCCAACCCTGGCGCGCATGGCGGGCGACGGGCTGTGCGGCCAACCGCTGGAACGGGTGATCGCGCTACGCCATCCGGCCCGCGCCGCCACGCTGGACCTGATGCTGCGCCTGCAGGGCACGCCCCTGAAGCTGAACCTGACCGCCGCGCCCGACATGCCGTTGAAGGGTATGGTCGTGGCCCTGCCCGCGGGCAGCGGCGCGTTCCTGAACCTGTCCCCCGGCCTGTCGCTGGTCGAGGCGGTCAACCGCTTCGACCTGACCTTGCAGGATTTCGCGGCGACCGACCTGGCGGTGGAACTGCTGTGGCTGGTCGAGGCCAAATCCGCCGTCACGACCGAGTTGAAGCGCCTGGCCAACCGCCTGAACGGCGCCCGCGCCAGTGCCGAGGCGCGCGCGGCCACCGACACGCTGACGAATGTCGCGAATCGCCGCGGGTTGGAGGCGATGCTGACCCGCCAGGCCGCATCCGGCCGCCCCTTCGCGGTGATGCAGGTGGACCTGGATCATTTCAAGGCGATCAACGACACCCATGGCCATGCGGCGGGCGATGCGCTGCTGCAAGAGGCGGCCGCGATCTTGCGCGGACAGTGCCGCCGCCGCGATGGGGTCGGGCGGATCGGCGGTGACGAATTCGTCCTGGTTTTCGACGACCTCGTAGACCCGCGCGTGCTGCACCGCATCGGGCAACGGCTGATCGAACGGCTGGAGCAGCCGATCGAGGTGAACGGCCAGACCTGCCGGATATCTGCCAGTATCGGGGTCGCGCTTTCGACCGGCCCCGCCCCGACCGACCCTGTACGCCTGCTGCACGAGGCCGACCGGGCGCTTTACGAGTCCAAGCGCGCCGGGCGCGGCCGCGTCACCATCGCGGCGCCGGGCTGACCCCTACTTGCGATCCGCGCGGGCGCTGCGGCCCCGGGGGCAAGCCGCCCCCGACACGGTCAGCACAAACGGCGCGGTCCACCAACAGGCGCGGTGGCCCGATGCCCCGAAACGGCAATGGCGAACACCCCGGAACGCAACGCGGACGGTGAACCGAAGCGGACAAGACGGCCAGCACATCGATAGATGTGAAAACGCGCACCGCCCCAGGCCACGGTCCTGCCCACGGACCACGACGCAGGCCGCCAAGGCGCGGCGCCGGGACTGCGCGCCCCGCGCCCGCCCGGCCGCCTCAGTAGATATAGCGGATCTGGTCGGACCAGTAGCGTTCCATCCGCTTCAGCGCGTGGGTGATTTCCACCAGCCCGCCGTGATCGATCACGCCGCGGCTGTCCAGCCCCTCGGCATGGCGGGCGAACAGCGCGCCGACCAGATCGCGCACGGTGCGCCCCTTCTGGGTCAGGCGAACCCGCACGGCGCGGCGGTCGATCTCGCACCGCTGGTGGTGCATGTAGCCCTTTTCCACCAGCTTTTTCAGGTTGTAGGACACGTTGGAGCCCTGGTAGTAGCCCCGGCTTTTCAATTCGCCGGCGGTCACCTCGTGATCGCCGACATTGAACAACAGCAGCGCCTGGACCGCGTTCAGTTCCAACAGGCCCAGCCGTTCGAATTCGTCCTTGATGACATCGAGAAGCAGCCGGTGCAGCCGCTCGACCAGCGACAGGACCTCCAGATAGTCGTCCATGACGCCCGCTTGCCCCTGCACCGAAAGGGGGGAATGGATACTCATGTCTTGCTCCACCGTTCGCTGTGCAACGGCAGGTGTAGCGACCGAATCAAGAACAGGGGGTTAAGAGGCCGGGACTTACGCCCCGGCGGGGCGGCGGGCCAGGACACCCACAAGCGGCGCGAATTCCGCAGGCGGCGCGGCCTGCCCGGTGATCCAGCCATAAAGCGCGTGATCGTCCTGTGCCAACAGCGCCTCGAAGGCGTCCAGCGCCGCGGCGTCCATGTCGGCCAGATGGGCATCGGCATAGCCGCCCAGGATCAGGTCCATTTCCTTGGTGCCCCGGCGCCAGGCGCGGATATGCATCCGCTTGCGCCGATCCTCGACCGTTTCACCCATTCTCAGCCATGCTCCTTCAGCGTCTGGCGCAGTTTCTTTTCCAGCACGCCCAGGCGCACGGACAGGCGGCCCATCTCGGTCTTGACCTGGCGGATCTCGGTCAGGATCGCGCGCACGTCGCCGGGCAGGGCGTGCGCCTCATCCGGGCCGTCCAGCCCGTCGCCATGCCCGTTCAGCAGCCACATGATAGACACGTTCAGCACACCCGCCAGCATCTGCAGCTTGTTGGCGCGCGGCTCTGCCATGTCCTCTTCCCAGGCGGTCACGGTCTTCAGCTTGACGCCCAGGCGCTTGGCCAGTTCGGATCGCGTCAGCCCCAATGCCTCGCGCGCACCGGCCACGCGGTCGCCAAAGGTGGCGGCATCCTCGGAATACCAGTCCGATCCGGTTGCGGTTTCATCGCTCATCTGGGGCACCTTCGGGGCAAAGCCGCTTGCAACGGCCATCGCCTGCACCCTATGAGAAAGGAACTTCACTTTCAAACCGGAGGCGACCATGTCCTTTCTGTCTGCGACACTCGCGCGCGTTAAACCCTCGCCCACGATCGCCGTGACCACCAAGGCGAAGGAATTGCGCGCTGCCGGCAAGGACGTGATCGGCCTGGGCGCGGGCGAACCCGATTTCGACACGCCCGACAACGTGAAAGCGGCCGCCAAGGCCGCCATCGACCGGGGCGAGACGAAATATACCGCCGTGGATGGCCTGCCCGAGCTGAAGCAGGCGATTTGCGACAAATTCAAGCGCGACAACGGGCTGGACTATACCCCCGCCCAGGTCAGCGTCGGCGCGGGCGGCAAACAGATCCTGTATAACGCGCTGATGGCGACGCTGAACCCGGGTGACGAGGTCATCATTCCCGCGCCCTACTGGGTCAGCTATCCCGATATGGTGCTGCTGGCGGGCGGCGAGCCGGTGTTCGTTGCGGCCGGGATCGAGACCGGGTTCAAGCTGACGCCGGAGGCGCTGGAGGCCGCGATCACGCCGAAAACCAAGTGGTTCATCTTCAACTCGCCCTCCAACCCCACGGGCGCGGGTTACAGCCGGGACGAGCTGAAGGCACTGACCGACGTTCTGATGCGCCATCCCCATGTCTGGGTGATGTCCGACGACATGTACGAACACCTGGTCTACGGCGATTTCGAGTTCACCACCCCCGCGCAGGTGGAACCCGGCCTTTACGACCGCACGCTGACCTGCAACGGCGTGTCCAAGGCCTATGCGATGACCGGCTGGCGGATCGGCTATGCGGCCGGCCCCGAGGAACTGATCGGTGCGATGCGCAAGATCCAGTCGCAATCGACCTCGAACCCGTCCTCCATCGCGCAGTGGGCGGCCCTTGAGGCGCTGACCGGGCCGCAGGATTTCATCCCCGTCAACAACGCCACCTTCCAGCGGCGCCGCGACATGGTGGTGGACCTGCTGAATGCCGCCGAGGGCATCACCTGCCCGGTGCCCGAGGGGGCGTTTTACGTCTACCCCTCGATCGCGGGCTGCATCGGCAAGACCTCGCACGGCGGGGTCAAGATCGAGGATGACGAGGCCTTCGCCACCGCCCTGCTGGAGGAGATGGGCGTCGCCGTGGTGTTTGGCGCAGCCTTCGGCCTGTCGCCGAACTTCCGCGTCAGCTACGCCACCTCGGACGAAAACCTGAAAGAGGCCTGCCGCCGCATCCAGGAGTTCTGCGCCGCCCTCACCTGATCCGGGACTGCAACATGGCCAGCGAACTGCCCGACTACTATTTCCGCGTGCGCGAAAACGGGGCGCTGGTCTTTCGCATCGATACGGAAAACCGGCAGCGCCGGATCGACATGGACCAGATCGCCGTGGTCAACATCCGCAACGGCGAAATCAAGGCCCATGGCGATCGGACGCTGAGCGCAGAGGACCGCGCGGTGATCGAGGATTGGATCGCCGACCGCCGCGCGGTACTGGCAGAGCGCGAGATTGACGACATCCTGCGCGCGGTCGACCACCTGAACCTGACCACGCAATGGGTACAATCGCGCGCCACTGACGAAGAGCTGGAAATCGTGACCGACGCGCTGCTGCTGGCGATGCACGACCTGCGCAGCACATTGGTTCGCAAGAAGGCAGAACGCCTGATGCGCGAACGGGGCGAGGGCGACTAGCTTAGCGGGCGGCCGCTGCGCCCGAGGTCGCCAAAACGCCCTGCGCGCTCTGGCGCTCCCACTTTTCGGCCATGACGATCCTGCGCGCGCGCCAGTTGTAGCGGGTATCCTCGGCCACCGGCGCCCAGAACAACCGGCCGCCTTCGCGCCACGGGTCCAGAACGATCCCCTTGTCAAACGGGTCGCCGCGCCGGGAAAGGATCGCGGTGGAATGATCGATGCGGAACGGATTGTCCGAATTGGCGATGGCCCGATGCACCTGCAAGGTGGCGAACCCTTCCTGCTTCAGCCGGGTTTCCATGTCCTCGGCCCAGTGCCAGCACAATCCGCGCGGGCGCAGGCCCATGTTGACCTTGGCGTTGTGAACCAGCGGCGGGTCGGTGATCTGGTATTCCTCGGCCAGCACGGCGGTATGGCTATAGGCCAGTTCCGCCGCGCGCGCGGCCTCTTGCTGGTCGACACCAGGGCCCATGGCGCGCAGCGCAGCGGCCAGGTCCGCAACCTGATCCGGGGCGCGTTCCGGTGTCTCTGGCGGGGTAACGCACCCGGCCAGCAGCAGGGTTGCGACGACGGTCAGCACGCGAACGATACCGCGTGGGCCGCAACTCATGCCGTATCTCCGTCAGGGGGGCAGATCCGCCGCCGGACCAGCCTCATTCCCACGCGCTCCACGGGAAGGGCTTGTCCTCGCTTTCCATGGCCTGAAACCGCGCCGTCATCGCCAGCCAGTTGCCCAGCCGGGTTCCGAATACAGTGATGTTGGGGTTGGGTTTGCCCGTGAACAGCAGCCAGCCGAATTGCAAAATCGCCGTCAGCCACAGCAACGCCTGCGCCACCGAGAACAGCAGCATCAAGACCACCATCCACGCGCCGCGCACCCAGACCGCACGCTTGTCCGCCTGCACCGCCGGCGTTTCGGGTCCGTCTGTCATCTGCACCTCCACGGTTGGGCCGGGGGCCAGCCCCGGCATCAAAAGACGATCATATCCTCGAAATGGCGCGGCGGGTCGGCCATCGCAACCCCCATCCGGTCCGTGCCGGGATCAGCGGCAGGCCTTTGCTGCAACGCCCCGGCAAGCGGGGCGCTGATGACAAGGCGGTCATAGGCCCCCTTGCGCCGTTCCCCGGTCGCAAGAGAGGCGCGGCGCGCGGCTCAGACCGCGGCCGCCATGCCCTTTTCACGGGCCAGGTCGGTCATGCGCTTCTGCAGCTTTTCAAAGGCGCGCACTTCGATCTGGCGAATCCGCTCGCGGCTGACATCGTAGACGCCCGACAACTCTTCCAGCGTGACCGGCTGGTCCTTCAGCCGACGCTGGATCAGGATGTCCTTTTCCCGATCGTTCAGCACATCCATCGCCTGGGCCAGCAGGGCGCGACGGCTTTCCAGCTCATCCTTTTCGGCATAGGCCTCGGCCTGGTCGGCGTCCTCATCCTCCAGCCAGTCCTGCCACTCGGTCGCGGTGTCCGAATCGGCCCCGCCGACCATCGCGTTCAGCGAGGCATCGCCCCCCGACAAGCGACGGTTCATCGAGATGACCTCTTCTTCGGTCACGTTCAGATCGTTGGCAATCTGCTGGACATTCTCGGGGCGCAGGTCGCCATCCTCCAGCGCGCCGATGCGCGCCTTGGCCTTGCGCAGGTTGAAGAACAGCTTTTTCTGGGCGCTGGTGGTGCCCAGCTTCACCAAGCTCCACGACCGCAGGATATATTCCTGGATCGCGGCGCGAATCCACCACATCGCGTAGGTCGCCAGGCGAAAGCCTTTTTCGGGATCGAACCGCTTTACCGCCTGCATCAGGCCGACATTGGCCTCGGAAATCACCTCGGCCTGGGGCAGCCCGTAGCCGCGATAACCCATGGCGATCTTGGCCGCCAGCCGCAGGTGCGAGGTGACCATGCGGTGCGCCGCCTCGGTGTCCTGATGGTCCACCCAGCGTTTGGCCAGCATGTATTCCTCTTCCGGTTCCAGCAGCGGAAACTTGCGGATTTCCTGAAGATAGCGATTCAGGCCCTGCTCCGGGGACGGGGCAGGAAGGTTGGCATATGTGCTCATGTGGTCCCTGTTACTCCCTCGGTCTTGTGTGTGAACTTAGGAACTGAACCGTGCAGTTCAAGTTGACGCTGATATAACCCTTGCACGGAAACGCGGCGGAAATCCGTCGAAATCGTTCGGATGTAACACCCGCTCACGCAGCTTTGCGCGGATGTTTCAGCCGCGTAACGTGGCGATCAGGCCGGTCATGTCGGCGGGCAGGGGCGCCGCGAAATGGCAATGTTCGCCCGTCTCGGGGTGGACGAAACCCAGCGTCGCCGCATGCAGCGCCTGCCGGGGAAAGGCCGCGGCGGCCTCGGCGGCGGTCTCGCCCACGGCCCGCGCCGACAGCTTGCGCCGCCCGCCATAGACCGTGTCCCCGATCAGCCCGTGCCCGATATGGGCCATGTGCACGCGGATTTGGTGGGTGCGCCCGGTTTCCAGCCAGCATTCCACTAGCGCGGCGGCGGGGGGCGTGCCGAATCGCTCGACCACCTGCATCCGCGTGACCGCGTGGCGCCCACCGCCGGGCAGCACCGCCTGGCGTTGGCGATCCGTGCGGTGCCGCCCGATCTGCGTTGCGATGCGCAGCACGCCGCCCGGTTCGGCACTGACGCCCGCCAGCCCGCGCAACCGCGGGTCGCCCGCATCGGGCAGGCCGACCACCAGCGCCCGGTACCGCCGGTCCACGCTGTGGGCGGCGAATTGCGCGGCCAGCCCGGCATGGGCCTTGTCGGTCTTGGCCACCACCAGCAGGCCGCTGGTATCCTTGTCGATCCGGTGCACGATGCCAGGGCGTCGTTCGCCGCCGATCCCCGACAGGCTGTCGCCGCAATGGGCCAACAGCGCGTTGACCAGCGTCCCCGAGGGGCTGCCCGGCGCAGGATGCACGACCATGCCCGCGGGCTTGTCCACGACGATCAGGTGGGCATCCTCATGGACGACGGTCAGCGCGATGGCCTCGGGGCGGGTGGCGATCTGGGCCGGTTCCGCAATCGCGATCTCGATCGTGTCGCCCTCGGCGACCTTGGCGCGCGCCTCGGTCAGGGGCACACCGTCGCGGCTGACGCCCCCCTCGGCAATCAGCTTGGCCAGGCGCGACCGGGTCAGGCCCGCTTGCTCTGGCACATCGCGGGCCAGCGCCTTATCAAGGCGGGGGGGCGGGTTCGGCCCGATGACAACGGTAAGGTGGCGCGGCATGGACATGGATGAAACCCCGGAACCGGGGGAACTGCCCCCGAACCTGAAACTGCTGAAAACGCTCGTCACCCTGCTGATGGTGACGATGATTGGCGGGTTTCTAGTGATCGTTGCGCTGTTTGTCATCCGCATGCCGGGCGGCGGCGGCACACTGCCCCTGCCCGACACGATCTCCCTGCCCGAGGGCACGCAGGCCACCGCCTTTACCCGCGGGCCGAACTGGTTTGCCGTGGTGACCGGCGACGACCGCATCCTGATCTATGACGCCGCCACCGGCGACCTGCGCCAGACCGTTCAGATCACCCGCTAAGGCGCCCTATTCCGGCGGAAACACCTTTTTCGCCAACAGGATACGCGACACGGCCGTAACGAAACACAACATGCCAAAGGCCCAGGCCAACGGCACGAACCAGCCCGGCCAGACGCAAAGCGCCACGAAAAAGGCGATGGTTTCAGTGCCTTCCAGCAGCCCGCCGGTGAAATACAGCGATTTCAGGCCCCGTGCGCGCGTTTCCATCCGCCGCCGTTCTGCCAGGATGGCAAAGCCCAGAAACGTCGCCCCATTGAAATAAAAACTGGCCAGCAGGAACGCCCCCGCCGCGCCATTGGCTGCGGGGTCCATCAGCACGAATCCCAGCGGAATCGCCCCGTAGAACAGGAAATCGCACACGATATCCAGAAAACCGCCGAAATCGGTTTTCGCCGTGGCCCGCGCCACCGCCCCGTCCAGCCCGTCGGCCAGCCGGCTGCCCAGCAGCGGGATCAGCGCCAGCGCGGGTTCCCCCAACGCGATCAGCCCCGCCGCCAGCAGCCCCAGTGCCAGCCCCGCCAGCGTGACCGTATCCGCCGTGACGCCCCGACCCGCCAGCGCCCGGCCCAGCCGGTCCAGCGGCGGATCGATCAGGCGCCGCATCCATCCGTCCAGCATGATACCTCCCGCATTTCGCGTCCCGATCTGGGCGCGAATCGGTGCGTGGCACAAGTCACGGATTGTAAAGGAAGAGGTGGTACCGCCTCCCCGGCTTGAACGGGGGACCTCTGGATCCACAATCCAGCGCTCTAACCAACTGAGCTAAGGCGGCCCGGTCCGCGCCATTTAGCGTCCCTGAAGAGGCAATGCAAGCCCCCTCGGGGCGCTCTCTTGCCAGCCTGTTGGCAACGCGGTAGGGACACGTCCTGCGTTTCGCAAAGGGGCGAGTGATGAGTATCGACAAGCAAAGCGACTTTGCCGCCAACCTGCAAATCGGGCCGACCAGCCTGGGCATGGTGCGAATCTATGTCGAGGGCGACGGCCTGGAACTGCCGATGGATTTCGACCCTGAAGAGGCCGAAGAGATCGCCGAGGAAATCCGCGCCGCCGCCAGCCGCGCCCGCACCATGGCAGAGGGTGGCAAACCGGCCAAGGGGCCTAAGGCAAAGGGCTGACCCCAGGATCGCGCAGCGCCTGCAACCGCAGGGCCGCATGGCGGGCAAAGGTCTGTAGCACGGCGCGGCGCCGGGCCGGGGCCAGCCGCGACTCGGGCGCCTCGCGCACCAGTTCGGCACCGTATCCATCGGCCAGGATCAGGCCGGTGTCGTCGGGCAGCAGATCGCTGGGAAAATCCGCATCCACCGCCCAGAAAAAGCGGTCGCACCAGTCCAGATAGCCCTGCCACTTGCGGTCGGACGCGAAATCCGCCCGGCACGACTTGCATTCGACAATCCAGATTTCGCCCTTGCGGCCCATGGCCATCACGTCCACCCGCAGCCCCGGCGCGGGCACCAGTTCCTCGACACAAGCAAAGCCCAGATCGCGCAAGTGGCGGCAGGTTCCACGGGCCAACATCTGGCCAGGGGTCAGCGGGGGCGTATCGGACATGGCCGCAGAATGAACAATACGTGAACACATGGCAAGGCTTGCAGCCACCCCGGCGGCGCCCTATGTCAACGAACAGGCGGTTCTGCCCTTCCCGTGACGAGGTCAAATTCCGGTGGCCTTAAGCAATTCCGAGGGAGCTGGCTCTGACCGGGTCGTGGCCCGGCTACCTGGCGCCCACCTGTAGATACAGGTCCTCGGGAATTCGTTGCCTCAACGGTCGCGGTGGTTCCGCCTGCTTTCCACCCCCACCCAACTGTTGGACGGTGTTTTCCGGGTTCAGAACGTGGGCCTTTGCGGCTAGACCGGGCCGAAATGCAGGAGCCCGCCCATGCCGCCCTCTTTGCCGATCGGACCCGCAGTGCCGGGCTGGACAGCGCCGCCCATCCCCCCGCATGACGTTCTACAGGGCCGCTATACCAGACTGGAACCGCTGCAAGCGGCGCGCCACGGCGACGACCTGTTCCGCGCCTGCCACGCCGACGACAGCATCTGGACCTACCTGCCCTATGGCCCCTTCGGCAGCGCGGCCGCCCATCGCGACTGGATCGCCCAGGCGACGGCGGGCAGCGATCCGCAATTCTACGCGATCTGCCCCGCCGAGGGCGGCGCCGCATTGGGGGTTCTCAGCTACCTGCGCATCCAACCCGCGGCAGGCAGCATCGAAATCGGGCATGTCTGCTTTTCTCCCGCGCTGCAACGCACCCGCATCGCGACAGAGGCCGTGACCCTGCTGATCGCCCGCGCCTTTCAGGCGGGCTATCGCCGGGTGGAATGGAAATGCAACGCGCTGAACCTGGCCTCGCGCCGGGCGGCCCAACGGCTGGGCTTCAGCTATGAGGGTGTCTTTCGCCAACAGGCGGTGGTCAAGGGGCGCAACCGCGATACCGCATGGTTCGCCGCCATCGATGCGGAATGGCCCGCGCTGCAGGCCGCCCATGACCGCTGGCTGAGCCCGTCGAATTTCGATGACCAGGGACGCCAGATCGCACGGCTGGGCGATCTGACCGCACCGATCCGCGTGGCCAGCGATCCGGCCCTGGGCTGAGGGCTTGCGTCGCGGCGCGGCAGGGCCGATAACCGCGCAACGCATTGCCAAGGGAGACTGCCATGATCGGCCGCCTGAACCATGTCGCCATCGCCGTTCCGGACCTGACCGCCGCCGCGGCGCAATATGCCAACACGCTGGGCGCCAAGGTCGGCGCGCCGCAGGACGAACCCGAGCACGGCGTGACCGTCGTCTTTATCGAACTGCCCAATACCAAGATCGAACTGCTGTATCCGCTGGGTGACGAAAGCCCGATCAAGGGCTTTCTGGACAAGAACCCCGCAGGCGGCATCCACCACATCTGCTACGAGGTGGACGATATCCTGGCCGCCCGCGACAAGCTGAAGGCCGAAGGCGCGCGCGTGCTGGGCAATGGCGAACCCAAGATCGGCGCCCATGGCAAGCCGGTGCTGTTCCTGCACCCCAAGGATTTCAACGGCTGCCTGGTCGAGCTGGAACAGGTCTGAGCATGGCGCGGCGCTACGGCGCCGCCCCCTCGCGCGCGGCCAGCCCGTGGTACAGGTGCGTGAACACCGCCGCCCCCAGGATCGGAATCACCAGGTTCACCAGCGGCAGCGACAACGGCACCGCCATCAGCAGGCCCGCCGCGAAAACCGTCAGCCCGTGCCGCTTGCGCAGGGCGACCGCGCCCTTGCGCCCCAGCCGCCGCATCGCGGCCATCTGGAAATATTCCCGCCCCAGCAGATAGCCGTTGACCGTCCAGAACAGCAGCGGTGCAAGCGGGCCGACCAGGAAATACAGCACCAGCGCGGCCAGGTTCACCGCCACCACCACGCCGAAGAAGCCCACCGCATCGCGGATCTGGTCCAGTACGGGGATGCGCGGGGCCTCGGGCAAATGCGGATAGTGGCGCCGTTCCACCGCTGCGGCCACATCATCCAGAAACACCCCGATAAAGGCCGAGGCAACCGGCACCATCAGGAACACCGACAGCACCAGCATCAACAGCAGCGAGGCGCCGGACAGCAACTCGTCCACCCAGTTGACCGCGCCGATCCACGGCAGGCTCAGCGTGTCGGGCAACATCCAGCCGACCAGGAAAAACACCAGCGCATAAACCACGGCCAGCAACAGCACGGTCAACCCCAGGCCCAGCAACAGAACCCGGCGAAAGGCCCGGTCGCCGATCTGGCCCAGCGTCTTCAGAAAGGCTGACAGGATCATTCCGCCCTCCACTCGGTGATGGCATCGATGTCGGGGCGCGGGCGTTCGGGCGGGGCGGCGGTGGCGGTGCCGATATGCACGATGCCCGCGACCTGTTCATGCGGGGCCACGCCCAGCCCCTGTTCCACGAAATCCCGATCGTGCGAGGCCCAGCCCGACATCCACGCCGCGCCCCAGCCAGAGGCCAGCACCGCGTTTACCAGCGCCAGGCAGACCGCGCCCGCGGAATAGATCTGCTCGATCTCGGGCACTTTTTCCGACGGTTTGGACGAGGCGATCACCGCCACCGCCAGCGGGCTGCCGAGATAGGCGTTGGCGGCCTTGTCGATGGTGGCGGCATCCTTGCCCAGGGCCGGCCCGCGCAGGCGCACCAGGTCGGCCAGCCGGTCCAGCGCGCCCCGTTCCAGCACGACAAAGCGCCAGGGCTCCAGCTTGCCGTGATCGGGGCTGCGGGCAGCGGCGGTCAGCATCTCGCGCAGCGCCGCGCGATCCGGCGCCGGTGCGGCAAGGGTGCGCAACGGGCAGGACCGGCGGGTGTGCAGGAATTCCAGAACGGCGGGGCGATGTATGGGCATGGGCAAGGGGCACCTCCTTTGGGTTCGATCTTGGGCCATGGGTCGCGGGGTTCAACCCTTGACCCGCTGCCACGGATCGCACAGCACCTGTGCCATGACCGATCTTTCGCACCTGTCCGCGCCCGGCACCGAAATCGCGGTGCGCGTCACGCCCAAGGCCTCGCGCAACCGCGTGACGTTCGAGGATGGCCAGATCCGCGTTTACGTCACCACCGTCCCCGAGGGCGGCAAGGCCACGGCGGCGGTGGTCAAGCTGCTGGCCAAGGCCGTGGGCGTGCCGAAATCACGGCTGGATCTGGTCCGCGGGCAGACGGCACGGGACAAGGTCTTTCGCGTCAGCGGGTAGGCCACCCGTTACCACAGGCCGCAGCGTGGCAAACCGCCCCACAGTTGCGCCCCGTTCGCACGATCATCCGAATTGTGGCACCGTTGGGCGAAACGGATTGTTCATGTTCGCTGGACAGAACCGCAACACCCCCACCCGAAACCTGCCCCAATGGACAGGTCGAATCGCCTGCCCCATGGACAATCCCCGCCATATCCCCCGCAGCCGCGGCCCGGCCAAGGGGCGCCCTTTCACTCAAAGACCATAATTTTCCCATTCTTCCCACAAACTCGGGACATGGTTCCGCCCCTAGTATGGAAAATGATCGGAAGGTTTTTCACCGATCACGCGTGAGGGGCCAGTCCCGCCCCATGTCGGTAACCAGTACGCTCGGGGTGCATCCGTTCCTGGCATGGCCGGGGTGCGGATGCGCTTCGGCGTGGGGGCTATCCACCACACAGCGTTGCGCCGATTGCGTGCGGGTATCTGCGGCCCCATCGCTCAGTCGATGGGGGGGCGGATTCGGTAGACGCCTTCGGGCAGGTCCAGCGCCGCGGCCAGTTCGTGCAATTGCGCCAGCGACAGGGTCACCTTCTGCACCCGGTCGGTCCGTGGGTCCAGTTGCTCGACCGTCACGCAATCCTCAAAGGCCGTGACGGTCACGTCCTCCTGCAAATGGGTCGGCCCCTCATCCACAAGGGTGATGATCGTGGCGTCGAATTCGTGCTCGATCGTGAACATGGGAACAGGCTAGCCGCCCGCGGCCCGCTTGTGAAGCGCGCGCGCCTGCCGGCGGCGATGCATCGCGTAAAGCAGCGGCGCGGCCAGACGGTCATAGCCCCACCCCGCCACGCCGCGCAGGCCGGGACGCGTCACCAGCCAGGCCAGCCAGCGATAGCGCGGCATCGCGGACCACAGCGCGGCAAAGGCCGGCACGCCCGAAATCAGCCGCCCGTCCTGCACGACATGAAACCGGCGCGCGGCGTCCTCGGCGCTCAGACCCCAGCGGGCCAGATTCGCCCCGTCCAGCGGCGAAAACCGGATCGGCAGCCCCCGCGCCTGCGCATGGCGGCGGTAGGCGCCAACCTCGCGCGAACAGATGGGGCACTCTGCGTTATAGATCACTTCGGTCTGGTTCATACTCCTTGAAATAGTGCCCGGGGCGCGTTCGGACAGGGATCGCCCCGATTTGACACGCATCAAGGCACCCGCCTGCCTTTCGGGGCACCTTAGCCCCGACCACAACCAACGGGAGACCGCCGATGTCCGGTGCGAAACGCTATGACGAGCATACCCGCCTGGTCGAGGCGATGGCCGAAACCCTGGGGGTTGATCTGGCCGAGGAAACGATGGCCGGCCGCTGGACCCCCGAGGACATGTCGGCCACGGTCAACCGCTGCATGGGCTGCACCGATCCCGCCCAGTGCAAGGGCTGGCTGACCGACAACCGCGACGGGGCCAAGGAAACCCCCGGCTATTGCCGCAACAAGGACCTGCTGGAGGCGATGCGTACCCGGCTGGTTTCTGCCTGAGTGTCATGGAAGATCACGGCAAACTTTCCAAGCATTTCTGGCTGACGCAGGGCATGGCGCGCACCCTTGGCGTGAACGTCAACGACGCGCTGAAGGACGGCCGCATGGCACGGGGCGCGTATGCCGAACTGGTCGCCGCCTGTTGCCATTGCGACCGCGCCGAAAGCTGCATGGCCTGGATGGGCCAGCAGACCGCCCAGGCCGACACATTACCGGATTGGTGCGCCATCAAACCCACGCTGGAGGCGCTGCGGGAACCGGCCTGAACCGACCGGTCCCGCACGCCACGGGTTACGCCCCGGACTTGCCGCCCGCCAGCCGCCGGATCGCAACATAGAACAGCGGCACGAACAACACCCCCAGGATCGTCGCCGTCAGGGTGCCGCCCAGCACGCCCGAGCCGATAGCCGTGCGCCCGCCCGCACCCGCGCCGGAACTCAGCACCAGCGGCAGCACGCCCAGCGAAAACGCCATCGACGTCATGATGATCGGGCGGAAGCGCTGCTGCGCGGCGGTGCGGATCGCCTGATACAGGCTGTCCCCCGCCTCTTGCCGGTCACGGGCGAATTCCACGATCAGGATCGCGTTCTTGCCGGTCAGGCCGATCACCGTCAGGATCGCCACCTGGAAGAACACGCCGTTCTCGAACTGCCCCAGCCAGGCGCCGATCAGGGCGCCCAACACGCCGATCGGCATAGCCAGCATCACCGCAAACGGAATGGCCCAGCTTTCATAAAGCGCCGCCAGACACAGGAACACCGCAGCCAGCGACAGCGCGTAAAGCAGCGGCGCCTGGTTGCCCGATTCCCGTTCCTCCAGCGACAGGCCGGTCCAACTGACATCGAAGCCCGGCGGCAACTGCGCGGCCAGCCGCTCGATCTCGGCCATCGCCTCGCCGGTGGACACGCCCGGTGCGGGGCTGCCCTGCAACTGCATCGCGGGCACGCCATTATAGCGGTTCAGACCCTGGGGCCCGAATTCCCAGCTGGCGGTGGTAAAGTTGGAAAACGGCACCAGCCCCCCCGACGTGTTCCGCACGCGCCACAGTTCGATATCCTCGGGCGTGGCGCGGGCCTCGGGCTCGCCCTGGACATAGACGCGCTTGATCCGGCCGCGATCCACGAAATCGTTCACATAGCGGCCCGCCCAGGCGATGGACAAAAGCTGCCCGATATCCGTGGCCGACAGCCCCATCGCGCCCGCCGCGCGCCAGTCGATATCCAGGTTGAACTGCGCGGCATCCTGCAACCCGTTGGGCCGGATAGAGGCGATCATCGGGCTTTGCCCCGCCATACCCAGCAACTGGTTGCGCGCGGCCAGCAATTCCTCGTGGCTCTGACCGGCGCGGGCCTGCAGGTAAAAGTCAAAGCCCGACACGTTGCCCAGTTCGATCACCGAGGGCGGCACGATGGGAAACACCATCGCGTCCTTGATCTGGCTGAACGCGCCAAAGGCCCGGCCAGCCACCGCCTGCACGCTTTGCTCCGGTTCCTTGCGCTCGTCCCAATCCTTCAACTGAACGAAAGCGATACCCATGTTCTGGCCGCGCCCGGCAAAGCTGAAACCGACAACCCCGAACATCGAGTTCACGTTGGGCTCGTTTTCCAGGAAATGGTTTTCGACCTGCTGCACCACATCCAGCGTGCGTTCGGCGGTGGCCCCGGTGGGCGCCTGGATCAGGGTGAACAGGATGCCCTGATCCTCGTCCGGCAAGAACCCGGTGGGCGTCTTGACGAACAGCCAGCCCATCGCCACCGCCAGCATCACGTAGATCAGCCCGACGCGCAGCGGCCGTTTCACGATCCACCCGACCGAGGCGCCATAGCCCCCGGTGATCTTGTCAAAGACGATGTTGAACCAGCCGAACGGCCCCTTGCGCACATGCACCGCATCGCGCGAGCGCAGGATCGTGGCACACAGCGCCGGTGTCAGCGTCAGCGCCACCAGCACCGACAGCGCCATGGCGGACACGATGGTCACGGAAAACTGCTGGTAGATCACGCCCGTAGAGCCGGGGAAAAACGCCATCGGCACGAACACCGCCGACAGCACCAGCGCGATACCGACCAGCGCGCCGGTGATCTGGCCCATGGATTTGCGCGTGGCCTCGCGCGGGGACAGGCCCTCTTCCTCCATGATGCGTTCGACGTTTTCGACCACGACGATGGCATCGTCCACCAGCAGGCCGATAGCCAGCACCATGGCCAGCATGGTCAGCGTGTTGATGGAAAAGCCAAGCGCCGCCATCACCCCAAACGTTCCCAGCAACACGATCGGCACGGCCAGCGTCGGGATCAGCGTGGCCCGCAGGTTTTGCAGGAACAGCAGCATCACCAGGAACACCAGCAGGATCGCCTCGAACAGGGTCTTGACCACCTCCTTGATCGAAATCTCGACGAAAGGCGTGGTGTCGTAGGGGATCACGTAATCCACGTTTTCGGGGAAGAAGGCCGACACCTCCTCCAGCCGTTCCTTGACCAGCGTCGCGGTGTCCAGCGCGTTGGCACCCGGCGCCAGCCGGATCGCCATACCCGCGGCGGGCTGGCGGTTGAAACGGGCGATGGTGGCGTAGTTTTCTGCCCCGATTTCCACCCGCGCCACATCCTTCAGCAGGACCAGCCCGCCATCGGTTTCGGCGCGCAGCACGATCTGTTCGAAATCCTCGGGCGTGGACAGCAGCGATTGCGCGGTGATCGTGGCATTCAGCATCTGCCCTTCGGGCGCGGGCAGTGCGCCAAAGGAACCGGCCGAAATCTGTGCATTCTCGGCGGACACGGCCGACACCACGTCCGAGGGCGTCAACTCGAACGCCGCCAGTTTCGAGGGATCCAGCCAGATGCGCATGGCGTATTGCGCGCCGAACACCTGCACCTCGCCCACGCCCTCGATCCGGCTGAATTCGTCCACCAGGTTCGAGACCATGTAATCGGACAAATCCACCTGCTCCAGCGCGCCATCGGTGGAGATCAGGCCGATCACCATCAGGAACCCGGCAGAGGATTTGCGCACGCTGACCCCCTGCCGCTGCACCGTTTCGGGTAGCAGCGGCGTGGCCTGCGCCAGCTTGTTCTGAACCTGCACCTGCGCGATGTCCGGGTCGGTCCCGGTCTCGAACGTCAGCGTGATCTGTGATTGCCCCGACGACGTGGAGGAGGACGAGATATAGCGCATCCCGTCTAGGCCGGTCATCTGTTGCTCGATCACCTGGGTCACCGTGTTGGCGACCGTCTGGGCCGAGGCGCCCGGATAGCTGGCCGAAACGCTGACCGAGGGCGGCGCGATCTGCGGATATTGCGCGACCGGCAGGCTGAAGATCGACAGCAGCCCCACCCCCATGATGAGGATCGAGATCACCCAGGCAAAAACCGGACGGTCGATGAAGAAGCGGGCCATGTGGGCGGTTCCTGCTGTTTAGTTCTGCGGCTGCGCGCCGCGTTCCTGCGGGGTGACGGGGGCGCCGGCGGCAATCTTTTGCAGGCCCTCGACGATCAGGCGGTCGCCGTCGGCCAACCCGCCGCGCACGATCCAGTCGCTGCCACGGTCGCGCAGCACGTCCAGCACGCGGGCCTCGACGGTGTTTTCGGCGGTGACAACCATTGCGGTGGGCCGCCCGCGCCGGTCACGGCTGATCGCGGCCTGTGGGGCCAGGATCACGTCCTCGGCCACGCCCTGGGGCAGTTCCACCTGCACGTACATCCCCGGCAGCAGCAGCTGATCGGGGTTTGGAAAGGTCATGCGCAGCACGACCACGCCGGTCAGGGGATCGACCTGCGGTTCGGCGGCGGTCAACTGGCCGGTTTCCTCATACGCGCCGCCATCGGGCAGGCGCAGGGTCACGGTGCGGTCGGCCTCGCCCAGTTCGGCATCCATGTGGCCGCGCCGCCAACGGATCAGTTCCGCAGCCGACATGGTCACATCCACATAGACCGGGTCCAGATTGCGGATCACCGCCAGGGGATCGGCCTGCCCCGCCGTGACCAGCGCCCCGCGCGTGGTCAGCGACCGACCCACCCGGCCCGACAGGGGCGCGGTGATAACGGTGCGATCCAGATCGATCTGGGCGGCCAGCAACTCGGCCTCGGCCACCTGCAACCCGGCGGCGGCGGCATCGCGGGCGGCGACGGCATCGTCCAGGTTCTGCTGGCTGGTCACGTTGCGTTCCAGCAGGGTTTGCAGGCGGTCGGCCTCCTTGCGGGCGGCATTCAGGGTGGCCTGGGCCTGCGCCACGGCGGCGCGGGCGGCGGCGACGCGGGCCTCGTAGACCACCGGGTCGATCTGGTACAGCGCGTCCCCCACGTCAACCTCTGCCCCTTCTTCGAACAGCCGCTCGGTGATGATGCCGGCCACCTGCGGGCGCACCTCTGCCACGCCCGAGGCCACGACCCGCCCCGGCAGCGTGGTGGTCAGCGTGACATCCTGCGCGCTCAGCGTCACGACGGTAACGGCCGGCGGCGGACGGTCCTGCCCGCCGCCCTGTTGGGCCAGCGCGGGCGGCGCAAGAAACACGGACAAAAGCGCAAGGGCGGCAGCCACCCTGAACGGACGGGGCATGGCGAAGCTCCTGATCGGCGCGAATGGGGCTGGAAATGCGCCGGAGTTGGATTTAAGAAACGTCAGCGTTTCGTTATTCTCTCCCGCCACGCCACGCAAGCAAAAAGGCACCCGCGACGTGCCGGCACAGCAAAAGAGGTAGCTCCGCCCCATGGGCCGTCCACCGTCCCGCCGCGGCCGCCCGCCGCAGATGAGCCCCGCCGAACGCGGGGCGCTGATCCTGGACGCCGCCGAACAGGTGCTGCTGGACGGGGGCCTGCACGCCCTGACGATGGAGGGCGTGGCCCAAGCCGCCGGGATGTCGAAGCGCACGCTCTACTGCCATTTCTCGGGGCGCGATGCGCTGATGTCGGCCCTGGTCACCCGCCTGCGCGAGGCGGTCATAAAACCCCTGAACGCCGAGCAGATCGCGCTGCCCCTTGAACGGCGCCTGCACCTGTTGCTGGATCCGCAGGCCGAAAATCAGGCGCGCGCCACCGCACTGGAAATCCTGCGCGCCGTGGTGGCAGAGGCCCCGCAACACCCCGATCTGGCCCGGCGTTTTCTACAGGACGGTCCGCGCGCCGTGCGCGGGCTGATCCATCAGGAACTGGATCGCGGCGTCGCGCGGGGCGAAATCGCGCTGCGCGATACCGGGACCGCCGCGGATCTGTTGCACGCGATGGCCTTGCCCTGCCCGTTGGAGGCCTTCCTGAACCCCGGCGAGGGACAGTCGGATGCCGCCACGCGCAGCGCCCATGTCAACCGCGCCATCGCCGTCTTCCTGCACGGCGCCCGCTTGTTGTGACGCGCCCACCGGCCCCGGCGCACGCCGGGTCAGCGGCTCAGGACTCGGGGCAACGTTGGCGGCGCGACGCGAACCCCCGCGAATAGATCAGCAGGCCGGCCTCTCCGTCGCGGGCCAGCAGGATACGCTCCGACCATGTCATGCCCTCGCCCGAACATTCCATCATGCCCTCGCCCGAACATTCCATGTCGTACAGAACGGCACTGTCCATTCCGCGAATTGCGGTCGGGTTGGTCAGACGGCATGCGGATTCCACGAAGCCGATCCGATCGTCGGCGATGGCAACCCGCGCTTCGGAATAGACCGCCCCGCACGACGCTGGATCAAGCTCCCATCGGCCATCAAACGGCCCGGCAAAGGCCGGGCTGGCCAGCAGGCACATCAACAGACAGGACATCGTTCGCCGCATTCGATCGACCCTTGGCTGAACACCGCGACCCAAAGCGCCGCCATGGTTGAAAATACCCTGCGCCACGCCCCCTAGCATAGGCGCGAATTGCCTCAGCGGCGCAGGTTTCCCCTACGGAATGTCGAATGTCTGCTACGATGCGCCGAGGAAAAAGGGAGGTTTGTCATGCGTTTCATCCGCAAACTGCTGGGCCTGGTCATCGCCCTGGGGTTCTTGTTTTTCGGCCTGGCGTCCTTCTTCGGGTTCTACGAACAGTCGCTTGCCACGGGGAACCGCGACGACCTGTATGCCGGGATCTTCATGGGCGGACTGCTTTGCTTTTGCGGGCTGTTGCTGCTCGTCGTGGTTCTGCGCAAACCGCGCAAGCCCGCCGACCCGGCCGCGGCGGCAGCCACGATCTGGGCCGTGGGGATGACCAGCGATTTCGACGACTTCGATGGCAGCGATTGACCGGCGCTAGCAGCAGGTCTGTTCCAGATCCCACAAAAGCTCCAGCGCCGCGTCATCCTCAAGCTCTTCGAAAAAGGCGCGCAGGGTGTTCAGCTGCGAGCCGATGAAATGCAGGTCGTCATTGCCCATGCGCCGGCGCTCTTCCTGCTTGGTCTCGAAATAGCTGACCCAGCGTGACTCGCTTTTCTGCATATGCGCCTCCAGCATCGCCATCAGGCGTGCGGCATTGCCATTGCAGTCGATCCCGCTGAAGCTGACATAGCGGTCGGGGGTCTGGTCGGTCATGTCGGTGTCTCCTTGCCTGCTGCGCGACCCGCGCGGCTTAGCGCCTCGCAAGGGGGACGTCAGGAGGAAACCGCCGAAACTGGACGCGCGCCCCGCAGTAGACCGGAAAAGATACCCTCTTTCCCGAAGCTTGCCCATTGGATGGGCACCGTGCAAACGCCCGGATCACGCCCGGGCGGCGTTGGTCTTGGGCCCCAGCCCGCCGCGCGCCCAGGCCTGCATCACCTTGACCGCGATGGCAGGGATCGCCAAGCTGGCCGCCACCAGCGCCCCGCCCCCCGCCACGGCAAAGACCGGCGCCGCAACAGGCCCCTGCCCCAACGCCAGCAACATCCCCGCAAAGGCCGCCATCGGAAAGGTGAACGCCCCCCACAGCGGCGAGAACCCCGCCGCGATCAGCCAGCGCAACCGCGCCAACAACGCCACGACCAGCCCCAACGCAAGTGCGGCGAACACATAGGCCAGCGTCCAGTTGCCCACGCCCGCGGCTACGGTGCCCAACAGGCTGGCCGGGGCAACATGGATCGCCAGCAGCGGCCGCAGCGGCGCCGGCACGTCCCGACGGATCAGCTGGACCAGGCTTGCCCCCCAGATCAGGACGGCCAGACCCGCCGTTACCGGCAGGATGGCGGCGGCAACGCCCACACGCCCCAGCGCCAGCGCGGCCACCGCCCCGACGATGAAGCCCACGAATTGCAGGTGCCAGACCGGGGTGACCGTGCGGGCCTCGGCCGGGCCGGTCAGCAGCGCGCGCACGACCAGCACGACCAGCCCCGCATGCAGCGCGAACCCGGCCCACAGAACGCCCTCGGCCAGCGGGCGGGCAAGCGGGGCCAGCGCCGCGGCCGACAGGTAGACCGACAGCACCAGCGCCGACAGCCCCGCCCGGCCCGGCAAGACGCGCAGATCCTCGGCCACGACACCGGCGCGGCGGGCAACCTTGCGCCCATAGGCGAATGCGCAGAACAGGAACAGCAACGTCACGGCCCCCAGCACCATTTCCCCCAGAAAGGCCGGCGCCCCCGGCACATCCCCCGCGCGCCGCCAGGCCAGACCCAGCCCGAACAGCCCCAGCACCGGGGGGAAGATCGCGGGCGGCGTCTGTTCGCCGAAACGGGGGCGTGGCGTGAACATGGGCGGGGCTCCTGTGCTTGCGGTCATTGATGTGCCATGCCCGACAAAGCCAGAGCAAGCGACTTGCGCACCCGAAGCGTAGGGAAATTTCCCCTTTACCCGCGCCCCCGGCCCGTTACTCTCGACCCCAATAACAAACACGGGAGGACTATCATGAAAACGCTGCTGGGCGCCGCGACGGTTGCCACCTTCACCTTTGGCTTGGCCGCCGAGGCGATGGCCGAGGAATGGAATGTGTCCCTGTGGGGCAAGCGCCGCGCCTTTACCGAGCATGTCGAAAAGCTGGCCGAGCTGGTCGCCGAAAAGACCGGGGGAGAGTTCACGCTGAACATCTCTTACGGGGGGCTGTCCAAGAACACCGAGAATCTGGACGGCATTTCCATCGGCGCCTTCGAGATGGCACAGTTCTGCGCGGGCTATCACCGCGACAAGAACCCCTCGATCACCGTTCTGGAACTGCCGTTCCTGGGGGTTTCCAGCCTGGAGGAAGAGCGCAAGATCAGCCAGGCCGTCTATCAGCACCCGGCGGTGCAGGACGATCTGGCGCGCTGGAACGCCACGCTGCTGATGCCCTCACCGCTGCCGCAATACAACGTCGTGGGTGTGGGCGACGCGCCGCACACGCTGGACGATTTCGCAGGCTTCCCGGTGCGCGCCACCGGCGGGATCGGGGTGGCGATGGCCGCCATCGGCGCTGTGCCGACCTCGATGTCCGCGTCCGAGGTGCGCCAGGCGCTGGATTCCGGCGTGGTCAAGGGCGTCAGCTTTGCCCCGCATGCGCACATGTCCTTTGGCACCATCGAAACCGGCGAATGGTGGACCACCAACCTGAACCCCGGCACTGTGAACTGCCCGGTCGTGGTGAATACCGACGCGCTGGACGGGCTGTCCGATGCGCACCGCGAGGCGCTGCTGGGGTCGGTCGATGAGGCGCTGGATTACTACATCGACTACTACAACTCCAACACGATGGAACGTTGGGGCCCGGCGCTGGACGAGCGCGGGATCGAGCGTGTGACCTTCACCGCCGAGGAACTGGCCGCCTTCGAAGCGGCGGCCGCGGGCCCTGCCGCCGCCGCCTGGATCGACGAAAACAGCGCCCGGGGCCTGCCCGCGCAGGAACTCTATGACCTCGTGACCGGCATGATCGGGCAATAAGCCCGGCCTGACGATCCGCCTGCCCTGCCCCGGCGCAACCGGGGCAGGGCGTTTCGCCTGACCGGAGGGTTCCATGGCTGCCCTTGCCCCGGTGCTGGAGGATCACAGCCTCCTGTCCCGCCTAGATCGTGGTTTCTACCGCATCGAACGTTTTTTGGCCCTGCTGTCCGGGCTGGCCGTGTTCGGCCTGATGGTTCTGGCCGTGTTCTCGGTCGGCGGGCGCAACTTCTTCAACGCGCCGCTGCCCGGTTACGTGGACTGGATCCAGCAGGCGATGCCGCTGATCGCCTTTATGGGGATCGCGTACACGCAGCGCGACGGCGGCCATATCCGCATGGACATCCTGATCGGCGCGCTGAAAGGGCGCCTGTTGTGGGCGGCGGAATTCCTGACCACCTTTGCCGTTCTGGTGCTGATGGTCCTGCTGGTCTGGGGCACCTGGGCCCATTTCCAGCGCAGTTTCGATTTCGCAGCCCCGATGTGGAGCCGCGATTCCAGCTTTGACATCAACCTGCCGCTGTGGCCCGCCAAACTGCTGGCGCCGGTCGCCTTTTCGGTGCTGTGCCTGCGGCTGGTGCTGCAATTGTGGGGCTATGGGCGGGCCTTCGTTCTGGGCCTGTCGGAACCCGTGGCGGTGCCGCTGGTGCAATCCGCCGCCGAGATCGCCGCCGCCGAGGCAGAGCAGCTTTCGCGCGCGCAGGACTAGGGGACAGCCATGGACACGGTAGATATCGGAATTGCCGTCACGGCCGGGCTGCTGGTCATGGTGGTGCTGGGCATGCGCGTGGCCTTTGCCGCGGCGCTGGCGGGCATGGTTGGGCTGATCTGGATCTTCTGGTCCAAGAAGGGCTATGACCCCGAGGATTTCGGCTGGGCGCTGACCGTGGCGGTCAAGACCGCAGGCCAGGTGCCCCATTCCAAGGTTGCCAACCAGGCGCTGTCGCTAATCCCAACCTTCATCCTGATCGGATACCTGGCCTATTACGCGGGGCTGACCCGCGCGCTGTTCGAGGCTGCGAAACGCTGGGTGGGATGGCTGCCCGGCGGGCTGGCGGTCTCCAGCGTCTTTGCCACCGCCGGGTTCGCCGCCGTGTCGGGGGCCAGCGTGGCAACAGCCGCCGTCTTTGCCCGCATCGCGATCCCCGAAATGCTGAAGATCGGCTATGACAAGCGCTTTGCCGCCGGCGTGGTGGCCGCAGGCGGGACGCTGGCCAGCCTGATCCCGCCCTCAGCCATCCTGGTGATCTACGCGATCATCGTGGAACAGGACGTGGGCAAGCTGCTGCTGGCAGGGTTCATCCCCGGCGTGGTGTCGGCCCTGATCTATGCCGCGCTGATCGTGGGGCTGGCGCTGGCCCTGCCTAAGTTCGGCCCGCCGGTGCGCGGCTTTACCTGGGGGCAGCGGTTCAGCGCCCTGCCCCCGGCGCTGCCCATTGTCTTCGTCGTCGTGATCATCATCTTCTTCGTCTACAACCCCTTCGGCGGAGAGGCCTGGGGCACCCCAACCGAGGGGGGCGCGTTGGGCGCATTTGTGGTGTTCCTGATGGCGCTGGCCCGCGGCATGCGCTGGACCGAGTTCAAGAGCGCGCTGTTGGAAACCGCCAAGCTGTCGGTGATGATCTTTACCATCATCTGGGGCGTGCTGATCTATGTCCGCTTCCTGGGCTTTGCCGACCTGCCTGGCGCGTTTTCGGACTGGATCACCGGGCTGGAGCAGTCGCCCATGCTGACGCTGGTGCTGATCCTGCTGGCCTATGCGGTGCTGGGCATGTTCATGGATGCCATCGGCATGCTGCTTCTGACCCTGCCGGTGGTTTACCCCGCCGTGATGGCCCTGAACGGGGGCGAATTCGTGTCCGCCGCCGACAGCACCTTTGGCATGTCAGGGCCGATGTGCGCGATCTGGTTCGGCATCCTGGTGGTCAAGATGGCCGAGTTCTGCCTGATCACACCGCCCATCGGGCTGAACTGTTTCGTGGTGGCCGGCGTGCGCGACGATATCAGCGTGCAGGACGTGTTCCGGGGCGTGACGCCCTTCTTCGTCGCGGATGCAATCACGATCGCCGTTCTGGTGGCGGTGCCGGGCATCGTGCTGTGGTTGCCCAGTTTCGTGTGACGGTGGCGGGGGCCATGGCCCACGCGCCCTGACCGGCCCGCTCAGGCCGGTTCGGTTTCGCCCATCTGCAACCCCGCGGCAAAGGCATCGCGGTTCAGCCGCGCCAGTTTGGACGGGGTCATGGCCAGAACGCTATCCAGCAGCGGTTCCGGCGCGCACACCTGACCCAACGCGCTCAGCGCGCCCAAGGCGACGATGTTGGTCACGCGCGGATTGCCCAGTCCCCGCGCGGTTTCTGTAAAGGGCAGCGAAAGCGTGCGGAACGCGCCCTGGGGCACGGTCTGCACCCGCTCGGCATCGCACAGCACCAGCGATTGAGGTGTCAGCAACGGGACAGAGGCACCCGCCGCCGCCTCATCCAGCACCAGCATGTAGTCCAGCCGCCGGGCCAGCGGGAAATCGGCCTCGCCATCGCTGATCACAAGGTCCGACCGGCTGAGCCCCCCGCGCGACACGGGTTCATAGGCGTTGGACTGGGCCACGTTACGCCCCTGCGCGGTCAGCGCCGCGGCCAGGATACGCGCCGACAGCAGCAGGCCCTGCCCGCCACTGCCCGAAAAGCGGATTTCCATGCTCACCATCACTCCGCCCCCCCGTCGCGCAGCGCCGCGGTCATCGCGCGATAGGCCGCGCCGTATTCCGGCCTTTCGTTGCGCGCGATCACGCCGGTTTTCAGGTGGTTGGCCCGGAACGGCACGTCCACCGTGTTGCGATAGGCAAAGGGCCGCATCGCGCTTTTCTTGGCCAGCATCATCTCGGGCGAGGCGCCCAGATCGTTCTTGCGGCCGTAGATTTCCGTGCAGTCCGACAGCACCTCGACGAAGGAAAAGCCCTGATGCGCCACCGCCTGACGGATCAGGTCGCGCAAGGCCAGAACCTGCATTGTCACCTCGCGCCCCACGAACCCCGCACCCGCCGCCGTGGCCAGCGCGCAGGCGTCGAAATTGGGTTCGGTATTGCCGGCGGGGGTGGTCGAGGTATAGCGCCCCTCTGACGTGGTGGGCGACACCTGCCCGCCGGTCATGCCGTAGATCTCGTTGTTCAGCATCAGGCAGGTGATATCCAGGTTGCGGCGGCAGGCATGGATCAGGTGGTTACCCCCGATCGCCAGCGCGTCGCCATCGCCGCTGATGACCACGACATGCAGGTCGGGCCGCGCCAGTTTCAGACCCGTCGCATAGGTCAGCGGGCGGCCATGGGTAGTGTGAAAGGTGTTGGCGTCGATATAGGCCGACAACCGCCCCGAACAGCCGATGCCGGAAACCACCGCCAGCTTGTCCTTGTCGATACCCAGATCGTGCAGCGCCCAGACCAGCGCGCGCAGGGCGATGCCATGCCCGCAGCCGGGGCACAGGAAATGGGGCATCTGATCCTGGCGCAGCCAGTGGTTCACGTCAAAGGCGGTCTTGTCCGCAGTATCCTTCATGCCAGCGCCTCCTTCGCCGCCTCGGCAATCTCGTCCGGCGTGATCGCCTGCCCGTCGATCTTGAACAGCCCCTGCACACGGGCCTGCCCGGCCAGCACGCGCTCGACCTCCAGCGCCAGTTGGCCCTGGTTCATCTCGGGCACCAGAACGGTTTGCGTGCCCGATTTGGCAACAAGCGCGCGCAGCGCATCCTCGGGGAAGGGCCACAGCGTGACCGGGCGGAACAGGCCCACCTTTACCCCCTCGGCCCGCAGGTCGCGCACCGCCTGCCGCGCGGCACGGGCGGAAATGCCGATGGCGCAGATCAGCAGATCGGCATCGTCCACGTCCTGCACGCGCCAGCTTTCGATCCGGTCGCGGTGCAGGGTCAGCTTGTCCGTGGTGCGTTGCACGGCGGCGGCGGCCACCGCGGGCACCTGGGTCGGGAACCCGCCCGGCGCATGGGTCAGACCCGTGCAATGGGCGCGGTAGCCGTCGCCGGGATACGCCATGGGCGGCACCAGATCCTCGGTCACGGCGTAGGGTTCGAACGCATCGGCGGGGCCTTGGGCGAACTTGCGCCAGACCTCGGGCGCCTCGGGCACGGCGGCTAGGTCCACGGTTTCGGTCAGGTGGCCGATCACCTCGTCCAGCAGCACGACCACGGGTACGCGCAGGGTTTCGGACAACTCCACCGCGCGGATGGTTTCGGAATACGCCTCGCTGACCGAGGCCGGGGCCAGCACGATGATCGCGTGGTCGCCGTGCGTGCCCCAACGGGTCTGCATGATGTCGCCCTGCGCGGGCCGCGTGGGCATGCCCGTGGACGGCCCGCCGCGCATCACGTTGACCACGACGCAGGGGATTTCCGAGCCGCAGGCATAGCCCAGGTTTTCCTGTTTCAGGCTGAACCCGGGGCCCGAGGTCGCGGTCATCGCCTTGACGCCGCCCATCGACGCCCCGATCACGGCACCCATGGAGGCGATTTCATCCTCCATCTGGATGAAGGTGCCGCCCACCTTGGGCAGTTCGCGGGCCATGACCTCGGCCACCTCGGAGGACGGGGTGATCGGGTAACCGGCGAAAAAGCGGCAACCGGCGCGGATCGCGCCCAATGCGCAGGCCTCGTTACCTTCTAGATTTCGGCGCGTCGCAGTCATTCGGCGGGCTCCGTGATGGGGGTGTTGGTGACCTTGATGGCCATGTCGGGGCACAGCCAGGAACACAGCTGGCAGCCGGTGCACAGGTCCGGCAGCGCCAGTTCGGCCTTCAGCTGACCGTTCAGGCGCAGACAGCGTTCCGGGCACATCTTGACGCAGATATCGCAGCCCTTGCACCATTCGGCGGTGATCTCGACCACGGTGTCGACCTGCGGGTGGTGCACCTCTGAATGCGCCTTGTGCAGGCCGCTGGCGGTCACGTCGATGCGTTTTTCACCGCCCTGCGCCCAGGCGCGCCCCTCGGCGAAAGCGCGGGCGTTGATCTCGACCGATTTGGGCGGGACGGTGCCGGCGATGATGTCCTGCCAGGCGTCTTCGGGAAACTCCAGCACGGTGGAGAGCGCCCCCAACAGCACGGTGTTCGAGGCCTTGGCGTTGCCCAGGTTCGCGGCCATGCCCGTGGCATCCATCACATAGCCCGCGTGGACCTGATCGATGATTTCCTCGGGCGTCTGCGGCGCATAGGCGGGTTCGGCCCCGCGCTTGCGGTTGCGGCAGGCAAAGGGCGGCACGATCTTCTGGCAATCGGCGATGAAGGTGCCGGTATCGGGCTTCAGGTGCTTGATCCAGCGCAGGCCCTCGGCCCATTCCAGCGCCACCAGGATATCCACCTCGCCCTCGGGGATGGTGGGGGACCAGACCTTGGGGCCGAAGCGGACATGGCTGAACACGCCGCCGCCGCGCTTGGCCATGCCGTGGACTTCGCTTTGCTTCACGTCATGCCCATCGGCCTGGCACAGTTGCGCCAGCACCTTGGACACCATGATCACCCCCTGCCCGCCGACACCGACGATCAGGACGTTTTTCGTTGCATTGGGTTTGTCGGCCATGGGTCAGGCAGGCTCCGCAATCGGTTTGATGGCGTGGCTGGTGCACAGTTGGGCACACAGGCTGCACCCGATGCAGGCGTCGGGGTCGATCTGCACCTTGTGGCGGCCTTCGTGCCATTCCTCGGACCAGGTCAGCGCCGGACAGCCCAGGTTCATGCAGGCCTGACAGGCGATGCAGCTTTCCTGCGCCACCTCCATCGCGGGGCCCTTGATCTTGACCGGGTCCAGCACGCAGGGCCGGTCGGAAATCACCACCGACACGCCCTTGTGGGCCACCGCCTCGCGCAATTGCTGCTGCATGGTGGCGATGTCGTAGCTGTCCACCTTGTGCACATGCTTCACGCCCAGCGATTTCACCAGCTCGAAGAAATCGACCCGCGGTGACGGCTCGCCCCGCAGGGTGCGGCCGGTGCCGGGGTGATCCTGCCCGCCGGTCATCGCGGTGATGTGGTTGTCCAGAATGAAAACGGTGATATCGGCGTTGTTGTAGACCGCGTCGATCAGCGGCGGGATGCCCGAATGCAGGAAAGTGGAATCGCCGATGGTCGCCACGATGGGTTTGGTTTCGGTGCCCGCCTTGGCCATACCCACCGCGTTGGCGATGCTGGACCCCATCGCCACGCAGGTATCGATGGATTTCAAGGGTTCCACCACCGCCAGCGTGTAGCAGCCGATATCGCCGGCAACGCGCGCATCCAGCGCGCGCAGCGCCATAAAGCAGCTTGTATGCGGGCAGCCTGCGCACAGAACCGGCGGGCGGACCATCGGCGCGAATTCGAACGGGGCGGCGTTGCTGCGCGGGTCCATCAGCCCGGCATTGGCGAACCCGTCATGGACGATCTCGGGCGAAAACTCACCCTCGCGGGGGAAATACGCCTTGCCCTCGGCGGCGATGCCCATGGCCTTCAGCGCGTCCTCGATCAGCGGTTCCAGTTCCTCGACGACGATCACGCGGTCGACGCTGGCGGCAAAGTCACGGATCAGCCGGTCGGGCAGCGGCCAAGTCACCCCCAGCTTCAGCACCGGCGCATCGGGCAGGCATTCCTTGACGTAGGTGTAGGGGATGCCCGAGGTGATGATGCCCACCTTGCCCTGCCCTGGCTCCACCCGGTTGAAGGGGCTGTCCGACAGCATTTCGGTCAGCCGCCGTTCGCGTTCCAGCACCACGCCGTGCTGGCGCCGCGCATGGGCGGGGATCATCACGTTCTTGGCGGGCAGGTCGTGAAAGGCCCGGCCGGTCTGATCCTCACGCGCGCCCAGCACAACAGCGCTGCGGGTGTGCGACAGCCGCGTGGTGGAACGAACGAAAACCGGCGTGTCGTATTTTTCCGACAGGGCAAAGGCCGCGCGGGTGAATTCCAGCGCCTCCTGCCCGTCCGAGGGTTCCAGCACCGGCACCTGCGCGAAACGGGCATAGATCCGGCTGTCCTGTTCGTTTTGCGAGGAATGGATGCCCGGATCATCGCAGACCGCGATCACCAGCCCGCCATTCACCCCGATATAGGAAAACGACATCAGCGCATCGGCCGCCACGTTCATGCCGACATGCTTCATCGCCGTAAAGGCCCGCACACCGGCAAAGCTGGCGCCGATGGCCACATCCATCGCAGTCTTTTCGTTGGTGGACCACTGGGCGTGGATGTCCTCGGCCGGGTAGCCAGCCACGTTTTCCATGATCTCGGTCGAGGGCGTGCCGGGATAGGCGGCGGCGACCTTGCAGCCGGCCTCCCACACGCCGCGGGCGATGGCCTCATTGCCGGTCATGGGGCGCGCGGCGCCCGCAGCGGTCGGTTCGGCAGTCTCCTGCCGTTGGGCATGGCTCATGGTTTCTTTCCCGGTTCGCGCGGTTTGCCTAATAAAGTTACGATGGTTCTATATTCCCGGCAATTTTACAACAAAGCGCGGATTGCCGCATGGGTCACGGCCCCATCTGGCCGGGCAGGAACAGCACCAGCGCCGGGATCGCCACGATCAGCGCCAGGCGGAACAGGTCGGCAATCCAGAAGGGCGTGACCCCGCGAAAGATCGTGCCGGTGCTGACATCGCTCAGCACGCCGCGCAGGACAAAGACGTTCAGGCCCACAGGCGGGGTAATCAGGCTGATTTCCGTGACCACCACCACCACGATGCCGAACCACACCGGATCGTAGCCCAGCGACACCACCAGCGGAAAGAAGATCGGCACCGTCAACAGCAGCATCGACAGGCTTTCGAACACGCAACCGAGGATGACATAGACCAGCAGGATCATCAGCATGACCGTCAGCGGCGCAACGTCAAAGGCCGTGACAAGACCCAGCAGCGCCTCTGGCAGGCCGGCCATGTTGACGAAGTTGGAAAAGATCTGCGCACCGATCAGCACGGCGAACAGGCTGGTGGCGGTGACAGCGCTTTCCTTCAGCACCTCGAAGGTGGATTTCAGCGTCAGCCCGCCGCGCGCCAGCGCGATCAGGAAGGCGCCGGTCGCGCCCATGCCCGCGGCCTCGGTCGGGGAAAAGGTCAGGTTCAGGGGCGGCACGTCGAACACCCCGTAAAGCCCGCCGATCACCAACACGAACAGCAGCAGCACCGCCCAGATGGACCGCAGGGCGCGCAGACGCTGCGGCCACGGCGTGCGGGCGGCGGCCGGGCCGGCGGCGGGGTCGCGAAACACCACCCAGCGCACCGCCAGCAGGTAGAACAGGATGCCCAGGGCGCCGGGCACGATGCCCGCGATGAACAGCTTGCCGATAGAGGTTTCGGTCAGCAGCCCGTAGATCACCAGAATGACCGAGGGCGGGATCAGGATGCCCAATGTGCCCCCCGCCGCGATAGACGCCGTGGACAGCCGGTCGGCATAGCCGTAGCGGCGCATCTCGGGCATGGCGACCTTGGACATGGTGGCCGCGGTGGCCAGCGACGACCCGCAAATCGCCGAAAAGCCCCCGCAGGCCGCCACCGTCGCCATCGCCAGCCCGCCGCGCATATGCCCCAGAAACACATGGGATACGGCGTACAGCTCGCGCGCCAGCCCGCCCTTGTTCACGAACAGGCCCATCAGGATGAACAGCGGGATCACCGACAGCCCGTAATCCTGCGCGGTGTCGGTGATCTGGCGGCCCACCATCGACATCGCGGCCTTCAGCCCCCGTTCATCCAGGATCGAGCCGCCCCGCTCATACGCATAGCCAATCGTGCCCACCAACCCCATGGCGAAAACGATGGGCATGCGCATCAGCACCAGCGCCAGAACCAGTGCAAAGCCGATCAGGGCAACGGTCATGCGGCGATGTCCTCGTCCAGCAGATATGGGGCAACCAGGTGGACCAGGCCCACCGCGACCATCACGGCAGCCGTCACCGCGACCGACACGGCGATAAAGGCGGTGACGTAAAAGACAGGGATCGACAGGTATTCCGTCACGTCCCCGTAATCGCGCGCGCGGCCCGCCAGCACCCAGACCCGCTGCGCGGGCCAGGCCAGCATGACGCCGCAGGCGATGTGAATTGCCGCCTCGCGCAGGCGGTTCAGGTGCCAGCGGTCGAAGAACCCGTCGAACAGGTCCACCGCGATATGCCCGCCCCGGGCCGAGATCACCGGCAGACAGGAAAACACCATGACCGCCATCAGGATACGGGTCAGTTCGGTCGCGGCCTCTATCGGGGCGTCGAAGGCCGAGCGCCCGATCACATCGGCAAAGGTCATTCCCATCAGCACGAAAAGCGCAAGGCAGGCCAGCGCGACAGGCGCCCGGCTGGCAACCTTGGCAACCCGGATCAACGTTTCCATCCCGCGTCGTCCTTTCCGGGGGCAGGCCGGTCCCACCGGCCCGCCCGCCGCATTCGCGTTACTCGAAAGCCGCCATTTCGGCCTTGATCATCTCATAGGCGGCCTGGGCATCGACGCCGGTGGCGGCAACCTCTTCGATCACCTTGGCCCGCACGCCTGTCGCGACCTCGTCGAAGCGCGCGACATCCTCGGGGCTGGCGTCGATGATGGCGTTGCCGGGGGTTGCCAGCGTCGCCTCGATGGCCTCGGCATCGCCCGCTTCCCAGATCGCGCCGATGGCGCGGCTGATGGGCTCGCCGAACACCTCGTCCTCCAGCACCTGTTGAATATCCTCGGGCAGGTCGGCAAAGGCGTCCTCGTTCATGATAAAGGCGAACGATCCGCGATAGAGGCCCCCGGGCAGCATGTACATGTTCTGCGCCACCTCGGTCAGCTTGAAGCCGACGCGGGAGTCGATGGGCATCACCACCCCGTCCGCCGCCTTGGAGGCCAGCGTTTCATAGACCTTGGTCGCGGGCACCTTGATACCGATCATGCCCAGTGCCTGACCCACATCGGCGGCGACGCCACCGGGGATGCGCACCTTCATGCCCTCGGCCTGGGACAGCTCGGTGACCTGTTCCGCCGACATCAGCTGCGCGCCGCCATGGGTGTGCAGGGCCACGACCTTGACCCCGCGATGCTCGTTCGCGTCCTTGAGGTATGCGTCATAAGCCCGCCAATAGGCGACCGAGGCCGCCTCGGAGCTGCCGACATAGCCGGGCAGTTCGATCATCTTGGTGGTGACGAACCGCCCGGCCTGATAGCCATGAAAGATGATCGACAGGTCCGCCGCGCCGTCCATCACCAGGTCCATCTGCGCGGGCGGCGGGGCCAGGCCCAGTTTCAGTTCGGTGGTCACGCGGCCATCGGTGGCCTCTTCGACCATCTCGGTAAAGGTGGGCCACATGCGCGCGTTGATGGAATGGGTGGGCGGCGCCCAGCTGGAAATGACCAGCGTGTAATCCGCGGCAAGGGCCGTGCCGGCCGTCAGCGCAAAGGCCGCGCTGGCCAGCAGCCCCCCGAAGGTGGTGAATTTCGCCATGCTCTCCTCCCAGATGGAATGGCGTTGATATCAGGGGATCGCGGCGTCAATCGCCCCGCCCCGGGTTTACGCGTCTTTCGCCCCGCCTCCTCCTGCGGCGCGAAATCCTGCGTGCGGGTCCGCCTCCTTGCGTCATTTGGCCCCTTCGGCCGTCATTGACCCTGACCGGCCGCTCTCTGCATCATGCGGAAAATGATCGAAAAGCCTGGGGCCATGATCCGAAATTTTCTTGCGCATGAGGACCGCTCGCGGGCCGGGCACGGCGCCAAAGGTGACCGCCGGAGCGCCCCACGCATAGGCGACCGAGCGCCGCAGGACCTGCCATGACCCCGCAGGACCGCGCGAACCGATGCGCTGCGGCGATGACCCAGGCCGCCGATGCGGTGCGCTGGATGGGCATCGAACTGGTCGAGATCGCACCAGGCGCCGCGACGATGTGCATGACGATTGCGCCCCACCATGCAAACGGCCACCGCATCTGCCACGGGGGCGTGATCTTTACGCTGGCCGACACCGCGTTCGCCTATGCCTGCAACAGCCGCAACGTGTCCACCGTCGCGCAGCACGGCAACATCAGCTTCATCGCGCCCGCCCATGTCGGCGACGTGCTGACCGCCACTGCCGCGGAACGGGCGCTGAGCGGCAAGAACGGCATCTACGACATCCGCGTCGCGCGCCAGGACGGCACCCTGATCGCGGAAATGCGGGGCCTGTCACGGGCCGTTCGCGGGCAATGGTTCACGGAATGAAAGGGTCGGCAAACCGGCCGGGGAGGAGAAAGCCATGAAGGATATGAAGATGGCACGCGAGGGGCTGGAACCGATCGAGACCGCCTCGCGCGACGAGATCACAGCGCTGCAACTGGATCGCCTGAAATGGTCCCTGCGCCACGCCTATGACAACGTGCCGATGTATCGTGAGCGGTTCGAGGCCGCCGGTGTGCACCCCGACGACCTGCAATCGCTGGCCGATCTGGCGAAATTCCCCTTCACCGTGAAGAACGACCTGCGCGACCATTACCCGTTCGGCCTGTTCGCGGTGCCGCGCAACCGGATCGTGCGGCTGCATGCCTCCTCGGGCACGACGGGCAAGCCGACGGTGGTGGGCTATACGAAACGCGACATCGACACCTGGGCCGACCTGATGGCGCGGTCCCTGCGCGCGGGCGGCGTGCGGCCGGGCGACGTGGTGCATGTGGCCTATGGCTATGGGCTGTTCACCGGCGGGCTGGGGGCGCATTACGGCGCCGAACGGCTGGGCGCGACGGTGGTGCCGGTTTCGGGCGGGATGACCGAACGACAGGTCACCCTGATCCAGGATTTCCAGGCCAGCGCGATCATGGTTACGCCTTCCTACATCCTGAATATCCTTGAGGAATACCACCGCCGCGGGCTGGACCCCAAGCAAAGCCCCCTGCAAACCGGCCTGTTCGGGGCCGAGCCCTGGACAAACGCCATGCGCCGCGAGATCGAGCAAGCCTTCGACATGCACGCGGTCGACCTGTACGGGCTGTCGGAAATCCTGGGCCCCGGCGTTGCGATGGAATGCGTGGAAACCAAGGACGGCCTGCACCTGTGGGAGGATCATTTTTACCCCGAGGTGATCGACCCCCAAACCGGCGCGGTCCTGCCCGATGGCGAGGTCGGCGAAATGGTCCTGACCACCCTGACCAAAGAGGGGCTGCCGATGATCCGCTACCGCACGCGCGACCTGACCCGGCTGATGCCCGGCACCGCGCGGTCGATGCGGCGGATGGAAAAGATCACCGGGCGGTCCGACGACATGATCATCCTGCGCGGTGTGAACCTCTTCCCCTCGCAGGTCGAGGAACTGGTGGTCGCCACCGGCGGGCTGACAAACCACTACCAGCTGGAACTGTATCGCGCGGGCCATATGGACGCGATGCGCATCCATGTCGAATGCAGCGCCGATGCGGCTGACGATGCCTCGCGCGCGGCGGCCGCGCGGATGCTGCACAAGCGGATCAAGGACGTGATCGGCGTTTCCACCGAGGTTGACGTGAAACGCCCGGACAGCATCGCCCGATCCCAGGGCAAGGCGCAGCGGATCGTGGACAACCGCCCGAGGGACTGAGCGCACCCGGCACATGCCAAGGGTTGCGCCAGAAATGCCGCGGGCGCACACTGTCGCGGCAGGGGCGCCCTGGTCCGGGGCGCCCTCGATACCCTTAGGATCCCGCGATGCCCCGGTTCAAACGCGCGCTGATCGGTCTTGTGCCCCTGGCACTGGTCGGCGCGGCATTGGTCTACAGCCTTACGCATGACAACGACGCCCTGCCCCCCGGCTTTGCCACCGCGAACGGCCGGATCGAGGCACAGCGCGTCGATGTTGCGACCAAGCATGCCGGACGTCTGGCCGAAATCCTGGTGGCCGAGGGCGACCTGGTCGCCGAGGCGCAGATGCTGGCCCGGCTGGACGACGCCCAACTGCGCGCGCAGCTGCGCGAGGCCGAGGCCGGCGTTGCCCTGGCCCGCCAGCAAATGGCCGAAAGCCGCGCCGTCCTGGCGCAGCGTGAAAGCAGCCTGGCCTTTGCCGAAAAAGAGCTGGCCCGCGCGCTGGAACTGGGCGATCGCGGCTTTTCCCCCGAGGAGGCGACCGATCTGCGCCGGACAGAGCGCGATGCGGCAAGCGCGGCGGTGGACGCCGCCCGCGCCGGGATTGCCGCCGCCGAGGCCCGTATCGCCGCCGCCAGGGCCACGGTGGACCGGCTGCGCGCCGATCTGGACGACTACGCGCTGACCGCCCCGCGCGCCGGGCGCGTGCAATACCGCCTGGCCGAACCCGGCGAGGTTCTGGCCGCGGGCGCGCGGGTGGTCACGCTGCTGGACCTGACCGACGTGCAGATGACCGTCTACCTGCCTACCGGCGCGGCCGGGCCATTGGCCTATGGCGCCGAGGCGCGGCTGGTGCTGGACGCGGCGCCCGATTATGTGATCCCGGCCGAGGTCAGCTTTATCGCCGGAGAGGCACAGTTCACCCCGAAATATGTCGAGACCGCCGATGAACGCGAAAGCCTGATGTTCCGGGTCAAGCTGCGGATTCCAGCGGCGGTGCTGACCGACTACCAACACCTGGTCAAGACGGGCCTGCCCGGTGTCGCCCATATCCGCATCGACCCCGCCGCGGCCTGGCCCGAGCGGCTGGCCGTCAACCTGCCGGATGTCCGCTGAACCGCCCGCCGCCGCCCGCCTGACAGGCGTGACGCAACGCTATGGCGCGGTAACGGCGCTGGACGATGTCGGCCTGACGCTGCGCCCGGGCGGCGTGCTGGGGCTGATCGGCCCCGACGGCGTGGGCAAATCCACCCTGCTGGCCCTGATGGCCGGGGTGCGGCGCCTGCAACAGGGCCGGGTCGAGGTTCTGGGCGGCGACATGGCCGACCCCGCCCACCGCGCCGCCTGCGCGCCGCGCATCGCCTACATGCCGCAGGGGCTGGGGCGGAACCTGTATTCCACCCTGTCGGTGCGCGAGAATGTCGATTTCTTCGGCCGGCTGTTCGGGCAGGGCGCGCGGGAACGGCGCTGGCGCATCGACGAGTTGCTGGCCGGCACGGGCCTGGCCCCCTTTGCGGCGCGTCCGGCGGGCAAGCTGTCGGGCGGGATGAAGCAGAAGCTGGCCCTGTGCTGCGCGCTGATCCACGATCCCGACCTGCTGATCCTGGATGAACCGACAACCGGGGTCGATCCGCTGTCGCGCCTGCAATTCTGGCGGTTGATCGACCGGATCCGCGCGCGCCGTCCAGGCATGAGCATCGTCACCGCCACCGCCTACATGTCCGAGGCCGAACGCTTCGACCGGCTGGTCGCGATGGAGGCCGGGCAGGTCATCGCCAGCGGCACGCCGGCCGAGTTGCGCGCCAAGACGGGCACCGAAACGCTGGAAGAGGCGTTTATCGCATTTCTACCATCCGACAAGCGCGGCGATCATGCCACGATCACCCTGCCACCGCTGCCGGAACGCGACGGGGCACCCGCGATCATGGCCCAGGACCTGACCCGCCGCTTTGGCGATTTCACCGCCGTCGATCATGTCAGCTTTCGCATCGAAAAGGGCGAAATCTTTGGGTTTCTCGGATCCAACGGCTGCGGCAAGACAACGACGATGAAGATGCTGACCGGCCTGCTGGACCCGACCGAGGGGACGGCGGAACTGTTCGGGCGACCCGTCGATGCCTCTGACCTGGCGACACGGCGGCGTGTCGGCTATATGTCGCAATCCTTCTCTTTATACGCGGAACTCAGCGTGCGTCAGAACCTGGTTCTGCACGCCCAGCTGTTCCAGTTTTCCCGCGACCGCCAACGCGAACGGGTGGCCGACCTGCTGGAAAGGTTCGACCTGGCAAAGGTGGCAGAGGCCCGCCCCGCCCACCTGCCCTTGGGGGTGCGCCAGCGCCTGCAACTGGCCGTGGCCGTGCTGCACGAACCTGAAATGCTGATCCTGGACGAACCCACCAGCGGCGTGGACCCGGTGGCGCGCGACCGCTTCTGGGCCCTGCTGATCGGGCTGTCGCGACAGGACGGGGTGACGATCTTCATCTCGACCCATTTCATGAACGAGGCTGAGCGCTGCGACCGCATTTCCCTGATGCATGCGGGCCGGGTTCTGGCCGTCGGGCCGCCGGACGAGTTGCGCGCCGCGCGGGGTGCTGACAGTCTGGAGGAGGCCTTTATCGACGTGCTGCGCGCGGAAACCGAAACGGCAGACCCTGACGCCGCCCCCGTTCCCCAATCCGGTCAGACCCCGTCACGCCCCCGCAGCCCCCTGCTGTCGGTGGGGCGGCTGTGGGCCTTTGCCCGGCGCGAGGGGATCGAGCTGTTGCGCGACCGGGTGCGGCTGGCCTTTGCGCTGATCGGGCCGATGATCCTGATGATCGCGGTGGGGTTCGGCATCTCTTTCGACGTGGAAAACCTGACCTACGCGACGCTGGACCGCGACCAAAGCGCCGAAAGCCGCGCCCTGATGCGCCAGTTCGAGGGCTCGCGCTATTTCAGCGATCAGGGGCGGCTGACCTCGCTCGCGGCGATGGAGGACAGCCTGCGCGCGGGCGATATCCGCATGGCGCTGGTGATCCCGCCGGGCTTCGGCCACGACCTGTTGTCGGGCGACGCCCCCGAGGTGGCATTATGGCTGGACGGGTCCAACACCGTGCGCGCCGAAACCGCCCGCCGCTATGCCCAGACCGCGTTTCTGGATTTTCTGGTAGAGATGTCGGAAACCGAAACCGGCACCACACCGGAAATCTACCCCGCCAATCTGGAACCGCGCTTTCGCTATAACCAAAGCTTCGAATCCGCCGAGGCGATCCCGCCAGGCGTGCTGATGATGATGCTGATCATGATCCCCACGATGATGACGGCGCTTGGCGTGGTGCGGGAAAAGGAGTTGGGGTCCATCACCAACCTGTACGCCGCCCCCGCACGCAAGCTGGAATTCCTGTTGGGCAAGCAGGCGCCCTATGTCGCCGTGGCGATGGTCAGTTTCGCAATCCTGGTGGCGATGCTGCTGACGGTGTTCGGGCTGCGGGTGCAGGGCAGCGCCGGTGCCCTGGTGACCGGCGCGCTGCTGTATGTCGGGGCGGCGACCGGGTTCGGGCTGGTGATCTCTACCGTCGTGCGCAGCCAGATCGCCGCGATCTTCGGCAGCGCGATCATCGTGATGATCCCGACGGTCAACTTTTCGGGGATGCTGTACCCGGTGGCCACGCTGGACGGGGTGGCACGCGGGATCGGACAGGGGTTCCCCGCCCTCTATTTCCGCAACATCAGCGCAGGCGTGTTCAACAAGGGGCTGGGCTTTGCCGATCTGTGGGCCAATCACCTGGCCCTGGCCGGGTTCTGCCTGCTGTTCTGGGCGCTGGCCGCGGCCCTGCTGCGCAAGCAAGAGGCCTGAGCGATGCGCAGCCTGCACAACATCTTTCGCCTCGGCCTCAAGGAATTGTGGAGCCTGTTTCGCGACCCGGTGCTGATGGGTCTGGTGATCTACACCTTTACCGGGGCGGTGTTCGCCGTGGCCAACGGTGTCCGGACAGAGGTGCGCAACGCCGCCATCGCCGTGATCGACGAGGACCGATCAGAGGTGTCCGACCGCCTGCGCGATGCCTTTCTGCCCCCCTACTTCCGCCCCGCCCCGCTGATCGACCTGAACCAGATGGGCCCGGCGATGGACCGGGGCGATTACAGCTTCGTGCTGCATATCCCAGCGGGTTTCGAGGCCGACCTGCTGGCCGGGCGGCAGCCCGATCTGCTGTTGAACGTGGACGCAACCGCGATGACCCTGGCGGGCAATGGCACCGCCTATATCCGCAGCATCGTGCAACAGGAACTGGCCGGCTTCCTGCACAGCGGCGACACCGACCTGCCCGCCACGCTGATCCCGCGGGCATGGTTCAACCCCAACCTGCATTCCAGCTGGTTCTTTGCGGTGATGCAGGTGATCGGCAATGTCACCATTCTGTCGGTGGTGCTGTCCGGCGCGGCGGTGATCCGCGAACGCGAACACGGCACGATTGAACACCTGATGGTCATGCCGGTCACGGCGCTGGAACTGATGCTGGCCAAGATCTGGGCCAACGGGCTGGTGATTGTCAGCGCGGCGGTGCTGTCGTTGCTTGTGGTTGTGCAGGGGGTGATGGGCATCCCGGTGCCCGGTTCCATCGGGGTTTTCGCGCTCGGCGCAGGGGTTTATCTGTTTTCGGTCACCGCCCTGGGGATCATGCTGGCGACCTTTGCGCGGACGATGCCGCAATTCGGGCTGCTGGCGATCCCGGTCTTCGTGGTGCTGTACCTGCTGTCGGGCGGGGTCACCCCGCTGGAGGCGATGCCAGAACCCCTGCACAGTCTGATGCACCTGTCGCCCGCGACCCATTTCACCAGCTTTGCGCAGGCGGTGCTGTATCGCGGGGCGGGGCTGGGCCTGGTCTGGCGGGAATTGCTGATCGTGACCTGTATCGGCACGGTTTTCCTGGCGCTGGCCCAGTCGCGGTTCCGCAAGACGATGGCCGCAGCGCGCTAGCCGTCCGCCTGAACCTCGTCCAAGCCGCGCGCCACGGCCACCCCCACCAGCGCGATGACGGAAAACAGCAGCAACACCACCGCCGGCCCGGCCCGGTCCGCCAACAGCCCGAACAGGCCCCCGGCCAGCAGGGCCAGCCCGATCAACGTGTTGGACAGCGCCGTATAGCGGGCGCGGAACCCGTCCTCTGCCATGTCGGTCAGGTGCAGCTTGCGGCCCGCGCGCACCCCCTCATAGGCGATCTGCGCGGCAAAGATCGCCGCCGCCGCGCCCAGGGCACCGCCCAACCCGCCCATTGCCAGACCGACCAGCCCGGCCACCAGGAACACCGCCGCCCCCAACGCCCCCGCCGCCATCAGGGTTCGGCGGCTGGACCGGTCCGATAGCCGCCCCCAGGCATAGCCCGCCAGAACCGACGCCGCGGTCGAGGCCATGACCAGCGGGCCAAGCTGATCCAGCGCCGCGCGCCCCGAGGCCGCCGAAAGCATCACGATAAAGGGCGGCGCCAGCGCCGTGACCGCCAGCGCCGCGCGGGCCAGCACAAAGCGGCGCAATTGCGCGTCGGTCAGGATCGGCGTGACCAGGGCGGCCAGGCTGTCCTCGTCATGCCCTGCAGTGTCACCCGCGGGTTCGCGCAACCCGCGAAAGACCCCCGCCGCCAGCAGAAAAGCCAACCCCGCCACCGCCAGGATCGCGGCCAGCGGGGCCACCGCCACCTGAAATACCCCGGCCGCCATCACCAGCCCCACGCAGAACACCGCCACGGGGGCGACGGACCCGGCCAGCCCGGTGATCGCGCCCCGCCGCCGCTTGGCGATGGTGCGGGCCAGCGCATCCTTGTGACTGACCGAGGCAGCAGCGCGCGCCACCGACAGCACCGCCAGCAGCACCAGGATGGCAGCCCCCGCAGCCGCCCCGCCCAGCAACAGCGCAGCGGCGGCCATTCCCAGCGCGGCCAGCCCCTGCACCGCGCTGCCCGCCGCCCAGATCCGCCCCCGCCGCGGGCTGCGCACTACCCAGCGGGCAAGGGCCAGTTGCGGCAACAGCGCCCCGGCCTCGCGCACGGGCACCAGCGCACCGATCATCGCGCCGGGGGCCCCCAGCGCGGTCAGCAGCCAGGACAGCACCAGTTTCGGGTCGATCAGCGCGTCCGCCGTCTTGGTCAGGGTCAGCGCGGCAACATGGATCGCGCCATTGCGGGCCTCGGCCGCGTCCAGGTCGGCCGGGCGCGCGCCGGTCAGGGCGGCGAACATGCGGGTCAGGGTCACGGCAAAGCCTCCTGATGGGGGGATTCGCGGATCAATGGGTCAGCACCAGCATCTGAAAGGCCATCATCGCCGAAAAGGCCAGCGTCACAACCAGACCGGCACTGCCGCTGTCCACATTATCCAGGGCATCGGGGAACAGTTCGGAAAACACCATCCAGATCATCGCACCCGCCGCCAGCCCCAGCCCCACGGGCAGGACGGGGCGGAACAGCTCGACCATCACATAGGCGGGACCGGCCATGATCGGCTGGGGCAGGCTGGTAAAGATGGCCCAGAGCGCGGCCTTCCAGACGGGGGTGCCGCGCGGCACCAGCACCAGCGCGATGGCCAGCCCCTCGGGGACGTTGTGCAGCGCGATCGCGGTGGTGATGAAGGCGCCCAGCCCGTCCGATCCGGCAAAGGACACGCCCACCGCCACGCCCTCGGCAAAGGAATGGGCGGTCATGATGCCCAGCACCAACAGCGCCGCGGTGGCGTTGGCGCCGCTCAGATCGGCGACATGCACCTCGCCCGCGCCGTCCACCAGCCGCCGGGCGCCAACGATCGCCCCCAGCCCCAGCAGCACACCCAGCAGCGTCAGCCCGGGCGCCAGGGCCGCGCCCTCGGCGATCAGGCCGTGGCTGGCCGCCAGCATCAGCCCGGCCGCCGCGGCCGTCGCCCAGCCCATGACGCGCGGTCCCGGCTGGCGGGCCAGCGCCAGCGGCAAGGCCCCGACGCCGGTCATGACGGCGGTGACAAAGGCCGCCGCGACGACGATCCAGACGGCTGTTTCCATGGCCCCTCCTGCGGGCGGCGCGCCGCGTGGCGCTGGCCGATGCTAGCCGATGCAACCCCGGCCACAAAGCGGGCAATAAGCGCACTTGCAGCGCCCTTGGTACACAAGGGTCGGTCGTGTCACGGACCACCCGCCACCGCACCGCAGGGGCAAGGTGTAGACCGGCGAACTTATTTGGGGCGTATCCCCTTGACATACGGTGATGCAAAACCCATATTATGGGTATGAAACAGACCAACGTTCGCCAGTTCTTCGCCCAATTTCCCAATGATGAAGCTTGCCTTGCGCATTTGTTCAACGTGCGCTTTGGCCAAGGCTACGTTTGCCCCAAATGTGAGCGTGAGGCGAAATGGTATCCCCTGACCAACGAGAAGGCATATTCTTGCCAATGGTGCGGGCATCACATTCACCCGATGGTGGGCAGCATCTTCGAGAAAAGCCGGACCCCGCTGCAACTTTGGTTCTATGCGATCTTCCTTTTCACCACGTCGCGGCATGGCGTCAGCGCCAAGGAATTGCAGCGCCAGCTTGGCGTGACCTACAAGACCGCGTGGCGTATGGCGGCGCTTATCCGTGAGCACATGGCGGCAATCGACGGTGACGAGCCTCTTGGCTCAGACGGTGAGGTTGTGGAAATTGACGAGGCGTATGTCGGTGGTGAAAAGAAAAACAGCTATGGCCAGCGCGACAAGACGATTGTCTTAGGCATGGTCGAGCGCGGCGGTGACGCATTGGTCAAGGTTGTGCCCAACATGAAGGGTGAGACCGTCAGCAAGGTTGTTGCGAAGAACGTAGCACCCGGCGCAGAAATTCACGCTGACATGCACGTCAGCTATGACCAGTTGCGCAAACAAGGTTTTGACCTCAAGCGGATCAACAAGAAGGCGCTGGGCGCCTATGTCGGCCCGAACGGCGAGACTGTGAACGCCATTGAGAACTTCTGGCGGCACCTAAAATGCTCAATTGAAGGCACCCACATTAGCGTGTCGCCCAAGTATCTTGAGCGCTACGCTAAGGAGTTTGAATACCGCTTCAATCGTCGGATGCGTCCTGAGACGATGCTTTCCGAGTTGCTTTCTCGGTTTCCCGAACTGGACGCCTGATGGCCTCGTCTAACTTGTCGAGGTCGCCATCAGGGTCCGCCTCGTGTTCCTTTATGAAGTCTTCAAGTTTGCCCTTCTGACGGGCTTTCTTGAGGTTTGTCATGCTCTCACCTTTCGTTTTCTTGCAGGGTGATAACCATTTCACGAACCACATCCAATTCAGACTTTAAACTTTCCAGTTCATCAATTCCGTCACCCTGCACCTTTTGAATCTGTTTCTGAAGGTCTGTAGCCATATCAATCGCCGCCTTAGCTTGCGTTCCAATTGTTGCCATTTGCTCCGAAGTCTTCGGCTGCTCCATGTGCCTCCATTCCGCAAAATCTCTAGAGCTTAATTTTTCGGCTACTGAGACGTTAAGGCTTTCAAGCTTTCTTTCAATCTGAACAAGACGTTGCATCAAGTCTTGATTTTGGTCTTTCAAAACTTCTCGCCTCGCAAATTGCTCTGAATTTACCTTTCGCTCTATCAGCAAAATGGCAAAAACGCTAAGGATCATTAGCGCAGGCTGTATCCAGGGCCATAAGTCAGCAATCATTCTCAACATGGCGCTGAACCAAGAATCTTGGTTGCCCGCAGAGATGACAAAGTCGATATCGCCCAGCTTCCCGACAATGTAGAAAAATATACCAAATACCCCTTGGTATATTCTCTTTGCCCACGACGCGCGCAGATGGACTTTACGTTCTGGACCCATGCGCTCACCATCTCACACGACTCCGCATGAGTAAAGCCGTATGCTGAGGGGATACACCCCACTTATTTTGCGAATGGTTCGCAATTGCATTGACACTGCGAATGCTTCGCACTATCGCTATATCCAAAGGGAAACATCCCATTGGAGAAATCGACGTGAACCTGACCAGGCGAACCGTTCTTGCCTCTTTCGCGGCCTGTATCATGGGCCTGACCGCGACCGCCGCCAGCGCGGCCGACCGGCTGGGCGTGGTGGCCACCACCGGCATGATCGCCGATGCCGCGCGCACGGTCGGTGGCGATCTGGTAGAGGTGCGCGCCCTGATGGGGCCCGGCGTCGATCCCCATTCCTATCGCCAGACGCGAACGGATATCGTGGCGCTGGCCCGCGCGGATCTGGTCCTGTGGCACGGGCTGTACCTTGAGGCGCAAATGGAAGAGTTGCTGCACGACCTGGCCGAAACCGGCAATGTCGTGGCGGTGGCCGATCCCCTGTCGCGCGACCTGCTGATTGGCCATGACGATTACGAAAATCGGTTCGACCCGCATGTCTGGATGGTGCCGGACCTGTGGCAGAAGGTGGTTCTGAACGTGCGCGACGCGCTGATCGAAACCCGGCCAGAGGCGGCCGAGACCTTCACCGCCAATACCCAGGCCCATCTGGCGGACCTGGACACCCTGTCCGCCTACGCGACGCGGGCGCTGTCCACCGTCCCGGCGGACTCGCGCGTGCTGGTGACCGCCCATGACGCCTTCAACTATTTCGGCGCGGCTTACGGGTTCGACGTCGTCGGCATTCAGGGCATTTCCACCGAAAGCGAGGCCGGGCTGAAACGCATCGCCGATCTCGTGGACCTGCTGGTGGAACGCAAGGTCGGCGCCGTCTTCGTCGAAAGCTCGGTCTCCGACCGCAACATGCGCGCCCTGGTCGAGGGAGCAGCCGCGCGCGGCCATACGGTCACCATCGGGGGCGAACTGTTTTCCGACGCGATGGGGGCGCCGGGCACCTACGAGGGCACCTATATCGGCATGATCGATCACAACGTGACTGTCATCACCCGCGCCCTGGGCGGCGAAGCACCCGTGCGCGGCATGGCAAACCTGCTGAACTGAGGAGAGGCCGATGCATCGACCGGACCTTGCGATCGCGGCCCATGACGGCCAGGCCCTGCCCACGGACACCTGCCCCGCCGACAGCCCGCTGGCCGTGCGTGGCCTGACCGTTTCCTATGGCGAGAAACCGGCCGTCTTTTCCGTCGATGCCACCTTTCCCGCCCGTGCCATGTCGGCGATCATCGGGCCGAACGGCGCGGGCAAGTCCACCTTCCTGAAGGCCGCCCTGGGCGTGGTTCCGCGCCTGTCGGGCGAGGTGCGCGTCTTTGGCACCCCGATCGAAAAGGCGCGCGACCGCATCGCCTATGTGCCCCAGCGTGCCAGCGTGGATTGGGATTTCCCCGCGACCGTTCTGGATGTCGTGCAGATGGGCCTGTATCGCCGGGTCGGGCTGCTGGGGCGGATGTCGGGCCGGATGCGCGCGCTGGCGCTGGATTGCCTGGGCCGCGTCGGCATGGCCGATTTCGCGCATCGGCAGATCGGCCAGCTGTCGGGCGGCCAGCAACAGCGCGTCTTTCTGGCGCGCGCGCTGGCACAGGACGCCGACCTGTACCTGCTGGACGAACCCTTCGCCGGGGTGGACGCGGCCACCGAGCGCGCGATCATCGATGTGTTGAAGGGGCTGCGCGATGCGGGCAAGTCGGTGGTGGCTGTGCATCACGACCTGTCCACCGTGCGCGGCTATTTCGACCATGCCTTCCTGATCAACGTGCGCCGCATGGCCGAGGGGCCGGTCGAGACGGCATTCACCGCCGAAACGCTGCACGCCACCTATGGCGGGCGCCTGGCAACCACCCAGATCGACGAGGTGATGCTGAGCGGGGGCGCGGCGTGAGCGCGATCCTGGATGCGTTGCTGCTGGGCGCCGGTTACAACGCGGCGCTGGTGGCCCTGGGCGCGGGCCTGCTGGGCGTGGCCGCGGGCGCCTCGGGGTCGTTCCTGTTCCTGCGCAAGCGCGCCCTGATTTCCGACGCGGTGGCCCATGCGACACTGCCCGGCGTGGGGCTGGCCTTTATCGTGATGGTGGCGTTGGGGGGCGATGGCCGGAACCTGCTGGGTCTGCTGCTGGGCTCTGCCCTCAGCGCGGGCGCTGGCCTGCTGCTGATCGAATGGATCGCGCGCCGCACCCGCCTGCCCGAGGATGCCGCGATCGGCGCGGTGCTGGGCACCTTCTTCGGGCTGGGGATCGTGCTGCTGACCGTGATCCAGTCGCTGAGCGCGGGCCGCCAAGCCGGGCTGGAGGGGTTCCTGCTGGGCTCCACCGCCGGGATGCTGCGGGCGGACGCACTGGTGATCGCGGTGGGCGGCACGCTGGCGGTGGCGCTGACCTGGCTGATGCGCCGCCCCATGACGCTGGTCGCCTTCGATGCCGATTACGCCGCCGCCCTGGGCTATGACATCCGGCGAATCGACCTGGCGATGATGGCGCTGGTGATGGCCGTGACCGTGATCGGGCTGAAGGTCGTGGGCCTGATCCTGATCGTGGCGATGCTGATCATTCCCGCCGTCACCGCCCGGTTCTGGACCGACAGGTCCGGGCGGCTAATCTGGATCGCGGGCGGGCTGGGGGGCGTCTCTGGTTATCTGGGCGCGGCACTGTCCAGTGCGGCCCCCAACATGCCCACCGGGCCGATCATCGTGCTGGTGGCCGCCGGGATGTTCACCCTGTCGCTGTTTCTGGCGCCCGTGCGCGGGGTGGCCGCTGCACTGCTGCGCCGCCGCCGTTTCCAGGCGCGGGTGCACCGGCGGCAGGGGCTGCTGGCGCTGGCCCATGGCGAGCCGATCCGCGAACCCTACACCCTGCGCCTGCTGACCCGGCAAGGGCTGATCCGCCCCGATGGCGTGGCGACAGAGGCCGGGCGCGCCCAGGCCGCCCGGGTGCTGCGCGACGAACACCGCTGGGCCAAGGCGCGCGAGGTGCACCAGGATGCGGGCCTGTCGGGACGCTATGACGGGCTGACCCCGATCGAAGAGGTCTTTACCCCCGACGAAATCGCCGAGTTCGACCGCCGGCTGGGACCGCCGGTCATTGTGGGGGGGGCCGCGTGATGGGGGCAGAGTTCGTCCAGTTTTCCCTGACCCCGATCCTGATCGGGATGTTCGCGGCCATCGCCTGTGCGCTGCCCGGCAATTTCCTGATCCTGCGGCGGCAGGCGCTGATCGGCGATGCGATCAGCCATGTCGTGCTGCCCGGTATCGTGGTGGCCTTTCTGCTGACGGGCACCGTTGCCGCGATCCCGATGATGATCGGGGCGGCCGCAGCCGCCATCGTGGCGGTGATTTTGATCGAGGCGGTGCGCCGTCTGGGCCGGATCGAACCGGGCGCAGCCATGGGCGTGGTGTTCACGACGCTGTTTGCCGCCGGTGTGCTGCTGCTGGAACAATCCGATACCTCGGCCGTGCACCTGGACGTGGAACATGCGCTGATGGGCAATCTGGAATCGCTGATATGGCTGCGCGCGACGGGGTGGGAGTCGCTGTTGGACCCGGCCGCCCTGGCCGCACTGCCGCCCGAGCTGGGCCGCATGGCGGTCGTCTGCGCGCTGATCGTGGCGCTGACGGCGATCTTCTGGCGGTGGCTCAAGATCGCCACCTTCGACGAGGGCTTTGCCCAGGCCCTGGGGATTCCGGCGGCGGGGCTTGGCTTCGGGCTGGTGGTGACGGCGGCCATCGCGGCGGTCGCAGCCTTTGACGCGGTGGGGTCGATCATCGTGATCGCGATGTTCATCTGCCCCCCCGCCGCCGCGCGGCTGATGACCAACCGGCTGGAGGTACAGGTGCTGTGGTCGGTCGCCTTCGCCGCGCTGTCGGCGGTGCTGGGCTATGTGCTGGCGGGCTATGGGCCGCTGTGGTTCGGCGCGGCAAACGCCGTCAGCGCGGCTGGCATGATCGCAACGGTATCCGGCGTGATCCTTGGGCTGGCCTGCCTATATGCCCCCCACCGCGCCCGCATCGGCGCCGCGCGCGAGGACGCGTAACCCCGCATCCGGCGTCGCCTGCGGGCAAATCCTTCTGCAATGGCGGGTGGAAATCCTGTCCGACGCTTCGTAGACTGACCCTGCGGGACGCAGCGGGACGCACGGGGGATCATCGTCTTGAGGCCATCGGCAGAGGACGCACGGCTGGTGCGATACAGCCGTGCCGCCCGGCGCGACAAGCGGCGGCGCGACGCCACGGACTGGGCGCTGTTCCTGCTGGGCGGCGGGCTGATCCTGTGGGGCGTGGTCGCGGGCGCGCAGGCGATGCCCTACAACTGGCAATGGTATCGCGTTCCGCAATTCTTTTACCGTGTCATAGACGGCGAGCTGATCTGGGGCCCGTTCATCCGCGGCCTGCTGGTGACGCTGCAAATCACCCTGTGGGGCGGGCTGCTGGCCATGGCCATCGGTGTGACCACCGCACTACTGCGGCTGTCGCGCTCCTTCATCGGGCACGCAATCGCCACGGTTTACCTGGAGGCCGTGCGCAACACGCCCCTGCTGGTGCAGATGTACCTGTTCTATTTCGTGCTTTCGCCGATCCTGGGGATCGATCGGTTCTGGACCGGGGTGCTGGCGCTGGCCTTTTTCGAGGCCTCCTTCATTTCCGAGATCATCCGCGGCGGCATCCTGTCCGTGCCCCGCGGCCAGTGGGAGGCCGCCTCGGCCCTGGGGCTGAAACCCGGGCCGGTCTACGCCCGCGTGGTGCTGCCCCAGGCGGTGCCGCTGATGCTGCCGCCGCTGACCTCTTCCCTGGTCAACCTGATCAAGAGCTCCGCCATCGTGTCCACCATCGCGATCTTCGACCTGACGAACGAGGGCAGAAATGCCATCGCCGATACCTTCATGACCTTTGAAATATGGCTGTCGATCGCCGCGATATATCTGGTGATGACACTCAGCCTGTCTGGGCTATCTGCTTGGCTGGAACGCCGCGCCCGCCGGGCAGAACGGCGCCCCGCCTGAAACCGCCTTTTCCCAACCGACCAACAGGAGAGACCCGTGAAACGCATTCAGATCATGATCCTCGCCGCCATCGCGGCCCTCAGCTTCATCAAGGCGCCGCCCGCCCTGGCGCAAGACACCATCCGCGCGCTGTCGTCCGAAAGCGTGATCGAAACCGTCAAGCGCCGCGGCGTACTGAAGGTGGGCCTGTCTACCTTCGTGCCCTGGGCGATGCGCGACGTGAACGGCGATCTGATCGGCTTTGAGGTGGATGTCGCCACCAAGCTGGCCGAGGACATGGGCGTCGAGATCGAGCTGATCCCCACCGCATGGGACGGGATCATCCCCGCCCTGATCGCGGGCAAGTTCGACGTGATTATCGGCGGGATGACGATCACGCCCGCGCGCAATCTGACGGTCAATTTCACCGATCCCTATTCGGGGTCTTCGCTGGGGGTGATGGCCTCGACCAAGGCGTCCGAAGGGATGGCCTGGCCCGAGGATTACAACCAACCCTCGGCCACCTTCGCCTGCCGCCGCGGCAGCACGCCCTGCGCCTATATCCAGCAGGCCTTCCCCAAGGCCGTCCTGCGCCAGTTCGACGATGAAAACCAGGTGCTGCAAGAGGTGCTGAACGGCAACGCCAACGCGATGGTCGCGGCCCAGCCCTCGCCGGCCTTTACCATCTACGAAAACCCCGAGGCCGCGTTCTCGCCCACCGACGAGAAGATCCAGCCCTCGGCCGAGGGATTCGCCGTCCGCAAGGGCGACCCGGACGCGCTGAACTTCTTCAACAACTGGATCCTGGTGAACACCAATAACGGGTTCCTCGAAGAGCGGCACGACTACTGGTTCGGCGGACGGCCCTGGGCCGACCGCGTGGCCCAGTAATCCGGCCCTGCCACGGGGCGGCGTTCTGCGCCGCCCCCTTGCCACGGACCCCCGCCCATGTATCCCGATCCCGACCGCAAGCGCCGCTTCGGCCTGCTTGACGCGCTGATCCTGGGCGCGCTGTTCGTCTTTGTCGCGTTCATCTGGCACCGGGTGTCGGATGTCCTGGTCTACAAGTGGGACTGGGGGTTCCTGCCGCGCGTGCTGGTGCGGCAGGGCGAAAACGGCTGGTGGGAACCCAACATCCTGCTGGAGGGGTTCCTGACCACGATCCGCCTGTCGATCTGGGCGATGCTGGTGGCCAGCCTGCTGGGCACGGTGCTGGGGGTGCTGTCCACGCGCACGCGGCTGCTGCCGCGGCTGACGACGCTGGCCTATGTCGGCGTGATCCGCAACGTGCCGCCGCTGGTGTTTCTGTTCGTCTTCTACTTCTTCGTGTCCTCGCAACTGATGCCGATGATCGGGGTGGACAGCTGGGCGCGCGGGCTGGGCCCCGATGGCCGCGCGGTGGTGGCCATTCTGATCGGACCGCCCGAATTGTTGGAAAACCTGCTGGCCGGGATGCTGAGCCTGGCCATGTTCGAGGCCGCCTATATCGCCGTGATCGTGCGCGCGGGCATCCAGTCGGTGGCCCTCACCCAGATCGAGGCCGCGCAAAGCCTGGGGCTGAAACCGCTGCAGGTGTTCCGGCTGGTGACCTTCCCGCAGGCGCTGCGCGCGGTCACCCCGCCGCTGGCCAACCAGTTCATCATGCTGGTCAAGGACAGTTCCATCGTGTCGCTGATCTCGGTCCAGGAACTGACATTCGCGGGCACGGAAATCGCCAATTCGACCCAACGCCGGTTCGAAACCTATATCGTGGTCGCGGCCCTGTATTTCGTGCTGTGTTTCGCCTTGTCCCGGCTGTTTGCCCGGCTGGAACGGCGCGCGCGGCTGCGCGGGGGCGAGCGTTAGGCCCCGCCCCTAGCTTCCCAGGCCCAGCCTGTCCGACAACGCGCGGAAACTGGCCCGGCAGGCATCGTCGCAGGGCGCGCTGCGCGATTTGAACAGGGTCGCCTGGCTGCGGTGGATCAGCCCGTCGGACAGGATCTTCAGGTGATTGGCCCGCAGGGTTTCCCCGGTCGAGGTGATGTCAGCAATCGCCTCGGCGGTCAGGTTCTTGACGGTGCCTTCGGTCGCGCCCTGGCTGTCGACCAGCTGGTAATCGGCGACGCCGGCCTCTCGCAGGAATTCGCGCACCAGCCGGTGGTATTTCGTGGCGATGCGCAGCCGGTGGCCATGCGCCGCGCGAAAGGCCGCCGCCGCCGCGTCCAGATCGTCCAGCGTGTCCACATCCGCCCAGCAGCGCGGCACCGCGATAATCAGATCGGCATAGCCAAAGCCCATCGGCTCCAGCGCCTGCACGCGATTTTCCCAATCCGCGATACGTTCCTGCACCAGGTCGGACCCGGTCACGCCCAGATGGATACGGCCCGCCGACAATTCGCGGGGAATCTCGCCCGCCGACAGCAGCACCAGTTCGATGCCCTCGACCCCCTCGACCCGGCCGGAATATTCGCGGTCCGACCCGGTGCGCGCGATCTGCACGCCATGTTCGGCGAACCAGTCGAAGGTCTTGTCCATCAGCCGCCCCTTGGAGGGCACGCCCAGCTTCAGGGTCATTGCGCGGTCTCCTCGGTCAGGGTCAGCACCAGTTCCGGGCGCACCACGCCGCCCACCGCTGGCACCGCGCGGCCGCGCCCCAGGATGCGGGTCAGCGCGTCGTAACGCCCGCCGCTGGCCACGGGGGGCAGGTCTGGCCGCCCCTCGGCGTAAAAGCCGAAGACGAAACCGTCGTAATATTCCATCGTGGTTCGGCCATAGCTGGCCTCGAAATCCAGCAGGTCCACGTCGATCCCCTGCGCCGCCAGCGCGTCCAGCCGCGCCTGCATGCGGTCCAGCGCGGGTGCGATCGCTGGCATGTCGACGGCGATATCGCGCAGATGCGCCAGCGCGTTCAGGCTGGTTTCGCGCAAGGACAGGATGTCCTCCAGCAACTCGACCTGGGCGACGGAAATCGGCGGTTCCGCCGCATCGGCCTGCAAGGCAGCCAGGCGGGCGGCCACATCGTCGCGCGACCGCAGCCCGATTTCCGGGCCAGCGGCATCCAGAACCGCCTGCACGCCGTGACGGTCCAGATCGGCCAGCAGGCGCTTGCGCGACTCCGGCACCGGGCTGCGCCCGCCGAACCGTTCCAGCAGCGCCCGGAACCGGCGCGGGCGCCAAATGTGGCGCGTCAGGGCCGCCTTGCGCTTGTCCGTGGTCGCCAACCCCTGAACCGCGGCCAGCAGCAGGCCGATATCGCCCGTCGCCGCGCGCAGCCCAAAGGGCGACAGCATTTCCGAAAACAGGGCAAAGACCTCGGCATCGGCCGCGGCCGGATCGTCGCCACCGAACAACTCATACCCGACCTGGATATATTCGTTCGGGCGGTTGGGGTCGCGTTCCTGGCGGCGGAACACCTCGCCCATATAGGTATAGCGCGCGGGATCGCCGCCATCGTCCATGTGCATCTGCACCACCGGAACGGTGAAATCCGGGCGCAGCATCTGTTCGCCGCGCAGCGGGTCCGATGTGACATAGGCCCGCGCGCGGATATCCTCGCCATAAAGATCCAGCAAGGTTTCGGCCGGTTGCAGCACCGCCGTCTGCACCGGCTGGGCACCCGAGTTGCGGCAAAAGGCGAACAGCCGTTCGGCCTGCGCCAGCGTCTGCGCCTTGGATGCCATCGCCTAGCCCTCTTCCTTGGCCAGCAGGCGCTTGACCTCGGCCACCATCTCGCCGCGTGCGGCCTCGAACTGGGCGGGCTGGGATTTCCATTCCTCCAGGCTGGCGCTTTCGGCGATCCTGGCGCCCAGAACCAGATCCTTGATCTGCACCACGCCGCGCGCGGCCTCATCCGTGCCCTGGATGATGGCGATGGGCGAATTGCGTTTGTCCGCGTATTTCAACTGGTTGCCGAAATTCTTGGGGTTACCCAGGTAGACCTCGGCCCGGATACCGGCCTGCCGCAATTCGCCCACCATGGCCTGATATTCGGCCATGCGGTCGCGGTCCATCACGGTGACGATGACCGGGCCTTGCAGGCTGTCGCCTGCCCGCCCCTTGGCCCGCAGCGCGGCCAGCAGACGATCCACCCCGATGGAAACCCCTGTCGCGGGCACGGCCTGCCCGGTGAAGCGTTTGACCAGATCGTCGTAACGCCCGCCCCCGGCGACCGAGCCGAACTGGCGCGGGCGGCCCTTTTCATCAAGGATTTCAAAGGTCAGTTCCGCCTCGAAAACCGGGCCGGTGTAATAACCCAGGCCGCGCACGACGGAGGGATCGATCACGATGCGGTCAGGTCCATAACCCTGAGCAGCCAGCAGGTCTGAAATCTGCTCCAACTCATCGACACCAGAGTTTCCGATCTCAGAATCTTTGACGAGATCGCGCAGTTGCGATGCTGCCCAAGCACCCAATTCCGCAGCGGAGGAAGATAGCAAATTATCAGCTTCACCCACAAAAGCCATAGGTCCGCCGACGATGCCTTTTGGCAGATTGTCAAAGTGCTCTTTCAGACCATTCGGCAGGTGCCGCCTGGTGAATTGTCGGGATTTCGCTTGCTCGTTGACTTGGATACCAACCCGCAGAAAACCCATCACCACGTCGGCCTGCGCCTCCGTCAGCTTCGCCCCCTCGGTGAAATCCCCCGACTCGTCCTTGCGACCCTCGCCCAGCAGGGCCCGCACGCCGTCTTCGCCCAGCCGGTCCAGCTTGTCGATGGCGCGCAGGACGATGCCGCGCTCATGCTCGAACTTGTCGGGATCGGCGGGGTCCAGCACGCCCGCAACCTCCATCACGCCGTTCAGCACCTTGCGGTTATTGACCCGCACGATGTAGTCGCCCTTGTCGATGCCCACCGCTTCCAGCGCATCCGACAGCATCGCGCAGATTTCCGCATCCGCCGCGACCGAGGCCGCCCCCACCGTATCCGCATCGCATTGATAGAACTGGCGGAACCGGCCAGGCCCCGGTTTTTCATTGCGCCAGACCGGCCCCATCGCGTAGCGGCGATAGGGGGTCGGCAGATCGTTGCGGAACTGGGCGGCAACGCGGGCCAGCGGCGCGGTCAGGTCATAGCGCAGGGCCAGCCAGTCGCCGTCATCCTCTTGCCAGGCGAAAACGCCGGCATTGGGGCGGTCCACGTCGGGCAGGTATTTGCCCAGCGCATCCAGCGTTTCCACGGCGGAACTTTCCAGCGGATCGAAGCCGTAGCGATGATAAACCTCGGCGATCTTGTCCAGCATCGCCTTGCGTTCGGTCACGTCCGCGCCGAAATAGTCGCGAAAGCCCTTGGGCGTCTCGGCCTTGGGGCGCCGGGGTTTCTTGGGTTTGGCCATTGCTGTCTATCCGCTGGTGCCGGGTTCGCGCGGGGCATAGCGGATGGGGGCCTAAGGGGCAAGGTGGCGCAGGGAAACGGAAGGGACGGATGGACCAGACAACGCAATTGCAAGAACGGATCGCGCACCTGACCCGCGCGGTCGAGGAACTGTCCGAGGTGGTCGCCCGCCAGCAGGGCGAGATCGACCGCCTGACCCGGCGGGTGGCCCTGTTGATGGAGCGCGAGGCCGAACGCGAATACGAAACCGGCGGGGCCGTGCCCCTGGCCGACCAGAAACCGCCGCACTGGTAACGCCCCACCCCGGCGGCCGTGCCCGTGGCACCGGCGGGCCGGGGTATTTTGACCAAGAAGAAGCCCCGCTCAGCGCCTTGATCGCGGCCGCAGATGTGCCCAGGCCCGCTTGGCCCAGGCAAGCGGCGGCGGCAGGCGGCGCCCGCGCGACCGCCCGGTATCGCCCCAATCGGCCGGGTTCAGCCCATAGGCGGGCAGCGCGGCCACCAGCTTTTCCACCGGGTCGCGGTCGAGGTCGAACTCGATCAACTGATCCGGGCGGTCGGCCATTTCAGAGCGCAGCGCGGCGATCTGCGTGTCCCAATCCGCGCGCCATTTCGCGACCAGGGCGTCCTGATCGGGCAGGTTCAGCGCCGCCATCGCGCGGCGGGCAAACTCGCCATGCCCGTGGCGCAGGCGCGAGGCGATCCAGGCCTCGCGGTCGCGCAGGTTCAGCAGCAGGATCGTGCCGGGATAATCGCGCAGGATCTGGCGAAAGGCGGTGTTGCCCTCGAAATACTCGGTCGGGGTGACGTGGATCAGGTCGGAGTAGAAGGTATACCCCTCTATCCCCGCCAGGGCGGGGCGCCCGGCCGCCAGGTTATCGCGGAGGATGCGTGCGGCAGTTTGCGATTTACGGAACGGGGGGCGGTGCTTGTGGTGCAGCGCCTTGTGACCCGCACCCTCGAACAGGCGGGCCAGGCTGCGGGTACCGCATTTGTTGAACCCCACCTGAACGACGCGGGGCAAGGGCACGGAGGGCATCAGAGATCCTCCACCAGGGCCACGCCGGGCAGCGACTTGATCGCGCCCTTGATCTGGGGCGTGACGGGGTAGCTGTCGGGCAAGGCCATCTCGACCTCTCCGGGCAGGTCGGGGGCCATCAGGCAGAACTGCACCGGGCCGCGCCCGCGGATGCCGCTTTCGCCCCTGGCGCGGTCCAGCACCTGGGCCACCGACTGCACAGCGCCCGGTTCCTCGACAAAGATCTTCAGCCCCGCGCTGCCCGCATCGGCCACCGCGCCGTCGATCGGCTGCACCGCGCGGGCCAGCAGTTTCAACTGGTCGTTTTCCAGCGTCGCCTCGACCGTCAGCACCACGTTCATGCCCGCCTCAAGGTGGTCGCGCGCCCCATCCAGCACGTCAGAGAACAGCGTCACCTCGTAAAGCCCCGTCGGGTCGGACAGTTGCGCAAAGGCAAAGCGGTTGCCCTTGGCCGATTTGCGTTCCTGTCGGCCCGCAACCGCGCCCGCCATCTTGGCCACCTTGGGGCCGGATTTGGCGGCCTCTTCGACCTCGGCCTTGGTCATGACCTTTTTCCGTTTCAGCGCGGCCATGTAATCGTCCAGCGGGTGCCCGGAAAGGTAGAAACCGATGGCCTTTTGCTCTTCGGCCAGCTTTTCATTCGGCAGCCAGTCTGCCACGGGCGACAGCCGCGGTTCGGGCAGGTCGTCGCCGGCCTCGCCGAACAGCGACACCTGGGCCGAGGCGCGCTGATCGTGGATCGCGGCGGAATAGGCGACCAGCGGATCCAGGCTGTCCAGCACCCGGCGGCGGTTCGGCTCCAGCTGATCGAAGGCACCGGCGCGGGCCAGCATTTCCAGCGGACGCTTGCCGATGCGTTTCAGGTCCACCCGGCGGGCGAAATCGAACAGCGTGGCAAAGGGCTTGTCGCCCCGGCCCGTCACGATCAGGCCCATCGCGTCCACGCCCACATTCTTGAGCGCGCCCAAACCATAGACCAGCTTGCCCTCGGTGACATCGAAGGTCGCCTGGCTGCGGTTCACGCAGGGCGGCACGATCTCGATCTGCAGGCCGCGGCGGACTTCTTCGGCATAGACGGCCAGCTTGTCGGTCAGGTGAATATCGCAGTTCATCACCCCGGCCATGAATTCCACCGGGTGGTTGGCCTTCAGCCAGGCGGTCTGATAGCTGACCACCGCATAGGCGGCGGCGTGGGACTTGTTGAAGCCGTAATTGGCGAATTTTTCCAGCAGGTCGAAGACCTCGGTCGCCTTTTTCGCATCGACCCCGTTCTTTTTCGCGCCCTCGATGAATTTCGGGCGCTCGGCGTCCATCGCCTCTTTGATCTTCTTGCCCATGGCGCGGCGCAACAGGTCGGCGCCGCCCAGGGAATAGCCTGCCATCACCTGCGCGATCTGCATCACCTGTTCCTGGTAGACGATGATGCCCTGGGTTTCGGCCAGGATATGGTCGATCGTGGGGTGGATTGATTCCAGCGGCTTCAGCCCGTGCTTGACCTCGCAATAGGTGGGAATGTTTTCCATCGGGCCGGGACGGTAAAGGGCGACCAGCGCGACGATATCCTCGATGCAGGTGGGCTTCATCCGGCGCAGGGCGTCCATCATGCCCGAGCTTTCCACCTGGAACACCGCCACGGTTTTCGCGCTGGCATACAGGCGATAGGTCTTTTCGTCTTCCAGCGGGATCTGGCCGATATCGTTTTCCGCCCCTTCGGCGGGGTCGTAGATCCGGCTGCCGTCCGCAGCCTCGTGCAATTGGCGCCCGCCCTTGCGGATCAGGTCGATGGCGTTCTGGATCACCGTCAGGGTTTTCAGGCCCAGAAAGTCGAATTTCACCAGACCGGCCTGTTCCACCCATTTCATGTTGAACTGGGTGGCGGGCATATCGGACCGGGGATCCTGATACAGCGGCACCAGCTCGTCCAGCGGGCGGTCGCCGATCACCACCCCGGCGGCGTGGGTAGAGGCGTTTCTGAGCAGCCCCTCGACCTGCTGGCCGTAGGTCAGCAAACGGTCCACGACCTCTTCGGTCCGGGCAGCGTCGCGCAGGCGGGGTTCCTCGGCCAGGGCCTTTTCGATGGAGACCGGCTTGACCCCCTCAACCGGGATCAGTTTCGACAGCTTGTCCACCTGCCCATAGGGCATTTGCAGCACGCGCCCCACGTCGCGCACCGCCGCCTTGGACAACAGCGCGCCAAAGGTGATGATCTGCGCCACCTTTTCGCGCCCATACTTGCGCTGGACGTATTCGATCACCTCTTCGCGCCGGTCCATGCAAAAATCGATGTCGAAGTCTGGCATGCTGACCCGCTCGGGGTTCAGAAAGCGTTCGAACAGCAGCGAGTAGCGCAGGGGATCAAGGTCGGTAATCGTCAGCGCATAGGCCACCAAGCTGCCCGCGCCCGACCCCCGCCCGGGCCCGACCGGGATGTCGTGTTCCTTGGCCCATTTGATGAAGTCGGCAACGATCAGAAAGTAGCCGGGAAAGCCCATCGATTCGATGATGCCCAGTTCGAAATCCAGCCGCTTTTCATACTCTTCCACCGGCGCGGCATGGGGGATCACGGCCAGCCGGGCGGCCAGCCCCTCGCGCGCCTGGCGGCGCAATTCCTCGACCTCGTCATCGGCGAAACGGGGCAGGATCGGTTTACGCTTTTCCGATTTGATCGCACAGCGCCGGGCGATTTCCACGGTGTTTTCCAGCGCCTCGGGCAGGTCGGCAAAGAGGGCCGCCATTTCCTCGGGCGTCTTGAAATAGTGCTGCGGCGTCAGGCGTCGGCGCGGATCGGCCTGATCCACATAGGCGCCATCGGCGATACAGATCAGGGCGTCATGGGCCTCGTACATGTCGGATTTGGGGAAGTAGACATCGTTCGTGGCCACCAGCGGCAGGTCCATCGCATAGGCCATTTCCACATGGCCCCGCTCGGTCGCCTGTTCGGCCGCGGTCAGTTGTCCGCCCTCGCCCGGATGGCGCTGCAACTCGACATACAGGCGGTTTGGAAAGGCCGCCGCCAGCCGGGTCATCAGCGCCTGGGCCTTGGGGCGCTGCCCGGCCTGCAGGAACTGGCCCACGGGCCCCTCTGGCCCGCCGGTCAGGCAGATCAACCCGGCGCTGTGGCCCTCCAGCTCCTCCACCGTGACCTGGGGCAATTGCCCGGCCTTTCCCAGGTACAGGCAGGAATTCAGCTTCATCAGATTGCCGTAACCTGCCTCGTCCTGGGCCAGCAGAACCACCGGCGCGGGCGGGCGCGGGCGTTCCCCCGGGGCCGCCGGATCATGGGCCAGATCGACCTGGCAGCCCACGATCGGCTGGATGCCGGCACCGCTGGCCATAACCGAAAACTCCAACGCGCAGAACATGTTGTTGGTATCGGTCACGGCCACGGCGGGCATGCCCGCGGCGCGGCAAAGATCGGGCAGCGCCTTGACCCGCACCGCCCCTTCGAGCAGCGAATATTCGGTGTGGACGCGCAGGTGGATGAATCGGGGATCGGCCATGGCGCCACGCTATCCCAGCCGCGCGGCGATGGGAACGTCCCCCGCCCCTGCCCGGGAAACGGGCATTTGCCACGAAACCGGCCCCAGCCGCCCCGCACAGCCCCGTATCGCCCTTGCGGTGGGCGCGGGGCACGGGATAGTAAGCGGAAAATCCTGACACGGCTGGGGGACGGGCGCCGGGTGACAGCGTTATTGAAGGTCCAGGGGCTGACCAAGGCCTATCCCGGCGTGGTCGCCAACGACGATGTCAGCTTCGAGATCGCCGAGGGCGAGGTGCACGCCCTGCTGGGCGAAAACGGCGCCGGCAAATCGACACTGGTCAAGATGATCTATGGTCTGGTGACGCCGGATGCGGGGCACATGACCCTGCGCGGCGCCCCCTATGCGCCGGCCGAACCGCGCGCGGCCCGCGCGGCGGGCGTGGCCATGGTGTTCCAGCATTTCAGCCTGTTCGACGCGCTCAGCGTGGCCGAAAACATCGCCCTGGGGATGGAAAATCCGCCCCCCCTGCGGCAACTGGCCCAGCAGATCCGCAGCGTCAGCGAAACCTACGGCCTGCCGCTGGCGCCCGACCGGCTGGTGGGCGATCTGTCCGCCGGGGAACGCCAGCGGGTCGAAATCCTGCGCTGCCTGTTGCAGGATCCCCGCCTGCTGATCATGGACGAACCGACCAGCGTTCTGACCCCGCAAGAGGTCCAGATCCTGTTCGCAACCCTGCGCAAGCTAGCCGCCGAGGGCACCGCCATCTTGTACATTTCGCACAAGCTGGAGGAAATCCGAACGCTGTGCGACCGGGCCACGATCCTGCGCCGCGGGCGCGTGGTGGACAGTTGCAACCCCCGCGAAAAGACCGCTGCCGAACTGGCCGAAATGATGGTCGGCACCCGGCTGGCCACGCCGCAGCGCACGGATCGGCCCGCGGGCGACGTGGTGCTGCAGGTCACGTCGCTGGATCGCCCCTCGCCAAATCCCTTTGGCACCTCGTTGCGCAACATCTCGTTCAGCCTGCGCGCGGGCGAGGTTCTGGGTATCGGCGGCGTGGCGGGAAACGGACAGGACGAATTGCTGGCCGCCCTGTCGGGCGAGGCCCCGGCGCGCAGCGATGCGGTGCTGCTAAAGGGGCAGCCCATCGGCGCGCTTGGCCCCAGCCAGCGCCGTCGCATCGCCGTGCTGGCCGCCCCAGAGGAACGGCTGGGCCACGCCGCCGCCCCGGACATGAGCCTGACGGAAAACGCCCTGCTGACCGCCGCCATCCGCGAGGGGCTGGCCGCGCGCGGATTCCTGAAATGGCCGGCGGCGCGCGCCTTTGCCGAACGGGTGATCGAAACCTTTGACGTGCGCACCCCCGGGCCGGGCAATGCGGCGCGTTCGCTGTCGGGCGGAAACTTGCAGAAATTCGTCATTGGCCGCGAGGTTCTGCAACGCCCCGAGGTGCTGGTCGTGAACCAGCCGACCTGGGGCGTCGATGCCTCGGCTGCGGCGGCGATCCGGCAGGCGCTGCTGGACCTTACGGCCGAGGGGACCGCCGTGATCGTCATCAGCCAGGACCTGGACGAGTTGATGGAAATCTCTGACCGTTTCGCCGCGCTGAACGAGGGTCGGCTGTCGCCCCCCCGCCCCACCGCCGGCCTGACGCTGGAGGAAATCGGGCTGATGATGGGCGGCGCCCATGATATGGAGGTGGCCGATGTGGACCGCTGAGCATCCCATGGGGGCCGCGCGATGATCCGGCTGGAAAAACGCCCCGCCCCCTCGCGCGCCTGGGGGGTGGCCGCACCGCTGCTGGCGGTGACGCTGACCATGGCCGCCGGCGCAGGGCTGTTCGCGCTGCTGGGTACCGACCCGCTGGCGGCGATCCGGACGATATTCTGGGATCCGCTCTTTAACGAACAGTTCGCCAGCTATTCGCGCCCGCAATTGCTGGTCAAGGCCGGGCCGCTGATCCTGATCGCCATCGGGCTGTCGCTGGGCTTTCGCGCGGGGGTCTGGAACATCGGCGCCGAAGGCCAGTACATCATGGGGGCCGTCGCCGGGGCGGGCGTCGCGCTGGCCTTTTACCCGCTGGAGGCCTGGTTCATCTTTCCGCTGATGGTCATCGCGGGGGGCTTGGGCGGTTGGGCCTGGGCCATGATCCCGGCGATCCTGAAGACACGCTTTCGCACCAATGAAATCCTGGTCTCGCTGCTGCTGGTCTATGTGGCCGAACAGGTGCTGGCCTCTATGTCGCTGGGTCTGATGCGCAACCCCGAGGGCGGCGGCTTTCCGGGCAGCCGGAACCTGCAACAATACCCCGCCGCCGCGAACCCCGAGCGGATCGCGGGCACCGGCATGCATTGGGGTGTGGTCACGGCGCTGATCGCGGTGATCGCGACCTATGTGCTGCTGCACCGGCACATGCTGGGCTTTCAGATCCGCCTGGCGGGCCAGAGCCCCCGCGCGGCGCGCTTTGCCGGGGTTGATCCGAACCGGCTGGTGGTGATCTGTCTGGGCACCTCGGGGGCGCTGGCCGGGCTGGCGGGCCTGTTCGAGGTGGCCGGCCCCGCGGGCCAGGTCAGCATCGATTTCAACGTAGGCTATGGCTTTACCGCGATCATCGTGGCCTTCCTGGGGCGGCTGCACCCGGTGGGCATCCTGCTGGCGGGGCTGTTGATGGCGCTGACCTATATCGGCGGCGAACTTGCACAATTCATGCTTGGGCTACCGGCCGCCGCGATCCAAGCCTTTCAAGGCATGTTGCTTTTCTTCCTGCTAGGGGTCGATGTGTTGTCGAATTTCCGCATTCGCCTGGGTCGGCGGGAGGTCGCCTGATGGACCTGTCCGCGATCAACCCGGTTGTCCTGACCGCCTCGCTGATGGTGGCGGCAACCCCGATCCTGCTGGCCGCCCTGGGCGAGTTGGTGGTGGAAAAATCCGGCGTCCTGAACCTGGGCGTCGAGGGGATGATGATTACCGGGGCGATCTGCGGCTTTGCCACGGCGGTCGAAACCGGCAGCCCGACGCTGGGCTTTCTGGCGGCGATGGCGGGCGGGGCGGCGCTGTCCATGGTCTTTGGCGTGCTGACGCAATTCCTGATGTCCAACCAGGTCGCCACCGGGCTGGCGCTGACGCTGTTCGGGCTGGGCCTGTCAGCACTGCTGGGCCAGGGTTATGTCGGCGTCAAACCGCCCGCGACCGACCGGCTGGACCTGGGGCCGCTGGCCGATATCCCGGTCCTGGGGCGCATCCTGTTTTCGCATGACCTGGTGGTCTATGTCAGCCTTGCGCTGGTGGCGGGGATCTGGGCAGTGCTGCGTTTCACGCGGGCCGGGCTGATCCTGCGCGCCGTGGGGGAAAACCACGACGCGGCGCATGCCCTAGGGTACAAGGTCGTGCGCATCCGCCTGATGGCGATTGCATTCGGCGGCGCGATGGCGGGTCTGGGTGGCGCCTATCTCAGCCTGGTGCGGGTGCCGCAATGGACCGAGGGCATGACCGCGGGGGCGGGCTGGATCGCGCTGGCGATCGTGGTCTTTGCCTCGTGGCGGGCGGGCCGTGTGCTGCTGGGTGCCTATCTGTTCGGCGGGGTGGTCGTACTGCAACTGAACCTGCAGGCCGCCGGCGTGGCCGTGCCGGTCGAACTCTTGTCCGCCTCGCCCTATCTTGTCACCATCCTGGTGCTGGTCGTCATGTCGGCCGATCGCGGGCGCGCGGCGCTGAACGCGCCAGCCTGCCTTGGCCGGGTTTTCCATGCCTCGTCGTGAGGCGCTGCCAACCGGGGGCAATGGCCCCCATCAACAGGGGATAGAACCATGAACCGTAGAACACTGCTTGCCACCGCGGCCTTTGCCATCGGCTTGGCCGGCGCCGCAAGCGCGCAGGACAGCACCAAGGTCGGCTTTGTCTTTGTCGGGCCCATCGGCGATGGCGGCTGGACCTATGAACACAACCAGGGCCGCCTGGCGGTCGAGGAGCATTTCGGCGACGCGGTCGAAACCGTCTACCAGGAAAGCGTGCCGGAAGGCGCCGATGCCGAACGGGTGCTGACGCAGATGGCGCTGTCCGGCGCCGACCTGATCTTCACCACCTCTTTCGGCTACATGGACCCCACCCTGAACGTGGCCGCGAAATTCCCGAACGTGAAATTCGAGCACGCCACCGGCTACAAGCGCGCCGATAACGTCGGCACCTATTCCGCCCGCTTCTACGAGGGCCGCGCGGTGCAGGGGCACATCGCCGGGAAATTGACCGAATCGAACATCATCGGTTATATCGCCTCTTACCCGATCCCCGAGGTCATCCGCGGCATCAACGCGGCGTATATCCATGCGAAAAAAGTGAATCCCGATGTCCAGTTCAAGGTGATCTGGGCCTATACCTGGTTCGATCCGGCGAAAGAGGCCGACGCCGCAACCGCACTGATCGAACAAGGCGCCGATGTGATCCTGCAGCACACGGATTCCACCGCACCGCAGGCCGCGGCCGAGAAGGCGGGCAATGTCTACACCTTCGGCCAGGCCTCTGACATGGGCGAATACGCGCCGATGCCGCGGGTGTCCTCGATCATCGACAACTGGGCACCCTATTACATCGACCGGGTGCAGGCGGTGATCGACAGCACCTGGGAAAGCGACGACACTTGGGACGGGATCGGCGCCGGCATGGTCAAGATCGGCGAAATCACCGACGCGGTCCCCGCCGACGTCAAGGCCGAGGCGCTGGCCCTGAAAGAGGCCATCGCCAACGGCGACTACCACCCCTTCACCGGCCCGCTGAACAAGCAGGACGGCACGGTCTGGCTGGCCGAGGGTGAAACGGCCGATGATGGCACCCTGCTGGGCATGGATTTCTACGTCGAGGGCCTGACCGGCGAAATCCCGCAATAACGTCCCCGCCACACCAACAGAAAAGGCCCGCCAATGGCGGGCCTTTTCGGTTTCGGCGCGTGCCTGGGTCAGGGCGTGTCGTCCGCATGCGCACCGGACATTTCGCGAAACCGTTCGAACAGCATCAGGTATTCGGCCGGAATATCGCGGTAGGACACAACGCCGACAACCAGCCCGTCCCGCAGCACCGGCAGGTGCCGGAACGCATCGCCCAGCTTGGCCGCCAGCGCGTCGGAAACCGGATCGTCTACTGCGATGGTCACGGGATCGGGCGTCATCGCCTGCGCGACGGTCACGCTGTCCGGCGCCATCCCCTGGGCCACGGCCCGGCGCACGATGTCACGTTCACTGAGGATACCCACAAGGCGCCCCGCCTCGACCACGGCAAGCGCGCCGACATTGGCCTCTTCCATGTGCGTGGCGGCCGTGCGCAGGGTTTCCCCGGGCGCCAGGCTGATGAAGGGCCGCTGGCCCAGGATCTCTCCGATCGTCTTGATGATCACCCTCTCCTCCCTCGATAGATCCACAGCTTGTAGCAGAGTCTCGCCAAAGCGCCACGCTCCAGCGCGCGCAGCGGTTAAATCGCCATTCCACTGGCCCAGGCGATATGGTCTACCTCTGGCCATGAAAACGGATTTTCTGGTCATCGGCGGCGGGATCGCCGGGGTATCGGTGGGCGCGCGGCTGTCGCATCTGGGCCGCGTCACCCTGTTGGAGGGCGAGGCGGGCCTTGGCTATCACGCCTCGGGGCGCTCTGCCGCCCTGTTCGATGAATGCCTGGGCGCGCCAGAGGTGGTCGCGCTGAACCGGGCCAGCCACCCCTATCACGCCACGGAAAACGGCGGCGTTCTGTCCGACCGGGGGCTGATGGTGGTCGGCCGGACCGAGGATGCCGCGCTGTTTACGGCAGACCGGGCGCATATGCGCCTGACGCCCCTGACCGTGGACGAGGCGCGGGCCATGATGCCGGTCCTGAACCCCGACACGGTGGCCTTTGCCGGGCTGAACGAAAACGCATGGGATCTGGACACCGATCTGCTGATCCAGAACTTCGCGCGGGAAATCCGGGCCAATGGCGGCACGGTCCAGACCCGCCAGCAGGTGCAGACGATCACCCGCGATGCTGCGGGCTGGCAGGTGCAGACCGGCAAGGAAACGTTTCAGGGCCGCGTGCTGGTCAACGCCGCGGGCGCCTGGGTGGATGTGGTCGCGCGCATGGCCGGGGTCGCGCCCCTGGGCTTTACCCCGATGCGGCGGTCCATGGCCCGCCTGCCCGCCCCGGGCGGCCATGACCTGAACCGCTGGCCGATGGTCGTGGGCGCCGGCGAACGGTGGTATTGCAAACCCGATGCGGGCAAACTGCTGGTTTCTCCGGCCGAGGAAGACCCGCAAGACCCGCACGACGCCTTTGCCGACGATATGATCCTGGCCGAGGGGCTGGCCCGCTACGAGGAAATGGTGACAGAGCCGGTCACGCGGCTGGAAACGTCCTGGGCGGGCTTGCGGACCTTTGCGCCCGACCGGCTGCTGGTGATCGGATTCGATCCGGCCGAGTCCACGTTTTTCTGGCATGCGGGCCAGGGCGGTGTGGGCTTTCAGACCGCCCCGGCGGCCAGCCAGTTGGCCGCCGACATCGTCGCCGAACGCACACCCGAAATCGGCGCGGACCTGGCCCGCGCGTTTTCACCCGCGCGGTTCGCCTGATGGCCCGGCGTCCGGCGCCCGGCACGGCCTCGACCGCGCATCCGGCGGAAAACGGGCGGCTGACGGCACCCTCTGCCCTGCGCAACGCCGCCGCGATTTGCGAGGTGATCGCCACCCATGGCCCGGCCAGGGGCCGCGCACTGGAACTGGCCAGCGGCACCGGCGAACACGCGGTGCGCATCGCGGCCCACTGCCCCGGCCTGCGCTGGCAACCCAGCGAGATCGCCCCGGACAGGCGCGCCAGCATCGACGCCTGGGCGGCAGAGGCCGCCCTGCCCAACCTGGCCGCTGCGATCCAGATCGACGCAACCCATCCCGGCTGGGGCGCCCGGCATGGCGGGCAGGATCTGATCTTTTGTTCCAACATCCTGCATCTGATCAGCGCCCCCGAGGCCGAATGCCTGATCCGCGAGGCCGCCACGGCACTGGCCCCCGGCGGCGTCTTGATGATCTACGGCCCCTTCCGGCGCGATCACGGCTTTGCCAGCGATGGCGACGCGGCCTTTCACGCCAGCCTGATCGCCCAGGACCCCCAGATCGGGTACAAGTCCGTGCAGCAGGTGCAGGGCTGGTTTGATCAGGCCGGATTGCAGGTCGCAGATGAAATCCCCATGCCCGCCAACAACTTGACGCAGATCGCCAGAAAGCCACGCTGATTTGACCCGGATCAAGGTAGCGAGGCGGGCCAAGTGGTGATACGGCGACGAAAAGTCATTTACAGGAGACCAGCATGGACTGGACACAAAAACGCGACGCCACCAAGGATCAGCTGCGCAACCTGAACAAGGCGATCCCCGACGCCGCCCGCGCCTTTGGCGCCCTGGGCAAGGCGGTCAAGGATGGCGGCACGCTGGAATTCAAGCAAAAGGAATTCGTCGCGCTCGGCATCGCCGTCGTCACCCATTGCGAGGCCTGCATCGTCCTGCACATGGAGGCCCTGGTGCGCGTCGGCGCCACCCGCGAAGAGGTGGGCGACGTGCTGGCCATGGCGATCCAGATGGGCGGCGGGCCTGCCATGATGTATGCCGCCGCCGCGATGGAGGCCTATGACCAACTGATCGCCGAAAAAGAGGCCAAGGCCGGCTGAGCCGCGCCCCTGCGCGAGTGACAAAAATAGGCTATGATCGGGGGGCTGCCGAAAAGGAGGTCCCCCGATGGTTCGTCTGACACTGACCGCCCTTGCCCTGACCCTGGCCACCGGCCAAGCCGCCCCGGCGCAGGATCGCACCGCGCCCCATCTGATGTCCCTGTGGGACGCCAACCGAAACGGCGTCGTGGGATTTCACGAACTGGCCTATCGGCAGCGCGCGGTATTCGCACATTTCGATCGCAACGGCGACATGCTGCTGGATCCCACGGAGGCGGCCCATTTCGACCGTGTGCGCGCCCTGACCGGCCCGCTGCGGGGGCGCAACGCCGCTGAATGGCGCCGCATCGTGCGCAACCTGCGCCTGATGCGCAGCGACATCGACGGCAGCGGCGCGGTGGACCTGTCCGAATTCCGCCTGGTCGCGGCCGAGTGGATGGCGATGCTGGACCGCGATGCCGACGCCCGGCTGGAACTGTCCGACGTGAACGACTGAGGCGATGCCTCAGCCATCCGCGCGGATGCGGGCGTTCTTGTCGTCGTAGGGGCAATCCTCGGTCACCTCGACATCCCAAAGCCGGTTCAGCATCCGCACCTTCAGCCGTGTGCCCGGCGTGGCAAGATCTGGGCGCACATAGCCCATCCCGATGGATTTGCCGAAGGCGACCGAATACCCGCCCGAGGTCAGACGGCCCACCCTTGTATCCCCGTCATACAGCGCCTCGCGCCCCCAGGGGTCGGCATCCTCGGGCCCGTCGATCAGCAGCGTGACGCATTTGCTGCGGATGCCGGTGGCCTCCATCGCCGGTTTGCCGTGGAAATCCTTGGACAGATCGACGAAGCGGTCCAGCCCGGCCTCCAGCGGGGTGGCATCGCGGCCCAGTTCGGTGCCAAAGGCGCGATAGCTTTTCTCCTGCCGCAGCCAGTTCTGCGCCCGCGCGCCCACCAGCTTCATCCCATGGCCCTCACCCGCCTGCATCAGCAGATCCCACAGGTAGGTCTGCATCTCTATGGGGTGGTGCAACTCCCACCCCAGCTCGCCGGTATAGGCCACGCGCAGGGCGCGCACCGGGCACATACCCAGTTCGATATCGCGGGCGGCCAGCCACGGGAACCGCTTGTTCGACAGCACGGTGGCAGGATCGGCATCCTTGACCACCTCGTTCAGAATCGCCCGCGCGTTCGGCCCGGCCAGCGCGAAGACGCCCCATTGGGTGGTGATGTCCTGCACCTCGATCCAGCCGAATTGCTCGCGCTTGTCCTCGGCGGCCTTGACCAGATAATCGTGGTCATAGGCCTGCCAGGCCCCCGCCGAGACCAGGTAATACTCATCCTCGGCCAGCCGGACGATGGTGTATTCGGTACGCACCGTGCCCTTGAGGGACAGCGCATAGGTCAGGTTCACCCGGCCCACCTTGGGCAGGCGGTTGCAGGTAAACCAATCCAGGAACGCGGTCGCGCCGGGACCGGCCACGCGATGCTTGGTAAAGGCCGTCGCGTCGATCAGCCCGGCGGTTTCGCGGATCGCTTGCGCCTCTGCCACCGCGTATTGCCACCAGCCGCCCCGGCGGAAGGACCGCGCGTCGTGGTCAAAGCTGTCGGGCGCATCCACGGGCCCGTAGTAATTCGGCCGCTCCCACCCGTTGACCTGCCCGAACTGCGCGCCGCGCGCCTTTTGCCGGTCATAGGCGGGCGAGGTGCGCAGGGGCCGCGCGGCCGGGCGTTCCTCGTCGGGGTGGTGCAGGATGTAGACGTGTTCATACGCCTCTTCGTTCTTGCGGCAGGCGTATTCGGTGGTCATCCAGTCGCCGTATCGCTTGGGGTCCAAGCTCCCCATGTCGATCTCGGCCTCGCCCTCGGTCATCAGTTGCGCCAGGTAATGCCCCGCGCCCCCGGCCGCCGTGATGCCGAAACTGAAGCCTTCGGCCAGCCACATATTGCGCAGGCCCGGCGCAGGCCCCAGCAGCGGGTTGCCATCGGGGGTGTAGCAGATCGGCCCGTTATAATCGTCCTTCAGCCCCACGGTTTCCGAGGACGGAATACGGTGGATGAAGCTCATGTATTCATCTTCGATCCGCTCCAGATCCAGCGGGAACAGGTCCGCGCGGAAACTGTCGGGCACGCCATAGGCGAACCGCGCGGGCGCGTTGCGTTCATAGGGGCCCAGGATCCAGCCGCCGCGTTCCTCGCGCACATACCATTTCGCATCGGCATCGCGCAGGACCGGGTGTTCGGGATTGCCCGCCTTGCGCCACTGCGTCAGCGCGGGGTCGGGTTCGGTCACGATGAACTGGTGTTCCACCGGGATGGCAGGCATCTTGATCCCCAGCATGCGCGCGGTCCGCTGGGAATGGTTGCCGGTGGCGGTGACGACATGTTCGGCGGTGATGACGGCGGTTTCCTCGGTCGGGATCAGGTTGCCGCCCTTCTCGGCCATCTTCGTGACGGTGACGCGCCATTCAGACCCGGTCCATTCGTAGCCGTCCACCTGCCATTTCCGCTCAATCGCCACACCGAACTGGCGCGCGCCCTTGGCCATGGCTTGGGTCACATCCGCCGGATTGATATAGCCGTCGGTGGGGTGATAGATCGCGCCTTCCAGATCCTCGGTGCGGACCAGCGGCCAGCGCTCCTTGATCTGGGCGGGCGACATCCATTCATAGGGCACGCCCACGGTTTCAGCCGTGCTGGCATACAGCATGTATTCGTCCATCCGCGCGGCGGACTGCGCCATGCGCAGGTTGCCCACCACGTAAAAGCCAGGGTTCAGGCCGGTTTCCGCCTCCAGCGTCTTGTAGAACCTGATCGAGTAGTCGTGGATATGCGTGGTCGCGTAGGACATGTTGAAATAGGGCAGCAGCCCCGCCGCGTGCCATGTGCTGCCGCTGGTCAGCTCGTCCCGTTCCAGCAGCATGGTATCCCATCCCGCCTTGCCAAGGTGATAGGCGATCGAGGCACCGACGGCACCGCCGCCGACGACAAGGGCTTTGACATGGGTCTTCATCGGGCACGGCTCCGCGCTGTTCGTCCGGGGTGTTCCCAGTTACGCAAATTCCGCCGCGCGGGGCGAGGGGCTTGCGACCTGACAAGGTGGGAAAGCGACGTGAACCCGGCGGTGGACGCAGGGACGACGGCAGCGGATAACAATGAAACCACCAGAAAGGACGACGCGATGCGGCCAGAAAACTTCTTTTCCATCGAGGACGCCACCGGCGGCACGCCGCGCCAGCTGGCCCCGGGGATCACCACAACGATCTACACTGGCGATCACGCGATGATTTCCATCGTCCGGTTCGAACCCGGCGCGCGGGGCGTGCTGCACCACCACCCCGAGGAACAATGGGGCTATTGCATCGGGGGCAGCGGGGTGCGCATCCAGGACGGTGAAGAGGTGCCGATCAAGCCCGGCGATTTCTGGCGCACACCCGGCGATATGCCCCACACGATGGCGGCAGGGCCCGAGGGATTGACGGTGATGGACGTGTTCGCGCCGCCCCGCGCAGCCTATAACAGGCCGGGCAGCGGATTTGCGGCGGACTAGGGTTGGCCCGGCTCAGCCCAGGGCGTGGCCCGCAACCCGGGCCGACACCTTTTGCAGCCCATGCACCAGAAAGATGCCCATGATCCCGTGATACAGGACCATGCCGCCGAACACGTGCAGCATCGTCACCCAATCGTCCATGTAGGCGGTAACCGCCGTCACCCCCAGCGCCGCAACGGCAGAGGCCACCAGCGCCACCAGCAGCGCCCGGCCGTTCGGGCCGATGCGACGGTCGACGATGGCGCGGCGCTCCAGCTCGCTGGCGCCCAGCAGCAGGATCATGGACAGGACAAGATACGAAGTCAGAAGCAGCAGCATCGCAGGCATCTCCGTGTCAGTGCGGCCATCCCCAAGCGATAGCCCGACAGGCCAGGTATCGCAATGGGCTTGGCCCGGGCGTTACAGCATGGCCGGCACCACCAGGTCCGGCGGCCGGTGCCCGTCGGCGAAGGTCTTGATGTTGATGATGACCTTCTCGCCCATCTCGACCCGGCCCTCGACGGTGGCCGACCCCATATGCGGCAGCAGCACCACGTTGTGCAATTCGCGCAGGCGCGGGTTGATCTCGTGGCCATGCTCGAACACGTCCAGCCCGGCGCCCGCGATCTCGCCCGCGCGCAGCATCCGGGTCAGGGCGTTTTCGTCGATCACCTCGCCGCGCGAGGTGTTCACGATCACCGCGTCCGGCTTCATCAGTTTCAGCCGCCGTGCGTTCATCAGGTGAAAGGTCGAGGGCGTATGCGGGCAGTTGATGGAAATCACGTCCATCCGGCTGACCATCTGGTCCAGGCTGTCCCAGTAGGTCGCTTCCAGTTCTTCCTCGATCTCGGGGCGCAGGCGGCGGCGATTGTGGTAATGCACCTGCATGCCAAAGACGCGGGCACGCCGCGCAACCGCCTGCCCGATCCGGCCCATGCCCAGAATGCCCAGCCGTCGGCCACCGATCCGCCCCCCCATAAAGGCCGTGGGCGCCCACCCCTGCCATTGCCCCGCCTGCATCATCGCCAGCCCCTCGGGGATGCGGCGGGTCACGGCCAGGATCAGCGCGATGGTCATGTCGGCGGTGTCCTCGGTCACCACGCCGGGCGTGTTGGATACCAGAATCCCGCGCTGGCGCGCCGTCTGCACGTCCAGATGGTCGATCCCCGCGCCGTAATTGGCGATCAGCTTCAGCCGGTCGCCGGCACGGGCCAGCATCGCCTGGTCGATGTCGTCGGTCACACATGGCACCAGCACATCGGCCCGGCGCATGGCCTCTACCAGTTCTTCGCGGCTCAGCTTGCGGTCGGCCTCATTCAGCTCGACATCGAACAGTTCCTTCATCCGGGTCTCGACCGGTTCGGGCAAGCGTCGCGTCACGACAACACTCAAACGTTGAGCGGGCATCCCTGGGCCTCCCTGCTTGCACCCCGTGGCGTCAGTGGCAAACTGTCCGAGATCGGGGCGCGGCACAAGACCCCGCAGAACGAGGATGCAGCAGGACATGAACACGCACGCAACCGGGCCGGGCCTTCGGTCCGTCACGCTTATGATCCTGACATTGGCCATCGCCGCCCTGGCCCTGCCCCTGCACGCGGCCGAGCGCGGCCCGGTCACCGGCCTGCCCCTGCCCCGTTACGTCTCGCTCAAGGCATCCGAGGGCAACGTGCGGCGCGGCCCCAGCCTCAGCCACCGGATCGACTGGGTCTACAACCGCCGCGGCGTGCCGTTGCAGGTCACCGCCGAATACGGCCATTGGCGCCGGGTGCGCGACCGCGACGGCGCGGGCGGCTGGATGCACTACACGCTGCTGTCGGGGGTGCGCATGGTGCTGGTCCAAGAGGACATGCTGGCCCTGCGCCGCCTGCCCACGCCCGACGCCACCATCCTGGCCCGGACCGAGGCCGGGGTGATCGCCCGGCTGGGAAAATGCAAACCCGACTGGTGCCGCATCAGCGCGGACGGGTACAAGGGCTGGGTTCCGAAAACCGCACTCTGGGGCGTCGACCCCGACGAAATCCGCGAGTGATCTTGCCGCCATGCCCCGCCCCCTGCTAGGCCAAGGCAACGCCCCCGACATGGCCCGAACATGCCTGACGCGCACCGCCTGAACCTTTCCGCCGGCCTTGCCTCGGTCACGGTCGCGGCCCTGCTTGTGGGGCTGAAGATCTGGGCCCTGGGGGAAACGCAGGCGCTGTCTGTCGCGGCCTCGCTGGCCGACAGCACGCTGGACCTGATGATGTCGCTGGGCGGGCTGGCGGCGATCCTGTATGCCGCACGCCCCCCGGACGAGGATCACACCTTCGGCCATTCCTCGGCCGAGGATCTGGCCGCCCTGGGACAGGCGGTGTTCATCCTGGCCTCTGCCGGGGTGATCGGGGTCGCCGCCCTGCTGCGTCTGACCGCCGCCGACCCGATCCCCCTGACGGCCGAGGGTCGCGGCATTGCCGCCATGTCGCTGGCCATCGCCCTGACGCTGGGGCTGGTGCTGTGGCAACGCCGGGTCGCCGCGCGTACCGGCAACCGGGTGGTCCGGGCCGATTCGCTGCATTACCTGGGCGACCTGCTGCCCAATATCGGCGCGATCCTCGCGCTGTGGGCCTCGGACCAGTTCGGGCTGGCGCGACTGGATTCCGCCATTGCGCTGGCGACGGCCGCCATGCTGGCGGTGGGCGCACTGGGGATCGGACGCGGCGCGTGGGATGCGCTGATGGACCGCGCCGCCGATCCGCAGGTGATCGTCCGGATCGAGCGCCTTGCGGAAAACCAGCCCGGCGTTCTGGGCTTTCACGACCTCAAGACGCGCCGCGCGGGCGCCCGGCTGTTCGTGAACCTGCATATCGAACTGGACGGACGGCAAAGCCTGAATGACGCCCACGCCATCGGCGCCGCCCTGAAACATGCCATCCTGGCGGAGTTTCCCGGCACCGACATCATCATTCATTTCGACCCCGCCCGCAGGCCGGATACCCCGGGCTAGGCCTTCTTCTTGGTCCAAATACCCGCGCCGCAGGCAGCCGCCGTCAGGCGGCTTTCCCGGTGCCGCCGCAGACCGGGCAATCCGCCCTCCGCTTCAGCGCGATCACCCGCGACTCCGAATACAGCGCATCGTGGACCGCCATGCGCCCGGCCAGTGTCTGGCCGGCGCCGGTGATGTGCTTGATCGCCTCCATCGCCATCATCGACCCGATGATACCCGGCAGCGCACCGATCACGCCCGCCTCGGCGCAGCTGGGCGCCAGACCCGGCGCGGGGGCCTGGGGGAAGATGCAGGCATAGCAGGGCGTGCCATGGGCGGGATCGTACAGGCTGACCTGTCCCTCCCATTGGGCGATGGCCCCGGCGACCAGCGGCGTGGCCGTGCGCACCGCCGCCCGGTTCACCATGTCGCGGGTGTCGAAATTGTCGCTGCCGTCCAGCACCAGATCGTACTCGGCAAACAGTGCCTCGGCGGTCTCCGCGTCCAGTCGGCGGTGATAGGGGCGCACCTCGACAAACGGGTTTTGCGCGCTCAGCGCCGCCTGGGCGGAAAACACCTTGGGCATGCCGATGCGGGCATCCGTATGGATCACCTGCCGTTGCAGGTTCGAGGCCGACACGATGTCATCGTCCACGACGCCCAGCGTGCCGACCCCCGCCGCCCCCAGATACAGCAGCGCGGGCGATCCCAGCCCACCTGCCCCCACAACCAGCACCTTTGCCTCTTTCAGCTTGCGCTGACCCGGTCCGCCGACCTCGCGCAGAACGATATGGCGGGCATAGCGGTCCAGCTCGGTGGGGCTGAGCGGACCTTTGGGTGTGCCGGCCTGCGCAGGCGGGGCCGCACGGCGGCGCAGCGCACCAAGCGCCAGCCGGTAGGCCACCACCAGCGCCGCAACCAGCCCCAGCGCGAACCACCCCTGCGGCGTGCCCCCGATGGCAGTACGCAACGCGTGGCCCTCGGGCATCAACACCTGCACGCCCAGCACCGCCAGGTACAGCGCCCCGATCATCGCCCAACGCGCGCCGCGCGACACCTTCATCACGGCGCCCAGCAGCCACAGCGCCACGGCAAGCGCCAGCAAGACACCCATCAGCGGCGCCCCGTGGAACCGAACCCGCCCGCGCCACGGGGCGTGTCGTCCAGCGCCTGAACAAGATCAAAGGCCACCTGCACCACCGGCGCCACGATGATCTGCGCGATCCGGTCGCCGTGATGAATCGTGTAAGGCTCTGCCCCGAGGTTGACCAACAACACCCCCAACGGCCCGCGATAATCGCTGTCGATGGTGCCGGGCGTGTTGGGCAGGGTGATCCCGTGTTTCAACGCCAGACCCGACCGGGGGCGGATCTGCATTTCATACCCCCGCGGGATGGCCACGCGCAGCCCGGTCGGCACCACATGGCGGGCCATGGGGGCCAGCGTCAGGCCGGAATCGCGCGCCTCGGAGGGGAAGTTGGCGCGGATATCCGCCCCCGCTGCGCCTGCGGTTTCATAGGCGGGCAGGCCCAGGGCGCGGTCGGCCCAATCCTCCCACAGCACCTGCAGAACCGGGGTCATACGCCCTGCCCCAGTGCTGTGGCGATGCGCGCGGCCAGCCGGTCGGCGACCTGGGCCTTGCCCAGGCGCGGCCAGGTTTCGGCGCCATTGGCGGTAATCAGCGTTACCTCGTTCTCGGCCCCGCCCATGATGCCGGTGCCGGGCGAAACATCGTTGGCCACGATCCAGTCGCAGCCCTTGCGCGCCCGCTTGGCGGTGGCGTGGTCGGCGATGTTTTCCGTTTCAGCGGCAAAGCCCACGACCAGCGCCGGGCGGCCCGTGCCCATCTGCGCGACGGTGGCCAGGATGTCGGGATTCTCGGCAAACTCCAGCGCGGGCGCGGCGCCGGTGCCGTCCTTCTTCATCTTCTGATCGGCGGCATTGGCCACGCGCCAATCGGCCACCGCGGCCGCAAAAACCGCCGCATCGGCGGGCAAGGCGCCCTGCACGGCGGCCAGCATCTGCTGCGCGGTTTCCACGAGGATCACCGTCACCCCTTCGGGCGGGGGAACAGTTGCCGGGCCGGTCACGAACACGACCTCTGCCCCCAGCCCCGCCAACGCGCGGGCCAGCGCCGTGCCCTGCGCCCCCGACGATCGGTTGGCGATATAGCGCACCGGATCGATCGGTTCATGGGTGGGGCCAGAGGTGACGACGATCCGCTTGCCCGCCAGGGGGCCATCGGCAAGCCGCGCCTCGATCGCGGCCAGGATTTCGGGCACCTCGGCCATGCGGCCCGGCCCGTATTCACCACAAGCCATGTCGCCGGAATTGGGGCCGACCACCGCCACGCCGTCGCCCGCCAGCGTAGCCAGGTTGCGTTGCGTGGCCGGGTGCTGCCACATCCGCACGTTCATGGCGGGTGCGATCAGCACCGGCGTATCGGTTGCCAACAGCAGCGTGCTGGGCAGATCGTCCGCCAGACCGTTCGCCATGCGCGCCATCAGGTTGGCCGTGGCAGGCGCCACCACCACCAGATCGGCCACGCGGGACAGCTGGATATGGCCCATCTCGGCCTCATCCGTCAGGTCGAAAAGATCGCGCCAGACCTTTTCCCCCGCCAGCGCCGACAGCGACAGCGGGGTTACGAACTGCTCTGCCGCGCGGGTCATGACCGGGGTGACGGCGGCCCCGCGTTCGCGCAAGCGGCGGATCAGGTCCGGCACCTTGACGGCGGCGATGCCGCCCGAAACGATCAAGAGAATGCGTTTGCCTGCCAGCATGGACCCTGCCCGTTTGCGCCCCTGCCCCTGTCTAGGGCGCGGCCCGCCGCCTGACAAGTTCAGCCATCGGCAAAGGCCGCGCAGGGATCAGGCCGGTCGGCCGGGTCCGTCACCAGCCACAGGTCATGGGGCGGTGTGCCCTCGGGCGCGGATTCCAATTGCCCGACCGACAGCAGGCTGACATCGGGCGCGGCCAGGCGCAGCGCATGGGGCAGCCCCCAATCAGTGCGGGCATGGCCGTTGCCGGTGATAACGACAACAGGCCCGCCCGTTTCGCGCAGGGCGGTCAGGGTCGCGCGGGCAAAGGCCGCGTCGCGCAGGCGCTGCGCCTCGACCATGCCGGGCAACATCGCCTCTGGCAGGGCGTTGCAATGGGCCGTCATCTGGGCGGCCTCGCGGGTGATTTTCTGATCCTCGGGCAGCGGGCGATCCAGACCGAAGGTGCCCGCGTCAGCACCGAACACCGCCGCCGCCCCCTCGCCCACGGCGCGGCGCACCTGTTCGCGCGGCAAGGCGGCGCCGTAGATCGCGGCCTGGGGCGCGGCGGTAAAGATGGGATGATACATCGCGAAATCGGGCCAGCCCGAGTCCGCCCATTCCAAGGCCGCACCCAGCGCCTGCGCATCGCCGCGCAGTTCGGGGGTAACCCGCGCTGCCTGCTCAGGCGTCAGCATCTCGAACACCAGCGCGGCGGGCTGCATCGCGGCCACGGCAGCGGCCTGATTGGCATGATGGTGGGGATTATCATGCAGCTCGCCCAGCACGACGACATCGGCGGGCGGCAGATCGGAAAGGGCCGCCGGGACGATCTGCTCTGCCCCGGCGGCACCGGCGGCCATGAGGGCGGCCGCGAAAAGGGATGTAAAACGTGTCACGAGAGGAAGTGATGCACCTCTTGCGAGTAGGCTTCAAGGCTCTTGCGCATCTTGCCAAAGGCCGCGGCCTCCAACTGGCGGACGCGCTCCTTGGACAGGCCCAGCTCGTTGCCCAGGCTTTCCAGGGTGCGCGGTTCCTCGCGCAGCTTGCGTTCACGCACGATGAAGCGTTCCCGTTCATTCAGGTCGGACAGCGCGCTGACCAGCCAGTCGCGCAGTTGCGCTCGGTCGCGGGTGTCCTCGACCAGATCGGCGGCCTGGTTGCCCTCGTCCTCGATCGTGTCGATCCACTCGCGCCCATCCTCATCCGTCGATTGCGTGGCGTTCAGCGAGAAGTCCGAACCCGACAGCCGACCCTCCATCATCTCGACATCATGCAGGGGCACGCCAACCTCTGTCGCGATCATCTGGCGCAGCTGGTGGCGGTCCAGCGTTTCGCCGCGCGCGCTGGCCTCACGCTCCAACCGGGCCTGGACGCGGCGCATGTTGAAGAACAGCGATTTCTGGCTGGAGGTGGAGCCGGTGCGCACCATCGACCAGTTGCGCATCACGTAGTCCTGGATGCTGGCCTTGATCCACCACACCGCGTAGGTCGAGAACCGCACGCCGCGATCAGGATCGAACTTGTCGGCCGCCTTCATCAGGCCAAGGCTGGCCTCTTGGATCAGGTCATTCATGGGCGCGCCGTAACGCTTGAACTTGGCGGCCATGGAAATCGCCAGACGCATATAGGCGGTGATCAGGCGATGCAGCGCGGCCTCGTCCCGCTGATCCCGCCAGGCATAGGCCAGCTTCAGTTCGGTCTCGGCGTCCAAAAGCTCGGCCTTCATGGCCTGCCGGGACAACGATCCAGTGTCGTAACCATCGAATGCCATGGTAAACCCCCCGGTTTTTTAATGGCTGCGTCGTTTTGGTCTTTGACAGTGTATACGCAGGGTCCGGTCAATCGGATCACACATTTCCGAGAGATTCTTTTGGTTTCCGCACCCGCGATGTGCAGTGCCGCACATTCTGTTGCCAGCGCGACGTTTACCAATCGGTAACCAACCGCGTCGTAGGCCTGTCGGTGCGCTTGGCGGAGACAGCGAATGACAGCACGGGCCTATACCGTGACCTTCGACGGGGTCGAGGCCCGGCTGGTCGAGGTGCAATGCGCCGTCGCCGCCGGGCTGCCCGCCTTTTCCATCGTCGGGCTGCCCGACAAGGCCGTCAGCGAGGCGCGCGACCGCCTGCGCGCCGCGCTGGTGTCGATGGGCGTGGCCCTGCCCTCCAAGCGGATCACGGTGAACCTGTCCCCTGCCGACCTGCCCAAAGAGGGGTCGCATTTCGACCTGCCGGTCGCGCTGGCCCTGCTGGCCGCGCTGGACGTGGTGCCCCGCGACGCCGCCGAACGCACCGTCGCCCTGGGGGAATTGTCCTTGGACGGGCGCCTGGTGCCGGTGATCGGCGCCCTGCCCGCCGCCATGGCCGCGGCAGAGGCCGACCGCGCGCTTTTGTGCCCGCAACCCAGCGGGGCCGAGGCCGCCTGGGTCGGCGGCACGCAGGTTTTGGCCGCCCCCGACCTGGCGGCGGTGGTGCGCCATTTCACCGGGCAGGCGCCACTGGAACCGGCCGAACCGGGCGAGGTGACCGGCCCGGCCCAACAGCGCGACCTGGCGGACGTGAAAGGGCAAGAACGCGCCCGACGCGCCCTGGAAATCGCCGCGGCCGGCCGGCATCACATGCTGATGGTGGGCGCGCCCGGATCGGGCAAATCCATGCTGGCGGCGCGCATGCCCTCAATCCTGCCGCCACTGTCGCCGGCCGAGGCGCTGGAAACCTCCATGATCCACTCGCTGGCCGGGCTGCTGGACGAGGGCGGCATCTCACGCCTGCGGCCCTTTCGCGAGCCGCACCATACCGCGTCGATGGCCGCTATCGTGGGCGGTGGACGCAGCGCAAAACCGGGGGAAATCAGCCTAGCCCATAACGGCGTGCTGTTCATGGACGAGTTTCCCGAATTTCCCCGCGCCGTGCTGGAAACCCTGCGCCAGCCGATCGAGACCGGCGAGGTCGTCGTCGCCCGCGCCAACGCCCATACGCGCTATCCCTGCCGCTTCCTGCTGGTGGCCGCCGCGAACCCCTGCAAATGCGGGTATCTGGCCGATCCCGCACGGGCCTGTGCCCGCGTGCCCCAATGCGGCGAGGATTACCTTGGCCGCATCTCGGGCCCGTTGATGGATCGGTTCGACCTGCGGGTCGAGGTGCCGCCGGTCAGCTATGCCGATCTGGACTTGCCAGAGGCGGGAGAGTGTTCCGCCAGCGTGGCGGACCGCGTCGCGGCGGCCCGCAGCCGCCAACAGGAACGGTTCGCCGGGCATGACGCAGTGCGCGTGAATGCCGAGGCCGAAGGTGCGCTGCTGAAGGACATCGCCACCCCGGATGCCGAAGGCCGCGCGCTGCTGACGCAGGTGGCCGAACGCTTCGGCCTGTCCGCGCGCGGCTATCACCGGGTGCTGCGGGTAGCGCGCACCATCGCCGATCTGGACGGCGCCAGGGACGTGGCCCGCCCCCATGTCGCCGAGGCCGTCAGCTTTCGCCTGGCCGTGGGCGGCGGCGACCGTTAGTCCCGCTTCGCCTCGATCGCCGCCCAGATGCGCGCGGCGATATTTTCCTCGTCGAAGCGTTCCAGTTCCTGGATGCCGGTGGGCGAGGTGACGTTGATCTCGGTCAGGTAATCGCCGATCACGTCGATCCCGACCAGAACCTGACCGTGGTCGCGCAGCGTGGGACCGATGGCCTTGCAGATTTCAAGATCGCGCGCCGACAGCGCGGCACGCTCTGCCCGGCCGCCCACATGCATGTTGGACCGGGTCTCGCCCTCGGCCGGAACGCGATTGATCGCACCGACGGGCGCGCCATCGACCAGGATCACGCGCTTGTCGCCCTTTTCCACCGCGGGCAGGAATTTCTGCGCGATCAGCGGCTCGCGGCTCATGCCCGTGAACAGCTCATGCAGCGAAGCAAGGTTGCGGTCGGCATGGCCCAGCCGGAACACCCCCGCCCCGCCATTGCCGTAAAGCGGTTTCAGGATGATATCGCCATGGCGGTCCTTGAAGGCGCGCAGCGTGTCCAGATCCCGCGCGATCAGCGTGGGCGGGATCAGGTCCGGGAATTTCAGAACCAACAGCTTCTCGGGGAAATTGCGGACCCAGAACGGATCGTTGACGACCAGCGTGCCGGGCGAAAGCTGCTCCAGCAGGTGGGTCGTGGTAATGTAGCCCATGTCGAAGGGCGGATCCTGCCGCAGCCAGACGACATCGTAGTCGCCCAGATCCACCGCCGTTTCTGCCCCCAGCGTGACATGATCGCCAACCACGCGGCGCACCTCCAGCGGCCAGCCCCGCGCCATCACGCGGCCATCGTCCCAATACAGCCGATCCGGCGTGTAATAGAACAGACTGTGCCCCCGCGCCTGTGCCTCTTCGGCGATGCGAAAGGTGGTATCTGCAGTAATGTCGATGGCCCCGATCGGGTCCATCTGGATGGCAACCTTGAGCGGCATGAAACTCTCCCCGTCCGGTCCGCCCTACATGGCCGAGCGGGGGACGCTTTGCAACGGGTCAGGCAGCGAAGGCGTTTTCCAGAATGTCGACCTCGCCCCGGCCGTTGACCAGCGCCACGTCGAAGCGGATTTCGGTCAGTTGACCGCGCGGTTCGCCCGCCAGGAATTCCAGCGCCGCATCCATAACGCGCTGCATCTGGCGGCGCCCGACACGCTCGGCGGCGCGGGCGAAATCGCGGGCCTTCTTCACCTCGACAAAGACCAGCCCGTCGCCATCGCGCGCGATTAGGTCGATCTCACCGGCCCGGCCACGCCAGCGCCGCGCGGCAATCGGCAGGCCGCGATCCTCATAGCCGCGCGCCACGCAATCCTCTGCCGCCAGCCCGGCGTGATAGGAAACACTTCCACTCATTCCTTGCCCTCCAGTTTCAGCGCCGCCTGATAGACACGGCGCCGCGGCAGGTTCAGCGCCGCGGCCACCTCGGCCACGGCATCCTTGGTAGACCCCCGCGCCAGCGCCGCCGTCAGCGCCGCGTCCAGATCTTCGGGCCCGGTCGATACCCCGCCGCCCCGCCCGACCAGGACGACAATCTCGCCCTTCACAGCTTGCGCGGCGAAACGTTCTGCCAATTCGCCAAGCGTGCCGCGCGCCACCTCTTCGAATCGCTTGGTCAATTCCCGGCACACCGCAGCCGGCCGCCCTGTTCCCAGAGCCTCCTCCAATTCCACTAACAATTTGCTAACGCGTCTGGGCGATTCATAGATCACCAGCGTCGCCTGCACCGGCGCCATTTCCGCCCACAGCTTCTTGCGCGCGCCGGCCTGCGACGGGGGGAAGCCCAGGAACATCACCCGGTCGCTGGCCAGCCCCGAAACGGTCAGCGCCGCCAGCATGGCCGAGGGCCCCGGTGCGGCATAGACCGCCACGCCCGCCGCGATTGCGTCGCGGGCCAGCGGATAGCCGGGATCGGACACCATCGGCGTGCCGGCCTCGCTGACGCAGGCCACGCTTTGTCCCTGCCGGGCCATGTCCACCAGTTTCGCACGCACACCCGGGGCGGAATGTTCGTGATAGGCGATCGCCGGACGGTCGCCCAGGGCGATGCCGTGGATCTGCATCAGGTGGCGGGCGGTGCGCGTATCCTCGGCGGCGATCACGTCGGCCGAGGCCAGGATGTCCAGCGCCCTCAGCGTGATGTCGCGGGCCGCGCCGATCGGGGTGGCCACGAAATGAATGCCCGGGGGCAGCGGCGTGCGGAGGATCTCCAAGGGCGGCCTCGGTGGGGATGTCTGAGTTTACTTGGCCGGCCGATCCGCATAGGCTCGCGCCGACCCCATTTCACGGAGACCGTCATGATCGCCGTTTTCCGCACTCCCCGCAAGCGGCTCCTTCCGGCGCTGGCCGGGCTTGTCCTGCTGGCCGCCTGCCAGAGCGTCAACCTGGGCGGCGGGCCCAGCATCAACACCGGCGCGCCGGTTCCCGTGGCGCTGCTGGTGCCCGGCGGATCCGAGGCCGCCGGGGACGCGGTCGTCGCGCGCAGCCTGGAAAACGCAGCGCGCATGGCAATCTCTGACCTGGATGGGGTACAGATCGACCTGCGTGTCTATGACACCGCCGGGCGCCCGGAACAGGCCGCAACAGCCGCCCGCCAGGCGGTCGGGGACGGCGCCAAAATCATCCTCGGGCCGCTTTACGCACAATCGGCCAATGCGGCGGGGCTGGCGGTGGCCTCGCGCGGCGTGAATGTCCTTAGCTTTTCCAACAACCCGCAGATCGCGGGCGGCAACGTCTTCGTACTGGGCCCGACCTTTTCCAATACCGCGCGGCGGCTGACCAGCTATGCGACGGCGCAGGGGCTGGACGATTTCATGATCGTCCACGACCCGGATGTCGCCGGGGAACTGGGCCGCACGGCCATCGGCACCGCCGTCATCGCCAACGGCGCGCGCATTGCGGCAACGGGCAGTTACGAGCTGTCGCAGAACGGTGTCGTGCAGGCGGTGCCGGATCTTGCCCAAAGCGCCAAGGACAGCGAGGCCGATGCCATCTTTTTTACCGCCAGCGCAGCCGGCGCGCTGCCGTTGCTGGCGCAGCTGATGCCGGAAAACGGCGTGGACCCGCAACAGGTGCGCTATATCGGCCTGACCCGCTGGGACATCCCGCCCTCCACGCTCAGCCTTCCGGGGCTGCAGGGGGGGTGGTTCGCCCTGCCCGACCCGCAGATGACGGCGCTGTTCACCTCGCGCTACGAGGCGGCCTTTGGCACCCCGCCGCATCCGGCGGCGGCGCTTGCCTATGATGGCATCGCCGCGATTGGCGCGCTGGTCCAGCAGGGCAAGTCGGACGCGCTGACGGTCGCGGCCCTGACCCAGGGGGCGGGCTTTGCCGGGGTGGGCGGCACATTCCGCCTGCTGACCGACGGCACCAACGAACGTGCGCTGGCCGTGGCGCAGATCGAAAACAACCAGGTACGCGTGATTGACCCTGCCCCAAGACGTTTCGGCGGCCCCGGCTTCTAGGTCGGCGTCCTCCGCCCCCACCGCCCGGATGCCGCAAAACCTGATCCGGCCGGCCGAAGAAATCTTTGACGCATCCGCCTTTGCCGCGGAACTCGACCGGCTGAAGCAAGAGGCCGGCGATCCCCGTGCGCTGCGCGACGGCGCGGTTCGCCATCTGGGCGCGGCGGCCAAGGCCGGGCGCGCCGCCATCGCCGAGGCATTCGCCGCCCGCCCCTTCGAGGCCGGGCCAGCGGTGCGGTCCTACACCTGGCTGACGGACCGGCTGGTCTGCGCGGCACTGACCGTCGCGTCGCAATACCTGCACCCCCTGCCCAACCCGACCGAGGGCGAGCGGCTGGCCGTCTTTGCCGTTGGGGGATACGGGCGGGGCGAAATGGCGCCGCATTCGGACGTGGACCTGCTGTTCCTGACCCCGTGGAAGATCACCCCCTGGGCCGAAAGCGTCATCGAGTCGATGCTTTACATGCTGTGGGATCTGCGGCTGAAGGTCGGACATTCCTCGCGCACGGTGAAGGATTGCGTGCGGCTGGGGCGCGAGGACATCACGATCCGCACCGCGCTGCTGGAAAACCGCTTCCTTGCCGGGCATGCGCCCCTGGACAAGGATCTGAACGACGCACTTTGGGGCGAGCTGTTCGAGGGCACCGAGGCCGAGTTCATCGAGGCCAAGCTGGCCGAACGGTCTGAACGCCACCGCAAGCAGGGCGGCCAGCGCTATGTGCTGGAACCCAACGTGAAAGAGGGCAAGGGCGGGCTGCGCGACCTGCAATCGCTTTACTGGATCGCCAAGTATATCTACCGGGTCGATCGCGCCTCGCAGCTGGTCAAGCTGGGCCTTTTCACCGAAGAGGAATTCAAGGGCTTCCTGGAGGCCGAGCGGTTCCTCTGGGCGGTGCGCTGCCATCTGCACCTGATCGCGAACCGGGCGATGGACCAGTTGACCTTTGACATGCAGATCGAGGTCGCCGCCGCCATGGGATATGCCGACCGCGGCGGCCGGCGCGCGGTGGAACATTTCATGCAGGACTACTTCCTGCACGCGACGACCGTGGGCGATCTGACCCGCATCTTTCTGACCGGGCTGGAGGCCGCCCACGTCAAGACCGAACCGATGCTGCTGCGCCTGTTCCGGCGCAAGCGGACGGCACGCGCGGGCTATGAGATCGTCCAGAACCGCATGAACGTGGCCGATCCCGATACCTTTCTGGCGGACAAGGTGAACATCCTGCGCCTGTTCGAAGAGGCGCTGCGCACCGGCACGTTGCTGCACCCCGACGCGATGCGGCTGGTGGCCGGCAACCTGAACCTGATCGACGACGGCCTGCGCACCGATCCCGAGGCACAGCGCATCTTTCTGGACCTGCTGCTGAAGCACGACAATCCCGAACGCTCGCTGCGCCGGATGAACGAGCTGGGCGTGCTGGCCGCCTTCATCCCGGAATTCGAACCGATCGTGGCGATGATGCAGTTCAACGTCTACCACCACTACACGGTGGACGAACACACGATCCAGTGCATCTCGACCTTGGCCAAGATCGAGCGCGAGGAACTGGTCGAGGAACTGCCCATCGCCAGCCGCATCCTGAAGGAGGGCGTGAACCGGCGCGTGCTGTATATCGCGCTGCTGCTGCACGACATCGGCAAGGGCCGCCCCGAGGATCATTCCGTCCTGGGCGCGCAAATCGCGCGCAAGGTGGCGCCGCGCCTGGGGCTGAAGCCCGACGAATGCGAAACCGTGGAATGGCTGGTGCGCTATCACCTGCTGATGTCGGACATGGCGCAGAAACGCGACATCGCCGACCCGCGCACGGTGCGCGATTTCGCCAAGGCGGTGAAAACCAAGAAACGGCTGGACCTGCTGACCGTGCTGACCGTCTGCGACATCATCGGCGTCGGCCCCGGCACCTGGAACAACTGGAAGGCGCAGCTGATGCGCAGCCTGTACCGGGAAACCGCCACCGCGCTGGAAACCGGGCTGGAAGAGGTCAACACCGAAAAGCGCGCCGCCGAGGCCAAGCGCGCCCTGCGCGAGGAACTGGCCGACTGGGAAAAGAAGGATCTGCGCACCGAAACAACGCGCCACTACCCGCCCTATTGGCAGGGGTTGCCGACATCCAGCCACGTGGTCTTTGCCCGGCTCTTGCGCGAAATCCGCAACGACGAGATCCTGATCGACCTGGCCGAGGATGCCGATCACGACGCCACCCGCGCGTGTTTCGCCCTGGCCGACCATCCCGGCATCTTTTCGCGGCTGGCCGGTGCGCTGGCGCTGGTCGGCGCCAACGTGGTGGACGCGCGGACCTATACCACCAAGGACGGCTATGCCACCGCCGTTTTCTGGATACAGGATTCCGAGGGCAGCCCCTTCGAGACCGCGCGCCTGCCCCGCCTGCGCAAGATGATCGAAAAGACCCTGATGGGCGAGGTGCGCCCGCGCGACAAGCTGGCCGACCGCGACAAGCTGAAGAAACGCGAACGCGGCTTCCGCTTCCCGACCTCGATCGCCTTCGACAACGAGGGATCGGAGATCTACACGATCATCGAGGTGGACACCCGCGACCGGCCCGGGCTGCTGTATGACCTGACCCGCGTCCTGGCCGAGAGCAATATCTACATCGCCTCGGCGGTCATCGCGACCTACGGCGCGCAGGTGGTGGACAGCTTTTACGTCAAGGACATGTTCGGGCTGAAGCTGCATTCCCGCGCCCGCCGCGAGTCGCTGGAGCGCAAGCTGCGCGCCGCGATCACGCAAGGCGCCGAGCGGGCACAGGGCTGATGCAGCCGATCCGCCTGCTTTCGGGGCTGTTGACGGTGGGCGGCTGGACGATGGTCAGCCGCGTCCTGGGCTTTGTGCGCGACATCCTGATCGCGGCCTGGCTGGGCACCGGACCTGCGCACCAGGCCTTTGTCGTGGCGTTTTCGCTGCCCAACCTGTTTCGCCGCTTCTTCGCCGAGGGGGCCTTCAACATGGCCTTCGTGCCCATGTTCTCCAAGCGGCTGGAGGCAGGAGAGGACGCCCAAAGCTTTGCCCGTGACGCGTTTTCCGCCCTGGGCGGGCTGCTGATCCTGTTTACGCTGGCCGCGCAGGCGGCGATGCCCTGGCTGGTGCTGGCCATGGCCTCGGGCTTTCGCGGGCAGGAACAGTTCGATCTGGCGGTGTTCTATGGCCGGATCGCCTTTCCCTATATCCTGTTCATCTCGCTCGCGGCCCTCTTGTCGGGGGTGCTGAACGCGGCGGGCCGCTTTGCCGCCGCCGCCGCCGCGCCGGTGCTGCTGAACGTGCTGTTCATCGCGGCGATGGCGGGGGCCGCAACGCTGGGGGGCGACGTGGCGCTGGCGCTGATCTGGGCGGTGCCGGTCGCAGGCGTGGCGCAGATGGCGCTGGTCTGGTGGGCCGCGAAAGAGGCGGGCTTTCGCATCACCCCCCACCTGCCCCGCCTGACGCCCGAATTGCGGCGTCTGGCGATCATTGCCGCCCCTGCAGCCCTGGCCGGTGGCGTGGTGCAGGTCAACCTGCTGATCGGGCGGCAGGTGGCCAGCTATTTCGATTCCGCCGTGTCGTGGCTGTATAATGCCGACCGGCTGTATCAATTGCCGCTGGGGGTGGTCGCCATTGCCATCGGCGTGGTGCTGCTGCCCGACCTGTCGCGCCGCCTGCGGGCCGACGATCCAGAGGGCAGCCACGATTCCTTCAGCCGCGCGGCGGAGTTTTCGCTGATCCTGACCCTGCCCGCGGCGGTGGCGCTGGTGGCGATCCCGCTGCCGCTGGTTTCTGTTCTGTTCGAGCGCGGCGCCTTCGGTTCCGCCGACAGCGCGGCCACCGCACTGGCCGTGGCCGTCTACGGCGCGGGCCTGCCCGCCTTTGTGATGCAGAAGGTGCTGCAACCGCTCTTCTTCGCGCGCGAGGATACGCGGCGCCCCTTCTATTATGCGCTGGCGGCGATGGTCGTGAACGCCGCCGTGGCCATCGGCCTGGCGCCCGTCGTCGGGTATATCGCCGCCGCCTGGGGCACCACGCTGGCCGCCTGGGCGATGGTGGCGCTGCTATGGCGCGGCTCGCGCGGCATGGGGCTGCCCGCCCGGCTGGACGACAGGTTCCACCGCCGCCTGCCGCGTATCGTGCTGGCCTCGGGCCTGATGGGGGCGGTGCTGTATGGCGCGGGATGGGCGCTGGCGCCCTGGCTGACCATGGCCACGGTGCGCTATGGCGCGCTGGCGCTGCTGATCGGGCTGGGGATCGTCAGCTATTTCGGGGCCGGCCACCTGTTGGGCGCGTTCTGCTGGTCGGAATTCCGCCGCGCGATGCGCCGTCAGCGGTGACGCAACCGCGTCCGCAGGCGCGACCACCCGCCCGGACTGACGACAAAGGACAACGCAAACCCGGTGGCAAACCCGGCCAGGTCGGCCACCCAGTCATTGCCGCCGCCGAACAGCAGGCCGAACAGCAACTGGATGCCCAGCAGGATGCCGATAAGGGTAAAGGCGTGATACTGGTTGTCCCCCTGCACCCCAAGCCGCATCCACAACAGGAAGGTGAACGCCCCGATCAGCCCATAGACCGCCGGGTATCCCCCCAACAGCGGCACCGGGTCGTTCAGCAACAGCCCATAGGCCACCGCCCCCCCAAAGGCCGAGCCGAAGAACACCACCAGCACCGCCCAGGCGCGGAACACCTCGCCCACCATCTTGCCCAGGGCCAGGATGAACACGATCACGAACAGCGCGTGGGTGAAGCTGGCATGCACGAACGGGTATGTGACGAAGCGCAGCAGGTGTTCGGGCGGGAACCGCCCATTGGCCAGCATCCAGTCGAAGACCTGGCCCGAAAACGCATAATCCTGAAACGCGGCCAAGCGCCAGCCCACAGCCGCTGGCCCGCCAACGATGCCACGCTCGCCCAGGGAAAACAGCGTCTCTACGGCCAGAACCGGCAGGACCAAGGCCCAGACCACGGGCGGCAAGGGATTGATCGGAGAGGCGTTGGGATCGGGGCTCATGCGGTCAGCCTTTGGTTGACGGGTCTGGCCCCCATCGGTAAGCGAGCAAAGCAATAAAAGCCAGACGGAGAGTGCAACATGGCCGAGGTGGTCCACACACCGCGCGTCTTTTCCGGCATCCAGCCCTCGGGCGGGCTGACGCTGGGCAACTACCTGGGCGCGCTCAAGCGCTTTGTCGAAACGCAGGATACGGGCGGGGTCGAAACCGTCTACTGCATCGTCGATATGCACGCGATTACCGTCTGGCAGGATCCCGACAAGCTGACCCATGCCACGCGCGAATTGACGGCGGGTTTCATCGCCAGCGGCATCGACCCGGCGAAATCCATCCTGTTCAACCAGTCGATGGTGCCTGCGCACGCGCAACTGGCTTGGATCTTCAACTGCGTCGCACGCCTGGGCTGGATGCAGCGCATGACCCAGTTCAAGGACAAGGCCGGCAAGAATTCCGAACGCGTGTCGCTGGGCCTGTTCGCCTATCCCGCGCTGATGGCCGCCGACATCCTGACCTATCACGCGACCCACGTTCCGGTGGGCGAGGACCAGAAGCAGCACGTCGAACTGACCCGCGACATCGCGATCAAGTTCAACAACGACTACGGCGTCGATTTCTTCCCCACCCCCGAGCCGGTGATCGAGGGCGCGGCGACCCGGGTGATGAGCTTGCGCGACGGCTCCAAGAAGATGTCGAAATCCGACCCTTCCGACATGAGCCGGATCAACCTGACCGACGACGCCGACACCATCGCCAAGAAGATCCGCAAGGCGAAAACCGACCCCGAACCCCTGCCCGCCACGATCGAGGGGCTGGAGGGCCGCCCCGAGGCGCGCAACCTGGTCAACATCTACGCCGCCCTGGCCGGGATGACGGTGGAACAGGTGATCGCCGAACATGGCGGCCAGCAATTCGGCACCTTCAAACCCTCGCTCGCCGATCTGGCGGTGGCGCGCCTGTCGCCCATCACCACCGAGATGGACCGCCTGATGAAGGACCCCGCCGAGATCGACCGCATCCTGGCCGAGGGGGCGGAACGGGCGTCCGAAATCGCCGAGCCGATCGTGAAACGCGCCTACGAAATCGTGGGGATGGTCGGCAGGGGCAAAGCCTAGGCCGATGCGGGCAGCGGCACGGGCGATCCTGTCGCTGCTGCTCGTGCTTTCGCTAGTGCTGACCGGCTGGTCGGGCTGGCAACTGCTCAGCAATTGGCCCGCCGCCGCGCTGACCGAAAAAGCCGCGGACCGGATCGCCGCCGATCTGTCCGTCGCGCTGGCGCGGGCGGGTCAGGCGGGCGATCTGGACGCCCGGCTGGCGGCGCTGCTGGACGAAACCCCGCGCAACTGGACGGCCATTTCCGCGATAGAGGGTGAGATGACCCGCCAGGGCCACCCGCCCCCGTCCGATCTTGCCGCCCGCCGGGACCAGTTGTACGCCGCCGATCACGGCGCCGCCGCACGAGTGCGGGCCTGTGCCGCGTGCGCGTTTGACCTGCGTCGCTGCACCCTTGAAAACGCCGCTCTCTGCGGCCTGCCCGCGCTGATGACCCCGCTGCCCGACATTGCCGGGCTGGGCCGTGCGGGGCACGCCTTTGCCACCGGCGGCGAGATTGACGAGGTCGACCTTGTCCTGTCCGCCGTGGGGCTGGGCGCCGCTGCGCTGGTGGTTCCCAGCGGGGGCAGCAGCGCCGCCGTCAAGGCCGGGGCGGCCTCGTTGCGACTGGCGCGCGCGATGGGACGGCTGCCCGCCGGGTTGACCCGCGTGCTGAGCCGCGCCGCGCGCGAGGGCTTCGACTGGGGCGGCATCGCCGGGGCGCGCAGCGCCCAGGACATCGCCGCGCTGGCCCGACCGGCAGAGCTGCGCCCGGCGCTGAACTTGCTGGAGGATGGCGGCCGGCTGCGCCGCGCCCTTGGCCCGGCGGCTGCGCTGCATGTGCTGTCCCATGCCGAGGATGCGACCGAGCTGAAACGCCTTGCCATGATTGCCGACGCAGCCCCCGCGCGCACCGTCGCGGGCCTGGAAACGCTGGGAAAATCCCGGTTCCTGCGCCTGGCCACGCGGCTATCGAACCGCGCGCTGCATCTGGCGGCTGGCCTGGCGGGACTGGCTGCCGCCCTGGCGGGCCTGTTCGCGAATGCCATTACCACCGGCCTGCTGCGCGGGTTACGCAGGGTCGCCCGCGGCTGACCCGCCTTTCCCGGCGACAGCAGGCGCCCCCCATGGCAGACTGCGCACACACTATCAGGAGGGCCCCATGAAACTGCGCTATACCATCCTTTACGTCGCCGACGTGCCCGCCACGCTGGATTTCTACAGCCGCGCCTTCGGGCTGGAGACCGGGTTCCTGCATGAAAGCGGCGACTATGGCGAACTGGTGACCGGCGATACCAAACTGGCCTTTTCCTCTACCGGATTGATGACGGAACTGGGCAAATCGCCGGGCACCCCCGACCCTGCCCACCCGGTCTTCGAGATTGCGTTCGAGACCGATGATGTGCGGGCAGCCTTTGACCGTGCCCGCGATGCCGGGGCAAGCGCCGTGCAGGAACCACGCGACGAACCCTGGGGCCAGACCACCGCCTATGTCGCCGATCCCAACGGCTATCTGGTAGAACTCTGCACCCCTGTCGCGATGTGACGCGTCTGGGCATTTGCGCACAGCGGGCCTGTGGCGGTGCGCCTTACCCCTGGGCGGCGGGGCGACTAATTCCGGTCCATGTTCAATGACGGAGAGACCGAAATGACCCCCCCGCCCCCGCAAACCCGCATCGGCCATGTTCACCTGAAGGTCGCCGATCTGGACCGCGCGATCGCATTCTATTCCGGCGTGCTCGGCTTCGAGGTGCAACAGCGCACCGGGTCCGGCGCCGCCTTCCTGTCGGCCGGCGGCTATCACCACCATATCGGCCTGAACACCTGGGAAAGCCTGGGCGCCAGCCCGCCGCCGCGCGGGCATACGGGCCTGTACCACACCGCGATCCTGTATCCCGACCGGGCCAGCCTGGGTGCGGCCCTGGCGCGCGTGCTGGACGCCGGCATTTCGCTGGACGGCGCCGCCGATCATGGCGTCAGCGAGGCCGTCTATCTGCGCGATCCTGATGGCAACGGGGTAGAGCTTTACCGCGATCGGCCCGAATCGGACTGGCCGCGTGATTCCTCGGGCAGGCTGACCATGGACAACGCGCCGCTGGACCTGCAGGCCCTGCTGGCAGAGGCAACCGCCATCGCCGCGCGGTAAGACGCCGCACTCTTCATCGGGATGACGCCTGTCCGTCATGTTCCCGATACACCACGCCCGCACGCTGTGCGTCATGCCGCCGTTGCGGCATGACAGGGGGGCCGGCGCCCCATGCCCCTGCCCTGGGCAACTTCCCCTGCCTTCCGCCCCCCATCGCGCCCCCGGTCGCCCCACCGGGGGCGCACCGCTTTGCCGTCTGGACGCCCCCCGCGCGCCCGAATAGGCTGCGCGCGATTTCCAGGAGACAGACCATGGCCACCGGCACAAACATCCAGACCTATTTCGATGGCGACTGGCACGCAGGCGACGTTGCAGTGATGCGCGCCGCCGATCACGGCAGTTGGCTGGGGACAACCGTTTTCGACGGCGCCCGCTATTTCGAGGGGATTGCCCCGGACCTGATGGCCCATTGCGAACGGGTCAACCGCTCGGCCGAGGCGCTGATGATTACCCCGACCGTCAGCGCACAGGACATGCACGACATCGTCTGGGAGGGGCTGAAACGCTACGCCCCCGAGGCCGCGGTTTATATCCGCCCGATGTACTGGGCGCTGGAGGGTGATTTCCTGGGCATCGTGCCGAAACCCGATGCCACCGGCTTTGCCATTTCCCTTGAGGAAATCCCGATGTCCCCGGCCGGCAGCGCAACGACGCTGACCACCACCCGCTTTCGCCGGCCGACGCTGGATTGCGCGGTGGTCAACGCCAAGGCCGGCTGCCTTTACCCCAACAACGCCCGCATGCTGGCCGAGGCCCGCACCAAGGGCTTTGGCAACGCGCTGGTGGCCGACGTCATGGGCAACGTGGCCGAAACCGCCACGGCGAACGTGTTCATGGTCAAGGATGGCGAGGTCTTTACCCCGGTTGCCAACGGCACCTTCCTGGCGGGCATCACGCGGGCGCGGCACATCGCCAACCTGCGCGCCGATGGGGTCAGCGTGCACGAAACGGTGCTGAGCTTCGACGATTTCCGCGCTGCGGACGAGGTCTTTCTGTCCGGCAACATGATGAAGGTCACCCCGGTCAAGGCGTTTGACGACGTGCAATACCAGCCCGGCCCCATGACCAAGCGCGTGCGCGAACTGTACTGGGATTGGGCGCATTCGGCGGCCTGACGCCCCACGCCCCCGGGCACATCGGCATTGGCTTGGCAACGCTTGCCACGGCGCCGGTGCTCGGCCATGCTGAGGCCCGGATGGGGAGAGTGAGATGCGCAAGTTCCTTGTGGTTCTCGACGACAGCCGCGAATGCCTGAACGCGATGCGCTTTGCCGCGATGCGCGCCGCGCGCACGGGCGGCGGCGTGCAGATCCTGTCGGTCATCCCCCCCGAAGAGTTCAACCACTGGATCGGCGTCGGCGACCTGATGCGCGAAGAGGCCCGCGAGCGGATCGAGGCGCATTTCGAGGTCTTTGCGAAATGGATGCGCGACCGGCAGGGCATCGACCCCGAACTGGTCGTCCGCGAGGGCGAGGCGGTGGCCGAAATCCTGTCCCAGATCCGCGAGGATGCGGAAATCGGCGTGCTGGTTCTGGGGGCGGGCACCGACAAGAAGGGGCCGGGCCCGCTGGTCACGCAATTGTCGAAATCCGCGGGCAGCCTGCCGGTGCCCCTGACCATCGTGCCGGGCGGCCTGTCCAAGGAAGGGTTGGAAGCGGTCTGCTAGTTTGGAATCATTCCAAAGGTTGACAAGGCCGGTATTCCGGCGCATATCCGACCGGAAAGCTAAGGAATTGAGTCATGTTCATCCAGACCGAGTCCACACCGAACCCCGCAACGCTGAAATTCCTGCCCGGCCAGGCCGTGCTGGAGGTCGGAACTGCTGATTTCCCGGCGCCCGAGGCGGCAGAGAAGTCGCCGCTGGCCAGCCGCATCTTTGCGGTGGACGGGGTGCGCGGTGTCTTTTTCGGAACCGATTTCGTAACCGTGACCAAGGCCGACACCGTCGAGTGGGACCATATCAAGCCCGCGATCCTGGGCGCGATCATGGAGCATTTCCAGTCCGGCGACCCCGCGATCCGCGGCGAGGGCGGCGGCGACGGCCATGCGGCACATGACGGCCCCGACAGCGAAATCGTCAACCAGATCAAGCAATTGTTGGATACCCGCGTGCGCCCCGCTGTGGCCCAGGACGGGGGTGACATCACCTTCCATGGCTTTGAACGGGGCGTGGTCTATCTGCACATGCAGGGGGCCTGCGCGGGCTGTCCCTCGTCCACGCTGACGCTGAAGATGGGGATCGAGAACCTGCTGCGCCACTACATCCCCGAGGTGACAGAGGTGCGCCCGGTCGCAGACTGATCCCGTGACTGCGCAGACAATCCTTGCCTTTGACACGTCGGCCGCGCATTGCGCGGCCGCGCTTTTGCGTGGCGACACCGTCATCGCGTCGGACCGGGCCGAGATGAGCCGCGGCCAGGCCGAGGCACTGGTCCCCCTGCTGGAACGCCTGATGGCGCAGGGGGGCTGTGGCTGGGCCGATCTGGACGCCCTCGGCGTGGGGATCGGGCCGGGCAACTTCACCGGCATCCGAATTTCCGTGGCACTGGCCCGCGGGCTGTCGTTGGCGTTGGGCGTCCCTGCCATCGGCGTATCGGGGTTCGCAGCACTGGCCGAGGGCGAGGCGGGCGCGCTCCTGCTCAGCCTGCCAGCGCCGCGCGACGGGGTTTACCTGCAAGCCATGTCCGGGGGCGACGCGCAGGGCGATCCGGTGCTGGCCAGCCCCGAGGCGCCGCCAACCGGCCTGGCGCCCGCGGGTGCACGCGTGATCGGCCATGCGGCGGATCGCATCGGCGCGGCCCTGGGCCTGCCCGCCCAGCCGCGCGCCCTGGACGATATCGCCCCACGCATTGCCCGCGTGGCGGCCAGACGCCTGGGAACCCCACAGCCGCGCCCGGCGCCGCTGTATATCCGGCCGGCGGACGCGGCCCCGCCCGCCGATCCGCCCCCGGCGATCCTGCCATGACGCCCGATACGCTGGCCGCCCTGCATGCGGCCTGTTTCACCACCCCACGCCCCTGGCGCGCGGAAGAGTTTGCCGCCCTGCTGGCAGGCCCCGGCACCTTCCTCTGCGGCGATGCCACGGCCTTCGCCTTGGGGCGTGCTTTGGCGGGCGAGGCCGAGTTGCTGACCCTGGCGGTTTGCCCCACGGCGCGGCGGCAGGGGCTGGGCCGCGCGCGCCTGGCCGCGTTCGAGGACGCCGCACGGGCCAGGGGGGCCGATACCGCCTTTCTGGAGGTCGCCGCGGACAATGCCGCCGCACGGGCCCTTTACGACGCGGCGGGCTATGGGCAGGCCGGGCAGCGCCCCGGTTATTACGCAGCCCCCGACGGCAGCCGGATCGACGCGCTGGTTCTGCGCAAATCCCTGACCGGATAAAAATTTCCGCGATCCGCGCCCCTTGCGGACCCCGGACCGGGTGACGCGCCATCCCGCATGCCATATGGTGGGACCGCGAGCCAGGAACCGACCATGCAGATTTACCTGCCCATTGCAGAGGTTTCCGTGAACGCCTTCCTCTTGCTGGGGCTGGGCGGGATGGTCGGCGTGCTGTCAGGCATGTTCGGCGTGGGCGGTGGGTTCCTGATGACGCCGTTGCTGTTCTTCATCGGTATTCCCCCCGCCGTCGCCGTGGCGACCGAGGCGAACCAGATCGTCGCCTCGTCCTTTTCGGGGGTTCTGGCGCATCTGCGGCGCAAGACCGTCGATTTCAAGATGGGAACGGTGCTGCTGGTCGGCGGCCTGATCGGCGCCGGTGCTGGCGTCGCATTGTTCAACATGTTGCGCGAAATGGGCCAGGTCGATCTGCTGGTCAAGCTGTGCTACGTGCTGTTTTTGGGCGTGATCGGTGCGCTGATGTTCGTCGAAAGCCTGCGCGCCATTCGCCAGACCCGTTCGGGCAAGCCGGTGCCCAAGCGCAAGCAGCGCGGCTGGATTCACGCCCTGCCCTTCAAGATGAAATTCCGCACCTCGGGGCTGTACCTGTCGGTGATCCCGCCGCTGGTGGTGGGCGCGGCGGTGGGCGTGCTGGCCGCGATCATGGGGGTTGGCGGCGGCTTTATCATGGTGCCGGCGATGATCTATATCCTGGGCATGCCGACCAAGGTGGTCGTGGGCACCTCGCTGTTCCAGATCATTTTCGTCACCGCCTTTACCACCCTGTTGCATGCGACCACGAACTATACGGTCGATATGGGGCTGGCGCTGCTGTTGCTGATCGGGGGCGTGGTCGGTGCGCAGATCGGCACGCAGATCGGGTTGAAGATGAAGGCAGAACAGTTGCGCATCCTGCTGGCGCTGATGGTGCTGGCGGTGTGCGGCAAGCTGGCGCTGGATCTGCTGCTGGAACCGGCAGAGCTGTATTCACTGGGCACCGGGGGGCACTGATGCTGATCCGTGCGTTGCTGCTGTGCCTGGCCTTGGCCCTGCCCGCACAGGCCGAACAGGTGGTGGCGGGCCTCAGCCAGACGCGGGTGTCGATCACCACGAATTTCGCTGGCTCCGAAATCCTGATCTTCGGCGCGGTCAAGCGCGAGGCGCCCTTGCCCGAGGGCACCCCGCTGAACGTGGTGGTAACCGTGGCCGGGCCATCCACCCCCGTTACCGTGCGGCGCAAGGCGCGGCGGCTGGGGATATGGGTGAACACCGACGCGGTGGAAATCGCCTCTGCCCCCAGTTTCTACGCTGTCGCCAGCACCGCCCCGCTGGAACTGGCCCTGTCTCAGGCCGAGGATGACCGGCACAAGGTTTCCATCCCCAAGGCGATCCACGCCGCCGGGACGGACGCGGCGACAGCGGAGTTCACCGAGGCGCTGATCCGCATCCGGCGGAACACGGACCTGTACCAGATGCTGCCCTATGCGGTCTCGCTGCGCGAAGAGACCCTGTTCCGCACCTCGATCGCGCTGCCCGCCAACCTGCACGAGGGCGACTATACCACCCGCATCTTTCTGACCCGCGGCGGCGCGGTGGTGGATTCCTATGAAACCACGATCGGCGTGCGCAAGGTCGGGCTGGAACGCTGGGTCTATACCCTGGCGCATCAGCACCCGCTGATCTATGGGCTGCTGTCCCTGGCCATCGCCATCGCAGCGGGCTGGGGCGCCTCTGCCATATTCCGAATGGTGAGGGGCTGAGTCAGACCGGCGCAGCGGGATCGCGCGGCGGGCCGAACCGGGCGATCAACCGTTCCACGATCTGGTCGCGGGTCTGGCGATAGGCGACCAGCTTGTCGGCGCGGGTTTCGCCCAGGCCGGCGGGGTCCAGCACGGGCCAGTAATCGACATCCAGGTGGTAATAGCGCGTCAGTTCCTGCGCGCGGCGCAGGCTGGCCGGAGACATCGCAATAATCAGGTCAAAGCCCGACAGATCGTCGCCCCAATCCTCCATCTCGTCGAAAGAGCGGGCGCGGTGGCGTTCGATTTCCACCCCGATTTCGCCACAGACCGCGACAGAAAAGCCGTCTATTTCCCGGTCGCTGCGCACGCCCACGGATTGAACGTAGATGTCCTGGCCATAGAACTTTTTCATGATGCCCTCGGCCATGGGCGAACGGACGGAATTGTGGTCGCAGCAGAAAAGAACCGAGGAAGGAAGCACCCCGGCCACCTCAGCCCCCGTAATGCAGAACGCAGACCAGGGTGAAGAGGCGTCGCGCGGTGTCGATATCCAGGTCCGCCTTGCCCTCCAGCCGTTCCTGCAACAGCCGCGCGCCCTCGTTGTGGATGCCGCGCCGGGCCATGTCGATGGCCTCGATCTGGCTGGGCGGCAGGCGTTTGACCGCGTCGAAATAGCTTTCGCAGATCTGCCAGTAATCCTTGACCGCCTGGCGGAAGGGCGACAGCGACAGGTGAAACTCTGCCGCCGGGTCGCCGTTTTCGGTGCGCACGTCAAAGACCAGCCGGCGTTCGCGGATTGACAGCGTCAGGCGAAACGGGCCGTCGGGTGCCGGCCGATCCTCGCGCCCCGGCAGGGCAAAGGAGTTGTCCTCCATCAGGTCGAACAGGGCGACCTTCCGCTCCTGCTCGATTTCGGGCGTCGGCGGGGGAAGGTTCGAATCGTCCAATTCGACATGGCAAAGACGCGCAGCGCTCATTCCCCGGCCTCGTTCAGTTTGTTCAACCGCGCACGCACGGAAAGGCCATGCGCCTCAAGACTTTCCGAGATGGCAAGCGTTTCGGCAGCCGGTCCGATCGCCTTTAGCGCGGCGGGTGTCATGTGGGCCAGGGTTGTGCGTTTCATGAAATCCAGAACGCTGAGGCCAGAGGAAAACCGCGCCGAACGCGCGGTCGGCAGAACGTGATTGGGGCCGCCGACGTAATCCCCGATGGCCTCTGGCGTCCACTGGCCCAGGAAGATCGCGCCCGCATGGGTGATCTTGGCCGACAGCGCCTCTGGATCGGCGACGCACAGTTCCAGGTGCTCGGGCGCGACGCGGTTGGACAGCGCAGCGGCCTCGTCCAGGTCGCGCACGGTGATGATCGCCCCGAAATCACGCCAGCTGGCCCCGGCGATGGCGTGGCGTTCCAGGGTTTCCAGCCGCTTTTCAACCGCCGCCGCGACAGCCTGCCCGAAGGCGGCATCGTCGGTAACCAGAATCGACTGGGCGCTTTCGTCATGCTCGGCCTGGGACAGCAGGTCGACGGCCACCCAATCGGGGTCGTTATCGGCATCCGCGATCACTAGGATCTCGGACGGACCGGCGATCATGTCGATGCCGACCTTGCCGAACACGCGCCGCTTGGCCGCGGCGACGAAGGCGTTGCCGGGGCCGGTGATCTTGTCCACCGGGCGGATCGTGTCGGTGCCATAGGCCAGCGCCGCGATCGCCTGCGCGCCGCCGATGCGATAGACCGTGTCCACCCCCGACAGTTTCGCCGCCAGCAGCACCAGCGGGTTCGCCTTGCCATCCGGCGTGGGCGCGCAGATCACCAGCCGTTCAACGCCCGCGACCTGCGCCGGGATCGCATTCATCAGCACCGAAGAGGGGTAAGAGGCCAGCCCACCGGGCACATACAGCCCCGCCGCCGACACAGGCGTCCAGCGCCAGCCCAGGGTCGCCCCGTCCGGATCGGTCCAGCGCGCGTCATCGGGTTTCTGCCGGACGTGATACGCACGGATGCGTTCGGCGGCCAGTTCCAGCGCATCGCGTTCCACGGCGGGCACCTTGGCACATTCGGCCTCGATCTCGGCCGGCGAAAAGGCCAGCGTTTCGGGTGTCAGGGACAAACGGTCGAAACGCTCGGTCAACTCGATCACGGCCGCGTCGCCGCGCGCACGCACATCCGCGATGATCGCCGCGACGGTATCGTCCACGTCGGGGCTATCCTCGCGCTTGGCATTCAGCAGCGCATCAAAGGCAATCTCGAAATCGGTGGCCGTGCTGTCCAGGAATACCGGCATCTGGGGTCCTCATAGGGGTCTTCGCGCCTATGTAGCGGCAATTTCGCCCCGGGTGAACACCCCAAAGCGGCAGCGGCGCCCCCTGCCCCTCAGGGGTGCTGCGGCGCCTTGCCCGACGGCGCGGTATAGGGGCGGGTCACGTCGTTCAGAGTGACCTCCAAGCATTCCACGTCCAGCGCGATCGCCCCGTCCCCGGCCAGCGTCAGAACCACGCGCCCGCCGCCATCGGTCCCCGGCTCAAAGCTGACCGAAAGCAACGACAACACAAGGTCGCGGTCGCCCCGGTCAAAGCCCTGGCTGGCCACCTGCTGCACGTCCTCGACGCTCAGCACCGCTTGCACCCGCTCATAGGGGCGGCCCATGCGGTCGGCGGCGGCGCGATCTTCCCAGCGAAAGCGGTTGACCAGAACGGCAAAACGCCGCCGCGCGCGGTCCCACCGCATTTCCGTGACCGGCATCACGGCATCCTGGACCAGCGCCGAAAGAACCTGCAAATCCTCTGCCGTGACCGCCATCAGGCGCAGCGGGCGTTCGGCGCCATCCTCGAAACGTGCGTCCCCGGTCATTTTCCGCTCACCCGTTCGATCTCGGCACCGCAGGCGCCCAGTTTCTGTTCGACCTTCTCGTACCCGCGGTCCAGATGATAGACCCGGCTGACCACCGTTTCGCCCTCTGCTGCCAGCGCGGCCAGGATCAACGACACGCTGGCCCGCAGATCGGTTGCCATGACCGGCGCCCCTTTCAGGCGCTCTACCCCGGTGACGGTCGCCGTGCCGCCCGAAACCTCGATCTGCGCGCCCATGCGCATCAGTTCGGGGGCATGCATGAACCGATTCTCAAAGATCGTTTCCTCCAGCACGCTGACCCCGTCCGCGGTGCAAAGCAACGCCATCATCTGCGCCTGTAGATCGGTCGGGAACCCCGGGAAGGGCGCCGTGGTGACATCGACCGCGTTCAACCGGCCATTCTTGCGGGCGACCTTCAGACCACGGTCCGTTTCCTCGACGGAGATGCCCGCAGCGTCCAGTTTCTCGGCAAAGGCGGCGACCAGATCCAGCGTGCCGCCCAGGCAGGTCACCTCCCCCCCGGTGATGGCGGGGGCCAGCATGTAGGTGCCCAGCTCGATCCGGTCGGTCACGACGCGATGGGTGGCCCCGCCCAGGCTGGCGACGCCCTCAATCGTGATGGTGTTGGTTCCCTCGCCCTCGATCTGCGCCCCCATGGCGCGCAGGCAGCGGGCCAGATCCACGATTTCGGGTTCTCGGGCGGCGTTTTTCAGAACCGTCGTGCCCTTGGCCAGGGTGGCGGCCATCAGCGCGTTTTCGGTCGCCCCGACCGAAACCAGCGGAAACGCCACCACCGCACCTTTCAGCCCGCCCGGCGCGCTGGCATGAACATAGCCCTCGCGCAGGTCCAGCGTGGCACCCATGGCCTCCAGCGCGCGCAGGTGCAGATCGACGGGGCGCGCCCCGATGGCACACCCGCCGGGCAGCGACACCTCGGCCTGTCCGTACCGCGCCAGCAACGGCCCCAGCACCAGGATAGAGGCGCGCATCTTGCGCACGATGTCATAGTCCGCCCGCTGGCTGGTCAGGTCGTGGCTGGACAGTGCCAGCACCTTGCCCCGGTGCAGCGCCGAAACCTCTGCCCCAAGGGATTGCAGCAATTCCGTCATGGTGCGGATATCCGACAGCCGCGGCGCGTTGGTCAGCGTCAGCGGCTCATCGGTCAACAGCGTTGCGGGCATCAACGCAAGGCACGCGTTCTTGGCCCCTGCGATGGCAATTTCGCCGCTCAGCGGACGCCCGCCCTTGATCCTGATCTGGTCCATTCAGCCCTGCCTGTCCTGCCCCGTCTTGCGCGCGCGCGCCTGCGCCTTGCGCCGGGCGAGATTCGCCTTCAGCGCCTTTTTCAGCCGGTCCTCGCGGCTTTGCGGCGTCTTGTCCGCGCCCTTGCTGGGGGGTTTCGTTGCCATGGCACCCTCTCTACCGCAGGGGCAAAAAACCGTCCAGATAGCGCTTGCGTCCCCTGCCGAATACGTCTAATCAGCGCGCCACGGGCCGCAGTAGCTCAGTGGTAGAGCGCACCCTTGGTAAGGGTGAGGTCGGGAGTTCAATCCTCCCCTGCGGCACCATCCCCCGCCCCAACTGATCCGTTTTTGACCGCCTGTTCGGCCGATTTTGACACAGGCCACCCTGTCGTTCGCGCAGGCTGGACGAATGCAAAAACGCCCCGGCCATGGGACCGGGGCGTTTTCGTGATTCATGGGGTGGGGAAACCCACCGGATGCTTAGCCGCGCTCTTCGACGATCTCGACCAGATGCGGGATCTTGGCGACCATGCCACGGATGGCGGGGGTATCCTCCAGCTCGCGGGTCTTGTGCATCTTGTTCAGGCCCAGCCCGATCAGGGTCTGGCGCTGGATCGCGGGGCGGCGGATGGGCGAGCCCACCTGCTTTACGACGATGGTTTTGGCCATGGTCTGCTCTCCTTACGCTTCGGCGGCTTCGGGGGCCGGCGCGTCATCCTTTTTCAGGATGTCGGCGACCTTCTTGCCGCGGCGCTGCGCCACCTGGCGGGGCGAGCTTTCCTTGGACAGCCCGTCCAGCGTGGCCCGGATCATGTTGTAGGGGTTCTGGGTGCCGACCGATTTGGCAACCACGTCCTGGATGCCCAGCATCTCGAACACGGCGCGCATCGGACCACCGGCAATGATCCCGGTACCTTGCGGGGCGGTGCGCATCACCACGCGACCCGCGCCATGGCGGCCCTCGATGTCGTGGTGCAGCGTCCGGCCCTCGCGCAGCGGCACGCGGATCATCTGGCGCTTGGCCTGTTCGGTGGCCTTGCGGATCGCCTCGGGCACCTCTTTGGCCTTGCCCTTGCCGAAGCCGACGCGGCCCTTCTGGTCGCCCACGACCACCAGCGCCGCAAAGCCGAAGCGTTTACCGCCCTTCACGGTCTTGGACACACGGTTGATCGCCACGAGACGATCGGCGAATTCCGGTTTCTCGTCGCGCTCGCGGCGATCCCGGCGATTGTCTTCTCTTGCCATATCTCGTCTCCTCAGAACTTCAGACCGCCCTCACGGGCGGCATCGGCCAGCGCCTTGACCTTGCCGTGGAACAGGAAACCACCCCGGTCGAAGTAGCATTCCTCCACGCCGGCCTTCTTGGCGCGTTCGGCAATCGCCGTCCCCACCTTGGCCGCGGCCTCGACGTTGTTCTTGCCGACCACGCCCAGATCCTTCTCCAGGCTGGAGGCGGCGGCGAGGGTCTTGCCCTGAACATCGTCGATCAGCTGGACGCTGATGTTCTTGTTGCTGCGGTGAACGCTCAGGCGCACGCGCCCGGCATTCATCTTGCGAAGCTTGTTCCGAACGCGCAGGCGGCGTTTCAGGAACAGGTGTCTTTTGCTGTTTGCCATCTGTCGCGCCCTTACTTCTTCTTGCCTTCCTTGCGGAAGATGAACTCGCCCTTGTAGCGGATACCCTTGCCCTTGTACGGCTCGGGCGAACGCCACTCGCGGATGTTGGCGGCCACTTGCCCCACGACCTGCTGGTCATTGCCCTCGATCACGATCTCGGTGGGCTTGGGGGTGGTCACGGTCACGCCCTGGGGCACGTCGAAATTCACCTCGTGCGAGTAGCCGAGGTTCAGTTTCAGCGTGTTGCCCTGCATCTGGGCACGATAGCCGACGCCCTGGATTTCAAGCTCTTTCTTGAAACCCTCGGTCACGCCCTGCACCAGGTTGGCAACCATGGTACGCGACATGCCCCATTGCTGGCGTGCGCGCTTGGACGCACCGCGCGGGGTGACGGTGACGGCGTTCTCCTCGACCGCCACGGTCACATCGTCAGAGGCGGTAAAGACGCGGGTGCCCTTGGGCCCCTTCACTTCGACGGTCTGGCCGGACACGGATGCACTGACACCCGAGGGCAGCTCGACCGGTTTCTTACCAATACGAGACATTCCGACCTCCTTAGAAGACCTGGCAGAGCACTTCGCCGCCAACATTGGCGGAGCGTGCGGCGGCATCCGACATCACGCCACGCGACGTCGAGACGATGGATACACCCAGGCCCTGACGGACCTGCGGGATTTCCTTGACGCTCATGTAGACGCGGCGGCCGGGTTTGGACACACGGCGCAGTTCGCGGATCACCGGCTCGCCCTCGTAGTATTTGAGGCTGACCTCAAGCTCGGGGTGGCCATCGGCGCTTTCCACTTTTTCGTAACCGCGGATGTAGCCTTCGTCGGTCAGCACATCCAGCACCCAGGCACGCAGCTTGGAGGCGGGGGTGCGCACAGTCGACTTGCGGCGCATCTGCGCGTTACGGATGCGCGTCAGCATATCGCCGAGAGGATCGTTCACAGACATCTTTTCCCCTCCTTACCAGCTCGACTTGACCATGCCGGGCATCTGACCGTTGGAGGCCAGATCGCGCAGCTTGATCCGCGAAACCTTGAGTTTGCGATAATAGGCGTGCGGACGCCCGGTGAGCTGGCAGCGGTTATGCAGCCGGGTAGCCGAGGAGTTGCGCGGCAGTTTGGCCAGCTTCAGGCGGGCCTTGAACCGCTCTTCCATCGGAAGATCCTCGTTGTTCGCGATTTCCTTCAGCGCGGCACGCTTGGCGGCGTATTTCTCGACCAGGCGCTGACGCTTCTTCTCGCGTTCGACCATTGCTTTCTTAGCCATGTTCTCTCTTCCTCCCGCGATCAGCTGTTGAAAGGCATGTTGAACTGCTTCAACAGCGCCTTCGCTTCCGCGTCGGTTTTCGCGGTGGTGGCAATGACGATATCCATGCCCCAGACCTCGTCGACCTTGTCGTACTCGATTTCCGGGAAAACGATGTGCTCCTTGATGCCCATCGCGTAGTTGCCGCGCCCGTCGAAGGACTTGCCCGACACGCCGCGGAAGTCGCGGATACGGGGCATGGCGATGGTGATCAGGCGATCCAGGAATTCGTACATCCGGTCGCCGCGCAGGGTCACCTTGGCGCCCAGCGGCATGTCCTCGCGGACGCGGAAACCGGCGATCGAGTTCTTGGCCTTGGTCACGACGGCCTGCTGACCGGCGATCATCGTCAGGTCGGCCTGGGCCGACTTGGCCTTTTTGGAGTCACGAACAGCCTCGGCCCCGCAGCCGATGTTCAGGACGATCTTGTCCAGGCGCGGGAGCTGCATGTCGTTCTTGTAGCCGAACTCTTCTTTCAGAGCGGGGCGGATAGTCTCGCGGTAGAGCGTCTTCAGCCGCGGGGTGTAGTTGGCCGCATCAAGCATCGATCACTTCCCCCGATTTCTTGGCGTAACGCACTTTCTTGCCGTCCTCGATGCGGAAGCCGACACGGGTCGGGCCGCCATCCTTGGGGTCGACGAGGGCGAGGTTGGACAGGTCGATCGGCATCGCCTTGGGCTGACGGCCGCCCTGGCCGGTCTGCGACGGCTTGGTGTGGCGGATGGCAACGTTCACGCCATCGACCACGGCCTTGCCGGCCTTGGGATCGACGGACTGGATCACGCCTTCGCGGCCCTTGTCCTTGCCGGCCAGCACGATGACCTTGTCACCGGATTTCAGTTTGGCAGCCATCTTACAGCACCTCCGGGGCGAGCGAGATGATCTTCATGAAGTTCTTCGCGCGCAGCTCACGCACAACGGGGCCGAAGATGCGGGTGCCGATCGGCTCGTTGTTGTTGTTGAGGATGACGGCGGCGTTGCGATCGAAGCGGATCGCGGTGCCGTCTTCGCGGCGAACTTCCTTGGCGGTGCGCACGACGACGGCTTTGCGCACGTCGCCCTTCTTCACGCGGCCGCGCGGGATGGCTTCCTTTACCGAGACGACGATGATGTCGCCGACGGAGGCGTATTTACGCTTGGAACCACCCAGGACCTTGATGCACTGAACCCGGCGTGCGCCGGAGTTGTCAGCGACATCCAGATTGGTCTGCATCTGGATCATGTGGTTTCTCCCGACCTTTGGGGACTGATCCGTTTTACGGGTGCCCCAGGGTTTCGATCAAACCGGAAGGTGTCAGGCTTGCGCCACGACCTCCCAGCGTTTCGTCTTGGACTTGGGCGCGCATTCCTGAATGCGCACGATGTCCCCAACCTGATACTGGTTGTTCTCGTCGTGAGCCCGGTACTTCTTGGACTTACGAATGGTCTTTTGCAGAACGGGGTGCTTGAAGCGCCGCTCGACCAGGACCGTGACGGTCTGAGCGTTCTGGTTGCTGGTCACGGTGCCTTGCAGGATACGTTTGGGCATCTGGTTCGGCTCCCCTTATTCCGCCGCCGCGCGGGCTTTTTCGTTCAGGACGGTCAGCACGCGCGCAGCGTCGCGGCGGACCTGGCGCATGCGCGCGGTGCTTTCCAACGCACCCGTCGCCTGCTGGAAACGCAGGTTGAAGGCCTCTTTCTTGAGACCGGCCAGCTGCTCGCGCAGCTCGTCGGGCGTCTTGTCTCTCAGTTCCTGGGCGTTCATCGCCTTTTCCTTCCTTTCAACATCACCGGAGAGCCCCGTGAAGGGTCACCCTGATTCCGGTGGAGTTCATGGATGAGCCGCTGCCATACGCTGCCCGGCCCGATAAAACAAGCCCCCATTTCCCCCAGGGCGGGGACGGGATGCAAAAGCCCCCGCCGATTTGCCGGCGGGGGCCCATTTCATGCGTTGGGATGTCCCCGACGCCTTACCAGTCTTCGCGCTGCACGATACGGGTCTTGATCGGCAGCTTCATCGCGGCCAGGCGCAGGGCCTCGCGTGCGACGGTTTCGGAAACGCCGTCGATCTCGAACATCACGCGGCCGGGCTTGACCTTGGCCGCCCAGAAATCGACCGAACCTTTACCCTTACCCATCCGAACCTCGGCGGGCTTGGACGACACGGGCGTATCGGGGAAGATCCGGATCCAGACGCGGCCCTGACGTTTCATGTGACGCGTCATGGCACGGCGCGCCGCTTCGATCTGGCGGGCGGTGACACGCTCGGGCTGGGTCGCCTTCAGGCCGAAGGTGCCGAAGTTCAGATCGAACCCGCCCTTGGCCTGACCGTGGATCCGGCCCTTGTGCATCTTGCGGAATTTCGTGCGCTTGGGTTGCAGCATCTCTTACACTCCTCAGCGGTCGCGACGCGGACGGGGAGACCCGCCGCCGCCTTCCTGAAGCTCCGCCTGGCGCCGGTCACGGGCAGCGGGGTCGTGCTCCATGATTTCGCCTTTGAAGATCCAGACCTTGATCCCGATGATACCGTAGGGCGTAGAGGCCTCGGCATGGGCGTAGTCGATATCCGCGCGCAGCGTGTGCAGCGGCACCCGGCCCTCGCGGTACCATTCGGTCCGGGCGATCTCGGCGCCGCCCAGGCGGCCCGCGACGTTCACCCGGATACCCAGGGCACCCATACGCATGGCGTTCTGCACCGACCGCTTCATCGCGCGGCGGAAGCTGACCCGGCGTTCCAGCTGTTGGGCGATGCTCTCGGCCACCAGCTGCGCGTCCAGTTCCGGCTTGCGCACCTCGACGATGTTCAGGTGCAGCTCGCTGTCGGTCATGTTCGCCAGCTTCTTGCGCAGGGCCTCGATATCGGCGCCTTTCTTGCCGATGATGACGCCCGGGCGCGCGGTGTGCACGGTCACCCGGCACTTCTTGTGCGGGCGCTCGATGATAACGCGGCTGACACCGGCCTGCTTGCACTCGTCCTTGATGAACTCGCGCATGCGGATGTCTTCCAGCAGAAGATCACCGTATTCCTTGCTGTCGGCATACCAGCGGCTGTCCCAGGTGCGGTTCACCTGCAGGCGCATGCCGATCGGATTGACCTTGTGACCCATTAGGCTTGCTCCTCGACCTGGCGGACCTTGATGGTGAGTTCCGAGAACGGCTTGGTGATCTTGCCGAACCGGCCCCGGGCCCGCGGACGACCGCGCTTGAGCACCAGGTTCTTGCCGACATAGGCCTCGGCCACGATCAGCTCGTCCACATCCAGGTTATGGTTGTTCTCGGCATTGGCGATCGCGGACTGAAGGCATTTCTTCACGTCCTCGGCGATCCGCTTCTTGCTGAAGGTCAGGTCGGCCAGGGCGCGATCCACCTTCTTGCCGCGGATCATCGCGGCGACGAGATTCAGCTTCTGAGGCGAGGTGCGAAGCATACGGATCTTGGCCATCGCTTCATTCTCGGCCACGCGGCGGGGGTTCTTTTCCTTGCCCATGACGCTTACCTCTTCTTCGCTTTTTTATCGGCCGCGTGACCGTAATAGGTCCGCGTCGGCGCGTATTCGCCGAACTTCTGGCCGATCATGTCCTCGGACACCAGCACGGGAACGTGCTTCTTGCCGTTGTAGACACCAAAGGTGAGGCCAACGAACTGGGGCAGGATCGTAGAACGACGCGACCAGATCTTGATGACCTCCTTGCGGCCCGACTCGCGGGCCTTCTCGGCCTTCTTGAGGACGTAGGAGTCGACAAAGGGGCCTTTCCAAACAGAACGTGCCATGGTTTAGCGACCCTTCCTGCGCGCGTGACGGGAGCGGATGATGAACTTGTCCGTCCCCTTGTTCTTGCGGGTGCGGGCACCCTTGGTGGGCTTGCCCCAGGGCGTGACCGGGTGACGACCACCCGAAGTCCGGCCCTCACCACCGCCGTGCGGGTGGTCGATCGGGTTCATGACGACACCGCGGACAGAGGGACGCTTGCCCATGTGGCGGCGGCGACCGGCCTTGCCGAGGTTCTGGTTGCTGTTATCGGGGTTCGACACCGCACCGACCGTGGCCATGCATTCCTGGCGCACCATCCGCAGTTCGCCCGAGGACAGGCGGATCTGCGCGTAGCCGCCATCGCGACCGACGAATTGCGCGTAGGTGCCGGCGGCACGGGCCAGCTGACCGCCCTTGCCGGGCTTCAGCTCGATGTTGTGCACGATCGTCCCGATAGGCATGCCGGTGAAGGGCATGGTGTTGCCCGGCTTCACGTCGGCCTTGGTCGACGAAACGACCTTGTCGCCGACGCCCAGGCGTTGCGGCGCCAGGATGTAGGCCTGTTCGCCGTCCTCGTACTGGATCAGCGCGATAAAGGCGGTCCGGTTCGGGTCGTATTCGATACGGGCCACAACGGCGGGAACGTCGAACTTGTTCCGCTTGAAATCCACGATGCGGTACAGGCGTTTCGCCCCCCCGCCACGGCGACGCGCCGTGATCCGTCCGGTGTTGTTCCGGCCGCCCTTCTTGGTCAGACCCTCGGTAAGGGATTTGACCGGACGACCTTTCCAAAGCTCCGAACGGTCGATCAGAACCAGCCCACGCTGGCCAGGCGTCGTCGGCTTGTACGACTTGAGTGCCATGCTTTCTGTCTTCCGTCAGCTTCGGACCAAAGGTCCAGTTGCAGTAAGGGGCGTAAAACCGGCGCCCCGGCTAGAAAAACGCCCGGCCCCGGGAATGCCCGGGGCCGGAGATTCGTCGTCGTTTATCAGAGACCCGTGGTCACGTCGATAGTGTTGCCCTCTTCGAGGGTGACGTAGGCCTTCTTGACGTTCTTGCGCCGGCCGAGAATGCCACGGAACCGCTTGGTCTTGCCCTTGGTGATGGTCGTGTTCACGGCCTTCACCTTGACACCGAAGAGGCTCTCGATCGCTTCCTTGATCTGCGGCTTATTCGCGTCGATCGCCACTTCGAAAACAACCGCGTTGGCCTCAGAGGCCATGGTCGCCTTTTCGGTGATGACCGGCTTGCGGATCACGTCGTAGTGTTCTGCCTTCGCGCTCATTTCAGTCGCGCCTCCAGCGCTTCGACACCCGCCTTGGTCAGCACGAGCGTATCGCGCTTGAGGATGTCATAGACATTGGCCCCCATCGACGGCAGCACATCGAGCCCCTCGATGTTGCGCGCCGCGCGGGCGAAGTTTTCGTTCACCTGCGCCCCGTCGATGACCAGGGCCCGTTTCCAGCCCAGGTTCTTGACCGACTTGGCCAGCATGGCGGTCTTGGCTTCGGCCAGATCGGCCGTGTCCAGCACCACCAGTTCCCCGGCCTTGGCCTTCGCACTCAGCGCGTGGCGCAGGCCCAGCTTGCGGAACTTCTTGGGCAGGTCATGGGCATGGCTGCGCGGGGTCGGACCCTTGTAGATGCCACCCTTGCGGAAGATCGGCGCGTTGCGGTCCCCGTGGCGTGCGCCACCGGTGCCCTTCTGGCGATAGATCTTCTTGGTCGAGTAGCTGGTTTCCGACCGGGTCTTGACCTTGTGGGTACCGGCCTGCGCCTTGTTGCGCTGCCAGCGGACCACGCGGTGCAGGATATCTGCGCGCGGCTCCAGGCCGAAAACCTCGTCGCCCAGATCGACGGTGCCAGCCTTAGCCCCGTCCAGCTTGATCACGTCGAGTTTCATTCTTCACCCCCTTCGGCCGGCGCAGCCTCGGCGGGCGCCTCGGCGGCAACGGTTTTCACCGCGGCAGGCAGCACCAGGTTCTCGGGCGCGGCTTTCTTGACCGCGTCCTTGATCGTCACCCAGCCGCCCTTGGCCCCGGGCACCGCGCCCTTGACCATGATCAGCCCGCGGTCGGCGTCGGTCTTGACAACCTGCAGGTTCTGCGTGGTCACGCGCGCCGCGCCCATGTGGCCGGCCATCTTCTTGCCCTTGAACACGCGGCCCGGGTCCTGACACTGACCGGTGGAGCCATGCGAACGGTGGCTGATCGACACACCGTGCGACGCCCGCAGGCCGCCGAAATTGTGCCGCTTCATCGCACCGGCAAAGCCCTTACCGATCGAGGTGCCGGACACGTCCACGAACTGCCCTTCGAGGTAATGATCGGCGGTGATCTCGGCACCGACATCGATCATGTTCTCGGGGGCCACGCGGAACTCGGCCAGCTTACGCTTGGGCGCGACGCTCGACTTGGCGAAATGCCCGCGCATCGGCGCCGACACCCGCTTGGCCCGGGCAGCGCCCGACCCCAGTTGCACGGCCGTATAGCCGTCTTTCTCGACCGTGCGCTGCGCCACGACCTGGCAGCCGTCAAGCTGCAACACGGTCACGGGCACCTGGCGGCCGTCCTCCATGAACAGCCGGGTCATGCCCAGCTTCTTTGCGATCACTCCAGAGCGCATCTTTCCGTGCCCCCTTAAACCTTGATCTCGACATCAACGCCGGCGGCGAGGTCGAGCTTCATCAGCGCGTCCACGGTCTGCGGTGTCGGGTCGACGATGTCGAGCAGGCGCTTGTGCGTACGAATTTCCCACTGGTCGCGCGATTTCTTGTCCACGTGGGGACCGCGCAGAACAGTGAACTTCTCGATCTTGTTCGGCAGCGGAATCGGGCCGCGCACCTGGGCGCCGGTCCGTTTGGCCGTGTTCACGATCTCCTGCGTGCTGGCATCCAGAACGCGGTAGTCGAAGGCCTTCAGCCGAATGCGGATATTCTGACTTTGCATTTGTTTTGCCCTTCAGGCTGATGGGCGGACCTTTGGCCCGCCCGGCCTTTTGCGATTACTCGATGATCTTGGACACGACGCCGGCGCCGACGGTGCGGCCGCCTTCGCGGATGGCGAAGCGCAGCTTCTCTTCCATCGCGATCGGCGCGATCAGCTCAACCGTGAACTTCAGGTTGTCGCCCGGCATCACCATCTCGGTGCCCTCGGGCAGCTGAACCGTCCCGGTCACGTCCGTCGTGCGGAAGTAGAACTGCGGGCGGTAGTTCGCGAAGAACGGCGTGTGGCGCCCACCCTCTTCCTTGGTCAGGATGTAGGCTTCGGCCTCGAACTTGGTGTGCGGCGTCACCGAACCCGGCTTGCACAGCACCTGGCCGCGTTCCACGTCATCACGGTCGATGCCGCGCAGCAGCGC
>NZ_SLXL01000003.1 GCF_004345735.1 Rhodovulum adriaticum
CCCTCCACGTAAGAGACGTCATTTGCGACGTCGCTATGCACGTGTCTTAGGCGATCACGCCACCTTCAGGCAGGCGGTGCAAATCGGGGGCTTACCTTGCAAGAATGACAAGGCAGGCTCTTGATGAATGACGGTTGCGGCGCGTCAGCGGAACGGGCGGACCTCCCGCCACGACCGGTTCCGAGATGAAGCGCCGCCCCAGCCCCGCAGAACAATCCTGAGCGAGAGTTTTTCCAAAGTTTTCAATGCTACCGCATGAAAACGTAAGGCGCTTAAAACCGGGGGTTTACGTTGGAAATCACCCGTAGCCTTTGAAAAACGGCCCGCTTAATATATTCACCTGACCGAAACGGAACCGGTACGGGTCCAACATTGACCTCTGGCCAGATGGACCACGTCACTTTTCCGCTGCTCACAGTCGCCTACAGGTCATTGTAAATCATGCACAAATAATCGGAATGGTAGGCCCGGAGGGACTCGAACCCCCAACCAAAGCGTTATGAGCGCTCTGCTCTAACCAATTGAGCTACAGGCCCGACCTGACCCTTTGCCTAGGGCGCCTCGCGCGGGGCGTCAAGCGGGGGCGTGGACAGCCGGCGGGGGATCGGCTAACGCATGCGCGACATCAGGAGGGCGGCGATGAGCGAGCGCAAGAACGGTCTGACCTATTCGCAGGCGGGCGTCGATATCGAGGCGGGCAACGAACTGGTAGAGCGGATCAAACCCGCCGCCAAGCGCACCGCGCGGCCGGGGGTCATGGCGGGGCTGGGCGGCTTTGGCGCGCTGTTCGATCTGCGCGCGGCGGGCTACACCGATCCGGTGCTGGTGGCCGCGACCGACGGGGTCGGCACCAAGCTGCGGATTGCCATCGACACCGGCCAGGTTGGCGGCGTGGGCATCGACCTGGTGGCGATGTGCGTCAACGATCTGGTCTGCCAGGGGGCAGAGCCGCTGTTCTTCCTCGATTACTTCGCCACCGGCAAGCTGGCGGTGGACGAGGCCGCGCAGGTGGTCGAAGGGATCGCCGAAGGCTGTTCGCGGGCGGGCTGCGCGCTGATCGGCGGCGAAACGGCCGAGATGCCGGGTATGTATGGCGACGGCGATTTCGACCTGGCCGGGTTCGCCGTGGGTGCGATGGAACGCGGCGCGGATCTGCCCGCCGGGGTGGCCGAGGGCGACGTGCTGCTGGGGCTGGCCTCGGACGGGGTGCATTCCAACGGCTATTCGCTGGTGCGCAAGGTGGTGGAACGGGCCGGTTTGGCCTGGACCGACCCGGCGCCCTTTGCCGAGGGCCGCCTGGGCGCGGCGCTGCTGACGCCCACGCGGCTGTATGTGAAACCGGCGCTGGCCGCGATCCGGGCGGGCGGCGTGCATGCGCTGGCCCATATCACCGGCGGCGGGCTGACCGAGAACTTGCCGCGCGTGTTGCCCGAGGGGCTGGGCGCTGACATCGACCTGTCCGCCTGGGATCTGCCGCGCGTCTTTGCCTGGATGGGCGAGGTCGCGGGACTGGACCAGCCCGAGATGCTGAAGACCTTCAATTCCGGCATCGGCATGGTGCTGTCCGTGGCACCCGACCGGGCCGACGCCTTGGCGGATCTGCTGACGGCAGAGGGGGAAACCGTGTTCCGCATCGGCAAGGTCACGCCGGGGCAGGGCATCCGCTACAGCGGGAGCCTGGTTTGAAACGCGTCGCGATCCTGATTTCCGGCTCGGGCTCCAACATGGTGGCGCTGGCCGAAAGCATGGTGGGCGACCACCCCGCGCGGCCCGTTCTGGTGCTGTCGAACGTGCCGGGTGCGGGCGGGCTGGCCAAGGCCGAAGCACTTGGAATTCCCACCGCGCTGGTCGATCACAAGCGCTTTGGCAAGGATCGCGCGGCGTTCGAGGCCGCGTTGCAGGCCGAGTTGGACAAGGTTCAGCCCGACATCCTGTGCCTTGCGGGGTTCATGCGGGTTCTGACCGAGGGGTTCGTTTCCTTTTGGGAAGGGCGGATGCTGAACATTCATCCGTCGCTTTTGCCGAAATACCGCGGGCTGAACACCCACGCCCGCGCGATCGAGGCAGGCGACGCCGAGGCCGGGTGCAGCGTGCACGAGGTCACCGCCGAACTGGATGGCGGCCCGGTGCTGGGACAGGCGCGGGTGCCGATCCTGCAAGGCGATACCGCCGACACTCTGGCCGCGCGGGTTCTGCCGATGGAACACCGGCTGTATCCGGCGGTTTTGCGCCGCTACGCGGCAGGCGACAGGACGCCCCTGCACCTGCCCTGAGCGACGGGCCGGGCGATGTGCCCTTTCATTGGCGGCGCCTTTTCCGTATCAGGGGCGGGTGCCGGACTGCGGCAATCGAAACGGGCGACCATGAGAACACTGACCACGACCCAAGACCTTGCGGCATTTTGTGACGCGGCGGCCAGCGCGCCATATGTCACGCTCGACACCGAATTCCTGCGCGAACGCACCTATTACGCCAAGCTGTGCCTCGTTCAGATGGCACTGCCCGGGGACGAGGGCGAGGCGGTGCTGATCGACCCGCTATCCGAAGGCCTGTCACTGGAACCGTTGTTCGAATTGTTCCGCAACCGCGATGTGGTCAAGGTGTTTCACGCCGCGCGGCAGGATCTGGAAATCTTCTTCACCGAGGGCAAGGTTTTTCCCGAACCGCTGTTCGATACCCAAGTTGCGGCAATGGTCTGCGGCTTTGGCGAACAGGTCGGGTATGAAACCCTCGTGCGCAAGATCGCCAAGGCGAACCTGGACAAGACATCGCGCTTTACCGACTGGTCGCGCCGCCCCCTGACCGATGCGCAAAAAACCTATGCCCTGGCCGATGTCACGCATCTGCGGATGATCTACGAACACTTGGCCGCGGAACTGGAACGCACCGGCCGGGCCAAGTGGCTGCATGAGGAACTGGGGGTTCTGACCGATCCCGAAACCTATATCGTGCGCCCCTCCGAGGCGTGGCAGCGGATCAAGACCCGCACGCAATCGGGCCGGTTCTTGGCCGTGGTCCGCGAATTGGCCCGTTTCCGAGAGGCCTATGCCCAGTCGCGGAACATCCCGCGCAACCGCGTGTTCAAGGATGATGCGCTGCTGGAGCTGGCCTCCAGCAAGCCGACCGGCGTGGCGGACCTGTCGCGGGCCCGGCTGCTGCTGCGCGAGGCGCGGCGCGGAGAGATCGCAGAGGGGATCGTCGCGGCCGTGACCGCCGCGATGGAGGTGCCGCCAGAAGAGTACCCCCAGGTCGATCGCAGCAACCAGAAGATGCAGGTCAACCCCGCCCTGGCGGATCTGTTGCGCGTTCTGCTGAAGGCTAAGTCCGAACAGGCAGGTGTCGCACAAAAGCTGATCGCCACGGCGGCGGATCTGGATGCCATCGCCGGCGGGCGGCGCGACGTGCCCGCCCTGCGCGGCTGGCGCAAAGAGGTCTTTGGCAATGACGCACTGCGCCTGTGTGCGGGCGAAATCGCCCTGGCGGCGCGCGGCAACGATGTCATCGTCGTGACGATGGCGGAATAGGGCAGGTGTAGGGCGCGCGCCTCAGCGGCGCGTGCTGCGCTGGTTCTGGGCGCCCCGCACAACGATCTGCCGTATCGGCGCCAAATCCTGATCCGACAGGTACAACGCCACGTCGATTGCACGCGATTGCGGCTGGCCGACGGGTGTCTGCCCGGTCGGCGCCTCTGCCCGCAGGTCGTAGACGCGCAGTCCCTCGCGCTCATCCGGGACGGGGACCAGCGCGGCGTTCCAATACCCCTGCCGCGGCGGCAGGCCGGTCGCCCGCAGGATGGCGCCGCCGGGGATGCGCTCGATCGTCAGGGCGGTGATCTCAGCCACCAGCTGACGCGGATCGGCCTTGGCAGGCTGTTCGCTGGCGGGTGCGGTCCTGACCCGCGTTTCCTGCGAGTTCCCGAACCAGTTGAAGGGGTTCAGTCGCGAGTCCTTTACCGTGGAACAGGCGGCGAGGCCCAGGCTTGCGGACAGGAGGATGACGAGCGGTGCGCGCATGAAAGCTCCGGATCTGTGTATCTCTTTCGGTAGCCCAATCGGCGCGGCTTGAAAAGGGCATCTCCCCCGGTCTGGACCTTGCGCGGCGTTGCGCATAATTGGGAAAGGGGCAGCAAGGAGACAGGGCCATGGCAAGCGCGGCATTCGAAGAGATCGTGGAAACCTTCGAGTTCCTGGAGGATTGGGAAGATCGGTACCGCCACGTGATCGAGATGGGCCGGACCATGGAACCGCTGGAAGAGGCGTTCAAGGTGCCTGCGACCAAGGTCGATGGCTGTGCCAGCCAGGTCTGGCTGATGGCCGATATCGACGGTGCCGGGCCGCAGGCGGTCTATCGCTTCAAGGGGGACAGCGACGCCATGATCGTGCGCGGGCTGATCGCGGTCTTGCGCGCCCTCTATGACAGCCTGCCGGTGGCAGAGGTGCTGAAGGTCGACGCCGGGGGCGAGTTGGCCAGGCTGGGGCTGAACGACCACCTTTCCTCGCAGCGGTCCAATGGGTTGCGGGCAATGGTTGAACGCATCCGTGAACAGGCCGCCGGCGCGGCGGCCGGAATCTGACAGCGCCGAAGGGTTTTTTTTACAAAAACCCTTCGGGCGGAAAAATCTTCGGGAAGATTTTTCCTTTTGGGTATTTAGACCAAGAAGAAGATCAGCCGCGCGGCGTCAAGAACCGTTCGAGATCGCCGTAGCCGGTCAGGCGGCGTTCATAGGCCAGCCCAAGCCGCGCCGCGCATTCCCGCGCACGTGTGTCGAGTGCCGCGTCCTCGGTCTGGGCGAGGTAGACGAGTTTCTCGTAATTCCCGAAATAAGCCTGGATCAGGTCGGGGAAGCGATCCAGACCAAGGGGGCGCCAGACAAAGGCCTCGAACTGCCGGGCCAGAAAGTCGGTCAGATAAAAGGCGGTGACCTCGTCCTCATGGGCGGCAAAGCGGTCGGTCCCCTCGAAAAAGGCATAGCAATGGGGGGCCTCGATCATCTGGACGCCAAGTTCGGCACAGGTGCGGGCCAGCCCCCCGCCGGTGCCGCAATCGCCATAGGCCACCAGGATCGTGTCATAGGCGGCGCGATGCCGGGCCACGGCCTGGGCGACGCCGGGTGCGATCCGTTCGGGGTGGTTGTGCCAGATCGCGGGCAGGCAGGTCAGGTCAAGGTGATCCCAGCCATTCATCCGCTTGAGCGCCAGGATTTCATGGGCCAGCGCCCCGCAGGCCAGCACCAGCACACGGCCAGCGCCGGACGGGGGCAGCCCGCGATCGGTCAGGGTCGCATCGTCGGGGAGGTTCATTTGCGTGAAACCAGCCGCAGCACCAGCGCACCGATGAGTGCCAGCGGCAGAAGAACCGCGATCCCATGGCCGGGCAGGGCGGTTATCAGGGCAACGGTCAGTGCAGCGGCCCCCAGAGCGGCGCACAGGATCGCGGCGAAACGGTGAAATGGCATGACGGCCTCCTCCGCTAGGGAGGTGGGGCCGCCAGGCGGCCCCGGCAAGGGCTTAGCCCGCGGGCATCTGGTTGTGACGCCGCGCGACGAACGACTTGGCAGTTTCCACGGCGACCGCCGCATCCCGGCAATAGGCATCGGCGCCGATGGCCTTGCCGAATTCCTCGTTCAGGGGCGCGCCGCCCACCAGCACGATGTAATCGTCGCGGATGCCTTTCTCGGCCATCGTGTCGATGACGATCTTCATGTAGGGCATGGTGGTGGTCAGCAGCGCCGACATCCCCAGGATATCTGCCTGCTCGCGGGCCAGCGCGTCGATATATTCGTCGGCATCGGTATTGATGCCCAGATCGACAACGTCGAAGCCCGCGCCCTCCATCATCATGCCGACAAGGTTTTTGCCGATGTCGTGGATGTCGCCCTTGACGGTGCCGATCACCATCTTGCCCATCTTGGGCGCGCCGGTTTCGGCCAGCAGCGGTTTGAGAAGGCCCATCCCGGCCTTCATCGCGTTGGCGGCCTGCAGCACCTCGGGAACGAAAAGGATGCCGTCGCGGAAATCGTTGCCGACAACGGTCATGCCGGAGACCAGCGCCTCGGTCAGGATGCGGTAGGGCGCCCAACCGCGATCCAGCAGGATCTGCACCCCTTCGGCGACCTCGTCCTTCAGGCCGTCGTAAAGGTCGTCGCCCATCTGCGGGACAAGTTCGTCATCGGGCAGTTCCGAGAGGATGAGATCGTCTTCTTCCTCGGCCATGGTTTGTTCTCCGGTTCCCGTGGCGCGTGGATCGCGCCTTGATTGCTCAAGTCTTCAGTCTTTTCTTGCCGATCACTCGACCGGTTGCGACATCGCGCATCCCGCGGGCGACCTTGACCTCAGCGGCGGCGCCGACGGTTGCGGGCTGGGGCGGGGGCCGCCTCGCCCGTGCCGTCGCTGGCCGAGGAGAAGCCGCCCAGTTTTCCGGCGATCTCGTCAAGGCTTGGGCGCGGGCCGGCGGGGCGGGTTTCCAGGGCCTCGCGCATCGCCTTGAGGTGTTCGGGCGTGGTGCCGCAGCAGCCGCCGATGATGCGGGCACCGCAATCGCGGGCCAGCACGGCGTAATCGGCCATCAGCTCTGGCGTTCCGTCGTAGTGGATATGGCCGTCTTCGTAGCGCGGGATGCCGGCGTTGCCCTTGGCGATGATCGGGCGTTCGGTGCCGGCGGCGGCAAAGCCCTGCACCGTGCGCAGCAGGTCCGAGGCCCCGACACCGCAATTGGCCCCGAAGGCAAGCGGCGGGTAGGGCAGCTTGTCGACCATTTCCGCCAGATCGGTGGCGGTGACGCCCATCATGGTGCGCCCGGCGGTGTCAAAGCTCATGGTGCCGCACCAGGGCATGCCAGCCAGTTTCGCGGCCTCGCCGGCGGCCTTGAATTCGTCGGGCGCGCTGATGGTTTCGACCCACAGCACGTCGACGCCGCCCTCTTTCAGGCCCTCGGCCTGTTCGTGGAAGATTTCCACGGCGCTGGAATAGGACAGCGGGCCCATCGGTTCCATGATTTCGCCGGTGGGGCCCATGGACCCCGCAACGACGATCTCGCGTCCGGCGGTGTCGGCCAGGTCGCGGCCCAGTTCGGCGGCGACGCGGTTCAGTTCCCGCACGCGGTTCTGGGCGTCGTGCAGTTTCAGGCGCGCGGCGTTGCAGCCGAAGGAATTGGTCAGGAAGATGTCCGACCCGGATTCCACCGCGCCACGGTAGAGCGCGCGGATATTGTCCGGCTTCTCGACGTTCCACAGTTCCGGCGCGTCGCCGGAGCTGAGCCCCATGTTGAACAAATTCGTTCCCGTGGCCCCGTCGGCCATCAGCCAGTCGCGGCTGGCCAGCATGCGGGAAAGCGTGTCGGTCATCTTTCAACTCCTCGCGGAATCAGTGCGGCGGCCAGGGGGCCGCCGGTGATGCAAAGGGGTGCCATGGGCGATGACCCTTCGCAAATGCGTTTTCGTCATAATGATCTTGAGGCCGGGTCCGCGGATCCAGTCGCTCAGGATTCGCTCATGACCTGGTCTTTGGCCACGGCCAGCAGTTCGGTCATCTTGGTGCGGATCGTTGTTTCATCCGCCTTGTCGCCCAGATCGCCGGCCAGTTTGCGGTAGACATCTTCGTCGCCGACCTCTTCGAAATCGGCCTTGACGACTTCCTTGGCGTATTCCAGCGAGGCCTCTTCGGACAGGCCCATCAGTTCGGCCGCCCACAGGCCCAGCAGCTTGTTGCGCCGCGCCTCGGCCTTGAACTGCATTTCCGAGTCATGGGCGAATTTGTTTTCGAATGCGTTCTCGCGGTCATCGAAGGTGGTCATCAGCCTTGCTCCTCCTGTTATCTGGTATTCCGTGCCATTTAAGGGAATATCGCGCCGATGCCTAGCCTTCACGGGGCTCAAAGCGCGCCCATCGGGGGACGGCCCGTCATCGCGCGCCTTGCGGCAGGCCCGGCCTTGCCCTAAAAGCGCAGCCAAACCGCGCGGGCGCCGCCCGTGCGCCCTGAACCCGGAGTTTCCATGGCACGGCGCAAGAAGATCTATGAAGGCAAGGCGAAGGTTCTGTACGAAGGCCCCGAGCCGGGGACGCTGGTGCAGTACTTCAAGGACGACGCCACCGCCTTCAATGCCGAAAAGCATGACGTGGTCGAGGGCAAGGGCGTGCTGAACAATCGCCTGTCGGAATTTTTCATGACCGGCCTGAACGCGATCGGGGTGCCGACCCATTTCATCAAGCGCATCAACATGCGCGAACAGCTGATCCGCTCGGTCGAGATCATTCCGCTGGAAGTGGTGGTGCGCAACGTGGCCGCAGGCAGCATGTCCAAGCGGCTGGGCATCGAAGAGGGCACCGCGCTGCCCCGTCCCATCATCGAATTTTACTACAAGGACGATGCCCTGGGCGATCCGCTGGTCACCGAGGAACACATCATCGCATTTGGCTGGGCCAGCCAGCAGGACCTGGACGACATGGTCGCGCTGGCCCTGCGGGTGAACGACTTTCTGTCCGGCGTGATGATGGCGGTCGGGATCAAGCTGGTCGATTTCAAGATCGAGATCGGGCGCATCTGGGAAAACGACTTCATGCGGCTGATCGTGGCCGACGAAATCAGCCCCGACTCCTGCCGGCTGTGGGATATGAAGACCGGGCAGAAGCTGGACAAGGACGTGTTCCGGCGCGACCTGGGCAACCTGGCTGACGCCTATACCGAGGTGGCCAGGCGGTTGGGCGTTCTGCCCTCCAACGTGACCCACGCCACCAAGCCCACGCTGATCAACTGAAAGGACCGCCGCCGATGAAAGCCCGCGTTCATGTCATGCTGAAAGACGGCGTTCTGGACCCGCAGGGGGCGGCGGTGGCCCATGCCCTGGGTGCGCTTGGCTTTGACGGGGTCGAGGGCGTGCGCCAGGGCAAGGTGATCGACCTGGAACTGGTAGAAACCGATACCGCCGCTGCTGAGGCCCGCGTGCGCGAGATGTGCGAAAAGCTGCTCGCCAACACGGTGATCGAACGCTACGACATCGAGATCGGCTGAGCCGGACGCAGGAGTGACCCGATGAAAGCCGCCGTTCTCGTCTTCCCCGGCTCTAACTGCGACCGTGACCTGGCCGTGGCGTTCCGCAATGCGGGCGCCGATGTCACCATGGTCTGGCACAAGGACAGCGCCCTGCCGCAGGGCGTTGATATCGTTGGCATTCCCGGCGGTTTTTCCTTTGGCGACTACCTGCGCTGCGGCGCGATTGCCGCGCGTTCGCCCATTACCGCGGCGGTGATCGACCATGTGCATCGCGGCGGTTACGCCTTGGGGATCTGCAACGGCTTTCAGGTGTTGACGGAAACCGGCCTGCTGCCCGGCGCGCTGATGCGCAACGCGGGCCTGAAATTCGTCTGCAAACCTGTTGATCTGACGGTTGAAACCACTGACAGCGCCTTTACCGCCGACTATGGCAAGGGGCAGGGCATTACCATCCCGGTGGCCCATCACGATGGGAATTACGTCGCTGCCCCGGACACGCTGGCCATGCTGCGGGACGAGGATCGCATTGCCTTCACCTATCGTGACAACCCAAATGGCTCGGTGGACGATATTGCCGGCATTCTCAGTCAGAACCGGCGTGTTCTTGGCCTGATGCCGCACCCCGAGCGGGCCGCCGAACCCGCCCATGGCGGCACGGACGGGGCTGCAATGTTCACGGGGCTGATCGGCGCCCTGGCGCCGGCCTGAGCGGGCGGCGCTTGAGCCGGCCGCGCGCGCGGCGTAACCTTTGCCCATGACACGCAGCACCATCCCCGCCCGGCTGGCGCTGCCCCCGGGTCGGGGGTGGCACGTCCGGATTGCGCTGCTGCTGATGCTGTGCCTGGCCGTGGCGACGGTCTGGGTCACCAACCGCTGGCTGTCAGAGCGATTTACAGAAACCACCCGCAACCGCGCCGAGGTGCGGCTGGCGCTGTATTCCGGCAATATTATCAGTGAGTTGCAGCGCGCCTCTGTGGTGCCGCTTTTGCTGTCACGCGACCCCACGCTGATCGGTGCGCTGGACTCGGACGATTTCAGCATGAGTTCCCAGCGGCTGATTTCCTATGTCGACGAGATCGGCGCCGCCTCGCTGCGGCTGCTTGACAATACCGGCCGCGTGGTGGCGGCGACGGACCGCGCGCGGATCGGCACGAACCTGCGTAACACCCCGGTCTTTGTCGAGGCGCAGCGGTCCAACGAAACCGTGTTCATCACCTCACGTCGGGATACCGGGGCGTTTTCCTTCAACTACGCCCGTGCGATCCGGGCCGACGGCCGGCAATTGGGCGTGATCGTGGTGGGGGTGGACCTGGCCAAGTTCGAGCAGAGCTGGGCCGGCATCTCAGATGCGATCCTGGTGACCGACAGCGAGGGCCAGATCATCCTGGCGACCGAACCCCGCTGGCGGGGTCGCACGGTGCAAGACGCGCTGGCCGTCACCTCGCCGCCCTCGGCCATCGCGCGTGCGTTGCAGGCCACCACCGACTGGGGCACGTTGCCGCCCGACGCCTATCTGCGGGGCGAGGCGGTGATGCGCAACGAGGCGCGCATTCCCTTCCGCGGCTGGCGGATGACCTCTTTCACCTCTTACATGTCGATCCGCGACCGGGTGAACGCGGTGTTGGCGCTGGAAATCATGGGCTTTGCCATCCTTCTGGCGCTCAGCTTTTACCTGCTGTCGCGGCGCGCGCAGTCCCGATCAGTGGTGTTCCAGCGCGAAACCGCCGAATTGCGAGAGTTGAACGCCCGCCTGCAACGCGAAATCGCCGAGCGCGAGCGCGCGGAAAAGAACCTGGAGGTCGCCGAGCAGACCCTTGCGCAAAGCTCCAAGCTGGCGGCCCTGGGCGAAATGTCCGCCGCCGTCAGCCATGAGTTGAACCAGCCCCTGGCCGCGATGAAGACCTACCTGGCCGGGGCACGCCTGCTGGTGCAACGTCGTCGCCCGGACGAGGCGATGGCCTCGTTCCAGCGCATCGACGATCTGATCGAACGGATGGGCGCCATCACCCGCCAACTGAAAAGCTATGCGCGCAAGGGCGCCGACGCGGTGGAGCCGATGGACCTGCGCGCCAGCGTTTCCGAAGCGCTGTCGATCATGGAACCGCAACTGAAGCGGCGGCGCGTGACGATCACGCGGTCGGTGCCAAGGGAAAAAGTGCTGGTGATGGGCGACCGGTTGCGGCTGGAGCAGGTCATCATCAACCTGTTGCGTAACGCACTGGACGCCACCCGCGCCGTTTCCGACCCCCAGATCGACATCCTGCTGTCGGCGGGGGAAACGGCCACGCTGACGGTGCGCGACAACGGCCACGGCATAGAAGAGATCGAGCGCCTGTTCGAACCTTTCTACACGACCAAGCCGGCCGGCGACGGCGTGGGGCTGGGGCTGGCGATATCCTCGGGCATCGTGGCGGAACTGGGCGGGCGCCTGACCGCACGCAACGGTCGCGAGCGCGGGGCGGTCTTCGAGGTGCAGTTGCCCATTCTCGGGCGTGGAATAGAAGCGGCGGAGTAATGCGGAAATGCCTCAATCCCTGAAGATCGCCATCGTGGACGACGAGCAGGACATGCGCCAGTCGATCAGCCAGTGGCTGGCGCTCAGCGGGTTCGACACCGCCACCTATGCCAGCGCCGAGGACGCGCTGAAAGAAATCGGCGCCGATTTTCCCGGCGTCGTGGTCACGGATATCAAGATGCCCGGCATGGATGGCATGGCCTTTCTGAAACGGCTGATGAGCGCGGATTCGGGCCTGCCGGTCATCATGATTACCGGGCATGGCGACGTGCCCATGGCCGTAGAGGCCATGCGCATCGGCGCCTTCGACTTTCTGGAAAAGCCGTTCAATCCCGACCGCATGACCGAACTGGCCAAGCGCGCCTTGCGCACCCGCCGCCTGACGCTGGATAATCGCGCCCTGCGCCGGGAACTGGCCGCCGGGCCGGAGATGGTGCAAAAACTGATCGGCTCATCCCCGGTGATGCAGCGCCTGCGCGAGGATATCCTGGATCTGGGGCAGGCCGACGGGCATGTGCTGATCGAGGGCGAGACCGGCACCGGCAAGACGTTGGTGGCCCATGCCCTGCATGCGGTGGGGCCGCGGGCTGCGCGCAAGTTCGTGCAGGTCGCCTGTTCTGCCTATGCCCCCGATGCGCTGGCCGCGCGGCTGTTCGGGCCCGCCACCGACGGCGCGGCGCTGCCCGCCGTCGAAGAGGCCCGCGGCGGCACCCTGTGCCTGGAGGATGTCGAGGCGCTGTCGCAACCGCTTCAGGCGCAGTTGCTGACCTTCCTCAATGCGCAGGGCACCCCGGCGGAAACGCGCATCATCGCAGTGTCCAACCTGCAGGAACAGGACAAGACGCTGGAGGACTTGCTGCGCTCGGACCTGTTTTACCGGCTGGCCGCGATGCGGATCACCCTGCCGCCCCTGCGTGCGCGCGGCGAGGATGTGCTGAGCCTGTTCACCCGTCTGTCCGAGCAATTCGCCGAAGAATACGGCTGTAGCGCGCCCGAGGTCAGCGCACAGGAGGCCGCGCAGCTGATGCAGGCGCCCTGGCCGGGCAATGTGCGGCAGCTGATCAACATCGCCGAACGCGCAGTGCTGCAGAACCGTCGTGGTTCGGGGACGATCGCCAGCCTGCTGATGTCGGACAATGCCGCCGCGCAGCCGGTGATGACCACCGAGGGCAAGCCGCTGAAGGAATATGTCGAGGCGTTCGAGCGGATGCTGATCGACAACGCCATGCGCCGGCACAAAGGGTCCGTCGCGGCGGTCATGGAAGAGTTGTGCCTGCCGCGTCGCACCCTGAACGAGAAGATGGCGAAATACGGACTTAGCCGTTCCGCCTATCTGTGATCCTGCTGCAACAGGAAAAAGGGCATTGTGTTCCAAGGGACTTCCCCGCTAATGTCGCAGGGTAGCGGACCGCGCCCCGGTGTGACCGCTTTCATTCGAGATTCGCTGTTTTTCGTGCATAGCCGCGGCCAAATCGCCCGGAGCGGCGCGAAACAGACCGATAGGGCCCATTGGGGCCCACCGCATGCCCGGGGTCGCCGACGATCACCGGGATCCACCAAAGGATGCTGTGCACGACATGGCATCGGAGAAGAACCGCGATGGATCGCGCGAGGCATGACAGGCAGGGATCGGGCCGGCCAGGCGCCGCCGCCCGCGTCGCGCACATGCGCATCCTCGCCCCAACAAGACACCCATGGCTGTGCGGCGCCCCGCCGGGGCCGGCCGTTCCATGGTGCAAAGAGTTCAAATGGCTAAGAAAATGCTCATCGACGCCACCCACGCGGAGGAAACCCGCGTGGTCGTGGTGGACGGAAACAAGGTTGACGAGTTCGATTTCGAGAGTGTCAACAAACGGCAACTCGCCGGCAATATCTACCTAGCGAAGGTCACCCGCGTGGAGCCTTCGCTCCAGGCGGCATTTGTGGATTACGGCGGCAATCGCCACGGGTTCCTGGCCTTCTCGGAAATCCACCCGGATTATTACCAGATCCCGGTCGCCGACCGCGAAGCGCTGCTGGCAGAGGAACGCGCCTACGCTGAATCGCTCCACGAAGAGGAGCCGCCGGTCAAGGAAAAGCCCAAACGTTCGCGTTCGCGGCGGAAATCCAGCCGGAGCAAGGCCGACGCGGCGAGCAATGCCGCCGAAACGCCGGTAACCGAAGGGGCAGAGCCCCAGGAAACGGCCACCCCCGCCGAGGCGGCTGTCGAACAACACCCCGCGCCCGAAGCGCCTGCACAAGATGCACCCGTCGCAGACCCTGCGCCTGACAGCCCGTTGCGCCAGGACGATGCCGCCCCGCAGACCGATGACGCCCCCGAAGCGGCAGACACCGGTGACGGCGAAGAGGGCACCAAGGCGACGCCCTCTCAGGTCGAGGATGACAGCGACAAGGGCACGCCGCCTACGACCATGGCCGCGGCGGCGCGCAGCGACGACCCGGTGGAAACCCGCGAACCGTCGGGGGATATCCCGGGCATGGACGTGGTCGAGCCCGAGGGCGACATCGCCCCCGAAGGCACCATTCCCGAGGAAGATGCCGCGCCCGAGGCGCATGACCACGAAGATGACGCCGAGCCCCAGGCCAAGGGCAGCGATGCCACCGAGCGTGACGACCAGATCGAATCGGTCGCCGATGAAGACGTGACCGAGGAAATCCGCCCGCGCAAACCGCGCCCGCGCCGCTACAAGATCCAGGAGGTCATCAAGGTCCGCCAGATCATGCTGGTGCAGGTCGTCAAGGAAGAGCGCGGCAACAAGGGCGCGGCGCTGACCACTTACCTGTCGCTGGCCGGGCGCTACTGCGTTCTGATGCCGAACACCGCGCGGGGCGGCGGCATCTCGCGCAAGATCACCAATGCGACCGACCGCAAGAAGCTGAAGGAAATCGCCGCCGACCTGTCCGTGCCCGAGGGCGCGGGGCTGATCATCCGCACCGCCGGCGCGCAGCGCACCAAATCGGAAATCAAGCGCGACTACGAATACCTGATGCGGCTGTGGGAACAGATCCGCGAGTTGACGCTGAAATCCATCGCGCCCGCCCCGATCTACGAAGAGGGCAACCTGATCAAGCGCGCGATCCGCGACCTTTATAACCGCGAGATCGACGAAGTGCTGGTCGAGGGCGAGGCCGGGTATCGCGTGGCCAAGGACTTCATGAAGATGATCATGCCGTCCCACGCCAAGAACGTGAAACACTACAACGAGGCGATGCCGCTTTTCGCGCGCTACCAGGTGGAAAGCTACCTGTCCTCGATGTTCAACCCGACCGTGCAGCTGAAATCGGGCGGCTACATCGTCATCGGCGTGACAGAGGCGCTGGTGGCCATCGACGTGAACTCGGGCAAGGCGACCAAGGAAGGCTCGATCGAGGAAACCGCGCTGAAGACCAACCTGGAGGCCGCCGAAGAGGTGGCGCGCCAGTTGCGCCTGCGCGACCTGGCCGGGCTGATCGTCATCGACTTCATCGACATGGAAGAGCGGAAGAATAACACCGCCGTCGAGAAGCGCCTGAAAGACAAGCTGAAAAACGACCGTGCCCGCATCCAGGTGGGGCGCATCTCGGGCTTTGGTCTGCTGGAGATGTCGCGCCAGCGCCTGCGTCCGGGTATGATCGAGGCGTCGACCCAGCCTTGCCCGCATTGCCACGGAACGGGCCTGATCCGGTCGGATGACAGCCTGGCGCTGTCGATCCTGCGCCAGATCGAGGAAGAGGGCGTGCGCGGCCGCTCGAAAGAGGTGCTGGTCAAGGCGCCGGTGGGAATCGTCAACTACCTGATGAACCAGAAGCGCGAGCACGTCGCGCAGATCGAACTGCGCTACGGCGTGTCCGTGCGGATCGAGGCTGACGCCTTCATGATCCCGCCGGACTTCACGATCGAACGGCTGAAGACGGCGACCCGGGCGGTCCCCGAGGTCAACGCGCCGGTAATCTCGGTCGACAGTTCGGAATTGCCCGAACCGGCACAGGCCCCGCAAGAGGCCGCGCCTGAGGAAAGCACTGCGGAAAAACCCGCCGAAGACAAGCCCAAGAAACGCCGCCGCCGCAGCCGCAAAAAGAAAAAGCCCAGCCAGACCGGCGAGGGTGGAAACGGGCAGGGGCAAGACGCCCAGGCCCGGGCCGGTGACGGTCAGGGCGAGGCCACAACCCCGGATCAGGGCGCGGACGCCCAACCGGACGCGGCGACAGACCAGCCGCAGCACCAAGAGGTGCCGCAACAGCCCGCCCCCGAGCAGGCCCCCGTTGCGTCCGAGGATGCCCCCCAGCCGCAAGAGGACGCGCCGGTTGCCGCCAGCACGCATGCACCCGACGCCCAGACAGCGGCAGAGGCCCCTCAGCCCGAGGCAGACACAGATGCGCCGCAGCCCCAGGCCGAGGTCTCGCATCAGCCAGCCCCGGAACCGGCCCCCGAACCCGTTGTTCCCACGCAAACGACCTGGCAGCCCGCTCCGGACCCGTCGCCCAGCCAAGGCACGTCCGAAAGCGATGAAGACGACAAGCCCAAGAAGCGGGGCTGGTGGTCGTTGGGCCGCTAGGAAAACCGCATCTGCGCCCGCGTCCCTAGGGGCGCGGGCGGCACACCGTTCGCAGCCGGATTATCCCCGGCGGACCCGGTATCGCTGGGCGCGGCCGACAGGTTCGGTCCCCAGCAGGATGTGCCCCTCTTGGGTGCAGAAATGCGGGATATCCACCACCGCGACAGGATCATCGGCCAGCAGGTGCAGTTCCGCACCCGGCGGCAGCGATTGCAGGGCCTTGCGCAACCATAGCACCGGCAGGGGGCAGCGCAAGCCGCGCGCGTCGATTTCCAATGCATCGCTCATGGGCGCGGGGTAGGGCGGATGCGTCGCCCTGTCCACGGCTTTGTGAGCGGGGGCCGCGTGACGAAGCGTCCGGTCTGGGCTATGCGGGGCGCAAGGAGGACAGGCAATGTTCGGAATCGAGCTGATCGACGCGGGGCTCTTGCCCGCCATGCTGGTCGCGCTGGCCGCGGGGCTGTTGAGCTTTCTCAGCCCCTGCGTGCTGCCCATCGTGCCGCCCTACCTGGCCTATATGGGGGGCATTTCGCTGGGCGAGTTGACCGGTGGCATGGCGGCGCGGCGGCGTGCCGTGATCGCGGCGCTGTTCTTCGTGCTGGGGCTGTCCACCGTGTTCCTGATCCTGGGCTTCACCGCCTCGGCCTTTGGGGCGTTCTTCTTGCAGAACCAGCAATTGTTCGGCCGGATCGCCGGTGTTGTCGTCATCGTCTTTGGCCTGCATTTCCTGGGCGTGTTCCGCATCTCGATCCTCGATCGCGAGGCACGGCTGGACGCGGGCGACAAGGGGGGATCGGCGCTTGGGGCCTATCTGCTGGGGCTGGCCTTTGCCTTTGGCTGGACCCCCTGCATCGGCCCGCAACTGGGCGCGATCCTGTCGCTTGCCGCGTCAGAGGCCAGCGTGACCCGCGGCACCGTGCTGCTGGCCGTTTATGCCGCGGGCCTGGGCATTCCGTTCCTGCTGGCTGCGATCTTCATCCAGCGGGCGATGGGGGTGATGAACCGGCTGAAACGTCACATGGGCCTGATCGAAAAGGTCATGGGCGCGCTGCTGATCGCGGTGGGCCTGGCGCTGGTGACCGGGGCGTTCAGCGCGCTGTCCTACTTCCTGCTTGAGACATTTCCGACACTGGCCACACTGGGCTGAGGGGCCTAGTCTGCGCGCGGTTGCACAGAACCGGGGGCAGACATGGCGGAAAATCCGGTGCAGGTCCGGCGCAGGCATGTGTTCTACATCCCGGGCTACGATCCGATACATCCGCGCCGCTATCGCGAATTGTACCGGCGCGAAGGGGCCGCCCAGGCCGCCATTTCAGGCTATGAAATCGCTTTGAGCCCCAAGCACGCAGGTGGCGCCTATGGCTGGCATGTGGACGCGCGGATTGATGGGCAGGCGGTCGAAAGCGATTTCGAGGTTCTGGTCTGGTCCGATCTGGTCCGCGACTCGATGGGGCAATCGATTGCGGCGACCTATTGGCAGATGGCGCGCACCGCCTGGACCTATATCGCCTCGGGCGCGCTGTTCCGGCTGGCCCGCCTGCGCAAGGGGCCGACGATTGCCGCGCTGTATCCGGTGGCCTTTCTGCTGGGGCAGCTGGCGCTTGCGCTGATGGTGGCGCGCGGGGCAGGGGCGGTGCTGGCGCTGTCGGGCCTGCCTTTCGTCGGTTGGCTGGGCCTGGGTGCGGTCTGGCCCGTGCTGGCGTGGTTCCGGGCCCATGACAACAAGGTTTTCGCCTATTACCTGATGCATGATTACGCCCATTCGGCCAGCCGCCGGGGCGCCTATCCCCCGGACCTGGAGGCACGGCTGCGCGATTTCGCCGATCGCATCGCCGAGGCCACCGCCAAAGGGGCCGACGAGGTTCTGATTGTCGGCCATTCCTCTGGGGCGCATCTGGCCGTGTCGATCCTGGCCGATCTGATCCGCGCCGACCGGCTGCCCAAGAACGGCCCGGCCGTGGCGTTGCTGTCACTGGGGCAGGTGGTGCCGATGATCAGCTTTCTGCCGCGTGCGGACCGGCTGCGGGCGGACCTTGCGCTGATGGCCGCGCAGGATCGGGTGCCGTGGGTCGATGTGACCGGCCCCGGTGATGGCTGCGCCTTTGCGCTGTGCGACCCGGTCGCGGTGTCCGGGGTGGCGCCCGCGGGCCAGCGCTGGCCGCTGGTGGTTTCGGCCGCGTTCACCCAGACCCTCAGCCCAGAGCGTTGGCGCGAATTGCGCTGGCGCTTCTTCCGGCTGCATTTTCAATACCTCTGCGCCTTCGACCGGCCTGGGGATTACGATTATTTCCGTCTTACCGCCGGGCCGCGCACATTGGGCGCGACCTATGCCGGGCGCAAACCGTCACCCAGCCGGATTACCGCGCCGCTCAGCCCCTATATCACGACGGAGGCCCCATGACCCTGCCGCCCAAGCCCGCGACCCGGCCCGAAAAAGTGTCGCTGATCGACTACCTGCGCCGGTTCCGCCGGGACATCCTGTCGGCGCAGCCGGCCAAGCTTTACCGCGCGCGGATGGCAGAGTTCCGAACGCCGTTCTTCCGCTCTTACCTGGTGAACCAACCCGACCTGGTTCACACGGTGCTGAAGGATCGCCCGATGGAGTTTCCCAAATCCGACCGGGTAGGGGCAGGGCTGCGCCCGCTCTTGGGCAATTCCGTCTTTCTGACCAATGGCGAGACCTGGGCCCGGCAACGCCGGATCATCGACCCGGCCTTCGAGGGCGGACGGTTGCGCGATACCTTCCCGGCGATGGTGGCCGCCGGGAACGCCGCCGTGGGACGTCTGAACGAGGGTATCCGCGAGATAGAGGCCGAAACCAGCCATGCTGCGGCAGACGTGATCTTTCGCACGCTGTTTTCCCTACCGATCGAGGACGAAACCGCCGCCGCCGTGTTCCACCAGTTCCGCGATTACCAGCGCAGCCAGCCGTTGTTGAACCTGGCGGCCTTCGTTCAGGGGCCGGCCTGGATGCCCCGGCTGCACAAGGCGCGCACCCGCAAGACGGCCCGTGCGATCCGCGGTCTGATCCTGCAACTGACCGAGGCAAGAAAGGAACAGATCGCCGCGGGAACCGCCCCGGATGACCTGGCGACCAAGATCATGACCACCGCAGACCCACAAACCAGCAAGACCTTTGCCGCACGCGAAATGGTGGACCAGGTTGCGATTTTCTTTCTGGCGGGGCACGAAACCTCTGCCTCGTCCCTGGCCTGGGCGCTGTACCTGCTGGCCCTCTATCCCGAGGTGCAGGACCGCGTCGCCGCCGAGGCCGCCAGTTTCCCTGAAAACCCTGACTTTTCAGATATGAAGCGGCTGACCTTCACCCGCGATGTGTTCCGAGAGGCGCTGCGGCTGTATCCGCCGGTGCCGATGATGGTGCGCGAAACCACAAAGCCCGAGCGATTCCGGGACCGCGACATCGCCAAGGGCGCACAGATCGTTCTCAGCCCTTGGCATTTGCACCGGCACGAACGGATCTGGGACCGGCCCGACGATTTCGACCCGGACCGCTTCGCCACGGATAATGGCAAGGCGGGGCTGCGCGATGCCTTTATCCCGTTTTCCGAGGGGCCGCGCGTCTGCACCGGGGCCGGCTTTGCGATGGTCGAGGGGCCGCTTTTCCTGGCGATGCTGGTCAAGGCATTCCGCTTCGAACGGGTTCCGGGCTGTGACCCTGTGCCGGTGGCGCATCTGACGGTGCGCTCTAAAGACGGAATATGGCTGAACCTGCACCGACGTTAGGACAAGGTAGAGCTGTCGTCGCGATAAGCACGCGCATCCGCCGTCGGCAGGTGGGCGCGCTGTGGGAAAGGAATGTGGGTCCAGTTATCCGATAATCAATATTATGTTAGTAATATGGATACTAGACCAACGGCAGCCAGAGTTTCGCACCCGAGATCCTTACCAACAGCTTTCTTACCTAGTCCTCTGGCAACGCGCCAAAAAAGCGTCCGGTCGGACGTTGACGCGTCTGCGCGCGCCGTGCACATCTTAGACGTGTTAGTGTGATTGGAGTACAAAATGGTCGAGGATCATTTACGCGCATTGATTGCCGCCGACACGGTCGAAGCGCTTTGGTCCCTGCACACCCGGAAAATGGCCGAATACGGCTTTGACCGCCTTCTTTACGGCTTCACCTATTACAAGACCGAACGCTCTTTCGGGCCGATGGACGATCTGACGATCCTGTCCAGCCATAGCGAAGCCTATAACAAAGGGTTCGTAAACAATCGGATGTTCGAGGATGGGCCCATGGTTCAGTGGGCGGTCGAACACGAGGGCTTTTGCAGCTGGCAACGGACGCAAGATGCCTATGCGTCCGGCCAGCTCCCCGAAAAAGCGCGCCGCGTGGTCGAATTCAACCGCGAGATGGGCGTTGTTGCCGGATACACGATCAGCTTTCGCCAGATTTCCACCCGCAGCAAGGGGGCCATCGGCCTGGCCGCGCGGCTTGGGTTGTCACAGGCCGAGGTCGATGAAATCTGGGCCGAGCACGGCCAGCGGATCATGCTGATGAACGACATCCTGCATCTCAAGATCCACAACCTGCCCTCCAGCGAGGCGCGCCCGTTGCTGACGCCGCGCCAACGCGAAGCCCTGGAATGGGTCGGCGATGGCAAGACGATGCAGGATATTGCCACGATCCTTGGCGTGTCGCAGGCCACCGTGGAAAAGCACCTGCGCCTGGCCCGCACGGCGCTTGGGGTGGAAACCACCGCGCAGGCCGTCCTGAAGGCCTGGTTCCAGCACCAGATATTTCGCGTCACGCGCCAGGATTGAAACGTAAAGGTCAGGAAACCCTGCCTAGCCAGCCATGCAGCATCGGAATAGCGTGATTGCGTTCCGTGAGTGGTGGCTTTGGCCGGGAACATCAGGGGAGCGTGGACCGTCGCGATTTCGGCGACGCGCTCCCCACATAATGTGTGCAGGCAACGCGCGTCGATACTGACATTCAATGCAGCCTGGCGAGTTCAAGAGTATTGTCCTCATCCCCGAGGCATGGTGTGAAGGCACGGGGAGGGCCAAGCGCCCTCCCCGTCCTTTTCATATAGCGCATCCCAGGAACATTCCGGTCCTGAAATGAAAAACGGCGCCCCCAAAGGCGGCGCCGTCTGTTCTGTCAGGCCGCGACTGCGGCGTGGGCCGTAGCTCAGCCCTGGGCGGCCTTGGCGACCTCTGCTGCGAAGTCTTCTTCTTCTTTCTCGATGCCTTCGCCCACCTCAAGCCGGACAAAGCCGGTGATTTTGGCGCCAGCTTCCTCGGCGGCCTTCTCGACCGTCAGGTCGGGATTGACCACGAAGGCCTGACCCAGCAGCGTGATCTCGGCCAGGAACTTCTTCATCCGGCCTTCGATCATCTTCTCGATCACCTGCTCGGGCTTGCCGGACTCGCGGGCGATATCGATCTGCACCTGGCGTTCCTTCTCGACCACGGCGGGGTCCAGGCTGTCGGCGTTCAGGGCGGCCGGGTTGGCGGCGGCCACGTGCATCGCGACCTGGCGGCCAAACGCTTCGTCACCGCCGGTCATGGCGACCAGCACACCGATCTTGCCCATGCCGTCGGCGGCGGGGTTGTGCACGTAGGCAACGATCGTGTCGCCCTCGATCCCGGCCATGCGGCGCAGGGTCATGTTCTCGCCGATGGTGGCGATCTTGTCGGTGATCGTGTCGGCCACGCTCTTGCCGCCCAGATCGGCCGCGTTCAGCGCGTCCAGGTCATCGGCGCCCAGGGCCGCGGCGGCGATACCGGCCACCATGGACTGGAACTCGGCGTTCTTGGCGACAAAGTCGGTTTCAGAGTTGACCTCGACGGCGACGCCCTTGCCACCCTCGACCTTGACGGCGACCAGACCTTCAGCGGCGGTGCGGCCGGATTTCTTGGCGGCCTTGGCCAGACCTTTGGTGCGCAGCCAGTCGATCGCGGCGTCCATGTCGCCGTCGTTTTCGGTCAGCGCCTTCTTGGCGTCCATCATGCCCGCGCCAGTCTTGTCGCGCAGTTCCTTCACCAGTTTCGCGGTGATTGCCATCTCTTGGCTCTCCTCGATTACGGATGCGTTCATCGGGCGCGGTCCTAGCCGCGCCCGGTGTCAAATCGGTGACAGGCGGATCAGCCCTCGGCGGGGGCTTCGGCCTCGGCCTCCGCCAGCAGTTCCTCGGCCGGGGTGTCCTCCAGCGCGCCCAGGTCGACGCCGGCGGCATCCATCTGCGCGCTCATCCCGTCCAGGGCCGCGCGGCTGGCCAGATCGCAATACAGCGAAATCGCGCGCGCCGCGTCGTCGTTGCCCGGAATGACATAATCCACGCCCTCGGGCGAGCAGTTGGTATCGACCACGGCCACAACCGGGATGCCCAGCTTCTTGGCCTCGGCGATCGCCAGATCCTCTTTCTTGACGTCGATGATGAACAGCAGGTCCGGCAGGCCGCCCATTTCGCGGATGCCACCCAGCGAGGCTTGCAGCTTGGCCTGCTCGCGCTCCATGCCCAGGCGTTCCTTCTTGGTCAGGCCCTCGGCACCGGCGGCCATCTGCTCATCGATCTCGTTCAGGCGCTTGATCGACTGGCTGACGGTTTTCCAGTTGGTCAGCGTGCCGCCCAGCCAGCGGTGGTTCATGTAGTACTGGGCGCAGCGCTCGGCGGCATCGGCGATCGGCTTTTGCGCCTGACGCTTGGTGCCGACGAACAGGATACGGCCGCCACGGGCCACGGTTTCACGCACCACGTTCAGCGCGGCGTCCAGCATCGGGACGGTCTGCGTCAGGTCGAGGATGTGAATGCCGTTGCGGTCGCCGTAGATGTATTCGGCCATGCGCGGGTTCCACCGCTGCGTCTGGTGACCGAAGTGAACGCCAGCTTCCAGCAGCTGACGCATGGAGAATTCGGGAAGCGCCATGTCTTTTCCTTTCCGGTTTGCGCCTGGGCGGGACATCAGGGCAAGTGCCCAACCGGCGGACCGTCGCGGGATGTCTCCCCGCGTGGCCCAGCCCCGCCTGTCGAAGTGTGCGCGCGCTTAGCGCGATTTCACCGAGACCGCAAGGCCCATGGACGACAAGGGCCAAAAAAGCGCCGATTTCGGCCGCATGCCGGGCCGATCCCCGCCCGTCTGCTGCGCAGCGGCAAAAACCTGCGCCCTCGCGGGGGCGCTGTCTATTGCAGTACAGGCCGGTCGCGCCTAGCTATGCGAGGCAAGCAGGATCGCAGCGATGTTCGAACAGAACCACCCTTCCCACCGCCCCGAGCCCTCTGACGGCGACCCCCCGCAACGCGGGTTTTTCCGCGCGCTGTTCGCGCGGTTGCGCAACAACTTCATCGCGGGCCTCGTGGTGATCGCGCCGATCGGTCTGACCATATGGCTGATCTGGACGGTGACCGGCTGGATTGACGGGGTCGTGCTGCCGCTGGTGCCCAACAAGTTCAAGCCCGAGCAGTATATCGGGATCGACATTCGCGGCCTTGGCGTGATCTTCTTCCTGTTGTTCACGCTGCTTGTCGGCTGGATGGCCAAGGGCATGATCGGCCGTTTCTTCATCCACTGGGGGGAACGAATCGTCGACCAGATGCCGGTGATCCGGTCCGTCTATAACGGTCTGAAACAGATCGCCGAAACCGTTTTCGCCCAGTCGGAAACCAGTTTCGACAAGGCCTGCCTGGTGGAATACCCGCGCAAGGGCATCTGGGCGGTCGCCTTCATCTCGACCGCGACCAAGGGCGAGGTGAACCGCCGCATTCCCCGCGACGAGCAGATGATTTCGGTCTTTCTGCCGACGACGCCGAACCCGACCTCCGGCTTTCTGCTTTTCGTGCCCCAGGCCGATGTGATCGAACTGGACATGAGCGTGGAAGAGGCCGCCAAGCTGGTGATTTCGGCCGGTCTGGTGGCCCCCGATGAGGATCGGGTCGTCGATGCGCCGAAAATGTTGCGCCGCGCCGCGCAACGCGCGCGCGCCGACGCCTGACACGCGGGATGACTGGCGCGGCGCTGACCGGGTTCTTTACCTCGCTGTCGCTGATCCTGGCCATCGGTGCGCAAAATGCCTTTGTCCTGCGCCAGGGCCTGACCAGAGAGCATGTTTTTGCCCTGTGCCTGTTCTGTGCCCTGTCGGACGCACTGCTGATTGCGGCAGGCGTTGCCGGTTTCGGGATCATCAGCGCGGCCTGGCCCGGTGCGACGACGGCGCTGATCCTGGCCGGGGCGGCGTTCCTTGTCGTCTATGGCGCGATGCGGTTGCGGTCGGCGCTGACGGGTGGGAACGGCATGCACCGACAGGGCCAGGGGCGCTCGGTCTGGCAGGTGCTGGCGCTTGCGGCGGCTATGACATGGCTCAATCCGCATGTTTATCTGGACACGCTGGGCCTGATCGGGGCGGTTTCCGCCGGGTTCGCGCCGGGAGCACCGCGGATGGGGTTCGCCATCGGGGCGGTCACGGCGTCGTTTCTGTTCTTCTTCACGCTCGGCTATGGGGCGCGGCGGCTTGCGCCGATCATGGCCAGCGCCCGGGCCTGGCGGATTCTGGACCTGGCCATCGCGTTGCTGATGTGGACGATTGCGGCAACACTGCTGCTCAAGCTTTGACTCGCCTGCATTTTTTGCTGGAATCTTGGAACGGACCTGTTACCGATTCCCGTGTATGAGGGTCGGGTTGTGCGACGTCTGGGGACTCGCGGTCCCGGCCAAGGCAACCATTGGGGACAGAGATCCATGAAGAAAGTGCTGCTGACGAGCGCCCTCGTGCTGGGCATGGCTGCGCCGGCCTTTGCCGGTGCCTATTCCGAGCCGGTGATCGAGCCGGAAATCATCGTCGAGGATACCGTTTCCTCGGCCCATGACATTCTGGTGCCGATCATGGCGCTGATCATGTTTGCCGCCGTCGCCGACTGAGCGACGCACATCCATGCCATGAAATGGGCCGTCCCGCCGGGGCGGCCCTCTTCTTTTCGGAACGTGTTAAAGCGCGGTCCAGCCGCCATCCACGCTGATCGTGGTGCCGGTGATCTGCGCCGCCGCATCCGAACACAGGAACACCGTGGTTCCGCCCAACTGCTCCACCGTGGCGAACTGGCGCGAGGGTTGGCGTTCCAGCATCACCTCGCGGATGACGGTTTCGCGGTCCATGCCGTGGGTTTTCATCTGGTCGGGAATCTGCGCCTCGACCAGCGGGGTCAGCACATAGCCGGGACAGATCGCGTTGCAGGTGATCGGCTCTTCGGCGGTTTCCAGCGCCACCGTCTTGGTCAGCCCGACGATCCCGTGCTTTGCCGCGATATAGGCCGATTTGTAGGGCGACGCCGTCAGCCCATGGGCCGAGGCGATATTGACCACCCTGCCCCAGCCCGCCGCCCGCATCACCGGCAGCGCCGCAGCGGTGGTGTGAAAGGCCGAGGACAGGTTGATCGCGATGATTGCGTCCCATTTTTCCACCGGGAATTCGTCCACCGGGGCGACGTGCTGAATCCCGGCATTGTTGACCAGGATATCGCAGGCACCGGCCTGTTCGATCAGTGCGCGGCATTCCTCGGGGCTGGACATGTCGGCCTTGATATAGCGCGCCTCGACCCCGTGTTCGCGGCCCAGTTTCGCGGCCAAGGCGTGATCCTCGTCCCGGTCGGTAAAGGAATTCAGCACAACCGCCGCGCCCGCGCGGGCCAGTTCATGGGCGATCCCAAGCCCGATCCCGGAATTCGACCCGGTGACGATGGCGGTCTTTCCTGCAAGTGACATCTGGCGACTCCCTGTTCAGACACCTGGCGCCAGCATAGGCGTGCGCAGCACAAAGGCCACCCATTGCGGGCCGGTCAGTCGCCGTTCACACCCTCGGTTTCGATCTTCAGCGGCTCGCCGCAATGCTTGCAATGGATCGCGTCCGGGTCGTGGCGGTTCAGCCCGCACGAGGGGCATTTGTACTTGATCTTCGAGGGCTGAAACATCGCGCGTGCCAAGCGCACGAACAGCGCGACGCCAACCACCATGATGAACACCGATAGCAGCTTGCCCCCCGGTGTGGTCATGGTGATGTCGCCAAAGCCTGTCGTCGTCAGCGTCGCCACGGTGAAATACAGCGCGTCGACATAGGCCGCCGGGCCGGCGTGTTCCTCGAAAGCCAGCACAAAGACCAGCGAGGTGGTGACAAAGACGAACACGAACAGGTGGACGGTGGCCAGAATCGCATCCTCGTGCCGGCGGAACAGCACGCTTTCGCGCCGCAGGTCGCGCAGCAGGTGATAGGAATGGATCAGCCGCAAGCCGCGCAGAATCCGCAGGAACGCCAGGTTCGCGGCGAAAAACGGCGCCAGCAGCAAAGACCCCACCACCGCCAGATCGGCCAGGGTATAGACTTGGGTCAATTCCCGGCGCCGGTTTTCGGAAATCCACAGCCGCGCGGTGAAATCCAGCAGGATCAACAGGCCAAGCGCCGCGTTCAGCCCTGTCATCCAAGCCGAGACCGGCAGAGACGCCGTCACGATGAAATAGAGGATGGTCAGCGCGTCGAACCCGATCAGCCCGTAGCGGAACCGCCGCGCCCGCTTGCTGCGGCCGGTGTAAAGCAGCCTGACCTGGCGCTGTAGCTCTTCCATGGGTGCCCTTCCGCTTTGCCGATGTTATCCGTCCATGCCCTGCCCGTCAGGTCAACCCGGGCCGCCGATACATGCAGGGACCGGATTCACCTTCCATAAACCTTGTCGGGGTGCTGTATACGGACCACAATTCAAGCGGATTCGAAGGGGGCGCATATGGCAGGCTCGGTCAACAAGGTCATTCTCATCGGCAATCTGGGGCGCGATCCCGAGGTGCGCAGTTTTCAGAACGGCGGCAAGGTGTGCAACCTGCGCATTGCCACCTCTGAAACCTGGAAGGACCGCAACACCGGCGAGCGGCGCGAACGCACCGAATGGCACTCGGTCGCCATTTTCTCTGAGCCGCTGGCCCGCATCGCAGAACAATACCTGCGCAAGGGGTCCAAGGTTTACATCGAGGGTCAGCTGGAAACCCGCAAATGGCAGGACCAGTCCGGCCAGGATCGCTACAGCACCGAGGTCGTTCTGCGCCCCTACCGAAGCGAGCTGACGCTGCTGGATGCCCGCGGCGGCGGCGAGGGCGGCAGCTACGGCGGTGGCGGCGGCAATTACGGCGGTGGCGGCTATGACCAAGGCGGCGGTTATGGCGGCGGCGGCGGCGATTTCAACCGTGGCGGTGGCGGCGGTGGTCCGGCCCCCGCAGGCGATCTGGACGACGAAATCCCGTTCTGAGCGGCAGGCGGGAGAAACCGCAGGGAGATAGGTTCGCGCGATGGTCTGGTCTTTCTCCATAGGCCGGCTGCTGGGGTCCGAGCTTCGGATCCACGCGACCTTTTTCCTGTTGCTGGCCTGGATCGCGGTCGCGGCCTGGATGCAGGCCGGGCCGCTGGCCGCCCTGATCAACGTGGTCTTTGTGCTGGCGCTGTTTGCCTGCGTGGTGGCGCATGAGTTCGGCCACGCGCTGATGGCGCGGCGCTTCGGGATTGCAACGCCGGACATCACGCTGCTGCCCATCGGCGGGTTGGCCCGGCTGGAACGGATGCCCAAACGCCCCGCGCAGGAAATCGCCGTGGCCGTGGCGGGCCCCGCGGTGAACGTGGCGATCTGGGCGGTCCTGATCGCCCTGGGCGCCGAAACCGATCTGGACCGTCTGGCCACGATCGAGGATCCGGCAGCCGGTTTCTGGGGCAAGCTGGCCGCGATCAACCTGTTCCTGGTGCTGTTCAACATGATCCCGGCCTTTCCGATGGATGGGGGCCGGGTGTTCCGCGCGGTCCTGTCCATGGGCATGGGCCGCGTGGCCGCGACCCGGCTGGCTGCACGGGGCGGGCAGGCGCTGGCCTTTCTCTTCGGGTTTCTGGGCCTGACCTGGGCCAGCCCCGTGCTGGTGCTGATCGCGGTCTTCGTGTTCCTGGCCGCCGGTGCCGAAAGCGCGGATGTCAGCCTGCGCGACATGTCCCGGCATTTGCGGGCGCGCGATGCGATGATCACGCAATTTGAATCGCTGGCCCCCTCCGACCGCTTGCAGGTGGCCTCGAACGCGGTGATCCGCACCACCCAGCACGAATTTCCGGTGATCGACGGCGGCGGCGGCCTGCGCGGATTTCTGACGCGGAATGCGCTGTTCGCGGCCCTGGCAGAGGGCAGCGATAGCCGCCCCGTCGCCGAGGCGATGACAGAGGGCATCCCGACCGTGCCGCTGAGTGCCCCGCTGGATGCCGCCCTTGACGCACTGCAGGACAGCGGTGCGCCGGCCGTGGCGGTGACCGAACCCTCGGGCCGGATGGTGGGCTATATCACGCGCGAGAATATCGGCGAACTGATGGTGATTTCCGGCCGCGATGCCCGCCGGGTCTGAGTTTCCTCAGCCCCCCTGCCCCAACCCGTCCAGCACCGCGCGCGCAGCCCGCAGGCCCGGCGCCTCGCCCCCGGCGCCCAGCCGGTCCATCGTCAGGCGTGCGGCCTGAACCTGTGCGTCGCGCGCCGCATTGTCGTCCAGCAAACGCAAAAGCGCCGTGCCGATCGCCTCGGGCTGGCAATCCTTGCCCAGGAATTCCGGCACGGCGCGGGTTTCGCTGACCAGATTGACCAGCGTCACCGTATCCAGCTTCAGCATCCGGCCGATGATCTGCCGGCTGAGCCAGGCCATGTCATAGGCGATGACCATGGGCGTTGCATTGGCCGCCAGTTCCAGCGACACCGTTCCCGAGGCCGCCAGCGCCAGGTCGGCGGCGGCAAAGGCCGCGCGCTTGCGGGCGGCGGCATCCGGGTGGGCCGGGTCCAGCACCACCGGGTTACCGGGCCAACCGGCGGTCAGGCGGCCCACCTCCTCTGCCAGGGAGGGCGCGGCGGGCACGACCACCCGGACAGAAGGGTGGCGCGCCAGAACCGGCCCAAGGGCCGCGCCAAAGACCGGCGCCAGGCGCGTGACCTCGCCCCGACGCGAGCCGGGCAGCACCAGCAGCAGCCGTGTTTCCGCGCCGATCCCCTGGGCCATGCGAAAGGCCGCGGCCTCTGGGGCACGCGCACGGGGTTGCGTGACCACCGGGTGGCCCACGAAATCGCAGCGCATACCCGCAGCCTGCATATAGGGCGGCTCGAACGGAAACAGGGCCAGCACCTGATCGATGACGCGCGCCATCTTGTGCGCGCGGCCCGACCGCCACGCCCAGACCGTGGGGGCGACGTAATGCACCGTGCGGATCGTGCTGGCGGCCTTGACCCGCCTAGCCACGCGCAGACAGAAATCCGGGCTGTCGATGGTAATCAGCGCATCGGGCGAAAGGTGCAGAACCTTTTCCGCGCATTGGTCGATCCGGCGCATCAGGGCACGGTAGCGGGGCAGCACCTCGGCGATGCCCATCACCGACAATTCGTCCATTGGAAACAGGCTGGTCAGCCCCTCGGCCTGCATCAGCGGCCCGCCGACCCCGTGGAATTCCACCCCGGGTGCAAGCGCCTTTAGACCGGACATCAGCGCCGCGCCAAGCGCATCGCCGGACGCCTCCCCCGCTATCAGGAACAGTTTCACGGGCTGCGCACCCACAGGAACAGGTCCAGCGCATCGGCCCGGGCGCGGGTGGCCTCGGCATCCAGGATCATCACGCCGCCCGCCTCTATCACGATCCCGGCCAGGCCCGCGCGGTGTGCGGCCTCGACCGTGGCGGGGCCGATGGCGGGCAGATCCACGCGGCGATCCTGTTCCGGTTTCGGGGCCTTGTAGAACACGCCGCGCGCCCCGTTCGGATCGGGACGGCAGGCCCCGGCCACCTGGGCAACCCAATCCAGCATCGCGTCGGTGCCCGGCAGGGTTTCCACCGCCAGGCACAGCCCTTGGGCAACCACAGCGCCCTGCCCCACATCGGCCGCACCCAGGGTGGCGACAATCCGCGCGGCCCGGTCCGCATCCCCCATATCTGCCTGACTGGGCTGCACATATGTCTGCACCCCCGGCGCGGGCAGCAGGTCCGGGGCAACGGCATCGGCGCCGACCACGGTCAACCCCTCGTCCTCGAACAGGGCGATGACGGCGCGCAGGGTCGCATCGTCCCCCTGCCCCAGTGCGGGCAGGATGCGCGGCAGCAGTTGCGCGGTCTTGGGGTCGATCCGTTCAGGTTCCAGCCGCGGACGGGTAAGGCCCCCGGCCAGCACGACACGGGTCACGCCGCGGTCGTGCAGCATGTCAAACAACAGTGCCAACCGTTCCAGCGCGAAGGGTTCAACGGTCCAGCCCGGTTCGGCAGAGGCGGCAAAGCCCGCCCCTTCGATCTCGGCCACCAGAAACGGCGCGCCCTGCGCCGCCAGGGTGCGGGCCAGATGCACCGGCAGGACGCCGCGCCCGGCGATGATGGCGGTCAGATCGTTCATCTGCCCGGCGTCAGGAAGGACCGGTCGGATTCGGCAAGGATGAACTCCACCACCTCGCGCACATGGGGGCTGTCGGTTTCCTCGGCCAGGCGGCGGGCGCGTTGCATGAAGGTATCGTCATCCTGGGCAAGGGCCTGATAGGCGGCGCGCAGGGCCGAAATCTCGGCCCGGTCCACGCCGCGCCGCTTCAGCCCGACCAGGTTCAACCCGTCCAGCACCCCGCGCGGCCCCTGCACCAGGCCATGGGGGATCACGTCATTGGTGACCATCGTCACCGCGCCGATGATCGCACCCTTGCCGATCCGCACGAACTGATGGATGCCCGACAACCCGCCGATGATGACCTGATCGCCGATGATGCAGTGCCCGGCCAACGCCGCGTTGTTGGCCAGGATCACCCCGTTGCCAACCTGGGCGTCATGGCCGACATGGGCGCCGGTCATGAACAGGCAATCGTCGCCCACGCGGGTCACGCCCCCGCCACCGCGTGTGCCGGTATTCATGGTCACGCCTTCGCGGATCCGGTTGCGCGCGCCCACCACAAGGCGCGTTTCCTCGCCCGCGTATTTCAGATCCTGCGGCACATCGCCGATATTGGCGAAGGGGAAGATCTGGGTGCCTTCGCCGATCTCTGTCAGTCCGGTGACGATGGCGTGGCTCTTGACCTCGACCCCGGCGGCCAGGCGAACCCGCGGACCGATCACCGAAAAGGGGCCGATCCGGCAGTCCGGGCCGATCTCCGCCCCCTCCTCGATCACGGCCGAGGGATGGATGTGCGCGCTTGGGTCGATGGCCATCGGCGCCTACTCCTGCGGAAGGTCCATCATCGCGGTGAATGACGCCTCGGCCGCGACCTCGTCGCCGACCTTGGCAACCCCGTCGAATTTCCAGATCTTGGCCCCGCCGCGCTTGACCTCGACATGCAGTTCCAGAACATCGCCGGGCACGACCTTGCGCCGGAATTTGCACTTGTCGATCGCCATGAAATAAACCAGCAGATCATGGTCGATAGTGTTAAGCGAGATGCCCACCATGACCGCTGCGGTCTGGGCCATGGATTCGACGATGGTCACGCCCGGCATGATCGGCGTTCCCGGGAAATGGCCCTGGAAATGCGGCTCGTTCATCGTGACATTCTTGATCCCCACGGCGCTGGTATTCGGGACGATCTGGGTCACGCGATCGACCAGCAGGAAGGGGTAGCGATGGGGAAGGATCCGCTGGATCAGCTGGATATCGGCTTCCGTGACGGGCGCTTCGCTCATGTGCACTGGGCTCCTTGATTGGCAGGCCGGTGCTGGTCCGGCCCCGGCTGTGCACCTAGCAAGTCGGCCTGCCGGACACAAGCAGGGCTAGGGTTGTGCGGCTGGCCCATCGTCGGGCGTGGCGTCGTCCTCTGCGGTGGGTGGTGTCTGATCATCGTCCAGTTGGGCATCGATCTGCGCAATCGCCGCATCGGTGATGTCGATCTGATCTGCGACCAGCAATGCCGCACTGCGATCCATGACCAGAACCGCGCCGCTGTCGCGCACAAGCCCTGCAATGATCGGCAACGCGTCGCGATAGAATTCCTGTTGCAGGCGTTCGCGGCGCTGTGTCAGCTCCAGGCCCTTCTTGTCCTGCGCGCGGCGGATTGCCACGACCTTTTCGTCGAAAGCCTGGGCAAGCGCGCGGAATTCCTCTGGCGGCAGGATCGGGCGCTGTTCTGTAAGCGCGCGTTCCTCTTCGGTCAGTTCGGCCTCGATCCGGCGATTCTCGGCGGCAAGCTCGGCCCGCTCGGCCTCGGCCTGGGCAAGGACCGCCTGCCCAGCCTGCGATTCAGCGAAAAGCCGCTCGCGGTCAAGCACGAGAACCGGGCTGAGAAGGGGCGCCCGCGTGTCCTGTGCCTGCACTGCGCCCGCCAACACGAACGCCGCAAGACAGGCCGCAAGCAGCAGACCCCTGGACAGCATCAGAATTCCGTCGAAAGCGTCAGATCGAAGGTCTGTTCCTTGTCATAGGACTCTCTCTGGACCGCGTCGGTGAAGTTGAACCGCAGCGGACCCAGCGGCGTGTCCCAATAGATGGCAAAGCCCAGCACCGCCCGCAGGTAGAACCCGTCGTCGTTCCCCAGCGGGTTGTCCAGATCCCAGACCGACCCGAAATCGGCGAAGAAGCCGCCCTCGATCCCGTATTCCTCGGGCAGACCCAGCGGGAACCGGGTGTCGAGTCGCAGCACCGCATAGGTGTTGCCCCCAAGCGCGTCGCCTGTGGCCAGGTCGCGCGGGCCCAGGCCATTCCCTTCGAAACCGCGAATCTTGCCGTTCAGGAAATAGCGTTCCGCAACCCGGCTGTCCTGGCCACCCAGCATCGCCAGCGCGCCGGCTTCGAATTCGGCCCGCAGGCGCAGATCCTCGTTCATGACCGCCGTCTGCGCGATCGCCTTGAACGCCGTTTCGATGAATTCCATGTCACCGCCAAGCCCCGCGTAGTCCTGGCTAAGGCTGAGCATGTAGCGGTTGTTGGGGTTCAGGGCCCGATCTTCGGTATCGAAGCTGAAGGTATAGCCCAGCTTAGAGTAAGACAGCGAGGACTTGCCCGATCCGTTGCCGTAGACAACCACCGGAGGACCCGGATCGGTCGTATTCGTCTCGGTACGGATCAGGTTCGACGTACCCGTGTAGTTGTCGATAGTCGATTCGCCCACCGTGTAGCGCAGTTGCAGGCGCGTCGATTCCGACAGCGGAAATTCGAACGACGGCGAGACAGAGATATTGCGCGTGTCGTAGGACTCGCTGTCCTGGTCGTCAGTCTCGGTGTAATAGGCTGCGAAGGCGAAGGTCAGGTCACGGCCCAGGAAGGCCGGTTCGGCAAAGACCAGCTGCGACGACACATCGTCCACGCCCGTGCTGATCGACGCGCTGAGCAACTGACCACGGCCCAAGAAGTTCGATTCGCTGAAGCCCAGGGTCGCCCCGGCGCCGGATGCCGCCGAATAGCTGAGGCCAACCGAAACCGAGCCGGTCGGCTGCTCTTCCACATCGACGTCAACAATCATCTGATCCGGCGCAGTGCCTTCACGCGCGCTCACATCGGTGGAGGAGAAGAAGCCCAAGGCGCGAATACGGTCAGCGGCCTGGCGAATCTCGCGCGGGTTGAAGGGATCGCCCTCGACGGTGCGGAACTGGCGACGGATGACGCGGTCCAGCGTGGTCGAGTTCCCCTCGATATCGATCCGCTCGACGAAAAGCCGCTCGCCTCTGACAACGGCGAATTCCACGTCCAGTTCAAGCGTGCGGTCGTTCCGGGTGATCCGCGGCTCTACCCGGATGAAGTTCAGCCCCTGGCGCAGGGCCAGACGTTCCAGGCGGGTCACCGCCCCCTCGATCGTGGTGGGCGTGTAGACGCTGCCAGTGCGGATGCGCACGGCGTCCTGATATTCGGCGGGGTCGATCTCGGGCAGATCGGACACGGTGGTGATCTTGCCAAAGCTGAATCGCTGGCCTTCACGGATCGTGAAGGTCACCAGATAGGCATCGCGGCTGCGGGTCAGTTCGGGCGTCACCGACAGCACCTCAAAATCGACAAAGCCACGAGACATGTAGAAATCGCGCAGCACCTGCTTGTCGAACTCGATCCGGTCGGCAACGAAGGTGTCGCGGGAAATCAGCGCGCGCAGCAGGCCCGCTTGCTTGGTCCCAAGCGCGCGGCGCAGGCGAGAGTCGGAGAAGTTGCGATTGCCGACAAAGGAAATACGCTCGATCTCGACGACCTTGCCCTCGACGATCTCGAAGACCAGATCCACGCGATTGTCGCTGCGGCGGATGATCTTGGGGGTCACCGTGGCCGCCAAACGGCCGGATTGTTCATAGGCGGCGGTGATCGACGCCGCGTCGGCCTCGGCCACACTGGGGGAATAGACACGGCGCGATTGCGACTGGACGATCCCCGCAAGGTCGTCATCCTTGATCCGCCGGTTCCCCTCGAACGCGATCACGTTGATGGTCGGATACTCGACCACCTTGATGACCAGCGTTCCGCCCCGGGGCTGCAATTCGACGCTTTCGAACAGCCCGCTTTCGACAATGCTGCGATAAGCATCGTTCAGCCGCGCGGCCGAGACCGTTTCACCGCGTGCGATTCCGGCGTAGCTGACGATCGTCGCGGCATCGACCCGGGCGTTCCCCTCGACCTGAACCGACGAAAAGCTGTAGCTTTGTGCAAGCGCAGCCTTCGGAGTCAGCGTCAAGGCGCTGAAAACGCTGAAGAAAACGATGATCGTTATCGCAGTCGCGACATGCCGAATGACGCCGTTTCCGGCGTGTTCGGCGTCATGATACAGGTTCATCCCCAGCCCCGCAGTGACGCTTCATTGTTCCGTCTTGCTAACGGGATTACCCCGGATTGTCAAAGCGCGCGATCGGTCCAATGCGCTTTCACCGGCACGATGTGGCCGGCAGGCGTCGTCCGGCTCAGAGCGACACCAGATAGGCCGCCAGCACCAGCGCCAGGCTGATCGCACCGGGAAACAGCAGGCGGTCGATGTTCAGATCGAACAGCAGATGAAGCCCGCGAACGGAATTTTGTATGGCGTGCATCGTGACCTCCTCGGAGTGAACGGATTCAACCCGTCGAGTGCCAAGGGTAATGCAAGATTGTGGCCGGAATTCGACCGATCAGGGGCAAAGGATGTCGTTGCTCAGGGCAAAGGCCATCAACGCCAGCAGGATGCTGAGACCCAGCGTCATCAGAACCCGGATGGCGCGGTCGCTGGGCGGGCGCCCGGTCACTGCCTCATAGGCGTAAAAGACCAGGTGACCGCCATCCAGAACCGGGATGGGAAACAGGTTCAGCAGGCCGACCGCGGTCGACAGCATCGCGATGAACCAGATGAAGCTGAGCGCGCCCTGGCTGGCCGCCGCGCCAGAGCTTTCGGCGATGCCGATCGGCCCGGACAGGTTGCACGAGCTGATGGCACCGGTCACCATGTGGTACAGCGCCGACAGGCTGGACTGGATGATGTAATATATCTGGTCGACGCCATGCACCAGCGCCCCCCAGGGCCCGGGCGTCCGGGTCGCCGGGTCGAAGACAAGCCCGCCGGTCATCCCGATCAGCCAGCGCTGCTCGAACCCGCCATCGGGCAGCGGCAGATCCATGCGGCGGGGCGTCAGGCCGAATTCCAGATCCGTGCCATCGCGCCAGACACGTAGGGTGACCGGGGTGCCGCCGGCCTCTGCGATCAGGCTTTGCAATTCGGAAAAGGCGATGATCTCCTGCCCGTCGACGGCGCGGACCACATCGCCTTCCTTCAGGCCGACCTCTGCCGCGGCCGAACCGGGCTGGACGGACTGGATCAGCGGCGGGAACGGATACGGCCCCGTAAGGTCCAGCCGCTGGCCCTCCCGCTCGACCGTGTAAAGCGTCTGCCCATCCAGGGGCAGCGCCGCGACCGCGTCGTAGAACGTCTGGAAATCGGGGGTGTCCACGCCGCCCAAGGCAACGATACGGTCACCCGGTTGCAGACCGTTGCTGTCCATCGCGGCCGCAGGCAGTTCGGCCATCTGCCCGACCGTCGGCGGCTCGATCGCCTCGCCGCGGAACATCACCAACCCGGCAAAGATCAGGATCGACAGGGCGAAATTGAACAGCGGCCCCGCGGCCACTGTGGCTGTGCGCGCCCACAGCGGCGCACCGTGCATCGTGTGGCGCCGCGTATCGTCATCCAGCTCGGACAAGAGCGCATCACTCTTGCCGCTTGCCGCGTCCGCATCCCCCAGAAAGCGCACATATCCCCCCAAGGGCAGCGCCGCGATCTGCCAGCGGGTGCCGTTCTGATCCTCGCGCGAGAACAGCACCGGCCCAAATCCCAGCGAGAACACCTCGGAGTGGATCCCGGACCACCGCGCGACGATGTAGTGCCCGTATTCGTGGATCGTCACGATGATCGACAGCGCCACAACGAACGCCACCAGCGTAAAGGCGACGTTCCCGAAGGTCGGGATCTGGGACAGGATATCCAATTGGAAGCCTCTGTTTTACTGCTCGATCATCTGAACGACCGACACGGCGGTCTGCCGTGCCAGATGGTCCACCTCAAGCACTTTCTCAAGGCTGATCGCGTCATTTGTGAGGCCGCTTTCGCGCGAAAGCCTGTCGAGCACCGCCTCGACCACCTCGGACATCTGCGTGAATTTGATCTGCCGCGCCAGGAAGGCATCCAGCGCCGCCTCTTTCGCGGCGTTGAAGGCCGCGCCGGTCAACCCGCCGGCCTCCATCACCTCGCGGGCCAGGCGCAAGGCGGGCCAGCGTTTTTCGCAGGCCGGGCGGAAATTCAGTTGACCGATCTCGGTCAGGTCCAGCCGCGCCACGGGCAAGTCCGCCCGTTCGGGCCAGTTCAGCGCATACCCGATGGCGTGGCGCATGTCCGGCGGCCCGACATGGGCCATGATCGCCCCGTCGCGAAAGCCGACCAGGGCGTGGATCAGCGACTCGGGGTGGACGACGGCCTCGATCCGCTTGGGGTCGACGCCGAAATACTCTTTGGTTTCAATCAGCTCCAGCGCCTTGTTGAACATGGATGCGCTGTCCACGGTGATCCGCTGGCCCATAGCCCAGTTCGGATGGCTAGAGGCCTCTTCGGGGGTCGCCTTTTCCAATGCCTCGATCGGCCAGTCGCGGAACGCCCCGCCCGAGGCGGTGATGATGATCCGCTCGACGGCCTCCATCTCTTCGCCCACCAGCGCCTGAAAGACGGCGGAATGCTCGCTGTCCACGGGCAGGATGCGGGCCTTGTTCTGTTCGGCAGTGGCCAGCAGCAGCGGCCCCGCGGTGACCAGGCTTTCCTTGTTGGCAAGGGCCAGGGTGGTGCCATGTTGCAGCGCCCGCATCCCCGGCACCAGCCCCGCGGCCCCGACGATGGCCGACATGATCCAGTCCGAGGGGCGGTCCGCGGCATCGACCAGCGCCTGCGGCCCCGCGGCAACCTCTACCCCCGTGCCATCCAAAGCGGTTTTCAGGTCTTCGTAAAGTTCGGGATAGGCGGTGACGGCAAGGTCGGCCTGCAATTCGCGCGCCTGTTCCGCCAGCCGCGCGATGTTGCGACCGCCGGTCAGCGCGACCACGTCATAGGCCCCTGCCCCGCCCTGGCGGATCAGCAGATCGACCGTGTTTTCACCGATCGAGCCCGTGGCGCCGAAAATCGTGATCCGCTTGCGCATGCCGTCAAAACCTCACTTCGGGGATGTAGATCAATTGCGCGACGAGCAGCATGAAGAGCGCCGCCCCCATCAACCCGTCGAACCTGTCGCAAAGCCCGCCATGGCCGGGCAGCAGTGCCGAGCTGTCCTTGACCCCCATGCGCCGCTTCAAGGCGCTTTCGGAAAGATCGCCGACCTGGCTGGCCACCGACAGCAGCACAGAAAACGCCGCCAGCCCGACCCCGGCCCCGGCCCCGGCCCCGGTAAAGGCCGCAAAGATCAGCCCGACGCAAAGCGCCGCCAGCCAACCGCCCAAGGTGCCCGACCATGTCTTTTTCGGGCTGACGCGAGGCCAGAATTTCGGCCCGCCGATAAAGCGACCGGCGAAATAGCCCGCGACATCGGTGGCGATGACCACCAGCACCAGCCAAGCCAGCCAGGCCATGCCGTAACTGTCGCGAAACAGCGACAGCGCATAGCCGGCCAGCAGGATAGCTGCGGCAAAGCCCACGAAAAGCGCCCGGTTGCGCCCGATCTGCCCGGCACCGACCAGAACCGGCGCCAGCAGAACAGGCAGCACATAGATCCCGGGCAAGGCGCGCGCCAACAACACCGCGCTGGCCGCCAGCATGCCCAGTTGCACCGCCGCCGCGCGGTTGTCAGGGGCGGTCATCCGGGTCAGTTCCCAGATCATCACACCCACCACAGCGGCCGCCAGGCCCGCGAACCACGGCCCGCCCAGGCCGATCATCACCACGCCCAAAACCGCCAGCGCCGCGCCAGAGGCCAGCCGGGTTCGCAGATCCTCCCAGCTTCCGGGCATCAGGCCTTCACCGCGCCAAAGCGGCGGTCGCGCGTGGCATAGTCTTGCATGATCTTCTCGAAATGGGTCCGGGTGAAATCGGGCCAGAGAACCGGCGTGAACTCGTACTCCGCATAGGCCGATTGCCAGAGCAGAAAGTTGGATATGCGCGCCTCGCCGCTGGTGCGGATCACGAGGTCGGGGTCGGGCAGCAGACAGGTATCCAGAAAATGCGCCAGCGTTTCGGCATCCACATCCTCGGGGTCAAGGCGCCCGGCGGCCACCTCGCGCGCCAGCCGCTTGGTCGCGCGGGCCACCTCGTCGCGGCCACCGTAGTTGATCGCGATGGTCAGGTGCACAAGGTCGTTGTCCGCGGTCAGATCCTCCAGCGACTGCATCAAAGAGACCAGCTTGCCATCCAGCCGGTCACGATCGCCGATAAAGCGCACGCGCACGCCCTCATCGTGCAGCGCTTCGGCCTCTTTCTGGATGTAGCGGCGGAACAGCATCATCAGCCCGGCCACCTCGGCCTGGGTGCGTTTCCAGTTCTCGGTCGAGAAGGCAAAGATCGTCAGGTAGCGAATGCCCAGATCCGGGCAGGCCTCGACGATCTCGCGCACGCGGCGCGCGCCCGCCTGATGGCCGTACAGGCGCGGACGCCCGCGCATCTGCGCCCAGCGGCCATTGCCGTCCATGATGATCGCGACATGGGCCGGACCGGCTTGTGTGCTGTCTCTTGCGGCCACGCCGTCCCCCTATCGGCCCCGGATCATGGGACCGCTTCGCCTCAGACCTGCATGATCTCCGCCTGCTTGGTCTCCAGCGCCTTGTCGATCTGGGCGATATGCTTGTCGGTCAGTTCCTGGATCTCGTCATGCCAGATCTTCTGGTCGTCCTCGCTCATCCCGGCATTCTTGGCCTTCTTGAGCTGTTCCATGCCATCACGACGCACGTTGCGGACCGCGACACGGGCCTGTTCGGCATATTGCGCGGCGACCTTGGTCAGTTCGCGGCGGCGTTCCTCGTTCAACTCGGGGATCGGCAGCATGATGATCGTGCCGTTGGTCTGGGGATTGATGCCCAGGCCGGATTCCATGATCGCCTTTTCGACCTTGTTCACCAAGGACTTGTCCCAGACGTTGATCGTGACCATCCGCGGTTCGGGCACATTGACGGTGCCCACCTGGTTGATCGGCGTCGTCGCGCCGTAGGCGTCCACCATGACCGGGTCCAGCATGCTGGCCGAGGCCCGGCCCGTGCGCAGCGAGGCGAATTCATGTTTCAAGGCGACCATCGCGCCGTCCATACGGCGGGTGAGGTCGTCGAGGTCGATTTCCAGATCGTCTTCAGACATTGTCGTCTCTTCTCGTTCTTTCGGCGCCCTGAAGCGCTCTATACCGCTAACCGTGGACGATTGTATAGGTGCCTTGCCCGGCTAGGATGCCGCGGAAGCCACCGGGTTCGTCCAGCGAAAACACGATGATCGGCAGGTCATTGTCCCGCGCCAGCGCGATGGCAGAGGCATCCATCACCTTCAGGTTCTTCTGCAACACGTCGTCATAGGTGATCTCGTCATACCGATTTGCGTCGGCATGCTTGACGGGATCCTTGTCATAAACACCGTCCACCTTGGTGCCCTTAAAGATCGCCTCGCAGGCCATTTCGTTGGCGCGCAGCGTCGCGGCGGTATCGGTGGTGAAATAGGGGTTGCCGGTGCCCGCAGCAAAGATGATGACGCGCTTCTTTTCCAGGTGGCGCACGGCGCGGCGGCGGATATAGGGTTCGGCGACCTCGTCCATACGGATCGCGGTGATGACCCGGCAAAAGACGCCCAGGCTTTCCAGCGCCGATTGCATGGCCAGGGCGTTCATCACGGTGGCCAGCATGCCCATGTAATCGGCGGTGGTCCGCTCCATCCCCTGCGCCGACCCCTGCAACCCGCGAAAGATGTTGCCGCCGCCGATCACCATGCAGATTTCCACGCCCAGATCGCGCACTGCCTTCACCTCTCGGGCGATCCGTTCCACGGTGGGGGGGTGCAGCCCGTAGCCCTGGTCGCCCATCAGCGCCTCGCCCGAAATTTTCAGAAGCACACGGCCATAGGCCGGCGTCGGTTGATTGGCGCTGCCGTCGCTCATAGGGTCCCCGCTATCCCATTGTTTGGCTTGCCGGCAAAATGTCGGAAAACCACGGCGGGTTCAACGGGCAAAGACGGCAGGCAGGCACATGACGATCCCCTCTCTCGATCCGGCGCGACCGGTTCTGATCGCGGGTCCCACGGCAAGCGGCAAGTCCGCGCTGGCGCTTGCCATCGCGCGGGCGCAGGGGGGCGTGATCGTGAATGCTGACGCGCTGCAGGTCTTTGCGGGCTGGCGCATCCTAACCGCGCGCCCCTCGCCCCGGGACATGGCGCAGGCGCCACATGCGCTCTATGGCCATGTGCCTGTCGACGGGGCCTATTCTGTGGGGCACTGGCTGCGGGACGTGGCGCCGATCCTGCAAGGGGCGGACCGGCCGATCATCGTGGGCGGGACGGGTCTGTATTTCACCGCCCTGACCGAGGGGCTGGCCGAAATCCCGGCCACGCCCGACCAGATCCGCGCCGAGGCCGATACCCGTATTGCCGACGCGGGCATCGCCGCCCTGTTGGCGGAGCTGGACCCAGACACCGCGGCCCGGATCGACACGGCCAATCCCCGCCGGGTGCAACGCGCCTGGGAGGTGCAGCGCGCCACCGGGCGCGGGCTGGCCGCCTGGCAGGATGCCACGCCCCCGCCCCTGTTGCCGCTGGCCCGCACCCAACCCCTGGTGATCGACGCCCCGCGCGAGCAGTTGAACGCCCGGATCGAGGCCCGCTTCGACGCGATGATCGCCGAAGGTGCCCTGGAGGAAGTGCGCGCCAACCTGTCCCGCTGGGATCCGGCGGCGCAATCGGCCCAGGCGATCGGCGCGCCCGAACTGGTCGCCCATCTGCGCGGAGAAATTTCCCTGGATGCCGCCATTGCCGCGGCCAAGACCGCCTCGCGCCAATATGCCAAGCGTCAGCGCACCTGGTTCCGCTCGCGGCTGAAACAGTGGCCGCGCTGGCGGCCCGATTGGTGATCGGCCGGAACTGGCTGGGCGAAAACTGGACGAATCGGACAGGGTTTCCTTTGCCCGACGCTGCGAATCGGGCCAAAGTTGCCCCATCCGAACCTGTCTGCCCCTTTCTGTCCGCTGCCCCGAGACGCTGCCATGTCCCTGTTCCCGGAAATTCGCTTGGTTCCTTTCTCACGCCTGACCCAGGGCGGGCGCTGGCGGGTACAGGCGATGCGCAGTTACTCGGCACCGCAATTGCTGTGGATCACACGCGGCCAGGGCCGGATCACGGTGGGCGGGGTCACGGGCGGCTATGGCGCCCATAACGCGGTCTACATCCCGGCCCACACCATGCACGCCTTTGAGGTGACGGGGGCCGTCTACGGGACGGCTGTGATTTTTTCGGGGATGCCGGATCTGGAACTTCCTGAAACCTCGCATCACCTGCGTATCCGCGACGGCGCGGTGCAGGGCGAGTTCACCGGCCTTCTGGAAAGCCTGCAACGCGAGCTGGAGGGCCGCCGCCCCGCCGCCCGGCGCGCAGTTCAACATTATGCCGGTTTGATCTCGGTCTGGCTGGAACGCCAGATCGCCGAAGCCGAGGAACCCGTTTCCGCCACGGACTCGGCCCGCCGGCTGGCCGCGGGCTATGCCGCGCTGGTGGAAAAGGACTTTCGCAGCGACAAATCCGTGTCCGACTACGCCGCGGCCCTGGGCGTCACGCCCACCCATCTGACGCGGGTGTGCAAGCAGACCTGCGGGCGCACCGCGTCGGACCTGCTGACCGAGCGCAAGATCAGCGAAGCGCGGCGCCTGCTGGCGGACACATCGGCCCCGGTCAAACAGATCGCAGGCGCGTTGGGATACGGCTCTCCGGCCTATTTCACCCGCGTCTTTCACGACCGCACCGGCCAGGCCCCGCTGGCGTTCCGCCAGGCGATCTGAGCCCCCCGCCAGCCGATGCCTAGCCCAGCGACGTAACCCACAGGACGGTCGCGTCCTCTTCGCTGACAGAGATCACGTTGTGCCCCATCTCGGCATCATAATAGGCGCTGTCCCCGCGGCGCATCTCTACCGGGGCGTAGAATTCTGTAAACAGCTGCACGACGCCGGTCAGGACGTACAGGAACTCTTCGCCCGAATGGCGCACCCAACCGTCGAACTCGGCGATGTCGCGGGCGCGGATCCGGGTGCGGTAGGGCATCATCCGCTTCTGGCTCAGCGCGCCGGCCATCAATTCGTGTTCATAGGTGGCCGTCGCGTGAGAGGCCCCCTCGCCCATCCGGGTCACCGCCATGCGCCCGCCCCCCTGCGAGGCACGCGGCGGCGTGAACAACTGCGGCACGGTCACACCCAAGCCGGTGGCCAGCTTCTTCAGCGCCTCGTAGGTCGGTGACATTTGCGCGTTTTCGATCTTCGACAGGGTAGAGCGGGCAAGCCCCGCCTGTTTGGCGGCCTGTTCCAGGGTCCAGTTCTTGTCGGTGCGCAATTCGCGCACACGCTGGCCCAGATCCACGGCCTCGGGCGGCGCGTCGGTGCCGCTGGCGCGGGTAATGTGGATCAGGCTGTGCTCGCGCATTTCCTCCATGCTTTAAGGGTCTAGTCCTTGCCCCTTGCAACCGCAAGAGCGCGGGGCTAGCACCGCCGCATGCTTGCACTTTATGACGAAGGGGCCCCGACCCCCTGCCCCGCCCCGTTCAACCTGACCGCCCATGTGCTGGCCACGGCCCTGACCGACCCCGACAAGATCGCCCTGGCGATCATCGGCCCCCACGGCGCCGACAGGTGGAGCTATGGACGGCTGGCCGCGGCCGTGCGCGGCCTGGCGGGCGGGCTGGCCGAGATGGGGCTGGCGCCCGGTACGCATGTCCTGTTGCGCCTTGGAAACGGGGTTGAGTTTCCCATCGGGTTTCTGGGCGCCATCGCGGCGGGGCTGATCCCGGTGCCGACCTCGGCGCAACTGACCGGCCCCGAGATCACCAAGCTGGCCGCCGAGGTGGAACCGGGCGTGATCCTGGCCGGTCCCGACATCGCCCTGCCCGAGGGGTGCGCAGCGCCGGTGCTGGATATCGACGCGCAGCGGGCGTTTTACGAAAGCGACCCGGCGGATTATGTGATGGGCGATCCGAACCGCCCGGCCTATGTGGTCTATACCTCGGGCACATCCGGGCGGCCGCGTGGCGTAATCCATGCCCACCGCGCAGTCTGGGCGCGGCAGATGATGTGGGACGGCTGGTACGGGCTGACCCGCGATGACCGTCTGCTGCATGCGGGCGCGTTCAACTGGACCTACACGCTGGGCACCGGGCTGCTGGATCCCTGGGCCATCGGGGCAACCGCGCTGATCCCGGCGCCGGGGGTGCGGCCCGCGCAGCTGCCGCTGTTGCTGAAGCGCTTTGACGCGACGATCTTTGCCGCCGCGCCCGGCGTCTACCGGCCGATGTTGCGGGATTTTCCCCATCTGGTGCTGCCCAAGCTGCGCCATGGCCTTTCTGCGGGCGAAAAACTGCCCGAGGCCACCCGCGCCGCCTGGCAAGAGGCCACCGGCACCAAGGTCTATGAGGCGTTGGGCATGTCGGAATGTTCCACCTTCATTTCCGGCAACCCGGCCCGCCCCGCACCCGCCGGTGCCTCTGGCTATCCGCAGCCGGGGCGGCGCATCGCGGTTCTGGGCCCCGACCACACCCCCGTCGAACGGGGCGAGCCGGGACAGCTGGCCGTGTCCAACCGCGACCCGGGCCTTATGCTGGGCTATCTGCGGGCCGAGGCCGAGGCGCGCCACCGCTTTGACGGGGAATGGTTCCTGACGGGGGACATGGTCAGCATGGCCGAGGATGGCGCAATCACCTATCTGGGCCGGGCCGACGACATGCTGAACGCGGGCGGCGTGCGCGTCTCACCGTTGGAGGTGGAGCGCGCCCTGCTGGAACACCCCGCGATCCAGGAAGTCGCTGCAACTGAAATCGCCATTAAGGCCGACACCACCGTCATCGCCGCCTTCTACACGGGCGAGGTGCAGGACGAGGCCACCTTGCAGGGCTTTGCCGCCGAACGGCTGGCCCGCTACAAGCAGCCGCGCCTTTACATCCACATGGACGCCCTGCCCAAGGGCGCGAACGGCAAGCTGAACCGCCGCCTGATCCGTCAGGACTACGAGGGCGCGCATGGTCTTGCTTGATATCTTTGCCGATCCGATCTGCCCGTGGTGCTATATCGGCAAGCGGCTGCTGGACACGGCCCTGCAGCGCCATCCCGATCATCCCTTTGCGATCACCTGGCATCCGTTCCAGTTGAACCCGGACATGCCGAAACAGGGCATGGATCGCCGTACGTACCTGGAGGCCAAGTTCGGCGGCAAGACGCAGGCGGCGCAAACCTATGCCGAGATCGCCGAGCATGCCCGCGAGGCCGGACTGGACCTGAACCTGGCCGCGATCACCCGCACGCCCAACACACTGGACGCGCACCGCCTGATCCACTGGGCGGGGATCGAGGGGCGGCAGCAGGCGGTCATCTCTTTCCTGTTCGAGGCATATTTCCAGAACGGGCAGGATATCGGCGACCCGGACATTCTGCGCGCCATCGCCGAGCGGGCCGAGATGGACGGGGCGATGATCGCCCGGCTGCTGGCCAGCGATGCCGATGTCGAAGATATCCGCGCCCGCGACGCCCATGCGCGCGAGCGCGGCGTGACCGGCGTGCCGACCTTCATCGTGGCGAACACCCATGCCCTGGTGGGCGCGCAGCCAACCACGCTGTGGGAAGACGTGATCGCCGAGTTGCGGGGCGGCGCACCGCAGGGAACCCGCCTGCAATAGCTTGTGATCTGTCGCGTTTTCGGCTGGCGCCGCCCTGCGATCTGTTCCAAGACGGGCGCACTCAGACCCAGTTGAAAGGATGGCAGCATGACCCCCCGGCGCCTCTCGCGGACGGAATTCATCGCGATGATGGCCCTGCTTTATGCCACGGTCGCCTTTTCCATCGACGCCATGCTGCCAGCCCTGCCCGAAATCGGGGCGGAACTGACGCCGGACAAGCTGAACCAGGCGCAATTCGTCGTCACGTTGTTCGTTGCCGGGATGGGGACAGGGACGCTGCTGGCAGGCCCGCTGTCCGATGCGTTGGGGCGCAAGCCGGTCATCCTGGGCGGTGCCGCGCTTTACATGGTGGGGGCCTTCCTGGCAGGAACGGGCGAAACGCTGGAGGCGATGCTGCTGGGCCGGTTCGTACAGGGGCTGGGCGCAGCGGGTCCGCGCGTTGTGGCGCTGGCGGTGGTGCGCGACCTTTATTCCGGCCGCGACATGGCCCGGATCGTATCCTTCGTGATGATGATCTTTACCCTGCTGCCCGCCCTGGCGCCCACGGTGGGGGCCGGGCTGATCGCGCTGTTCGGGTGGCGCGGCATTTTCGGGGCATTTGTCGTGTTCGCGCTGATTTCCGTCAGCTGGTACGCCATTCGCCAGCCCGAAACCCTGCCGCCCGCCCGCAGGCGCCAACTGGCCACGGGCCCCCTGATGGAAGCGGCGCGCGAGGTCTTCGCCGACCCGGTGGCGCGCACGGCAACGCTGGTACAGACGCTGATCTTTTCGGTGCTGTTCATGGTGCTGACCTCGACCCAGCAAATCTTTGACCAGTATTTCGGGCGGGGCGATACGTTCCACTGGTGGTTCGGGCTGATCGCGGTCATCTCGGGCAGTGCCAGTTTTCTGAACGCGATGCTGGTGGGCCGGATGGGCATGCGGTTTCTGATCCGCACCACATTGATCGTGCAGCTGTGCCTTTCGGCGCTGATGGCGGTGACGCTGTGGGCGGGCCTGTGGCCGGCCTGGGCCGAGTTTCCGGCCTATGTGATCTGGTCGATCACGATCTTTGGGATGCTGGGGCTGACCATCGGCAACCTGAACGCCCTAGCGATGGAACCGCTGGGCCATATCGCGGGCATGGCGGCCTCTATCATCGGGGCCTTGGCGACGGTCATGTCGGCGGTTCTGGCGATGCCGGTGGGGCAGTTGTTCGACGGCACGCCCCGGCCGCTGGCAACGGGGGCGCTGTTGGCCGTGGCCGGGGCGCTGATCCTGATGCGGCGCCTGCCCGACCGCTAAGCAATCCTGCGCAGCGCAAAACAAAGGGGCCGCGCAATTGCGCGGCCCCGATGCCAAACATGGTATACCCGATCAGCGCTTGGAGAACTGGAAGCTGCGGCGGGCCTTGCGGCGGCCGAACTTCTTGCGTTCCACGACGCGGCTGTCACGGGTCAGGAAGCCGGCAGCCTTCAGCGGCGCGCGCAGGCTGGGATCGTACAGTTGCAGCGCCTTGGAGATGCCGTGCTTGACCGCACCGGCCTGGCCCGACAGGCCGCCGCCCTTGACGGTCGCCTGCACGTCGAACTGGTCCTCGACGCCGGCCACGGTGAAGGGCTGGCGAAGGATCATCTGCAGCACCGGACGGGCGAAATAGGTGTTCAGCTCTTTGCCGTTCACCGTGACCTTGCCCGAGCCGGGCTTGATCCAGACGCGGGCGACCGCGTCCTTCCGCTTGCCGGTGGCGTAGGAACGGCCGAACTCGTCACGGACGGGTTCGCGCGGCGCTTCGGCCTCGGCGACGACAGCGGCCTCGCCCGAGACGGCCTCGTTCAGCTGGTCGAGGGATTTGATTTCTTCGGCCATCATGCGCTCCGGGTGTTTTTCTTGTTCATGGACTTCACGTCCAGGACTTCGGGGTTCTGCGCCACGTGCGGATGCTCGGCCCCGGCATAGACGCGCAGGTTGGTCATCAGCTTGCGGGACAGGCGGTTGCCCGGCAGCATGCGCTTGACCGCCTGGGTCACGACGCGCTCGGGGTATTCGCCCTCCAGCACCTGGGCGGCAGTGCGGTGCTTGATGCCGCCCGGGTGGCCCGTGTGCCAGTAGTATTTCTTGTCGGCGCGCTTGCGGCCGGTCATCTGCACCTTGTCGGCGTTGATGACGATCACGTTGTCGCCCATGTCCATATGCGGGGTGAAGGACGCCTTGTGCTTGCCGCGCAGGCGCATGGCGACGATCGAGGCAAGACGGCCGAGCACGACGCCCTCGGCGTCGATGACGATCCACTTCTTGTCGATATCCGCCGGAGTCGCGGTAAAGGTTTTCATATCTTGGCCCTATCGGCTGGATTGTCCTGAGGCGCAGCGAATTCCACGCCCCGTTCGGGATTGCGCCCTTCTAAGGGTTCTGCACGCACAGTCAAGTGCATCAATCCCGCATTATCGACATAAAAACAATGGCTTATAAATTAGGTATATAGATACCCCACTTTTCGCCATTCGCCAACACCCCCTGCCCCCTGCGGCGCATCCGCTTTCGCCGGGGAAATTTGCCTGATCTTTCAAATCTATCCTTGATCGACTCGAATGAAGGCCTTAGGTGCCCCTCTCACACGATCGGGACCGATCCCAACTTCGGGCCTTCCGGGGGGGCGCTAAGGGACCGACTGGATTCAATCTGCTGGTACGAAGGGGAGCGCCATGAAAGACGCCAACCTCTTCCAACTGGGGATCGGTCTGGAGACAGGCGCCCATGCGGAAGACACCCGCAGCCAATCGGCTGCAATCGCCACCCGTGACGTTTTCGACGATGATCGCGAGGACCACTTCGTCCGTCGCGATGGTGTCGTCTTTGCGGGTACGCATCTGATTATCGAGGTCGTCAACGGCCACGGCCTGGACGAAGAGCCGCGCATTCAGCAGGCGTTCCGCGATTGCGTGGACGAATGCGGTGCAACGCTTTTGCATATCCACACGCACAAGTTCAGCCCCCAGGGCGTCAGCGGCGTTGCCGTGCTGGCCGAGTCTCACATCTCGGTCCACACTTGGCCGGAAATCGGCTACGGCGCCTTCGATGTCTTCATGTGCGGCGATGCCGACCCGTGGGCGGCTGTCGGTGTCTTGCAGCGGGCCTTTGGCACCCAGGACGTGCGGGTCAAGGAACTGCTGCGCGGCGAAGGGCTGGTCACGGAGAGCCAGGCGGCATGAGCGACTGGGTCCGCGAAACCCTGCACCGCGACTACGCGCAATCCCTGCGCGTGGACGAGATGCTGTATGACAGCGAAACGTCGCATCAACGGCTGAAGGTGTTCCTGAACGGCACCTTCGGCCGCGTGCTGACGCTGGACGACGTGGTGCAGACCACCGAGGGCGACAATTTCATCTACCACGAGATGCTGACCCATGTGCCGATCCTGGCCCATGGCGCGGCGCGGCGCGTGCTGATCGTGGGCGGCGGCGATGGCGGCATGGCGCGCGAGGTGCTGCGCCACAACTCGGTCGAACATGTGACCATGGTCGAGATCGACGCCGGCGTGGTGGAGTTTTCCAAGCAATACCTGCCGATGCTCAGCGCAGGCGCGTTCGACGACCCGCGGCTGAACCTGGTGATCGACGACGGTGCGGCCTTCATGCGCAACACGTCGGAGAAATTCGATGTCATCATCGTTGATTCCACCGATCCGATCGGCCCCGGCGAGGTGCTGTTCACCGACACCTTCTACGGCCATGCCAAGCGCGCGCTGACCGAACGCGGCATCCTGGTCACCCAGAACGGCGTGCCCTTCATGCAGGGCGGCGAGTTGACCAACACGATGCGGGCGTTCAAGGCGCTGTTCACCGATTGGACCTGCTACCTGGCCACGATCCCGACCTATGCGGGCGGGCCGATGGCCTTTGGCTGGGGCACCGATGGGGATGCGGGTCAGGTCACGGTCGAGGAGTTGGAGGCGCGCTTTGCCGCCGCCGGGATCGAGACCGATTATTACACCCCCGCCGTGCACAAGGGCGCCTTTGCCCTGCCCGCCTATGTGGCACGGCTGATGCCTTAACGCCACGCGGCCCACGCAACCGCCCTGAACGGGTCACGGCGGTTGCTTTCCTCCCCCATCCCACTTAGACGTTCAGGTCAGAGCCGGTGGCACCGCCGCCGCTCTCCCCAAGAGGACTGGATGTCAGAGCTTGTGTGATAAGGCTCTCTGAAGCGCAGAGAGCCCGGTGAATTCAGAACCGCCGGACGCATCGCGTCCGGGGTGTTTTCTCACACCTGTCGCACGAGCATTCCATGAATATCTCACGAACCGAGCAACGTGTTCTGCACGTTCTGGCCCTGGGTGGCCTCATCATCCATGAACGGGGTGACGGCCCCAAGATCAACGCCATCACCTGCGTCACGCGCGAGGGGATGGTGCTGTCCGACTGCGATCTGAACGTCTTCTATCGTCTGCGCAAGAAACGCCTGATCGAGTCCCGCGACGGCAAGCCCTATCGCATCTCGAAACGCGGCCGAATGTCGGTGCGCGCCCAACTCGACAACCGGGGCGCATGACATGTCGACCACAAATCCCCCTGCCAACGGGCCGTCCCGCGCGGCGGCGCGGCCCGTTGCCCGCACGAAAAATTCCCTGCCCGAAGGAGCACAAGACATGGATATTCCACGTATCTTTACCATCACGGAAAGCACGCACCGCATCCACAACCCGTTCACCTCGGCCAAGTACGACACGCTTGGCAGGGTTCTTCGCCTTGCGCCGGGCACACGTATCCTGGACCTTGGCAGCGGGTCGGGCGAGATGCTGTGCACATGGGCACGCGATTTCGGAATCTCGGGAACCGGCGTCGATCTCAGCCCGCTGTTCTCTGAACAGGCAGCACGCCGGGCAGAGGAACTGGGCGTGGCCGACCGGGTCCGCTTCATCCACGGGGACGCGGCCGGGTTCGTGTCCGAGGACAAGGTCGGGGTCGCCGCCTGCATCGGCGCCACATGGATCGGCGGCGGCTTTGCTGGGACCATCGACCTTTTGTCCCGCAGCCTTGCGCCCGGCGGGATCATCCTGATCGGAGAGCCCTACTGGCTTGCCCACCCGCCGAGCGATGAGGCGGTGAAACGCTGCGGGGCGACAGCGCTGTCGGATTTCCCGACGCTTCCCGCGCTGTTGGGGGCGTTCCAGGCACTCGGCTACGATGTTGTCGAAATGGTCCTGGCCGACCGCGAAGGCTGGGACAGGTACGAGGCCGCCAAGTGGATGAACATGCGCCGCTGGCTGGACGACAACCCGGACGACGATTTCGCGGACGAGCTGCGCGAACATCTTTCGTCAGAGCCGACGCGCTATGCAGCCTATACGCGCGAATACATCGGCTGGGGCGTTTTCGCGCTGATGGCGCGCTGACGAACGCAAAGCGGATCGAGCGGTCCAGTGCCGCTCGATCCCGACCCGTGGCACATGGCGCGGCATTTGTGCGCGCCAGCGCCGCTATCCCATCGCGCGCAGCCGCCGGATCAGGCTGGAGGTATCCCAGCGGCCACCGCCCAGATTCTGCACATCCTTGTAGAACTGGTCGACCAGCGCGGTCACCGGCAGGCTGGCGCCGGTCTCTTCGGCTGTGGCCAGGCAGATCGCCAAATCCTTGCGCATCCAGTCCACGGCGAACCCGTGTTCGAACGCGTCGTCCAGCATGGTCTGATAACGGTTGACCATCTGCCAGCTGCCCGCCGCGCCGCCGCCGATCACCTCGACCACCGCGCGCCCGTCAAGGCCGGCCTTCTCGGCGAAATGTAGCCCCTCGGACAGGCCCTGCACCAGCCCGGCGATGCAGATCTGGTTGACCATCTTGGTCAACTGCCCCGCCCCGGTATCCCCCATCCGCTTGGAGAGCTTGGCATAACAGGCAATCACCGGCTCGGCACGGGTATAGATAGCCTCTTCGCCGCCGCACATCACGACAAGCTGTCCGTTTTCGGCCCCGGCCTGCCCGCCAGACACCGGCGCATCGATGAAACCGATCCCGCGCGCGGCGGCGGCGTCCGCCATCTCGCGCGTCACCTTGGCCGAAACGGTCGTGTGATCGACAAAGATTGTTCCCTCGGCCATGCCTGAAAACGCACCATCCGCACCGGCACAGACCGCGCGCAGGTCATCATCGTTGCCCACGCAGGCCATAACGACTTCCGCGCCCTTGGCGGCCTCGGCGGGTGTGGGCGCCGCTTGGCCGCCATGTTCGGCAACCCATTTTTCCGCCTTCGCGGCGGTGCGGTTATAGACGGTGACCTGGTGCCCCTTGGCGGCCAGGTGGCCCGCCATCGGATACCCCATCACGCCCAGGCCCAGAAACGCGACTTTCGCCATTCTTCCCCCCGATTGCATGTCCCTGCGATTGCCCTTACCTAACGGCTGGGTCCGGGGCGTCAACAACGGGGCAGAGATGGGCACGCTTTTCCGCTGGCTCCTGCGGCTTTCCTTGGCAGGTATGGCCTTTATCCTGATCGGGTTGATCGCGGTCTATTACCTGGCCAGCCGGTCCCTGCCCGAATACGATGCGGATCACCGCGTCGCGGGACTGTCCGCCCCGGTGGAAATCGTCCGCGACAACAACAATGTTCCCCATATCTTTGGCGACAGCGATGCGGACGTGTTCTTCGGCCTTGGCTTTGCCCATGCCCAAGACCGGCTGTGGCAGATGACCATGATGCGGCGCACCGCGCAGGGGCGCCTGTCCGAACTGTTCGGCGAACGCACCCTGAAGATCGACGAATTGCTGCGGCGGCTGGACATCTACCGCCTGGCGCAGGACTCGGTCGCCGTACAGGATCCAGACACCCGCGCCGCGTTAGAGGCCTATGCAAGGGGCGTGAACGCCTGGATCACGACCGTCAACGACCAGGCCAAGGGGCGCGGTGCGCCCGAGTTCTTTCTCTTCGAACCCGAGGTCGCCTATTGGCAGCCCGCCGACTCGCTGGCGATCATCAAGCTGATGGGCCTGCGCCTGTCCGCCCACCTGGAACAAGAGGTGCTGCGCGCCCGCCTGTCGCTACTGCTGGATGAGGGACGCGTGCGCGACCTGATGCCCGACGCGCCCGGCCGCGGCCTGATCGATCTGCCCGATTACGCATCCCTGGCCCCGGGTGTCCAACCCTCCACGGCGCCGCTGACCCGGCTGGCGGCGGGGCCGCTCTCGCCCTTCCCGCGCCGTGCCCTTGCGGGGGCCTCCAACGCATGGGCGGCCGCACCCGGACGTGCGGCGGCGGGCGGGACATTGCTGGCAAACGATCCCCATATGGGCTTTGCCGCTCCGGGGCCGTGGTACCTGGCCCGGCTGGATCTTTCCACGGGCGCGGTGATCGGCGGCACGATCCCGGGCATGCCGCTGGTGCTGGCGGGCCGCTCGGATCGGCTGGGCTGGGCTGTCACCTCGTCCTACCTGGATGATCAGGACGTGTTCCTTGAACAGTTGAACCCCGACAACCCCGAGGAATACCGCACCCCCGACGGCTTCAAGCCGTTCGAAACACGCCGCACGATCATCAAGGTCGCCGACGCGGCGCCGGTCACGGTCACCCTGCGCTGGACGGAAAACGGCCCGGTGCTGCCCGGCACCCATTACGACCTGGCCTCGGTGACGCCGCCGGGCCATGTCTCCACGCTGGGCTGGACGATCTTGTCGGGGGCGGACACCTCGATGAGTGCAGCCCTGGGCATCATGCGCGCACAGACCGTGGACGCGGCGATCGAGGCCGGGCGCTTCTTCGTGGCGCCGTCCCAGAACCTGACCGTTGTCGATCAGGAACGGATCGCCCTGCAAACCATCGGCGCGATGCCGCGCAGGCTGGCCGGTCATCAAAGCATGGGACGCATGCCGGTGCCCGGTTGGCGGGCCGAAAACCGCTGGCAAGGGCGACTGAACTATGCCGCCAACCCCCGTGTGATCGACCCCGACAGCGGCATCCTGGGCAATACCAACAACAAGCTGGTCGATCGGCCCTTCCCGTTGCATGTCAGCTATCACTGGGGCGACACGCAGCGCATCCAGCGCTGGCGCCGCCTGATGGAAAGCCGCAAGGTCCACACCCGCGAAAGCTTCATCGAGGCCCAGCTGGATACCGTGTCCTTTACCGCGCGGGCGCTGCTGCCGCTGATCGGGCGGGATCTGTGGTTCACCGGCGAACCGGCCCCGGCCGGCAGCCCCGAACGCCGGCGCCAACAGGCCCTGGACCTGCTGGCCGAGTGGAACGGCGAGATGAACGAGCACCTGCCCGAACCGCTGATCTACGCCGCCTGGTTGCGCCGCCTGCAAGACCGTCTGATCCGCGACGACCTGGGCCCCTTGGCCGACGAGTTCACCCATGTCGACCCGCTGTTCATCGAGCGCGTGTTCCGCAATGTCGACGGCGCGTCTGCATGGTGCGACATCCGCCAGTCCGGCCCCGTCGAAAGCTGCACCGAGATCGCCCGCCGCGCCCTGGACGAGGCGCTGCTATGGCTGGACGAAACCTATGGCGGCCAGCTCCAGTCGCTGCGTTGGGGTGAGGCGCACCAAGCCTGGCACGACCACCCGGTCCTGGGCGAAACCCCGTTCCTTAAATGGGTCGTCAACATCCGCCAGCCGACCTCGGGCGGGGACAATACCCTGAACCGGGGCCTGACGCGGGGCAGCGCGCCCGACCCCTTCACCAATGTCCATGGCGCAGGCTATCGCGGGGTCTACGATTTCGCCGACCCCGAAAGCTCGGTCTTCATCATCGCCACCGGGCAATCGGGCCACCCCCTCAGCCGCCATTACGACGATCTGGGCGAATTGTGGCGGCGCGGGGAATACATCCCGATGACGCTGGACCCGGACCTCGCCCGCGCGGCCGCTGTGGGCATCACCCGTCTGCGACCCCGCCGGAAATGAGACGCCGGCCCCGCAAGCGGTTCGTCACACCGCCCGCCGCGGACGCGTTCCGCCTTGACACCCCTGCCCAGGCGGCCGATGCCGTGGCGGTGTTGCGCGGCCGGGCACTGGACCTGCTGGCCGGGCATGGCGTCGTAATCCGCCACCCCGCGCTACAGGCCGCGCTGCGGCGCGCCGGCGCCCGCCCGGCCCGTGACGCCGATCGCCTGCGCCTGCCCCGCCCCCTGGTCGAAGAGGCGCTGGCAGCCACCCCGAAAACGGTCGCCCTCGCGGGCAAGATACCGGCGCGCGACATCGCCCTGCCCCGCGCCGATGGCGGTTTTGTCATGCGCACCGGCACCGGCGCACATCGCTACATCGCCCCCGATGGCACCAGCCGCCCGATGGACCTGCGCGCTGTGACCGAGATCGCCGCCGTGGCCGAAACGCTGTCCCAGGTCGGGTTCATCGCACACCCCTTCGTCCATGGCGTGCCCGAAAAGACGGCCGATATCCACGGCTACGCGGCCCTGATGGCCCGCACGACAAAACATGTCTGGATGCAGCCCTACCAGCGGCGCAACATCGGCTACCTGATGTGCATCGCCGCCGTCGCCGCCGGCGGCGAGGATGCCCTGCGCGCCCGCCCCCTGACCAGCGCGATTACCTGCGCCTTCAGCCCGCTGGAATTCAAGCGGATGGACAGCGAGGTGATCGTAGAGGCCGGGCGCTTCGGCGTTCCGCTGCATGCCTGTTCGCTGCCCTCGGGCGGGGGGACCGCCCCGTTTTCCGAAGGCGGCACCGCCTTGATCGCCGTGGCCGAGATCCTGGCGATGGTGACGATCGCCCATCATCTCGCACCGGGCACGCCCGTCATCGCCACGCCGCTGATCTTTACCCTGGACATGGCCACCGGCGCGGCGCAGATGGCCTGTGTGGAGTCGATACAGGCCGCCGCCCTGGCCGTGCGGGTTCTGAAACAGGGGTTCGGGCTGATCACGCACAGCTACGGGATGGGATGCGACACACCCCGCCCCGGCGCCCAGTCGATGGCCGAGCGCAGCCTGCTTGGCCAGGCCGTCTCGGCCGCCGGGGCGGATATCCTGGGCGGTGTCGGTCAGTTGCAGACCGCGACGGCGTTCAGCCCGGTCCAGGCCGTTCTGGACGACCAGATCGGTGCGATGTTGCGCCGCCTGCGACGCCCGCCACCCGTGGACGACGACAGCCTGAACTGGACCGGCCTGACCGCTATCCGGACGGGCGGGCACTTCCTGGCCGACCCGCATACCCTGGCCCGCTGCCGCCACGGATTGCAGCCGGGCGCCTTCCTGCGCCCCGGCCGCCAGTCCCATGACGCAAACGACGGGTTCACCGCACTGGATACCGCGCGCGAGGCCGCCCTTGCCGCCATCGCCGCCGCCCCCCAGGATGGCGTGCTGAGCACCGACCAACGCGCCGAGATCGCGGCCCTTGTCGCCCATGCCGACCGCCATGTTCCCGATGCCTTCGCCGAAACCGGCCCTGGCGTCTGACCGCGCCCTGCCGTTCTTTTTGGTAAAAATACCCCGGGGGGGTCCGGGGGGCAGCGCCCCCCGGCCTGCGCCCCCTAGAGTTGCCGGAACCGGGCCTGCTGCCGGGCGGTCCAGTTCACCCGCAGACGATAGCCGTCCTCGTCCTGTTCCTCATCCTCTACCACGCCCTGCTCATACAGCCAGGCACGCCGCTTCCCCTCGGCAAAGCCCAGCAACAGGTCCTGGCGGCTCCGGGCCTCGTCCAGGGCGGCCGTCACCGCCTCCATCAGCGGCGCCATCCCCGTGCCCGTCCAGGCCGACAGCGTCAGGATGTCATCGCGGCGGGCAGCGATGGTTTCCAGCGCGGCGCGCTCATCCGGGGGCAACAGGTCCGTCTTGTTCCAGACCTCGATCACCGGGGTCTCCTTGGCGACGCCCAGATCGGCCAGGATCGCGCGCACGTCCTCGGCCTGTTCCTCGGTGCCGGGATGCGCGATGTCGCGGACATGGCAGATCAGATCGGCCTCCAACACCTCTTCCAGGGTGGCGCGGAAGGCCGCGACCAGCTGCGTCGGCAGGTCCGAGATGAACCCCACCGTGTCGGACAGGATCACCTTCAGGCCCGTGGGCAACGTTACGGCCCGCATCGTCGGGTCCAGCGTGGCAAACAGCATGTCCTTGGCCATCACCTCGGCGCCGGTCAGGCGGTTGAACAGCGTGGACTTGCCCGCGTTGGTATACCCCACCAGCGCAACCACCGGGAACGGCACCTTGCGCCGGGCGGCGCGGTGCAGGTCGCGGGTTTTCACCACCTTGGCCAGTTGCCGCTTCAGCCGGGTGATCGCCTCGTCAATGGCGCGCCTGTCGGCCTCGATCTGGGTTTCACCGGGGCCGCCGACGAATCCCAAGCCGCCCCGCTGACGTTCCAGGTGGGTCCAGGCGCGGACCAGCCGCGTACGCTGATAGGACAGCGCAGCCAGTTCGACCTGCAGCACGCCCTCTCGGGTGCGGGCGCGGTCGGCAAAGATTTCTAGGATCAGGCCGGTCCGGTCCAGGATTTTAACCTTCCAGTCCCGTTCCAGGTTGCGCTGCTGGATCGGGGTCACCGGACCGTCAATCAGGACCAGTTCGACCTCTTCATCGCGAAAGCGTTCGCCCAACTCCTCCAGCTTGCCGGACCCGAACAGCAGCCCCGGCCGCACCTTTGGCAGCGGCACGATCTCTGCCCCGACGACCTGCATGTCGGGCAAGGCCGCGGCCAAGGCCACGGCCTCTTCCAGCGCGGGGCCCGCCTCGCGCCGGTCACGGTCGGACGTGATGTCCGGGTGCAGCACCCATGCGCGCGTGACGGTCGGGCCGTGCTCTTCAAAGCCGGCGGCGCTCAATCCTCACCGTCATACAGGTTGATGGGCTGCGACGGCATGATCGTGGAAATCGCGTGCTTGTAGACCAGCTGCGATTGCCCGTCGCGGCGCAGCAGTACGCAGAAATTGTCGAACCAGGTGATGACGCCCTGCAGCTTGACCCCGTTGATCAGAAAGATCGTGACCGGAACCTTGGTCTTGCGAACGTGGTTGAGAAATGCGTCTTGAAGATTCTGCTTGTCGGCAGCCATTTGTTCTTGCCCTTGTTGTCTGGACCTGCCCCTCGGCGGACAGCCGTCTCCCTACGGGGCGAGTATGAAGCGAGGTTTTCCGAGTTTCCAGCCCTTCCGTCGCCCCCACGGTGCGAAATCGCCGCCCGTGACACTCACGAGCGCCAGAATTCCGGGTTCATCAGGGCGATGATCGCCAGGGTTTCCAGCCGCCCCAGCACCATCGCCGCGGCCAGCACCATTCGGGCGTCATCCCCAAGCGCGGCGTAGGACAGGGCCGGATCGGCGGCCGCCCCGGCCAACGGGCCGGTCGTGGTCAGCGCCGCGACTGTCAGAACCATCGCGGCCTCGAAATCCAGCCCGGTCAGGCCCAAGGCCACCATGACCACCGCGACCGACAGTGCGAACAGCATGAAAAAGACAAAGGCGATCTGCGCCCCCTGTCGGCGGATGCGCCGGGCATAGGCCCCCGCGCCCCCGACGGAACTGGGATGGATCAGCTTTTCCATCTCACGCACGCCGTGCTTGTAAAGCGCGTAGATGCGCAACAGCTTGACCCCGCCCGCGGTGGTCGCCACGCCGCCGCCAAAGACCGCCAGCCCCACCAGGATCAGCCCCGGCGAGGGCAGCCCTGACCAATCCCGCGCCGCCGCCCATTCGCCCGACGTGAACCCCGTGGTCGTCAGGAAAGAGGTGACCGTGAAGACCGCCCCCCATAGCGCCTTGAGCGCGGCAATCCCGTTTTCGTCCACCGACCCGCCATAGGCGCCCATCCAGTGGCGCGCGATCAGAAAGGCAGTGACCAACCAGGCAATGGCGATCCCCATGCGGAATTCCAGGTCGCCGACCAACCCCCGCCAGCTTTCGGGGCGAAAATCGAACATGAATGTGCGCCGGGAAAACGCGAAGGCAAAGAACCAGAACAGCATGAACTCGCCCCACAGGCCGCTGGCCCCGCCTTCGACCCCGCCTACAGGCGAAATCCCCGATGTGGCCATCACCGCCATGGCATGACAGGCGGCCACCAGCGGCCCCTCGCCGGTCAGCAGCATCAGCACCCACAGGCTGGCGGTCAGGCCCAGATAAACCGGCGCCAGTTGCGCGCCGAAGCGGATCAGCCGCTCGCGCGCATCGGCTGTGGTTGTCGCCCCCGCAGCAGGCCGGGCGCGGCCCGTCACGCCGCCCTGCGTCGCGGTCACCTCGAACCCGCCCAGGTTCATCGGCGCCAGGATCGCAATGGCCGTCACCCACAGGAAATAGCCGCCCAGCCATCCAACCAGCGCGCGCCACAGATGCACCGCCGGGCCGGGATCCGCGCTGCCGTCAAAGATCGTCGCCCCCGTGGTCGTCAGGCAGGACACCATCTCGAAATAGGCGTCGATCAGGCGCAGGTCCGGCACTGCCTCTGTCAGGGGCACCGCCAGCATCAGCGGCAGCGCCGTGTAACAGCCCAGCATGGCCAGCAGGTGGCTGCGCGCCTGGTTCTTGACCGCGTTGTTGACCGTGGCAATGCCGATCAGCGTGGTCAGCATCCCGAACAACAGCGCCCCGTAAAAGAACGCGCGGGCGGCCTCGTGATCGTTGTCCACCAGGGCCACGGGCACCGGCACCAGCATAGCCAGCGCACCGATCCCCATCAGGATCACCAGAAAAGGAAGATCGGTGACCCGCGCCATCGTCAGAAGAAGTCAATCGAGACCTGGAGAAGCTGCTCGACCGCCGGGACGTCCGCGGACAGGGCAAAGATCGCCACCATGTCGCCCTCCTCGATCCGGGTGCGGCCGGTGGGGCGCACGACCTTGTCGCCCTTCTGCACCGCGCCGACCAGGGCCCCTTCGGGGAAGTCGATATTCGCGATGCGCTTGCCGCACATCGGCGAGGTGGACAGAACCTGCGCCTCCAGCACCTCGGCCTCGGCGTCGCCGATGGAATAGACGCCGCGCACGCGGCCGTGGCGCACATGGCGCAGGATGGAACTGACGGTGGTCGCGCGCGGATTGATATAGGCATCCACGTCCAGCGGCCCCATCAACGGCACCAGCGAGGGATCGTTGACCAGGCAGATCGCCATCGGGCAGCCGGCCATCTTGGCGCGCACCGCGGTCAGCAGGTTGGTCTTGTCGTCGTCGGTCACAGCCAGGATCGCGTCGGCGCGGTCGATATTGGCCTCGTGCAACAGCGCCACGTCCAACCCGTCGCCGTTCAGAACGATCGTCCGTTCCAGCGCGTCTGCGGCAATCTCGGCCCGGCGGCGGTCATGCTCGATCACCTTGGCGCGAATGCGGTGTTCCTGCCGTTCCAGGGCCTGCGCCACGGACAGGCCGACATTGCCACCGCCGACGATCACCACCCGTTCCTGCCGCTTGGTCGATTTGCCGAAAATTTCCAGCGTGCGGTTCACGTCCTCCACATGGGAAAAGGCGTAGATCTGGTCGTCGGGGAACAGCTGGTCGCCCGGTTCGGGGGCGAACAGCGTGCCCTCGCGGCGGATGCCGACCACCACCGCGCGCAGGGTCGAGAACAGCTCACTCAACTGGCGCAGGGGCGTGTTCAGCACCGGGCAGTCGGCCTCCAACGTGATGCCCAGCAATTGCGCGCCGCCCCGCAGAAAGCTTTCGGTGTCAAAGGTCGCAGGCGCGGCCAGCCGTTGCAGGGCTGCGTTTGCGACCTCGCGCTCGGGGCTGATGACCACATCGATGGGCATGTGTTCCCGGCGGTAAAGGTCGGAATAGATCGCCGCCAGGTAGGATTGCGCCCGCAGGCGGGCGATCTTGCGCGGGACCGCAAAGACCGAATGGGCCACCTGGCAGGTGACCATGTTGACCTCGTCCGAATAGGTCGCGGCGATGATCATGTCCGCATCCCGCGCGCCCGCCCGTTCCAGAACGTCCGGGTAAGAGGCGTGCCCGGCGATACCCTGCACGTCCAGCGCGTCGGTAGCACGCCGGATCAGGTCGCCGTCACGATCCACGATTGTAACGTCGTTCTTTTCGCCCGACAGGTGCCGCGCGATCTGCCAGCCGACCTGGCCCGCACCGCAGATGATGACCTTCATGGCCGCCTACGCCCCCAAGGAAGATGCCCCTTGCATTGCAGATGCCCGGTCATGGGTCAATCGGTGCCGTCGCCGGGCCCGACATGGGCCACCCGTGCCCCGCCCTTGGCCGAGGTCACAACCCCCAGCGTCTTGAGCTTGCGGTGCAGGGCAGAGCGTTCCATTCCGACGAAGCTGGCCGTGCGCGAGATATTGCCGCCAAAGCGGTTGATCTGGGTCAGCAGATATTCCCGCTCGAACAACTCGCGCGCCTCGCGCAGCGGCAGGGTCGCCAGACCGCCCGACAGCACCACGCGGCCCTCGTCCACCGGGGCCTCTGCCGGGACGGGCAGTTCGCTGGCGGCGATGGGGTCGCTGCCTTCGCCCAGGATCAGAACCCGTTCAATCACGTTCTTCAACTGGCGCACATTGCCCGGCCAGACCATCGTCTGCAGCAATGCTTCTGCCTCGGCGCTGAGTTCCCGCTGCGTCAGCCCCTGTTCGCGGTTGAAGCCCTTGATGAAATGCGTGGCCAGTTCGGGAATGTCCTCGCGCCGTTCATCCAGCGAGGGAACCTCGATCGGCACCACGTTCAGGCGATGGTATAATTCTTCCCGGAAATTGCCTGCCGCGATCTCGGCCGTCAGGTCGCACGTCGTGGACGAGATCACGCGAATATCCACACGCACCTTGTCGGACCCGCCAGAGCGCTGGAATTGCTGGTCCACCAGCACCCGCAGGATCTTGGACTGGGTGCCAAGGGGCATGTCGGCCACCTCGTCAAAGAACAGAACGCCCCCATGGGCCTGTTCCAGCAGGCCCGGTTCTATCCCGCGGTCCTGGCTTTCGCGGCCGAACAGCACCTCTTCCATCCGGTCGGGTTCGATAGAGGCAGAGTTGACCACCACGAAGGGCCGCCCCGACCGGCTGGAATTGGCGTGGATATAGCGGGCGGCCACCTCCTTGCCACAGCCCGGCGGGCCCGACAGCATCACCCGCCCGTTCGATTTCGTCACCTTGTCCAGCTGCGCCCGCAGCGCGCGGAACGCGGGGCTGGAGCCGACCATTTCCGCCTGCGCCACGTCGCGCCGCCGCAATTCCTGGTTCTCGCGGCGCAGCCGGGCGGCCTCCATCGCGCGGCGAATGACGACCAGCAACTGATCGATATTGAAGGGCTTTTCGATAAAATCATAGGCGCCCTGCTTGATCGCGGCCACCGCGATCTCGATGTTGCCGTGGCCAGAGATGATGACCACGGGGATATCGGGATTGTCGCGCTTGGTCGCGGTCAGGATGTCGATCCCGTCCATGCGGCTGTCCTTCAGCCAGATATCCAGGACCATCAGCGCCGGCGGCTCGGCGTTGATCTCGGCCATGCACTCTTCGGAATTCGCGGCCAGCCGCGTGGAATAGCCCTCGTCGATCAGGATATCCGAGATCAGTTCCCGAATGTCCCGCTCGTCGTCCACGATCAGGATGTCGCCCATCATTCCCTCCCCGAACTTGTTTCGTCCTGTGGCGGCACGCCCGGCCCGCCCAGGGTCAGCGGCAGCCGGATTTCTGCCAGCGCCCCGCGATGGGCGTCCGGCCCGAACGGTGCCGCATCGCGCAGATCCAGCGTGCCGCCATGTTCCTCGATGATCTTTTTGACGATCGGTAGGCCCAGCCCGGTGCCGCTGTCACGGGTCGTCACGTAAGGCTCGAACAGCCGCGCGCGATCCTCTGGCAGGCCGATCCCGTTATCGGCGATGGTGATGACGCCGAATTCGTCTTCTTGCCTCAGGCTGGTCCGAATTTCCGGCGCATACCCCTCGGGCGCCCCTTTTTCAACAAGGGTTTCCGTGGCTTCGCCAGCATTCTTCAGCAGGTTTGTCAGCGCCTGCGCAATCATCGTCGCGTCCAGTTCGGCGGGCATCTCGCTGTCCGGCAGATCCTCGACGAACCGCACGCCCGGCTGTCCGCTTTCCTGCAAAAGCAGCGCATCGCGCAGCAGCGCGGTCAGGTCCGCCCGTTTGCGCTCTGGCTCGGGCATCCGGGCGAACTTGGAAAACTCGTCCACGATGCGGCGCAGGTCGTCGGTCTGGCGCATGATGCGATCGGTCAGGTTCGCGACCTTGTCGGCGTCCTCCCCCTCCAACCGCCGGGCAAAACTGCGCTGTATGCGCTCTGCCGACAGCTTGATCGGGGTCAGCGGGTTCTTGATTTCATGCGCGATGCGGCGGGCCACGTCGCCCCAGGCGGCCATGCGCTGCGCGGTCACCAGATCCGTCACGTCATCGAAGGCCACGACATAGCCCTCCAGCCGCCCGTCCGACCGGCGCCGCGTGGCCATCCGAACCAGCAGGTTTTCCATCTTGCCCCGGCGCACCAATCGGATCTCGCCTTGCGCCACCTCCCGAGGACCGCCGCGCAGCTTGTTGAAAAGCTGCAGAAATTCCGGCGCGGCCTGTTCCAGGGAAACGCCGTTGTCGCGCTTTCCATCCAATTCCAGCAGGGTCAGCGCAGAGCGGTTCATGAACTCCACCCGGCCCTGGGCATCCAATCCCATGACGCCCGCCGTCACCGAGGACAGCACCGAGTCGAACAGCCGACGCCGCTGTTCGATCTGGCGGTTGGTTTCCAGCAGGGCCTCGCGCTGGCCCTTCAACTGCCGCGTCATCTGGTTGAACAGGCGTCCCAGCATCGCGATTTCGTCGTCTCCGACCTCTTCGCGCACCTGCACGTCCAGATCGCCCGCGCCCACCTGTTGCGCCGCGCCCGCCAGCCGCCCCACCGGCCGCGACAGGCGTTCGGCGAACCACAACCCCAGCCAGACCGCGGCCAGGATCAGAATGGCGGCGAACCCCAGATAAAGCAGGCCGAATTCGAACAGGACGCGGCCGCGCTCGCTTTCCAGCTGGTGGTAGAGGCGGACGGTTTCCTGGGTGTCGTCCAGCAGGTTCAGGATGTCCCCGTCCACCGTGCGGGAAATATAAAGGAAGCGGTCCACATAGGCGCCAAGCCGCAAGAGCGCGCGAAACTCGTTATTGTCCCAGTCCTCGATGATGACGGTTTCACCGTCGGCTGCGCGGGACAGATCCTCGGGGGGCGGACGCTCATAGTCGAACAGGTAAGACCGTTCGCCCCGTGCCTGGATCTCGCCCGTGCCGTCGATGACATAGGCCTCTTTCAGGCCGCGCTGCACTCGGCTTTGGGCCTGTGTCAGCAATTGGCGCACCTCGCCGTCGGACAGGAAAAACGTCGCCTGCCGCGCCACGTTCAGGTACCCGGCCAGCGATTCCGCATCCGTGGCCAGATCGCGGCGGTGTTCCTCTTCATACGCTTCGGCCGCCGCCAGCGAGGCGCCGACCACGTTGCGCACCCGGTCGGAAAACCAGCCCTCCAGCCCGATATTGATGGTCAACCCCGCAAAGACCGCGACCAGAACCGTCGGGATCAGCGCGATCAGCGCAAAGACCCCGGTCAGCCGCAAGTGCAGACGCGAGCCCGCGGAATGGCGCCGTCTTGCCGCGATCATCCGCGCGATGCGTTGAAACACCAGCGCGGCCACGACCAGCGCATAGACAAGATCGACCAGCAGAACCGCGCGCAGACCGGCCGAGGTCGCCCCCTGCCCCAGCGGCCCCAGCAACAGGAAGGTACCGATCGCCAGCACCGGACCCAGCACGACCACGCCCAGCGTCGCCGCGTTCTGCAGGCGCCGTGTCTTGCGCGCCTGCAAAAGCCGTTCGAGGGACATCTTTCCCGCCAGGGCTGGCACTGCCCGCCTCATCCTGCTGCACCGCTGCCGCGCGGCCTTGTTCGCGTCCCGGCGCCGAACTGCGTCCTTGGCGCCACGGGTGTTGCGAAACTACATCAACTTGCGGCGGCGTGTCACGCGAATATCCAGATCGTTGATCTTCTTGCGCAGGGTATTTCGGTTGATGCCCAGCAGATCGGCGCATTTGGCCTGGTTGCCGCCGGTGGCGTCCAGCGCAATCTCGATCAGCGGCATTTCCACCTCGCGCAGGATGCGGGCATACAGGCCCGGCGGCGGCAGCACGCCGCCATGCAGGTCGAAATAGCGGCGCAGGTGTTTGGCAACCGAGACCGACAGCTTTTCGCCGTCGCCGCCGCCCACCAGCGGCTCGATCTCGGGCTGGTTGCCCAGGACCGCCTCGACCTCGGCGCGGCCGATCACCTGCTCGGGGCTGGTCACCACAAGACGGCGGATGGTGTGTTCCAACTGACGGACATTGCCCGGCCAGCTATAGGCGCGGATCAGGTCCATCGCATCCTCGGCCAGTTGCCGCTGGGGCGTGCCGTCCCGTTCCGCACGGCCCAGGAAATGTTCGGCCAACAGCGGAATATCCTCGACCCGTTCGCGCAGGGACGGCACCGCCAGCGTGACGCCGCCCAGCCGGTAGAACAGATCCTGCCGAAAGGCACCCGCTTCCATCCGCGATGTCAAATCGCTTTGGCTGGTGGCCATGACGCGCGGCGCGCTGTCGCCGAAACTGTCCATCATGCGCACGATGCGGCCCTGGGCCTCGTCGTCGAAATCCGCGACCTCATCGAACAGGATCGAACCGCCCCGCGCCCGCGCAACCAGCGCCGAAGGGCCATCCGCCCCCTGCAGATCGCCCGCGGTCGCCACGATGAAGGGCAGGTTCCGCCGGTCGGAAAAATCGTGGATCGCCCGTGCGATCAGCGACTTGCCGGTGCCCGATTCACCCGTGACCAGAACCGGCAGATCGGCGTTCATCACCCGTGCCACCAGACGGTAAAGCGCCTGCATCTGCGGCGTGCGGCCAACCAGCGGCAGGTCGTCCTGTTCGGCGCTCGGGGTGGGAACCTCGGACACGGGCCGGGCACGGCGCTTGCTTTCCAGGGCGCGCGCGGCGCGTTTCATCAGGTCGGGCAGGTCAAAGGGTTTTGGCAGATAGTCATAGGCCTCGGCCTCGGCGGCCTGGATCGCCGTCATGATGGTGTTCTGAGCGGAGATCACGATCACCGGCAGACCGGGGCGATCCTGGGCGATCTTGGGCAGCATCTCCAGCCCGTTTCCGTCGGGCATGACCACGTCCGAGATCACCAGATCGCCCTTACCCTCGCCGACCCATCGCATCAGCGTGGTCAGCGAAGAGGTGGCATGCACCTTGCACCCCGCCCGCGTCAGCGCCTGCGTCAGCACGGTGCGGATCGTGCGGTCGTCATCGGCGACAAGAATGGTTCCGTCCATCGGGGTCAGTCCTTTTGCGGTTTCGGCGCGACCGGCAGCGAGACGCGGAACACCGTCCGGCCGGGGACGGAGTCCACGGCGATCCAGCCGCCATGGTCGGAGATGATCTTGGATACCAGCGCCAGGCCGAGCCCGGTGCCGTTTTCACGGCCAGACACGAAGGGCTCGAATATGTCGCCGGCAATCTCGGGCGGCAGGCCGGGGCCGTCGTCGACGATTTCCACCTGCAGGGGCACCGGCATCCCCGAGCCATCGGGATGGCGCAGCCGCAGCGACAGGTCATAGAAGGTGTGCAGCCGGATCGTGCCCCCCTGCGGCCCGGCGGCCTGGGCGGCGTTCTTGATGAGATTGGTAAAGACCTGCATCAGCTGATCGGCATCGGCCCAGGTGGGGGGCAGCGAGGGGTCGTAATCCTCGACGATGGCCATGTTCGCCGCATAGCCGACCGAGGCGGATTTGCGCACCCGGTCCAGCACGTCGTGGATGTTCACGGGCTTGCAATCGGGCGGGCGCAGGTTGCCGAACTGTTCGACCTGGTCCAGCAGCTTCACGATGCGGCGGCTTTCGGCGACGATCAGGTCGGTCATCTCGCGGTCGCCGTTGGACAGGTTCATCGACAGCAGTTGCGCAGCGCCGGTGATGCCCGCCAGCGGGTTCTTGATTTCGTGGGCCAGCATCTCGGCCATGCCGATGGCCGATTTCGCCGCCGATTTCACCGAATGCGCCCGCCCCAGCCGCCCGGCGATTTCACGGGGGGAAATCAGCAGCAGCAGGTGATCGGCCTGATCGTTCATCGGTGCGACCTGCAGATTGCACTCGACCGGCGGGCGCGTTCCGGCGGTGACATCCACGTCGTTGATGAACAGGGCGGCATGATTGGCCCGCACCCGGGCAAAGGCCTCGTCCAGCGGGGCATCGACGGCGATGCGGTCGAACACCGGCACCCCGCGCAGACCCTTGATGGTGGCATTCATGAACAGTTCTGCCGCGGGGTTGATCGCGGCCACCTTGTCCTCGGCGTCCAGCAGAAAGGTTGGAATGGGCAGGGCCGTCCAGATGGCATCTTGATCCAGGGTCATGCTGCGACCCTTTCACCGGACGTGCCTGCAAGGGCCTCTGGCAGCAGGGCCAGGACGCGTTCGGGATCGCGGGCGGTCAGCACCGCGCGGCGCAGATCTGTGGGCGTGCCCGCGTGATCCATGTACCAGCCCAGATGCTTACGCACGACACGAACCCCAAGGTCGCGCCCGTAAAAGGACAGCGCGTCCTGGTAATGACCGGCCACCATGGCGGCAAAGGCTGCCCCCTGTGGCGCCTCTGGCACCGGCTGGCCCTCCAGCGCCGCGGCGATCTGCGCCAGCAGCCAGGGCCGCCCCTGTATGCCGCGCCCGACCATCACGCCATCGGCGCCGGAGTGATCCAGGGCGCGGCGGGCGCTTGGCCCGTCGACGATATCGCCATTCGCGATGACCGGCACCGAAACGGCCTGTTTGACCGCGCGGATCGCCGCCCAGTCCGCCCGCCCCGTGTAAAACTGGCACCGGGTCCGGCCGTGGATCGTGATCATCTGCACGCCCGCAGCCTGGGCCCGGGCGGCGATATCCGGGGCGTTTATCGTGCCCTCGTCCCACCCCAGCCGCATCTTCAGCGTGACCGGGACAGACACGGCACCCACCACCGCCCCTATCAGCGACAGCGCACGGTCCGGGTCGCGCATAAGCGCCGAGCCGGAATAGCCCCCGGTCACCTTCTTGGCCGGGCAGCCCATGTTGATGTCGATGATACGGGCGCCCTGCCCCTCGACCAGGCGCGCGGCGCGGGCCATCCAGACCGGATCGCGCCCGGCCAGCTGGACGGCGGTTGCCGCCTCGCCCAGCCCCAGGGCCGCGCGTTCGCGCACACCGGGTTTGGCCTGAACCATTTCTTGGCTGGCCACCATTTCGGACACGACCAGCCCCGCGCCAAAGCGGACCACGAGCCGACGAAAAGGCAGATCGGTGATGCCAGCCATGGGGGCCAGCAGGACGGGCGGGTCTAGGGGGATATTTGCCACCTGAATGGCCAATTGATTAATCCTTGTGCATTCGGGATGGATGTAACAACGCTGGGCGCCAATGGCAATCGGCGGGGCCGCGCTGCACCCGCAGAAAAACGCGCATGCCCAAAATTTAAGCGCATGATATCGGCAGATTGCCCCATTGCCCCGCAGCCTCGCGCCGCCTAGAACGCCAGCGAACAAAGAAGGGCATGCGATGACGGTCACGGCACTCATCGTTGCTGCGGGACGCGGCACACGGGCGGGGGGCGACAGGCCCAAGCAGTATCAGGCGCTTATGGGGCGGGCCATCCTGGGCCGCACGCTGGCCGCCTTTGCCGCGCATCCGCGGGTGGACGCGTTGGTTGCGGTGCTGCATCCAGACGATGACGACCTGTTCGCCGAGGCCGTGGCCGGGCTGGACCTGGATGTGACGACCGTGCACGGCGGCGCGACGCGCGATGCCTCGGTCCAGGCGGGGCTGGCCGCCGTCGCGGACGAAAGCGGCCTGGTCCTGATCCATGACGGCGCCCGCCCGCTGGTCGCCCCCGACCTGATCGACCGGGTGATCGACGCGCTGGCCGATCACCCCGGCGCGGCGCCCGCCCTGCCGGTGACCGATGCGTTGTGGCGCGGCGCCGATGGCAAGGTGCAGGCCCCGCACCCGCGCGACGGGCTGTTCCGGGCACAGACGCCGCAAGGCTTTCACCTGCGCGCCATCCGGGCGGCGCATGACGCCCATCCCGGCGGTGCCGCCGACGATGTCGAGGTGGCGCTGGCCGCGGGCCTTGACGTGGCCATCGTGCAAGGGGATGAGGACAACCTCAAGATCACCCACCCAGAGGATTTCGCCCGCGCCGCGCGGGTCTTGCGGGAGAGAGACATGGATATTCGCACCGGCAACGGCTTTGACGTGCACGCCTTTTGCGAGGGGGACGGGGTGATCCTATGCGGGGTGAAAGTGCCCCACGACAAGGCGCTGAAGGGCCACTCGGACGCCGATGTGGGCATGCACGCGGTGACGGATGCGATCTATGGCGCGCTGGCCGACGGCGATATCGGCCAGCATTTCCCGCCCTCGGACCCGCAATGGAAGGGGGCGCCGTCCGACATCTTTCTGAAACATGCCGTCGCACTGGCCGGGGAACGCGGCTATCGCATCTCAAACGCCGATCTGACGCTGATCTGCGAACGCCCCAAGATCGGCCCGGTGGCCGGTGCCATGCGCGCCGAGATGGCCCGCCTGATCGGCATCGACCTTGACCGCATCAGCGTCAAGGCCACCACCTCGGAACAGCTTGGCTTTACCGGTCGGCAAGAGGGGATCGCCGCGCTGGCCACCGTGACCCTGGTGAAACCATGAGCCGCTTTGTCGCCACCTTTTTCGGCGTCGGACTCTTGCGGCCTGCGCCGGGCACCTGGGGTTCGCTCGCCGCGCTGCCGCTGTTCTGGGCGCTGCATGTGCTGGGCGGGCCCTGGCTGACGGGGCTGGCCTGTCTGGCTGTCACGCTGATCGGCTGGTGGGCCGTCGGCAGCGCCTCGCACGGGGCCAGCGATCCCGACCTCAGCGAATACGTGATCGACGAGGTCGCGGGCATGTGGATCGCGCTGATGCCGGTGTCCATCGGGGCCGCGCTCGCGCGGGTGGATGTCCTGGCGCTGTATCCCGGGTGGATCGCCGGGTTCCTGGCCTTTCGCCTGTTCGACATCTGGAAGCCCGGGCCGATCGGCTGGGCGGACCGGATGAAGACCCCCCTGGGCGTGATGCTGGACGACGTGTTCGCCGGGATCGCGGCGGGGATCGTCGTACTTGCACTGGCGATAATCTCGCATACCTATTTCATGTGAGTATCGACGCCCAGACCCTGGTTCAACGCGCCCGCGACGCGGGCGTAATGATCGCCACCGCAGAGAGCTGCACCGGCGGCATGATCTCGGCCGCGATCACCGATATCCCGGGCTCGTCGCGCGTGTTCGACCGCGGCTTTGTCACCTATTCCAACGGGGCCAAGCAGGCCATGCTGAGCGTGCAGCCCGCTACGCTGGAGGCCCATGGCGCGGTTTCCGAAGCGGTTGCCGCCGAGATGGCCGCGGGCGCCCTGGCGCGTTCCGATGCGGATATCGCGGTTGCCGTCACCGGCATCGCGGGCCCCGGCGGTTCGCAGCACAAGCCAGAGGGCCGGGTCTGTTTCGGGCTGGCGCGCGCCGGGCAGGCCGTACGTACCGAAACGGTCGAATTCGGCGCGTTGGGGCGAGAACGGGTGCGCCGGGCGACGGTGGACCATGCCTTGCAACTGCTCCTATCGGCGGTCTGAGCGCGATCACAGATCGCCCCTTTCGCAAGCGCCGACCTCAATAACAGCCCATTTCCGCGCCACTTTTTGAATCGCACAAGGATTCACCGTCGCCAAACACGATTGCCGCTTTTCCTTGCGCTGATTGACCGCTTCAACCCCCGGCAACCTGAAAAGAACCGAAAGGAACGAGGGAATGAACGGGGCGGATACTGCCTGGATCCTGGTCGCCACCGCGCTGGTGCTGTTCATGACGCTACCGGGGCTGGCGCTGTTTTACGGGGGGCTGGTGCGCGCGCGCAACGTGCTGTCCGTCTTTATGCAAACCTATGCCATCGCCTGTTTGATGAGCGTGCTGTGGTTCGCGCTTGGCTACTCTATCGCGTTCGGGGACGGCGGCGCGCTTTGGGGTGGGCTGGGCAAGGCCTTCCTTGCGGGCGTGGGCGATGACAGCCTGTCGGGCACCCTGCCCGAATACCTGTTCATGGCGTTCCAGATGACCTTTGCCATCATCACGCCCGCGCTGATCGTGGGGGCCTATGTGGAACGGATCGGCTTTGGCTTTGTGCTGCTGTTTTCGGGCCTGTGGATGCTGATCTGTTACGCGCCAGTCGTGCACTGGATCTGGGGCGGCGGGATGTTGGCCGATGGCGGCATCTTCGGCGACGTTGGCGCGCGCGATTTCGCCGGTGGCATCGTGGTGCACGAAACCGCCGGTCTGGCCGCGCTGGTGATCGCTGTGATGCTGGGCGCGCGGCGCAACCGCACCACGCCGCCGCATGCGCCCGGCTTCGTCTTCATCGGCGCGGCGATGCTGTGGGTTGGCTGGTTCGGGTTCAACGGCGGTTCGCAACTTGCCGCCGATGGCGGCGCGGCCAAGGCGCTGCTGGTCACGCACCTGTCGGCGGCGGTCGCCTCGCTGAGCTGGGCACTGTGGGAAAAGATCAAGTACGGCACCCCCTCGCTGGTGGGGATCGTGACCGGCACCATCGCGGGTCTGGCCTCGATCACCCCGGCCAGCGGATTCGTCGGGCCAGTGGCGGCCCTTGTGATCGGGGCTGTGGCGGGCATCCTGTGCCAAGAGGCCGTGAACGTCATCCGCAACAAGCTGCACATCGACGACACGCTGGACGTGTTCGCGGTGCATGGCGTGGGCGGCATCTTCGGCACGATCATGATCGCACTTTTCGGGGCGGGCAGCTGGATCGCGCAACTGGGCAGCCTGGTCATCGTCGGCGCCTTCACGCTGGTCGTGACGATCGTGCTGGTCAAGCTGGTGGCGCTGGTCACCCCCCTGCGCGTCGATCCCGAGACCGAGACAACGGGCCTGGACCTGAGCGTGCACGGCGAACGAGCCTACGACATCGTATCGTAAAAGAATGCGCCCCCGGCAAGCGGGGGCGCGACAACAGGATCGGGGCCGGGTGGCGTTGCGCCCGGCCCCTGTCGTTCGCGATCAGTCCTCGGCCTGGGCCTCGGCGCGGGTCTTGCCGGCCACGTCCATTGCCAGGGTGGCGGCCATGAACGGGTCCAGCGCGCCGTCCAGCACGCCCGAGGTGTCCGAGGTTTCCACGCCGGTCCGCAGATCCTTGACCATCTGGTAGGGCTGCAACACGTAGGATCGGATCTGGTTGCCCCAGCCGGCCTCGCCCTTGGCCTCGTGCTGGGCGTTGATCTCGGCGCTGCGCTTGTCCAGCTCCAACTGGTACAGGCGCGATTTCAGGGCCTTCATGGCGATATCGCGGTTCTGGTGCTGCGATTTTTCAGAGCTGGTCACGACAATCCCGGTGGGCATGTGGGTGATCCGCACGGCCGAGTCGGTGGTGTTGACGTGCTGGCCGCCCGCGCCCGAGGACCGATAGGTGTCGATCCGGATGTCCGACGGGTTCACCTCGATCTCGATATTGTCATCCACCACCGGGTAGACCCAGACCGAGCAGAACGAGGTATGCCGCCGCGCCGCGCTGTCATAGGGCGAGATGCGCACCAGGCGGTGAACCCCCGATTCCGATTTCAGCCAGCCATAGGCGTTATGCCCCGAAATCTTGTAGGTGGCAGAGCGGATACCAGCCTCTTCGCCCGGGTTTTCCGATTGCAGTTCCACCTTATAGCCGTGCTTCTCTGCCCAGCGGACATACATCCGCGCCAGCATGCTGGCCCAGTCACAGGATTCCGTGCCGCCCGCCCCTGCGTTGATTTCCAGGAAGGTGTCGTTTCCGTCGGCCTCGCCGTCCAGCAGGGCCTCCAGCTCTTTCTGGGCGGCCTTTTCCTTCAGCGCCTTCAGCGCGGTTTCAGCCTCTTTGACGACCTCGTCGTCCTCTTCCATCTCGCCCAGTTCGATCAGGTCGATATTGTCCTGAAGGTCTTGGGAAATGGACTTGTAGGTGTCCATCGCATCGACCAGCGCCTGCCGCTCGCGCATCAGCTTTTGCGCGCGGTCGGGGTCGTTCCACAGGTCGGGATCCTCTGTCATCGCGTTGAACTCTTCCAGCCGATGCTCGGCGGTGTCGTAGTCCATTCGCTGGGCCAGCAGCGTCAGCGACTTGCGGATATCCTCGACGATGTTCTGCGCCTCTGCACGCATGGGGCCACCCTTGAATGAGATGTCAGGCGCGAGAGATACCAACCCCCCCGGCGGCCCGCAAGTAGGCAGGCGGGACAGCCCCGCCCTGCCCTAGTACAACCCGCCCGAGGACAGCGTGCCGAAATTCGCCTTGGGGCCCACGGTGGCCTTGCGGCCGGTGGATGTTGTGACCTCTTCGCCCATGTCCACGGGCGGGGCATCTTCGCCCGGCTCGAACAGCGGCAGGTCGGACCCCATGGCAAAGCCGCCATCGATCATCCCACCCAGGCCAAAGATCGGCTCTGCCCCGGCGCGGAAATACTCTGCCACCACGTTGGGACCAGCCGCATCGTCAGGCAGGCGTGCGCCGGAATAGCGGTCGATCTTGATGAAACGCCCCCCCGGCGGCACCTTGAACGGGCCACCGCCGTATTTCGCCGTCGCCACCTTCATGAAGGCATTGAAGACCGGGGCGCACATGCTGCCCCCGTAGGATCCGCGCCCCAGACCGCGCGGGCGGTCGAATCCCATGTAACACCCCGCCGCGATGTTCGAGGTAAAGCCCACGAACCACACGTCGCGCGCGTCGTTGGTCGTGCCGGTCTTGCCCGCCGTGGGCACACCCAGGTTGACGCGGCCCGCTGCAGTGCCCCGTTCGACGACACCCCGCATCATCGAGGTCAGCTGGTAGGCGGTGATCGCGTTCATCACCCGCTTGCGGTCGGACTCGATCTGCGGCGCCTCGCCCTCTGCCAGTTCGGGGGTGTCGCAGTCGATGCAGCGGCGTGTGTCATGGCGATAGACCGTCCGCCCCCAGCGGTCTTGCACCCGGTCGACCAGCGTCGGTTCCACCCGCTCGCCGCCATTGGCGAACATCGCGTAGGCGGCCACCATGCGGTAAAGCGTGGTTTCCTGCGCCCCAAGCGCGTTGGCAAGGTAAGGTTCCAGCCGGTCGTAGACGCCGAACCGCTCGGCATAATGAGCGACGGTTTCCATACCGACCTCGCGCGCCAAGCGCACGGTCATCAGGTTGCGCGATTGTTCGATCCCGGTGCGCAACGGCGTCGGGCCATAGAACTTGTTGGACGAGTTGCGCGGACGCCAGATGCCCTCGCCGGTGTCGATCTCGATCGGCGCGTCGATGACGATGGTCGCAGGCGAATAGCCGCTGTCCAGCGCGGCGGCGTAGACAAACGGCTTGAACGACGAACCGGGCTGCCGCGTGGCCTGGGTGGCGCGGTTGAACACCGAATCCTGGTAGGAAAATCCTCCCTGCATGGCCAGAACGCGGCCGGTATTGACATCCATGGCAACGAAGCCGCCCTGGATTTCCGGCACCTGCCGCAGGGTCCAGCGGATAAAGCTGCCATCGCTGTCGGCGGTCATGCGCCGGACATGAACCACATCGCCCGGTTTGAAATTCTCGAAGAAGTCGCCCTTCATCCAGGCGATGTCCTTGCGCGGCACCTCGGCCGTGCCTTCGACATCCTCGATTCCGATCACAAGGCGCTGCGCCTCGACCCTCAGCACCACTGCGGGCAACCATTTCCCGTCAAGCGCGATATCGCGGGGCACCCGAACCTCTGCCAGGGCCGCGCGCCAGGCCGCCTCGTCCGCCAGGGCGGCGGGATCGACGGTTTCGCCGGTCCCCCGCCAGACGCCGCGGTCGCGGTCGTAGGTTTCCAGCCCACGGCGCAGCGCCTGGGCAGCCTCGGCCTGCAATTCCGGGTCGATGGTCGCGCGAATGCTCAGCCCGCCGCCAAAGAATTCAGCCTCGCCGAAATCGCGCGACAACTGTCGGCGGATTTCGTCGGTGAAATAGTCACGCGATGGCAGGCTGGCAGAGAACGGCTGGTAATCACCGTTCTGAACGCTGCGCAGGGGCGCGGTATGGGCGGCCTGATAGGTTTCGGCGTCCAGAAACCCATTTTCATGCATCTCGCGCAAGACGAAGTTGCGCCGCTCGACCGCGCGCTCGCGTTCGCGGACCGGATGATAGCGCGAGGGGGCCTTGGGCAGGGCAGCCAGATAGGCGGCCTCTTCGGGGCGCAGTTCTGAAAGCGTCTTGTTGAAATAGGTCTGGGCCGCCGCCGCCACCCCGTAAGAGTTCTGCCCTAGGAAGATTTCGTTGAGGTAAAGCTCAAGGATCTCGTCCTTGCTCAGGGTCTCCTCGATCCGGGTGGCCAGGATCAGTTCCTTGACCTTGCGCTCGCCGGTGCGCTCGCCGCCCAGCAGAAAGTTCTTCATCACCTGTTGGGTGATGGTGGACGCACCGCGCACGGTCTGACCGCGGCTTTTCACGGCCTCGACCAGGGCGGCGGCAATACCGCGCGCGTCATAGCCCTTGTGGGTATAGAAATTCTTGTCCTCGGCCGAAATGAAGGCCTGTTTGACAAGCTCCGGGATCTCGTCTGCGGGGGCGAACAAACGCCGTTCCTCGGCGAATTCGTCGATCAGGCGTCCCTCGCCGGAATAGATCCGGCTGATCGTCTTGGGCTCGTAATTCGCCAGATCCTCGGTATCGGGCAGGTCGCGGGCATACATCCAGAACACCGCACCGATCATCATCACCCCGGCCACAAGGCCCAGGGTCACGAAGGTAAGGATCGCGCCGAAGAAGGAAAAGATGAACCGGACCAAACGCCCTGCCCCCTGAATTCTGGTCCGCTCTGTATACGCATCGCAGGCGGGCCGGTCAAAGCACGACAGGCGCCATTTCGCCCACCGCAAGCGATTTCATCGCTCACGTTCCCGCCAGACCGCCGTCACCGCCGCAGCAGCCCGGCCAGTGCCGCATCCTCGGCCGCCCAGGCACTCAGCCCGGCGACCAGCCCTGCCACGGCCTTGGCCCGCCATTGTGGGGACACCAGGCGTTCGCGGTCGCTTTTCGAGGACAGAAAACCCAGTTCGACAAGGATCGAGGGAATATCGGGCGATTTCAGCACCGAGAACCCGGCCGACAGCTGCGGCCGCTTGTACAGATGCCCGGCGTGCGCCTTCAGCCCGGCCACCACCGCGGCGGCCAGCCTGTCGCTGCGCGGCGCGGTTTCGGTGCGGGCCAGGTCCATCAGCACGGTCGCGATCACGTCGTCCTGTTCGCTCAGGTCCACCCCGGCCAGCAGCGCGTCGCGGTCATGCCGTTCGGCCAGCAGCGCCGAGGCCTTGTCTGACGCGGTTTCGGACAGGGTATAGACCGTCGCGCCAGAGGCATGGCCATCGGCCAGCGCATCGGCGTGAATCGATACGAACACATCCGCCTGCGCGCGCCGGGCGATGTCGATGCGGGTTTCCAGCGGCACGAATATATCGGCGTCCCGAGTCAGCACGACCTCGAATCCCGCGCGGCGCAGCGCCTCGCGCAACTCGCGGGCAAATCGCAGGACCAGGGTGGATTCGCGCACGCCATCGCGTTCAGCTCCGGGGTCGATCCCCCCGTGACCGGGGTCCAGCACGACCCGCAGCGGGCGGGTGCCATCGGGGCGACGCCGGGGCGGCGGCAGGGTTTCGGGGTCAGGCAGGCCCCACAGCGCGCTTTGCGGCGGGCGGCTTTGGGCGGCGAATGCCTCGGGGGCGGCGGGGCGCAGCGCCAGACGCAGCAGCGCACGCCCGGTCACGGGATCGGGGCGCATCTCGGCGCTGTCCAGCCCCAGCGGACCGGCCAGGTCCAGCACCAGCCGCGACCAGCCCGGCCGCACCACCCCGGCGCGGGCCCCCTGAACCCGTTCGGTCCGGATCAGGGCGGCAGGATCGGTGCCGGCCCAATCGACCTCGCGAAAATCGGCGACCAGACGGGGCGGGTCGGCCAGGGTAAAGACGCGGTAGGGCACCGGCTGGCTGAGCGAAAGCTGCACGCGCACGCCGCCGTCGGCCCCGTCAGCGATGGCCGATGCGCCGATGTCAGGCCGCGCCAGCGCACTGAGATCCTGTGCCGCGACCGGCAATGCCAAGGCCAGAGACAACAAGAGGGCCAATCCCGACAGGCGGCCGCGGTTCCGGAATAGGGGTCTCATGTAGTGGTGCAACTGCTCGCTGTTGTTGGGGACAGGATAACGCAGCGCCCGGCCCGCGCAAACCGGCATATGCCCTGGTGACCGGGGACGGTGCGGGCGATGCTCACGATTGCGTCACCCCGCGCGCGGCGCGGCGGAAAACCCATTGGCGCGGCGGGCGGCCAAGTTTAATACTCGGCTCATGTTTATCGAACTCGGCCACTTCGCCCTGACCCTCGCCTTCGCCGTCTCGCTGGTGCAGATGGTGATCCCCCTGATCGGTGCCCACAAGGGCTGGAGCGGCTGGATGGCCATGGCCGAACCGGCCGCCATCGCGCAGTTCCTGTTGACCGGGCTATCCTTTGCGGCGTTGACCTACGCCTTCGTCACCTCCGATTTCTCGCTTCGGATCGTGACGGCGAACTCTCACACGCTGAAGCCGATGCTTTACAAGGTGTCGGGCGTCTGGGGGAACCACGAGGGATCGATGCTGTTGTGGGTGTTGATCGTGACGCTGTTCGGCGCCATGGCAGCGCTGTTCGGCGGCGGCCTGCCGCCCAGCCTGCGCGCCCGCGTCCTGGCGGTACAGTCGGCCATCGGGGCGGCGTTCTTCGCCTTTATCCTGTTCACCTCCAACCCGTTCGAGCGGTTGGCGATGCCCCCCTTCGACGGGCGCGACCTGAATCCGCTGTTGCAGGATCCCGGCCTCGCCTTCCATCCGCCGTTCCTGTACCTGGGCTATGTGGGTCTTTCGATCTGCTTCTCCTTCGCCGTGGCCGCGTTGATCGAGGGGCGGGTGGATGCCGCCTGGGGCCGGTGGGTGCGCCCCTGGACGCTGGCCGCCTGGATCTGCCTGACCATCGGCATCGCCCTGGGGTCGTGGTGGGCCTATTACGAACTGGGTTGGGGCGGCTTCTGGTTCTGGGATCCGGTTGAAAATGCCAGCTTCATGCCCTGGCTGATCGCCGCAGCCCTGCTGCATTCGGCCATTGTCGTGGAAAAGCGCGAGTCGTTGAAAAGCTGGACCATCCTGTTGGCGATCGTGGCCTTCGGCTTCTCGCTGATCGGCGCTTTCATCACCCGCTCGGGGATCATCACCTCGGTGCATGCCTTTGCCACGGACCCGACGCGGGGCGTGTTCCTGCTGTTGATCCTAGGCGTCTTCATGGGGGGGGCGCTGACGCTTTTCGCCGCGCGGGCGAACGCGATGGAGGCCAAGGGCGTCTTTGGCCTGGTCAGCCGCGAATCCGCGCTGGTGTTCAACAACATCCTGCTGGCGGTGTCGGCCTTCGTGGTGTTCATCGGCACGATCTGGCCCCTGGTGGCGGAGATGGCCTTTGACCGAAAGCTGTCTGTCGGCGCGCCCTTCTTCAACATGGCGTTTACGCCTTTCATGGTGATCCTGGGGATTATCCTGCCGCTGGGGGCCATCATGCCGTGGAAACGGGCACGGCTGGGCCGGGCGGTTCGCTATCTGCTGCCCGCGATGATCCTGGCCGTTGCCCTGGGGGCATTGACCTGGGCTATGCAGACGGGCCGCTCGGCACTGGGGCCGGTCGGCATCGCGTTGGGAACCTGGCTGGTGTCCGGCGCGGCGATGGATCTGTGGATGCGCGCGGGTCGCGGGGCGGCGGGGGCCAAACTGGCCCGTATCGCCCGCCTGCCGCGCGCCGACTGGGGCAAGGCCGTGGCCCATTCCGGGCTGGGCATCACCATGATCGGCATCGCCGGCATGATGGCCTGGCAGCAAGAGGATATCCGCGTCGCCCAGATCGGCGAACGCTTCGAGGTCGGCGAATACGGTATTCTGCTGGACAAGGTCGAGCGGGTGGAGGGGCCGAACTATCTGTCCACCACCGCGACTGTCACGGTCTGGCAAGCTGATGAACAGGTCGCAACGATGTACCCGGAAAAACGGGTCTACCCGGTGGCCGCGATGCCCACGACAGAGGCCGCGCTGGACAACGGCGTGCTGCGCGACGTCTATATCGCCATCGGCGACCCGCAGGATGGCGGCGGCTGGGCGATCCGCACCTATATCAAGCCCTTCGCGAATTGGATATGGGCGGGTGCGCTGATCATGGCGCTTGGCGGTCTGCTCAGCCTGTCCGACCGTCGCGTCCGTGTCGCGGCCGGGGCGCGCAAGGAACGGGCCGCCGCGCCCATGCCCGCGGAGTGATTGCGATGCTGAAACGCCTGATCCTGGCCCTTGCGCTGACCCTGCCCCTGCCCGCGCTTGCGGTCGAACCCGCGGAAATGCTGGACGACCCCGCGCAAGAAGCCCGCGCCCGCGAGGTCTCGAAAGAGCTGCGGTGCCTGGTCTGCCGGAACGAAAATATCGACGATTCCAACGCCTCTCTCGCCAAGGAATTGCGCCTGCTGGTGCGGGACCGCATCACCGAAGGGGACAGCAACGAAGAGGTGATCGAGTATGTCGTCGACCGCTACGGCGAATACGTGCTGCTGAAACCCACGGTGACCGGGTCCAACCTGCTGCTGTATATCGCGGGTCCGGCCATGTTGCTGATCGGGTTCATCGTGGCGATGGTCTATATCCGCGGCCGCAGCCGCCGCACCGATGTCGCCGCCGACGGGCTGAGCCCCGAGGAAGAGGCCCGCCTGAAAGAGATCATGGGCGGCAAGTGACGCGACGGCCCGGCGGCGGGTTGCCCCTTCCCCCCGCGCCCCGCATCCCTGTAACCTGTTGCGCGACCCCAATGGCAGGAGCGCGCGATGGTTTACAAGGTGATTGATCTGAAGGTCGAAAACGACGTGGCCGTGCTGACGTTGAACCGGCCCGAGGTGATGAACGCGCTGAACACGCAGATGCGCGCGGAAATCCTGGATGCCGTGCGCGAGGCGCCCGATCACGCCCGCGTTCTGGTGCTGACCGGGGCCGGGCGGGCGTTCTGTTCGGGCCAGGATCTGGGCGATAAAGCCAATGTCGCCAATATCGACCTGGAACGCACCCTGCGCGACGAGTATGAACCGATGCTGCGCGCGATCTTCGATTGCCCGATCCCCACCATCGCCGCCGTGAATGGCCCCGCCGCCGGGGCAGGCGCGAACCTGGCGCTGGCCACCGACGTGGTGATCGCGTCAGAGGCCGCGATGTTTCTACAGGCCTTTACCCGGATCGGGCTGATCCCCGATGCGGGTGGTACCTACTGGCTGCCCCGTCAGGTGGGATTCGCCCGTGCCATGGGGGCGGCGCTCTTTGCCGAGCCCGTCCCGGCCCGGCAGGCCGCCGATTGGGGCATGATCTGGGAAGCGGTGCCCGAGGACGGGTTCGAGGCCCATTGGCGCGCCCGCGCGGCCCATCTGGCTGTTGGTCCAACGCTTGCCTACGGCCGCCTGAAACAGGCGATCCGGCAGTCCTACGACAACGCGCTTGAGGATCAGTTGGCGCTGGAGGCCGAATTGCAAGGCGATTGCGGCAAAAGCCACGATTTCAAGGAAGGGGTTGTCGCCTTCCTTGAAAAACGCCGCGCCCGGTTCGAGGGGCGCTGAACACAGGGCTCAGCCTGCCCCCATCGTCCCGCCCCCGGCCCGCCAGGCATCGAGGGCGGGATTGGCGTCCGTGCCAGCGCCTTGCCCCCGCCACCCCGCGCCATCCGACGCCCCCATGGGCATACGGGCCAGCGAGACCGCCAGCGCACGCTGAAACTCTTGCCCCTTGGCCTGGTGCCGGGCGCCGAAATAAAAACTGACGATCGCGCCCAGCAACCACCAAAGCGGTTCGGGCACCAGCGCCAGCCCCTGCATGCGGCTGGCGAACCAGACCGGATTCACCATGGCCGCCCCCAGCAGCCCCAGGGTGCCAAAGGCCATCGCCGGGCGCGGCAGCCGATTCAGCCCGTCGATCACCCGGTCGAACAGACTGCGCCCGGGCGCGCCGAACTCTGCCGCGAACTGGGCCAGCGCGGCGGCCTGCGCCGCGGCTGCGCGTTCGTCCGATGCATCCGCGTTCACCCGGAACACCTGCGCCGTTTCGGCAATCGGATTGCGCCCATCGCCGAACACGGTTTCCAGCGCGCCGCCGATCAGTCCCATGCCGCCACCCGCGCGCGATGGGCGTCTTCGCCCAGGTGATAGCCCGGCGCGATGAAGGTTTCGGCCCGCTTGATCCAGCCGCCCTTGCCGCCATCGCGACGGCGCACGTATTTGCGGCTGGCCGGGCGCCGGTCGGCCAGCGCGTAATAGTAGTTGCGCCGCGCGATACCATAGGCGTCGGCGATATGCTCCGGCGCCTCGGTGACAGCGGCGCGCGCGGTCTGCGCGGTCTGCGGGCCGATCACCCCGTCCACAACCAGCGCGGCGCCCATATCGTTCAGCAACCGCTGCAGCAGGCGCACAGCGTTGGCACCGGAATGCACATACATGTCAAAGACAGAGGGTTGCAGCGCCTCGGGCAGTTGATCCAGCCGGGGCGCGGCGTAGTAATGCTGGACGAAGATGTCCACCGCGCGATCCTGATCCAGCTTGCGCAGGTCCAGCAGATCCACCTGTCCGTCGCCGTCCAGATCGATGCCCAGCCCGCGCAAGGTGGCCAGCGTCACCCCGTGCTTGGTGAGGCCGCCCGGATCGTCGGGATCGTTAACAAAGCCGCCCTCACGCGCGACGATCGCGCGGGCCAACTCTTGGACCGTCTGCATGAAAAACCCCCGGTCGATGGTTCAGACCGGGGGCACTTTCGCGTGGCATGGGTTAACGGTGCCGTTAGCTACCGCTCGGAACCTCGCCCTCTTCCATGTGGCGATAGACGCCCTGTTCCTTCAGCGCGTCGACCACTTCCTTGGGCATATAGCTTTCGTCGTGCTTGGCCAGGATCTCGCGCGCGACGAACACGCCGTCGACCAGTTGCCCGGTGCCGATCATGCCCTGATTCTCGGCAAACAGATCGGGCAGCACGCCCGTATAGGTGACCGGCACCGTCGCCCCGCCATCTGTCACGTTGAACCGGATCACCTCGCCCTGCCCGCGCTGCAGGCTGCCCGCCTCGACAAGCCCGCCGATGCGGAAGGTTTCGGTCGGCGGCGGCGGCGCCTCGACGATCTGGCTGGGCGCGCGGAAGAAGTTGATCCCATCCTTCATCGCATAGCCGATCAACGCCGTGGACCCCGCCAGCGCCACGATGGCCACCACGATGATCTGTATCCGCCTTTGCTTCTTCAGTCCGCGCATCTTTCACTCTCCATCAGGGGAAGCAGGGGGCCAACATCAGCCCCTCCTCCTCCGCGATCCCCAGCATCAGGTTGGCGTTCTGGATCGCCTGCCCCGAAGACCCTTTCGTCAGGTTGTCCAATGCCACGATCACCATCGCGCGTCCCGGCCTGCGGTCGGCCACCACGCCCACATGCACGAAATTCGATCCGCGCATATGCCGGGTAGAGGGATGCTCGCCCATCGGCAAAACCTGAATGAAAGTCTCATCTTCATAGGCGTTTGCCAAGGTTTCATGCACCCGCCCCGGATCACCTTTCAGATAGGTGGTCACCAGGATACCCCGGTTGGCGGGAATCAGGTGGGGGGTGAACTGCACCTCGACCGGGCGCCCGGCGATGGCGGAAAATTCCTGGTCGAACTCGCCCAGGTGGCGGTGGGTGCCGCCGACCGCGTAGGCGTGAAAGCCCTCGGACAGCTCGGCGTGCAGCAGGTTTTCCTTCAGCGCGCGGCCCGCGCCGGAAACCCCGGCCTTCAGGTCCATCACGATGTCGTCCAGATCAATCACAGCCGCCGCGATCAGCGGGCGCAGTCCGTACTGACCGGCCGCCGCGTTGCAGCCCGTGCCCGCCACCAGCCGCGCATTGCGGATGTCGTCGCGGTAGAATTCCGTCAGGCCGTAGACGGCCTCTTTCTGCAACTCCAGCGCGGCGTGGGGCTTGCCGTACCATTTTTCATAAGCGGCCGGATCGCGCAGCCGGAAATCGGCGGACAGGTCCACCACCTTCAGATCGCGCGGCAATTCCTTGATGACCGCCTGAGACGTCGCATGGGGCAGCGCGCAAAAAGCCAGGTCAACACCGGCAAAGTCGATCTGGTCGATCTTGACCAGATCCGGCAGATCCAGGTGGCGCAAATGGGGGAACACGGCCGCCATCGGCAGGCCGGCCTTGCGTTCGCCCGACAGGGCGACGATCTCCATCCCCGGATGGGTCGCGATCAGGCGGACAAGTTCCGCCCCCGTATAGCCAGAGGCGCCCAGAATGGCGATCTTGTGGGTCATGGTCCTTCCCGCAGCGTTTTCAGCTATCTAGGCAGAAATCCGCGTCACCGCAATCAGGCGGCGGTGAATTCGATGCGCCGGTGCAGGAATTGCGTGGCCTTGTCGGATACCGCCGCCGGGTCGCCGGTGGTCAGGAAAAGGCTTTGTTCGCCCGCGCCCAGCATTTCAGGATGGCGTTGCAGATAGTCGGCCAGGCTTTCGGCGACCAGGTTGGCCTGCGAATAGACCCGCACCTGCGGGCCGAGCGCCTGCTGGAACGCCTGTTCCATCAGCGGATAATGCGTGCAGCCCAGGATCGCGGCCTCGGGGTGGGGCATGCGCCGTTTCAACGCCTCGACATGGGAGCGCACCAGCGCCTCGGCCAGCATCTCGTCGCCCTCCTCGATGGCGTCGACCAGCCCGCCGCAGGGCTGGGCCTCGACATCCACGCCGATGGCGCGGAAGGCCAGTTCCCGCTGAAAGGCACGGCTGGCCACGGTCGCGGGGGTGGCAAACAACGCGACATGTTTCACGGCGACCTCACGCGGGGGGGAATTGTCGCCCCACTGCCGTTCGGTCAACGCCTCGATCAACGGCACGAAGACGCCCAGAACGCGCTTACCCTCGGGCACCCAGCTTTCCTGCATCCGCCGCAGTGCCGCGGCACTGGCGGTATTACAGGCCAGGATCACCAGATCGCAGCCCGCGTCGAACAGCCGGGTCACCGCGGCCGTGGTCAACTGATAGACATCCTCGGCATCGCGGGTGCCATAGGGCGCATGGGCGTTGTCCCCGAAATAGACAAAGGGAACCTCGGGCAGCCGTCGCGCCGCGGCGTCCAGAACCGTCAGACCGCCCAGACCGGAATCGAAAATACCAACCGCCATCGTCTCTTGCCCTGCGCCTGTGATCGGACACTGTCAGCCCCGCACGGCCGCCAGAGTCCATGTGACAAGTCATAAGTCGCATTGCCGCGGAAATCCATCGCCGCCATGTGCCTGCGTCCATCGATCCGCGCGTTCTCAGGCCGCGGCCGCCCCCTCCTTGCGGCCGCCTGCGCGGATTTCGGCCAGCAGCTCTGCGCGCCGCGCGGCGGCCTCCTGCTCTGCGGCCTGCTTGACCGGGCCAAAGCCGCGGATCGAGTGGGGCAGTTCCGCCAAAGCGATTGCAGGCGCCAATGTTTCAGGGCCAAGGTGCCCCAGAAGCTCGCGCATATCGGCCTCGTACTGGCGGATCAGGGCGCGTTCGCGTTTCCGCTCCCCCTGCCAGCCGAACGGGTCCAGCGGCGTGCCGCGCAGCCGCCGCATCCCCGCCAGCACCCGGAAAAGCCGTTCCATACCAGCGCCAAAGCGGCGTTTGCTCGGGCGGCCCGACGCGTCCTTGCCGGGCAGGAAGGGCGGGGCCAGGTGCCAAGCAACCCGGAAATCGCCTTCGAAGGTTTCGCGCGCCTTTTCGACGGTTTGCAGATGCAGACGGGCGACCTCGTATTCGTCCTTGTAGGCCAAGAGCTTGTGATAGCCTTTTGCGATGGCCAGACGCAGATCAGGGTCCGCAGCGCGGTCCACAAGGCGGCGATAGCGGCGGGCAAGCCGCGCGGACTGATAGGCGCGCAGGTGATCGGCGCGTAGGGCGATCTGCTGGTCCGGGGTTTTCGGTTTTTCCAAGGTCTCGGACATGACCAGACGCGTGGCCTCTTCGGAATGCAACGCGGCCCACCGCCCGATCTCGAACGCGCGGCGGTTGCCCGCCACGCCCGCGCCGTTCAACTGAATCGCGCGGTCGATGGCGTCGAAGCGCACCGGGATCAGCCCGTTCTGCCACGCCGTCCCTGTAACGATCATGTTGGCAAAGATCGTGTCGCCCATCAAACGACGGGCCAGTTCGGTGGCATCCAGAAACTGCACCCGCTGTTTCAATCGCGCCTCAAGAGAGACCTGCAACCTATCGGATGGAATGCGAAATTCGGGATCGCGGGTAAAGGCGCCGGTGACGATGTCGTGGTTGTTTACCACCGCGCCGGTGCGCCCCGTGGTCATCAGGCCGATGGTCTTTGCCCCCGCCGTCACCACCAGATCGCCGCCGATCACGGCGTCGGCCTCGCCCGTCGCCACACCGATCGCGGAAATGTCCTCGGGCCGGTTGGCGATGCGGCAGTGGATATGCACCGCGCCGCCCTTCTGGGCGAGGCCGGCCATTTCCATCATCCCCGCGCCCTTGCCGTCGATATGGGCGGCCATGGCCAGGATCGCCCCGATGGTCACCGCGCCCGTCCCACCGACCCCGGTGATGACCAGATTATGGGTGCCATCGATTGCCGGCAGCGTGGGGTCCGGCAACGCGCCGATCTCGACCTCGGCGCTGGCCTGCTTGCGCAACTTGGCGCCGCTCAAGGTGACGAAAGAGGGGCAAAACCCTTGCAGGCAAGAGAAATCCTTGTTGCATGCCGACTGATCGATGGCGCGCTTGCGGCCCAGATCGGTTTCCACCGGCACGATGGCCACGCAGTTGGATTGCACCCCGCAATCGCCGCAGCCCTCGCAGACATCGGTGTTGATGAACACCCGCGTATCGGGATCGGGGAAACTGCCACGCTTGCGGCGACGGCGCTTTTCGGCGGCACAGGTCTGAATGTAAACGATGGCCGTGACGCCGCTGATTTCACGCAGTTTTTCCTGAACCTGCATCAACTCTACCCGCGGGTGGCAGACAACACCAGGCGGAAAGCTGCCTGTATCCAGATCCTCTTTCTCATCATAGACCACCTCGACGCGTTTCACGCCCGCAGCCACCAGTTCGGCGACGATCTGTTGCGGGGACAGGCCGCCATCGTTGCCCTGCCCGCCGGTCATCGCCACCGCGTCGTTGTAAAGGATCTTGAAGGTGATGTTGGTGTCGGCGGCCACTGCCGCATGGATCGCCATGCGCCCCGAGTGGTTGTAGGTGCCGTCGCCCATGTTCTGGAAAACGTGGTCGCGGGTGGAAAACGGGGCCTCGCCCACCCAGTTCGCGCCCTCGGCCCCCATATGGGTATAGCCGCTGGTTTCGCGATCCATCCACATCGCCATGATGTGACACCCGATCCCGGCATAGGCGCGGCTGCCCTCGGGCAATTTCGTCGAACTGTTATGCGGACACCCCGCACAGAAATAGGGCAGCCGGGCGGCCAGGTCCTCGGCATTGTCGGCGCGGCGGGATTCTTCGACCCGGGCAAGGGCCGCGCGCAGGGCGTCCGTGCCGCGGCCCTCTTCGATCAGGATCGCGCCCAGTTTCTCGGCGATCATCACCGGGTCCAGCGCGTAACGCGACGGGAACAGTTCGGCGCCCCGATCGTTCTGCGCCCCATAGATGCGCCGCCCCCGCCGGTCATGGAAGATGGCCTCTTTCGCCTGCACCTCGATCAGCTTGCGCTTTTCCTCGACCACCACGATCAGGTCCAGCCCCTCGGCAAACGCGGCAAAGCCGGCCATGTCCAGCGGCCAGGTCTGGCCCACCTTGTAGGTGGTGATGCCCAACCGCTCGGCCTCGGCCGCATCGATGCCCAGCAGGCCCAGGGCATGCACCAGGTCCAGCCAGTTCTTGCCCGCGGCGACCAGCCCGATCTTTGCGCCCGGTTTGCCCCAGACCCGACGATCGATGCGGTTGGCATGGGCAAAGGCCTCGGCGGCGAAGCGCTTGTAATCCAGCATCCGCGCCTCTTGCGCGACCCAATGATCGCCCAGCCGGATGCTCAGCCCGCCCTCGGGCATATCGAAGTCCGGCGTGACGAAGGACATCCGGTCCGGGCGGCCATCGACAACCGAGGTCACCTCGACCGTGTCCTTCATAAGCTTCAGGCCGGCCCAGACCCCGGCGAAACGCGACAGCGCGAATCCATAAAGCCCGTAATCCAGAATTTCCTGCACGCCCGCGGGGGACAGCACCGGCATATAGGCATCCACCATCGCCCAGTCCGACTGGTGACAGGTGGTCGAGGATTCGCCGGTATGGTCATCCCCCATCGCCATGATGATCCCGCCATTGCGCGATGTGCCCGCCATGTTGGCATGCCGCATCACATCGCCCGAACGGTCCACCCCCGGCCCCTTGCCGTACCACAGGCCGAATACGCCGTCGTATTTGCCCTCGCCGCGCAATTCGGCCTGCTGGGTGCCCCACAGCGCGGTGGCGGCCAGATCCTCGTTCAAACCGGGTTGGAAACGGATTTCGGCGGCCTGCAGTTCGGCCTGGGCGCGGGCCATCTGCACATCGACCGCCCCCAGCGGCGAGCCGCGATAGCCCGTCACATAGCCGCCCGTGTTCAGCCCCGCCGCCCGGTCACGGGCCTTTTGCATCAGCATCAACCGGACAAGCGCCTGTGTGCCGTTCAGCAAAACGGGCGACTTGGCCAGATCGAAGCGGTCTTGCAGTTGAATGTCCTGCCGGGTCATGGGGATCTCCGTCGTGCTGGGCCGTGTCGCCTTGACATTAGGTCAAAAACAATGACCTACAAAATGAAATCTCCGGCAAGACTGCAATTGCAATGGCCAGAGCGCGCCCGCTAGGACTGATAGACGGGAAAAATCGGGACATTCGCCATGGACTGGGACAAGCTGAGGATCTTTCACGCGGTCGCCGACGCCGGAAGTCTGACCCATGCGGGCGATACGCTGCACCTGTCGCAATCGGCTGTATCGCGCCAGATCCGCGCGCTGGAGGAAAGCCTGGACACCACGCTTTTCCACCGTCACGCCCGCGGCCTGATCCTGACCGAACAGGGCGAACTGCTGTTCGACGCGACCACCGCGATGAACAAGCGGCTGGATACCGCCGTGGCCCGCATCCGCGACAGCGTCGAAGAGGTGTTCGGTGAATTGCGGGTGACGACCACCACCGGGTTCGGCTCGCTCTGGTTGGCCAAGCGGCTGCCCAAGCTTTATGAACGCTTTCCCGACCTGCGCATCGACCTAATGCTGGAAGAGCAGGTGCTGGACCTGCCCATGCGCGAGGCCGATGTCGCCATCCGCATGAAGGAACCCAGCCAGGCCGACCTGATCCGCCTGCGCCTGATGAGCGTGCGGATGCGGCTATACGCCGTGCAGTCCTACCTGGATCAGAACGGCACCCCCACCAGCCTGGAGGATCTGGGAACCCATCGCCTGATCTGCCAGAACACCGGCGCGACCCAGGTTACGGCCGGTGCCCAGCTGGTGCGGGAACTGATGACGCACCCGATCCGCTCTACCCTGACGGTGAACAACTATTTCGGCGTGCTGCAGGCCGTGCTGAACGGTTTGGGGATCGGGGTGCTGCCCGACTACGTGACCGAGGATCACCCGCAACTGGTGCGGGTTCTGGAAGACGTCGAATCAACCGAGGTTCCGGTCTATCTGGCCTATCCCGAGGAATTGCGCGCATCGCGTCGGATCGCGGTGTTCCGGGATTTCGTCACCAGCCAGATCAGCGAACAGCGCCTCAGGCAAAAGGACATGCCCGACATGTGAGATATGTGTCACAGGCATGACGGACATACGCCAGCGCCACAAATTTTGGTATTGAACTGCCCGGTTCGTGGGCATACTTGGCTTCACGAAGGCGGAGGCAGCGCTTTCGTCTTTACCTCCCTGTTGGACTTGGGCCGGGCTTCACGCTCGGCCTTTTTTTGTTTCCTGGCGGCGCGCGGACCGGGTCCAAACCCGCCTTGGGCGCCCCTGCCCCCTTCCCCCGCGCCCGCGCCTGTCGTAGACGCTAGGCAATCCGACCTGAGGGGGACGTCATGGAAGAGCCGCAGATCACCGAAGAGCTGATAGAAGCCCACGGGCTGAAGCCCGAGGAATATGCCGAGATCCTGCGGCTTCTGAATCGCGCGCCAAGTTTCACCGAACTGGGTATCTTTTCGGCGATGTGGAACGAGCATTGTTCCTACAAGTCGTCCAAGAAATGGCTGCGCACCCTGCCCACCGACGGGCCGCAGGTGATCTGCGGGCCCGGGGAAAACGCGGGCATCGTCGATATCGGCGACGGGCAGGCGGTTGTGTTCAAGATGGAGAGCCACAACCACCCCAGCTATATCGAACCCTACCAGGGCGCCGCGACCGGCGTGGGCGGCATCCTGCGCGATGTCTTTACCATGGGGGCGCGCCCTATCGCGGCGATGAACGCGCTCAGCTTCGGCGAGGTGGACCATCCCAAGACCCGGCAACTTGTGCACGGCGTGGTCGAGGGCGTGGGCGGCTATGGGAACTGCTTTGGCGTGCCCACCGTGGGCGGCGAGGTTCGCTTTCACCCCGCCTATAACGGCAACTGCCTGGTCAACGCCTTTGCCGCCGGTTTGGCCGATGCGGACAAGATCTTTTACTCGGCCGCCAGCGGCGTCGGCATGCCCGTGGTCTATCTGGGGGCCAAGACCGGGCGCGACGGCGTCGGCGGCGCGACCATGGCCAGCGCTGAATTCGACGAGGGGATCGAGGAAAAGCGCCCCACCGTGCAGGTCGGCGATCCCTTTACCGAAAAGCGGTTGATGGAGGCCTGCCTGGAACTGATGGCCTCGGGCGCGGTGATTTCCATTCAGGACATGGGCGCGGCGGGGCTGACCTGTTCGGCGGTGGAAATGGGCGACAAGGGCGGCCTGGGCATTCGGCTGGACCTGGATCAGGTACCGCAGCGCGAAACCAACATGACCGCCTACGAAATGATGCTGTCGGAATCCCAGGAACGGATGCTGATGGTCCTGCGCCCGGAAAAAGAGGCCGAGGCGCGCGCGATCTTCGACAAGTGGGATCTGGATTTCGCCATCGTGGGTGAGACCCTGCCAGAGGACCGCTTTGTCATTATGCACCAGGGCAAATGCTGGGCCGATCTGCCGCTGTCGAAACTGTCGTCCTCGGCCCCCGAATACGACCGCCCCTGGCAGGAAACGCCCCCCGCCCCCGAGATGGACGAGGTGCCGGGCATCGATCCCGTAGACGGCCTGAAGGCGCTGATTTCCAGCCCCAACTACGCCTCGAAACACTGGGTCTATGAACAATACGACACCCAGGTGATGGGCGACACGGTGCGCCGCCCCGGCCTGGGCGCGGGCGTGATCCGGGTCCACGGCACCGACAAGGCGCTGGCCTTCACCTCGGACGTGACCCCACGCTATGTGCGCGCCAACCCGGTCGAGGGCGGCAAGCAGGCGGTGGCCGAGGCGTATCGCAACCTATGTGCGGTCGGCGCGAAACCGCTGGCCACCACCGACAACATGAATTTCGGCAACCCCGAGAAACCGGAAATCATGGGCCAGTTCGTGGGCGCGATTCAGGGCATCGGCGCGGCCTGTACGGCGCTGGACATGCCCATCGTGTCGGGCAACGTGTCGCTTTACAATGAAACCGACGGCGCCCCGATCCTGCCCACGCCCACCATCGGCGCGGTAGGCCTGATCGCGCATATCGACGAAACGATCGCCGGTCTGGCCGCAGCTGGGCATGTCGCGCTGCTGCTGGGGGAAACGACGGGCCATCTGGGCCAGTCCGCCCTGCTTTACGAGGTGTTCAACCGCGAGGATGGCGATGCCCCCCATGTGGATCTGGACGCCGAGCGCCGCCATGGCGAGTTCATCCGCGCCAACCGCACCTGGATCGCCGCCGTAACCGACCTGGCCGATGGCGGCCTGGCGCTGGCCGCCTTCGAGATGGCCGAGGCCGCCGGGATCGGCGTGACGCTGGACGCGGGCGACACCCCCACCCTGTTCGGAGAGGATCAGGGCCGGTACCTGATCGCGGCCTCCTTCGACGCGGCCGAGGCGCTGATGGTCGAGGCGGGCAAGGCAGGCGTGCCGCTGGCGACCGTGGGCCGGTTCGGCGGTGATGCGGTCAGCTTCGGCGGAAATGCGGCCCCGCTGGCCGAATTGTCGGCGATCTACAGGGCCGCCTTCGCCGACACGCTTGGCTGAGGTGTGGGACCGATGACCGATACGATCCGCCCCGCGCGGCCCGACGATTTCACCTTTATCCACGCCATCGCGGCGCGGACGGAAAACGCGCGCTTCATCATTGACGAGGATGACGCGGCGCTGGCCGCTCATGTGGCTGCCCCCGACCGCGATCTGGTCATCTGGGAAGATGGCGGCACACCGCAAGGCTTTGCCCTGTTTGCAGAGATCGGAAATCCCGCAGCCCGTGTGGAACTGCGCCGCCTGGCGCTGGCCACGCCCGATGCGGGTCTGGGCGCGCCGTTCCTTCGGGCGCTGATCGCCCACGGCTTTGACGGGCTGGGGGCCGAACGGATCTGGCTGGACGTGGCTGGCGACAACCTGCGGGCGCAGAAAACCTATGCGCGGGCGGGCTTCGTCCACGAGGGGACATTGCGCCGCCATTGGTGCAGGCCCGCAGGCGATGTCGCCGATCTCGCGATTTACGGCCTGCTGCGCGAAGAGTGGCAGCCCTGACCGCTTGCCCCGGCCCCGACGCTCCCTTACATCTTGGGCGACAACAGGAAGGACGCACGCAGATGGCCATTGCGCCCGAAGAAATCGAAACCCTGATCCGCGCCAAATTTCCCGATGCGCAGATCACGATCACCGACATTGCTGGCGACGGGAACCACTATGCCGCCGAGGTGATCGACGAAACGTTCCGCGGCATGAACCGCGTACAGCAGCAGCGCGCGGTCTATGCCGCGCTGAAAGAGCAGATGGACGGCTCTGACGCCGCGCTCCATGCGCTCGCCCTGACCACCAAAGCCCCGGAGTGATCCAGATGTCCGACGCGCAGACCCAGATCAAGGAAACCATCGACGCCAACGATGTCGTGCTGTTCATGAAGGGCACCGCCGGCGCCCCGCAATGCGGATTCTCCAGCCGCGTGGCCGGTGTGCTCAGCTTCATGGGGGTGACCTACAAGGACGTGAACGTTCTGGCGGACGAGGAAATCCGCCAGGGCATCAAGGACTTCTCCGACTGGCCGACGATCCCGCAGTTGTACGTCAAGGGCGAGTTCGTGGGCGGTTGTGACATCATCACCGAGATGACCCTGTCGGGCGAGCTGGACAAGCTGTTCGACGACAAGGGCGTGACCTATGACAAGGACGCCGCCGACAAGATCCGCTCTGCCAACGCCTGAGGCCGGACATGTTGCGCGCGCGCCTGTGGTACGGCCCGGCCGGGCAGGACGTGGCGCTGGACCGGGTGGCGCGGTATCTGAGCGGGCCGCTGGCCTGCACCACGCGCCCCACCCAGCGGCGTCATCGTGATGGCTGGGTCGCGCAGATCGAACTGCGCGGCCCGCTGTGCGCTGCGGTAGAGCAGATCCGCGCGCCGCATGTCGGCGCCGAGGCGGAGCTGCTGGCCCGGCGCCTGCACCCTGCGGCCCCTGGCGCGCTGGCCAAGCGGCTGGTCGCCTGCACCGCACGGCTGGAGGTGCACGATCTGCCCGGCGCCGCCCCGTTTCTGCCGGCCACGGGTACGGCGCGCAGCGTACTGCTGCCGCTGGCCTATGCCATGGACGGCTATGTCGAAGAGGTCGAAACCGGCCGGCTGTTCTACTATCCCAAACCCGGCGACCGGCGCCGCACCGCGCCGATGCGGTTCGCGCTTGCGGCCCTTGGACGATTGATCCGGCGTTAAGCGCTCCAGTTGCATTCCGGACATTTTGGCGCATTCCTCCGGGGGCGATCCGTGCTCATCTGAAGAGGGCCCCAAGGAGCATGGCCATGGAACAGAAGACGGGACATTGTCCCTTTGCCGCGCAACACGACACCATCACTGGCCATCATCCCATACGGATCGGCCGCTCTGTCATGAATCGGGAAATCCTCCGCCCGGTCCTTCGGCAGGCGGGCGTGTCCGAGATGCCGTTCGATCCGCATGTGCTGGTGGCCTCCTGCCCCTGTCCCGTGGATTGGGACGCGGCCGCCTTTGCGCCGGAACACAACCGGATCGCGATCTCGCCCCGCAAGCCGCGGCTTGTTCGCACGCCCGAGGACACGGTTGCTCTGGCCTTCGATGCGGATGAACTGAGCGCGCGCTGGAAAACCCTGACAGAGGCCGGCGCCCACTGGACCGGGGCCGCCTACGTGCCGCAGATCGTGCTGGGCCCCGCCCCTGACGACCTGCCCGAGACCTGCTTTTTCAGCGGACCGATCCTATTCGGCCCAGAATGGCGCAAGACCCCCGACTGCGCCTGAGACCCGGCTTGCCTCAGGCGGTGTGCGCGGGCGGCGCCTGCGCCAGTTCCGGTGCGGCACCCGGCGCTGCCAAGGCAACCGCCTTTAGCCGCGCCACGACCGTTTCCCCCACGCGCAATCCCAAGGTGTCCCAGGACTTGAGCGAAACACTGGCCAGCAGCGCGGCGCCCTCGCCCCGTTGCCCTAGGCGCAGACGCACGACCACCTGATGGGCGGCGGTTTCCTCGGCGCCCTCGATCCGGGCGGGCAACGCGTTCAGGATCGTGGTGTCCTGCGGCGCCCGGCGGCCCAGGCTGACATCGCTGGCGGGGATCCGCAGGCGCCGCCGCCGCCCGATCGGCCCCAGGTCGCCCTGCACCGTCACCACGCCGCCGGGAACCCGTAGATCGGTCAGCCCGTAACGCGCATCACGCGCGATAACCTGCCCGTCGATCACCGCGGCCGGTTGCGGCATGTGGATCAGCGGCAAGGCGGGATCGGCCAGAAGGCCCGCGATGGGACCAGAGGCCCGCACCCGCCCCCGCTCCATCAGCACCAGGGTATCGGCCAGCCGCTCGACCTCGGCGATGTCGTGGCTGACATAGATCACCGGGATCGACAGGCTGGCATGCAGGCGTTCGAGGTAGGGCAGGATCTCTTCCTTGCTGACACGGTCCAGCGCCGACAGCGGTTCGTCCATCAGCAATAACTGCGGTTGGGACAGCAGGGCGCGGCCGATGGCGACGCGCTGCCGCTCGCCCCCCGACAGCATCGCCGTGGGCCGGTCGAAGAGCGGCGCGATACCCAGCAGGTCCACAACCTCGTTCAGGCCGATGCGGGCGGTGCTGCGCGACCGGCGCAGGCCAAACCGCAGGTTGTCCTCGACCGAGAGATGGGGAAACAGGCTGGCCTCTTGAAAGACATAGCCGACGGCGCGGCGGTGTGGCGGCACGAACCGGCGGCCCGCCTGCCACGTTTCGCCGTTGACCTGCAAGCGCCCGTCGCGCAGCCGGGCCAGCCCGGCGATCGCGCGCAGCACCGTCGTCTTACCCGATCCCGACGCCCCGAACAGCGCCGTGATCCCCTGCCCCGGCACCCGGAATTCGGCATCCAGATCGAAACTGCCCAACCGCCCGCGAAACGCAGCCTCGATCATGTCCGCCCCCGGTTCAGCCGACGTTCCAGCAGCAGCATGGCCAGGATCACGACGAAGGACAGCACCAGCATCCCCCCGGCCAGCACATGCGCCTTGCCCCATTGCAGGGTTTCCACGTAGTCGAAGATCGTAACCGACAGAACCTTGGTCTCACCCGGGATGCCGCCGCCGATCATCAGCACGACGCCGAACTCGCCCACCGTGTGGGCGAACCCCAGTATCGCCCCCGTCATCAACCCCGGCAGGGCCAGCGGCAATGCCACGGTCACGAACGCATCCAGACGCGAGGCGCGCAGCGTCGCCGCAACCTCCATCGGACGGTCGCCCATCGCCTCGAACGCGTTGCGGATCGGGTTCACCACGAAGGGCAGGGAATAGATGACAGACCCCAGCACAAGCCCCTCAAAGGTAAAGGACAGCTTGAATCCCAGAAGGGCGGTCAGCGGGCTGTCCGGCCCCATCGCGATCAGCAGATAGAACCCCAGCACCGTCGGCGGCAGGACGATAGGCAGCGACACAAGGCTGGCGATGACCTCTTTCCACGGGCCGCGGGTCCGCGCCAGCCACCAGGCCAGCGGCGTGCCGACCAGCAACAGCACCACGGTCGTTATCGCCGCCAGCTTTAGCGTCAGCAGGATCGTTTCGATCATCGATGCGTCGAACAGATGTCCCTCGCCCATGGCTTAACCACCCGTTCCGTAGCCGAGTTTGCGGGTGATCGCCTGCGCCGCCGGGTGGCCCGGATACGCCAGACAGGCCCGCGCCGCCAGGGCCAGCCCGACGATCAGGGCCACAGCACCGCCGCGTATCGAGGAACGGAAAAGGATCATCGGTCTTTCCTTGTTGTCGGCACCTTGTGCGGGACCGGTACGGCGGCCGAGAGACAGCGCCACGGCACCTTCCCGCATAACGTCGTGCAACGGTCTGTTTCAACAGCCCCGCTATTACCTCGCACTACATAACGCAGGGCGTGACCCCAATGCGACAGCCCCGCAGCGCCCACACCCACAGGCGAAATTGCGTAGCAGCCGCGCAGAAGGATGACCCGTGCCGAAAAACGCGCCGTTCTGCGAACAGTTCTACGGTCGTGCCCCTCGCCGCTGGTCCCAATGGGCGCGACTCGTTAAGACAGACAGGCCAATGCAGAGGGGAGCGGGACCAATGCCCGAAGGATTACGCAGTGCGCTGACACTGGAACGGCCCGGCGCGCGTATGGGCGCCGACCGGGTCGCGCTGCTGGCCGCGGTCGGGCGCACCGGCTCGATTTCCGCCGCCGCCCGCGAGGTGGGCCTGTCCTACAAGGCCGCCTGGGACGGTGTGCAGGCAATGAACAACCTGTTTTCCGGTCCTCTGGTCACAGCCGCGCCGGGCGGGCGCGCGGGCGGCGGCGCCACGCTGACCCCGGCGGGCGAAAAGGTGATCACCGCCTTCACCGCCATGCAAGAGGGGCTGGAGCGCGTTGTCGCCGCGCTGGACGCCCAGATCGACCTAGACCCGACCGACATGCTCTGGAGCCTGATGATGAAAACCTCGGCCCGCAACACCTATCGCTGCACCGTCACCCAGATCACCCAGGGCACGGTCAGCGCCGAGGTGGACATGGACCTGGGCGGGGGACAACAGATCACCGCCGTCATCACCGGCCGCAGTGCCGCGGACATGGGCCTGGCACCGGGGACCGAGGTCTTTGCCATGGTCAAGTCGAGCTTTGTCATCCTAGCCAAGGGCCAGGCCGAGGGCATGCTGTCCGTCCGCAACCGCCTGACCGGCACCGTCACGGCCCGCACCGACGGCCCCGTCACCAGCGAAATCGTTCTGGATCTGGGCGGCGGCAAGACGCTGGCCGCGACCATCACCCACGAAAGCGCGAACAACCTGGAGCTGCGGCCCGGCGACACGGCAACGGCCCTGATAAAGGCCAGCCATGTGATCCTGGCCCTACCCTAGGTCGCGTCCGGGGTTGCATCGGCCAGGGCCAGGCAGCGTTGCCAAAGGCGCTCGGCAATCTCTTGGTCCAGCACATGCGGCACGGGGTTGTCCTGCCCCTCCATCACGAAGAAACCGCCATTGCGCACCACCTCGGGGCCTTGAACGGCCAGATCGGCGATATGGCTGGCCACGTCCCGGGGCGAGGTCATCTGCATCACCGCCCGGTTGCGCAGGGTTTCGCGCCGCTGCCGTTCCTGCGCGCCCAGCATCTCGTTATCCTGGGACAACGGCGGCAGGCGCCAGGTTTCCGACCGTTCCGCCCGCGGCACAAGGGTTGCAACGCGAATGCCGCTGCCCTCTGTCATGCCGGACAGGACGAACCCGCACATCATCAGGGCCGCCTGCGCCCGCCCCATCGCCATAAGCGGCGCATAGACGATCCGGCTTTCCAGATCGTCGGGGTCCACGGGACAATCGGCATAGCTGTTGTTGACGACGTTCACGACCAGCGCATCCTGCGCCGCCTGCAACGGCCCGGCCAACAGGTCAGTCAGCAAAAGCTGTCCCAGCAGATTGGCGGCAACACTGCGCTCGTGCCCCTCGGCGGTTTCTTCGCGGGTGTCGTGCAGGCGCAGCACCGTGTTGAACAGCAGGTCGATCTGGCCCGGCGTTTGGCAAAGCTGCCCGGCGATGCGGCGCACATCGCCCATCAGCGCGATATCGCCATGCAACAGATCCAGCTTGCCCGCCTTTTCAAAATCGCCGAACCGGGCTTGTAGCGCCGCAGCATCCTCGGGCCGGGTGACGACATGCAGATGCGCCCCCAGCCGCAACAACAGCGACACCAGTTCGCGCGTCGCCGGGGTCGCGGCCTCGGTCACGACGACATGCTTTCCGGCAAGGGGCGTTTGCCCGGCCTCGACCGCGGTCAACGCGGGTGGCAGGCTGGACCGCACCGGCGGCAACAGCCCGCCATCGCGGTCGCGGCGGATGACCTCTTGCAGGATCTCTGCGAAATTCACCCAGACCCGTTTGCGCGGGCGAAATCCCAGGACCTGGACCGCGCGCGCGGTGTTCAGGACCGGCGGCACCTCGGGATAGACCGGCCGAACCCGGATGGTCGTATCGGTGTCATCCAGCAGCATCTTGCCCAGGCGTTGGCATTCGGCGGCGGCACTGTCCGCCCCCACGGCGACCGGCCCGGCCAGGTTGAAGGCCAGACCGGCCGCGCCGGGCCGTTCCGCAGCGGCCAGCACCATATCGGCCAGTTCGTCGACATCGACCGGATGCAACCGGCCAAGGCCCGCTTGTGGCTGGCCAGTGCGCCACATGTCCCGGATCGCGGCGCGCGCGGCGGGGCAATCCCGCGACAGCACCGGCAGGCAGCGCAAAACGGTGGCCTGCGCATCCTCGGACAGGTCGGACAGCGCACGTTCCAGCGCGATGGCCGCCCGGGCCAACGGATCGGCCGTCTGGGCGGACACGAAGGGGCCGTTTTCATCCACCGTCGCGGATTGCAACGCGACCGGGTCATAGACGGCGGCGCTGTTGACCAGCACGATGCGCGCCACGCCCGCCTTGTCGGCGGCCGCGATCAGCCCCGCGATATCGGCCGCAGCCTGCTCCGGCTCTTCCGGGGGCGTCGCGAAATCGGGGATGACCACCAGCGACACGCGCGCCAGCCGCCGCCCGAACCGCCCCGGCGTCTTGGGCCAGGGGCCTGTGCGCACGCCCTCTGGCGCGCGGTCAGCCTCTTCGGGCGACGCCAGGCCGGTGACCTCATACCCCGCTGCAAGCAGGCGCTCCGCTACCCGTTTGCCCAAGGGGCCGCAAACATCCGATATCAGTGCGCGCATGATCTTCGGCCCCTAGTCTTCCAGCATGTAGGCCGGCAGGCGGATACTCTCGGACGAGGCGAAGTCCAGCCGGCCCAGCACCTCCTCGATACAGTCGCGCACGGGAATCTCGGCCCGCCAGCCAAGCGCCTTCAGCTTGCGCGGTTCACGCTTCACCAGTCCGATATTGTTGCGCGAGGCCAGCTCGGTCACCGGGTTATCCGTTCGCCCGACATTGAGGATATCCCAGACCATCGCCTGGATATCGTACAGCGTGATCGGCTCTTCGCCCGCGACCAGAAAGCACTGATTGCGCGCGCGGTCATCCTCGGCCACCAGCAGCGCGGCGCGGGCCAGATCCTTGCCGTGGGTCCATTGCATGACATCCCACAATCGGCGCTGCATCTCGATCTGGGCAGGCTGGTTGCGCAGAACAGTGCTCACCATGGTTTCGATCGCGGGGCATTTGCGCCCGGCGATGACCGTGGGCCGCAGGATCGCATAGTCCAGCTTGCCTGTGGCGCCCGCATCCATCAGGGCATCCTCGGCGGCGATCAGGGATTCCGATTCCGCGACCTGGGTGGGGTTGCCATGGGCGTGGCGGGGATCGTCGTCCAACAACGGCCACATCGCGGGCGAGCGGTGCAGACCGTAGATGTTGTTGGACGTGACCATGACCATCCGCCGGGCGGACCCGGCGCAGGCCGCGATCAGGTTGCGGGTGCCCGTGACGTTGACCGCGTCCAGCGTATCCGCCCAAAGCGTCGGCGTCGGAGAGACCAGCGCGGTATGAAAAACCAGGTCCACACCGCGCGCGGCCTCTGCCAACGAGACAGGATCCAGCACATCGCCCGGCACCATCTCGATCCGGTCGCGAAACCGCACCCGATGCATCGAATCCGCCAGCGCAAGAACCCGGACATCGTGGTCCGTGGTCATCAGGGTTTCGAGAATGTATTGACCTGCCGTGCTTGTCGGCCCTGTCAGGAGCACCTTCAAACCAAGTCTCCCCGCCCCCTGTCATATGCCTGGCCCATTCGAACGGGGCCTAGTCCCTGTCACCCATCCTGAACAACGAGGACATCATGTCCTTCTGGCTTTGATCCAGCGCATCGGTGTAAAGCGCGAACAGTTCCGTGTCCGACAGCTTGCGCGCCGACCGCGCCTCGTCGATCTTGCGGATATAGGTCTCGCCTTTCGGGGCAGAATGCAACGCCGCACGATAGGATTCTTCGGCTGCGGTGATATTTCCCTCTCGGGCAAAGGCGTCGCCATACAGGCGCTGGATCGCGACGGCCATGTTCCCGCGGCGGGGCAATTGTGCCAGGATCTCGCGTGCCTCGGACTGCTTGTTCTGCGGGATCAGGGCCTGCACCAGCAAAAGCTGGGCAAAGACCCGCGGCCGCCCGCGGAACCAGTCGGCCATACGGCGGCGGAATTCGGCCTGGCGGGGCGATTGTGCCTGGCCCTGGCCCAGTTGGGACGCTTGCTCGCCACCGGCGGCAGCCGCGCGACGGGGCAGTGTCACCGCCCGGCGCAACAGTCCCTCGGCCTCTTGGAAATTGCCGGACCGGATCAGCATGTTGCCAAGCGCGGACAGCAACCCGGCATCCTCGGGATGCGCCTCTGCCGTGCGCCGCAACAGGGTCAGCGCCTCATCCGCCTTACCCATGTCATGCAGCGCGTTGCCCAGCTGGATCACGGTCGGGATATCGTCCGGGAAGATCGAAAGCACATGTTCCAGATGCGCCTGCGCGTCCTCGTAGCGATCCTGATCGACACAAAGCGCGGCCAGTCGCTGGCGCAGACGGCGGGATTGCGGATCGGCCTCGATCGCGCGTTCAAGAACCGTGATCGCCTCTTCGGGTTTGTCATTACGCAAATGCAGCCGGCTGAGGCCGGTCAGCGCACGGACAGAGTTCGGATTGGCGGCCAGCGCCTTGTGAAAGTTGACCTCGGCATATTCGGGGTTGTCGCCGCGCATCCCAACCTGGGCGGCCAACAGCGCCGGAACCTCGTTCTCGGGGTCCAGATCCATCGCCTTTTCGAACTGGCGCGCGGCCTCTTCCAGCCGTCGCTCGCGCAGCAGCGAAAAACCAAGCGCGATCACCGGGCGCGCATTGTCCGGGTCGGCCTCGATCTGCTTTTGCAGTTCGGCCCGCGCCTCTTCTACGCGGCCTTCGGAAAACAGACTGCGGATATAGCCCATCGACTGGGTATCGGTGTCGTCGAATTCCCGAAAACTCGGGGTCCATTCATTGGTATCAGACATGATTTCATTCCCCCTGACAAATCATGACAAGCTGCGGCCTGCCCAAAAACCCTAAATCGCTCCGCTCCGTTCCTCGGTTTTTCGGGTGTTTCCCGGCGACGGGATTGGTCCCTCTGCCACAGGCAGATGCCCGGCTGCCTGCTCGGCCTCGATGATGCGCCGCAACCCCTCTGCAAAGGGCACCCGCGGGGAAAACCCCATCTTGGTGCGCGCGCGGCTCATGTCGTATTGCTGAACGTAACGCCGCCAGATACGGGTGCGGTCCGGGCTCAGATCACCCGGGCCCGGCTGTCCGATGGCGATGCGGGTCATCTTGCCCAGATCGCGATAGGTAATCAGGTCCGGCCCGGCCACGTTGAAGGTCACATTGCGCGCCTCGGGCTGGAAGATGGCGCGTAGCAACGCCTCGACCGCGTCGTCGATATGCACGAACTGGCGCTGCTGATCGCCCCCGGGCCCCGAGCCGAAGCCCGGATCGGGCGCGTTGTCGCGCACCATGGGCGCGACCAGGGGATCGCCCACCCCATAGACCAGCGCCAGGCGCAGGATCGCGTGATCGAAACCGTGCTGCTTGCCGTAATGCTGTACCAGATTCTCGCCGGCGATCTTGCTCATCCCGTATTCGGCAAGGTCGTTGTCGGCATCCATGCGCAGGGCGTGGGCCTCGTGGATGGGCCATTCGGTTTCGGTGAACTGGTGCTGGTAGACCGCGACCGAACTGGTGAAAACGAAATGCTTCAGCGTCCCGTCCGCGATGCAGGCGCGCAGCAGGTCGTGGGTGCCGTCGACATTGGTCCGGCGCAGATCCTGCCGGGTGCAGGCCCCCGCCAGACGCGCGGCCATGTGCACCACGGTTTCCGCCCCGGCGACAAGGTCCGAAAGCGCGGTCTTGTCCTCCAGCGTGCCCTCGATCACCTCAAGGTTTTTGTGCGCGGGGATGTCGCCCGCCGTGCCCGGCAGGGTCAGAACCCGCAACCGATAGCCCGCCTTCAGCAGATGCGGCAGCGCGTGGCTGCCGAAATAGCCGGTCAGACCCGTCGCCGCGATCAGCGGCGTCTTCTTGCGCCCGGTTGCGGCGGGAACCTTATAGGGAACGGTGTCGCCGTTGCCGATGAATACCTCGGTCCCGCCATCGGGGTTTTCGATGTATTCCCAACGCGAGGCCAGGCGCGCGGGCGATTTGCCCCCGAACACGTTCGCCGTGCCCACCGCCAGCCCCTTGGGCGTGGAAACCATCGTCCGTCCGCCGTAATTGAACGGGTTTCCCATGCCGTTCAGCGTGACCGGCATCCAGTTGACGCCGTCGCGGGTGCGCCACATCTCGAACCCGCCGCCGACACTGGCCAGTTGCTCATAGCTGATCCCATTCAGCAGGCGTTTCGACGTGGGCGAGGGCCGGTGCGCGTATTGCAGGAACACCGACCAGTCAAAGGTGGTGGTGTAAAGCCAACCGTCATGCACGCACATCCGCCACGTATAGCCGGCAAAGATGTTGTCGAAGCCGGGGCCAAGGCCGGACAGCGGGTATTTCACCCCGTCGGGGGTTTCCCGCGGGCTGCCCACCAGCAGATCCCAACTGCCATCGGGCCAGATGCGGATGACCTCGCCCGAGGCGGGGCCGACCAGGTTGGTGCGGTCATAGCCGCCGTTCTGGATCGACGATCCGACATAAAGCGCGCCATTGAATTCGACCATCGCCATGGCGATTTCGGAAACGGGGCCGCGATAGGCGCCCTTGTCGATCACCTTGCGCCATTGCAGCGGGCCGTCGCCGCAGGGCGGCGTGGTCCAGATCTGATAGCCCTCGAAATTGTTGAAGGTGCCCGCGTATAGCTGGCCGTTGGCCACGGTCATCATGAAGATGCCGTTGTTGGTCGGATCGCCAAAGCCCAGGTCGCAGGCGACCTCCCAATTGCCGGGGCGCGGGTCCTTGGACCGCATCAGCACGCCCGAGCGGTTGGAGTTGAACTGGATCCCCTCGCCCGCCGGCGGCGCGTAAAGCCAACCGTCAAAGGAGACAAGCTCGCGAAACGTGGAAATCCGGTCGTTGCCGATCCCCGGCTCGCAGGCCGGTTCGAAGTTCAACCCATCCTCGGACCGCAGCACATGGGCCGCGCAACCGCGCAGCACCGTTGACATGGTGGACACGTAAAGCGTGGGTTTCTCGTCCGAGGCGCCCTGAAACACCGTCATGCCGCGATAGCCCAGGTCGCGCGGGGCCGGTTCGCCCTTTTTGCCGGGGATCATGGGCGAGCGAAAGGCCAGTTCCCAGTCGTCGGTTTCCGGGGTCCAGCGCCAGATCTGGCCCTGCATGTCCAGATCCTCGACCCGGGGCGGCACCTCGACCGGCCAGGGGTCCAGTGCGGGCGGGTCGATCGGCGGAAACAGCTTGAGCAGCTTGAACGAATTGCGGGTCATCCCGCAGTAAAGCCGCCCCTCGTACCACGCCATGCCATGCACATAGGCGTTGGCCGGGTCACCGATCCCGTTCTTGGCGATCTGCCGAAACTGGCCCGCTGTCAGGCCCTGTCCGTCCAAGTCTTTGGCGTTACCGCTCATGCGCCCTGCCTTTCAGCGCCCGTCCGGTTCGTTCTCGTGGAATTCATCCCGGCATCTCCTCAGGCCACGGCGTCCAGCGACGCGACAAACGCGGCCGGCCGCAGCAACGGGAAGAAATGGCCGGCGCCGGGCAACAGCAGGCTTTCATGCTCTGGCAGGATCTCTGCCAGCCGGTCCCGCGTGGGCAGGAAGCGCGAGCGCGATCCGTAAACCAGCCGCACCGGCACCTCGATGCGTTGCAGCGCATCAGGGTCCAGACCGGCGGGATCGTGGATCTCGGCCTTGGCCGTCGGCAGCGCCATCAACTGTTTCCAGCGCTTCATCGCCCGACCACCGCCCTGGCCGGGAAACCCCATCATCCCGGTGCCGGAAACCGCACCCTCGGGAGAGTCGAGAACCTCTTCGAAAAACCCGCGCACCACCAGGGGCATGTCCGGCTCGGCACTGACGCCCTGATCGGCCAGACGCTTTTGCAGCCCCGACCATTCGCCCTGCGCCGTCAGCAGCGGCGCATCCTGAAGCGAGGGCAGCCACGCATCGGCCAGGCTCAGCCGGTGGACCCGGTCGGGATGGGCCGCCGCCAGGGCCGCCGCAACCGCGCCGCCAAAGCTGTGCCCGACGATATGCGCCCGCTGGATTTCAAGGTGGTCCAGCAGCGCCAGCACGTCCTCGGCCATGTCACGGGCGCGATACCGGTCGGGCGTCAGGCCGGAAAAGCCGTGACCGCGCAAATCCATCGCGGTGACCCGATGGGTTTCAGCCAGCTTCGGCGCGACCCAGAACCACCAGAAGGCGATGCTGCAAAACAGCCCATGGATCAGGACGATATCGGACCCTTGCCCAAGCTGTTGATAATGCGTCGTGTTTCCGCGGAGCTGAACCCTGGGCATGGCTATTCCTACAGATAGCCCAGGGATTTTAGGCGTTCCCTGATCTGCGCCTCGGCCTCATCGGTCAATGTCTCGCCATCGCCGCCTGCCTGGGGGCCGTCCCCGGCACGGGCGAACCGGACCGGGTGCGCGGCGCTCCACTCCTCGGCAAAGGCATTTTCGGCAACGATGCCCTCCATGTCGTCGGGCACGGCAAGTCCCAGCGAATGCAGGACGGTCGGCGCCACATCAGCGATCTTCAGCGGCGCCAGCGCCGTTTCCCCGGCGATGCCCGCCCCGGTGGCAACAAAGATGCCGTCGGGATGGTGGGTGGCGTAGGGCACGCGCCGGTCCTTCAGCGGCGCATCCGCACGCAGCACAGACAGGAAGCTGTAATCCTCCAGCATCAGGGTAATGTCGGGCGCACGATCCGAATAGGTGCCGGGGAACGCCTCTTCGCGGGTAAAGACATGCTTGACCACCTTGCGGCCCGTCACCGGATCGGTCAGCGCTCTTAGCCCCGCGATCAGTTGCGCACGGAAGGCGGGGTAATCCTCGGCGGTCACGCCGGGATCGCCGGGGTTTTCCGCGTGCCGGATAAAGATCGCGTTGGACGAGGAACTCAGCGAATAGGCCTTGGTCTGCGCCCAGTCGATCAGGGTGCTGGCCTCGGTATTCTCATCCAGCGCCACGCGGCCCTGATCATCCATCGGCGTGCCCTCGACCCAGCCCAGCAGGCCCTGCTGTTCCAGCCAGGTATTGGCATAGAATATCCGCTTGCCCGAACGGGTAAAGCCATGGTCGGACACGATAAAGACCTGCGCCTGCGGTCCCGCGGCCGCGATCAGTTCCGCGATGAACCCGTCCACCATCCGGAAATACTCCAGCACCAGGGCGCGGGTGCGCTCGGCCTCTTCGGTCTGGTAGTCGTCGCGGGTGGCCGGATCGACCAGGTGCCAGCACAAATGCTGGATGCGATCAACCCCGTCGAACAGCACCGCGCCCAGTTCGGACGGTTCCTTGCGGATCAGCGTCATCATGGTCTCGAACCAGCGCCGTTCACGGGTGATATGAAACTGAACCCAATCCTCCAGCTGGTTTTCCTCCAGCCCCTGCACGGCCTTGCGTTCATGCTGCCAGTCGGTGGACATCTCGGATGCCTTGAACACGCCCTCGGCCTTCAGCATCTTGAAGGTCTCGCGCGGACGGATGGCGCGGCCCAGATAGGACCAGGGCACATAGCCGGGGATCACCACCCCTTCGATCGGCTTGGCCGGGAAGGTAACGGGAAAGTTCAGCGTCGTGGCCCGCAGCCCGGCCCCGCTGGCGATCTGCCAGATCGTGGGCACCATGACATCGGCAGAGGTCGCCAGCGTATAGCTGGGCTTGTCGCCCGTGCGCGTCACGCGGATAAAGTCGAAAACGCCGTGGTTCCCAGGGGACCGGCCGGTCGTCATGGTCGTCCAGGCGGGCGGCGTCAGCGGGTGGATGGTCGAACGCAGGATACCGCGCGCGCCCTCTGCCATGATCCGCCCCAGAACGGGCATCACGCCTTCGGCCACCAGCGGATCAAGCAGATCGTAGGTCGCCCCGTCCAGACCGATCATCAAGGTGCGGGTTTCGTGCCGGGTCGTCATCGGGCCCCTCCGTCAGACGCAATCGGGTGCGCCGACGCGCAGGACAGAGGTCACGATATCGTCGACCGTCATGTCCTTCAGCAGGCGACCTTCTTCCCTAAGCGCTTTGAAGACCCTGTCGCCCAACCCGAAATGCTGTTGCAGCTCGGACACCAGATAGACCAGCGAAATAGACTCCAGCCCCAGGTCAAGCAGCTTGCTGTCGGGGGTCAGATCAGTCGTTTCCAGTTCAAGGTCGTCGCCAAGATCCTCAAAGACTTCGGTCAGGACGGCCAGCACATTTTCTCTTGAAATCATCATCGGGGATTACCCATGTCACTTATTTGTTCTCCATGATGCACACGCAACGCAATCGCGGCAATGCAGTTCGCGCAAGAAATGTAAAGAAAACCCGTTGTTATTTCTTCATTTGTTTCGCTATCGATCATCTTCAAGTTGACTTCCGTCGCACTGTCCAGGTCGGGCACGAACCGCGAAAAGGACTCGATCCCCAGCCCGAATGCCTTTGATGTCGCTTCGTGCGCGCACCAAAGGCGGGTCACGGCACGGTTCCGTTCTTCTCCCTTCGGTAGAGCATCAAGATACCTGCCTTCCGCAACGGAAAAGGCCGTGGACACAAAGGCTGCGTCACGCTCTGTGACCTTTTCGACATCAACGCCGATACCTGCGAACAGAGCCGGATCCGCGGCGGCCCCAAGGGCCAGTTCGGCCGTGTGGCTGATCGACACATGCGGGGGGCGCTGTACCTCGAAACCGGGCCGGTCGGCCACCTGTGGCGCCCCCTCGGCGGTTGCAAGGATCGGGATATCAGCCAGACAGGGCCCCTGCCCTGTCAGCGCGCGCACCGCATCCTTGACCGCGACCCGCCCGCGCAACCAGTCCCACCTGCGCCGGGCAACGGCCCCGGCCATTTCGGCCCACTCCGCCCGCTCTGGCCGCGACAGGGCAAGCCGGGCCAGCGTATCGCCCCAGATGCCGCCGCCGCTTTCCAGAAAGGCATCGTCCAGATCGTTCAGCAGGCACAGGCTGATCCCCGCCCCCGGCAACCCCTCGGGCCGCAGCACCCGCGAGACAAAGGCAGACGCGGGATCCAGCCGGGCCTGAAAGAAGCCCTCGGGCAGGTCGAACCGCTTGTCCCACCAGCCGGTCAGCCGACATTGCAGGTGGCCATCGGCGCACACGACCTCGATATCCGAGCGCAGATCGTCCGCCCCCGGGCGCGCGATCTTGCAGCGGCATTGCACCGCCTCGCCCGCCGCCAGCGGCCGACGAAAGACTTCCAGCCGCTCGGCGCGGAAGGGAAAGACGTGAAAGGCACTGTCCAGTGTCTCGGCCGCCCAGACCCCGACCAATTGCCCGACGGCGTCCAGCGTCACCGGGTCCAGTTCGAAATACGGCCGGTCGGTGTGGGCCAGCAGCGGTTCTTGCGGCACGCCCAGGATCCGGCCATCGGCCCAGTCCGGGGTTGCGCGATCCATGCTGTCCAGCGCTTGCAGGCTGGGGCCATGGAACATGATACGGCTGTAGATGTCCTGCCGGGTCCAGGGCGCGCCGGTGGGATCATCGCTGCTGGCAAGACTGGCCTCGGGCGCGGGAACGGGGTGCGGGGCAAGCTCCACGATCGCCTCTGCCAGGATCGGGCGCAGCTTGGCGCTGCCTGCCTCGCGCAGGCGCACGGTGATCGCGTTGGGATCGTCGGAATGGCGCGCCTCGGCCAGGGCCTCCAACTCCAGCCCGGTTTCATCCACCTTCAGCCAGCGCGAGCCGCGCATCTCGCGCATGCCGGTCACGACCATCGACGGACGCAGGGCCGCCGCAGCCTCGGCCAGAACCTCCATGGTAAAGGTCAGCGGCACGATGGAAACACCCAGAAGCGCGGGGTCGGCATGGGAAATCCCGTTGCCGAAACAGTGGTCGCGCAGAAACGGCATCGCGTCGGTGTCAAAGCGCAGACGGGCGGTCAGGCTGCGACCGTCGGCGGCGGGTTCGACCTGCGCCAGCAGGGGGAAACGGTCTGCGGTCGGCTGGGGCGCGGCCACTGGCTGGGCAGCGGGCGCCTGCCCCAGATAGGCCTGCATGATCTGGGTTTCCGAGGTCAGGAACTGCGACATCGTATCGTAATAGGCCGCGACTGCACGGTCACCGGCGGCAGGCTGTTCCGGCGCCGCCGAATTCCCCTCGTCCTCGGGTGCCGCCGGTGCGCCGGTGTCCGCAGGGCGGCGCACCGGCGGCTCTCCGGTCAGCTTCATCGGCTGGATGCCGGTGCGCAATGGCATTCCGCGTGGCGCACCCTGGTCTGAGGATTGTGGCGCGCCCACGGCGCCGATATCGAACGGCACGCCCTCGACCGCCAGCCGCGCGGCCAGGTGATGCAACTGTACCAGCCCCGTCCGGCCAGCCGTATCCGCGGCCACGGCGACATGGGGCTGGCCGCGCAAGATGTCGTTGACGAAGGCGCACAGCGTATTGCGCGGCCCGCATTCGACAAAGATACGGGCGCCATCCGCATGCATGCGCCGCACCGTTTCGGTGAAACGCACCCGTTCCGACCATTGCGCCGCGGTCAGGGCGCGGATCGCCTCGGCCTCGGGGGGGAAGGGTTCGGTCGTCACGCAGGAATAAACCGGGATCTGCGGCGGGTCGAAGGCGACCGATTGCAGATGCGGCAACAGCCCCTCGCTGAACCCCTTGAAGGCCGGGCAGTGATAGGCGCGCTCGAACGGCAGCCGTTCGGCGAACCCGCCAAGGGCGGCAATCGCCCCCTCCAACCAGTCGGCGGCGTCGGGCGAGCTGGTCGCAACGACCGCCTGACCGGGGCAATTGTCCATCGCCAGGAACAGATCGTCCCGTTCGCCGACCCGTTCGGCCAGGGCGGCGGCGTCCACCGCGCCCACGGCAATCAGGATACCCGACGCGACCACCCCATCGGCCATCAGCGCCTGATAGGCCGCGTTCACGGCGCGGATCTCGTCCTTCAACTGGGCGGGATCGTCACGCCGCGTCACCCCGGCCGCGTAAAGCGCCGAGTATTCGCCCGAGGAATGGCCCACCGACATGTCGCAGCGCAGGCCCAGACGTTGATACAGTTCGAACACGGCCTGGTTCGCGGCAAAGATGGCCTCTGGCCCGATATCCATGCGCCACAGGCCCGCGCCGCCGTCACTCTCGCCCTTGGGAAAGATCACCTGCCCCGGCAGCACGTCGCGCCCCATCCCGGTGCAGGCCCCATCGACCAGATCGAACCAGCCGCGCATTTCAGGGTAATGCAGCATCAGTTCGCGCAGCATACCGACATGCTGGCTGCCCTCGCCGGGGAACATGAAGGCGACCTTGCCGGACGCCCCCAGCGGATCGGCGGACAGATAGCTGCCGCGCCGGTCGGCCATCCGCGTCTTGCCTTTGCCCAGGGCGGTGGCGATCTTGTCCAGCTTGGCATGCGCGTCGGCGGGATCGGTCGCGACGATGGCCGCGCGCCAGGTGCCCTGCCCAAGACCGGCATTGACCTGCGCAGCCAGATCGTCCAGCGAAGGCGCCGTGTCGAGGGCAGCGCGCAGATCCGCGATCCGGGCCAGCAGCGCCTCGGCGCTGTCCCCGTCCAGCGCCAGAACCTCGGTTTCGCGCGGGACCACGGGCACGGGTTGCGCGCCGCCGGTATATTCCTCCAGCACCGCATGGGCGTTGATCCCGCCAAAGCCAAAGGCGTTCACCCCCGCCCGGCGGGGCGTGCCATCCGCCTGCACCCAGGGCCGCGCCTCGGTGTTCAGGTAAAGCGGCGTCTCCTGCATCGCCAGCGCGGGGTTCGGCGTTTCCACCCGCGTCGGCGGCAGCACCCGGTGATGCAGCGCCAGCGCGGTCTTGATCAGCCCCGCCGCCCCCGAGGCTGGCAGGCAATGGGCGATGTTGGATTTCACCGTGCCCAGGGCACAGTCGGGCATGCCCGGACCGCGCCCGCCGAACTGGCGCGACAGGGCGGTGATCTCGGCCTCGTCGCCGACGGTGGTGGCGGTGCCGTGAGCCTCGATCAGGCTGACGGTGGCAGGATCGATCCCCGTTTGCGCATAGGCCCGTTCCAGGGCCAGCATCTCGCCCTCGATCCGGGGCGCCAGGATGCCCGATCCCTTGCCATCGCTGGCCACGCCCACACCGCGCACCAGCGCATAGATGCGGTCGCCTGCGGCCTCGGCCTCTTCCAGCCGTTTCAGGCAGAGAATTCCCACCCCCTCGCCCAGCAGGGTGCCGTCCGCCTCGGCCGAGAAGGGGCGGATCTGCCCCTGCCGCGACAGCGCCTCGAGCTGACAAAAGATCTGGTAGATCGGCACGGGCGTAGAGGCATGCACGCCCCCCACGATCGCCATGTCGCAGCGCCCCGCTTGCAGGTCCGCCACGCCCCGATCCAGCGCGATCAGGGACGAGGCGCAGGCCGCGTCAATGATATAGTTGGCGCCCCGGAAATCCAGCCGGTTGGCGATCCGCCCGGTCACCAGATTGGGCACCAGCGCGGGCGCGATTTCCGCGTTGAAGGGCGGCAGCGACGCCTTGAGCTGGCGCTTGACCTCGGCCAGTTCGTCATCGCCGGTATCGGGATGCAGACGCCTCAGCACATCCAGGAAGCGGTCCACCATCACCCCGTGCTGCACCACCGAGGTAAAGCCGCGGTTGATATAGGTGCCCCGCCCCAGAATCACCGCCACCCGGTCGCCCGGCACCGGGCGCGCGTCGAAATCGGCGTCCTCCAGCGCGTCGGCCGCCAGGTCCAGCGCAAGGAACTGGTCCGGCTCGCCCCCGTCCACGGATGAGGGCATCACCCCGTGGCGTAGCGGATCGAAGCGGGCCAGATCGCCCAGGAACCCGCCCCGGGCCGTATAGACCCGGTCGTTGTCGGAACTGTCAGCGTCCAGGAACAGGTCGGCGTGCCAATCCGCGGGCGCATCGCTGACGCAATCGGCCTTGGACAGGATATTGCGCCAGAATGTTTCCTTGTCCGGGGATTTCGGAAACAGGCCGGCCATGCCGACAATGGCGATGGGCGTCTGCCCGCCATCGGCCTGGCCGGGCGCGCCCGTCATTGGGCAGCCTCGGACGTGCCGGGGGCCAGGTCGTTTTCCCAAGGCCCCCGGCCCCAGACGATTTCCGCCGGCTCGCCGGGCGGGGCGGCAATCTCGGCGGCCAGCGCCTCGACGCCCAGATGGGGCGGGATCGGCTCGATCCCCATTTCGGCGAACTGGCCGCGGACCTCGTCCGACACCATGCCGCCGCTGTCCCACGGCCCCCAGCTGACCGCCAGCACGCGGCCCGGCCAGCGGGCGTTCAGGTGGCTGGCCAGTTTGGCAACGGTTTCGTTCGCGGCGCCGTAATCGCCCTGCCCTCGATTGCCGAACCGCCCGGCAACCGAGGTGAAGAAGACCAGAGTTCCGACCTCATCGGGGTTCAGCGCCCGGGCCAGCGCAAAGGCGCTGCGCGTCTTGGTGCCCATCACCCGGGCAAAGCTATCGGGCGATTTGTCCAGGATCAGCTTGTCCTCAATGATGCCCGCGCCGTGGATCACCGCGTCGATGCGGCCATGTTCGCCGCGCACACGCGCCACCAGCGCTGACAGCGCGTCGGGATCGGTCACATCACAGCTTTCATAGCTGACTGCGGCGCCTGCCCCCTGCACCGCCGCAAGGGTTTCGTGGATTTCCCGCGCCTTGGTCAGAGCGCGATAATCGGCCTCGATCGCCGCCGGTGTCATGGCGCGGCCCTCGGCCTTGGCCGCGGCGATCAGCGCCGATTTCAGGGCGCGCATGTCGGTGATCCCGGCGGTTTCCGGCCCCTCGGCCCGCGGCAGCGGGGACGAACCGACAAGCACGAAGCGGCAGGGCGTGCTGGCCGCCAGACGCCGCACCGCCCGTGCAGTGATCCCGCGTGCGCCCCCGGTGACCAGCACAACCGCATCCTTGCCCGGCAGCGCCGCATCCTTGGCCGCCGCCAAGGGACGCAACTGCGCGAACAGGCCCAGACGCTGCCCGTCGCGATAGCCGATCTCGACCATCCCGTCGCGGCGGCCTGCCTCCGCGAACAGGGTGCGCGCGCGGGTTTCCGCATCCGCCGTGTCCCCGAAATCGACCGCCCGGCAATGCGCCCCAGTCCACTCTTTCGACAGGGTCTTCAGCAGCCCCGGCGGGCCGCCCGCGGCCGGCGCCTGCGCGGCCATGTCGAATCCGAATGCGCCCCCCATCGCGGTAGCACACAGGATCACCGCGTCCTTGCGCGCGGACAGGTCCGGCCCAAGCTCCGACAGCAGATGGAAGAAGGCCCCCGTCGCAACCTCGACCGAGCGATCCCAGTCCGCCTGGGACAGCACCGCCACATCCGGCGCAGCCGACAGTGGCGCGCAATGGAGGATGCCCGCCACGCTGTCGCGATGCGGCGCGACGGCGGCGCGCAGGGCCGCGGGATCGGTCAGGGTTTCGGGCGCGATCAGCACCGGCACCCCGCCCTGCGCGGCGATCAGATCGGCCAGCCGGGCGGCGACACCCTCCGCATCCGGGGTCAGCACGTAGGCCGCGCCATTGCGGACCCATTCAGCCACGGGCGGCGCAGAAACCGGTTGCGCGATCATCTGGAACCGGGCCGGCCAGTCGGCAAATCCCGGCCCACCTGGCTCGGGCTCGGGGTCCGCCTCCCCGGTGACCTCGCCGGCCGTGGGCTTGGCATCGCGGCCGCCGCGCGAAAACTCGGCCGCGACCTCCATGAAGCGGGCGACGATGCCCGGCACCGTCTTTTCGCGCGAAACAGGCCCCATCTTCGCCTGCGCCGCCTCGCCCGCATGGGGCAGCAGGTCGGTACGCAGCGCGCCCAGGATCTCGACCCGCTTGATCGAGTCGATGCCCAGATCGGCCTCCAGGTTCAGCGCGCCTTCCAGCATCTCGGGCGGATAGCCGGTCCGGTCGGCGATCAGGGTCAGCAGCGTGTCGCGCACCCGGTCCTCTGTGATTGCGGCCTCGGCCGAGGCGGGCGCGGGTGCTGCGGCGGGGGCCGGGGCTGCGGGCGCTGCGGGGGGGGCAGCAGGCACAGGGGGCGCGGCAGCAACCGGGGGCTGCGCCACTGGCGCGGGGGCGGCAACCGGCATGGGCGCCGGGGCGGGCGCCTGCGGTTGCGCCAGCGGCGCCGCAAGGCCCGGCATTTCGGGCTGCCCGCCCAGATAGGCCATCATCACCGAACGGTTGGTTTCCAGGAACCGCGCCATCAATTCCTGATGGCGCTGCATCGCCGCCTCGGCGCCCGTGCGGGCATAACCGCCTGCAAGGGGCGCGGGCGCCGGAGCGGACCCGCTGTTCTGGCTGTCATTCGCCATTGCCGGACCTCCATAGTTCTCTTGTATTTGCCCCGGCACCGGATCGTCCTCGATCCGGGCGGACATGCCGATGGTTTTGGGCGGCTCGCCCACGGGATGGGCGCGCGCAGGATCGACCATCCAGACCGGACGCCCCGCCAGCGGGTCGTCGATTTGCAGGTTCCACGTCACTACATCCACAGGGCGCGACACGCGCTGATCCCAGAGCGACGCAAGATCCAGCGCATGCCCGGCAACGCTGGCCGCGCCAAGCGCGCACAGCAGTTGCTGCACCCCGGGCCGATCCTTGCGGTCCGTGGCGACCGCCAGATAGGGCCGACCGCGCAGGATACGATCGGTCAAACCGCTTAGCACCGCACTGGGCCCGACCTCGATGAACAGCCGGGTGCCCGCGTCGTGCATCGCCTCGATCAACCCCTGAAAGGCGACCGGATCGGTCAGGTGGCTGACCAGTTGGGCGCGCACCTTGGCCGGGGTGCCCGGATAGGGCGCTGCCGTCGCATTCGCATAAACGGGGACGCCAGGGGCGCCGATCGGGGCCTCTTCCAGAACCTTGGCCAGCCGCCGGGCGGCCGGCGCCACGCAGTCCGAGTGGAAACCGCAGGCCACCGGCAGCATCTTGACCGGCAGGCGCGCGGCCTCGATCACCGGCACAGCAGCCTCGATGGCGGCGGTCGGCCCGGCGATGACGGTCTGATCCGGCGCGTTGAGATTGGCCAGCGTCACGCCTGGCACCCCGTCCAGAACCCTGGCCAGTTCCTCGGCGCCACAGCCCACGGCGGCCATCGCGCCCAGATCGTCGCCCCCCTCGCGGATCATGGCGTCGCCGCGGGCATGGGCCAGGGTCATCAGCGTGTCCGCATCAAAGGCCCCGGCGGCATGCAACGCGCTGTATTCACCAAAGCTGTGCCCGGCATGGCATCCGGCCTGCAAACCCAGCCCGCGCAGCAATGACAACATTGCAACCGAGACCGCCCCGATGGCGGGCTGCGCGCAATCGGCGCGTTTCAGCGCCTCGGCCTGTTCTGCGCGCTCGGCCTCCGTCAAGGCGGGGCGCGGATAGATCAGCTCGTCCAGCGGGTCGGGCGTTCGCCCCTCCAGGTGGCGCGCGGCGGCCTCGATCTTGTGGCGGACCTGCGGGAAGTGCATCGCCATATCCGCGGCCATGCCGGGGTATTGCGCCCCCTGCCCCGGGAACAGGAACGCAGTCTGGTCGGGGCCGATCGGATCCTCGGCGCTGAACCAGGCCCCCTGGGGATCGGTCTGTTTCAGCGCGCTATCGCCCTGCGCGATCTGCTGGGCCGCACGTTCCAGCCGCCCGGCCAGATCGTCCAGTGCCCCCGCCACAACGGCAAAGCGCGCGCCCGCCCCGGCATCGAAGGTTTCGGCCAGCGCCGCGGCCAGATCGGCCGGCCGCAGGTCGGCGGGGGCACCGGCCAGCGCGGTGGCCGCGGTGCGCAACGCGTCGGCCAGCGCCTCGGGCCTATCGGCGGAAAACAGGAACAGCTCGTGCGTCCAGTTGCGGCGCAGCGGGGCCTGATGGCGGGGCAGATAGCCGCCCTGGTATTCCTCCAGCACCGCGTGAAAATTCGTGCCGCCGAAACCGAACGCGCTGACACCGGCCCGGCGCGGTTCGTCATCGCGTTTCAGCCAGGGCCGGGTGTCGGTCAGCAGATAGACCGGGCTGTCATCGAAATCGACGCCCTCATTCGGGGCCTCGACATGCAGGGTCGCGGGCAGAACCTTGGTGTGCAGCGCCATCGCCGCCTTGACCAGCCCGGCGCTGCCAGCGGCGGCCTTGGTGTGGCCGATCATCGACTTGACCGACCCGACACCGCAGGTTTGTCGATCCGCGCCAACCTCTTTGAAGAACGATACCACGCTTTCCAGTTCCGTCCGGTCGCCCACCACGGTCCCGGTGCCATGCGCCTCGACCAGGCCAACGCTGGCCGGGGAAACGCCTGCCCGCCGGTAGGCCCGGTGCAGCGCGGCCTGCTGCCCCTCGGAGCGCGGCGCCGTCAGCGACAGCCCCCGCCCGTCAGAGGCACCGCCGACCCCGCGCAGCACTGCATAGATGCGGTCGCCATCAGCCTCGGCGTGCTCCAGCTTGCGCAGCACGAGGAAGGCCAGACCTTCGGAAATCGTGATCCCGTCGGCGGTGGCATCGAAGGTCCGGCAAACGCCGCGCGGCGACAGGGCGCCGGTCTTGGAAAAGGCGATGAAATCAAAGGGGTTCTGGAAACTGTCCGCGCCCCCGACGATCACCATGTCCGAGGTGCCAGTCTCGATCTCGCGCGCGGCGGCCATGACAGCGGCCAGCGACGAGCCGCAGGCCGCATCCACCGTGAAATTCACCCCGCCCAAGTCAAAGCGGTTGGCCACGCGCCCGGCGATAACGTTGATCAGGATGCCAGGAAAGCTGTCCTCGGTCCATTCCGGCAGCCGGTGGCGCGCGGTGGGGGGAATTTCCCCGTTGATCGCGGGCAAGGTCGCGCGGGTGGCATAGCATTGCCCCAGCGGCCCGGTGCCCCCGCCCACGCCTATGATGACAGAGGTCCGCCGCCGCAGCTCCGGATCCGGGATCACCCCGTCGGGGAAACCGGCATCCTCCAGCGCCTGGCGAACCACCTCCAGCGCCAGCAATTGCAGCGGCTCGATTGAGGGGACAGATAGGGGCGGAATGCCATAGCGGATGGGATCGAAGCGGATCTCGTCCACGAACCCGCCCCATTTGGAATAGGCCTTGTCGGGCGCATCGCGGTCGGCATCGTAATAGCGGCGCCAGTCCCAGCGGCGCTCGGGCACCTCCTGGACGACGTGACGCTTGTCCAGAATGGTTTCCCAATACCCGGCGGCATCGGTGGAGCCCGGCAGAATCGTTCCGATCCCGGTAATCGCGATCCGTGCGCCCGGCCCCTGGTATTCGGGCGCGGCGCGCTGATGCGGGGCGCGCTCCGCCAACACCTGCGCGGCACCGTCGCAGATCGCGGCGTGCAGCTCGGCCATGGTGGTAGGGCGGTCGTGCAGGTCGGCCACCTGACCGATCATGAACAGGCCGGTGCGCGTCTGGTCGGCATCCGGCACCTGCACAAATTTCGGCGCCTTCGGGTCGCGGCCGAAATCGGGGTTGCGGTCGATCCCCTTGGAGGCGATGCGCGAGCGGCCGATGTTGAAGCGTTCCAGCCGGTCCTTGATCTCGTCAGGGTCGGTGCCCTCGGCGTGCAGGCGCAGTTTTTCGGCCAGGAATTCATCGACCACGGGGGTCCGGACCACCCGCGTCGAATGTCCGGGCGCCGAGGTCAGCAGCGTCGTGCGATCCGAGTCCAGCGCGAGCGACTGATAATTCGGCAGGATCGCGCCGCTGGTCACGGCCTCTTCGGTCAGCAGGTAGGCGGTGCCCACGATCACCCCGATCCGCGCGCCGCGCTGTGCCAGTTCGGCCGACAGCGCCGAGACCATCGCCCCCGACACACCGTCATGCACACCGCCGGCAAAGATGATTTCGCAGTCGATGGGATCGTCGGGGCCGAAATGGTCCAGCAGCGCATCCACCGCCTGTTGCCACAGAACGGCGCTGGCCCGTGGCCCCACATGGCCACCGCATTCGCGCCCCTCAAAGATCAGACGCCGCGCGCCGCTGTTCAGAAACAGCGACACCAGCCCCGGCGAGGGGACGTGCAGATAGGTCGCGATGCCCTCTGCCTCCAGCGCGGTGGCCTGTTCGGGGCGCCCCCCGGCAATGACGGCAAAACCGGGCCGGTGCGCGGTGATGGCGGCGACCTGCTCTTGCCGCAAGTCGTCGTCGATAAAGCCCAGGATGCCGACACCCCAGGGTCGCTCGCCCAGCTTCGCACGGGTTTCGGCCAACAGCCGGTCGGCCTCTTCGCCGCGCATCAGTGCCAGCGCGGAAAAGGGCAGCGCGCCGGCCTCTGCCACGGCAAGGGCGAAATCGGGCACGTCGCTGACCCGCGTCATCGGCCCCTGCAGGATGGGGTAGTCGGTTCCGTTGGCCTGCGCCAGCGGACCGCCCCGCCCCAACGGGGCCAAGTCGCGGGCCAGGTCGATCAATTCACCGGACTGGCGTTGCAGCGCACTCAGCGCGCCCCCCAGGGTGCGATGACGGCGGCTGAGCGCGCCTGCCAGCGCCGCATCCTGCCCGATCAGCCATAGCGACCGCTCCGGCGCGGTAGGATCGACCGCCGCGTTCAACGCCTCGACAAAGGCCGCGCTGTCGCCGCCCGCATTGTCCAGATCGTTCAGCGCCCGGGCCGGTGCGTGATCGGCCCGCCAATAGACCCGGTGCGGCCGGTCCCGATCGGCCCCCAGCACGATGGTTTCGCTGCCGTCCATGCGGGCCACCGCCTGCGCCAGCGGCCTGGGCGTCCCGGATTCGGGAAACAGCGCCAGTTGCCAATCCAGCAGCACCCCCGAGGCCCCGGCCACCCGGCAGGCGGCCGCGCTGTGTGGACCGATGCCGCCATGGGCATAGACCGGCAGGTCGGTCTGCCCGACCAGATGTTGCAGCAAAAGGAAGGCCGGCTTGTCCCCGACCGCGCCGCCCGCCTCGTTGCCCTTGGCGACCAGGCCATCGACACCGGCACGCTGGATCGCCGACAGGTCGGCCACATCCCGGATCTCGGCCAGCAGTTCAACGGCGGGGAACGCGGCGCGCAGGCGGTCGATCATCTTGCCGGTCAGCGCCGCGGTATCGCCACACAACAGCAAAGTGGTGATACCGCACAGGTCCTGCGCCCGGCTCTCGCAGAATTCGGCTGCCACACCGGCCCGCAGTTTCAGACCCCATTGCCCGCGTGCGGCGCGTTGCAGCGCACGCAGCGCGGCGCCGACATCGGCACCATCCAGAGCTGCGTGTTCAAGATCGAGCAGCCCGCAATGCCCCGCGCGCGACGCGGCGATCGCGGTATCCGGACACAGATTGTTGGAAAGTGACGCGGCGTAAACCCGGAAGGATGTTGGAACCATATTCATATCAGCCGGGCCGAACCCCTCCACAAATCAGCGCCTTAACCAGCATATTGAACATTATGCGCCTGCGGCAAAGGAAAAATTGGAACTTACTTTCGATCACTGGCGTGGCGCGGCACGGATGTCGTGGACATCGCGCAGCGGTTCACGGCACACTCGGCCACGCAAGTACGGGGCAGCGGCGTGTTCAAACCCATCTTTATCCTTGGGCCGGGGCGGTCCTACACCACGATCATTTCGGCGATGCTGGGCCAGCACCCGCAGCTTTTCGGCTTTCCCGAGTTGAACCTCAGCGTTGCGGACACGGTCGGCCAGTGGGTCGCGGAAACGACGCACCCGCACCGGGCGTGGATGCGCTTTGGCCTGGTCCGCACCGTGGCGCAGTTTCTGACCGGCAACCAGGGCGAGGCAGCCGTCGCCCAGGCTGAACAATGGCTGGCCACCCGGCCCGGGATGGCGATGACCGAGCTTTACGGGATGCTGGCGCAGGAAATCGCCCCGCGCCGCATGGTCGAGAAAAGCCCGCACATGATTTCCAGCGCGGCGCACCTGGCAAGGATCGACCGGATGGCACCGGATGCGATCTATTTGCATGTCACACGCCACCCGTTCAGCGCCGGTGTCTCGATGAACAAGACCGAGTGGTTCCGCCTGGCGCTGATGCTGGGCGACCGGCAGGCCTATGACGACCGGCAGGTGCCGCCGGTGTTCGACGCACAGTTCTATTGGCTGCGCAGCCATCGGCGCATCCTGGATTTTCTGGCGACGATCCCACCCGAGCGGCAGTTGCGGGTCCGTGGCGAAGATGTCCTGAGCGATCCGGGCCAGGCCCTGGCCGATATCTGCGCCCGCATCGGTCTGGACAGCGGCGCGCAAGCGGTCGAGCGGATGCTGCACCCCGAGGAGTCGCCCTTCGCCTGCCTTGGCCCGGCCAACGCGCCCCACGGCAACGACCCCGACTTTCTGGAAAATCCCAGGGTCCGGGCCTATACGCCGCCGCGCGCGCCGCTTTCGGGGCCGGTGCCCTGGCGCAATGACGGGGCCACTCTGTGCCCCGAGGTGATCGCGCTGGCGCAGGAATTCGGTTACCGCGACGAACAACCGGGCCCGAAACCGGCCCGCCCGTCCGATCCGCCGACCTGGCCGGATGCGGCGCTGACCTCGCTTGTTACCGATGGGCCCGGCGTGCCGATGGCCCATGCCAACCTGCTGGACAATTCCTATTGCGAGTTGCCGCCGATGCAGGCCCTGACCCGCGTCGATTACCGCCCGGCGCCCGCTATCGGCTGGATCAATTTCGGCAGCTACACCGCGGGCGATCTTGCGGTCTCGGTCTTTGACAGCCGCGATGAACCCGCGCTGGTCGCAACCGATCCGCGCAGCGGGGAAACCCTGTGGCAGACCGCGCCCGATGTTCTGCCCCCCAGCGGGCAAAGCCGCCTGCGTTGGGTCAGCGGCCTGTTGATGGCGCGGCTGGGCTTTGCCGACGGCAGCCAGCGGCGCTGCATCTTTGCGGGCAACGCCGCCGAGATCGTCTGCCTGGATCACACGGGCCGCGTGCTGTGGCGCAACCGCAGCGGCGACGCCGGGCCGCCGCGCTGCATCCGCTTTACCGCCGACCGCTGCCTGATCTTTGCCACCACACCCACCGATCCGGCGACGCCGGGCCAACTGGTCAAGATGGACCCGGTCACGGGCGAGATCGTGGACCGCCTGCGCCTGACCGCAGAGGCCGAGGTCGAGGGGCGCCGCATCCGCGGGGGGTACCATGTCTATCAGTCGATCATCGTGGCCGGCGACCACGCCTATGTGGAGGGCATGTTCGTACCGGAAACCCCGCAGCCGCCCCAGGCGGACCGTTTTCTGCCAACAACGGTGATGCGGTTCCGCGTTTCGGGCACGCAGGACCGCCGTATCGAGCGCGCCGAAGGCGATGTCGCGGTGGCTGCGCCGGTTCTGCAACGAACCATCGGACGGGTGGGCACCCGCCGGCAGGGCGGGTCGCCTTCTGCGATCAGGGATGCACAGGGGCATCCGGTCATCGTGGCCAACGGGTTCGCCGACACCCCGCCCGGCGCCCCGGATGAATACGTGCTTCAGGCGCTGCGCGACACGGGCGACCGGCTGGAGCCCCTGTGGCAGTTCCGCATCCGCGGCGAGGAAGACCCCAAGATCACCGCCGCCCCGGCCATCGATCCGCTGACCGAAACCTATGTCGCGGCCACGCGCACGACGCTCTACCTGTTCGGCAACATCACTGCTCTGACAGGCAACCCCATGCCCGACCTCGCGGTGCCCTCGCTTGATCTGCTGGCCGCCCCCTTCCGCCAAGAGGCCACCGCCGCCGAGGTATCCAGCCCCATCATCCTGTCGCGGTCCAAGGGCGAACGGGGGTTCATCGCCTATCTTGGTCTTGCGGCCTGGGCGCCGGGCGTGGCGCAGAACTATTCCCTGCTGAGCGCGCTGCGTATCGACGTGGCGCCCTATCGCGTGACGCCACTCTGGACCGCCTCGACCGCGCAATCGCCCGAGGGCATTCCGATCCCGACCGCGCGCTCGTTCGCGCAGCCCGCGCTGTTCACCCATGACACAGACGGCACGCCCCGCACGGGTGTCATCATGAGCAACATGACCGCAGGCGTCGCGATCATGCGTTAGCCTCCATCGCCAGGTGCATCCGGGCCAGGTCGGCGGGTTCGGTGCGCAGGTGGGCCTCCAGCACGCCGCGGTCGCGCAACCGCGCGCCCAGCTCGGTATGGGTCTTGCTCTTGCTGGGAACCGGAAAGATCTGCGGGAAATCCTGGATCGCGTGGGCGTTGTTGCGGTCCATTTTTAGGTTCTCCGAATGGTAGGCAATCATCGGGCCGACCGTACTGTCGCGGCTTTCGAACAGGGCGCGCAGATCCAGATAGCGCGGAACTTCCTCGCGCTTGGCGTAATACTCGTAAACCGCGTCGAACTGGCCGGGCCAGCGGGGACCGCACCGCCGCTTGCGGGCGATGTCATAGTCGCAACAGGTCCGCGCATTCGCCGTCAGGACATCATCCGCCCCGACAAGAAAGCCGTGCAACAGGGCGGCATACCCGCCGGTACAGATCCCCAGGCATGTCACCCGCTCGACATCCAGCCGGCGGCGCAGATAGGCCAGAAACTCGACATTCTCTTCGATCGAATCCGTCACCCCGGCAAAGCCGGAATGGTAGGAATCGCCGCCGGAATCCCGCGCCAGCAGGACATGGCCCTTGTGGTCCAACATGGCGTTTGAAAATTCGAACTTGCCCGAGGTCGCGGAAACCACCGTGCTGAACGCCACGACCAGATGCCTGCCATTCCCGCGCCGCAACAGCAGATCGGGGCCGATTTCTTCTTCCAACATCTTCAACGCAATCATTCCACCTGCCGGCCTTCGGGGCCTTTAGACGCCCGCGACGGTCCGGGCAGATTGGCCCATCCCCTTTACCAGGGCAACGGGCTGCCCCGAAAATCCAGGAAGGCACCGCATTGCGCCGGGGTCAGCCGATCCACCGTCACACGTATCCCGGCCGCGCTTTGCTCGGGCAAGATCGGGCCGTCGGGTCCGCCCATTTCGGTACGAACCCAGCCCGGATGCATCGCGATCCCGATCACGCCGTTCTGCGCCCACACGTCCGAGAACTGGCGAATCCGGTCATTCAGCGCCGCCTTGGATTCCCCATACAGGCGCAGGCGGCGGCCATTGCCTCGAATCCCGTCGGCGCTGGAAATGAAGACCAGCCGACCCATAGGCGCGTTCTTGAGGTTCTCGAAGATAGCCTCGGCCACGCGGATCGGGGCCTCGGTATTGATCGCGAACACTTCTTCGGCCGGGATCGGCGGGCCCGAACCGAAGGCCCCCCCGACCCGGTCATAGGTGCCCGCTGCGTGAATCGCCACATCCAGCGGGGTATCGCCCAGGTCGCGCCGCAGCTGTTCGATCTGATCGGCGTTGCGCACGTCCAGCCGGTGCATGATCAGATTGTCCCCGCAATCGGCCAGGGCCTCAGGGCGGGTGCCAGAGCGCGTGGTCGCATGCACCCGCCAGCCGAGCATGGCGTATTGGCGCGCCAGTTCCGCACCGATGCCGCGGCTGGCGCCGACGATCAGAACCGTGGACATTCGGTCTCTCCGCTCCACTCAGCGATGCGCATCGAAGAAGGCCATGACCTCGGCCGAGGCGTTCAGGTCGGGCCGGAACGGCCCAAGCAGACCCATGCCCTTGGGCGCCCCCGGCCAGGCATGCCCCATCCGCGGAACCACGCACAGCATCGAAACCGCAGCGCCGGGGCAGTTGGTATAGGCGCTGCAGGTCGTGTCCAGGGTGCGCGGCTTGGAAATGGCTTTGGTCGCCCCGGTGCCACAGCCATTCCGGCGGGCAATCGTGCGCACCATCTTGGCCGCCGGTTCCATGTAGCCGATATCCTTGGCGAACAGGCCTTCGCCATAGCCCCCTTCGACCGGCGAGCCGCGGTCGCGGTCGCCGTGGATGTGCATCACCGGCACCCGCCCCGACCGGCAACGGTCCATGTTCCGCGTCGCGCCCACGCCAACGACCGCCGCGACGGTCTGCGGCTGGTTGCACAGGATATGGTAGACCAACTGCGACCCGCCCGAGAAACCGGTCAGATAGGCCTTGCTCTCGATCGGGATGAGGCTGGCAACGTCCTTGCGCATCGCGTTGAAGAAGCCCAGATCATCGATCCCCTCGCGATGGGCGCGCCCGCAGCAATCGCCTGCGTTCCAGGTCGGGTAATAGCCATCGGGATAGACCACCACGTAATTGCCCCCGCTGCGCGTCGCATGCAGCTTGGTGCGCGTGCGCATCCACCGCCCCTGTGCCACCGCCGGGTGAAAGGCAAAGATCACCGGCCAGCTTGCGCGTGCCTTGGGGTTGTTGGGCAGGATCACGGTATAGGTCCGCTCGATCCCGCCGACCCTGATCTTGCGATCGACCCGCTGACCGGCCTCGGCCGCGGGTGCGGAAACCAGTGAAACGGTCACCAGCAGGCCGGCAAGGCCCGCCCAGGACCGCCGCGCAAGTGCGGTCATCCGAGTTCTGAGGCACGATAGGCGTGACAGCTTCATGACGAGATCTCCCTAGTCTGTACCGCAAGCCAGCGGCGGTGTTGACGCGACTCGGTCCCGCTCACGATAACGCGCCCTTTCCGCGTGCCAAAGCGCCGATCCCCGATTGACCTCTGCACGCGGCAAATCGCTGATTTGTCCGGCAAAGCGCGCCGCCCGCCGACGCTGCGCAACGTTGCACCGATGGTTCGAATATGGAAAGAAGATAAGGATCGGGTCCGGACCGACCTGCCATATGGGCTTTAACGATGACAGCGCTCAATCACGCTTGGCCCGATAGCGGCGACATTCCCGGCCTGGGCCTGGGGCCCGGTGTTTCGGTGTCGCGGCGCGGCGACGCGGATGGTTCCGTCTTCGTCAAGAATGCCGGTACGGGCCGGGTCTTGCGGCTTGGCGCCGAGGAGGATTTCCTGCTGACCGGCGGGATCGAGGGCGGCAGCCTGCAAGCCTTGTGCGACAGCTTTGCCGAGCGTTTTGGCAAGAAGGCCGCGCCCCAGACCGTGATCAACTTTCTCGATCAGATGGTCGAACGGGGCATCCTGGTGCCAGTCGAGGACGCACAGGTTGTCGAAAGCAGCCCTAGCCGCCCGGCCAGCACTGGCCCGAGCGGCCCCAAGCTGGTCGCTGGCGAGGTCGTAAACGGCGACGCGCCACCGGAGGACGAGGATCCGTTCGGCCCCGAGCTCGACGAGATGGAACAGGAAATCTTCGGCGAGGGGCGCCGCCCCCAAAAGCCGGGACGCCAGACACCCAAACCCGCCGAAGATGCCAGCAACCCGGATGCCGCAGCGACCTCGCAGCCGCCCAAGACAGCCCGTTTCCGCCCCAAACGGACGCCCAGGCCCGCCAGCGACCGGGCACCGGCGGGCACCGGCACAGGTGATGCGGCGCAAAATCGGGGCACGCCCGACCGGGACGCGCGCGCCGAGAGCGCCGCCGGGGCGCGCGATCCCGGGCCAACGTCGGCCCCGCGTGCCAAACCCGCCCCCAAGCCCAAGGATACCCAGTCGCAAGAGGGCGGCGTTCAGCCCGCGCTGGCCCGGAAAAAGATCAGTTTTCGCGACAAGCTGGACGCGCCAGGGGAAAAACCCGGTGGCATGCTGTCGCTGTTCGACCCGACCGGGCTTTTGCGCTTTCTGTCCGGGACATTCGGCTGGCTGCGCTATTTCCAGTGGCTGATCTACCCCTTGGTGATCTTCGCGATCATGATCACCTTGAACCGCCTGTCGCAATATGGGCTCAGCTTCGCGTTCAGCTTTGGCCAGGTAACCCTGATCGCGACGCTGTTCGTGTCGATGATCACGGTGAACCTGTTCGCTGTCCTTGTGCCGGCGGTCGTCGCCTATCGCCACGGGGCCGAGATCCGGCATTTCGGCTTCATCTTTGCGCTTTTCGTCATTCCGCGCTTTTCGATGGACACGACCGGGACGATGCTGCTGGACCGGGCGGGCAAGCTGGCCTTTCACGCCGCCGCCCTGAAGACGCGGCTCACGATCTTCGCCCTCACCACCTTCCTATGGGCGGTGACGCGGCAAGAAGGCACCTTCTTGTCCGATCTGGCCTTCATCGTGTCGCAGATCGCCTTGCTGAGCTTCCTTATCACCGCTTTCCCGCTGCTGCCCGGCAACGGTTACACCTGGATCGCGACCTATGTGGAACAGCCTTTCCTGCGGCAGCGGGCGTTCAACTATCTTTTCGGCACCTCGAAAAAGATTGTCGAGCGCCTGCCGCCGCCAACCCCGCGCGAGAAGATGGCCTTTGCGCTGTATGCCCTGGGATCGGTCCTGACGATCGGGGTGCTGGCCAGCCTTTTCGCGCTGCACTTTACCTCGGCCCTTGAGGGCCGGTTCGGCGGTACCGGGCTGCTTATGTTCCTGGGTCTGCTGGTCGCCCTTGTCCTGTGGATGTCGGTCATGAAGCGGGCCTATCGCAAGGCCGGGGCACAGACGATCCGGCGTGCGGTGGTCAAGGGAATGCGCGACGGCAACACCAACCTGCCGGTCCCCCTGGGCGGCAAGGCCAAGACCGGCACCACCCTGCCCGTGCCCGCCGGACGCGGCGGCGCCCTGGTCAAGCAGGGCCAGCGCCTGCCCGGACCGCCCCGGCGGGTGCCGCTGGCCGGTGTCTATACCACCCCGGCCAAGACGCGCTGGCGGTGGGTGCGCCGCGGCGTGCTGGTACTGGGGCTGGCGGCGCTGATCTACGGGGCCTTTCAGCCCTACACCTACGAAACCGGCGGGGATTTCGTGATCCTGCCCGATCAGCGCAGCAAGGTCAGCCCCCGGGTCGAGGGTGAGCTGGTCGAAATCTATGTCGACGAGGGCGATATCGTCGAGGCCGGGCAGCCGCTTGCCCGCCTGTCCGATCTGGCGCCGCGCCACGCCGTCGCCTCGATCGCGGCGGAACTGGAAAAGGCGCGCGCTGTCCTGTCCCGGCTGGAGGCCGGCGCCAGTTCCGAGGAGATCCAGGTCGCCCGCGAACAGGTCGAACTGGCCAAGGCCGACCTGCCCTACAAGGAGGGCCAGATGGCCCGCGCCGAGGCGCTGTTCGAACGCGGCACCATTTCCCAGGCCGAACTGGACAGCTATCGCACGGCCTATGCGGTGGCGCTGCAGAAACTGCGCACCGCCGAGGCCAACCTGGCCGAGGTTCAGGCCCCGGCCAGCGATGCCGATATCCGCATCGCACGCGCCGACGTGAACCGGCTGGAGGCCGAGCTAGCCTATCAGCAGAACCGCCTGGACGAGGTCGTGATCCGCGCCCCGGTGACCGGTCAGATCGTGACCGAGAATGTCCGCCTTCTGCATGGCAAGCACATGTCCGAGGGCGAGCTTTTCGTCGAGATCGAGGACCATAGGGTGGCCCGTGCCGAGGTCCGCGTGCCCGAGGCCGATATCGGCCTGGTCACGGCCGGTGATGCGGTGCGCCTGAAGGCCTGGGCCAGCGCCTCCAGCGAATTGGTCGGCGAGGTTGTGGGCATCGCCCCCCAGGCCGAAGAGGCCGAATTCGGCAATACCGTGCGGGTCAAGACGCAGCTGGACAACAGCAGCGGCTTTTTCCGGCCGGGCATGACCGGCTATGCCAAGATCGACGGCGCCGAGATGAAAAGCTGGCAGGCCTTCTCTCGCCTGGTCGATCGGTTTTTCCGGATCGAGGTCTGGGGCTGGATCCCATAACGGTTTGAAACCAGCCATCGGCCGCGTCTTACCCTGCCCGCAGCCGTTCGGGCGGGATGCCTAGGCCCGGTTGCGGTAAAGCGTGCTTTCCACCGCGCCGGCCATCGCCCCCCGATCCAGACCGCCGCCCAGGAATTCGTCCAGAGCCTGGGCCGCCTGCGCGGGGTCGGCGACCACCTGCCCGTAGTCCAGGCGCAGCAATGCAATGTTGCGCTGCGCCTCGGCCCAGCGAAGAAAGCGGATCACCTCTTCTTGAAACAGCCGGTGCAAGACGTCCCGGCCGATCGCATCGGGATCCAGCCCGTCGCGGCGCATCATCACCTCTTGCGAGGCGAGAACCTCGTCCAGGTCGCGCTGCATGAACACCAGACGGTACTCTACGTCCGGGGGCAATTCATAGGCCAGCTTGTAGATGACCTTGACCGCCTGGCCCCGGCGACCCAGCCCTTGTCATGGGGCAGATCCTTGACCGGCTCGAACTCGAAATACCCGCGCGGATTGTCCTCGTTCGCGGTGCGCAACTCATCGGTCAGCGGCGGAACCCCGCCCGCAGCCAGCATGCCCATCATCATCGAGGTGCCCGAACGCGGCAGCCCCGAGACAATAGTGACGAAATCGGCCCTGTCGGTCATCTCTGCCCTTGCCCCTGTCCCGTTTTCCATGACTTAGCGGGTTTTTGCCCCCATTGCCTAGCCCTTGGCGCAGGCGCCGTCGCGCAGATGCTTGCCGCATGCCCGACCGTCTGCTTAACTCGGATCGATACGACGAGCGGAGGATCGTTTCATGGCTGACGAAAAGGGCACCCCGACACCCCCGGCCGGGTCTGCCCGGTCACGCTTTTCCAACGATCACAGTTTCCAGCCCGCGCAGCAGCCCGCCACGGGCCGCGCGTTCGGCCCGGCCCGCAGCGTACCCGCGGCCGCCGGCCCGGATATTGGCGCAGGGCCTGCCCCTGCCGGCGGCGCCGGATTTGGCGGTGCCCCCGCAAGCGGGGCCGGCGGACAGGCCCCCTTGGGCGGTCAGGGGGCGTTCGGCGGTCTTCAAGGCGGCTTTGGCGGGGGCCAGGGTCGATTCGCGGCAGGGCGTCCGGGGGGCGGCTTTGGTGCGGCAGCGGCCGGTGCGCGTTTTGGCGCGGGCCAGACGCCCCCGCAGGGCGGGTTCGGCGGTGGACAGGCCGGGCAAGCCGGTTTCGGTGCCGCCCGTGCTGGGGGCCAGGGGCGCTTTGGCGCGGGGCAAATGGGCGCGCAGGGCGGCTTTGGCGCCGGTGGCGCGGGGGGGCAAATGGCAGGCAATGGCGGCGGGCTGTTGATGCTGCTCCTGCTGGCGCTTGCCGGTCGGGCGCTGTCGAACCAGCAAGGCGGACAGGGCGCCGGGGCGTTCGGCGGGGGCGCAGGTGCGGGGTTTGGCGCCGCGCAAGGGGGATTCGGCGGGATGCACGGCGGTTTCGCGCCCGCCCAGGGCGGTTTCGGTGCGGCCCAGCCGGGCACGGCCCAGCCCGCGCCCGCCGCCGCCCCGCAGGATCCGGGCACGCCCCCCGCAGCACCGGCCACCACGCCCACGGCCCCCGAAGGCGGATGGGCCAACTGGCGCGAGGATGCCAAGCGGCTTAAGGCCGAGGCCGGAGAATCCCCCGATCCAAAGGACTGACGGCGCAGACCGCGCGGTCAGGCGCTGCAACCCTCCAGCTGCAGCATCGCATAGCCCAGATCCAGCGGCGCAAAACCACCCGCCCTGCGTTGATCGGCCGGGCGCTCGATCACCGGCGCGTTGATGCGGGCGGCGATATCGGGGTCGCGCCGCAACGCAAAGGCCGGCACGCGGAAATGGTCGCCCTGATAATAGACCGTGCTGCGCACATGGGGCAGATCGGCGATATTGGCGGCCTGCGCCACATCGACCGGATCGTTCTGCCCGTAATAGATGTCGATGCTTGCCACCCGGTCGGAATGCGCCTCCATCATCGGGCGCAGGTTGGAATAGGGATACCCCGCGTCGATCTGCTGCTTACCTTGCTCGAACAAACCGGTGAATTGCGGATGCGTGGCCCGGTCCGTTTGCAGGACCGCGGCCATATCCGTCACCGGTCCGACCAGATACATGTCGTCGATGCCGATCCAGTGCCCCCATAGCACCGCCGGATGGGTCCCGACCGACCCTGAAACGATGGTCACCCGCTTTGCGCCAATCTTGGCGATCATGTAGCGCAGGAACTCGACGTTTTCTTCCTCGCTCTCGGTCACGCCGGGGATGCCGTGCCGGAACTGGTGGGGGGAATCGTCACGCAGGAACAGCTTGGTCTGCTGAAAGGGGGCGGCGAATTTCAGAAAGTGGAATTCCTTGAAATTCGGGTAAAGGTAACCCGAGACGAACACGATCAGGTGCTCCGGATCCCCGGCCTCCAGCCCTGCGCCCCAACCGATCATCTCCATCGCGAACCTCTCCGTACTCCGGCGCCACCCCGCCGGGCTGGGCGGGCTGCGTCATTTCATATCCCGCCGTCCCCCGCCTGCAAAGCCGCGCCTGCGCCGGGCCGGACCAGCTGTCACAGCTTCAGCTTGGTTCTTTTCCGGTGCCGGGAAAAGACGTATTTTGAATCCGCGGGGTGCACAGCCCCGAAGTCAGGTCAAGGTGATCGAATGCTTGAAACCATCGGACCGGATGCGGTGTTCCAAAGGGGGCAGAACGATCACCTGGTTGTCGTGTTCAGTTCCCTGGCCACGATCTTCACCGGCCAGTACGAGGGCATGGCCCTGCTGCGAAATCGCCCCGAGCATGTGCTGTATCTGCGCGAACCGGTGGCGCTGGCCTTTCACACGGGCCTGACCGGGCTGACCACGACGATCCCCGAAACAGTGGAATTCCTGAACTATTTTGCCCAAAGCATCGGGGCGACGCGGCGCAGCCACATGGGGGCCTCCAGCGGCGGATACGCGGCAATCCTCTACGGGCTTTTGTGCAGGGTGGATGACGTTTTCGCGGTGAACCCGGCGACCTTCGTGTCCGAAGGGGTGCAAACGCGGCTGTCCTGTCCCCCGCGCGAGCATTTCCCGCTATCGGCCTTCCGCGACCATTACGACCGGACGGGCCAACCGCTGGCCCATGGCGACCTGTCCGACGAGCTGCGCGAACGTGCCGGCGCGGTCAAGGTGATCGGGGTGCATTACGCGGCCAACGATGAGACGGACCGGATCAACGCCTGCCACCTGACCGGTTGTCCCGACACCTTCACCATTGCGCACAACTCGGACCAGCATGTGCTGCTGACCTTCGCGCTGGCCGAACAGGGGGTACTGAACCACCACCTGGTGACACCGCTGGATCAGCTGCGCAGCGATTACCGGGCGCTGGCCGATCAACAGGCCCCTGCCTGATCTGCCAGCGCCCGGCGCAGGTCCGCGTAGCTGTGGATCGAAAACAACACCTCCATCGGCAGGCGAACCTGCATGGTTTGCTCGATCTCCATCGCCAGCGCGACATGTTTCAGGGAATCCCAGGCGGGGGTGTTCTCCATCGTGACCGTGGACAGGTCCGTGGACGCGTCCAACCCCAGCTTGTGCCGGAACAAGGCATCCAGCGTCTTGTTCAACGCTGCGGGATCGCCCGCGGCGCACGCGGCAGATCCGGGCGCAGGGGCCGTGGTCGACAGGGGTGAAGTCGCCAAGGGCGAGGCCGGAGTCGTCGCCAAGGGCGAACGCGGCGCCGACGCGACCGTTGCAAGCGGCGAACGGGGCGGTTCTGCCACCGGGGGCCTTGTCCGGGCGGACACCACCCTCAGATGCGCGGGCAGCAACGACGCCCTGTCATCGCCAGGCTCCAGGTCCAGCGCCCAGATGTCGCCCGGTCCGGCGCCGCAAAGCGGCGCGAAACCCGCGCCCTGATAGATCTGCCTGACCGGGGTGTTGCGTTCGGTCGGAATGATCTGCCCCATCAGGCAACCGGCCCCCTGCCCCCGCGCGCTTTGCACGGCCTGCCAAAGCATGGCCCGCTCCACATCCCGGCCGAGGATCCGGCAACTCAGCATCAGGCTGTCGATGACCCAGGCGCCATCCGCAGGCCCAGAAACGGCCGACAGATCCAGCCCGACCCCCATATCACGGGCCGCCCGCAGGATCAGAACCCCCATGATTTCATAGGGGGTGTGGCGATCCTCGACCCCAACCCCCAGGATCAGCCCCCCTTGCGCCGCGATATGCGCAAGCGTGGCCGCATCGTGCCGTCGGGTGGTGGCGTTGAACTGGTTGGTCTTGACGATCAGCTGTTCGATCCGCTGCCGGTTGGAGGGGCCGTACGGTTCGAACGTGATGCGGATGTCCAACCCGCGCAGGAAGGCCTGCAGATCCTCTGCGGCGGCCTCGGCGCGGCGCAACTGCGCGCGCGCGCGGTACTGCGCGCCGCGGGTCACATCAGATCCGGTCAGGGACAGACAATCCAGGTAGGGATGGCGGTCCAGCATCGCGATCCGATCCTCCACCCGCTCGGGCAGGTCCGGCACCTGGCACTGCGGCAACCGCTGGCGCACCTTGGCCCGTTCCAGCGGATTGTCGTCCAGGAACATGCAATGGGCCTGCCCCAGCGACAGCTCTTCCAGCATCGCGGCGATGCCGTCGGCCTTTTCGGACCAGCCGATCCGATGGGCGGCCAGATCATCGGGCCGGATCAGCATGTCGGGATGGTCTGCCATCGCGCCCAAGGCCAGATCCGTATCGTTCTTGGAGGCCACGGCCAGCACGATGCCCCTGTCGGCCAAGCCTTTGATGCGGGATTGAAACTCTCGGAACGCGCCGCCGGGATAGCCGCCGCCCAGGCGTAGGCCACCCATCCCGTCCTCGCCCAGCACACCGCCCCACAGGGTGTTGTCCAGATCAAGGACCAGCAACCGGGTGCTGCGCCCGGTCAGAAACAGCAGCGCAGCGATCACCCGCCGCGACAGCGCGGCTGCGAACCCGGCCGAGAACGGCGCACGCGCGGCATGCCAATACATTCCGGGGGCTGCGGCCTGCCGGCCGACCTCGGCGATCAGAGCATCGGTATCGATCCAGTGCACCCCGGCCATTCCGGCGGTTTCCTCGCGAAGATGCGCGTTGGCCGATTTCAGCGCGGCGGCCAAACCTTGTTCGGCTGCCGGATCGACCATGCCAAGGGTCGAGGCGGAAAAACTCGCCAAGGAGAAGACCAGGATCGGCCCCGTTCCCCGCGCCCGCGCCTGGCGCACCGTGTCCAGCATCGGCGCCACCGCGGCGGCGATCCCGTCCTGCCCCCGGTCGTACAGGCGCAGGGGGCGATGCACCGCCTCGCCCAGCAGATCCTCGGCGCGTTCGAACACCACAGCGGCCGCCCCGGCCGCCAGCGACCGGCACAGCCCCGAGGTGTTGTCGCGCAGGTCGATCCCGGCCCGGCCATAGGTGGCAACCCGGCATTGCAGCGCCGCGTTCCACTGGGCGGCCTCGCTTGCCAAAGCCTCGGCCAGGATATCCAGATTCGCGCTGCCCAGCAGCGCCAGCGTCCCAAGGTCGGCCATGACGGCCCCCTCTGCCCCCAAAGACCCTTGCGCAAGGGCCTGACCCTCTGCGCGTGCATCATCGCCGTTCATGCCTGTCACCCCATCTGCGCCGCAACGCACACTGATCGCACCTGTCGAGGGTGACGGAAAACCCGCCGTCAAGGCAAGCGCGCTTTCACGACATGATATGCGGACCGATGCGTATCGCCTGGCCGGAAATGCCCCACGTGCGGCCGACGATGTCAAAGCCGGTCACAAGGATGTTGCACAAGCCTTTTAAGAGCAGGGTCTATCCAGCCGTTCCGCAACGGAAATCGCCCGCCAGGCCCATCGGAGATTGATCCAAGGGACGTGGGGGCATTACGTTTCGCGGAAAGGCGATAACTGATATGTCCAGTGGGGAATGACCATGAAAACCTGCATCTCGTCGCTTGCCGTCGTGTCCGCAACGCTTGCCGCCGGACAGGCCGCCGCGCAAACGGAAATCGAATTCTGGCACGCCTTTACCGGGCGGCTGGGCGAACTGGTGGCCGAGCAGGTCGAAACCTTCAACGCCACCCAGACCGACTATGTCGTGACCGCCACCCACAAGGGGAACTACTCTGAAACCCTGAACGCCGGCATCGCCGCTTTCCGCGCCGGGGAACAGCCCGACATCCTGATGGTGTTCGAGGTCGGCACCGCCACGATGATGGCCGCCGAGGGCGCGATCAAGCCGGTCTACCAACTGATGGAAGAGGCCGGGGCGGATTTCGATCCCGATGCCTTCATCGGCTCGGTCAAGGGCTACTACACCACCACCGACGGCGAGATGCTGTCGATGCCCTTCAACTCGTCCACGCCGGTGCTGTGGGTCAACCGCGATGCGCTGGAGGGGGCGGGAATCGACCCCGACACCGACCTGTCCACCTGGCAGCAGGTCGGCACGGTTCTGGACGAACTGAAAGCGGCCGGGCACAGCTGCCCTCTGACCACCGCGTGGCAAAGCTGGATCCACCTGGAAAACCTGTCGGCCTATCACGACGTGCCCTTCGCCACGCAGGACAACGGCTTTGCCGGGCTGGACACGGAACTGGCGTTCAACGGCCCCGTTCAGGTCAAGCACATCCAGACGATGGGCGACTGGGCGCGTGACGGCAAGTTCATCTATGCCGGCCGCCGCAACGAAGGTGGGGCGAATTTCCGCGCCGGGGAATGCGCGCTGTTCACCGAAAGCTCGGCCGGGTACGCGGGTATCAGTTCCGAGGCCGAATTCGATTTCGAGGTCCGCCCCCTGCCCTATTGGGACGGTGTCGAGGGCGCGCCCCAGAACACCATCATCGGCGGTGCGTCGCTGTGGGTGATGGCGGGGCAGTCGGACGAGGAATACCAGGGCGTCGCGGCCTTCCTCAACTTCCTGTCCTCGCCCGAGATTCAGGCCAAGTGGCACCAGGACACGGGCTATCTGCCGATCACCTCGGCCGCTGGCGAGCTGACCCGCGCCCAAGGCTTCTACGAGGAAAACCCCGGCACCGACATCGCGGTGCAGCAGATGACCGCCAACGAACCGACCGCCAATTCGAAGGGTCTGCGCCTGGGATCCTTCGACCAGATCCGCGGCATCATCGACGAAGAGCTTGAGGCCGTCTGGGCCGGCGACAAGGACGCGCAGGCCGCGCTGGACAACGCGGTTGAACGCGGCAACCAGTTGCTGCGCCGCTTCGAACAGGCCAACCGCTAAGGCACGCGCGCGCCCCGGCCCCCGCGCCGGGGCGTGCCCTTTCCCCCCATGGAAAAGCGCGTCCTCTTCAAGGGCATCTGGCTGCCGCTTCTGCTGGTCCTGCCCCAGATCCTGATTACCGCCGTGTTCTTCTTTTACCCGGCCGGGCAAGCGGTCTGGCAGTCGCTTTTCATCCCCGATCCGTTCGGGCTGTCCTCGCAATTCGTGGGCCTGGGCAATTTCGAGTATCTGCTGTCGGACCGCTACTACCGCGCCTCTTTCGTCACCACCGCGATCTTTTCAACCCTGGTCACGCTGGTTTCGATGGGTGTTGCGCTGTACCTCGCGGTGCTGGCCGACCGGCTGATAAAGGGGTCGGGCGCCTATCGCACCCTGCTGATCTGGCCCTATGCGGTCGCCCCCGCCGTGGCGGGTGTCCTTTGGATGTTCATGTTCAACACCCGCGTCGGCGTGGTCACATGGTATCTGGGCCTGCTGGGATATGACTGGAACCACGTCCTGAACGAGGGCGAGGCGATGAGCCTTGTCGTGATCGCCTCTTCCTGGGGGCGGATCAGCTATAATTTCCTGTTTTTCCTGGCCGGGCTGCAAGCGATCCCCAGATCCGTGATCGAGGCCGCCGCCATCGACGGCGCCCGGTTCTGGACCCGCTTTCGGACCATCGTCTTTCCGCTGCTTTCGCCGACCACCTTCTTTCTGCTGGTTGTGAACATCGTCTACGCGTTCTTCGAAACCTTTGGCGTGATCCACACGATCACCAGCGGCGGACCGCAACAGGCGACCACCATCCTTGTCTACAAGGTCTATGCCGACGGCTTTGTCGGACAGGATCTGGGCTCTTCCGCCGCGCAATCGGTGATCCTGCTGGTCGTTGTCTCGATCCTGACGATCATCCAGTTCAAGTATATCGAACGGAGGGTCCATTATTGAGCCGTTCCCCCCGTTCCGGCATGGTTGAAAATCGTGGACTCGGCCTGTGGTTGACCCATGCCGGGTTGATCCTGGGCGTCGCCTTCATCTTCTTTCCGATCTGGCTGGCCTTCGTGGCCTCTACCGTTAGCCAGCCCGAGATCGTGCACCCGCCCATGCCGCTGGTCCCCGGCGACCAGTTCTTTGAAAACTACCGCAAGGCACTGGTTGCAGGCGTAAACGCGCCCGTGGCGCTGATGCTGCTGAATTCGGGCGTCATGGCCATCGGCATCGCGGTGGGCAAGATCATCATTTCGCTACTGTCGGCCTTCGCCATCGTCTATTTCCGGTTCCCGTTCCGGCGGGTGTTCTTCTGGCTGATCTTCCTGACGCTGATGCTGCCCGTAGAGGTGCGTATCGTGCCCACCTACGAGGTCGTGGCCGGTTTCGGCATGCTGAACAGTTATTCGGGGCTGATCCTGCCGCTGATCGCGTCTGCCACCGCCACCTTCCTGTTTCGCCAGTTCTTCATGACCGTCCCGGACGAACTGGCCGAGGCCGCCCGCGTCGATGGCGCGCGGCCCATGCAGTTCTTCTGGGACATCCTGCTGCCGATGAGCCGGACCAACATCGCCGCGCTCTTCGTGATCCTGTTCATCTATGGGTGGAACCAGTATCTGTGGCCGCTGCTGATCACGACCGACCCGTCGATGAACACCATCGTCATGGGCATCAAGCAGATGTTCCCGTCGGGCGACGACATCGCCGACTGGCCGGTCATCATGGCAACCTCGATCCTGGCGATGCTGCCGCCGGTGGTGGTGGTCATCGGGATGCAGCGGCTGTTCATCCGCGGACTTGTGGAAAGCGAGAAATAAATGGCGACGGTAACGCTGAATGACGTGCGCAAGCGCTTTGGCACGACACAGGTGATCCACGGCGTCGATATCGACATCGCCGAGGGCGAGTTCATCGTGATCGTCGGCCCCTCGGGCTGCGGGAAATCCACGCTCTTGCGTATGGTGGCCGGCCTGGAAACCGTGACAGAGGGAGAGGTCCGCATCAACGGCGAACGGGTGAACGACAAGGAACCCATGGACCGTGACATCGCCATGGTGTTCCAGAACTACGCGCTTTACCCGCATATGTCGGTGTTCGACAACATGGCCTACGGGCTGAAGATCGCCAAGACACCCAGGACCGAAATCGCCGAGCGTGTGCAGGTGGCGGCAAAGCTCTTGCAGTTGGAACCCTACCTGCAACGCAAACCGCGCGAGTTGTCCGGCGGGCAGCGGCAGCGTGTCGCCATGGGCCGTGCTATCGTGCGCAAACCGGCCGTGTTCCTGTTCGACGAACCGCTGTCCAACCTCGACGCCAAGCTGCGCGTGCAGATGCGGCTGGAAATCAAGCAATTGCAGCGGGAACTGGGTGTCACGGCGCTGTACGTCACCCATGACCAGGTAGAGGCGATGACCCTGGCCGACCGCATGGTGGTGATGAATGCGGGCCGCGCCGACCAGATCGGCGCGCCGCTGGATGTCTATGCCCATCCGCAGACCGAGTTCGTGGCAGGCTTCATCGGCTCGCCGCCCACGAATTTCCTGGACGCCGCTGTGCTGGGCGGTCAGGGCGCGCGCCTGGGCATCCGGCCCGAACACGTGCATCCTGGCCCGGCCGGGTCGGGCCGGATCACCGCCCGCGTGCTGGATGCCGAGGCACTGGGCGCGGAAACCCTGATCCACACGCGCCTGCCCTCGGGCGAATTGCTGACCGTCCGCCAGAACGGAACGACCGGCTGTCCCGGCGAGGGCGAAGAGATCGGCCTGGACTGGGCCGACGCCGACGAGATGCGCTTTGGCCCGGACGGCCGCCGGATCTGAGCCACGGTTTCCCCGCCCCTTGGCGGATTGCCCATCCGGACGCCAAAGATGAAAAACCCCACCGCGACAGCGCCGCGATGGGGACGGTCATTCAGCGTTCCGCGCCGGAGCGCCGGAAAAACAAGGCTCAGCTACAGCCGCTCGTCGCCCCGCACGTGTTGCACTTCATGCAGGTGCCGTTGCGCACCAGCGTGTAGTTGCCGCATTCGCCGCACGGATCGCCCTCGTAGCCCTGCATCCGGGCCTTGGTGCGGGCGTCAATCTCGACCGTGCCGGTGCTCAGCGCGGTCACGCTTTCGCTGGCAATTGCTGTCGCCGCGCCGTCCTGGGCCACCGCCTGCACACCGCCTTGCAGCACAACCAGTTCCTGGGGCAACCGCTTGCGCAGGTAGCCAGTGGAACTGATCTGTTTCAGCACCTCCAGCGATTTGGAGGCCGCGCTGTCAGAAACCGGCGCCACGTTGGGTTTGCCCTCCTGATCGCCGCCGCCCAGTTCATCGAAGGCCGCGCCCTGGGGTTTGACATGGGCCAGATCGGTGCGATCCAGATAGCTGACCGCCAGTTCCCGGAAGATGTAATCCAGGATCGAGGTGGCGTTCTTGATGCTGTCATTGCCCTGCACCATCCCCGCCGGTTCGAACCGGGTAAAGGTGAACGCCTCGACGAATTCCTCCAGCGGCACGCCGTATTGCAGGCCGACCGACACCGCGATGGCAAAGTTGTTCATCATCGCGCGGAAACCGGCGCCTTCCTTGTGCATGTCGATGAAGATTTCGCCCAAGGTGCCGTCGCGGTATTCGCCGGTGCGCAGATAAACCTTGTGCCCGCCGACGATGGCCTTTTGCGTATAGCCCTTGCGCCGCTCGGGCAGCTTTTCGCGGTGGCTGCGGACGATCTCCTTGACCACGACCTTCTCGATGATCTTTTCGGCGATGACCTGGGCCTTTTCCGGCACGCTGCCGCTGGCCAGGATTTCCTCGGCCTCTTCGTCGTCCTCCACCAGGCTGGCGGCCAGCGGCTGCGACAGCTTGGACCCGTCGCGATACAGCGCGTTGGCCTTCACCCCCAGCGACCAGGACAGTTCATAGGCGTTCAGGCAGTCCTCGATGGTCGCGTCGTTGGGCATGTTGATGGTTTTGGAAATCGCCCCCGAGATAAAGCTCTGTGCCGCGGCCATCATCTTGATGTGGCTGTCCACGGACAGGAACCGCTTGCCCTTCTTGCCGCAGGGATTGGCGCAGTCGAAGACATGGTAATGGGCCGGGTCCAGATGCGGCGCAGCTTCCAGGGTCATGGTCCCGCAGACATGGTCGTTGGCGGCCTCGATCTCGGCCCGGCTGAAGCCCAGGTGCCGCAGCATGTCGAAGGACGGATCGTTCAGTTTCGACGCCGGGATGCCCAGGGTCTTGGTGCAGAACTCCTCGCCCAAGGTCCATTGGTTGAACACGAACCGGATGTCGAAGGCCGAAGGCAGCGCGGCCTCGATTTTCTCCAGCTCTGCCGGACCAAAGCCGTGCCCGATCAGCGAGGTCGGGTTGATGCCCGGGCAGTTGCCGATGGTGCCGTGGCCCACCGCATAGGCGATGATTTCCTCGATCTGCGCCGGGCCGTAGCCCAGGGTTTCCAGCGCCGCCGGAACCGACCGGTTGATGATCTTGAAGTAGCCGCCACCGGCCAGCTTCTTGAACTTGACCAGCGCGAAATCGGGTTCGATCCCGGTGGTGTCGCAATCCATGACCAGGCCGATCGTGCCGGTGGGCGCGATCACCGAGACCTGCGCGTTGCGGAAGCCGTGCTGTTCACCCAGGGCCAGCGCCTCGTCCCAGGCGCCCTTTGCCAGTTCGACCAGCCGCCCGTCGGGGCAATTGGCGTGATCCAGCGGCACCGGCTTGACCGCCAGACCCTCGTAGCCTTCGGCCTCGCCATGCGCCGCGCGGCGATGGTTGCGGATGACGCGCAGCATGTGGTCGGCATTGCGGGCATGGCCCGGGAAGGCGCCCAGTTCACCTGCAATCTCGGCCGAGGTGGCATAGGCGACACCTGTCAGGATCGCGCTCAGCGCGCCGCCGATCGCCCGGCCCTCGTCGCTGTCATAGCCCAGCCCCATATTCATCAGCAGGCCGCCGATATTGGCATAGCCTAGGCCCAGGGTGCGGAAATCGTAGGACAGTTGCGCGATTTCGCGGGACGGGAATTGCGCCATCAGCACGCTGATTTCCAGCGTCAGGGTCCACAGCCGCGTGGCGTGGATGTAATCCTCGGCCTGGAATTCGCCGTCCTGATAGAAAGTCAGCAGGTTCATCGACGCCAGGTTGCAGGCCGTGTCGTCCAGGAACATGTATTCCGAGCACGGGTTGGACGCACGGATTTCGCCATCCGTCGGGCAGGTGTGCCAGGCGTTGATCGTGTCGTGGAACTGGATGCCCGGATCGGCACAGGACCACGCGGCGTGGCCGACCTGATCCCACAGTTCGCGCGCCTTCACGGTCTTGGCGACCGTGCCATCGGTGCGGCGCACCAGTTCCCAATCGGCATCGTCCTTGACCGCCTGCAGGAACGCGTCCGTCACCCGGACCGAGTTGTTGGAGTTCTGCCCCGCCACCGTCGAATAGGCCTCGGAGTCCCAATCGGTGTCGTAGGTCGGAAACTCGATGCTGTCATAGCCCTGGCGCGCGTAATCCAGCACGCGCTTGACATAGGCCTCGGGGATCATGGCCTTTTTGCTGGCGCGGATCGCATCTTTCAGGCTCGCGTTGGCCTTGGGGTCATAGGCGTCCTCGGCCTGGCCGTCCCAGGCACGGATCGCGGCGAAGATCGCGTTGAGGTGCTGTTCATGCAGCTTGGAGCCGGCCACCAGGCTGGCGACCTTCTGTTCCTCGATGACCTTCCAGTTGACGAATTCCTCGATATCGGGGTGATCCATGTCGCAGATCACCATCTTGGCCGCGCGCCGGGTCGTCCCCCCCGACTTGATCGCGCCCGCAGCGCGGTCACCGATCCGCAGGAAGCCCATCAAGCCGCTGGACTTGCCGCCACCCGACAGCGCCTCGCCCTCGGCGCGCAGCGACGAGAAGTTGGTGCCGGTGCCCGAGCCGTATTTGAACAGCCGCGCCTCGCGCACCCACAGGTCCATGATGCCGCCTTCGTTCACCAGATCGTCCTGGATCGACTGGATGAAACAGGCATGCGGCTGGGGATGCTCGTAGGCGGATTGCGACTTGGTCAGCTTGCCGGTCTTGTAGTCGACATAGAAATGGCCCTGCCCCGGCCCGTCGATCCCGTAGGCCCAGTGCAGGCCGGTGTTGAACCATTGCGGGCTGTTCGGCGCGGCACGCTGGGTCGCCAGCATGTAGCGCATTTCGTCGTAATAGGCGCGGGCGTCGGCCTCGGTCGTGAAATAGCCGCCCTTCCAGCCCCAATAGGCCCAGGCGCCGGCCAGCCGGTCAAAGACCTGGGTGGCCTTGGTTTCACCGCCGAAACGTTCGCCCTCGGGCAGTTCTGCCAGGGCCGCCTCATCGGGCACAGAGCGCCACAGGAATTCGGGCACGCCCTTTTCGCGGACCTTCTTCAGGCGCGCGGGCACACCGGCCTTGCGGAAATACTTCTGTGCAATCACGTCGCTGGCGACCTGGCTCCAGCCGGCGGGCACCTCCACCGCGGCGAGACGGAACACCACCGTCCCGTCGGGATTACGGATTTCCGACGTCGTGGTGATGAACTCGATGGCGCCGTAAGCGCCCGTTTCCTCGGTGGTGAACTTGCGTTCGATCTTCATTTTGCCTGCCTCATCCGCATCCGGTGTTCCTGCAAAGGGGCGCACACAACGCGCGATACCCCCGCTCCCTGTCCGTCGGACAAACGCCTCCCGCTCTGGCCTCGGTTTCTGAGGTCAGCTGCCCGGCACGGCTGCCGGGGTCCCCGTCGCGGTGATCGTATGCCCTACGCTGCCACTACATCTAGTGTTGTCGCGCCCGGCCCGCACAAGGTGGCGTATTTTCGGCCAGAGCGTCAACGCAAAATTCACCCGCGCGGACCAGATTTTTTGGTTGACTGGACCTGCCCCCACCAGATGTTGATTCACGCGCCCGGAAACCGCCCTCGCGCACCCGGTCGAAAGCGAAGGCCGCACAGCCGGTTAGACCTGCGAGCTGAAACCAAAGTTGAAGAAGCAGAAAGAGGGCGCCGGGGAATCGAACGGGTTGCCGCCAGGTCACAGGCAATCACTGGTCGGGGCGGCGGGATTCGAACCCACGACCTACGGCACCCAAAGCCGTCGCGCTACCAGGCTGCGCTACGCCCCGTCGCCGCCTGCATAGCGCCCACACGCGGAATAGGAAAGGCCCAAGACAAGCGCTTACGGACAGGGCCAGGCGGCCCCTTGCCCCAGGGCGGGATGGCGCAACACCGTTCCCGGGCCGATCCCCAGGCGCGCGGCCAGACCACCGTTGATCTCAAGGACGGCCTTCACGCCAGGGCCGCCGTCGATGGGGGTTTCATCCAGCGGGCGGGCGTTTTCATGCAGCCGGACCACACGGCCCTGCGCATCAAGAAACAGCATGTCCAACGGGATCAGCGTATTCTTCATCCAGAACGCGACACGTTGGGGCGTGGGATAGATGAACAGCATTCCCGCGGCGCGGGGCAGCGAGTCGCGGTGCATCAGGCCGCGGGAGCGTTCCTCGGGCGCATCGGCCAGTTCGACCGTGAAACGGGCCTGCCCCCAGTCCCCACGCAGGTCGACCCGGTCATCTGCGCAGACGACATCGGCGCCCGCCGCCCCGGCTGACAGGACCAGCGCGACGCTCAGCGCCGCGAAGGATCCGAAGATGCGTTTTCCCATGGTTCCACCGCAATTGCCATGCGTCCCCGGTCACCCTCGATCGCGCGCAGCGCGACGGCCTCACCAGGTTGCAGGTCCGCCAGTCCCGATCTTCTCAGGACTTCGATATGAATGAAGATGTCGGCAGGGTTGCCGAACGCATTGGCAAAACCGAACCCCTTGCCCTTGTCGAACCATTTGACCCGCGCCGGTTCCAGCGGCGTTTCGGCCAGGGTTGCCGCATCGACCTGAAAGCTGTCCCCCGCCTCGGGCAGGCCCGGCGCGGCGTCCTCGGGCGGCTCGATCTCCAGCACCTGGACGGCCTGCAGGCCCCGCGCGGTGCGCTGCACGACAAGCCGGATCGCGGACCCATCCGCGACAGACCCCTGGCCAAAATTCCGTAACACGTTGGCATGCAACAGGATATCCGGCCCGCCCTCATCGGCGATGACGAAACCGAACCCCTTGCCGGGGTCGAACCATTTGACCCGGCCCTGTACCGGGACAGCCTCTTCCTGGCGATCTTCGGTCATTGGTCCCCGACACGCATCTTCGCCCACACGCTCCCATTGGTCCTCGGACTGTGACAGCGCGCTGCATGTCACCGTTACTGACCCATTCTCACACCCATGCGGCCAAAGGCAAGCCCCAAGCGCCTTGCCGCGACGCAGCGTCCACAACGACGCCCGAAAGCTTACGCTACGTCAAGGATAAAGGCGGGCAATCTGCCACGGCGCGCCGATTTCGTCGCGGCGCCAACGGAATCGGTCATGCAGCCGAAAGGCCCCGTCGGCCCAGAACTCGATCTCCAGCGGGCGCAGGCGCACACCGCCCCAAAAGGGCGGGCGCGGTGGGGCAACGCCCTTTTGCGCGGTCACCTTGGCGACCTCGGCCATCAACTGGGTTCGGCTGGCCAGCGGCCGCGATTGCTGCGAAGCCCAGGCGCCCAGCCGACTTTGCAATGCGCGCGAGGCATAATAGGCATCGGCCTTTTCGTCCTCCACCCGCTCGGTCAACCCGCGCACCCGCACCTGCCGGCGCAGCGATTTCCAATGCATGACGAAGGCGGCCTTGCCGGCACTCTCGATTTCCTGGCCCTTTGCGCTGTCGAAATTGGTGTAGATGACAAAGGCGTCGGCCTCGATCTCCTTCAGCAGAACCATGCGCACATTGGGCAGGCCCTGGGGATCCACGCTGGCCAGGGCGATCGCGTTGGGATCGTTCACCTCTGTCTTTTCGGCCTCGGCCAGCCAGGCCCGCGCCAGTGCGAACGGGTCATCGCCCGCGAAAATCCCGTTGCGGTCGGCCATGCCTGCGCTCTCCTGCCCTGTCCTGTCGCACTTGATGGGGTGGGGCAATTGCCCTACACCGGCTGCAATTTTCTGAATAGGTGGTCGAGGACACCCGGATGTCAATGAAACTGATGGAAGGCAAGCGCGGGCTTATCATGGGCCTTGCCAATGACAAGTCGATTGCCTGGGGCATCGCGCAGAAATGCGCGGAACAGGGCGCGGAACTGGCCTTCTCCTACCAGGGCGATGCGCTGAAGAAACGTGTCGCGCCCCTGGCCGAACGGTTGGGTAGCAACATCGTGATCGAATGCGACGTGGCCGAGGAGAACTCGCTCGACCGTCTGTTCGAGGAACTGGGCCAGCACTGGGACAAGCTGGATTTCATCGTCCACGCCATCGGCTTTTCCGACAAGGAACAGCTGCGCGGTCGCTATGTCGATACGACCCGCGACAATTTCGCGATGACGATGGACATCTCGGTCTATTCCTTCACCGCTGTCGTGCAGCGCGCGGCCAGGATGATGGGTCCGGGCGGGGCGGCACTGACGCTGACCTATTACGGCGCCGAACGGGTGATGCCCCACTACAACGTCATGGGCGTGGCCAAGGCCGCGCTGGAGGCAAGCGTGCGCTACATGGCCGAGGATCTGGGCAAGGACGGCATCCGGGTCAACGCGATTTCCGCAGGCCCGATCAAGACGCTGGCGGCCTCTGGCATCGGCGACTTCCGCTATATCCTGAAATGGAACGAGCTGAACTCGCCCCTGCGGCGTAACGTGACCCAGGAAGAGGTCGGCAAGGCGGCCGTCTATCTGCTGTCCGATCTGGGCAGCGGCGTGACCGGCGAGACGCACCATGTCGACGCGGGCTATCACCTTGTCGGCATGAAGGCCGTGGACGCCCCGGACATCGACGCGGTCACCGGCCGGAAATAGGCAGGTGGACCCCGCCCACCTGATCGCGTTCAACCTGACGCTGCTGGCGGCGATGGCCGCGCCCGGCCCGGCGCTGCTGTATGCTCTGCGTATGTCCGTGGCGCACGGGTTTACGGCGGGCGCTGCGACCGGGGCCGGATTGGGCCTGGTCGCAGCGGCCTGGACCGGGGCGGCCCTGCTGGGGCTGGAGGCGGTGTTCACGCTGTTTCCCTGGGCCTTTGCCGCGCTGAAGGTCGGCGGTGCGATTTACCTGCTGTATATCGCGGTCGGGCTGTGGCGCGACGCGCGCCGCCCCCTTGGCGACAGCCCGCATCCCGAGCGGCGCGCCTTTTGGGGCGGGGCCGCCGTGAACGCGGCCAACCCCAAGGCGGTTCTGTTCGCGGCCTCGGTGCTGATCGTGATCTTTCCGCCCGACCTGACGCTCGCCCAGAAGGGGCTGATCGTGGGCAACCACCTTGTCGTCGAACTGATCGTCTACGCGCTGTTTGCCGCTGCGCTGTCCACGTCTGCCGCACGCAACGGCTACCTGGCGGCCAAACCGCATCTGGATCGCCTTGCCGCGGCGGTGCTGGGGGCGCTTGGCCTGAAACTGATCCTGTCGCGCTGAGGCCCACATGACCCTGGCCGCCTTTCTGTCCGTCTGCCTGATCCACCTGCTGGCCGCGATGAGTCCGGGCCCCTCTTTCGTGGTCAGCGCGCGCACCGCCGCGACCGAGGGCTTCCGCACCGCCGCCGCGCTGGCCGTCGGGTTCGGTCTGGGCGCGGCGCTGTGGGCAACGGCGGCGATGGCGGGGCTGGCGCTGCTGTTCGAACTGGTGCCCGCGCTGTTCGTCGCGATGAAGCTGGGCGGCGCGGCCTTTCTGCTGTTCATCGCGGTGATGATGTGGCGCCACGCCCGCACCCCCCTGCCCGAGGCGGGCGACCTGAACCCGCGCGGCCCGCTTGCCGCGATCCGGCTGGGGTTTCTGACCTTTGCCAGCAATCCGAAAACGGCGATCTTTTTCGGCGCGGTCTTCGTCGGGCTGGTCCCGGCCGAGGCGCCGCTGGCCGTGCGCGCCGCGCTGATCGCGGTGATCTTTTGCAACGAAACGCTATGGTATCTTGCGGTGGCCCGGCTTTTTTCGCTACCGCGTGCGCGCAACGCCTATGGCCGGTTCAAGGCCCTGCTCGACCGGGCCTTCGGAACACTGATCGCCGCCTTCGGCCTCAAGATCGCATTCAGCTAGGGAACAAGAAAGAAGATGACAAACCGCCTGCCCCACGAAAAAGGCTTTCACGTCAGCTGGGACCAGTTGCACCGCGACGCCCGCGCGCTGGCCTGGCGGCTGGACGGGCATGGGCCCGACGATGGCGCCTGGCGCGCGGTGGTGGCGATCACCCGCGGCGGCATGGCCCCGGCGATGATCGTGGCCCGCGAACTGGACATCCGCATGGTCGATACGATCAGCGTGAAATCCTACAACCACCAGACCCAGAGCGAACCGCGCGTCATCAAATCCCCCGACATGGACCTGATCGGCGACGGCAGCGGGGTACTGGTCGTGGACGACCTGGTGGATACCGGCCGCACGCTGGAGGTGGTCCGCGCCCACATGCCCAAGGCCCATGTTGCCACGGTCTATGCCAAGCCCAAGGGCAAGCCGATGGTCGATACCTATATCACCGAGGTCAGCCAGGACACCTGGATCTTCTTCCCCTGGGACATGGCATTGCAATACGTCGAACCCTATCGCGGCACCGACTGAGGCATCCGAAATGGCGCTCCCCCTCAATCCCCGCATGGCCGCCACCTTTCCGCCCCCGGTGATGGAGGCGCGGCGCTGGCTGGAGGGGGTGGAGTTTCCCGCCGATCGCCCGCTGATCAATGTCAGCCAGGCCGCCCCGATGCAGCCCCCGCCAGAGGGCCTGCGCCAGGCCATCGCCGAGGCCGCATTGACCGACACCGCCGCGCATCTTTACGGCCCCGTTCTGGGCCTGCCAGAGTTGCGGGCCGAGATCGCGACGCAATGGTCGGCGGCCTATGACGGCCAGATCGCCGAGGATCAGGTCGCCATCACCCAAGGCTGCAACCAGGCATTCTGCGCGGCAATGGCCACCCTGGCCGGCGACGGGGACGAGATTATCGTGCCCACGCCATGGTATTTCAACCACGCGATGTGGTTGCAGATGCAGGGCATCCGCACCGTTCCGCTGACCACCGGCGCGGACCTGCTGCCCGAGGCGCAGCGCGCCGGCCAACTGATTACCGAACGCACCCGCGCCATCGTCCTGGTCACGCCCAACAACCCGGCCGGCGTGGAATACCCCGCCCGCATCGTCGCCGATTTCATGGAACTCTGCCGCCGCCATGGCATCGCGTTGATCGTCGATGAAACCTACCGCGATTTCGACTCGCGCAGCGGCGCCCCCCATGACCTGTTCGCCGATCCCGACTGGGACGACACGCTGATCCACCTTTATTCCTTTTCCAAGGCCTACCGGCTGACCGGCCATCGTGTGGGCGCGATCGTCGCCGGGCGTGACCGGCTGGCCGAGGTGGAGAAGTTCCTGGACACCGTTGCCATCTGCCCCAACCAATTGGGCCAGCGCGCCGCCCTTTGGGGGATGCGCAACCTGGGCCAATGGCTGGCCGGCGAACGGGACGAGATCCTGGCCCGCCGCGCGGCGGTGCAAACCGGCCTGACCGCCCTGCCCGGCTGGGATCTGCTGGGCGTCGGGGCCTATTTCGCCTATCTGCGCCACCCCTACGCCATCGCGTCGGACGCGTTGGCCCGGCGGCTGGTGGCAGAGGCCGGGGTGCTGCTGCTGCCCGGCACCATGTTCCGCCCCGAGGCCGACACCCAGGCCCGTGGCGAACTGCGCATCGCCTTTGCCAATGCCGACCGCGCCGGGCTGGCCGCGCTGTTCGGGCGGCTGGCCGCCTTTGCCCCCTGACGCTTGCGACCGGCCCGGCAAAGACCTACACAAGGCCGGACCACGCATCGCCACGCAAGAGGGGCCCCATGTCCAAGTCCATCGCCAAGCAGACCTCCAAGACGCTGGTCTGGATCCTGCTGCTGTTGCTGATCGTCGGGCTTGGGGGCTTTGGCGTGGCGAATTTCGGCGGCAGCGTCCGCACCATCGGCAGCGTTGGCGAAACCGAGATTTCTGCCGACGCCTATGCCCGCGCGCTGCAACGGGAACTGAACGCGCAACAGGCCGCCAGCGGCGCGCCAATGAGCATGGCCCAGGCCCAACAGATCGGGCTGACCGACGCGGTACGCGGCGAACTGATCACCGAGGCTGCCCTTGACAACGAGCTGGCCCGGCTGGGCGTGTCCGTCGGCGACGCGCGCGTCGCGCGCGAGGTGATGGCCGTGCCCGCCTTTCAGGGGGCGAGCGGCGATTTCGACCGTGAGGCCTACCGCTTTACGCTGGAACAGAATGGCCTGACCGAGGCCGAGTTCGAGGCGATGATCCGCGCCGACACCGCACGTTCGCTGTTGCAGGCGGCGATTGTCTCGGGGCTGCGGGCGCCTGAAACCTACACGGACACGCTGTATGCCTTCATCGCGGAACGCCGCAGCGCCAGCCTGCTGCGCCTGACGGCGGACGACCTGGCCGACCCGGTCCCTACCCCGACCGCGGCGCAGGTGCAGGCCCAGTACGAGGCCACCCCCGACGCCTACACCGCCCCCCGCACGCGCCAGATCACCTATGCCTGGCTGACGCCGAACATGATGGCCGACCGCATCGAACCGGATGAACAAATGCTGCGCGAGCTTTACGAGGAACGCCTGGACGAATTCGTCCAGCCCGAACGGCGCCTTGTCGAACGCCTGGCCTTCCCCAGCGAGGCCGAGGCCGCAGAGGCGCTGGCCGCGATCGAGGCCGGAGAGAGCGATTTCGACACGCTGGTCGACGCGCGCGGGCTACAGCTTTCGGATGTGGACCTGGGCGATGTGACCCAGGCCGATATCGGGGGCGCGGCAGGGACCGCCGTGTTCGCCCTGGATGCCCCGGGCATCGCCGGGCCGGTGATGTCGGACCTTGGCCCGGCGCTGTTCCGCGTCAACGCCATTCTGGCCGCGCAGGAAACCCCCTTTGAAGAGGCGCGCGAAACCCTGGCGACCGAGGCCTTCGGCGACCGCGCCGCGCGCATGATCGCCGACCGCATCACCGACATGGACGACCGGCTGGCCGCCGGCGCGACGCTGGAAGAGCTGGCCGCCGAAACCGACATGGAACTGGGGCAGATCGCCTATACCTCGACCAGCGAAGAGGGCATTGCCGCCTATGCCGCCTTCCGCGAGGCCGCAGAGGCGGTGGCTGAGGGCGACTTCCCCGAGATCCTGGAACTGGAGGATGGCGGCATCTTTGCCCTGCGCCTGGATGCCGAGGTGCCCCCCACCCTGCGCCCGCTGGACGAGGTTCGCGAACAGGTCACAGCCGACTGGCAGGCCGCCGAGAGCCGCCGCCGGCTGGCCGAACTGGCCGAGGCCTTGCAGGCACAGATGGACGGCGGCACCGAACTGGATGGCCTGGGCTACCCGGTCACCCGCGAAGAGGGCCTGTCGCGCGGCGGCCTGACCCCGCCCGCCCTGGCAGAGGCGCTGTTCACCCTCGCCGCACCGGGCGAGACTGCCGTGGTTGCGCGGGACCAGGCCGCATGGCTGATCCGGCTGGACGCGGTGCTGCCGCCGGATGAAACCGACCCGACCGCGGGGCTGTTGCGCGACACGCTGGCCCGGCAGGCCGGACAGGGCATCGCGCAGGATCTCTATACCCTTTTTGCGCAAACCCTGCTGAACACGTCGCAACTGCGGCTGGATCAGGCGGCGATCAACGCCGTTCACGCGCAATTCCGCTGAGGCAGGCACGATGGCAAAGCTGAACCCCGATTTCGAAAGCTTCGAACGCGGCTACGAGGCGGGCCGCGCGCAAGTTGTTCACGCCCGCCTGGCCGCAGATCTGGACACGCCCGTTTCGCTGATGCTGAAACTGGCAGGGGCCCGGCGCGACAGCTTCATGCTGGAATCGGTCACCGGGGGCGAGGTGCGCGGCCGCTATTCCGTCGTGGGGTTCAAGCCCGACCTTGTCTGGGAATGCCGGGGCACGGCCAGCCGGGTGAACCGGCATGCCCGCTTCGATGCCGACGCGTGGGAGGATCTGCCGGGCGATCCGCTGGACAGCCTGCGCGCCGTTCTGGCCGAAAGCGAAATCGATATGCCCGAGGATCTGCCCGCGATCGCGGCCGGTCTTTACGGCTATCTGGGCTATGACATGATCCGGCTGGTCGAACACCTGCCCAACGTCAATCCCGATCCCCTGGGCCTGCCCGACGCGGTGATGCTGCGCCCCTCGGTCGTCGCGGTTCTGGACGGCGTCAAGGGCGAGGTCATCGTCGTGTCCCCGGCCCGCCCGCAACCGGGCCTGTCGGCGCGCGCCGCCTATGCCCAGGCGGCGGAACGGGTGATGGATGCGCTGCGCGATCTGGACCGCGCGGTCCCTGCCGAAACCCGCGATTTCGGCGAGGCCGTGGACACCGGCGCGCCGGTGTCGAACTTCACCAAGGACGGCTACATGGCCGCGGTGGAGCGGGCCAAGGACTACATCCGCGCGGGCGACATCTTTCAGGTGGTCCCGGCGCAGCGCTGGACACAGGATTTCCCGCTGCCGCCGTTTTCGCTGTATCGCAGCCTGCGGCGCACGAACCCCTCGCCCTTCATGTTCTACTTCAATTTCGGCGGCTTTCAGGTGATCGGCGCCAGCCCCGAGATCCTGGTGCGCCTGCGCCAGGGCGAGGTCACGATACGCCCCATCGCGGGCACCCGGCCGCGCGGCGCCACCCCCGAAGAGGACCGCGCGCTGGAGGCCGATCTGCTGGCCGACCAGAAGGAACGCGCCGAACACCTGATGCTGCTGGACCTGGGCCGCAACGACGTGGGCCGGGTCGCCAAGATCGGCACCGTCCACCCGACCGAACAATTCGTGATCGAGCGCTATTCCCACGTCATGCATATCGTGTCCAACGTGGTGGGCGAGATTTCCGAGGATCACGACGCCCTGTCGGCCCTGCTGGCCGGGTTGCCCGCGGGCACGGTCAGCGGCGCCCCCAAGGTTCGCGCGATGGAAATCATCGACGAGCTGGAACCCGAAAAGCGCGGCGTCTATGGCGGCGGCGTGGGCTATTTCGCAGCCGGCGGCGACATGGACATGTGCATCGCGCTGCGTACCGCCGTGGTGCAGGATGAAAAGCTGTATATCCAGGCCGGGGGCGGCGTCGTCTATGACAGCGACCCCGAGGCCGAATGGCAGGAAACGGTGAACAAATCCAACGCCCTTCGCGCCGCCGCGGCAGAGGCCGCCCGCTTCGTCCGGCGCGGCAACGGATAGGCGCGGATCACTCGCGCGTCAGGATCGCCGAAACCGGGACAAGCTGCACCTCGTCCGCTGCCGCCTCCAGCGCCCATTCGTAAAAGGCGCTGACCGTATCGCGGTAGCTGTGGCCGACGACGATGACATGCCCGTCCTGGCGGGCCTTGAACAGCGCCCGGTCCAGCTTGCGCCGGATCACGAAGGGGTTGTCGCGCGCGCCGTCCAGCAGGCGGAACACCGTGGCCGCGGGCACCCCCACCTGCCCCGCCATCCGCGCCGCGCCGTTCAAACCGCGATCATAGGTCAGCAGTCCGTGCCCACTGGCATCGGCCAACGAAACCATCTGCGCGCTGAGCGCACGGTCGTCCTGAAAACCGCCCGTCGCCGCATCCAGAACCGCGACACTGCCGTCCGTCGCGGCCAGCAGCGCGGTCATCGTTTCCTCCAGATCGCTGGGGGTGGCGCCCGGCGGCAGACCACGGGCCAGGGTGACGACCTCGTGGCCGGCGTCGCGGTAGCCGCGCACGATATCCCCGGCATCGGACAGGGTCGGGTCCACCGCAAAGGTCACCGGCACGCTGAGTTCGTGCAGGGCGGCGCGGGCCACGCCCTCTTCGCCCGCATCAATCAGGATCACCGACATCAGCGGCACGCCCGCACGCAGTTCCACCGCGCGGGCGTTTCGCGCCAGGGCCCCGGCCTCGGGTTCCGCTGCTGAGGCGGGGGCCGCCGCATCGGTGGGCGGCGCAGGCGGCGGGGCGTCGCCCTCGGGCGCCGGGGCCGCTGCGGGCGGGGGCGCGCTTGCAGTCGGGGCTTGCTCTGGCGCGGCGGCCTCTTCCGTCGGGGGGGGCTGCACAGACGCTGTCGGCAAACGGTCGGTGCGCACGCCGGGCACACCGCTTTCAAAGCCGGTGGGCGGCAGCCCCAGGGGCTGGGCCGGGTCCGGCACCGCATCGGCACCGGCGCCAATAGCCGCGCCCGGGTCGCTGGGCCCCCGCACACCGGGGCTGGGCAGAACCGGCTCCTCGTCGGTCATCTGCCGGGTCGGCGCTTCGGTTCCTTCGGGCGCGATCATCGCTGCGGGACCATCGACGACCGGGGACGGGGCGCTGGCCGGCGCGGTTTCATCCAGGGCCGGGGTGTCCGCGGCGGGCAGCGGTGGGGCCGGGATCGCGGCACCGGGGGCTGCGCGGGGGGCCGGGGCCTCGCCCGGCAGGTCGTTGCGTTCCAACCCCTCGGGCCTGCCGAAGGCCGACCCTTCGGGCAAAACGATGTCGACAGCGGGCGATGTCGCGGGGGCGGCAACGGGCGCATCCGCCGCAGGGTCGGCAACCGGCGGCGCCTCGGGAACAGAGGTGGTCGGCGCCGTCGGCGCGACCCCGCGCCCCGCGGCCGTGTTTTCCATTACCGGCTCTTGCAGCGGCCCATCCTGCGCCTGTTCCGGCACCGCAGCGGGCGCGCCTTGCTCGCGGCTTGGGGCCGCTTCATCAGTTTCACCAGCAGGCGTTTCGCCGGTGGCCGCTGCACCTTGCGTTACCTCATCCGCATCGGGCGTCTGCGCCCCGGACGGCAGGCCGCTGGCGGGCGCCTCGGCCGGTCGGGCCAGGCCGGTCCCGCCTCGCTGTGGCACGGGCGTCGTCAACGCCAACAGCACCAGTACCAGCACCGACACGATCACGCCCCAGATAATTCCGCTGACAAGACCTTTGCCCATGCCTCGTCCCTTTTCCTTTGCCCGCGGGGCCTGACGCCCCGAATGGCGCCCCCCTTGACCGGGGCGCTAGCCTCTGGGCATGTATAGCCCGACCTTCCACGGGGTTCATCCCCTTTCGCGAAAGCGTGGCGCATGCTGCTCCTGATCGACAACTACGACAGCTTTACCTACAACCTCGTCCATTACCTGGGAGAGCTGGGAACCGAGACCCGCGTCGTGCGCAACGATGCACTGGATGTGGCCGGGGCCATGGCGCTGCGCCCCTCGGCGATCCTGTTGTCGCCCGGCCCCTGCGACCCGGCACAGGCGGGCATCTGCCTGGACCTGACCCGCGCGGCGGCAGAGGCCGAAATTCCCCTGATGGGCGTGTGCCTGGGCCACCAGACCATCGGGCAGGCCTTTGGCGGTCGCGTGGTGCGCGCGGGCGACATCGTGCACGGCAAGATGGGCACGATCGCGCATGACGGTAGCGGCGTCTTTGCCGGGCTGCCCAGCCCGTTCCAGGCGACGCGCTATCACTCGCTCATCGTCGAACGCGACAGCCTGCCCGACGATCTGATGGCGAATGCCCGGCTGGAGGATGGCACGATCATGGGCCTGCGCCACCGCGAAAAACCCATCCACGGGGTGCAATTCCACCCCGAAAGCATCGCATCCGAACACGGCCACGCGCTGCTGAAGAACTTCCTCGACACCGTGAAGGAGCCCGCATGAGCGACGATCTGAAACCGCTGATCGGCATCGCCGCCGACCGGCCGCTGAGCCGGGCCGAGGCGGAAAGCGCCTTCGAGGCCCTGTTCGAGGGCCAGGCCACCCCCAGCCAGATCGGCGGCCTGCTGATGGCGCTGCGCACCCGCGGTGAAACAGTGGACGAATTCGCCGCCGCCGCCGCCGTCATGCGGGCCAAGTGTAAACCCGTCGCCGCCCCCGAGGGCGCGATGGACATCGTGGGCACCGGGGGCGATGGCAAGGGCACGCTGAACATTTCCACCGCGACGGCCTTTGTCGTGGCCGGCGCGGGCGTGCCGGTCGCCAAGCACGGCAACCGCAACCTGTCGTCCAAGTCCGGCGCGGCGGATGCGATGGGGGAAATGGGCATCAACGTGATGGTCGGCCCGGATGTCGTTGAAAAGGCGCTGAAAGAGGTCGGGATCGGCTTCATGATGGCGCCGATGCACCACCCGGCCATGGCCCATGTGATGCCCACCCGGATGGAACTGGGCACGCGCACGATCTTCAACATCCTCGGCCCGCTTACCAACCCCGCGGGGGTGAAACGGCAACTGACCGGCGCCTTTACCCGCGACCTGATCCGCCCCATGGCCGAAACCCTGGGCGCGCTCGGGTCCGAGCGCGCCTGGCTGGTCCATGGCGGCGACGGCACGGATGAGCTGTCCATCGCGGGCGTGTCCTGGGTCGCGGTGCTGGACGGCGGCACGGTCAGCGAACGCGAAGTCCACCCCGAAGAGGCGGGCCTGCCGGTCCATCCCTTCGAGGCGATCCTGGGCGGCACGCCCGAACACAACGCGCGCGCCTTTGCCGCGCTGCTGGATGGCGAGGCGTCCGCCTATCGCGACGCGGTGCTGTTGAACGCAGCGGCCGCGCTGGTCGTTGCGGGCCAGGCCAGTGATCTGGCGCAGGGCGTGGCAATTGCCGCCGAGAGCATCGACAGCGGCGCGGCCAAGGCCAAGGTCGAGGGCCTGGCCAAGATCACCTCGGGGGCGGCATGAGCGATACCATCCTTGACCGCATCAAGGCCTACAAGCTGGAAGAGGTCGCCGCCGACAAATCCGCCAAACCGCTTGCGGATGTAGAGTCAGAGGCCAAGGCCGCGCCCCCCGTACGGGGCTTTGGCGCCGCGCTGAGTACCAAGGCCGAAACCGGCCACGGCCTGATCGCCGAGGTCAAGAAGGCCAGCCCCTCCAAGGGGCTGATCCGCCCCGATTTCGACCCGCCCGCGCTGGCGAAGGCCTACGAGGACGGCGGCGCGGCCTGTCTGTCGGTGCTGACCGATACACCGTCCTTTCAGGGGGCCAAGGACTATCTGGTGCAGGCCCATGATGCCACCGCCCTGCCCTGCCTGCGCAAGGATTTCATGTACGACACCTACCAGGTGGCCGAGGCCCGCGCCCTGGGCGCCGATTGCATTCTGATCATCATGGCCAGCGTGTCCGACGCGCAGGCCGCGGAACTGGAGGATGCGGCCTTTGGCTGGGGCATGGACGTGCTGATCGAGGTGCACGACGCCGCCGAACTGGACCGGGCCCTGGCGCTGAAATCGCCGCTGATCGGCATCAACAACCGAAACCTGAAAACCTTTGAAACCACGCTGGACACCACCCGTACACTGGCCGGGCGCGTGCCTGCCGACCGCCACGTGGTCAGCGAATCCGGCCTCTACACGCCCGCCGATCTGGCCGACATGGCAGGCCACGGCGTGCGCCGCTTCCTGATCGGGGAGAGCCTGATGCGGCAGGACGACGTGACCGCGGCCACCCGCGCCCTGCTGGCCGACCCGGTGGCGTGATGGCGGACCTGACCCATTTCGACGCCGAGGGACACGCCCACATGGTCGATGTCTCGGACAAGCCCGCCACCGCGCGGGTCGCCGTGGCCGAAGGGTGGGTCAAGATGACGTCGGAAACGCTGGCGCTGGTCACCGAGCAGCGCGCGAAAAAGGGCGACGTGCTGGGCGTGGCGCGACTGGCGGGGATCATGGGCGCCAAGAAAACGGCCGAGCTGATCCCGCTGTGCCACCCCCTGCCCGTGACCAAGGTTACACTGGGGTTGACGCCAGACCCCGACCTGCCCGGTATCCGCATCGCTGCCACGGTCAAGACCACCGGCCAGACCGGCGTCGAGATGGAGGCGTTAACCGCGGCCTCAACCGCCGCGCTGACGGTCTATGACATGCTGAAGGCCGCCGAAAAGGGAATGGAAATCGGCGGCATCCGCCTGACCCTGAAAGAGGGCGGGAAATCGGGCCGCTACGAGGCGCCGAAATGATCTCGGTCGCCGAGGCGCTGGCCCATATCTTCGATCTGGTCGCCCCCCTGCCGACCGAAGAGGTCGCGCTCGAGGATGCGGCAGGCCGGGTGCTGGCCGCCCCGGTGATCGCCCGGCGGGACCAGCCGCCCTTTGCGGCCTCTGCCATGGATGGCTACGCGGTGACGGCCGCCGATGCCCGACCCGGCGCCAGCCTCGGCGTGATCGGCACGTCGGCCGCCGGGCATGGATTTGACGGAACGCTCGCCCCCGGACAGGCGGTACGCATCTTCACCGGCGCGCCGGTCCCGCCCGGCGCGGATCGCGTCATCATCCAAGAGGACGTGATGCGGGACGGCGACCGCATCACCCTTGGTGACCGGCTGGACAGCGCGGCCCATATCCGCCCCGCCGGGGCCGATTTCGCCTGTGGCGACACCCTGTCTGCGCCCCGGCGCCTGCGGCCCGCCGACCTGGCATTGGCCGCGGCCATGAACGTGCCCCGCGTCACCGCCCACCGCCGCCCGCGCGTGGCAATCATCGCCACCGGGGACGAGTTGGTGATGCCCGGCGAAACCCCCGGCCCCGACCAGATCATCGCCGCCAACGGCTTTGCCCTGACAGCGATGGCCGAGGCCGAAGGCGCCCGTGCGCAGATGCTACCCATCGCGCGCGATACCGAGGCGTCCCTGCGGGCCGTCTTTGCCCAGGCCCGCGATGCTGACCTGATCCTGACCATCGGAGGGGCCTCTGTCGGCGATCACGACCTGGTGGGCAAGGTGGCCGCCGATCTGGGACTGAACCAGAGCTTTTACAAGGTGGCGATGCGCCCGGGCAAACCGTTGATGGCGGGGCGGCTGGGCGATGCCACGATGATTGGTCTGCCCGGCAACCCGGTGTCCGCGCTGGTCTGCGCCCATGTCTTCGTTCTGCCGGCGATCCGGGTGATGCAAGGCCTGCCCGCTGAACCGGCCCCTGCGTCCCGTGCGCCGGTGGCCTGCGATCTGCCAGCAAACGGCCCGCGCGCCCATTACATGCGCGCCCGGATCATCGACGGGCGGCTTGTCCCCTTCGACAGTCAGGACAGCGCCCTGCTGACCATCCTGTCCGAGGCCCGCGCGCTGATCGTGCGGGCGCCCCATGAGGGGCCACGGCAAGCGGGCGAGCGGGTGGATTACCTGCCGCTTTAGCGCCACGCTTGACACAAAACGGGAACATGCGTAGAACATGGACGAACACCCCGGCGGTGACGGAGGTTCCATGCTCACGCGCAAACAACTCGACCTGTTGGAATTCATTCACAAGCGGACCCAGGCCGATGGCGTCCCCCCCTCTTTCGACGAGATGCGGGATGCGCTGGACCTGCGGTCCAAATCGGGCATTCACCGCCTGATCACGGCGCTGGAGGAGCGCGGCTTCATCCGCCGCCTGGCCCACCGCGCCCGCGCGATCGAGATCGTCAAACTGCCCGAAGCGCTGGAAACCAAGCTGGGTAAGACCGGCTTTACCCCCAAGGTGATCGAGGGGGATGCGCCCCCGCCGCCGCCCGCGGGCGCGATGAACGTGGAATCGGTCGGCGCGCTGGAACTGCCGGTGATGGGCCGGATCGCCGCAGGCACCCCGATCGAGGCGATTTCCGAGGTCGCCTCTCACGTTGCCGTGCCCGGCACGATGCTGTCCGGCCAGGGCAGGCACTACGCGCTGGAGGTCAAGGGCGACTCGATGATCGAGGCCGGGATCAACGATGGGGACATCGTGGTGATCCGCGAACAGGATACCGCCCAGAACGGGGAAATCGTCGTCGCCCTGGTAGAGGGGCACGAAGCCACGCTGAAACGGTTCCGCCGCAAGGGCGACATGATCGCGCTGGAGGCCGCCAACCCCGCCTATGAAACCCGCCTGCTGCACAGCCATCAGGTCCACGTTCAGGGCCGGCTGGTCGGGCTGATCCGCAGCTACTGAGTCCAAGGGCGATTGCCGGCCAGACGGCGCGCCCCGATCCGCCTGACCCCATCCCCATCGGGATACAGCGCCAAGGCGCCGGTCGTCCGCAGCATCGTGCGATCAAACAGCGTACAGCCCGGCGGCGGTCGATCCACGCGCTGCGGCACCACCACCCAGCCCGCAGCACAGGCCGGTGCAATACGCTCGGCCCAGCCCCGGCCGCTTAGCAAGGTGATGCGTTGCGCACCGACCATGGCCACCTGCGCCTGGCGCGGCCCGAACAGCCCCGGCCGGGCAAAGGCCGCATCCTGTTCCGCCCGGTCGCCATCGTTTTCCAACCAGCTTCGCGCGACGAACCCGTCGCCTGCGGGCTTGCTCAACGCCCTGCCCTCGGCCGTCATCAGGCCCATCAGCCCGCCGCTTTCGGCGATCAGCAGGACCGGCCGCTGGGCCTGTGCCCACAGCAGCAGGGCCATCGCCATCGGCACCAGCCCCAGTGCCCGCGCCCGCCCCTGCCAGACCACTCCGAAAAGCGCCCCAAGGGTCAGCAGCGGCAGCACCCATGGTCCCGGTGCAACGACCGGCCAGACCGCACCCTCCATCCCCGCGACATGGTCGGACACCGCCAGGATCCAGGCAATGCCCCAACGCATCGGCTCCAGCCCCAGCCCGGCCAGCCCAAAGGGCGCAAGGCACGCGGCCAGCACCGCCGCGGGCATCACCAGCGCGCCCATCAGCGGTACGCTCAGCAGGTTGGCCAATAGACCATACTGCGCCACCTGGTTGAAATGCGCCGCCCCGAATGGCGCGGTCGCGGCCCCGGCCACCGCCGAGGACAGCACCACCGCCAACGGCCCGCGCAGCCAGGCGGGCGGGCGTGGAACCGACTCGGGCAGATCACGCAGCGCGGCAAAGGCGGCCACCAACGCTGTCGTCGCCGCAAAGGACATCTGGAATCCCGCGCCGGTCAGGCTTTCAGGTGTCAGCAGCAAAACGATCAACGCCGCAACCGCGACGGCACGCAGGGTCAAGGCACGGCGGTCGGCCAGGACCGCCCCCAACACCACCGCCACCATGATGAATGCGCGTTCGGTCGCCACGTTGCCCCCCGACAGCGCCAGGTAGACCGCCCCGGCCAGCAGCGCACCGATGGCGGCGATCTTCTTGATGGGCAGGCGCAGGGCCACCGGCGGGATCAGTGCCAGGCCATAGCGCAAGGCACCGAATACGACGGCGGTCAGCAGCCCCATATGCAAGCCGGAGATTGCCAGCAGATGCGCCAGATTGGCATCGCGCAAATCCTGCAACGTGTCGCGTGAAATCGCCGAGCGATCCCCGGTCAAGATCGCTGCGGCAAACGCCCCCTGGTCGCCCGGCATCCGTGCACGCAACGCCCGCGACAGATGCATCCGCGCCCGATGCACCGCCAGCGCAACGCCACGCTCTGGCGGCGCCAGCATCACGGGCGGGCTGCGCGCATAGCCAACCGCCCCCAGGCGCTGAAACCAGGCATGGCGGCGGAAATCGAACCCGCCCGGCTCTGCCGGGGCGGCGGGCGGGGACAGATGCGCGGTCACTGCCAGCCATGTGCCCGGCACCGGGTCCGTCAACCCGCTGGCCCCGTGCAACGAGATGCGGACGCGGGCAGGTGTTTCAGCGGGGTCCAGCCCGGAAATCCAGACGCGATCCAGCGTCAGGCGCGGCACATCGGACTGGGACCGATCCAGCGCGATCACCCGCCCCTCGACCGGGCCGTAAACGCGATAGGGCAGCACCGGCGCGGCGACCTGCTGGCTGCGAAGGGCCGCCACCAGAACCCCTGCCCCGATCAGCGCCGGGATCAGCAACACAGGGGCCAGCCGGGGCAGGCGCCAGGCCAGCACGGCCAGCCCGCCAATCATGGCGCCCGTCACTGCCAGCACGGGGCCGACCGGTTCGACCGGCAGCGCGAAATACAACCCGATCCCCAGGCCCAGCATCACCGCGCTCCACGGGAAGAGATGCCCGCGCTGATGCTCGATCACGGCCATGGGCGGCACGGCTTGTCCTCTCGGCGGCGATCCCCTAGACAGGTCGCAACGCTATCCCCAACATGGTTTCCAAAAGGTTAAGGCGCATGTCCGAGGCCCCTGTCGTCACTCGTTTCGCCCCCTCGCCCACCGGCTTTCTGCATATCGGCGGTGCGCGCACGGCGCTGTTCAACTGGCTGTACGCGCGCGGTCGCGGCGGGAAATTCCTGCTGCGGATCGAGGATACCGACCGCGCACGTTCCACCCCCGAGGCCACGCAGGCGATCCTGGACGGGCTGACCTGGCTGGGCCTGGACTGGGACGGCGAGCCGGTCAGCCAGTTCGCGCGCGCCGATCGCCACCACGAGGTGGCCGAGGCGATGCTGGCAAGCGGCAATGCCTACAAATGTTTCGCTACACAGGACGAAATCGCCGTCTTCCGCGAGGCGGCCAAGGCCGAGGGGCGGTCAACCCTTTACCAAAGCCCCTGGCGCGATGCCGACCCGGCAACACACCCCGATGCGCCCTATGTCGTCCGCCTCAAGGCGCCCCGCGACGGCGCGACGGTGATTGCAGACCAGGTGCAGGGCGACGTGACCGTAAAGAACGCACAGCTGGACGACATGGTTTTGCTGCGCTCTGACGGGACGCCGACCTATATGCTGGCCGTGGTGGTCGACGATCACGATATGGGCGTGACCCATGTGATCCGGGGCGACGACCACCTGAACAACGCCGCGCGGCAAATGCAGATATATCGCGCGATGGGCTGGGACGTGCCGGTATGGGCGCATATCCCGCTGATCCACGGCCCCGACGGCAAGAAGCTGTCGAAACGCCACGGCGCCCTGGGGGTCGAGGAATACCGCGACATGGGCTATCCGGCGGCGGGCATGCGCAACTATCTGGCGCGGCTTGGCTGGTCCCATGGCGATGACGAGTTTTTCACCGACGCGCAGGCGCAAGCGTGGTTCGACCTGGGCGGAATCGGCAAATCGCCCGCGCGGTTCGACTTCAAGAAGCTGGAAAACCTGTGCGGCCAGCACTTCGCCGGAATGGACGATGCTGCGCTGCTGCGTGAATTCGAGGGTTTCCTGAAGGCGACGCAACGTTCCCCCCTTGGGGAGGCGCAAAAAGAAGGTCTTGCACAGGCGCTGCTCCTACTGAAAGGTGGCATCAAGACCTTCCCGCAACTCATTGAAAAAGCGAACTTCGTCTTGGCCTCTCGCCCTATCGAACCGGACGAGAAGGCCGCGAAGGCGCTGGATGATGTATCCCGTCGTATACTGGCAGAATTGACGCCGCATCTGCAAAATGCTAGCTGGACGCGAGATGCGCTGGAGGCGGCAGTCGGCACGGTGGCAGAGGCCCATGGGCTGAAGCTGGGCAAGCTGGCAGGCCCCCTGCGCGCGGCGCTGGCGGGCCGCTCGGTTTCGCCCAGCGTGTTTGACATGATGCTCGTCATCGGCCGGTACGAAACGCTCGCCCGGCTCGCTGACGCCCAGGGCTGACGGCCTCGGCCGATGTGCCCGCACGCCACGGACCGGCGCCGCAACAGGGAGAGCGGCGCAGGTCGCCCGTAACACGGAAAGGGACATTCATGGCCGACAGCACCAAAACCGCGACGCTGACCCTGGGAGACAAATCGGTCGAGCTTCCGGTGCTCAGCCCCACAGCCGGCCCCGACGTGGTCGATATCCGCAAGCTGTATTCGCAGATGGGGGTGTTCACCCACGACCCGGGCTTTACCTCCACCTCGTCCTGCGAGTCCGCGATCACCTTCATCGATGGCGACGAAGGCGAACTGCTGCACCGCGGCTACCCGATCGACCAGCTGGCCGAGAAATCGCACTTCCTGGAAGTCTGCTACCTGCTGCTGTACGGCAATCTGCCGACCGCCGCGCAGCTGGAGGATTTCGAGAACCGCGTGACGCGCCATACGATGGTGCACGAGCAGATGCACCGCTTCTTCTCGGGGTTCCGGCGCGACGCGCACCCGATGGCGATCATGGTGGGCGTGGTCGGCGCGATGTCGGCCTTCTACCACGACTCCACCGACATCAACGATCCCTGGCAGCGCGAGGTCGCCTCGATCCGGCTGATCGCCAAGGTGCCGACGATCGCGGCGATGGCCTACAAGTATTCGGTGGGCCAGCCCTTCGTCTATCCGCGCAACGATCTGGACTACGCGTCCAACTTCCTGCGGATGTGCTTTGCCGTCCCGGCCGAGGAATACGAGGTCGACCCGATCCTGACGCGCGCGATGGACCGCATCTTTACCCTGCACGCGGACCACGAGCAGAACGCATCGACCTCGACCGTGCGCCTGGCCTCGTCCTCGGGGGCTAACCCGTTCGCCTGTATCGCGGCCGGCATTGCGTGCCTGTGGGGGCCGGCCCATGGCGGCGCCAACCAGGCCTGCCTGGAAATGCTGCGTGAAATCGGCACCGTGGACAAGATTCCGGAATACGTCGCGCGCGCCAAGGACAAGAACGACCCGTTCCGCCTGATGGGCTTCGGCCACCGGGTCTACAAGAACTTCGACCCGCGCGCCAAGGTGATGAAACAGTCTGCGCACGAGGTGCTGGACCTGCTGGGTGTCGAAGACAACGAGACGCTGAAAGTCGCGATGGAGCTGGAAAAGATCGCGCTGGAAGATCCCTATTTCGTCGAGAAGAAGCTGTATCCCAACGTGGATTTCTATTCCGGCATCATCCTGGATGCGATGGGCTTCCCGACCTCGATGTTCACGCCGATCTTTGCGGTCAGCCGCACGGTGGGCTGGATTTCCCAGTGGAAGGAAATGATCTCGGACCCGACGATGAAGATCGGCCGCCCGCGCCAGCTGTACACCGGCCCGACCCATCGCGATTACACGGATGTCGAGGATCGTTGATCGACAGGGCGCGCGCCCTTCGGCGCGCCCACAGCCCGCAACGAAAAACGGCCGCCCCGAGGGGCGGCCGTTTCGCGTTTACCGTGCGTGATCTCAGGCCTTGGACAGACGCTCGGCCACGTTTTCCCAGTTGACCAGGTTATCCACGAAGTTGGTCAGGTAGGCCGGGCGCTTGTTGCGGAAATCGATGTAGTAGGAGTGCTCCCACACATCGCAGCCCAACAGCGCGGTCTGGCCAAAGCACAGCGGGTTCACACCGTTTTCCGTCTTGGTGATCTTCAGCGTGCCGTCGGTATCGACCACCAGCCAGCACCAGCCAGAGCCGAATTGCCCCACGCCCGCGGCGGTGAACTGTTCCTTGAAGCTGTCGAACGATCCGAAGCCATCCGTAATGCGGCTTTCCACCTCGGACGGCATCGCGGGCTTGCCCGGACCCATCATCTCCCAGAACTGGGTGTGGTTCCAGTGCTGCGAGGCGTTGTTGAAGATGCCGTTCTGCGCAACGGCGCCGGCCTCGTAGGTGCCCTTGACGATCTCTTCGAGGGACTTGCCCTCCCACTCGGTCCCGGCGATCAGCTTGTTGCCGTTGTCGACATAGGCCTTGTGGTGCAGGTCGTGGTGGTATTCCAGCGTTTCCTTGGACATGCCCAGGTCAGCCAGCGCGTCATGGGCGTAAGGAAGGTCGGGAAGTTCGAAAGCCATATTGGGCCCCTCTCTGTTGACTGCGTCACTTTGCCGTAGATGGAGGCCCGGGCGGGGGAAGGTCAACCCCCGGATGCGAAATACCCGACACCCGATCCGGGCGCGGCGGCATTGACCAGCAACCCGGCAACGTAATCCGCCACGGAACGGAAACAGACCAGCCCGAACACGTCCTCCTCCTTTTGCCAGACTGCGACGGGCACCTGCGCCAGCCGGGTCCGGCGGAACGTACCGGGGGCAAAGCGGGCAGGCGCGAAATCGACCGGCGACAGCTTGGCCAGCACCTCGCGCGCGCCCGGCCCGGTCAGACGGAACTGGGCGCGGGCATCCGACACATCGACGGCGGTGATGTGGTGATCGCCGATCTTGTTGCGCAGTCTTGCCAGCGCCTCGGGCACCTCTTCGCCGGGGACCAAGATCAACACCTCGTCGGGTGCCATCCAACCGACGCCCCGGGCCCCGTTGAAGGCGCAGGACAACGGCCCCGGCAACGGCAGGTCCAGCGCCTTGGCCAGCACGTTCCTGAAGCGGCGGCTTTCCAGCTCGCCCTTCAGCGTGATCATGCCGCGGCCGGACACGGTTTCGATGCGGGCCAGGCCCTCGGTGCAGAGCAGTTCAGACATTCTGCTTCTCCCCTTCGGGGTCGTAGAACACGGGGCTGACGATCCGCGCGGGCTGCGTGCGCCCATCGGTGCGCATGAAGTTCAGCACCTCGCCCATCCGGTCCGGTCCGTGCCGCACCAGCCCCATCGCGATGCCGCGCCCCAGCGTCGGCGAATGGTAGGTCGAGGTCACCCGCCCCTGGGTGTTGCACTGGCCGTTCGCGTTCAGCCCGTCATCCACCGCGTAGGCACCGTCAGGCAACACGCTGCCGTCCAGGGTTTCCAGGCCCACCAGTTTCCAACGGTCGGGGTCGGTCATGTGCACCCGCTCTTGCGCGCGCTTGCCGATGAAATCGGCCTTCTTCTTGGACACGGCCCAGTCCAGCCCCAGATCCTGCGGGATCACCGTGCCGTCGGTTTCGTCCCCAATCATGATAAAGCCCTTTTCGGCCCGCATGATATGCAGCGCCTCGGTGCCGTAGGGCGCGACACCCAGATCGGCCCCGGCGTCCAGGCAGGCGTCCCAGAACGCCCGCCCCTGCCCCGCGGGCACGGCCACCTCAAAGCTGAGTTCGCCCGAGAAGGAGATGCGGTAGACCCGCGCCGGGATGCCCGCCAGTTCGCCCTCAACCCAGCCCATGAAGGACAGCGCCTCGCGCGACAAATCCATACCGCCCAGCCGGTCCAGCAGCACCCGCGCCTTGGGGCCGACAACGGCCACCTGCGCGAACTGCTCGGTCAGGTTGATGACATGCACCTTCAGGTCCCACCACTCGGTCTGCAGCCATTCCTCAAGGTGCGCGTGCACATGCTCGGCCCCGCCAGAGGTGGTGTGACACAGAAAGCTGTCCTCGGACAGCCGCGCCACCACGCCGTCATCCATCAGAAAGCCGTTTTCGCTGCACATCAGCCCATAGCGGCAGCGGCCCGGTTTCAGGGTGGACATCATGTTGGTGTAGACGCGATCCAGGAATTCGGCCGCGTCCGGCCCCGTCACCAGCAGCTTGCCCAGGGTGGAGGCATCCAGCAGACCCACGTTTTCACGGGTGTTGCTCACCTCGCGCTGGACGGCCTGCGCCCGGCTTTCGCCCTTGCGCGGATAGGCATAGGGGCGGCGCCACTGGCCCACGGGTTCGAACACCGCGCCCTGCTCCGTGTGCCAGTCGTGCATTGGCGTCTTGCGCACGGGCTGGAACAGATCGCCGCGCGCCTCGCCTGCGATGGCACCGAAGGTCAGCGGCGTATAGGGCGGGCGGAAGGTGGTGGTGCCCACCTGCGGGATCTCTGCGCCCAGGCTGTCGGCAAGGATGGCAAGCCCGTTGATATTGGACAGCTTCCCCTGGTCGGTCGCCATGCCGAGCGTGGTGTAACGCTTGGTATGCTCGACGCTTTCATAGCCCTCGCGCGCGGCCAGCTGGACATCCGACACCTTCACGTCGTTCTGGTAGTCCAGGAACATCTTCATCCGCTGGGCCGGGCTGGCCCGGCCCGGCATCACCCAGACCGGCTGCATCGGCGCCTCTGCCGGGGCGTCGGCGCGGGGTGGTTGTGCGGTGATCTGGTGCCCAAGCGCCGCAGCAGCCGCCACCGCTGCGCGGGCCGCGTCGTCCAGACAGTCCGTCGCATGCAGCGCGCCGTTGGCGCTGCCTGCCACATGCACGAAGGGCTGGCCATCGGCCCCCGTCGGCGCACGGTCGGGATCGGGCCGGAACATCGCATGGGTGTTGTCCCAAGTCAGCTTGCCCCCGCAATGGGACCACAGGTGCACCACCGGCGACCAGCCGCCCGACATCGCCACCGCGTCGCAGGCGATGGTGTCGGTGGCCAGTCCGATGCCGCCCGCGTTGCCGATGCCCACACCCTTGACCCGCGTGGTGCCCTTGACCTTGACCACCGCCCTGCCGGTACGCACGGGAATGCCGCGCGCGCGGGCCTGTTGCGGCAGCGGGCCGTCGGCCGCATCGCGCGCATCCAGGATGGCAGGCACCTCCAGCCCCGCGTCAAGCAGCGCCAAAGCGGTTCGGTAAGCGTCGTCATTGTTGGTCACGACCACCGTGCGCCGGCCCGGGGCCACCGCCCAGTTCACCACGTAGTCGCGCATGGCCGAGGCCAGCATGACCCCCGGCACGTCATTTCCCGGGAAGGCCAGGGGACGTTCGATCGCGCCGGTCGCGGTGACGATCTGTTGCGCGCGGATCTTCCACAGGCGATGCCGGGGGCCGGGCGCATCCGGCGCATGATCGGTCAGCCGCTCATGCGCCAGAACATAGCCATGGTCAAAGACGCCCGTGCCCTGCATCCGCAGCCGCAGGTGGACATTGTCCATCGCCTGCAACGCGGCGACCGTTTGCGCCACCCACGCGCCCGCGGGCATCCCGTCCACGATCACGCCATCCACGGGCGCGCGCCCACCCCAATGGGCGGTCTGCTCGATCAGCAGCACCTGGGCACCGGATTGCGCCGCGCTCAGCGCCGCCTGCAAACCGGCGATACCCCCGCCGATCACCAGCAGATCGACATGGGCATGGAAATGTTCATAGGCGTCAGGGTCGGTTTCGGTCGGCGCTTGACCCAGGCCCGCCGACTGACGGATCACGGGTTCGTAAACATGCTTCCAGAAGGCGCGCGGCCACAGGAACGTCTTGTAATAGAACCCCGCGGGCAGAAAGCGCGCCAGCCGCGCATTGACCGCGCCGACATCGAAGGCGAGCGAGGGGAACCGGTTCTGGCTTTCTGCCACCAGCCCGTCGAACAGCTCGGTCATCGTGGCGCGCTGGTTCGGCTCGAACCGGCCGCCGATGCCGAGGCCCACCAGCGCGTTCGGTTCCTCTACCCCCGAAGCGACCAGCCCGCGCGGGCGGTGATACTTGAAGGACCGGCCGACCATCATATGGTCGTTGGCCAGCAACGCCGCGGCCAGCGTGTCGCCGGCAAACCCCGTGCATTCCACCCCGTCGAAGGCAAAGCGGCGCGGCGCGCCCCGGTCGATCAGGCGCCCGCCGGTTTCCAGCCGAAAGCTCATTGCCCCGCCTCCCAGTCAAAGCCGGGATGTGTCGCGGCGATCCGGTCGATGATGTCCTGCGGCGGGCGGGTGACCTGCGCGGAATAGGTGCCAAAGACCTGCAAACTGCGGGTGTCACGCGCGGCATGGAACCACTTGCCGCAGCCATGGGCGTGGCGCCAGCGTTCGAAATGAACGCCATAGGGATTCTTGCGCAGGAAAAGGTAGCCTTCGAAGGCTTCGTCTGAGGACCCGGGGCCGTGGCGCGTCAGATGCGCCTCGCCGCCCGGGGTCAGTTCGGTCTCGTCTGCGGCCGCGCCGCAATACGGGCAGGTCAAGCGAAGCATCGCGCCCCCCTGGTCTGGAATTGCATCAGACGGGGGGCGGCGATGGTGCCCCCCTTATTCCTCGGGCAGGGGATAAACCTGCACGGAGGCCTCGCCGCGCGGCGTGTAGATCTGGTTCGCGACCACGGCAAGGAAAAGCGGCACAAGCAGGCCGCCGACAAGGCCGATCCACTTGGCAGCGGACGGGGGCACGAGCACGGCATATTGATCGTCAGACATGGGCGCCTCTCACTGTTGCGTTTGGGGCAACTTATTGAAACACGGCGCCCGGTCAAGGCGACCAAACGCCCGAAAGGCCCATCTGCGACAGTGCGGCCCAGATCGTTGGCCGCACCATGGACAGGCAAGCGCCACAGGCGCAGCGCCACGCCCATCAATGCGCCACCCCCGCGGCGACGCTTTCGTCAATGAACCGCCCCTCGCGGAAACGGTCCAGTCCGAATTCGGCACTCAGCGGCCCAGGTTCGCCCTTGGCGACCAGTTCCGCCATGGCCCAGCCGGATCCGGGAATCGCCTTGAACCCGCCGGTGCCCCAACCGCAGTTGATGAAACAGTTTCCCAGGGGCGTTTTCGACAGGATGGGCGAGCGGTCGCCGGTCATGTCCACGATACCGCCCCACTGGCGCAGCATCTTCAGCCGGGTGATGATCGGGAAGGTTTCGCACAGGGCACGCACGGTTTCCTCGACATGGTGGAAACTGCCCCGCTGGGTAAAGTTGTTGAAACTGTCCGCGCCGCCGCCGATCACCATCTCGCCCTTGTCGGACTGGCTCATGTAGCCGTGCACGGTGTTGGCCATCACGACGACATCCATGCAGGGCTTGATCGGTTCCGACACCAGCGCCTGCAACGCCACCGATTCAACCGGCAGCCGGAAACCGGCCATATCGGCCAGCCGCCCGGAATGCCCCGCCACCACGATGGCGAGTTTTCCGCAACCGATGGCGCCTTTCGTGGTCTCGATGCCGGTGACCTGCCCGCCGGACTGGCGCACGCCGGTCACCTCGCAATTCTGAATGATGTCCATGCCCATCGCCGAACAGGCCCGCGCATAGCCCCAGGCCACCGCATCGTGCCGCGCGGTGCCGCCGCGGGCCTGCCAAAGCGCCCCCAGAACCGGATAGCGCGGCCCGTCGATATTCATGATCGGGACGATCTCCTTGACGCGCTTCGGCCCGATGAACTCGGTCGGGATGCCCTGCAACACGTTGGCATGCGCGGTCCGCTTCCAGCCGCGCACCTCGTGTTCGGTCTGGGCCAGCATCAGCACGCCGCGCGGGCTGAACATGACGTTCATGTTCAGATCTTGGCTCAGGTTTTCATACAGCGACCGCGCCTTTTCGTAGATCGCGGCCGAGGCATCCTGCAGGTAGTTGGAGCGGATGATCGTGGTGTTGCGGCCCGTGTTGCCGCCGCCCAGCCAGCCCTTTTCCACCACCGCGACGTTGCGGATGCCGTGGTTGCGGCCCAGGTAATAGGCGGTGGCCAGCCCGTGGCCGCCTGCCCCCACGACAATCACATCGTATTTCGCCTTCGGCGCGGGCGAGGCCCAGGCCCGCTCCCATCCGCTGTGGTAACGGGTGGCCTCGCGGGCGACGGCGAAGGCGGAATAACGTCTGGTGGCCAACGGGCGACTCCCTCTTGCGGCGGGCGTGTACCGCCCTTCTAGCAACGTTGCGCCGACTAGGCCCGACCCGCCAGCGGCATCGCATCACAAGAACGCGACATGGGGCCGGGTGCAAGGGGGGCATGGCCTTTCCCCCTTTCGGGGCGCCGCCCGGCAGTCTAGACCGGGGGCGAAGACGACAAAGGATAAGGCCCCATGCTGTTCACGGCTCTCGCCATTGCCCTTGCCGCGATCGTCGCGGCGTTCATGCTGGTCACAATGCTGCGCGGGCGGCGCGGCGACGGGCCCGCCGCGGCCTATGACCTGCAGGTCTACCGCGAACAGCTGGAAGAGGTGGACCGCGACCTGGCCCGCGGCATCATCACCGAGGACGAGGCCGCCCGCATCCGCACCGAGGTTTCCCGCCGCGTGCTGGAGGCCGACCGCAAGCTTGCCGCGCAAAAGGCGGCCGGACAGGCGCCGCAGGGGATCAGCGCCGCCGCCGGCGGCCTGGTCATGGCCGCGCTGCTGGGCGGGGGCTGGTTCATCTACAGCCAGATCGGCGCGCCGGGCTATCCCGACCTGCCGCTGCAGGAACGCGTGACCGCCGCCGAGGAGGCACGCGAAAACCGCCCCTCGCAAGCCCAGGCCGAGGCCAATGCCGGCCCGCTGCCCGCGCTGGAGGCGCCCGAGCCGGACCATCTGAAGCTGGTCGAGCAATTGCGCGAGGTCGTGGCCGAACGGCAGAACGACCTGCGCGGCTTTCTGCTGCTGGCCCGCAACGAGGCCGCCCTGGGCAATTTCGACGCCGCGCACAAGGCGCAGGCCCGCGCGATCGAGCTGAAACAGGGCCGGGCGACCGCCGAGGATTACGGCACGCTGGCCGACATGATGGTGATCGCCGCCGGTGGCTATGTCTCGCCCGAGGCCGAAGAGGCCCTGCGCCAGGCCCTGGGCCGCGATCCCGACAATGGCATCGGGCTGTATTACTGGGGCCTGATGCACCTGCAAACCGGACGCCCCGACATCGCGTTCAACGTCTGGCGCAAGCTGCTGACCGTGTCCGAACGCGGCGATCCCTGGCTGACGCCCGTGCGCAGCCGGATGGAAGAACTGGCCTGGCAGGCGGGGGTGCAGAACTACCAGCTGCCGCCCCTGCCCCAGGCCAACGCCCCCCTGCGCGGCCCCAGTGCCGAGGACATGGAAGCCGCCGCCGACATGACCCCGGAACAGCGTCAGCAGATGATCCAGGGCATGGTCGCCAATCTGTCCGAGCGGCTGGCGACCCAGGGCGGCACCCCGCAGGAATGGGCCCAGCTGATCCGCGCCCTGGGCATCCTGGGCGACACCCAGCAGGCCGGGGCAATCTGGACAGAGGCGCAGCAGGTCTTTGCCCAGCACCCGGACGCGCTGGAACTGGTGCGCGGGGCGGCCGTGGATGCCGGTGTCGCGCAGTGAGCGTTCACGACACCCCCGAGGCGCTGGCCGCCGCCCTGCCCCGTGGCCGCGCGCTGCTGGGCCTGGACCTGGGTGACAAGACCATCGGCGTGGCGGTGTCCGACGGGCTGTGGTCGGTGGCCACGCCCCTGGAAACCATCCGCAGGCGCAAGTTCGGGCTGGACGCCGCGCGCGTTCTGGAAATCGCCACCGGCCGCGATGCGGGCGGCCTGCTGCTGGGCCTGCCGCGCAACATGGACGGAACCGAGGGACCGCGCTGCCAGTCCACCCGCGCCTTTGCCCGCAACCTGTCGCGCCTGACCGATCTGCCGATCGGGTTCTGGGATGAACGGCTGTCCACCGTCGCCGCCGAACGCGCCCTGCTGGAGGCCGACACATCGCGCCGCCGCCGAGCCGAGGTCATTGACCATGTGGCCGCCGGATATATCTTGCAGGGCTTCCTGGACCGGCTGTCCCATATGGAGCGCGACGGATGACCAAAGCCACCCCCATCGAAACCCCCTGCACCCAGGTCTGCCGGGTCGATCCCGAAACGCGGCTGTGCATCGGTTGTGCGCGCTCTATCGACGAAATCGGCGGCTGGCTGCGGATGAGCCCCGACGAAAGGCGCCGCGTCATGGCGGAACTGCCGGGCCGACAGCCGCGACGCGCCCGCACCGCATAAGGGCCGCTGGCGTGGTCTAGCGCGGCGTCGGCGGTGTGGACCATTCCGGCAGCGGGAACAGCCTGTCATAGGCCCAGTTGAACGCCAGCGCATAGGTCATGTAAAAGGCCGCCAGCGACACATCCATCACCAAGGCCTGCCACAGCGTCACGCCCAGATACCACGCGAACAGCGGCATCAGGACGACCAGCAGACCCAGCTCGAACAGCACCGCGTGAACAATCCGCGCCAGCGGCCGCTTCAGTGTGGTGCCGGTCAGCCGCCGCAGCCCCAGATCGAAGGCGTGGTTGTAGACCATGTTCCACAGCACGGCGATCACGGCGCTGGCCGCGCTGACCACCCCGATATCCTGCATGGGCATGTCGAACAACGCCGCCCCCAGGGGCACGACGATCAACAGCGCCAGAACCTCAAAGCTGAGGGCATGACGAATCCGGTCAAGTGGCGTGCGCATCGCAACCTCGGGTCTGGTGCCGGGCATCCCGGCCTACACGGCGCGCCGGGCCGTGGGCCGACGCCCACGGGACATGGCATGCGCCAGGCAGGTCGGCAAGGGCCTGTCTGGCCCGGTGCGGGGGCGCGCTGTCCCCTACCCCGCCGCGGCGCGCAGCAGCCGCTTGCGCGAGGGCGGGATCGCGCGGATTTCCAGCCCGGTGAACACATGCAGCGTGTTCAGGTCGCGATCCACCACCGCGTGGTCGCTGACCCAGCCCCCCATCACCAGGTAGGACCGCAGGAGCGGCGGCATCCCCAGCATCGCGCGCTTGGCGTCCGGCTTGCGCAGCCGCAGGTTCTGGGCAAAGCGAAACACGTTCGGCGCCTTGACCCGCGGCAGCCAGCGCTTGGGGCCAAGGTGGCGTTCCTTGAGCAGGGCAAAGGCGTCCATATAGGCCTCGGCCTCGGTCCCCTTGAAGGAGGAACAGCCGAACAGCATTTCGACCCCTTCCTCGTCCACGAAACGGGTCATCGCGCCCCAGGCCACGCGCAGGATGTCGGGATCGCGCCAGTCGGGATGGATGCAAAAGCGGCCCATCTCGACCATCGGGCCGTCGAATTCGGCCAGGGCCGACAGCTCGTAATACTGGGCCGAATAGCTTTGACCGATCTCGGCGCCGCAATGCAGGGGCAGCAGGCGGAAACAGCAGACCAGCTCGCCCGTGCGCGCCTCTTCGACCAGCACATGCCGGCAGGCGGCATCGAAATCGTCGGCGTCCACGCCGTCGGGGATCTGGGGCGTGGCGCGGAACGTCTGGTAGCGCAGGCGCTGCGCGGCCTCGACATCGGCAGGACCATTGGCCAGGCGGGCCGTGTAACGACCCTTGCGAAGTGACAGCATCGTGACGGCTCCACGGGACTGGCGGGCGTTGTCCGCGCGCCTAACTATGATTGCGTGGCGATAGCACGCAAGATGTGACAGCAATTTGACAGGAGGAAAGTGACCGAATGCCTCAGAAGATTTCCAGGACCGATGCCGAGTGGCGCGCCCAGCTTTCCGACCTGGCCTACAAGGTGACCCGCAAGCACGGCACCGAGCGCGCCTTTACCCATGACGATTTCCCCAAGGCGCCGGGTGTGTTCCGCTGCATCTGCTGCGGGGCGCCGCTCTTTGAGCAGGGGGACAAGTTCGACAGCGGCACAGGGTGGCCCAGCTTTACCCGGCCGATCGACGGCGACGCCGTGGGCGAACAGGTCGACCGCAGCCTGTTCATGAAACGGACAGAGGTGCATTGCGCCGCCTGTGACGCGCATCTGGGCCATGTCTTTCCCGACGGGCCGGCCCCCACGGGGTTACGGTATTGCATCAACGGCGTGGCGCTGGATTTCGCCCCCGAGGGGGAAACGCAATCCTGACGGCTACGGAAAAGTCACGATACGCGGGCTGCACAGGGGGGCGCAGAATACCGCGCAAAGATCCGCCTGGCCCGCATCCCGCCGGGGCGGGGTGCGCGGCCCGGTGAACGCAACAGACGCAACCGGAACGGAAGGTGTTCTTTTCCAGCCCCAGCCCCGGGGGCAGGCCATCGGCCGCCTGTCAGTCGATCACGTCGTCGGCGCGGAAGTTGCCCAGGTTCCCCATCAACTGACGGATGAAGGAGACACCCTTGACGTTGTCATCCGTAACGCGGCGGTTCAGGGTGACGACGCGACCCTCTTCCAGTCCGAAACGCTCGATGTTGCGGACGGTCCCGTCCGGGGCGAAGGAAATCGCGACAACTTGCCGGTCGACCACCTCGGGCGCGCGGTATCCCACCGTCTTTTGGGTGCTGGCGACATAGTACCACGCGTCGCCACGGATCACGCCGCTGGCCTGGGGGGAACCGATCACCTCGCCCACCGTGGCGCGGGTGTCGACGCCGACCACGATCTGTTCCAGGTCGCGGTCGAGGGGAACATAGCCATAGTTGCGGATGATCGGACTGCACGCGGCCAATGCACCCGAAAGCAGCGCCACGGCCATCCATCTTGCCCATCTTGCCTGCATCGTCACCCTTCCACCCTCTTGTCACGGGGCCGTTCCCTGCCTATCGACGCTTACAGAAGGACGACCGCCTGTTCAAGAATGGAACATGTCATGCCCGACCGCCCGGATACAAACAGCACGATCCAAATGCGCCGCTTGGGCGGACGCTTGCCGGTGGACATCCTGCTGCGCCCCGACGCCGAGGCACGCGCCGCCATGGCCGACCGGCTGGGCCTGATCGGCCTGCGCAAGCTGCGGTTCGAGGGACGGCTGGTGCCCGAGGATCGGCGCGACTGGCGGCTGGAGGCCCGGCTGGGCGCAACCGTGGTACAGCCCTGCGTGGTGACGCTGGCGCCGGTGACCACGCGGATCGACACCGATGTCATCCGGCACTACCGCGCGGAAATGCCCCCGCTGCCCGAGAGTGAAGAAATCGAGATGCCCGAGGACGACACCCAAGAGCCGCTGCCCGAGACCCTGAACCTGACCCGCGTCCTGGAAGAGGCGCTGGCGCTGGCGCTGCCGCTCTATCCCCGCGCCGAAGGCGCAGAACTGGGCGAAACCGTCGTCGCCCCGCCGGGGGCCGCCCCCCTGACCGAAGAGGCCACGCGCCCATTTGCCGGGCTGGCCGCGCTGAAGAAAAAGCTGGACGGCTGACGCGTCCAGAAAAACACTTGCGCACAGCCAGAATCGCAGTATGTTCCCGGCCTCGCTTGCATGATGGGTAGGACGCCGCGCCGAGGGCGCCACGAGCCGCGCTTCCCCAAGAGAAATACCACCGGGCAAACCGCCCCGAAGGATCGAGGTTGAGACATGGCTGTCCCTCGGAATAAAGTTACGCGCTCGCGCCGCAACAACCGCCGTTCGCACGATGCTCTGGTTCCGGGCAACCCGGCCGAGTGCGCCAACTGCGGCGAACTGAAGCGCCCGCACCACGTCTGTTCGGCCTGCGGGCATTACGACGACCGCGAGGTCGTTGCCCTGGCCGACGAGATCGACCTGGACGAAGACGACGCCGCCTGAGCCGGCCGGCACGGCTGAGCGTCGCAAATGACCGAAGAGCAACGTGAGCAATTGCGCGCCGCACCGCGGACGGTGATCTCGGTCGACGCGATGGGTGGGGACCGGGGACCGTCCGCCGTAGTGTCGGGCCTGGCCCGGTCTGCCGCCAAGAACCCGGATATCCGCTTTATCCTGCACGGCAACGCCGCCGTCCTGGAAAAGCTGGTGGGCAAACGCCGGGCTCTGGAGGGGCGGGTCGAGATCCGCCACGCCGACGAAGTCGTCACGATGGAGGCCAAGCCCAGCCACGTCATGCGGCATGGCCAGGGCACCTCTATGTGGTCGGCCATCGACAGCGTGCGCAAGGGTGAGGCCCCCGTCTGCGTGTCCTGCGGCAATACCGGCGCGCTGATGCTGCTGTCCATCGTCCGGCTGCGCAAGCTGCCCGGCGTCAACCGCCCTGCCATCGCCTGTCTGTGGCCCTCGCGCAGCCCGCAGGGGTTCAACGTGATGCTGGACGTGGGCGCCGACGTGCGCGCCGACGAACACGACCTGCTGCAATACGCGCTGATGGGGACCTCTTACGCCCGCAACGGCTTGGGGCTGGAACGGCCTCGCGTCGGCCTGCTGAATGTCGGCACCGAGGAAAACAAGGGCCGGGCCGAGTTGAAGGCCGCCCATGACATGATCGAGACCTGCGCCGCGCAAGCGAATTACGACTTCGTCGGGTTTGTCGAGGGCGGCGATATCCCGTCCGACAAGGTCGACGTGATCGTTACCGACGGGTTCACCGGCAACGTCGCGCTGAAAACCGGCGAAGGCACCGCACGCCTGATCGGCGATTTCATGCGCGAGGCGTTCAAGGCCACGCCGCTGTCGCGGGTCGCCGCCCTGCTGGCCTACACATCGCTGCGCCGCCTGAAAAAACGCATCGATCCGCGTCGGGTGAATGGCGGCGTGTTCCTGGGCCTGAACGGGACGGTCGTGAAATCGCACGGCTCGTCCGACGCAACCGGCGTTTCGGCGGCGGTCAAGCTGGCCTTCGAACTGGCCCAGTCCGGTTTCTCGGAACGGCTGGCGCAACGGGTGGCCACGGCTGCCTGCACCGAGGACGACCCCAAGACAGCCATCGCCAGGAGCGCGCAGTGACCAAGCAGATACGGGCCATCGTCAAGGGGGTCGGGCATTGCCTGCCCGAGCGCGTCGTCGAGAATGCCGAATTCGAAAAGACGCTGGACACCTCTGACGAATGGATCCGCACCCGGTCCGGGATCGAACGGCGCCATTTCGCCAGCGAGGGGGAAAAGACCTCTGACCTGGCGCTGGCCGCCGCCCGCGCCGCGCTGGCGGATGCGGGGCTGGACGCTGCGGATCTGGACGCGATCATCCTGGCCACCACCACGCCGGACCTGACCTTCCCCTCGACCGCGACGACGGTTCAGGCGGGGCTGGGCATGACCGCCGGCTTTGCCTTTGACATTCAGGCGGTCTGTGCGGGCTTTGTCTACGCGCTGTCCAACGCCAACGCGCTGATCCTTTCGGGCATGGCGAAACGGGTGCTGGTCATCGGCGCCGAAACCTTCAGCCGCATCCTGGACTGGGAAGATCGCGGCACCTGCGTCCTGTTCGGCGACGGCGCGGGCGCGCTGCTGCTGGAGGCCGCAGAGGCCGAGGGCACCCCAGACGATCGCGGTATCCTGTCGGTCGATCTGCATTCGGACGGGCGCCACCGTGACATCCTGTATGTCGATGGCGGCGTGGCCACCGGCGATACGGGCCATGTGCGCATGCAGGGCCGCGAGGTGTTCCGCCACGCCGTCGAAAAGCTGTCGGACACCGCGCATACGGCGCTGGATCGGGCCGGCCTGTCGGGGGCGGATGTGGACTGGCTGGTGCCCCACCAGGCGAACCTGCGCATCATCAAGGCCACCGCGCAGCGGCTGGACCTGCCGATGGAGCGCGTCGTCGTCACCGTGCAGGACCATGGCAACACCTCGGCGGCCTCTATCCCGCTGGCGCTGTCAGTGGGCAAGGCGCGTGGCCAGATCAAACCCGGCGACCTGCTGGTGACCGAGGCCATCGGCGGCGGGCTGGCCTGGGGCGCGGTCGTTCTGCGCTGGTAGACCGGGCTGCAACGTCGGGTTACAAGGCGTTGTTATTGACTCCGAAATCGGTTTTTCCCTACCCTTGGGAAGCGATTTTCACGGAAAGGGCGTTGGTATGGCGGGCAAGACCCTGACACGGATGGACCTGACCGAGGCGGTTTTCCGCGCCGTCGGCCTGTCGCGCAACGAGTCCGCCGATCTGGTGGAAAGCGTTCTGCAGCACATGTCCGATGCGCTGGTGGACGGCGAAACGGTCAAGATTTCCTCTTTCGGGACATTCTCTGTCCGGGAAAAGGCAGCACGGGTCGGGCGCAACCCCAAGACCGGCGAGGAGGTTCCGATTCTCCCGCGCCGTGTGCTGACCTTCCGGCCCTCTCACCTGATGAAAGAGCGGGTCGCCGCCGGCAACAAGTCCTGACGCCCGGATGGAAAAATCCCCTGACGCGTTCCGCACGATCAGCGAGGTGTCCGACTGGCTGGACACCCCGCCGCACGTCCTGCGCTTCTGGGAAAGCCGGTTCACCCAGGTCAAACCCGTGAAACGGGCCGGCGGGCGGCGTTATTACCGCCCCGCCGATATGCAATTGCTGGGTGGAATCAAGCGGTTGTTGCACGAAGAGGGCATGACGATCCGCGGGGTTCAGAAGATCCTGCGCGAAGAGGGTGTGCGCCTGGTGGCCGATCTGTCGCCGCCGCTGCCGGGCGAGCAACGCCCCGAGGGCAGCGAAGACATCCCCATGCCCCCGCTGCCCGCCACCCGCCGCGCCAAGTCACGCAAAGCACCGGCCAAGCCGGTGGCCGAACCTGCCGAACCCGACGCCGAAGAGGCGCCGATGTTGGAAAACGCGGAACCGGAAAAGGCAGAGGACAACGTCGTATCCTTTACCGCCCCGCCCATCGCCGCGACGCCGGGTGCGCCTGAATTGCCGGGCCTCTTCGACGCGGCAGCCAAGGCGGAGAGTTCCGACCAGGGGGAAACGGACACGCCCCCCGCCGCACCCAAAGATGCCGCGCCCGCAACGTCGCAGGATGGGGCAGAACCACCCACGACCGAAGGGACCGACACAACGGGCGAGGATCGTGCGACTCGCCCAATCCTAGAATCAGCGCAAGCTGCCCCGCCCGCCGAAGCGGCCACCGCGCCGGTGCCAAACGAAGATCCGTCCAAGGACGCCGCCGCGCCCCCCCCCACGGACGCACCGGCGGAAATCCCGCAGGATCAGGCGGCCCCCGAAACTGCCGAAACCACCACCGCCCCGCAGGACGACGCCCCGGCGGCCGACACGGGCGATGCCGCGACAGGCGCAGCGGCGCAGCGGCGCCCCCTGGGCGCGGACCTGCCTGTCGATGATCCGGCGGACGACGATCCGGCCTATGCCCCCGACGCCCCGCCCCTGCGCGTGCGCCTGCACGAGCCGCGTTTGCGCCAGGCAATCCAGGCCGATCCGGCCCGCGTTTCCGCCGCGCTGGAGCGCTTGAACGCCCTTGCCGCGCGGATGGATGAAAACCGCGGAAATTGACGCTTTGGGAATGGGATTTGCGTCTTGCCCCCGCTGCCAGACATGGTATGACACCCCCCACATCGGGCTATGGCGCAGTCTGGTAGCGCGTCCGTCTGGGGGACGGAAGGTCGCAGGTTCAAGTCCTGCTAGCCCGACCATCACAACCACCGCCCGCACCCGCACGGGGTTGCGGGCGGTGGTCGTTTCAGCCTGCTGCGCACGAGGTTCGCGATGACCGGAACCGGCGTTCTGCCCGCGGAACAGATTTCCCAGCTTGTCGATACCGGCGCGATCCGCGTCAGCGCCCCCTTGGCCCCGGGTCAGGTCCAGCCCGCCTCGCTGGATCTGCGGCTGGGCGACGTGGCCTATCGGGTGCGCGCCTCGTTCCTGGCGGGGGGCGGGCGCAGCGTGGCTGATCGCCTGGCCGATTTCGAGATGCACCGGATCGACCTGTCGGGCGGCGCCGTGCTGGAAAAGGGATGCGTCTATGTGGTGCCGCTGATGGAACGGCTGGCCCTGCCCGACGACATCCAGGCCGTGGCCAATGCCAAAAGCTCGACCGGGCGGCTGGACCTGCTGACCCGCGCGATCACCGACGGCGGCGAAGAATTCGATCGTATCCGCGCAGGCTATGACGGGCCGCTTTACGCTGAGATCTGCCCGCGGTCCTTTTCCGTGCTGGTCCGGCCCGGCCAGCGCCTGAACCAGATCCGGTTCCGCCGCGGGCAGGCGATGCTGAACGATGCACAGCTAACACAGTTGCACGCGACCCACCGGCTGGTGGCGGGGGGGCCTGCGGTGATTTCGGATGGGCTGGGCTTTTCCGTCGATCTGCGGCCGCAGTCGGGCGATCTGGTCGGCTATCGCGCAAAACCCCATGCGGGCGTGATCGATCTGGACCGTATCGGCGCCTATGACCCGGCCGAGTTCTGGGAAGAGCTGCGAACCGACGCGGGACGGATCATCCTGGATCCCGGCGCTTTCTACATCCTGGTCAGCCGCGAATCGGTGCACATCCCGCCCGATTACGCCGCCGAGATGGCCCCCTACCTGGCCATGGTCGGCGAATTCCGGGTGCATTACGCGGGCTTTTTCGATCCCGGCTTCGGGCATGACGCGGCTGGCGGCACCGGGTCGCGCGGCGTGCTGGAGGTGCGTTGCCACGAGGCGCCCTTCGTGCTGGAACACGGACAGGTCGTGGGGCGGCTGGTCTATGAACGCATGGCCGCGCGGCCAGGCACGCTCTATGGCGCTGGCATCGCATCGAACTATCAGGGGCAAGGGCTGAAGCTGTCCAAGCATTTCAGGACCACCTGACGCCCCGAACGCGGACGGCCCTACTGCCGGATCAGAACCGCCCCATGCGCCGTGCGATGCGCATGGATTGCTGCAGGCGCTTGCGGGTTTCGCGGGTCTGGGCCTGGGATTGCGGGTCGGGCTCTGCCCCGGCATCGTGTCCCTGACCGCGCCGGCTGGCCATGTCGATCCCGGCATCGATCCCCTTGTGCAGCACCTTCCGCATGACGATGCGGACGGCCATGTTGATCAGTTGGTTCGCGTTCATCGCTCGCTCTCCTGTCGCCCCCGCTCAGCTTTCGTCCTCGAACATGTCGCCCTGTGTGGACGCGTCTGTTTCGTCCTCTTCCGCGCCGGGCATCGGGCGGCTGTCCAGCAGCCCCGCGGCGCGCAATTCCTTCAGCCCCGGCAGGTCGCGGGCGCTTTCCAGCCCGAAATGGTCAAGGAACCCTTCGGTTACAACATAGGTCACCGGACGGCCCGGTGTCATCCGCCGCCGCCCGAAACGGATCCATTCCAGTTCCAGCAACTGATCGATCGTGCCCCGGCTTAGCGAAACGCCGCGGATTTCCTCGATCTCGGCACGGGTGACCGGCTGATGATAGGCGATGATCGCAAGCGTTTCGATCGCGGCGCGCGACAGCTTGCGGATTTCGACGGTTTCCTTCTGCATCAGGAAACCGAGGTCGGGCGCCGTGCGGAACGACCAGGCCTCGCCCACGCGCACCAGGTTCACGCCGCGCCCCTCGTAGCGGCGGGCCAGGTGGGCCAGCGCAGCGGCCGCGTCGCAGCCATGGGGCATGCGCGCGTTCAGTTCCGCCACGCGGACCGGGTCGGCGCTGGCAAAAAGGATCGCCTCGACCATGCGCTCTTGCTCGGCCATGGGCGGGGCCTCGAAAAGGCTTTCCTCCGGTTCCGTGTCCTGCGCCATCACGGCACCCTCTTGCGAATATGGATGGGCGCAAAGGTATCGCCCTGCCGGATTTCCAGCGCGCCCTGTTTCACCAGTTCCAGCGAAGCCGCGAAATGCGCCGCTGTCGCGGCCCGGCGGCGCGCGGGGTCCAGTTGCCAGCCCTCGGGCAACCAAGAGGACAGGTCCACCCAATCGCCCGCATACCCGATCATCCCGCGCATCCGTTCCAGCGCCTCTTCCATCGTGTAGACGCTTTCGCGGTCCAGCGCGTAGGGGCGAAACTCATCCTTGGTGCGGATGCGGGCATAGGCCTGCATCAGGTCCAGCAGCGTCGCGGTATAGCTGACCCGGCGAATGCGGGTGACGTCCTCTGTCAGGCCACGCACGAAAAAATCGCGGCCCTTCTGATCGCGCGCCATCAGCCGGGCGGCGGCCCCGCGCATCGCCTCCAGCCGCTCCAACTGAAAGGCAAGATGCGCGGCCAGATCCTCGCCCGAGGGGCCGGCCTCTGACGGGTCGGGCGGCAGCAGCAGGCGCGATTTCAAAAAGGCCAGCCACGCCGCCATGACCAGGTAATCGGCGGCCAGTTCGATCCGTAACGCCTTGGCGCTGGCGATAAAGGCCAGGTATTGTTCCGCCAGGTGCAGAACGGAAATCCGGCGCAGGTCCACCTTTTGCCCCCGCGCCAGTGACAGCAGCATGTCCAGCGGCCCTTCATAGCCGTCCACGTCGACGATCAGCGCCTCGGCGGCGCGGCGCGCGGCGACGGGATCGTCGGCCTGATCGAACGCGGCATCCTCATCCATGCCCTGCCCCTTGCGGCATCGCCTCCAGCTCGGCCGCCAGCGCGGCAATATCGGCGGCATCGGGCGGCTGGCGCCGAGCCAGCGCCCGCGCGGCGCGGGCGGCACTCTCCGCGCCCAGCACGCCGCTTGCAGTGACGACCTCTTCCATTTCCGTCAGATCGCCGTTGCAATGCAAGACCACATCGCACCCTGCCGCCAGCGCCGCGGCAGAGCGCGCGCCGATCGAACCGTGCAAGGCCTGCATGGAAATGTCGTCCGACATCAGCACCCCGTCAAACCCCAGATCCCGCCGGATCAGCGCGATCCCCTCGGGCGATGTGGTGACGGGCAGGTCCGGGTCAATGGCATCGAAAACGATATGGGCCGTCATGCCCAAGGGCAGGTCGGCCAGCGCGCGGAAAGGGGCGAAATCCGCAGCCTCCAGCGTGGCGCGGTCGGCGGTGACGCGGGGCAGGTCCAGATGGCTGTCCACCGTCGCCCGCCCATGGCCGGGGATGTGTTTCAGCACGGGCAGAACGCCCCCGTCCAGCAACCCCTGCGCGGTGGCACGCGCCACATTGATCACGGTGGCTGGATCGTGCCCGTAGCAGCGGTTTTTCAGGATCGGGTGGGTTTCCGACCGGGCCAGATCGCCCAGGGGGGCGCAATTCGTGTCGATACCGACCGCAGCCAGGTCCGCCGCGATCAGGCGGGACCGCAGATACATCGCGCGTGCTGCCTGCCCCGGCCCCACCGCCGCGATCTGATCCAGTGCGGGCATCCATTGCCGCCAATGGGGCGGCCCCATGCGCTGGACGCGCCCCCCCTCTTGGTCGATCAGGACGGGCGCGTCGCGGCCCACCGCGTCGCGCAGCGCGCCGGTCAACCGGCGCAGTTGGTCGGGGGTTTCGACATTCCGGGCAAAGAGGATGAACCCCAGCGGGTTCGCCTCGGCGAAAAACGCGCGCTCCGCTTCGGCCAGGGATGGGCCGGCACAGCCCAGGATAAAGGCGCCGGCGCCCAGGCTCACCGTGCGACCACCGGGATGCAGTCCGCGCCCTCAGCCATCAGCGCCGCGCAAAAACGGCGCGCCTCTGCCAGGTCGCCAAAGCCCGCCGCGCGCAGGCGGTAGAACAACCGCCCGCCGCTTTCGGCCTCTTGCACGACGCGCAGTTTTTCATCGAAGAAATCGCCATAGCGGTCCGATCCGGTCAACCGCCCCCAGACCTGCCGGGCATCCGCCTGCGTATCAAAGGCGCCAAGCTGCACCAGAACGGTGCCCGGGACGATATCCTCGGGGACCAGGTCCGTGATGGGCGCAGGTCCGACAGCCGCCGACGCCGCGGCAATTGCCGCGCGGGCGACCAGGTCGGTTTCCGGGCGCGCGATCGGACGGGGCGAGCGGGCAAGCGCACCCTCTGGCAACTCGCGCATCGCCACGGAAACCGTTGCCGTTTCAGGCGCCGTGATCTCGGCCCCGGCCGGTACCTTGGTGGAGGGGATTTCGCCCCCCGCGTCAAAGGCCAGCGGCGTGGGCGCCGCGATGCCCGGCAAATCCTCGGCAAGGGCGGCCGGTCGCACCGGCGGCACAAGCGCCCCACGGGTGCGGTCCTCGGCGACCAGCCCGACCGAACGGGGGGCAAGCTGCAACTCGTCAGGGGGCGGCGCGACGCCACCCGCGGCGGCAACGTGATTGACCGCCAGCCCCTGGTGCGCGGCCAGTTGACCGCCCGGATCGTCCGGCGCCACACGCATCGGCCCGGCCAGCGCCTGCACGACCGGAACGCCGGTCATGTCGCGCACCGTGATCCGATAGCCCCAGGTCGCCAGCCCGGCGACCAACGCCAGCGACATCACGCCCCCGGCCCACATTGCGAGAACGCCCAGAATGGGCGGTACGCCCTCCGCGTCGTCGTCCACGACCGCGTCGAAGTCGATATCTGCCATCTATGCCTCGCCCTCCGGCGCCGCCTTGGCGACCCGGATGTCTCTTGCCTGCTACGACACCGGCGGGCTGCGCTTTGTTCAGATCAGCGCATTTCCTCTACCGGTTCGACCCCTAGGATACCAAGACCGGCAGAAATAACAACGGCAACGGCGCGGGCAAGGGCGATTTTGGCGGTGCTGGCGGCCGCGTCGCCCTCTTGCAGAAAGCGCAGGGCGGGCGTGTCGTTGCCCCGGTTCCACAATGCGTGGAACTCGGACGCCAGATCGTAGAGGTAGAAGGCAATGCGATGCGGTTCGTGGCTGCGCGCCGCGATTTCGACCAGCCGGGGCCACTCGGCCAGCTTTTTCGCAACCGCCAGTTCGGCCTCATGCGTCGTGTCACCCAGATCGGCGCCCGCCAGCGTTGCATCATCGACCGCGATCCCCGCCTCGCGCGCCTTGCGCAGGACGGAACAGACCCGCGCATGGGCATACTGCACGTAAAAGACCGGGTTATCCTTGGACTGCTCCAGCACCTTGTCGAAATCGAAATCCAGCGGTGCGTCGTTCTTGCGCGTCAGCATAACAAAGCGGGTCACATCCGCGCCCACCTCGTCCACCACGTCGCGCAGGGTCACGAAGGTGCCCGCCCGTTTGGACATCTTGAAGGGTTCGCCGTTTTTGTAGAGCTTGACCAGCTGGGTCAGCTTGATGTCCAGCGGCACGCGGCCATCGGAGAGGGCGGCAACGGCGGCCTTCATCCGCTTGACGTAACCGCCGTGATCGGCGCCGAATACGTCGATCAACTGGTCATAGCCGCGTTCCACCTTGTCGAAGTGATAGGCGATGTCGGGGGCGAAATAGGTCCACGACCCATCCGATTTCATGATCGGCCGGTCCACGTCGTCGCCATGTTCGGTGGATTTGAACAGGGTCTGTTCGCGCGGCTCCCAATCCTCGGGGGTCTTGCCCTTGGGCGGTTCCAGCACGCCGACATAGATCAGGCCCTTGCCCCGCAGCGCATCAATGGCAGCCTCGATCCGGCCGGTGCCGTACAGCGATTTCTCGCTGAAGAAGCGATCCATGCTGACGCCCAACGCCGCAAGGTCATCGCGGATCAGGTCCATCATCCGTTCGGTGGCGAATTCGCGGACATCCTCCAGCCAGACGTCCTCGGGCTGGTCGACATAGGCGTCGCCCACCTTGTCCTTCAGCGCCTCGCCGACCTCGATCAGGTAGTCGCCGGGATAGGTGCCGTCTTCGAAGGCGACCTCTTGCCCGTGCGCCTCCAGATACCGCAGATAGACAGAGCGGGCCAGCACATCGACCTGCGCGCCGCCGTCGTTGATATAGTATTCGCGGGTCACCTCGTAGCCTGCGTAATCCAGCAGGCTGGCCAGGGCATCGCCGAAGACCGCGCCGCGGGTATGGCCCACATGCAGCGGCCCGGTGGGGTTGGCCGACACATACTCGACATTGACCTTTTCGCCCTGCCCCATCGCGGACCGGCCAAAGCCGGTGCCATCGGACAGCACGCGCGCGATTACCCCCTGCCAGACGCTCGGCGCTAGGCGCAGGTTGATGAAACCGGGACCAGCCACATCGGCCAGGGCCACGCGCGGGTCGGCGGACAGGCGCGCGGCCAGATCGGTGGCGATATCGCGGGGTTTCATCCCGGCCGGTTTCGCCAACACCATCGCGGCATTGGTGGCCATGTCGCCATGGGCGGGGTCGCGGGGCGGCTCGACCGCGACGTTGCGGGTGTCCAGCCCTTCGGGCAGCGCGCCCTCGGCGGCCATGGCGGCAAGACTGTCGATCACCAGCGAGCGCAGATCGTCAAAGAGGTTCATATCCCATCCTTTCGGCTTGCCGCGGGGTTTACCACGGGCGCGGGCGGGGTCAACGGTGGGCAGCGGTTTCGCCTTTCGGGCCGGTGCGGCGCGATGCTACGCTCATCCGCGACAGGAGGCAGGTTTGCGCAGGCTCTGGCCAATACTCGGGTTGGGCATGGTCGCGGTGGCCCTGGTGCTGGCCGCGCCCTGGCTTTTGCTTGCGCCGTCCCATGATCGCGACTGGCAGCCGGTCTATGGCCGGGTGGCGCAGGTCACGCCCCTGCCCGACGGGCGCGTCCGCCTGTCCAACATCCGCGACTGGTCCTACGCGCCCGACGGGCAACCCACCGCGCAGACATGGATTGCCCGCGATCTGGACCCCGCGCAACTGCGCCGTGTCTGGTTCGTGATGGAGCCGTTTTCGAAAAACCCCGCCATCGCCCATACCATGCTGTCCTTCGAGTTTGCCGATGGCGCGGCCTATGTCGCCTCGGTCGAGGCCCGGCGCGAGATCGGCGAACCCTACAGCGCCCTGCGCGCGGCGTTGCTGCCGACCCACGAATACCTGTGGGTCTGGACGACCGAGCGTGATGCCTACGGCAATTCGACCTGGTTTACCGAGGATGCGCTTTACCTGTACGCGCTTGCGCTGACCCCGGCAGAGGCACGGGCGATCCTGCGCGAAGTGCTGGCCGATACTGCGGATGTGGCCGCAAACCCGCGCTGGTATCACACGCTGGCGGCGAACTGCACGAACGTTCTGGCGCGCACCGTCAACAAAACGCGACCGGACGCGGTGCCGCTGGACGTGGCCTGGCTGTTGCCGGGCTATGCCGACAGTTTCCTGCATCGGCTGGGCTATATCGCGCCGGGGCGGGATTTCACCACCGCAGAGACCGCAGCCCATATCACCCCGCTGATCCCCGCGGCCTATACCGCACCCGATCCCACCGCGTTTTCCCGGCGCTTGCGCGCGGCAATGGCGGCTCAGGACACCTCGGCCACCAGCCGTTGATGTTCGTGCATCGCAAAACGGTCGGTCATCCCCGCGATGTAATCGGCCACGATCCGCGCCAGGGCGGTTTCGTCCGCCGCCGCCTTCACGTCCTCGCGCCACTTCTCGGGCAGCAGGGACGGATCGGCCAGAAACAGCGGGAACAGATCCTCTACGATCTTGGTCACCTCGGCGCGGACGGCCATGACCGAGGGCGCGCGATACATCCGCCGGAACAGGAAGGCGCGGATGTCCCGCAGATCGGACCACAGCGCATCGGAAAACCGGATCACGGGCCGACCCAGGTTGCGCACCGCGGCCGCGTCCTGCGGCGCCGCCTGTTGCAGGATGTCGCGCGAGCGGTCGATAACGTCGCCCACCATCACGCCAAAGACGCGGCGCAGCGCCTCGTACCGGCGGCGTTTCCAGTCCAGGCCGGGCCAAAGCCTGTCCACCTCGGCGAAACAATCGCCGACGATCGGCAGGGTCGCGATTTCGTCCTCGGTGAACAGGCCTGCGCGCAGCCCGTCATGCAGGTCGTGATTGTTATAGGCGATGTCGTCGGCAAGGGCCGCGACCTGCGCCTCGGCGCTGGCATGGGTCGCCAGTTCCAGGTCATGGAGCGCGTCATACTCGGCCAGCGCATAGGGCAGCGGGCCGGTGACGGGACCGTTATGCTTGGCGATGCCCTCCAGCGCCTCCCATGTCAGGTTCAGGCCGTCGAATTCCGCGTAATGCCGTTCCAGCCGGGTGACGATGCGGATCGCCTGGGCGTTGTGGTCAAAACCCCCATAAGGCGCCATCAGGGCGGCCAGCGCGTCCTCTCCGGTATGGCCGAACGGAGTGTGGCCCAGATCGTGCGCAAGCGCCACCGCCTCGGTCAGTTCGACATTCAGCCCAAGCGCGCCGGAAATCGTACGCGCGACCTGCGCCACCTCGATGGAATGGGTCAGCCGGGTGCGGAAACTGTCGCCCTCGTGCACGACGAAGACCTGCGTCTTGTTCATCAGCCGCCGAAAGGCCGAGGAATGGATAATCCGGTCCCGGTCGCGCTGAAAACATGAGCGAAAGGCGCTTTCCTGCTCGGGGAAACGCCGTCCGCGGCTTTGACCGGGATCACAGGCATGGGGCGCAAGCATGGGCGGTCTCATTGCTTGTTCTGGGGTGGTTCAGGGCCATATATTGGAAAGACAATGCTTTTGACACAGGGAAACGCCGCGCGATGGACCTGACACTTCCCCCCAAGGTAACCGACCGCGCCTTCGCCCGCCTGGCCGAGATCGGGGCGGCACGCGAGGGCAAGGCCCTGCGCATCGCCGTTGAGGGCGGCGGCTGCTCGGGCTTTCAATACGAAATCCGGCTGGACGATGTGGCAGAGGACGACATGGTGCTGGAAGGCGCCGGCGAGAAGGTGGTGATCGACCCGGTTTCGCTGCCCTTCCTGTCGGACGCGACCATCGATTTCACCGAGGAACTGATCGGTGCGCGGTTCGCCATCGACAACCCCAATGCCAGCAGTTCCTGCGGCTGCGGCACCTCGTTCGCGATGTAAGCCATGGATGGTGTCACCGCCCTTGTCCCCCGGGACCGGTTCCTGCCGCCGGTGCCCGCCAACACCGCTGCCGGCACACCCCGCCGCGTGGGCGTGGAGATCGAGTTCGGCGGCCTGACCGAGGCGGAGGCCGCCGCGCTGGTGACCGACACCATCGGGGGCGATGTCGAAACGAAGACGGCCCACGACCTGACGGTCGAACAGACCGCCTGGGGCAAGGTCAAGGTCTGCCTGGATACCGCCTGGCGCGATCAGGCGGGGCACGCACTGGCCGATCTGGGCCTGGACCTCAGCCGCGCCGTCGTGCCGGTGGAAATCGTCACGCCCCCGCTGCCCCCCGACGCCCTGCCCGCGCTGGACGATCTGCGCGGGCGCCTGCGCCGCGCCGGGGCCACGGGCAGCCGCAACGGGGTTTTGCTGGGCTTTGGCCTGCACCTGAACCCCGAGATTGCCAGCGAGGGAACAGACGCCATCGTGCCGGTCGCGCGCGCCTTTGCCCTGCTGGAGGATTGGTTGCGCAAGGCGGACCCTATTGACCCCTCGCGCCGGGTTCTGCCGTTCATTGAACCTTACCCGCGCCCCTTCGTGGACCGCCTTGCCGCAGAGGCGCGCGACTGGTCGCTGGACACGTTCATCACCGCCTATCTGACCGACACGCCGACGCGCAATCGCGGGCTGGACATGCTGCCCTGCCTGCGTCACCTGGCAGAGGATCGTGTCGTGCGTGCCCTGGGCGCCGATGCGCGGCAGATCTCGGCCCGGCCTGCCTTTCACTATCGGCTACCCGATTGCCGGATTGATGAGATCGGCTGGCGCATCGCCTATGAGTGGAACCGCTGGGCGATGGTCGAGGCGTTGGCCGCCAACACCGTGGAATTGAACCGGCTGGCCGATGACTGGCTGGACTATCGCGCGCAACTCACCACCACCCGGCCCGACTGGCTGGCCCTGGTCGAGGCGCGTCTGGACGAGCTGGAACTGTGGAAAGGCACATGCCCGACCGACCGCTGATCGCCGTCACCACCTCGGCCCGCTCGGGCTGGCGCATTTTTCCGCTGGTGGCGCTGAACCTGTGGCTGGCCGGCGGGCGCGGGGTGCGTTGGGGCACCGGCCGACCCGCTGATCTGGACGCGGTGGACGGGCTGATCATCGGGGGCGGCGACGACATCTCGCCCGACCTGTACGACATGCAGATCGTCACATCGGCACGGCTGGACCCGGCCCGCGACGCACTGGAACGCGATCTGGTCGAGGCCGCCATTGCCCGCAACAAGCCGGTACTGGGCATTTGCCGCGGCGCACAGATGATAAATGTCGCGCTTGGCGGCAGCCTGCATCAGGACGCCTACGGCACCTACACCGCCTCTGACCGGCACTGGACGGTCCTGCCGAAAAAACAGGTCCAGGTCTGTCACGACACCCGGCTGGCGGGGATTGCGGGCACCGCCCCGATGCGCGTCAACGCCCTGCATTCCCAGGCCGTGGACCGCCTTGGCCGTGATCTGCGCGTTGCCGCCCATGACCGGGGCGGCATGGTCCAGGCGGTCGAACGCACCAGCGATCCCTTCGCCCTGGGCGTGCAGTGGCACCCCGAACACCTGTTCTATGCCCGCCGCCAACGCGCCATCTTCGCCGCCCTTGTTGCCGCCGCCCGCGCCTGCCGCACGGACACTGTGCAACTGCGCGCGGTCGATGCGCTTGCCGATGAGCAAGGCCTGTGACATCCCATGTGACAAGGTCACCGAACGACGCAAAAAATTGCCGTATCTTTCCGGTGCGTCCCTGAACCCCATGGCACGAAATCGTGATATGGGCGACGGAAAACTGTAACGTGACCGTTTCAAGGGTCGCGTGCTATCGCAAACGCGATTTCAACACCGCAATGAAGGAGACATTCATGCGCAAGGTTCTTCTGACTGCCCTGGTTGCCGCCATCCCGGCCACCGGCTTCGCCGCCGGCCTGGAAGATCTGGTCGAGGCCCGCCGCGGCTATTACAAGCTGCTGGGCGCCAACATGGGCACCCTGTCCGCCATGGCCAAAGGCGATGTCGCCTATGACGGCGCCGCTGCCCAGACCGCGGCCGACAACCTCAAGACCCTGACCCAGTACAACGTGGGCCACCTCTACGCCCCCGGCACCTCGAAGGCCGACATGCCCGGCAAGACCCGCGCCCTGCCCGCCATCTGGGAAGATCAGGCCGGCGTCGCCGAAAAAGGCATGGCCTATGTCGAGGCCGTGAACGCCCTGGCCGAAGTGGCCGGTCTGGACCGTGCCGACATGGGCAAGGCCCTGCAAAAGGTCGGCGGCACCTGCAAAGGCTGCCATGACGACTACCGCGCCAAGGATTTCTGATCCATGACCAAGAGCTCGAGCACCGATACCGCCAACCTGGAAACCGTCCGCGTCTGGGACCCGCTGCTGCGTGTCTTTCACTGGGCCCTGACCATCTGCGTGGTCGCCGCCTGGGGATTGGGCCAGTTCGGCCCTGACGTGATGACGCTGCATTTCTATTTCGGCTACGCGGTGCTCGGGCTGCTTGCCTTCCGCGTGCTTTGGGGCTTTGTCGGCCCCAAACACGCGCGCTTCCGCAGCTTTGCCTACGGTCCCTTTTCGATCCTGAAATACGTCTTCGGGATGTTCCGACGCCGCCCCTCCTACTGGCGCGGGCACAACCCACTGGGGGGCTTTTTCGTCTTCGTCCTGCTGGCCGTGCTGCTGGGTCAGGCCGCCACGGGCCTGTTCGTCGACCCCGAGGATTACGTGAATGTTGGCCCGCTGGCCAAATACGTGTCCTCCGACACCGCGCGCACGGCGCTGTCCTGGCACGACCTGCTGGCCTGGGCGGTACTTGGGCTGGTTGCACTGCACGTTGCCGCCATCGGCTTCTACAACAAGTGGAAGGGCGAAAACCTGGTCACGCCGATGATCACCGGCCGCAAGACGGTGCGCAAGGACGGCTGATCCGGGACTGGACAGCGCGCGCCCCCTGCTCGATGTCCCCCGCATGACCCATATCGATTGCCTGATTATCGGGGCCGGCGCCGCCGGCCTGATGTGTGCGGCCCATGCCGCTGCCCGCGGCGCCCGCATTCTGGTCATCGACCACGCCCGCGCCCCGGGCGAAAAGATCCGTATCTCGGGCGGCGGGCGGTGCAACTTCACCAACCTGCAGGCCGGGCCCGACAACTACCTGTCTGAAAACCCGCATTTCGCCAAATCCGCCCTGGCCCGGTATACCCAGTGGGATTTCCTGGACCTGATCGGGCGCCACGGCATCGCCTGGCACGAAAAGACGCTGGGCCAGCTTTTCTGCGACGGCAAGGCCACGCAGGTCGTCGATATGCTGCTGGCCGAAATGCGGCGCACCGGGGCGGATCTGCGGCTGGGGATATCGGCAGGCGCCATCGACCATGGTGACGGCGTTTTCCGCGTCAGCCTGAGCAGCGGCGAAATCCTGCACAGCACGACCTTGGTCCTGGCCACCGGCGGCAAGTCGATCCCCAAGATGGGCGCCACCGATTTTGCCCTGCGCATCGCCCGCCAGTTCGGCCACCGGATTACCGAAACCCGGCCCGCGCTGGTCCCCTTCACCCTGAACGGCCCGGCGCTGGCGGGACTCAAGCCGCTTGCGGGCCTGTCAACGCCGGTCCGCGCCACCACGGCGGCCACCAGCTTCGACGAGGCGATGCTGATTACCCATCGCGGCCTGTCAGGGCCTGCGATGCTGCAGCTCTCCTCATACTGGCGCGAGGGGCAAGAGATCGCCATAAACCTGCTGCCCGGCCAGCAGGCACAATCCGCCCTGCGCGACCTCAAGACCACCGCAGGCCGCAAGAGCGTTTCCAACGCGCTGACCGCGCTCTTGCCCGCCCGGCTTGCGGCCCATGTCGCGGCGCGGGCCGGGCTGACGTGCAACATGGCGGACCTGGGGGCACGGGATCTGGACCACCTCGCCAGCACGCTCACCGACTGGCGGCTGACCCCCGCGGGCACCGAGGGCTACCGAACCGCAGAGGTGATGCTGGGCGGCATCTCGACCGAGGGGTTGGAGGCCCGCACGATGGAAAGCCGCCATATCCCGGGCCTTTACGCCATAGGCGAGGCCGTGGATGTCACCGGCTGGCTGGGCGGCTACAACTTTCAATGGGCCTGGTCCTCGGGCTGGGCGGCGGGCACGGCGATCGCGGACCGCACTTAGCGCTGATCCTGCTTTGGTCCAAATATCCTCGCCGAAGGCGTGGCCTGCCATGGACTTCCTTGCCTTCGGCGGGGATATTTCCCCCAACGCAGACACAAGGGGGCGCGACAGACGATGCAGATCGCCACGTTCAACATCAATGGCGCCAAGGCGCGGATCGAAACCGTGCTGAACTGGCTGGACGCGGCCAGCCCGGACGTGGCCCTGTTGCAAGAGATCAAGTCCGAGGACGCGTCCTTCCCCCGCGCGCCGTTCGAGGACCGGGGCTATAACCTGGAAACCCATGGGCAAAAGGGGTTCAACGGCGTCGCGATCCTGTCGAAATACCCGCTGGAGGATGTGACCCGCGGCCTGCCCGGCGATGACAGTGACGAACAGGCCCGATGGATCGAGGCCACCGTGGTCGGCAAACGCGCGGTGCGGCTATGCGGGCTGTACCTGCCCAACGGCAACCCGGCGCCGGGGCCGAAATACGACTACAAGCTGGCCTGGATGGAGCGGCTGGAGGCCCGCGCGCGCGATCTGCTGGCAGCCGAGGAACCGGCAGTGATGGCCGGCGACTACAACGTCATTCCCCAGGATGAGGACGCCGCCCGCCCCGAAGCCTGGAAAGACGACGCGCTGGCCCTGCCGCAGACCCGCGCGGCGTTCCGGCGGATCGTCAATCTCGGCTTTACCGAGGCCTTCCGCGCCCGCACCCACGGGGGCGGGCATTACAGTTTCTGGGATTACCAGCGCGGCGCCTGGAACCGGAATGACGGCATCCGCATCGACGATCTGCTTTTGACGCCCCAGGCCGCCGACCTGATGACCGACTGCCGGATTGAATCAGAGCTGCGCGGCGGCGAGAAACCCTCAGACCACGTGCCCGTCTGGCTGACCCTGGACGCCTGAGCCTCAGGGCGCGGGCGCGGCCACCAGCGGGTGGCGCGCGGCCACGTCATGGGCATAAAGCCAATCGAACCGTTTCAGCGGCCCGCCCGGTGCCAGCGCCCCGCCGACCCGCAGCGCCGCGTGGGCAGCGATGCGCAGCGGACCGGACAGGTGATAGTTGCGCGCGTTGCGGCTGGCGGCATCGACGATGCGCATGGTGCGCGGGCGCCGCTCTTCCTGATAGGCGGCAAAGGCGGCCTCGGGGGTGTCGTGGCTTTCCAGCGCCGCGGCCAGCACCCAGGCATCCTCCAGCGCCATGTTCGCGCCCTGCGCCAGGAAGGGCAGCGTCGGATGCGCCGCATCGCCCAGGATCGCGGCGCAGCCCTTGTGCCAATGCGGTGCAACCGGATGGCGGAACAACCCCCACAGGTTGACGCGGGTGACACGGTCCAGCAGTGCGGGCACCTCGCCCCCGAAATCGGCAAAGGCAGCGCGCAGGTTGGCGGGCTGGTCGTCGTGGTTCCACCCCTCGTCCACCCAGTCGCGGCGTTCCTCGACGGCGACGATGTTGATCAGGTCGCCGCTGCGCAGCGGGTAATGCACCAGATGCCGGCCCGGCCCCATATGGACATTCGCCACCGGGTCTACCCGGCCATTCGCCGGAACCGTGGCACGCCAGGCGACCTGCCCGGTGAAACTGGGCGCCGCGCGCCCGTTCAGCACGCCGCGCACGACGGAATGCAGGCCATCCGCACCAATCAGCGTCTCGGCGCTCAGATGCGCGCCCTGCGCCGTGGTCAGGTGGGCACGGTCCTGTTCCAGGGCAAGGCCGGTGATTTCATGCAGAAAACGGATCTGGACCCCTGCCGCCCGCGCGGCGCGGGCCAGCATTTCGACCAGGTCTGCGCGGTGGATGAAGTAATAGGCGCCGGCCGCGCCGGACAGGTCCAGGCGCAGAACCTCGCGCCCCTGCCTGTAATCGCGCAGCGCAACCTCGTGCCCGCGCACGCCGATATCGGCCAGTTCGGCCCCCAGGCCCAACGCCTCCAGCACGGTGACGCCGTTGGGGCTGATTTGCAGGCCGGCGCCGACTTCGCGGATCGCCTCGGCGCGTTCCAGCACCGTAACCTCTGCCCCGCGGCGGGCCAGGATGGTGGCCACGGTCAGCCCCGAAATCCCAGCCCCCAGAACGGTGATCTTGCGTCCCGTAAGCGCCATGCGGTCCTCCACGGGCCGGTTCGCCGGCCCCTTCGGTTCTTCAGTCGTCGCGGTGGACGCGTTCGCGCCGTTCGTGGCGTTCCTGCGCTTCCAGGCTCAGCGTCGTGGTCGGGCGCGCATCCAGCCGCTTCAGCGAGATCGGCTCGCCGGTTTCCTGGCAGTAACCATATTCGCCCTCGTCGATGCGGCGCAGCGCGGCGTCGATCTTGGAAATCAGCTTGCGCTGGCGGTCGCGGATACGCAGTTCCAGGGCGCGGTCGGTTTCCTCGCTGGCCCGGTCGGCGATGTCGGGAATGTTGCGCCCCCCGTCCTGCAATCCCTCCAGGGTGCTGCGGCTTTCGTCCAGAACCTCGGTCTTGAGCGCGATCAACTTGCGACGGAAATATTCAAGTTGCCGGTCGTTCATGAAGGGTTCGTCTTCGGCCGGGCGATAATCGTCGGGTAGAAATGTCTCGGCTTTCATCGCTTCTTCCTCTTTCGCGCCGGTTGAAACGTGCCCCATATTTCGACTCCCCTCCCGGCGTTTCTGCGCTGCATGTAGCCCAATCCCGGCGATGTGTCACCATGGAACTGGTGGTTTGCGTGCCGCTTGCAGCCCGGTACCGGGGCGCTATGGTCGGGCGCAGATGTGGCCGGAGCGGAGAGCGGAAAGATGAAATTCAGTTCAACCGATAGCTATGTGGCGGCGGACGACCTGAAGGTCGCGGTGAACGCGGCCGTCGCGCTGCAACGCCCGCTGCTGGTCAAGGGCGAACCGGGCACCGGCAAGACCGAGCTGGCCCGCCAGGTGGCGCAAAGCCTAGGGATGGAGCTGATCGAGTGGCATATCAAATCCACCACCCGCGCGCAGCAGGGGCTGTATGAATACGACGCGGTTTCGCGGCTGCGCGACAGCCAGCTGGGCGACGAACGCGTTCACGATATCGCCAACTACATCAAGCGCGGCAAGCTGTGGGAGGCATTCGCCGCGCCCGAACGGGTGGTCCTGCTGATCGACGAGATCGACAAGGCGGATATCGAGTTTCCCAACGACCTGTTGCAGGAACTCGACCGGATGGAATTTCACGTCTACGAGACAGGCGAAACGATCCGCGCCACCCACCGCCCCGTGGTCATCATCACCTCCAACAACGAAAAGGAACTGCCCGACGCGTTCCTGCGGCGCTGCTTTTTCCACTATATCCGGTTCCCGGACATGGAGACGATGAAACAGATCGTCGAGGTTCATCACCCCGGCATCAAGCACGATCTGCTGCACGCCGCGCTGACCCGTTTCTACGAGATCCGGGAAATGGACGGGCTGAAGAAGCGGCCCTCCACGTCCGAGGTGCTGGACTGGCTGAAGCTGCTGCTGGCCGAGGATCTGTCGCCCGAGGACCTGCGCCGCGAAGGCAAGACCGCCCTGCCCCGGCTGCACGGCGCCTTGCTGAAGAACGAACAGGACGTGCAATTGTTCGAGCGGCTGGCCTTCATGGCGCGGCGCGGGATGTGACGCGCCCCGCAAATACCGCAATCATGCCCTTGTGAAGCCTTCGCCACTCTCGCAAGATATAAGATACCGCACATCCCAGTGCAGCGTTTACATTTTTATGGAAGGGCCGCCAGCGTGATCGATCTGACCATCCGCCCCTTGCAGGCGGCCGACCGGCCCGAGTGGCACCGCTTGTGGACCGGCTACCTGACCTTCTACGACAACCAGCTGCCGCAGTCGGTCTATGAGTCGACCTTTTCCCGCCTGTTGCCCGGGGGCGATCCGGACATGGCCTGCCGACTGGCGGTGATGGGCGGGCGCCCGGTCGGTCTGGTGCACTTTCTGTTTCACAACCATTGCTGGCGGCCAGAGGGCGCCTGCTATCTGCAAGACATCTACGCCGAACCCGACAGCCGCGGCCAGGGGGCCGGTCGCGCCATGATCGAGGCGGTCTATGCCGCCGCCGAGGAACGCGGCGTGCCCTTCGTCTATTGGCACACGCACGAATTCAACACGATCGCGCGCCGCCTGTACGACCGGATCGGGCGGGCCACGCCCTTTATCAAGTATGTGCGGGACTAGAAGGATGCTGCGCGCCGCCGTTCTGTCCGTCGCGTTCCTTTCGGCCTGCACCGCCCCGGTGGCGGAAATGCCCGCACGCCTGCCGCCCAACCCGGCCAGCCTGCCCCCGATGAAGAGCTTTCCGGCCACCCAGGTCAGCGCGCCGCACCGGCCCAACCGCGAGATCGCGCAGGATTTCCTGGACCTGGCGTTTCGCATGGAAAGCGGGCGGTCGCTGCCCGTGCTGACCCGGTTCGAAACGCCAGTCACCGTGCGTGTCCTTGGCGATGCGCCGCCCAGCCTGGGCGGCGATCTGGCGGCCCTGCTGGCCCGCCTGCGCCGCGAGGCCGGGATCGACATCCGGCGCGTGGCCACCAACCAGCCCGCCCATGTCACGATCGAGGTCATGCCCCGCGCCCAGTTGCAGCGCCTGGTCCCCGAGGCCGCCTGTTTCGTCGCGCCGCGCGTGACCAGTTGGGACGAATACCGGCGCGCTCGCCGCTCTGACCTGGTGGACTGGACTACGCTGACCCGGCGCGAACGGGCGGCAATCTTCGTGCCCGGCGATGTCAGCCCGCAAGAATTGCGCGATTGCCTGCACGAGGAATTGGCCCAGGCGCTTGGACCGCTGAACGACCTGTATCGCCTGCCCGATTCCGTGTTCAACGACGACAATTTCCACACGGTCCTGACCGGGTTCGACATGCTGATCCTGCGCGCCTATTACGCGCCGGAACTGGCCAACGGCATGACCCGCACAGAGGTTGCACGCCGCCTGCCCGCCCTGCTGGCCCGGCTGAACCCCCGCGGGGAGCGCAACGCCAACCGGCCGCCCGCCACACTCACCGATCGCGACTGGATCGAGGCCATCGAAACGGCACTGGGGCCGCGCACCTCGGCCAGTGCGCGCCACGCCGCCGCGGATCGCGCGGTCGCGCTGGCCCGGGCACGGGGCTGGACCGATGCGCGCCTGGCCTTCAGCCTGTTTGCACAAGGCCGGCTGACACTTGCCAATAACGGCGAAGAAGCGCTGCGTGCCTTCCTGGAGGCGGGCCAGATCTACGCCGCCCGCCCCGAAACCCAGGTGCAAAAGGCCCATGTGGGCATGCATCTGGCCGCCTTTGCGCTGTCCTCGGGACAGGCGAATACGGCCCTGGATTTCATCAACGGCAATCTTGGCGCGGCGGTCGAGTCGCAAAACGCCGCGCTGTTGTCCTCCATGCTGATGATAAAGGCCGAGGCGCTGGAAATGTTGGGCCGCGCCAGCGAGGCGCGCGCCGTGCGCCAGGACGCCCTGGGCTGGGCGCGCTACGGGTTCGGGTCCGAACGCGACGTGCGGGCCCGCCTGGCCGAGATTGCCGCCCTCAGCCCCGCCGCCCCGCCGGGCTAGGGTCTTTCCCCTGCGCCGGTCCCGGATTATCGTCGTTTCATGTTCCTGCCCTTCTTCCAGACCCTTCGCGACAGCGGCATCCCGGTTTCCCTACGGGAATACCTCAGCTTTCTGGAGGGTATGAAAGCGGACCTGGTGACCTATGACGCCGAAGGGTTCTACTACCTCGCCCGTACCGCGCTGGTGAAGGACGAGCGTTTGCTGGACCGCTTCGATCAGGCCTTTTCACAGGCCTTTGGCGGGCTGGAAGAGATCGCGCCCGGCGACGTGCTGGAGGCGCTGGACCTGCCCGAGGACTGGCTGCGCAAGCTGACCGAAAAACACCTGAGCGAGGAAGAGCGCGCGCAGATCGACGCGCTCGGCGGTTTCGACAAGCTGATGGAGGCGCTGAAAGAGCGCCTGAAGGAACAAAAAGAGCGCCACCAGGGTGGCAACAAGTGGATCGGAACCGCCGGCACCTCGCCCTTCGGCGCCTATGGCTACAACCCCGAGGGCGTGCGCATCGGCCAGCATGAAAGCCGCCACCGCCGCGCGGTCAAGGTCTGGGACCGGCGCGAGTTCCGCAACCTCGACGACAGCGTGGAACTGGGCACACGCAACATCAAGGTGGCGCTGAAGCGCCTGCGCCGTTGGGCCCGCGAGGGCGCGCATGAAGAGCTGGACCTGGACGGTACGATCCGCGCGACTGCCGATCATGGCTATCTGGACGTGCAGACCCGCCCCGAGCGGCGCAACGCGGCCAAGGTGCTGCTGTTTCTGGACGTGGGCGGGTCGATGGACGACCATATCGCGGTGGTCGAGGAACTGTTTTCAGCCGCCCGGGCCGAGTTCAAGCACCTGGAATACTACTACTTCCACAACTGCCTGTATGAGGGCGTCTGGCGCGACAATGCCCGCCGCTGGACCGAGGTGATCCCCACCTGGGACGTGCTGCATACCTATGGCCCGGATTACAAATGCATCTTTGTGGGCGATGCCAGCATGTCCCCCTACGAGGTCGCCTTTGCCGGCGGCGCGAACGAGCATTGGAACGCCGAGCCGGGACGCGTCTGGCTGGAACGCGCCCGCACGACATGGCCGGACCACCTGTGGATCAACCCCGTGCCACAGCGGTTCTGGGACTATACCCAGTCCATCGGCATGATCCGCGAGATTTTCGAGGATCGCATGGTCCCCATGACCCTGGACGGCATCGAACGCGGGATGAAGATGCTGGGCCGTTAGGCCCGCGCCTACAGCGGCAGGATCTTCGCCATTCCCGCCTCGAACTGCGCCCAGGTCATCGTGGCCCGGTTGCCCGCAACGCCCGCATAATGCGACCGCCCGCTGGCCGTAGGCAGGCCCGCCCAGATGCGGGCCAGGTTGTGCATGAAATCGGCCCGGCTCATCCGCCCGGCCAGCGCCGCCGCCAGCCCCGCCTCTGCCAGCAGGCGGTCGGCCATCCGGTCCTGCATCGCCGGTGAAAACCGCGTCTGCGGTTCCAGGTCCAGGGCGCGGGCCAGTCGGCGCAGGGTTGCCGGGATCACCTGGTAACGGCCGATGGCATGGGGCTGGCCCGGTGTGGCGGCGATCCATTCCTCGATCTCGGCCAGGGTCAGGGCGGTCGGCGGGCGCGGCGGCGCCACCCGCGCGCCGTGCTGGACGGCGTCATACCCCTTTGGCCCCGCCTCTGCCCGGGCGATCAGGTCGCGCAGGTGGCGCGCCACCGCCCCGTGCGCACCACTCAGCGGCAGGGCCGGTGCGCGCGGGGTCGCACGCGGCGCAAACAGCCCTGCCCCTGCCCGCCCGGCAAACAGGCTGGGGCCGGTGGCCCCCGTACCCTCTACCCGCAGCAGGGCGGCGCGCGGGGCGGGCAGAAACCCGGCGTTGCCCAACAGCGACACCGCCTCTGCCCCGACCGCCACCGGCCAAAGCCCCACCATGACAAGCGCGGCCCACAGACCCGCCCGACTGATCCGATCCCGTTTCATGGCGCCAGCATCGGGGCGAAGGGTTCACATTTCCTTGCCCGCGCCGCCCCGCATTGCCAGCCGCCCCGCAGCGCCCCATATTCCCCTAATGCTGAAGCTGACCCCGATCCTGCTGGCCGTCCTCTATGCCCTTGCCATGTATCGCTTTTCCGCCTGGCGGACGGGGCGTGAGCTGGACACACGGTCAACCGAGCTGGCCGACGCGCGGCTCAAGGCGCTGACCGACCGGATGGCACAGGCGCTGGACCTGCCCCGCATCCGTGTGAACATCTACGAGATCGAGCCGGTAAACGGGCTGGCCGCGCCCGACGGACGCATCTTTCTGACGCGCGGTTTTTACGACCGTTACCGCGCGGGCGAGGTCACGGCCGAGGAATTGGCCAGCGTCATCGCGCATGAGTTGGGACATGTGGCCCTGGGCCACACGCGGCGGCGCATGATCGACTTTTCCGGACAGAACGCGCTGCGTACCGCGCTGGCGATGATCCTGTCACGTTTCCTGCCCGGCATCGGGATCTATATCGCCAACGCACTGACCACCCTGCTGGCCGCCCGGGTCAGCCGCAAGGATGAATATGAGGCCGACGCCTATGCCGCCGCCCTGTTGACCAAGGCCGGGATCGGCACCGCGCACCAGAAATCCCTGTTCGCCAAGCTGGAGGATCTGGCCGGCAGCCGCGGTGGCGTCGTCCCCGCCTGGCTGATGAGCCACCCCGCCACCGCCGACCGGATCCGGGCCATCGAAACGCTGGAAAGCCGCTGGCAACCCGTCACCGCGGACTGACCCCGGCTTGACACGCCCCGCCCCGCGCCCCTATCGGAAACGGGTGCCCGCCGATGGCGTCGGCGGCGCGCCCTACCCGAAACCGTCCCGCACGCCCGGACCCTCTGCCCCCGCAGAGCCGCCTGAAGAGGTTTGCGATGCGCACCGCCGCCCCGGCCCCCGCCACCACCGCCAATGGAATGGCCCTCATGGCCCTGGCAATGCTGTTGCTGCCCCTGGGCGATGCGCTGGCCAAGCTGCTGTCGGCCAGTCTGCACCCGCTGGAAATCACCATGTGGCGCCTGATTTCACAGGCGGTCTGGATGGTTCCCGTCGCGCTGCTGCTGCGGCGCAGACTGGGCGGCGCGATGTTCTCGCCCATCGTGGCGCTGGCGGGCCTGTGCATCCTGGTCACGTTGCTGTGCCTGATTTCGGCCTTCGCGGTGATGCCCATCGCCACGGCGATCGCCATCTTCTTTGTTGAGCCGCTGTTGCTGACGCTGCTGGCCGGCCCCTTGCTGGGCGAGGTGCCCGGCCCGCGCCGACTGGCGGCGGTGGCGGTGGGCCTGGTGGGCGCGCTGGTGGTGATCCGGCCCAGTTTCGCCGCGTTCGGGCCGGCCGCGCTGCTGCCGCTGGCCGCCGCGCTGGCCTATGCGCTGAATATGATCCTGCTGCGGCTGGCCTGCCGGACACGCGCGGCATTGACGGTGCAACTGGGCGCCACGCTTTACGCGGTGCTGGCGATGATCGCACTGGCGGGCGCGGCGGCGTGGCTGGGCGCCGTGCCGCTGTCGATGCCCACCACGCCCGGCTGGGAATGGGCCGCGGTGATCGGCGCGGGCGCGACGGCGACCGCCGCCTTCGTCATGATCGCCGAGGCCTTCCGCCGGACCGAGGCCAGCAGCCTGGCCCCGCTGCAATACCTGGAAATCGTCGGCGCCACGGCGGTCGGCTATGCCGTCTTCGGCGATTTTCCCGATGCGCTGACCTGGCTCGGCGTAGCGATCATCCTGGCCTCGGGGCTTTATGTCTTTCACCGCGAACGGGTGGTCGCAAAACCCTGAACGCGTGCCGCTTGCGGACATGGCGGCCCGGCCTGCGCGGGGCACTCTGCCCGCAGGGAGGCACATCCATGATCCACCGTTCCGCAGATGTCTTGATCGCGGCGCACCGTTTTTGGCATACTGAGGTATGCATGAACCGGAGCGCGCCATGACAGATCCCGCGATCCGCGCCCGCCAGATCGCCGAGGCCCATGCCGGGATGGACGGGCCCCTGTTGCCCGTGCTGCATGCGATCCAGTCGGAACTGGGGCATATCCCGCCCGACGTATTTCCCGAAATCGCAGCTGCGCTGGACCTGTCCACGGCCGAGGTGCATGGCGTGGTCAGCTATTACCCCGATTTCCGCACAACACCGCCCGGCCGCCGCATCCTGCGCGTTTGCCGGGCAGAGGCGTGCCAGGCCATGGGCGGTGCCGCGCTAGCCGATGCCCTGCGCGCCGGGCTGGGCCTGGACTGGCATGAAACCAGAGCCGATGGCGCGGTGACGCTGGAGCCGGCCTATTGCCTGGGGCTGTGCGCCTGCGCGCCCGCGGCCCTTGTCGATGGCGCGCCGCGCGGGCGGGTCACGGCGGATACGCTGCTGGCCGAGGTCGCGCCATGACCCTGACTCTGTTCCTGCCCCGCGACAGCGCGGCCCTGGCCCTGGGGGCGGAGGCGGTGGCCGACGCCCTGCGGGCAGAGGCCACCCGGCGCGGGATCGACCTGCGCCTGGTGCGGACGGGCAGCCGGGGCATGGTCTGGCTGGAACCGCTGCTGGAAGTCGAACGCCACGGTGCAAGGCTGGGCTTTGGCCCGATCGCAACGGGGGACGTGCCCGCCCTGTTCGACAGCGATTTCGGCCCTCATCCCGCGGCATTGGGACCTGTGGCCGACATCCCCTTCCTGGCGCGCCAGACCCGGCTGACCTTTGCCCGCTGCGGGGTGATCGATCCGCTGGACCTGGACGCCTACCGCGCCCATGGCGGGCTGGCCGGGCTGGCGCGGGCGCAGGACATGACGCCTGAACAGATCATCGCCGCCCTGACCGACAGCGGGTTGCGCGGGCGCGGCGGCGCGGGGTTTCCCGCCGGGATCAAGTGGCGCACCGTGATGCAGGCCGATGGCCCCCGCAAGGTGATCGTCGCCAATGCGGACGAGGGCGACAGCGGCAGTTTCGCTGACCGTATGCTGATGGAGGGCGACCCCTTCGCCCTGTTGGAGGGCATGGCAATCGCTGCCCGGGCGGTTGGGGCCGAAACCGGCTATATCTACCTGCGGTCGGAATACCCTGTCTGCGCCGATATCCTGCGCGCGGCGCTTGAGGTGTTCCATACCAAGGTGCTGGCGGGCAGCGGGTTCACGATTGAACTGCGCATCGGTGCGGGTTCCTATGTCTGCGGCGAGGAAACCGCCCTGCTGAATTCGCTGGAGGGCAAGCGCGGCACCGTGCGGGCCAAGCCGCCCCTGCCCGCGATTGCCGGGTTCCTGGGGCGCCCGACGGTCATCAACAACGTCCTGACGCTCGCCGCCGTGCCGCATATTCTTGCCGATGGCGCAGACGGCTATGCCGCCCATGGCACGGGCCGGTCGCGCGGCACCGTTGCCTTTCAGATTGGCGGGAATGTCCGGCACGGGGGCCTGTTCGAAACCGGGCCCGGCCTGACGCTGGGTGATCTGGTGAACGGTATCTGCGGCGGCACGGCCAGTGGGCGGCCGGTCAAGGCGGTGCAGGTCGGCGGGCCGCTGGGGGCCTATTTCCCGCCCGCGCTGTTCGACACCCCCCTGACCTATGAGGATTGCGACGCCGCCGGCGGGTTGTTGGGCCATGCGGGGCTGACTGTGTTCGACGACAGCGCCGACATGGGCCAGCTTGCGCGCTTTGCGTTTGAGTTCTGCGCGGTGGAAAGCTGCGGCACCTGCACACCCTGCCGGATCGGCGCGGTGCGGGGAATGGAAACGCTGGACCGCCTGATCGCGGGCGACCCGCAGGCCGCGCCGCTGCTGGCCGATCTGTGCGAGGTGATGCGCGCGGGCTCGCTCTGCGCGATGGGGGGCTTCACCCCCTACCCAGTTGAAAGCGCGTTGCGGCATTTCCCCGACGATTTCGCGGGACAACGGGAGGCGGCGGAATGAGCGATACTGATCTGCTTCGGTTCTGCCCGCACGGGGCGCTTGCGCCCCAGGCTGCGCGCGACCGCCCTCTGTCTGACGCAAGTCCATCAGGAGAAGAGACCCGGTCATGAAGGACTTCATCCTGCCCGACCCCGATTTCGGCACCCCGGCCCGCACCTCTGCCGCCACCGTGACGCTGACCGTCGACGGCCAGCCGGTCACCGTGCCTGCGGGGACCAGCGTGATGCGCGCCGCTGCCGAACTGGGGATCGATATCCCCAAGCTCTGCGCCACCGACAGCGTAGAACCCATCGGATCCTGCCGCCTGTGCATGGTAGAGATCGAGGGGCGCCGGGGCACGCCTGCGTCCTGCACCACGCCCGCCGAGGACGGAATGCAGGTCCACACACAGACCGACCAACTGGCAAAGCTGCGGCGCGGGGTGATGGAGCTGTATATCTCGGACCACCCGCTGGATTGCCTGACCTGCGCGGCCAATGGCGATTGCCGGTTGCAGGATATGGCCGGCGCGGTGGGCCTGCGGGATGTGCGCTACGCCCCCGGCGCCAACCACCACCAGCCGCGCCAGAACGGCGAGGCCAACCCGCGCTATATCCCCCAGGACGAAACGAACCCCTATTTCACCTATGATCCGGCCAAGTGCATCGCCTGCTATCGCTGCGTGCGCGCCTGTGAAGAGGTTCAGGGCACATTCGCCCTGACGTTGGAGAGGCGCGGCTTCGAGGCGCGGATTTCCACGGGCGCGGCGGATTTCCTGTCCTCGGATTGCGTCAGTTGCGGGGCCTGCGTGCAGGCCTGCCCGACCGCGACCCTGCAGGAAAAGGCAGTGATCGACCAAGGCACGCCCGACCGGGCGGTTCTGACCACATGCGCCTATTGCGGGGTCGGCTGCACCTTTCGGGCAGAGATGAAGGGCGATCAACTGGTGCGCATGGTCCCCGCCAAAGAGGGCAAGGCGAACCGGGGGCATTCCTGCGTCAAGGGCCGCTTTGCCTGGGGTTATGTCAATCACCCCGACCGCGTCCTGACCCCGTTGATCCGCGCGCGCATCACCGACCCCTGGCGCGAGGTCAGTTGGGACGAGGCCTTTGCCTTTACCGCCGAACGGTTCCGCGCGATCCAGGCGGCGCATGGCACGGGCGCGATTGGTGGCATCACCTCATCACGCTGCACGAACGAGGAAACATTCCTGGTGCAGAAGATGATCCGTACCGTCTTCGGAAACAACAACATCGACACCTGCGCCCGCGTCTGCCACTCGCCCACGGGCTATGGGCTGAAGACGACCTTTGGCACCTCAGCCGGGACGCAGGATTTCGACAGCGTGGCACATGCGGATGTGGTGCTGGTGATCGGTGCGAACCCGACCGACGGGCACCCGGTCTTTGCCGCGCGCTTGAAAAAACGCCTGCGGCAGGGGGCAAAGCTGATTGTCGCCGACCCCCGCCGGATCGACCTGGTGCAGGGACCGCATCTGCGTGCCGCACATCACCTGCCCCTGCGGCCTGGCACCAACGTCGCACTCTTGACCGCCATGGCCCATGTGATCGTGACCGAGGGGCTGACCGACGCGGCCTTTATCGCAGCGCGCTGCGACGGGGACGCCTATGCCGACTGGGCGGGCTTCGTCGCGCAGGACCACCTGTCCCCCGAGGCGACAGCGGATCTGACCGGCGTACCCGCCGCAGATGTCCGCGCGGCCGCCCGCCTGTTCGCCACAGGCGGCAACGGGGCGATCTATTACGGGCTGGGCGTGACGGAACATTCCCAAGGCTCGACCACCGTGATGGCGATTGCCAACCTGGCCATGGCCACCGGCAATATCGGCCGTCCCGGCGTGGGCGTGAACCCGCTGCGCGGGCAGAACAACGTGCAGGGATCGTGCGACATGGGATCCTTCCCACACGAATTCCCCGGCTATCGGCATGTGCATGACGCGGACACACGAACGATGCTGGAATCCGCCTGGGGCGTGCCCCTGTCCGGCGCGCCGGGCCTGCGCATTCCCAACATGCTGGACGCTGCGCTGGATGGCAGTTTCCGCGGCATCTATATTCAGGGCGAGGATCTGGCCCAATCGGACCCGAACACCAACCATGTCGCAGCGGGACTGTCGGCGATGGACTGCGTTGTGGTGCACGACCTGTTCCTGAACGAAACCGCGCGTTTTGCCCATGTGTTCCTGCCCGGATCGACCTTTCTGGAAAAGGACGGCACGTTTACCAATGCCGAACGCCGCATCAACCGGGTGCGCCGGGTGATGGCGCCCAAGGCGGGGCTGGCCGACTGGCAGGTGACGCAGGGGCTGGCCAATGCCATGGGCGCGGGCTGGGACTATCCCCACCCCGAACGGATCATGGCCGAGATCGCGGCGACAACCCCGGCCTTTGCCAATGTCACCTACGATCTGCTGGAACGCGAAGGATCCGTCCAGTGGCCCTGCAACGATGCCGCCCCCCTTGGCACGCCGGTCATGCACGCAGAGGGGTTCGTGCGCGGCAAGGGGCTGTTCGTCATCACCGATTACGTCGCGACCGACGAACGCACCGGCCCGCGCTTTCCGCTGCTGCTGACAACCGGCCGCGTCCTCAGCCAATACAATGTCGGCACGCAGACCCGGCGCACGGCAAACACCGTCTGGCACGCCGAGGACCGGCTGGAAATCCACCCCCATGACGCCGAACAGCGCGGCATTGCCGAGGGCGACACGGTCAGGCTGGCCTCGCGCGCGGGGGAAACGACGCTGCGCGCGACGATCACCGACCGGGTGGCGCCGGGCGTGGTCTATACCACCTTTCACCACCCCGACAGCCGGGCCAATGTCGTGACCACGGACAATTCCGACTGGGCCACGAACTGCCCCGAATACAAGGTGACGGCGGTGCAGGTCAGCCGGACCAACGCAGCCCCGGTGGAAACGGCCGCCGAATGACCGGCGCGGTGGGGCCTGCCCGCGCCCTGTGCCTTGGGCAGGGGGCGCCGCGATGGACGGACCGCGACCTGGCGGCCGAATGCGCAGTGGCGCTCAGCTTTGACGGGACGACACATGCGGTGATGATGGCCAGCCCGTGCGATCTGGAAGATTTCGCCCTGGGCTTCGCGCTCAGCGAGGGGATCGTCGCGCAACCCGGCGAGATTACGCAAATCGAGCAGATCGACCACCCCCAGGGTATCGAGATGCGGATGTGGCTGGCCGCGCCCCGCGGCGCCCGGCTGGCCGCGCGGCGCCGGGCGATGGCGGGGCCGGTGGGCTGCGGGCTGTGCGGGCTGGACAGCCTGGCCGCCGCAGAGCGCGCCCTGCCGCCCCTGCCCAACGGCGGCCTGCACCTGTCACCCGGCGATCTGGCCCAGGCGATGAAGGCGTTGAGGCAGGCACAGTCCCTGCATGCCCGCACCCGCGCGACCCACGGCGCGGGACTGTGGCAACCGGGGGCGGGCCTTGTCTGCGCGCGCGAGGATGTCGGGCGCCATAACGCGCTGGACAAGCTGATCGGCGCACGGGCCCGAACCGGCGCGGACCTGTCGGGCGGCGTGGTCGTGATGACCAGCCGACTGTCCATCGAACTGGTGCAAAAGGCGGTGCTGGCGCGCGCGCCGGTGCTGGCCGGGGCCTCGGCCCCAACGGCGCGGGCAGTGGCGGCGGCACAGGCGGCGGGGCTGACGCTGATCGGGCGGCTACGGGGCAACACCGCCGAGGTTTATTCCCACCCCGCGCGGATCGGGCAAACGGTAAGGAGCGCACAAGATGCAGGCTGAGAAACTGGCCCGGATGGCCAACCAGATCGCCACGGCCTTTGCCCACCTGCCCGCCGCGCGGGCGGCCGAACGGGTCGCGGGCCATATCCGCGATTTCTGGGATCCACGGATGCGCGCGGGCCTGGCCCGCATCGCGGCAGAGCAGCCCGAGATCCTGTCGCCGACCGTGGTTGAGGCCTCCCGACAGCTTGAAACGGCGGCCGGTACAGGCCCGTCGCCCCAGTGATTCGCATTTGACATCGCGCGGGGATTCGTTACCCAAGTCACGCTTCGGTTCCGTGCCCCAGGGTACGGATGAAAAGGGAACGCGGTGCGCCCGGTTGGGCCAATCCGCGGCTGCCCCCGCAACTGTAGGCGGAGAGCAAGGCTGACTGATGCCACTGGGAACCACCCCGGGAAGGCCAGCCAAGCGACGACCCGCGAGCCAGGAGACCTGCCGAGGCAAGATCACCCTTTCCGGACGCGGGGTGCGTTCCGGAGGCGGCCTGACCGCAGTGGTGACCTGATCAGCACCGTCTGCGGTAGGGGCCTTGCCCTTCCCGGACATGACAAGACAACACCGCCGGCACGCACGCGTGCCCGGAACGGAGGGCAAGAATGACCTTGAACCGAACCGCCACCATCGCCCTGTTGGCAGGGATGGCCCCGCTGTCAGCCATCGCGCAGGACAGCCTGCTGCTGGACGAGATCACCGCCACCGCGCGGCTGACCCCGGTCGAAATCAGCCGCACCGGCGCCACCGTCGAGATCGTGACCGAAGAGGATCGCGAGGCAACCGGCGAAGTGCGCCTGACAGACCACCTGGAACGGGTGCCGGGGATCATCGTCAACTCCAATGGTCCGATCGGTACGATCACCTCGGTCCTGGTGCGCGGCGCGCCCAACTATTACACGCCGGTTCTGATCGACGGGATCGATGTCAGCGACCCGGCCGGCACGCAAATGTCGTTCAACTTTGGCGGGCTGACCACGGCGGGCCTGGGCCGGATGGAGGTGCTGAAAGGCTCTCAATCGGCGCTCTACGGCTCGCGCGCCATCGCGGGGGTGATCGATATCCAGTCGGCCCGCGCCAGCGCCGAGGGCGTGGAACACCGCGTCGAACTGGAATACGGCAGCTATGCGACGCAGCGCGGCAGCTACAGCCTGGCCGCCAAGGGCGACCGCTACGAGCTGTCCTTTGGCATCGCCAGCATCGATACGGATGGCTTTTCCGCCAAGGACGAGGATGCCGGCAACTTCGAGAAGGACGGCTTCCACGCAACCCGGATCAATTTCTACGGCACCTACGAACTGGACGGCGGTGCGCTGATCGGCCTGGCCGCGTTCCACGAAAACCGCCGCGGTGAATTCGACGAATTCACCGGGGATACTGCCGGCACGCCGGGGGACGAATTCAACAAGGCCGAAAGCACCGGCGTCCGCCTGTTCACCGAGTTTTCCACCGGCGCGGTGGATCACAAGCTGGACGCCACCTACTACAACATGGACCGCATCAGCAGTTCCAACGGGTTCGCCACCCCCTTCGACGGCACCCGGCGCAAGCTGTCCTACCTCGGCACCGGCGATCTGGGGGCCGCGACCACCCTGTCCCTTGGCGCCGACACCGAGAAGGAAAACGCCGCGGGCCTGGGCTCGACCCGGCTGAACGGTTTGCTTGGCGAGCTTGCGATCAGCCCCACCGACAGCCTGGACCTGACCGCCTCGGCGCGGGTCGACGATCATTCCACCTTTGGCCGGTTCGAAACGGGGCGCCTGGCGCTGGCGTGGCGCCCGGCAGAGGATTGGGTGATCCGCGGCGCGGTCGGCACCGGGTTCCGCGCCCCCTCGCTCTATGAACTCTACAGTGCCTATGGCGATCCCACGATGGACCCCGAGGAAAGCGTGACCGCCGAACTGGGCGTGGAACGCTACCTGGACGACAAGGGCCACCTGCGCGCCACCGCCTTCCTGCTGGAGGCCGACAACCTGATCGGGTTCGATTCAACCGCGACCGCCTGCGGCCAGGCCTTCGGCTGCTACAATCAGGTGCCGGGCACCTCGCGGCGGCACGGTCTGGAACTGGCCGGCGACTACGCGGTTTCCGAGCGGCTGACGCTGTCGGGCAGCTATACCTATACCGACAGCTCGCAATCGGCAGCGAACTGGGCACGGGTGGCACGCCATGACCTGTCGCTTCAGGCGGCCATCGACCTGACCGACATGCTGTCGGGTGCGCTCAGCGTGCAGCACCAGGCCGACCGCGCGCCGGGGCTGGACGATTATACCGTGGTCAACGGGATGCTGTCCTATAGCGTCAACGACCATGCCGAGGCCTATATTCGCGTGGAAAACCTGTTCGACGAAAGCTACCAGTCGGTGGCCAGCTACGGCACGTCGGATCGGGCGATCTTTGCGGGGATCCGTGGGACGTTCTAGGCCCATATCGCTGTTCGCCGCCCTGGCCCTTTGCCTGGCCGGGGCGGCGGCACAGGCCACGCCCCCACCCGCGCGGGTGGCATCGATCAACCTGTGCACCGACCAGCTGGCGATGATGCTGGCGGCGCCGGGGCAGTTGATCTCGGTCTCCATGCTGGTGCGGGACACGCGACTGTCGCCCCTGGCCCAGAACGCGCGCGCCTACCCCGTGAACCACGGCCAGGCCGAGGAACTGTTCCTGATGGCGCCCGATCTGGTCCTGGCCGGACGATACGGCGCGCAGGCCACGGTGGACATGCTGCGCCGGCTGGGGATCGCGGTGGTGCAGGTCGCCCCGGCCCGCTCTTTCGACGACATCCGCGCCAATATCCGCACCGTGGGCACCGCCCTGGGGCGCAAGGCCGAGGCCGAGGCGATGATCGCACGCTTCGATGCCGATCTTGCCGCGCTGGCCCGCGATCCGGCCACCGGGCCACGTGCTGCGGTCTATGCCGCGGGGGGCTATACCTCGGGGCGGGGCACCCTGATCCAGGACATCCTGAGCGCGGCGGGCCTGCGCAACGCCACGGCCGAGGCCGGGCGCAAGGGCGGCGGGCGCGTTCCGCTGGAACTGCTGGTCACGATCGCGCCCGACCTGGTGATCCGCGCACAGCGCTATGGCGGCGCCTCGCGCGCCGAAAACATGCTGGACCACCCGGCGCTGGCCGCGCTGATGGCCGACCAGCCGGTGCACCCCCGGTCCGACGGAACCTATATCTGCGGCACACCCCTAGTGCTGCGCGCCGTGGCCGAACTGGCCGACGCGGCCCGGGCGCTGGAGGCAAGATGAGGTATTCGCTGCTCCTCTGGCTGCTGTCGCTACTGGTCGTCGTGCTGTTCTGCGCCGCGCTGCTGATCGGCCCGGCAGGGCTGTCCCCTGGCGAAAGCGTGTCGGCCCTGCTGACTGGCCGGGGCGATGCCGCCGTGCTGGTCATGCGCGAAATCCGCCTGCCCCGGGCGATCCTGGCCGTGCTGGTCGGCGCCAGCCTGGGGCTGTCGGGTGCAGCGCTGCAAGGGTATTTGCGCAACCCGCTGGCCGAACCGGGGCTGATCGGCGTGTCCGGCAGCGCCGCCCTGGGCGCGGTGATCGCGCTGCAAACCGGGTTGGCGGCGGCCTACACGCTGGCCCTGCCCGGCGCGGCGCTTTTGGGCGCACTGGTGGCGGTGGGGCTGTTGCTGGGGCTGGCGGGGCCGCGCGGCGGCGCCTTTACCCTGATCCTGGCGGGTATCGCGCTGTCGGCGCTGGCGGGGGCGGCGACGACGTTGGTGCTGAACTTGTCGCCCAACCCCTATGCCGCGGCCGATATCGTGTTCTGGATGATGGGATCGCTGGCCGACCGGTCGTTTACCCATGTCTGGCTGGCACTGCCCTTTACCCTAGCGGGCTGGCTGCTGCTGGCAGGGCTGGGCCGGGGGCTGGACGCGCTGACCCTGGGCGAGGACGCGGCCGAGGCCTTGGGCATCCGCCTGACCCGCCTGCGCCTGGCGCTGGTTGTCGGCGTGGCCGCCTGCGTGGGCGCGGGGGTCGCGGTGGCCGGGGCCATCGGGTTCGTCGGGCTGATCGTGCCGCATCTGCTGCGCCCGCTGGTCGGCGCCCGACCCGCGCGGCTGCTGTTGGCCTCGGCCCTGGGCGGGGCGGCGCTGCTGCTGGCCTCTGACATCGCGGTGCGGCTGATCCTGCCCGAACGCGACCTGAAACTGGGGGTGCTGACCGCGCTGCTGGGCGCACCGCTGTTCCTGCACCTGATCTATAAAACCCGGCGGGAGCAGGGCGCATGACCGGGCTGACATTGTCCAACCTCTCCGTCTATCGCGGCCCCTGCCCGGTGGTCGAGGATATCTCGCTGAACCTGCACCCTGGCGAATGCGTCGGCCTGATCGGCCCCAACGGGGCGGGCAAGACCACGCTGATGCGCGCGGCCCTGGGCTTGCTGCCGCATAAGGGCACGTCCAGCCTGGCCCGCCTGTCCACGGCGGAACGCGGCCGCGCGGCGGCCTGGCTGCCGCAGATGCGTGAAATCGCCTGGCCCGTCAGCGTGGAAACCCTGGTGGGGCTGGGCCGCACGCCCCATCTGGGCCCCGGCCAGCGGCCCGGCCCGCGCGACGCCGCCGCCATCGCTGCCGCACTGGCGCGGATGGATCTGACTGACTTCGCCGCCCGCCGCGCGACTGCCCTGTCGGGGGGCGAACAGGCGCGCGTGCTGATCGCGCGGGCCTTGGCGCAAGAGGCGCCGATGCTGCTGGCCGACGAGCCCATCGCCGGGCTGGACCCCGCGCACCAGATCACCACGATGCGGCTGTTCGCCGATCTGGCCGCCGAGGGGCGGCTGGTGCTGGCGGCACTGCACGATCTGGGGCTGGCCGCGCGGTTCTGCACGCGGCTGATCCTGATGCAGCGCGGGCGGTTGGTGGCCGACGGCCCCCCGGCCGAGGTGCTGACGCCCGACAACCTGGCCCGCGTCTTCGGCCTGCGGGCCTATATGGCCGACACGCCGGACGGCCCCGTTTTCCAACCGCTGGAGGTGGTCTGACATGCAGGCGCTTGCCGATTTTCTGGTCAAAGGCGGCCCGGCGATCTGGGTGATCGCGGGGCTGTCGGTTCTGACCCTGGCCCTAATCCTGTGGAAGCTGTGGCGCCTGGCCCTGATGGGCGCCTTTGCCGGGGCGCGGGCCGAACGCGCGGTCCAGCTTTGGCAGCATGGCGCGCGGGACGCCGCAGCGCAGGCCGTCGCCGGGCGCGCGGGCCTGCGGGCGCGGCTGGTGCGGGCGGCCATCGACGCGCTGCACCGGGGCCTGCCCGAAGCGGCCGCGCGCGAGGAAACCACCCGCGTCGCCCGCCGCCTGCTGGCCGAGGCGCGCACAGGCCTGCGAGCGCTGGAACTGATCGCCGTGATCGCCCCGCTGTTGGGGCTGCTGGGCACCGTGATGGGCATGATCGACGCCTTTCAGGCATTGGAAAACAGCGGCGCCGCAGCCGACCCGTCCGACCTGGCTGGCGGGATATGGGAGGCGCTGTTGACCACCGCCGCGGGCATGGCCGTGGCGATCCCGGCGGCCATCGCCCATAGCTGGCTGGAGTCGGTCGTGGACAGCGCCCGCGCCGATATGGAGGATCTGGCCACCCGCCTGTTCCTGTCCGGCAAGGGGCGCTGAGCGATGTTCGCCTTCGACACCCCGCGCCGCCCCCGCCGGCCCAGCCTGACCCCGATGATCGACGTGGTCTTTCTGCTGCTGGTGTTCTTCATGCTGGCGGCGCGGTTCGGGCCGCAGGCAGGGCTGGAACTGGGCACCGCGTCGGGCGGGTCCACTGCCTGGAGCGGCCCGCCCCGTCTGGTAGAGGTGACCCAGGATGGCATGCGCCTGAACGGCGTATCCATGGACCTGCCCGCCCTGCTGGATCGGCTGGCCGCCCTGACCCCGCGCCAAGGCGACCCTGTGCTGGTGCGCGCGCGGCCGGGGGCGGACACGCAGGCATTGGTCGATGCGCTGGAGGCGCTGGCCGGGGCCGGCTTTGCCGGCGCCATGCTGGTGGAGTAGGCGATGCTGGATTTCGGGGGGCATACGCGGGCAAGGACGGGCGAGGCGATCGTACCGATGATCAACGTCGTGTTCCTGCTGCTGATCTTCTTCCTGATGACGGCGCGGCTGACCCCGCCCGAACCCTTCGCCACCACGCCGCCCCGCGCAGGCGGCGCCACCGCGGCAGAGGGGGCAACGATCTACCTGTCCGCGAATGGCGATCTGGCCTTTGGAACGGTGCGGGGGGATGCGGTCGTTGCGGCACTGGCGGAACGCGCGCCCGGGCCGGTGCTGCTGCGCGCCGATGCCCGCGCCCCGGCGCCGGACCTGGCCCGGATCGTGGCCCGGCTGACGGCGGTCGGCCACGGGCCGGTGCGACTGGTGACGGTGCCGCGATGAACCGCCTGGCCGATATCGCGCTGTTCGTGCCGCTGGCCGCGGGGCTGCATGTGGCGGCGTTCACGCTGGCCGCGGGGTCGCTGGGCGGGGGAACCGGCGCTGGTGGCGAGGGGGGCGAGGATCTGGTCACGCTGGCCGCGGCACCGCCCGCAATGGCCCGGATCGCGCAGGAATGGGACACCGCGCCCGCGCCACACAGCGCGAGCCCGGCCCCTGCCAGCCCGCAGGCAGACACGGCCCCCACCCTGCCCGACAGCGCGCCCGCCCCGCACACGCGCGCGCCCCTCCCCGCGCAACCGGACCGGCCCGAGGTGACAGCGCCGTCGCTGCCCGCACCGCCCCCGGCAATGGCCGCGCCACAACTGCCCCGGCAGATGCCCGCCCTGCCCGCCGCGCCGCGCCCCGACCGGACCGCCGCCCTGGTGCCCCCCGCCCCCGCACCGGGCCGGGCCCTGCCCAGCCGGCCGCCGATGCCAAGCCCGGACACCCTGCCGGATGCCCAAGCGCAGACCGGCGCCCCGCTGGCCGACAGCCCCCGCCCCGTTGCGCGCCCGGACCCCACACCAGCAAGCACGCCGCAACAGGCCCGCCGCGCGAAAGGCACCGCCGGCGCCCCCGTGGCCGGGGGGCAGACCGGCACCGTTGCCACCCCCACCCTGTCCCCCGGACAGCGGCAATCGCTGCGGGCCGAATGGGGCGCACGCATCCTGGCCCGCGTAACCCGGCAGCACCATTATCCGCGCGGCAGCCGGGCCGAGGGGCGCGCGCTGGTCGAACTGGTCGTTGCGGCGAATGGGCAATTGCTGTCCGCGCGGCTGGTGCGCAGTGCTGGTGATGCATCGCTGGACCGGGCCGCGCTGGCCGCCGTGCGCCGGGCTGCGCCATTCCCGGCGGCACCAAGGGGGCTGGGACGACCCCGCGACAGCTTCACCCTGCCGCTGAATTTCGAAAGACGGCGCTAAACGGCCTTGCCTTTCTCACCGGCAAGACCCCGCAGGATCGGGCAGTCGGGCCGGGCATCGCCCGCGCAGGCCTCGATCAGTTCGGACAGAGTAGCACGCATCGCCTGAAGCTCGGCGATCTTGGCGTCGATCTGGTCCAGATGGTCGCGCGCGATACGTTTCACATCCGCGCTGGCGCGGTTCCGGTCACTGTAAAGCGCCAGCAGCGCGCGGCATTCCTCGATCGTGAAGCCAAGCGCCCGCGCACGCCCCAGAAAGGTCAGGCGATGCAGGTCCGTTTCAGAATAAGCACGATAGCCGTTGGCACTGCGTGCGGGCCGGACAAGGCCGATCTCTTCGTAATAGCGCAGGGTCTTGGGCGGCAGGCCCGTCTGTTCCGCTGCCTCGCCAATATTCATGCGATCCCCCTGTCTGCGCGCAGTGCAAGCCTTGCAGGTCAAGCCAGGTTACCCGAACAGCCGTCATAACCGCCGCTGTTGTGAACACGGGCGCAACAGATGGGGCTTACACCGACTGGAAGGTCAAGAGCCCTGTTCGTCCAGAGCAGAGGTCATCCGCTCTCGCACATTGGAACAGAACTGTGCGGTCTTCTCTGCCTGGTGCGCAGCCTCTTTCGTGGCGGCGGCGACCGTTTCGCCAAGATAGTCCTGCTGGATCGCCGCAAGGCTGGCCGCGTCGCGGCACGTCATCGCGCGGGCAAGGGTTTCGGCATCGCGCAACGCCTTGTCCCGGGCGAAACCGGCCATGTCATTCGCCGCACGGCGGGTATAGTCGACCATCGCGCATCCCAGCCAGGCGGCCAGGCCAACCCCCTCTGCCTGGGCGGCTGCAAGGGAACGGAGCGGGTCGAATTCAGCGGTGTCGGTCTCTTTCCCGGACATGGCATCCCCGGCGCGTTTTCGTTTCTGGGCCTACAGATAGCCAGTCCCGCACGCAGGGTCAAAGCCCCATTGCCATCACAGATAATAGCGGTCGCGGAAGATGTGGCGGATCACCTCTTCGCGGGTGACGCCGCGCCGGGCCAGCTCGGCATCGCTGGTGGCATTCAGGGTCGCAACCTGGCGGCTGCGCGGGTGGTTTTCTACGATCCGGGCGAATACGCCGACCAGGTTCCCCAGCGTGGGGACGTGCAGACCGGTGATGTTTGTGTTTGCAAGTGCCATTTCTTGGAAACTCCTGTCCATTTACAGACGTTTCCTCCCATGGGGCCAATATGGAACGGGATCGCTGACCAGACCATTGCCAAGTCCGAAGCACCGCGTTGCAGCACGTGCGCAGCTTGGCGGGGAATTTCCCGGAAATGGAAAGGGGCACGCAATTCTGTTGCGCGCCCCGGTTCATGGCGATCTTTTCCTTGCGCACCCACGCGGTATGGCGCCGATCACTCCTTGAACGGCTGACTGGGCGCGGCGGGCTGGCGACGGGCCCGGCGGCGCGGCTCGCGCTTGGGGGCCGCAGCGCCGGTTTCGGTGGCCGGGGCCGTCGTCGGGGATTTCGCGTCGGTGCTGGCGGGTTCAGGCGCCTGCGCGCTCTCTTCAGGCTTCGCCGGTGCCTTGGCGGGCCTCGGGGCCTCGGCGGCGGGGGCAGCGGCCTTGGGCGTCTTGCCGGCGGGCTTGGCTGCCGGTGCCGGGCTATCGGCGGTCGCGGCCGGTTTTGCGGCTGTCTTCGCGACCGGCTTGGCCGCGGTCCGGGCGCGGGCGGGCGTGGTCTTGGGCGCAGGTTTGGCCGGCGCGGGCGTGGCCGGCATTGTGCCGCTTTCAAAGGTCATGGGGCTGAATTGCACACCGAACGACACCCATTGCTCGGCCAGGCGAACCTGCATCTCGGCAACGGTTCCCCAGAAACGGCAGTAGCTGGTGGTCAGGGCGAGCGGAATGGCAAAGGCGGACATGGCATTTCCCTTTTCGTTTCGGGTCTGTTCACGCCACACGGAGCCCCACCCACGGCCAAGCCGCGAATGACGGGGCACCCGCGCAGCATATCGCGCCAAGTCTAGCCCAGATTTCGCTGCATTGCAGCAAAAGAGTTCATCCGCCCGAACAGCGCTGGAAATGCCGTGATCGCGCGCGTCCGGCGCGTGGTTTCAGCAGGCCAGACGGTAGGCGCTGCGGGCGGTGTCCTGCCCCAGCAGCGCCTCGATCAGTTCGCGGCCCTCTTGTGTGGGTTGACCCTCATGATCCAGCCAGCCACGTCCCAGTGCCGCATGATCGACGCGATCGGCCGCGTGGACGAGAAACCGGGTAAAACCGAGAATCCGCGAGGCGAGGTCGTCGTTGCTCATGTAACACAATCCTTTCGGCAAGAAGAAGCGGCAGCAGGAATGCGTCGACGGCGGAAATCGCCGGACACCTACTGCGCCTTCGTCATACCAAAAATGCTGCGTTGCAGCAACTCGACGGCCATGCATTTTCTGCAATGCGGCAATTCATCTGCCGCACCGCAGCATCGCGCGATCAGCCTTGCATACGCACCAGCGCGTGACGCTTCTTGCCCGCCGACAGCTTGATCGGGTCGGCCAGCATGTCCGCATCCACCATCAGCCCCGCATCGGTCAGCGGCTCATCGTTCAGCCGCGCGCCGCCCTCGGCGATCAGGCGCTTGGCCTCCTTGCCCGATTTCGCCAATCCCGACCGCGTGATGAGCTGAACCACCGAGATCCCCTCGCCCAACTCTGCCGCGCTGAGATCCAGGGTGGGCAGGTCGTCGCCCGCGCCGCCCTTTTCGAACACCTCGCGCGCGGTGGCCTCCGCCGCTGCGGCTGCATCTGCGCCGTGGCAAAGGGTCGTCACCTCATTGGCAAGGCGGATCTTGGCGTCGTTGATCTCGGACCCTTCCAGCGCGCCCAGGCGTTCGCATTCCTCGACCGGCAATTCGGTGTAAAGCTTCAGGAACCGGCCCACATCGGCATCGGTGGTGTTGCGCCAGAACTGCCAGAATTCGTAGGGCGACAGCATTTCGGCGTTCAGCCAGATGGCACCGCCCTGGCTCTTGCCCATCTTGCGCCCGTCCGACGTGGTCAACAGCGGCGAGGTCAGACCGAACACCTCGGCATCCAGGATGCGGCGGGTCAGGTCGATGCCGTTGACGATGTTGCCCCACTGGTCCGACCCGCCCATCTGCAACCGGCAGCCATAGCGGCGGTTCAGCTCCAGGAAATCGTAGGCCTGAAGGATCATGTAGTTGAATTCGAGGAAGGACAGCGATTGTTCCCGGTCCAGCCGCGATTTCACCGACTCGAACGACAGCATCCGGTTCACGCTGAAATGCCGCCCGATATCGCGCAGGAACTCAAGATAGTTCAACCCGTCCAGCCATTCGGCGTTGTTCAACATCAAGGCGCCGGTCGGGGCCGAGTCGTCGTAGCTGAGGTATTTGTCAAAGACGAGCTTCATCGAGGCGATGTTGGCGTCGATATCCGCCGCACTCAGAAGCGGGCGTTCGTCGGACCGGAAAGACGGGTCGCCCACCTTGGTCGTTCCTCCGCCCATCAGCGTGATGGGCCGGTGCCCGGTTTTTTGCAGCCAGCGCAGCATCATGATGTTCAGCAGATGCCCCACATGCAACGATTTTGCCGTGGCATCATAGCCGATATAGGCGGTCACCACCCCTTCGCTCAACGCCTCGTCGAGGCCCTGATAATCGGTGCAGTCGGCCAGAAAGCCACGCTCGATCATCACGCGCAGGAAATCGGATTTGGGGTGGTAGGTCATTGCCTCTTGTCCCTTGGCTGGTTTCGGGCGTGATATATCGGGGCAAGGCGGCAAGGGGAAGGCCATGAAGGACGCACGGGTCGTCAGAGCATTGGGGACGATGTCGGGAACCTCGCTGGACGGGGTGGATGCGGCCATACTGCTGACCGATGGCGAGGCGATTTCAGGATTTGGCGACACCGCCTACCGCCCCTACACGGCCAAAGAACGCGCCACCCTGACCGCGGCCCTTGGAAAATGGCCGGGCGATGATGGGGTAAACGCCGCCGCCGAGGTGGTCGAGGCCGCCCATGCCGAGGTGATGACCCGTTTCGAAGGGGTGCAGATCGCGGGGTTTCACGGCCAGACCCTGGCCCATGATCCACGGGGGCGCGGCACCCACCAGGCGGGCGACGGGCAGGTGCTGGCACAGGCCCTGGGGGTTCCGGTGGTCTGGAATTTCCGCAGCGCGGATGTGCGGCTGGGGGGTCAGGGCGCGCCGCTGGCGCCGTTCTTTCACTTCGCCTGCGCGCGGTTCATCGGGGCCGAGGCGCCGGTGGCCTTCGTCAATCTGGGCGGCGTGGGCAACCTGACCTGGGTGGACCCAAGCCGCCCCGCACCAGAGGCAGAGGGCGCGCTGCTGGCCTTTGACACCGGCCCCGCGAATGCCCCCCTGAACGACCTGATGCAGGCCCGGCGCGGGCTGGGGTGCGACCGCAACGGCGAATTGGCCGCACAGGGCATTGTGGACGAGGGCGTCATCGCGGCGCTGATGGATCATCCCTTCTTCTTTCGTGTGCCGCCCAAATCGCTGGACCGCAATGCCTTTGCCGATTTGCTGGCGCGGGTGGCGCATCTGCCGGACGCAGATGCGGCGGCGACCCTGACCGCCGCGGCGGCCAGCGCGGTGGCCCGCGGGCTGGAACACTGCCCCGAACCGCCTGAACGGCTGCTGGTCACGGGGGGCGGGCGGCTGAACCCGCTGATGATGGAGATGCTGATCGAACGCGCGGGCGTGACCGCGGTTCAGGTCGAAGAGGTCGGCCTGAACGGCGACATGCTGGAGGCGCAGGCCTTTGCCTTTCTCGCGGTGCGGGTGGCGCGGGGCCTGCCGACCTCTTGCCCCGGCACGACCGGGGTGGCGGCTGCCGTGGGCGGGGGCGAGATCAGCCGCCCGCTGCGCTGAATGGCCCCCTTGGCGCAGGCGAACGCCGCGCAGTAAACGAAGGAAAACGCGCCGACCCGACCGAGAGGAACGTCCATGACCGGAGTTGCGGACCAGAGATTTCCCAAGAGCCTGATTCAGGCCGATCGCATCGTGACGGACACGCGATGGGATCTTGCGGAATACGGCAGCACACCCTTTTCCGATTTCTTCGGGCTGGCCATGCTGAGCGCGGCCGCCCCGCGCGCGGGGCTGACGGCCCGCGCCACACCGCTGTCCTCGGCGATCAAGCTGCCGACGATCTGGCACCGGCGGCTGAAGATGCGCCTGCGGACGGGCAAGCGCATCCTGCCGATCCCGACGGTATCGCGCCGCCGGTCCAAGACGCGGCTGGCGACTGGACGCGTGATCCCCATCGGCTAAAGCAGCTCCCGGCACGGCGTCTGACCCAAGGGCGCGCCGTGCCGGTTGCCCGCCAGCCGTTCAGTCGATGACGCGCACGGCGACCATCCGGTCGGGCTGGCCCATGACGGCGCCGTTTTGGCCCCGAACGCCGCGCTTGATCGCGTCGACTACGTCCATCCCGTCAGTCACCTCACCGACAACCGTGTATTGCCCGTTCAACCCCGGAACGGGTGCGAACATGATGAAGAACTGCGAATTGGCCGAGTCCGGATCTGTCGACCGCGCCATGCCGATCACGCCCCTCTCGAACGACAGATCGGAGAATTCCGCCGCAAGGTCCGGCAGATCGGATCCACCGCGCCCGGCAAGCCGCATGTCGCCGCCCAGCTTGCCGAACTGCACATCGCCGGTCTGCGCCATGAAACGGTCGATCACCCGGTGAAAGACGACATCGTCATAGGCGCCGGCCTCTGCCAGTTCGGTGATCCGGGCCACATGGTTGGGGGCGACATCCTCGAACAGGTCAACGGTGACGGTGCCGTTGGCGCCCTCGCCCGCGATGTCGATTTCCAGCCCGGTGGCCAGCGCCGGACCGGCGGCCAGAACAGCCAGAAGGGTCAGGGCCTTACGCATCGGCCGCCACCTTGACGCTGAGCATGCGATCGGGGTTTGCGGGCGGCTCGCCCCGGGTGATGGCATCGACATGTTCCATCCCCTCGATCACGCGGCCATAGACGGTGTACTGACCGTTCAGGAAGTGATTGTCGGTGAAGTTGATGAAGAACTGCGAATTGGCGGAATTCGGGTTCTGCGACCGCGCCGCGCCCAGCGTGCCCCGGTCATGGGGAATGCGCGAAAACTCTGCCGGCAGATCCGGCAGGTCCGACCCGCCGGTGCCCGCGCGGCGGATGTTGAAGCCATTCTCGGCGTTGCCATGCGCCACGTCCCCGGTCTGGGCCATGAACCCGTCGATCACCCGGTGGAACACCACGTTGTCATAGGCGCCTGCGCGGGCCAGTTCCTTCATCCGGGCGCTGTGGGCGGGGGCGATATCGGGCATCAGCTCGATCACGACGCGACCGTCCTTCAGCTCCATGATGATCGTGTTTTCGGGATCCTTGATCTCGGCCATTGTGGCCTCCTCCTGCCTGTTTTTCCGGGGCGGAGCGTAGTGCGACCAATCGCCGAAGGAAAGGGGCGGCAGCGGCCAAGAGCATTGACCTTGCCCCCCGCTTCGGGCGATCTAGCGCCAAGCCTATAACCCTCGGGAGGAGAACGCATGGCCTGGAAGACCCTCGACGACATGGACCTCGCCGGCAAGGTGGCGCTGGTACGGGTGGATATCAACGTGCCGGTCGAGGATGGCCGCGTCACCGATGCCACCCGGATCGAGCGGATCATGCCCACGGTCAAGGACATCCTGGCCAAGGGCGGCAAGCCCGTGCTGCTGGCTCATTTCGGCCGCCCCAAGGGGCAAGTCGTGCCCGAGATGAGCCTGAAGGTCACCATTCCCGCGCTGGAAGCGGCCTTTGGCCAGGGCGTCGTCTTTGCCGAGGACTGCATCGGCCTGCCCGCGAAACAGGCCGTCGCCGCGATGAGCGAGGGTGACATCCTGCTGCTGGAAAACACCCGCTTTCACCCGGGCGAGGAAAAGAATGACCCCGAGCTTGCCGCAGCCATCGCGGCCCTGGGCGATATCTATGTCAACGACGCGTTCTCGGCCGCGCACCGCGCGCATGCCTCGACCGAGGGGCTGGCCCGCCTGCTGCCCGCTTGCGCGGGCCGCAACATGGAGGCCGAGCTGAAGGCGCTGGAAGGCGCGCTGGCCACCCCCGAACGCCCGGTGGTCGCGGTCGTCGGCGGCGCCAAGGTTTCCACCAAGCTGGACCTGCTGGGCAACCTGGTGGCCAAGGTGGATTACCTTGTCATCGGCGGCGGCATGGCCAACACCTTCCTGGCCGCCCAGGGCATCGATGTGGGCAAGTCGCTGTGCGAGCATGACATGACCGGCACCGCGCGCGACATCATGGACAAGGCCAAAACCGCCGGCTGCGAGATCGTGCTGCCCGTCGACGTGGTCGTGGCGCGTGAATTCAAGGCCGGCGCCGAGAACGAAACAGTCGCCGCCGACGCCTGCCCGGCCGACGCGATGATCCTGGATGCCGGCCCCGAAACCGTGAAGGCGGTGGACGAGGTGTTCGGCAAGTGCAACACGCTGATCTGGAACGGTCCGCTGGGTGCCTTTGAGATCGAACCGTTCAACGCCGCCACCAACGCCGCCGCACAGAAGGCCGCCGAGATGACCAGGGCCGACAGACTGATCTCGGTTGCAGGCGGGGGCGATACGGTCGCGGCCCTGAACGGCGCCGGCGTTGCGGCGGATTTCACCTACATCTCGACCGCGGGCGGCGCCTTCCTGGAGTGGATGGAAGGCAAGACCCTGCCCGGCGTCGCGGCGCTGGAAGAGTGATCAAGAACGCCCGGCGCCGCAAGGCGCCGGGCCCGCCCCGAACGGCGGCTACCCCCTACATTTAGGGGATTCACAAGCCGATTCGCTTGTGCGACACTGCCACCAACCCCGCCCGTCAGAGGCGGCATGAGAGGCAGGAAGAATGAGCAACGCGCGCAAACGCCCGGGTCTCGGGGGGCTGGCCTTTCTCGGGGTCTCGTGTTCCCTGGCGGCGTATTTCACCTATTCTGCGGTGCAGGGCAATTACGGCCTGTTCCGCCGCATCCAGATCGAGTCCGACGTCGCACAGCTGGAGGCCCGCCGCGCCGCGCTGACCACCGAAATCGCCGTTCTGGAAAACAAGACGCGGCGGATGTCGGACGATTACCTGGACCTGGACCTGCTGGACGAACGTGCCCGCGCCGTTCTGGGCATGGTGCGCGCGGATGAAATCGTGATCCGCTAACCCCCGGCCCTTTCCCCCCCACCCTGCCTTGCCGGTTGCTCCCCGGAAAAGACCTCGCATTCGTGGGCCCTGTCTGCTATTATTTTGTTTAACGTTAAACCATTTGCCGCGCGGAGGAGGCGCCGCCCAATGGCCACGCGAAAGACCCCCCAAAAATCAAATACTTCCAAGGAAGAACTACTGACCTTTTACCGCGAGATGCTGCTGATCCGCAGATTCGAGGAAAAGGCTGGCCAATTGTACGGCATGGGCCTGATCGGCGGCTTCTGCCACCTTTATATCGGGCAAGAGGCGGTTGTCGTCGGGCTGGAAGCGGCCACCGAAGAGGGCGACAAGCGCATCACATCCTACCGTGACCACGGCCACATGCTGGCCTGCGGCATGGACCCCAAGGGCGTTATGGCCGAACTGACCGGGCGCGAGGGCGGCTATTCCAAGGGCAAGGGCGGCTCGATGCACATGTTCTCGAAAGAGAAGCATTTCTACGGCGGGCACGGGATTGTCGGCGCGCAGGTGCCGATCGGCGCCGGGCTGGCCTTTGCCGACAAGTATCAGGAAAACGGCCGCGTCACCTTTGTCTATTTCGGCGACGGGGCGGCGAACCAGGGCCAGGTGGCCGAAACCTACAACATGGCGGAACTGTGGGACCTGCCGGTGATCTTCGTGATCGAGAACAACCAGTACGCCATGGGCACCGCGGTCAAGCGCGCCACGAAAAGCCCCGATTTCTGGGAACGCGGCGCCGCCTTTGGCATCAAGGGCGAGGCCGTTGACGGTATGGACGTGCTGGCGGTCAAGGCGGCCGGGGAAAAGGCCGTCGCTCACTGCCGCGCGGGCAAGGGCCCCTACATTCTGGAAATCATGACCTACCGCTATCGCGGGCATTCCATGTCGGACCCGGCCAAGTATCGCTCGCGCGAAGAGGTGCAGAAGATCCGCGAGGAACGCGACGCCATCGAACATGTGCGCGACCTGCTGCTGACAGGCAAGCACGCCACAGAGGACGAGTTGAAAGAGATCGACAAGCAGATCAAGGGCGTCGTCAACGAGGCCGCCGAGTTCGCCAAGGAAAGCCCCGAGCCCGCGCTGGACGAGCTTTGGACCGATATCTACGCCGATACGGCGCCGCAGAACGCCTGAGGGAGGGAAACAAGATGGCTACCGAAATCCTGATGCCCGCCCTGTCGCCCACGATGGAAGAGGGCACGCTGGCCAAGTGGCTGGTGAAAGAGGGCGATACCGTGTCCGCCGGCGACATCCTGGCCGAAATCGAAACCGACAAGGCCACCATGGAATTCGAGGCAGTGGACGAGGGGACACTGGGCAAGATCCTGGTTCCCGCAGGCACCGACGGGGTCAAGGTCAACACCCCCATCGCCGTGCTGGTCGAGGACGGCGAGGATGCCGAGGCCGCCGCAAGCGCGGCCAAGGCCCCTGCACCGGCATCTGCGGCGACCGACAGCACGCCCGCCCCGGCACCCGCCACGCCAAAGGCCGCAGCCCCCGCGCCCGAACCGGACGTCCCCGAGGGCACCGAGATGAAATCGACCACCGTGCGCGAGGCCCTGCGCGACGCTATGGCCGAGGAAATGCGCCGCGATGGCACGGTTTTCCTGATGGGCGAAGAGGTGGCCGAGTATCAAGGCGCCTACAAGATCAGCCAGGGCCTGCTGGACGAATTCGGATCCAAGCGCGTGATCGACACGCCCATTACCGAACATGGTTTCGCGGGCCTCGGCGTTGGCGCGGCCTTTGGCGGTCTGCGCCCGATCGTGGAGTTCATGACCTTCAACTTCGCGATGCAGGCGATGGACCAGATCGTGAACTCTGCCGCCAAGACGCTGTACATGTCCGGCGGCCAGATGGGCTGTCCGATGGTGTTCCGCGGCCCCAACGGCGCGGCCGCCCGCGTCGCCGCACAGCACAGCCAGGATTACGCCGCGTGGTATGCGCATATCCCCGGCCTCAAGGTCGTGCAGCCCTACTCGGCCGCCGATGCCAAGGGCCTGCTGAAAACCGCCATCCGCGACCCCAACCCGGTGATCTTTCTGGAAAACGAAATCCTGTACGGCCGCAGCTTCGATGTGCCGGTGCTGGAGGATTTCACCCTGCCCTTCGGCAAGGCACGGATCTGGCGCGAGGGCACGGACGTGACCATCGTCAGCTTTGGCATCGGTATGACCTACGCGCTGGAGGCCGCCGAGGCGTTGGCGAAAGACGGCATTTCGGCAGAGGTGATCGACCTGCGCACCCTGCGCCCCCTCGACACCGCCACCGTGATCGAAAGCGTCAAGAAAACCAACCGCTGCGTGACCGTCGAAGAGGGCTTCCCGGTCTGCTCCATCGGCAACCACATCTCGGCGGTCTTGATGCAAGAGGCCTTCGACTGGCTGGACGCGCCGGTGATCAACTGCACCGGCAAGGACGTGCCCATGCCCTATGCCGCGAACCTGGAAAAGCTGGCGCTGGTGACCACGAAAGAGGTCATCGACGCGGCCAAGTCCGTCACCTATCGCTGAGGAGGGCCGGCTGATGCCTACGGAAATCCTGATGCCCGCGCTTTCGCCCACGATGGAAGAGGGCACATTGGCCAAGTGGCTGGTCGCCGAGGGCGACAGCGTTGCTGCCGGCGACCTGCTGGCCGAGATCGAGACCGACAAGGCCACCATGGAGTTCGAGGCCGTGGACGAGGGCGTGATCGGCAAGATCCTGGTCCCCGCCGGAACCGACGGGGTCAAGGTCAACACCCCCATCGCCGTTCTGCTGGAAGACGGCGAAAGTGCCGGGGACATTTCCGACGAAGCGCCCGCGCCAAAACCCGCACCCGAGGCCGCACCGGCCGACACGGGCGGCAAGGCGGCCCCCGATGGGGGCCCCGCGCCGGCCGCTGCGCCCCCGGCGCCCACAACCGGCGATGGCACCCGCATCTTTGCCTCGCCGCTCGCCCGCCGGATCGCGGCCGACAAGGGGCTGGACCTGGCACAGATCACCGGCACCGGCCCCCGCGGCCGCATCGTGAAAGCCGATGTCGAGGGCGCAAGCGTCGCCCCCGCGCCAAAAGCACCGACCGCGGCACCCGACGCCCCTGCCCCTGCGGCAATGCCCGCCGGTCCGGGCACCGATGCGGTCATGGCCATGTATGCCGACCGCGCCTATTCCGAACTGCCGCTGGACGGTATGCGCAAGACGATCGCCGCGCGCCTGACCGAGGCCAAGCAGACCATCCCGCATTTCTACCTGCGCCGGGACATCCGGATCGACGATCTGCTCGCCTTCCGCGGCCAACTCAACAAGCAGCTTGAAAAGCGCGGTGTAAAACTCTCGGTCAACGATTTCATCATCAAGGCCTGCGCCCTGGCCCTGCAACAGGTGCCCGCCGCCAATGCGGTGTGGGCCGGGGACCGCATTCTGGAACTGAAACCCTCGGACGTGGCCGTCGCCGTTGCCATCGAGGGCGGGCTGTTCACCCCCGTCCTGCGGGACGCCGACACCAAATCGCTCAGCCAGTTGTCGGCCGAGATGAAGGACCTGGCCACCCGCGCCCGCGACAGAAAGCTGGCCCCCCACGACTACCAGGGCGGCAGTTTCGCGATCTCCAACCTCGGCATGTTCGGGATCGACAACTTCGACGCTGTGATAAACCCGCCCCATGGCGCGATCTTGGCCGTGGGCGCGGGGGTAAAGAAACCCGTCGTGAACACCGAAGGGCAGATCGAGGTCGCCACGGTGATGTCCGTGACGCTCAGCGTCGATCACCGGGTCATCGACGGGGCGTTGGGCGCGGAATTGCTGGCCGCGATCAAGGACAACCTGGAAAACCCGATGGCCATGCTGGCCTGACGCCAGGACGACAACCGAGGGAGAAGATCATGGACTGGAAAGAGGCGCTTGCCACCGGAAAGGCGCATATGGAGGATTACGGCGCGCAGCAGCCCGCCGCCTCCGAAGGGTTTTTCGGCCTGCACCACGCGGCGCTAGAGGATGGCGCGCTGACAACCAAGCAGAAGGAACTGATGGCGCTTGCTATCGGCATTTCCAAACAATGCGTGGATTGCATCGGCTTTCACACCCAGGCCGCGCTTGAGGCCGGGGCCACCCGTGCGGAAATCGCGGAAACGGTGTCGGTCTGCGTCCTGATGGGCGGTGGCCCGGCGCTGATGTACGGCACCAAGGCACTAGAGGCCTACGACCAGTTGACAGGCTGAGTAGGCACAGCGGCGGGGACGTTCAGTCCCCGTCGCAGCCGCAATCGCGCAGCCGGTGATCCATCGTCACCGAGGGCTGATCGCACCCGGCCTCGCCCACGATCTTGGCGGGCACGCCGGCGACGGTGGAATGCGGCGGCACCTCTGACAGCACCACCGACCCCGCCGCGATGCGCGAGCAACAACCGACGCGGATATTGCCCAGCACCTTGGCACCGGCCCCGATCAGAACGCCGTCGCCGATCTTGGGGTGACGGTCCTCTTCCTCTTTGCCGGTGCCGCCCAGCGTCACCGAATGCAGCATCGAAACGTTATCCCCCACCACCGCGGTTTCCCCGATCACGATGGAATGGGCGTGGTCGATCATGATGCCCTGCCCCAACCGGGCCGCCGGGTGAATGTCGACGCCGAACATCTCGGACACGCGCATCTGGATCAGATAGGCCATGTCCCGCCGCCCCTCGGACCACAGGTGATGGGCAACGCGATAGGCCTGCAGCGCCTGGAACCCCTTGAAGAACAAGATCGGCTGGATGAACCGATGGCAGGCCGGATCGCGGTCATAGACCGCCATCAGGTCGGCCCGCGCGGCCTTGCACAACCCCGCGTCGGCGGCATAGGCCGCATCGGCAATCTCACGCAGCAATTGTTCCGACATCTCGCCCGAGGACAGTTTCAGCGCAAAGCGATAGGCCAGCGCATCCTCCAGCCCGTCATGGTGCAACAGCCCGCCGTGGATCAGCGAACCCAGCAACGGCTCTTCCTCGACGGCGGCCTCGGCCTCGGCGCAGATACGTTTCCAGACCGGATCGACCTCGGTCAGGCGCGGCTGGGTTCGAGCCATGGGATGTCCTTTCGTTGCTCTGCGATCCTACACCAGATAACCGTTAAGGGCCAAATTCAACGCCCATCGACGGAGACCCGGCAATGCCCGAGGCGCAAATCGCCGGTTTTCGCGCCCGGCTTGCCGCGATGCTGACCGATCTGCAAGCACAAAGCGCCCACAGCGCAGAGGACCGCCGCGCGGTGGCGCTGGACCAGCAGTCGGTGGGCCGCCTGTCGCGGATGGACGCGATGCAGCGCCAGACGATGGCCAAGGCAACCCATGCGCGGCGCACGGCCAGCGAAAGCCGCATTCGCGCCGCACTGGCCCGGATCGATGCGGGAGCGTTCGGGTATTGCACCGAATGCGGAGAAAAGACCGCCGCAAAACGGCTGGACCTAGACCCGACCGTGCCGACCTGCATTGCCTGCGCCCGCTAAGGCCCCACGCCGACTCAGACCGGCGCGGGCAGGGTAAACTCGGCGAAATGAACGGCCAGCCGCACCGTGCCCGCCGCGAATTCGCCCCCCTCTGGCGTCAACTCCAGCGGCATCGGGGCATAGCCCGTCAACGGGCTGCCCAGCACGCCGCGCACATAGGAATTCAGCCCAATTCCCAACCCGCTGCCAAAGCGGTTATCCGCGCCATCCATCCCCAGGCGCCAGCTGGACAGCGTGCCGGTGATCTCTTCGACCACGCGGCCGGTCACCGCGAAGACCATCACATGCGACGGCACGTGAACCGCGCTGACATGCGCATCCCCTGCGGCGATGGGGTGGTCGAATTCCAGCACCCGGAACCGCAGCCCGGCGCCTGACGCAGCCCGCGCGGCATGGGCGGGTTGCCAGCCCGTACCGTCATACTGCCGTTCCTGCCCTTCGTCCGCGACATAGGCCCGCCAACCATGCGCCGGATCGGCAAAGATCCAGCCCCCGTTGTCGACAATGGCCAACCGCCCGTCCTGCCCGGCCCAGGCGTTGACGGCGCCGCCCGGCACCGCCCAGACCTGCCCGTCCAGGGCCGTTGCGGGCGGGTTTCCCACGGCGACGCTTTGCAGGGTCAGCTGTGTCAGCGCATCCAGCCGCGCCAGCGCCGCGTTCATCGTTACATGCTTTTGCGCCTGGGCGGCCTGCAACAGCGGCAGGCCCAGATTTGCAGTCTCATCCATGAAAATCGATCCTCCGATAGGGTCCGGGTCCGAACGCCTCGGACAGTTGCGCCACCTCAATGGCAAACGGGGCTGCGGTGCCGTCCTGGGCCTGCATGGCGGCGGTGTAGGTCCACGACGCGGCATCGGTGCTGGCCTCACGCAGGATCGCGCCGGTTCCGTCGCGCACCCGCAGGTGATAGGCTTCCCGGCTTTCGCCCAACGGCACCTCGGCCAGCTCCCAGCCATCGCCGCCGCTACGGGTCCGCCTGGTCCAAGTCAGGCCACGGTCCCCTGCGGGCGTGGTCCGCGCGCGCAGATGGCAGGGCGCGTAGGGCCGCAGACCGATCCCGCTAAAGGCCTCTACCCGGTGTATGTAGCTGGGATCATCCATCGGCCGGCCACCGGGACCGATCAGGAAATGCCGCGCCATGCCCAGCGCGTCCAGGGACAGTTCGATCTGCACCGCCGCCCCGTCGAGCAGGACGAAATAGGCCCCCGCAGCGCGGGCCGGCAGGATCTCGGCCTCGGTCCCGGCCTGCCCGCGCAGGCGCATCCGCAGGTCGTAGGTGCCCGGGGCCATCAACTCGGCCTCGGCGAACTGGATCAATTCCCAGCCTCCGGGCGTGCCGTCACCGATCGCCGCCAGATTCCCTCCGGCAAAAAGCGCAGTGTCCGAGATCGAAGAAAGCGCCCCAGATGCCACCTGCACCCGCAGCGCAGGGCCCCGGTCCCACCGAGCGGGCGCCGCGGCAAAAAGCGGCCCCAGCGTCACCCCCGCGACCGCGCCCCGCTCGACCAGCGTGTTCAGGCGATAGCCCGCGTCCTCTGCCGCGCTGTAGAGCGCAACGCTGCCGGGCCAGGGCGTGGCCGCGATCGCGATATGCGGCGCATGGGGGATCTCGTCGCCGGACAGCAACGGCAGATCCAGAAACAGCGGCTCTACCGGCAGGGGCGGGACATGGGCGCCGCGAACCGTCCCCTCGGCGGACAGATCCACCGGGCTGGCCGCATAGACGCCACGCTCGACCCTAACCGCCTCGATGTTCCGTGTGGCGGCCTGTTCCACGCGGTCCACGCGAAAGCCCCCCTGCGGCAGGCGGATCACATCGCCCGCCCCGACGGCGTGGGCCGATGGTGGCAGCGCAAGGCGCACCCGGTCGCGTGCGACACGCGCCTCGGCCAACCAGCGAGAAACGATGGCCTGCGCCTCGCCCCGAGCCATGACCAGCGGCATCTCACTCGACGTGACGCTGCCCCCGACCTCATCCGGCAAGATGGCTTCGACCGCGCGGGTTTCATAGGCGCCCTCCGCCTCGGCAAAGACCAGACGCACCCGCCCGGCGGTTTCGGCATCGGGACTGCGGAAATGCTCTGCCTCGCCAGCTTGGCCATCAGTCACCGCCAGCGCGTCGGGTGAAACGATGTGATCCGACCGCCCATCTCGCTTGAAGAATACCAGCCGGCCATCCCGCTCGGCCGCCTCCAGCCCATGGGCCAGCATCAACGGCTGCAACGCCGCGCGTGCGCTGGCGTTTTCGGCAACCACATAGCCACGCACCAGCCCCTGCACCCCGTCCAGATCCAACGCCGTCACACCGGCCTTGCGGCAGATCTCGGAAATCACCGCCTCCAGCGGCTGTGCATTGGCCCGACCTGTCAGCCAATGGCCGCGGGCATAGTTGGCACCGTCCGCCCAGACTGCCGTTGAGGTCGGGAATTCCGGAAAGGGTCGCGCGTCCCAGGTCCAGACATGGGCACGAGACAGGTCCACCATCGGCCCGCCATACACCTCAGAAACCGGATTGACCTGCGGGTCAGCCCAATAACCCAGTACCGCCCGCAGATATTGCTGCTGGATCAGGTCATCGCGCGCCCCCGTCGAAAACGGCGGAAAGGCGCTTTCCGACGAGTTCGGATCATGGAACAGGTTCGGCGCATTCGTGCCCTTGTCGACGGCCGGGCAGCCAAGCTCGGTAAACCAGATGGGTTTGCCCTGCGGCACCCACCCGGTGGGCGAAACGCCCTCCTGCCAAAGCTCGGCCAGATAGAAAGTCGTATAGGCGCCCTCGACGGTATCGCCATTGCCCACATGGAACGCAGCTGCCGCATCGGCCTCGGCAAGGCGCAGCCGGAACCGCAGGTCGATCACGCCATCCTCCCCAACGCTGAAGGTCAGGTTCATGACCTGCGCACCGCCGCCTACCTCTGTGGAAACCTGCCCGGTCGCCTGGGACCAGACCACCTGTCCCCAGGCCGTGGCATGGGTCCAGCTTACGCAGGCCGACGGGGCACTGCCTGCGCGAAACACGACACGCACACGATAGACCGCCTCTGCCAATGCGGTTTGCAGAACGGTCGCGCGGCTGGCCGCCCCTAGCCCGCCGGAAACGATATCGGCCGGCGTCAGCCCATCATGCACAGGCGCGTCGGAGGCCCGAATCGTGCAGCCGGATTCGATGGGCCATAGCGCGGGACGAACCCCCTCGGGGATCAGGCTGGCCTTGCGCCCACCGACGCGGTCGGCATGTTCGTTGCCCCACCATCCGCGGAGGTCCTTGTAGCGATAGATCCAATGCTCGCCATGGGCTTCGTCCCGGATCGGCGTACGCCGTTGAATGTCGCGGGCATGGTCGCTGGCGTAATACCAGTCATAGCCCTCGCCCCCCTCTATATTGGCGCGCAGGTAGTCCAGATCGTGGATCGTGCCCCAACCGGCATCCAGATGGCGATCGCCCTCGCGCCAGTCCGAAAGGGGCATGTAATTGTCGATGCCTATGAAATCGATATTCGGGTCGGACCACAGCGGATCGAGGTGGAAGTACAGATCGCCCGGCGCCTCTGGCGGACGAAAGCCGAAATACTCGCTCCAGTCCGCCGCATAGCCGATCTTGCAATCGGGCCCCAGAATCGCGCGCACATCCGCGGCCAGCCTGCGCAACTGCTCGACCACCGGGAAACGGCCGCGCGGACCGCGGATCGTGGTCAGCCCGCGCAGTTCCGAACCGATGCAGAACCCGGCGACGCCCCCCGCCGCCTTGCACAGCCACGCATAGTGCAAGATGAAGCGGCGATAGCTCCACCCGTCATCGCCGCTATAGGTGACGGTGAGCCCCTTGTCCTTGTCCAGACTGCCCGCGACAGCGAACTCTTCCGGCGCTGCCGTGCCGAACAGCGCGGCGATTTCGTCCTCTGCGGCAGCGGTTCCATCGGGGGACAGCGAATGCCCCGGCGCATGGCTCAGCGTAATGCGCCCGCGCCAGGGCAGGTACGGCTGCCCCGGATCGCCGGTATAGGGATCGGTCAGGTCGTTCCCCTCCATCTGGTCCATCAGGATAAAGGGATAGAACAGCGTGTCCTGTCCGCCTGCACGCAGCGCGGCAATCGCCTGAGCCACGGCGCCGTCCGCCGGCGTCCCCCCGTAGATCGCGCGCCCGTCGCGTTGCGGGATGATCTCGGCGTCCGCCCGCCTCAGCCCCGATACCCGCCAGGGCAGCGGCTGTCCCTCTCTAAGGGCCTGATCGACCTTGGGCCGCAGCGCCACCTGCGGCGCGCGCAAATCCGACGCAAACCAGCTGACCACCAGAGAAACCGAACGGACTCCTGGCAGATCCGCGCGCAGCGCCTCCAGCGAGGTCTCCATGTCGGTCCGTCCGCTGGGCGTGTTCATGTTGGCGGTGGTCGTTTCGCCCAGCAGCTTCTTGAAATGCACCGGCACGGTGGCCAGCGCGTATTCCCCCGTTCCGGGGATCAACGCCACGCCCTGCACCAGATCGCTCAGGGTCTCAACGGGGCAGTCGGCCTCGCGCATGACCTCGAAACTGAGCTGGGGCACCCGGTTTCCATAGGGCAACAGGTCCATCTCCTCGATCACCACATAGGCAATACCGCGGTAGGATGGCGCTTGCCCCGCCCCTTCGGTCGCCTCGATCAGCGGGTCGGGCAACTGATCCTCGGTCCCGTTATAGACCCGCAGGGTCAAATCACCGGGCGCGATTTCCAATCCGTCCGCCCAGATCCGCCCCACCCGGGCGATCTCCCCTTCGCACAGGGCGATGGCCAGGCTGACAGTGTAGCTGTGCACGCGGATCTTAGGCTTGCCGGGCATGCCCTTGCCACCGCCCCGGCTCTCGACCGTTTCGCGAAACCGAGAGGCCCAGATCACCTGGCCCGACATCCGCGACCGCCCCCAAAGCCGCGGAACCGCCGTGCCTTCGCTGGCCCCGGTCAGGCGGAAACGTTCCACCCGGCCGGTCTCGACAGCGTCCGACCCGCTCCCCAGCAGTTGTTGGTCCACCACCCGGCCGATTGTGGCCCCGACCGCCCGCCCGATCACGGTCGAGGACAAGCCCAGCACCGCGCCGCCCCAAGCGGCACCCGCAGCGGCGCCGATCGCCGAGAAAACGATTGTTGCCATGGGTCAGATCCTTTCGGGAAATTCGAAACGGGCCACGATACGCCGGGCCCAGGGGCCGGAGAGCGGGCTTTCCACCACGCCGTGGCCGGAATAGGCATGCACGAAACTTGCCGCGCCTCCGACGCGCCCCTGCAGCCCCAGATGCTTGGCCACCGCATCGGCACGCATCCGAAACAGCAGAACGTCGCCCGGGGCGCGCGCCTCGGGGCTTTTCTCTACCAGAACGCGCCGCGCGGCACGCCATAGCGCCTCGTCGCCCTGCGGTTCGGACCAGTCAGGGGTATAGGGCGGCACCGTTTCGGGTTCGGCCCCGTAAAGCGCGCGCCAAACCCCGCGCAGCAGGCCCAGACAGTCCGCCCCAGCACCCAGGGTCGAGGCCTGGTGCACGTAAGGGGTGCCGATCCAGCGCCGCGCTTCGGCCAGTGCCATATCTCCGCGCGCACTCACTGAAACAGGCTCCCGCCGTCATGCGTCTGCCCATCGGTGGGGTAGCTCAACAGCCAGTCTTCGCCCGGAATATGCGGAAACCCGCGAAAGTTCAGGAAATTGGCGAATTTCAGGCGACAGGTCTCGGCCCGGCGATCACACCCAGCAGTCAGCCGCAGCGCATCGCCCGGGCTGACCGGGGCCCGCAGTTCGGTCCACAGCTCGATCACCCGCGCGTCATGCTCCAAACGGTCCGCGCGGATCATGCCCAACTGTCCCTTGGCCGGCCCCGACAGAACCTCCAGCCGGCCATGAACGAACCATTCCGGCTGATATCCTGGCAACTCGGCAAAGCGGAACACCCGTTGCCCCTCGACCGCGACGGCCACCGCCTCGGTCCGCAGGCCCGGCGCGTCCAGGTCAACCCGGCAGTCGGCATCGCCCAGAACGGCAGCGCAGCGCTTGTGAAAGATGCGCCCGGTCGGCTGGTTCAGCGCCTCTGCCAGGCCGCGCAGCTCGACCTCGAACCGCCCGCCGCGATGGGAAAGTTCCCCCAGCGACCCCGCGAAAAGTACCGCCCGCTGGTCGACATCGGCCCAATTGACCAGCCAGATCCGCAGCCCGGCCCCGTCATACAGCCCGGCCTGGATATCCTCTTCGGTGATCGCGGCCGAGGAAACAGCACCGACCGCCGCGGAATTGTCCACCGACAGGCCAGTCGTCTGGCTCAGCGCCTGCGCGCTCATCCCGGTTTCCGCCGCGAAGGTGATGCCCTCAAAGACCAGCCCCCGGTCGTGATCGGTGAACCCCAGCACCACGCCATCGCAGCGCGTGATCGCCCAGGCCCGCGCCAGCGTGGTCGTGCCCCCGTCCAGATGCGCCTGCAGCGCTGTCCCGACGCCGCTCATAGCCGCAACTCCACGACCGGCACCGAGGGCACGTCACCCGCCCGAAAACTGGCAACCGAGGTCTGTATGCGATCGGTATCGAAACGCACCGGGACGTCGAACTCGAACCCTGCGGTAACCTCGACACCGATGGCCGGCACCTCGGCAAGGGTGACCAGCCCCGTCGCCGTGTCGACCTCGAAATGCAGCCGTTCGACCAGCGCAGCACCATCGACCCCGACCCGCACCGTACCCGCAACCGGCTTGGCGATGGGACGGACGTAGCTCTGTCCGCCAGAAGCGTAGGTCTTGACCAACTGGAACACCTTGGTCTCACCGTCACCCCGCCCGATCACCTGGTCGTCGAAGCGCACGGCGCGCGACGGCGGGCAGGATTTGTAATCCGACCAATCCTTCCAACGGAATCCGTAAAGCTGGCCGCGCCGCGCCTCGAAAAAGGCGATCAGCTCTTCCACATCGTCAAGCGCGCGCATCGAAACGCCCGCGTCATACCTGCGGCGCGCATGTTCCCAGGGGGTGTTGCGTTCCTCGAACCCGTTGGCCAAGGCCACGATTTCAGTGCGCCGCTCCGGCCCGCCGACCGAGCCAAAGCTCAGGTTGGCGGGAAAGCGGACCTCGTGAAAGCCCATCTCGATCCCTTTCGCTTATCGGTTGCGCTGCCCGCGCGACAGCGCCCGGCCCATCTCGGCGGCGATCTGGCTGCGGCTGCGCGTGAAACTGTCGGCGTCCGGCGTGCTGATATTCATCACAACCTGCACCGGGCGCGTCCCGCCGCCCCCTGCGCTGACCCCCAGCCGCCCGTCGGCACCGCGGGCCAGCGGCAAGATCGCCTCTGGCCCGGCCTCACCCATCAATCCGGTGCCGCCGCGCATCGGGAAATAGGTCGCCCGCCGCACGACCCCACCATCGGCAAAGGGCATCACCCGGCCCTGGGTAAAGGCGCTGCCGTGCTCAAAGGGGACGGCGGCATTGACCAGCCCCTCGATCCCGCTGGCGACCAGTCCGCCCAGGTGGTTCTGCACCGGCCTGACCGCCGCCGAATAGGTCGCGTTCAGGATCGAGTTGGCCAGGCCCGTCAACGCGTCCGACAGTTTCATCCCGTCGAACACCAACCCGTCAAAGGCGTTGCGCAGCCCCCGCCCGATCGACCGCGACAGCGTCCCGACCTCGCGATTGGTCAGGGTCAGGCTCTTGCGCATCTGCATCAGTTCCAGGTCGAACGCCGCCGCCGTCCCGCGCGCGCCCGACAAGGTAGCTTCCAGCGCCTCCACCTGGGCCTCGAACTCCTCGATATCGTCATCCGCCGCCATGGCCTATCCTTTGGTTTTCGTATCATCGGGAAAGGCGCGGGCCAGTTCTTCCAGCCGCGCGCGGCTCATCGGGGCGGAGCCGCCGCCCGCGCCCAGCATCAGCATCAACTCCGCCGGGGTCAGCGCCCAGAACTCGGCCGGGCGCAGCCCCAGCCCGCGAATGCCCGCGCGCATCAGGCCGCCCCAGTCAAATGCCGTCATTCTGCCTGGCCTCCGGCACCGTGAAGGATCGCGCCAGCAGTTGCGCCGCCGCCTGCGCCGCCGCGACCGGGCCGCCGCCGATCTCGGCCCCGGCCAGATCGGCGGTGCTGCCCTGCCATCCGCCACCGCGCAACCCCGCCAGCACCAGCGCCAGCACATCGCGCGTGGCGAAGCGGCCATCCTCGAACCGGGCGATCAGATCGACCAGCGTTTCGGTCCCCAGCGCCGCCTCCAGCTCGGCCAACGCGCCCAGCGTCAGCTTCAGCACATGGCGTCGGCCATCCAGCATCAGCGCCACCTCACCTGCATGGGGATTGGCCATCACAGCGCGCTAAAGCTGATGGCCCCGGCAGAGGCGAGCGACAGCTCATAGGTCGCCTCACCGTCATGGCTGCCGGAATACTCCAGCGAGGACACCTGGAACGGTCCCTCCACCACGCCGAAATCGGGAATGACCACCTGGAAATCGGGTGTCTCCCCATCGAAGAAGACCTGCCGCGCACGTTCGTCGGTGCCCGCGTCACGGAACACCCCGGACCCGGAAATTGCCGCCGTCTTGACCCCGGCCCCGGCTAGCAATTCGCGCCAGCCCCCCTGGCTTTCCAGGCTGGTCACATCCACCGTTTCCGCGTTGAAGCTGATCCGCGTGGCCCGCAGGCCCGCGATGGTCTCGAACTGCCCGTCGCCGGTCAGGTCCAGCTTGATCAGTAGATCCTTGCCGCTTTGCACGCTCATGTCGTTCACTCCAGATGGGAAATCAGTCGTCCGAAACCCGCGCGGCAAAGCGCAGGTCTATGCGGCGCCGGTCCCGGGCGCCGACGCGCCGGGCGCGCGCCCGTTCGAAATCCAGCCGCACCAGATGCCCGCGCGCCAGGTCCAGCGCCGCCCCGGTCAGCGCGTCGGACACCGCGCCCGCCGCCGCCTTGGCCTGCTCGAACCCCGCCGCGTCGGTCACCACCGACACCGTGAACCGGTGCAGCGCCCCGCGCCCCGTCCCGTCCGAGGCATCGCGCACCTCCTCGGGGCCGACGCTGACATAGGTCGGGGGCAGCGCGCCGGACGGCAGCGCGTCATAGATCGCCTCGCCCACCAGCGCGCCCAAGGCCGCATCGCCGACCAGACGTTGATAGATCGCCGCCTGCAGGGCAGCCGCCGCGCCATAGCTCATGTGGCGTCCTCCTCTTCGGCGAAACAGGTCAGGTATCGGCCCTGCGGGTCGGCCTCGGTCACAGCGCGGATCGCGAAAAGCCGCGCACCCTCGCGGAACCGCTGGCCGGGCACCGGGCGCGACGGGGCGCCCACGGGCGCGCCGCGCACCACGATCCGGTAGCCAACGCGCGACAGCGACACCCCTTGCCCCGTCCGCGCGCCGCCAGTCCGCGGGCTAACCTCGGCCCACAGCGTACCGCGCGCGACCCAGGTTTCGGTGAACCCGCCTGCCCCGTCGGCCACACGCTCGGGCGCCTCCAGCACCAGCTTGCGGCTCAGCCTGCGCGCGCCGCTCATGTCGCGGCCCCGCCCAGCACGCGTACCGTGCGCCAGCGTTCCAGCAGGGCCATCACGCCAAAGGGCATGCCGCCCTCGCCCAATGCCGCCTCGTGGCGATGCTCGTGGTAATGGGCGGCCAGCAGAAACACCGCCTGCGCCAGATCGGCCGGCACAGCAGCCCAGGCCGCCCCGAACCCGGCCTGGAAATCAACCTCGGCCTGGCCGCCCAGGGGGATCTGCGGCAGCAAGGTTGCCGTTGCGCCCAGGCGCGGACGATGCGTGTCGCGCACCAGCTGATACGTCTCGGGCGACATCACCGTTACGCCGCCCTGCCGATCCAGCACCCGCAGCTCAGTTATCGCCGTGACCGGTGCCACGGGCAGCGCCTGCCGCCCTGTGTCGCGCCAGGCCATGACCGTCCAGGTAAAGCCGCGCGCCAACAGAACCTTGCCGGTGCGGCCCTCGATTGCCCCGATCGCCGCGCGCAGCAGCGCCTCCAGCAGGGCATCCTGGCCGCCATCGTCGGCAAACCCCGTGCCCAGGCGCAGGTGTTCCTTGAACCGCTCCAGCGGCAGCGCCGCGGTGGGCACCGTGGTCTGCTCGATCAGCATCATCTCGGATTCTCTCTGATTATGTCTCGTCGTGTATGGTTGCAGGTCTGGTGATGCCGGCCTGCGCGGGCGCCGCCCCGATCCGGCGCGGCGCCCCACCCGGCCTTATGCGGCCGAGAATTTCAGCAGCTTGATCGCGGCAAAGTCGCTGACATCACCGCCTACGCGGCGCGTGGCGTAGAACAACACATGCGGCTTGGCCGAGAACGGATCGCGCAACACCCGCAGGTCAGGGCGCTCGGCCACGGTATAGCCGGCCCGGAAATCGCCAAAGGCGATGGCCGCCGCACCGGCGGCAATGTCCGGCATATCCTCGGCCACCAGCACCGGATAGCCCAGTAGGCGCGGCGGTTCGCCCGCCGCCAGACCGTCCGACCACAGAAACCGCCCGTCGGCGTCCTTCATCTTGCGCACCGTCCCCGCGGTCTTGGAGTTCATGACGAAGCTGGCATTCGCGCGGTATTCCGCCCCCAGCGCGTAGACCAGGTCCAGGATCGCGTCGGCGGGCGCGATGGCGTCGAAATCGCCCTCGGTGCCGGTCGGGATATAGCCCAGGCTGCCCCAGTCCCAGATGCCGTCATCGACCTGCGGATGGGCCAGGATGCCGGTGGGCTTGTCCACCCCGTCCCCATTGATGAAGGCCGCGGCCTCGGCCCGGGCGAAACGGTCGGCGATGCGCCCGGCCAGCCAGCCCTCGATATCAAAGGCGCTGTCATCCAGCAGGCGCTGGCTGGCCTTGGGCATCGCGGACAGTTCATGCAACGGGATCGTCACACGCTCGATCTGCGGGGTGTCGGTTTCGATCTGTGCCGCGGTTTCGCTGGCCCAGCCGGTACCGATATCGCTGTGGTCCACCAGCACATCGTACGAGGTCGCCTCGACCGTCACCACCTGCGCGACCGCCCGCAGCGAGGCGGTGGATTTCAGCACCGACCGGATCGTGTCGGCGGTCTGCGGATCGACCAGATAGCCGCCCTCGGCCGCCACGGCCGTGGACATCGCCTTGCCCTCCATCTCCAGCCCACGCAGGGCGTCGTCATCGCCACTGCGCAGATAGGCGGCAAAGGCCTTCTGGTGCGGCGCTTCGGGGGTCGCTGCCGCAGCCAGCGCGGGGCGGGATGCGGTCAGGTGGGTCTTGCGGTCCAGCATGGTCAGTCGCTCTTCCTGTTGTTGAAGTCTGGATTTCATGTCGGCCTGAAACTCTCTGAAATCGCTCAGAAAGCCTGTCAGCGCCTGTTTCACCTCCACCGCCGGTTCATCCCCCGCGATGGCCTTGGTCTGGGTTTGCGTCATGTCTTTTCCCCTGGGATCGGTCCGGTTCGGCCGGCGCTCACGCTCCGGCCAGCACATGGCGGGCGCCCTCCAGCGCCTCGGCCATCTCGCGCCACAGCGCCTCGGCCCCGTCCCCGGCCTTGGCCCCCACGCGCGCCTCGGGCAGCATCGGAAAGGTCACCAGCGACACCTCCCACAGCTCCAGTTCCGACAGCAGGCGCCGCCCGCTTGCATCCTTGCTGGCCCGCCGCGTGCGATAGCCGATCGACAGCCCGTCGATGGCCCCCGCAGCCACCAGCGCGGCGGCCTCGCGGCCCTTGGCGACCTCGGCCAGCAGGCGGCCCTTGACGAACAGGCCGCGGGCGTCCTCGCGTACCTCGTCCCAGACGCCGATGGGCTGCGCGGCATCGTGCTGCCACAGCATCTTGACCTGCCGCCCTTCGCCAGCCAGCCGCTTCAGACTGGCCGCATAGGCGCCCGGCGCCACGATATCGCCACCCTGGTCCGCCGCCCCAAAGAGCGAGGCATAGCCTGCGATCACGGCCCCCTCTTGCAGGCTCAGCGGCGCCTCGGGCTGGCAGAACTTGCGCTCCAGCCCCGGCCCCCAATCGTCGTGGATCATCGCTTTTCCCCTTGTCATGGCGTCAGCGCCAGCACCGACGCCGCGCCCTCTGCCAGGATGACCGCCACCACACCGTAGACGGTCAGCCACATCCGCTTTTCCAGCCGCTCCAGCGACGCCTCGATCCGCGCCAGCCGGTATTCCAGCGCCGCCCAACGCGCCTCCATCACCCGCTCGTTCGCGTCGATGCGTTCGCGGGCCACCTCGAACGGCGCGTAGAGAAAGCGCGAGCCGGTCCGTTCCGCCGCCGCACTCATGCGCCCTCCGGCCGGGGCGGCAGCCCCAACAGCGCGCGTTTTTCATCCTCGGTCAGGAAACCGGCCGCCGTGATGCGCCGCCACTGGGCCTCGCGCTCGACCGCCAGGGCGGGCACCCGATCAAGGTCCGGCCCCAGATCGACAGGCGCCCCGGAAAACCGCACCAGGAAATCGGCCAGGGCCCCGGTGACCTTGGCCACCAGCGGCAGCACCGTCAGCCGGTAAAAGGCGCGGTTGGCCTCTTGGTAATTGGCGTAGGTCGCGTCGCCCGGAATGCCCAACAGCATCGGCGGCACCCCAAAGGCCACCGCGATCTCGCGCGCGGCGGCCTCCTTGGTTTCCTGAAACTCCATGTCCGAGGGCGAAAACCCCATAGGTTTCCAGTCCAGCCCGCCCTCCAGCAGCATCGGCCGCCCGGCATTGGCCGCCCCCTGGTGATAGGCGATCATCTCGTCCTGCAGACGGGCATATTGATCCTCGGTCAGGGTGCCCTGCCCATCGCTGCCGCGATAGACGATGGCGCCCGAGGGCCGGGCCGCGTTGTCCAACAGCGCCTTGGACCAGCGCGAGGCCGCGTTATGCACATCCACCGCCGTGGCCGCCGCCTGCATGGGCGACAACCCGTAATGGTCGTCCTGGGGGTGAAAGCTCTTGATATGGCAGATCGGGGGCGCGACCCCGGTCATGTCAAAGCGGTGCTTGCGCCCGCCAACCGCATAGTCATACGCCACCGGCCAGCCATCGGCGCCGGGCACCAGATGCACCCTGTCCGAGCGTAGAACGTGCAATTCCAGCGGCAGGCCGCCCTCGCCGCCCACGGCCTCCAGGTAGCCATTGCCGGTCAGCAGGATCTGGCCATACAGCGCCTCGAACAGCTCCGCCCGGCCCTGCGCCACGTTGGGCCGACCGATCAGCGCCAGGACGGGGTGGCTGTCGTACCGCCGCTCAGCATCCTGACAGACCAGCGGCAGCGCCGCGGCCGCCTCTGCGATCAGCTTGACCGCGCGAAACCCCACCGGGTTGCCGGTAAACCCGGCACGGGTCAGCGAGACCGTATCGCGCGGCGTCCACGCCGGGCGCGCCCCCCCCGCCCAGGCGATCACCGGCCCCGTGGCCGAGGCCTTGACCTCGGGCGCAACAGGGTCGGCACGGCGGAAGACGTTGAACTTCATGCGGAAACTCCCTCGGCTGTCGTGGACCGCCGCCCCGGCGGGGGCGCCAGAAAAAACCCGCCGCCGGGATGCCCCGGGGCGGGTTTCGCTCGTGGTTCAGGCCCGGATATCCAGGCGGCGCGTTACAGGCCGCGCAAACGGGGCCGGCGCCAATGCGCAGCGGGGACGATCATCAGATCGTGCAACGCCCACACCAACGCATCCACCCGGTCGGGGCTGCCGCGCCCCTCATATCCGCGGGCGGTCATCCGGCACATCTGGTCCTCCAGCGCGTCCAGTCCCGCGACATGGCCAACCCGCCCCTGTTCGTAGAGCGCCGCGATGGGTTCGGCCCGTGCCGCCTTGCCCCGCGCCGCGCGCACTGCGCGAAAGGGCACCAGCGGGTCGATCTGCCGGATCACGCTTTCCACCAGATCGCCCCCCTGGTTCACCTCTGCGACCAGGCGTTCGGCGCCGTGGCGTTCCATTGCGGCAATGGCGGCCTCGGCCCAGACACTTGGCGCGGCGCCGGTCACGCTGGCATCCTCCAGCACCACCGCGCGCCAATCGCCAGGCGGGCCCTGCGTCACCGCCCCCGCCACCACGATGCCGCATGCGTCGGACCCTGCATGCCCTGTCACCGGGGGATCCACCGCGACCACGATCCGGTCGAACGCCGGAGCGTCCTTCACCCGCGCGGCCTCCAGCCCCGCCAGCGTCCACAGCGCGCCCTCGGCCTCGTCCAGCAACTCGCCGTCCAGTTCCTGCCGCCCAAGGCGCGAACCGGCATAGCGGGCCCGCACTTCTTGCAGGAAGCTTTCGGCCAGGTGCGCGCGGTTCGCCTCGGTCGGGGCGTGGGTCACAACGGTCGACGGGTTGGCCAGGATCTTCCGCAGGATACCCACGTTGCGCGGCGTGGTGGTGATGCACTGCCGGGGGTTCGCCCCCAGCCGCAAACCGAATTGCAGCATGTCCCAGGTCTCCTCGGCCTTCTTCCACTTGGCCAACTCATCCGCCCAGGCCGCATCGAATTGCGGCCCGCGCAGCCCCTCGGGGTCGTGGGCGGAAAACACCTGCGCGACCGCCCCGTTCGGCCAGACCAGGCGTTTGCGCGTGGCCTCCCATTTCGGGCGGCGGTCGGGGGGCGAACAGGCCAGGATTCCGCTGTCGCCAAAAATCATCACCTCGCGGACCTGGTCCACGGTTTCGCCCACCAGCGCCACGCGCCGGGCGGTGCCCACGTCCAGCGGCCGCGCGCCCTCGACCTGCGCGCGGACCCATTCGGCCCCGGCACGCGTCTTGCCCGCCCCGCGTCCCCCCATGATAATCCAGGACCGCCAGTCGCCCTCGGGCGGCAACTGATGCGGCAGCGCCCAGAACTCAAAGATATAGGGCAGCGCCAGCAAGGCCCCTTCACTCAGCCCCTCCAGAAATTTCTCCTGCTCCGCGCGCGGTGCGCAGGCGATCCAGTCGGCGCCCGATTTCAGCCCGGGCACCGTCGAGGTCGAGGGCATAGTCGTTGACGATGCCGGATTCGCTTCTGAGACGCTTTTCAACTCGTACCCTTTCATCGAATGCGGTTTGCGCCGCCTTGCCGAGATCGCTGAGCGCGGTGCGCAGTTCTTTTGCCCGTTCGACATGCCCGGACTGGACCTCTTCCATGATGTCATGCAGCGCCCGGATGGTGCGCCTGTAATGCTCCTCGGCTTCCGCAAGCACCGCCTGGGCCGCCGAGTCGCCCCCCAGGGGGGTCGTGATCAATGCCATATGTGATGTGCCTGCTTCGCCTGACCGCTGCGTGAGGACATGAAAAAGCGGCCTCGGGGATGCCCCCGGGCCGCTTGCCCACCTCGTCCAGCTTGCGTAAAGGGATACTTCAGACCGCGCGGAGAGTCAAGAAGTTTATTCTTAACAAGGGGTTAACAAATCCCCACACTCAATCCGCAGCCCGCTCCGCCTCGATCTGACGCCACCGCGCAACGTTGCGGTTATGCTCGGCCAGGGTTTGCGCAAAGGCGTGCCCGCCCGTGCCATCGGCCACGAAGAACAGGTAATCCGTGGTTTCGGGATCCAGCACCGCCGCGATAGAGGCCCGGCCCGGATTGGCAATCGGAGTCAGCGGCAGCCCGTCGATCACATAGGTATTCCAAGGGGTCTCCCGGCGCAGCTCGCTTTGCCGCAGGCCCCGGCCCAACGGCCCCTTGCCCTCGGTCACGCCGTAGATCACCGTCGGGTCGGTCTGCAAGCGCATCCCCTGGCGCAGGCGATTGACGAAGACGCTTGCCACGCGGCGGCGCTCCTCGGGAATCCCCGTTTCCTTTTCTACGATCGACGCCAGAATCAACGCCTCTTCCTTGCTGTCCAGCGGCAGCCCGTCCTGACGATCCAGCCACAGCGCCTCCAGCAGACGGGTCTGACGCGCCTGCATCTCGGCGATCAGCCCAGCGCGGTCGGCGCCCTGGGATACCTCGTAGCTGTCGGGCGCCAGGCTGCCCTCTGCGGGCAGGTCGGCAACCGTACCGGACAGGAAATCGGCGGCTTTCAGTTCCTCGACCACTTGCCAGCTGGTCACGCCCTCGGCCAGCGTCACGCGAAAACGCAGATCCGTCCGGTCCCGATACGCGGCATAGGCCTCGGGTACCGCATCGGTCCCGGGATCGAAGGACAGTACTTCGACATAGCGCTCGGTCTGCGGATCGACCTCGCGCAGTTCCACCTCTGCGCGGGTCACGCCGATGCGGAAATTCAGCTCCGTCCCGCAGGTCGAGCGCCCGCCGCGGGTGACAATATCGACGATCTCTTCCATCGACGCCCCGGACCGCACCAGGAAACTGCCCGCCTTCAGCAGGTGGGATTTCTCGGTGTATTCGGCGCCCAGCCGCAGGATCGTCGCATCGCTGACCGCGCCTATATCGGCCAGGCGGTCGGACAGCCGGGTCATGTTGGTGCCCTGCTCGACCCGCAGGCAAATCGCCGTCTCCAGCGGCCCGGGCGACGTGTATTGCCGCTTGCCCCACATCACCAGCCCCCCGGCCAGCACAAGTACCACGGCCAGAAGCGTCAAGGCGTTAGAGGCAAGCGAGCGCCACATCAGAGTTCACCGCGCCCCAGCACGAGCGAGGCATTGGTGCCCCCGAACCCGAAGGAGTTGGACAGCGCCACGTCGATCTTGCGCTTGACCGCCTTGTGCGGGGCCAGGTCGATACGCGTATCCTCGGGGGGATTGTCCAGGTTCAGCGTCGGCGGCGCGATCTGATCGCGCAGCGCCAGCACGCAGAAGATCGCCTCGACCGCACCGGCCGCGCCCAGCAAATGCCCGACCGACGACTTGGTCGAGGACATCGTGGTCTGCGCCGCGCTATCGCCCAGCAGACGTTGCACCGCACCCAGCTCGATCGTGTCGGCCATGGTCGAGGTGCCGTGCGCATTGATGTAATCCACGTCAGCCGGCGTCAGCCCGGCATCGCGCAGCGCCGCCTGCATCGAGCGGTAACCGCCGTCGCCATCCTCGGCAGGCGCGGTGATGTGATAGGCATCCCCCGACATGCCGTACCCCAGAACCTCGGCATAGATCTTGGCGCCGCGCGCCTTGGCGTGCTCGTATTCCTCCAGCACGACCACGCCCGCACCCTCGCCCATCACGAACCCGTCCCGGTCCGCGTCCCAGGGGCGCGAGGCCGATTGCGGGTCGTCGCCCCGCTTGGTCGACAGCGCGCGGGCCGCGTTGAACCCGGCCACGCCGATTTCCGACAGCGGGCTTTCGGCACCGCCAGCCACCATCACGTCCGCATCGCCATACTTGATCAGCCGCGAGGCATCGCCGATGGCATGCGCCCCGGTGGAACAGGCCGTCACGACAGCGTGGTTCGGCCCCTTGAACCCAAAGCGGATCGACACCTGCCCCGAGGCTAGGTTGATCAGCGCCGACGGAATGAAGAAGGGCGAGACACGCCGCGGCCCTTTCTCCTTCAGCAACAGCGCCGTATCGGCAATCGACGACAGCCCCCCGATGCCCGAACCGATCATCACGCCGGTACGCTCTTTCTGTTCGTCGGTTTCGGCGACCCAGCCGGAATCCTCGACCGCCTGCGTCGCAGCCGCCATCGCGTACAGGATGAAGTCGTCGACCTTGCGCCGTTCCTTCGGCTCCATCCAGTCGTCAGGGTTGAAGGTGGCGTCGCTGCCATCGCCCACGGGCAGTTCCGCCGCATAGGTCGTCGCCACACGCGACGCATCGAAACGGGTGATCGGACCGATCCCCGACTGCCCGTCCAGCAGCCGCTTCCAGGTTTCCTCCACCCCGCAGGCCAGAGGTGAGACCATCCCAAATCCCGTGATCACCACTCGACGCATCTGTCGCTCCTCGCTGGATATGTCGCCCGTTCCGGCGCTCCTGATACAGCGGTTTCACCGGCCGGGGCAAGAGAGCCCGGCCGAAGCCCGCCCAATCCCTTTGCAAACGAAAAACGGCGCCCGCTGGGGGCGCCGCCGTGTCCGGTCCGGACTGCGTGGCTCAGGCCGCTTCCGAGATGAACTTGACCGCATCGCCGAAGGTCTGGATGGTCTCGGCCGCGTCGTCCGGGATCTCGATGCCGAACTCTTCTTCGAAGGCCATCACCAGCTCGACGGTGTCGAGGCTGTCCGCGCCCAGGTCATCGATGAACGAGGCGTTCTCGTTCACCTTGTCCTCTTCGACGCCCAGATGCTCGACGACGATCTTCTTAACGCGATCAGCGATGTCGCTCATGTCCATTCCTCACATATTGCTCAGGCAGCTTGCCCGTCTTTTGCTGTTGGCCCCGCGGGGCCGCTCGGGTTCCCGCGGGCGCGGGAAAATGCCAAGCGCGGGATGCCCCCGGCAGAAACTGCGCCGCCTATACCACATCGTTTCCGCTTGGCAAACGCTTTCCGGTCGCAGCCACAGGGCCCCCTCAGACCATCGCCATCCCGCCGTTCACATGCAACGTGGCGCCGGTCACATACCCGGCTTCGGCGCTGGAAAGGTAGAGCACCGCCGACGCAATCTCGGTCGGGGTGCCCATCCGTCCCATCGGCACGGCCCCCATGATGCCCGCCTTCTGCTCTTCGGTCAGCTTCTCGGTCATCGCCGTCTCGATAAAACCCGGCGCGACGCAGTTCACGGTGATCCCGCGCGCCGCGACCTCTTGGGCCAGCGATTTGGACATACCCACCAGCCCGGCCTTGGCCGCGCAGTAGTTCGCCTGGCCCGGGTTGCCGGTGGTGCCGACGACCGAGGTGATGTTGACGATCCGGCCCCAGCGGGCCTTCATCATGGGACGCATCGCGCCCCGGCACAGACGCATCGCGGCGGTCAGGTTCACGTCCAGAACCGCCTGCCAATCCTCGTCCTTCAGCCGCATGAACAGCGTGTCGCGGGTGATCCCGGCATTGTTCACCAGAATGTCCAGACTGCCCATCGCATCGGCCGCGCCCTTGGGCAGAGCGTCGACCGCATCGGGGTCGGACAGGTTGCAGGGCAGCACATGGGCCCGTTCGCCCAACTCCTCGGCCAGCGCCGCAAGCGGCGCCTCGCGCGTGCCCGACAGCCCGACAGTGGCACCCTGCGCATGCAGCGCGCGCGCAATCTCGCCACCGATCCCGCCCGAGGCGCCGGTTACCAGCGCGCATTTTCCAGTCAGATCGAACATGCTCCCCTCCTCAGTTCATGCTTTCGACGGCGGCGGTCACCTCGTCGGGCCCACCCACCTGCCGCGTGGCGACCGATCGGTCGATCCGGCGCACCATGCCGGACAGCGCCTTGCCGGCACCCACTTCCCAGATCTCGGTCACGCCCTGGCCCGCCATCCAGGCCACGGATTCGCGCCAGCGGACCGAGCCGGTCACCTGCTCGATCAGCAGCGCGCGGATCGTATCGGGATCGCTGACCGCCTCGGCGCGGACATTGGTGACGACCGGCACATGCGGCGCCTCGATGGCAACGTCGGACAGCGCCTCGGCCATCACCCGCGCGGCAGGTTCCATCAGCGCGCAATGAAACGGGGCCGAGACCGGCAGCATCACCGCCCGCTTGGCGCCCTGCCCCTTGGCCAGGGCCACCGCACGTTCCACCGCCGCGACATGGCCAGAGATCACCACTTGCCCCGGATCGTTGTCGTTGGCAGCCTGCACCACCTCGCCCTCGGCGGCCTCTTGCGCGATGGCATCCACCGCCGCGTAGTCCAGGCCCAGGATCGCCGCCATGGCGCCCACGCCCACAGGGGTTGCGTCCTGCATCGCCTCGCCACGGATGCGCAACAGCCGCGCGGTGTCGGCCAAGCTGATCGCCCCCGCCGCACACAGCGCCGAGTATTCGCCCAGCGAATGCCCTGCCACGTATTCAGCCGCGTGCACCGTCACGCCCTCGGCCCCCAGCGCCGCCATCGCCGCGATCGAGGTCGCCATCAGCGCGGGTTGCGCATTGCGGGTCAGCGTCAGCGCGTCCTGTTCGCCCTCCCAGATCAGCGCGGACAGCTTTTCGCCCAGCGCATCATCGACTTCCTCGAAAACCTCACGGGACTGCGGATAGGCCTCGGCCAGCGCACGGCCCATGCCGATGGCCTGAGCCCCCTGACCCGGAAACACGAATGCACGCATCAGTCACCCCCTTGTCGCGGCAGTTCGGCGTGGTCTAGCCGCTCGCACTGCGGTTCACAAGGCGACAGAATGCGATGCGCCAACCCGGCGCAGAAAGTCGATCGCGCAGCGGTCCTCGACCTCCTCGGCCTCGATATTGGCAACGTTGCGCCGCACCCGCGCGGCATGCCGCTCTGCCGCGACACGCTGGTTCGACCCGCGCGCGATCTTGGCGGCCAGTTCGGTTTCGGACCGGGTGTAATAGTGGTTCAACTGCAGGTGGTCGGCGGAATAGAAATCGCGCGATCCCCGCGCCTTGTTCGCCGCCGCCTGCCCACGGTCGTTCCAGGTCACGGCACGCCCGTCCACCTGATAGCTGTGCACCTTCAGTCCGGTCACCCGGGTCGCATCGACGATGGTCTTGAAATTGGTGACACCGCGCGCCCCACTGATCGGGTCGGCCGCCCGGTGCGTGTAGTTGGACAGAACCCCGCCCTTCGGGGGCTGGACATGCCCGTTGCGCCCGAAATTGTGCCAGGGCAGCGTGACACTGGGCACATCGCCCAGATGCGCCAGCGCCGCCGCGATGCTGTCTGCGCGCTTCGGCACCAGAAACTCGTCCGCGTCGATACAGGCCATCCAGCGGTACAGGCCGCCAAAATTGCGCAATGCATGGGCATAGGCCAGAACCTGGTTGTGTATCTCGCGCCCCGTGCCTGCGTCGAACAGCTTCTGGTCCCAGGGCATGACCGTCAGGCTGCCCCCAAGGCCGTCGCGCAGATGCGCGATGGTTCGGTCGGTACAGCCATTGTCATAGACATAGACGTGGGACACACCCGCCGCGCGGTGAAACGCCGCCCACTCACCGATATGGCGTTCCTCGTTGCGCACGATCAGTGCCAGCGCCACACCGTCCCGCCCCGGCCGCGGATCCGGCGGGGCAAAGGCAAGTTCAGTAATCGGTCTGCGGGAAAACAGCTTCATCGGCTCCGGCCATTGCATTCTGGCCGGCACCATAGCCCGGCGGCTGCGCAGGGGCCAGCGGTGGCCCCGCGCGCATCCCGGGGATCAGGCCACGCGCACCGCTGGCGCCGTCCGCGGCCGCACCGGACGAACCTGGCCCGCCTCGGACTGGCTGCGGTGGACGTTCAGGTCGGTGCACAGCCGCTGGTGCACCGGCGTCAACGCAGCCTCGCGCCCGCGGGCCACCTCGATGGGGGTCTCACACCCCTCCAGTCGTGCGTAAAGGATCGCGGGCACGCCGGGCGACTTGGACCGGCGAATGAAAATGCTGCCGATCCGGTCGAACGGAATGCTGCGGTTCAGCCGGCTCTTGCCGCAGTGATTGCAGTTGGCCCACGCCAGGCAGCGCGCCTCCAGATCGACCTGAACTTCCTGGCGCACGCCACGCACCGAGATCCACAGGAACAGGATCCCTGCGATCGCCATCGCCACGCTCAGCAGCATTTCCGACGTTACCTTTTCGTGAAGGCCGGGCGCCACAGCGGTCGCAGCCGCCTGCAACGGCTCAAGGAACCACTGCCCGCCGGCAACGAACAGGAAAGACAGCCCCGCAAGCCCGGACACCCGCTCTATCAGCACGGCACGATCGGAAAACGGTGTGTCGGAGCGAATGATATAGCCCCAGGGCGTGTCGCAAATCACTACAAGGGGCTTTGCCCCGGCACTCGTCACGCCCGTAGGTATCCAGGCACTGACGGACATGAGGATTCTCCTCTTGGTTGCACTTTGACACAGGTTGGCCCGTAAATCTGGCAGGAATTGGCCGATTGCCGCCCTATTTCCGGGCATGGCCGCGCCCCAAGCGCGCAGGCTTGCAATCGTCGCGCCGCACTGTATAAGGCGCGGACCTTCCGTCGTGATCGATCCGGTGCAGCCTCTCGTGGGCGGGATGCGGAAGGTGTTTCACGACCCCGCCCTTTGAAGTGCACCCGAAAACAGAACTGGAGTGAACATGCCGCTGTACGAGCATGTCTTCATCGCGCGCCAGGATCTTTCCAACGCGCAGGCCGAGGGCCTTGTCGAACACTTTTCCACCGTGCTTGCGGATAACGGCGGCAAGGTCGTCGACAGCGAGTATTGGGGCGTCAAGACGATGGCCTACAAGATCAACAAGAACCGCAAGGGGCACTATGCCTTTCTGCGCACCGACGCCCCGGCGCCGGCGGTGCAGGAAATGGAACGCCTGATGCGGCTGCATGACGACGTGATGCGCGTGCTGACCATCAAGGTCGACGAACACGCCGAAGGTCCGTCGATCCAGATGCAGAAGCGTGACGACCGCGACGGTCGCCGCGACCGTCGCTGATCCGCCTGACGAAAGGAGTCCAACCCATGGCCGCAAGACCGTTTTTCCGCCGCCGCAAGGTCTGCCCCTTCTCGGGCGATAACGCACCCAAGATCGACTACAAGGACACCAAGCTGCTGCAGCGCTACATTTCCGAGCGCGGCAAGATCGTGCCTTCGCGCATTACCGCAGTGTCCGCGAAAAAGCAGCGTGAACTGGCCCGCGCGATCAAGCGCGCCCGCTTCCTCGCCCTGCTGCCCTACAGCGTGAAATAAGGGGACCGAAGCGATGCAAGTGATCCTTCTGGAACGCGTGGCCAAGCTTGGCCAGATGGGCGAGGTCGTTTCCGTCAAGGACGGCTACGCCCGCAACTTCCTGCTGCCGCAGGGCAAGGCGCTGCGCGCCAACGAGGCCAATATCGCCCGCTTCGAGGCCGAAAAGGCCCAACTGGAAGCGCGCAACCTCGAAACCCGCAAAGAGGCCGAGGCCCTGGGCGAAAAGCTCGGCGGTCAGCAATTCATCGTGATTCGCTCCGCCTCCGAATCGGGTGCGCTCTACGGCTCTGTCACGCCGCGCGACATCGCCGATGCCGCCACCGCCGAGGGGTTCTCTGTCGACCGCAAGCAGGTCGTGCTGTCCGGTCCGATCAAGGAACTGGGCCTGCATGACGTGACCGTCGCCCTGCACCCCGAGGTCGACGTGACGATCCAGATCAACGTCGCCCGCTCGCCCGAAGAGGCCGAGCTTCAGGCGTCGGGCAAGTCGATCCAGGAACTGGCCGCCGAGGAAGAGGCTGCAGCCGAGTTCGAGATTGCGGAACTGTTCGACGATATCGGCGGCGCCGCGTCCGAGGACGAGGAACTGGCCGAGGCCGTCGAGGCGCAGGCCGAAGAAACCGACGAAGACAAGTAAGCCTTGCCGGAATGTTCTGGCAGGTGACGGGCGCGCGGGCATCCCCCGCGCGCCCTTTTCTATTTCAGGATCGGCACATGCGGCGCCGCCGTTTCCGGCAGCAGGCCGCTCAGACGGGGATCGGGCACCACCTCCACCTGGCGGCGCACCGGCACGAAACCGCTGCGCTGATAGAAATCCAGCGCCTGCGGGCTGTCCATCGTGCATGTGTGGACATGAAACAGTGAAATCGGCGCAGCCCAGGCCAGCCGGATCGCCTCGTTCATCATGAACCGGCCCGCCCCGGTCCCGATGGCCGAGGAAACCAGCCCGAAAAACGCCAGTTCGCAGGCGCCGGGCTGGCGGAAATCCAGCTCCATCAGTCCGATATCCAGCCCGTCGCGGCGCAGCACGTAAACATGCACGTCCGCATCTTCCAGGATGTCGGCCAAGGCGTCATCGTCCAGCAGCAGGCGCGAAAACCACAACCAGTCCTGGCCACCGACCCGCAGGAACAGGGCGCGGTACCAATCCGGGTCCGGCTCCTCGATCCGCAGCAGGGACAGTCCTTCGGCCCCGGCCCCTGACCGCACGGGCGCGGCCGCCCGCATTTCCAGATGCGTGACCACCGCCGCGATATGGCCCGCGGGCACATCGTGAAAACCAGCTTGCAACATCATGCCATCCTGTCTTTTCGACCCGCCCAACGCAAAACGGCAGCCCAAGGGCTGCCGTCAGGGGGCGCAGTCATCCGCCCTTTACGCGTCGTCTTCCAGCTCGTCGATGGCCTTCTGCAGCTCATCCTTGGAGACTTCCTTCTCCTCGACCTCGGCCAGTTCGAAGACGTAATCGACAACCTTGTCCTCGAACAGGGGCGCGCGGATCTGCTGCTGCAACTCCTGGTTCTGGCGGATGAACTCGAAGAACTGCTGTTCCTGGCCCGGGTACTGACGCGCCTGCGCCATCACCGCCTGGGTCATCTCGGCATCGGTGATCTCGACCTCGGCCTTGCGCCCGATCTCGGCCAGCAGCAGGCCCAGCCGCACCCGGCGTTCGGCCAGTTTCTGATGATCCTCGGTCGGCTCGATGGCGCCATGGTCATGGCCCTGCACCTCGGGGTGCTCTTCGTGCCACAGCTGATGCGCGATCTGCTTGGCCTCGGCCTCTACCAGGCTGGGCGGCAGATCGAACTTGACCGACTCGTCCAGCTTGTCCAGCAGCGCCCGCTTCATCACGGCCCGCGCCGCACCCCCGAACTCGGCCTCCAGACGCTCGGCCACCTGGGCCTTCAGCGCATCCAGATCGTCGGCGCCGAACTGCTTGGCCAGTTCATCGTCGATCTCGGCATCCTTGGGCGCCTTCACGTCCTTGACGGTCACATCAAAGGTCGCCGCCTTGCCCTTCAGGTTTTCCGCGCCGTAATCCTCGGGGAAGCTGACCTCGACGGTCACCTCGTCCTCGGCTTTCACGCCGACAAGCTGCTCCTCGAAACCGGGGATAAAGCTTTGCGAGCCCAGCACCAGCGGGTAATCCTCGGCCGCGCCGCCGTCGAAGGCTTCGCCGTCGATCTTGCCGACGAAGTCGATGATGACCTGGTCGCCTTCCTTGGCTTTCGATCCCTTGCGGCGGCTCTTGTAGGTCTGGGCGCTGCCGGCCAGTTTGCCGATGGCCTCGTCGATATCGGCCTCGGCCGCCTTGGCAACCAGCTTCTCCAGCTTGATCGCCTTCAGATCGGGCTCGGGGATCTCGGGCAGCGCTTCGTAGGTCATTTCGACCACGACATCGTCGCCCTCTTTCCAGTCCTCGTTCGTCATGCGGACCTGGGGCTGCATGGCGGGGCGATCACCGGTTTCCTCGAAATGCTCGTTCATGGCGCCGTCGATGCTTTCCTGCATCACTTCGCCCATGACGCGCTGGCCGAACTGCTTTTTCAGCAGGGCCATGGGAACCTTGCCCTTGCGGAAGCCCTTCATCTCCACCTCGGGCTGGGCCTCGGCAAGCTTTTCATTGACCTTCTCGTCCAGCTCGCCCGCGGTAAGGGTAATCGTGTAGCCGCGCTTCAGCCCCTCGTTCAGGGTCTCCGTGACCTGCATCTTCTTTCGTCCTTCTCATCCATGCCTGGTGCGGGTGGAGGGACTTGAACCCCCACGCCTTGCGGCGCCAGAACCTAAATCTGGTGCGTCTGCCAATTCCGCCACACCCGCAAGACCGACGGGGCAGCCCCGGCATCTGGGACCGCCCCGCAAATTCCGCGCGTTCATAGCAAAGCGCCAAACCGGATGCGAGGGGAAAAAGCCAAGTCCAGAAAACGCTCGCCGTTTTCGCCCATCTGGCCTATTCTGACCAAAAAACGACAAAAAGCAGGCAAAGAGCGAGCAGTGCCATGCCAGACATTTCTTTCGCGGCGCCCCGGCGCACGCGTAACCGGCAGTTTCGCCGGGCGCCCGGCCCATTGACGGCCGGAACGATCGTGCTGACCCTCGACGGGGCGCTGCCCGTCGAATACCTGGCGGCGGGCGACCGTATCGTGACGCGGGCCGGGGCACGCGTTCTGCGCGATATCCGCAGCGACGAGGCGCCCGATCTGCCGGCCTTCACCCTGGGCTTCGACGCGCCCGAGGTGATCTATGCCGACGGCCAGGAAATCGCGGTCGCGCCTCTGGCCTGACTGCCTCTTCTTCTTGGTGTCAAATACCCCCCTGCCGGCCCGCACCGGGCCGGCAAAAAGGCGTGCGCCGCAGGCGCGCAATCGGATTGCCCCTCAGCCGGCCAATTCGCGCAGCACGGCGGGCAGCGCCTCTGGCAGATCCTCGGCGATCAGCCCCGGCCCAACGGTGCGCGCGGCCTCTACATGCAGCCAGGCGGCGGTTTCCGCGGCTGCGCCTGCATCCACCCCCCGCGCCATCAGCCCGGCGATCAGCCCCGCCAGAACGTCGCCCGCCCCCGCCGTCGCCAGCCACGGCGCGGCGCGGGGACCGGTCGCATCGTTTAGCGCACAAGCGCCCCTGGGCGTTGCGACCAAGGTCTCTGCCCCCTTCAACAGCACCACGGCCCCGGCCCGTTCCGCCGCGGCGCGCACCAGTTCGGCACGGGCGGCTGGCGGGCGGCCAGGGTCAGCCGCGCCCTGCTTCGCCAGATCCGGGAACAACCGGGCAAACTCGCCCCCATGCGGTGTCAGGACCGTGGCGGGATGCAGCCGGGCAAACAGGGCCTCGGGCACCTCGGCAAAGGCCGTCAGCGCATCGGCATCCAGCACCGTGGCTCTCTGTACGGCCAGCGCGACAGTGACCATCTGACGAGTGCCCTCGCTCACCCCCAGCCCCGGCCCCAGGCACAGCGCGTTCAGGCGGCTGTCGGCCAGCAGGCCCGCCAGGGCGTCCGCGTCGTCCACCTGACGCAGCATAATCGCCGTCAACTGCGCCGCGCATTCGGGCATCGCCGCCGCCGGTGCGGCCACGGTCACCAGTCCCGCCCCAACGCGCAGCGCCCCCCGCGCGGCCAGGCGCGCGGCGCCGGTGAGCCCCAGGCCCCCCGCCAAAACCAGCGCATGGCCATGGGCGTATTTATGGGCCGCCCCTTGCTTGAACAGCCGCGCGCGCATGGCTGCGTCCCCTTCGATCAGCCGCAGTTCACGCCCCATCGCCGCGCGCCCCATCCCAGGGCCGCAGCCCGATATCCACGACCTTTACATCGCCGCACATCACCGTCCCCTGCCCCGCGCCATGCCCCCGCTTGCGCGCATGAAAGGTGACCGTCAGGTCCGCAGGCAACACCAGCGCCGGATCGCCCCCAACGACATCGCCGTCATCGGCCGACAGCCCGCTGGGCAGGTCCACGGCCATCCGCCCTGCCAGCCGGGGGGCCGCACGCACTGCGGCCAACACCGGGCGCAGGCCCGCCAAAGGCCGCGCCAGGCCCGTGCCGAACAGGGCATCGACGCAGACCGCGCCCTGCAGCGCCTCGACCACCGCAGCGCCATCGGCGGCTGTCGCATCGGGGAATTGCAGGGGGCGCACATCACCCACGGCACGCCACAGGTCGTGCTGACGGCGGGCATCGGGCGGCAGGCCCGCGGGATCGCCATACAGGAACAGCGTCACGCACCAGCCGCGCAGCGCCAGCCAGCGCGCGATCACGAACCCGTCTCCACCGTTGTTGCCCGGCCCGCACAGCACCACCGCGCGGCGCAGCCTGGGCCAGCGCGCCGCCAGCGCCCGCGCCGCACCGGCCCCAGCCCGCTCCATCAGGATCAGGCCCGTCACCGCGCCCGAGGCAATCGCCGCCACCTCGATGGCGCGCATTTGGGCGGCTGTCACGGGTATGACCATCTCTGTGGCATCTGCGCCGTTCATCAAACGCCCTCCTTGCAAGCGTTGCGCACAAAATTTAGGCATGGGATATGAAACCACGGGGGCATCCTCTTGCCTCTGACCCTAGCCAATTGTCTGCCTGCAACGAAAGTGGTCTGTCGGGCGACGAAACGCACGAAGAAGGAGTCGCGTGCCGTGAAGAAGATCGAGGCGATCATCAAGCCCTTCAAGCTCGACGAGGTGAAGGAAGCGCTGCAGGATGCCGGGGTTCAGGGCCTCAGCGTGATCGAGGTGAAAGGCTTTGGGCGCCAGAAGGGACACACCGAACTTTATCGTGGCGCCGAATACGTTGTCGACTTCCTGCCCAAGGTGAAGATCGAGGTCGTTCTGCCCGAAGATCAGGTCGACGCCGCGATCGAGGCCATCGTGAATGCTGCCAAGACCGACAAGATCGGCGACGGCAAGATCTTCGTCTCGCCCGTCGAACAGGCAATCCGCATCCGGACCGGCGAAACCGACGAGGACGCCCTGTAAGCGTACCGCAAATCCCGGCCCGACCGGCCGGCCAGACCAACCTAAAGAGAGGGATCAAGGTCATATGAGCAAGGAAAAGGTTCTTTCGACCATCAAGGACGAGGGTGTCGAATATGTCGACATCCGCTTCACCGACCCGCGCGGGAAGCTGCAGCACGTCACCGTGATGGCGCATATGGTGGACGAGGATTTCCTGGACGAAGGCTTCATGTTCGACGGGTCGTCGATCGCCGGCTGGAAGTCGATCGAAGCCTCGGACATGAAACTGATGCCCGACACCGAGAGTGCCTATATCGATCCGTTCTACGCGGAAAAGACGATGGCGCTGCACTGCTCGATCGTCGAGCCCGACACCGGCGAAGCCTATGACCGCGACCCGCGCGGCACCGCCGAAAAGGCCGAAGCCTACCTGAAATCTTCCGGCATCGGCGATGTGGCCTACTTCGGCCCCGAGGCCGAATTCTTCCTGTTCGACGACGTGAAATACGCCGTGACCCCGAACAAGGTGGCCTATGAAATCGACGCCGACGGCGCCGCCTGGAACACCGATGCCGAGTTCGAGATGGGCAACCTGGGCCATCGTCCCGACTACAAAGGCGGCTACTTCCCGGTGAACCCGTCCGATGACGGGCAGGACATCCGCTCGGAAATGCTGTCCACGATGAAGCGCATCGGCATGAACGTCGACAAGCATCACCACGAGGTGGCCACCACCCAGCACGAGCTTGGCCTGATCTTCGACAGTCTGACCAAGCAGGGTGACAACCTGCAGAAGTACAAGTACATCATCCACAACGTGGCGCTGGCCTATGGCCGCTCGGCGACCTTCATGCCGAAGCCGATCCAAGGTGACAACGGCTCGGGCATGCACGTCAATATGTCGATCTGGAAAGACGGCAAGCCGGTCTTTGCCGGCGACAAGTACGCCGACCTGTCCCAGGAAGCGCTGTACTTCATCGGCGGCCTGCTGAAGCATGCGAAAACGCTGAACGCCTTCACTAACCCGTCCACCAACTCCTACAAGCGCCTGATCCCCGGCTTCGAAGCCCCGGTTCTGCGCGCCTACTCGGCCCGTAACCGTTCGGGCTGCGTGCGGATCCCGTGGACCGAAAGCCCGAAAGCCAAGCGCGTCGAGGCCCGCTTCCCCGACCCGTCGGCCAACCCCTACCTGGCCTTCTCGGCGCTTCTGATGGCCGGCCTGGACGGCATCAAGAACAAGATCGACCCGGGCGAGGCGATGGACAAGAACCTCTACGACCTGCCGCCGGAAGAGCTGGAAGGCATCCCGACCGTCTGCGGCTCGCTGCGCGAGGCCCTGGAGGCGCTGGAAGCCGATCACGACTTCCTGCTGGCCGGCGACGTGTTCACCAAGGACCAGATCGCAGGCTACCTGGAGCTGAAGTGGGAAGAGGTCTACGCCTTCGAACACTGCCCGCACCCGATGGAATACAAGATGTATTACAGCTGCTGATCGTTCCTCCCCAAACGGGAGCGGACACCAAGAGGCGCCTTCGGGCGCCTCTTTTCATTTCCGGCGGCACAATTATGGCGTGAATCTCCGCATTTCGGGGACAACCATTTAAAAATCCCTCAAATCCGCCCCAGTCTTTCCACAAAGTGAAGGGATAAAAGGGTCAGAAAATCCGATCCACGGAGCGAACCAATGTCAGATTGTCCGAGTAGTGTTCAGGCCACGCTCCTGTTCGCCGAATGGCAAGAGCTGGACCTCGCCGATCTGATTTCCGAGTTTTCGCGCACGTTGCGCAACATCGGGCTCGACTGCCCCAGTGTCGAGGCCCGCTCGAACCCGCCGCGTATCACGCTGTCGAATGATCGCATCAGCGTGTGCGTGTCCCTGGGCGAATCGCAGATCAGCGCGGAAACCCTCCGCGGCGTGCAGCGGCCGACCCTGCCGCGCAGTTCCGACAACGCGGTGCAGCAGATCCTTCAGGTCTGTGACAGCGCCATCCATGTCGAGGCCGCCCATGTCCAGAACACCGCGCGTCCCGTTGCGCGGCGCATCCTGATTGCGGCCTGCTACCATGTGGTCCGCTTTCTGGACCACGAATTCGAGGCCGACCTGATCCATTGGCACCCCACGGACATGTTGTTCACCGCCGAAGAGTTCGAAACCCCGATCATGCCGCCGGATTCGGCCGACACCCCGGCGCGCCCGGTCCTGCCCGAAAGCCTTGCCGCCGCAGAGGCGATGCAAGGCGCCACGGCAGAGGTCGCCCCGGAAATGGCCTCCATGCGTCTTGAGGCAGAGGACGCCGAGGTGATCGACACCGCAGCAGAGCAGGCAGAGATTGCCCGAAGCGAGGCTGCGCCGGATGTGATCGACGCGGATGCGTCGGCTGAAACCACCGGCGAAAGCAATTGGGAAAACAATCGCGAATTCGATGGCGCCATGGCCGCACGGCAGGCCCTCGCCCAGGAAGAGGCCCTGCGCAAGGCGCGCCGGTCGATCTTTGCCGATGACCTGATCGAAACCGAGGACCGTCAGCGCGAACAGCCAAAGGAACCTGTTGGCCTGATTGAACAGACGACGGTCTATGTTATGACCTCGACCTTGATGATCGTGTCTTTCCCGATCGGCTTTGCGGTGCTGATCTACAACATCCTGGCGGGCGAAAACCTGCGCAACACCGCGCGCGCAATGGCCCTGACCGGGGTCGGCTTCGCCTTTTCCACGGCCGACCTGGCAGCAGGGCTGAGCAGCCTGATCTGATTCCTCCCGCGCGCCCCCCTTGTTCGAGGGCGGGCGCGCGCCCATTCTCGGACCAGGGAACGGGAGGGAATATGGAAAAGATCACCTTCGCAGGCCATGCCGACCACGAACTGGCGGCCCGACTTGATCGGCCCGCGGGCACGCCACGGGCGGCGGCGCTCTTTGCGCACTGCTTTACCTGCGGCAAGGACATCCACGCCGCCCGGCGCATTGCCCAGCGGCTGACCTCGGCCGGATTTGCGGTGCTGCGCTTCGATTTCACCGGCCTCGGCCATTCGGGGGGCGAGTTCGAAAACACCACCTTCACCACCAATGTCGCCGATCTGGTCGCCGCAGCGAACCACATGGAGGAGATGGGCCTGCCCCCCGCACTGCTGATCGGTCATTCCCTGGGCGGAGCCGCAGTCATAAAGGCCGCCGCGCAACTGCCCTGCGTCCGTGCGGTGGCCACCCTTGGCGCGCCCTTCGACCCCGAGCATGTGACCACCCACCTGGCGGCCACAGAACCCGATGCAGACGGCGTGCGCGAGGTTTCGCTTGGGGGCGGAACGGTGCGGATCGGCCCCGATTTCCTGGATGACGTTGCCAGCGCCTCGCTGGCCAACACGCTGGACAACCTGAAACGTGCCTTGCTGGTAATGCATGCCCCCCGGGACGAAATCGTCGGCATCGACAACGCCACACAGATATTCACCCATGCGAAACACCCCAAAAGCTTCGTCACGCTCGACAGCGCCGATCACCTGGTCAGCGACCGGGCCGATGCCGATTACGCCGCCGGGGTAATCGCGGCATGGGCCAGCCGCTATCTGGACCTAGCCCCCGAGACCGCCCCGTCAGACGCACCAGAGGGCGTGGTCCGCGTTGCCGAGGCCGACCCGGACGGTTTCCTGCAAGACATCGCTGCGGGGCGTCATCACCTGCAAGCGGACGAACCCGAAAAGGTCGGCGGCACCGATCGGGGCCTGTCCCCCTATGGCCTGCTGGCCGCCGCTCTGGGCGCCTGTACCTCGATGACGATCCGCATGTATGCGCGGCGCAAGGAATGGCCGTTGGACAGCGTGCGCGTCGATGTGTGCCACGCCAAGATTCACGCCGAAGATGCCGAGGGCGGCGACGGCCCCTCGGGCAAGATCGACCGCTTCGAACGGCGTATCTGCCTTGCCGGCGACCTGGACGACACGCAGCGCGAACGCCTTTTGGAAATCGCTGACAAGTGCCCGGTTCACCAGACACTGGAACGCAGCTCAAAGGTGGTCACCGAATTGGTCTGACGCGTTCGGCGGGCGCACTCGGGCCAACGCCGAAAGGTGCGCGCCCTGCCCGTCCGTCTGGGGCGCTCACCGTGACATGCAAAAAGGGCGCGGCCAGATTGGCCGCGCCCCTTTCACGAATTCGCTGTGAACTGGATCAGTCGCGGGCGCGACCGACCAGCTTCCACACGGCGGGAATCATCAGGGCGGCAAGGCCCAGCTTCATCGCGTCGCCGATCAGATAGGGGGTCAGGCCCCATTCCAGCGTCTGCGCCCAGCCGCTGGTGAACTGGTTCAGCCACAGCACGCCGGGCACATAGATCAGCGCGTTGCCGACCAGCAGCGCCGCGCCCATACCCAGAACCGAACGGTCCAGCCCACGCCGCGCGGCCAGACCCAGCGCCAGGGTCGCCAGCACGTAGCCCAGCAGGTAACCGCCGGTGCCGCCCATCATGTAGGTCACGCCGTTCAATTCGGCCGAGGAAGAGGCGAACACATCAAAGCCCAACGCGCCGATCGCCATGTAGCCCAGGATCGTCGCCAGACCCAGCCGCGGGCCGTAGGCCGCGCCGATGGTCAGCACTGCAAAGGTGCCCATCGTCACCGGCACCGGCGAGGGCCACATCGGCACCCGGATCTTGGCGGCCACCGCCAGCACCGCGATACCGGCAACCACCAGCAGCAACTGTTTCACACGCAGCGCCGCGCCGCCTTGGGGCAGCAGCTTTTCGGCAAGAACCTTTTCGGTCAGGGCCTGGGCCATCGTCCATCACTCCCGTTGCAATCGTTCCGAACCTTCTGCCCCAGCGCAGCGCCCCGTGCAAGCCCCGAGCGGGCTGTAGTCGGTTATCATGCGGTAATCCTTGCGCGGGCCGATCACGTTCCAGACCGCGCGCCAGGTTGGCCAGGCGGTGAAATCATAGGACACATCATAGGTGTCCGGCGGGCAGTCGTGCCGGGCGCACGGGGTGTGTCCCGGTGCAATGGCGTGAAAGAAACGGCCATCGGCAAAGAACACGTCGATCCCCCCCGGCGCCGATTGCCACAGGTAGCGCCGCGTGGCCGCCATCGGGGCCTGTCCGGGCACGTCCAGCGTGCCCTCTTCGTCATAGATCAGTCCCGCCGCGTCGGGGCGGAACGCGGCCCACCCCGTGAAATGCACCACCTGCCCTGCGCGCCGATCCTCGATCCTGCGCGCCACCGCCCAGCGTCCCGCGAATTCCGCCAATTCCGGCATTGCGCCCCCATCGCTTGCCGCGCCTGCGCCCAAGCGGTATCAGACCCCGCAACCACAGTCCAAGCGAAGGCGAACGCCCATGATCCCCCGCTATGCCCGCCCCGAGATGACCGCCATCTGGGAGCCCGCCACCAAGTTCCGCATCTGGTACGAGATCGAGGCCCATGCCTGCGACGCGCAGGCCGAACTGGGCGTGATCCCGAAAGAGAATGCCGAAGCGGTGTGGAAGGCAAAAGACGTGGAATTCGACGTCGCCCGCATCGACGAGATCGAGGCGGTGACCAAGCATGACGTGATCGCCTTTCTGACCCATCTGGCCGAACATGTCGGCAGCGAAGAGGCCCGCTTCGTCCACCAGGGCATGACCAGTTCCGACGTGCTGGATACCTGCCTGAACGTGCAGCTGACCCGCGCCGCCGACATCCTGCTGACCGACATGGACAAGGTTCTGGCCGCGCTGAAAAAACGCGCCTACGAACATAAGGATACCGTGCGGGTGGGCCGCAGCCACGGCATCCATGCCGAACCCACCACGATGGGCCTGACCTTTGCCCGCTTCTACGCCGAGATGGACCGCAACAAGGCTCGCCTGCAACAGGCCCGCGAAGAGATCGCCACCGGCGCGATTTCCGGCGCGGTCGGCACCTTTGCCAATATCGACCCGGCAGTCGAGGCCCATGTCTGCAAGATGATGGGCCTGACGCCCGAGCCGATCAGCACCCAGGTCATCCCGCGCGACCGTCACGCCATGTTCTTTGCCGTGCTCGGTGTCATCGCCTCTTCGATCGAGAATATCGCGATCGAGATCCGGCACATGCAGCGCACCGAGGTTCTGGAGGGTGCGGAGTTCTTCTCGATGGGGCAGAAGGGGTCGTCCGCGATGCCGCACAAGAAGAACCCGGTCCTGACCGAGAACCTGACCGGGCTGGCCCGGCTGGTACGCATGACCGTGATCCCGGCGATGGAAAACGTGGCGCTGTGGCACGAGCGGGACATTTCGCATTCCTCGGTCGAACGCGGCATCGGGCCGGACGCGACCGTCACGCTGGATTTCGCCCTGAACCGTCTGGCAGGCGTGATCGACAAGATGCTGATCTTCCCGCAGAACATGCTGGACAACATGAACAAGTTCCCCGGCCTGGTCATGAGCCAGCGGGTGCTGCTGGCCCTGACGCAGGCCGGCGTATCGCGCGAGGATGCCTATGCCATGGTCCAGCGCAACGCCCTGAAGGTCTGGGAGGAACGGCTGGATTTCCGCGAACTGCTGCTGGCCGACCAAGAGGTCGTTGCGGCCCTGGGCACCGACGGCATCAACGAGAAATTCGACATGGGCTATCACACCAAGCATGTGGATACGATTTTCGCCCGCGTTTTCGGCGAATAGGCCCGACAGGGGGCAGGCAGCCCCCTTGACGCCCGCGTGAGTTTGGAAACGGCCGGGACTGTGCTACCTTGTGTCACACCACACCAAGGGAGAAGCAGCATGTCCTTCAAGACTCTCGTTTCCGCGGCGGTGCTTACGCTGGCCCCGACGCTTGCCCTGGCCGATGGATGCGGCTGGGAAAAACGGATCAACGCCAGTCAGTGCCCCGAAGGCCAAGTCATGGATTCCGCCTCGGGTTCGTGCGTGAATCAGGCCACCAGCTAAGGGCCGGAACATCCGGACGGGAACGGCGCGGCACAGACCGCGCCGTTTTCTTTGGCGGCAGGGAATGCCGCTAACGCTTTCTTCACTTCATCGGGCACAGATTGGGCAGGTCGAAACGGAGGCCCGCTTGATCCCGCCCGCCACATCTGAACACCCATCCGCTGGCCTTGTCCCCGCCAGTCGCCTGACCCGCAGGCGCAAGGCCGCGATCATCGTGCGCCTGTTGTTGGGCGATGGGATTGACCTGCCGCTGGACCGGATGCCACCGGCGCTGCAAACGGCACTGACCGACGAAATCGCGGCGATCCGCTATGTCGACAGCGCCACCCTGCACGAGGTCGTGCAGGAATTCCTGGACGACCTGGACCGGATCGGCCTGTCCTTCCCCGGCGGGCTGGACGGCGCGATGGACCTGGTCGGCCAGCACCTCAGCCCAGAGGCCGCAGCCCAGATAAAGGCGCGCCAATCTGGCGCCACAGGCCCCGATCCCTGGGCCGATCTGGCCGGGTCCAGCCCCGCTGACCTCGCGGGGCTGCTGACCCGCGAAAGCCCCGAAATCGCCGCCGTCGCCCTGTCCAAGCTGCCCCGCGACCTGGCGGCGGCAACATTGGGCAAGATGCCCGCGCTACAAGCCCAGCGGATCGTCCTTGCCCTGTCCACGACCGGCAACGTCACCCCCGCCGCGGTGGCGCGCATCGGCACCGCGCTGGCCACCAGCCTGGCCGACACGCCCGCCCCGGCCTTCGACGCCCCGGCAGAGGCGCGGATGGGCGCCATTCTGGATATTGCCCCGGCAAGCACACGCGATTCGGTCCTGGACGGCCTGGCCGAAACCGATGCGGACCTGGCCCGCCGCGTGCGCCAGGCGGTCTTTACCTTCGCCGACATTCCCGACCGGCTGTTGCCGCGCGATGTTGCGGCCCTTGCCCGGGCCGTCCCGCAAGAGCAACTGGTGACCGCCCTGTGCGGCGACGGCACGACAGAACGTGCCAGCGCCGAATTCATCCTGTCGAACATGCCCACCCGGCTGGCCGAACAGATGCGCGAGGCGATGGCCGAACGCCTCCCCCCACCCACCGCAGAGGAGATTGAAACCGCCAGCAGCGCCCTGACGGCTGCCCTGCGCCGATTGGATGCCTCTGGGGAAATTCGCCTGACCGCGGACGCGGGAACAACCGGCTAAGGCCCGCATCACGCCTTGTGGTCGGGCGGGCGGGGTTCTATTTCAGACGGGCAATCCGGCGCGCGCTGGCGCGTCCCTTGAAAGGAACCGCTCCTCCATGGGCAAACCGCGCCGAGGCCCCAGGGAATTCGTCGAAAACCTGGCCGCGCGCGCGGTGTTGGGCGCGGCACTTGCCCTGCCCTATCGCTGGCGGGTGCCCTTCGTGGGATGGGTCACGTCGCGGCTGGTCGCCCCCCTGGCGGGATATGACCGGCGGGTTCGCGAAAACCTGGCCCATGCCTGCCCCGACCTACCCGAGGCAGAGGTGCGCCGCCTGATGCGGGCTGTCCCCGACAATTTCGGCCGCACCCTGATCGAGCTGTATTCCGGCCGGGAATTCGCAAGGCGGTTCGCCGATGCCCCGATCCATGGCCCCGGCGCCGCCGCCCTGGAACAGGCCCACACAGAGGGCCGCCCGGTCATGCTGGTAACCGGGCATTTCGGCAATTACGACGCGGTCCGCGCGGCCCTGATCCAACGCGGCTACAATGTCGGCGGGCTGTACAACCCGATGCGCAACGATTTCTTCAACGCGCATTACGTGCGCGCGATTTCCTCCATCGGTGAGCCGCTGTTTCCCCGCGGCCGCGCGGGCATGGCGCGCATGCTGCGCTTCGTCAAGGGGGGGGGCATGCTGGGCATTGTGCTGGACCAGTACATGCGGCGCGGGGCCGATCTGACCTTTTTCGGCAAGACCGCACCGACCGCCCTGTCAGCGGCGGACATGGCGTTGAAATACGATGCCCTCGTCGTGCCGATCTACGGGATTCGGCAGCCGGACGGCCTGTCGTTTAGGATCGTGGCCGAGGCACCGGTTCCCCATGCGGACCGCGAAACGATGACCCAGGCCCTGAATGACAGCCTGGAGGCGCGGGTGCGCCAGCACATGGCGCAATGGCTGTGGATTCACCGCCGCTGGAAACCCGAACGCACCCGCCGCCTGCGCGCCAAGGCCCAGGCCAGGGCCGCGAAGGATTGATATCAGGTCAGCGCAGTTGGGCCGCCGCAATAATCGGCCCCGGCCCCGGGCGCTGAACGATGGCCACCACGGGCTTGCCCTCTACCGTTTCGACAGTGACGATCAGCGGCTCTGCCCCATCCCAGCGGGCCACCGCCTTCCATGCCTCCACGATATTGGCATAGTGCAGGACGCGGCCGGAATTCTCGCCGCGCTTGATTTCGACCGACGCTTCGGGGCGGTAGCGGACCACCTGCAGGACGACATCCTCGTCGAACCGTTGTTCGGACTGGGCGGTGATCACGACGTTTTTTCCGTCGCGGGTCATGCTCAGGCTGACGGGGCTGTCGCTCTCGGCGTGGCTTTCGATCACCCGGGCCAGATCCATCGGCCGATAGCCGACGATGTGATCGGTGCCGCCCACCACCAGCTGCGGGGTATAGATCGAGCGCGCCCCGGCCACCTGTGCATAGGCCTTTTGCCGCATCGTGTGGGCCGGATCGGCAAAGATGTCCTTCCACCCGATATAGTCCCAGTAATCGACATGCAGGGCCAGGGGGATCACGTCGTCGCGCTTGGCCAGTTCCGCGATCAGCGCATCCACCGGCGGACAGGACGAGCAGCCCTGAGAGGTGAACAGCTCCACCACCACCGGGCTGTCCCCCGCCCGCGCCGGCCCGACAAGGGCCAGGAACGCAGCCAGACCACCGGCGATGATACGATTCATGAACTCCACCCTCTTTCGTTCCTACAAGGTCTTAGACAACCCCCCGCCCGTCGGCCAATCAAGGTTTCGGGAGGCGCCCGTGCGCAAGTGCCGCTGTTTCGGCAGCACTTTGTGCACCGTTGTATACAAAAATATGCCGAACCCTCTTGATCGCCCGGGGTCAATCAGGCAAGAGCATGCGCAAGAGACGCGTATGACCCTTGATGGAGACCGACCTTCATGCCGATCACCGTTGGACAGGATACCGCCAGGACCCGCAAGACGCTGCAAGCCGGTGGGACCAGCTATGCCTATTATTCGATCCCGGCCGCGCAGGCCGCGGGCCTGGGCGATTTTACCCGCCTGCCCGCCGCCCTGAAGGTCGTTCTTGAAAACCTGCTGCGGTTCGAGGACGGCAAGACGGTCACCGTCGACGACATCAAGGCATTTTCCGACTGGGCCGCAAACGGGGGCAAGACCGCCCGCGAAATCGCCTATCGCCCGGCCCGCGTGTTGATGCAGGATTTCACCGGCGTTCCGGCCGTGGTGGACCTGGCCGCGATGCGCGACGGGATCAAGGCCCTGGGTGGTGACGCACAAAAGATCAACCCGCTGAACCCGGTGGACCTGGTCATCGACCACAGCGTGATGATCGACGAATTCGGCAATCCCCGCGCCTTTCAGCTGAACGTCGATCGCGAGTATGAGCGCAATATCGAACGCTACACCTTCCTGAAATGGGGGCAAAAGGCGTTCAACAACTTCCGCGTTGTGCCGCCGGGCACCGGGATCTGCCACCAGGTCAACCTGGAATACCTGGCCCAGACCGTCTGGACCGACACCGACCAGAACGGCGAAACCGTGGCCTATCCCGACACGCTGGTCGGCACCGACAGCCACACCACCATGGTCAACGGCCTGGGCGTGCTGGGCTGGGGCGTGGGCGGCATCGAGGCCGAAGCCGCAATGCTGGGCCAGCCCGTATCGATGCTGATCCCCGAGGTCGTCGGCTTCAAGCTGACCGGCCAGATGGTCGAGGGCACCACCGCCACCGACCTGGTGCTGAAGGTCGTGAAAATGCTGCGCGACAAGGGCGTGGTCGGCAAGTTTGTGGAATTCTACGGCCCGGGCCTGGATCACCTGCCGCTGGCCGACCGCTCCACCATCGCCAACATGGCGCCCGAATACGGCGCGACCTGCGGCTTCTTCCCGGTCGATGACGAAACCCTACGCTACCTGCGGCAAACCGGCCGCGACGAGGACCGTATCGCCCTGGTCGAGGCCTATGCCAAAGAAAACGGCCTGTGGCGCGACGCCGATTACGACCCGGTCTATACCGACACGCTGGAACTGGACATGGGCAATGTCGTGCCCGCGATTTCCGGCCCCAAACGCCCGCAGGACCACCTTCCGCTGGATCGTGCGGCGGAAAGCTTCTTCAACGTGGTGGCCGAATACCGCGGTGAGGACGAAAGCCGCGCGGCGACCGAGATGGCTTCGGAAGGCCCGGCACCCGACGCGATGGTCGATCCCCGCAAATCGGCCAAGGTCGAAGGGGCCGATTACGAACTGCGCGACGGCGCGGTGGTGATCGCCTCAATCACCTCCTGCACCAACACCTCCAACCCCTATGTGATGATCGGGGCCGGGCTGGTGGCGCGCAAGGCGCGCGCGCTTGGGCTGACCTCGAAACCCTGGGTCAAGACCTCGCTGGCGCCGGGCTCGCAGGTCGTCAGCGAATATCTTGAGGCCGCCAACCTGCAAGAGGATCTGGACGCGCTCGGCTTTAACCTGGTGGGCTATGGCTGCACCACCTGCATCGGCAACTCCGGCCCGCTGGCCGCCGAGATTTCCAAGGCGATCCACGACAACGACCTGATCGCGACCAGCGTGCTGTCGGGCAACCGCAACTTTGAAGGGCGGATTTCGCCGGACGTGCGCGCCAACTACCTGGCCAGTCCGCCGCTGGTGGTGGCCTACGCCATTGCCGGGGACATGAATCTCGATCTCAGCCGCGAACCGATCGGCCAGGACAAGGACGGCAACGATGTCTACCTGAAGGACATCTGGCCGACCCAGTCCGAAATCGCCGAGCTGGTGGAACAGACCGTCACCCGCGCCGCCTTCCAGTCGAAATATGCCGACGTGTTCAAGGGCGACGAGAAATGGCAGGCGGTCGAGACCACCGATAGCGAGACCTATGACTGGCCCGAGGCCTCGACCTATGTCCGCAATCCCCCCTATTTCCAGGGCATGGGGATGGAGCCGGGCGAGATCACCGATATCGCGGATGCCCGCCCGCTGGCGATCCTGGGCGACATGGTCACCACCGACCACATCAGCCCCGCCGGGTCGTTCAAGGACAGCACCCCCGCCGGTCGCTACCTGACCGAACGGCAGGTGCCGGTGCGCGAGTTCAACTCTTACGGCTCGCGCCGCGGCAACCACGAGGTGATGATGCGCGGCACCTTTGCCAACATCCGCATCCGCAACGAGATGCTGAGCGGCGTCGAAGGCGGCTACACCAAGGGGCCGGACGGCGCGGAAACCTCGATCTTCGAGGCAGCGATGGCCTGGCAGGACCAGGGCGTGCCGCTGGTGGTGATCGGTGGCGAACAGTACGGCGCAGGCAGTTCGCGCGACTGGGCGGCCAAGGGCACGGCGCTGCTGGGCGTCAAGGCCGTGATCGCCGAAAGCTTTGAGCGTATCCACCGCTCCAACCTGGTGGGCATGGGCGTGATCCCGTTCGAATTCACCGGCGGCGACACGCGCAAGACGCTGAACCTGAGCGGCGAGGAAAGCTTCTCGATCGCCGGGCTTGCCGGCGATCTGAAGCCGCAGGCCGAGGTGCCCTGCACCATCCGCTATGCCGATGGGACCGAAAAGACCGTCACGCTGAAATGCCGAATCGATACCGCCATCGAGAAGGAATATGTCGAGCATGGCGGCGTGCTGCATTACGTGCTGCGCAACCTGGCCCGCGCAGCCTGACGCGACCCTGACCTGAAACGACCGCGCCCCTGTCCAAAAGGACAGGGGCGTTTTCGTTTACGCAACGGTCAATTTCCGGGACCGCCACTCGTAACAGTGGGATGAAGTTTGGAAAAAGTATAAACTGCTTACCATGGACAAGCAGTTTCACATTTCCCGTTTTCTCTCGATGCCGATTTTCGAGGCCTTGGCCTTTATCGCCGTGATCGGCTTGCTGGCCGGCAACGGCTAAACCGTCTGACAATATCTTCGCATGGGCGCCGGGCGATTACTCGGCGGCCGCGCGCATTGCAGGCAGGATGATATCTTGCAGCACCTTGTCGGTGATGGGGCCAGCATGGCGCAGGCGGATCACCCCCTGCCCATCGACGACAAAGGTTTCCGGCGCGCCGTAAACACCCCAGTCGATCTTGGTCCGTCCGGTGGTGTCCTCTCCCACCGTGGCGAAGGGGTTTCCTTCGCGTTCCAGATAGGCCAGGGCACGCGGCTGCGTATCGTCGTAATTCACGCCGTGGATGGTGATGTTCATATCATCGGCCATGCGCAGCAGTTGTGGATGTTCCTGCCGGCAGGCGACGCACCAGGTCCCCCAGAAATTCACCAGCTTGACGCCGGGCGCACGCAGTTCCGCATCGGTCAGCGGGGTCAGATCGCCCAGTTGCACCAGTTGCGTCGGCGGCGCCTCGCGCCCGATCATGGTCGAGGGCAGCGCGTTGGGATCGTCCCGCGTCACGCCGATATAAAACAGAACGGCCAGCCCCGCGAAAATCAGCGGCGGCAGGAACATCAGCGGGGAGAGCGATTTCTTCTCAGACATCGGATTTCCTGCGGGCCTCCACCTCTTCCAGTTGGCGACGCACACGCGCAGCACGCCACACCGAAAACGCCACAAGCAGGATCAGCAGGCCCAGCGAAATCGCGTAAGAGGACAGAACCGCCCCCGCGTATTTACCCAGATCGGGGATCATCCCATCCGCTCCCGCGCGATCAGCGCCTTGATACGGCGGGCCCGGATTTCCGTCCGGGTCCGCACCAGAACCAGTGTGACGAACAAAAGGCCAAACGCGACCATCGTGATGACCAGCGGCAGCCAATAGACGTTGGCGATGTTCTCTTCCTTGTCCAGCGACATCGTCGCGCCCTGGTGCAGCCCCTGGTTCCAGAAATTGACCGCATAGCGCGACAGGATCGCAAAGACCGATCCGACAAGGCACAGCACGCTGGTCAGGTCGGCGGCGGCGTCGGGGTTTTCGATCGCCTCCCACAGGGCGATGTAGCCCAGGTAGAACAGGAACAGGATCAGGAACGAGGTCAGCCGCGGATCCCACGCCCAGTAGGTGCCCCACATCGGTTCGCCCCAGATGGCGCCGGTGATCAGCGCGATCACCGTCATGGTCAACCCGATCGGTGCCGCGGCCCGCGCGGCCAGCGCGCTGACATGGTGGCGCCGGATCAGCCAGATCAGAGAGGTCACCAGCATCATCAGCCACGCGTTGATCGCCATCAACGCCGAGGGTACGTGAACGTAGATGATCTTGACGGTAGAGCCGAAATTCTCTGCCTCGGGGGTCAGGAAAAAGCCCCAGACCAACCCGACCGCCAACGAAACCAGCGTCAGCCCCCAGAACCAGGGCAAAAGCGCCCGGCTGGTGCGCATGAACTTCACCGGATTGGCATATTCCCAAAGCGACATGAGCGTTTTCCTAGCGGGCTTTGTCCAGGGCCTCAAGGCACGAGCCTGTGAAGCCTCAGCGCAGGTTGATACGTATGGCCGCAGCCGCCGCAAAGGGCAGCAGCGCGACCGTGGCAAGGGTGATGGCAGCCAGCATCATCAGCGGCGTCGCGGTGGCCATGCCATCCGCCCCGCGCGCCACCAGTTCGGCCCCGAAGATCAGCGTCGGCACGTAAAGCGGCAGCACCAGCAGCGACAACAACAGGCCGCCCCGCTTCAGCCCCACGGTCAGGGCCGCGCCGAACGTACCGATCATCGACAGCGCGGGCGTGCCAAGCGCCAGGCTGAGCATCTGCCAGCCAAAGGCGTCGGGCTCCAGGCTCAGCAGCATCCCCAGCCCGGGCGCGGCCAGCGTCAGCGGCAGGCCGGTCGTCACCCAATGGGCCGCGGCCTTCATCGCGACGACGCCCTCCAGCGGGATCGGTGCGGTGGCCAGCAGGTCCAGCGATCCGTCCTCGTGGTCCAGCGCAAAGATGCGGTCCAGCGACAGCAGGCATGCCAACAACGCCCCCACCCACAGGATACCCGGGGCGATGGCCGACAGGATCGCGCTGTCGGGCCCCACGCCGAAGGGCACCAGCACGACCACGATCAGGAAAAACGCCAGGGCCAGCCCGAACCCGCCCCCGGCGCGCACGGCAAGGTTCAGGTCCCGCAGCAGCAGCGCGATCATACAAAGGCCTCGTCGAAATCGTCCATCTGACGCGGCACCGCCTTGAAGGGGGTCACATCCAATTCCTCAGCCTGAAAGCCCAGGTCGATATGGGTGGCGATCAGCGCCGCACCGCCACCCTGAAGGTGGCGTTTCACCGCCTGACCGAACAGCGCGACCGAGGCCACGTCCAGCGATACGGTCGGTTCGTCCAGCACCCAGATCGGCCGCCCCGTCACCAGCAGCCGCGCCAGGCCCAGCCGCCGTTTCTGACCCGCCGACAGGTTCTGCGCCTGCCGATGTGCCAGATCGGTCAGGTTGAAATCCTCCAGCGCCGAGCCCAGCCCGCGCTGTCCGAAGATCCGCGCCCAGAAGGCCAGGTTTTCGGTAACCGTCAGCGTGGCCTTCAGCCCGTCGGCATGGGCGGCATAGGCCATCGTCTCGGGGGGGACGGATACGCGGCCCTCCAGCGCGGGTTGCAACCCGGCCAGGGTACGCAACAGCGTCGTCTTGCCGATCCCGTTGGGTCCGCGCAGCAAAAGTGCCTGGCCAGCCTTCAGGGTGAAGCTCACCCCCTCCAGGACAGGTACACCGCCCCGTGCGCAGGCCAGGTTTTCCACGGTCAATTCCATGGCTGACGCATAGCCCAAACCCCGCCAATCGGGAAGCGCAGAGCGGCGGGGGCGGCAGGATTTTCACGAAAATCCTGCCGTGGAAAAATCTTCGGGAAGATTTTTCGGCGCGTTCCGCGCCAATTGGGTATTTGGACCAAGAAGAAGGAGGGCCTAGCGCCCCATGCCCGCCGCTGTCACGGGAACAAGGGCCACGGCCACGCGGCGGCCCTCAGACAGCAGAACGTTGTAGCTGCGCGCCGCCGAGGGGCTGGACATGATTTCAACCCCCAGGCCCGCCGCCTCCAGCCGGGGCTGAAGGCCACCCGGCAAGGGCGTCAGGCTGTCGCCGGTCCCCACCAGCAGAACGTCGATCTGCCCGGCCAGGGCGGAAAGCGGCGCGTCCTCTTGGGGGCCGGCCCAGGATTGCACCCGGCCCTGCCCGACGAGAACGCCGCCGTCGTACAGCTGCCCGTCCACGCGAAAGAAGCCGGGGCCGTAGCCGTCTACCGGCAGGCCCTCGGGAATATGCATCTCGTTGACCAGCATGGACCGATCAGGCGTCCACGTCGGCGAATTGCGTGCCTGCGCCGCCATCGTCCTGTTTCGACCAGTCGCGCTTGACCCCAAGCATCAGAAGGATGTTAGAGGCCACGAAGACCGACGAATAGGTGCCGACGACCACGCCCCAGATCATGGCAAAGACGAACCCGCGGATCACGTCGCCGCCCAGAACGAACAGCGCAATCAGCGCCAAGAGCGTGGTGACCGATGTCATCACCGTGCGCGACAGGGTTTCGTTGATCGAGAGGTTCAGTACCTCTTTCAGCGCCATCTTCTTGTAGCGGCGCAGGTTTTCGCGCACGCGGTCGAACACGACCACGGTGTCGTTCAGCGAATAGCCGACGATGGTCAGCAGCGCGGCGATGATGGCCAGGTCGAACTTGATCTGCAAGGCGGCGAAGATGCCGATGGTCAACGTCACGTCATGCACCAACGCCGCCACGGCGCCCAGGCTGAACTGCCATTCGAACCGCAGCCAGATATAGACCAGCACCGCAAAGATGGCGAGCGCGACCGCCAGAACGGCCGTTCGGATCAACTCTCCCGAAACCTTGGGGCCGACGCTTTCGACCGAGGGGAAGGTGATGTCAGGCGCCACCTGTTGCAGTGCGGCCTCGACCGCGGCGATGGTTTCCGGCGTCACGCTTTCCTGGCCGTCCTGGGCCTGGATGCGGACCTGGGCCACGTTCTTGTCCGGGCCGAAACCGGGATCGAAAACCTCGGTGATCGTCACGTCGCCCAGATCCAACGCTGCCAGGGCATCGCGGTAGATGCCCACATCGACCGGCTGTGCGCTTTCGGTGCGGATCGTGGTGCCGCCGCGAAAGTCGATCCCAAAGTTCAGGCCGAGTGTCGCGAAGAGCAGGACAGAGGCCACCATCGCCATAAGCGAGGCGCCAAAGCTGATCCGCGTGGCGCGGAAAAAGTCCCAGTTCGTTTCCGAGGGCACGAGTTTCAAGCGCATGACAGGTCCCTCACAAGGCGATGGTCTTGGGGCGGCGGCGTTCCATCCAGATCACGATCATCAGCCGCGTCACGAAGATCGCGGTAAAGACCGAGGTCAGGATGCCCAGCCCCAGCGTCACCGCAAAGCCCCGCACCGGGCCAGAGCCCAGCATGAACAGGATCGTGGCGGTGATAAAGGTGGTGATGTTGGCGTCCAGGATCGCCGACAACGCCTTTTCGTAGCCCAGTTCGATTGCGCGCGCCGGGCCGCGGGCGGATTTCAGTTCCTCGCGGATCCGCTCGAACACCAGCACATTGGCGTCCACCGCCATGCCGATGGTCAGCACGATCCCGGCGATGCCCGGCAGGGTCAGCGTGGCCCCGATGGCCGACAGCAGGCCAAAGATCAGCCCAACATTGACCAGCAGCGCGATATTGGCGAACAGGCCGAACAGGCCATAGCTGGCCCCCATGAAAACCAGAACCGCGACGAAGGCCACGATGCTGGCGATCTGGCCGGCGGCGATGCTGTCGGCGCCCAGTTCCGGGCCGATGGTCCGCTCTTCGAGAAAGACCAGTTCGGCGGGCAGCGCCCCAGCGCGGAGCAGCACGGCCAGTTGCGTGGAATCCTCGACCGTGAAATTGCCGGTGATCTGCCCAGACCCGCCCAGGATTGCCTCTCGGATCACGGGGGCGGAAATCACCTCTTCGTCCAGCACGATGGCGAAGGGTTCGCCGACGTTTTCAGAGGTGTATTGCCCGAACTTGCGCGCCCCCGCCGGATTGAACCGGAAGGTGACGGACGGCAGCCCGTTCTGGTCGAACCCCGGTTGCGCATCGGTCAGGTCCTCACCCGAAACGACGGCCCGTTTTTCAAGGATGTAATAGGTCCCGTTATCCTCGATATCGGGATAGATCACGTTACCCGTGCCCGGCGCTTCGTCCGGGTTGGCGGTGCGCGAGACGACCGGGTGAAAGGTCAGCCGCGCGGTGGTCCCGATCAGCGCCTTCAACTCTTCGGCAGAGCCGATGCCGGGCACCTGGATCAGGATGCGGTCCGCGCCCTGGCGCTGGATCGTCGGTTCGCGGGTGCCGACCTCGTCCACGCGGCGGCGGACGATTTCCAGCGATTGCTGGATGGTGCGGTCGCGCGTGGCCTGCTGCTCGGCCTCGGACAGCTGGACGATCAGCATGTCGCCCTCGCCCCGCACCTCGATATCCGAGGCGCCGACGCCGGTCAGCGTGACCGTGGGCCGGGCCAGTTCGCGGACAGCGGCAACCGCAGCGGCCATGTTCTCGGGGCGCGAGACCTGGACGTGCAGTTCGCCCACCGGCGCATCGCGGCGCCGGATCGTTCCGATTTCGGCCCGCTGCTCGCGCAGGGCGTCGCGCACGTCGGGCCATAGCCCGTCCATACGCTCGGCATAGACATCGTCGACCTGCACCTCGGCCAGAAGATGTGCGCCGCCGCGCAGGTCCAGACCCAGATTGACCAGCCCCGAGGGCAGCCATCCCGGCCAGGCATCGCGCTTGGCGATCAACTCGGGCGTGGTGGCGCCGGTCGCCTCGATCGCCTGTACGGCGTCGTTATGCCCCTCCACCCGCGTGTAAAAGGCGTTGGGCATCGCCAGCGCCAGCCCGAAAAGGACCGCCGCCAGGATCGCCACCCGTTTCCAAAGCGCGATTTGCAGCATGGATGCTTACGCCTTTTCGGCCGGCTCGGTCTTGTTCAGCACTTGGGTAATCGTGTGACGCACGACGCGCACCTTGACGCCCTCGGCGATCTCGGCCTCGATTTCCTCGTCGTCCTTGACCTTGGTCACCTTGGCGATCAGCCCGCCCTGGGTCACCACCTGGTCGCCGCGGCGCAGGGCATCGACCATCGCCTTGTGTTCCTTCATCTTTTTCTGCTGCGGACGGATCAGCAGGAAATACATGATCAGAAAGATCAGGATCAGAGGCAGGAAAGAGCCGAAGGCGCCGACGGCGCCGCCACCGGCCGCTTGCGCGAAGGCAGGCGTTGCAAACATGTGAAATCCCCGTGTTCTGCGGGCGGTCCTGCCGCCCGGTTCGTGTCGCGCGGCACCCTATTGCGTGCCCCCCGGCTTGGCAAGGCGCACCGGTTCCCGCTTTCACTTGGGCGGTGCAGCGGGCATATCAAGGGCATGAACCGCCTTGCCGCCGCCCTCGCCCTGATGGCCTGCCTTTCGCAGGCGCAGGCCAACCCCCTGCCCGGCCCCGAACGGCTGGCCGACGCGGCGCATGCCGATTGGGCGGCCATCGGGCGCGTGAACGTGGCAGGCTTCGGCTCTGGCGGGACATGCACGGGCACGCTGATCGCCCCTGACCTCGTGATGACCGCGGCGCATTGCCTTTACGCGGTGAAAGGGATCGCACGCGCCGCGCCCGGACAGGTGCATTTCCTGGCCGGGTGGCTGAAGGGCAGCTATGCCGCCCACCGCACCGCCGAACGCATCTACATCCACCCCGGTTACGAGCACCAAGCCAAGATTGATTTCAACAACTTGCGCAGCGATCTTGCAATCTTGCACCTGGCCGCGCCGATCACGCAGGTCAAACCGATCCCGCTATCCCAAACCGCTGTGGACGCCGCCCCGCTCAGCCTGATCGGCTATCGCCGCGACCGGCCCAACGCGCTCAGCCGGCAATCGGGATGCCGGGTGCGGGCACGTCAGGACGGGGTGATCGGGCTGGACTGCACCGCCATTCCGGGCAGCTCCGGCGGCCCGGTCCTGGCCGAAACGCCCGATGGCTGGCGCGTGATCGCCGTGGTCACCGCCGCCAATACCGGCCCCGGCCCCGTGCGCACCGTGGCCGCCCCGGTCGGCATGGCGACGCTGGCCGATCTGCTGCCCTGACGATTTGCCGGTTCAAAACGTCGCGCGGGTGGGGCATACGGACACCGAACACCGCTTTCCCAAGGGGGTCCTCATGCACGACATCCGCGCCATCCGCGAAAACCCCGACGCCTTCGACGCCGCGCTGGCCCGCCGGGGGCTGGCGCCGGTCGCCGCCGACATCCTGGCCATCGACACCGCCCGGCGGGAAAAGATCCTGGCCGCCGAAACCGCCCAGGCCGAGCAGAACAAGGCCTCGAAAAAAATCGGCAAAGCCAAGGCATCGGGCGACGAGGCCGAATTCGACCGCCTGCGCGCCCTTGTCGCCGACAAGAAGGCCGAGATCGCCCAGTTGAACGAGGCCGCCAAGGCCGAGGATGCCCGCCTGCAAGAGATGCTGATGGGCCTGCCCAACCTGCCGCTGGACGACATCCCCGACGGCGCGGACGAGGCCGACAATGTCGAGCTGCACCGCTGGGGCACCCCGCGCGCCTTTGCCTTCGACCCGAAAGAACATTACGACCTGCCCGCCGTACAGGCCGGAATGGATTTCCAGACGGCCGCGAAACTGGCCGGCTCGCGCTTTGTGGTGCTGAAGGGGGCCGTCGCCCGCCTGCACCGGGCGCTGGCCCAATTCATGCTGGACACCCACACCACCGATAACGGCCTGACCGAGGTCAACGCCCCCGTGCTGGTGCGCGAGGAAATGATGTACGGCACCGGGCAATTGCCGAAATTCGGCGAGGACAGCTATCAGACGCGTGAGGGCTGGTGGCTGATACCCACATCCGAGGTGACGCTGACCAACACGGTATCGGATACAATCCTGGACGCCGCCGACCTGCCCCGCCGGATGACCGCCCATTCCCTGTGCTTCCGGTCCGAGGCCGGCAGCGCGGGCCGCGACACCGCGGGAATGCTGCGCCAGCACCAGTTCGAAAAGGTGGAAATGGTCTCGATCACCACGCCCGACGCGGGCCGGGATGAACTGGAACGCATGACCAAATGCGCCGAGGGCATCCTGGAACGGCTGGGCCTGCCCTACCGCACGGTGGTCCTGTGCACCGGCGACGTGGGCTTCGGCGCGCGCCGCACCCATGATATCGAGGTCTGGCTGCCCGGCCAAAACACCTATCGCGAGATTTCCAGCGTGTCGCTCTGCGGCGACTTCCAGGCCCGGCGGATGAACGCCCGCTACCGCCCGGCGGATGGCGGCAAGCCCGAATATGTGCACACACTGAACGGGTCGGGGCTGGCCGTGGGGCGCTGCCTGATCGCGGTGCTGGAAAACGGCCAGGAAGAGGACGGCTCTGTCACCCTGCCCCAGGCGCTGCTGCCCTGGCTGGGCGGCAAGACCCGCCTGACCGCCGACGGCGAGCTGGTCTGATGGACCCGATCAAGGCCGTCTTCACCTTCGTCGCGACGCTGTTCTTCGTGCTGTCGCCGCTGCTGTCGGGCGGGTTCGGCGGGTTTGAACCGGCGCAATTCCCGGTGCCCCAGGACAACCCGCCGGTACAGCCCGCGGGCTATGCCTTTGCGATCTGGGGGCTGATCTATGGCTGGCTGCTGGTCTCGGCCGGGTTCGGCCTGGTCAAGCGGGCGCAGGATACGGGCTGGGAACGCACCCGCCTGCCGCTAATCCTGTCGCTGGCCCCCGGCGCGGCCTGGATCGGGGTCGCCCTGAATACCGCGCTTTGGGCCTCGATCCTGCTGTGGTGGATGCTGGCCATGGCCCTTTGGGCGCTCTTCGCCGCGCCGCGCCGCGATCGCTGGCTGGCCCAGGCCCCCATCGCCATCTATGCGGGCTGGCTGACCGCGGCGGGCTGGGTGTCGGTGGGGCTGCTGGGCGCGGGCTATGGCATCGGCCCGGGCGAAACCGTCTGGGCACTGATCGCGCTGGCCGGCGCGCTGGCCACCGGCGCGCTGGTGCAAACCCGCCTTGGCCGGGCGCCGGAATATGGCGCGACGCTGGTCTGGGCGCTGGTGGGGGTGCTGATCGCCAATGCCACCACCAACCCGCTGGTCGCCTTTGCGGCCATTGCCGGGATCGTGCTGATCGGCACGCTCACCCTCAAGGCCGCACGCTGAGCCTTCTTCTTGGCTGAAATACCCCCGCCGGAGGCATGCGCCCGCAAGGGCGCACCCCTACGCGCCCGGCGGCGGCTTGCCCAGGTGCTTGCGCAGGCGCGATGGCGTGGACTTCTTGCAGCCCTTATAGGGGTTCTTGTCCGCCTGACTGCGAAAGGTCAGCCGGATCGGCGTGCCCGGCATGTCGAAATCCTCGCGCAGCCCGTTGATCAGGTACCGCCGGTAACTCTCGGGCAGCTTCTCGGGCGCCGAACACATCACCACGAAACCCGGCGGGCGCGTCTTGACTTGGGTCGCATAGCGCAGCCGGATGCGGCGCCCGCCCGGCGCGGGCGGCGGGTGCATCTCTACCATACCGGCCAGCCAGCGGTTCAGCCGCGCGGTGGACACCCGGCGATTCCAGACCTCATGTGCGCGCAGCACCGCGTCACGCAGACGATCCAGCCCCCGCCCTGTCTTGGCAGAGACCGTGACCAGCGGCGCCCCCTTCATCTGCGGCAGCAGGCGGGCGAATTCCTCTTTCAACTCGCGCAGCTTGCCCTGCCGGTCGGTTTCCAGATCCCACTTGTTGACCGCGACCACGACCGCGCGCCCCTCACGCTCGGCCAGGTCGGCGATGCGCAAATCCTGCTGCTCGAACGGGATCTGCGCGTCCAGCAGCACGACGACCACCTCGGCGAATTTCACCGCGCGCAACCCGTCGGCGACGGACAGCTTTTCGACCTTGTCCTGAACCTTGGCCTTCTTGCGCATGCCCGCCGTGTCAAAGATGCGCGTGGGCGTGCCCGCCCAGTCCAGCCCTAGGGAAATCGCGTCGCGGGTAATCCCGGCCTCGGGGCCGGTCAGCAGCCGGTCCTCGCCCAGGATGGCATTGATAAGGGTGGATTTTCCCGCGTTGGGGCGGCCCACTACCGCCACTTGCAGCGGCCGTGCGGGCGTGGGGGCATGGGCTGCGCCGGTTTCGCCCTCTTCGTCGACGTCGACATCGGTGACGGGGGCGGCCTCGGCGTCGGTGGCGGCCTCTGACGCCTCGATCAGCGGGGCAAGCGCGGCGTGCAACTCGCCCAGCCCCTCGCCATGCTCGGCTGACAGGCGCAGCGGTTCGCCCAGGCCCAGCCCGTACCCCTCCAGCACCCCGGCCTCGGCGGCGTTGCCCTCGGCCTTGTTGGCGGCCAGAATCACATGGGCGGACTTGCGGCGCAGGATGTCGGCGAATACCTCGTCGGCGGGCAGCACGCCCGCCCGCGCGTCGATCACGAACAGGCAGGCATCGGCCATGCCGACGGCCCGTTCGGTCAGCGCGCGCATGCGGCCCTGCAGGCTTTCGTCTGTGGCCTCTTCCAGACCGGCGGTGTCGATCACGGTGAACCGCAGATCGCCCAGCCGGGCCTCGCCCTCGCGCAGGTCGCGGGTCACGCCCGGCTGGTCGTCAACCAGCGCCAGACGTTTGCCCACCAGGCGATTGAACAGCGTCGACTTGCCCACGTTGGGCCGGCCCACGATGGCCAGTTTGAAACTCATCCCTGCGACTCCCGCGAAACCCGAAGGCCCCGCCTACACCAATCCGCCCTCAGCGGAAAGCGTGCAGTGTTCCCCGCTGGCTGACGACATAAAGCGTTTGTCCCGCCACCACGGGCCGGGTCGCCGCGCCGCCCGGCAGGGCGACCTGGGCCAGTTGGGCGCCGCTCTCGGGACTGAAGGCCCGCAGCACCCCGTCATCCGAGGCCACCCACAGCCGCCCGCCGGCCAGGACCGGGCCGAAATGCGCGTGGATCGCCTTGCGCCGCTTGGCCTTGGATTTGGTGAAATAGGGCAGGTCGACTGCCCAGACCACATCGCCGCTGCCCGCATCCAGACGCACCAGTTGCGCCTGGTCGGACACGACGAACACGGCGCCGCCCACCGGCAGGATCGCGCCGTATGCGCCTTCCTCGGCGGTCCAGGCCCGCTCACCCGTGTCACGCGACAGACGCACTAGCCGCCCGGCCTGGTTGCCCGCATAGACCGCGCCGCCCACGACCACCGGGTCCGCGGCGATATCGTCGATCTGGGCATAGACCAGCCCGCGCCGCTGCCCCGCGATCGAGGCCGCCCAGGCGCGCACGCCCGTATCGCGGCGCACCGCCACCAGCTCGGCCGATCCCAGCGGGAAGAACGCCAGATCCCCGGCCACCGCCGGGGCAGCGCCACCGATCAGACCCGCCCTGAGCGGTGTGCCCGGCACCTCCCACTGGACGCGCCCGTCAGCGGCGCGCACGGCCCAGGCCCGGTTGTCGCGGCTGACCACGTAGACCGTGCCGTCGCTGTAGACCGGCGCGCCGGTGACCGGCGCCTCGGTCCGCTGGGTCCACAGAACCTCGCCGGTGTCGGGCTTCAGCGCGACCAGCGTGCCAAAGCCGGTGGTCGCGAAAAGCCGACCGCCGCCAAAGGCCAGACCGCCGCCCCCGGCATCTTGGTTACGTTCGAATTCGGGGGTCAGGTCGCGCGTCCACAGCGCCTGTCCGCCGGTGGAAACAGCGGTGACATGGCTGCGCGCGTCCATCGCATAGACCACGCCGCCCGCGACCACCGGGGTCGCGGTGATGCGAAAGCGGCGGCTGTTGCCCGATCCGATGCCGGTGCTCCACCGCAGGGCGGGCTGGGCAGAAAGGGCCGCATGCCAGGGCTGGTGCGCGGCGTTGCCGCCCGGCTGCGGCACGTCGGCCCGGTTGACCGCGCCGGGCAGCGCGATCGCCGCCGAGGCGCGGGTTTCAGGCGCCTCGGCCTCCAGCCCCAACGCGTCGCGCACCCCGACCCGTTCACCGGGCAGGATCGGTTCCTTCTGGCTGCACGCCGCAAGCGACGCGACCGCCGCGAGGATTGCAATTGCTCGGCCCAGATTCACTGCGCTGTCCCCCTGTTGCGGCCCGGCGTTGCGGACCCGTCCCGGTGCGCCGGCTCAGCCCTGCTCGGCATCGCCACCCAGCGCCACAATCAACTGAGTGGCGCGCTGACGCAAGCCCGCGCTGCTGCCCGCGTCCTGGATGGCCGCGTTCAGGTGCCCCAGCGCGGCCTCGGTATTCCCGGCATCGACCTCTGCCAGCGCCAGTTGTTCCAGCGCCAGCGGGCGATAGGGGCGCCCCGGCTCGGCCAAGGGCGCAAGGCGGTCGCGGCGAGCCTCGGGGGCGATGGCACGCCCCTCCAGCATCACAAGCTTCAGCGCGGCCAACTGGGTGTAATGCACCGGCAGCGTCGGGTCCTCGGCTATGCCGCGCAACACCTCGGCCGCGGCTTCGCTGCGCGCGCCCTCGTCCGTTTCGCCAGCGGCAAGCAGCGCGGCCAGCGCGCGCGCGTCGCCCGCAGAGGCAAGGTCGGCCAGCGCAGTCGCGCGGTCGGCGGCATCGGGTTGTTCCAGCGCGGCAAGAATCGCATCACCCAGCGCCTGCGCAGCCGCGCGGTCGCGCGCCTGGGACCACTCGCGCCAGCTGGCGCCGCCGACGATCAGCAGCACGGCCAGGGCGGCCACCCAGCCGTATCGCTTGATCAGCGCGAACAGCTTGTCGCGGCGGACTTCCTCGGTGACTTCCTCGATGAAACTGTCGGTCTGGCTCATTGCGCCCTCGCAGGTTCGGCTAGGGCCTGTCTTAGCGCAGGGTCCGCGCGGTTGCCACCCCCACCAAGCCTTGCGCCATGCGTGCATGACCCTATAGTCTGAACCAGATCGTTTACTGGATCTTGACCGATCCACCACAGGTTTTCCGCACATGTGCCCGGCGCGGTCCGCGCGGCAGCAAAAGGATTTTGCACTTCCCATGCGCTGGATTTCGATGCTTACCGCGGCCCTCGTGACCGTCTCGCTCTACATGCTGTTGATGGAGCGTGACCGCGTCATCGCCTTTGCCGGGGCCGAACCCGCCCCGTCAGACACCGCAGCGGAACATGCCAAGACCCACGATCACCGCGTTCCCGTGATGGTCATGCGCAGCACCGCGCAAACCGTCCAGGGCCATGTGTTACTGCGCGGCGAAACCGAGGCCGCCCGCGCCGTCGAGATGCGCGCCGAAACCAGCGGCCGCGTCATTTCCGATCCCCTGCGCAAGGGGGCCGAGGTGGCGGCGGGCGACATCCTGTGCCAGATCGACCCGGGCACGCGCCAGGCAACGCTTGAACAGGCCCGCGCCGCCCTGCGCGAGGCAAAACTGCGCCTGCCCGAGGCCGAGGCCGGGGTGGAAAAGGCCCGCAGCGCCTTGGAAGAGGCCAGGCTGAATGACCGCGTCCGGCGGCGCCTGGCTGAAAACGGCTATGCCTCTGATACCCAGGTGGCGGCCACGGCCGCGGCCGTATCCAGTGCAGAGGCCGGGCTTGCCTCGGCCCGGGCCGGGCTGGAAGCAGCCCAGACCGCGATCCGCACCGCCGAGGCGCAGGTCGCCAGCGCGGAAACGGAAATCGAGCGGCTGACGATAACGGCCCCCTTTGGCGGCGTGCTCGAATCGGACACGGCGGAACTGGGCGCGCTGCTGCAGGCGGGCTCGCTCTGCGGCCGGGTGATCCAGATGGACCCGATCCGCCTAGTCGGCTACGCGCCCGAAACCGAACTGGCCCGGATCGAGCTGGGCGCGATGGCGGCCGGGCGGCTGGTTTCCGGGCAAGAGGTGATGGGCCGGGTGACCTTTGTCGGCCGCGAAGCCGATGCCGCCACCCGGACCTTCCGTGTCGAGGTCGAAATCGACAATGACGCGGGCCAGATCCGCGCCGGGCAGACGGTCGAGATCCGAATTCAGACACCGGGCCGCCGCGCCCACCTGCTGCCGCAATCGGCATTAACCCTGGACGATGCCGGGCGGCTGGGGGTGCGGCTGGCCGATGCCCAGGCAACGGCCCGCTTTGCCCCGGTCACGGTCCTGCGCGACGGCCAGGCCGGGATCTGGGTATCGGGCCTGCCCGACAGCGCCGACGTGATCGTTACCGGGCAGGAATTCGTCACCGATGGCGTGGCCCTTGCCGTAACCTATCGCGAGCGCGACCAATGACTGGCATCGTCGACTGGGCCGCCGCCCGCGCGCGCATGGTCATCGCCTTCGTGGTGATGTCGATCCTTGCCGGTGTGCTGGCCTATACCGGCCTGCCGAAAGAGGGCGAACCGGATATCGAGGTGCCCGCGCTCTTCATCTCTGTCCCTTTCCCGGGCATTTCGGCCGAGGATGCAGAGAAACTGCTGATCGAGCCGATGGAAACGGAACTGGCCGACCTGGACGGGCTGGATTCCATGACCGCCACCGCACGCGAGGGTTATGCCGGCGTCGCGCTGGAATTCGAATTCGGCTGGGACAAGACCAAGATCATCGCCGATGTCCGCGACCGGATGAACACCGCCGAGGGGGAATTTCCCGAGGGGTACGAGAAATACTCGATCTCGGAAATCAACTTCTCGGAATTCCCGATCATCATCGTTTCCCTGTCCGGCCCCCTGCCCGAACGCACCCTTCTGCGCCTGTCCAAGGATCTACAGGACCGTCTGGAGGGGCTGGATTCCGTACTGGAGGTCGCCCTTGCCGGGCAGCGCGACGAGATGCTGGAGGTCATCATCGACCCGCTGCGGCTGGAATCCTACAACGTCACGGCGGGCGAGTTGATCAATGTCGTGACCGCCAACAACCAACTGATCGCCGCAGGCGAGGTCGAGGCACCCGGCGGCGCCTTTTCGGTCAAGATCCCCGCCTCCTTCGACGATCCCACGGATGTCTACGACCTGCCGGTCAAGACCAACGGCGACCGCGTCGTCACCCTGGGCGATCTGGCCGAAATCCGCCTGACTTTCGAGGATCGGACCTCTACCGCGCGGTTCAACGGGGAACCCACGGTCGCCCTGCAAGTGGTCAAACGCAAGGGCTTCAACATCATCGAGACCGCCGCCACCGTGCGCGAGGTCGTCGCCCGGACCCAGGCCGCCTGGCCCGAAGACCTGCGCCGGGCGATCAGCGTGGAAACCTCGCTGGACCAGTCGGACACCGTGGATTCCATGGTGCGCCAGCTGGAGGGGTCGGTGCTGACCGCCATCGCGCTGGTGATGATCGTCGTGCTGGCCTTCCTCGGGACGCGTTCGGCATTGCTGGTGGGCTTTGCCATCCCGACCTCGTTCCTGCTGTGCTTCGTGCTGCTGGGCATCATGGACGTGGCCGTTTCCAACATCGTGATGTTCGGCCTGATCCTGGCCGTGGGCATGCTGGTGGACGGCGCAATCGTCGTGGTCGAATATGCCGACCGCCGCATTTCCGAGGGCGTTGGCCCGATGCACGCCTTTACCGAGGCGGCCAAGCGCATGTTCTGGCCCATCGTCAGTTCCACCGCGACGACGCTGTGCGCCTTTCTGCCGATGCTGTTCTGGCCCGGCGTCGCGGGCGAGTTCATGGGCATGCTGCCGGTCACCCTGATCTTCGTGCTGACAGCCAGCCTGATGGTCGCGCTGGTCTACCTGCCCGTAGTGGGCGGCGTCGCGGGGCGCTTTTCGCGGATCCTGTGGAGGATCACTGCCGTTGTGCGCCCGCGCCCGCTGATCCTGCGGCTGGCGCTGACGGGGCTGGCCTTCGGCACGGTCTTTCTGGGCGCCATGCTGATGCTGAACCCGGCCTACCTGGGACCGGCCCCGCCCCTGCCCGGTGCCGCGGGCCTGTTGCCGGGCGTTGCGCTGTTCCTGGCGGGGCTGGTGCTGTCTTCGATCGCGGTCAACGCGCTGCAACGCCCGCGCAAGAAACCTGTCCGGGCCGGATACCGCCGCCGGCCCATCGGCCATTTCATCAAGTTGATCGTCGGCAACCCGGTGATGCCGCTGGTGACCATTGCGGTGGTGCTGGGGTTCGTCGTGATGGTGTTCGGCTATTACGGCAAGAACAACAACGGCACGGAATTCTTCGTCGCGACCGAACCGGAACAGGCCATCGTCTACGTGCGCGCACGCGGCAACCTCTCGCTGGCGGAAAAGGACACGCTCGTCCGCCAGGCAGAGGTTATCGCGCTGGCGCACCCGGCGGTGGACAGCGTCTTTGCCTTTGCGGGCGATGGCGGGCTGGACCAGAACACCGGCGGCGCAAGCCCACCGCTGGATACCGTGGGTCAGATCCAGATCGAGTTGCTGGATTGGGAGGCGCGCAAGGACAACCCCGCCTTTGACGGCGACCGCGTGCTGGACGAGATCGAGGCCCAGCTTGCACAGATCCCGGGGGTGCGCACGGAAATCCTGGCGCAAAGCCGCGGCCCCGCCTCGGCCAAGCCGGTGCACCTGCGCCTGACCGGCGAAGAATGGGGCCCGCTGACCGAGGCCGCCGAACTGGCCATCGCCCGGTTCGAGGCGACCGACGGCCTGACCGATGTCGAGGATACCATGCCCCTGCCCGGGATCGACTGGCAGGTGGACGTGGATGTCGAGGCTGCCGGCCGCTTCGGCGCCGATGCCGCGACAGTGGGCGCGATGGTACAGCTTGTCACCCGCGGGCTGAAGCTGGACACGATGCGCGTCCCCTCCTCGGACGAAGAGATCGAGATCCGCGTGCGCCTGCCCGAACAGGACCGTGTGCTGTCCACCCTGGATACGCTGAAGGTGCGCACCGCCCAGGGGCTGGTGCCGCTGGCCAATTTCATCACCCTCACCCCGGTCGAAAAGCTGGGCCGCATCAACCGCGAGGGCGGCAAGCGCTATTTCGACATCAAGGCCGGGGTCGCGGACGGGCTGACCAATGCCGACGGCGCCCCGATCAACGCGAATGAGCGGATCGCGCTGCTGACCGAATGGCTGCAGACCGATCCGCTGCCCGCGGGCGTGGCCTGGGAATGGACCGGCGACCAAGAGGAACAGGCCGAATCCGGCGCCTTCCTGATGAAGGCCTTTGCCGCGGCCCTGGCGCTGATGTTCATCATCCTGCTGGCGCAGTTCAACAGTTTCTACAATGCCGTGCTGGTGCTGCTGGCGGTGGTGATGTCCACCGCGGGCGCCCTGATCGGGATGCTGGTCATGGGCCAGCCGTTTTCCATCATCATGACCGGCGTCGGCATCGTCGCCCTGGCCGGGATCGTGGTGAACAATAACATCGTCCTGATCGACACCTACCAGGGCTTTGCCCGCTACATGCCGCAGGTCGAGGCCATCGTGCGCACGGTGGAAATGCGTCTGCGCCCGGTGCTGCTGACCACGGTCACCACAATGGCGGGGCTCAGCTCGATGGTGCTGGGGATCAGCTTCGATTTCGCCAATGGCGGCTATACCGTGGACAGCCCCACCGCCCTGTGGTGGAAACAGCTGGCGACGGCGGTGGTCTTTGGCCTGGGCACCGCAACGCTGCTGACGCTGATCTTTACGCCCTCGATGCTGGCGCTGCGGGTCTGGTTCCGCAAGGGCGCCTACGGGTCCATGGTGCGGATCCGGGCCCTGGCCGGCGGTGCCGACAGCCTGGCGGCGCGGCAACTGGCAATTCAGCGCGCCGCGCGCGGCGTCGGTTCGCCGGATCTGCTATGGACCGACCTGCCGCCCGATGGCCCCGACCCCGCCGATGCCGACAGCGCACCGCAGGGGCCGACCGGCGGCAAGGCGCCCGCCACACCGCTGCGCGCGGCCGAATAGCGCGGGCCCCTCAGGCGGCGTCGTTCTCTTCGCCGGCCTGTTGTCGCATCCACATTGCCGCGTAGCGCCCGCCCCGGCTGAGCAAGGCATCGTGGGTGCCCTCTTCGATCACGCGGCCCGCCTCCAGCACGACGATGCGGTCGGCATCGACGATGGTGGACAGGCGGTGCGCGATGGCGATCACCGTGCGGCCCTCGCCCATGGCCTTCAGCTGCGCCTGGATACCCGCCTCGGTCTCTGAATCCAGCGCCGAGGTGGCCTCGTCCAGCAACAGGATCGGCGGGTTCTTCAACAGTGTGCGGGCAATGCCGACGCGCTGTTTTTCACCGCCCGACAGTTTCAGCCCACGCTCGCCCACCTGGGTTTCATAGCCCTGCGACAGCGAGGCGATGAAATCGTGGATCTTGGCCGCCTTCGCCGCGGCTTCGATCTCGGCGAAACTGGCCTCGGGGCGGCCATAGGCGATGTTGTATCGGATGCTGTCGTTGAACAGCACCGTGTCCTGGGGCACGACGCCGATCTGCGCATGCAGGCTGTCCTGGGTCACGTCGCGCACATCCTGCCCGTCGATCAGGACGGCCCCGCCCGTCACGTCGTAGAACCGGAACAACAGCCGCCCGATCGTGGACTTGCCCGCGCCAGAGGGACCGACGATCGCGACCTTGCGGCCCGCCGGCACCGTGACGGACACCCCGTGCAAGATTGGCCGCACGGGATCGTACCCGAAGCGGATATCGCGCAACTCGACCTTGCCGCCGGTGACGCGCAGGGGCGGTGCGCCCGGCTTGTCGGTGACCTCGGCGGGCTGTTCCAGCAACTCGAACATTTCGCCCATGTCCACCAAGCTCTGCCGGATTTCCCGGTAAACCGTCCCGAGGAAGTTCAGAGGCATGGTGATCTGGATCATGTAGGCGTTGACCATCACGAAATCGCCGGTGGTCAGGGTGCCCGCCTGCACCCCCATCGCCGCCATCACCATCACGGCGATCAGGCCGCCGGTGATCAGCAGCGACTGGCCGAAGTTGAGAAAGGCCAGCGACTGCGAGGTCTTGACCGCCGCCTCTTCATACCCGGCCATCGCCTGGTCATAGCGCCCGGCCTCGCGCGCCTCGGCACCGAAATACTTGACCGTCTCGAAATTCAGCAGGCTGTCGATGGCCTTCTGGTTGGCGTCGGTGTCCTGCTGGTTCATCCGGCGCCGGATCTGCACCCGCCATTCCGTCACCTTGAACGTGAACTGAACGTATAGCGCGATGGTGATGACCACCGCCGCCAGGTACCACACATCGAAAACGAAGAAGAAGATCAGCGCCACCATGGACAGCTCGATCACCAACGGGCCGACGCTGAACAGCATGAAACGCAACAGGAATTCCACGCCCTTCACGCCGCGTTCGATGATGCGCGACAGCCCGCCGGTCTTGCGCGTGATGTGATAGCGCAGGCTGAGCCGGTGAATGTGGGTAAAGGTTTGCAGCGCCAGCCGCCGCAGCGCCCGCTGCGCCACGCGGGCAAAGATCGCGTCGCGCAATTGCTGGAACCCGGTGTTCATCAGCCGGGCCATGCCATAGGCCACGGTCAGCCCCACCGCGCCCACCGCCAGCAGCATGGCATCCGGGGCCCCCTCGCCCGTCAGGCTATCCACCGCCGCCTTGTAGAAGAAGGGGGTCAGCACGGACACGACCTTGGCCAGGATCAGTGCCACCATCGCCAGCACCACGCGCCGCTTTACCCAGCCCTGCCCCTCGGGCCAGAGATAGGGCAGAACCTTGCGGATCGTGCGCAGGCCCTGTTCGCGGTCAAGCTTGGACAGGTCGGCAGTGGTTGGACGGGGGGGCATGGCTGCTCTTGTCGGTTGGGATGCTATCGGCCGAACCTAAAGCGCTGCGCCGCAGAAGACCAGCGGCGCCCGTCAGCGGGGGGCCTGACCGTCCTCGGGCAGGTCGAAGATCTGGCCGGGATAGATCAGGTCCGGATCGCAGATCCGGTCGCGATTGGCATTGTAGATCTTCACGTAATCCAGCCCGCTGCCATAGGTCCGGTCGGCGATCCCCCACAGGGTATATCCCGGCTGCACCGTCACCAGCCGGACGGGGGCCACCGGGACCGGGGCGACCGTCGGGTCGGCGTCGTCGCCGGCCGCCTGCAGGCGCGCGGGCGCCTCGCGCAGGAAGGGGGTTTCGAACCGGGCGCTCACCCGGCCCTGGGCATCCAGCTGGTCCGCGCGCATCGTGTAAACCCCCGGCGCGATCCCGTCCAACCCCAGCCGCCAATGACCATCGGCATCGGCACGGGCCAGACCGGCGGGGGCGTTGTCCAGATACAGGCGCACCGCGGCCCCCGCAGCGCCACGGCCCGATACGCGCACATTGCCCGCGGCATCATAGGCAATCGCGTCGATCATCACCGTTTCCGGGCCAGGCGCAGGGTCGCCCAACGGCGGCTGCAGAACCCGCACGCCGCCGGCATCGGCCAGGAACACGGCCGGGGCCTGCCGCGGCGCGGCGGGCGGCTGGCCCGCCTGCGGGGCACCGGGGGCAGCCGGGGCCAGTTCCACCGGCACGCTGGGGGCCTGGTCATCGGGTGTCACACCACGGCCCGGCTGATCCGCCGCGACAGGCGCGGCGCGGTCGGGCACACGGGATGGCAGCGGGACATTCTGCGCGGCCTCGTCCAAGATCCCAGTACCGGGCGGCGGGGCGGGCACGGTCCGGACGGGTTCAGGCGGTTCTGCGGGTTCTGCCGGTCGGGACAGTTCGGCGGTCACCGCCGCAGGCGGCGCCGGGTCGGCGGGCGCCTCGGGCGCGGGCGGGGTGGTCAGCGGGGCGGAGCGGGGCGGCGCCCCGGTGACGGGCGCCAGCAACACCGTCGCGTCCGAGGTCACCTGCTGCCCGGTTCCCGTTTCCATCAACAGTTGCACCGGCCGTGGGCGATCCGAGGGCGGCAGCGCGAAGAAGACCACGAACCCACCATCCCGCCCGACCGCGGCACGGGCACGTTCGGTTCCCGATACCAGAACGGCAACCGCGCTGCCCGGGACCGCCTTGCCCGCGACCAGCGCGTTGCCCTCGTCATCGACGCGCACCACGTCAAAGCTGGGGGATGGCAGGGCGGGCGCCACCGGCGCAGCAGCCGGGCGCGCAGGCGGACGCGGCGCGCCCTCTGCCGCGGGGGCGGGTTGTGCAGCGGGCGCCGCCCCCTGCGCCGGGTCGGGTGCTGGAACAATCGGCTTTTGCGGCACGGTGGTCCCGGTCACAGCCGGGCTCGCCGGCGATCGCGCGGGGGGCGCTGTTCCGGGGGCGCCCTGCCACAGCGTCACGCCGACCAGAGCGACCGCGACAATGGCCCCGGCGGCCAAACCGCCCGCGACCCACCGCCCAGATTTTCGCCCTTGCGCCATGGCCTTGCATCCCCCGTGCCCGCGCGCTTGCGGGACCATAGCAACCCGGCTATCACGGGTCCAGATTTCCGCAACCCCGAGGTTTCCATGACTGCGCGCATGCCTTCCGTCTGTGTCTTCTGCGGCTCACGCGACGGCCTGCGCCCCGCCTATGCCAACGCCGCCGAGGCCGTGGGCCGCGCCATTGCCGAGGCCGGTTGGCAACTGGTCTATGGCGCGGGCGATGTCGGGTTGATGGGCCGGGTCGCGCGTAACGCGCAGGCCGCAGGCGGGCGCACCTTTGGCGTGATCCCGGTGCACCTGTTCGACCGCGAGGTGGGCAAGCGCGACCTGACCACCTTTATCGTGACCGAGAACATGCACGAGCGGAAGAAGGTCATGTTCATGAACTCGGACGCAATCGTGGTGTTGCCCGGCGGCGCGGGGTCGCTGGACGAATTCTTCGAGGTGCTGACCTGGCGCCAGCTGGGCCTGCACGAAAAGCCGATCCTGCTGCTGAATACCGAAGGGTTCTGGGATCCGCTGACCGGGCTGATCGACCATTTCATTGCCGAAGGCTTTGCCGATGCCAGCCTGCGCGGGTTCGTTCAGCGCGTGCCGGACGTGCCCGCGCTGATGGCCGCCCTGCGCGCCGCCCTGTCCTGACGCAGCGACTCGGCCGAATACAGCGCCAGCGCGGTCCAGATCAGGCCAAAGGCCACGGCGTGCCAGCCGGTGAATGCCTCTTTGAAAACCAGCGTTGCAACAAGGAATTGCAGCGTGGGATTGATATATTGCACCAGTCCCACGGTGGCATAGCTGACCCGTTTCGACGCATAGGAAAACAGGATCAGCGGCGTTGCCGTCAGCGGCCCCGAAAAGGCCAACAGCAGGCTGTCGCCCAGGTCGTGACCGAAGATGCCCAGGTTGCGTCCGGTCAGCCCCGGCCAGCCCTGGCTGTGCACGCCCCATAGCCAGATCAGCGCCAAGGGCGCCAGCAGCAACACCTCGCAGGTCACAGAGACCACAGGCCCGGCGGGCACACTCCGTTTCACCAGCCCGTAAGTGCCGAAAGTGAACGCCAGAAACAACGAGGCCCAAGGCGCCACGCCCAGCCCCCAGGTCAACCCCGCCACCGCCGCGCAGGCCAGCGCCACGGCGAGCCATTTCAGCGTCGAATGACGCTCCCCCAGAAAGACGAAGCCCAAGGCCACCGCCACCAGCGGGAAGATGTAATAGCCAAGCGAGGCCTGCACCGCGTGCCCGACCTGCACCGAATAGATGAACACGAACCAGTTGCTGGAGATTGCCAGCGCCGCAACGAACACCACCGCCAGGGCGCGGGGGCGGGCCAGCAGGCGGCCCAACTCGATCAGCCGCCCCTGCGCGGCCAGCACCAGCCCGAAAAAGACCAGCGACCACAACGTGCGGTGGCTAAGCACCTCTAGCGGCGGCACATGGGCCACCAGCTTGTAATACATCGCCGACAGGCCCCAGATCACGCAGGCCGCGGCCATGGCCAGGATGCCCTTTTGCGCGTCGCTCATCGCGCGCGCGCCGCCATGAACCGGGTCAGCCGGTCCAGTCCTTCCTCGATATCCTCGGTGGCGCGGGCATAGGAAAACCGCAGCGTGCCCGCCCCGCGCGCGGGGTCGAAATCCAGCCCGGGCGTGACCGCGACCCCGGCCTTTTCCAGGATTTCGGCGGCGAATGCGCGGCTGTCGTCGGTCAACTCGGACACATCCGCGTAGACGTAGAACGCCCCGTCGGGCGGCGCGATCTTGCTGAACCCGGCCTTGGGCAGCCCCTCCATCATCAGGGCGCGGTTGCGGCGGTAGACGGCCATGTTGGCCTCCAGCTCGTCGGTGGCATCCAGCGCGGCCAGCGCCACGACCTGGCTGGCATGGGGGGCGCAGATAAACAGGTTCTGCACCAGCCGTTCCACCCGGCGGATATGATCCTCTGGCACGACCATCCAGCCCACGCGCCAGCCAGTCATCGAGAAATACTTGGAGAACGAGTTGATGACATAGGTGTCGTCGGTGATCTCCAGCGCGGTGACGGCTTTGCGCTCATACTCCACGCCGTGGTAGATCTCGTCCGAGATGAAGGCCGCCCCCTGCCCCTGCGCCGCCCCGATCAACGCGGCCAGCGCGTCACGGTCCAGCATCGTGCCCGAGGGGTTGGCGGGCGAGGCGACCAACAGCCCGTCTAGGTCGGGGGGCAGATCCGCCGGAACAGGCTGCAACCGGTTCTCTACCGTGGTTTCGATCTTGACCGGCTCTAGGTCCAAAGCGGTTAGAATGGCCTTGTAGGAGGGATAGCCGGGCATGCCGATCCCCACCCGCGCGCCCGCATCGAACAGCGAGGTAAAGGCCAGGGTGAAACCGCCAGACGAACCCGGCGTAATCACGATCCGGTCGGGGTTCAGATCCACCCCGTACCAGTCGGCGTAAAGCTGCGCGATCCGCGCGCGCAGTTCCGGCAGGCCCAGCCCCACGGTATACCCCAGCGGCCCCGTTTCCATGGCACGGGCCAGCGCGGCGCGGGCGGCTGCGGGGGCGGGCGTGCCGGGCTGGCCCACCTCCATGTGGATTATGCGGCGGCCCTCGGCCTCGGCCCGTGCGGCAGCGGCCATCACGTCCATCACAATGAAGGGATCGACCTCACCCCGGCTTGAAACCTTCATGCCCGCCTCCTTACGCTGCGCGTTATGAACGCTTTGTTTCAGCGCTGCGGTGCAAGGTCAATCATCCCCGCCTGCAACCCTGCCCCGCACCGCGGACAGGCAGCGGCCCTGCGGCTGGCGGCGCTGGCGGTGCTGCTGGTTGTCCTGTGGGCGATCCCGGGCCGGGCGCTGACGCTGTCCCTGATCCGCGACGCAGAGATCGAGCATGCCCTGCGCGAATTGACCCGCCCCATCGCCAACGCAGCGGGGGTCAGTTCCGGCGCACTGGATGTCTACATCATCAACGACAGTTCGATGAACGCCTTTGTCCTGGATGGGCAGACGGTGATGATCCATTCCGGGCTGATCCTGCGGCTGGACCGGGCAGAGCACCTGCAGGCGGTCATCGCCCATGAACTGGCCCATATCACGGGCGGGCACCTGACCCGGCGCATGGCCAATCTGCGCGGCGCGCGCGGTGTGGCGGCGATGGGCCTGTTGCTGTCGACGGCGGTGGCCGCAGGGGGCAACGGCCAGGCCGCGGCGGGGTTGGCGATCGGTACGCAATCCTCGGCCCAGCGGGTGTTCTTCGGCCATACCCGCGCCGAGGAAGCCTCGGCCGATCAGGCGGGCATCCGCTACATGGCGCGGGCCGGCATCGACCCGCACGCCATGGTCGAGGTTCTGGACCTGTTTCGCGGGCAAGAGGCGCTGAATGTCGGGCGGCAGGATCCTTACGTGCGCACCCACCCCCTGACCAGCGAACGGCTGCGCGCCATGCGCGGCTATGCTGCCGCCTATGCCGATCGGGCCCGGGACGATCCGCAGGCCGATTACTGGTTCGCCCGTGCGCGCGGCAAGCTGGGCGCCTTCCTGCAGAACCCGCGCTATACCCTGCGCCGGGTTGACGCGCGCGACGATTCCTCCGTCGCGCTGATGCAGCGCGCTGTCGCCTATCACCGGATGCCCGACACAGAACAGGCCCTGGCCCATATGCGCGCGCTGGAGGCCAAGCGCCCCAACGATCCCTATGTGCAAGAGCTGAAGGGGCAGATCCTGCTGGAATCACGCCGCTTCGGGGCGGCGGTGCAGGCCTATGCGCGGGCCGTGTCGCTGGCCCCGAAGGAACCGCTGATCCTGGCCGGGCATGGCCGCGCGCTGCTGGCGGTGAATACCGCATCCTCCAACCGCCAGGCGCTGGCCGCGCTGGAACGGGCGCGCAGCCGCGATCCCTATGACCCGCGTATGCTGCGCGACCTGGCGGTTGCCTATGCACGCGCCGACAACAAGGGCATGGCCTCGGTTGCCACGGCGGAACGCTATGCGATCACCGGCCAGATGGACACGGCCGCCATCCATGCCCAACGGGCGATGGGGCTGGTCCCGCGCGGCGCGCCGGGCTGGTTGCGGGCGCAGGACGTGCTGTCCGCCGCCGAGAAGGCCAAGCGCCGATGAACGCCGCCGCGCGTCCCGCCCTGGCGCTGATCCTGGCTGCCTCCCCTGCCCCCGCACTGGACCTGAGCGAGGCCGAGCGCACGGCCCTTGGGGCCGAGTTGCGGGCCTATCTGCTGGAGCATCCAGAGATCATCACCCAAGCATTGCAGGGGGCCGAGGCCAAACGCCAGGCCGCGCATGCCGCCGACGACATCGCCCTGTTGCAGGCGCATGCCACGGCCCTGTTCCATGCAGGCGGCGACTGGACCGGCGGCGCGGAAAACGGGGATCTGACGCTGGTCAGTTTCGTGGACTACCGCGATCCGGCCAGCGCGCGCGCCTGGGCCGCCGCGCGGGACCTGGTGGCACAGGACCCCGCCCTGCGATGGGTCGTGAAAGAGGCCCCCACCCCCGATGCCCCGGACGCGACGCGCGCCGCCCGCTTTGCCCAGGCGGTGTTGCGGATGGCCGGCCCCCGGGCCCATGCGCAGGCCCAAGCGGCCCTGTTCGCCGCCCCCGACGCGGCGCCGGAAACCCTGGCGGGGATTGCCGCGGAGTTGGGGCTGGACGCCGCCCCCCTTGCCCGCCGCATGTCGGACCCGGCCATTACCGCCAAGCTGGACCAAACGCGCCGCCTGATGCAGGCGCTGGACCTGCAGGCCGCCCCCGCGCAGGTGCTGGACCGCGCCATGGTGCGCGGGGAGGTGCCCGCCGTGGCCCTGGCCCGCATCGTCGCGGCCCTGCGCCGCAAGAAGTGACCGCCCCCGGCGCCGATTGCCCATTGGCCCCGGCGCGCGGATATGCTGGAAAGACCCCGAAAGATCGCGCCACCCAAGACGGAGAGACCCGATGATCCGCCCCCTTGCCGCCGCGCTGACGGCGCTGGCCCTTGCCGCGCCCGCCCAGGCCCTTGACCTGACCGACATGACCGAGGACGAGCGCAGCGCGTTCCGCGCCGAGGTCCGCGCCTATCTGCTGGACAATCCCGAAGTGCTGATGGAGGCCATCGGCGTCCTGGAAGAGCGCCAGGCCGAGGCCCAGGCACAGAACGACGTGGCGCTGGTTCAGGTGAATTCCGACGCCCTGTTCCGGGATCCCGCCTCGTGGGTGGGGGGCAACCCCGAGGGCGACGTGACCCTGGTCGAATTCGTCGATTACCGCTGTTCCTATTGCCGCAAGGCGCATGAGGATGTCGCGCAACTGGTCGAGTCCGACGGCAACATCCGCTTTATCGTCAAGGAGTTTCCCATCCTGGGCGAACAGTCGGTCATCTCTTCGCAATTCGCGGTGGCCACGCTGCAGGTCGCCGGGCCAGAGGCCTACAAGCAGGTGCATGACGCGCTGATCACCTTCCGTGGCACGGTCACGCCCGAGAACCTGCAACGCCTGGCCGAAAGCTTCGATCTGGATGCGGATGCCATCCTGGCGCAGATGGATGCGCCCGAGGTCAAGCAGGTCATCACTGAAAACCGCGCCTTGGCCCAACGGATGCAGATCAGCGGCACCCCGACCTTCGTGCTGGAGGACCAGATGCTGCGCGGCTACGTCCCACTGGAGGGGATGCGCCAGATCGTGGCCCAGGTGCGCGCCGACTGATCCGCGCGCACGCCTGAATTTTCGGTAAAGTCAGTAAAAACCGCGCCCCGCCAGTCCCGGCCGGGGCGCGTTTCTTATTCGGCGGCCTGCGCTTCGGCGGCGCGGGCCGCTTCCAGTTCGGCGGCTCTCTTTTCAACCTGTTCGACGATATGGTCGATCATCTCTTCGTTCGAGATGCGGTGATCCTGCTTGCCCGCCAGGTAGACCATGCCGTTGCCATTGCCCCCGCCGGTAAAGCCGACATCGGTCATCAGCGCCTCGCCGGGGCCGTTGACCACGCAGCCGATGATCGACAGGCTCATCGGGGTGGTGATATGGGCCAGCCGGTTTTCCAGTGCGGCCACCGTCTTGATCACGTCAAAGCCCTGACGCGCGCAGGACGGGCAGGAAATGATGTTCACACCCCGGTGGCGCAGGCCCAGCGATTTCAGGATCTCGAAGCCGACCTTGACCTCCTCGACCGGGTCGGCCGACAGCGACACGCGGATCGTGTCGCCGATCCCCGACCACAGCAGGTTGCCCAGACCGACCGCCGACTTGATCGTGCCGGACACGAAGCCGCCCGCCTCGGTGATGCCCAGATGCAGGGGGGCGTCGGTGATCTCGGCGATGCCGCGATAGGCCGCGTCGGCCAGGAACACGTCGGACGCCTTTACGCTGATCTTGAATTCGTGGAAATCGTTATCTTCCAGGATGCGGATATGTTCCTGGGCGCTTTCCACCATCGCCTCGGGGCAGGGCTCGCCGTATTTGTCCAGCAGATGCTTTTCCAGGCTGCCGGCATTCACCCCGATCCGCATGGAACAGCCATGGTCGCGCGCGGCCTTGATGACCTCGCGCACCCGCTTTTCGTCGCCGATATTGCCCGGGTTGATCCGCAGGCAGGCCGCACCCGCCTCGGCGGCCTCGATCCCGCGTTTGTAGTGGAAATGGATATCGGCGATGATCGGCACCGGGCTTTCGGCGACGATCTCTTTCAGCGCGCGCGAGCTGTCCTCGTCGGGGACAGAGATGCGCACGATATCGGCGCCGGCCTCTGCGGCGCGCTGGACCTGGCCGATCGTGCCCTTGATGTCGGTGGTGACCGTGTTGGTCATGGTCTGCACCGAGATGGGCGCATCGCCCCCCACGGCCACGGGACCGACATGGATCTGGCGGGATTTGCGGCGTTCGATATTGCGCCACGGGCGCACGTGGTTCAGCGACATGGGGGCACCTGTTCGGCGTGGTGAATTCTGCCTACTGGATAAAGGATTGGCAGCCCTTTCGCAATGTGCGCCCTGTCGCGTTCACATCATTGCGCGGGCGTGCCCTCGGCCTGGGCAAGGGCGACGGCCAGATCGGGGTCCGACTGGATGTCTGCCACCTGATAGCGCTGCGCCACCGCATCGGGGGACAGTTCCACGTTCTTTGCCACGCGGCCGCTGGCATCGGCGGGCCCATAGGTCTGCCCGCCGACCGAGAAATAGACCGAGGCCGAGTTGCCCGCGCGCAGCAGCGGCGGTTCCTCGGTTTCGGGCAGGACGTAGCGTTCGCCCGCATCCAGGATCTTTTCGAACAGGACAGAACCGTTCGGCGCGCTGACCCGCACCCAGGCGGGGCGCACCGCAAGGATGGCGATCTCGGGCGTGGTGTCGGCGGCCACGACCTGAACCGGCTGGTCGCTGCTGCCTGCGGGGGCCGAGGCGACGGTTTCGGATCGTTGCAGCGGCGTGGAAACCGGCGCCGGGGCCGCGGCCGTGCGCTGCGGCGGCAGCAAAACGCCGATCTCGCCGGGGTCGAGCGTCGCAATCGGGGCATCGCGCGCAACCAGCACGGGGCGGTCCAGAACCTGCGGACGGTATAGCCGGTCCATCGCATCGGCCGATGGCGACGGCGCCACGGGGTCGGCGCTGTCCTCGCCAGCAAGGGGGCCGATATCGGCCATCAGACCGGGCTGCTGATCCAGCGGCGCAACCTTGACCTGCTGGATTTCCCGCAGCACCGACCAGCCGCCATAGCCCAGGCCCGCCATCAGCGCGATCAGCACCAGACTGGACCCGATGGCCCCCGGCTCGATCCGGGAGATCAACGCCTCGCCCCGCGGCACGAAAATCGCGTTGGGATCGGCCAGCGGATCGCGCCGTTCGGCCGGCACGGCCTTGGGCGCGGGGCGCGGGGCCGCGGCGGCGGCATCCATGCCGTGGACGGTGTCGAAATTCGCCTCTTCGCGGAACCGGCGGTAGGCCCATTCCGGGTCAAGACCCAGATACCGCGCATAGGACCGGACATAGCCCGCGATGAACCCGGGCGTTTCGAACGCGGTGGGGTCGGCGTTTTCGATGGCGGCAATATAGGTGGCGCGGATTTTCAGTTCACGCTGCACATCCAGCAGCGACTTGCCCAAGGTCGCCCGTTCGCCCCGCATCACGTCACCGAGGCGAAGTTCGAACGCGTCGAACCCTTTGGGGTTGTCCTGGGATGCTTCGGCCGCTGTACGCGACCGTCTAAGCCTGATCATCAAACCGCCCCGAGCTTGTGCTATTGCCCCCTGCGGACGGCGACCCGAAGGAATCGCCGCCCCAATTGACGAGACGCTAGCACATGCGGGGGCAGCCGTGCACCCGCTCAGCGCGTCAGGCGGTCAGTTCGGCGCGATTCAGCGCACAGTGCGACCACAGCTCGTCCATGGCGCGGATCAGGTGATCCATCTGCTCGGGCGTGTGCACCGGCGAGGGGGTAAAGCGCAGACGCTCGGTCCCGCGGGGCACGGTGGGGAAGTTGATGGGCTGGACGTAGATGCCGTAGCCCTCCAGCAGCATGTCCGAGATACGCTTGGTGTGCACTGGGTCGCCCACGATCAGCGGCACGATATGGCTGCCATGGTCGATGCAGGGCATGCCCAGCCCCTTGAAGCGCGCCTTCATCACCCGGGCGCGGTCCTGGTGGGTCTCGCGCAGCGCGGTGTCGGTTTTCAGGTGCCGGACCGATGCCGCGGCACCTGCGGCCACCGCCGGCGGCAGCGAGGTCGAGAAGATGAAGCCCGGCGCGTAAGAGCGTACGGCGTCACACATTTTCGCCGAGGAGGCGATGTAGCCACCGAACACGCCATAGGCCTTGGCCAGGGTGCCGTTGATAATGTCGATGCGGTGCATCAGGTTGTCCCGCTCGCACACGCCCGCGCCGCGGGGGCCGTACATGCCGACCGCGTGCACCTCGTCGATATAGGTCAGCGCGCCGAATTCGTCGGCCAGGTCGCAGATTTCCTCGATCGGGCCGAAATCGCCATCCATCGAGTAGACGGATTCAAAGGCGATGACGATCGGGCGGCCCTTCTCGATTTTCTCAAGGATTTCGCGCAGATGCGCGACATCGTTGTGACGGAAGATGTGCTTTTCGCAGCGGCCGCGGCGGATGCCCTGGATCATCGAGGCGTGGTTCAGTTCGTCCGAGACGATCACCAGATTCGGGAACAGAATCGGCAGGGTGGACAGCGTCGCGTCATTGGCGTTGTAGGCCGAGGTAAAGATCAGGCCGGCCTCTTTCTGGTGCAGGTCGGCGATCTCGGCTTCCAGCGCCTTGTGATAGACCGTGGTGCCCGAGATGTTGCGCGTGCCGCCCGAACCGGCGCCGGCGGCCAGCATCGCGTCCTGCATGGCCTCCAGCACGACCGGGTGCTGCCCCATGCCAAGGTAGTCGTTGCCGCACCATACGGTGATGTCCTGCTGCTCGCCGTCCGGACGGCTCCACACGGCCTCGGGGAAGCTGCCCTTGCGGCGCTCGATATCGATGAAGGTGCGGTAGCGGCCTTCCTCGTGAAGCTTGCCGATGGCGGCGTCCAGTGCTGCAGTATAATCCACCAGGTCTCTCCTTCGTTTCGGGCCTGCCGGCCGCTCTTCTCCCGGTCTACGCCCTGATGGTGGGCGGGACACGGCCGGGTCTTCCCTCTGCGCGCCGGGGCTTTATGCCCGGCTTTCGGTCCTTGGCCGCGCCTCAGTTTGGCGGATCGGCCGCATGACTCTCCTCATCTCCCGCCATCTTTCATATTCGAAAAACGCGGTATGTCGAAGCAACTTGTCGCGGCGAATGCCCGTTTTCTTCGCAAATCCGTCATCTGCTTTGGCCCCTGCGTTCCGATCGGAAACACGGGTTCCGATCCGGGCGCGGGGGCATGGCTGGGCCGCAGATTGGCCGAAAACGGGCAGAGTCGCGCACTCCACATTCCGCAGACTAAGCGCCGGACGGCAGGACAGCGCCTTGATTTCGGTCAAGTTCTGCGCCGCCGCCCCTGCTGGACAGGACGGCCATGGCTGATAGGGTCGCCCCCGATCCAAGACCGGAGCCTGCCATGACACTCGATGCCGTCCTGACCCGAATCGACGACGACCTGCCGCTTGCGCTGGACCGTTTGATGACGTTCCTGCGAATCCCCTCGATTTCCACCGATCCGGCCTACGCAGCCGAGTGCGCCCGCGCCGCCGACTGGCTGGCCGAGGATCTGCGCGGCATCGGGTTCGACGCCGCACCGCGCACAACCCCGGGCCACCCGATGGTGATGGGCAAGGGCGGCGAAAGCGGCCCGCGCCTACTGTTTTACGGTCACTATGATGTGCAGCCTGTCGATCCGCTGGACCTGTGGGATCGCGACCCGTTCGATCCGGCGATCGAGGATACCCCAAAGGGCAAGGTCATCCGCGCCCGCGGCGCCTGTGACGACAAGGGCCAGCTAATGACCTTTGTCGAGGCGTGCCGCGCATGGAAGGCAGTGCATGGCACCCTGCCCGCCCGGATCACCATGTTCTTCGAAGGCGAAGAGGAATCCGGCTCGCCCTCGCTTGTCCCCTTCCTGCAAGAGAACCGGACCGAACTGGACGCCGACATCGCGCTGATCTGCGACACGGGCCTTTTCGGCGAGGATCGCCCGGCCATTGTCACCATGCTGCGCGGATTGCTGGGCGAAGAGGTCACCGTCACCGGCCCCTCTAAAGACCTGCATTCGGGCATGTTCGGCGGTCCCGCGATGAACCCGATCCGGGCGCTGGCCCGCGCGATCGCGGCGCTGCACGACGATTCCGGCCAGGTGACTGTGCCCGGTTTCTATGACGGCGTGCCCGAACTGCCCGAAGCCGTTGCGCAGCAATGGCGCGATCTGGGCTTCGATGCCGGACAATTCCTGGGCGAGGTCGGGCTGTCCACCCCGGCCGGAGAGGCCGACCGCTCGCCCCTGGAAATGATCTGGTCGCGCCCCACCTGCGAGGTCAACGGGATCGTCGGCGGCTATACCGGCGCGGGCTTCAAGACCGTGCTGCCCTCGCGGGCCAGCGCCAAGATCAGCTTCCGCCTGGTGGGCGATCAGGATCCGCTGGCAATCCGGGAGTCGTTCCGCGCCATGGTCCGGGGCATGATGCCCCCCGATTGCAGCGTGGAATTTTCCGACCACGGCGCATCCCGCGCCTCGCAAATGTCGATCGACGACCCGGCATTTGAAAAGGCGCGCCTGGCGCTGTCCGACGAATGGCCGAAACAGGCCGCCTTCGTGGGCTGCGGCGGATCGATCCCCGTCGCGGGACATTTCAAGGAAATCCTGGGGCTGGAATCCATGCTGATCGGTTTCGGCAAGGATGACGACGCGATCCATTCCCCGAACGAGAAATACGACCTGGACAGTTTCCACCGCGGGATTCGCAGCTGGGCGCGGATCCTGGCGGCGCTGGCCGACTGACCAAAGCAGGCGGTTGGGGGGCGGCGCCGCCCCTCAGCCCCGGCGCGCCCTCATGCCCATGCGCCCCAGCTTGGCCAACAGCAGCAGCCACGGCGCGCCGTGCAGGCACAGATCGAAAATGTCGATCCCGCGGCGCAAATCACCTGCGGCCAGCATCTTCAGCTTTTCCCAGATATGCGGTTCGGGCGTGAACGGGGCCAGGCCCAGCGTCAGCGCCATGATCAGGGCCAGCGACAAGGGCAATTCGTCCAGGAAACGGGCCATCACATGTCCAGCGGCTTGAGGAAAGTGGCGCGGTTGACGGGGCTCGAACCCGCGACCCCCGGCGTGACAGGCCGGTACTCTAACCAACTGAGCTACAACCGCGCATTTCGCGGGGCGTTTTCGGAAGGCGGTGGCGCGGTTGACGGGGCTCGAACCCGCGACCCCCGGCGTGACAGGCCGGTACTCTAACCAACTGAGCTACAACCGCAGCGCCTTCCGGGCATCGCCCGGCGTGAGGTGCCTTTTAGGCGCGGGCTCCGGCGGCGTCAAGCGCCCTCGGACCGGAAATATCACGCCAAGCGGCCCGAGATTCATCACCCCGGCAACGGAATGAACTCTGCGTCGTCGCCGGGCGGCAGCTGAAAGCGGCCATGCGCCCAGTCACCGGCGCGCCATGCCTCTTTCGCCGCGTCGATCCGCTCTTTTGAGGAGGCCACGAAATTCCACCAGATATACCGCGGCCCCTCCAGCGTCGCGCCGCCCAGCAGCATCACGCGCGCGCCCTGGTCGCCCGCATGCAGGCTGACCCGGTCGCCGGGGCGAAAGACCATCATCTGCCCCGCCTCGAAATCCTGGCCAGCGATGCGCACACTGCCCGAAACGACATAGACGCCGCGGTCCTCGTGGTTGTCGGGCAAGGGCAGGCCCGCCCCCGGCGCCAGCTCGGCATCGGCATAGAACATCTCTGACGGGGTATCGACGGGCGCACGCGCGCCCCAGGCCTCGCCCAGGATCAGCCGCACGCGCTTTCCCTCCGCCTCCAGCAACGGCAACGCGTCTTGTCCGACATGGACAAAGCCTGCCGGGTCGTCCTCTGCCCCGGCGGGCAGCGCCACCCAGGTCTGGATGCCGAACAGGGCGTGTGGTTGCGCGCGAACCGCCCCGTCGGTCCGTTCCGAATGGGTAATGCCGTGGCCCGCCACCATCCAGTTCACCGCGCCGGGCTCGATCCAGCGGTCGGTACCCAGCGAGTCGCGGTGATGCAGCGCCCCGCGGAACAGGTAGGTGACGGTCGCCAGACCGCTATGGGGGTGGGGGCGCACATCTAGCCCCTGCCCGGTCACGAATTCCGCCGGCCCCATCTGGTCGAAAAAGATGAACGGGCCGACCATCTGCCGCCGGGGCGCGGGCAAGGCGCGGCGCACCTCAAAGCCGCCGATATCGCGGGCACGGGGCACGATCAGCGTGTCGATCGCGTCGATCCCATCGCCCGTCGGGCAATGCGGGTCGAGGGCGGGATTCCAGCTCATGGCAACTCCTCCGGCAATTATAGTCTCAGAGGTAGCGTTTGCGGCGGATCACGACAGGCCGGTCACGGCACATCGCATGTGCAATCGCACACCGCGTTAGCCGATGATCTCGAACCTCTCGACATCGACCATGCCCCGATCGGTGATCTTCAGCGCCGGGATCACCGGCAGCGCCAGAAAGGCCAGTTGCAGGAAAGGTTCCTCCAGCGTCACGCCAAGGCTGCGCGCGGCCGCGCGCAGGTGGTCCAGCCGCGCCTCCACCATCTCGAAGGGGTCCAGGCTCATCAGCCCAGCAACCGGCAGGGCCAGTTCGGCCAGCACGGTGCCCTGCCCCACCACGACGAAGCCGCCCTCGATTTCCGTCAGGCGCGTGGCGGCCAGTGCCATATCCGCATCCGCCGCCCCCACCACGACGATATTGTGGTGATCGTGGCAAACGGTAGATGCAATCGCGCCATCGGCCATCCCAAAGCCCCGCACGAACCCCACCGCGATATTGCCATTGATCCCGTGGCGTTCGACCACGGCGATCTTGGCCAGGTCGCGGGCGGGATCGGCCCGTTTCGCCCCATCGACCGGAACGATCTCCTCAATCAGGTGTTCGGTGATGATCTTGCCGGGCAGGATGCCGATCACATGGGTTTCCGCATCGTTGGAGGCAGCGCGGAAACTGTCGGCCGTGATTTCAGGGGCGGTGACGGAGTCGCGCCCCACCGGCGCGATTTCGTCCCGCGCATCAAAGGCGGCCTCGTCCACCACCACGCCGCCCGCGATCACCAGTTCCGCCTCGCACCCGGCCAGGTCGTGCAAGGCCACGATATCGGCCCGCTTGCCCGGCGCGATCAGGCCGCGATCCTTCAACCCGAACGCCTCTGCCGCCGACAGCGACGCCGCGCGATAGGCGGCCAGCGGTTCCGTCCCCTGCCCGATCATCCAGCGGATCATGTAATCCAGATGCCCGTATTCAGCGATATCCAGCGGGTTCCGGTCATCGGTGCACAGGCACATATAGGGCGCGGTGCGTTCGCTCAGCAGCGGGCGCAGCGCGGCCATATCCTTGGAAACCGACCCTTCGCGGATCAGAACGCGCATGCCCTTTTGCAGCTTTTCCCTGGCTTCTTCGGCGCTGGTCGCCTCATGTTCGGTGCGGATACCGGCGGTGATATAGGCGTTCAGGTCGCGGCCCGACAGCAGCGGCGCATGCCCGTCGATATGGCGGCCGCGAAACGCCTCCAGCTTGGCCAGCGCGCCCGGGTCCTGAAAGATCACGCCGGGATAATTCATGAATTCCGCCAGCCCGATCACGCGCGGGTGGTCCATCAGCGCGGCCAGCGCCTCGGCGTCGATCCTGGCACCCGAGGTTTCCATCTCGGTCGAGGGCACGCAGGACGACAGGTTCACCCGGATGTCCATCACCGTGCGGGCCGATGCGTCCAGAAAATACGCGATCCCCGGCACACCGATGACATTGGCGATCTCGTGCGGGTCGCAAATCGCGGTGGTGATCCCGCGCGGGCAGACGCAGCGGTCGAACTCGAACGGGGTGACCAGCGAGCTTTCGATATGCAGATGCGTGTCTATGAAACCGGGCACCAGCGTACAGCCGGTCACGTCGATCACCCGCCGCCCCTCGTAATCGGCACCGATCCCGACGATGGTGTCGCCGCAGATCGCCACATCGCCCGGCACCATCTCGCCGGTGACAAGGTCAAAGACCTGCCCACCCCGCAGCACCAGATCGGCGGGCGCCTCGCCCCGCCCCTGCGAAATCAGATCGGAAAGCGACGGCTGGGACATGGGGCGACTCCCTCTGCGGTTAAAGGCAGCCTCGCAAGCCGGTGCGTCAGGATCAAGACGGGGCGTGGTGAGGGACGGCAGAAACCGGCCTCACCGCGCCGCCCCCCCAAAGTTCCGATCCACGCCCCCGCGAGGGGGGCGACGTCCGCGAGTGGTGCCCGGCTTATCCCCGCCGGGGAGGGTTTCGATCCACGCCCCCGCGAGGGGGGCGACCCAACAGCAAGACCCCCTTCGACATAGCCAACCTGTTTCGATCCACGCCCCCGCGAGGGGGGCGACCCCCGACATGGAGGCCGCGCTGCTGGCTGCGGATGTTTCGATCCACGCCCCCGCGAGGGGGGCGACTCGGCGGGCGTCGCATTCCATTTCAAGCAATGGGGCGTTTCGATCCACGCCCCCGCGAGGGGGGCGACGGGGCGGCCAGGACTTCTTTGCACATTATGCAAAGTTTCGATCCACGCCCCCGCGAGGGGGGCGACGATATGCGCGCCTGCGTCCGGGGCCTTCCACGGCCTGTTTCGATCCACGCCCCCGCGAGGGGGGCGACACCAGGTCCGGGGCGAGATTGGCTTGCGCCCAGGAGTTTCGATCCACGCCCCCGCGAGGGGGGCGACCCATGGATATGCGGGCCGGGCCGCTCGGTCGGCAGTTTCGATCCACGCCCCCGCGAGGGGGGCGACAGCGTGCCCTCATCGCCCGAGCCGCCGGCAAGCTGTTTCGATCCACGCCCCCGCGAGGGGGGCGACGCGTGGGCCCGGCGGGCGCGTCCGGCCCGCCGATGATGTTTCGATCCACGCCCCCGCGAGGGGGGCGACCCTCGCTCTTTTCCGGCGGCACCACGGTCATGGGGTTTCGATCCACGCCCCCGCGAGGGGGGCGACTTGCGCCAGTCCGCGCTGTCGCGTCCAACCCACGGGTTTCGATCCACGCCCCCGCGAGGGGGGCGACTGTCTGACAGGTAAGCATCTAGGGCGGCGGAGTAAATCCAACCCGGTTTGCGAACGTGCCGTATCGGCCCGAACAAGCCGCCCCCGGATGGGGCGTTTTCCGGTTTTCTTCAGGATGTCAAAGAGCTGCGGACCTGCGAACCCGGCCTGTATCGGCTGCACGCTTGGGGTTCGCGGGGTCAGATGATCAGTGGGCCATTCAGGTCCAGCGCCGGTTTGGCGCCGACATGTTCGACCTTTCGTTTCCAGTTCGAGCCGAGGTAGTAATATCGCAGGCTGTCATGCTGGGGGTGGATAATACCTTCGAGCCGCGCCTTCAGCCTGGCCCATTGTGCCGGATCCACCTCTATCTCGAAAACCGAGAACTGGACGCGCTGGCCGAAATCCTCGCAGGCCTTTGCCACCCGGCGCAGGCGTTTCTTGCCGCCCTCCTCAAGCGTGTTCACGTCGTAGGTAACCAGAACCAGCATCTCAACTCCAGAACCATGGGGGATAGGCGTCGATATCGCCCCGCAGGTGCCGCGCCAGAAGCTGCGCCTGCAGATAGGGAACCAGGCCGAACGGCGCCTTTTCCTGAAGGAAGGGATGGCGGCGTTCCTCGCGCTTGCGGTCCTGCCAGGCCGCCAGGACCGTGCGGCGCGCCTCGTCGCTCAAAAGGACCGCGCCGCTTTCCATCTGGCGGAAATCGGCGGCACGCAGTTGACGCCGGTTGACCAGTGACAGCGCCAGCCTGTCGGCCAGCGGCGCGCGGAGCTCCTCCATCATATCCAGGGCAAGGCTGGGGCGGCCTGGGCGGTCCCGGTGCAGAAACCCCACCGCGGGGTCCAGCCCGACCGCCTCGCAGGCGGACCGGCAATCGTGGGTCAGCAACGTATAAAGGAAAGAGAGCAGCGCGTTCATCGCGTCGCGCGGCGGGCGACGAGAGCGGGACGTCCAGCGCAGTTCGGCATCGGGCGCGCGGATCAGGTGGTCGAAGATGGCGAAATACAGCGTCGCGGCCTCGCCCTCTGATCCGCGCATTTCATCGACCGTCGTGTCGGCAAGCTGCACCCGGCGCAGAATCCGTGCCATGCGGTCGCAAGCGGCCCGAAGCGTTTCACCCGCCTCCGGGTCCATTTCCGACCCGTAATCGCGCAACGCCCGCCGGATCAACGCGCGCTGGTTCGACACCTTGCCCAGAACGATCGAGCGGACGATATCCTCGGGCGTGTTGGCACGGCGGTACTGTTCCCGGCGCAGCAGCACATTGCCCGAGACCGGCCCCTCGACGCGCGCCTGAAAACGGCCGTTGCGCCCCATCAGCGCGATGGTGATCCCCCGTTCGGCACACGCGGCGATCAGGGCGGGGGTCAACAGCACCGGGCCGAACGCCACGACAGAGGCCAGCATGTGCAGGGGAACGCGGGTCTTTTCCACCCCTTCGACCTCTGCGACCAGGGTTTCGCCCTGCAGGCGCAGGGTGGCGCCCTCGGTCGTGACATAGACGGTGTTCAGCAGCTTCTTCATTGTGCGTCCAACAGCCGTGCAAGGGTCTGGTCGCGCCAACGTTTCACCGGGCGGGCCACCGTATCGGGACGGCAGAGATCGGCCAGCGAACAGGCCCGGCAGCGGGACCGGTGCGGCATGGGCGCGGGCGTGGCACGCGATGCGAACACCTGGGCAAGCTCGGCAATGACGGCCTCGGTCAGGGCGCGCAGATCTGCATCGAAGGGCACGTTCACGCGCCGCTTGGTCTGGGCATAGAACAGTGCCCCATCGGGCACCGGCTGGCCGGTCATCTCTTCAAGGCAGAGCGCCTGGGCACACAGCTGCGCCTCGTCGGCGCGGTGGAGTTTCGGCTTGCCGCGCTTGTATTCGACGGGAAAGGCCTGCTCGCCGCCGCCGTCCAGGGGGTGGAACTCGACCAGGTCGGCGATCCCGGTCAGGTTCAGCCGTGCCGCCCCCAGCGGCAGCGCATGCACCCGCCGCACGCCGCGCGCCTTGCGGCGGCCACCCTTGTCGGCCACCGCATGCAGAACGTCGCCCTCGGCGGTAAAACGGTTTTCCGCCCAGAGCCGCTCGATATGGATCAGCGCCGCCTGGCGCAGGCAGTAGACCGCGTGTTGCACCGCCGAAATGGGGATCGGCTCCTCTTCGGCGGGCGGCGGGTGCATCAGGCCAGCTCGCGGATCTCGACCCCCGCGGGCAGGCCGTCCCGGTCGATCTCGATCCGGTAGTCGGCGAACCTGCGCGCGGGTGCAAGGTTGCCCAGCCCCTTGTCATCCAGCGCCCGAAGCTCGCCATCGACATTGCGCCCGATGCGGACGCGGTCGAACAGCGTATGGGCGGGCGCATTGCCCAAGGCGCTGTCATGGGCAAACACGATCAGCTTGCGCGTCGTCATCTCGCCCCGCGCGGCGGAGCGGTCATGCTCGAACATGTTGGTCAGCGCTTCGAACAGCAGGTCCAGATCGGCCAGGGAAAATCCGGTGCGTTCGGCGAACTTGGCAGAGACGAAACCATGCGCGACGTACAGGCCATAAGGCACGATATGCTTGCGGCCCATGGTGCGGTTGTCGGTGCGTTCGTTGTCGTCCGCGCCTTCGACGCGCTCCTTCTTTTCCTTTTCGTTGGTCGCGGCCATCCGGGTGATCGAGATTTCCACGGGCAGGATCGGCTCGACCGAGCGGGCGAAGGTCATCTGCACCGGGCCCTTGACCTGCCCGCAATTGATGCCGGTGGACATGACCGCGCCAAAGGTACGCACGTCGAAGAAGTTGGCGCACATCCAGTCGCGCAGGGCCTTGGCCTCGTCATCGCTTTTCGGATTGAGCTTGGCGTCCTTCTTCGATTTTTCGTCGCCGCGGATCGCCGCGTAGGCCTGGCGGTGCTTCTCGTTCAGGATCGAACCTTCCTGAACGTAGATATGGTGCCCCGACTCCCCTGTTCTGGCGAGGTCTACATAATTACGCAGCTTGCGCTTCAGGCTGACATCGGACACCAGCCCGTGGTTCGTTTCGGGGTCGAGCCGCGGCAGGTTGCCCGCATCCGGGTCGCCATTCGGGTTGCCGTTCGTCACGTCGAAAATCAGCACGAAATCGTGGCGGCGGGAAAGCGTGGTCATTGATCGGACTCCGTGATGGGCGTGTCGTCGTGCTTGCGAAAGAAATCGCTGCGCTGGTGGTAATAGCCGATGCCGAACAGCGCCTGTTCCTGGGCCGCTAGCGTTGCGGGGATCGGGTCGTCCCCCGGCTCCATCAACTCGATGATGGAACCCAGCAGCTTTTCGAGGTTGACCGCCCGGCCGGGGCTCAGCTTGCGCAGCTTGGCAAAATGGTTCTGTGCCCCCGCGTCCAGGGTCCGGAACACCTTCTGCGGCGAGGCCGAGGCCGCACCGTAGAACTTGTCCTTGATGGTGGCATTGACATGCCCCCCCAAGGCCGCGCGCTGAACCTCTTCATAGACGGCGAAAAGCCGCCCCAGGATGTAACCCTTGTTGGTGTTCGCAGGATCAAGCGCCACGGGAACCTCCTCGGCGAAATTGCGGATCAGGACGGATTTCAGCATGGCCGCGCGCAGGGCGTTGACCTCGCCGTCGGCGCGGATGCGCATCAGCGCGGTGGACAGCAGCGTCAGCGGATAGGGTGTGCCGGTCAGGATCGCCCGCATCCACTCGCCCGCGACCAGCGGCGGCACGTTCTCGCGTTTGCCCTGAACCGCCAGTTCAATCAGATACCGCCACAGCGGCGGCCAGTCATCGCGCGGCGGCGGGTCAAGGTGCATGTCGCTGAGAAAGCGCTGGTAGTGGCGCGTCAGCGTACCGAAATCGTTTTCCCACCAGAACCGCACCGACAGCCGCGCGGCATTGGGGGCAAGGCCCAGAACGCAGAACCGCACGCCCTTGTCCAGGTTCGGCGCCACCTCGGCCAGCGGCTGCTGCCGCCGGATGCGTTCCAACTGTGTGCCGATGTCCTGCGTGGCCTTCTTCTCGGCAATTGCAGGATCCCAGAAGGCCCCGAAAACGCTTTCTGCCTGCGCGGCGGCAGCGGCATCCGCGGCATCGGCCCAGAACACGGTCGAGGTGTCGCCGATCTGCAGCCGGTGGTCGCTGTCCTTTTCCAGGAACCGGTTCAGCGCCGTCGTGTAGGCAAAGGCCGCCGTTTCCGACACGGGGGCATTGTCGCCCTGTTCGTGCCCATAGGAAGCAAAGGCATCGAGGTTGAAGGAAACCAGGCTGGCACCCGAGGACTGCGCACCCCAACCCCCTTTACCGAGGGGTGCAGGCGCGCCACCGGGGCGGAATGGCCGGTCACAAGGCAGATTTGCGGATCGGCTGCCCCCTCGGCCCCGCTCCGCGCCCAAAGGGCCTGCGCGGCGGGCCGGTCATGCAGGAAACCGCGTTCCCCAGCCAGACGAAACACAAGGTTCTGGTCCAGCATCGCCTCGGGCCACAGCGGCGGCACGAAGGCCTGGGGCGTCCAGTTTTCCAGAAACCGGGCCAGCGCGGACAGGCCGGCGTCGTCTTCGCCCGACAGCAGTTCCAGGTGTCTTTCGCGGAATTTCGCGTGTTCCTCGGCGGTGCGCTTGCCCGCGCCGGCCGTGACGCCCAGAACATAGGCCGTCTTGTCCCACAGGAAATTGGGCGCGATGCCAGCCGTGCGCTTGACGGCCTGGGGAACCAGAATGAACCGGGGCGAGCGCTTCTTGTCGTCCGCGCGCAGGTCGATCACCTCTGCCACCGACCCGTCCGGGGTCAGCCCCACACAAAAGCCGATCTTCTCGGTCGAATACCCAATGGGCGGCTTTTCCGGCAGCCGCTCATACGCCCGCACCAGCGAGGCCAGCATACTCATCGCAGCACCTCTGCGCTGTCCGGCGCGGGCACCTCCAGCACGCCCTCGATCAGCCGGGCGCGGAAAAACAGCGAGGGGCGGCCGGGGGCGGCATGGTCGATGTCCCACAGCATCAAGCCCAGGTCGCGCGGGGCGCCAAAGCCGTGTTCAGGCGTTTCCATCACCGGGTTGCGCGCTGGCAAGGCCGCATCGGGGGCGACCGGCGCGAAATACGCCGCGAACTCGCGCGTGCCAAGGCAGGGCTGGTGAAAACACTGCCCCCGGGCGACGCGGCGGTTGAAGATATCCAGGTGCTTGCCCTCGTTGTCGTCGGGCCCGGCCTTGGCGGTCAGCTCGAAATGCGCCTCGATCACGTAGGCGGGGTTGACCAGAACGGTCGCGGCGCGCTGTTGCCGGTTCTCATCCACCAGGATTTGCAGCCCGCCCACATCGCCCCGTTTCATCGCCTTCTTGATCGTTCCCGTGGGCGCCTTGTGCCCCACCTCGTTGCGGCGGATGGACTGAAAGCGGATCGGCTCCAACACATGAATGCGGTCGATGACCCAGCGGATTGCAGGTTTCCAGTGGATCGCCTCCAGGATGCCCCGGGCGGCCGAGGGCGTCATCACGTCATAGCTGACACGCTCGACCTTCAGCTCGGGCCGCGTGAAGAGGGCATTGCGCCCCCAGACATGCAATCGAATTCCATAAGCCATGGGTCACCTCGAATGACGCTCAGATTATCCCTGAGGTTGAGTGGCACAAGGGAAAAAGCCTGTTGTTTTAGTTGTCCTCGTGGCAAGCATCTGAGCGGAGCAGGTCAAGTCCTGTCACCCCTCACACAATCCCCTGATCGGCGCTCAGATACTCTGCCTCTTCCCACCAGAGGCCAAAATCGTCGTGGTAAAGCGACGGCGCGCCAAGGACGAAGAACTGGTCGCCGCGCAGGTCGCGGGCGTGGAAATCGCCCTTGCCATTCGCGCGCAGGATCTCGCGCGCCCGTTCGGGGATCTGCACCACATAGGGTTGCAAGGCGCGGGCGATGCCCCCTGACGGCACCTTTTCCACCGCAAGCTTGGTAACCTCCTCCTGCGCCTTCGGCTCGACCGCCACGATCACCGGCACCATCGGGCTGTCGATCATGCGATAGTCCGCAGCCACCTTGCGGAACTGAAAACGGGAAGATGTTCCTGTGAATAATAGGTCATCAAACATATTCGAGCCAAGACGGTCCGGCCCAACCCGCCAATAGACCTCTCGGAACCAGCTGCGGATCGCCTCGGAGGCGAGCAAATCGTCGAACTTCGCTGCGGTGGTCCACATGGCCTTGGCCAGGTTTTTCACCTCTGCGGGTGCGCCATGCTCGGCGGGCGAAAACACCGTCAGAACCGATGCCTCCAGCGGTCGTTTCCCCTCGCGGTTCACGCGCCCCGCCGCCTGTATGACCGAGTCCAGCCCCGCCTCGGCCCGCCAGCCGCGGGGGAAGTCCAGGTCCACCCCCGCCTCGATCAGGCTGGTGGCGATCAGGCGGCAGGGCCGATCCGCCGCCAGCCGCGCCTTGATATCGGCGATGACCGCGCGGCGGTGGGCCGGATATTGCCGGGTCGTCAGGTGAACAAGCCCCTCCAGCCCCTGCGCCTTGCCCGCACGATAAAGGTCGAGCGCATGCTTGCGGCTGTTGACGATCACGACGCCCTGCGCCGTGGCCCCCAGTGCACCGAGCAGCGCGGTATCGTCCATCTCGCCGCCCTGCACGATCCGCACCCGACCCAGCTGCTGCGCCAGCGTCTTGGGATCGGGGGCCAGTTCCCGCCCGGCCAACGGCAGGCCGCCCTGCTGCAACTCGTCGCTGTCGAAGGCGGGCTGGGTCGCGGTGCACAGAACCACCGTGCAGCCGTAATGGGTGGCCAGGGTGTCGATCATCGCCAGCGTCGGCAACAGAAGCTTGCGCGGCAGGCATTGCGCCTCGTCCAGGACGATCACCGCGCCCGCGATATTGTGCAGCTTGCGGCAGCGCGAGGGACGGGCGGCAAACAGGCTTTCGAACAGCTGGACATTCGTGGTGACCACGACGGGCGCCGCCCAGTCCTCCATCGCCAGGCGGGCCTTGGCCGGCCCTTCCTCGCCGCCGTTCTCCGTCTCAATGGCGCTGTGGTGTTCCAGGATGTTTTCAGCGCCCAGAACGTCCCGAAAGATTGCGGCGGTCTGGTCGATGATCGAGGTATAGGGAATGGCATAGATGATCCGCCGGTGCCCATGCCGCGCCGCGTGATCCAGTGCAAAACCCAGCGAGGCCAGCGTCTTGCCGCCCCCGGTCGGCACCGACAGCGTGAACAGCCCCGGCGGCAAGGGCGCCTTGGCGCGCACATGGGACAGGATGTCCGCGCGCAGCCTGTTGATGTCCGAGTCGCTGCTGAGACCGGCCATATGTGCCTGAAACCTTTTGCGAAACTCGGGCAACAGGCTTTGCAGGCTTGGCCAGTCGCGATTGCGGCTGCGGTTTTCCAACCGGTCGTAAAACGCCTCTGTGTCGCGGAAATCGGCATCGACGAGGCAGGAAAAGATCATGCGCACCGCCACCGACAAGTCGAACCCCGCCTTTGCGGACATCCTCAGAAGCTTTTGGATCTCCTGTCCGGCGGCCTCGATCTCGACCGGCAGATGCGCCTGCCAGGCGGGATCGAGCGGGGCCGCATCTCTTTCGATCCGCCGGTCGAGACAGGCATTGTCGGCCGTGGACTTGTCCGGCAGCCCCGCATGATGGCCGAGGATCGCGTAGGCCAGAACCTCTGCCACGGGTTTCATGCGTGGGTTTGCCTGATCGCACAGAACCCTGCCGCCCGCGGTCGAATGATCGACGATCGGCCCCCGCTCCCCCCTTAGAACGCGGTCGAAAGCGGGGTCGTATTTGCCCAGATCGTGAAAACGTCCGGCGATAGATGCTGCGGTTGCCAGACCAAGGGGCGCGCCCCGCGCCGCAGCCAGTTGCGCGACCTGCGCCAGATGCTCGGACAGCGGTTGCCAGTCTGACCGATCAGCGGCCGAACCGGAATGGGCATAACGGATTTCACCAACCATAGCCGAAGCCTAACACCGCGCAGGACGTTGACCAGATGAACGTCGGGGAATTCGGGCCGTTATGCCGCCCAACTGCGGATGTCACGCCGTTCCACCAGCCGCCCATAGCACCCCACCTACCGACGCCAAACGCCCCGTTCCACCCGCCCGACCAGGGCGTGGAGCTGTCGGGCCAGGCCGCGATGTTGCACAGCATGGCGCGCTTTCAAACCGCTCAGAACTCCACCCCGGGCTGGCCCTTGATGCCCGCCCGGAAGGGGTGCTTGACCAGCGTCATTTCGGTGACCAGATCGGCGGCCTCGATCAGCGGTTCGGGGGCGTTGCGCCCGGTCAGCACGACGTGGGTCAGGGACGGTTTTTCCGCCGCCAGAAAGGCCAGCACAGCGTCCACGTCCAGATAGCCATAGCGCAAGGCGATGTTGATTTCATCCAGCAGGACCATACGGATCGCGGGGTCGCGGATCAGTTCCTGCGCCTTGCGCCAGCCGTTTTCGGCGGCGGCGATGTCGCGCGCGCGGTCCTGCGTTTCCCAGGTAAAGCCCTCTCCCATGGCATGAAACTGGCACAGATCGCCGAAATGGCCGGTCAGCAGGCGCCGTTCGCCCGTGTCCCACTTGCCCTTGACGAATTGCACCACGGCGCAGGGCATGCCGTGTGCGATGCAGCGCAGGATCATCCCGAACCCGGACGAGGATTTGCCCTTGCCCGCGCCGGTATGGACGATGACCAGCCCCTTTTCGGCGGTCTTGCCCTCCAGCGCGCGATCTTTCGCGGCCTTGCGCTTGGCCATCTTCGCGGCATGGCGGGCGTTTTCGTCGGTGGCGGGGGGCGTTTCGGGCATGTCCTGTCCTTGCTGCGATCACGGGTGCGCGCAACCTTAGGCGCCTCAACCCCGGCGTCAAACGGATCGCCACGGGCGGCGTATTTGGCGATTGACAGGCCGGCTGTCTCTTTGACATGACAGACGCGTGATCGGTTCTTTCGGCTGCATCCGCAGTCGAAGGTGAAAAGGGAACGCGGTGCGCACCGACAGGTGCAATTCCGCGGCTGCCCCCGCAACTGTAAGCGGCGAGCAAGGCTGTGACACGCCACTGGGGACATCCCCCGGGAAGGCCAGCCAAGCAACGACCCGCAAGCCAGGAGACCTGCCGGACACCCGCGCGCAACCCGCGCGGATTCCACCGGACGCCGGGGTGCGCGTCTGGCCCGGATCGGCCTGCGTGGCCTGTTCGTGCCTTCGATCCCCCTTCGTCCTTTCCGACCGCGGCCCTTGCGCCGCCACCGATGAAAGGAAAAGATCCTTGGTTTTCAACCGCAAAACGATGACGGCCGCCCTGTCGCTCGTCCCGGCCCTGGCCGCGGCGCATTTCCAGCTGTCCTACACCGAAGAGGCGCTGATCGAGCGGCCCGGCGATGTGCCGGTCAAGCTGATCTTCTGGCACCCGTTCGAGAACGGGCATGTCATGGACATGGGCGAACCGCTGGAATTCTACGCCATCCATCGCGGCGAGAAGATCGACCTGAAGGACACGCTGGCCAAGACGACCTTCAACGGCGCGGACAACGCGGCCGTGGCCTATGATGCCAGCGTGCCGGTGAAACGCTCGGGCGACTACGTGCTGGTGACGGTTCCCGCCCCCTATTACGAGGGGTCCGAGGACATCTATATCCAGCAGATCACCAAGGCCTATCTCAACCGCAACACCCTGCCCACCGACTGGACCGAACCGCAGGGCCTGAAGACAGAGATCTTGCCGCTGGTCAAACCCTACAACGTAATGGCCGGGTCCACCTTTACCGGCCGGGTTCTGTCCGACGGCCAGCCCGTGGCCGGTGCCGAGATCGAAATCGAATACATGGCCGCCGAACCGGACATGACGACCGGCAGCCCGAAAGAGGCCACCGTCGGCCCGATGCCCGGCGGGGCCGTGGTCGCGATCTCGGACCAGGATGGCGAATTCACCTTCGGCATTCCGCGGGCCGGTTACTGGGGCTTTGCCGCGCTCGGCGTCGGCCCGGACACCGAACACGAGGGCAAGGAACTGTCCCAGGACGCGGTGATCTGGATCCGCGCCTACGACGTGAAATAGGGGGCAGGCAAATGCATATCGTGGACGGGGCGCTGGCGGGTGAGGTCGTCCTGGGCGGCGCGGCGCTGGCAGCGGGCGGCATCGCCCTTGGCCTGCGCCAGTTACCGCTGGAAAAAATCCCCGCCGCCGGGGTGCTGGCGGCCAGCTTCTTCGTGGCCTCGCTGATCCATGTGCCGATCGGCCCGTCCTCGGTGCATCTGATCCTCAACGGTCTGGCCGGGCTGGTGCTCGGCTGGGCCGCCTTCCCGGCGCTCTTCGTCGGGCTGCTGTTACAGGCGGTTTTCTTCGGCTTCGGCGGGTTGACCGTGCTAGGGGTGAACACGCTGAACATCGCGCTGCCCGCGGTGATCGTGCATTACCTCTGTTGGCGCGGCGTGACCCGCAGCGCGCCCCCGCTGGCCGCGCTGTGGGCCGGGTTCGGCGGTGCGCTGGCGATTGCGCTGACCACCGTTCTTGTGGGGCTGTCGCTGATGCTGTCGGGGGACGAATTCATCCCCGCGGCCAAGCTGGTTTTCTTTGCCCATATCCCCGTGATGGCGGTCGAGGGGCTGTTGTCCGCCGCCGCCGTCTACCTGGCCGTTGAGGTCAAACCCGACCTCTTCGACACGCTGAAAGGAGCGGCGACATGATCCGCGCATTGACCCTTATGCTTTGCCTGGCGCTGACCCCCCTGCCCGCTGCCGCCCACAAGGTGATCGCCTCGGCCTTTCCCAGCGGCGACGTGATCGAGGGCGAGGTCGGGTTTTCCAACGGCGACATGGCCACCGACCAGTTGGTCGAAGTGTTCGACGGCGACGGGGCCAAGCTGGGCGAGGCCCGGACCGACGCCGACGGCTATTTCACCTACCGGCCCACCGCGCCGGTGCGCCACATCTTCCGCGCCGATCTGGGCGCCGGCCACGTGGCAGAGTTCGAGATGACCGGCGAAGAGGTCGCCGCGATCCTGGGCAAGGCCGCACCAGCCCCCGCCACGGCCGACCCCGTGGTCGAGGTTGCCCCAAGCGGCGCCCCCGCCCCGGCGCTGGCCGGTCTCAGCACCGCCGACAAGGCCGAAATCGCCCGCATCGTGCGCGACGAAACCCGCCCCCTGCGGCGCGAGATCGCCGCCTACAAGGAACACCACGACCTGCAAACCGTTCTGGGCGGGATCGGCTACATCTTCGGCCTGTTCGGCCTTGGGTTCTACCTTGCCGCGCGCCGCAGGCTGGCGGCCTAGCGAATGGGCCATGTCCTGACGCAGGCGCAAAAGGCCCTGCGCGAAACGGGCGGCGACCGCGCGGGCGGCGTGCTGGGCGGGGTGGACCCGCGCGCGCGCATCCTTGGCGCCTGCGCCTTTGCCCTGGTGACCGTGCTGTGCGACTGGCTGCCGGTGTTGCTGGCGGCCTTGGCACTCGCCAGTATGCTGCTGATCCTGTCGCGCCTGCCGCTGCGGCCGACCCTGCGCCGGATGGCGGCAATGGACGGGTTCATCCTGTTCCTGCTGGTCCTGCTGCCCTTCACCGCGCCGGGTGATCCGGCCTTCGCGATCTGGGCGCTGACGGCCACATGGCAGGGGCTGGAACAGGCCGCGCAGATCGCGGTGACCGCCAATGCGGTGGTTCTGGCGCTGCTGGTCCTGGTCGGCACGATGGAGCCGGTGACCCTGGGCCATGCGCTGTCGCGGCTGCGAACACCTGAAAGGCTGGTGCATCTGCTGATGTTCACCATCCGCTATATCGAGGTGCTGCGCGCCGAATACCTGCGCCTGCGCCAGGCAATGCGCGCGCGCGGGTTCCGTCCCGCCAACAGCCTGCACAGCTATCGCAGCTTGGGCTATCTGGTCGGCATGATGCTGGTGCGCGCGGTCGAGCGGTCGGAACGGGTGCTGGGCGCGATGAAATGCCGGGGGTTTTCGGGCCGAATACCGTTGCTGGAAACGCTGCGCTATGGCCCGCGGGACGCAGCGTTCGCCGGGGGGCTGGCGCTGATGCTGGCAGGTCTGTCAGCCACCGAGATCGCCCATGCCGCTTTTTGAACTGGACCACATCCATTTCGCCTATCCCGGTCACGCGCCGATCCTGCGCGGGGCGGGCCTGACGCTTGAGGCTGGCCAGCGGCTGGCCATCACCGGGGCCAACGGGGCGGGCAAATCAACGCTGCTGCGGATCATGGTGGGGCTGCTGGTGCCCGACCGGGGCACGGTCGCGGCCTTTGGCCAGGTCCGGCGGGCCGAGGCCGATTTCCACGAGGTGCGCCGCCGCGCCGGGCTGGTATTTCAGGATCCCGACGATCAGCTGTTCTGCCCCACGGTGACCGAGGATATCGCCTTTGGCCCCCTGAACCTGGGCAAAAGCCGGGACGAGGCGCTGGCGATCGCCGAGGATGTCCTGACCCGGCTAGACCTGACCCACCTGCGCGAGCGCGTGACCTACAAGCTGTCGGGCGGGGAAAAGCGGCTGGTGACGCTGGCCACGGTCTTGGCGATGGAACCGGAGGTTTTACTGCTGGACGAACCCACCAACGCGCTGGACGAAGATAACGCGGCACGATTGGTCGAGATCCTCACCGCGCTGCCCCAGGCGATGGTGCTGGTCAGCCACGACACCCGCTTTCGCGCGCAGATCGCCCCCGACAGCCTGCGGCTGAACGAGGGGCGCTTGTGCCCCGAGACAGGGTGACCGCGCGCCCGCCGTTTGGTTATTCCCCTTCAGCGAACAGCCCCGCAGCGATGGAGTTGCTGCGGCTTTGCCATAACCCCGCCTGCGCCAATGCCGCGAAACGGGCGCGGAGTGCGGCCAGCGCCTGGGGGTTGGCCTCTGCCATGAAGGCGGTCAGATCGTCATCGCCCAGCGTCGCCTGATAATACAGGTCGAACAGATGCGGCGGCACCACGCCGGCCAGATGCGCAAAGGCCGCCAGGTGGTCCAGCGTCGCTGCGATCTCGGCCGCGCCACGGAACCCGTGGCGGCGCATGCCCGCCAGCCAGGCCGGGTTCGCGGCGCGGGCGCGGACCACGCGGGCGACCTCCTCGCTCAGGGTTCGGGTGCGGGGCCGGGCCGGGTCGGTGTTGTCCAGGTGATAAAGCGCGGCCTTGCCCCCCGTTACCGCTTGCGCAGCGGCAAAGCCCGCCTCATGCGCGGCATAATCGGCGGCCAGCAGGATATCGGTTTCGGGCAGGTCTTGGGCATGCACAAAGGCATCGGCGCCCGCAACGCGGTCCTTCAGGCCGGCGGCATCGCGCGCGACGCCGGTTCCGTCCAGCGCCCAGGCGCTGGCGGCAAGCCACGCCTCGCCCGCCGCGCGGCGGGCCGCATCGGTAAAGTTTTCCGCCGCGGCGCCCATCCCCAACCCATAGCTGCCCGGCGCGGGGCCATAGACCCGCGCGCCGACCTCGCGCCCGGCATAGGGGTTCCAGTCGGGGGTTTCGTCCCGCGCGGCCAGGGCCCGGATCGCCTGTTGAAACAGCGCCGACAGCGTCGGGAACACGTCACGGAACAGCCCCGAGACCCGCAGCGTCACATCCAGCCGGGGCCGGTCCAGCAGGGCGATTGGCAGCACCTCGATGCCCGAAACCCGTTCCGACCCCGCGTCCCAGACAGGTTTCACGCCCAGCAGGTGCAGCGCCATGGCGAAATCCTCGCCCGCCGTGCGCATCGTGGCCGACCCCCACAAATCCACCACCAGCCCGCGCGGCCAGTCGCCCTGATCCTGCAGATGGCGGCGCACCAGATCCTCGGCCAGTTTCACACCCTGCGCATGGGCCGAACGGGTGGGCACTGACCGCGGATCGGTGGTGTAAAGGTTCCGCCCCGTCGGCAGCACGTCCTGCCGCCCGCGATAGGGCGACCCGGACGGCCCCGGCGCGATCTGCCGCCCCGCCAGCGCCGCCTGCAGAGCCGCGCGTTCGGCGGCGACCGAGGGGGCAGTGTCGAAACTGCCCGCATCCGCCAGCGCGCGGCCAAAGACATGTAACCCGTCGCCGAACTGGCTGTCCTTCACGTCGCAGACGAAGCGGTCGATGCGGGTGATCGCCTCTGCCGGGCAGGCGGTGGCGTCCAGGCCCAGATCGTCCTCGACCCCCAGGCACTGGGCCTCGAACCGGATATCCGATTGCAGCCGCGCGCGGCGCTTGGGGTCCAGCCCGTCGGCGTTGGAAAACTCGTCCAGCAACGCCTCAAGACGGGTGAATTTTCCGGGCGTGCCGGTCTGGCGCAGGGGCGGCGGGATATGGCCCAGGGTAACGGCACCTATGCGCCGCTTGGCCTGCGCGGCCTCGCCGGGGTCGTTGACGATGAAAGGGTAGATCACCGGCAGCGCCCCGATCAGCACCTCGGGCCAGCAGGTATCCGACAGCGCCACCGCCTTGCCGGGCAGCCATTCCAGCGTGCCATGCGCCCCCATGTGGATCAGCGCGTCGCAGGCCATTTCCTGTCGCAGCCATAGGTAAAAGGCGACATAGCCATGGCGCGGGGTGCGGTGGACATCGTGATAATCGTCGTCGCGGGTTGCCGGATCGCCGCGTTCGGGTTGCAGCGCGACCAGCACCGCACCGCGCCGTGTTGCCGGGAAATGGAAGGCACCGTCGCGCACGACCGGGTCGTCCTCTGGCGCGCCCCAGCTTTCCGTCAACGCCGCGCGCAGACTGTCCGGCAGGCGGGAAAGTGCGGCCTGGTAGGCTGCAACCGGCCAGGCCAGCATGTCTTGCATCAGGGCCTGGTCCAGCGGCGGGCCGGGCGCGACGAGCACACCGTCCCCGGCCAGATCCTCCAGCACGGCTTCGGCCGAGGCAAGCGCGTCCAGCCCAACCGCATGGGCCATCTGCCAAGGCTTGCCGGGATAGGTGGACAACACAATGGCCGGGCGTTTGTCCGCCGCCGGTGTGCGGGCTAGGGCGATCCAGCCCAGCACCCGCTGGGCAATCGCGTCGATGCGGTCGGAGCGGGCGCGGTGGGCGTGGCGTGAAAACTGCAGATACGGGTCGCGCGGCTGCGCCTGCTTGAACGAGGCGACCCCGGCCAGGATGCGCCCGTCCACCTCTGGCAGGACCACGTGCATTGCCAGATCGGCGGGGGACAGGCCGCGCTCTGCTTCGGCCCAGGCGGCCTCGGTCGAGGTGGCCAGCGCCACCTGAAAGACCGGCACGCCGCCTGCGTCCAGCGGGGTCGTGCCGTCCTCGCCCCGCGCGGAAAAGGCAGTGGCGTTGACGATGGCGTCCGGTTTCAGATGCGCGATCTGGCGGGCCAGCCAGCGTGCAACATCGGGCGCCTTGAGCGAGGGGGCAAAAAGTGCGGTCACATCGCAGCCCCGGTCGCGGAAGGCCCGGAACAGCGCCGCGATGGGATCAAGATCCGCCGCGGTCAGGTAGGCGCGGTAAAAGGTCAGCACGATGCGGGGGCGGTTCGTGGTGGGCCCCAGATCGACCAGCGGGCAGCACACGCCCTGATCCGGCGTCCAGGCACCGACCTGCGGGATCACCTTGGCCCCCTGCACTGGCCCGGCATAAAGGCCGGCGGCCAGCGCCATCTGCGCAAGCGCCGCCTGCGCGGCGACCGTCCCGCCGGTGTCGCACAGATGCGCCAGACGACGCAGGGTCGAAACCGGCAGGGTCGAAACCTCATCAAGTCGCGGATCGGGGCGCCCGTCGGCGGGCAGGACGGCCAGGGCAATGCCGCGCGCCTGGGCCAGGGCCTGTAGATGTTGCAGGCCATAGTCCCAATAGGCCCGCCCGCCGATCAGGCGGATCAGGATGCCCTTGGCCCCCTCCAGCGTCTGCTCGACATAGGTGTCGACCGACAGCGGGTGTTTCAGCGCGGCAAGGTTTGCCAGCCGCAGCGTGGGCATCCGCCCCTCGGGCCCGCCGCCGCGATGCCAGCCCGCCGCGAAAGCCCCCAGATCGCTGTCGGAAAACGAAAGAACCACCAGATCGGCGGGATCCTGCGCCAGATCGGTTGGGGTCTCGGTTTCCTCCAGCCCGTGGCTTTCGCGGAAGACGACATGCATCGGCGCCTAGCCCTCCAGCGCGGCGCGGATGGCGCGGGGGTCGATATCATCATGCTCGGCGATGACCACCAGCCGCGTGGCGCGGGGTTCGTCCGCGCCCCAGGGCCGGTCGTACTGATGGCGCACCCGCGCGCCAACGGCCTGCACAAGCAGGCGCATCGGCTTGCCCTGAACGGCGGCATAGCCCTTGACCCGCAGGATGTTCTGGCTGCGCGCCAGCGCCTCGATCCGGCCGGCCAGGATGGCCGGGTCGGCCTGTTCGGGCAGTTCCACCACGACGCTTTCGAAATCGTCATGGTCGTGATCGTGGGCGTCGTCGTGATGGCTGGGACGGTCGTGCAGGTCGTCCTCGGCCGCGGCCTCCAGCCCCAGGATCACGCGGGGGTCCACCGCGCCCTCGGCCACCTCGATGATGGGCAGCTTGCGCGGCGCCTCGGCCTCGATGGTGGCGCGCGCGGTGGCCACCCCCTCTGGCCCGGCCAGATCGGGCTTGGTCAGCAGCACGATATCGGCGCAGGAAATCTGGTCCTCGAACACCTCGGACAGCGGGGTTTCGTGGTCGATGCTGTCATCGGCGGCCCGCTGGGCATCGACGGCGGCGACATTGGGGGCGAAGCGCCCCGCCGCCACGGCCTCGGCATCGGCGACGGCGATCACGCCGTCCACGGTGATACGCGAGCGGATATCGGGCCAATCGAACGCCTTGAGCAGCGGCTTGGGCAGGGCCAGGCCGCTGGTTTCGATCAGGATGTGTTCGGGGCGCGGCTCCATCGCCATCAGCGCCTCAATGGTGGGGATGAAATCGTCGGCCACGGTGCAGCAGATGCAGCCATTGGCCAGTTCCATGATGTTCTCGGCCGGGCAGTCGGGGATGGCGCAGCCTTTCAGCATTTCGCCGTCCACGCCGACATCGCCGAATTCGTTGACCAGAACGGCCAGGCGCTTGCCGCCCGAATTCTGCATCAGGTGGCTGATCAGCGTGGTCTTGCCAGACCCCAGGAACCCGGTGATTACGGTGACGGGCAGTTTGGTCAGGTCGGTCATTGGGCCCCCTCCAAGGGTGGGATACGGACGATGCAGTTCTTGCGGAAATGTTCGGGGCGTTCGCGCCAGGGCACCAGGCCGTCGGGCGCGTCACGATATTTCAGGGCGCCCTCGGCCAGCACGGGCGCGTGGCTGGCGTCGAGATTGCCGTAGACATAGGTCCAGCGCCCCGGCCCGCGCAGCGCGACGGTGCAGCCGCGGGTGCAGTTCGACAGGCATTCGACCGGGATCAGGCGGATGTTTTCGGGCAGGTTCCGTTCGGCCAGCGCGCCGTGCAGCCGCGCACCGCGCGTCACCTCTTCGGGTTCGGCAGGTTCGCCCTGCCGGCACTTCACACAGACCAGAAGTTCCACCACGCCGTCAGGCGCGCCGCTCATCCGGGTATCCCGTAGATTTGAAAGGTAAAGAAAGGCAAGATGTCTGACCCCATAGCTCAGGGGACAAGGGCAGATGGCGGGCAGAGCCGAAGCCGGACCCGACACCGGAACACCCCGTCCGGTTACGTCGTACTGCGCTGGCAGGTCTCCCGGCTTGCGGATGTCAGACGTGGGCGTCTGGCGGTTGCCCTGCCTTCCCAGCCTTGTCGGCCAGTGGCGTGGGGCAGCCTCTCCGGTCACGGTCGCGGGGGCGGCTGCGCTTCGGACCTGGTGGCCCTTATCGCATTCCCTTTTCACCCACCCGAAGGCGGGCACCAACAGGGGTGTGATGCAACCATTGGCCGGAAGTTGTCAAGCTGCGCGCTGGCGGTCCTTGCCGCTGGGAACCGCGCCCGCCCCGGGCCGGGACAGGCGGTGCGGCCACGCCCCGGTGACCGGCGCAACAGATCGATATTGGGCGCAAACACGCCTGCATCGCCCATGACCCGGCCCCGCCGGGCGAACGGGGGTTATGGACCCGCGGCGGGGATCACCGGACCGGCCGCAGGCTTCAGCCGGCGGGCAAGTTCGGCGATATGGGCCGGCCCGATCTCGCAACAGCCGCCCACGGTGCGCGCGCCCTCCGCGACCCAGCCTTGGGCAAATTCGGCATAGGCGGCGGGGCCGATATCCTGCCGCGTGCTCAGCAGATCGGTCGTCGCGCCGATCCCGTTGAAGCGCGGATCGATCCGGGTGAAGCCGTTGGCATAGGCGCCGACATGGTCGTGCAGCCCGGCGAGGATCGGCACGCCCTGCGACACCGCCTCGGGGCGCGAGCAGTTCAGCAGAACGCGGGCGGGTGCAAAGGTTTCCAGAAGCGGCGCGATCTGGGCCAGCGGCTCGCCCGAGCGCAGGCGCGTGCCGTCGGTGTCATCCACGCTGAGGGCCAGCCAGACGGGTTTTCCCGCGACCTGCGCGCCCATCACCCCGCCGCGTGCCTGATCGACCGAAGACATCGTTTCCAGCAGCAGAACATCGGCGACCCGCGCCTGAATGCGCGCGACGCGGGCGTAAATCTCGGCTGCCTCTTCGGCTGGCGGGGCATTGTCAGGGCGGTAGGAAAAGCCCAGCGGGCCAAGCGCTCCGGCGACCAGCCCGCCGCCTGCATCGTCCCGCGCGCGGGCGGCGATGTCACAGGCGGCCATGGTCAGATCCTCCAGCCGGTCGGCCATCCCGAAGGCCGCCAGCCGGTCGGGCAGCACCGCGTAGGTGTTCGTTGTTGCCACCTCGGCGCCCGCATCGAAGAAATCGCGATGCACGGCGCCGACCAGATCGGGCGTTTCCAACAACGCCTGGATCGCCCAAAGCGGCGTCGCCTTGCCCGTGCGATGTACCAGTTCCTGGCCCATGCCGCCGTCCAGAAGGGTGATGTCCAAGGGTTGTCTCCTTTTCCTTGCCGTCGTGACATAGACGGACAAAACGATGCGTCGAGCATGCCTGCCGATGCTGTGCGCAACGGGCAGACTGGGCGCCGCCGGATCACGGTTGATCGTGCGGCAGGCGGCCATGAATTGGGGATACGTGGATCGGCGAACAGCGCGCCGGTCGGCGTGGTCAGGCCGGGGCGGCCATCGCGCGCGGGTCGCGCCGCCGGGAATGCCTTGCGTGCACCGGGAATTCGGGTTGCATCATCGTGATCTCCTTTCCGGGCCTCCCCGCCCGGGTTGAGGTTGCATCGGCGATGGCAGGTCTCCTGACTTGCGGGTCGTGGCTTGCCCGATCCTTCCCGGCCTGTGCTGGGCCAGTGGAGTCGCTCGGGCGTGCTCTCCGCCTACAGTTGCGGGGGCAGTCACGGACTTGGCGCGCGATCGCGACACCGCACCGTATTCCCTTTTCATCCCAAGAGCCCCAAGGCCCCAGGGAACCATCCAGCGATCGTTAGCAAACGCGGCGGATGCCTCACAAGTGGCAAAACGCAGGGACAACCATCCCGGGCAGGCAATTCCCGAATTGTCCCTGCACGCGGCGAAAACAGCGGCGTCATTGCCAGTCCGCGCCCGTGGTGCGCAAAGGTCGCGGCCTGCAACCCTGCCTATATGTTGACAGGCTCGCCCCAGATACCCCAACATGCCGTAGCTTTGGTGCCCGTGACTCGCGTCATGGGCTAAGAGGGAAACCGGTGAAGCGCCGGTGCTGCCCCCGCAACTGTAAGCGGCAAGCAAGGCTGAGACATGCCACTGGGGCCATTCCCGGGAAGGCCAGCCAAGCAAAGACCCGCGAGCCAGGAAACCTGCCAGGGCGCGATACGATAACCGCAGGCGGAGGGCCTGGGGGTGCGTGTGTTCTGCGAAACCCGGCCAGCGGCCGATGGTTCGCCTGCCCGTGTCCCCGGTTCGTCGAAGACAGGAAAGGGGACACAAGCATGACACCAGCCGACCACCACGCCCCTGCCCGCGCACGCGGTTTGGACCATGGGCCGATGGGCCCCGCCCCGGCCGCAAAGGCAACCGGCGGCAAGGACCGGGATTTCCGACAATGCCAGGAGATACGATGACCGCGCTTTCCCCCAGATCCGTCGTCACCCGCGACGGGCAGACAGTTCCCTTCGACGCGGGCCGGATCGCACGCGCCATCGCCCGCGCGGGCGAGGCCACGGGCGAGTTCGACGCAACCGAGGCCGCGCGCCTGACCGATCAGGTGGTGCGCGTGCTGTCCTATCGCCACGCGGGCGGCGCGCCGGGGATCGAGGATATTCAGGATGCCGTCGAACAGGCGCTGATCGGGGCCAATTGTATGGCCACCGTGCGCGCCTATGCGGTCTACCGCGAACAGCATGCCCGCCTGCGCGAGGACCGGCGCACGCTGGTCGATGTGGAACGCTCGATCAACGAATATCTGGATCGGTCCGACTGGCGGGTGAACGCGAATGCCAACCAAGGCTATTCGCTGGGGGGCATGATCCTGAACACCTCTGGCAAGGTGACCGCGAATTACTGGCTGAGCCACATCTACCCGCCCGAGGTCGGCCAAGCCCACCGCGACGGTGACATCCATATCCACGACCTGGACATGTTCGCGGGCTATTGCGCGGGCTGGTCCCTGCGCACCCTGCTGACCGAGGGGCTGAACGGCGTGCCCGGCACCATCGAATCCGCCCCGCCCGCGCATCTGTCCAGCGCGTTGGGACAGATCGTCAATTTCCTGGGCACTTTGCAGAACGAATGGGCAGGCGCGCAGGCGTTCAGTTCCTTTGACACCTATCTGGCGCCTTACGTACGGCGCGATCACCTGAGCTACGATCAGGTCCGCCAGTTGATGCAGGAATTCATCTATAACCTGAACGTGCCCTCGCGTTGGGGCACGCAGACGCCCTTTACCAACCTCACCTTCGACTGGACCTGCCCAGAGGATCTGCGCGAACAGGTGCCGATCATTGCCGGGCGCGAGGTCGATTTCACCTATGGCGCGTTGCAGTCCGAAATGGACATGATCAACCGCGCCTATATGGAGGTGATGACCGAAGGCGATGCCAAGGGGCGCGTCTTCACCTTTCCGATCCCAACCTACAACATCACCACCGATTTTCCCTGGGACAGCGAAAACGCCGGGTATCTGTTCGAGATGACGGCGAAATACGGGCTGCCCTATTTCCAGAACTTCGTGAACTCGGAACTGGAGCCGCACATGGTCCGTTCCATGTGCTGCCGGTTGCAACTCGACCTGACCGAGCTTCTGAAACGCGGCAACGGGCTTTTCGGATCGGCCGAGCAGACCGGCAGCTTGGGTGTCGTCACCATCAACTGCGCCCGTCTGGGGCATCTGCACAAGGGGGACGAGGCCGCGCTGCTGGCCGCGCTGGACCGGCTGGCCGGGATCGCGCGCACCAGCCTGGAAATCAAGCGCAAGGTGATCCAGCGCCATATCGATCTGGGCCTGTTCCCCTATACCAAGCGCTATCTCGGCACGCTGCGAAACCACTTCTCGACCCTGGGCGTGAACGGCGTGAACGAAATGATCCGCAACTTCACCGGCGATGCCGAGGATATCTCGACCCAGTGGGGGCGCGCCTTTGCCCTGCGGTTCATGGATCATCTGCGCGCACGCATGGTCGCCTATCAGGAAGAGACCGGGCACATGTATAATCTGGAGGCGACACCGGCCGAGGGCACGACCTACCGCTTTGCCCGCGAGGATCGCAAACGCTACCCCGGTATCCTGCAGGCAGGGCCTGCGGATCAGCCCTATTACACCAATTCCACCCAACTGCCGGTGGGCTGGACCGCCGATCCCTTTGCGGCGCTGGAACACCAGGAACCGCTACAGGCGAAATATACCGGCGGCACCGTGCTGCACCTCTACATGGGCGAACGGGTATCTTCGGCCGAGGCCTGCAAGAAGCTGGTCCGCCGGGCGCTGGAAAACTTTCGCCTGCCCTACATCACCGTGACGCCCACATTCTCGATCTGCCCGAAACACGGCTACATCGCGGGCGAACATGAATTCTGCCCGATCTGCGACGCAGAACTGCGGGCGGCAAAACGTGCCCAACTGAAAGCAAGCTGAAGGAGAAAGACGATGAACAAACCCCTGAACATGGACGACCTGAGCGACGATATCGAACTGACCGACGAAGAGCGTACCCGCTGCGAGGTCTGGACCCGCGTGATGGGCTATCACCGCCCGGTTGCGTCCTTCAACACCGGCAAGAAGGGCGAGGCGGCCGATCGCGTCTATTTCGACGAGGCCGAGGCGCGCCTTGGCTGAGATCGCCATTTCCGGGCTGGAACCGCATTCCAGCGTGGACTGGCCCGGCGAACTGGTGGCGGTCCTGTTCTGTCAGGGCTGCCCCTGGGCCTGCCGCTATTGCCACAACACCGCGCTGATCCCCGCCGGGCCGGGCACGATCCCCTGGGACCAGGTGGCGGACCTGCTTACCCGCCGCCGCGGCCTGCTGGACGGGGTCGTGATTTCCGGCGGCGAGCCGACATTGCAAAAGGGGCTGGCCGATGCGCTGCGCGAAATCCGGGCGATGGGGTTCCGCACCGGGCTGCACACCGGCGGCCCCTACCCGGCCCGGCTGGCCGAGGTTCTGCCGCGGCTGGATTGGGTTGGGTTCGACGTAAAGGCGCCGTTCGACGCCTATGACCGGATCACCGGCGCCCCCGGCAGCGGGGCCAAGGCACGCGACAGCCTGATCCTGTTGCGCGACAGCGGCGTGGCCTTCGATCTGCGGACCACGGTGCACCCCGCGCTGCTGGGCCCCGCCGATCTGTCGCGCATGGATGCGAACCTGGCCGCCCTTGCCCTGCCGCCCTCGCGCCGCCAGCCGTTCCGCGCCGCAGGCTGCACCGATCAGGCGCTTTGCGACGTGGCCTGCCCATAGGGCGCGAACTGCGCGCGGCTTGGGTCGACCGTCAGAGGCCGCCCCAGCATCGGAAAGGCACGCTGCGGGCACCCCTCGCGCGGGCAGACCTTGCAGCCCGCGCCGATCGGCGTGACCGCTGCCGGATCGGCCAGATCAAGCCCCTTGGAATAGACCAGCCGCGCGGCATGGGCGATATCGCAGCCGAGCGCCACGGCGAATTCCTTGCCCGGCGAACCATAGCGCCCCCGCCGGCTGAGCACCGTGCGCGTGACCCAGAAATAGCGCCGCCCCTCGGGCATCTCGGCGATCTGGGTCAGGATCTCGCCCGGATGGTCAAAGGCCGAATGCACCCGCCACAGCGGACAAGAGCCGCCGACCTTGGAAAAGTGGAAATCCGTCGCCGATTGCCGTTTCGAGATGTTGCCCGCCCGGTCCACCCGCAGGAAGAAGAACGGCACCCCTTGCGCGCCCGGCCGTTGCAGGCAGGACAGGCGGTGACAGGTGGCCTCGAACCCAGTGCCGAAGCGGTGGCCCAGCCAGTCGATGTCATAGCCCGCGCCCTCGGCCGCGCGCCAGAAGGCGCCGTAGGGCATCAGAACCGCGCCCGCAAAATAGTTGGCCAGTCCGATCCGCGCCAGCCGCCGGGCCTCGTCGCCGGAAAAGGCAGCGCCCGCGACCAGATCGCCAATGTCGTCCTCGGCCTCGATCAGGCCGATCTGGGTGGCGACCTGGAACGCCATCTGTCCGGGGCTGAGCCCCCCCGACAGCACCAGTTCGCGCCGCCCGGCATCCAGACGGCGCAGATCGCCGGTTTCCCCGTCATCCTTGCGCAGCGTCACGCCGTGCCGGTCGCGCAGCCGGGCGGCCAATCCCGGCAGCGGATCGCCCGGGGCAAGGCCCACACCCTCGGCCAGCGCTTCGGCCCTTGCATCCAGCGCATCGAAGAAATTGCGATTGTCGTAGAAGAAATCCCGCACCTCCTCGAACGGCGCGGGCACCCGCATCGCGTCGGTTGCGCCCTGCGTCAGGGCCAGCGCGGCGGCGCGATCCTCTGCCTCTCGCGCGCGGCGGTGCAGCGCGATGAAGCGGCGGGCCAGCGCGGGCGCATTGTCCACCAGATCGCGCAGTTCGGACAAACCGACCGCAGGCTCGCCGCCCTGCACCGCCTCGCGCAGCTCGGCCAACAGCCGCGCGTCGCCTTCTTCCGAAAACAGCTGGATGTCCAGCCCGAAGGCCGCGTTGATCTTCAGCAGCACCTGAACGGTCAGGGGCCGCTGGTTGCGTTCGATCTGGTTGAGATAGCTGGGCGAGATGTCCAGTTGCGCGGCCAGTGCCGCCTGGGTCAGGCCGCGCGCCTCGCGCAACTGACGCAACCGCCCGCCGAGATAGGCCTTCTTCATCGCCCCACCTTCGCAAGCTTTGCAAATCCGACCCAAATCATCGCAAATCTTCGCGTTTTCATTTATTTCAACACGCTAAATGAGTGTTTATGCCCTTTGCAGCCCCCGAGCAATGCAAAGGTTGCAAACAATGTCCCTGTCAGCGATCAGGAACGGCGACGCAAGCCAGATGACGGCGCTGATCTTTCCCGAAACGGTGAACCACCACGGCACGCTGTTTGCCGGAGCCGGGCTTGCCTTGATGAGCAAGGCCGCCTTCCTCGCCGCCAGCCGCCGGGCGCGGCGGCGCGTGGTCATGGCGGCGTCCGACAAGATCCATTTCCGCACGCCCGTCCTGCCCGGTCAGATGCTGGAACTGACCGCCACGATCACCCGCGTCGGCCGGACCTCGATGGGTGTCGACATCACCGGCGAAGTCGAAACCCTGACCACCGGCGCGCGCCACCTCGCGATGAGCGGTCACTTCGACATGGTCGCAGTCGACGAAAGCGGCCGCCCCGCCCCGATCAATCCGGACACGATGGAGGCACAAGCCTGATGGATGCCGATGAGGCGCCGAACCGGCGCATCGTGGCCGGCATCGCCCCCGAACCTGTCTGACCGGCAGGGGTGGCAAACGGCCGGACGCCCGACGCCGCCCTGACATGACCCATCACTCGAACGGTGATCGATGACCATTTTTCGCCAAGCAAAGCCAACCCCGTCAAGGGCCACCCTCGGATGGAGCAAGGAGAGACATATGATCCAGTCCGCAAATCTGGGCTTCCCGCGCATCGGCGCGCGGCGCGAGTTGAAAAAGGCCGTCGAGGCCTATTGGAAAAGCGATCTGAGCGCCGAGGCCCTGGAACAAACCGCCCGCAACCTGCGCGCCCACCATTGGCAGGCGCAGCAGAAGGCCGGGATCGACATCGTCCCCAGCAACGATTTCTCGTTCTACGACCAGATGCTGGACATAACCGCCATGCTGGGCGCCGTGCCTGCACGGTTCGGTCATTCGGGCGGGCCGGTCGGTCTGGATACCTATTTCGCGATGGCGCGCGGCACAGATGATGCCCCGGCGATGGAAATGACCAAGTGGTTCGATACGAACTACCATTTCATCGTGCCCGAGCTGACCGACGGCATGCGGTTTGCGCTGTCCTCCGCCAAGCCGGTGGACGAGTTCATCGAGGCCAAGCGCCTGGGGATCGCGACGCGGCCGGTCCTGATCGGCCCGGTGACGTGGCTGAGCCTGGCCAAGGCCAGGGGCGCCGACCTGGACCCGCTGGATTTCCTGCACGCCATCCTGCCGCTCTATGCGCAGGTTCTTGATGGCCTGGGGGCCGCCGGGGCGGAATGGGTCCAGATCGACGAGCCGGTGCTGGCGCTGGACCTGTCCGCCAAGCAAAAGACAGCCCTGCAAGTGGCCTATGCCGCCCTGGCCGAGGCCGGCCCCAGGATCATGCTGGCCAGCTATTTCGGTGCGCTTGGCGACAATGCCGCGCTGGCAATGGCCCTGCCGGTGGCAGGGGTGCATATCGACCTGGTGCGCGCCCCGGAGCAACTGGACACCCTGCTGCCGCTGGCCCGCGACAAGGTGCTGTCGCTGGGCCTGATCGACGGGCGCAATGTCTGGCGCACCGATCTTTCGCGCAAGCTGGCACAGGCGAAACCGGCGCTTGCGGCCCTGGGGCCGGACCGGATTCAGATCGCGCCGTCCTGTTCGCTGCTGCATGTGCCCGTCGACCTGGCACAGGAAGAGGCGCTGGACGACGAGTTGAAAAGCTGGCTGGCCTTCGCGGTGCAGAAGCTGGGCGAAACCCAGGCCCTTGCCCGCGCGATGGGGGAAGGCCGCGCCGCCGTGGCGACACGGATGGCAGCCTCTGACAAGGCCAGCGCCGCGCGCCGGGCCTCGGCCCGTATCCACGACGCGGCGGTTCTGGCCCGCGCCGATGCCATCACCCCCGCCGACCTGAAACGGCAAAGACCCTACCCCGAGAGGCGCAAGGCGCAGGCGGCGCGGCTAAATCTGCCGCCTTTCCCGACCACGACCATCGGATCCTTCTCGCAGACCGCAGAGGTGCGCAAGGCCCGCGCCGCCCATCGCCGCGGCGCGCTGGACGCCGCCGCCTATGACACCTTCCTGAAGGAGGAAACCCGCGCCTGCATCGCCGAGCAGGAAGCGTTGGGCCTGGACATGTTGGTCCATGGCGAGTTCGAGCGAAATGACATGGTAGAGTATTTCGGCGAACACCTTGCGGGCTTTGCCTTCACGAAATTCGGCTGGGTGCAGAGCTATGGCTCGCGCTGCGTGAAACCGCCGCTGATCTATGGCGACGTTTCGCGCCCCGCACCGATGACGGTGGACTGGTCTGAACCGCCCCGGGTTTACCGGAGAGTAAAACACTCAAAGGATGAGCCCTATGACGAAGCAGAGATTCACCCCCGCCTATCCGTCCGAACTGCGTGAACGCGGTGTTCGGCTTTTTCGAGAGCACCGTGGCGATTACGCCAGCGACACGGCCGCCTACAAGGCGATCGCGCCGAAGCTTGGCTGTTCGCCGGACAGCCTGCGGGTCTGGTGCCAGCAGGCCGAGCGCGACGCCGGACAGCGGGCCGGGCTTACGAGCGCCGAGAAGGATCGGATCAAGGAACTGGAGCGTGAGAACCGTGAACTCCGGACCGCCAACGAGATCTTGAAGAAGGCCAGCGCGTATTTCGCTGCGGCGGAGCTCGACCGCCCGTTCCGCAAATGATCACGTTCATCGACGATCACCGTAGCGTCTTTGGTGTCGGGCCGATCTGCCGGGTTCTGGGGATCGCACCATCGACATTCTACAGCTTCAAGGCTGTGGAACGGGACCCCGCCCTGGCATCGGATCGAGCCAGGCAGGATCGGCTGGACATGGCCGCCATCAAGGAGGCTTTTGATGGCAGTCGAGGCCGATATGGGGCCCGCAAGGTCTGGCATCAGTTGCGCCGCGAGGGACATGACATCGCCCGCTGCACCGTGGAAAGGCTGATGAAGGTCATGGGATT
>NZ_SLXL01000004.1 GCF_004345735.1 Rhodovulum adriaticum
AAGAGTGGCACAGCTTCCTCGAAGACTTCGTCGCCGAACCCGACATCATCGCCCGCGTCAAGGACCAGCCGCTGCGGTAAAAACCGGGGGCTTACCTTGCAAGTTCGCCGCGCCGATATGGCTTTTGCAAAAGGTGAACCCTGGGATTGGATTGCCTTTCCTGGAAAATCGCATCCTCTGTGTACCCAGTGGTGAACAGCACCTTGAGGTCGGGCCTGATCTGCAGGGCGGCATCGGCAAGTTGTTTGCCATTCATCCCACCCGGCATCACCATGTCGGTAAGTAGCAGGTCGATATCCGGATCGTTCTTAATGATCTCGTAGGCTTGCAAGGCCGACGCGGCTTCGGTGACCTGATACCCGAAAACTTTCAGCTGTGCGACAACGTGCTGGCGCACCAGGGCCTCATCCTCGACCACAAGAACGCGTTCATGCCCTTGCGTCCCCGTGTGATTGCTGACCGGCGTCGTGGCCGGTTCGATCCGACCATTCGCCGCCGGGAAGTGAAGCCTGACCGACGTGCCCGCACCGGGCGCTGACTGGATCTGCGCAAATCCCGCGGATTGCTGGACGAACCCCCAAACCATCGACAACCCCAACCCCGACCCCTTGCCGACCTCCTTGGTCGTGAAGAAGGGTTCGAACGCATGCTCGACGATGTCTGTCGGCATCCCGCAACCGGTGTCCGAGACGGTAATGGTCACATAGTGATCCGCCTCTCCACCATCCGCGCGCAGCATTTCGTTGACCTCGGGTGTCGCGTTCGACGCCTCAAGGGTCAGCAATCCGCCGGTCGGCATGGCGTCACGGGCGTTGATTATCAGGTTCAGTATCACGTTCTCAAGTTGAACGGGATCGACCTCGATCGGGCTGACATCGGCATCGGCCGTGATACTGATCTCTATATCCTCGGGGATCGTGCGCCGGATCAGCCCGTCTAGTTCGGACAGGAGTTTTCCGGGGTCAACACGCTGTGGTTCCAGTGACTGGCGCCGTGCAAAGGACAGCAGCCGACGGGTCAGCGCGGCCCCCCGTTCCGCCGCTTGCAGTGTCACCTTGGCCAGCTTGTTCATGCGTGGGTCATTTGCGGTCAATTCCGAAAGGGTCTCGGCATTTCCCACGATGATCGTCAGCAGGTTGTTGAAATCATGGGCGATGCCGCCCGACAGTTGGCCCACGGCCTCCATTTTCTGGGATTGGCGCAGCTTGTTTTCCAGATTTTTCAGTTCGGTGACGTCGGTCGCGCTGCCGATCCACCGGATCGCCACACCCGCCGCGTCACGCAGGATGAGACTGCGAGTGACGACATCATACGTTTGCTGGTCGGTGGAAACGACCCTGTACTCGCTCGTCCATGTCTTGTCTGACCCGCGGATCGCATCCTCAAGGCTCTTGGCCACCCGGTCGCGATCCTTGGGGTGAATCCAGTTTTTCCAGGCCCACAGATCAGCGGCGGCTGCGGCCTGATCAGGGCCCAAGAATTCCTGGAGGGCTTCGTTCCACCATGTCTTTCCCGATCTAAGGTCCGCGTCCCAGACCAGATCGTTGGTCGCCAGGCCGATAAGCTGGAAACGCTCATCGCTGATCCGCAGCAGATCGGCGCTGCGTTCGGCCTCTTTCAGCGTCGCGGCTAGGCTGGTTTCTTCGTCACGGTTGCGCGTGAACATGCCTATGATCAAAACATAGGCCAGGTAGCTGAACAGAAACGTCACGATCACATCCAGAACGGCGATGGCGTCGGGATCCGTCGAGTGTGTCAGGACATAGATGCAAATCGGAAGCGGACCCAAGCCGACCAGAATACCGATTGTGCGCCGATAAAAGCCGAAATTCGTGTAGTCGTGGAAAATCACCAGAAGAAAGAACCATATCACGTACGGGATGATCAGAACGATCTGCTGCGATTGCGCAAAGGCATAGATCGCGCCAGCGTTGATGTGAAAGACCAAATAGACGGACATCAGGCCAGAGACGACGTTCGTGGCCAGTGAAGGTCTTGCAAACAAAAGAACCATCATGCAGCCCGTCACGATGGCACTCAGGGTGATGATCCGGGACTCGGGCAGCGAAACCCGATCGAACCACACCCCCATGACCACCCCCAGCATCGCGCCCAGAAACGCGATGACCAACGCAACCTGAACCGTTTGCGCGGCCAGTTTCCGGCGGCGTTCGGTTATTTCTATTGGGTCTTCCATCGAACGGTCATCTTCCCGTTGTGGGCGCCGCGGCAGCGTGGCAAATGCCCTTCGCGTCGATCATCTGCGCGATGTGCGCAGGGCTGTCGGGCAAATGATGGTCCTTGCAGGTGGCCTTTGTCCATTTCCATTTGGGGTGTCCTCGCCGGGCAGGCTGTGCCTGCTTGCGCTCTGTGACCTTGGCAAACGCGGCCCTGGCGGGCAAAGCGCCTGAGCGCAGCCCGATATTTCCGGGGCAGATCGGACGGATCGAGATTGGCGATCATGGTCATGGCCCTGTCTTAACCGTTAATTCAGGCAAAGACCGTGCCAATCATGGCCCGTTCCATGGCGGCACACCCGTTTCACAAGGGGCAGGCCCCAACGCGCGAGTCCAGCGCTAAATTCCCGTGGTCCATACGGTCCCTGTTTATATTTGCTTTCTCTGCGTTATCCGCAGTCCCTTCGGGCCTGCCGTTTCTCCCTCTGGACGTTGCGTCGGATATGCGCTGTGCTGCACCGGAAACCGAAGGGAGGGCACCCCATGGCCACCGTGAAGATCTGGACCGACGAAGAGGCCGGGGCCGACCCGCGCGTGCAGGCGGTCTTCGACGACATCCGCGCGACGCGCGGCAGCGATTTCGTAAACAATGTCTGGCGTGCGCTGGCCAATCAGCCGGATGTGCTGGAGGCCACCTGGGCGCAGGTCAAGGCAGTGATGGCCCGGCCCGGCGCGCTCGACCCGCTTGTCAAGGAAATGCTCTATATGGCTGTTTCCATTGCAAATGGCTGTGAATATTGCGTGCACTCCCACACCGCGTCGGCCCGCGCCAAGGGGATGAGCGACGAGATGTATTCCGAACTGCTGGCCGTGGTCGGGTTGGCGTCGCAAACCAATGCCCTTGTGACCGCGCTTCAGGTGCCGGTCGACCCCGAGTTCAAGGTGTGACCATGGAACATGCGATCATCGCACGGGCGCCGGGCGGCCCGGATGTGCTGGATTGGGCGGCCATCGATCTGCCAGCCCCGGGCGCAGGCGAGGTTCTGGTGCGCCACACCGCCGTCGGTCTGAATTTCATCGATACCTATTTCCGCTCGGGCCTGTACCCTTGGCCCGGCGACACCCTGATCCCCGGGGGCGAGGCCGCAGGCGTGGTCGAGGCAGTCGGCGCGGGCGTTGCCGGGCTGAACCCCGGCGACCGTGTGGCCTATACCACGCCCAACGGGGCCTGCGCGACCGCGCGTGTTTTGCCCGCCGACCGGCTGGTGCCCCTGCCCGACACCGTTTCCGACGAGGTCGCCGCCAGTGTCATGCTGAAGGGCCTGACCGCGCATTACCTGATCCATTCCAGTTTCGCGGTTAACGCTGGCCAAACTATTTTGGTCCATGCGGCAGCGGGCGGTGTGGGGCTGTTGCTGGGCCAATGGTTGGCGGCCAAGGGCGTGCGCGCTATCGGCACCGCAGGCGGGCCGGACAAGGTCGCGTTGGCCTTGGACCACGGATACGAAACGGTCATCGATTACCGCGCGGGCGATTTCGTTCAAATCGTTTTGGACGCGACGGGCGGCAAAGGGGTCGATTGCGTGTATGACAGTGTCGGGCGCGACACCTGGCGTGGTTCGCTGGCCTGCCTGCGCAAGCGGGGGATGTTCGTCAGCTTCGGCCAATCCTCGGGCACGCTGGACGATTTCCGTATCAGCGATCTTGCGAGTGGAAGTTTTTCCGCCAACAGGCCGGTTTTGTTCGATTATGTCGCAACGGCAGAAGAGTTGCGCAGCCGCGCCGCAGAGTTGTTCGAAGCGATTGCAAAAGGCGTGCTGACACCCCGGATCGGCCAGCGGTTCGCCCTGCGCGATACCGCCCCGGCCCATCGGGCGCTGGAGGGGCGGCAAACAACCGGGGCGACAGTTCTGATTCCCTAAATCAGGCGCCTTTCAAAATCAAATCAGGGCCTTGCCAGCGCATCCTTTAGCGTCGCGCGAAGCAGATCGTGCGGTACGTCATCGGCAACGAAGGCCGCCCCGATCCCGCGCGCCAGGATAAAGCGTAAGCGCCCGTCCTGCACCTTCTTGTCCTGTCCCATGAGTGCGATCAGGCCCTCGGCATCGGGCAATTCGCCGGGGATGTCGGACAGGTTGCGCTTCATCCCCATTCCGGCCAGGTGGGCGCGGACGCGGCTGGGGTCTTCTTGCGAACACAGGCCCATCCGCGCGGACAGGTCAAAGGCCAGCGCGCAGCCGATTGCCACGCCCTCACCATGCAGCAACCGGTCGCCATAGCCGGTCGCGGCCTCCAGCGCGTGGCCAAAGGTGTGGCCGAGGTTCAACAACGCGCGGTCGCCCTGCTCGGTCTCGTCGCGCATCACGATCTCTGCCTTCATCTCGCAAGATCGGCGCACCGCGCGCGCGCGGGCGTCGCGGTCGCCACGGGCCAGGGCCGGGCCTTCGCCCTCCAGCCAGGCAAAGAAATCCGCATCCCCCAGCAGGCCGTATTTCACAACCTCGCCATAACCGGCCAGGAAATCGCGCGGCGTCAGGGTTTCCAGCACCGCGATATCGGCCAGAACCAGGCTGGGCTGGTGGAACGCACCGATCAGGTTCTTGCCCTGGCGCGAATTGATCCCCGTCTTGCCCCCGACCGAGCTGTCTACCTGCGCCAGCAGCGTGGTCGGCACCTGCACGAAACGCACCCCGCGGCGCAGCACGGCGGCAGCAAAGCCCGCCAGATCCCCGATCACCCCGCCGCCCAGGGCCACAACCATGTCGCGGCGTTCGACCTTTTGTTCGATCAGCCATTCCACGGCGCGGGAAAACTGCTCCCACCCCTTGGTCGATTCCCCGGCCGGCAGGGCCAGCGCCGGGGCGTCGATGCCGGCCTTGGCCAAAGCGTCTTGAAAACGCTCCAGATGCAGGCCGGCCACGGTTTCGTCCGTCAGGATCGCCACGCGCGGCCGAGCCAGCAGCGGTGCAATCTCGGCGCCTGCACGGTCGATCAGACCGGCCCCGATGCGGATGTCGTATTCCCGGCCGGGTAGGCCGACATGAACGGTTTCGAGGGAATCGGTCACTTGGCCTCCAGCACGTCGGGGCGGGTTTCCAGCACGCGCACCACCGCCTCTGCCATCTCGTCGATCGAGTAGCGTGGTTCGGCCTTCACCGCCAGGTCGGCGCGGGCATAGAAGGGGCGGCGCTGATGGTAAAGGTTGCTGAGCGTCGCATAGGGGTTGGCAGTACGCAGCAGCGGGCGGGTATCCTTGTGCCGGACCCGGTTCCACAGCAGGTCCAGATCGGCATTCAGCCAGACCGACACGCCATAGCGCGAAATCTCGCGGCGGTTCCGGTCCGACAGGAACGCGCCGCCGCCGGTGGACAGGATGCCCGGGGGCCCCTGCAAAAGGCGCGCGATCACCTGGGATTCCTTGCGCCGAAAGAAGGCCTCTCCGTCACGTTCGAAGATTTCGGCGATGGTCATGTTCGCGGCCTTCACGATCTCAGCGTCTGAATCGACGAAGGGCACCTGCAACTTGCGGGCCAGCGCCTGGCCGACCGCCGTCTTGCCCGCGCCCATCAGTCCAACCAACGCCACCGTCTTCTTCAGCCGCATCCCCAAGGGGGCCTTCTCCTGCCTTGTCTCGATCCTGTGACACTCATAGGCGTGAATTCGCCCCGAATGCCAGTTATAATAGAAGAAATACCGATGAGGCAGACAATACGGCAGGGCAGAATGCTACGACTTCTCAAGGTTTTGTTTTTCCTGGTGCTCCTGGGGTTTCTCGGGCTGGTGGGCTATGCCTATCTGGGCGACCTGCCCCCCGTGCAGGCGGACCTTTCACAGCCCCTGACCCTCGATGTGGACTAGGCGCGGCGGGGTGATGCGGGCGGGCCTGGCGCTGTGGCTTGCACTGGGAACGGGCGTCGCGCAGGCCCAAAGTCCGCTTTCGGCCATCGACTGGCTGTCGGATTCGGTGACGGCGCCGGACCTCGGGCGCACCGCACCGGGGATGGCACCGGTGCAACCGCTGTCACCGATCACGGTGACCCCGCTGGGCGCGGCCAGCGCCGACGCGGTGGGACTGTTGCCCGCCGGGGTTGCGGGCCTGCCGCGCAATTTGTGGGGGGCGGGCGACAGCGCCGCCATCGCCGCCGCGATCCGGGCAGAGCAGGTGGATACCTTGCCCGCGGCGCAGGCCCTGTTGACGACCGTCCTGCTGGCCGAACTCGACCCGCCCACCGGGGAAACCCGCGAGGGCGAAATCCTGATGGCCCGCATCGACAAGCTGCTGGACATCGGCGCGCTGGATCAGGCGCAGGCCCTGGTGGAACGGGCCGGGCCGACCCATCCCGCGCTGTTCCGCCGCTGGTTCGATATCGCGCTACTGACCGGGCAGGAGGATCGCGCCTGCGCGGCAATGCGCGCCACGCCCGGGATCGCGCCGACTTTTCCGGCGCGTATCTTTTGCCTGGCGCGGGGGGGCGACTGGAACGCTGCCGCACTCACGCTGGAAACCGCCCGTGTGCTTGGCTACGTGACCGAGGACGAGGATGCGCTGCTTTCGCGTTTCCTGGACCCGGCCCTGGCAGAGGATAGCGCCCCCCTGCCCGCCCCGGCGCGCCCCAGCCCGCTGATCTACCGCATGCGCGAGGCAATCGGCGAACCGTTGCCAAGCGCCATGCTGCCGCTGGCCTTTGCCCGTGCCGATCTGCGCCGCACCGCCGGGTGGAAGGCCCGGATCGCAGCCGCAGAGCGGTTGGCCCGGCGCGGCGTGCTGGGCCCGAACCAGTTGCTGGGCATCTGGACAGAGCGCAAGCCCGCAGCCTCGGGCGGGTTGTGGGACCGGGTGGAGGCGTTGCAGGCGGTGGACGTTGCGCTGTTGTCCGGCAAGCCGCGCGCCGTGGCCCGCGCGTTGCCCCGCGCCTGGTCGGAAATGGAACGGGCGGGGCTGGAGGTTCCTTTTGCCGAGCTTTACGGCGCCCGGCTGGCCCGGATGAAACTGGACGGCGCTGCGGCGGCGCTGGCCTTTCGGATCGGCCTGCTGAGCAGCGATTACCGTGCCGTCGCCCGCGCGCATGACCCCGCAAACGCCGAAGAGGCGTTCCTGGCCGGGCTGGCGTTGGGGCAGGTCGCGGACCTGCCGCCCCGCGATGCGCTGGCCACTGCGCTGAAGGACGGGTTTGCCGCCCGCGACCTGCCGCCGGCCCAGGCCCGCCTGATCCGCGAGCACCGCCGGGGCGAGGCGCTTCTGGCGGCGCTCGACCTGATTACCGGGGGTGCGCGGGGCGATCTGGGCGATGTGACCGCCGCGCTAGCCATCTTTCGCCATATGGGCCTGGAGGACACCGCCCGCCAGACCGCGCTGCAACTGATGCTGCTGGAGCGGCGGGGATGAGCGGGACATCCACCTGGATCGGCGCCTTTCTGGATGCGCAGGCCGCCGAACGCAATGCGGCGCGCAACACGCTTTTGGCCTATGCGCGGGATCTGCGGGATTTCACCGACTGGCTGACCGCGCGCGGCGAGGGGCTGGACGCTGCCAGCGAGGCCACAATTAATGCCTACCTCGTCGCCTGCGAGGCCGAGGGCCTGTCCCAGGCCACCCGCGCCCGGCGCCTGTCGGCGATCCGGCAGCTCTTTCGATTTGCCTATGAGGAGGGTTGGCGCCAGGACAATCCCGCCTTGCAGATCAAGGGACCGGGGCGTTCCAAACGGCTGCCCATGACACTTAGCCACGCAGAGGTAGACCGCCTGCTGGCCGCGGCCGAGGCCAGCCCGCGCGAGGCGTTGCGCAACACCTGCCTGATGCAGGTACTTTACGCGACCGGCCTGCGGGTCAGCGAACTGGTGTCCCTGCCGGTGGCCGCCGCGCGGGGCGATCCCCGGATGCTGCTGGTGCGCGGCAAGGGCGGCAAGGAACGGATGGTGCCGCTGTCGCCGCCCGCGCGCAAGGCACTTGCCGCCTGGCTGGAACGGCGCGATGCCATGGAAACTGCGGCGCAGGCCAAGGGGCAGTCTGCCAGCCGCTTTCTGTTTCCCTCGCACAGCAAGCAGGGCCACCTGACGCGCCATGCCTTTTACGCGGTGATCAAGGATCTGGCGGTGGCCGGTGGTGTCGATCCGACCAAGGTCACGCCACACACCCTGCGCCACGCTTTTGCGACCCATCTGCTGGCCGGCGGCGCCGATTTGCGCGCGATCCAGACCATGCTGGGGCATGCGGACCTGTCCACCACGGAAATCTATACCCATGTGCTGGACGAACGCCTGCGCGCACTGGTGCAAGAGCATCATCCGCTGGCCCGTGACCGCGGCGCGCCTTGAACGGCGCCGGGCCAACCCCCATAACCGGGGAAGAGCATCACCACAGAGACGAGAATGGATAGCCCTGCCCCCCTGATCGACGCCGCTTTCTGGATCACCGCCGGCGCGATCGTCGCCCTACTGCTGATGTCGGCATTTTTCTCCGGCTCGGAAACCGCACTGACCGCCGCCTCGCGCGGCAAGCTGCGGGCCCGCGCGGACAAGGGCGAAAGCGGTGCGGAAACCGCCCTGGTCATCACCGAGGACAATGAACGCCTGATCGGGTCTGTCCTGCTGGGCAACAACCTGGTGAACATCCTGGCCACCTCGCTGGCCACGGCGCTGTTCACACGGCTGTTCGGGGAATCGGGCGTGGCGCTGGCAACGCTGGTGATGACGCTGTTGGTCCTGATCTTTGCCGAGGTGCTGCCGAAAACCTACGCGATCACCAATGCCGAGCTGGCCGCCGCGCGGGTGTCGCCCGCGATCCGGGTGGTGATCCTGATCTTTTCCCCGGTCGTGGCTGCGGTTCAGGTGCTGGTGCGGCGCATTCTGGCGTTGTTCGGGATCAAGACCGATCCCGACCGCAACGTGCTGGCCGTGCGCGAGGAAATCGCCGGTGCCCTGCAACTTGGCCATTCCGAAGGCGTGGTCGAAAAAGAGGACCGCGACCGCATTCTGGGCGCCCTGGATCTGGGCGAACGCACGGTGGAGGAAATCATGCTCCACCGTTCCAAGATCGAGATGGTCGACGCCGACGAGACCCCCGAGACCATCCTGTCGCACAGCCTGGAAAGCCCGCATACGCGGCTGCCGATCTTCAAGGACGATCCCGAGAACATCGTCGGCGTGATCCATGCCAAGGATCTGCTGCGCGCGATGGACAAGCTGATGCGCGGCCCCGACGCCTGCCCCGAAAAGCTGCAGGATTTCCGCGTGCTGGACGTGGCGATGAAACCCTATTTCGTGCCCGAGACCACGACGCTGGACGACCAGATGCGCGAGTTTCTGCGCCGTCACACCCATTTCGCACTGGTCGTGGACGAATATGGCGCCCTGCGCGGCCTGATCACGCTGGAGGACATCCTGGAAGAGATCGTCGGCGAAATCACGGACGAGTTCGACGTGGACGCCGAACACCCCCTGCGCCGGGCCGAGGATGGCGCCGTGTTGGTGGACGGGGCGATGACGATCCGCGACCTGAACCGTGCGATGGACTGGACCCTGCCCGACGAAGAGGCCAACACCATAGCCGGGCTGGTGATTCACGAGGCGCAGTCGATCCCCACCCAGGGCCAGGTGTTTTCCTTTCACGGCTTCCGCTTTGAGGTGGTCCAGCGCCAGGCCAACAGGATCACACGTCTGAAGATTCGCCCCCTGTGAAACGCACTGCCCGGCGACGGGCCCTAACCGATTGGCCTCATTGCAGTGCGCAGCGGCCTTACTGTGAGGCCGATAGCCCTTTGCGCCAAAATCAACGCCCCTTGAACAGCCCACCCAACAGCCCACGCACCAGCCGCTTGCCCGTGGTGCCGGACAGTTCCTTTACCAGCGCCTGTCCAAGTGCCGCACCGATGCTGTCCGGGGATTGCCTGCGGCTGCGCGCGGGGGCCCGGCCCGAACCCGAATAGCGGCGTGCCCTACGAAATTCCCGGTCTTCGGCTTCATGGTCCATGGCCTCGGCGGCGCGGGCAGCCTCGGCCGCGCGGCGGGCCAAAATTTCATGGGCCGAGTCGCGGTCGATCGCGTGGTCATATTTCCCCGCCATCTGCGAGGCCGCGATCAAGCTGTTGCGCAGCTCGGGGGCGATCGGACCCAGTTGCGACGATGGCGGGCGGATCAGCGTGCGCTGCGCGATCCCCGGCGCGGCCTTTTCCGTCAGCATCGAGGTCACGGCCTCGCCAACACCGACATCGCGGATCGCGTCGGCAATGTCGAACGCGGGGTTCGGGCGATAGGTTTCCGCCGCCCGCGCAAGCGCCTGCCGGTCGCGCGCGGTAAAGGCCCGCAGGGCGTGCTGCACCCGGTTGCCCAACTGGCCCAGAACATCGCCGGGAATGTCGTCCGGGTTCTGCGTCACGAAATAGACGCCCACGCCCTTGGACCGAATCAACCGGGCGACCTGTTCCACCTTCTCGACCAGCACCCGGGGGGCGTTGTCGAACAGCAGATGCGCCTCGTCAAAGAAGAAGACCAGGCGCGGTCGGTCCTCGTCGCCGACCTCGGGCAGGGTCTCGAACAATTCGGACAGCAGCCACAGCAGGACACTGGCATATAGCCGTGGCGCCCCCATCAGCGCATCCGCCGCCAGAATATTGATTTGCCCCCTGCCCTGATTATCGGTGCGCATCAGGTCGGCCAGATCCAGCGCCGGTTCCCCGAAAAACATCGCCGCGCCCTGGGTTTCCAGCATCAGCAACCGCCGCTGGATCGCCCCCAGCGAGGCCGGTGCGACATGGCCGAATTGCAGCGAAAGTTCCCCCCGGTTGTTTCCGACCCAGGCCAGCAGCGCGCGCAGGTCATCAAGGTCCAGCAAGGGCAGCCCCTGATCGTCGGCCACGCGAAAGGCCACGTTCAGCACGCCCTCCTGCACCTCGTTCAGTTCCAGCAGGCGGGCCAGCAGCAGCGGCCCCATCTCGGCGATGGTGGTGCGCAGCGCGTGGCCCTGATGGCCGAACACATCCCAGAACGTGACCGGAAAGGCGTTGTAGGAATAATCCGACAGCCCGATCGCGGCTGCGCGCTTGGCGAATGCCTCGTGCAAGCGGAAATCGCTGCGCCCGGCGGCGGCCAGCCCCGACAGATCGCCCTTTACGTCCGACAGCACCACTGGCACCCCCGCCGCCGAAAAGCCCTCTGCCAAGATCTGAAGCGTCACGGTCTTGCCCGTGCCCGTCGCCCCGGCGATCAGCCCGTGACGGTTGGCGCGGTCAAGCCGCAGCCACTCGGGCAGCTCACGTTCTGCCCCCGCGCCCCCGATGAATATGCCCTCGGCCATGCCTGTCCCCTTCGCCGCCCATCGATGCCCTAGCATATCCGCTTGGCCCGGCCGCGCCACCCGTCACGCAGGTCCGCCGCCGCCCCCTGAAACGCGCTCTGGCTTTGCCTGTTGACGGCTCAAGCCAAAGGCCGTAGCCTCCACGCCCATATAAGGTCGGCCCGTCCGACAGGGAGAAAACAAAAGGAAAGAGGGCTGCGTTGCAGCCCTTTTTTCATTGGCCCGGGCAAAGGGCGCCCCCTGGATCGGGCGGACGGATTCGACCGCTGACACCGGCCCCTCGCCGTGCTAGATCGACGGCGAGCAATTCGAAAAAGAGGACAGGATCAATGCGCGATTTCCTCAGGCTTCTGGCGCTTTCCGCAGCGACCGCCGCGGCACTGCCCGCCGCCGCCCAGGACGCCGCCCAAGAGGGCACGGAAACCCCCGCCGAGCAGCCCGCAGCCGAGGCGCCCGCGGCCGTACCCCAGCCCGCGGCAGAGGCCCCCGAACAGCAGGCGCCGCAGCCCTATGTGAGGGACACCTTCAAGGACTGGCAAATCATCTGTGTGCCGGTCGGCAACAACCGCGACACCTGCACCATGCAGCAACTGCTGCGCGATCCCGATGGCAACCCGGTCAGCCAGATCTCCATCGCGCCCTTCCCGCCTGCCGCCGCGCCGCGCGCCGCCGCCGTGGAACTGGCCGCCCCGCTGGAAACGCTGCTGAGCGGCGATGTGTCGGTCAAGGTCGATGACGGCGAGGCGCTGCGCTATCGCTTCTCTTACTGCACGCCGCAGGCCTGTGTCGCGCGTTTCGCCCTGTCGACCGACGATATCGCCAACTACAAGGCCGGTGGCGAAGCGACTGTCAGCATCGTTCCGCTGATGGCGCCGGACCAGCGTGCGGAAATCACCATGTCGCTGTCAGGCTTTACCGCGGCCTATGACGCGATGATGGAGATGCTCGTCCAATAACACGGCGCGGGCCGTCGCGGCGGCCCGCCCTGCCCCTTTTCCCGGCACATCCCGATGCGCGCATCCCCAGTCCCCCCGCAACCGGCCGCGCGCCGAAACGTCGCCGTTCTAGTCGCGGCGCAGGCCCTGTTGGGCGCGCAGATGCCGATGATCTTTACCATCGGCGGGCTGGCCGGGCAAAGCCTGGCCCCGAACGTCTGTCTGGCCACCCTCCCCATTTCGCTGATCGTGCTGGGCTCGATGCTGACGGCGACGCCGCTGGCCGCGCTGATGCAGCGGTTCGGGCGCCGGGCGGGGTTCTATGTCGGGATAGCCGGGGGCGCCTCGGGCGCCGCAATCGGCGCATTGGGGCTGTATCACGGGATCTTTGGGCTGTTCCTGGCCGGATCGTTCCTGACGGGGGTCTATCTGTCGGCGCAGGGGTTCTATCGCTTTGCCGCCGCCGACACCGCCACCGGCGATTTCCAGCCCAAGGCGATTTCCTATGTCATGGCCGGCGGGCTGGCTGCCGCCGTCCTGGGGCCACAACTGGTCAAGATCACGGCAGAGGCGATGGTAATCCCCTTTCTGGGCAGTTACCTGGCGGTGATCGGGCTGAACGCCCTGGGGCTGATCCTGTTCGCGTTTCTGGACATCCCGCGCCCGCCGCGCCGCGACCCGGCCCATCACCGGGGCCGCAGCCGGGTCGACCTGATCCGCGACCCGGCCATCGCCGTGGCGATCATCTGCGCGATGGTGTCCTACGCGCTGATGAATCTGGTGATGACCTCGACCCCGCTGGCGGTGGTGGGTTGTGGGTTCGACACGGGAACGGCGGCCGATATCGTCACCGCGCATGTGCTGGCGATGTATGTGCCCAGCTTCTTTACCGGGCACCTGATCGCGCGGTTCGGCGACCGGCTGATCGTCGCAGCCGGGCTGGCGATCCTGGCGCTGGCCGGCGGCGTCGCGCTGATGGGGGTGGAGCTGGAACACTTCTTCATCGCGCTCGTGCTGCTGGGTGTGGGCTGGAACTTCGGCTTCATCGGGGCGACCGCGATGCTGGCCCGATCCCACGCGGCCGAGGAACGCGGCGCCGTACAGGGCATGAACGACATGATCGTTTTCGGGGGCGTGACGCTGGCCTCGCTCGCCTCTGGCGGGTTGATGAACTGCTCGGGCGGTTCGGCGGTCGAGGGGTGGAGCGCGGTCAACCTGGCGATGGTGCCGTTCCTGGCCCTGGCTGGCGCGGCGCTGATCTGGCTGATCCTGCGCCCGCAGGAAAGCTGAAACCGCTCAGAACCCTGCCGCCTTGCGCAGCATGTTGCCCGCGACCACGATGATGAACAGCGCGAACACGCGCTTCAGTGGTTTTGGGTCCATCGCATGGGCCAGCTTTACCCCCAGCGGCGCGGTGATCAGCGTCATCGCGATAATGACGGCAAAGGCCGGCAGGTTCACCGCGCCAAAGGTCAGCGGCGGCCGCCCGGCGGGCGGAATATCGACCATCAGGAACGCGATGACCGAGGGCACCGCGATCAATACGCCAAAACCCGCCGCCGTGGCCACCGCCCGGTGGATCGGCCGGCCATACAGCGTCATCAACGGTACGCCAAAACTGCCCCCGCCGATTCCCATCAGCACGGACAGAAAGCCAACCACCGGCGACAGAACGGCCCGCACCGGACCGCCGGGCATATCCGCCCCCAGCCGCCAATGCGCCCGGCCCAGGGCCAGGTACAGCCCCACCGTCATCCCCAGAACGCCGAAGATGCCCTGCAACACGACAGAGCGCAGCGCCGCGGCGACCAGCACCCCGATCACCGCACCAATCGCGATGCCCGGCGCCCAGGTGCGCAGGATGTCCCAATCCACTGCGCCCTTGCGGTTATGCGACAAGAGGGAGCGAACCGAGGTCACCATGATCGTGGCCAGCGAGGTCGCCAGGCAAACCTGCATCAATTGCGGGCTGTCATACCCAAGGCCCGAAAAGACGTAAAAGAAGGCAGGCACAAGGATGATACCGCCCCCCACGCCCAAAAGCCCCGCGATCACGCCCGCCAGCGCACCGATGGCCAGCAACAGCCCCAGCATCGGCAGGATCATCGTCAATTCCGGCATTGCGCCCTCCGTCCGTGTTTTCCGCCGGTTTAGGCAAACCGCCGGGCAAGGGCCAGCAGGTTCAGGCCGCGGTCCCGGTCACAGGCGCCAGTGCCGCATCCAGCACCTCCAGCCCGGCGCCGGGCTGGGTCGCCCCCTGGGACAGGATACGCCGCCAGGCCCGCGCGCCCGGCTGACCGGCGAAAAGCCCCAGCATATGCCGGGTCACCGCGTGCAGGCCGCCGCCCGCGGCCAGGTGCCGAGCGATATAGGGCTTCATCTCTTCCACCACCTGCGGGGCCGTTTTGCGCCCGGGAACGCCAAATATCTCTTCGTCCGCACCCAGAAGGATCGCGCCGGGGTCGTTATAGGCCGCACGGCCGATCATCACCCCGTCCAGACCGGCCGCCAGATGGGTTCGGGCCTGCGCCAGGGTGGCAACCCCGCCGTTCAGGCTGACATGCATGTCGGGAAAGGCGCGTTTCATCGCGTGGACAAGGTCGTAGTCCAGCGGCGGGATATCGCGGTTTTCCTTGGGGCTGAGGCCCTGTAGCCAGGCCTTGCGCGCATGCAGGGTGACGCGTCGAACGCCTGCGGCGCGGATGGTCTCCAGAAAGGCAGGCAGAACCTCGTGCGGGTTCTGGTCATCGACGCCGATCCGGCATTTCACCGTCACCTCGACCGTGCTGGCTGCGGCCATGGCAGAGACACACTCGGCCACCAGCTCGGGCGTCTTCATCAAGACCGCACCGAACGCGCCCGATTGCACCCGGTCCGAGGGGCAGCCGACGTTCAGATTGACCTCGTCATAGCCTTCTTCGCAACAGATGCGCGCGGCTTCGGCCAGTTCACGCGGATCGGACCCGCCCAGCTGAACCGCCACCGGATGCTCTGCCGGATCAAAGGTCAACAGGTGCCGCGCGCCCCCACGCACCAGGGCGGGCGCGGTGACCATCTCGGTGTATAACAGCGTTTGCGCGCTCATCACGCGATGGAAATAACGGCAATGGCGATCCGTCCAATCCATCATTGGCGCAACGGACAGGCGCGCGGCATCTCTGGGGCTTGCCTTCACGATACGATCCCTTCCATGCGGCGGGTTGGGCTTACAGCCCGCGCGATGGGGAGGAAAGCAGATTTTCCGACACCCCGCCCCCGCTGCGGAACATCGGAGGGCGTGCCCCCTCACCCCTTGGGTTCATGCCCCAAGGCCGCAGGCAGGACCAGCGTGGCCGACAGGCCCGGCCTTGCATCGGCCAGGTCAAGGCGGCCGTCGGCGGCCTCGGCTATGTCCGAGGCGATCGCCAGGCCCAGCCCATGACCCCCGCCCTGATCGGCGCGGGCGAAGCGGTCGGTCAGGGCGTCACGGCGCGCATCCGGGATGCCCGGGCCATCATCCCTGACAGTGATGCGCAGGCTGTCGGCCCCGGCCTGGGCAGCGATCTGGACCCGGCTGCGCGCATGGCGGGCGGCGTTCTCGGCCAGGGCGCCCAGGGCCTCGGCCAGGTCCTGTGCATCCAGCGGGGCGATAAGCCGTTCGTCGATATCCGATGTCCAGTGCAGACGGCTGCCATCCGGCGTGCGCCGAAGCACCGCGATCAGTTGCCGGACCACGGGGGCGACGGGTGTCTTTGCCGTGCGCGCCGCCGCAGCGCTGCGCGCGCGGGCGAGTTCGCGGTCGACAACGCGGCGCATGGCGCTCACGACGTCCTCGATCTCGGCGGCGGCCTGGGGCGCGCCTGCGGCCCGCAACCGTTCGGCATCGCCCATCAGCGCCTGCAAGGGGGTCTTCAGCCCGTGGGCCAGATCGGCGGCGCGGGTGCGGGCCCGTGCGATGTCGGCCTCTTGCGCATCGAGAAGCGCGTCGATCTCGGCGGCGAGTGGTACGACCTCGCTGGGCCAATCCGTCCCCATTCGCGCGACCCGCCCCGCGCGTAGCCCTGCCACACGGGCGCCCAAGGACCGCAGCGGGCGCAGCCCCAGGGCGACCTGCACCCATCCCGCCCCGATCAGGGCCAGACCCAGAACGATCAGGTAGGGGGCCAGATCGGTGACAAAGGCCTGCCGCGCTTGCTGCAAGTCGTCCGCATCCATCGCCACCGCGGCCCGCGCGGTTCCGCTGCCCAACCGCACCGGCAGGGTCACGCTGCGTTCCAGCACCAGAAGCGGCCTGCCATCGGGACCGGGCAGGCGATGCGTGTGCGCCTGCCCGTCGGCCAGAACATCGGGCGGCAGCGCCAGCGTCATGTCCCATAGCGAACGGGAGCGAAGCAATTGCCCGTCGGTGCGAATCTGCCAGTAAAGCCCGCCATAGGGCCGGGCGAAACGCGGATCGGCCGGGGCACGCTCCAGCACCAGCCCGTCCTCGGCGCGGACAAGTCCCGCCAGAACCTGGTCCAGCTGTACCGTCAGTTCGGCAATCGCGCGGCGCTCGACATGGGTCTTGAACACCGCGGAAATCCCCGCCGCGGCAAGCATCAGCGCCACGATCACCGCCGCCGCCCCGGTCAGCGCCCTCTCACCCTGCCTCCAGATGATAGCCGAACCCGCGCCGGGTCGCGATGATCCCCGGGCCCAGTTTGCGCCGCAGACGGGCGATCACGGCCTCCAGGGCGTTGGTCTCGCGCGCGTCGTCGTCACCGTAAAGATGTTCCAGCAGTTCGGTCGGCGGTACGACCCGGTCGCGATGCAGCATCAGGTAGGCCAGCAGCCGGTATTCCAGCGCGGTGACCTGCACCGGCATACCGCGCAGCGCGACGGTCATCCGGTTGGTGTCCAGGCTGAGCGCGCCCGCCTCTTGCGTCGCCGCACCATGGCCACCCGCGCGCCGAACCAGGGCGCGGGCGCGGGCCACCAGCTCTTCCATGCGAAAGGGTTTTGGCAGGTAATCGTCGGCGCCGGCCTCGATCCCCTCCACCCGCTCTTGCCAGGTTCCCCGGGCGGTCAGCACCAGCACCGGAACCGTGCGCCCGCCCGCGCGCCAACGCTTCAGCACCGCCAACCCGTCCAGCCCCGGCAGGCCCAGATCCAGCACGACAAGGTCGTACTCCTCGGTATCGCCCAGAAACCATGCCTCTTCGCCGTCGGCGCAGGTTTCCACCCGGAACCCGGCAGCCGATAGCGCTGTCGCAAGATCGGCGGAAATGCGGGGGTCGTCCTCGACCGCAAGGGCGCGCATCAGTCGTCTCGCTCCTCGTCGTCGTCATCGTCGTATACCGGGCGGGGCGCGCGTCCGGTTGCAGCGTCCACCTCGTGTTCGACCAGCCGACCGCTCTCGGTCCGGATGTAAAGCTCATAGATCCAGCGGCCGTCCTCGCGCTCCAGCTCCAGTTCGATCACCTCGCCCGGAACATCCTGCGCTGCGGCCTTGAGGATCGCGTCGAGCGGCAGGATTCCCCCCCGCTCGCGCGCCGCACGGGCGCGGTCATGGTCGTGGTCGTGCCCATGACCGCGCCATTGATGATCCGTTTCCGCAAAGGCGGCAAGGGGAACGACTAGCAGGAGGAAAACGGCGCGGATCATGGCGCCATTGTCTACACCCGGCACCCTGACGGCAAGCTGACAGGCGGGATCAGGTCCGCGTCAGGGGCTGCGGTGCACAAGGGCGCGGTCAACGGCAGGCGGCAGACGCCGATACGGCGCACCAAACGCCGCACAAAACAAACGAAAGGTACGAACGACGATGACCGAAGCCGAGATAGAAAAGACGATCCAGGTCTGGGACCCAATCGTACGCATCGGCCACTGGGTGTTGGTGGCCGGGTTCGCAATCGCCTATCTGACCGAGGGCGAGCCCGAAGCGATCCATAGCTTTGCCGGCTATGCGATCTGCGTGGTGGTCGGGCTGCGGCTGGTCTGGGGCGTGATCGGACCGCGCCGGGCGCGCTTCTCGGATTTCGTGACCGGACCCACGCGTGCCATCGCGTATCTCAAGGGGCTTTTTTCGGGCACGGCGGAACGCCATGTCGGCCACTCCCCCGCCGGTGCCGCGATGGTGGTGGCGTTGCTGATCGCGCTGTCCGTCACCGGCTATTCCGGCATGGCCACGCTTGCCCAGGAAGAGGGGCGCGGCCCCCTGGCAGGGTCTATCCCGCAACTGTCCGAGCGCGGCGCGGCCGCATGGGGCGACGAGGACGCGCGCGAACACCACGAGGGTGAGCATGGCGAAGGGGCGTGGGAAGAGATCCACGAAACCGCCGCCAACCTGACGCTGCTGCTGATCCTGCTGCATGTGGGCGGGGTGCTGCTGGCCAGCGTGGTCCACCGCGAGAACCTGACCCGCGCCATGGTCAACGGACGCAAGCGCGCCGACTGATCCGGCGTGACAGGAAATGCCGCGCCCATCGGGGCGCGGCGAACCCCGCTGCGCCTCAGGGCAGCGCTTGCTGACAGGGAACTGACAGCCGGGATCAGGGACGCATCAGCCACCCTGTGCAAAGCCCTGGACAGACATTGAGAACTGGAGACAGGACAGATGCCCGCCGCCCCACAGCAAAAAGAGCCCCTGGTCCCGGTCTGGGACATCTGGGTGCGCCTGTTTCACTGGACGCTTGCGGCCAGCATCGCGGGCGCGGCGGCGACGGGGTTTCTGGGCGATGCCCGCTGGCTGGCGGTTCACTTGACCTGCGGGCTGAGTGCTGCCGCGCTTGTGTTGGCACGGATCGTTTGGGGGGTGTTGGGGTCGACCCATGCGCGCTTTGCCGACTTCCTGCCGCATCCGCGTGCGGTCATCGCGCATATGTTCGGGAACGGCCCGCGCCATCTGGGGCACAATCCGCTGGGGGCGCTGATGGTGCTGGCGATAATCGGGGCGATCACGGCGCTGACCGTGACCGGGCTGATCGGGCTGGGCGGCTGGCTGCGTAACGGCCCCTTTGCCGCCGATTTGGGCACCGCGGGCGGGCGGCAGGCGCTGGAATTGCACGAACTGCTTGCCTGGGCAGTGCTGGCGATGGTGGCCCTGCACCTTCCCGGCGTGTTTCACGAGCGGCACCGCCGCAGCGATCCGCTGATCCGCGCCATGCTGACCGGGCGCAAACCCGCGCGCGCAGGCGATGCGCGGGCGCACGCCGCCCAGCCGCAGGGCCAACGCGCGCTGAAGATCATCGCGATGCTGGGCGCCCTGTTGGGGCTGGCGACCGCCGGGCTGTCTGCCCGCACGGTACCGGACCTGCCCGCCCCGATGCCCCCGGTCGTCGCCGAGGAATGCGGGGCCTGCCACATGACCTTTCACCCCAGCCTTTTGCCCGCCGCGTCCTGGCACGACATGATGTCCGGCCTCGACGACCATTTCGGCGAGAATGCTGCCCTTTCCGCCGACCTGACCGCCGAGATCGAGGACTGGCTGACCGCCCATGCCGCTGAAACCGTGGAGACTGCCCCTGCCCGTCTGTTTGCCAACCCGAACCCCGAGGCACCGGGCAGCATCACCCGCACCGCGGCCTGGAAACGCCTGCACGGCGACCTGCCCGACAGTCTGTTCGCGCGCGCGCCGATCTATGCGCGCACCAACTGCATCGCCTGCCACGGCGATGCCGAAACCGGGCTGTTCAGCCCCTTTGCCCTTTCCATTCCCAAGGAGACATCCCGATGAAACGACTAGCATTGCTTGCCCTGATTGCCGCATCGCCGACCTTTGCCCAGGACACCTCCCCGGCCAAACTGATCGCCGGGTACGAGGCGCAATCCGGAAAGGCAGCCGACCCCGCCGCGGGCCGGGCGTTCTATCTGGCAGCTCACGGCACCGGCAAACCCGAAACGCCGTCCTGCACCACCTGCCACACCAAGTCGCCGAAAGCCTCGGGCCAGACCCGCGTCGGCAAGGTGATCGACCCGCTGGCCCCCTCGGCCAACCGGGCACGCTTTACCGATAGCGCGAAGGTCGAAAAATGGTTCGGCCGCAATTGCGACAGCGTTCTGGGCCGCGCCTGCACCGCTGCCGAAAAGGCCAACCTCATCGCCTGGCTCGCCAGCCTCTGACCATAGGAGAAAAGCCATGAAAGCACTTACAACCGTTGCGATTGCCTTGCTTGTCGGCGCGGCCCCTGTGCATGCGGACGGCGACTGGATCCGCCCAGTGACCCATGCCGCCACACAGGAAGAATGCGGCGCCTGCCACATGGCCTATCCGGCCGGGTTCCTGCCCGCCCGGTCCTGGTCCGCGATCATGGGCGATCTGGAAAACCATTTCGGCGAAAACGCACAGTTGGACGAGGCAACCCGCGCAGAGATCGAGGCCTATCTTGTGTCCAACGCGTCCAAGGGGTTCCGCCTTTCGGTATTCAGCACACCGCCGATCAAGATCAGCGAATTGCGCTGGTTCAAACACGAACACAGCCACGAGGTTTCCAGCGCAATGATGCGCAAGGCCAAGTCATTCTCAAACTGTGCGGCGTGCCATCGCGGCGCAGAGCAGGGCTATTTCGACGACGATTGAAACTGACCCCGCCCGGGCACCGCGATGCAAGCCGGTGCCCGGGCGCAGCCCTCTTGCCCGACCGCCTCAGGATTGGCACTCTCCAACCCGCTGACGGGAGGGGGAAAGCCATGAAGAGGGTGCCGAGAAACAAGTTTCTCGACGGATGCAGGATTTTCTGCGCGGGGTTCTTTCTTTGGGATATCGTTGACGATCTCGTCAAACTGCAACCCAGCGTCCTGTCCTACTCCGACATCGTGCACATGACGATCGAGGCACTGGCGGTTGCGGTGCTGCTGTTCAGCTTGCGCGTCAGCTATCAACGCGAACATGTGCTGCGCCGCATCGGCCACGACAAGGACCGCACGCTGTCGGCGCTGCGGGACTGCTTCGACTCCCTGCTGCGCGAACGCTTTGCCGAATGGGAGTTGTCCGCCGCCGAGAGCGATGTGGCGCTGCTGGCGTTTCGCGGGTTGCGCATCGGTGAAATCGCCGCCGCGCGCGGCACCCGCGAGGGCACCGTGAAGGCGCAACTAAGCTCGGTTTTTCGCAAGGCCGGGGTCGCGACACGGGCCGAATTCATGTCTCTCTTTATAGAGGACTTTCTTGATCTGAGCACGACCCATGAGGGTGGAACTAATACAACTCTTAAAACCGCCACCTGAAACCACCCTTTGGAATGCCGGTGACAGGCGGAATTGCACTTTGGTTTATGCGCCATTCCGCGCCTGAATTGCTGCGCTGCAAAAAAATTGCCGCGCGACAGCGAAAGGCGACAGATCCACAGAAATCTTTTTAATTACAAAGCTTTGTGTTTTTACCTGCTTGAAATACATAATTCAGGACGCATTTTCAGCCCCACAAAAAATTGCGCGTGCAGCATTCCCCGGCCAAATTCAACATCTTTGTCGCATATTTTATTATTATTTGTTTCCATATGATTAGGGGCAACTTTTCATCACAACAAACCCAAACCCAAGCAAACTTGACAGGCAACTCACAAATTTCTTTCAAATCATTCCAAGCACGCAGGGGGAGCGCGTGCCTGCCTTTCAGGCTTTCGAAAAAAACTTTCGGATTATGAGGGAGGATGACATGACTTATCGTATCTCGCGCATCACGCGCTTCTTGCCGAGCCTTGCATTCGGCGTGGCCGTAACCTTGTCGGGCGCCGCGCTGGCCGACCCAGAGGACGGCGATGCCTACGACGATGACGACCATGAGGAAAGCATGCCGATGACGCTCTCCGAGCGGCTGGTGCGCGACATTCGCGAAGGCAATCTCGGCGCCGAGGCCGACGACATGGTCGTCGAAGAGCTGATCCTCAAGCGCAACCTGCCGATCCCCTATAGCTATATCGACACGCTGATGCACACGCCCAATGCATTCGGCCCCGGTCCGGCCTGTGTGGTGTGCCATTCCACCAACGACCCGGCAAGCAGCTATCGCGGGTTGGATCTGTCCACCTGCGAGGGGGTTCTCGCCGGCTCGACCGAAGAACCGGCACGCCCGATCATTCGCCCTGGCGAAGACCCCAAGCACGATCCGCTGGGCCGCCGGCTGCGCAACAACCGCATGCCACTGGGCACCAGCTTCCACCAGGCGCCGGATGCCGACAACATCGCACTGATCGAAGACTGGATCCTGAGCGGCGCGCCCAACGATGCGCATTTCAACGAGAACGTCCTGCCGCTCTTTGCGACCGAAAGCGCCTTTGTCGAGGATTCTCCGGCCTGCACCGATTGCCACATGTCGAACCAGGAACCGCCGAGCTTTCATGAAATGGACCTGACCTCGTTCGAGGGCATCATGCTGGGGGCGGATTCGGTGGCCAAGGGCGTCGAGAACGCGACCAAGATCGTGATCCCCGGCGACCCGGCGGCCAGCCCGATCCTGCAGCATCTGACAGAAAACCGGATGCCCCCGGGGATCAGCCCGGTCGAGGACCGCGATCACCCCAACACGCGCATCCTGTTCGCCTGGGTGCGGCAAGGGGCGTCGTGCGACTGAGCCGGCGCAGCCTGCTGCTGGGGCTGCCGCTGTCGCTGGCCGCCCCCGCGGTGCTGGCCCGAGGGGGGCCGCCAGGCCCCGCCCACCTGCACCGTTGGCAGACCGCCGATACCCGGCTGGGGCCGCCTGCCCTGGCCGGGACCGGCGATGTGATCGTCGCGGGCGCGGCCCTGGTGGGCAGTATCGCGCCCGGCGCGGACACACCGCGCTGGCAGCTGCCCCACATGCTGCCCGGCGGCGCGGTGTTCCGGCCCCGCACAGCACAGCGACGGGTTGTCGTCGGGGCGCGCGGCGGGCTGGTCTGCCTGGATCAGAACGACGGCACCGAAATCTGGCGCGCGCCCGCCGAGATCGAGATCGGCGTCCCCGCGCTCGCCCCCGGGCTGGTTGTTCATGGCGACGGCCACCGGATCGTTGCCCGCGATCTGCAAACCGGCGCGGTGCTTTGGCGGTATGACACGGTTCCTGACACGCGGGCCAGCTATGCGCCCTGCGTTCTGGGCGACCGGGTCTTTGTCGGACCGGGCGACGGCCAGCTTTACGCGCTGCGTCTGGCGGACGGGCGCCCGGACTGGATGCTGAACCTGCGGGGGCGCGCGCAATATCTGCGCCAGATCCACGCGGGCCAGGGGCTGCTTGTGGCCGGCAGTTACAGGGAACAGCTTTTCGGGATCGACCCGGCAGATGGGCGCATCTTGTGGGAATTCGTCGCGGGAAATTTCATCAACTCGCACCATGTCGTGGACGGCTTGGCCTGCCTGTGGTCGCCCACTGGCTGGATCTATGCCATCGACATCCATACCGGCGCCGTGCGCTGGCGCCATCGTACAACCGACTATTACCTGCCCGGCGGCAATGACTGGGCCCCGTTGATGGCCGAACTGGCCAGCGCCGAGGGGCGGCTTTACACCCTTGACCTGCGGGCGATGCTGCGCGTGCTGGACCTGCGCAACGGGCAGATGATCGCCGCGATGCAGGTGCCCGGCCGCGTACGCCACGCGCTGCTGCCGTTGGGGGGCGGTCAGGTTGCGCTGCCCATGAACGACGGCAGCCTCTTGTTCGCGGGATTGCCAGAGGGCGGCTGAGGCCATGCGCACGAACGCACGGCTCGCGGGTCGCCATCGCCAAAACGACAAATCCGCATCAGAATCAATCGGGCCGGGTGATCTCTTTCAATATGTCGCTTGCGCGAAACGCCCCCGAGGGGATGACACATTCCAGGGTTTCATACCGATTGCACGACCAGCGGGTGATGGGCTGGTACAGATAAGGCGGAAAGTTCTCCACCTGAAGTGCCAAGGAACTGCGCTCTATGTTTCGCATGACTGCGGCCTCAGACACGCCCTGATCCTCGGCAATCGCGGTCACGACCTCCTCGGGGTTGGTGTAGAGCAGATCCTCGGCGGCCAGCAGCCCCTCCAGATAGGCGCGGATCTGCGCGCGGTCCCGGTTCAGGTACCGCTCTTGCGAAACCAGAAGCAACGCCTCGGAAAAGTAATCGTCCGATGGCAGAACGTGGAACCTGTCGGGATCCGACGCAACGATGCGATCCAGGAACGGCGACCAGATGATGGCCGTCGCGATGCGCTCTTGGCGCAGGGCCGCTGCCATTTCCCCGGGCGGCATGGGCACGACTGTCGGTTGCGCATCGCCCAGGTCACGAGAGTCGAGGATGAAATCCAGCAAAGGCTCTGCCACGCTTCCGGGCATCAGGCCGATCGGATGCAACACGATATCCGCGTAGGTTTCGACCCCCTGCGCCCTGTCCGCGACCACGATATCCAGGCCGCTGATGTAGGACAGGCGTGCCACGACAACCAATCTTTCCGCGTCGGGCACCGCGTCGTGCTGCTGTTGCAGGGCACTTTCGACAAAGGTCATCAGCGGCATGGTCGCCAATTTCGCCCGACCCTCTGCCAGGGCGGCAACCCCCCCTCGCGGACGTGTGGTGTAGAAGATGATCGGGGATGGCCAACTGCCCTTGTGCAGGTGCAGAGCGTCGGCAACGATATTGTGCACATCCCCGGCATAGGGCACCAGTGCAACGCGCAGCGGGAGCGGCGGATGCGGGCTGCCCAACGGCTTCGCCTGCGTGCCCCCCAACACCAGGGCAGCGAACACCGCGCCCGCCAAAATGGCACGCCTGGCAGTTGTCCAGCGCCCTCTGTCGGTCGTCATGGCGAAGATGTGCGCACGCGCCATCGAATATCCCTCACTCCCGGTGTGCTGAGCCTAAAGCCCATCCCAAGACACGCCAAACCTCTCTTGGTCGTTGGCGCGAATACGACCTCCGCCGGAGGCCGAAAGGGTGAGATAAACGTATCACATTCAGCCTAAAGTAGAAAGCGGCACACACACCGCGCGATTGACCGGGATGATCCGCGGGCAGGCGCAACGCGCGACCAATCCACAGACCGGGTCGCGCAAGGCCGCAGTATCTGTCTTGGGGAACGCGAACGGGGCCGAAACACCCAACGCGTTGAAAAGGCTGGTGGGGTGGCGCACCCGATAGGATTCGAACCTATGGCCTCTGCCTTCGGAGGGCAGCGCTCTATCCAGCTGAGCTACGGGTGCCTGTTCGCGCGGTATAGGCGAAAGCCTTGGGGGGCGCAAACGATTCTGGGACGGGTCAGCCCGGCTTGCGGCCAGTGGCCAGCATCGTCATCTCGGGGATCATTTCGGTGACCTCCACGCTTTCCAGCCCCGCGTCTTGCAGGGCGTCGCGCAGCCAGGCCTCGTCCAGGGAACGGGCGCGCGGCGTAAAGGCGGTGTGTTGCAACTGCCAGAGCGCGGCCAGTTTCGGGCCGGTCCGGTCGGCCTTGACGACGAAATCGTGGATCATCAGCCGCCCTCCGGGCGCCAGATGTGCGACCGCGCGGGCGATCAGGCCCTCGTGGGTTTCACCGGGAACGCCTGAAAACAGGTAGGACATCAGGATGCTGTCCTGTCCGGTGGGCCAGTCAGCCTCCAGCGCGTTTCCCTCGACATAGACGATCCGGTCCGACAGGCCCGCCTGCGCGATGTAGTCCCGCCCCAGTGCCGCGACGTTAGGAAAATCGACGATGGTGGCGGTCATCTCGGGGCATGCCTGACACAGCGTGATGGCAAAGGCGCCGGTGCCGCCGCCCACATCCAGCAGCGTCCGCACCCCGGACAGGTCGACCCGTTTCAGCAATTGCCGCGCCGGCCCCAAGGACCCGGCATGCTGCGAGGCCGAGTAAAGCCGGGCCTCTTCGGGGTCGGAGAACCATTCCGCATAAGAGGCCGTGGCCTCGGGCGGCAGGCGGCCGGTCAGCGCGTCGTCGATCTGGTCCAGCAGCCCGTACATCTGTTGGCCGACCTGCAGCCGCAGATAATCGCCGAAATCGTATTTCGCCCCCTTCACCAGAAACGCCTCTGCCGCGGGGGAATTGGCGAACCGCCCGTCCTGCGCAACCACCAGGCCCATTCCCGCCAGGGCGGTCAGTAGCGTTTCGGCCCGGTCGGCATCCAGGGGCGCGTGGGTCGCCAGTTCTGCCGGGGTAAGCGCCCCCTGCTGCGACAGCGTGGTGAAAACCCCTGCCCCAAGCGCCGCGAAAAGCGCTTTGGAGCCCATGAAACCGAAGGCGATGTCGGAAATCTGGTCGGCGGTGGTCAGCGGATGCATGCAGGGCCTCTTTGCTGGTCCGGGTCACCCCGTCCTAGCAAAGGGCACGGCGAAAGGCCAGAAAACGACGCGAGATGTCGCTTTCGGTGCGGCCCTCAGGCGAACAGGTCGTGGCACAGTTCCAGCGCCTCGACCAGTTTGTCCGCCTCTTCGCGGGTGTTGTACATCGCGAAAGAGGCGCGGCAGGTCGCCGATACCCCCAGATGCGCCATAAGGGGCCCGGCGCAATGCTGGCCTGCGCGCACCGCCACGCCCTTCTTGTCCAGTACGGTGGAAATGTCATGGGCGTGGGCCGGCCCCTCCAGCGTGAAGGAGAAGATCGCGCCGCGGTGGTCGGCCTGGCCCTGTACCTGCAGCCAGTTCAGCCCCGACAGGCGCTGCATCGCATAGGCGGTCAGGTCGCGTTCGTGCGCGGCGATGGCCTGCATCCCGATGCCCATCATGTAGTCCAGCGCCACGCCCAGCCCGATCTGCTGAACGATACCCGGCGTGCCGGCCTCGAACTTCATGGGCGGGTCGTTGTAGATCACGCGGTCGCGGTGCACCTCGCGGATCATGTCGCCGCCACCGATGAAGGGGCGCATTTCCGCCTGCCGCTCCTTGCGGATATAGATCCCGCCGGACCCGGAGGGGCCATAGAGCTTGTGCCCGGTGATAGCGTAGAAATCCGCGCCGATCTCTTCCATGTTCAGGGGCATGTGCACCGCGGCCTGGCTGCCATCGACTAGCACGGGAACGCCCTTGTCATGCGCCCCTTTCACGATGGCGGACACGTCTACCACCGTTCCCAGCACGTTGGACATATGCGTGACGGCAACCAGTTTCGTCTTTGGCCCGATCGCGTCGATCACCGCCTGGGGATCCAGGTTGCCCTTGGCATCCACATCCACCCATTTTAGCACCACTCCCTGACGTTCGCGCAGGAAATGCCAGGGCACGATATTGGCGTGGTGTTCCATCACCGACAGGACGATCTCGTCGCCCGCTTCCAGCCGCGGGGCGGCCCAGCCGTAGGACACCAGGTTGATCCCCTCTGTCGCGCCAGAGGTAAAGACGATTTCATTCTCGTCCCGCGCGCCCAGGAACCGGGCAATGGTGCCGCGCACGGCCTCATACTTCTCGGTCGCGATGTTCGAAAGGGTGTGCAAACCCCTGTGAACATTTGCATATTCATCGGCATAGGCGCGGGTGATCGCGTCGATCACCACCTGCGGTTTCTGCGCCGAGGCACCATTGTCCAGATAGACCAGGGGTTTGCCGTTCACCTCACGACCGAGAATGGGAAAATCGGCCCGGATCGCGTCCACGTCAAACATCGGGAAGGGCTCCTTGCAGGGTGATGCCCAGCAGCGACATCAGAATGCTGACGGCAAAGACGATTGCGACCATCGACACTAGGATGCCGAAGAAGGTTCCCACCGCGGAGGTGAACCCATGCAGAACCGTCACGAAATTGCTGAGAAGCCAAAAGAAAAGGCCGATCCCCAGCACGCCGATCAACCCCGCCACCGGGGGCAGAACAAGCAGGAAAACCGTCTGCGCGACCTGCAGCAGCGTCATAATGAACTGCAGCCAGACGGTCAGCGCCAGCGCGCCGGCGAAATCGCCCTTGCCGCCCATGGCGCGGCCAATGAAATGGATCGCATAGACCGTCACGACCAGCAATCCGCCCTGCACGACCGCCGTGAACATCGGGTTGGCGGCAAAGACCGGCACCAGCGGATCGACCGGCGCAGGCACCAGCAATTCACCCAGCGAGGTCAGCAGAACGCTGACGACGACCACCAGCACCAGCGCCTGCCACAGCAGACCCTCTGGAACACGCAGCGACAGCACGCGGCGCGCCCCCTCGCGGGGGTCGCGCACCGTTTGGCTGGCAAGCTGAAGGAACGGGGTCAGGCTGGCGCTCATCGGATGTTCTCTCTTGGGCGGGATCAGGTACGGCCGAGCCCTTCGGCCTCGGCCAGAGACAACAACCAGATCGCGAGGAACGCAACCCAAACAAGGACGCCGACCAGGTTCAACGCGGCCCCTGCCCCCAGAAACCCGGCAACCAGCCCATGCAGCAGCCCCAGCGGCGCCGTGCACAAAAGCGCCCAGAACAGCGCGAGGCGCGCCCCGAACCAGCTCCCGGTGCCGCCGACCATCCGCGCGAACAAATGGCTGAAGGCCGCCAGCCCGTAAAAGAACAGCGGCATCAGGAACAGCCAGACGAACAGGGCGGAGCCCAGCAACGCCTGCAGCGGAATGCTGTCGTCGAAATGCGCCTGCCGTACCAGCCGGGGCCACTGCGCCACAAAGATCAGCGCGCAGGCCAGCATGACAAAGACGATGGCCCGATCCTCGCGCGGGCCGCCAGCCAACAAACGGCGGATCGTGACGCGCGGGGCACGCCACGTCGCCACGATATCAAGGGTCAGGGACATCGCTACCCCCGGTGCCGCGACAGCCAGCGGCTCAGGCGTTCGACGATCTCTTCGCGGATCTCTGCGGACTCGATCTCTTCGATGGCCTCGGCCAGGAAGGACAGCACCATCAGATCCACCGCCTCGGACTTGGGCACCCCGCGCGAGCGCAGGTAGAACAGCGCCGTTTCGTCGATCGCCCCCGAGGTCGAGCCGTGCGAACAGGCCACATCATCGGCGTAGATTTCCAGTTCGGGCTTGGCCAGAAACTGGCTGTCGTCGTCCAGCAGCAGCGATTGCGATATCTGATAGCCGTCGGTTTTCTGCGCGCCGGGCTGGACCAGGATCTTGCCCTGGAAAACCCCGGTCGCGCCGTTCTTCAGAACCTTTTTGAAGACCTGGCGGCTTTCGCAATTCTCGGCATCGTGGGTGATGAACACGGTATCGTCGTGCAGAAAATCTCCGTCACCCAGGCAGGCACCGGCCACATGGGCCACGCCGTTGTCGCCGGTCATGTCGATGATGCACTCGTTGCGGGTCAGCGCGCCGTTCACGGTCATGGTAAAGGACTTGAACAGGCTTTCAGCACCCAGCCGGGCAAAGATATGCGTAACCGCGCGGCGGTCGTGATCGCGACCTTGGGCACGGACATGGTGGAACGCACCGCCATCGGCGACATCCACCTCCATCACCTTGTTGAACCGCGCCGCCGCCGGTCCGTTTTCCAGAACGGTCAGATCGGCGCCGGATTCCACCTTGATAACATGATGCAGAATCGCATCCGAAGTCTCTGATTCATGGAAATAAACCAGGTTTACCGGCTTTTCGGCCTTGCCCGTTGCGCGGATCAGGACACCATCGGTGGCATAGGCCGTGTTCAGCGCGGCCAGGGGGCGTTCCACCGGCTCGTGGCCCTGGGCCTCCAGTGTGCCGTAGAGATCGGCCGCCCAATGGATATCCTGTTCCTGCGCCTCGGCCAGGCGTGTGATCTCGACCCCGGCTAGCGCCGGGTCGTCGGACGCGGCCGCATCGAACACCCCATCGACGAACACCAGGCGCACCCGGTCCATCTGGTCGAACACCTGCGTCTTTTGCCGGGCGTGATGGGTCGAGGGCACGGGATCGGCCGCAACCAGATCTGCCGGATTGGTAAAGCGCCAGTATTCATCCCGGCGCCCGGGCAGGCCCATCGTTTCCACCCGCGCCAGCGCGGCGGCGCGGGGCAGCGCGCTCCAGCCCGGCGCCTCGGGCATGGACAGGCGCGCCAGCCGGTCCTCGGTCGCGGTCAGCTTTGCTTGCGGCAGCGCCATTACGCGGCCTCCTCGATCATGTTGGCATAGCCGTTCTTCTCGACCTCAAGGGCCAGTTCGGGGCCGCCGGTCTTGATGATGCGGCCATTGACCATGATGTGCACGACATCGGGCACGATGTGGTCCAGCAGGCGCTGATAATGGGTGATGACCAGGAAACCGCGATCAGGGCTGCGCATGGCGTTCACGCCGTCGGCCACCAGTTTCATCGCGTCCACGTCCAGGCCCGAGTCGGTCTCGTCCAGGATGCAGACCTTGGGTTCCAGCATGGCCATCTGCAGGATCTCGTTGCGCTTCTTCTCGCCGCCCGAAAAGCCCATGTTGACCGGGCGTTTCAGCATTTCGGCGTCGATCTTCAGATCCTTGGCCTTGGCGCGCACCTCTTTCAGGAAGGTCGCGGCATCCATTTCTTCCTGCCCGCGCGCCTTGCGCTGTGCATTCACCGCCGTCCGCAGGAAGGTCATGTTGCCAACGCCGGGGATTTCCACCGGATACTGAAAGGCCAGGAACAGGCCGGCGGCGGCGCGTTCCTCGGGCTCCATCTCTAGGATATCCGCGCCCGCCAGCGTGGCCGCGCCCTCGGTCACCTCATAACCGCCGCGGCCCGCCAGTACGTAGGACAGCGTCGACTTGCCCGAGCCGTTCGGCCCCATGATCGCATGCACCTTGCCCGCCTCGACGGTCAGGTCCAGACCCTTCAGGATTTCCTTGCCTTCTTCCTCAAGAGAGGCTTTCAAGTTTTTGATTTCCAGCATGTTCTTTTCCTTACGTAATCGTGACGGCCGTGCCCGAGGCCGACACCATCAGCATGTTGTTGATGACTTCGTAATCCAGATCGACGCCGACCACTGCATTGCCGCCCATGGCCTGGGCGCGGCTTTCCAGTTCGCCCAAGGCGGTTTGGCGCGCCTCCATCAAGGAGCTTTCATAGGCACTGGACCGCCCGCCGATGATGTCGGTGATCCCGGCGAAGATGTCGCGGAACACATTGGCGCCAAGGATGGCCTCGCCCACGACGACGCCGTGATAGGCGGTGATGGTCTTGCCCTCGATGCTGGGGGTGGTGGTCACGATCATGGTCTGTTTCTCCCAGGGGTTCATGGCCTCAGCCCACCGAGCCTTCCAGGCTGATGGCAACCAGTTGCTGCGCCTCCATGGCGAATTCCATCGGCAGGGCCTGCAGCACCTCTTTGCAGAAGCCGTTGACGACCAGGGCCACGGCCTCTTCCTCGTCCATGCCGCGCGAACGGCAGTAGAACAGCTGGTCGTCATCCACCTTGGACGTGGTCGCCTCATGCTCCACGCGGGAGGAGTTGTTGCGCACCTCGATATAGGGAACGGTGTGCGCCCCGCACTTGTCGCCAATCAGCAGGCTGTCGCACTGGGTGTAGTTGCGGCTGTTCTTGGCCTTGGGGTGCATGCTGACCAGACCGCGATAGGTGTTCTGGGCCTGGCCCGCGCTGATCCCCTTGGACACGATGCGCGAGCGGGTGTTCTTGCCCAGATGCACCATCTTGGTGCCGGTATCGGCCTGCTGCCAGTTGTTGGTGATGGCGATGGAATAGAATTCGCCCTGGCTGTCATCGCCCCGCAGGATGCAGGACGGGTATTTCCACGTCACCGCCGAGCCAGTTTCAACCTGCGTCCACATCACCTTGGACCGCGGCCCGCGGCAATCGGCACGCTTGGTGACGAAATTATAGATGCCGCCGCGCCCCTCTTCGTCGCCGGGGAACCAGTTCTGCACGGTGGAATATTTCACCTCGGCATCGTCCAGCACGACTATTTCCACCACCGCGGCGTGCAACTGTGCCTCGTCACGCTGCGGGGCAGTGCAGCCCTCCAGATAGCTGACATAGGCCTCTTTATCCGCGATGATCAGCGTGCGTTCGAACTGGCCGGTGTTTTCCGCGTTGATGCGGAAATAGGTGGACAGTTCCATCGGACAGCGCACCCCCGGCGGCACGTAGACGAAAGAGCCGTCAGAGAATACCGCAGAGTTCAGCGTCGCATAGAAATTGTCCGTCTGCGGCACGACCGAGCCGAGGTATTTCTTGACCAGTTCGGGATGCTTCTGGATCGCCTCGGAGATCGAGCAGAAGATGACGCCGGCAGACTCCAGCTCCTTCTGGAAGGTGGTGCCGACGCTGACCGAGTCGAACACCGCGTCCACGGCAACCTTGCGGCCCTCGGCGGGGGCCTCTTCCGCCCCCTCGACCCCGGCCAGGATCATCTGCTCTTTCAGCGGGATTCCCAGTTTCTGATAGGTTTCCAACAGCTTGGGGTCGACCTCGTCCAGCGACTTGGGCTTTTCCTCCATGCTCTTGGGGCGGGCATAGTAATACTGTTTTTGGAAGTCGATTTCCGGGTACTCGACCATCGCCCAGTCGGGCTCTTCCATCTGCTGCCAGCGGCGGAACGCCTCCAGCCGCCAGTCGGTCATCCACTCGGGTTCGTTGTTCTTGGCCGAGATCAGGCGCACGATATCTTCGGTCAGCCCCATCGGGGCGTATTCCATCTCGATCTCGGTTTCCCAGCCGTATTTATACTTTCCGGCCATGGACTGGACGGTTTCGACCGTTTCCCGGTCGACGCCCTCGCGGATCTCGCTGTCCTTCACATCGGCCTTGTCGAACGCCGCCATGTCTTTCGCCTTTCGTTTCCGCCCGCGCAGGGCAAATCATCTATCGGGCCGCCCGGCCCCTGAATTTCCGCTCCGCCGCCAGCCATCGTTCGGCAAAGCGCATGATCTCTTCCTCGGTCGTGTCGGGCCCGATCGAGACCCGCACCGCCGAGGCCGCCGCCACCGCATCCAGGCCCATCGCCCGCAGCACGCGACTTTCGCGCAACTTGCCCGAGGAACAGGCAGACCCCGCCGATATCGCGACCCCGGCCAGGTCCATCTGCATCACCTGTGTCTCACCCTTCCAGCCCGGGGTGACGAAGCACGAGGTGTTGGGCAACCTATGCGCGCCTTTCCCGACAAAAATAGTATTATTAGCGCCAGCCTCAATGGTATTTTCTAGAATATTTCTAAGTTGCGCAACTTTTGACCACTTTCCAGCGGCAAGTTCCTTTGCGGTAGCCTCTGCTGCAGCGCCAAAGCCCGCGATTCCCACAATGTTCTCTGTTCCGGCCCGGCGCCCCATCTCTTGCCCGCCACCGCGAATCTGCGCCGGCAGGTCGATTCCACGCCGCAGCACAAGCGCGCCGATCCCCTTGGGGCCGCCCAGTTTGTGCGCCGAGATCAGCGCCATCTCCGCCCCCAGCCAGTTGAAGGCGACCGGCAGCTTGCCGAACCCCTGGGTCATGTCGCAGACTGCCAATCCCTCGGGAATGTCCTGGATGACGCCGGTTTCGGAATTGGCCAATTGCAACGCGCTCTGCGCCGGATCGGCGACCGAAACGCCGCCCAGATCGTCCACCGGCAGGCAGGGGTCGACCCAGGCCGCCACCGCGTCATGCTCGATATCGCCGGCCAACAGCCCGCGCCCCGCACAAGCCAGGGCCGCCGCCTCGCTCGCCCCCGAGGTAAAGACGATTTCCGCCCCTTCGGCCCCAAGCGCCGCCGCCACCTGCGCGCGCGCCTTTTCAACCAGCGCCCGGGCTGCGCGCCCCTCCGCATGCACGCTGGAGGGATTGCCGACCACGTCCATCGCCGCGGTCATCGCGGCGCGCGCCTCGGGCCGCAGCGGCGCCGTTGCGTTCCAGTCCAGATAGATGCGCCCCGGCTTCATCCGTCCACCCCTTCCTGCTTTGGGGGAAAATATCCCGGGGGAATCCGCGGGCCCCGCCCGCGAACGGGGGCAGCGCCCCCTAGCCCTCGTCGACGACCTCGAACAGCGCTGGCACCGCCGGACAGGGCGCCAGCCCGTTCCCGGTCACGTCCGACAGCCGCGCCTGGTGCAGAAAGACATAGACATGTGCGCTCAGCCCCTCCCACAGGCGATTGGTCAGGGATTGCGCCTTGGTCCCGGATGTCCCGCCCGAGGCCCCCGCCCCGGTATGCATCGCGCTGACGGTTTCATCCACCGCACCCAACACCTCGGCCACGCGGATGTCGGCGGGCAGGCGGGCCAGGCGATACCCGCCCCCCGGGCCGCGCACCGATTCCACCAGGCCCGCCCGGCGCAGCTTGACGAAAAGCTGTTCCAGGTAGGGCAAAGAGATCTGCTGCCGCCGCGAGATTTCGGCAAGCGACACCAGTTCCTCCGGCGGTTGCAGGGCGAGGTCCACCAGCGCGACCATCGCGTAGCGCCCCTTAGTGCTGAGTTTCATCGCTGAATTCCGCAAATGGTTGACGGGATGCGACCGGGTCATTACCTCGGATACACTCCGGTTGCGGCCCGTCGCCGGCACCGGGTCTCTTATTCAGCCCCGGCGATTCCGTCAAGAATCGCTCGCCCCGCCAGTGAGAAGACATATATGCCCGAGGTTATCTTTCCCGGTCCCGACGGCCGCCTCGAAGGTCGCTACCACGCCCATGCCGACCAACGAGATGCGCCGATCGCCATTATCCTGCATCCCCACCCGCAATTTGGCGGGACGATGAACAACAGGGTCGTCTACAACCTGCACTATGCGTTTCACGGTCTGGGCTTCAATGTGCTGCGGTTCAATTTCCGCGGCGTCGGCCGCAGCCAGGGGGAATACGATCAGGGCGTGGGCGAACTCAGCGATGCGGCCGCCGCCCTCGATTATCTGCAGTCGATGAACCAGAACGCCAAGCATTGCTGGGTTGCCGGCTTTTCCTTCGGCGCCTGGATCGGCATGCAGTTGCTGATGCGGCGGCCCGACATCACCGGCTTTGTCTCTGTCAGCCCGCCGGCCAACATGTACGACTTTTCCTTCCTTGCCCCCTGCCCCAGTTCGGGCCTGATCATCAACGGCACCGCCGACCGCGTGGCGCCCCCGGCCGACACCCGGACCCTGGTGGACAAGCTGCACGAGCAGAAGGGCATCACCATCACCCACGAGGAAATCGAGGGCGCCGACCACTTCTTCCAGGATCCGCATATGGACCCGATGATCGAGCATGTCTCGACCTACGTGAAGCGGCGCCTGACCGAAGGCACGCGCTAGGGGGCGGCGATGGGCGTCCTTGAAGACCTGGCCGACGATCTGGCCCAAGACACGCTGGCGGCGGTCGAGGAGACCGGCGACGAAAAGCTGATAAAGGCCGTCGCCGATGCAATCGGCGCGTCCTCTCCCACTACGCAAGAGGCATTCCTGACCGCCGTGCGCATTCGTACCGCCGCCGCACGTGGGCGCAAGACGCTGGAGGATCGGCTGGCCCGCGCCCGGCAGGGCAACGCCCCGGCGCAGGGATAAGCCGACCACCGGGCGGGCTTCCATGGTATGCCTTTGCATACCATCTTCCCCCCTGCCCCGCTTTACGCTATCACGCGGATCAAACCGCGATTCACGCGCCATAACGAGGGGCTGCCCATGTCGAAGATCAAAGTCGAAAACCCCGTCGTCGAGCTTGACGGCGACGAGATGACCCGGATCATCTGGGACTTCATCAAGAAGAAGCTGATCCTGCCCTACCTGGACGTGGACCTGCTGTATTACGACCTCGGCATCGAGGAACGGGACCGCACCGACGACCAGATCACCGTGGATGCGGCCGAAAAGATCAAGGAAGTCGGCGTCGGCGTGAAATGCGCCACGATCACCCCCGACGAAGCCCGGGTCGAGGAATTCGGCCTGAAAAAGATGTGGCGCAGCCCCAACGGCACGATCCGCAACATCCTGGGCGGCGTGGTGTTCCGCGCCCCGATCATCTGCAACAACGTGCCGCGTCTGGTCCCCGGCTGGACCAAGCCCATCGTGATCGGCCGCCACGCCTTTGGCGACCAGTACCGCGCCACGGACATGAAATTCCCCGGCCCCGGCACCCTGTCGATGAAATTCGTTGGCGAGGACGGCACCGTGATCGAGGAAGAGGTGTTCAAGGCGCCCTCCTCGGGCATCTACATGGGCATGTACAACTTGGACGAGTCGATCAAGGATTTCGCCCGTGCGTCCATGAACTATGCGCTGTCGATGGGTTGGCCGCTGTACCTGTCGACCAAGAACACCATCCTGAAACAGTATGACGGTCAGTTCATGCTGCTGTTCCAGCAGGTGTTCGACGAGGAATTCGCCGACAAGTTCAAAGAGGCCGGGATCACCTACGAACACCGCCTGATCGACGACATGGTCGCCTGCGCGATGAAGTGGAACGGCGGCTTTGTCTGGGCCTGCAAAAACTACGATGGCGACGTGCAGTCGGATACCGTGGCGCAGGGCTTCGGCAGCCTCGGCCTGATGACCAGCCAGCTGATGACCCCGGACGGCAAGATCGTCGAATCCGAGGCCGCGCACGGCACCGTCACCCGCCACTACCGCCAGCACCAAAAGGGCGAGGCGACCTCGACCAACTCCATCGCGTCGATCTTTGCCTGGACCGGCGGGCTGAAGCATCGCGCCAAGCTGGACGGCAACGACCAGCTGAAGCATTTCGCAGAGACGCTGGAAAAGGTCGTGGTGGAAACCGTGGAATCGGGCTCCATGACCAAGGACCTGGCCCTGCTGGTCGGCCCCGATCAGAAATGGCTGACCACCATGGGCTTCCTTGAAAAGGTGGACGAGAACCTGAACAAGGCCCTGGGCGCGTAACGCCGCGCATCACCGGAATCGAAAGGGCCGGCCCATCAGGACCGGCCCTTTTTCGTGCGCCTCCGACACGTGTCAGAAATGGATGGCCCGGCCCCAGGCATCCAGTACGGATTCGTGCATCATCTCGGACAGCGTGGGATGGGGGAAAACGGTTTCCATCAGGTCGGCCTCGGTGGTTTCCAACTTGCGGCCCACCACATAGCCTTGGATCAGTTCCGTCACCTCGGCCCCGATCATGTGCGCGCCCAGCAACTCGCCGGTTTTCGCGTCGAACACGGTCTTCACCAGACCCTCGGATTCCCCCAGTGCGATAGCCTTGCCGTTGCCGATAAAGGGGAAGCGGCCCACCTTGACCTCGTACCCCTTGTCCCTGGCCTGTGCCTCGGTCAGGCCAACGCTGGCCACTTGGGGGCTGCAATAGGTGCACCCGGCAATCGCCTCGGGCTTGACCGGATGGGGATGACCGCCCGCGATCAGTTCGGCCACCATCACGCCCTCGTGGCTGGCCTTGTGTGCCAGCCAGGGCGCGCCCGCCACGTCGCCGATGGCATACAGCCCCTCTACCCCGGTACGGCAGTAGTCATCGGTCACCACATGGGTCCGGTCGATCTGGACGCCCAGCTCTTCCAGGCCCAGACCCTCGACATTGCCCACGATGCCCACGGCGGAAATCACCGTATCCACCTCGATCTTGTCCACCTTGCCGCCCTGTTCGACATGGGCGGTCACGCCATCGGCACGGCGGTCCAGTTGCTTGACGGTCGCGCCTTCGCGGATCGTCATGCCCTGCTTTTCGAACTGCTTCTTCGCCAGCTTGGAAATCTCTTCGTCCTCGACAGGCAGGACGCGGTCCATCACCTCGACCACGGTCGTTTCGGCCCCAAGCGTGTTGAAGAAGCTGGCAAACTCGATCCCGATGGCGCCCGAGCCGATGACCAGCAGTTTCTTCGGCTCATGCGGCGGTTGCAGGGCGTGGCGATAGCCCCAGACCCGCTTGCCATCCGGTTCCAGCCCCGGCAAACGGCGGGCGCGTGCGCCGGTGGCCAGCACGATGGCCGGCGCGGTCAATTCCTCGGTGCCGGTATCGGTCTTGACCGCAACGCGCCCCTTGCCGGGCAGCGTCGCCTCGCCCATCACGACGGTCACCTTGTTCTTCTTCAACAGGTGCGCCACGCCCGAGCTGAGCTGCTTGGCCACCGCACGCGAGCGTTTCACGACCGCGTTCAGGTCATAGCCGATCTTGTCGGCGCTCAGCCCGAATTCGCCTGCCCGGTGCATCAGGTGGAACACCTCGGCCGAGCGCAGCAACGCCTTGGTCGGGATGCAACCCCAGTTCAGGCAGATACCGCCCAGATTCTCGCGCTCGATCACCGCGACTTTCAGGCCCAACTGCGCCCCGCGGATCGCAGCCACATAGCCGCCGGGCCCGGCCCCGATCACGATCATGTCGAAACTCTTCGCGGCCATGGCGCGGGCTCTCCTTGTCATCTGTTACCGGATCGTGCCGCGCCGGACAGACAGGCCGGCACGGCAGGCGCGGTCAGGATGCTGCCGCGCGCAGCTCTTCCACGCAGGCGGCGTACCCGCCAGATTCCAGGAAGGTCTGTTCCTCGTCCGAAGAGCCGCGATGCAGCGCCGCGTTCCGGAACGGGAAGCGGCCGAAGCGGCGGATCAGTTCCCGGTGCGCCTTGGCGTGCAACAGGTTCTCGGCCCCGGTTTCCGGCATGCGGGTCAGCATCAGGCGCACACAACGGTCCTGATCCATCAGGCATTCGGAATGCATCAGCGGCAGGTAAAAGAACTGCCGCTCCGGCTCGGGGTAGCGCATGTCGAAATGCTGCTCGATGGATTGCTTGGCCACACCGCGCGCCGCGGCATCGGTGGCAAAGGCGCGCCAGTCGTCGCGGAACATGTTGCGCGGGAATTGGTCGGTCAGGATCAGAAAGGCAAGCGCGCCCTGCGGATTGGTCGGCCAGTCATGCAGGTCGCCGGCATGGGCAGCTTCCCAGTCGGGTTTGAACCGCTTGGTAATCTCGGCATCCACCTCCGGGTCGACGCGATACCATCCCTTCGGCCCCACATCCTCCAGCCAGAAACGGATGATTTCCTCTTGCCGCGACATGTTTTTTCCTCCTCGCCCGGACCCGTTCGCCTAGGCGGGATCGTTTCAGATTCATCCATGCGGCGCAAGCCATTCAGGCCGCGTCCGAAGAGAGCTCGGCGCTCTCGGCCTCGTCCTCGGCAGTTTCGATGGCGAACTCTTGCGCGACCTCGACCGCAACGGGCGTCGCGGTGGGCAGGACCGGCGCATAAGAGGCGGTTTCGTCCACGGGAACAGCGGCCCGCTGGGTCATCCGGTAGGCGGCATAGGCGGCCAGCGTCAGCATCAGAACCGCGATGAACAGGAAGAAGCCCTGCGGCCCGATCACCCCCATCATCCAGCCCGTGACCAGCGGCCCCAGGATCGCGCCCACGCCGTTGATGAACATCAGCCCGCCAGAGGCCGCGGCCATGTCCTCGGGTTCCAGATAGTCGTTGGTATAGGCGATGAGCAGCGCATAAAGCGGGTTGGACATCCCCCCCACCATCGCGCCGGTCACGGCCAGCGCGGCAAAGCTGCCCCCCACCGCCATCGCTGCAATCGCCGCCGCACCGCCGATCACCCCCGCCGCCAGGATCAACGTGCGCCGGTCCATCCGGTCCGACAGCCAGCCAATCGGGAACTGGAACAGCAACCCGCCCAGGTAGATCGCCGCGATGAAGCCCGAGATTTGCGCCACGCTCAGCCCCGCCTCTGAACCAAAGACCGAGGCCATCCCGAAAAGCGCCGAATAGACCCCCCCGATCAGGAACATGCCGATCGCCCCGGTAGGCGAAATACGGATCAGGTCGCGCAGGGACATCGGCTTCGTGGTTTCGAAGGCGGGCGTGGGCGTGACCGACAACAGGATCGGCGCAAAAGAGATCGACACCAGCACCGAGGGAATGATGAACAGGATGAACCCGGCCGGGTCGGCCACCAGCAGCAGCCCCTGGGCGCTGACGATACCCGCCATCTGAACGATCATGTAAAGCGACAGCGCCTGTCCGCGCGTCTGGTTCGTGACCGAGTTGTTCAGCCAGCTTTCGGCGGTCACATACACGGCAGAGAAACAGAACCCGATCAGAACGCGACCGACGGTCCAGGAAATCGGATGGGCCAGCGCCGGATACAGGATCAGCACCGCCGAAATCAGCGAGGCCAGCGCCGCAAAGACCCGGATATGGCCCACCCGACGGATCAGTTCGGGCGCCATGCGCGACCCGCCCAGGAAGCCCACGAAATAGGCAGACATCACCAGCGACATCTCGAAGGTCGAAAACCCCTCGATGCCGCCGCGAATACCCAGCAGCGTGCCCTGAATGCCGTTGCCGACCATCAGCAGCAACATCCCCAGCAGCAGCGCCCAAGAGCTTGCCAGAACCTGAATCACGTCACACCGCCCTTTCCCGTTTCGGGGTCTGTCTAGGCGGGACTGTCGCCGGGGGAATGCCCCCCAGCGACCCCGCCATGTCGCGTTTCGCCCGCCGGGATCAGCAACGAAGCATCGCCATAGGAAAAGAACCGATACCCCGCCCCGATGGCATGGGCGTAGATCCCGCGAATACGCTCTGTCCCCATCAGGGCAGAGACCAGCATCATCAGCGTCGATTTCGGCAGGTGGAAATTGGTCATCAAGGCGTCGGCCACGCGAAAGCGATAGCCGGGCCGGATGAAGATGTCCGTTTCACCCTGCCAGGGATGCATCGCGCCGTCCGGGGCGGCGGCGGACTCGATCAGGCGCAGCGCGGTTGTGCCCACGGGGATGATGCGCCCGCCCGCCGCGCGGGTGGCGTTGATCTCTGCCGCCGCGGTGTCCGTCACCTCGCCCCATTCGGCGTGCATCTTGTGCTGGCTGACATCGTCGACCTTGACCGGCAGAAAGGTGCCCGCCCCCACATGCAGCGTGACATGGGTAAAGGCCACACCGCGTTCAGCCAATGCAGCCAGCAGCGGCGGGTCGAAATGCAGCGACGCGGTGGGCGCGGCCACGGCACCGGGACGGGCGGCCCAAACCGTCTGGTAATCCTCGCGGTCACGCTCGTCGGCGGGGCGGCGGGCGGCGATATAGGGCGGCAGCGGCATCGCGCCGGCTTGGGCCAGCGCCTCCTCGAACGCGGCCCCCTCTAGGTCGAAGGTCAGCGTCACATCCTCGGCGCCCTTGTCCACCACCTCTGCCGATAGCGTGTCGGAAAAGACGACGCGTTCGCCGGGTTTCAGCTTACGCAGGGGCTTGGCCATGGCGCGCCAGCCCCCGCCGGCGGCAGGTTCCATCAAGGTGACCTCGATCCGCGCGGTGACAGGGCCCTGCCCGGTGTCGCGCGTGCGCGTGCCGGTCAGCCGGGCGGGAATGACGCGGGTGTCGTTCAGCACCAGCAGGTCGCCCGGACGCAGCAGGCCGGGCAGGTCGCGCACATGCAGATCGCGCGTCCGATCCCCATCGGCCACCAACAGGCGCGCGGACGAGCGCGGGCGCGCGGGCCGGGTCGCGATCAACGCCTCGGGCAGGTCGAAATCGAAATCGGACAGCTTCATTGCGGCCCCTTGGGTGGCGCCCCGCGAAAGATTTCGCGGAACATGCCGGGCGTCAGGATCGACAGCGGATTCACAAAGGTCTGCGGGGCGTTGGCGTCCCCCTTGATCCGAAACGAAAAGCCGAACAATCCCTCGCCCTGCCGGGTCAGGACCGAGCCGATGAAATTGACCATGTAGAGCGGAGAGATCACGCCGCGCATGTCCAGCCTGTTGTCCTTGAACCCGTAAATTCCATCCAGCGATATGCCCAGCGAAGGGCCGATCGCGCTGCCCTTCCTGATCTCCAGCATCTCTGGCGTCAAGGTAAAGCGCGCCTCGACATTGGCGAAGGCAAGCCCGTCACCCTCCATCATTTCCAGTATGCCGACAACCGAGACCGCGCTCAGCAATTCGGTCAGGACGGGCATCCCGCGCAGCCGCGTGTCGCGCAGCATCAGCCGCCCGTCGTAGTGGCCCGGTTCACCGGCGGGGCGCATGACGATCTCCAGCGTGCCGCCACGGGCCCGCGGGAACAGCCCGGCGTCGCGCAGCGCCTCGCCCCCGGCCTCGGAACGCAGGCGCAGGGCCGTTCCGCCGGTCTGGTCCGGGGTCATCGTGATCGTGACCGGCGTCCGCCCCCCCGCAAGCGCTGAGAAACGCCCGTTCATGCCCCCCTGCCAGGACAGCCGCCCCCGCAGATCGGTCAGGCCGATCTGGTCGCTGACGCGCAGCCGGTCCAACGCTATGTCGATTGCGGGACCGCCAGCGCTGGTTCCGCCCGCCATCCCAAGCGGGTCGCGCCCCTCGGCGATGCCGCGCAGATCGGCCGTCCCGCCGGTCAGCGCAACGCGCAGGGTTTGCCCCTCCCCAAGGCCGCCGACCACGGCAGAGGCATCCAGCCAGCCCCCCACGCGCAGGCGGTCCAGGCGCAACTCTGCACCGCGCGCCGCGTCAAGACGCAACTGCCCCTCTGCGTCCAGGCCCGGGGCGGAGAATTCCAATCGCTCGATCTGCGGCATCGCCCTCAGCGTGCCTGCGACCGTCAGCGTGCCCGGGCTGTCCGCCGCCTTGCGCCAGTCCAGCCCCGGCAGGCGCAGGCCCAACCCCTTCAGATCCGCCTCCAGCGCAAAGCGGGGGGCCGCGCCGCGCGGCAGGTCCAGGACCAGCGCCCCCTCTGCCCGCCCCTGCAGTGTTCCATCGGGCAGGCCCAGACCCAAGGCCACGGCCGTCTCCTGCGACAGGTCCACCCGCGCCTCGACCCGGCTGGCACCGGCCTGCCCGGTGCGACGGCTCCAGCTTCCGCTGACGGGCAGGCCATCGACCCGCACCGCGCCGTTCAGGCGCACCTCTTGCGGGGTCGCGGTGATGCGCAGCTCGTCGGCCTCCAGCCGCCGGCCGGGGATCAGGGTGTCAGACCGCACCGCCCGCAACCGCCCGTCCACGGCGTACTCGACTTCATCGATTGCAAGCCGGTCGCGCAGGGGCAGACGCAGCATCGTCCGCAGGCTGGCGCGCCCCTGGGCAAGCAGCGGGTCCAGCCCAACCCCCGAGGTCACCCCCAAGGGCGGCAGGTCAAGCAGCCGGAGCGCGGCGGGAATGCTGCTGTCCACGGACAGGTCGAAACGCGCCTGCACGGGATCCGCCGTGATGTCGCGCAGGTGCATCACCGATCCGGACAGGTCCAGAACCTCGCCGCCCTCCAGGCGCAGCAGTCCGCTTTCGGCGACCAGCGTGTAGCTGGTTTCGTCCAGCGTCGCATAGCCCGCGCCGCCGGTCACCGGCGGCATGGTGTCCAGAAACCGAACCTCTGTGTCGCGGAACGCGTGGTCCAGGGTCATCCGCGTGTCCCCACCGGCGGCGCGGCGCAGCGCGACCCGAACGTCGTGCAGGTTGCTGGCGATCACGTTCTGGGCAAACCAGGACCGCGTTTCGGCCAGCAGCTCCACGGGCCAGAGCGCCAGCAGCCGATCCTCGGTGATCGCGCCGATCGCGGCGTCCAGCGCGACCTCCCACCCCTCGGGCCGGGCCCGCACCCGCCCGGCCATGCGATAGGCGTTCGGGCCGTCCAGCAGGACCGCCTGGCCGACGGTGAATGTCAGCGGTTCCAGGTCCAGTTGCAGATCCATTGCCCCGTCGTCGAAGACCGCGGCGCGTTCAAACATCCCTGCGGGATCCAGCGCGACAGAGCGCAGCGCAAGCTGGCCGACCATCCGCTCGGGTCGGCCCGCCGTCATGCCCAGCAGATCGGCATGTCCCTCGGCCCGCAGGCGCAGCACGGCGGTATCCAGGGCGATCTGGTCGAACCGCAGGCGGCGGCTGTCGGGATCGTAGGTCAGGTAGGACTTGCCCGCATCGAACCGGATCGGCGGCGCGCCGCCGGGCGGGCGCAGCAGACCCGCGCCGATTTCTAGCGCGGCGTTCAGGGGGCCCAGCTTGCCGCTGGCATCCACGGCGCTGCGCAGCGCCCCTGATATCGGGGCGTCGATCAGCGCCAGCGCAGCCAGCGCCGGGGCCTGGCTGGCCAGGTCCGCCGCCGGCAGGTCCGAGAAATTCGCCGCGAAGCGGGCCTCGGGGCTGCCTTTGCCGGAAACGAAAGACAGGGCCAGTTCCGCAGGGCGCCCCGCCCCACCGCTCAACGAAAAGAAGGCGCGCATGGCGACCTCTCGTGCGTCCTGCTCCAGCGTCAGCAAGCCGTCCTGCAACCGCCACAACCGGCCGGCGCGGGCATCTTCATAGGTCAGCGACAGCGACTCAACGCTCAGCGCCTCGATCCCGCTCAGCGCTGGCGCCCCCAAGGCGCGGTCCAGCTCGTCCAGCAACTCGGCCAGGCCCTGTGCCGCGGTGATCGGCGCATTGCCAGCGCCCAAGGCCAGGTCGAACCGCCCGTCCGGCGCCCGCCGCAGCGTGACTGCCGCCCCGCTGAGTGCTACACGCCGCAGCGCCGGTTGCCCCGCCAGCAGCGCGGCGGGCGACAGGGCTGCCTCCAGCCGGGGCAGGCGCAAAACGTCCCGCCCGGCCCCGTCCAGCAGGGTGACCCCGGTGAAATGAACCTGCGCGCCGGAATGCCGGGACAGCAGAACCTCTACCCCGTCCATGCGCAGCGCTGCGGGCGCGAGATGGGCGTTCAGCCGCGCCTCGATCCGGGCCGCGGCCCAGTCCGGCGCGGCCACCATGCGCCCGGTCAGCGTCAGCGCGGCCAGACCCGCGACCCCGGCCAGCATCGCAAGACTGAGCAGCAGCCACAGGCCGAACCGCCGGTGCACCCCCTCAAGGTCGCGATGGTCTCGATCCGATTGCTCGTTCATCCTGCCCGTTGCGAAGCGCCGCCCGCTTGCCTGTCCCCGCGCGGCCCCTATCCTGTTGCGGGCCGAATTCTTCCGTTTTGCGCACACCACACCCGAAGGAGCCTGCCACGATGATCGACACCGGCCAGACCGCGCCCGATTTCACCCTGCCCCAGGATGCGGGTGAAGATGTCACCCTGTCGGCCCTGCGTCCCGCCCCGGTCGTTCTTTACTTCTACCCCAAGGATGACACGCCCGGCTGCACGAAGGAAGCCATCGCCTTCTCGGGGCTGCTGCAGGAATTCACCGCGGCAGGGGCCCAGGTCTTTGGCATTTCGCGTGACAGCGTCGCCAAACATGGTAAGTTCCGCTGCAAGCATGACCTGTCAGTCCCCCTGTTGTCGGACGAGGATGGCACGGTTTGCGAAAACTACGGCACCTGGGTCGAAAAGAAGATGTACGGCAAAACCTTCATGGGGATCGAACGCACAACCGTCCTGGTGGACGGCGCGGGCCAGATCGCCCGGGTCTGGCGCAAGGTCAAGGTCCCCGGCCACGCCGAAGAGGTGTTGGAGGCGGTACGCGCCCTGTGACATTGCCGCGCAGCGAAAATCCCTGCCCCGAAAAATCGGCAATTTTTCGCCGAATGCCCCGACTTTTTTCTCAGTTTTCGCAAAGCTGATGTAAAAAAGTTGCAGATAAGCGGTGCGTTGGCTAGTGCACGGCGCATGAGGGTGGGCCGAAACAGGCCCGCCGGGGTCCGCAACAAGAACGGGCAGATGGGGCGAATGTTTTGACGGGGCGATTTTTTCACCGCATCGATGCTGCGCTTGGGCGCATCCTACCGGAACAGCGGCTTTTCCTGCGATCCGACACGGAAACCAGGTTTGTTCGTTTATCCCCGCTTGCGCAGGCGGTCGGGCTGACCGGCGGCGTGGCGATGCTGGGCTGGGCGATGGTGGCCACAGCGCTGCTTCTGATGGACGGGGTCGGCGCAGCCAGCCTGCGCGATCTGGCGCAACGGGAACAGGCGCTTTACGAAACATGGCTCGACGAGGTCAGCACCGCGCGTGATATCCATGCCGAGGAGGTGCGCGCCGCGCGCGATCGGTTCAACGTCGCGATGGCCGAAGTATCGCGCATGCAGTCCGAACTGCTGGCCTCGGAAGAGCGGCGCCGCGAATTGGAAACCGGGATCGAGCTGTTGCAGGGCACCCTGCGCAAGACCATCGCCGAGCGGGACGCCGCACGCGGTCGCGCCGAGGTTCTGGCCGCGAAACTGGACGATGCCACGCCGCGCCCCGTCGAGGGTGGCCCGAACGCCGACGACCTGCAGGCGACCCTTGCCTTCCTGTCCGACGCCCTGGAACACAGCGCGGCAGAGCGTGAGCTCGTCGAGGCCGACGCCTCTGCGGCCTATCAACTGGCCGAGGCGCTGGCCTTTGAGCGTGAACTGACCCAGGAACGCAACGACCGGATCTTTACCTCACTCGAAGAGGCGCTGACGGTTTCAGTCGCGCCGCTCGACACGATGTTCCGCAGCGCGGGCCTGTCCGTCGACACCCTGATCGATCAGGTGCGCGCGGGCTATAACGGCACCGGCGGGCCGCTGACGCCTGTCTCTTTCTCGTCCAAGGGCGATGCAACGCCCACGGCCGAAGAGTTGCGGGCAGAGTCCCTGTTGGCCCGCATGGACGAGATCAACCTTTACCGCATCGCCGCCGAAAAGCTGCCCTTCGCGCAGCCGCTGCGCTCGGCCTATCGCTTCACCAGCCCGTTCGGCATGCGCAAGCACCCCATCCTGGGCACCTACAAGATGCATGACGGCATGGATATGGCCGCAGGCTATGGCACGCCGATCCATGCCACCGCTGATGGTGTCGTGGTCAAGGCGGGCTGGGTGTCGGGTTATGGACGCCTGATCAAGATCCGGCACGAGTTCGGGATCGAAACCCGCTACGCCCATTTGGCAAAGATCCGCGTAACCGAAGGGCAAAGGGTCTCGCGCGGGGACCGCATCGGTGATATGGGGAACTCCGGACGGTCGACCGGCACCCATTTGCACTATGAGGTGCGCGTCGACGGAAAACCCGTTAACCCGATGACCTATATCAAGGCAGCCAGAAATGTTTTCTAAAAGCAGGATAAACGAGCCAGGGCCGAAGGCCGGTGCCTCGGAAAAACCGAAACTGCCCGAATCGGCCTCCGCTCCGCGGCCGGGTGCCGACAAACCCGTCGCCCCCGCGCCCAAGGCCAAGCCGCCCGCGTCCATGCTGTCCTCCGATCTGGTCGTGACGGGCAACCTGAAGACGACCGGCGACATCCAGGTCGAAGGTACGATCGACGGTGACATCAACGCGCATCTGCTGACCGTCGGGGAAAATGCGACCGTGCGCGGCGAATGCGTCGCCGACGATGTCGTCATCAACGGCCGCGTGGTGGGCCGCGTCCGCGGCCTGAAGGTGCGCCTGACCTCGACCGCGCGGGTCGAAGGCGACATCATCCACAAGACCATCGCGATCGAAAGCGGTGCCCATTTCGAGGGCTCGGTCCAACGGCAGGACGATCCGCTGAACACCGGGCGCAAGGCCGCGCCGCAGGCGCAGGCCCAGCCCAAGCAAGCCGCCGCCCCCAAACCGCAGCAGTCTTCCCCGGCGCCCAAGGCGCCCAACACGCCGCCCAAAAGCTAAGGCAGGCGGACAAGGAAACGTGACAGGGCCGCGGGAATCGCCGCGGCCCTTTGCATATCGACCTGCCAGTGTCGGGGATCAGGCCGTCGGCCGTCCGTACAATGCCTCTGCGCGGGTTTCGAAGGCCCGCACGATGCGCTGCATCGCCTCGTTGAACACGGCCCCGATCACCCCCTGCAGAACGCGGTTCCGGAATTCGAAATCGACGTAGAATTCCACCTTGCAGCGACCGTTGCCGATGTCCTCGAACTGCCAGTAGGATTTCAGATAGCGGAACGGCCCATCCAGGTATTCCGTGTCGATGCGGTGCCGCTCTGGCCACAGCGTGACCCGGCTGCCGAAACGTTCGCGAAACACCTTGAACGAGATCACCAGATCCGCCTTCATCAACTCGCCCCCGCCCGCGATCGGTTCACGCGAGCGGATGCGCGCGGCGGCCGTCCACGGCAGGAACTTCGGATAGGATGCTACATCCGCCACCAGGTCGTACATCTGCTGGGCGGTATAGGGCATCTCGCGGTTTTCGGAATGGCTCGGCATTGGCTCGGATTGTTGCTAACAGTGGGGTGCCATTTCAGGCAGCGCAGCGGCAAAATCAAGGGGGCGCCATGGGCGAGAGACCATATGTCATAGACGAACTGATCTCGGCCAAGACCATCGCGGCGCGGATCGAGGCGCTGGCGCGCGACATCGAAAGCTATTTCTCAGATACCGAAAAACTGGTCGTGGTCGGGCTGTTACGCGGATCTTTCGTGTTCATCGCCGATCTTGTGCGCGAATTGCACATGCCGGTCGAGGTCGATTTCATGGAAACCTCTTCCTACGGCAACGCCACAACAAGTTCGCGTGAGGTGCGTATCCTCAAGGATCTGCGCGGAGAAATCGAGGGCCGCGACGTGCTGCTCGTCGAGGATATCGTCGACACCGGACACACGCTGAAACACGTTCTGCACATGCTGAGCGGGCGCAAGCCGCAGCGCCTGAAGGTCTGCGCCCTGCTGGACAAACCCGCCCGGCGCGAGGTGGAGATCAAGGCCGATTGGGTCGGCTTCGAGATCCCGGACGAATTCGTCGTGGGCTATGGCATCGACTACGCGCAAAGCGATCGCAACCTGCCCCATATCGGCGCGGTCAGGTTTACGGAATGAACCTGCGCTGGCTGATGCGGGCCGCGCGATGGGCGCGCAATCCGCCCTCTGCGGGACAGGTCAAGATGGTCCTGGCGATCCTGGCGATCTGCATCGGGCTGTTCCTGGTGGAACGCTTCATCGGCTGGCCAGAGGCGCTGTCGGTCAATTCCACCCCGCGCGGACGGATCGGGTTCTAGGCGGCACGCTTTCCCCTTCCCTTTGGCGCGCGGCTCTGGAATGGTCGCCCCGGGTGGCCGACCAACCGGCAACGACGTGCGAAGGAGGAGCAACAATGACACAGTTCACGCGACGCGGCGCCATGGGGGCGATGGGGGCGGCGGTAACGCTGCCGATGCTGGCCGGCCCGGCGCTGGCCCAGACCAAACTGACCGTGGGCGCCCTGCGCTTTACCAGCCATGCGGCCAGCTTCGTCGCGTTCGAGCGCGGCTATTTCGCCGACGAGGGGTTGGAAGTCGAGTTCAAGTTCTTCCAGGCCGCCCAGCCGATGGCCGTGGCCATCGCGTCGGGCGACGCGGATTATGCGGTGACCGCGATCTCGGGCGGGCTGATTTCGCTGGCCGAAAAGGGTGCGGCCAAGGTGATCGGCGGCGCCCTGTCCGAGGAAAAGGGCATCGACGGGCAGAAAATCTTGGCCTCCAACGCCGCGTATGAGGCCGGGATGACCAGCCCCGCCGCGCTGGACGGCAAGAGCTTCGGCATCACCCAGGCCGGTTCGTCCTTCCACTACATGGGGTCCAAGATCGCCGCCGCCGAAGGGGCGGATGTCACCTTCAAGCCGCTGCAAAAGGTGGGCGCAGTCATCGGCGCGTTGAAATCGGGCCAGATCGATGCCTGGTCCATCGTCCCCCATATCGCCAAGCCACTGGCCGGTGCGGGTGCGGCCCATATCATCGGCAACGTGTCGGACTACCTGCCGGATTACCAGGTGACGACCGTCTTCACCTCGGCCCGCAACGCCGCGAACGAACGCGCCAAGACCCAGGCGTTCCTGCGCGCCTTTGCGCGCGGCGCGGACGATTTCAACGCGGCCCTGGTGGACAAGACCGCCGGTGACGACGCCGCCGAGGACATGGTCAAGCTAATCCACAAATACGTCTATACCGACCGTGAATACGAAAAGGCCAAGGCCGGCATCGTGAACGGCGCCATGCGCATCAACAAGAACGCCGCGCTGAACATGGGTTCGGTCCAGGATCAACTGGGCTGGTTCCAGTCCGAGGGCCTGATCAAGGACAGCATCACCACCGAAACACTCGTCGACACCTCCTACGTCGATATCATGTAAGAGCGGGCGGCGGGGCCGAGCGGCCCCGCACCCCTTTCCCAATGGACCTCACGCTTTCCAATCTCACCCACCGCTACGGCGCGACCGAGGTGCTGTCGGGGATCGACCTCGACATTGCCCACGGTCGCATATTGTGCATCGTCGGCCCGTCGGGCTGCGGGAAATCCACACTGCTGCGCATGATCGGCGGGCTGGAACGGCCCACCTCCGGCAGCGTGCTGCAACGGGGCGCGGTGCCGCCGGATTGCCTGAACCCGCTGACCTATATCTTTCAGGATTTCGCGCTCTTGCCCTGGCGCAGCGTCGCGGGCAACATCGCCCTGGTGCTGGAGGATCACCGCCTGCCCGGCCCGCGCCGCGACCAGATCATCGCCGACGTGCTGGCCCGCACCAACCTGACCGAGTTCCGCAACGCCTGGCCCCGGCAGCTGTCCGGCGGCATGAAACAGCGTGTCGCCATCGCCCGCGCCCTTGCGGTGAACCCGGCGGTGATGCTCATGGACGAACCCCTGTCGGCGCTGGACGCGCAGACCCGCGAATTGCTGATGGACGACCTGGTGGCGCTGTGGACCCGCGCCCCCTTTACCGCCGTCTACGTGACCCACAACCTGGCCGAGGCCGTGCGCCTGGGCCACCGCATCGTGGTCTTGTCCCGCCGCCCCGGCCGCATTCGCGAGATCGTCGAAATCGACACCCCCCTGGCCGACCGCCACGCCGGCGATCCGGCGCTTGAGGCGCACCAGGCCCATCTGTGGCAGCTGATGCGTGACGAGGCCGCCGCGGCGGACATGGAGCTGCAGAATGGCTGAAACCGACACCCGCCCCGTCCCCTTTCGTGGCGGCGGCTTCCGCCCGCGCCAGGTGCGCGGCGTGGGACTGGCCGTGTTCGTCGCCCTGATCGCGCTGATCGAGTGGGGCACGCGGGCCGGCGTGATCTCTTCGCTGACCCTGCCGCGCCCCTCGGACGTGGGCACCACGCTGCTGGATCTGGCTGAAAGCGGTATGCTCTGGACCCATATGGCCCCCTCGCTGACCCGGCTGGCGGTGGGCTCTGCCCTTGGGGTCAGCGCGGGCATCGGCATCGGGGTTTTGATCGGCCTGTTCAGCATGGTGCGCGCAGGCCTGATCCCGCTGGTGGCCGCCCTTTTCCCGATCCCCAAGATCGCGCTTCTGCCGCTCTTCGTGATCTGGTTCGGCATCGACGAAGGGTCGAAATACGCCCTCATCGCGCTTGGCACTTTTACACCCACGGTGGTCGCCACCTATGGCGCGGTGGACAATGTGGACCGCACCCTGATCCGCATGGGGCAAAGCTTTGGCCTGACCTGGCTGTCTATCGTGCGCAAGATCGTCCTACCCGGTGCCCTGCCCGGCATCCTGTCGGGCCTGCGCGTCAGCCTGGCCATCGGAATCATCCTGCTGGTCGCCGCCGAAATGCTGGGCGCCGAATACGGGATCGGCGCCTATATCCTGCAGGCCGGATCGCTTTACGATCTGGAACGGCTGTTCGCGGGGGTGGTGATCCTGTCGGCCCTGGGCGTGGCCACCAGTTCGGCCATCGGCTGGGCGGAACGCCGGATGCTGGCCTGGCGCGGCTAACCCGCCGCGCCGCCTGCACGAAAGCCCGTCGCAACCACGAATTTCTCGGAACTGTCCGCCCGGCTGGCGGGCGGTTTCACGTTGGCCACCTTGGCAAAGCGCTGCTTCAGCAGCTTCTGCAATTCGCCCTCAGCGCCGCCGGCCAGAACCTTGGCAACGAAGGTACCTCCTTCCTCCAGCACGTCAAAGGCCAGTTCGGCCGCCGCCTCGCACAGGGCAATGATGCGCAGATGGTCGGTCTGCTTGTGGCCCGAACTGGCTGCGGCCATGTCTGACATCACCACATCGGCCTTGCCCCCCAGCCAGGCCTTTACCTTGTCGTCGGCGCCCTCTTCCATGAAATCCAGCTGGTGCACCTCTGCGCCCGCGATCGGTTCGACCTCTTGCAGATCGACGCCCAGCACGGTGCCCACGGGCTTGCCCTTCTTCTCGCCAAGCGCGTTCACGCGCGCGACGGCCACCTGACACCAGCCGCCGGGGGCACACCCCAGGTCCACGACCCGCCCGCCGGGTTTCAGGAAATGGTACTTTTCGTCCAGTTCCAGGATCTTGAACGCCGCCCGCCCGCGATAGCCCTCGGCCCGCGCGCGCTTGACATAAGGGTCGTTCAACTGCCGCTCCAGCCACCGGGTCGAGGACAGCCGCCGCCCCCGCGCCGTCTTGACCTTGACCTTCAGATCGCGCTGCCCGCGCCCGCTGCTGCCCTTTTTATCCGCCATACCCGTTCCCCGCCTTACGCGGTCCCTGTCCTTCTTCTTGGCAAAAATACCCATGGCCCGACGGCCCCGCCCGCGTGCCCGTGAGGCAAGGGCTCAGAACGGGCCATCCTCCAGCACGCCATCGGCCGACATCTGCGCGTAAAGCAGCCCCTCGCGCAACCCCCGGTCGGCCACCGACAGCCGATCCGTCGGCCAGACCCGCATCAGGGCCTGCAGGATCGCCGCCCCCGACATGATCAGTGCATGGCGGTCGCGCCCGATGCGCGGGTCGGCCCGGCGCCCGTCGGGGCCCAGGTCCAGGTAGCGGCGGATCACCGTATCGATCTGGGCCGAGGTCATGCGCAGCCCGTCCACCTTGGTCCGGTCGTATCGGCGCAGGCCCAGGTGGCTGGCGGCAACGGTGGTGACGGTGCCGCTGGTCCCGATGATCTGGAACCCCTCTTTAGTCTGCTCGGCCGCGTAGGGCGCGAACTCAGCCAGGTTTTCCTCAAAGAACCAGCTCATCAGCGCGAACCGTGCGTGGTCGTCCTCGACATCGTCGAACTGCTCACGCAGGGTGGCCACCCCCAGGGGCACGGAAATCCAGTCCACCACCCGGGCCGCCGGGAACGGGCTGTCCTTGGCGTGAAATCCCGCGTGCAGCCGCATGATCGACCGCGGCCGGTCGTGGCGCGGCACTGCCGACAGGTCGATCCAGACCAGTTCGGTGGATCCGCCGCCGATATCGACCACCATCAGCTGATCGGTCCGGGTGGACACCAGCGGCGCACAGGACACCACGGCCAGGCGGGCCTCTTCCTCGGGCTGGATGATGTCCAGCTTCAGCCCCGTTTCGCGCCGCACCAGCCGGATGAAATCGCGGGCGTTGATTGCGCGGCGGCAGGCCTCGGTCGCGACAAGGCGCATCCGCTCGACATTGTGCTTTTCCAGCTTGCTCTTGCAGATGCGCAGCGCCTGGATCGTGCGCCCGATCGAGGCGCGGCTCAACCGGCCGGACGATTCCAGCCCGGTGCCCAGCTGCACCGATTTCGAAAAGCTGTCGACCACATGGAACTGGCTACCCTTGGGTTGGGCAATCAGCATGCGGCAACTATTCGTGCCGAGATCCAGCGCCGCATACAGCGACGCCGGGTCCGGCGGATTTGGCGCGGGGGTTGCAACCGCTTTGGGGAACGCGCCCGCACCATTCGGACGCCTGGGCGCCATCGGATCGCCCTCCAGATCAAGTTATGTTGAAAGTAACCTCAGCCCCTCCGCGATGCAACGCCGCAGATGGCGCGCCCCGCCTCATGGTCTTGATGAAGATTTTTCCGATCCCGCCCTCTGGCTTGGGCAGGCACGCTCGTCTAGATCGGTCGCAAGCGGTTCGCATCCTGTCGAAAACCGCCCCCGCCGCGACAGATTGCCGGATTACAAGCGGGTTACGTAAGGAAGGGAATCAGATGCCCGACGTCACCGTCATCTACTGGCGCGACATCCCCGCCCAGGTCATTGTCGGCCGCGGCCGCAATGCGGCCAAGCGGGTGCTGGACGAACGCTTTGAACAGGCGATCGACCGCTGCGCCATGTCGGTGGGGGCCAAGGACAGCGATGCGTATCTTGCGGATTGGCGCCGGGGCGACCCGGTGTCCCGCGACGGCGATCCGCAGGCCCTGGCCGAGGCAGAAGCCGCGCGATTGCAGTCTGAATACGATATGGCGCGGCTCAAGGCACTGATTGCGGCTTCCGGATGGGATGGCAATTGAACCGGCTCTGGGAGACCGCGATGGGACTGCTGCAATTCAGGAAAGAGGCGGCGCGCGCGCCGCGGGCGGGGGCGATGGCGGCCTTCGTTCAGGGTTATTCGATGGAGGTGATGCCCCGCACCGCCGAAAAGGTCGCGGATTTCCGCGCCCTGCTGCCCGCCGGCACGCGGGTCTATATCGCCCATCTCGACGGCACCCCGAACGGCGACATGGTCGCCACCGCCCGGCGCCTGCGGGACGAGGGCTTCAGCCCGATGCCGCATTTCCCCGCCCGCTCGATCCCCGATGCGGCCACGCTGCAAGACTGGATCACACGCTACAGCGACGAGGCCGGCGTGACCGAGGGGCTGATCCTGGCCGGCGGCATACCCCAGCCGCGGGGCGATTTCCATTGCTCGATGCAACTGCTGGAAACCGGCCTGTTCGACAAGGCCGGATTCACCCGGCTGCATGTGGCCGGCCACCCCGAGGGATCGCGCGACATCGACCCGGATGGCGGCGAGACCAACATGATGGCCGCGCTTGGCTGGAAACAGGCCTTTGCACAACGCACCGACGCCGAGATGGCGATTGTCACCCAATTCGCCTTTGAGGCGGGGCCGGTGATCGCCTGGGCCGACCGCGTGCGCGCGGCGGGCGTGGACCTGCCGATCCATATCGGCGTTGCCGGACCGGCGAAATTGCAGACGCTGGTGAAATACGCGATTGCCTGCGGCGTCGGCCCCTCGCTGGCGGTGTTGCAGCGCCGGGCGCGGGACGTGTCCAAGCTGGTGATGCCCTTTACCCCCGATGCGTTCCTGGGCGATCTGGCACAGGCCGCCGCGACGCGCACGGATTTCCCGATCCAGGGCGTTCATTTCTTCCCGCTTGGCGGTATCAAGACAAATGCCGCGTGGCTGGCCGGGCACGGCCTGGCCCCGGCGCAGGAAACCTGAGGAGATTTCATGACCCGCACCGTGCTCGAGTCCAAGTCCAAGACCGTCGCCATCGGCTTTGACGATCCGTTCTGCGTGATCGGCGAGCGGATCAATCCCACCGGCCGCAAGAAACTGGCCGCCGAACTGGAAGCGGGCGATTTTTCCACCGTCGAAAAGGATGCGCTGGAGCAGGTCGCCTGCGGGGCGATGGTCCTGGATGTGAATGCGGGGGTCGTCTACAACTCCAACCCCAACCCGAATGAGACCGAACCGCCCCTGATGCGCAAGATGATCGAGCTTGTGCAGGGTCTGGTCGACGTACCGCTGTGCATCGACAGTTCTGTCCCCGGCGCGCTGGAGGCCGGGCTGGAGGTGGCCGAGGGGCGGCCTTTGGTCAACTCGGTTACCGGCGAGGAAGAGCGGCTGGAACGCGTGCTGCCGCTGGTCAAGAAATACAACGTGCCGGTCGTGGCGATTTCTAACGACGACAGCGGCATTTCCGAAGACCCGGACGTGCGTTTTGCGGTGGCAAAGAAGATTGTCGAGCGCGCGGCAGATTTCGGCATCCCCGCCCATGACATCGTCGTGGACCCGCTGGTGATGCCCATCGGCGCCATGGCCAGCGCCGGCCAGCAGGTCTTTGCCCTGGTGCGCAAGCTGCGCGATGAATTGGGGGTGAACACCACCTGCGGGGCATCGAACATTTCCTTTGGCCTGCCGCATCGCCACGGGATCAACGCCGCCTTTCTGCCCATGGCGATCGGGGCGGGCATGACCAGCGCCATCATGAACCCCGTCCGCCCGGTCGAGATGGAGGCCGTGCGCGCCGCGAACCTGTTGATGAACCATGACGACAACGGCACCGAATGGATCAAGTTCGCCCGGGTTCTGGACGCGGTCGGCGAAGGCACCCCCTTCCCGGAGGCATCGAAGGCCGCAAGCGCGGCCGGGTCCGGGCGCGGCGGGCGGCGTCGTCGCCGCGGTTAAGCGAATGGAAACCATGGCTGCGGCACGGTTGGGGCGTGACATATGCCCCGCCCCTTCACTCCATCCCGCAATGGCTCGCACAGATCTTTGCGGCGAAATCCGTGGGAACCGGCGGCGTGGTGCGCCGCAGGGTTGCGGATGTCGAGCGCAAGGTCGGACGGCGGCGGTTGGAGCTGGAGGTCCGCAGGCGTGGCTGTCATCTGATCGAATGCGCCACCCCGTTCGTGATCGTCTGCGCCCGCAAAGAAATACGGGTGATCTGCTAGAAAAATCTTCTTCCCCCTCGCGATATCAACAAATGCGCCCTACCTGCCTGACATGACCGATCCTCTGGTGATCTTCACGCCCTCGGGCAAGCGCGGCCGCGTCCCCCATGGGACCACGGTGCTGGAGGCTGCGCGCAAACTGGGCGTGGACCTGGACAGCGTCTGCGGCGGGCGCGGGATCTGCTCGAAATGCCAAGTCACTCCCGGCACCGGCCAGTTCCCGAAACACGGGGTGACGGTCTCTGCCGACGCGCTTTCGCCGTTCAACGCGGTGGAACAACGCTATGACGAAAAACGCGGCCTGAAACCGGGCCGCCGGCTGGGGTGCCAGGCACAGATCCTTTCGGACGTGGTGCTGGATGTGCCGCCCGAAAGCCAGCTCCACCGCCAGGTGGTTCGCAAGGCGGCCGAGGCCCGCACGGTTGATATGGACCCCGCCACGCGGCTTTACTTCGTCGAGGTGGCCGAGCCCGACATGCATGCCCCGACCGGCGATCTGGAGCGGCTGAACGCGGCGCTGGCCGCCCAATGGGACTTGCCCCCGGCGCACGCCCCCCTGCCCGTTCTGGCACGCCTGCAAAAAGCACTGCGCGCGGGTCAGTGGCAGGTGACCGTCGCGCTGCATCAGGGGCATGCCGACGGCCCGGCCCAGATCCTGGACATCTGGCCCGGCTTCTTCGACGGGCCGATCTATGGGATGGCGATCGACCTGGGATCGACCACCATCGCGGCGCATCTGACAGATCTGGCCACCGGGGCCGTGGTTGCCTCGGCCGGCGTGATGAACCCGCAGATCCGCTTCGGCGAGGATCTGATGAGCCGGGTTTCCCACGCCATGATGAACCCCGACGGCGCCGAAGAGATGACCGTCGCGGTGCGCGGCGCGCTGGACGATCTGGCCCGCGCCATCGCCCAGGAGGGCGGCATAGACGCCGCCGCGATCCTGGAGGCCACGCTGGTCTGCAACCCGGTGATGCATCACCTGGCCCTTGGCATCGATCCGGTGGAACTGGGCCAGGCACCCTTTGCCCTGGCCACCTCGGACGCGGTGAACCTGTCGGCAGCGGATCTGGGGCTGGGCGCGCTGAACCCGGCGGCCAAGGTCTATGTTCTGCCCCTGATCGCGGGCCATGTCGGCGCGGACGCAGCAGCAGTAGCATTGAGCGAGGCGCCGGAAAAATCGGACGATCTGGTGCTGATCGTGGATGTGGGCACCAACGCGGAAATCATCCTGGGCGACCGCAGCCGGGTGCTGGCCTGTTCCTCGCCCACTGGCCCGGCCTTTGAGGGGGCGCAGATCAGTTCCGGCCAGCGCGCCGCCCCCGGCGCGATCGAGCGGGTGCGCATCGATCCCGAAACCAAGGAGCCGCGCTTCAGGGTGATCGGCTGCGACCTGTGGTCGGACGAGGATGGCTTTGAGCAGGCCGTGGGCACAACCGGCGTCACCGGCATCTGCGGGTCGGGCATCATCGAGGCCGTGGCCGAAATGCGCATGGCCGGGCTGGTCGATGCGGGGGGGCTGATCGGATCAGCGGCACAGACGGGCACGTCGCGCTGCACGCCCGAGGGCCGGACCCATAGCTATGTGCTGCACGACGGCACGGACGATGGCGGGCCGTTGGTCACCGTCACCCAGGGGGACATTCGGGCGATCCAGCTGGCCAAGTCGGCGCTTTATGCCGGGGCGCGCCTGCTGATGGACCGCAGGGGCGTGGACCGGGTGGATCGGGTCGTGCTGGCCGGTGCCTTTGGCGCGCATATCAGCCCGCTGCACGCCATGGTGCTGGGGATGATCCCCGACGTGCCGGTGGACCGGGTCCGCTCGGCCGGGAACGCGGCGGGGACGGGCGCACGCATCGCGCTGTGTTCGCGTGCGGCGCGGCGGCTGATCGAGGGTAACGTGCGCCGGATCGAGAAGGTGGAAACCGCCGTCGAACCCCGGTTCCAGGATCATTTCGTCGCCGCCAACGCCCTGCCCCATGCCAGCGATCCATTCCCGGAACTGGCCAAGATCGCACCGCTGCCGCAGGTCGATTTCAACACCGGCGGCAGCCCCCGCCGACGGCGGCGCTGACCGCGCCCGCGCTGGTGGCAGGACCGGGGTTCCGGGCTTGACGACGCCGCGGTCTTTGTCTAACTCACACCGACCCGGGCGGGTGTAGCTCAATGGTAGAGCAGGAGCTTCCCAAGCTTAAGACGAGGGTTCGATTCCCTTCACCCGCTCCAACTTCCCCCATTTCCGAAGGATCGGCGCCATGGGCGAGAAACGCGTTTATCTCAATCCGCTCAGCGCCCGCACGCCCCTGAACCGGGCGTTGGCCCCGTTCTTTCCCCGCTATCGGTCGCTGTTGCAGCTGGAGGCCTATCCCGAACACCTGCGCGGCCCCTTGCGCAACATCGTGATGAGTACGGACAGCAAGATCCTGTTCCTGCGCAACCTGAAATGCGCCTGCACCTCGGTCTCGCAACTGCTGTATTACTATTCCGAGGGCGCGTTTTACCAACGCTCCATCCACCGGGCGACGCGGGGCGTTTATCTGGCGCGTTATCATTGGGAAAAGATCGAGCCGGTCTATACCGCGCATTCCGGCTTTCTGTTCACGCTGACCCGCGATCCCGAGGCGCGCGCCTGGTCAGGCTTTACCAACTTCTTCGTCGATGACAAGAACATCGCCCGGCACAACCACACCCGCCCGATGCGCGATCATGGCTACGATCCGGCCAGGGGCGACAGCTATAATTTCGACGTGTTCCTGGACTACGTCGCCCACACGCTGGAAATCGACCCGTTGCAGACCAGCGCGCATTTCCGCCCGCAGGTCTATAACATCGCCTATGGCGATATCGATTACGACTATATCGGCAAGGTCGAGACACTCTCCGCCGATTTGCGCACGATCTTTGCCCGCGCGGGCGCCGATGGTTTCCCGCCCGAGGATCTGCTGGAACAGCGGTTCAATCGGTCCGAGGCCCCCCGCGCGCCCCTGACCCCCGCCCAGCAACGCCGCGTGCGCGAAATCTTTGCCCGCGACTACGAGGCGTTCGGCTACGCTTGAGCGCACGCAGCCCTCGGCACGGGTGCCCATCTGCGCGCCAGCGATCCTGCACGGCATGCGATTTGCAACTGCGGAAGATGTCAAAAAAAAACGCCCGCACAAGGCGGGCGTTAAGTCATTGAGGCAGGTTTCATACAGGCAAGAAACCTATCGAGCAGTGCCTTAGTTATACGCAATCCGGCCGGGCGATCCAAGCTAAAAGTTTGAAAAAGCAAGACGCTGCCCCTAGGCTCTCACCCAAGAAAACAAGGGGCCAGCAGGATTGTTGCCGAAATGATGCCGGATTTTTTCAAACCGCTCCGCGCTTGGGCGGTGCTGATTGCGTTGCTCTTGGTGCCGGGATTCGCCGCCGCATCGCCGCAACACGGGATTGCCATGTATGGGGCCCCGGCCCTGCCACAAGATTTCGTGGCCCTCCCATATGTGAACCCGGACGCGCCCAAGGGCGGCCGCATCGTTCTGGGCGAGGCCGGGGGCTATGACAGCCTGAACCCCTTCATCCTGAAAGGCAGCGCGCCCTGGGGCCTGCGCCTGCACGCCTATGAAAGCTTGATGGGCCGATCCTGGGACGAACCCTTCACCCTGTATGGCCTTTTGGCCGAATCGGTGGAAACCGGACCCGACCGCGACTGGGTCGAATTCACCCTGCGCGAAGAGGCCCGGTTCTGGGACGGCAGCCCCGTCACCGTGCAGGACGTTCTGTGGTCGTTCGAGATACTGGGCACCCAGGGCCACCCGCGCTATCGCAACGCCTGGGCCAAGATCGCCACCGCAAAGGCCACAGGCCCGCGCAGCGTGCGGTTTACCTTCAACACGCCGGACCGGGAATTGCCCCTGATCCTGGGCCTGCGCCCGGTTCTGAAAAAGGCGCAATGGGACGGTCGCGCCTTTGACGAAAGCGGGATGGAGGCGCCCATCGGCACCGGCCCCTATGTCATCGCCGAGGCCGTGCCGGGCCGCCTGCTGTCGCTGCGCCGCGATCCCGATTACTGGGGCTGGCACCTGCCGCTGAACCGCGGGCAGCACAATTTCAATGAAATCCGGTACGAGTATTTCGGCGATGGCGATGTGGTGTTCGAGGCCTTCCGCGGGGGCGCGATCGATGTCTACCGCGAGGGCAACGCCGCGAAATGGGAAACCACCTATGATTTCCCCGCCGTGCGTGACGGACAGATCGTCAAGGCAGAGATCCCGCACCAGCGCCCATCGGGGATTTCGGGCCTGGTGATGAACACCCGCCGCCCGATCTTTGCCGATTGGCGCGTGCGCGATGCGATGCTGCACGCCTTCAACTTCGAGTTCATCAACGCCACGCTGAACGGCGCCAGCCAGCCGCGCATCGCCTCCTACTTCTCCAACTCGGTTCTGGGGATGCGCCCCGGCCCCGCCGAGGGGCGCGTGCGCGACCTGCTGGCGCCTTTCGCGGACAGCCTGCTGCCCGGCGCGCTGGAAGGATACGCCCTGCCATCCTCGGACGGGCGGTCATCGAACCGGCGCAACCTGCGCAGGGCCTTTGCGCAGCTTCAGGCCGCTGGATGGACCGTGGCCGATGACGGGGTGCTGCGCGACGCCCAGGGCACCCCCTTCACATTCGAAATCCTGCTACGTCAGGGGGCGACCGAAACCCAACAGATCGTGGACATCTTCGCCGAGCATCTGAAACGGCTGGGCATCGGCGTGCGCATCACCGCCGTGGACAGCGCGCAATATACCGAACGCACGGATGCCTACGATTTCGATATGACCTTCTATTCCCGCGCACTGTCGCTGTCGCCGGGCAACGAACAACGCCTGTATTGGGGCCGCGAGGGCGTAAGCACGCCGGGCACGCGCAACTGGATGGGCATGGACAGCCCCGCCGCCGAGGCGATGATCGACGCCATGCTGACCGCGGACAGCCACGAGGATTTCGTCGCCGCCACACGGGCTCTGGACCGGGTGTTGACCACCGGGCGCTATGTCATCCCGATCTGGTACGCGCCTGCCTCGCGGCTTGCCCACCGGGCGTGGCTGCGCTACCCGGACACCATCCCCGCCTATGGGGACTGGATGGGATTCCTGCCGGATATCTGGTGGTCCGAAAAGGAGTAGGCGATGGCCCGGATCGTGCTGTTGACCCTTGTGCTGACGCTGGCAGGCTGCGCCACGGTCGAGGGGCTGGGCGAGGACATTTCCGCCGGCGCCCGCAAGACCCGCGCCATCCTGTAACCGCGCGCGGGGCGGACTGGCCTAGCTGCCCAGGATCGCGGTTACGTAATTGCGGGTTTCCTTGTAGGGCGGCACGCCGTCGTGGCGGGCCACGGCCTCTGGCCCCGCGTTATAGGCGGCCAGCGCCAGCCGCCAGGACCGAAAACGTTCGTACTGCCGACGCAGGTACCGCGCCCCCCCATCCAGATTCTGTCGGGGATCCTCGGGATCGACGCCCAGGCGGCGCGCGGTGTCAGGCATCAACTGCGCCAGACCGATCGCCCCCTTGTGCGATACCGCCTTGGGGTTCCAGCCCGATTCCTGCTGGACCAGCCGCAGGAACAAATCCTCGGGCACGTTGTGGCGCCGCGCGGCGGCGCGGGCGACGGCCAGGTATTCGCCCCGATACTTGCCCGCATAGGGTAGCACGCGGCCGGGCGTGATGACCGGCGCCGGTTGCAGGCGGACCGAGTTCGAATATTGCTGCGCGGCACGGCTATCCAGCACCCGAAGCTGGCTGGCAAACAACGCGGCACGCGATTTCGACGAAACCGAGGTATCGGCAAGGGCCGGTCCCGCGGCGAGGGCGGCAAGGGCCAAGGCTGCGCTCCAGCGTTTCAAGGATCACCCCCCGTGTCTTGCGCAATTGCGGAACAATACCGGAAAAACCGCCCCGGGACCAGTCCGGCCCCAGGGCGGCGGGCACCTTTCCGCCAGCCCGCGCGACTCAGCCCTCGGTGCTGCTCTCCTCCACCGGCAGGTAAAGCGCGCCGGCCTCGCGGAACCTGCCGGCCATCTCGGCCATGCCCTGGTCCAGCGCGGCATCGCGGATGTCCTGACTGATCTTCATCGAACAGAATTTCGGTCCGCACATGGAACAGAAATGGGCCACCTTATGGGCCTGTTTCGGCAGGGTTTCATCGTGAAAGGTCCGCGCCGTATCGGGGTCCAGCGACAGGTTGAACTGATCCTCCCAGCGGAACTCGAACCGGGCGCGGCTGAGCGCGTCATCGCGGGCGCGGGCACCGGGATGCCCCTTGGCCAGGTCGGCGGCGTGGGCGGCAATCTTGTAGGTGATGACGCCTGTTTTCACATCGTCCCGGTCGGGCAGGCCCAGATGTTCCTTGGGCGTGACATAGCACAGCATCGCCGTGCCGAACCACCCGATCATCGCTGCCCCGATGGCGCTGGTGATGTGGTCGTACCCCGGCGCGATGTCCGTGGTCAGCGGACCGAGGGTATAGAAAGGCGCCTCGCCACACAGGGCCAACTGCTTGTCCACGTTTTCCTTGATCTTGTGCATCGGCACATGGCCCGGCCCCTCGATCATCACCTGCACGTCATGGGTCCAGGCGATTTGCGTCAGTTCGCCCAGGGTTTCCAACTCGGCAAACTGCGCCGCGTCGTTGGCATCGGCGATGGACCCGGGGCGCAGCCCGTCGCCCAGCGACAGGCTGATGTCATAGGCCGCGCAGATTTCGCAGATCTCGGCAAAATGCGTGTAAAGAAAGCTTTCCCGGTGATGCGCCAGGCACCACTTGGCCATGATCGAGCCGCCCCGGCTGACGATACCCGTAACGCGATCCGCCGTCAGGGGCACATGATGCAGGCGCAGCCCGGCATGGATGGTGAAATAGTCCACCCCCTGTTCGGCCTGTTCGATCAGGGTGTCGCGGAACAGATCCCATGTCAGATCCTCGGGCACGCCGCCGACCTTTTCCAGCGCCTGATACAGCGGCACCGTGCCCACCGGCACCGGCGCGTTGCGCAGGATCCATTCGCGGGTGTTGTGGATGTTGCGCCCGGTGGACAGGTCCATCACCGTGTCCGCGCCCCAGCGGATGGCCCAGACCAGTTTGTCCACCTCTTCCTGCATGGACGAGGTCACAGCCGAGGTGCCCATATTGGCATTGATCTTGGTCAGGAAGTTGCGGCCGATCACCATCGGCTCAAGCTCGGGGTGGTTGATGTTGGCGGGCAGGATGGCGCGACCGGCGGCGATTTCGTCGCGGACGAATTCAGGCGTCACCCGGTCGGGGATCGCCGCGCCGAAATCCTGACCATCGCGGATGCCAACTGCATCGCGGCCCTGGTTTTCGCGGATCGCGGCGAACTCCATCTCTGCCGTCACGATCCCCCGCCGTGCATAGGCCATCTGCGTGACCGCGGCCCCGGTTGCGCGGCGGGGCTGGCAGCGACCGGGAAACTCTGGCACCAGCGCCGCCCCCTCGACAAAACCGTTATCGGCGGGCGCGGTCGGCCGACCCTCGTATGCGTCGGTATCGTCCCGCGCTGCGATCCACGCCCCGCGGATATCGGGCAGGCCGCAGGAAATGTCGATCGCCACATCGGGGTCGGTATAGGGCCCCGAGGCATCGTAGACGATCAACGGCGGTTCCTTGGCACTGGGGTCCAGGTCGATCTGGCGCATCGGCACGCGGATATCGGGGAAAAGCGTGCCAGGAATGTAGACCTTGGCAGAGGCGGGCAGCGCACCGGTGGTCAGCGCTTTGGGGTGGTCCGTCATTGGGTTCTCCTCAAGCTTGCACTCAAAAAGACCCGTTGCGGCATGAGGCAGGAAAGGCGGCACGCGTGCCAGCGGGCGGTGTTTGCGCCCATGGTCTTCCTACGCCAGCATCAACTGGGTCAGGTTCGAAGGGTCGCTTCACCGCATGTCGCCATGCCGTCAGCCTCTCAGTCCCCTTGGCGAGACTCCCCTGACATGGCGCCAGCAAACCAGCCCGCGGCGCCGGGGTCAAGCATGCGGCGCCGGGCGGGCTTGCATTCGGGCCGCCGCCCGATAGATGCTGCCGCCGCCGTCCGTCCCAGCCCACAGGCCCGAAAGGAGTTGCAATGCAAGACGCCAGCGCCCTGACGCCCGACCGGATCCGCGAAATCCGCCAGCAGAAATCCACGATGCGCAGCCGCGACCTGGCGGACTCCCTGGGTATTGCAGAGGCCATGGTGGTCGCCGCCGAAATCGGCCACGGCGTCACCCAGATCGACGCCACCCCGGACGCGCTGATGCCGCTGATCCCCGCGATGGGCGAGGTCATGGCCCTGACCCGCAACGAAAACGCGGTGATCGAAAAGACCGGCCCCGTCACCGGCTATACCCCCGACACCGCGACCGTGCAGGGCCAAGGGTTCGAGTTGCGCCTGACGCCGCGCCACTGGATCCACGGGTTCGCCGTGGAAGAGCAGAAGGGCAAGCATCTGCGCCGTTCGATCCAGGTCTATGACGCGGCGGGGGACGCGGTGCACAAGATCTATATCGGCGAGGACGCGACCGACGCAGACTGGGCCGGGCTGGTGGACAGCCTGCGGACCGAGGATCAGGGCCGCGTCCTGCCGCTGACCCCACGCCACCCCGTCGCGCCGCCCCACGCCGACCCCGACCAGCGCGAGGCGCTGCGCGCCGCGTGGGACAGGCTGGGGGGGCGCAGCACGTTCCAGGGCATGCTGCAGGACCTGGGCATGAGCCGCCTTGCCGCCTATCGCGCGGCGGGGGCGCCCCATGCGCGCCCACTGTCCACCGATTGTATCGGGACGCTGCTGGACGGGCTGGCCGACCGCGCCCTGCCCTTTACCCTGCTGGTCGGCAATCCGGGCTGCACCGAAATCCACACAGGCCCCGCCGAAACGATCAAGCCCACCGGTCCGTGGCAGAACATCCTGGACCCCGCCTTCAACCTGCACCTGCGCGCCGATCGGGTGGCGGAACTGTGGGCGGTGACCAAGCCCGGCCAGCACGGCCCCGCCCTGTCGGTCGAGGCCTTCGACGCCGGGGGCGAGCTGATCGCGCAATTCTTCGGCCTGCGTGGGGGCGGCGCGGAAAACGCCGCCCAGTGGGCCGATTTGGTCGACAGCCTGCCCGCGGCGTAAGCCCCTAACGCTTACCCTTCATCGCGGCCTGCAACGCGGCACCAATCGCGCCATTGCCCTGGGGGCCGGCTTTCGGCGCCGGTTTGCCCTTGCCGCGCCCGCCCTTGGGACCACTGCTTGGGGGCCGTGGGCCACCGCCGCCCTGCTTGCGCATGGACAGGCCGATGCGCTTGCGGGGAATGTCGACCTCGACCACCCGCACCTTTACGACATCGCCGGCCTTGACCACCTCATGCGGGTCTTTCACGAAACGGTCGGCCAGCTGGCTGACATGCACCAGCCCGTCCTGATGCACCCCGATATCGACGAAGGCCCCGAAGGCCGCGACATTGGTTACCGTGCCCTCCAGCATCATGCCGGGCTTCAGATCCTTGATGTCCTCTACCCCCTCGGCAAAGCTGGCGGTGCGGAATTCCGGGCGCGGATCGCGGCCGGGTTTTTCCAGTTCCGCCAGGATGTCGCGCACAGTCGGCAGGCCGAAACTGTCATCGACGAAATCCTCGGCGCGCAGCCCCTTCAGCGCGGTGCCGTCGCCCATGATCGCCCGCAGGTCGCGCCCGCAGGCAGCCACGATCTTGCGCGCCAGGCCATAGGCCTCGGGGTGGACGGCAGAGGCGTCCAGCGGCTCGGCGCCGTCGCGAATGCGCAGGAAACCGGCCGCCTGTTCGAAGGCCTTGGGGCCAAGGCCGGGCACCTTCAGCAGCGTCTTGCGCGAGGGGAAGGCCCCATTCGCATCGCGGTAATCCACGACCGCCTGGGCCAGGCGCGGCCCCAGCCCCGCAACATGGGACAGCAGCGGCGCCGAGGCGGTGTTCAGATCCACACCGACCGCGTTCACCGCATCCTCGACAACCGCCTCCAGCGTCCTGGCCAGACGGCGCTGGTCAACGTCGTGCTGATACTGGCCAACACCGATGGATTTCGGCTCGATCTTGACCAGTTCGGCCAGCGGGTCCTGCAACCGCCGCGCGATGGACACCGCGCCCCGCAGGGACACGTCCAGATCGGGAAATTCCCGCGCAGCCAGTTCGGACGCCGAATAGACCGAGGCCCCGGCCTCGGACACCACGACCTTGGTCGGTTTAGGCATGTCGCCGGGCAGCAGGCGCAGGATGTCCCCCACCAGCCGCTCGGTTTCGCGGCTGGCGGTGCCGTTGCCGATGGCGATCAGGTCCACACCGTGGCGGCGGATCATCTCGATCACCTTGACCTCTGTCCCGCGCAGATCGTTCCTGGGCTGAAAGGGATAAAGCGTCGCCGTTTCCAGCAGCTTGCCGGTGCCATCCACCACAGCCGCCTTGACCCCGGTGCGAATGCCAGGGTCCAGCCCCAGGGTCGGGCGCGCGCCGGCCGGGGCGGCCAGCAGCAGGTCGCGCAGGTTGCGGGCAAAGACGGCAATCGCCTCTTCATGGGCGCGGCGGCGCAATTCCCCCAGCAGGTCCATGTACATCGCCAGGCTGAGCTTGATACGCCAGGTCCAGGCGGCGGCCTCGCGCAGCCAGGTATCGCCCGGCGCGTCGCCCGCGATCCCGATCTGCGCGGCGATCATGTTCACCGCGCGCGGGGCGCCGGTTTCCGAGTCGGGCGCGATTTCGATTGTCACGACCTCTTCCTTCGAGGCCCGCAGGATCGCCAGCGCCCGGTGGGCGGGCATGTCGGCCCATTTTTCGCGGTGATCGAAGTAATCTGAAAACTTGGCGCCCGCCTCTTCCTTGCCGGGCACGACACGGGCGGAAACGAAGGCCTCGGCCCGCATGAAATCGCGCAGACGACCCAACAGATCGGCGCTTTCGGCCAGTTCCTCGGCCAGGATGTCGCGGGCGCCGATCAGGGCCGTTTTCACATCCGGCACCGCCTCTGACAGATAGGCTGCGGCCAGTGTTTCGGGGTTGGCTGCACGGTCGTCCATGATTGCGCGCAGCAAGGGGTCCAGCCCGTTTTCGCAGGCGATCATCGCCTTGGTGCGGCGCTTGGGCTTGAAGGGCAGGTAGATATCTTCCAGCGCGGCCTTGGTCTCGGCCCCGGAAATCGCGCGGGCCAAATCGTCGGTCAGCTTGCCCTGCTCATCGATGGACTTTAGGATCGCGGCGCGCCGCGCCTCCATCTCGCGCAGATAGGCCAGGCGGTCGGCCAGCAGGCGCAACTGGGTGTCGTCCAGCCCGCCTGTCACCTCCTTGCGGTAGCGGGCGACGAAGGGCACGGTCGCGCCCCCGTCCAGCAATTCCACCGCCGCTGTGACCTGTTGGGGGCGGGCGCCGATATCGGTGGCGATTGTCCGGGCGATACGGGGTTCGGCAGTGGTCACGGGCAACTCCTCGGCGATGTGGGAGCGCCTTGATAGCCGATGCCCCCGAACCCGCCAAGCCAGCCGTGACCTTTCAGACCGGCGCCGGGCCGATCATTCCGCCGCGACCTGCAGGGCGATGCCCGCCCGATGGGACGCGATCACATCCGACAGGTCCGGGTGCCGGCTGGCCATCGCCAGCGTCGCCTCCAGCATGCCCTGCTTGGACCCACAGTCGAACCGCCGCCCAGAGAAGTTGAACCCGGCCAGCCCCAGCCGCGCTGCATCGCGTGCGATGGCGTCGGTCAACTGGATTTCACCGCCCGCGCCCGGCGTCTGGCTGGCCAGCGTGTCGAAGATTGCCCCATCCAGAACATAGCGTCCGACCACCGCGTTCATCGAGGGCGCATCTTCGGGCGCAGGTTTTTCGACCATACCGCGCGCGTGGATCAGGGGCCCCGTCTGCGAAATCGGATCAAGGACGCCATAGCGCGACACGGTTTCCGGCGTGACCTCCATCGTGGCGACCATGTGGCCCGCGGAACTGGCCGCGTAGGCGTCAATCATCTCGCTCAGGCAGCCGGGTTCGGACAGGATCAGGTCGTCGGGCAGGATCACCGCCACCGGGCCGGGCAGCACATGGGACCGCGCGCGCAGCACCGCATGGCCCAGCCCCAGCGGTTCATGCTGCATGACGAATTCCACCTCGTGTTCGTCCTCGTCCAGCGCGGCGGCGTGCAGGTTCTGGGCAATCTCGCTTTTTCCGCGGGCATGCAGGGTCGCGATCAGGTCGTGATCTGCGCGCACATGGCGTTCGATCGCGGATTTCGACGGGTGGCTGACGAAGACCATACGCTCGACCCCGGCGTCGCGCGCCTCGTCTATGGCGAACTGGATCAGCGGGGTGTCGATGACCGGCAACAGCTCTTTCGGGGTGGCCTTGGTCGCGGGCAGGAAACGGGTTCCCAACCCGGCCACGGGAAAGATCGCAGTGCGCACTGTGTCGGTCGTCATCTTGGTCTCCTCGGGGTTGGCTTTGCGGCGGCAGCACCGCAATACGCTTTGTTTCCCTAAATAAATACGCTTTGTTTCCCTAAATAATTGCTGCCATGCAGCGAAGCGGTCAAGCGCCACGCCAAGCGGCCAACGCACGGGCACCGGCACGTTTTAAAGCCTTCCAGGATTTGGGGTGAACCTGATGGCCCTCCACAGCTCACAACCATATCCACTTGATATACATTTATTTTACAAGATCCCCACCCACGGCCCGCCACCCAAATGACAGTACAAAGCCCCAGGCCACACAGGCCGATTGCTCAGAAAGGTGGCGACAGCCTCACCCACGGGCTTGCCCAAGAATTAAGCAGTCGGTATATTTCCTACGCTTACTGAAGGAAAAAGGCTCGAAAACGGCACCACCACAATGCTGCACGGCGGCAGCGCCTTGAAACGAAGGCCCGGCCGCGTAGCTTGTAACATGTAAGGCCGCGCACCCTTGGATCCGGGCGAAACGACCAGGGATCGGTTGCGCGGCGAAAGACCGGGGCGCGCCCGTATGTGCCCTGGGCGACCGCATCGCCCCAAGGCGGTCGAAAGCTCTAGATCGGCAGACCCTAACCGGATGAGAGACAACATCGCATCAGACCCGTCATCAGCCCCCTACCGCCGCATCGCGGTGCTTGGCGCGGGATCCTGGGGAACCGCGCTGGCCGCGGTCCTTGCCCGTAACGGCCAATCCGTCGCCCTGTGGGCACGGCGGCCCGAACTTGCCGAACAGATCAACACGACCGGCCAGAACCCCGATTACCTGCCCGGCATCGCCCTGCCCGACGGTATCACCGCAACCGCCAACCTGGCCCGCGCGCTGAGTGGGGCAGAGGCGGTGTTGATGGTCACCCCCTCTGCCACGCTACGCCAGATGTGCCGCAACGCGGCGCCGCACCTGCCCGACGGCATCCCCATTGCGCTGTGCGCCAAGGGGATCGAGCGGGGCAGCGGCCTGCTGCTGTCCGAGGTCGTCGCGCAAGAGTTGCCGGGCCACCCGGTCGGCGCGATCTCGGGGCCGACCTTCGCGCGCGAAACCGCTTTGGGGCATCCCACCGCCGCGACTGTGGCCTTCCCCTTTGCCTATGCCGACCGGCTGGCACCCCTGGCCAGCCCGGCCGCACGGCTGGCCATGTCGCTGGGCGGCGGCGGGTTCCGCCCTTATGTCTCGGACGATCTGGTCGGGGTAGAGGTCGGCGGCGCGATCAAGAACGTGATTGCCATTGCGTGCGGGATGATGTCTGGCGCGGGCTTTGCCGAAAACACCCGTGCCGCCCTGATCGCCCGCGGCATGGACGAGATGAAGGCCCTGGCCGAGGCATTGGGCGGCAAACGCGAAACCGTCACCGGCCTGTCCGGCGCAGGCGACCTGACGCTGACCTGTTCTTCGGCAACCTCGCGCAACATGTCGCTGGGCATGCAGCTGGGCCAGGGTCTGCCGCGCGCGGTCTGTTTCGATGGCAGCCCCGTGGTGGTGGAGGGCGAGGTAAACGCCGCCTCGGTCATCGACCTGGCGCGCCGGATCGGCGTTGCCATGCCGATCTGTGAAACCGTGCACGCCATCCTGCACGAGGGCGCCGACCTGGAGCGCAGCTTTTCCGACCTGTGGACGCGCCCGATCGAGGCCGAGCCGCGCGCGCTGGACCTGATGCTGGACCATCCCTCGCCGACCGATCCCCTGCCCTTCGGAGAACCCGCATGACCATTGCACAAACCCTGACCCCGCCGCTGTCGGCCCGCCGCTTCGTGCTGGCCACCGATCTGGACGGCACCTTCTTGGGCGGATCGGAATCCGACCGGCGCACGCTTTATGACTGGATCGAGGCCAACCGCGTCAGCGTCGGGCTGATCTTCGTCACCGGCCGCGACCCTGCGTTCATCATGGAAATGTGCGCAGAGCGCGGGCTGCCCTGGCCCGATTACGTCGTGGGCGACGTGGGGACCACCATCGCCGAGGTGGTGCCGCGCCGCGCGATCAACCCCATCCCCGCGCTGGAGGCTGACATCGCCAACCGATGGGGCGACAAGGGCGCGGAGGTGCGCGAAACGCTGGACGGGCACCCCGGCCTGACCCTGCAACCCACCGCGTTCCGCCACCGGGTCAGCTTCGATCTGGACCCGGCTGCCTATTGCCCCAGTGCCGAGGACAAGATCGCAGGCCTGGGCCTGGACTGGCTGATTTCGGACAACCGGTTTTTCGACGTGTTGCCCAAGGGTGTCTCCAAGGGGCCGTCGCTGCGGCGGCTGGTAGAGCATCTGGGCATCCCCGAACATCGCGTGCTGGCTGCTGGCGACACGCTGAACGACCTGTCCATGCTGGAATGCGGGTTGAATGCGGTGGCCGTCGGCAATTCCGAACCCGCGCTGCTGGATCGCGTGCGCGAACTGGACCATCTGCACACCGCCCGCGCCCACGGCGCCGGCGGTATCCTGGAGGCCATCGCCGCCTTCGCCCTTCACGACACCCCGCAAGGAGCCTGAAATGCCCTCGAACCTGGTCATCGTCTATCACCGCCAACCCTATGAGGAGGTGGAAGTCGATGGGAAAACCGTCTTTCGCGAGAACAAGAGCCCCAACGGCATCGTGCCCACGCTGAAAAGCTTCTTCGGGCGGTTCGAAAGCGGCGCCTGGGTCGCCTGGAAACAGGCCGAGGATACCTCTAACCCCGATTTCGACCGGGTGGTCGAGATCGAGGACGCCTATGGCAAATACACCGTGTCGCGCCTGCCGCTGACCGCCGAACAGGTCAAAAGCTTCTACCACGTTACCTCGAAAGAGGCGTTCTGGCCAATCCTGCATTCCTTCAAGGAACGCTATAACTACGACCCGGTCGATTGGCCCACCTTCCGCGAGGTGAACTGGGCCTTTGCCGAGGCCGCCGCCGCCGAGGCGGCAGAGGGCGCCGTGGTCTGGGTGCATGACTACAACCTGTGGCTGGTGCCGGGCTATCTGCGCACCATGCGCCCCGACCTGAAGATCAGCTTTTTCCACCACACGCCGTTTCCGTCGGCCGACATGTTCAATGTGCTGCCCTGGCGCAAGGAAATCGTCGAAAGCCTGCTGGCCTGCGACGTGGTCGGCTTTCACATCCCGCGCTATGCGGCAAACTTCGTGTCCGTTGCGCGCAGCCTGTGCGATGTCGATGTCACCCGCCGCGAAAAGGTAGACCCCGAATTCGCGGCCGAGGTCACGGCGCTGTCCGAACGCAGCGTGCCGACCGAACTGGTGCATGACGGGCGCGTCGTGGCGGTGCAGGCCTCGCCGGTGGGGGTGGATGCCGAGTATATCGACCGCGTCGCCCGCCTGCCCGAAACCGAGGATCGGCTGACCGATATTCGCGCCGATCTGGGCGGGGGCAAGCTGATCCTGTCGGTCGGGCGCACCGACTATACCAAGGGCGGGATCGAACAGTTGCTGAGTTTCGAACGCCTGCTGGAAACCCGCCCCGATCTGCGGGGCAAGGTGCGGCTGATGCATGTGTCCGTGCCCGCCAACCGCAACATGACCGTCTACGAGAATATCCAGAGCGACCTTGAGCAGATGGCCGGGCGCATCAACGGCCGTTTCGGTACGCTGGACTGGCAGCCTATCGCGCTGATTTCCCGCGCGATCCCGTTCACCGAACTGGTGGCCTATTACCGCGCGGCGGATGTCGCCTGGATCACGCCACTGGCCGACGGGATGAACCTGGTGGCCAAGGAATTCTGCGCTGCCCGCGTCGATGGCGACGGGATGCTGGTGTTGTCGGAATTCGCGGGCGCCGCCGTGGAAATGGGGTCGGCCCTGCTGACCAACCCGTTTTCGCACCGTTCCATGGACAGCGCGATTTCACAAGCGCTGGAGATGGCCGAGGACGAACGCCGCGACCGCATGGCGGCGCTGCATGACATCGTGCACCGCCACGATATCCGCTTCTGGGCAGAGGACCAGATGCGCGCCCTGCTGCCCGGCACGTCGCCCGCCCCCTCGGCGGCGGCCTGAGGGCGCACGGCCCCGAATTTCGGGGCTGGGCACCGCCCGGCGATGCGCTACCCTGTTCGCGGGCGTCAAGGCGACGGGCGGATGCAATGAGCAACGACACCGAACACAGGCCGGCAGAGGTGTTTGCCGTCTTTCTGCGGCTGGGGCTGACCTCTTTCGGCGGGCCCATCGCGCATCTGGGCTATTTCCGGGACGAATTCGTGACCCGGCGGCGCTGGCTGTCGGACGCGGCCTATGCGGATCTGGTCGCGTTGTGCCAATTCCTGCCCGGCCCGGCGTCCAGCCAGGTGGGGTTTGCCCTGGGGTTGATGCGCGCGGGATGGCGCGGGGCGCTGGCGGCCTTTGCCGGGTTCACCCTGCCCTCTGCCCTGTTGTTACTGGCCTTTGCTCTGGGGGCGGATGCGATCGACGGCCCGCTGGGCACCGGCGCGCTGGCGGGGCTGAAGATCGTGGCCGTGGCCATCGTCGCGCAGGCGGTTCTGGGCATGTCGCGCAGCCTGTGCCCGGACCGCCCGCGCGCGGCCATCGCCCTGGGCGCGGTGGCGGTTCTGGCCTTTGTGCCGGGGGCCGCCGGCATGATCGGGGCCATCGTTCTGGGCGCGCTGGCAGGGCTGGTGCTGGGCGGCGAGGGCCGGTCCCTCGGCGGCCCGGTGGCCCCCGGCGTGACCCGGCGACAGGCCGGGCTGGCGCTTGCGGCCTTTTTCGGGCTGCTGATCCTGCTGCCGCTGGTGGCGGGCTGGGCGCAGGGATTGGCCGTGATCGACGGGTTCTACCGCGCGGGGGCGCTGGTCTTTGGTGGCGGGCATGTGGTGCTGCCGCTGTTGCAGGCCGGGGTTGTCGCGCCCGGCTGGGTGTCCGAGGCCGATTTCCTGACCGGCTACGGCGCGGCACAGGCGGTACCCGGCCCGCTGTTCACTTTCGCCGCCTACCTGGGCGCGATGCTGGACCCGGCCCCCAGCGGCATCACGGGCGCGGCGCTGGCACTGGGGGCGGTGTTCCTGCCCGGCTTTCTGGTTTTGGTGGGCGTTCTGCCGTTCTGGGACAGGTTCCGGGCGATGGGCCGGGCGCAGGCCCTGATGCGCGGGGCGAATGCGGCGGTCGTCGGCATCCTGGGTGCCGCGCTTTACGACCCGGTCTTTACAACGGCCATTGGGGACATGCGGGATTTCGCGCTGGCGCTGGCCTGTTTCCTGGCCCTGACCCTGTGGAAGGCCCCGGCACTGGCCGTCGTCGCCCTGGGCGCAGCGGGCGGCGCGGGGTTGGCGCTGCTGGGCTGACCCCGTTCAGGGGCCGCCAAACCACGCCATTCTTATGGTCCCCTTTGCGGACAGCGCTCAGGCGCCGGTTTCGCCCAGCTTGTCGTCGACCCGGGCGGCCAGCGCCTCGCTGCGGGCGGCCAGTTCGGCCAGGCTGTCGCTGACCGATTGCGGGATCACGGGAATTTCCACCCGCTCGGGCGGGGGCGGCGGGGCGGCCGCCATTTCAGCCAGTTCGGCCTCGGTCTCGGCCAGCTTGGCCTCTGCCGCGGCCAGCCGCTCTTCCATAGAGGCGGTGCGATCGGCCAGCATCAGACCGGCCATCAGCAGCATGCGCGCCTCGGGCAGTCGTCCGATCTGCGACACCAGCGAGGAGGCCTCTGCATCCAGCGCGCGCGCGGCGGCCTGCAGATAGGCCTCTTCGCCCTCCTTGCAGGCCACCTCAAAGCTGCGCCCGCCGATCTCGATCTCGACATTAGGCATTGCCGTCCTCCTTTGCGGCCATGGGCGCCAGATCGGCGATGATCGCCTCCAGCTCGGCCCGGTCACCCGCGCGCAGGGTGGCCAGCGCCTCCAGCTCGGCCTTCATTGCGGTATCGATGGCGCCGGCATCGGCCAGGCCCTCGGCGTTGGCCGCGCGCAGGGCGGCAGACGTTTCCCGAAGGCGGGCGTTGACGGCGCGCAGCCGGGCAATCTGGTTCTCGGCCTCGGCCAGGCGCAGCCGGGCCTCCTCTGCGCGTTCTTCCAGCCGCGCAACCTGAACCTCTTGCCGTTCGCGGATCGCCTTGACCCGTTCGTTGAGCTGCGCATTGGCGGTGCGCTCGGCCTCCAGCGCCTCGCGCAGGGCGGCATGTTCGTCCGCGTCCGGACGGTCGGGATTGATCCGTTCCAACCCGTCCAGCCCTGTGCCGATGCGTTCCAGCGCGGCGGCAATCCGCCGCTCCAGTTCGGTGATGTCGCTCATCGCTGCCTGTTCCCCGGCCTGCTTGTCCCGCGCCCCGTCCCACCCGTGACACGAATCGGGCCGGCGGGGCGTTCGCCCAAGTTTATCGCAAGCCCCCACCGAATGCGCCCCCCTTTGCCGTCAATGGCTTACCCGGCGGCTTTCCGTCAGGGCATCAAGCTGCTATCCCGCCCTGGCCGGTCCTCAAGGGGATAACGATGACCAACACGATTTCCGCCGCGCTGTTCGGCCTGATCGTTCTGGCGGTTCTGGGGGACATCACCCTGAACGACCATGACGGCGTGCTGTTCCTGGCACGCAAGCTGACCGATCTGATCGATTACCTGGCCTTCTGGCGTTAGCCGGTCGGGCGGCCGAATTTCGCAAGCAGGCGGTCGCGCACCGGCGGTGTCACAAAGCTGGACACATCACCGCCCAGCCGGGCGATTTCCTTGACCAGCTTGGACGCGATCGCCTGGCGCCGCGCATCGGCCATCAGGAACACCGTTTCCACGCTGGAATCCAGCGCCCGGTTCATGCCGACCATCTGGAATTCGTACTCGAAATCCGCCACCGCGCGCAGGCCCCGCACGATCATCGTGGCCCCCACATCTCGCGCGCAGTCGATCAACAGATTCTCGAACGGATGGGCGATGATCTCTGTCCCGGTGCGCGCGCTGAGGGCGGCACATTCGGTCTCGATCATCTCGACACGCTCTTCCAGATCAAAGAGCGGGCCCTTGTCCCGGTTGATGGCCACGCCGATGACCAGGCGATCCACCAGCGCGCAGGCCCGCGTGATGATATCTATATGGCCCAGTGTCACCGGGTCGAACGTGCCGGGGTAAAGACCGATGCGCATGGGCCCCTCCTGCGGTGGTTTTCACGCACGCAACTATATTGCGCGCGGTTTTGCAAGTGCAGCATTTCCCCGCGCCCGCTCAGAGCGCCTCTAGCCGGGCCAGTTCGGCGCGCACGCCCTCGGCCAGCAACCCGGCAAAACGGGACAGCCGGGCATTGCGCCGGTCGTCGCCATGGCGCACCAGATAAAAGCTGCGCCGTAACGCCAGCCGGTCCGGCAACACCTTGACCAGGCCCGGCGCAAAGGGCATCGCGAAATCGTGGACGATCCCCAGCCCGGCCCCCGTGCGCAGCCAGTTCAGTTGCACCACCACAGAGTTCGAGGCCAGCGTCACCCGCGCGGCGCCGACCTCGGAGAGATAGTCCAACTCGCTGTCGAAGATCAGGTCGGGGATATAGCCCACGATGCGGTGCCCCGCGACATCCGCCAGTTCGCGGATCGGCGGGTGCTGTTGCAGGTAGCTGCGGGTCGCGGCCAGGTGCAGGTGGTAATCGGTGATCTTCTGCACGGTCAGGCGCCCGGTCTTGGGGGGACTGACGGCGATGGCCATGTCGGCCTCGCGCCGGGACAGGTTGAAGACGCGCGGTTGCGCGACGATCTGAACCTCCAGCCCCGGATTGGCATCGCATAGCGCGGCCGTGACCTGCGGCAGCAGGAAATTGGCCACCCCGTCCGGTGCCCCCACGCGGACAGAGCCGGTCAATTGCCCCTCTTGTTCGCGCAATTCCTCGGCCCCTTCCTGCAGGGCCTGCTCGGCATGGATCGCACGGGCCATCAGACGCTCGCCCGCCTCGCTCAGCCCATATCCACGGGGCGAGCGGACGAACAGCGCCGTGCCCAGGGTTTCCTCAAGCCGGGCGATGCGGCGGCCCAGGGTGGCCGGGTCTAGCCGCAGCGCCTTGCCCGCGCCGGTCAGGCTTTCGGCCCGTGCCACGGCCAGGAACAGGCGGATATCGTCCCAGTTCATTCCAGCGCATCCTTGCATTATTGCAAAACGTTTTTGGAAAACTGCCGCTTTCGCGTTGAATTTTGCAAGCCTATCCTCACGTCCAACAGCCATATGGCGAAAAAGAGCGGGAGGACGCGATGAAGGAACTGGGCCATTTCATCAACGGGCAGCAGGTGGCCGGCCAGTCGGGCCGCTTTGCCGATGTGATGAACCCCGCGCTTGGCGAGGTGCAGGCAAAGGTGGCCCTGGCCTCCAAGGCAGAGCTGGACGCCGCCGTTGCGGCCGCCGCCCAAGCACAACCCGCGTGGGGGGCCACCAACCCGCAGCGCCGCGCCCGCGTTATGATGGAATTCGTGCGGCTTCTGCATCGCGACATGGACAAACTGGCAGAGGCGCTGTCCTCGGAACATGGCAAGACCCTGCCCGACGCCAAGGGCGATGTGCAGCGCGGGCTGGAGGTGATCGAATTCTGCATCGGCGCGCCGCATCTGCTGAAGGGCGAGTTCACCGACAGCGCCGGCCCCGGCATCGACATGTATTCCATGCGCCAGCCCCTGGGCGTGGTGGCGGGCATCACGCCCTTCAACTTTCCCGCCATGATCCCGCTGTGGAAGATGGGCCCGGCGCTGGCCTGCGGAAACGCCTTTATCCTGAAACCCAGTGAACGCGACCCCTCCGTCCCCCTGATGCTGGCCGAGTTGATGACAGAGGCCGGGCTGCCCGATGGCGTGCTGCAGGTCGTCAACGGCGACAAGGAGTCGGTGGACGCCATCCTGGACAACCCGACCATCCAGGCGATCGGCTTCGTCGGCTCCACCCCCATCGCGGAATACATCTACGGGCGCGGCTGTTCCAACGGCAAGCGGGTGCAGTGTTTCGGCGGCGCCAAGAACCACATGATCGTCATGCCCGATGCCGACATGGACCAGGCCGCCGACGCGCTTGTGGGCGCGGGGTATGGCGCGGCGGGCGAACGCTGCATGGCAATTTCGGTGGCCGTGCCCGTGGGGGATGAAACCGCCGACCGCCTGATCGAAAAGCTGGTGCCCCGCATCGAAAAGCTGAAGGTCGGCCCCTATACTGCCGGTGCGGACGTGGATTACGGGCCGCTGGTGACCGCCCAGGCGAAAGAGCGGGTGCTGGGCCTGATAGACACGGGCGTCGAACAGGGGGCCGATCTGGTCGTGGATGGCCGCAACTTTGCCCTGCAAGGCTATGAGTCGGGCTATTTCATCGGGCCGTCCCTGTTCGACAAGGTGACCCCCGACATGGAGATCTACAAACAAGAGATCTTCGGCCCGGTCCTGTCCACCGTGCGCGCCCAGACCTACGAAGAGGCCATCGGCTATGCCATGGACCACGAATACGGCAACGGCACCGCGATCTTTACTCGCGACGGCGACACCGCCCGCGATTTCGCCGCGCGCATCAACGTGGGCATGGTGGGCATCAACGTGCCGATCCCGGTTCCGCTGGCCTATCACACCTTCGGCGGGTGGAAGAAATCGGGCTTTGGCGATCTAAACCAGCATGGCCCCGATGCCTTTCGCTTTTACACGCGGACCAAGACAGTGACCTCGCGCTGGCCCTCGGGCCTGAAAGAGGGCGGCGAGTTCCACTTCAAGCAGATGGACTAAGTATCCGTCTGCACCTCCAGGGAGGAGGAGACCCCGCGGGCCGCAAGGTCCGCGGGGTTTGCATTTGTGCTGCTGTCGCATCGGCGGTGCCCCGCCGGGCCGTTTGGCAAGTGGGCCCGGGTGGCGTATGCGATGGGGATCAGCCGAAAGGATCCGTCGCCATGCCCACCCTGCCCCGCCGTGCCGCCCTGGCCCTGATCGCCGCCGCCCCGCTGGCCGCCTGCGGATCTGGCCGAAAACGCAAATCGGCCAAGGTACCTGCAACGCTCTACCCGGGTGAAACGCCGGAAATGCGGCGGCTGGTGCGCAAATACGCCAAGCGCCACGGTATCCCCGAAAGCCTGCTGCACAAGGTCATCCAACGCGAAAGCGACTATAACCCGGCGGCGCGCAATGGGCCCTATTACGGGCTGATGCAGATCCTGCCACAGACCGCACGGACCATGGGCTATCGCGGCGAACCCGCAGGTCTGCTGGATGCGGAAACCAACCTGGAATATGCGGGGAAATACCTGCGCGGGGCCTGGATCGTTTCCGACGGGGACGAGGACGCGGCGGTCATGTGGTATGCGCGCGGCTATTACTACGAGGCCAAGCGCCTGGGCCTGCTAAAGGAAACCGGCCTGCGCTAGCCCTGCGGCGCGGCGCTTTCGGCCTTCTTCTCCCAGCGGCCCGACTCCTCGGACCAGTATTGCGCGGGTACCCCGGCCCCGGTCAGCGCGCGCCACTGGCCGCGGGCATGGTCCACCGCCGCCGGGTCGTTGCCATCGAACAGGATGCAGACCCGTTCCAGCGCCTCGGCCTCTGCCGCGGCAACCTCGGCCCCGTCCACGGCCATCAGGCAGGCGGCACGGTTCGGCATTTCCGGCGCGGTTGTCAGCAGGACCGGCTGATCCGCGTCGAACCCGCCCCCGGCCCGACCGTGGGGCAAGAACCCGTCGCCCATCCACAGGCGTTCATCCAGCCAGTCCAGCCGCCCGGCATCGGTGCCGCGCACCGCCACGCGCCAGCCCGCCGCCAGGGATTTTTCCAGCAGCATCGGCAATGTCGCCTCCAGCGGGCGGCGGGTCAGGTGATAGAACAGCGCGTTGCCCATTCGACTCTCTGTCTGTGGGGTATCGGCCAGGGTGTTGTAACACAGGGGGCTGTTGCGCAATCAAGTAACACGCGACAAGGGCCACGCCTGCCCTTCGCAGGCAGGGCGCGGCCCTTCGCGCGCCGCCTACCCCTCGAACCGATCCGCCACCAGCCGGTTCAGCGCCAGCACACCCCAGCCGGTCGCACCCTTGGGCGCCAGCATCGTATCCTCGCCAACCCGCGCCACGCCCGCGATATCCAGGTGGATCCAGGGGCAGCCGTCCTTGACGAAGCGTTGCAGGAACTGCGCCGCGGTGATCGAGCCCGCAGCACGCCCGCCCACGTTCTTCATGTCGGCATATTGCGATTTCAGCTGCCGGTCGTAGGCCTCGCCCAAGGGCATGCGCCAGGCGCCCTCGGCCTCGGCCCCGGCGGCCTTGAGGAAGGCATCGCACAGCGCGTCGTCGTTGGAAAACACGCCCGCATGGTGATGCCCCAGCCCGATGATGATCGCCCCGGTCAGGGTCGCCAGGTCGATCACGCCCGCAGGCTGGAACCGATCTTGCGCGTACCACAGCACATCGCACAGGACCAAGCGGCCCTCGGCATCGGTGTTGATGACCTCGACCGTGTCGCCCTTCATCGTGCGCACGACATCGCCGGGTCGTTGGGCGCGCCCGTCGGGCATGTTTTCCACCAGCCCGACCAGGCCCACGACATTGGCCTTGGCCTTGCGCAGGGCCAGCGTGCGCATCACGCCCGCCACGACACCCGCACCGCCCATATCCATGGTCATCTCTTCCATGCCGGCCGCCGGCTTGATCGAGATGCCGCCGGTGTCGAACACCACGCCCTTGCCGACCAGCGCCAGCGGGGCCTGGTCGGCGTCACCGCCGCGCCACTGCATCACCACCACCTTGGAGGGGCTTTCGGACCCCTGCCCCACCGCCAGCAGCGCGCGCATGCCCAGCTTTTCCAGATCGGCCTCTTCCAGGATCTCGACCTCCAGCCCCAGTTCCTGCATCGCGGCCAGGCGTGCGGCGAAATCGTCGGTCGTCAGGATGTTGGCCGGTTCGTTGACCAGATCCCGGGTAAAGAACACCCCCTCGGCCAGCGCGGCCATCGGCCCGGCCTTGGCGGCGACCTCCTCGGGTTTGGTCGCCATCACCTTGACCGCACCGGGCACCGTCGGTTCGGCGGTCTTGTGGGCGTCGAACCCGTAGGCGCGCAGGGCAAGGCCGAACGCCACGTCGCTGGCCCGCGGATTGGACCCGGCCAGCACCAGCATGCCCGCCGTGTCCAACAGCCGCGCCAGCGCGGCCCCGGCCTTGCGGGCCTCCTCGACCGTGGGGCGGCGATCCAGCCGAACCACGTCAACCGCCTGGGCCGCCATGTGGGCGGGAAAGGCCAGCGTCGCGGCCTCGCCCGGCTTCAGCTTGGAAAACGTGTCGCTTTCGATGAAACGGGCCAGCGCACCGCGCATCAGGCGGTTCACGCGCCGGCCGGCGGGGTCCAGCTTGCCCTCGGCATCGACAAAGACGGCGACGCGGCCGGCTGCCTCCTCGATCGCATCTAGGTCGGTCTCGGCGAAGGTGATCCCGATAGGGGTGGTCATGGCGGTCTCCGTGATCTGGGGTGTCTCATCCTACCTAGTCCCCCGCCCCGCCCTTGACCAGATAGCAGTTTTCGCCCCGTACCGATTGGTCTAGTGTCGCTGGGAAACTGGCTGTCCTGGGGGGGATAGGTGCCGAGATTCGACAGATACATGCTGTCGCAACTGACGATACTGTTCGGCTTCTTCGGGCTCGTCCTCGTGTCGCTTTACTGGCTGAACCAGGCCGTAAAGCTGTTCGAGCGCCTGATCGGAGACGGGCAATCGGCGCAGGTTTTTCTTGAGTTCACGGCACTTACCCTGCCCGACATCATAGGACGTGTGCTGCCGCTGGCCGCCTTTGCCGGCACCGTGCAGGTGATGAACCGCATGAGCAACGAAAGCGAACTGGTCGTGATGCAGGCCACCGGGCTGAGCCCCTGGCGCATGGCCCGCCCGGTGCTGGTCTTCGGGCTGGGCGTGGCGGTGCTGGCCTCTGTGCTCAGCCATGGGCTGGTGCCCGCCAGCCAGGCGCAACTGGCAGAGCGCCGCGCCGAGATCGCCCGCGACGTGACTTCACAGGTGTTGTCGGAGGGGCGCTTCCTGCACCCCGCGCCCGGCGTCACCGTCTATATCCGCGAGATCACGCCGGCCAGCGAGTTGCAGGACATTTTCCTGTCCGATGCGCGCGAAGAGGGGCGGCAGGTCACCTACACCGCCAAGCGGGCGCTGCTGGTCGACAGTGCAACCGGCCCCAAGCTGGTGATGTTCGACGGCATGGCGCAATCCCTCTCGGACGAGAACGGCCGCCTTTCGACCGCGCGCTTTGCCGATTTCACCTATGACATCGGCGCGCTGGTCGACAGCGGGACCACCGGGCGCACACGACTGACCACGCTGCCCACCCTGGCGCTGCTATCGCCCTCGCCCGCCCGGCTGGAGGCGGCCCGCGCCACCCGGGCCGAGGCCCTGCAAGAGGGGCACGAACGCTTTGCCGGGCCGCTGCTGGCGGTGGCCGGGGCGCTGGTGGGGTACGGAGCGCTGCTGCTGGGCGGTTTCTCGCGTTTCGGGGCGGGGCGGCAGATGGTGCTGGGCGTGGTGCTGCTGATCGCGATCCACCTGTTGAACAACTCGGCCAGCGATATCGCCCGGCGCGACGCGGCGCTGTGGCCGGTGACCTACCTGGCGCCCTTGGCGGGCATGGCGATGGGAACAGTACTGATCGCGATGTCGGGGCGGCGACGGCGGTTGCGGGGGGCGATGACGTGACCCTGCACCTCTACTTCGCGCGCAAGTTCGCCATCAGTCTGCTGACCGTGACGGCGCTGTTCACAGCACTTTTCCTGCTGATCGACATGGTCGAACAGTTGCGCCGGTTCGACATCGGCGTGATCGGACCTGCGCAGGCGCTGCACCTGTCCGCACTGAAGGTGCCCGCCGACCTGTATGGCCTGCTGCCGCTGATCGTTCTGCTGGCGACGGTAGCGCTGTTCCTGGGCTTGGCGCGCACCTCGGAACTGGTGGTCACCCGCGCCTCGGGCCGGTCGGCGCTGCGCAGCCTGGTCGCGCCGGTGGCCACGGCCGTGGCCCTGGGCGCGGGGGCCGTGGCCGTTCTGAACCCGATCGTCGCGGCCACGACCACGCAATACGAAACGGTGGCCACGCGCTATTCGCAGGATGAGATTTCTGTCCTTTCGGTCAGCGACGAGGGGCTGTGGCTGCGCCAGGGCACGCCCGAGGGGCAGATGGTGATCCATGCGGCGCGGACCGACGCGGACGCGACCCGATTTATCGAGGTGACGTTTCTGGGGTTCGATCTGACCGGCGATCCGCGCCTGCGGATCGCGGCCGACCATGCCATCCTGACCCCGGCGGGGTGGGATATCCGCAACGCCAAGCGGTGGGATCTTGGCCCCGACACCGCCAACCCCGAGGCCAGCGCAACCCTTCACGACCGGCTGGCCCTGCCCTCTGACCTGACGCGCGAACGGATCCGGGACAGTTTCGCCAGCCCCTCTGCCATCCCGATATGGGAATTGCCCGCCTTCATTCAGGGGATGGAGCGGGCCGGGTTTTCCGCCCGCGCGCACCGGGTCTGGCTACAGACCGAGTTCGCCCGCCCGGTTCTGCTGGCCGCGATGGTGCTGCTGGGCGCGGGGTTCACCATGCGTCACAGCCGTTTCGGACGGACCGGCACAATGGTCATGCTGGCCTTTGCCGCGGGGCTGGGCCTGGTTTTTCTGCGCAATTTCGCCCAGGTCCTGGGCGAAATCGGCGAAATCCCCGTCGCCCTGGCCGCATGGAGTCCCCCCGCCGCCGGCATCCTGCTGTCGCTGGGCCTGCTGCTGCACCTGGAGGACGGGTGATGCGGCGGCTGTTGCTTTCCCTTGTCGCGCTCTGCGCACTGGCCCTGCCCGGTGCGGCGCAACAGGCGCCGGGCCCCGCGACGCTGATTGCCGACAGCATTTCGGTCGGTGAGATGTCCAACCTTGTCGCGGAAGGCAATGTCGAGGTTTTCCAAGACGGCGCCCGCCTTACCGCGCGGCGCATCGTCTATGACCGCCGCGGCGAAACACTGGAAATCACCGGCCCGCTGACCCTGACCACCGGCGGCGAAACGGTCCTGCTGGCCGACAGCGCCGCGCTGTCGCCGGACCTGACCGAGGGCATCCTGCATTCCGCGCGCATGGTGCTACAGCAACAGGTCCAACTGGCCGCCGCCGACATCCGGCGCGTGTCGGACCGCTATACGGTCTTGGACCGCACCGTTGCCTCCTCTTGCCGGGTTTGCGAGATGTCCGAGGTTCCGCTGTGGCAGATCCGGGCGAAACGCATCGTGCACGACCAAGAGGAACGCCAACTCTATTTCGACCATGCGCGGCTGGAACTGGGGGGCTTGCCCATCTTCTATCTGCCGCGGCTGCGCCTGCCCGATCCCACGCTGAAGCGGGCAACCGGGTTCCTGGTGCCGGAACTGACCGCCAGCAACCGGCAGGGGACAGGGGTCAAGCTGCCCTATTTCATCGCGTTGGGACCGCATCGCGACCTGACCCTGACCCCCCATGTCACGACCGGCGGCACCCGAACGCTGGGCCTGCGCTATCGCCAGGCGTTTGCCCGCGGCGACCTGGCCTTTGAGGGGGCGGTGACGCGCGATGACCTGGTAACGGGGAAAACCCGCTATTACGCCTTCGTCGACGGTGAATTCGCCCTGCCCCGGGATTTCAAGCTGAGCTTCGACATCGAAACCACTTCGGACCCGGCCTACCTGCTGGATTACGACTTTTCCGACAAGGACCGCCTGGACAGCGCCCTGACCCTGACCCGCGCCCGGCGGGACGAATTGATCTTTGCCGAGCTGGTACATTTCAAGTCGCTGCGCGACACCGAGACCAATGACACGATCCCCTCGGTCGTGGGCGATCTCAGCTATCGCCAACGCTTTGACCCGCCCGGCGGCATCGGTGGGATGTTCGGGCTGACGCTGTCCGCGCACGGGGCCTGGCGGCGATCGGACGATCCCCTGGACCTGCCGCTTGCCACCCCGTTCGGCGATCCCGACCCCTATGGGCAGGGCATGGATGTCGGACGGCTGAGTGCCAAGCTGGACTGGCAGGGGCGGCAGGTCGTCGGCGGCGGTCTGGTGCTGGGCGGAATGGCGGAACTGGCGCTGGACCATTACACGGTCGCCGACGATGCCGCGCTGGCGGGCGATTACACGCGGCTAACGCCCGCAGCCGCCGCAGAGTTGCGCTGGCCCCTGGTGCGCAACGACGCCAACGGGGTCGGCCACCTGCTGGAGCCGGTCTTGCAACTGGCCTGGGCCGAGCGCGACACCAGCGGCATTCCCAACGACGACAGCGTGCTGGTCGAGTTTGACGAGGGCAACCTCTTCTCGCTTACCCGGTTCGCGGGCGAAGATGTGCGCGAGTCGGGGCTGCGACTGAACGCGGGGCTGGGCTGGACGCGCTACGACCCTGCGGGCTGGTCGTTGTCGATGCTGGTCGGGCGCATCTGGCGCGAACGCGATGACGGCCAGTTCGCGGCCGGGTCCGGGCTGGACGGTCTGCGCTCTGACTGGCTGACCGCGCTGGAGCTGCAATTGCCCAGCAACCTGACGCTGGCCAACCGCGCGCTGCTGGACGATGACGGGGTGACGCGATCGGACCTGCGGATCGACTGGCATTCCGACACGGTCAAACTAGGCTCCAGCCTGCTGTGGGCCGAGGCCAATATCGCTGAAAACAGCCTGACGGATCGGTCCGAATGGGTGATGGACGCGGCCTATCGCTTTCGTGACAACTGGACCGCAGAGGCCGATTGGCGCTACGACTTCGTCGGGGGCGAGGCGGCCTCGGCCAGCCTGGGGCTGGAATACCGCAACGAGTGCATCGCGGTCGATCTTTCGCTCTCGCACCGCTTCACCTCATCCACTAGTGTGAAGCCATCGACAGATTTCGGCCTGACGCTTTCGCTGGGCGGCTTCGGCAGCGAAACCCGGGCCGCCACGGATACCCGGCGGTGCATGCGATGAGACCGGGGCGCAAACGGAGGTTGAGCATGATGCGAATGACGGTTTGGCTGGCCGCGGCCGGAATGGCACTGTGGGCAACGGGGACGGCAGCGCAACAGGGTGGCCCCTTTGCACCGCGCCTGATCGTCAACGAAAGCGCGGTCACCAATTTCGAGATCGACCAGCGCCTGCGGTTCCTGACCATCCTGGGCGCCCCTGCTGAAATGCGCAACAACGTGTTGCAGATCCTGACCGACGAACGGTTGCAGATGCAGGCCGCCAAGCGGCTGGGCGTGATGCCCGAAGAAGAGGCCGTGCGCAGCGGGATGGAGGAATTCGCCGCCCGCGCCAACATGACCCCCGAGCAGCTGGTCACCGCGCTTGGGCAGCAGGGCATCGCCCCCGAAACCTTCCGCGATTTCGTGGCCTCCGGCATCGCATGGCGGCAAGTGGTGCGCAGCCGTTTCGGGCCGCGCCTGCAGATCACCGAAGCCGAGATCGACCGCGCCATCGCACGGGCGGCAGAGGGCGGGCCGCGCACCGTTGCGGTGGAATACGCCCTCTTTACCATGCCCGGCAAGACCCGCGCCGACGCCGAAAGGGTGCGCGCGCGCGTGGATACCTGCGACGACCTGTTCGGCGAGGCGCTGGATGCACCGCAGGACCGGCTGATCCGCGAAACCCGGGCCGTGGCCGATCTGCCTGCGGATATCGCCGGCCAGATCGGGCGACTGGATGCCGGCGAAAGCACCCTGGCGCTGAGCACGCCGCAGGCTGCGGTCCTGCTGATGGTCTGCGGCCGCACCCCCGCGCTCGGGGATGCCGAGGTCGACCGCGGCCAGATCCGCCAGCAACTGCAGAACCAGCGGCTGGTATCCTATGCCGACAGCTATCTGGCCGAACTGCGCGCCGACGCGATCATCCGCGAACCATGACCGACCGCCCCATCGTGATGAGCTGCGGCGAACCGGCCGGCATCGGCCCCGAGATCGCCGCCAAGGCCTGGGAGGTGCTGGGCGCGCGCCTGCCCTTTGCCTGGATCGGCGATCCGCGCCACCTGCCCGAGGGCACGCCGCACGCGGAAATCCACGATCCCGCACAGGCGCTGCACGTCGCGGCAACGGCGCTGCCGGTTCTGCGCCTGCCCTTCGCGGCGCCGGCCACGCCGGGCCGACCCGCCCCCGAGAACGCCGCCGGGGTGATAGAGGCCATCGCGCGCGGCGTGGATCTGGTGCAACGGGGAAGCGCCAGCGCCCTGTGCACCGCCCCCATCCACAAAAAGGCGCTGCAGGACGGCGCGGGTTTCGCCCATCCCGGCCATACCGAATACCTGGCCCATCTGGCGGGCGTGGATCGAGTGGTGATGATGCTGGCCTGCGAGGCGCTGCGAGTGGTGCCGGTCACGATTCATATCGCCCTGCGCGACGTGCCCGGCGCCCTGACCACCGACCTGCTGTCCGACACGATCCGCATCACCCATGCCGCCCTGATCCGCGATTTCGGGATCGAGACACCCCGCCTGGCCGTGGCCGGCCTGAACCCCCATGCGGGCGAAGGCGGCGCGATGGGGCGCGAGGAAATCGAGATGATCGCCCCGCTGCTGGAGGGGCTGCGCGCCGAAGGGCTGGCAATTTCCGGTCCCCTGCCCGCCGACACGATGTTTCACCCAGAGGCACGGGCGGGCTATGACGCGGCGGTTTGCATGTATCACGACCAGGCGCTGATCCCGATCAAGACGCTGGATTTCGCCCATGGGGTCAACGTGACCCTGGGCCTGCCCTTTATCCGAACCTCGCCCGATCACGGAACCGCCTTCGATATCGCGGGGACCGGGCAGGCAGATCCCTCCAGCCTGATCGCCGCGCTGGAGATGGCGCGCGACATGGCACGGGCGCGCGGCGCATGAACGGCGCGCCTTGTGGCACGCGGCCGGGCGTTTGCCACCCCCGGACCCCCGGCGGGTATTTTTGCCAAGAAGAAGGAGAGCCGCGGTGAGTGCCATCGACGGTCTGCCCCCCCTGCGCGAGGTGATCGCAACCCACGAGCTGAGCGCGAAGAAATCGCTGGGGCAGAACTTCTTGCTGGACCTGAACCTGACCGCCAAGATCGCGCGGGCCGCGGGCGATCTGGGCGGCGCCGACGTACTGGAGATCGGGCCGGGTCCGGGCGGACTGACCCGGGGCCTGTTGTCCGAGGGCGCGCGCCGCGTGCTGGCAGTGGAGAAGGACGCGCGATGCCTGCCCGCACTGGACGAGATATCGGCCACCTATCCCGGGCGCTTGGAGGTGATCAACGCCGATGCGCTGGCGCTGGACCCGCTGGCGCATCTGACCCCGCCGATCAAAGTTGTGGCGAACCTGCCCTATAACGTGGGCACGGAATTGCTGGTGCGCTGGCTGACGCCGCCTGCATGGCCGCCCTTTTGGGACAGCCTGACGCTGATGTTCCAGCGCGAGGTTGCCGAGCGGATCGTGGCCGCGCCGGGATCCAAGGCCTATGGCCGGTTGGCGGTTCTGGCGCAATGGCGTTGCGAGGCGCGGATCGCGATGCGCCTGCCGCCCGAGGCCTTTACCCCGCCGCCCAAGGTTGCCTCGGCGGTGGTGCACCTGACCGCCCTGCCGGCGCCGCGCTATCCCGCCGATCCGGCGGTTCTGGAACGGGTGGTGGCAGCGGCCTTTGGCCAGCGGCGCAAGATGCTGCGGGCCAGCCTGAAGGGGCTGGCCCCCGATATCGAGAGCGTTCTGCAAGATGCGGGAATCGCGCCCACCGATCGCGCCGAACAGGTGCCGGTAGAGGGGTTCTGTACCCTGACCCGGGCGCTGGCGCCCTAGGCAACACAGTGCGGCGGGCGGCGTTATTCCGCGGCCGGGGCCTCGTCCGGGGTGGACGCGGACGGCGTGTCGTCTTCGCCAGTGCCATCCTCATCGGCTTTCGCGGCCTTCGCCTTGCCCCGGGGGCGCGGGGCGCGGCGCGGGCGGCTGGCCGGTTTTTCCTCGGGGGTTTCGACCAGCGCGCTGTCCTCGCCACCCTCGTTCAGGTCGATCACATCGGCCCCGCCATCGGTTCCCGACGCGTCAGCGGCCGGCTTGTCCGGCTGGGTGTCCTGATTGCGCGGGGCGCCCTGATCCTCGTCACCGGAATCATCGCGCGGGCGGCGTTGCTCGCGCGCCTGGGCCTCTTGCTGGTCGCGGTCGCGCTTGGCCTCCTGGCTGCGCTGCGCCTCGCCCAGCAGGCGGGCGTAATGCTCGGCGTGCTGCTGGAAGTTTTCGGCCGCGATGCGATCGTTGCCCAGCTGCGCATCACGGGCAAGCTGATTGTACTTGTCGATGATCTGCTGCGGCGTGCCGCGCACCTTGCCCTCGGGGCCCGAACTGTCAAAGACGCGGTTGACGATGTTGCCCATCGACCGCGAGCGGTTGGACTTCGAGCGCGAACGTGACTTGGATGATCTCATGCGTTTACTGGTTTCCAGCCTAGTTGGCGTTATCGAGCGGGCGCCGCACCGCGGGGGGCGGATCGCGCGGCCCCGTCCGGCGGTTTACATGCCGACATGTGTCAGGCTTGCCCTGCGCCGCGGGCCAACAAGGCCCCTCCAAGCGCAGGAACGACTAAGCACGCCCCCAAAGGCGAGACAAGAGGAAAATACATCCGGTGCGGCCATTTGACAAAAGATGCGTCTGGCCTGTCGCATAACGGTTACGCTTCACGGACGGTGAGGCGGGCCTCGACCACCCGATCCCTGTTATCAAGGTCGGGATGCATGGCCACGATGTCAAGCCCGACAGCGGCCAGGATCGCCTGGACATCGGCGGCCTGGGTCGCGCCGATCTCGACCAGAAGGCGGCCGCCGGGGGCCAGCACACGCCCTGCCCCGGCGGCAATGGCGCGATAGGCGGTCAGCCCGTCGGCGCCGTCACTCAGCGCAGCTTGCGGTTCGTGGGAGAGCTCCGGCGCAAGAGCGGGCATTTCGGCGGCGGCAATATAGGGCGGGTTGGACACGACCAGATCGAACCGGCCCGTGACATCGGCAAACCAGTCCGATTGCAGGAACCGTGCCGTTTCAATGCCCAGCCGGGCGGCATTGTCACGGGCAACCGCCAACGCATCGGCAGAGATGTCCACGCCCAGCCCCGCGCTGCCGGGCCGTTCGGCCAGCAGCGACAACAGGATGCACCCCGACCCAGTGCCAAGATCCAGCACGGTTTGGAACGGCGCGGCCAGTGCCGCGGCAATCAGCGTTTCGGTTTCGGGGCGCGGGTCCAGAACATCCGGCGTGACGCGGAAATCCCGTCCATAAAAGGCGCGGGTGCCGGTGATGTGCGAAACGGGTTCGCGGGCGCAACGGCGGGCAAGCGCCTGGTCCAGCCGCGCCGCTGCCGCCGGGGCCAGCGGTTCGGGCAGGACCAGTGTCAAACGACCGGGCGCAATCCCCAGAGCATGGGCCAGCAGCCGCCTTGCATCGCGGGGGGCATCGGGCACGCGCGCATCCCGCAGCCGGGCCACCGCCGCGGCCAGCGCCTGGCTTCCGGTCACGACTCCATCTCGGCCAGTTGTGCGGCCTGGTCGTCCGCGATCAGGGCATCGATCACCTCATCCAGGTCGCCGGCCATGACCTGATCCAGCTTGTAAAGCGTCAGGTTGATGCGATGGTCGGTCATCCGGCCCTGGGGAAAATTGTAGGTGCGGATACGTTCCGAGCGATCGCCGGACCCCACCTGTGACTTGCGCGCCGCGGCGCGTTCCTCGGCGGCCTTGCGCCGCTCCAGGTCGAACAGCCGCGCGCGCAGCACCGACATGGCGGCGGCACGGTTCTGGTGCTGCGATTTCTCGGAACTGGTCACGACGATCCCGGTGGGCAGGTGGGTGATGCGCACGGCGGAATCGGTGGTGTTCACGTGCTGGCCGCCCGCGCCGCTGGCGCGCATGGTGTCGATGCGAATGTCGTTTTGCGCGATGTCGATATCCACATCCTCGGCCTCTGGCAGGACCGCGACGGTGGCGGCAGAGGTATGGATGCGCCCGCCGGATTCGGTTTCGGGCACGCGCTGGACGCGGTGCACGCCGGATTCGTATTTCAGCCGGGCAAAGACCCCCTCGCCCTGGATGCGGGCCATCACCTCCTTGATGCCGCCCAGTTCGGTCTGGTTCTCCTCCAGGATGGAAAAGCTCCAACCGCGCGCCTCGGCATAGCGCTGGTACATGCGCAGCAGATCACCGGCGAACAGCGCGGCCTCTTCGCCGCCCGTTCCGGGGCGGATCTCGACGATGGCGGGGCGGGCATCGGCCGCATCGCGGGGCAGCAGGGCCAGGCGCAGGGCCTGTTCCAGCTCTGGCAAACGGTCGCGCAGGGCGGGCAGTTCTTCCTCGGCCAGGGTGCGCATTTCCGGGTCGTCCAGCATCGCCTCGGCCTCGGCGATATCGTCCAGCAGGCCGCGGTAATCGGCGATGCGTTCGACAACCGGCCTCAGTTCCGCGTATTCGCGCCCCAGCTGGGCGAAATCCCCCGACGCCCCTTCGGCAAGCCGGGCCTCAAGGAATTCGAACCGCTGGGTGATCTGATCGAGTTTATCTAGGGGGACCATGACGCTTCCTCGCCCGAAGGCGCGGCGCGGTCAAGGGGCCAGCCGTTGCTCTAGCGCGACCTGCCAGCGGGCCATGCGCGCCGCGTTCACCCCCAGGTCGGAATAGCCGTACCGCGCGCGGGAAAAGGCCGCGTAGGTCGCCCCGCCCTCTACCGGCACGACCTTGATGGAGATGTAGTCGGGAAAGGCCCACAGCGCGGAACGCTGAACAAAGGTCTGCCACAGCGCATCCGGCGCCCCGGCGATCCGTTTGGTATTCGGTTCGGCAAGGGCCACCGAGGCAAGGGCAATTGCCAGGGCCTTGGGCGGCACGTCGTAGACCGGGGCCGAGTCGTCCCCCCCCTCGGGCCGGATCAGCACGGCGTTGGGGCTGCGCGGCTTGACCGCGGTCAGGGGATCGACATGCCAGCGGTCGGGATCGTCGGGAACCATGCGGAAATAGAAGGCGCCCGCCAGCCCTGCGGCGGCGATTACCGCAATCAGAAAAATCAGGATTTTCATCAGGTTTCCCCCGTTCGCGCGGCATTCTGCCAAGGCGTTAGCCTAGCGGGTTTGCGCGCGAGGGCCAGACATACTTTACATCCGCCCGCGCTTTTGCCCAAGTCGCCCCATCTGCGCAAGGAGGCCCCGATGACCCGTTCCCCGTCCGACGCCCTGGTTCACGATCCCAAGGGCGGCCTGCCGCGTTTGCTGGAAATCATGCGCCGGCTGCGCGACCCCGAAACCGGCTGCCCCTGGGACATCGAGCAGGATTTCACCTCGATCGCGCCCTACACAATCGAAGAGGCCTATGAGGTCGCCGACGCCATCGAGCGCCAGGCCTGGGACGAGTTGGAGGGGGAGCTGGGCGACCTGCTGTTGCAGACCGTCTATCATACGCAGATGGGCGAGGAAGCGGGGCTGTTCACCTTTGACACGGTCGCCAATGCCATCGCCGACAAGATGGTCGCCCGCCATCCCCATGTTTTTGGCGCGGACAGCCGGGACAAGTCCGCCGACCAGCAGACCCGCGACTGGGAAACGATCAAGGCGCGGGAGCGGGCCGCCAAACGTGCCCATGGCGTGCTGGACGACGTGGCGCTGGCGCTGCCGGCGCTGACCCGTGCGGTCAAACTGCAAAAGCGGGCCGCCCGGGTGGGGTTTGACTGGCCCGAGGTTGGACAGGTCGTGGACAAGATCGCCGAAGAGGCCCGCGAACTGGCCGAGGCCCGGGACACCATGAGCCAGGCCGAGGTCGAAGAGGAATTCGGCGACATGCTGTTTGCCGTGGCGAACCTGGCCCGCCACCTGAAGGTCGAGCCGGAGGATGCGCTGCGCGCCGCCAATGCCAAGTTCAACCGCCGCTTTCGCGGGGTAGAGGCAAAGCTGGCCGCGCGTGGCAAGCGGCCAGAAGAGTCGGACCTGACAGAGATGGACAGCCTGTGGGACGAGGTGAAGGCAGAGGAACGCGGAAATTTAACCTGAGTGAAACAATCGACCATTGACCCGACAAATTCTCTCGGCTTTTATCCGCCTGGGAAACGCAATCGCGAAGAACAGGGAGATTCCATGACGTTCCGCACCCTTCTGATGGCCAGCACCGCTGCCGCGCTGCTGGCCCCCGCGGCACAGGCCGACGTGAACATCTATTCCTACCGCCAGCCGGAACTGATCCAGCCGATGCTGGACGCCTTTACCCAGGAAACCGGCATCCGCACCAATATCGCCTTCCTGAACAAGGGGCTGGTGGAGCGGCTGCAGGCCGAGGGCGACCGCAGCCCCGCCGATATCATCCTGACGACCGACATCTCGCGCCTTTCGGCAGCCGTCGCCGCCGGCGTGACCCAGCCGGTCGACAGCGCGGTGCTGGAGGAAAACATCCCCGCCGCCTTTCGCGATCCGGGCGACCAGTGGTTCGGCCTGACGACCCGCGCCCGCATCGTCTACGCCAGCAAGGACCGCGTGGACCCGGCCGAGGTGACCACCTACGAGGATCTGACCGATCCGAAATGGCAGGGGCGGATCTGTACCCGCTCGGGGACGCACCCCTATAACCTGGCGCTGGTCGCGGCGGTGATCCACCACCACGGCGAAGAGGCCGCGAAGACGTGGCTGGAGGGCGTCAAGGCCAACCTTGCCCGCAAACCCCAGGGCAATGACCGCGCACAGGTCAAGGCGATCTGGGCCGGGGAATGCGACATCAGCCTGGGCAACACCTATTACATGGGCAAGATGCTGGAGGACGAGGAACAGCAAGACTGGGCCAACGCGGTGAACGTGCTGTTCCCCGAATTCCAGAACGGCGGCACCCATGTGAACGTCTCGGGCATCGCCATGACCCGCGCCGCGCCGAACCGCGACGACGCCCTGCAACTGATGGAGTTCCTGGCCTCGCCCCGGGCGCAGGCGCTGTATGCCGAGGTCAACCACGAATACCCTGTCAGCCCCACGACCGAGGCGTCCGACCTGGTGCAAAGCTGGGGCACGTTCACGCCTGACGACGTGAACCTGATGGACCTGGCCGCCCTGCGCGGTACAGCGCTGCGGCTGGTCGAAGAGGTCGATTTCGACGGCTGAGCCGCCCCGCGGCATGCAGGATCAGCGCGGCAGAAACGCGCCGCGCTGATCCACGATATGGGCATGCACCCGCCGCGCCGCGGAACTCAGCGGTGTTTCGCTGCGATGGACAAGGAACCACTGCCGGACCAAGGGCAGCGTGTCGGCCTGCAACTCGACCAGGCGCCCCAGCCGCAGTTCATCGGTCACCGTGTGGCGCGAGATGAAGGCGATCCCAAGCCCGGCCATGACCGCCTGCTTTATGGTTTCGTTGGTCTCCAACTCCATCACCCGCGCCGGGCTGCCGCTGGCAAGCCGCTCTATGAAACGGTCCATCAGGATGCGCGTGCCCGACCCTTCCTCGCGCGCCAGAAAGGTTTGCGCCAGGATCGCCTCGGGCGGCAACGCCCCCTGCCCGGCCAGTGGATGATCCGGCGGCGCGATCAGCACATGGGGGTGCGGCCCCAGCACGGTGGCCTGAACCTCGGGCACGCGGGGTGGCCGCCCCATGATCGCCAGATCGACCGAGGCGCTTTGCAGCGCGTTTACGATGGTATCGCGGTTTCCCACACGCAACAGCACATCGACCGTCGGAAAGGCACGCTGCAACTCGGCCACCAGGCGGGGCGCGAAATACTTGCCCGTGGACACCACGCCCAGGGTCACCATCCCCTCCATCCCCTCGTTCAGGGCGCGGACATGGTCGGCACAGGATTGCAGGGCGGTATCAATGGTGCGCGCGCCCACCAGCACGGCCTCGCCCTGCATGGTCAGGCGGACAACGCCCTGCCCGCCCCGCTCTACCAGACGGGCGTTGAAGCTGGACTCCAGCTGGCGCAGCTGCGCATGCACCGCCGGCGGGGTGAGGCGGATTGCCTCAGCCGCGGCGGTGATCGAGCCATGTTCCGCGATCGCCTGCAACGCCCTGAGTTGCTTGAATGTTACCGCTTCGGGACGGGGCATCGTGCACCTGAATTAAATTTTTTTTACGCCAGCTTTGGGGTTTTTAAATTCTCTACATTCCGGCTTTTCAACTAGCAAGCTGCAACGGCAAATCGCCGTCAGATTCGGGAGGAAATTATGCAGAACGAGAATCCGATCCGGGATTTGCAGCATATCCCCGCAGCCCTTCAGCCCCTTATGAATGCGCTGTGCGAGGTCGGTGCCGAGCTGGCCCATACGATTCAGCGCGGCCCCCTGGGTGGCGCCCTGGGTGCCTCGGTCGGCGAAAACCTGGGCGGCGACACGCAAAAGGCGCTGGACGTGATGGCCGATGACGCCTTCGCCGAAAAGCTCAAGACCGCCGATGTGCGCTGGTATGCGTCCGAGGAACAGGACGATGTCGTCGAACTGGACCCCAACGGCACCTACGCCCTGGCGATCGACCCGCTGGACGGCTCGTCCAACATCGACGTGAACGTGTCCATCGGCACCATCTTCTCGATCTTCGATGCCAAGGCGGACGGCGACGCGTCCTTCCTGCGTCCGGCGAACGAACAGCTGGGCGGCGGCTATATCATCTACGGGCCGCAGACCATGCTGGTCGTCACCTTCGGCAAGGGTACGCAGGAATACCTGCTGGACCCCGATAGCAAGCAGTTCGTGCTGGTCGACGAGGCGGTGAAGGTTCCGCAGACCTCGCGCGAATTCGCGATCAACGCGTCCAACTACCGCCACTGGCCGAAACCGATCCGTGCCTATATCGACGACTGCCTGGCCGGCGAAGAGGGGCCGCGCGAAAGCAACTTCAACATGCGTTGGGTGGCCTCGCTGGTGGCTGAAACCCACCGCATCCTGACCCGCGGCGGCGTGTTTCTGTATCCCGGCGACTCGCGCAAGGGGTATGAGCAGGGCCGCCTGCGCATGATCTACGAATGCGCCCCCATCGGATTTGTCATCGAACAGGCCGGCGGCCTGGCCACCGATGCGCAAGACCCGATCCTGTCGAAAACCGCCGACAAGCTGCACGCCCGCACGCCCTTCGTCTTCGGCTCGACCGACAAGGTCAGCCGTGTTGCCGCCTATCACGATCTGCCCGAGCAAGAAGTCAACGCGCTGTTCGGCAACCGCGGCCTGTTCCGCGTCTAAGAGTTCCTGGGAGGACAGTCATGAGCAAGAAACACCCGATCATTTCCGTCGTGGGCTCCTCCGGGGCCGGCACGTCGACCGTCAAGCACACCTTCGACCAGATCTTCCGCCGCGAAGGCGTCAAGGCCGTGTCGATCGAGGGCGACGCGTTCCACAAGTTCAACCGCAAGGACATGAAAGCCGAGCTGGACCGCCAATATGCCGCCGGCAACCACGGCTTCAGCCATTTCAGCTATGAGGCGAACGAACTGAAAGAGCTGGAACGCGTGTTCCGCGAATACGGTGAAACCGGCGCCGGCAAGACCCGCCACTATGTCCATGACGACGAAGAATCCGAAAGATACGGTGTCCCGCCGGGCAATTTCACAGAATGGGCCCCGTTCGAGGACGGTTCGGACCTGCTGTTCTATGAGGGCCTGCACGGCGCGGTCGTCAACGACGAGGTGAACCTGCCGCAATATGCCGACCTGAAGATCGGCGTCGTGCCGGTCATCAACCTGGAGTGGATCCAGAAGATCCACCGCGACAAGGCCAAGCGCGGCTACACCACCGAGGCGGTGACCGACGTGATCCTGCGCCGGATGCATTCCTACGTGCACTGCATCATCCCGCAGTTCACCGAAACCGACATCAACTTCCAGCGCGTGCCGGTGGTCGACACCTCCAACCCGCTGGTCGCCCGCTGGATCCCCACCCCGGACGAAAGCCTGGTGGTCATCCGCTTCAAGAACCCGCGCGGGATCGACTTTTCCTACCTGATCTCGATGATCCACGGTTCGTGGATGAGCCGGGCCAACTCGATCGTCATTCCCGGCGGCAAGCTGGACCTGGCGATGCAGCTGATCCTGACGCCGATGATCGAGCGTCTTGTCTCTGAATCCAAGCGCGCCTGAGGAGGCACCGACAATGAACGCCCCCACCCAGATCGACACCTCTGCCGAAGACCTGATGGCGAACGCCATCCGGGCCCTGTCCATGGACGCGGTCCAGGCTGCGAATTCCGGCCACCCGGGCGCGCCGATGGGCACCGCCGACATCGCCGCGGTGCTGTTCAACCGCTTCATGAAAATCGACCCCAGTGCCGACAAATGGGCCGACCGCGACCGCTTCGTCATGAGCGCGGGCCACGGCTCCATGCTGGTCTATGCGATCAACCACCTGCTGGGCTATGATGACATGGATATGGACCAGCTGCGCAACTTCCGCCAGATGGGCTATCGCACAGCCGGGCACCCGGAATACGGGCATGCCAAGGGCATCGAGGTCACGACCGGCCCGCTGGGCCAGGGCTTTTCCTCGGCGGTCGGCATGGCGCTGGCCGAGCGGATGCACAACGCCCGCTTTGGCGACGAACTGGTCGATCACTATACCTACGTGATCGCCGGCGACGGCTGCCTGATGGAAGGCGTCAGCCACGAGGTCATCGACTTTGCCGGCCACCACGGTCTGGGCCGTCTGATCGTGCTGTGGGATGACAACCAGATCACCATCGACGGGTCCACCGACGTGTCCACCTCGATGAACCAAAAGATGCGGTTCGAGGCCGCCGGCTGGCACGTACAGGCCGTTGACGGCCACGACAAGGAGGCCGTCGCCGCCGCGATCCAGGCCGCCCGCGAGGTGACCGACAAGCCCTCGATGATCGCCTGCCGCACCATCATCGGCTTTGGCGCGCCCAACAAGCAGGGCAGCCACAGCGTGCACGGCGCCCCCCTGGGCGACGAGGAAATCGCCGCCGCGCGCGAGGCGCTGGATTGGCCCCACGCCCCCTTCACCGTCCCGCAAGAGGTGTACGACGCCTGGCACGCCGTGTCGGCCCGCGGCCGCGCCGCGCGCGAGGCCTGGGAAACCCGCCTGACCGCCAGCGCCCACAAGGACGCGTTCCAGACCTCGATGGCCAACCCCGACGCCGCCGCGCTGGATGCCGCCATTGACGCCTACAAGGCGAAACTGTCGGCGGACGCGCCCAAGGTGGCCACCCGCAAGGCCAGCCAGATGGCGCTTGAGGTCATCAACGCCACCCTGCCCAACACCGCGGGCGGCTCTGCCGACCTGACGGGGTCCAACCTGACGATGACGGGCGACATGACCGACGTCACCGCCAGCGATTTCTCGGGCAACTACATCCGCTACGGCGTGCGCGAACACGGCATGAACGCCATCATGAACGGGATCGCGCTGCACGGGGGGTTCATCCCCTATGGCGGCACTTTCCTGATCTTTGCCGATTACGGGCGCGGTGCGATCCGCCTGGCCGCACTGATGGGCGTGCGGGTGATCTACGTGCTGACCCACGACTCCATCGGTCTGGGCGAGGATGGCCCGACCCACCAGCCGGTCGAGGTTCTGGCCTCGTACCGTGCGATGCCCAACCTCAACGTCTTCCGCCCCGCCGACGTGGTGGAAACCGCCGAGGCCTGGCAGGCCGCGCTGAAGTTCGAAAACACGCCCTCGATGCTGTCGCTGTCGCGCCAGGGCCTGCCCTGCCTGCGCACCGAGCATGTGGCGGAAAACATGGTCGCCAAGGGCGCCTATGTCCTGCGCGAGGCCGAGGGCGGACGCGACGTCACGCTGATCGGCACCGGCTCCGAGGTCGAGATCGCGATGAAGGCCGCCGACCTGCTGGCCGAAGAGGGCATCAAGGCCGCCGTTGTCTCTGCCCCCTGTTTCGAGCTTTTCGCCGCGCAGGATGACGCCTACAAGACATCCGTGCTGGGCGACGCGCCCCGCGTGGGCGTGGAAGCCGCTGTCGAACAGGGCTGGGCACCGCTCCTGGGCCAGAACGCGGCCTTCGTGGGCATGACCGGCTTTGGTGCCTCGGCGCCGGCGGGCGAACTGTACAAACATTTCGGCATCACTGCCGAAGCGGTGGCCGCGGCCGCCAAGGAACTGATCAAGTAAGAAGGGATGGAAGATGACTGTTAAAGTTGCAATCAACGGCTTCGGCCGGATCGGCCGCAACGTTCTGCGCGCCATCGTGGAATCGGGCCGCACCGATATCGAGGTGGTCGCCATCAACGACCTGGGTCCGGTGGAAACCAACGCCCACCTGGTGCGCTATGACAGCGTCCACGGCCGTTTCCCCGGCGAGGTCAAGGTCGACGGTGACACCATCGATGTGGGCCGTGGCCCGATCAAGGTGACCGCGATCCGCGACCCCAAGGAACTGCCCTGGGACGGTGTGGACATCGCGATGGAATGCACCGGCATCTTCACCGCCCGCGAAAAGGCCGCGATGCACCTGGAAAACGGCTCCAAGCGGGTTCTGGTCTCGGCGCCCGCCGCCGGTGCGGACAAGACCATCGTCTACGGTGTGAACCATGACGTGCTGACCGCCGACGACATGGTCGTGTCGAACGCCTCCTGCACCACCAACTGCCTGTCGCCGGTGGCCAAGGCGCTGAACGACGCCATCGGCATCAACCGCGGCTTCATGACCACGATCCACAGCTACACCGGCGACCAGCCGACGCTGGACACCATGCACAAGGACCTGTACCGCGCCCGTGCCGCCGCGATGTCGATGATCCCGACCTCGACCGGTGCGGCCAAGGCCGTGGGTCTGGTGCTGCCGGAACTGAACGGCAAGCTGGACGGCGTCGCGATCCGCGTGCCCACGCCGAACGTGTCGGTCGTGGACCTGGTGTTCGAAGCCTCGCGCGAGACCACTGTCGAGGAAGTGAACGCCGCGATCCGCGCCGCCGCCGATGGCCCGATGAAGGGCGTTCTGGGCTACACGGACGAGCCGAACGTTTCCACCGACTTCAACCACAACCCGCATTCCTCGGTCTTCCACATGGATCAGACCAAGGTGATGGACGGCACGATGGTTCGCATTCTGACCTGGTACGACAACGAGTGGGGCTTCTCCTCGCGCATGTCGGACACCGCTGTCGCGATGGGGGCGCTGCTCTGATGACGCTGACGCCCCTGACATCTTGGGATGTTTCGGGCGCGCGCCTTGCGGTGCGGGCAGACCTGAACGTGCCGCTGATACATGAGGGGCTGGGCGATACCACGCGTATCGCCCGCTTCGCCGAAGGGATGAAACCCCTGCTGGACCAGGGTGCGCGCATCGTCGTGCTGACCCATCTGGGCCGGCCCGAGGGCGAGTTGACGCCGCACCTGACCACAGAGCGGCTGAAACCCGCGCTGGAGGCGGCACTGCAACGTCCCGTCATCTTTAACGACACTTGCGCCGGGCCGATCGTCGAACGCGCCAGCGAGTTGCTGGAACCCGGCCAGGTCTTGCTGTGCGAGAACCTGCGCTTCGAACGCGGCGAAGAGCAGAACGACCCGATGCTGGGCGCCCAACTGGCCAAGCTGGGCGATATCTACGTCAACGACGCCTTTTCCTGCTGTCACCGGGCGCATGCCTCGACCACCTCGGCGGTGCTGGCCGCCGAAACCGTCGCCGCCGGGCCGCTCTTCATGAAAGAGATGACCGCCCTTGAAAGCGCGTTGGACGAACCGCAATACCCCTCGGTCGCGGTCATCGGGGGGGGCAGCATCGCGCCCCGGCTGGGCGTTCTGAAACGTCTGGCCCCCAAGATCGACACGATCCTGCTGGGCGGCGGGCTGGCAAACGCCTTTCTGTTCGCGCGCGGCTATTCCATCGGCCGGTCCTTCGTGGAACGCGAATATGCCGAGGACATTCTGGAAATCTCGGCCCTGGCGATGGTCGCCGGCTGCGAGATCGTGACGCCAAAGGATTTCATCGTCGCCAGCAACCAGCGCAGCGACGTGAAATCCTATCCCGTGCCGCTGGGGGGCATCCGCGCCAACCGGCGCATCCTGGATATCGGCCCCGAAACGGTCGCCCATTATCAGGACATCCTGCGCGGCGCGCGGACGATCCTGTGGAACGGCCCGGTTGGCACCTATGAAACCCCGCCCTTCAACGCGGGCACCAACGCGCTGGCCAAGACCGTGGCCGAGCACAGCCGCGCCGGTCTGTGCGTCTCGGTGGCGGGGGGCGCGGACACGATGGCGGCGCTGAACGCGGCCGGCGTGATGAAAGACTTTACCCATGTCTCCACCGCCGGTGGGGCATTCCTGGACTGGCTGGAGGGCCGCACCCTGCCCGGCCTTGCAGCCTTGGAACGCAAAGAACACGCAGCCTGACGGAGGATACGATGGCTCTTATTACCATGCGGCAACTGCTGGATCACGCGGCCGAATACGGCTACGGCGTCCCGGCCTTCAACATCAACAACATGGAACAGGGTCTGGCGATCATGAACGCGGCGCAAAAATGCGACGCGCCCGTCATCATGCAGGCCAGCCGCGGCGCCCGCAAATACGCCGGCGACATCATGCTGCGCCACATGATCCAGGCCCTGGCCGAGATGTTCCCGAACATCCCGCTGTGCATGCATCAGGACCACGGCAACAACGAGGCCACCTGCCTGAGCGCCATCAAGCACGGCTTTACCTCGGTCATGATGGACGGCTCGCTGCAAGAAGACATGAAGACACCCGCCGATTGGGACTACAACGTCCGCATCACCAAGGCCGTGTCGGACATGGCCCACTGGGTCGGTGCCTCGGTCGAGGGCGAGCTGGGCGTTCTGGGCAACCTGGAAACCGGCGAGGCCGCGAAAGAGGACGGATCGGGCGCAGAGGGCAAGCTGTCGAAAGACCAGCTGCTGACCGACCCCGACGAGGCCGCCGACTTCGTCAAGTTGACCAAGGTCGACGCCCTGGCCATCGCCTGCGGCACCAGCCACGGCGCCTACAAGTTCAGCCAGAAACCGACCGGCGAAACCCTGGCGATCAGCCAGATCGAGAAGATCCACGCCAAGATCCCGGACGTGCACCTGGTGATGCACGGCTCGTCCAGCGTGCCGCAATACCTGCAAGACCTGATCAACGAGTTCGGCGGCGAGATGCCCCAGACCTACGGCGTGCCGGTCGAAGAGATCGAGCGCGGCATCAAGTCGGGCGTGCGCAAGGTCAACATCGACACCGACAACCGCATGGCCCTGACCGGCCAGTTCCGCAAGGTCGCGATGGAAAAGAAAACCGAATTCGACCCGCGGAAATTCATGATCCCCGCGATGGAAGAAATGACCAAGCTGTGCCTCGACCGGTTTGAACGTTTCGGCACCGCGGGCAACGCCTCCAAGATCGACGTGATCTCGATGGATGACATGGCCGCCCGCTACGCCGATGGCAGCCTGGACCCCAAGGTCAACTAAGACCTGACGACACCGGGTGCCCGGCTGCGTGGAAACGGCCGGGCGCCTGCGAAAAACCGGAAACGCGCGAAACCGAAACCCCTCGGGAGGAATAACCGAATGGACCAGTCAAACCGCTACGCGCGTCTTGACCTCGATGAGAAAGCGCTTATCGAAGGCGGCCGCCACGTTCTGTGTGCCTACATCATGAAGCCGAAAGAGGGCTTTGGCGACTACCTGTCCGTCGCCGCCCATTTCGCCGCCGAAAGCTCGACCGGCACGAATGTCGAGGTCTGCACCACCGACGATTTCACCAAGGGCGTCGACGCGCTGGTCTATGAGATCGACCCAGAGAAAGAGCTGATGAAGATCGCCTATCCGATCGAGCTGTTCGACCGGAACATCATCGACGGCCGCGCGATGCTGGCGTCCTTCCTGACGCTGACCATCGGCAACAACCAGGGCATGGGCGACGTTGAATACGCCAAGATGCACGACTTCTACGTGCCGCCCGCCTATCTGCGCCTGTTCGACGGCCCGTCGATGAACATTCAGGACATGTGGCGCGTTCTGGGCCGTCCGATCGAAAACGGCGGCATGGTCGTGGGCACCATCATCAAGCCGAAACTCGGCCTGCGCCCGCAGCCCTTTGCCGATGCCTGCTATGAATTCTGGCTGGGCGGCGATTTCATCAAGAACGACGAACCCCAGGGCAACCAGGTCTTCGCACCGCTGAAGGACACGATCACCCTGGTCGCCGACGCGATGAAGCGCGCCCAGGACGAAACCGGCCAGGCCAAGCTGTTCTCGGCCAACATCACCGCCGACGATCCGGCCGAGATGATCGCCCGCGGCGAATACATCCTGGAAACCTTTGGCCCCGACGCCGATCACGTCGCCTTCCTGGTGGATGGCTACGTTGCCGGCCCGACTGCCGTGACCGCCTGCCGCCGCAACTTCCCCAAGCAGTTCCTGCACTACCACCGTGCGGGCCACGGCGCCGTGACCTCGCCCCAGTCCAAGCGCGGCTATACCGCTTTCGTGCACTGCAAGATGTCGCGCCTGTCGGGGGCCTCGGGCATCCACACCGGCACCATGGGCTTTGGCAAGATGGAAGGCGACGCCGCAGACAAGGCCATCGCCTTCATGCTGGAGCAGGACGCCGCCGATGGCCCCTACTACCACCAGGAATGGCAGGGCATGAAGCCGACCACCCCGATCATCTCGGGCGGGATGAACGCGCTGCGCCTGCCGGGCTTCTTTGACAACCTGGGCCACGCCAACATCATCCAGACCTCGGGCGGCGGCGCCTTTGGGCATCTGGACGGTGGCACCGCCGGGGCCAAGTCGCTGGGTCAGGCGCATGACGCCTGGAAGGCTGGCGTGAACCTGGTGGACTACGCCAAGGAGCACAAAGAACTGGCCCGCGCCTTCGAAAGCTTCCAGAACGACGCTGACAAGCTCTACCCGGGCTGGCGCGAGAAACTGGGCGTTGCCGCCTAAGCGCGCCCAGTCCAACGGCGCGGGCCGGGGGGTCTTCCCTTCCCTCCCGGTCCGCGCACCCCAAACCTTCGGGAGGAAACGAAGAGATGTTTGACCGTTCCATCAAGATCGCGCCGTCGATCCTGTCGGCCGATTTCGCCAATTTCGGGCAGGAAATCCGGGCCATCGAGGCGCAGGGCGCCGATTGGGTGCATGTGGACGTGATGGACGGGCATTTCGTCCCGAACCTCACCTTCGGCCCCCCCGCGGTGAAGGCGTTCCGCCCGCATGTCAAAACCTTCATGGACGTGCATCTGATGATCGCGCCGGTGGACCCCTATATCGAAGCGTATGCCGAGGCCGGCGCGGACATGATTACCGCCCATGTCGAGGCGGGCCCGCATATCCACCGCACGTTGCAGGCGATCAAGGCGCAGGGCGTCAAGGCCGGTGTCGTGCTGAACCCCGGCACCCCCGCCGAGGCGGTCGAGGACGTGCTGGACCTGTGCGACATGGTCCTGATCATGACGGTGAACCCCGGTTTCGGCGGGCAGAAGTTCATCCATTCCGGCGTGGAAAAGACCCGCAAGATCCGCAAGATGATCGGCGACCGCCCGATCCACATCCAGATCGACGGCGGCATCACGCCCGAAACCGCGCCGCTGGTCGTGGCAGCGGGCGCCGACGTTCTGGTCGCGGGCTCTGCCGTGTTCAAGGGCGGCTCGGTCGATACGCCCGAGGTCTACGGCGCCAATATCCGCGCCATCCGCGAGGCCGCCGAGGCCGCGCAACAGGCCGCCTGATCCATCATATCCAACGCTCCGCGCCCGACACCCGGACGCGGGGCGTTTCGCCCTCTGGCCCATGGCGATGTAATCCGCCGCCCAGTGCCCCCACCCCGCCCCAACGGGCCGGGTGCCGCGTCTTCCCCCTAGCCTCACACATATGAATGCGTCTATGCTTGTGGCATAAGGGAGGAATTCAACCATGATCCGCAAAGCACTTGCTTGTGCCTTGCTGGCAGCGCCCGCGTTCGCCAGCGAGGATATCGCAGACCAGTACCCCCAATCGGTTCTGTACGAAAAGCCGGTCGAGGTGATCCCGCATGTCTACTCGGCCATCGGAGCCACCGCGCCGCCGACCTATGAAAACGCAGGCCATAACAACAACCTGTCCTTCATCGTGACCGGCGACGGGGTGATCGTTGTGAACGCGGGCGCCAACGCCAAACTGGCCGAGGCGCTGCATCAGGAAATCAAGGCCGTCACCGATCAGCCCGTGCGCCTGGTCATCAACGAAAACGGCCAGGGCCACGCCATGCTGGGCAACAGCTACTGGGCGGCGCAGGGGGTGGATATCCTGGCCCACGCCGATGCCAAGGCGGTGTTCGAGGACAACGCCTTTCAGATCCTGTCCGGCATGCAGCGCTACGCCCGCGAGAATTCCGACGGCACCGAGGCGGTCGGCCCGAACCTGACCTTCGAGGACCGCTACGACATCGAGATGGGCGACATGACAATCGAGGTGCTGCACCTTGGCCCTGCCCATTCGGAGGGCGACATTTCCGTCTGGCTGCCCGAACAGAAGCTGATCATCGCGGGCGACGTGGCCTTCCACGAACGCATGCCGCCGATCTTCTCGGAAACCTGCACAAGCTGCTGGATCGAGACCTGGAACGAGGCATTCGAACCCCTGGGTGCGCTTTACGTCATTCCGGGCCACGGCCACCCGACCAACGTGGCCCAGGTGCGCCGCTACACCCATGATTACCTGGTCTACCTGCGCGGCAAGATTGGCGAACATCTGGACAACGGTGGCAGCCTGAATGACGCCTACTATGTGGACCAGAGTCCTTACGCGCATCTGGACACCTACGAAGAGTTGGCAACCAAGAACGCCGGCGTCGTCTACACGGAAATGGAGTTCGAATAATGGCCGTTTCGACCCCGATCTGCGATTTCGGCTGGCAGGCCCCCGATTTTGCCCTGCCCGGCACCGACGGCAAGACCTGGCGGTTGGAGGACGTGCGCGGCCCCAAGGGAACGCTGGTGATGTTCATCTGCAACCATTGCCCCTACGTGATCGCGGTGCGCGACCGGATCATCCGCGATGCGCGCGCGTTGCAGGGACTGGGGATCGGGGTCGTGGCCATCAGCTCCAACGACGCGGACGCCTACCCCGAGGACAGCTTCGACAAGATGAAGGAACTGGCCAGGGAACTGGACCTACCCTTCCCCTATCTCTATGACGAGGATCAGTCGGTCGCGCGCGCCTATGATGCCGTCTGCACCCCCGATTTCTTCGGCTTCGATGCCGGTCTGGGGTTGCAGTATCGCGGTCGGCTGGATGCCTCGCGCAAGCAGGCCGGTCCCCCCGACCTGCGCCGCGATCTGTTCGAGGCAATGAAACAGGTGGCCGAAACCGGCCACGGACCAGAGGAGCAGATCCCCTCCATGGGCTGCTCGATCAAATGGAAGGACGCCGCGTGAAGGCCATCATCTTCGACCTCGACGGCACGCTGATCGACAGCGCGCCCGACATCCATGCCGCCGTGAATAAGACGCTGGCCGAAACCGGCGACGGCGAACTGGATCTGGACACAGTGCGCGATTTCATCGGCAACGGCGTCCATGTGCTGATCGAACGGGTGATCGCGGCGCGCGGCCTGTCTGCCGACCGCCACCCGGCGATGCTGGAAAGCTTCCTGAAGCATTACGAGGCCGACCCCGCCACGCTGACAACGCTGTTTCCCGGCGTTCAGGACTGCGTGGAATCCCTGCATGACGAGGGGTTCGCCCTGGGCCTGTGTACGAACAAACCCGAGGGACCGTCGCGCGCGATCCTTCAGGCCTTTGGGCTGGACAAGTATTTCGGCGCCGTGGTCGGCGGCGACACGGTCGGGACGAAAAAGCCCGATCCCGCGCCGCTGCTGGCGGTCAAGGACAAGCTGGGGGCGCGCGTGGCCGTCTATATCGGCGACAGCGAAATCGACGGTGAATGCGCACAGCGCGCGGGTATGAAATTCGCCCTTTTCACCGAGGGGTATCGCCACAAGGGCCTGCACGAAATCCCGCACGAGGCCCGCTTTGACGATTTCGATGTGCTGAGTGCCATCGCCGGCCGCCTGGCGGAAGAAAACCGATGACCTTGCAGGCGTTGATCTTCGACGTGGACGGCACGCTGGCGGAGACGGAAGAGCTCCACCGGCAGGCCTTCAACGAAACCTTCGCCGAATGGGGGCTGGACTGGAGCTGGAGCCGCGACGACTACCGCGTGCTGCTGAAGACTGGCGGCGGGAAGGAACGGATCGCAGCCTTTCAGGCCACCCTGCCCGAGGGTGCGCGCCGTCTGTCCGGGGACGAGATCAAGGCCCTGCACAAGGACAAGACCACGCGCTATGGCGCGCTGATCGCCCACGGTCATCTGGAACTGCGCCCCGGCGTGGCCGACCTGATCGAAAAGGCACGCGAGGCCGGTCTGAAACTGGCGCTGGCCACCACCACCTCGCGCCCCAATGTCGAGGCGCTGACCCGCGCCTGCTGGGGCAAGGCAGCCGCCGATGTGTTCCCCGTGATCGCCTCGGGCGACGAGGTGGCGCACAAGAAGCCCGACCCAGAGATCTACAACCTTGCGCTGAAACGGCTGGGCCTGCCGCCCAAGGATTGCATGGCCTTCGAGGACAGCCGCATCGGCCTGCATTCCGCGATGGGGGCCGGGCTGCCTGTGGTGGTCACACCCAGCCTTTATACCGACGAGGAAGAGCATATGGGCGCGGCCCACCGCATCCCCGATCTTTCCCGCCAGAACTGGCCGCTGATGCTGGTGGCCCGGCTCTGTTCCGACTGATCGCGTCGACCGGCCCTTGCCGGGCGGGGGCCAGCCGATAGGATTGGCCCCCACCGCCGCCATCAGAGGAAGGATACCCGCCGCATGGAAATCAGGCCGATCTCGCCCAGTTTCGCGGCCGCGCCGCAGATCGGCCCCGAGGATGTGCCCGGCATCGCCGCAGCGGGCTACAAGACCATCGTCTGCAACCGCCCCGACGGCGAGGCCGACAACCAGCCCCGCGCCGCCCAGATCGCCGAGGCGGCGCGCGCCGCCGGGCTGGAATACCGTTTCCTGCCGATCCGTCCGGGCCGGATGACGCCCGAGGCCGTCGCCCGGTTCGACGAGGTGCTGAAAACCTGCAAGGGGCCGATCCTGGCGTATTGCCGGACCGGGAACCGCTCGTCCTCGGTCTGGGCGCTGGCGCGGGCCCGGTTGCTGTCGCCACAGGCTATCCTGGCTGCGACCGCGCAGGCGGGATACGATCTGGAGGGGTTGAAACCCCTGCTGGACGAGGCCTTCGGCGCCCCGGTCGGCAGCACGGAACCCGTGCGCTATGACGTGCTGGTGATCGGCGGCGGCGCGGGCGGGATCGCTGCCGCGGCCTCGCTCCTGAAACGGCGGCAAGGTCTGAAGCTGGCCATTGTAGAGCCGAGCGAGCACCACGATTATCAGCCCGGCTGGACGCTGGTCGGCGCGGGTCTGCTGGACCGCGCCGATACCGTGCGCCGCACAGCCGACATCCTGCCCAAGGGCGCCAAGTGGATCCGCGGCGCCGTGGCCAGTTTTGACCCCGATACCTCCGAGGTGACGCTGGAGGATGGCGCGCGCTTCGGCTATCGGGTGCTGCTGGTCGCGCCGGGCCTGAAACTGGACTGGGACGCGGTGCCGGGCCTGCGGGAAACGCTGGGCGAACACGGCGTCACGTCGAATTACCGGGGCGAGTTGGCCCCCTATACCCGCGATCTCGTGCGGGGAATGCGGTCCGGCCGGGCGCTGTTCACCGCGCCGCCCCTGCCCTACAAATGCCCCGCCGCACCGCACAAGGCGCTGTTCATGTCCGCCGACACCTGGCGCCGGGCGGGTGTTCTGGACGAAATCGACGTCACCTTCTGCACGGCGGCCGAGCGTTTCTTTCACGTACCCGCCTTCGCCCCCGCGCTGGACGGTTATGCAAGGCGCTATGGCGTGAACATCGCATGCGGTCACACCCTTGTTGCCGTGGACGGCCCCGCCCGGCGCGCGACCTTGCAGACCGGCGACGGCGCGCAGGTCGAACACCCCTTCGACATGCTGCATGTCAGCCCGCCCCAGGCGCCCCTGGACGTGGTGGCCGGATCGCCCCTTGCCGATGCGCAGGGTTGGGTGGACGTGGACCCCGGCACCCTGCGCCATACGCGGTTCGACAACATCTTCGGGCTGGGGGACGGCTGTTCCACCCCCAACGCCAAGACTGCCGCCGCGGTGCGCAAACAGGCCCCCGTCGCCGCGGTCAACGCGCTGGCCACCCTGGATGGCACCGCCCTGCCCGCACGCTATGACGGCTACGGATCGTGCCCGGTGACGGTGGAACGGGGCAAGGTGGTGCTGGCGGAATTCGGCTATGACGGCGCGCCTCTGCCCAGCCTGCCGACCTGGCTGATCGACGGCACGCGCCCCTCGCACCTGGCGTGGATGCTGAAGGAACGGCTGTTCCCGCCGATCTACTGGCAGGGCATGTTTAAGGGGCGGGAATACCTGGCCGGGCCGCAGATGACATTCCGGCCCGTGGCGCAGGACTAGCCCCCGGCGACACCGCCGCCGGGGGCCGAAGATCAGCCCAGAACCGTACGAATGGCCTTGGCAGTGGTGGCGACGATCTGGTCGGCCTCTTCGCGGCTCAGGCTCAGCGGCGGGGCAAAGCCCAGGATGTCACCCTGCGGCATGGCGCGGGAAATCACGCCCTCCTTGACCATCTCGGCGACCACGGCCCCCGCCGTCTTGCCCGCCGGGTCGTAAAAGGTCCGCGCGCCCTTGTCCGCGACCAGTTCCACGGCGCACAACATCCCCTCGCCGCGCACCTCGCCCACGTGGGGGTGTTCGAGCAGGGCCTCTGTCATGGCTGCGGTGAAATAGCCACCGACCTCGGCCGCGTTCTGCACCAGGTTCATCTCGTCGATCAGTTTCAGGTTGGCGACCCCGGCTGCCGCCCCGATCGGGTGGGCCGAGTAGGTCCAGCCATGGCCGATGGGGCCGTTTTCGTCGGTGCCCTGTTCCAGCACCTTCCACATGCGGTCCGACACGATGGACCCCGACAGCGGCGCATAGGCCGAGGTCAGGCCCTTTGCGATGGTGATCAGGTCCGGCTTCAGCCCGTAATGGTCCGAGCCGAACATGCTGCCCAACCGGCCGAAGCCGGTGACCACCTCATCCGCAATCAGCAGGATGTCGTGCTTTTCCAGGATCGGCTGGATCGCCTCCCAATACCCGGCGGGCGGTGGCACGATGCCCCCGGTGCCCATCACCGGCTCGCCGATGAACGCGGCGATGGTCTCCGGGCCCTCGCGCTCGATCAGCGCTTCCAGCTCGGACGCGCAATGGGCGACGAAATCGGCCTCGGACATATCCAGATCGGGGCGGCGGAAATAATAGGGCGCCTCGGTGTGCAGCACAGCGTCCAGCGGCAGGTCGAACTTGTTGTGGAACAGCCCCAGCCCGGTCAGCGACCCGGTCATCAGCCCCGACCCGTGATAGCCCCGCCAGCGCGAGATGATCTTCTTCTTCTCGGGGCGGCCCAGGATGTTGTTGTAATACCAGACCAGCTTGATGTTGGTCTCGTTCGCGTCCGACCCGGACAGGCCGAAATAGACCTTGGACATGTGATCGGGGGCGCGGTCCATCACCATCTTGGCAAGCGTGATGCTGGCCTCGGTGCCGTGGCCGACATAGGCGTGGTAATAGGCCAATTCGCGCGCCTGTTCGGCGATGGCCTCGGCGATCTCTGTCCGGCCATAGCCCACGTTCACGCAATAAAGCCCGGCAAAGGCGTCCAGCAGGCGGTTGCCCTCGCGATCCTCGATGAAGGAGCCCTGACCGCCCTTGACCACCCGCTGCGGGGCCTCGCCACGGGCGAATTGCGCCAGGTGGGTCGAGGGGTGAAAGAAGTTATCCCGGTCCCATTGCTCCAGCATGTCGTTCTTCAGCATTTCGCGTCCTTCTCCGTTCGGAAGGGGTCACTGCCCCCTCCTTCTTCTTGGTTCAAATACCCCCGCCGGAGGCCCGATTTTCGCAGAAACATCGATCCCCGGCGGCATCATCATGCCCAGTCGCGGCAGACATACTTCACTTCGGTAAAGGCCTCCATCCCCAGCCTGGCGCCCTCGCGGCCCAGGCCCGACTGCTTCATGCCGCCAAAGGGGATCGGCGCACCGGTGACCTTGGTCCGGTTGACCGCGACCATCCCGAATTGCAGGGCGCGGGCCACGCGGTAGATGCGGCGCGGCGCGCGGGTGTGGACATAGGCGACCAATCCGTACTCGGTTGCGTTGGCCCGCGCGATCACCTCTTCCTCGGTCTCGAAGGGGGTGATCGCCGCCACCGGGCCAAAGGTTTCTTCGGCCATGATTTTTGCCCCATCGGGCACGTCGGCCAGTACGGTGGGGCGATAGAACAGCGGCCCGGCCTCGTGCAGGGTGCCCCCGGTCAGCAGCCGCGCACCCTGATCCAGCGCGTCGGCGACGTGCTCTTCCTGCTTGGCGATGGCGGCCGCGTTCATCAGCGGGCCGATGTCGGGGTCGTCAAGGCCCCGCCCCACGCTCAAGTTTGCCGTTGCCTCGGCAAAGCGGGCGCAGAAATCGTCATAGACCGGCGCCTCGACATAGAAGCGGTTGGCGCCCAGGCAGTCCTGCCCCGAGGTCGCGAATTTCGCCTTGATCGCCTCGGCGACCGCCTCGTCCAGGTCGGCATCGGCAAAGACGATGAAGGGCGCGTGCCCGCCCAGTTCCAGCACCAGACGTTTCACCGTTTCGGCCGACTGGCGATACAGCAGCCGCCCCACCTGCGTCGACCCGGTAAAGGACAGCGCGCGCACGCGGGTATCCTGCGTCCAGGGTGCGACAACAGTGGGCGCATCGCCGGTGACCACGTTGAACACGCCCGGGGGCAGCCCCGCGCGTTCGGCCAGTTCCGCCAGGGCCAATGCGGAAAACGGCGTTTCGTGCGAGGGGTGCGCAACCACCGTGCAGCCCGCCGCCAGCGCCGCGCCCGCCTTGCGCGTCAGCATGGCCGAGGGGAAGTTCCACGGCGTGATCAGCGCGGCCACGCCCACGGGTTCGCGCCACAGCTCCATCTCGGCGTCGGCCAGATGGCTGGTCACGCCCTCGATATTGGGGCGCTTGGCCTCTTCGGCGTAGAACTCCAGAAAGGAGGCGGCATAGTCGATCTCGCCGCGCGCCTCGGACAGGGGCTTGCCCTGTTCCAGCACCATCAGGCGCGCCAGATCTTCGCGGTTTTCCTCCATCAGGCGGAACCAGCGGCGCAGCAGGGCGGATCGTTCCTGCGGCAGCATGCCGGACCAGATGGCAAAGGCCGCTTGGGCCGCATCGACCGCGGCGGCGCTGTCGGTTTCGGTCAGGGCCGCGACCTCGCCCAGCCACTCACCGCTGGCCGGATCGGTGACTGCAAAGGTGCCCCCGGCGCTGCCGCCGGTCCACTTGCCCCCCACATAGGCAAAACTGCGCACCAGGCGCGGGTCGCTCAGATCGGCGAGGGCCGATTTGGGCAGGGAATGATGCAGGGTCATGGCGCGTCTCCTTCCGCTGTCGGGATGGGGGAAGGATGCACCGGCCCGCGCAGAGAAGGGGACCAAATCACCCGGCCCGCACAGAAGGATCAACTGCGACCCTCGCGCGGGGCAGTCAATCCTTCTGCAAACCGGCCAGCAGGGCCAGCGGCGGGGCCTCTGGCCCTTTCACCGGCTTGGTGACAACGTAAGTGTAGTAGCGCGCCAGCCCGATCCGGTCGGCCAGCATCCGGTCGATCATCCGCTGGTAACTGTCGATATCGCGGGTGACGACCTGCATCAGGTAATCGAAGCCGCCCCCAAGCGCCCAGCAGGCGGTAATCTCGGGGTACTCGTCCAGCGCGCCCTCGAACCGGGTGAAATCCTCGACCTTGTGGCCATCCAGTTCGGCGGCAACGAAAACGGTCACATGGGGCCCAAGCGCCCGCAGCGACAACTCAGCCCGGTAGCCCGCGATCAGGCCCGCCCGTTCCAGCCGTTTCAGCCGTTCCCAGGCCGGCGTGGCCGACAGGTTGATGCGGCGGGCAAGATCCGCCTTGGTGATGCGCCCCTCTGCCGAGAGGATGCGCAGGATGGCGATATCGCGGTCGTCCAGGCGCAGCATCAGGGCCGGTTCCTTCCCGGCACATCCGGGGCGGCTGGGACCGCGACAGGCGACCCGGTCACCGGATGGCCCCGGATGGGGGCAGCGCCGCCCAAGATTTCATCATGCTTCGGGCGCGCCACCGTCATCCCCTTGTCGTTTCAGCGCAATTTCCCGCCGCCCTTGGACAGCCCTTGACGCCGATCCTGCTGTTCCGTCACATGGGCCGGTCGCGTCAGGCCCGCCCGGGCAACCCCCGGACAGCATCACGCGGCCCAGCCCGAAGTCAAGCGCGGCCGAAGGAGCAGCTTTGAACACCATGACCGAGCAGATCGTCCAGTTCGGCTATGCCGCCGAGGGGCGCGCCCCCTTCAGCCTGGCCGAGTATGAACGCCGCCTGGGCCTTGTCCGCCGCGCGATGGAACAGCGCGGCATCGACCTTCTGTTCGTCGAGGATCCGTCGAACATGGCCTGGCTGACCGGCTATGACGGCTGGTCGTTCTACGTCCATCAGGGGGTGCTGATCTTTCACGACGCCGACCCGATGTGGTGGGGCCGCCAGCAGGACGCAAACGGCGCGGTCCGCACGGTCTGGATGGCGGGGGTGCATATCACCCATTACGCCGACAATTACGTGCAATCCACCGAACGCCACCCGATGCAGCAACTAGCCGGGATCATCCACGACCTGGGGTATGGTGCCAAACGGATCGGGGTGGAGATGGACAATTACTACTTCTCCGCCAAGGCCTATATGACGCTGCGTGAGTCCCTGCCGCAGGCGGATCTGGTCGACGCCACCGCCCTGGTGAACTGGCAGCGCACGGTGAAATCCGAGGAAGAGCTAGACTTCATGCGCCGCGCGGCGAAGATCTCCGAAAAGATCATCGACGGCGTGGTAGACCGGATCGAACCGGGCCTGCCCAAGAACGAGCTGGTGGCCGATATCTACCGCGACGCCCTGACCGGGCTGGACGGCGATTGGGGCGATTACCCGGCGATCGTGCCGCTGCTGCCCTCGGGCGCGGATGCGGCGGCCTCGCACCTGACATGGGACGGGCGCGCCTTTGCAACCGGCGAGGCGACGTTCTTCGAAATCTCGGGCTGTTATCGCCGCTATCATGCGCCGTTCTGCCGGACGGTGTTCCTGGGTGAGCCGCCTGATTACATGCGCGCCGCCGAAGCCGCGCTGATCGAGGGGATCGAGGCCGGTCTGTGGGCCGCCAAGGCGGGCAATCGCGCCTGCGACGTGGCCAATGCGCTGGCCGCCCCCCTGGAACGCGCGGGCATCGAGCGGGGCGCGCGCTGCGGCTATCCCATCGGCATCAGCTACCCGCCCGATTGGGGCGAGCGGACGATTTCCCTGCGCCCCGAGGATGAAACCGTGCTGGAGCCGGGCATGACCTTTCACTTCATGCCCGGCCTTTGGATGGAAAACTGGGGGCTGGAAATCACCGAGTCGATCCTGATCCGCGAGGACGGCCCGGCCGAATGCTTCTGCGACCGGCCCCGCAAGCTGTACGTGAAGACCTGATGCCCACGCTGGAACAGACCCGCGCGATCCTGGCCGATCTGGTGGCCTTTCCCACCGTGTCATCGGACAGCAACCTGGAAATGATCGTGCATATCGCCGCGATGCTGGGCGATCTGGGCGCGCATGTGGATCTGTTCCACGACGACGGCGGGCACAAGGCCAACCTGTTCGCAACGCTCGGCCCGCGCGAGGCGGGCGGCGGGATCGTTCTGTCGGGGCATACGGACGTTGTGCCGGTCACCGATCAGGACTGGGCCACCGATCCGTTTCAATTGCACGAGGCCGAGGGACGCCTTTACGGGCGCGGCACCTGCGACATGAAGGGATTCATCGCGGCCACACTGGCCATGGCGCCGACCTATGCCGCGCTGGATCTGAAGAAACCCCTGCATTTCGCCTTTACCCATGACGAAGAGGTCGGCTGCCTGGGCGGTCAGGCGCTGGTGGCCGAACTGGCGGCACGGGGCATCCGCCCAGACATTGCGCTGATCGGCGAACCGACAGAAATGCGCATCGTCGAGGCGCACAAGGGCTGCTGCGAATATACCGTGCGGTTCAATGGGCAAGAGGGGCACGGATCGAACCCCGCGGCAGGCGTGAACGCCGCCGAGGCCGCCGTGCGCTATGTCGCCCGCCTGATGGACCTGGCCGAGGTGCTTAAGGCACGCGCGCCGGAAAACAGCCCCTTTACGCCCCCGTGGACCACGGTCAACCTGGGCCGGATTGCCGGGGGGCACGCCCATAACGTCATCCCCGGCCGCGCAGAGGTGGATTGGGAAATGCGCCCCGTGCTGGCCGCCGACATCGCCTTCGTCAAGGACGCGATGGCGACCCATGTCCGCGATACGCTGCTGCCCGCGATGCGCCAGGTCATGCCCGAGGCCGACATCCTGACCGAGGTGATCGGCGAGGTTGCGGGGCTGGAACCGATGGAGGACAGCGCCGCGCGCGCGCTGCTGATGGAGCTGACCGGCCAGGACCGCGCCGAAACCGTCCCCTTCGCGACCGAGGCAGGGCTGTTTCAGGGACTGGGCTGCGCGGCAGCCGTCTGCGGGCCGGGATCCATCGCGCAGGCACACAAGGCGGATGAATTCATCAGTTTCGACCAGTTGGGCCAATGCCTGGACATGCTGCAGGCGTTGGGTGATGTGCTGACGCGGTAGGCACAGGGCAGGCGTCGCCGCGCTTGCCCCGCGATATGCGCGTTGCCCCATCGAAATCGGCGGCCGCGCCCCTATCTGTGCCCCATGACCCTGCATATCCCCTTCGACAACAGCTATGCCCGCCTGCCGGAAACCTTCTACGCGCGGCAGGCCCCGCACCCCGTCCGCGCCCCGCGGCTGATCCGCCTGAACACCGCCCTGGCCCGGGAATTGGGCCTGTACCCGGATCAATTGGCATCCGAGGACGGGATCGCCATGCTGGCCGGCAACCATGTACCGGACGGCGCCGCGCCGCTGGCGCAGGCCTATGCGGGCCATCAGTTCGGCCATTTCGTGCCGCAACTGGGCGATGGCCGCGCGATCCTGCTGGGCGAGGTTCTGGACCGCCACGGCCACCGCCGCGATATCCAGCTGAAGGGCGCGGGCCGCACGCCGTTTTCCCGCGCGGGCGACGGGCGCGCCGCCCTTGGCCCGGTGCTGCGCGAATACATCGTGTCCGAGGCGATGCACGCCCTTGGCATTCCCACCACACGCGCCCTGGCCGCCGTGATGACGGGCGAGGATGTCTGGCGCGACACGCGCAGGCCGGGTGCGGTGCTGACGCGCGTCGCGTCCAGCCATATCCGCGTGGGCACCTTCCAGTTCTTTGCCGTGCGGGGCGAAACCGCGGCGCTGCGCCTGCTGACCGATCATGTGATCGCGCGCCACTACCCGCAGGCCGACGATGCGTTGGGGCTGCTACGCGCGGTCCTTGCCGCGCAAGCCCGGCTGGTGGCGCGTTGGATGGGCGTGGGGTTCATCCACGGGGTGATGAACACCGACAATGCCGCCCTGTCGGGCGAAACCATCGACTACGGGCCTTGCGCCTTCATGGATGAGTACCACCCGGACACGGTGTTCAGTTCCATCGACCATGGGGGCCGCTACGCCTATGCCCGGCAGGCGGATATGGCGGTATGGAACATGGCGCAGTTCGCCACCTGCCTGCTGCCCCTGATCGACGCGGATCAGGACCGCGCCGTCACGCAGGCGACAGAGGCCATCGAATCCTTCGGCGAGTTGTTCAAGGCCGCCTGGCTAGACACCTTCCGCCCCAAGATCGGGCTGGCCCGTGCCGAGGATGGCGACGCCGAACTGATCCACGGGTTGCTGGATCTGATGGCCGCCGAGGGTGCCGATTTCACCAACACCTTCCGCGCGCTGGCCGAGGGCACAGCGCTCCTGACGAACGCTGCCGGGTTCACCGACTGGGCCGCGCGCTGGCAGGATCGCCTTTCGCGCGAAGCTGACGGGCCAGAGGCCCAGACCGCCCGCATGCGCGCGGCCAACCCCGCCGTCATCCCCCGCAACCACCGGGTAGAGGCGGCAATCGCCGCCGCGCTGGTGGGCGATTTCGCCCCGTTCGAAACGATGCTGGACGTGCTGGCCACACCTTATGACGACCGGCCGGAACACGCCGACTGGCGCCGCCCCCCCACCGTGCATGAAGAGGTCCGGCAAACCTTTTGCGGCACCTGAGACGCAGCACGGGACTGGAAAAGCCCCCGCCGGCCCTGTAAACCATCCTTCCGAAACCGGGGGACAGGATGCCGGACACCATCATTTCCCGCTGCGAGGCAAAAGGCCTGCGCATGACTGACCAGCGCCGGGTGATCGCCCGCGTATTGCAGGACAGCGATGACCACCCCGATGTCGAGGAATTGTATACCCGCGCCAGCGCCGTGGACCCGCGGATTTCGCTGGCCACGGTCTATCGCACGGTCAAGCTGTTCGAGGAATCGGGCATCCTGGAAAAGCACGAATTCGGCGACGGCCGCGCCCGTTATGAAGACGCCGAACGCGACCACCACGACCATCTGATCGACCTCAATTCCGGCGCCGTGATCGAGTTCTGCGACCCCGAAATCGAGGCCCTGCAGGAAAAGATCGCCGAAAAGCTGGGATACCGGCTGAAGGGGCACCGGCTGGAACTCTACGGTGTGCCGCTGAAAAAGCGCTGATCCCCCTTTCGCCGCCGCGCGGGCCGGGCTAATCGGGCTGAACAACCCGAAAGGACAGGCCCATGGAAAACCTGCGCGGCATCGCGCTGATGGTCGCCGCAATGGCGGGATTCGCGCTGGAGGACATGTTCGTCAAACGCGTGGCCGAGGTGCTGCCCGTGGGTCAGATCCTGGTGATCCTGGGGACCGGCGGCGCGCTGGCCTTTGGCGCGATGGCGATGGCGCGCGGCCAGCGGCTGTGGTCGCGCGCGCTGCTGACCCGCCCGGTGATCCTGCGCAATACGGGCGAGGTTGTCGGCACCCTGGGATTCGTCACCGCGCTGGCGCTGACGCCGCTGTCGGTCGCCTCTTCCATCCTGCAGGCCACGCCGCTGGCCGTGACACTGGGGGCAGCCCTGTTTCTGGGCGCGCAGGTCGGCTGGCGCAGGTGGAGCGCGATTGCCATCGGCCTGTTCGGGGTGCTGCTGATCGTACGGCCGGGGCTGGCGGGGTTCGATCCCGCCGCCCTGTTCGCCGTCATGGCGGTGATCGGCCTGGCCCTGCGCGACCTTGCCACGCGTGCCACCCCGCGCAGCGTCGGATCGCTGCAACTGGCCACCTATGCCTTTGCCATGCTGGTGCCGCTGGGGCTTATCCTGTTGGCACTCGGCCCCGCCCCTGCCCCCATTGACGCCGTCACCTGGGCGCGGCTGGGGGGTGCGCTGGTGATGGGCGTGGCGGGCTATTACGCCATCGTCGAGGCAATGCGGGTAGGCGAAGTCGCGGTGGTCACGCCCTTTCGCTACACCCGTCTGATCTTTGCGCTGATCATCGGGGTTCTGGTCTTTGGCGAGCGTCCCGACGCGCTGACGCTGGTGGGCGCGGCCATCGTGATCACCTCGGGGCTGTATACCCTGTGGCGCGAGGCACGTCTGTCGCGCAAAGCGCACAATCGCTGACCGCCCCGCCCTGCCCCTTTCCCTTGCGCGCGCCCGGCGCTAGAAGGGCGCCAACCGTGCATGTGCAGCAGAAAAGGGATGCCTCCCCATGAGCACCATCATCGACATCGTCGGCCGCGAAATCCTGGATAGCCGGGGCAACCCCACCGTCGAGGTGGACGTGATCCTGGAAGACGGCACCATGGGCCGCGCCGCGGTGCCCTCGGGCGCATCCACCGGCGCGCACGAGGCCGTGGAAAAGCGTGACGGCGACAAGGCCCGGTACCTGGGCAAGGGCGTGTTGCAGGCGGTGGCCGCAGTGAACGGCGAGATTGCCGAGGAACTGGCCGGCATGGACGTGACCGAACAGGTCGCCATCGACCAGGCGATGATCGATCTGGACGGCACCCCCAACAAGGGCCGCCTGGGCGCCAACGCAATCCTGGGTGTGTCGCTGGCCTGCGCCAAGGCGGCGGCCGATTTCAGCATGCAGCCGCTGTTCCGCTATGTCGGCGGCACCTCGGCGCGCACCCTGCCCGTGCCGATGATGAACATCATCAACGGGGGCGAGCACGCCGACAACCCCATCGACATCCAGGAATTCATGATCATGCCGGTCAGCGCGGCCAATATCCGCGATGCCGTGCGCATGGGGTCCGAGGTGTTCCATACGCTGAAGAAAGAACTCTCGGCCGCGGGCCACAACACCGGCATCGGCGACGAGGGCGGCTTTGCCCCCAACCTGTCGTCGACCCGCGAGGCGCTGGATTTCATCCTGAAAAGCATCGAGAAGGCCGGTTATAAACCGGGCGATGATATCTACCTGGCGCTCGACTGCGCCTCGACCGAGTATTTCGAGGGCGGCAAGTACGAGATGAAGGGCGAGGGCCTGTCGCTGAGTGCCGCCGAAAACGTCGACTACCTGGAGAAACTCTGCGCCGACTACCCCATCATCTCGATCGAGGATGGCTGCGCCGAAGATGACTGGGACGGCTGGAAACTGCTGACCGAGAAACTGGGCGACAAGGTGCAACTGGTGGGCGACGACCTGTTCGTGACCAACCCCGCGCGCCTGGCCGACGGCATCGCGCAGGGCGTGGCAAACTCGATGCTGGTCAAGGTCAACCAGATCGGCAGCCTGACCGAGACCCTGCAAGCCGTCGATATGGCCCACCGCGCGCGGTATACCAACGTGATGTCCCACCGTTCCGGCGAGACCGAGGATGCCACCATCGCCGATCTTGCCGTGGCCACCAATTGCGGGCAGATCAAGACCGGCTCGCTGTCGCGCTCGGACCGGCTGGCGAAATACAACCAGCTGATCCGTATCGAGGAAATGCTGGGCGAAACCGCCGTCTACGCGGGCCGCTCCATCCTCAAGTGATCGGCGCCCGTCGCGCCGCGGCGGGTCATCCCACCAGCCGGTAGGCGCCGTAGCGGGATTGCTCGCGCAGCGCGGCAATCAGGGCCTGCCCGTCCTTGGTCGGGCGGCCCGCCTCGTCGATCCAGCCCCGCGCTTGCGCAGCCTTGGCCGGGTCCGCCCCGTGGCCGCACTGGCTGGTAAAGGCCACGATCTGCATGGTCAGGTCATCAGGTGACATATGGCTTCTCCCTTTAGGCAGGGATACGCGCCGACATGCTGCGCGGATTTATCGCAGCTATCACGCTTGGGCGAGCGAATCGTGTATTTGCCGCCCGTGCGGGGCTGATCCCGCTGGCAAGCCCCGGCGCATCGGTGTATTGCTCCGACATGACCCAGACCCTCACGATCCGCCGCCCCGACGACTGGCACCTGCACCTGCGCGATGGCGCGATGATGCAGGGTGTCCTGCCCGAAAGCGCGCGCCACTTCGCCCGCGCCATCGTCATGCCAAACCTGATCCCGCCGGTGGTGACCTCGCGCGAGGCCGCCGCCTATCGCGACCGCATCCTGGCGGCCCTGCCCGAGGGGGCGGATTTCACGCCCCTGATGACCCTCTACCTGACCGAGGATACCGATCCCGCCGATGTGGCCGCGGCACATTCCAGCGGGCTGATCGCGGCGGTGAAACTGTATCCCGCAGGCGCCACCACCAATTCGGCCAGTGGCGTGACCGATTTCGACAAGGTCCGCCCGGTGCTGGAAAAGATGGCAGAGATCGGCTGCCCCCTTTGCGTGCATGGCGAGGTGGTGGACCCCGAAATCGACATCTTTGACCGCGAGGCTGTGTTCATCGACCGCGTGCTGGACCCGATCCGCCGCGCCACGCCGGGGCTGCGCGTGGTGATGGAACACCTGACCACCGCCGACGGGGTCGAGTACGTCAAGGCGAACGAGACCGACCTGGGCGCCACGATCACCACACACCACCTGATCATCACCCGCAACCACATCCTGGTTGGCGGCATCAAACCGCATTACTACTGCCTGCCGGTCGCCAAACGCGCCCGCCACCGCGATACGCTGGTGGCCGCGGCGACCTCGGGCGATGCGCGGTTCTTCCTTGGCACCGACAGCGCGCCGCATACCGACCCGAACAAGGAATGCGCCTGCGGCTGTGCCGGCATCTTCTCGGCCACCAACACGCTGTCCTGCCTGGCAGAGGTGTTCGAACGCGAAGGCGCCCTGGATCAGCTAGAGGGGTTCGCCTCGCTCAACGGGCCGGCCTTCTACCGCATGCCCCCGAACGAGGACCGGATCACCCTGACCAAGGGCGCCCCCGTCGTCTACCCCGAAAAGATCGAAACCGGGGCGGGCCCCGTGACCCTCTTCGATCCCGGTTTCCCGCTGCACTGGCGGGTCGAGGGGCCGTAATGCCCGCTTCTTCTTGGTATAAATACCCATTTCCCGACGAAGCCACCCGTCCCCCGCATCGGGCATGACGCCTTCGGCGAGGATATTTGGACCAAAGCAGGACCAGCCATGATTCCCACCTCCTACCCCGAGAAAGCCGAGATCGCCAGCCTGTCCGCGCGTATGCTGCTGGAAATTGGCGCGGTGCATTTCAACGCGGATCAGCCGTTCACGCTGGCCTCGGGCCTGCCCTCGCCGACCTATATCGATTGTCGGAAACTCATCTCCTACCCGCGCATCCGCGCCACGCTGATGGATTTCCTGACCGTCACCGTTATGCGCGAGGCCGGGTTCGAGGCGTTCGACAACATCGCGGGGGGCGAAACCGCCGGTATTCCCTTTGCCGCGCTGGTGGCCGAGCGCATGGCGCTGCCCATGACCTATGTCCGCAAGAAACCGAAAGGTTACGGCCGCAACGCCCGGATCGAGGGCGTGATGGGCGAAGGTGACCGGGTGCTGCTGGTGGAGGATCTGACGACCGATGGCGGCTCGAAACTGTCCTTCGTGGACGCGATCCGCGAGACCGGCGCGCAGTGCGGGCATACGGCTGTGATCTTTTACTACGGCATCTTCCCCGAGACCGAGCAGACGCTGGGCGATCACGGGGTTGCGCTGCATCACCTGTGCACCTGGTGGGACGTGCTGGCAGAGGCGCGCGCGCAAGGTGCCTTCGATGCGGCGACGCTGAAAGAGGTCGAGTCGTTCCTCAGCGCCCCGCGCGCCTGGCAAGAGGCCCGGCGCGGCGACTAGCGCTTTGCCCTTGCGCAGTGCCCTTTGGGACACAGAGTATACCGGATATTGACCTGAGCCCACCTTGCACCGCAAGATAGGGGGCAAAGGATATCCACAGACTGTCCACAGGGTTATCAAGATTGCGGCAGCGGCGGCCCCCCGCCTATAGGGTGGGTCTCACGCGGAAACGGACAGCCATGAACGAGATCAGCATGATCCAGCCCGGGGGCGGCGAGGGCGAGAGCGGCGGCGCCCTGCCCCACAGCATCGAGGCCGAGCAGCAGTTGCTGGGTGCGATCCTGACCAATAACGACATCTACGACCGCATCGCCGCGATCGTTCAGCCCGAGCATTTCTACGAGCCGGTGCACCAGCGCATCTACGAGATCGCCGCCCACCGCATCCAGAAGAACGCGCTGGCCTCTCCGGTTACGCTGAAGGCGTTTCTGGAGGATGACGAGGGGCTGAAGGAACTGGGCGGACCGGCCTACCTTGCACGGCTGGCGGGGGCTGCGATTTCGTCTTACGCGGCGCGCGATTACGCGCAGATGATCTACGACTTAGCGATCCGGCGCGAGTTGATCCGCCTTGGCCAAGACATCGCAGACAAGGCGGGCAAGGTCGATATCGCCTCTGAACCCAAGGCGCAGATCGTCGAGGCGGAACAGGCGCTCTACAAGCTGGGCGAACAGGGCCACGCCGAATCCGGGTTTCAGTCCTTCCTGAAGGCGGTGACCGATGCGGTGAACGTGGCCAATGTCGCCTATCAGCGCGAGGGCGGGCTGGCCGGGATTTCCACCGGGCTGATCGACATGGACAAAAAACTGGGCGGTCTGCACCGTTCGGACCTGTTGATCCTGGCCGGGCGGCCGTCCATGGGCAAGACCTCGCTGGCGACCAATGTCGCGTTCAACATCGCCAAGGCCTATAAACGCGGCACCCTGCCCGACGGGCGCGAGGGCGCGGTCGAGGGGGGCGTCGTGGGCTTTTACAGCCTGGAGATGAGTGCCGAACAATTGGCCGCCCGCGTGCTGTCCGAGGCATCCGAAGTTCCCAGCGAACAGATCCGCCGCGGCGACATGACCGAGGCCGAGTTCCGCCGCTTTGTCGAGGCCGCCAAGGCGCTGGAATCCTGCCCGCTGTACATCGACGACACGCCGGCCCTGCCGATCAGCCAGCTGGCCGCCCGTGCCCGGCGTCTGAAACGCACCCATGGGCTGGACGTGCTGTTCGTGGACTACCTGCAGCTTGTCCGCCCGGCCAGCGCCAAAGACAGCCGCGTGAACGAGGTCAGCGAGATCACCCAGGGCCTAAAGGCCATCGCAAAGGAACTGGATATCCCCGTGGTCGCGCTGTCGCAGTTGTCGCGCCAGGTGGAACAGCGCGACGACAAGCGCCCGCAACTGTCGGATCTGCGTGAATCCGGTTCTATCGAACAGGACGCGGACGTGGTGATGTTCGTGTTCCGTGAAGAATACTACAAGGAACGGGAAAAACCGGGCGATCACGACCTGGAGGCAATGGCCCAATGGCAAGAGGCGATGGACAAGGTTCACGGCCGGGCCGAGGTCATCATCGGCAAACAGCGCCACGGCCCCATCGGCACGGTCGACCTGTCCTTCGAAGGGCGGTTCACCCGCTTTGGCAACCTTGTCAAACCCTGGCAGCAGGGGGGCGAGACCGAGGGCTTCAGCTAAAACGCGCTTGACCTTGGCCGCGTGCCTGTCAAAAGGCGGAACATGGCGACTGGTTCTCTGACGATCGATCTCGACGCGCTGATGCGCAATTGGCAGGCCCTGAACCGGGCCAGCGGCCCGAACGTGGAAAGCGGTGCCGTGGTCAAGGCCGACGGCTATGGCCTGGGCGCGGGGCGCGTGGCACAGGCCCTGGCACAGGCGGGGGCGCGGCGCTTTTTCGTGGCCGTCGCCGAAGAGGGCGCAGCGGTGCGCCAGGCACTGGGGCCTGGCCCCGAAATCTGCGTGTTTTCCGGCCATATGCCCGGCGATGCGGACATGATCCGCGACCTGAACCTTGTTCCGATGCTGAACTCGGTCGAACAGTTGACCGGCCATATGGAGGCCCTGCCGGGCCATCCGTTCGGCATCCAGCTGGACACGGGCATGAACCGTCTGGGGATGGAACCCGCTGAATGGGCCGCGGTGGCAGAGATCGCCCTGGCCGCCGGGCCGGAGCTGATCATGAGCCACCTAGCCTGCGCCGACACGCCGGACGATCCGATGAACGCCCGGCAACTCAAGGTCTTTCGCGAGTTGACCGAGGGGTGCGGCGTGCCGCGCTCCCTCTCTGCGACCGGCGGCATCCTGCTGGGCCGCAACTATCATTTCGAGGTCACCCGTCCCGGCGTGGGCATCTATGGCGGCGATCCCTTCGTCGAGGCCGCGCCGGTGGCCTACCTGTCGCTGCCCGTCATCCAGACCCGCGAGGTCGAGCCGGGCGAAAGCGCCGGTTACGGCTGCACCTGGACCGCCGGGGATACCTGCCGCCTGGCCACGGTTGCCGCCGGATACGCCGACGGGCTGTTCCGCGCGATGGGCAATCGCGGCCACATGTTCCACGAAGGCGTCCCCTGCCCCATCGTCGGGCGCGTGTCGATGGACCTAATTACCGTCGATATTTCCCACCTGTCGGTGATCCCCGAGGCGCTGGAAATCCTGGGGGCCGATCAGACCGTGGACGATGTGGCCGACGCGGCCGGTACGATCGGGTATGAAATCCTGACCTCCCTTGGGCAACGCTATACCCGCAGCTACGCGGGGGGACCGGGGGCATGATCCTGGCGCCCGTCGCCGCGCTTGGCCGCTCGACCCTGTCGGGGCTGGCTGCGCTGGGGCGGATCGGGCTGTTCTGCATCGCCACGCTGGCCGCGCTGGTACGCCCACCCTTCTACATCCGCGAATTCGGCCATGCGCTGTGGACCATCGGCTATAACAGCCTGCCGGTGGTGGGCCTGACCGCTTTTTTCACCGGCGGCGCGCTCGCCTTGCAGATCTACGAGGGCGGCTCGCGGTTCAACGCGGGGCAGGTCGTGCCCTCTATCGTGGCGATCGGCATGACGCGCGAACTGGGGCCGGTGCTGGGCGCGCTGATGGTGGCCGCCAGGGTGGCCTCTTCCATCGCGGCGGAAATCGGCACGATGAAGGTGACCGAACAGATCGACGCGCTGGTGACGCTGTCCACCGACCCGATGCGCTATCTGACCGTGCCGCGCGTTCTGGCCGCGACCCTGTGCCTGCCGGTGCTGGTGGCGATGGGCGATTCCATCGGGATTTTCGGCGGTTACGTCGTGGGCACCGGGCGGCTGGATTTGAATGCCGCCGCCTATCTGGAAAACACCGTCGAGTATCTGGAGCCATGGGACGTGACCTCGGGCCTGATCAAGGGGGCGGTGTTCGGCTTCATCGTAGCGGTGGTCGGCTGCTATTTCGGAATGAACTCTGGCCGCGGGGCGCAGGGCGTGGGCCGGGCCACGAAATCGGCGGTGGTCACGGCCTCGGTCCTGATCCTGGCGGCCAACTACCTGCTGACAGAGCTGTTCTTTAGCGCATGATTGAACTTGTCGACCTGCACAAGGCCTTTGGCGCCAACCGGGTCCTGCGGGGCGTGAACCTGCATGTCCCCAAGGGCAAGAGCATGGTCATCATCGGCGGGTCGGGGACCGGGAAATCGGTTCTGCTGAAGTGCATCCTGGGGCTGGTCAAACCCGACGCGGGCCAGATCCTGATCCAGGGCAAAGACACGGCCAAGGCCGATCGCGACGCGTTCCTGGCCCGTTTTGGCATGCTGTTCCAGGGCGGTGCACTGTTCGACAGCCTCAGCGTCTGGCAGAACGTGGCGTTTCGCCTGCTGCGCGGGACACAGAAACGCCCCCGGGCCGAGGCCCGGGAGATCGCCATCGAAAAACTGCGCCGCGTCGGCCTGAAACCCGAGGTCGCCGACCTGTACCCGGCGGAATTGTCGGGCGGCATGCAGAAACGCGTAGGCCTGGCCCGCGCCATCGCAGCGGACCCCGAGATCATCTTTTTCGACGAACCCACCACCGGGCTGGACCCGATCATGGCCGGCGTCATCAACGAGCTGATCCGCGAAATCGTGGTGGAAATGGGCGCCACGGCAATGACCATCACCCATGACATGTCCTCGGTCCGCGCCATCGCCGATGACGTGGCGATGCTGCATGACGGGGTGATCCAGTGGACCGGGCCGGTCGGCCGGATGGACGCGTCCGGCGACCCCTATCTGGACCAGTTCATCCATGGCCGCGCCGAAGGGCCGATCGAGGCGGTGCGGTAGTGACCTACGCCCTGCGTATCGCCAACCTCGCCCTGCTGATCCTCTTCCCCGTCGCGTGGTTCGCGCCGCTTTTGCGGGCGGGGCTGTTGCCGCTGTTCGGGCTTTCGGAAATCTCGGTGATTTCGGGGTTGCAGGCGCTGTGGGAAACGGATGTGGCACTGGCGCTTCTGGTCACGCTGTTCGCCCTGTTCGCGCCATATCTGAAAACGCTGGGGCTGGCATTGATCCAGTTCGGGCTGGCCTCGCCCCGGTTGCTGCCGGCGCTCCACCTGCTGGGCAAGCTGGCGATGGCGGACGTGTTCCTGATCGCGCTCTATATCGTGGTGGTCAAGGGCGTGGGGCTGGCGCGGGTGGAAACGGCCTGGGGCCTATACCTGTTTACCGGCTGCATCCTGGCCTCGCTGACGCTGTCGCTGGTCGAAACGCACCGCAATCGCTGAGCCGGAAAAGAAAAACGCCGTGGGAGGGAGGGCCCACGGCGTTTTGATACTTGGCGCGTCGGGAGGGAGGGCCCTCGGCGCCTGGGAAACCTGTGTTGGGAAAAGACACAGGGATCGCCTGCAGGGTGTTTTCTACAGGTTGGGAAAGCCTGTAGCGCCGCAAACGATGAATGTCAAATGCACCTTTAGGCGTGCGACCACCTTGATCCAGATCAAATAGGTCAGGAATGTCGCAATTGCCGGATCAAACGGTCCCGCTCGCCGCTGTCATGGGCGCTGGACAGGGCTGCGGCCAGGTCCTCGATCACCTGGATCGAATGGCCCGCGCGAAAGCAATCCACATGGGGCAGCATCGCGCGAATGCCGCGCGCCCTGGGGGCAAAGCCGTCCCAACGCAGCAGCGGGTTGATCCATACCAGCCGCCGGGCAGACAGGTGCAGGCGTTCCATCTCGGGGGCCAGGCGGCCGCCCTCGTCCCGGTCCAGCCCGTCGGTAATCAGTAACACCACCGCGCCCGTACCCAGCACCCGCCGCGACCAGTCGCGGTTGAAGGCATGCACCGCCCCCGCGATCCGCGTGCCGCCCTCCCAGTCCGGGGCCTGCGCGCCTGCCGCGGCCAGGGCCGCATCGACATCGCGGGTGGCCAGCGTGCGGGTGATGTTGGTCAGACGCGTGCCAAAGGTAAAGGCATGCACCCTGGCCCAGCCCGCGCCCTGGGTATTGGCCACCGCATGCACGAAATGCAGCACCATGCGGGAATAGGCCGACATGGACCCAGAGATGTCGCACAGCACCACAAGGTTCGGCCAACGGGTGCGCCTGTTCTTTTGCGCGAAATCGCGGATCTCGCCGCCCTGACGCAACGCGGACCGCATTGTGCCGCGCCAGTCGGGCAGCTTGCCATGGGGGGCGGAACGGGTGCGCCGGGTGCGGATCGGCGGAACGGGCAGGCGCAGCTTGGCCAGCATGCGCTTGGCTTCGGCGACCTCGGCGGTGCTCATCTGTTCGAAATCGAGGGTCTTGAGCCGTTCGCGCGCCGATTGGGTCTGCTGGGCGTTGATCTCGATCTCTTCGCCCGCCTCGGCGTCGGGCAGGTCCGGCAGGTCGCGTTCCACCCCGTCCAGCAACGCCTCGGCGGCGCGCTTCTCGGCGGCGCGGGCGGTGCGTTCCTCGGCCACGCCGCGCATCGCGGGCAGCATCATGCTCATCATGTGTTCCAGGAACCGCGGATCGCGCCAGTAAAGCCGGAACACCTGGTCGAACACCTGCCGGTGTTCGGGGCGCGACAGGAAACAGGCGGCGAGCGTGTGGTAGAAATCGCCGCGTTCCGAAAACCCCGCCGCCTCGACCGCGCGGATCGCGTCGATCGCCCGGCCCGGCCCCACCGGCAGCCCCGCCTTGCGCAGGGCGCGCGCAAAGTGAAGGATGTTGTGGGACAGCTTGCCGTCGTCGGGGATGTCGAGGCGGGACAGGTCAGCCATGGCAAACCGCCCGCAGGATGGAGAGACCGGGGGGCCGTCTGCCCCCCAGCCACCCCGAGGATATTTTTCCAAAGCAGGACATGGGACCGCTCAGCCGGGGGCGAGCTCGGCGCGGACCTCGTCGAGCAGGCGCTTGGCCTCGGACCCCTCGATCCGCTGGATATCGTCCTGATATTTCAAAAGCGCCCCGATCGTGTCGGCGATGACCTGCGGGGAAAGGTCGATCACGTCCAGCGCCAGCAGGCATTTCGCCCAGTCGATGGTTTCGGCCACGCCGGGTTTCTTGAACAGATCCTCGGTACGCAGTTTCTGCACGAAGGCCACGATTTCCCGGCTCAGGGTTTCGGCCGCCTCGGGCGCGCGGGCGTGCAGGATATCAAGTTCGCGCGCGAAGTCGGGATAATCCACCCAGTGGTAAAGGCAGCGCCGTTTCAGCGCGTCGTGCACCTCGCGCGTGCGGTTGGATGTGAGGATAACGATGGGGGGATGGGGCGCGCGGACGGTGCCGAGTTCGGGGATCGTGACCTGAAAGTCGGACAGCGCCTCCAGCAGGAAGGCCTCGAAGGGTTCGTCGGTGCGGTCGAGTTCGTCGATCAGCAGGACGGGCGGTCCCGCAGCCTGGGGCCGCATGGCCTGCAAGAGGGGGCGTTCGATCAGGTAGCGGTCGGTGAACAGCTCGTCCTTCAGGGCATCGCGGTCGGCGCCCGGCCCTTCGAAGCCCACGGCCTCGGCGGTGCGGATGGCGATCATCTGTTCGGCGAAGTTCCATTCGTAGACGGCACTGGCGGCGTCCAGCCCCTCGTAGCATTGCATGCGGATCAGGCGGCGCCCCAGCCCGGCGGCGATGGCCTTGGCGATTTCGGTCTTGCCGGTGCCCGGCTCCCCCTCCAGAAACAGGGGCCGGCCCAGGCGCAATGCCAGGAACACAACCGTCCCCAAGGCGCGCCCGCAGACGTAATCCTGTCCGTCCAGCATTCCCTGAACGGCATCGATCGAGCCGATCCTGTCATCCATATCCCGTCCTCCCTGCCCCAAGAACTGCACGGGCGAAACCCTGGGTCAAGCCTTGGCGCTTGCCTTGCCGGCCCAGGCGTGGCTGAGTGGCGGGAAAGGAGTTTCGCCCATGCCCCTGGATCTGTGGTTCGCGTTTCTTGCTGCCTCTATGGTGTTGCTGATCATTCCCGGGCCGACGATCCTGCTGGTTCTGTCCTATGCGCTGAGCCAGGGGCGGCGGGTTGCGGTGGCCATGGCACTGGGGGTGGCCCTTGGCGACCTGATCGCGATGAGCGCCTCTCTGGCCGGGCTGGGGGCGCTGGTGCTGGCCTCGGCCACGCTGTTCACGGTCCTGAAATGGGTGGGGGCCGCCTATCTGCTGTATCTGGGCATCAAGCTGTGGCGCACGCCGCCGGTGCTGGCCGACACGGTCGATCCGGCGCCGCGCCCGGCGCGCACCATCTTTGCCCATGCGGCGGCGGTGACGGCGCTGAATCCGAAATCCATCGCCTTCTTCATCGCCTTCGTGCCGCAGTTCCTGCGCCCCGAGGCGCCGCTTGGCCCGCAATTCGCCATTTTGATCGCCAGTTTCGTGACGCTGGCCGCGGCCAACGCGCTGGCCTATGCGCTGTTGGCCGACCGGCTGCGCACGCAAATCCGCCGCCCGGCCGTCCTGCGCGCGATGAGCCGGGCGGGCGGCGGCGCGCTGGTGGGCATGGCGGCCCTGACGGCAACCACCTCTCGCGGTTGAGCACGGCCCGCGAATATCCCGAAATCCCCCCGCGCGTATCGAAATTCTGCCCCAATGCCGGGGCACACCGGACAGACGGTCAGGCGGGTTCCGGGCGCGACCCCGACCCGCTAGACTGTGCAGAGTCGAGGGGAGAGCGGATGGACGACCAGGCCGGGATGGAACTCGTGCGGGCGCACTGGCAGGATCTGCTGCCAGGCATCGATGCCGGGGCGGTGCTGGAACCGCTGGGCACCGATCACGCCGCGATTCTGGCCCGGGATGAGCCCGTGCTGCTGGTCACATTTGAGGATGCCGCGACACTGGGCGGGGCGCGCGCCGACGGGGCGCCGCTGGCCGCCACCCTGACCGAGGCCGCGGGCTGGTCGCGCCTGACGCTGGTGGCCCGGGAACGCACATGGTTCCGCGACCCCGACGTCTATGCCTATTTCGACCAGCTGGTGGATGAGGGTTTCTTCGACGAATTCGACCGGGTGGTGTTCTACGGCACGGGCATGTGCGGTTACGCGGCGGCGGCCTTTTCGGTCGCGGCCCCCGGCGCGACGGTGATCGTGCTGAACCCGCAGGCCACCCTGACCCCCGAGATCGCGGGATGGGACGACCGCTTTCGCACGGACAGGCGCCGGGATTTCACCACCCGCTACGGCTATGCCCCGGCGATGGCCGAGGCCGCCGCGCAGGTTTTCGTGATCCACGACCCAACCGCGCCAGAAAACGCCATGCATGCCGCGCTGTTTTCCGCTGCGAATGTCACTCGGGTACGGGCGCCGCGAACGGGACACGCTATCGAAACACAGCTGATGGACATGGGCGTACTGCCCGAACTGATCGACGCCGCGGGCGAGGGTCAGCTCAGTGCCCTGGTCTTTCACCGGCTGTTCCGCGCGCGCCGCCGTCACATGCCCTACCTGCGCAGCCTGCTGGCCCAGTTGCAGACCGATGGCCAGATCTGGCGCGCGGCGCTGGTTTGCCGGCACGCGGTGCGCGAACGCAGTTCGCCGCGCTTCCGCAGGCGCCTGGAGAAACTGGAACAGCAACTGGCGGCAACCGGCCGCAGCCTGCCCCCCGATCCCCAGGCCTGAGGCACGCACCTACCCCACGCGCAGGCCCTGGACCCAGGTGCCGCGGACGACGGGCGCCCCCTCCAGCCGCGTCACGCGGATCAGGTCGGCGCGGGCACCCACCTCCAGACGGCCGCGATCGGCCAGGCCAACCGCATCGGCCGGGGCGCGTGTGACCGTGGCAATGCCACGCGCCATGTCGCCCCACAGATCGCCCAGCATCACCGCCGCCATCAACAGCGCCGCCGGCACGTAATCCGAGGATACGATGTCCAGCAGATCGGCCTCGGCCAGGTCGCGTGCGGCCACGTTGCCCGAATGCGACCCGCCCCGGATCAGGTTCGGCGCCCCCATCATCACCGCGATGCCGTGATCGTGGCAGGCCTGGGCAGCCTCGCGCGTCGTGGGGAACTCGGCCAGGCGGATGCCATGGGCCGCCGAGGTGGCAACATGGTCGGCCGTTGTGTCGTCATGGCTGGCCAGGATCGCGCCGTAGCGCCCAGCCTCGGCCACGGCCACGCGTTCATGGGCGTCGCCATGGCGGGCGCGCAGTTCCTGCAAGGTGGCGACATGTTCGATGAACTCGGCCTCGGTCATGTTGTTCTTGCCCATGACATAGGCCTTCAGCTTTGACACATCGCGGAACTGCCGCTGCCCGGGCGTGTGGTCCATCAGACTGACGATGCCCACCCGATCCTCGGGGCCAAAGGCGGCCATTTCCTCGGTCAGGGTTTCGGAACAGACCTCGGCCCGCAGGTGCAGGAAGTGACTGATCCGCAGCGCCGCCCGTGCCCGCAGGTCCAGCAACTCGCTGGCCAACTGGCGGGCATAGGGATCATAGCGGCTTTTCCCCGAGGGGATCGACCCCACCCGCATCGCATCGAAAACGGTGGTGATGCCGACGCTGGCCAGTTCCGCGTCATGGGCAACGATCGCGCTGGCATGGGGCCAGTCGACACCGGGGCGCGGCTGGATGTGACGTTCCAGGTTGTCGGTATGCAGCTCGATCAGGCCGGGACACAGCATGTCGCCACCGCAATCGATTGCACCGGCGGGCACGCCCGCGCCCAACGCGATGTCCGCGATTCGCCCCCCTTGCACCCTGATCGAACCCATCACGGTTTCACCGGGCAGGACGAGGGTCGCATTGGCAAGCACAAGATCAGACATTCGGGACTCCTTGATGCGGGGACCGGATTGGGGCAGGACGGGAGGAACAGGGGCTGCTCGTCCCGCTCTGGAGCATCCGATGGAAGGTTACAAGCGTTACGCGATCTACTACGCGCCCGAGCCGGGGCCGCTGGCGGACTTCGGCGCCGCCTGGCTGGGCTGGGATGCCGAGACCGGCAAAACCCGCCCCCACCTGGCCCTGCCCGGCCTGCCGCGCGCGGTCGGGGACTTGACCCGGACCCCGCGCCGCTATGGCTTTCACGGGACCATCAAGCCGCCCTTCCGGCTGGCCCAGGGCAGCGATATCGGGGTTTTGCATCGCTCGACTGCGGCGCTGGCCGGGCAATTGCGCCCCGTCCTGCTGGAGCGGCTGACCCTCTCGCGGATCGGCGGTTTCCTGGCGCTGACCCCCGGTGGTGACAGCAGCGCATTGGCCGCCATGGCTGGCAGCGTGGTCGAGGCGCTGGACGGTTTTCGCGCGCCGCCGACGGATGCCGAAGTCGCGCGCCGCAACCCCGACCGGCTGAGCAGCCGGCAAAAACGCCTGCTGGAACGGTGGGGCTATCCCTATGTGATGGAAGAATTCCGCTTTCACCTGACCCTGACCGGCCCCCTGCGCGAAGAAGAGGCCGAAGCGACGCGCACGGCCCTGGGCCCGGTGCTGGCCCCGCTCATCGACCGGCCGCTGCGCATCTCCAGCCTGTGCCTCTTCGGCGAGGCCGAGGACGGTCAGTTCCACAACCTGCATCGCTACACCCTCTCGGGGTAAAGCGCGGCCATCATCGCCGCGACGGCGGCCTCCAGCGGGCCGTCATTGTCGATCCGCGTCACTGCCAGCCCCGCCGGCAGGGCATAATCTGCCCGCGCCAGGCGCGCGGCGATGTCCTGCGCGCTTTCCCGCCCGCGCCTCGCCAGGCGGCGGGCCAGTGTCTCGGGCCGCGCGGTGACGTGCAGCACCCGCAGCCCCGGATACCGGGCCATCGCACGCCCCAGCACCGCGCGCGAGCCGTTGAACAGCACGTCCCGCCCCTCGTCCAGCCAGTCGTCGATCTGGCACGGAATACCGTAGGACAAGCCATGCGCCTGCCAATGCAGGGCGAATGCGCCCGCCTGCAAGCGCCGGGCGAAGTCCGCCTGCGTGACCGGCTCGAAATCCTCGCCGCCCGCCTGCGGATCGCGGGTGATAACCCGGCGGACCAGCCGCAGATCGGGACGGCGCGCCCTGGCCAGCCCCATCAGGGTATCCTTGCCTACCCCCGAGGGCCCCACAATGGCAAAGAGCCGCCCCGCCATCACGCCGCCCGCACCGCAAAGGCCGACACGTCCACCTCGCGCTCGCAGACCTGCGCACGCGCCCCGGCGTCGTGAAAGATGCCGATGATCGCCGCACCGCGCGCCTTGGCGGCCTCGATCAAACCCAGCACGACGGCACGGTTCACCGGGTCCAGACTGGCGGTCGGCTCGTCCAGCAGCAGCGCGGGATAGGCATGGGCAAAACCGCGCGCGATGTTCACCCGCTGCTGCTCCCCCCCCGAAAAGGTGGTGGGGCTCAGCCCCCAAAGCGTTTCGGGGATGTTCAGCCGGGTCAGCAATTCAGCCGCCCGCGCCCGCGCTGCCTCGGCGCTTTCGCCCACCATCAACAGCGGCTCGGCCACCACCTCGATCGTCGGCACCCGGGGCACCACGCGCAGGAATTGGCTGACATAGCCCAGCGTGTGGCGGCGCAGCGCGATGATCTGGCGCGCCTCGGCCCCGGTGACCTCGACGCCCCCCACGGCGATCCGGCCCGCGGCGGCCCGATAGTTACCATAGATCATCCGCATCAGCGTGGATTTCCCCGCGCCCGAGGCCCCGGTCAGCGCCACGCATTCGCCCGGCGCCACCCGCAGCGTCGCCCCCGCCATGACCGGGATCACCGCGCCGCCCTGGTTATGCAGGGTAAAGCTCTTGCCCACGTTCTCGATCTCGATCATCGGCCTGTCCTTCTTCTTGGCCCAAATACCCATGGCGCACCGCCGCAACGCGCGCGCCGCCTAGACTTGCAGAACCGAACTGACCAGCAGTTGCGTATAGGCATGCTGGGGATCGTCCAGCACCTGATCGGTCAGCCCGGCCTCGACCACATGGCCCGATTTCATCACCATCAGCCGGTCGGCCAGCAGGCGCACCACCGCCAGGTCATGGGTCACCACGATGGCCGACAGCCCCATTTCGCGCACCAGCCCGCGCAGCAGATCCAGCAGGCGGGCCTGCACGCTGACGTCCAGCCCACCCGTCGGTTCATCCATGAAGACCAGCCGCGGCCCGGTCACCAGGTTGCGCGCGATTTGCAACCGCTGCTGCATCCCCCCGGAAAAGGCCGAGGGCCGGTCGTCCACGCGATCGGCGGCAATCTCGACCCGGCCCAGCCAGTCCAGCGCGCTGTCGCGGATGTCGCCGTAATGGCGCGCGCCGACGGCCATCAGCCGTTCGCCCACATTGCCCCCCGCGCTGACCCCCATGCGCAGCCCGTCGCGCGGGTTCTGGTGGACGAAGGCCCAGTCCGTGCGCGCCAGCATGCGGCGTTCGGACTCGCGCATCTTGCGGGTGTCCTTCAGGCCCTCGGTGCGGGTGTCGAACAGCACCTCGCCGCTGTCCGGGGCCATCTGCCCCGAAATGCAGTTCAGCAGGGTCGATTTGCCCGACCCGCTTTCGCCGACGATGCCCATCACCTCGCCCGGATACAGGTCAAAGCTGACATCGGCGCAGCCGATCCGCCCGCCATATGATTTCGACAGCCCACGGACGGAAAACAGCGGGTTGGCCTGCTGCCAGGCGTTTGCATCGATCATCCCGCGGTCTCCTCTTCCTCATAGGGGGCGGCCATCGCGCCCCGGTGCCCTGCGGCCCGGCGCGCGGCGCAGTAATCGGTGTCAGAACAGACGAACATCCGCCCGCCGTCGTCGTCCACGATCACCTCGTCCAGATAGGTATGCTCGGCCCCGCACAGGGCGCAGGGATGCTCGGCCTTGGAGGGATCGAATGGGTAATCCTCGAAATCCAGGCTGACGACGCGGCTGTAGGGCGGCACCGCATAGATGCGTTGTTCCCGCCCTGCCCCGAACAACTGGAGCGCGGCCATTTCCATCTTGGGGTTGTCGAATTTCGGGATCGGGCTGGGGTCCATCACATAGCGCCCCTCGACCTTGACCGGGTAGGCATAGGCGGTCGCGATCTCGCCGTGGCGCGCGATATCCTCATACAGCTTGACGTGCATCAGGCCGTATTCCTCCAGCGCGTGCATCTTGCGCGTCTCGGTTTCCCGTGGCTCAAGAAAACGCAGGGGCTCGGGGATCGGCACCTGATAGACAAGGATCTGACCTTCTTTCAGCGGCTCCTCCGGGATGCGGTGGCGGGTCTGGATGACGCTGGCATCCTCGGTATGCTCGGTCGTGGCCACGCCCGCCGTACGCTGAAAGAACTTTCGGATCGACACCGCGTTGGTGGTGTCGTCGGCGCCCTGGTCGATCACCTTGAAGCAATCCTCGGGCGTCAGGACCGCCGCCGACACCTGAACCCCGCCGGTGCCCCATCCATAGGGCATGGGCATTTCACGGCTGGCAAAGGGCACCTGGTAGCCGGGGATCGCCAGCGCCTTCAACAAGGCGCGGCGGATCATCCGTTTTGTCTGCTCGTCAAGATAAGCGAAATTGTATTGGTCCATTTCCTTCATCTTTCCGCCCTCTTTGCCTGACAGGATCGTGTCGGGTAGCCACGCAAGGACCGCGCCATGGACTGGATCACCACAGTCACCTTCGACCAGATCGCGCTGAGCGTGATCGCCCTGGCCCTGCTGCGCGCGGGGGCCGTTGCGCTGTTGCCGGACCACATCGCAGGCCCCGGCGGCTGGCTGGTCAATACCGGCAGCGAATAGACCCGGTTCATTCCGCAGCCTCCCGGTCGGCTGCCGCCTGCGCGGCGCTGGCCTCTGCCCGGATCTTGCGGATAAGTTCCAGTTCGGACTGGAAATCCACGTAATGGGGCAGCTTGATATGCTCCAGAAAGCCCGAGGCCTGGATGTTGTCGGCGTGGTACAGCACGAATTCGGCATCCTGCGCGGGCGCGCCGGTGTCATCCTCGCCCAGCTCTTGCCAACGCAGGGCGCGATCCACCAGCGCCATGGAAATCGCCTTGCGTTCCGTATGGCCGAAGGTCAGGCCATAGCCGCGGGTGAATTGCGGCGGCTCGGTTTTCGACCCGACGAACTGGTTCACCGTTTCGCATTCGGTCAGCTCGACCTCGCCGATCTCGACGGCGAAGCCCAACTCGGGAATGTCCATCTCGACAGTGACAGCGCCGACACGCAATTCGCCCACGAAGGGGTGGTTGCGCCCGTATCCGCGTTGCGTGGAATAGGCCATGCTCAGCACGAACCCCTCGTCGCCGCGGGCCAGCGCCTGCAGGCGCAGCGCCCGGTTGGCGGGCAGTTCCAGCGGCTCGCGCGTCAGGTCGGGCGGCGTGTCCTCGGCGGCCGGTTCAGGCTGGATCAGCCCGTCGCGGTTCAGATAATCGGTGATGCGCGGCATCGGCGCGGGGTCCGCCTGCGCGGTTTCGGCCTGGGGCAGCTCGCCCTCTGCGGCCAGTTTGAAATCCAGCAGGCGGTGGGTGTAGTCAAAGGTCGGCCCCAGCACCTGCCCGCCCGGCGCATCCTTGAACGTGGCCGAGATGCGCCGGTCGCAGCGCATCGCCCCGGTATCGACGGGCCGCGAGGCGCCCAGCCGGGGCAGCGTGGTGCGATAGGCCCGGATCAGGAAGATCGCCTCGATCAAATCCCCGCGCGCCTGCTTGATCGCCAGCGCGGCAAGGTCGGGGTCATAGAGCGAGCCCTCGGCCATCACGCGGTTCACCGCCAGCGCCAGTTGTACCCGGATCTGGGCCACCGACAGTTCCGCGACAGAGGGATCGCCGCGGCGTTCCTCGGCCAGCCAGGCATGGGCGTTGTCGATGGCCCGTTCGCCCCCCTTGACGGCGACATACATCAGGCGTCCTCCACTTTTGTCGTGCGGGGCAGCGCGGCCACGCGTTCCCCTGCGGTGACGATGAAATCCAGCCCCAGCGGGAACAGCGCGGCATTGGCGCGGAAGGCAGCGGGTTCGGGCAGGTTCAAACGGTGTTCATGCTCGATCCCCGGGCCGGTCAGGCGCGCGCCCTCGTCCTTCAGCGCATCCAGTTCCACGATCAGCGTTGCCGAGCGGTCGGGGTATTCCGGCACACCGATGCGGTAGGCGTCGAGCGGCAGGAGCCCCGCCCAGTCGCCCACCGCAAAGGCGGCCTCCGCCGGCGCGGTGAGTGGCGCGCCGGTATGGAAGGTCAGCCATTGCCGGATCTCCGGCGTATCGAACCGCCCGGCCAGGTGCACCGGCGTCGTTCCATCGGCCAGCACCAGCAGCGCCGTTCCCGCCGCCACCGACAGCGGCGCGGGCGGGGTGGCGCCAGTCACCGGGTAGATGCGGCCGGGGCGCGCCATCGCCTCCAGAATCGCGCGAAAGGCGCGGGCCGCGTCGCACGGGGCGTCGGAAAAGCCGCCGGTCAGGGCGGCGGTATCGGGTGTCATCATCGCTCAGTCCTCCCCGCGAACCATGGTGAAGAACGCAACTTTCGTGGCCTCGGCCCGCGCCGCGCGGCTGGCGGCGGCATCGGCCATGTCCTGCGCCAGCGGGGCCAGCAGGCCCCGGCGCAGATCGTCGGCACGATCCGTCTGCATCAGCGCATCGACCAGCGCGGCGCGGCGGGCCTTGGCCTTGTCCCGCCCCTGCACATAGGCGTGGCCGTCGGCGCCCTGCTTCAGCCGTAGCGCGCAACGCGTCACGGTCATTTCCCCCAGGTTGAAGGGCGCGCCGGTACCGCCCATGCGGCCGCGAACCATCACCCCGCCGGTTTCAGGCGCGCGCAGCCAGTGAAAGGCAGGATCGTCTATCCCCAGAGTTTTCCACAGGGCCTCCAGCCGGTCGGCCGGCGCCCGGGACAGCAACCCCATCCATCCTTGCCGCGTATCGAGATCGGTCATTGGACAACTTGCCCGCTTGTCTAGATTGATATACAACTAGACAACTCCTTACGCCCCGCCCCCGAGTCGCGCAAGACCACCCAGATGAAGATTTGATGACATGGCCCGCACTTCCCTTTGGACCGCGATCGCAAACACCCTGCGCGACGAAATCGGCGCCGGACATTATCGCCCCGGCGACAAGCTGCCGACCGAGGCCGAACTGTCCCGCCGCTTTGGCGTGAACAGGCACACGGTGCGCCGCGCGCTGGCCGATCTGGCCGAGGCCGGGTTGGTGCAGGCCCGCCGCGGCGCCGGGGTTTTCGTCGCCGCCCGGCCGACCGATTACCCGCTGGGCCGCCGCGTCCGGTTCCACCAAAATCTGAAGGCCGCCGGCCAAAGCCCCGACAAGACGATCTTATCCACCGAAACCCGCATGGCCGACACGCGCGAGGCCGAGGCGCTGGCCCTGCCCGAAGGCGCGGCCGTTCATGTCTACGAGGGTATCTCGCTGGCCGATGGCGCGGCCCTGGCCCTGTTCCGCAGCGTCTTTCCCGCAGAGCGTTTCCCGGGCCTGCCCGCGGCGCTGACCGAAACCCGATCCGTGACTGCCGCGCTGGCCCGGTTCGGCGTGACGGACTATACTCGTGCCTCGACCCGGCTGACGGCGAAACTGGCCACACCCACCCAGGCGTTGCACCTGTCCTGCCGTGAAGGGGCGCCGATCCTGCGCACCGTCAGCATCAATATCGACCCCGACGGCCGCCCGGTCGAATACGGCCATACCTGGTTTGCAGGCGACCGGGTCAGCCTGGTGGTCACGCCCGACGCCCCGGGCAGCTAGCAATCGCGCGATGTCATACGCGCGATACAGAAACAGGTTATCCACAGAGAAATTTCCCAACATTTCGACGTCTTTAAATGCCTCAGCCCCTTCACCCCCTGCGTTTCACCGGCGCCAAGATCCTGCGCGACGGAGAGATGCAGCAACGCTCGCTTTCCATCGCGAACGGACGGATCACCCAGGGCCCCCTGCCCGAGGTCGACCTGTCCGGCTATCTGATCCTGCCGGGGATCGTGGACCTGCATGGCGATGCCTTCGAACGCCATGTCTCGCCCCGGCCCGGCGCGCCCTTCGACCTGTCGGTCGGGCTGGCCGCCGCCGACCGCGATGCGGCGGCCCATGGCGTGACGACCGCGTGGCTGGCGCAAAGCTGGTCCTGGGAGGGCGGGCATCGCGGCCCCGACCATGCAGAGGCGGTGATGACCGCGCTGGACGCCTACCGGCCGCATATGCTGACCGATCTGCGCCTCCAGATCCGCTGTGAAACCCACATGGTCGATACCGGCCCGCGCCTGCTGGACGCGATCGAGCGGCACCGGATCGACTATGTCGTGTTCAACAATCACCTGGACGAAGTGCTGGATCTGGTCGAGATCCGCCCGGACCTGCTGCATCACTGGGCCCGCGCCGCCGGCTGCACGCCCGAGGCCTATCGCGCCCGCATCGCCGAGGCCAAGGCCCGCAGCCACGAGGTGCCGCGCCATCTGTGCCGCCTGGCCGACGCCTTCGACGAGATGGGCGTGCTGTACGGCAGCCATGACGATCCGGACGGCGAGACCCGCGAACACTTTTCCATGATCGGGGCGCGGATCGCCGAGTTCCCAACCTCGCGCCGGGCGGCGGCGGCGGCCAAGGCGATGAACGATCCGGTCCTGATGGGCGCGCCCAACGTGGTGCGCGGCGGATCGCAGGCGGGCAATGCCTGCGCGGCGGACCTGATTGCCCAGGGGCTGTGCGATGCGCTGGTTTCGGATTACTACTACCCCGCCCTGTCCCATGCGGCCTGGCGCCTGGTCGATCTGGGCCTGGCCAGCCTGCCGCGGGCCTGGGCGATGATCTCGGAACGTCCCGCCGAGATCCTGCGCCTGCCCGATCGCGGGCGCCTGGATGTCGGACGGCGCGCGGACCTGTGCGTGGTGAATGCGCAGACCCGCGCCATCGAAATGACCATTTCCGGGGGGCGGCTGACCTATCTGGCCGGCGAGGCGGCCCATCGGTTCGCCCATCGCGTCCAAAGCTTGAACATGGCCGCAGAATAATCGCGTCTGTCACGCCGTTGTTGGAAACCCCGCCTATCAGGAGAGGGCGTTATCCAGCCCGGCTGGCGAAAGCCTATTCAGAGAATTTCATCTTGCTACGGGGCGGTCCAAGGGGCCGCCCCAATTGCCTCAGCCGCCATATTTCTCAAGGAAAGCCTCGATTTCCAGCACTCGGAAATCCTGCAAGGCGTCGCGCAGGCGGGCGTGATCCCAATCCCACCAGGCCAACGCGATCAGCCGGTCTGCGATGGCGGCGGGAAAGCGCGCGCGCAGCGGTTTGGCCGGGACACCGGCCACGATCATGTAGGGGGCCACGTCGCGGGTAACCACGGCCCCGGCCGCCACGACAGCTCCGTGGCCGACCGTGATTTCGGGCCGGATGACCGCCCCGTGCCCGATCCAGGTATCGTGCCCGATCTGCGCCCGGCGGCTGGCACGATGAGCAAAGAAATCCGGGTCGTTCTGGGCATCCTCCCAGTAATCGGCGGATCGATACAGGAAGTGATGCAGGCTGGCGCGGTGCATCGGGTGATCGGTCGGGCCGATGCGGGTGAAGCTGGCGATATTGGCGAACTTGCCGACCGTCGTGTTGGCGATATCGGCGTAGCGGTCGCAATAGGAATAATCGCCGATCTCACTATTCAGCAGGCGCGACCCCTGCCCGATCTCGACGAAGCGGCCAAGCTGGCAATCGGTCAGCGTGGCATCCGCGTGCAGATAGGGTGTTTCAGCTGTAAGACGCGGCAACGGCAATGGCTTTCCTTGTGGCGGGGGGATCTGGAGCAGAGAGAACGGCGCGGCGCGGTCAGTGCCCGCCGCCCGCATCCCCCTTGATCAGGCGACGGCGCAGGATGCCCGACAGCCAGTCCATGAACACCACCATCAGAACGATCAGCACGATGTAATAGGTGACCTCTTCCCAGTCCTTCTGGGTGATGATCGCCTGGGTCAGCAGCAGGCCGATCCCGCCACCGGTGATCGCACCGATGATGGTCGCGCTGCGGGTATTGGATTCCAGATAGTACAGAACCTGCGACAGCAGCACCGGCGTAATCTGCGGGATGACGCCAAAGCGGTAGCGCGACAGAACCGGCGCGCCGGTCGATTGCACGCCTTCGATCTGCTTGTCATCGACGTTTTCCAGCGCCTCCGAAAACATCTTGCCGAAACTGCCGGTATCGGTGAACAGGATCGCCAACGCCCCGGTCAGCGGCCCAGGGCCAAAGGCGCGGGCCAGCACGATGGTCCAGATCAGCGCATCCACCCCACGCACGAAGTCAAAGACGCGGCGCACGCCGAAGCGCACCGCCATGACCGGGGTGAAGTTCTTGGCCGCGAGGAAGGCCAATGGCAGCGCCACCATCGCCGCGCCCATGGTCCCGAGGAAGGCCATCAGCACGGTTTCGAACAGCGCCCAGGCCACCTCGCCGTGGCGCCACATCGCGTTGTTCCAGAAATCCGACAGGGCACCGGACAGGTTGGAATGGTCGGGATCGATGCGGGGGCCGAACAGGATCTCAGCCAGGCCATGGCCGTGATAGGGGCTGTCCAGGGTGAAGAAGAACAATTCCCACCCAAGGAAGTAGCGGAACACCTCGGTCTTGTTGCGGGTGACGGTGACGCGGCCCGCATCGGTGGTAATGGCCAGCCGGTTCTTGGATACGCTGATCCAGTCCGGCACGTCGTCGCCCAGATTGTTCTGTACGCCCCGGGCGCGGCTGATCGTGCCCTCGATCACGCCATAGCCGGGAATATCGTAAGAGAACCCGTCATCCCCGATAAAGGTCACGACATGGCCATCGCCCAAGTCGATCACCGTGCGGTCGTCCTGTTGCGCAACCCAGGCAGGCGGCGTGTCGGGGGCGTAGGTGCCCTTGCGCTCGCCCTCGATGGCGACTGTGACCTCGCCCGAACGGTTGTCGCGGGTGACGTGGGTCTTGTAGCTGTAGCTGTCGGCGACCAAGGCGCGGGCATTGTCCGCGCGCGCCCGCTCGGCCACACCGGCGAAATCGAAGGCGACGGCGATATAGGCCAGATAGGCCAGGATCGCGACAGGCATGGCGATGGTCAGCAGGCGCTTGCGCCCGATCAGGCTGGCGGCCTCGGCTTTGAGCGTTGCAGTCTGGCTCACGACACGGGCCTCCCCTGGGTCAGGCGGTTGCGGAAGTGACTAGAAATCTGGTCGAAGAAGACGATGGCGCCGAAAAGAAGGATGAAGATCGCCGCGGCCTCGTCGAACTTGCCCTGGCCCCAGGACATGGCGTTCTTCAGCTCGTAGCCGATGCCGCCCGCACCGACGAAGCCCAAGATGGCCGAGGCGCGAATGTTGATTTCAAAGCGCAGCAGAGCATAGCTGAGGTAGTTGGGCGCAACCTGCGGCAGCACGCCCAGGTACATCTTTTGCATCCAGGTGGCGCCGACCGATTCCAGCCCTTCCAGCGGCTTCATATCGGCGTTTTCATTGACCTCTGAAAACAGTTTGCCCAAGGCGCCGCCGGTGTGAAAGGCGATGGCGATCATCGCGGGCACCGGGCCGCCGCCCAGCACGAAGATCAGCACCAGCGCGATCACGATTTCCGGGATCGCGCGCATCACGTCCATGATCCGGCGGAACAGCGGGATCAGCCGGGGAAAGCGGGCAAGCCCCCGGGTCGACAACAGCGACAACACGATACCCAGCAGCCCCCCCACCAGGGTAGACACGGCGGCGATGTTGATCGTTTCGATCAGCGCGGGAAAGAAATGGACCAGATGACCGGGCAGCAGGGCCAGCTTCTCGCCCGCCTCGGCGACCACCATGGCCGGAAAGTCGAAGATGTTGTGCAGCCCGTCCCAGAAGCCGCCCGCGTTGCGGTCGTTGGCCACCATGAAGCCAGAGGTCATCAGCGCGGCGAACACGATCAGCATGACGCCGGAATACAGCCGCCTGCGGCGTGTCAGCGCCATGTAGTGTTCACGCGTGTCAAAGACGCCGGATGCGCCCTGGGTCGCGAAATCTGCCATCTGGGATGTCCTTCGGGAAACGGCGACGGGCCCGGGGATCATCCCCCGGGCCCGTGCGGAACGTCGGAACCTTAGTTCGACTTGGCTTTGCGGGCCTCGACGATCGAAACGTAGGCGTCGTGGCTGATCGGCATGAAGCCTTTGGATTCACCGGCCGCAACCTGATAGTAGCAGTCGTAATCCATCGCCGGCATCGAGGCCATCAGCGCGGTCATCTTGACCTTGACGTCCTCGGGCAGGGCCTTGCGCAGGACGATCGGGCCTTCCGGGATCGGCTTGGAGCGCCAGATTTCGACCAGGTCGTTCATGTCGATCAGGCCGGCATCCACCGCCTTGCGCAGGGCGCCCGAGTTGAAGCCGTCTTCCCAGTCGCCCAGACCGTCGGCCCAGGTCACGCCGGCGTCGATGTCGCCGTTGTTGACCGCAACGATGGTCTGCTCGTGGCCGCCGGTGAACACCACGTCACCGAAATAGTCGCCCGGCTCCATGGTGGCGCCGGTGGTCTGCGGAATCTCGATCGAGGGGATCAGGTAGCCGGAGGTCGAGTTCGGATCGCCGAAGCCGAAGACCTTGCCCTGCATGTCCTCAAGCGAGGCGACACCGGCATCCTTGCGGGCAAAACCGATCGAGTGGTAGCCGTAGCCGCCGTCCACGTTGACCTTGACCAGCACCGGCTCGACCGCTTCGGGATCTTCGAGATAGGTCTTGGCATAGCCCGAGGCACCCAGCCAGGCCATGTCGATGGTGCCGCCCAGCAGGCCCTGGATCACGCCGTTATAGTCGGCCGGGGCGAACAGCTTGGTTTCGACACCCAGCAGTTCCTCGGTCTGGGCGCGCAGGCACTCGTTCGAGTTCAGGCGATCCTGGGCGTTTTCGCCGCCGAGGATGCCGATGCGGAATTCGGTGATCTCTTCGGCCATGGCCGGGGCGGCCAGGGCGGTGGTGGCCACGAGGGCGGCAAGCAGTTTTTTCATCGGTCTCTCTCCAGGTTGGTGGCACTTCCCGGACGCCCGGGAAGCGGATGAAAAGCAGGCACTCGTCAGAGCACTTCGACTTCCTCCATCATCGCGCGGGCATTGGCGTCCAACGCGTCGATGGAGGTAGAGGTCGATGCCTCGGAGAAAGAGGCATCGGCCCCGTAGATGTCGCGGGCCACGCCGGTGGTCAGCTGTTCGGGCGTGCCGTCGAAAACGATCCGGCCTTCGCGCATGCCGATCACCCGGTCGCAATAGCGCCGCGCGGTATCCAGCGTGTGCAGGTTGGCGACGACCATGCGGCCGTCCTCTTCATGGATGCGGCGCAGCGCATCCATGACCACCTGCGCGTTCATCGGGTCCAGGCTGGCGATGGGTTCGTCGGCCAGGATGATCTTGGGGTCCTGCATCAGCGCGCGGGCGATGGCGACGCGCTGTTGCTGGCCGCCCGACAGCGCCTCGGCCCGTTTGGCGGCCTGCTCGGCGATGCCCAGGCGTTCCAGGATGTCGATGGCGCGATGAATGTCGGAGGTCGGGTAGAGGTTGAACATGGTGGCCAGCGCCGAGTGCCGGTTCAACGTGCCGTGCAGCACGTTCGACACCACGTCCATGCGCGGCACCAGGTTGAACTGCTGGAAGATCATCGCGCAATCGGACTGCCAGGCGCGCTTTTCCGCGCCTTTCAGCGACAGCACATCGCGCCCATCGAAATGGATCGCGCCCGCGGTCGCGTCGGTCAAGCGGTTGACCATTCGCAGAAAGGTCGATTTGCCCGCGCCAGAGCGCCCAATGATGCCGACAAAGGCCGGCTTGTCGACGGAAAAGGCGACGTTATCCACCGCAGTATTACGGCCGAATACCTTCGTGACGTTCTCGACACTGAGCAGCATGCTTCCCCCATGTTCGCACAGGCGGTGCCTATCGACGTCACACGACGGGTTTGTTACGCATTCTTGAACCTTTTGTGACGGACGTTCGCGGTTGTCGGTGGGGCCGTTCTGACCCATCCTGCACCCGCGGCAGCCCCGCGCCGCCGCCGATCCAGACGCCCGATCACCCGCAGGAGACACCCCATGGAGCGCTTTATCCCCGGCCCGGACACCCAGCGTCAGTACCGCGACACGCTGGGCGCCTATGCGACTGGCGTCACGGTGGTAACGGTCGCGTCCCCGGAGAGCCCGGTGGGCATGACCGCCAACAGCTTTGCCTCTGTTTCGCTGGACCCGCCGCTGGTTCTGTGGTCGCCCGCGCGCAATTCAAGCCGGTTCGCGGCGATGACCGGCGCCGAACGCTTTGCCATCCATGTGCTGGGCGCGGGCGAGATGGACCTTGCCCTGCGCTTCGCCCGGTCTGGGCGCGCCTTTGACGGGGTGGCGATGGAGCCGTGCCCCAACGGCCCGCCCCTGCTGGGCGAGGGCTGGATCGCACGCCTGCTGTGCCAAAGGGTGGCCGTCCATGACGGGGGCGACCATGCCATCGTGATCGGCCGGGTCGAGGAAGCGGCCCGCCGCGAAGGACCGCCGCTGATCTTTGCCGGGGGGGCCTACGGGGATTTCAGCCCGGCCGGGTAACGGCGCGCCGGTTTCGGCCCGGTTTGCACCGGACCGACCCGCGGGGGGCCAGCCCCCCGCACCCCCCGGGGTATTTTGCCAAGAAGAAGGGGCGGCAGGTCATGCATACGCCAACCCGCCCAGCAGCCCCGCCACGAAAAAGGCCCCGCCGGGCGGGCGGGGCCATTCGATTTCAGGTGCCGGGGATCAGCCGAACATGTCGGCGGTGATCCCGGCATACCAGCCAAGGCTTTCCTCATAGGTGGCCTTGCGCAGGGCGGCATCCTCGCCGGTCTGGCTGATGAAGCCATCCACCTTGGCGATCTTTTCCTCGGTCGCCTGGTAGGAGGCGCCGACTTTGACCCCGTCATCGGTGTCGATCAGCGACCAGCAGGTGTTGGAGAATTTCGCCGGGAAGGCGCGGCTGCCGGTCAGGGCCGCACGCACCGCCATCGCCGCCACCTTGGCCTGGCTGTTCGCCGAGAAGCCGGATTTGGGCATGTCGCCCGCGATGGTCGCGTCGCCGAGGACGTGAATATTCTCGTCCATCCGGCTTTGCATCGTGGCCGGAACGATTGGGCAGAAGCCGCTGGCATCGGTCAGCCCCGCCACCTGGGCGATATGACCCGCCTTTTGCGCCGGGATGACGTTGCAGACATCGACCTTTTCCACCGAGCCGTCGATATCGACGGTCATCGCATCGGGATCGACGCTGACATTGCCGCCGCCGAAATCGGGGCCCAGCCATTCGACCATGCCGGTATAATGCCGTTCCCAGCCCTCCTGGAACAGCGCCATCTTGGAGAATTTCGGCTTGGGGTCGGCGACGAGGATCTTGGCGGTCGGGTTCCGCTCTTTCAGGACATGGGCGACCATCGAGATCCGTTCATACGGCCCCGGCGGGCAGCGATAGGGATTGGGCGGCGCGACCATGCAGAAGGTGCCCCCCTCGGGCATGGCCTCGATCTGGGCCTTCAGCAGTTGCGTCTGGCTGCCCGCCTTCCACGAATGGGGCATCTTGTTCTGGGCGGCGGTGCTCCAGCCCGGGACGGCGCCATCGACGAAATCGATACCCGGGGCAACGATCAGCCGGTCGTAGGCAAGGCTGTGGCCGGCGGCGGTGCTGACGGTTTTCGCGTCGCGGTCCACGCCGATCACCCAGTCATGCACGACGTTGACACCGTATTCGGAGGCCAGGCCGCCATAGTTGTGGGCGATGGAGTTCAGCTCGCGGAAGCCGCCGATATAGAGGTTGGAGAAGAAGCAGGTGTAATAGGTGCGTGTGGGTTCGATCAGAATGACGTCGATCGCCCCCTGGCTGTCCTTGGCGATATAGCGCGCCGCTGTCGCGCCCCCTGCCCCGCCGCCGACGATCACGACGCGCGGCTTTGCCTGACCGATGGCGCGGGGGGCCGACAGCGCGGCGCCAAGCGCCAGGCCGGTCCCCAAGAAACTCCGTCTGTTCAAGGTCATGTCTGTTCCTCCCTGGACATGATATGCGCGTTTCCCAAAGCGCGAGGCCAAGCCCGGCGTTACCGGCCGAGCGTGGCGAAATAGGCGGCCAGCGCGGCGATCTCTTCATCCGAGAGGCGGCTGGCCATCATCTGCATCACCGGGTGGGGACGCAGTTTCTGTTTGTAGGCATGCATTGCCAGAACGAAATTTTCCTCGGGCCACAGGGTGATCGAGGGAATCCCCCTGTCCGACCCGTCGCGCTGGTGGCAGGTGGTGCATTCGCTGGCAAGGTATTCGCCATAGGCCGCGTCACCCACGATGGCGAGCGTTTCGTCGGAAAGGGTCGGCAAGGCGGCCAGCGCGGTCGGCGCGGCCTCGGGGATGTTCGACGGCTTGTCCGAGAATTCCCGCAAAAAGGCCAGAAGGTCCGCCCGCTCGGTCGGGTCCTCCAGCCCTTCGAAGCCCATCCGTGTGCCGGACACCAGCACGCGGGGATTTTCGATATAGGCGTCCAGCGTTTCCAGCGACCAGATCAACCCGTCGCGCCCCATCCGCATCATCGACCGGGAATAGGGGAACCCCTCGACCGAGGCCATGCGACGACCGAAAATTCCGCTGAGCGGCGGCCCGATCCCGATTTCGGCGTCGGGGCCGATCTGATGGCACCCGCTGCACAGAATCCACACATCGGCGCCTGCCTCGGGATCCCCGATGGCCTGCGCCGTTTCTTCGGCGACGCCCTGTCCGACCCCTCCCAAGGTCAGGACAAGAGCCAGAATGAAACTCTCCCTCATAGGGCGAAGCATGCAATGGGATACCGAATCTATCAACTGTTTTTCCGGTAGCGCGCAATAAAAATTCTCAAATGTTTTCAGAATTATACTAATAAGACCCACTGCTGTTCCGGCTGGGCCACGATCAAAGAAAAATGGCGGCCCCCGATCGGGGACCGCCAGCCAGTTCGGGAGGTTAACCGGCGTTAGTTGAAGGTGCGCAGATAGGCGATGACCGCCTCGCGATCCTCGTCCGCGCGCAAGCCCTGGAAGGACATGCGCCCCTTGGGAATGACCGCGCGCGGGCTTTCCAGATAGGCGTCCAGCGTATCGTGATCCCAGATCATGCCTTCTTCGGCGGCCTTGACGACACCGGGCGAGTAGCGGAAGCCATCGGCTTGGCCGACCTTGCGCCCGACCACGCCGTTCAGCGCCGGACCGACCCGGTGCTGGGCGCCTTCGCCCACCTGATGGCAGGATTTGCACTGACGGAAAACGCGTTCGCCAGCGGCCACCAGTTTCGGATCGGGCATCGCGATGGGCGCGGTTGCCTGCGCCTCGGCCGCGGCCTTGATCTCTTCCTGCTCCTTGACCACTTCTTCGGATACTTCTTCCGGGGTCACGTCCAGAACGGCGGCACGCATCGTGATTTCCACCGTCTCCTTGCAGTTTTCCATGCAAGGTTCGGCATTCCAGAAATGCGCCTCGGACGCTTCGCGGTCATCGACGATGAAGCCGTCCGCGTTGGGCATTTCCACATCCAGGAAATTCTCGTTGGTCAGGACGAAGTCGTCATCGACCAGATAGTTCGAATAAAGGATGTAGGCGGTGATGGCGTACACCTCGTCCGTGCTCAGCGATTGCGCGCCGCCGAAGGGCATCGAGCGGTGCACGTAATCCCACACGGTCGAAAGGTACGGCCAGTACGAACCGACGGTCTTCAGCGGGTCCTCGTCGGCAAGGGTATCCTCGCCGCCGGCCAGTTTCGGCCAGTTATCCACGCCCTCGGCGAATTCGCCGTGGCAGACCGCGCAGTTTTCCGAAAACAGCATCTCGCCATCCTCGACCGAGCCGGAACCCGCCGGCAGGCCGGTGCCATCGGGGGCAACGTCCAGATCCCAGGCGGCCACTTCCTCGGGCAGCGCGGGGCGTCCCAGGCCGAATTTCTCGGCGAAGGCGGGCGCCGCAGCCAGGGTAGAGGCCAGCGCCGTTCCGATCACCAGATTACGAAATCTCGACATTCTCCGCCTCCCCTTTCGCGTTGACCCACCAGGTCTGGATGCCGTTGTTGTGATAGATCGAGTTCAGGCCGCGCACCTCGCGCAGCTGATCCTTGGTCGGCTGGACATAGCCGGTGCTGTCCATCGCGCGGGATTGCAGGAACATCTCGGACCCGTCCCAGGTGATATCCAGGTAGAACCGGCTAAGCGCCTTGTCCTGCCCTTCCTGGGCCAGGCGCGCGGTGGCCCACGTCTTGCCGCCATCGGTGGAGACATCGACCCGCGTGATCGAACCGCGGCCCGACCAGGCAAGCCCGGTGATGACCAACGGGCCGGGGCCGTGCTTGATCGGCGACTGCGGGCTGGGGCTGGTGATGACGGACTTGGCGTCCATCTCCCAGGTCCATTTCCGCGATGTACCGTCTTCCAGCGTGTCGGTGTATTTCGAGGTTTCCTCGCGGCTTTCGATAGCCTGGGTCGTGACCTCGATCCGGCGCAGCCATTTCACCCACATGTTGCCTTCCCAGCCGGGGACGACCAGGCGCACGGGATAGCCGTGTTCCTTGCGCAGCGCCTCGCCATTGGCCTTGAAGGCCACCAGCACATCGTCCATCGCCTTTTCCAGCGGGATAGACCGGCCGTTGGAGGAGGCATCGGCACCCTCGACATAGACCCATTTGCCCTCGGGCTTGACCCCGGCCTCTTCCAGCAGGGTGCGCAGCGGCACGCCGGAATATTCCATGTTGTGGATCATGCCATGGGTGAACTGCGCGCCGTTCAGCTGCGCACCGGCCCATTCCATGCCCGAGTTCGCCGCGCATTCGCAGAAATAGACACGGTTTTCACGGGGGAAGCGTTCAAGGTCCGCGTAGGTAAAGATCAGCGGCTGATCCACCAGCCCGTTGATCATCAGCCGGTAATCTTCCTTGCGCAGTTCGATCGCGCCGGAATGGTGCCGCTCGAACGCGCAGCCCTGGGGCGTGATCGTGCCATCCAGCGCGTGAATCGGGGTAAAGTTGATCGAGCTGATCGTATCGGCGGTCAGCCATTCCACGTTGCGGCGGATCACATCGTCTTCGTATTCGATGGGCAGGCCATAGGGCACCGCGTCCACACCATCGCCCAGACCCTGCGCCCAGGGTTGGACCTCGGTGATCAGCGGGTCGGGTTCCTGCGCGGCATGGGCCGCCCCGCCCGTGGCAATCGCCCCGCCCGTTGCAATTCCCGCCTTCAGGAAACCGCGGCGCGTGGTCGAGGGTTGTGACTTGTCCGTCATGTCGGCAACCTCCTCCTCCGAACTCGGATTGTTTCGTCTTTGATGTTTCGCGTTCCGGCTGCCGGGAGCTTACGCCCCCGTGACCTTGACCGACTTGTTGGGATCGACATGCACGGTGCCCTGCCGCTTGATGTAGCTTTCCACCACATCCCAGATCGGCGGCCCCTCGGTGCCCTCGTTCACGCTGGCCCAGCCGGACACGACATAGGTCTTGGCCGGGTCGATGGCCTCGCCGGTTTTCAGCAGGGTCATGTTGGTGATCCGGCTGCCCTGGGCCTTGGACACGTCGATGTCGTAGCCCATGCCGCCCACGCGCACCATGTCCCCGCCCTGCTGGTAATAGGGATCGGGGTTGAACAGGTTGTCGGCCACATCTTCGAGGATGATCTTCAGCGTTTCGCCGGTCATCTCGGAACGATAGGCGTTCGGGTAGCTCATCGAGGTGGCGTTGAACACGTCCTCGCGGGTGATGGGCGCACCGGGCAGCAGGCTGGGCCCCCAGCGGAAACCGGGCGAAAGCGCGATATCGGCCTCGCGCTCGTCGATCAGCGCGTTGCAGATCAGATCGTCCCAGGTGCCGTTGAAGTTGCCCCGGCGATACAGCAGGCTGTCGGTGGTGCCCAGCACCTCCTCCATCTCGGCCTTGTAGGGAGCGCGCTCGGCCTCGATCAGGGCGGACATGTCCGCATCGGGTTCGATCACGTCCGAGAAGATCGGGATCAGCTTGTGACGGAAGCCCATCATCCGGCCATCGCGCACGTCCAGGTCCAGGCGGGTGACGAACTTGCCGTTGGACCCGCTGGCGATCAGCATCGTGTCACCGACCAGCACGGGTTCGGGCAGCGCATCATGGGTGTGGCCGGTCAGGATCACGTCGATACCGGGCACCTGGGCGGCCAACTTGCGGTCCACATCGAAGCCGTTATGCGACAGCACCACGACCAGATCGGCGCCCGCATCGCGCACCTCTTGCACCACCTCGTTCATGCGCTCTTCGCGCACGCCGAAGGACAGGCCGGGGAACATCCAGCCGGGGTTGGCGATCGGCATGTAGGGGAAGGCCTGGCCGATCACGGCGATCTGCGCGCCGCCCCGTTCGAACATCTGGTAGGGTTCGTAGGCGGGTTCATCCCATTCGGCATCGAAGATGTTGGCGCCCAGGAACGGGAACGGCAGGTCGTCCACGATCTCGTTCACCCGGTCGATGCCCAGGGTGAATTCCCAATGGCTGGTCATCGCGTCCGGCTTCAGCGCGTTCATGACGTTGACCATGTCCTGCGCCTGCGTTTTCAGGCAGGTATAAGAGCCGTGCCAGGTGTCGCCGCCATCCAGCAGCAGCGCATCCGGGCGGTCGCCGCGGATCGCGTTGATGACGGTCGCCACACGGTCCAGGCCGCCGACCTTGCCATAGCCCTTGGCCAGGGACACGAAATCGACATAGGTCAGGGCATAGGCCTCGGGCGTGCCCGGCTTGATGTCGAACATCTTGAGGAAATCCTCGCCGGTCACATGGGGCGGCTTGCCCGTGACCGCGCCGACGCCAAGGTTGATTTCGGGTTCGCGGAACCAGATCGGTTTCAGCTGGCCATGGATGTCGGTGACGTGGATCAGGGTCACATTGCCGAACGTGTCGAATTCCAGCAGCTGGTCCTGGGTCAACGCCTGCTGCGCGGCCAGACGGGCCCAGTTGCCCACCCCCGACGCACCGTAGATGGCCGAGGCCGCCACCGCCGTCTGCAGGAAATCTCTGCGCGAAATCATGTCTCAGCGTTCCTTTTTCGGGGGCTCCACACATTCTCACATGCGCGGAACTGAATGTATTTTGACGAAGAAGCCCCGCGCCAGTCGCCCGGCGCGGGGGTTTTCGGATCAGTTGCGGACGGACGGTCCTTCGACCGACAGGCCATTGCCGCGCGACGCGACGTAGAGTTCAAGCGCCACGAATTCCGGCGAGCCCGGCTTGAAGGTCTCGGCGCGGGTATCCCGCACGCAGCCCTTGAAGCGCGCATGAACCGTGTTCAGCTTGGCGTTCTTCAGACGATAGGTCGGGAACCCGTTGATGTGACCCTGGCTGAGGTGATCTGCCCGAATGTAGTAGTCATAGTTTTCTTCGTGGCAGTTCGCGCAGGACAGCTCCAGCTGGCCGTAACGGGTGTAATAGATTTCCTGTCCCTTTTCCCAGGTCTCTTGCGCGGGGCCATCGATGGCAACGTCCACGGGCATGCCGCGCGACACCGACGAGATCAGCGCCACCATGGCCGCCATGTCGCCGCCATCATACTTGTAGGCATCGGCGCCCATGCGATCGGTCCGGCATTCGTTCACCATCTGCTCGATGGTGCGCACCTCGCCGGCCGCCTCGTTCCACTTGGGATAGACGGCGCGGACCCCCATCATGCCCTCTGCCACGTCACCATGACAGTCGGCACAGGCCTTTCCCGCGGTCCCTTCGGCGGTATCCCAGGCCTCTTGCGCCCCATCGACGAAGATCATGCCGGGATTGTCGAAATCGTCCATCTGCAGGGCCTGGGTTTCCGAGGTACGGAACGTCCAGCCAGAGCGGATCGTGTCCAGGTGCCCCTCCAGATGCGCAGGCGCGTCCGTCTTCGTCACCATGCGGATTTCACCGTTGACCACCAGGTCGGCCTCCGGGTCCGCGGCGGCAGCCCCGGCGCCAAGCGCCAGAGCCGCGACCGAAGCGGTCATTACCTTGAACGATGCTTTCTTCATGCGTTTCCCTCCCTTGAAACGTCCGCGCCAAGCGCCGTTCAGCCGATCTCGACGGTCTTGGCGGTCTCGTAGACAGAGCCGTCGTCGTCGTACCAGGTGAACTTCATCTCGCCGGCTTCGGGGATCGTCGCCTCGAACTCGAAATACGGGTTGGTCGAGATCGCCGGGGCCAGCGCCACGTCGATGATGTTCTGGCCGTTATAGTCGCAGGTGAAGCGGTTGATGATCGAGCGCGGAATGACGTTGCCATCGCTGTCCTTGCGCTGACCGCTTTCCATCTTGTGGCTGATCAGGGTCTTGATGACCACGGATTCGCCGGCGGACGCCTTTTTGGGGGCCTTCACGCGGGGTTTGACACCACTTGCCATTTGTCTTTTCTCCTCAGATCTTTAGCCGCCGCAGCCGCCGATGGTGACTTTCACGGTGTTGCGGGCCTGCACGAAGCTGCCATCGGCCATCTTGGCGACAGCGACCACGTCCTGCGTGCCCGCAAGGCGGATCCGGGTGGAGGCGCGCTGCGCACCGGCCAGCGGACCGAAATTGAAGGTGGCCACATCCGGGGTCGGGTTGCCCGAGGCCAGCACCAGGATCGACACGGCGCCCGGCGCGTCCACCTCGATCGGCACGGTGTTGCCGTTTTCGGCGATTTCCGGCGTGGTCAGGGTGATACCGCTGTCGCCCACCGACGCACCGCCGGTGAACTCGGCGATCATGTCGTCGGCGGCAGCCATCGCGCCGCGCACCGGCAGCATCAGGGTCGCAGCCACACCGGCGCCGACGGCGAGTGCTCCACGTCTGGTGAATTCCATCTTTCTCTCCTTTTGCGGATCTGTCCCCGGGGGGATCATTCGTCTTCGAGCGTCAACAGGTAGGCGATGACGTCTTCGATCTGCTGGGCCGACAGAAGCGGCTCGATCGCGCCCTCGGCCGCCTTGCCGGTGTAGCCGTTGCCGGGGCGGATAAAGCCGTCGGTCTTGTAGTAGGCGGGCATCACAGTGCCGTCGAAGACGTTCTTCGAGTTGACCAGGATGCCGCGGATCATCGCCACCGGGTAACGATGCGGCAGACCGTCCAGCATCGGCCCGACCTCGCCGTGGAACGGCACATCGTGGGACATCTCGGTGATCTGGTGGCAGGAGACGCAGTTGCCGAGGCTCTTGGTCCCGACGATCTTGCGGCCCCGCTCCGGATCGCCCGGCTGGTCCGTCAGCGGCGCGGGAACGAACCCGTATTCGTCCATCACGACCTCGCCCGGCGCGACCACTTCGGCAGTGGCCAGGCCCGTCGTGGCCATCAGGACCAGGGCTCCTAGTGCGGCCTTTTTCATTCTCAAGACTCCTCCCAGTGTCTTTTCCCTGAGACAAAACGTAGCGGAGGTGCACCGCGGTATGCAACAACAAATATAGTTTTCTGCATACAAAAGAGTGCAGTTTTTTCAGCTACTTGCCCGGCAAAAATATGCGTTCCGGATGTCAGTTTTGATCTTCGGCGAGAGTCCGCGCGACGTATTTCTGGAAATGCTCGTCGCCCTCGTATCCCTTTTCCAGAACCCATTGCAGCAACGACCGGGTTGTGCCCTTTCCAAAGGCGCCCGGCATGGTTGCAACGGCAGCCTCGGCGGCGGTTCCGCCCTCTGGCACCTCCTCGGGCATGAACATCAGCGTTGGCGTGAAAAACACCCCCCACCGCTGGGCCATTTCCTTTTCCGACAGCGCGGTGCCGTCGAAATCGGTCACCTCGACATCGCCGAACAGGTTCATCTGCACGACGAAGTAGTTCTCTTCGATCAGGGCCTTGATCCGCGGATCGGGAAAGACCTCTTCGTGCATCTTGCTGCAATAGATGCAGCCGCGCTGTTCCCAGATCACCAGCATGCGCTTGCCCTCGGCGGTGGCCTCGGCCAGATCCTCGGACATGTCCTTGAAGGTGTCGCGCAGCCATTCGGGCTTGTGCAGGCCGTCGTCCCCCATCGGCGCGGCAGCCAGAACCGGGGTGGCAACCGCCAGGAAACCGGCGGCCAGAAGCGAAGTCAGTTTCATTTTCTCCTCCCTTGCTGAAGTCATCCGATCTTGCTGAACCAGGGCACGTTCTCGATCATGAACTGGGCGATATAGCTGATCGAGTTGGTCGCGATCAGCACCGCGAACAGGATCAGCATGACGCCCATCGCCTTTTCGACATGGCCCAGGTATTTGCGGTTGCGCTGCATCCAGCGCAGAAACGGTTTGGCAAAGGCTGCCGCGATCACGAAGGGCAGCGTCATTGCCAGCCCGTAGACCAGCAGCAGCAGTGCGCCGCGCATGACGTCGCCCATGCCGCTGGCCACCATCAGGATCGCCGCCAGCGCCGGCCCGACACAGGGCGTCCAGCCAAAGCCGAAGGCCAGCCCCATCAGGTAGGCGCCCAGAATCGTCGTGGGCTCTGCCTTCGATTCGATTCGCGCCTCTCGGTAGAGGAACGGGATTCGCAACACGCCAAGGAAGTGCAGGCCGAACACGAACAACAGCGCCGCGGCCACGTAGGACAGTTCGTCCTTCCACTCGCGGAACCCCTGCCCCAACGCGGTCGCCCCCATGCCCAGCAGCACAAAGATCGAGGTCACCCCGAGGGCAAAGAAAACGGCTGAAATCACCAGCCTGCGCACGGCGCCGGGCGCGATCTGGTCCTCGCCGCGCAGCTCGTGCATCGAGATGCCGGCCATGTAGCACAGATAGAACGGAACGATGGGCAGAATGCAGGGCGACAGGAACGAAAGAATGCCCGCGATGGCGGCCCCACCATAGGAAATTTCCAGCATCGAGGCCCTCCCTTGCCGAAGATGCGAAAACAAATTACGATTTTTCTATGTAACGGGACGCCCCTCAATGAAACGAGTATTTTCGGCATTTCTTTGCGCCATCTGGGCGCTTGGCGCGCTTGCAGGTCCGGCGCGGGCCGAGCTGGTGCTGGCGATGTTCGAACAGCCGGGTTGTGCCTATTGCATCATGTGGGATAACGAGATCGGGCCGATCTATCCCAAGACGACCGAAGGCGCGGTGGCGCCCTTGCGCAAGTTTCAACTGCGCGAAAAGCTGCCCGCCAGTGTCGAGCTGACCAGCAAGCCGCAATTCACGCCGACCTTCGTGCTGCTGCGCGACGGCGTCGAGGTGGGCCGGCTGGAAGGCTACCCTGGGGAGGACTTTTTCTGGGGATTGATCGGCAAGATGCTGCAAGAGCAGCCCGAATGGGCCAGACATCTGGATCAAAAGGGAGGACCAGAGGGATGATGAAGAAACTGGGATTGGCCGCGGCGCTGGCGCTGTCGGCTGGCGGTGCGCAGGCACAGGATGCCTTTGTGGAATTCAAGGCGCTGAAGCCTGAACTGGCAGCCAAGGCCGCGATGGCGGCAATGACCTATTGCCGGGGCGAGGGCTATCAGGTCGGCGTGGCCGTGGTGGACCGTTTCGGCACCCTTCAGGCCTTTGTGCGCGACCGCTATGCCGGCGCCCATGTCGAGGAAACCGCCCGGCGCAAGGCCTGGACCTCGGCCAGTTTCCGCACCGATACGCTGGCCCTGGGCGAATTGACCGCGCCCGGCACGATCTTTGCGGGCATCCGCGACCTGAGCGAACCGCTGGCCCTGGGCGGCGGTGTGCCGATCGAACATGCCGGCGCGCTGGTGGGTGGCATCGGCGTATCCGGCGCCCCCGGTCCCGATCTCGACGATGAGTGCGCACGCGCCGGCATCGCCGCGATCGAGGACGACATGGGCTTCTGAGGCCCGGACACCGCATATGGCATCAGACGCAGTCCACCCAGAGGATCCCGCCGACACCGACGCGATGGAACAGCACCTCCACGCCGAGGACATGGTCGATCACGCGGAAACGGCCTCCAGTTTCCTGAAGGCCCTGTCCCACGAGGGACGGCTGATGATCCTGTGCCATCTGTCCACGGGCGAAAAGACCGTGACGGAACTGGAAACGCTTTTGTCCTCGCGTCAGGCCGCGGTCAGTCAGCAACTGGCCCGTCTGCGGCTGGAGGGGCTGGTCACCTTTCGGCGCGAGGGCAAGGCGATCTATTATGCCTTGGCGGATGAACGCGCCCGGCGCATGCTTGACCTGATGTACGACTTGTTCTGCAATGCGCAGAATCCGCCGCCCTCGGCGGCCGGAAAAACGAAGTAGGAGGCGCCGCGGCGCACTTCTGCCTGGGAGGGAAGATGGAAGTGATCCCGGTTGGCGCCTGGGCGGCGTTGATTGGCCTTATCACGGGCTGCGTGTTGGGGCTGGCGGCGCGGCTGGGCGATTTCTGCGCGCTGGGGGCCATCGAAAGCGCCATGTATGGCGGCGACCAGCGCCGTCTGCGCAGTTGGGGCATCGTGCTGGCCACCGGCATCGCGTCCACCTACCTGCTGGCCGCCATGGGCCAGATCGACCTGCTGAAAACGCCCTATCACGGGCTGCAATGGAACCCGCTGGCCAGCATCCTGGGCGGCGGGCTGTTTGGCTACGGCATGGCCCTGGCGGGCAATTGCGGGTTCGGCGCGCTGGCGCGGTTTGGCGGCGGCGATCTGCGGTCGCTCGTCGTGGTGGTGGTGATTTCGATCTTCGGCTTCGTGACACTGTCCGGCCCGCTGTCGCCGCTGCGCGACTGGGCCTTCCCGCAAATCCCCTCCGATCACATGCAGGGGTTTGCCCATCTTGGCGCGACCTATCTGGGGGTGTCGCCGCTGGTTGTGGCACTGGTCATCGCGGCGGGATTTGCGCTGTGGTCCCTGTCCCACGGCCCCTTTCGCGTTGCGCCGCGCCGCATCGGCTGGGCCATGGCCGTGGGGCTGGCGATCTCGGGCGCGCTGTGGGGCATGAGCCTGCTGAACACGGCCAGTTTCGGCGCCGTGGATGTCGAGGGGCATACCTTCACCGCGCCGCTTGGGCGCACGCTGATGTGGGTGATGACCTCGTCGGCGGGGGGGCTGTCTTTTTCCGTCGGCTCTGTGCTGGGCGTATTGCTGGGGGCGTTCTTGGGATCATGGCGCAAGGGCACCTTCCGCTGGGAAGCCTGCGAAGACCCGCGCGAACTGGGCCGACAGGTCGGCGGTGCGGCCCTGATGGGGATCGGCGGCGTGGTGGCCCTGGGGTGTTCCGTCGGCCAGGGGGCGACCGCCTTTTCAACGCTGGCCTATTCGGCGCCGGTCACGCTGGCGGCCATCGTCGCGGGCGCGGCGCTTGGTCTGCGGCGGCTGATTGCCGGGTTCCAGCCGGACTGAGGCACGCCATCACGGCGCCAGGAACTGCACGTCCTCCAGCGCCTCGATCACGAAAAGATCCTCTTCGTAGCGGGCGGTCAGCGCATCGACCAGTTCCGGCGTCCAGCCGGGCAGGTCCAGTTCCTCTTCGACGGCCTCGGGAATGGCATACTTGTCCAGAAAGGCGGCGATCACCTTGCGTCGCTGCACCAGATCCGTGGGCGGGTTGGTTTCCAGATAGGCGGACAGCCGCTTGAAACCGGCCTCGCTCATCAGGGTGGACAGGAAATCCAGGCTGCCGCGCAATTCGACCGAACCGTCATGGCCGGACAACACCTGCAGCAACTCATCCCAGATCAGCGGGGTATCCTCGTTGCACCAGACCACCAGTTCCACCTGAGGGTTGGCGTTGCGGATGCGCCGGACCATGTCCGACCAGGCCAGCCGCATCGGATCGACCCCGGCGACGAAGGTGGCAAAGTCCTTTTCGTTGCTGCGCTGGAACAGCGCCGGAATAAAGGTCGCCGGGTTGCGCAGCGCCAGGAAAAACGTGCACGGCGCATCCGGGAACAACTGGGACAGCCAATTCGATTTCTCGCCGGCCATGGGATACAGCATGTGCTGATCCAGCACCTTTTGCGCCATGCAAAGGAAGGACTCGTTGGAAAAGATCAGGCGGTCGGCAGTGTCCTCATCCATGACCGCGTCCAGGATGATCTGCTGCTGTTCGGCCGAGGCGGCCTGCCCCCGGAGCGAGATCAGCATCTCGCGCAGCACGGGGCGATAACGGCCCGGCGCGGGCACGATAATCCCCTGCCGCGAAAGCGTGCCGCGGTTCTTGAGCAGGCATTTCAGCAGCCGTCCCTCGTCCGTGCAATGCGCCCCGATGTGATAGATCATCTCCATCGTCGCCAACTCCTTTACACGTTCAAAAGGGACATCTGGCGGCCGGTATAGCAGCCATTCTGGACAGGCAAAACGCTTTCCTGTAGGCGAACTCTTATGGCTGATGAAATCACTCAGGCAAGCGCCCCCGCACGGTTTCCGCGCCTGTCGCGCCCCGATCCCTGGTCCCTGGGGGCGGTCCTGATCGCGGCGCTGGTCCTGATGCCGATCGGGTCGGTCCTGTGGATGGCCCTGACGCCCGAAGACAATATCTGGCCGCACCTGATCGCCACCACCCTGCCCCGCTATCTGGGCAATACCGGCGTGTTGATGGCTGGCACCGCGCTGCTGGCCGCGGCGGTGGGCACCGGGGCGGCCTGGCTGGTCTCTGTCTACAGGTTTCCCGGCGCGCGCTGGCTGGAATGGCTGTTGCTGATGCCCCTGGCCATCCCGGCCTATGTGGGGGCGTATGCGCTGGTCGATTTCCTGGAATATGCCGGCCCCGTCCAAAGCGGCCTGCGCGCGCTTTTCGGCTGGGACAGCGCCCGCGACTACTGGTTCCCCGAAATCCGCTCGCGCGGGGCGGCGGTCGTGGTGCTGGCCGCGGCCCTTTACCCCTATGTCTACCTGCTGTCGCGCGCCGCCTTTCGCGAGCAATCCGGCGGCGCCTATGAGGTGGCCCGCGCCCTGGGCGCCGGGCCCTTCGCCCTGTTCGCCCGCGTCGGCCTGCCGCTGGCCCGCCCCGCCATCGCCGCCGGCGCGGCACTGGTGATGATGGAAACGGTCAACGATTTCGGCGTTGTCGATTACTTCGCCGTCCAGACGCTGACCACTGGCATCTTCAGCGTCTGGCTGGAAAGCGGCAATGCCGGGGGCGCGGCGCAGATCGCCACGCTGATCCTGGCATTGATCCTGGTCTTGGTCACATTGGAAAAGACCAGCCGCCGCAACCTTCGCTTTCATAACCTCGGGCGCCACCACCGCCCGCTGGTGCCCGCCCGCCTGAGCGGGGCGGCGGCCTGGGCCGCGACGATCGCCTGCGCACTGCCGGTGGCGGTGGGGTTCGTTCTGCCGGTCGGTGTCATCGCGCATCACGCCCTTGCCAACCCCGAGGCCTGGGCCGCCCCCGGCCTGCTGAGCGCGCTTGGCAACACGCTGACGGTCGGCGGGCTGGCCGCCCTGGGCACGGTGACGGCCGGGCTGTTCCTGGTCTATGGCGTGCGGCTCAGCGGACGCGCCCTGCCCCGCCTGCTGCTGCCGGTGACAACGATTGGCTACGCCGCGCCCGGCGCCGTTCTAGGCGTGGGCATCCTGATCCCGATGGCCGCCGCCGACAACGCCCTGGCCGACGGGGTAGAGCGGCTGCTGGGCATCGATATCGGTCTGGTCCTCACCGGCTCTGCCTTCGCCATCATCTATGCCTATGGCGTACGGTTCTTTGCCATCGCACAGGGGGCGGCGGACGCAGCAATGGGGCGGATCGCGCCCAGCCTGCCGATGGCCGCCCGCTCGCTGGGGCGCACGGCGCGCGGCACGCTGGCCGAGGTCTACCTGCCGCTGATCCGCGGCTCTGTCGGGACGGCGCTGCTGCTGGTCTTTGTCGATTGCGTCAAGGAGCTGCCTGCAACGCTGCTGCTGCGGCCGTTCAACTTCAACACGCTTTCAACGCGGGTCTACGAACAGGCCAGCCTTGAAAACCTCGGCGACGCGGCCCCCGCGGCCCTGCTGGTCAGCGCGGTCGGGCTGGTCGCTGTCGGCTTTCTGGCCCGGGCCAATCGCTGACAGCCCTTGCACGAACCGCCTAGCGCAGCTAGATCGAACCCGCGCCCCTATAGCTCAGCTGGTAGAGCATCTGATTTGTAATCAGAGGGTCGGGAGTTCGAGTCTCTCTGGGGGCACCATCTGCACATTCAACCCACAAGACCAACTGGCCAATCCGCCTCGCTGCCAGGCAGGCTGATACCAGCACGGGCGGAAACCGCTCACATCCAATAGTCCCTAAGTGACAGCCCCCGGAATCGCTGACGGTCATGTATCAGTTTTGCCTGAGGCAGAGGATTCGCCGGATTCATCAATGAAAACAGGGCAATTGGCGGAGAGACAGGGATTCGAACCCTGGAGACGGTTTCCCGCCTACACGCGTTCCAGGCGTGCGCCTTCGACCACTCGGCCACCTCTCCGTGGCGGTTGGTTTAACGGCACCGCGCGACCTTTTGCAAGGGCAACTTCGTCAGAATGTGCGCGGTCTATCAGGGTTTGGCAGCGGCCGGACATCATGGCACGAAAACGCGCCATCCGGCTGCCGCCTCAACGGCTGTCCGCGAGGTGCAGATAGACGCGCCGGTTCTGTTTTCCCTTCTTCTCGATCTTGCCCAGGCGCACCGCACCGATCTCTGCCGTATGGGCGACATGGGTTCCGCCGCAGGGCTGCAGATCGACCTGATCGGCCCCCTGCCCGATCCGCACCAGCCGCACCCGGCCCGAGCCCATCGGCGGCTTGACCGACATCGTCTTGACCAGACCCGGATTCGCGGCCAGCGCCGCGTCGGTGATCCAGTCGTCGGTCACGGGCAGATCGCGGGCGATCAGGGCGTTCAGCGCATCCTCCAGCCCAGCCTTGTCCGCCGGTGCCTCGGGCATGTCGAAATCCAGGCGCCCCTTGTCGGCCCCGATGGATCCGCCGGTCACGGGCAGCGGCAGGACGACGGACAGCAGGTGCAGCGCGGTATGCATCCGCATGTGCGCATGGCGGCGGTCCCAGTCCAGGTGCTGCATGACTTCGCAACCGACGGGGGGCAGCGGCGCGCCCGCGGGCGGAACCAGGACGATCTCGTCGCCCTCGCCCTTGACGGTGGTGGTAACCTCCATCTCGCCGCCGTTCCATTCCAGCAGGCCGCAATCGCCGGGCTGCCCGCCCCCCGTAGGGTAGAAGATCGAGGCATCAAGAACCACGCCGCCCTGATCCGTATGGCCGGTGACGCGGGCGGGCGCGGCGCGCAGGTATGCGTCCGCACGAAACAGCGGTGTCGTCATGCGGGGGCCTTTCCGTCGCTGTTATCCTCGGTCAGCGGTGAGGGCGGCACGGCCAGCGCCTCGGGGTTGCGCACCCAGATGTCCCGCTGCGCAAACGGGATCTCGATACCCTCCTTGGCGAAGCGTTCGGCGATCTGGTGGTTCAGTTCCGTGCGCACGCCCAGCCCGTAGTTGATGTCGCGCAGGATCACCCGCAATTCGAAATCCAGCGAATCCGCCCCGAAGCCCTGAAAGACCACCATGGGCGCAGGGTTGATCATCACCAGCGGGTGGCTTTCGCCGATCTCTTGCAGGATCTTTTCGACCAGCCTTGTATCGGTGCCATAGGCAACGCCCACGGTCAGGATCAGCCGCCCGGTCAGGTTCTGCCGGGTCCAGTTCGTCACCATGCCGGACACAAGGTCCGCATTGGGCACGATTACATCGGTCTTGTCGAAGGTCTGAATGCGCGTCGACCGGACAGAGATGTCCTGCACGATCCCCATCACGCCGCCGACCTCGATCCAGTCGCCCTGGCTGACCGGCCGTTCGATCAACAGGATGATGCCCGAGACGAAGTTCGATACGATGGTTTGCAGGCCAAAGCCGATACCGACCGAAAGCGCGCCTGCAACGATCGCCAGGGAACTGAGGTCGATGCCCGCAGTCGTGACCGAGATCACGGCCGCCAGGAAAATCCCGACATAGCCCACACCGGACACCAGCGCCGTCTGCCCGCCGGGATCGATCCGGGTCTTGGGCAGGACGGTCGTGCGCAGGGTGCCCTGGATCAGCCGGGTGACGGTGTAGCCAATGGCAAACACGATAGCGAAGGTCAGGAAATCGACCGGCGAGATCTGCGTTTCCCCCAGTGTAAAGCCAGCGGTGAACTTGGACCAAAGCTCGGTCAGGTCGGCGACGCGCGCGCCCCAGATCAACGCCAGCACGGGCAAGGCAAGCACGGCCAGCACCAGCCCCAACAAGACCGGGATCAGGGCATCGGCGGCGTTGTCCTCGGTGGTTTTTCCGCGGCCGAGCGCATAGGCGTAGGCATCCGTGATGAAACGTTGCAGCACCAGGAAGAAACCCAGCAGCGCAAGCGTCAGGATCGAGGGGTAGACGAAGAAGGATGCCGCCTCGTTATAGCCCACCGCCGCCAGCAGTGGGCCGCCGAGACCGACCGCCATGGCCACACGCCCCAGCAGGCGCATGACCCGCACCCGATAGGGGCGCTCTTCGGCGTCGGAGGGGTCGCTCCCCCTGACATGGGCATCCAGCAACTGGCCCATGCGCGACAGCATCAGACCTGCCGTCACCAACAGCGGAAAGGCCAGCACCGCCCGCGTCGCATCACTGTAGCCCTCGAACTCGGACAGCTCTTGCAACAGCACCGCCAGCGCCAGGATCAGCCCGATGACACCGGAATTGATCCGCCCCTCGCGCTGGCGTTCGGTGGGCAGCTGCAGGATCGTGTGGCTTATCCCCGTATCGGCAAAGACGCGCCCGCCCAGCCACATCGCGGCCAGAACGGTCAGGCCCAGCTGCGGCAGGATTTGCACGATCCGATCGCCGCGTAGCCCCAGCAGGCCAGAGCTTTGCAGCGCGGCGGCCAGGGCATAGACGCCCGCAAGCGGCAGCACGATCTGGCCCAGCGATACCAGCGCGCCATAGACCTTGCCGGCCCCGGCCGGGGCACGTGTCGCGGCGCGCACAGACAGGGCCTGCATCCAGCGCCGACCGCGGCCCAGCAGCACCAGCGCCACCAAGAGGTAGAACAACGTGGCGGGCAGATCCTCGCGGATCGTCGCCCGGGCCGAGGGATTGCGCAGGTTGTCGCCAACCTCGCGCCCGATTTCGCCGAACGTTTCTTGAAACGAACGCAGCCCCGTGGGCCAGTGGGCGGGGTTCAACGGCGACGGCCCCAGGTTCAGCAGTGCGTCGGCCTGACGTTCGCGGATGATATTGTCGATCTCACGGATCAGGCCATCTGCGCGGCTGTGGGCCTCGACGGCGCGCACGCCGGGGGCCTGCAACTCGGCCAGCTGGGTTTGCAGCTCGACACGGCGGGCGGCGATCTCTTCAGGTTCGGTGGCGCCTTCCTCGGGTGGGGGGCCAAGCGCTGAAATCTGGTCCCGGATCGTCTTGATGCGGGCGGCATTCGTGCCCTGCGCCTCAAGGAAGCTGGCGCGCCAGTCGGTCAGTTGGCTGCGCAACTGCTCCAGCGCGCCGCTGGAGGCCCGCCCGGCGGCCAGCACGTCCTCGGCGCGTGTCGCGATCACCTCCCACTCGGCGTAATCGATCGCGGCCTTTTCCGTGGTGGCCTGCTGCGCATAAAGGGGCGTCACGGTCGGACCCGCGCCGATCAGCACAAGGCCCAGGCCAAGAAGGATCGCGTACAGCATGCGGGTCATGTCAGGAATACCTCCGGAAGGTCGCGGCGCGCGGGGCGGTCAAGCCATGGCGGAACGGGCAGCCCCTTGTCGCGCAGGAAATCGGGATTGAACAGGCGCGACTGATAGCGGGTGCCGTAGTCGCACAAGACGGTGACGATGGTATGCCCAGGCCCCATGTCGCAGGCCATGCGCATCGCGCCGGCCACGTTCACGCCGGACGATCCGCCTAGGCACAGCCCCTCTTGCGCCAGCAGGTCGTAGACCACCGGCAGGGCCTCGGAATCTGGGACGCGGCAGCAGAAATCCGGGCGGAAGCCCTCAAGATTGGCAGTGATGCGCCCCTGCCCGATCCCCTCAGCAATCGAGGATCCCTCGGCATGCAATTCGCCCGTGGTGTAATAGCTGTAAAGTGCCGCCCCCTCGGGATCGGCCAGCCCGATACGCACCCCGCGCGGTTGCAGCGCCTGCGCCACGCCCGCCAGCGTGCCGCCCGACCCCACCGCGCAGATGAACCCGTCGACCTTGCCGCCGGTCTGTTCCCAGATTTCAGGGCCGGTGCTGTCGATATGGGCCTGACGATTGGCCAGGTTGTCGAACTGGTTGGCCCAGATCGCGCCGTTCGGTTCGGTTTCGGCAAGGCGCGCGGCCAGCCGTCCAGAATAGCGCACGAAATTGTTCGGGTCGCGGTAGGGTTTTGCAGGCAACTCTACCAGTTCGGCCCCGGCCAAGCGCAGCATGTCCTTTTTCTCGCGGCTCTGGGTTTCGGGGATCACGATGACCGTACGAAACCCCATGGACGCGCCCACCAGCGCTAGGCCGATGCCGGTATTGCCCGCCGTGCCCTCGACGATGGTTCCGCCGGGCCGCAACGCCCCGCGCGCCACCGCGTCGCGGATGATCCACAGCGCCGCGCGATCCTTGATCGACTGGCCCGGGTTCAGGAACTCGGCCTTGCCCAGGATTTCGCAGCCGGTGGCGTCCGACGGGCCGTTCAGCCGCACCAGCGGCGTATTCCCGATCAAGCCGGCAAGATGTTCTGCCCTGTGCATGTGCCCTCCCTAGCCCCTTTCAGTGCTAAAGCGGGGGCTGCGCGAACTCAAGCCGCGGCACGCAGGCGGTCACGGTTCCGTGCGAGCCACAGCAACGTCAGGATCAGCGGGGCGTTGGCGATCTCGCCGCTGTCCAACAGCGCCATCGCCCGATCAAAGGGCACGACATGGGCGCGGATATCCTCGCCCTCTGCCGCCAGCCCGCCCAAGCCACCGGCCCCCGCGTGCAGGTCCGCCTCGCCCACATAGGAATAAAGGAACTCCGCCTTCGCCCCGGGCGAGGAATAGTAGCCATAGACCCGGTGCAGCCGGCCCAGGGTCACACCGGCCTCCTCTACCGCCTCGCGGCGGGCGGTCTGTTCGGGCGTTTCGCCCGGATCGACCAGCCCGGCGATGGCCTCGACCGACCAGCATTCACTGTCGCCGCGGGCATAGGGGCCGACGCGGAACTGCTCGATCAACAGAACCGCGTCGCGTGCGGCATCATAGGGCAGCACGGTGGCCGCGTCGCCCGACAGGAACGCCGCGCGGTTCATCTCCTCGCTCCAGCTGCCGTCAAAGCGGCGATGCCGGAAATCGTATTCCTCGACCGCAAAGAAGTTGGCATAGGGCTGGTGCCTGCGGCGCTCGTCGAAATCGTCGGGCGTTGTGGGGCGGCGCAGGGTCGTCGGTGCCGGTTCTGCCGCCCGCAGCCGCGCGGCCGCCCGCGCCAGGATCAGGCGGCGGCGACGCGCATTGACCGCCGCCGGGCGCATCCCCAGCCCAAGCATCACCTCGTCCACGGCTGCCACCGCAAGGGAGGCGCAGCGTTCGGTCCAGGCCGCATGGTCCCAGGGCCCGCCGGGGGCTGTGCCCGTCGGCGCGTCGAATGCCAGCGCCTGCAACCTGTCTGCCCCGCAAGAGATCTCAAGCGTTCTGGCCCGCAAACCCTGGCTTTCCGCGTAATACGCCAGCCGCGCCGCGGCCTCGGGCGGGAGGTCGCGCAGGCATATCCCCTGTAACGTCCCGCCAGGCCCGGGCGACAGCATGGCCAGCGCCGCCCCGAGCCAAGTGCAAGCACTGGCATCGGCACATTCCGCCGGTTGAAACGGCACCTCTTGCCCCAGAACGCGCGCGCGCAATGGCGCATGGCACAGCGTGCCGAACAGGAAGATGGCCTCTGCCGTCATCTCAGCGCCACAGCCTCGCGGCAAGTTCCGTCACCTGCGCGGAAAGAACCCCGCCCCCGATCAGCAACAGCATTGCCAGCGGCGCCGTGACCAGCATCAGACCGAATTCGCCGAACAGGGAAATGACGCCGACCAGCGCCTCCATCACGCCATCATAGCGCTTGTCCAGGGCGCGCTGAAGCATTTCCCAACTGGCATGGGCCAGCAACGCGTAGAACGCCATCACTACGGCCGTCCGGATCCCCGAGGTCACCGCGATAACCGGCCCCTCACCCGCCAGCCGCCCCATGATCAGCCAGCCGCACAGAACACCGGCGACCGTGTTTACGTGGAAGAAGTAGCCAAGGTCGGCCTTCTCGGGAAAGACGGGCACCAGCGCCCAGGACACAAGCCACGCCACCAGCCCGAAGGCAATCGCTGCAACAAGTTTGGCGGCAGTGGGCATGGGTCAGGTGGGCCGTGTCACGGTGAACTGGGTCACGTCGCAGTTTCCGCTGTGGAAGGTGGCGGCGCAAGAGGTCAGGTACATGTTCCACATGCGCCGGAACCGCGCATCGAACCCCAGGGCGGCGATGTCGTCCCATTTCGCGTTGAAGGTATCGTGCCAGCGGCGCAGCGTCTGGCTGTAGCTTTCGCCAAACTCGATAGAGCGGGTCACCTCTAGCCCGGCGTAGCGGGCCTGGTCGCGCAGCACCGTGGGGCTGGGCAGCATGCCGCCGGGGAAGATGTACTTCTGAATGAAATCGACGCCCTTGCGGTAAATTTCAAAGCGGCGCTCTTGCACGGTGATGATCTGCAGCGTGGCATGGGCGCCCGGGTTCAGGCATTCGGCCAGCTTGCCAAAATAGATGGGCCAGTATTTCTCGCCCACCGCCTCGAACATCTCGATGGAGGCGATGCCGTCGTAGCGGCCGCGCTCATCCCGGTAATCCTGCAGCTTGATTTCCACCCGGTCCGACAGCCCGGCGCGGGCGATGCGGTCCACCGCGTAATCATGCTGTTCGCGGCTGATCGTCAGGCCCGTCACCTTCAGCCCGCGCTGGCCGGCGGCATATTCGGCAAAGCCGCCCCAGCCACAACCGATTTCCAGGACGTGATCGCCGGGCTTTACGCCCATTTCATCGACCATCGAGGCGTATTTCTGTTCCTGCGCCTTTTCCAGCGATTCCTGCCCGGTGCGGAACAGCGCCGAGGAATAGGTCATGCTGTCATCCAGCCACAGGCCGTAGAAATCGTTGCCCAGGTCGTAATGGGCGGCGATGTTCTTTTTCGCCTGCCGCTTGGTGTTGCGCTGCAACCAGAAGCGCAGCTTTTCGTAGGCACGCACCAGCCCCTGTCCGGGGAAACCGTCGTAGATTTCGTCATTGTCGGCATGAACCAGATCCATGAAGGCCATCAGGTCCGGGGTCGACCATGCCCCGTCCAGATAGGCCTCGCAGAACCCCAGGTCGCCCTCGCGGATCAGGCGGGCGAACACCTCTGCGTCGTGGATGTCCAGTTCCGCCACGGGGCCGGGGCCCTGCCCCTCGGCGCGAAAGCGCCGGCCATCGGGCAGAACGAAATCCAGCCGCCCGTGGCCCATTCCATTGGCCACGTCGAATACCTGCGCGAAATAGCGCGGCAGGTCCGCCTGCCCCTTGGTCGTTGTCAGGATTGTCATCCCCGCTCCCTCGTTTTCCCGTTTATTCTTGCCAAAGCCGGTGGTTCCGGCAATCCCTGTCAGAATGTCCGTGCCTCATAGGCTGCCAGCGCGCGCTTGCGCCCCTCTTCTGCCGTGACGATGGGCGCCGGATAGGCCGCCTTTGGCGACATGTCCCAGGACCGCGGCACCGCGTCGAAATAGGACAGCGCGGTTTCCGAAGGATGGCGCCGCGCTTCAGCGATCCAGGCATCGACATAGTGCCGTTTCGGATCGAACTTCGTCAGTTGCGTGACCGGGTTGAACACCCGGAAATAGGGCGTGGCATCCGGCCCCGACCCCGCCGACCACTGCCACCCCATCGCATTGGCCGCCGGATCCCAGTCGATCAGCGTGTCGGCGAACCAGTCCAGCCCGATCCGCCAATGGGTCATCAGGTGCTTGGTCAGGTAGGAGGCCACGATCATGCGGCCCCGGTTGTGCATGGTGCCGGTGACGTAAAGCTCTCGCATGGCGGCATCGACGAACTCGATCCCCGTGCGGCCCCGTTTCCAGGCGACAACCTCGGGCGCGCTGTCGTCGGTGTTCCAGGGAAAACTGTCCCACTCTTGCCGCCAGTTGCCGGTCACGATGTGCGGGGTGTGCCAGACCAGATGATAGGCGAATTCGCGCCAGACAAGTTCCTTCAGAAACGTTTCGGCCCCCGGCTTGCCCTCTTCCATCGCGCGGCGGCCCGCATGCCAGCAACTGCGCGGCGAAATCTCGCCATAGGTCAGGTTTTCCGACAGGCGCGAGGTGCCATCGGCAGAGGGAACATCGCGGGCCTGCGCGTAATCGGCGATCTTTTCGGCGACAAAGCCGCCCAGCCGCCCCCTTGCCGCATCTTCGCCCACGCAGACATGGCGCGCGACAACCGCGGCACCCCGGTTCATCGCCGCGCCCATGCGCCAGTCTGACAGCCCCTCGCTCGCCGGCCAGGTTTCAGGGGCGGAAATGCGGGCCGGGGCGGGGGTGGGGTCTGGCACCTCGCGCCCGCACACCGTTTTCCAGAAAGGCGTGTAGACTTTGTAGAAACCGCCCTGCCCTGTCTCGACGCTCCACGGCTCGAACAACAGGTGACCGGGCACCGATCGCGCGTCGATCCCGTCGCCTTTCAGCGCCGCCTTGACCGCCTTGTCACGCGCAACGCTGTCGGGGTCGTAGGCGCGCGTCCAGATCACCGCCCCCGCGCCTGTTTCGGCAACCAGCGCGCGCAGCACGCTCAGCCCGTCGCCCCGGCGCAGGATCAGCCGCGAGCCGGAGCGCGCCAATGCCTGACCGAACGCCTCGATCCCCAGCCCCAGCCGCCATTTCGGGGCAGCGCCCAGCCCCTCGACCAGATCGTCATGGATGCAGACCGGGATCACGGGCCGCCCCGACGCGCAGGCGGCGTTCAGCGCGGGGTTGTCCGACAAGCGCAGGTCGCGCCGGACCCACCACAGGATCGGGGAATGATCTGTCATCGCATCCTACAAAGAGGCCCGAAACCGGGCGGGTTCAGAGTTCGGTATCTAGCGCGCCGATCAGGCGGTCAACCTCGCCCGGCAGGGTGTAGTGCAAGAGGCTGAGCCGCAAGACGCCCAGGCCCGGATCCACCCCCATGGCGGACAGCAGTCGCGGCGCGTAGAAATCCCCGCCCCCCGCCAGAATGCCATGGTGCGCCAGCCGTTCGGCGGCGGCAACGCCGGGTTCATCCAGCGCGATGGACACGGTGGGCAACCGTCCCCGCCCGGGCCGATCCGGCCCCAACAGACGCAAATCGGGGCGAGTGCGCAGGTAATCCAGCAGCGGGGACACCAGAAGGGTTTCCCGCGCGCGGATCATCTCGGCGACCTTGCCGGCCCGGCCCCGTGCATCGCGCCCGGCCCGGAAATGCTGATCGTAAAACGCATCCCAGTAATCCGCGATCCCCGCACAGGCGGCGATCTGGGCGTGATCGGGTCCGGCGGGCACCAGCCGCTTTAGCGGATCATCCGCGTTGAAGCAGTGCCCCTGGTTAGGCAGCCGATGCGCCAGTTCGCGCCGCACCACCATCAGCCCCTGATGCGGGCCAAAGGTCTTGTAGCTGGAAAACAGGTAGATATCGGCCCCGATCCGGCGCAGGTCCGGCAGGCCATGGGGCGCATAGGACACCCCGTCCACGCAGCTCAGCGCGCCTGCACCGCGCACCATCGCGCAGATCGCGGCGGCATCGTTAACCACGCCCAGGATGTTCGAGGCATGGGGAAAGCAGACCAGCCGCACCCGGCCGTCCAACAGCCGTTCCAGCGCATCGGGGGCTAGCTGTCCGGTTCCGGGGTCCACCTGCCATTCGCGGATTTCTATCCCGGCGGCTGCCAGCCGGCGCCAGGGGCCTGAATTGGCCTCGTGGTCCTGATCCGTCACCACGATGGCCGCCCCCGGTGCCAGCCACTCGCGAAAGGCCTGCGCCAGGACATAGGTGTTGGCCGTGGTGGAGGGGCCGAAATGCAGCTCGTCCCGGCCCACGCCCAGCAGGGCGGACAGACGATTGCGCGCCTCGTCCATCTCGGCCTTGGCCGCTTGCGCGGCGCGATAGGGCGCGCCGGGCTGAACCTTGTGCCGGTTGTAGAAGCGGTTCAGCCGCCAGACGGTGTAGCGGCAAGGAAGCGAGCCCCCGGCGTTTTCGCAGAAGACGCGGTCGCGCAACTCGGGGGCTCGGAAGCCGGGGAAATGGTTGCGAACAAAATCCGCATCGAACGCAACCATGAAACCTCCGGTCGGGAATGAACAGCGATCATCCAAACCCGTAACCGGGCCGCCGGGGCGATGCAAAGCCTTGAAATGCAATGCAATCGCGCTAGCGGCCCGGCAGGCGTCACAGGCGCCGTTCGCTGATCAGGCCGCGCACGATGGCAAAGCACATCAAGAGCAGGACCAGCGTGAATGGCAACCCGGTAGAGATCACCGCCGCCTGCAACGCGCCCAGTCCGCCGCCGACCAGCAGCACGATGGCCACGGCACCCTCAAAGGTGCACCAGAACACCCGCTGGGGCACCGGCGCGTCGATCTTGCCACCGGCCGTGATCGTGTCGATCACCAGCGAGCCGGAGTCGGACGAAGTCACGAAGAACACGATCACCAGCACGATCCCGATGACCGAGGTGATCGCCGCCAGCGGCAGCCCCTCCAGCATCGCAAACAGCGACATCGGCGGGTTGTAGCTGTCGATGACCTCGGCCTTAACCGCGCTGGCCGCCGGGTCGCTGAGCACCTGGTCGATCGCGGTCCCGCCAAAGACGGCCATCCACAGCACACAGACCAGGCTGGGCACCAGCAGCACGGCGATGATGAACTCACGCACCGTCCGGCCGCGGCTGACCCGCGCGATGAACATGCCCACAAAGGGCGACCAGGAAATCCACCAGGCCCAGTAGAAGGCCGTCCAGCCCTGCATGTAGCCGGTATCCTCGCGCCCGATGGGGTTGGAGAGCGCGACCAGTTCCGTGCCATAGGTGGTCAGCCCGGCGACGAAATCGCCCAGGATGGTCAGGGTCGGCCCCGCCAGCAGCACAAAGAGCAGCAGCAGCGCCGCCACGGCCATGTTGATTTCCGACAGCACCTTGACGCCGCCATCCAGCCCGCGCAGAACCGACACCAGCGCCACCGCCGTGATCGCCGTGATCAGGATGATCTGGACGCTGGTCGACTCGGTCACGCCAAAGACGTGGTTCAGCCCGGCATTCGCCTGCTGCGCGCCAAAGCCCAGCGAGGTCGCCAGCCCAAAGAGCGTGGCAAACACCGCCAGCGTGTCGATGACATGGCCCGTCCAGCCCCAGATGCGCTCGCCGAAGATCGGGTAGAAGGCCGAACGGATCGTCAGCGGCAGGCCCTTGTTGTAGGTGAACAACGCCAGCGCCAGGGCCACCACCGCGTAGATCGCCCAGGGGTGCAGCCCCCAGTGAAAGATCGTGGCCGCCAGCCCCATCTGGCGCGCGGCCTCGATGTTTTCGGGGATCAGCGTGCCATCCTCGGCGATGGGCGAAGGCACGCCCAGCGGCTCGGATATCGCCATGTGATAGACAGGCTCCAGCACGCCGAAGAACATCAGCCCGATCCCCATGCCCGCGGCAAACAGCATCGCGAACCAGCCGACATAGCTGTAATCGGGCGTGGCGTCCGCGCCGCCCAGCCGGACGCTGCCCAGCGGCAGCACGATCAGGATCAGGCAGAACACCACGAAGATGTTCGCCGCGCCCAGGAAGAACCAGTCGAAGGTCGATGTCAGGAAGGGCCGCAGCCAGCCGAACATGGCCGCGGCCTGTTCGGGCAGGGCCAGCGCGTAGAACACGAAGGCCATGATCGTCATCCCGGAAATCATAAAGACCGGGTTATGGATGTCGAAGCCGAAGGGGCCAACGCTGCCTTCGATGTTGTCCTGGCCGATTTCGTAATCGGTGTCGATCAGTTCCACCGGCCCCTCTGGATCGGGGATACCCTGCTGGTTTGTCGTTTCATCGGTCATGTTGCACTCTTCCCTCTGCTTGCGCCGGGGTTGTTGTTTTCGGTGTTGTCACGGGATCAGCCGTCGTCCTCGCGCACGAGAAAGACAGAGCTGTGGCCATGCAGCGCAAGCTTGCCGCCATGGGACGGCCACAGGTAATCGCGCAGCGCAGGCATGTGAGAGCCCATCAGCACCAGATCGGCGCCGATCTCTTGCCGGGCCTCATGCAGGACATGGTCCAGGTCGATCGCGGGATCGTGGCTGATCATCGCCTTCGATCGCGCGTCATGGCCGTATTTCGCCGCCTCGCCGCTTGCGAAATCGGCCAGCTTGGCGGTGAATTCCTCGGGGCTATGGGCCACCGGGCCGGGCTGCGGGGTCGTGACCCCGACATAGGTGACGGGCACCCCGTAATGGCGCGCCAGATCGCCGGTCACCTCCAGCGCCCGCTTCAACCGGTCGAGATGGGCAAGATCGACCGGGGCAAGGATATGGTTGAACACGTCGCACTCCCCTGTTCTGGCACCCGGACCAAAGGGGCGACCGCAGCCGCCCGGGACCGGGCGCGCGTGGTTGCTCGTGGGGAAATATCTCAGTTTCGCGCGTGTTTCCCCGGCAACAGCCTAGCCGGGAACGCGCAGTGGAACAACCGTCGCCCCGGCACGGCCCTGTTTGGCCTGTGCCGGGGCCGAGGGGTAGGCCAGGGGCGCTTGCCCACACCCCCTGCCCGGTCAGGCGTTGACGTCCACCACGACCCGCCCCTTGACCTGCCCCTTCAGGATGTCCGCACCCAGGCCCGGCAGGTCGGACAGGCGCGCGGGCTGGACCATCGCCTCCAGCTTGTCCATCGGCAGGTCGCTGGCGATCCGGTCCCACGCGCGGACGCGGTCGGCATAGGGGCGCATCACGCTGTCGATGCCCAGCAGGTTGACGCCGCGCAGGATGAAGGGGGTGATCAGCGCCCCCTCGATCGCGGCGCCGCCTGCCAGGCCCACCGCCGCAACCGAACTGCCGTATTTCATCTGTTTTAGAACACGGCCCAACATCGCCCCGGCCACCGCATCCACGCAGCCCGCCCAGCGTTCGCTTTCCAGGGGCTTGCGGGTCACCTCGGTCAGCTCTTCGCGCGGGACGATCTCGGTGGCGCCGAGATCACGCAGGTAATCCTCCGTTTCCGGGCGCCCGGTCACCGCGGCAACCTGATAGCCCAGATGCGCCAGGATCGCGGTGGCGACCGACCCCACACCGCCCGCGGCACCGGTGACCAGCACCGGCCCGTGTCCCGGTTCCAGCCAGTGATCCTCCAGCGCCATCACCGACAGCATGGCGGTCAACCCTGCCGTGCCCACGGCCATGGCCTGCCGCGTGCTCAGCCCCTCGGGCAGCGGCACCAGCCAGTCGCCCTTGACGCGGGCCTTTTGCGAATAGCCGCCCCAGTGGGCCTCTCCCACGCGCCAGCCGGTCAGCACCACGCGATCACCCGGCTTGTAGCGGTCGTCGCGGCTGTCCTGAACCGTGCCGGCGAAATCGATCCCCGGCACATGCGGATAGGCCCGCACCAGTCCGCCGCCCGGCCCGATGCACAGACCGTCCTTGTAATTCAGCGTGGAATACTCCACCGCGACCGTGACCTCGGCATCGGGCAGGCGATCCTCGTGCAAATCCTGCACTGCGGCCGCCGTCTTGCCCTCTGCATCCTTCTCCACCACCAGCGCCTTGAACATTCTCTCTCTCCCTGTCGGGGGCCCTTTCCGGCCCGCTCTCCTCCGACCGAGTCTTGGCAGAGACAATCAGCGATGGCGAGTCCCCTCAGCCGGGCGGCCGCCCGGCGGGCAGATCGTCGTCTGCCGCGGCAAAGAACTGGGCCTCGGTCATGACGCGCGACAGGCGGTCCGCCTGGAAATCGATGTGAACGATGCGCCGGGTGCGGTTGTCATCGCCGACCCGGCGAAACAGGAAGGACCGATCGGTGAAATGGCCCGGCACCATCAGCCAGCGCACCATGCTGGCGGCAAGACCGCGATAAGGGGCCACCATTTCGACGATCCACAGCCTGTCGCCCCCGTGCCAGTCCTCGGGGCGCAGAACCTCGCCCGTGATCAGGCGCCGCTCGGCCTCGGGCGTCATCCAGGCCCAGGTGATCATGCCCCTGGGCACATCGTCAAAGCGGAAGATGCGGAACTGACCCAGGGTCAGGGGCGGTTCCAGAAAGGTCCGCAGGCCCGCCACCGGCAACGCCGCATGGCGGCTGCTGCGGAACGTCAGGAACAGCATGTCGCCATAGGCGCGCAACAGGTTGGGCGACGGCTGTTCGAGCCGGGGCAGCGGCGTGCCGGTGCTGTCGGTCAGCCCACTCATGACGCGCGGTTCAGATCGGCGAAGAAGCTGCAGTCCAGCAACTGCCCTTCCCAGGGTTTCAGGCTGGGGCGCACCGCGTCGAAGGCGGCCGTTCCCAAGGCCAGTTCAGGGAACAGCCGGATCAGCTCATCACGGGTGGCACAGTCGAATTCCCGCATCGCGTAGGGGCCGGGGTGGAAACTCTCGGTCGGCGCACCCTCGGTAAAGATCAGCTCATGCCGGTCGAAAAGAAGGTGGAAATACTCGACCTCGCTTGCCGTGGTCTCCACAAGGATATCGCGGTCGTTGAGCAGGCTCTTGGCCGGCACCAGAACCTCGGGCTCGCCGAACAGCAATTCGGCCCGCCAGTCGCGCAACCAGACCCGGTGCTGCGGCGAGACCAGCAGATCGCGCCGGGGCAGACCATCGCCAAGCGTCCCTGCCCCGATGCGGATAGGGCGCAGGTCCGGGGCCTCTTGCAACTCGGCCGGGCCAAGGCGGCGCCGTCCGATCCAGCGGATCGGTACGGCGGGGCCGTCCAGGGTGCACACCCGGCCGCCCAACTCCAGGGCCTCGACCGGAACGGGGCCCGCCTCGGTCTCGACCAGCGTGCCGCGCGCAACGCAAATAAGGATGTTGATGACAACCTGATCGTCATCGTCATCGTAGCCGTCATAACCGACAACGGTGAAGCTGACGGTCTGGTTGCTGCCCGTCGCCAGGACCGCCGCCCGGTCGACCGTAAAGGTGAATTCGCCGGTCTCGGCATCCCAGGACAAGGTGCCGAAATCCGGCTGGTTCAGCGCGGAAAAGCTGTAGCCGTCCGCAGCCTCGCCCCGGTCGTCGCTGGGATCGTCGTATCGGACAACGTTGAAATCGCCGCTGACCGTCGTCGCGCCCGGATCGGCCAGGTCGAGCGTGAAGGTCCACGTCCCGACATCCTCGACGCCGCTGCCGACTGCACCAGTGACCTCACTGATGTTGTAGGTGCTAATACCCATGATGTACCTGCTCGATGCGCCTCTTGCGGACGCGTTGCTGACAAGATCATACCGATTTGACGGTGATCGGTCCAGCATCCGCTGACCGCCGCCGCCACGCGCCCTGATCGGGCTTGAACCCCGGCGCGACAATGCCTACCTTTGGAATGCCCCTCGGGGCTATGGCGATAAACGCGCCCGTAATAAGCGGATCGGACCCGGGGGCGGTACCCGGCGGCTCCACCAAGCTCCCTCATTGGCGGGATCATGGGGCCGAAACAGGATCGACGGACGTCTAAAGGGGTTAGCCTTCGCCCGGTGAGCGACCACCGTTATCGGTGCAAGCATGATAGTTGCCAATGACAACCGTGCTCCGGTGGCCGTTGCTGCGTAATGCGGTAACCAAACCGAAAACTTGAAGTCCTGTTCCTCTAGCAAGGGCAGGCGGGGTTCGCAGGTACCTGGCAACAGAAACCTGCACTTTCCCCTTTACCGAACGTGAACGGTTTTCCGTGACAACGATCCTGCAAACAGGATTGGGGTCCAGGATGAACCGTACACAACAACTGGAGGACTGGTATCGCCGGGTCTACCTGCAAGGGGAGCTGGACGCCGTCGAAACGCTGTTCACCGACAGCACGCGGGCACAGGGGCTGATGGCCGACGCCCAGGTCGGCCCCAAGGATATCCGCGTCTTTGTCATGGCGCTGATGCATCTGGTCGCTGCCCCCCACTTCCGGATCGTCAAGACGGTGGAGGCCGGCGACTGGCTGGCCGCGTTGATCGAGACCGAGGCGATCCGCGCCGATACCGGCCAGCCGATCCGCGTCACCGGCCAGCTGATGGCCCGGTTCCAGGATGGCCGGATCGCCGAGGCCTACAACAATTTCGATTTCCTCACCTTTTTCGAGCAGATGGGCCTGCTGCCAGAGCAATCCCTCGCCCTCGGCATGACGGGACAGAAGATTGCCTGACCCACGCGCCCGGATCGGTTGGCCCGTTCGGCAATCGGCGGGCGGCGCGGGAATTTGGCTGCCCCCCCTTCCCCTGATCTCCGAATCCCCTATGCTGTGCCCAAGCTCTATGATGGGGTTCCCACCGCATGTCGCACCAGATCGATTACGGCAAGTTGATGCACGCTGCCATGCGCAGCCTGATTCGAAAGGTGCTCTCGAACGTGGCCGAAAACGGCCTGCCGGGTGAGCACCATTTCTTCATCACCTTCGACACGACCGATCCCGATGTCGGCGTCGCCGATTGGCTGCGCGACCGCTACCCCGATGAGATGACTGTCGTCATCCAGCACTGGTTCGAGAATCTCGATGTCGGCGAGGACGGCTTTTCGGTCACGCTGAATTTCGGCGACAGCCCGGAACCGCTGTACATTCCCTATGACGCGATCCGAACCTTCGTGGACCCCTCTGTCGAATTCGGCCTGCGTTTCGAAACGCAGGAAGCCGAAGACGAGGACGAAACCGACGATCTGCTGCGGGACGACGCCCCCAACGACACCGCCGCCGAGGATGCGCCGGGCGCCGCCAAGGCCGAGGTCGTCAGCCTGGACCAGTTCCGCAAATAGAACCGGACAACCCGGCAGACCACGACGCGCCGCCAAGGCGGGCGCGATTGTCAACGCGCGACCGCCCCAGTATAGCTGTCCCGCGCCAAGACAGCAGAGAGGGACACCGATGACCGCCACCCGCACCGAGACCGACAGCTTCGGCCCGCTGGAGGTGCCCGCAGACAAGTATTGGGGCGCCCAGACCCAGCGAAGCCTGATGAATTTTCCCATCGGCTGGGAAAAGCAGCCCGTCGCCATCGTGCGCGCGCTCGGCGTCATCAAGCAGGCCTGCGCCGAGGCCAACATGGCGCTTGGGAACCTGGATGAAACCCGCGGCAAGGCCATCGTGCAAGCGGCCTCCGAGGTCGTGGCGGGCCAGTTCGACGACAACTTCCCGCTGGTCGTCTGGCAGACCGGATCGGGCACCCAGTCCAACATGAACGCCAACGAGGTGATCGCCAACCGCGCGATCGAAATCCTGGGCGGCACGATCGGCTCCAAGGACCCGGTGCACCCGAACGATCACTGCAACATGGGGCAGTCCTCGAACGACACCTTCCCCACCGCGATGCATATCGCCACCGCGATGAGCGTGCGCGATGTCCTGCTGCCGGGGCTTGAGGCGCTGCTGGCCGGGCTCGAGGCCAAGTCCGAAGAGTTCAAGGACATCATCAAGATCGGCCGCACCCACACCCAGGACGCAACGCCGCTGACCCTGGGGCAGGAATTCTCCGGCTACGCCCACCAGATCCGCCAGGGCATCGAACGGGTGAACGCCGCCCTGCCCGGCATCTACGAGCTAGCCCAGGGCGGCACCGCCGTCGGCACCGGGCTGAACACCAAGAAAGGCTGGGGCGAAACGGTCGCCGCCAACATGGCCCGCATCACCGGCCTGCCCTTCGTCACCGCCCCCAACAAGTTCGAGGCGCTGGCCGCCCATGACGCGATGGTGTTCATGTCCGGCGCTTTGGCCACGGTGGCAGGGTCGTGCTACAAGATCGCCAACGACATCCGCTTTCTGGGCAGCGGCCCCCGCTCGGGCCTGGGCGAGTTGATCCTGCCGGAGAACGAGCCGGGCAGTTCGATCATGCCGGGCAAGGTGAACCCCACCCAGGCCGAGGCGATGACGCAAGTTGCCGCCCATGTGATGGGCAACGACGCCGCCATCAAGTTCGCAGGCAGCCAGGGCCATTTCGAGTTGAACGTCTACAACCCGATGATGGCCTATAACCTGTTGCAGTCGATCCAGCTGCTGGGCGATGCGGCCGACAGCTTTACCCAGCGGATGCTGAACGGCATCCAGGCCAACGGCCCGCGCATCGAAAAGCTGATGACCGAAAGCCTGATGCTGGTAACCGCGCTGGCCCCCGAAATCGGCTATGACAACGCCACCAAGGTCGCCAAGACCGCGCACAAGAACGGCACCACGCTGAAGGAAGAGGCCATCGCGCTCGGCTTCGTGGATGCGGAAACCTTTGAGCGGGTTGTGCGCCCCGAACAGATGATCGGTCCCAAGGACTGATGTCCGGCGGCGTGGTCAACCTGCGCCAGGCGCGCAAGGCCAGGGCGCGCGATGCCAAGCGCGCCGAGGCCGACGCCAACGCCGCCAAACACGGCCGCACGAAACAGCAGCGCGCGCGGGAAGAGGCAGACGCCGCCCGCGCGCGCGCGCATCTGGACGGCCACGAGCGCACCCCGGAATGAGCGGGCGGCCGGTCAAGCATTCACTGACCCTGCGCGGGCACCGCACCAGCGTTTCCCTTGAGGATGAGTTCTGGGACGCCTTCCGCGAGATCGCGCGACAGGAGGGCAAACCGCTGAACGCGCTGGCCGCGGAAATCGATGCGGCACGCGGGATGGAAAGCGGTCTGGCCTCTGCGATCCGCCTTTACGTCCTGCGCCATTACCGCGACCGGGCGAACGGGCCGACGGCCCCCTAGCCTGCCTGCGCGCTGCGCACGAAGCCCAGCAACTGGGCGGTAGAGCCGTCGATATCCGCAGCCACACCATCGCCCGACAGCAGGGGTTCGACCGATTTGGCCAGTTCCTTGCCCAGTTCCACACCCCACTGATCGTAGGAATTGATCCCCAGGATCACGCCTTCGACGAACACGCGATGTTCGTACAGCGCGATGATCTGGCCCAAGATGCGCGGCGTCAGTTGCGGATAGATCAGCGTGGTGGACGGCCGGTTCCCCGGAAAGACCCGATGGCGGGCCTGCCGTTCCAGCTCCGCGCCGGTGAATCCCGCGTCGGCGGCGATCTCGCGCGCCTCGTCCAGGGACCGGCCGCGCATCAGCGCCTTGGACTGCGCCAGCGCATTGGCCAGCAAAAGGCGGTGATGATGCGCCAGATCGGGTTCATGCCCCTGCGCGGCAACCATGAATTCGCAGGGCACCACCTGCGTCCCCTGGTGGATCAACTGATAGAACGCGTGCTGACCGTTGGTTCCAGGCTCCCCCCAGACGACCGGGCCGGTGGGGCGCAGGGGCGGCGTGCCGTCCATGGTCACGCCCTTGCCGTTACTCTCCATCTCAAGCTGTTGCAGGTAGGCGGGCAACCGCGCCAGCCGCTGATCGTAGGGCAGCACCGCACGGGTCGCATGGCCCAGCACCTGCGCGTGCCAGATCCCCACCAGCGCCAGCAGAACGGGCATGTTTTCCGCCGCCGGCGCGGCCCGGAAATGGGCGTCCATGGCCGCCCCCCCGGCCAGGAAATCGTCGAACCGATCCGGCCCGATGGCAATCATCAGCGACAGCCCGATCGGCCCCCACATCGAGTATCGTCCGCCGACCCAATCCTCGAACCCGAAGACGCGCCCGGGATCGATGCCAAAATCCGCCGTCTTGTCCAGCGCCGAGGATAACGCCGCGAACTGATCGCCCGGGTCTTGCACCCGCTCTGCCATCCAGGCGCGGGCGGTTGCCGCGTTGGTCATGGTCTCGATCGTCGTGAAGGTTTTCGAGGCGACGATGACCAGCGTGGTTTCCGGGTTCAGCCCCTTCAGCGTGTCCGCGATATGTGCGCCGTCCACGTTGGATACGAAATGCACACGCGGCCCATCATGGTAGGGCGCCAGCGCCAGTACCGCCATCGCCGGCCCCAGGTCCGAGCCGCCGATCCCGATATTGACGACATCGGTGATCGCCCCCCCCTGCCCCGGATAGGCACCGCTGCGCACCTCATCGGCAAAGGCGCGCATGCGGGCCAGCGTTTCACGCACTCCCGGCATCACGTCGGCCCCGTCCACCGTGACCGATCCGCCGGGATTGCGCAGCGCGGTATGCAGCACGGCGCGCCCCTCGGTTTCGTTGATCCTGGCACCGGTGAACATCGCCTCGCGGCACTCGGCCAGCCCTGCGGCCTCAGTCAGGCGGATCAGCAGGGCGCGGGTGTCCGCGTCGATATTGGTCTTTGAATAATCGAACAGCATGCCCTCTGCGCGGACAGAAAACGCGGGCGCCCGCGCCGGATCCGCGAACAGCGCCGCCAGAGGACGGCCTTTGACCGATTGCGCCTGCGCATCGAGCGCGTCCCAAAGATCCTGCATCATTCCTCCTCCGTCCAGTGAACCGTCGCGCCCTTCAGCACCAGCGCGATCGGCGCGCGCTGCGGATCGGCCAATGCCGCGGCCCGCTCCAGCGCGGCCCGCTTGGCCGCACCGGTAATCAGGATATGCGTGGAAAGCGCTGCCCGCAGCACCGGCGCGGTCAGGGTAATCCGCGGCTCGGGCTGATCCGGCGGCGTGATCTGCATTACCGGGGGCGCATCGGGGGCAAGCGCGGACTCCAGCTCTGGCGCGCCCGGAAACAGCGAGGCGGTGTGCATGTCCTCGCCCATCCCCAGCACCAGCACGTTCAGCGGCAGCGCACGGGCCACCCGGTCGGCCAACCCCGCCATGCCGTCGGCACCGGGCCGCAGCCCCACGAACCGCGCCTGCGCGGCGGCCCCGGTCAACAGCCGCGCGCGCAACATCCCCTCGTTCGAGCGGGGATGGTCAGGCCCGACCAGCCGTTCGTCCGTAGGCAGGATGCGCACGCGGTCCCAATCCAGCGAGGTGCCGCACAGATCGTCATAAAGCGGCCCCGGCGTGCGCCCGCCGGGCAGCGCGACGCTGACGCGGTCCTCATGGGTCAGGGCGGCGTTGATCTCTCCGGCCAGAGTATTGGCCAGGTCGATCATCATCATTTCAGTATCGGCGTATTCGATCAGCTTCACGGTTTCACCTCCCGCCAGCGCCGCCCATCGCGATGCATCAGCATCAGCGCATCCTCTGGCCCCGAACTGCCCGGGTCATAGGATTGCGGCACTTCTTCGCGCGACTCCCACGCGGCGATGATCGGGTCGGTCCAGGCCCAAGCTGCCTCGACCTCGTCGCCGCGCATGAACAGCGTCTGGTTCCCCCTTATCACATCCATGATGAGCCGTTCATAAGCGTCCGCGATGTCGCGGTCAGATGTTCCCAGGGCCTCGGCAAAGGACATGTCCAGCGGCACCTCGACCAGGCGCATGCCGCCCGGTCCCGGCTCCTTGATCGTGACCTTCAGCTTGATGCCCTCGTTCGGTTGCAGGCGGATCGCCAGCACGTTGGATTTCTGCCCCTCCTGGGCACCGAAGATGGAGTGCGGCGGATCCTTGAAGGTGATCGCGATTTCCGAGGTCCGCGCGCGCATCCGCTTGCCCGTGCGCAGGTAGAAGGGCGTGCCCTTCCACCGCCAGGATGACACATGCGCCTTGAGCGCGATGAAACTTTCGGTGCGGCTGGCGGGGTTCTCGGCATCGTCCAGGTAACTGGCATGGCCATTCCCGGCGGCGTATTGCCCGCGCACGATGTCGGCCGGCTGCACCGGGTCCAGCGCGCGGATCACCTTCAGCTTTTCGTCGCGCACGGCGTCCGGCTCGAACGCGTAGGGCGGTTCCATCGCGATCAGGCACAGCAATTGCATCATGTGGTTCTGCACCATGTCGCGCATCGCGCCCGACTTGTCGTAATAGCCGCCGCGCCCGGCGACGCCCACGGTTTCGGCCACGGTGATCTGGATGTGATCGACGTATTGCGCGTTCCAAAGCGGCTCAAACAGCATGTTGCCGAAGCGGATGGCCATCAGGTTCTGGACCGTTTCCTTGCCCAGGTAATGGTCGATCCGATAAATCTGATGCTCGTCGAAATGGGCCGCCAGCGTGGCATTCAGGGCGCGGGCGGTTTCCAGATCGTGGCCGAAAGGCTTTTCCACCACGATCCGGCACTCCGCCGTGTTCATGCCATGGACGTGCAGCCGTTGCGCCAGGTCGCCGAACAGGCTGGGCCCGACCGAGAAGTAATAGGCCTGGACCACGTCCGCGCGCATGCGGGCCGCCAGTTCGGGCCACCCCGCCTCGCCCCGCACATCGATCGGCACATAGCCCAAACGGCCAAGGAACCGGTCCAGCGCCACCGTGTCGCGCAGATCGGCCGGCAGGGTCTCGTCCAGGACGCTGCGCACCTCTGCCCGCCAGGTGTCGTCGGTGAACTCCGTCCGCGCCGCGCCGATGATCCGCGCGCCCTCGGCCAGTTGGCCCGCCAGATCGCGGCGGTAAAGCGCGGGCAGGATCTTGCGCGTGGCCAGATCGCCCGTCGCGCCGAAGATCACCAGGTCAAACGTGTCGACCGGGATGACGCGTGAGACCATGGGACTCCCTTTCCCGTGTCGCCCGAGGGCGCGCTATCAATTCTCTACCATGTCCCGGTCACGGCGCAACCGCGCCTCAGGCTTCCAGCTCGGCATCCCAGTAAAGGAAGTCGATCCAGCTTTCGTGCAGGTAGTTGGGGGGGAATTTTCGCCCGGTGTTGCGCAATTCCTCGGCACCGGGCTGACGCGGTATCTTGCGCAGGGTCATGCCCGCCTGCCGAAGGCTCTTGGATCCCTTCTTGAGGTTGCAGCGCGAACAGGCGGCCACAACGTTTTCCCAGCTGGTGACGCCGCCACGGGCCCGGGGAATGACATGATCAAAGGTCAGATCCCCACGCGCGCCACAATACTGGCAGGAAAATTCGTCCCTCAGAAAAAGATTGAAGCGCGTGAAGGCCACGCGCTTCTGCGGTTTGACGTAATCTTTCAGCACCACGACCGAGGGTATTCGGATTTCCCGCGACGGGCTGCGCACCACATGGTCGTATTCCGCCACGATATCCACCCTGTCCAGAAAGGCCGCCTTCACCGCCTCTTGCCAGGGCCACAGGGATAATGGGTAGTAGGAAAGCGGGCGGTAATCTGCATTCAGCACAAGGGCCGGATGGTCCCTCAGGCCTGCCGGCTCACGCACGAATGAGGTTCTGAAATCGCCATCCATCAAGAGACTCCGCCTCCGCCCCGTCTGTCCGTCCCTGGACCCGAAGCGGGACGCGCCCGCCCCTGACCTGAGAGTTACTATATATGGCGTTCACCGCCTGACAAGCCTCGCAGATGCGGTAGGCCTGCCCGGTAGGTAGCGCGCATGCGTAACGGGCATGTGACGGGTGGCAAGGTCGGGTTATCGGGCAGGTTGCGGATGGCGCCCGGCGCGCCCCTCACTCTGCCCGCGCGATCCCCAGTTGTTCCTGCATGAAGGCCAGCGCCACGCTCAGCCCGTCCGGCGCGATTCCGTGGCCGGTGCCCTTCATCACATGGGCATAGACATCGAACCCCGCAGCAGTCAGGGCATTGCCCGCCTCTGGCAGGGCCTGCACCGGGACAACGTCATCGGCATCGCCATGCACCAGCAGGACCGGCGGCTTTTCGACCGTGTCGTCCTCCAGCAACTCGGGCCGCAGCAAACGCCCGGAAAAACCGACAAGCCCCGCATAGGCCGGGCTGCGCCGCGGCCCCACATGCAGGGCCATCATCGTGCCCTGGGAAAACCCGAAAAGGATGGTGTGATCCGGGCCGACCCCCTCTTCCGCGGCGACCTCGTCCAGCCAGGCATTCAGGTCGTCCACTGCGCGCAGCATCCCGACCTCGCTGGCCTCCTCGGTGGAACCATCGATCCAGGGCACGGGGAACCACTGATAGCCAAAGGGTGCCCCGGCGCAGGATTCGGGCGCGTCAGGCGCCAGAAAGGCGGTGCCGGGCATATGCGGCGCCAGGGGATCGGCCAGTCCCAGCAGGTCTGCGCCATTCGCCCCGTAGCCATGCAGGAAAATCACCAGCCGTTCGGCCTCTCCCTTTGCCGCGCCCGCGCGGCCCGCTTGCAAGCTTCGTGTCACCGGATGCCCTCCCTGTCCTTGGCCACCCGGTAGTAGGCCCAAAGCGCGCGCGCCGCAACGGCCCGCCAGGGCGCCCAATCCTCTGCCATCGTCCGTAGCGCGCGTTCCCGCGGGCGTTCGGGCAGATCGAACAGCATCCGCGCGGATTCCTGCAGCGCAAGATCCGCGGGCGCAAACACATCCGCCCGCCCTAACGAGAACATGGCGTAGATCTCTGCCGTCCAGCGGCCGATGCCGGGCACCTCGACCAGGCGGGTGACGACCTGATCGGTCGGCGTGGTGCGCAAGGCGGGGAAATCGATCCCGGCCGCGGCCAACGCCCGGGCATAGCGAATCTTCTGCCGCGACAGACCGCAGGCGCGCATCGCCTCGTCCTCGGCGGCCAGGATCGCGGCGGGCTCGGTCAGCCCGGCCGCCTGCATGCGGCCCCAGATTGCCTCGGCCGCGGCAACGGAAACCTGCTGGCTGACAATGGCCGACAAGAGTGCGGCAAACCCGTCGGGCCGCCGGCGCAGCGGCAACGGGCCGGTCAGCGTCAGAACATGGGCAAAGCGCGGCTCGACCCGCGCAAGGTAGTCCGCCCCTTCGGCAACGCAGTCCTCGGTTTCGATGATCCGTCCCACCATGGGGCGAGTTAGGACACAGACGCCCGCAGGTCACAAGGCATGGCAACGGCCAAAGCCCGCGAAAAGCCACCACCATCGCCTTGGCGACGCGTTCTTTCCGGCAAGAACCGGATCACAAGCTGTTTGAAAATGGTCGGAGTGAGAGGATTCGAACCTCCGGCCCCTGCCTCCCGAAGACAGTGCTCTACCAGGCTGAGCTACACTCCGACCGTGCCGCGCGGATTAGCCTGCGGCGCGAGGATTTGCAAGGGGGCAATCGCCCGTCCCGCCAAGGAAAATGCCCCGCCGGCACGAAAGCGGCCGACGGGGCGTTTTTCGGGCTACGGTCGCGCCCCATCAAGGGGCGCGGCCATTGTCACGCATCCAGGTCGAAGCGATCAGCGTTCATCACCTTGGTCCAGGCGGCGACGAAATCGTTGACGAATTTCGCCTGGTTGTCGTCCTGGGCATAGACCTCGGCATAGGCGCGCAGGATCGAGTTCGAGCCGAACACCAGATCCACGCGCGAGGCGGTCCATTTCGCCGCGCCGGTCTTGCGGTCGCGGATCTCATAGACGTTTTCCCCGGTCGGCACCCATTTGTAGGCCATGTCCGTCAGGTTCACGAAGAAGTCGTTGGTCAGCTGACCCGCGCGCTCCGTGAACACGCCATGCGCCGTGCCGCCGTAATTGGTGCCCAGCACCCGCAGGCCGCCCAGCAGGACGGTCATCTCGGGGCCGGTCAGGCCCATCAACTGGGCACGGTCCAGCAGCAGTTCCTCGGGGCTGACGACATAGTCCTTCTTCAGCCAGTTGCGGAACCCGTCGTGGATCGGCTCCAGCGGCGCAAAGGAGTCGGCGTCGGTCATCTCATCCGTCGCATCCCCCCGGCCGGGCGCGAAGGGAACAGTGATGTCCATGCCCGCGGCCTTGGCCGCCTGCTCAATCCCGACATTACCGGCCAGCACGATCACGTCGGCGATACTGGCCCCGGTCTCGGCTGCGATGGGTTCCAGCACCGACAGCACCTTTTGCAGGCGCGCGGGTTCGTTGCCTTCCCAGTCCTTCTGCGGCGCCAGGCGGATACGGGCGCCATTGGCCCCGCCCCGCATGTCCGAGCCGCGGAAAGTGCGCGCGCTGTCCCAGGCGGTGGCAACCATTTCGCCGATCGACAGGCCGCTTTCGGCGATCTTGGCCTTCACCGCCTCGACGTTATAGTCGGTGGGGCCGTGGGGCACCGGATCCTGCCAGATCAGATCCTCGGTCGGCGCCTCGGGGCCGATGTAACGCTCTTTCGGGCCCATGTCGCGGTGGGTCAGCTTGAACCAGGCGCGGGCGAAGCAATCCTGGAAATACGCCGGATCGGCCATGAATTTCTGGCAGATCTCGTTATAGACCGGGTCCATCTTCATCGCCATGTCCGCATCGGTCATGATCGGGTTGTGGCGGATCGTGGGATCGGTCGCGTCAACCGGCTTGTCCTCTTCCGCGATGTCGATGGGTTCCCACTGCCACGCCCCGGCGGGGGATTTCTTCAGTTCCCACTCATAACCGAAAAGCAGCTTGAAATAGCCCATGTCGAACTTGGTCGGATGGGTGGTCCAGGCGCCCTCGATCCCGCTGGTCACGGCATTCGCGGCCTTGCCCTGCATATTCGGGTTGGCCCAACCAAAGCCTTGGCTTTCCGGACCGGCGGCCTCGGGGTCGGGGCCCAGTTCGGCCGCGTCACCATTGCCGTGGCATTTGCCGACGGTGTGGCCGCCCGCGGTCAGCGCGGCGGTTTCCTCGTCGTTCATCGCCATCCGGGCAAAGGTTTCGCGCACCTGCCCGGCGGTCTTCAGCGGGTCGGGCTGGCCGTTCACCCCCTCGGGGTTGACGTAGATCAGACCCATCTGCACCGCCGCCAGCGGGTTTTCCATGGTCGAGGGATCGTCCACGTCGCCGTAGCGTTCATCGGACGGCGCCAGCCATTCCTTTTCCGCGCCCCAATAGGTGTCCTTCTCGGGGTGCCAGATATCCGCGCGCCCGAAGGCAAAGCCAAAGGTCTTCAGCCCCATGTCCTCGTAGGCGACGTTACCGGCCAGGATGATCAGGTCGGCCCAGCTGATGCGATTGCCGTATTTCTTCTTGACCGGCCACAGCAGGCGGCGGGCCTTGTCCAGGCTCACGTTGTCGGGCCAGGAGTTCAGCGGCGCAAAGCGCTGGTTGCCGGTGCCGCCACCGCCACGGCCGTCGGCAATCCGGTACGAACCCGCCGCGTGCCACGCCATGCGGATCATAAGGCCGCCATAGTGGCCCCAATCAGCCGGCCACCAGTCCTGGCTATCGGTCATCAGCGCGCGGACATCGGCCTTGATCGCGTCGAAGTCCAGCTTCTTGACCTCTTCGCGATAGTTGAATTCCGCCCCCATCGGGTTGGTCTTGCTGTCGTGCTGGTGCAGGATGTCCAGGTTCAGCGCGTTGGGCCACCACTCCATGTTAGAGGTGCCCATCGCAGTCTGCCCGCCATGCATCACCGGGCATTTACCGGCAGGGATATCGTTTCCGTCCATCATGTCCTCCGCTTCGTTGGTTGTGCCGGGCAGCCGGGTCCGACGCGCTGCCCGTGTTAAGACACAACCTTTGTAGCAGAGTTTAAAATTATTATAAGTCGTATATTCTTATCCCAGCGATAAGCCTGCCTTATAGAGTGGCCGCCATCAAACCGTGATCCGCGGCAGCATCACCGAAAATGTACTGCCCTCGCCGGGGGTGCTGTCGATGCGAAACCGGCCCCTGTGGCGATTGACGATATGCTTGACGATGGCCAGCCCCAGCCCCGTGCCCCCCATCTCGCGCGAGCGGTGGTTGTCCACCCGGTAGAAGCGTTCCGTCAGACGCGGGATATGCACCGGGTCAAAGCCCTCGCCCTTGTCGATCACGTCCACCCGCACGCCCGGCCCGCGAAAGGCCAGCTCCCGCGCGCTTTGGGTGACCACGACCCGCACCTCGCCGCCGGTGCCGCCATACTTGATCCCGTTCTCTATCAGGTTCTCCATCACCTGGGTCAGTTGATCCGAGTCCCCCTGCACAAGGATCGGCTGCTCGGCCCCCTCCAGGATCAGGGCCACATCGGCCGCTTGCGCCAGCGTTCCCAGGGCCTGCACGGTGCCGCGCAGGGTCGCGGCCAGGTCGATCTGTGCCTCCGGGCGCATCCGCTCCTCGGCCTCGACCCGGCTCAGCGACAGCAGATCGCTGATAAGGCGGCTCATCCGGGTCGCCTCGCGCAGCATGATGTCCAGGAACCTGTCCCGCGCGGCGGCATCGTCGCGGGCAGGCCCCTTCAACGTTTCGATGAACCCCAAAAGGGCGGTCAGGGGCGTTTTCAGTTCGTGGCTGACATTGGCCACGAAATCCCGCCGGATCTGGCCCACCTGCTCACGCTCGGTGATATCGGAAAAGGCGACGGTGACACCGTCTGCGCCCCCTTCGCCCAAGGGGCTGGCCAGAACCTCATAGGTTGCTTCGCGCGCGATGTCGGTCGTCAGATAGCGCGCCCGACGCACCTGCCCCAGGCGCAGCGCCTCCTCCACGCAGTCCAGCAGCGCGGGCTGGCGCAACACCGCGATGTAATGCCGCCCGGGCCCGGCGGGGCCGAACATGGCGCGGGCCGGTGCATTCATCGCCGCGACGCGACCTGTGCGGTCGACGATGAGAACCGGCATCGGCATACCGGCAAGGATCGAATGGACAAGATCGGGGATCATCGGCGCATTCCTGTCGCTGTGGGACAACTGGTGTATCGTGACCGGGCGGGCACGAAAGCAAGGGCAGACAGCCAAAGCGATTGCGAAAACTGTCTGGATTGGCATATCGTCGCCTCGGAATGCCTGCCGGAAAAGATAGGTTGAAAAAACTCGACATCTACCAAGTCCCGATTCGCGCGAGGCACCCCATGTTTTCACATTGGATATCCGAGGATCGCCAGTCGTCTACCCTGACGACGCATGCCATCGCGCTGCTTATCGGTTTCGACCAGGAGGATCGTGTCGAGCTGGGCATGCCCTTTTCGGTTGCGCGGTGCGAGCGGATGCCATTCGCCCTGCTCCATGCCGGTCTGGCCAGCGCGCCCTGGACCGATCTGGTCGTTTCGCCGCTGGTGGGGCCGGGCTTCGACACGATGGACCTGGCCTATCAACTGTCGCTGGGGGGGTATCGCGGGCGCTATATGGTGGTCACGCCCGCCCTGCCCCGCCCCGAAATCATCCGGTCCGAAATTGCCCAGCTTTGCCCCGGGTTGCAGGTCGAACTGATCCGCCGCGCGCGGCACTGATCAGGCCACGCGCGCCGCGATCACGCCCCGGGTCATTTCCTCGGCCAGAACCTCGAACGGCTCTACCCCGACAGAGACACGGAAGAAGCCTTCGCCAATGCCCAGGGCGGCGCGGGCCTCGGCGCTCAGCGCCCGATGCGAGGACGAGGGCGGATGCGACAGCGTGGTGGCGACATCGCCCAGCGTCGGGGCAAAGGCGATCCCCGGACAGGCGCGGGTAAAGGCGTTGGCCGCCGCGCGGCCGCCCTCCAGCTCGAAACTCAGCATGTTGCCGAACCGCGCCCCGAACAGCGCACAGGCGCGGGCATGGTCGGGATGGTCGGCACGCCCCGGATACAGCACCCGCGCAACGCCGGGCAGGCCCGCCAGGTGATCGGCCAGCCGCGCCGCCGTTTCCTCGGCCCGGTCATAGCGCAGATCAAAGGACAGCATCCCCCGCTCGGCCAGCCAGCAATCGAAGGGGCTGGGCGTCACGCCCCAGGTTGTCGCGGCCACGCGCATCGCGTCGTTCAGCGCCGGATCGCGCGCCACCGTATAGCCCAGGGTGGCATCCGCATGCCCGGCCAGCAGCTTGGTCACCGAATGGATCACGATATCGGCGCCATGTTCGAACGGGCGGATCGCGCGGGGGGTGGTAAAGGTGTTGTCCACCGCCAGCAGAATGCCCCGATCCCGCGCCAGCGCGGCGATGCCTGCCAGGTCGGCCACCCGCAGCGTGGGGTTCGACACGGTTTCCAGCAGGATCATCCGCGTTTCGGGCCGCAGAGCCGCGGCAACGCGCCCCGCATCCGTGGGATCGACCAGGCTGGTGGCGATCCCCATGCGCGGCAGATCTTCGGCCAGCATCCGCAAGCTGCGGCCATACAGCTGATCGGCCCCCAGAACGTGATCGCCAGCCTTCAGCACACCCAGCACCGCGGCGCCCACCGCCGCCATGCCCGAACCCGTCACGATGCCGCCCGAGGCGCCCTCCATCCGGTCCAGCATCTGCGCCAGCACGTCCGCGTTCGGGTGCCCCTCGCGCGCATAGGAATAGCCCCGGGTCTGCCCCTCATACTGCGCATCCAGCGCGTCGGGGTCGGAGGTGGCATAAACCACAGAGGGTTGCAGCGGCGTGGCCACCGGGCGCGAGGCGCTGTCGGGCCAGGGGCGACGGCGGGCGGGAACGTAGGGTGTGTCGGTCATCGAAGTTCAGGCCCTTTGCAGCCCGTCGCGGTAGCGGCGCATGTTGTCCTGATAGTGCAGCGCGGATTTGCGCAACCCTTCGATCACGGCGTCATCCAGTTCGCGCACCACGCGCCCCGGTGCGCCCATCACCAGGCTGCCATCGGGGATTTCCTTACCCTCTGTCACCAAGGCACCCGCCCCGATCAGGCAATTGCGGCCGATCCTTGCCCCGTTCAACACGGTTGCGCCCATGCCGATCAGGGTGTTTTCCCCGATGATACAGCCATGCAGCATCGCCTTGTGCCCGATGGTGCAGCCCGGACCGATCACCAGCGGATAGCCCATATCCGTATGACAAACCGTGTTTTCCTGCACGTTGCTGCCCGCGCCCACGGTGATCGGTTCGTTGTCGCCGCGCAGGGTGCAGCCGAACCAGACAGAGGCACCGGGTTCAAGGATCACCTTGCCGATCAGGTTGGCGTCCGGCGCCACCCAGAAATCGTCGCCCTCGGGCAGGGTCGGGGCGACCCCGTCCAGCGTGTAGATCGGCATGTCAAATCCCCTCGAATTCGGCCTGCAACGCGCGGACATGATCCGTCAGGCCAGGCTGCTGGCTGCGCCGCAGGCGGGTTGCGGTCAGGATGGTTTTCAGCTTTTCCTCGGTCGCGTCCAGATCGTCGTTGACCAGGACGAAATCGTAACCGTCCCAATGGCTGATCTCGTCCCAGCTTTTCTGCATGCGACGGGCGATGGTTTCCGCGTCGTCCTGTCCGCGGCTTTCCAACCGGCGCCGCAGTTCGGCAATGGAGGGCGGCAAAAGAAAGATCGACAGCGTGTGCTGCCCAAGGGCCGAATTGCGGATCTGCTGCGCGCCTTGCCAGTCGATATCGAACAGCACGTCGCGCCCGTCCTCGATGGCGTCGCGCACGGGCCCCTCGGGCGAGCCGTAGAAATTGCCGAACACATGGGCATGCTCCAGCATCGCGCCCTTTGTGACCTCTGCCTTGAACGCAGCCTCGCTGAGGAAATGGTAATCCTGCCCCTCGACCTCGCCGGGACGCGGGGCGCGGGTGGTGGCCGAAACCGAAAACAGGATATCCCGATCCCAGTCGCGCAGACGACGCGCCAAGGTGGATTTGCCTGCGCCCGAGGGCGAGGACAGGATAATCAAAAGGCCCCGGCGGTCGTCCATGCCCTACTCCACGTTCTGAACCTGCTCGCGCATCTGGTCGATCACGGATTTGAGGTCAAGCCCGATCCGGGTCAGCGGTCCCGATTGCGCCTTGGAACACAGGGTGTTGGCCTCGCGGTTGAATTCCTGCATCAGGAAATCGAACTTGCGGCCGACGGGGTCTTCGGCCTGCAGCAGGGTGCGGGCGGCCTCGACATGGGCGGCCAGGCGGTCCAGTTCCTCGCGCACGTCCGATTTGACCGCGATCAGCGCCAACTCCTGAGCCACGCGGTCGGGATCAGCGCCATCTGCATTGTCCAGGACACGGGCCAGGTTGGCGCGCAGCGCCTCGGCCATCTGGGCGCGGCGATCCTCGGCGGCGGCCTCTGCCTGGTCCAGCAGGGTGACGATCTGGTCCAGTTGGCCGCGCAAGATCGCGTCCAGCGCCGCCCCTTCTTCGGCCCGCATGGCGCAGAACGCCCCCAGCAGCGCGTCCAGATCGGCCATCAACGTCGCCCGCAACGCGGCAAGGTCGGGTTCGGGCGCGGGGGCATCGCCGGCACCACGGCTGGCCAGAATCTCCAGCGCCGTGGGCGGGCGCAGGGTAACGCCACGGGCGCGGGCGCGCTCTTCGACCTGCGCGACCAGGTCCAGCGTGGCATCCAGCGCCGCCATGTCCAGATGCGCCGCTGCCTGAGCCTCGGGCTGGCGTGCGATCCGCAGGTTCAGCGTCAGGTTCCCGCGCCCCAGCCGCCCCTGCACAGCGCCGCGCGCGGCCTGCTCCAGCCCGGCGATCCAATCCGGCAGCCGCAGACGCAGGTCCAGCCCCTTGCCGTTGACCCCGCGCAGATCCCAGCTCCAGACAAAGCCCTGCCCCTGCCCGTCACGGCTGGCGAAAGCGGTCATCGAGTTAATCATCGGACGCATTAACCATTTGTTAGGAAACTCCCCCCGTGCCGCGCCAATCGTGGCAAGATCCAGGCACGGCCGACGCTCCGTCCGGCCTATCACAGGCCGCGCACCGTGGCCAAGCCCACCGCGACGGCCGGGCCATGCAAGGAGCTGAGGATGGGACAGGCCGATACCGCATCCGTCATTCCCCTGACGGGACAGGGGGCGCCGCACGACCCCGACCCGCTGGCCGCGGTCGAACGGTATTGGCAAGGCCTGCGCGCCACACCCCACGCCCCGACAGGCGATGTCCGCCTTGACCCGCGCGGGTTTTCGGGGGCGCTGTCCGACAGTTTCATCGCCGAGGCGATCACGGCCAGCGAGATCAGGATCTGCATCGCCGGGCAGCGGTTAGAGGCGCTCGCAGGCACACCCTTGCGCGGGCTGCCCCTGTCGGTGCTGTTCCTGCCAGAGGCCCGTCCGACGCTGGCCCGGGCCGTGCGCCGAACGCTGGCAGGCACACCGGCGCGGCTGGGGCTGATCGCGTCACAGGGGCCGTTTCGCCCCGGCCTGCGGGCCGGGCTGGTGCTGTTGCCGCTGGGAAACGGGCCGTGCCGTCGGGTTCTGGGCGCGCTCAGCGCAGCGCAGCCGCCATCGCGGCGGGCCTGCCGGTTCCGTATTGATATGGAAAAGGGACCACCCGGCCCGGCGCAACCGCTGCTGCGGATCGTTCAGGGGGGCAAGGCCGGCACCTGACGGCGCCGGCCGGGCCGGATCAGCGCATGCTGGCCGTGGCCGGCTGTTCGCTGCACCGATTCGACAATTCCTCGGCCACGAGGAAGGCCAGTTCCAGCGCCTGGCTGGCATTCAGGCGCGGGTCGCAGGCCGTGTGATAGCGCGAGGACAGATCCTCGTCCGTCACGGCCCGCACGCCGCCGGTACACTCGGTCACGTCCTTGCCGGTCATCTCGAAATGCACACCGCCGGGGATCGACCCCTCGGCCTGGTGCACGGCAAAGAACTCTTGCACCTCGCGCAGAACGCTGTCGAAGGGCCGCGTCTTGAAACCGCTGGCCGACTTGATCGTGTTGCCGTGCATCGGATCGCAGGACCAGACGACCTCTGCCCCCATTTCGCGCACGACGCGGATCAACCGCGGCAGGTGATCGCCCACCGTGCCCGCCCCGAAGCGCGCGATCAGGGTCAGGCGACCGGGGATATTGTCGGGGTTCAGCTTCTCGATCAGGATCTTGAGATCGTCATCGGTAATGGTCGGGCCGCATTTCAGGCCGATCGGATTCATCACCCCCCGGCAGAAGGCGACATGCGCCCCGTCCACCTGCCGGGTGCGGTCGCCGATCCACAGCATGTGCCCGGACCCCGCGACCCAACCGCCAGAGGTGGAATCCACCCGCGTCAGCGCCTCTTCGTATTCCAGCAGCAACGCCTCGTGCGAGGTGAAGAAATCGACCATGGACAGGCTGTTCATCGTGGCGCCATTGACGCCCGCAGCAGTCATGAAACCCAGCGTGTCGCTGATCCGGTTGGCCATGTCGCGGTATTTCTCGGCCTCGTCGCGATCGGTAAAGCCCAGCGTCCAGCTGTGCACCCGGTGGATATCGGCGAACCCGCCCTTGGAAAACGCCCGCAGCAGGTTCAACGAGGCCGCCGCCTGGGTATAGGCCTGCAGCATCCGGGCCGGATCGGGAATGCGCGCCTCGGGGGTAAAGTCGAACCCGTTGATGATGTCGCCGCGATAGCTGGGCAACTCCACGCCGTTCACGGTCTCGGTCGGGGCCGAGCGCGGCTTGGCGAACTGGCCGGCCATCCGGCCCACCTTGATAACCGGCAGCTTGGCGCCATAGGTCAGCACGATGGCCATTTGCAGCAGCACCTTGAAGGTGTCGCGGATCGTGTCGGCGGAAAACTCGGAAAAGCTTTCGGCGCAATCGCCGCCTTGCAGCAGGAACGCCTCGCCGCGGGCGGCCTGGCCCAGCTTGGCCGTCAGGTTGCGCGCCTCACCGGCGAAGACCAGCGGCGGATACTGGGCAAGCTGGGCCTCGGCGGCCGCCAGCGCAGCCGGGTCGGTATAGTCGGGCATCTGCACCCGGGGCTTTTCGCGCCAGTCGGTTTTCTGCCACTCGCTCATCGTCGTCACTCCCGCAAGACGGTTGTTGGCGCGCGTTATAGGCATAGGCGGCGGCATGTGCCAGCGATGAATCCCCCGCGCAACGCTCAAGGGCCTTGATCCCGGCGGGCAAACCTGTATCCGCTAGCCCGATACGCGCGCGGAGGGGAGCATGGCACAGCGCCTGCCCGATCGACCGATACCGAACACGGCCGCCACCCCGGACCGGCCGCAAACCGTTGTGTTCGTCCTTCTGGAAAATTTCACCCTGCTCAGCTTTGCTGGCGCGATCGAACCGTTCCGTATCGCCAACCGGGTGTCAGGGCGCAAGCTGTACCGCTGGCACCTGGCCGGAGAGAGCGGCACCCATGCGGTGTGTTCGAACGGGACGGAATTGCGGCTGGACAGCGGGCTGGAGCCGCTGGAGCGCGACGATATCGTGCTGGTCTGCGGCGGCACCGGCGTTCAGGCCGCGACCACGCAACCGCTGATCAACTGGCTGCGGCGCGAGGCCCGCAAGGGCCTGATCATCGGCGGGCTGTGCACCGCGGCCCACGCGCTGGCCCGCGCCGGCCTGCTGGACGGGCGGCGCTGCACCATCCACTGGGAAAATCACGACGGATTTGCCGAAGAATTTCCCGATCTCGACCTGACCAAGTCGGTTTTTGTCGCCGATGGCAACCGGCTGACCGCGGCCGGGGGCACCGCCTCGGTCGATCTGGCCCTGACCCTGATCGCCGACACCCACGGCCAGGATCTGGCCAACGAGGTCGCAGACCAGCTGATCTATTCCTCGATCCGGACCGACCAGGACACCCAGCGCCTGTCGATCCCCACGCGCATCGGTGTGCGCCACCCCAAGCTGAGCCAGGTCATCAAGGTCATGGAGGACAACCTGGAAGAGCCGGTCAGCCCCTCCATCCTGGCCCGCGACGTGGGCCTGTCCACGCGGCAGCTGGAACGCCTGTTCCGGCGCTACGTCAACCGCAGCCCGAAACGCTATTACATGGAACTGCGCCTGGCCAAGGCGCGCAACCTGCTGATGCAGACGGACATGAGCGTTATCAATGTCGCCCTGGCCTGCGGCTTTTCCTCGCCCAGCCATTTTTCCAAGTGCTACCGGGCGCATTACAACACCACTCCCTACCGCGAGCGCGGCAGCCAGGGCCGCAAGCCGCAAGGATAGTCACGGCGTCAGCCGGTAAAGCGCCCCCTGCCCCACGGACAGGACCCAGATCGCGCCCTGCGGCCCTTCGCGGATGTCGCGCACCCGTGCGGTCTGCGGGCCCTGAATGCGTTCCTCGGCCCAGTCGCCATCAGGGTCCAAACGCGAGATCAGGCCGAATTTCAAGCTGCCCGAAAAGACATCGCCCCGCCATTCCGGCCACAGCCTGCCGGAGTAGATCATAAGACCCGATGGCGCGATGGACGGATCCCAGTAATGGGCTGGCTGCCGCATACCGGGTTTCGCCGTGCCCTCGCCGATGGGCAGGCCGGAATAATGCCGCCCGTAGGAAATCACCGGCCAGCCGTAATTAGCGCCGGGCGCCACGCGGTTCACCTCGTCCCCGCCGCGGGCGCCATGTTCGTTCACCCACAGCGCCCCAGACAGGTCCAGCGTGGCCCCCTGCGGATTGCGGTGCCCATAGGACCAGATTTCAGGGCGTACACCGGGCCTGCCCACGAACGGATTGTCCGCGGGCACGCTGCCATCGCGGTTTAGGCGCAAGACGCTGCCCTCGTGCCGGGACAGATCCTGCGCGGCTGGGCGGTCGCCGCGATCGCCAACGGTCAGAAAGATGTGGCCATCGAGCCCCTCGACCAGACGCCCGCCGAAATGCCGCCCACCGCTGCTGCCCGGCGCCATGACGAAAAGCTCGCGAAACCCCTGCAGCCGCGTGGCGTCATCGGACAGGCGCGCCACGCCGATGGCGGTGCCCTGTCCGCCCGCTTGGGTCCGCGCATAGCTGAACAGGATCTCGCGGGTCTTGGCGAAGTCGCGCGGCACCAGCACGTCCAGCAACCCGCCCTGGCCCACCGCGGCGACCGCGGGCAGCCCCGGCAGGGCGCGCTTGATGCCATCGGCGATGTGCCACACCCGGCCAGCGCGTTCGCTGACCAGCACGCCACCCCCGGGCAAGAAGCCGATGGACCACGGCTCTGCCAACCCATCGGCGACGGTTTCGACGCGCAGAGGTCCGGCGCTGCTGGCAAGGCTTTGCCCGGCCACGGGACGGGGCAAAACCGAAACAGAGATGAGAATCAGCAGCAAGGCGGCAGACGAAAGGAACTTCATGCGGGGGGAGCTAGCGTTCCAGACCCGCTTTGCCAGCACGCCGGATGCGCGGCGGCCTTTCCTTTTCCCATCACCCCGCTTAGTCTTCGCGGCGGATTGCATTCCAACACGGGAGTTGAACAATGAAAAAGCTTCTGACGGCCACTGCCGCGCTGGCCCTGTTCGCAGGCGCCGCCACTGCCGAAGAGGTCAAGATCGGGGTCGTCGCGGCCTTTACCGGCCCGCTCGAATCCCTGTCCCCGCCGATTGCCGACGGTCACGAACTGGCCCTGAAAGAGGCCAGCGAGTCCGGCCTGTTCATGGGCGGCAGCACGATCTTGCCGGTGCGCGCGGACTCGACCTGCGTGGACGCCGCCGCCGCCACCGCTGCGGTGGAACGGCTTGTCACCTCGGACCGCGTGTCGGGCGTTCTGGGGCCGATGTGCTCGGGCGCGACGGGCGCCGTGGTCAGCAATGTCGCCGTTCCCAACGGCGTGGTCGCCATCTCGGCCTCGGCCACCTCGCCGGCGCTGTCGTCGATCGAGGATAACGGCCTGTTCTTCCGCACCGCGCCCTCGGATGCCCGCCAGGGCGACGTGATGGCCGATATCGTCCTTGAAAAGGGGATCGAGGAAATCGCCGTCACCTACACCAACAACGACTATGGCAAGGGTCTGAGCGATTCTTTCGTTTCGGCCTATGAGGCCAAGGGCGGCACCGTAACGCTGGTCGCAGCGCATGAGGACGGCAAGGCCGACTACTCGGCCGAGGTGGGCGCGCTGGCATCGGCGGGCGGCGACGCGCTGGCGGTGGTCGGCTATGTCGATCAGGGCGGCGCGGGCATCGTGCAGGCGGCGCTGGACACCGGCGCCTTCGACACCTTCGTCTTCCCCGACGGCATGGTCAGCGACGCGCTGACGGAACGCTTCGGCTCGGATATCGACGGCTCGTTCGGGCAGAACCCCGCCAGCGCCGGCGAGGGTCGCGACCTGTTCACCGCGATGGCCGAAGAAGCCGGGTTCGACGGCACCTCCGCCTTCTCCGCCGAGGCCTATGACGCGGGCGCCCTGATGGTGCTGGCGATGCAGGCCGCCGGTTCGACCGATCCGCAGGTCTACAAGGAAAAGATGATGGAGGTCGCCAACGCCCCCGGTGAGCCGATCCTGCCCGGCGAACTGGCCAAGGCGCTGGAAATCCTGGCCAATGGCGGCGATGTCGATTACGTCGGCGCCGCCTCGATCGAGCTGATCGGCCCCGGTGAAAGCGCGGGCTCCTATCGCGAAATCACCATCGAAGATGGTGAACTGAAGGTGGTCGGCTATCGCTGACGCCCCGTCGCGTGACCGAAAAAACAGGCGGCCCGGGGGTTTTCCGGGCCGTTTCTTTACGTTAAGCACCCGCGCCATGATTCAGGGGGCACGAGCGTGATCCAGGTAGACAGCCTTCACAAGCATTTCGGCGGGTTCCGTGCGGTGGACGGGGCCTCGATCCGTATCGAGACCGGCTCGATCACCGGGTTGATCGGCCCGAACGGCGCAGGCAAATCCACCCTGTTCAACGTCATCGCGGGCGTGCTGCCGCCGACCTCGGGCCGTGTGACGATGGATGGCGAGGACATCACCGGCCTGCCCCCGCACGAACTGTTCCACAAGGGGCTGCTGCGCACCTTCCAGATCGCGCATGAATTCTCCTCCATGACGGTGCGCGAGAACCTGATGATGGTCCCCGCCAGCCAATCGGGCGAAACCCTGTGGAACGCCTGGTTCAAACGCGGCCGCGTCGCTGTCGAAGAACGCGCCCTGGCCCAGAAGGCCGACGAGGTGCTGGACTTCCTGACCATCGACCACCTGTCGGATGAAAAGGCCGGGAACCTGTCGGGCGGGCAGAAAAAGCTGCTGGAACTGGGCCGCACCATGATGGTGGACGCCAAGATCGTGTTCCTGGACGAGGTCGGCGCCGGGGTGAACCGGACCCTGCTGAACACCATCGGCGACGCGATCGTGCGGCTGAACAAGGAACGCGGCTACACCTTCTGCCTGATTGAACACGACATGGATTTCATCGCGCGGCTCTGCGACCCGGTGATCGTGATGGCCGAGGGCAAGGTTCTGGCCCAGGGCAAGGCCGACGAGATCATGCAGAACGAAGCGGTGATCGAGGCCTATCTGGGCACCGGGCTGAAGAACAAGATCAAGGAAGGGGCGCAGGGATGACGGGGACCGGGCGCGGGGAAGCGTTTTCCCCTAAACTCTTGGTTCGGAAAATTCTTTGTGAAGAATTTTTCGCCTCCGGCGGGGGTATTTCCACCAAGAAGAAGCAGGGGATGCGCAACCATGGCTGACCCGTTCCTGATCGGCGACGAGATGACCGGCGGCTATGGGGCGGCCGACATCCTGCATGGCTGCACCGTGGCCGTGGAAAAGGGCGAGATCGCCGTGATCGTCGGCCCCAACGGTGCGGGCAAGTCCACCGCGATGAAGGCCGTGTTCGGCATGCTGGCGCTGCGCGGCGGCGGGGTGCGCCTGAACGGCGAGGACATCACCGCGTTGACACCGCAGGCGCGAGTGGCCAAAGGCATGGCCTTCGTTCCCCAGACCAACAACATCTTTGCCTCCATGACCGTGGAGGAAAACCTGGAGATGGGCGCCTTTCTGCGCCGCGACGACATCGCGGCCACGATCGAAGAGGTCTATCACCTGTTCCCCATCCTGCGCGAAAAACGACGCCAGGCCGCGGGCGAGCTGTCCGGCGGGCAGCGTCAGCAGGTGGCCGTGGGCCGCGCGCTGATGACCCGGCCCAGCGTCCTGATGCTGGACGAACCCACCGCCGGCGTCAGCCCCATCGTGATGGATGAGTTGTTCGACCGCATCATCGAGGTGGCGCGCACCGGCATTTCCATCCTGATGGTCGAGCAGAACGCGCGCCAGGCGCTGGAAATCGCCGACAAGGGCTATGTCCTGGTGCAGGGGCGCAACGCCTATACCGACACCGGCAAGGCGCTGCTGGCCGATCCAGAGGTGCGCCGCACCTTCCTGGGGGGCTGAACGGTGGGCCTGCGCCTGGACGTGATGGAGGACGGACAGTTCCTGTATCTGGGCAACCGTGGCACGCGCTACACGGGCCATTGCGAGGAGAGTTGAACATGAAAGCCGTCCCGATCCTCTTGATCCTGCTTTGGGCCGCACCCGCCGCGGCGCTGGAGCTGGACTGCGTGGCCCGGCTGGCCTGCGTCAGCAACCTGGACGCAGGAAAGGCCGCGTGCCAGGAGACCGAGATCGCCCATCGCCTAAGCATCGGCCGCAAGGCAGGTAGCAAGGTGATCGTCACCACCGATGACGGGGACAAGTTCTATGAGTTCACCCGGCTGGAGGATCGCGAGGGCCTGCGCGTGCAGGCCACGGGTGGCGCGCTGGAGGATGACCAGGGCGCGGGCGCGCTGAGCGTGTTCGACACGCTCGATTTCGTGGTTACGCGTCATAATCAAGTGGCCCTGGGGGACGACGAGGTGCAGACCATTGCCGTGACCATCCACGGCACCTGCGAGGAGACCCGCTGATGGAATTGCTCAACGCTTTGGTTGTCTTTGCCAATTTCGTGCTGATCCCGGCCACGGCCTATGGCGCGCAGCTGGCCCTGGGCGCCTTGGGGGTCACGCTGATCTATGGCATCCTGCGGTTTTCCAACTTTGCCCATGGCGACACTATGGCCTTTGGCACGATGGTAACCGTTCTGGGCACATGGGGATTGCAAAATCTGGGCATCGGACTGGGTCCGCTGCCGACGGCACTGCTGGCCCTGCCCCTTGGGATCGCGGTCACGGCGGCGCTGTTGCTGGGCACCGATCGTGTCGTCTACCGTTTCTACCGCAAGCAGCGGGTCAAGCCGGTGATCCTGGTGATCGTGTCGATGGGGGTGATGTTCATCCTCAACGGGTTGGTCCGGTTCATCATCGGCCCCGACGACCAGCGTTTCGCAGATGGCGAGCGGTTCATCATCACCGCGCGCGAGTTCAAGACCATGACCGGCCTGGACGAGGGGCTGGCAATCCGCACCACCCAAGGCCTGACCGTCGTTACCGCGGTGATCGTGGTCGCGCTGCTGTTCTGGTTTCTGAACCGCACCCGCACGGGCAAGTCGATGCGCGCCTTTTCCGATAACGAGGATCTGGCGCTGTTGTCGGGCATCAATCCCGACCGGGTCGTGGCGATCACATGGATCATCGTGGCCGCGCTGGCCACCATCGCGGGCGTGCTTTACGGGCTGGACAAGAGCTTCAAGCCCTTCACCTATTTCCAGCTTCTGCTGCCGATCTTTGCCGCTGCGATCGTCGGCGGTCTGGGCAGCCCGCTGGGGGCGATCGCGGGCGGCTTCGTCGTGGCCTATTCCGAGGTGACGATCACCTATGCCTGGAAAAAGGTGCTGGGCTACACCCTGCCCGAGGGGCTGGAGCCGGGCGGCCTGGTCCAGCTTCTCTCCACAGACTACAAATTCGCGGTCAGCTTCGTGATCCTGGTGATCGTGCTGCTGTTCCGCCCGACGGGTCTTTTCCGGGGGAAATCGGTATGACCGGACGCGACGCGCTTCTTTTCCTCGCCGTGGCCGCGCTGATCGCGGGCACCGGTGTGATGCAAAGCTGGAACTCTGCCCTGTTCATCCTGAACTACGGCCTGATCTCGGCGATCATGGCGTTGGGGGTGAACATGCAATGGGGCTATGCGGGCCTCTTCAACGTAGGTGTCATGGGCTTTACCGCATTGGGCGGGCTGGGGGCCATCCTGGTCGCCATGCCCCCGGTGCGCGAGGCCTGGGCCGCGGGCGGCTTGGGCGTACTCGGCGGGCTGGCCATCGGGCTGGGCGTGATCGCGGGCGCGATCTGGCTGTGGCGCAAGCTGCCGCGCGGACGGCTTCGGGGTCTGGCACTGGTCGGCTGGCTGATCGCCGGTTTCTTTGTCTATCGCGCGGTTTTCGACCCGGCGGTCGATGCAATCGAATCCGTCAATCCGGCCGCCACGGGCTATCTGGGAGGGATGGGCCTGCCGGTGTTGCTCGGCTGGCCGGTGGGTGCCCTGCTGGCGGCCGGCGCGGCCTGGATCATCGGCAAGACCGCGCTTGGGCTGCGGTCCGACTACCTGGCGATTGCCACGCTGGGCATTGCCGAAATCACCATCGCCATCCTCAAGAACGAGGACTGGCTGAGCCGCGGCGTCAAGAACGTGATCGGCGTTCCGCGCCCCGTGCCGTATGAGGTGGACCTGCAACAAAACCCCGATTTCATCGCGCTGGCCGACCGGATGGGAATGGAGGTCGTGACCGCCTCGACCATCGCGGTCAAGCTGGCCTATGCGGGGCTGTTCGCGGTGGTTCTGGTGCTGCTGATCTGGCTGACGCAGGCGGCGCTGAACTCGCCCTGGGGACGCATGATGCGCGCCATCCGCGACAACGAGATCGCGGCCGAAGCGATGGGCAAGGACGTGAAGGCGCGGCATTTGCAGGTCTTTATCCTGGGCAGCGCGATCTGCGGTCTGGCCGGGGCCATGATGGTTACCTATGACAGCCAGCTTGTGCCCTCGGCCTATCAGCCGCTGCGCTTTACCTTCCTGATCTGGGTGATGGTGATCGTTGGCGGGTCGGGCAACAATTTCGGCGCGGTTCTGGGCGGGTTCCTGATCTGGTTCCTGTGGGTCCAGGTGGAACCGGCGGGCACGGCCTTCATGACCTTCGTCACGTCCGGCATGGCCGAGGGATCCGCGCTGAAAGAACACCTGATGGACAGCGTGGCCCATATGCGGCTGTTGACCATGGGCGTGGTGCTGTTGGTGGTTCTGCGCTTCTTCCCGCGCGGTCTGATCCCCGAGCGGTAGGGATCAGCCGTCGCAGGCGCAGCCCGGGGGTTTGCGGCAGGTATAGCTGCGGCTGATGCATGTATCGCCGCAGGCCTTGCCCTTCCTGCAGACCTTGCAACAGGCCGCCTTGATCAGATGGCTGCCGTAGAGGCTGCGCAGCGCGGTCGCCTGATCGGTCCCCGCCGTGGCGGCGGCTTGCGCCCCCGCGCCGCCCGCCGCAAATGTAACCGTGACCGCAAGCAGAAAAGCCCGAATTGACATGGCAAACACCCCCGAACGTTAACCAAGGTTAACGGAGCGTCGGTGGTTTTTCCACTTTCCCCTTCGCAGCGGATTTCGCCGGGATGTAGGATGTGTTGTGCCGGAAGGGAACGACATGGTTGATCTGCTGATCCTCCTGCCTGCGGCTGGCCGCTCGGCCCGCATGGGCGGGCAGGACAAGCTGCTGATGCCCGTGGACGGGGAACCGTTGTTGCGCCGCCAGGTCCGCGCGGCGCTGGCCACCGGCCAGCGCGTTCTGGCAACATTGCCCCGTGGCCGGGCGACAGCGCGCGCGGCCGCGCTTGCCGGGCTGGCCGGGCCACTCACCATTGCCGAGATCGACGCGGAAGAGGGTATGGCCGCCTCGCTGCGCGCGGGGGCCAAGGCCGCGCAGGCGGCACATGCGGCCGGCCTGATGGTCATGCTGCCCGACATGCCGGAGATTGGCGCATCGCACGTCGCCAGGCTCGCCCGGGCCTTTGCCGAGGTGCCCGAACGCCCCCTGCGCGCAACCGACATGGCAGGCATCCCAGGCCATCCGGCGATCCTGCCCGCGCGGCTTTTCCCCGCGCTCGCAGGGCTGAGGGGCGACGCCGGGGCGCGCGCCCTGTTGCAACGGGAAAACGTCCGCCTGATCCCCCTGGCCGGTCGCGCCGCGATCACGGACCTGGATACACCGGCAGACTGGGCCGCGTGGCAATCCCGGCAGCAGCAGGGTTAGGCGTCTTCGCCCAAAGCCCCGGCCACCCGCATCCGCCGGGCATAAAGGTAAAAGCTGATCGAAATCACCGTCGCCGTCACCAGCAGGGCAACGCCCCCCGGTCCGGCAAGGTCGGCCAGCGGCGGCGTGGCAAAGCCCATCAACCACACCCCCAAAACGATCATCGCCAGCGCCGCGACCCCCAGCACCCACGGTGCGATACCAGAGCGCAGGAACAACAGCACCGCCCCCAGCAACCCGCCCCAGACCGCCGTGGCCCAGGCGCCATCAGCCAACGGCGGCAGCGCGGTGAAAAAGCTGGACTGCGGTTGCGTGAACAGCACCAGATAGGGGGCGATGCTGTATTGCGTCAGCAGATAATCCACCGCCCCAGCCAGGTGCCAGAGGATGGCGAGGATCGCCACCGGCATCAGATGCCAGGTTTCGGTATCGTCGGACATGGCCGATTCCTTCGCGCGCCAAAGTGGGAACGGGATCAACTTGCCCGCTCGCTTCGCGGCTGTCCAGCCGGTGCGACGTTTTGGGCGGGGCCGCGCATCCCCCAGCGGCCCCGCCAACGCGGGTCGGGGGGGCGGCCCCCGGCCCGGCTGCACCACGATCAGTTCTGGTTGAGAAGCAAAGCCTCGTGCTTTTTCAGGGTCTTGCGCGCGGCGACATAGTCCCGGCGGCCAACGTCGGTGCGCAGCTCGGGGAACAGTTCATAGATCTCGCTGCGCTGTGCATCGCCCATCCCGCCCAGCGTGTAATCGCCGGGCTGGAAGCTTTCGGTCCAGGCGCCGTTGGACAGCACGACCTCGTGCTGGTCGAACATGAAGTGAAGGTAGGTCAGACCCTCGGGACGGACCACGCGGATGCCACCGTCATCGGTCAGGTGCTTGGCCGCGACCAGGACTTCACGCTCTTCGAAATACAGCGCCGCACGGTCGCTGGCGATCAACACCCGGTGTTGCGGGCTGACCAGCATGTCGCGTTCCGGCAGGCCGTTGCCAAGCGCGCCCGCGCGGATCAGCACCGGCGCCAGGTGGGTATCCCGGGCCAGACGGTCCGTCGGCACCGGCGTCGACCCGATCCAGCGGATTTCCTGGATGCCGTTGTCGCGGGTGATGACCTTGTCGCCTTCGCGCAGCTCTTCCACCGGGCGTTCGCCCCTCGGCGTCGCAATCAGCGTGCCGGGGGTAAAGCAGGGAATGATCTCCTCGATATTGGTGAAGTTGATGTTCGAGCTTTCCCCGGTGGTCGAATTGACCAGGGTCACCTGCCCGTCAAAGCCATTGCCATCGCTGTCGGTGGTTTTCGCCAGGTTGTCGACGGTCCAGCCGTTATCGGTCAGCGGCCGCAGGTCCAGCGTGTCCCAATCCACCCCTTCAGAGCCGCCGTCGACGGTGCTGTCAGCCGACCCGCCCGCTTCGCCGGTGGAGTTGATGTAGAACGTGTCCTGATCGGCGCCGCCGCTCAGCACATCGTCGTCACCACCGCCGTAGATGGTGTCGTCGCCCGTGCCGCCATCCACATTGTCGGTGCCGGCACCGCCGTCGATCACGTCATCGCCGCCGCCGCCAAAGATGGTGTCGTCGCCTTCGCCGCCGGTCAGGGTATCGTTGCCCTCGACCACTGTTTCGGACGCGTTTTCAACGGTGTAATGGGCATTGTCAAAGCTCGCCCCGGCGCCCTCAACCGCCACGGTAAAGACCGGATCGTCATAGTCCTGATCGCCCAGCCCGTCGACATCCTCAAAGCCCAGCGTGACAGAGCCGTCGGCGTTTTCACTGAAACCGGCCGTGTGCACCAACCCATCGGGGTTCAGCGCCTCGTTCCCGCTGTGGGCGGCGGTGTGGAAGACATCGCCATCCAGAACGGTTTCGGTGCCATCCTCGGCCACGAAGACAAGCACCGGATTGACCGTATCCACCGTCGCGGGATTGCCGCTGGCATCCTGAAAGACGTAAGTCCCCTCGCCCAGGGCATCGTAATCGTTCAGCGAGGCCCCTTGCGAGATCAGGAAGACACCGACCTGCGCCCCGGGTTCGGTCACATAGGTATAGCTGCTGCCCGGCTCCAGATCGCCGCCAGACCCCGGCTCGGACGTATTTTCAAAGGCGATCTCGACATTCGTGATCTCGCCGGTGTCGGGGTCGATCGTGTAGACCCCCATGGTATTGAGATACCCGGCCTCTTCGCCCTCAAAGGTGATCGTGGCAATCGTCGGTTCATTGCCGCCGTCGCCATAGATCGTGTCGTCGCCGGTCCCGCCCTCGACCGTGTCGTCGCCGCCCCCGCCGTAGACAAGATCGTCCCCGGTTCCGGCGTCCACGTCATCATTACCCGCACCGGCATAGACCTCGTCGTCGCCCGCACCGGACTCCACCGTGTCGGCGCCGTCGCCAGCCAGAACGATATCGTCGTCGGGCGCCTCGCCGGGCAGGATCGCATCGCCCGAATCGATCATGTCGCCCTCGGGATCGCCAGTATAGGCCGCGTCGATCACGTCGTCGCCCGTGGTCCCCTCGACCAGGCCGTCGCCGGTTGTCACCGACGCGTCACTGACAGCGACATAGGCAATCTTGCCATCGAACGGGTCGTCATAGTCACCATCGTCTTCTTCGCGCGCGCCGATGGTGAAATTCTCGTCGTCGTTGTCGCCGATATCCATGGTCAGTCCGGTGACCGTATCGTCGGTCAGGGTTTCGGACTGGCCGGTGGTCTCGTTCTCGACCGTCAGCACGGCCCCTGTCATCGCATCCCAGCTGTAGCGCACCGTCACCACGTCCCCGGCCGAGAAGAAACCGTCGGACGTGGTCAGCTTGGTCGAAACGCTGCCGGTGTAATGGACCACCTTGACCGCACCGTTATCGGTCGTCGCCAGGCCGAAATAACCTTCGTCGTCCCGGTCGTCATATTCGCCACGGCTGACAAGGGTGCCCCCTTCCAATTCCGACCCGCAATGTTCTGCATCGGCGATGAAGCGGGTTTCGATCGTGCCCGCGGTCAGATCGAACGGCGTGTCTTCGCCATCGATATCCACGTGGTCGTTATAGCCGTCCAGCACCAGCCAGCCGCCGTAATTGCTGGCACCTTCGTCGTAGCTGCCGTTCTGGGCAACGCCGTCGTCAAGGCCCGTATCGGCAGCCACCTTGGATGCGCCATCGTCAAATTCCCAAAGTCCGATCAGCCGCCCCGGCAGGGAGGTCGCATCGAAATCCGCACCGGTCGAGGACCCGTCGCCGCTAGTGGTCATGTCGCACCTCCATCAACTCCGCCGCCCATGCAAATCCGCACAGAACAGCCGCCCGGCCAAGTCCGGGTTAACGCTCATCTCTCCAGCCCCTGACGTCAAAAACCGGCTGTGGCGGGCGCACACGGATGAGCAGACGGAAGGCACAGCTTCCACTTACACCCAGCCATTGGACGGTCCTCTGAACAAAGACCGAGCCCAAGACTTGTGCGGCCACCCCCATGGCCAGCAGAGAGCGCCCCCCAGCAGGACACATCTATTGTTACCGCCGCGCCTGCTGCCCACAAAGCGAAATCTGGCAAGATTACGACCAGATTGCGCCCCTCCCGGGCAAATCGGGCATTCGCGGGATCCGCACCCGCAGCGGGGCAACACCACATTGTTTCGGCCTGGACCAGCTTATTGTTTCCCTTGTCGGGAGAAACCCTTTGACAGGAGTCATTGGCCTTCCAAACCTCAACAATCAAAGCGGGGTCGCCGCCCCTACACCTCGGATCGTTTCCATTTAACCCCTCGTTTGGGGCGAATTTCAGGCGATTAAAGGAAGAGATCTGACCAATGCACAAAATGCGGTGAGCGTTTCAAGAGATAGGTCAATGCACCTGAGGAGGCAGAATCATCGCCGATGCGGCAACAAGGCCCCTTTCCCTGACGTGACCGATTCGCCCTGCGCGCTGCCGCCGGTGCCCGCAGATATACCGGGATCGTCAGTGCCACCTCCCCGAATCGTGGATGCCGCACGCCCAGCCTGGGGCTTCGCCCTCGAAAACCGGGCGCACCGGGATGAGTTGACTGGCAACAAAAGCACCGCAGCGCAGACCGGGGTCGTCAGAGCGGCAATTGCCCGATGTCGGTTCGCCAAATGGACCATAGCGGCGGTCGGTGAATCGCCCCCTTGGGCCGGGTGGGCTGCATGAGCATGTTTTCGTTCTGCCCGCACATTGTGCGACCTCTCGCGGACCGCCCAGTTTAGCACCGAGCCAAACCCGCCATGTGTGGCGTTTCACCGCTGTTTGCCGCGGCTCGATGGGAAAAAAAGCGTTATTAAGCTGACCTGAATAACGAAAGGCTTGCAGGCTGTTTTTGCCGACCGTTATGCAGCTCACCTATATAGCCCTTCCACGCTGCAAGCGGATCGGGGCAAGCGCCCGCCATCACGCCGACACTGCGGGCAGTGAAACCGAAGAAACGACAAGACCAGGACGAAAATGATGGAAACAAGCACCCGAAACACATTCCGCTGCACGGTCAGCAAGATCACCCAGGGCGCGGTGAACGCGGAAATCGACCTTGCGCTTTCCGACGGCCGGCGGCTGGCCGCCGTCATCACCGAACGCAGTGCAGAGGATATGGGCCTGAAGGAAGGCAACGAGGTCTTTGCCCTGATCAAGGCCACGTTCGTCATGCTGATGGTTGGGGATGCGCCAGGCCGGGTGTCGGCCTGCAACCAGTTTCCCGGCACGGTTTCCGCCCGCAAGGACGGCCCGGTGAACAGCGAGATCACCCTGAATCTGGGCGACGGCAACGCCATCACGGCGATCGTCACACGCGGCAGCGCAGACAGCCTGGGGCTGAAGGTCGGGGCGACAGCGACCGCGCTGTTCAAGGCCTCTCACATCATCATCGCGCTGCCCTGAGGGCGCGCACGACCCTCCAAAGGAAAGGAACCCGTCATGACCAACGCAATACACACCCTGCGCCGGGGCGCTGCGGCCCTGCTGGCCGTCTGCGCCCTGTCCGGCCCGGCACAATCGGCGGAAACCATCGCCGCGGTGGCCGCCAATTTCACCGAAGCCGCCAAGGAAATCGGCGCCGCCTTCACCCAGGCAACCGGGCATCAGGTCACCTATAGCTTTGGCCCGACCGGCCAGCTTTATGCTCAGATCACCCAGGACGCCCCGTTCGAGGTGTTCCTCGCCGCCGACCAGGCCCGCCCCGAACGGGCCGAGGCCGAAGGATACGCGGTGCCCGGATCGCGGTTCACCTACGCGGTGGGCCAGCTGGTCTTGTGGAGTGCGGATACCGACCTGATCGACGGGACCGACGCGGCGCTGAGGGGCGACGACTTTACCCATCTTGCCATCGCCAACCCCCAGACCGCCCCCTATGGCGCGGCCGCGGTCGAGGTGATGACCGCACTGGGCGTCTACGACGATCTCGCCCCCAAGATCGTGCAGGGCAAAAGCATCAGCCAGACCTACCAGTTCACCGCGACAGGCAATGCCGATCTGGGTTTTGTCGCCCTCAGCCAGGTCGCGGCCGATGCGGGCGGTTCCCGCTGGGTGATCCCGCAAGACCTGTACGCGCCGATCCGGCAGGACGCGGTCCTGCTGCAAAAAGGGGCCGGAAACGAGGCTGCTGCCGCCTTTGTCGAATTCCTAAACGGCCCCGAGGCCCGCGCCATCATTGCCGGATACGGCTACGGCACCGGCGAATAGCCACGTTAGCGGGCCGCTGTTCGGGGCAGCCCACGATCATTTCCCCGGCCACCTGGCAGCCCCCGCCCTGGCCCGAACCCGTCCGGTGACGGGGAAAACCAAGCCCGCGAAGGAGTCAACGATGCTCGCCCGTTTCTGTCTTGCCCTTTCCCTTGCAGCGGCCATTTCCGGCGCCGCCTTTGCCGAAACGCTGTTCGTCTATTCCGGTGCCGGGCTGCGGCCAGCCGTCCAGCCCCTGGCCGAACGGTTCGAGGCCGCAACCGGCCACGAGGTCGTCCTGGAATATGGCGGCACCGGCCAGATCCTGGCCCGGTTCCAGACCACCGGGCGGGGCGATGTGTTCCTTGCCGGAACCCGCTTCTTCTCCGACAAGCTGGAGGCCGCGCACCAGATCGAGGGCGTTACGGCTCTGGGCGCCCACGGCGCCGCGATCGGGGTGTCCCGGGCGCAGGTCGGCACGATCCGCGGCGTGGGCGATCTGGCCCGGCCCGGTCTGCGGCTGGCCCTGGGCGATCCACAGGCGATGGCGCTTGGCCGTACCGCCGACGAGATCATGCAGACTTGCGGCGATCCGCAGGCGATCCGCGCCAACACGCTGGTCCGCGCCACCACCCTGCAACAATTGGCCCTGTACGTGGCCGAGGGCAATGTTGATGCCGCGATCCTGTCGGTTTCGGCCGCCTTGCCCCATAGCGGCAAGATCGAAATCGTGGCGATCCCGGCCGATTGCTATGCTGCCGAGCAGATCACCGGCGGTGTGCTCTCTACCGCCCGGCACCCCGGCATCGCGGCCGATTTCGTGGCCTTCCTCGCCTCGGAGGAGGGACGCGCGGCCTTTGCCGCCGTGGGCTTCGGCCCGGCAGGGGAATAGGGCGCGTGCGGATGCTCTCGGCCCTTGTCTGGCTGCCGCTCGTGCTGATCGTCACCACGATCCTGGGCGCGGTCGGGGCGCTGGTCAGCCACCTGCCGCTGCCTGCCCTGGCAGAGGCCGTATCCTCGCCAGAGACGCGCTTTGCCGTGGCCATGTCATTGCGCACCTCGCTGCTGGCGCTTGGACTGGCGCTGGCCCTTGGCCTGCCGGCCGCCTGGCTGCTGGCCCGCCGCCGGTTCGCCGGAAAGGCGGTAATCGAGACGACCCTGGATCTGCCCATGGTCACCCCGCCGCTGGTCGCGGGGATCGGCCTGATGTTTCTGCTGGGCCACCAGACGCCCGTGGGCGGGGCGGCACAAACGCTGGGGCTCGGCCTGCTGTTTTCGCCTGCCGGTGTTGTCCTGGCCCAGACCTATATCGCAACCTCGGTCATCGTGCGCAGCGCGCGCGCCGCCTTTGGCGCGGTTGATCCCGGTTTCGCCACCAGTGCCGCAACGCTGGGGGTGCCGCCCCTGTGGTCGTTCCTGCTGGTCGAGGTGCCGATGGCAGGCCGGGCGCTGCTGGCTGCGGCGGTGCTGGGCTGGGCCCGCGCCCTGGGCGAGTTCGGGGCGACACTGATGGTGGCCGGTGCGACACGGATGCATACCGAAACCCTGCCGTTGGCGGTCTACCTCAACATCGCCAGCGGCCGGACCGATATCGCCATCGCCTGCGCGCTGACGCTCTTGGCCCTCGCCTTTGCCCTGCTTCTGGCGATCCGGCTGCTGACGGCCGAGCGCGACAACAGCCTGCGGGGGGATGCCGATGCCCGGCTTGCAGCTTGAGGGCGTGGCGAACGCGGTACTGGCCCCGCTGGCGCTGCGCGTGCGGGCCGGAGAGGCTGTGGCGATCCTTGGCCCCTCGGGCGCGGGGAAAAGCACGCTGCTCAAAATCATCGCGGGGCTGTTGCCGCACCGGGGCCGGGTTGTCCTTGGCGGGCAAGACCTGACCGGGACGCCGCCCCACCGCCGCGGGATCGGCTACATGAGCCAGGACCTGCACCTGTTTCCCCATCTTACCGTGGCACAGAACCTGCACCTGCCGCTGTTGTTCCACCGGGGCACACGCACGGCCCGCACCGCCCGGGTGGCCGAAACCCTGCGCCTGTGCTCCATCGCCCACCGCGCCGACCGCCGCCCCGCCAGCCTGTCGGGCGGCGAACGCCAGCGCGCGGCACTGGCTCGGGCGCTTGTCGCCCGACCACGACTGCTGTTGCTGGATGAACCCTTTGCCAATCTCGACCACGCCACCCGGGCCACCCTATGGCGTGAGGTCGACAGCCTGCGCCGAGACCTGGGCATGACCGCGCTGATCGTGACCCATGACCCTGCCGAGGCCGCCGCGCTTGCCGATCGTTCGGTCCGCATCGCCGGTGGCATCCTGACCGAAAGGACCGACACGACATGCTCCCCCTTGATGACGACACCCTGCTTCGCCTGCTGAAAGAGGATATCCCCTATGGCGACCTGACCACCCGCAGCTTGGGCATCGGGGCCATGCCGGGCCTGCTGACCATGCGCGCACGGGGCCCGATGACCGTCTGCGGCAGCGAAGAGGCCGCGCGCATCTTTGCCCTGCTGGGGGCAAAGGCCGAGGTTTTGGCACCGACCGGCGCAAGGGTTGCTGCCGGCGCCCCGCTGGCCCGTGTCGAGGGGCGGGCCGAGGCGCTGCACAGCGGCTGGAAGGTGGCGCAGACCCTGACCGAATGGGCCTCTGGCATCGCCACCTCTGCCACGGCGATCGTCGATGCGGCCCGCGCGGTTGCCCCTGCAATCGCCGTGGCCTGCACGCGCAAACCCGCGCCGGCCACGCGGGCGCTGTCGCTCAGGGCGGTTGTGGCGGGGGGCGCGCAGGTTCACCGCACGGGCCTGTCCGACACCGTGCTGCTGTTTGCCGAGCACCGCGCCTTTGGCGGCCCCGACGCCCTGCATGCCCAGATCGCCCTGTTGCGGGACCGCTGCCCCGAACGCCGCGTCGTGGTCGAGGTCGAAACCCTGGACGAGGCCCGCCGCGCCGCCCAGGCCGGGGCCGATGTGATTCAGTTGGAGAAGTTTGCGCCGGAGGCCGTTGCCGACACCGCCGCCGCGCTGACCGACTGGCCGGGCTGCCTGGCCGCGGCCGGCGGCATCAACGCCACCAACGCCGCCGCCTACGCCCAGACCGGCGCGAACGTGCTGGTTACCTCGGCCCCATATTACGCCAAGCCTGCGGATGTGTCCGTCACCATAGAACCGGCCTGAGAGGGGCGCCTGCGGTGCGGGGCGCCTGCGCGCGCCCGCACCGCAGGGGGAAATGGCAGCGTCAGCCGTCATCGACAGACGCAGAAGAAAGCGGCTTTTCACCCCGCCCGGAACAAATGCTGCGCGGTTTGCCACAGCATGTTGCAAAGGTTGCGCGCGGATCGCGTCTTGTGAGCAAATCTCGCGTGTGGTTTCTGCTGCCTCATGCGGTTCGGCACAGACAGCCGACGCAGCAGCCCCGAACGCGGGCGACACAACGGAGGATTCTGATGAAAACAGCGAAACTCGGGCGCAACGCTCTCGCCGCAATGATCGCAGGTGCGGTGATGGTCGGGTCCGCGGCTGCGGAAACGCTGCGGCTGTCGCACAATGTCGGCGACACCACCACCTGGCACCAGGGCGCCGAGAAGTTCAACGAACTGATCGCCGAAGCCACCGACGGCGAAATCGGCGTGCGCGTCTTCCCCAACGCCCAGCTGGCCGGCGGCGACCAGATGAAACAGGCCGAGATGATCGGCCGCGGCGCGCTGGACTTGGTGCTGACCTCGGCGATCAACGTCACGCCGCTGGTGCCCGAAATGGCGGTATTCTCGCTGCCCTATCTCTACGCGTCCTATGACCAGGTGGATGCCACCACCCAGGGCGCGCCGGGCCAGATGATGGCCGACATCCTGCTGGAAAAGGGCATCGTCGTTCTGGCCTGGGGCGAAAACGGCTTTCGCGAGGTCACCAACAACGTTCGCCCGATCACCGCGCCCGAGGACATGAAGGGCCTGAACATGCGCGTCGCCGGGCCGATGTATATCGACGTGATGAACGCGCTTGGGGCCAACCCGCAGCAGATGCAGTGGTCGGAAACGCTGACCGCGCTGCAACAGGGCGTGGTCGACGGGCAGGAAAACCCGATCGGCGCGGTGATCATCCCGCAGCAGGTCTACGAGATGCAGAAATACCTGACGACCTGGCACTATTCCTATGACCCGATCTTCCTGGGGATCTCCAAGGCCAAGTGGGACAGCTACGACGCCGAGATGCAGGAAAAGCTGCGCACCGCCGCGCAAGAGGCCATGGCCTATCAGCGCCAGATCACGCGTGAGGGCACCGCGAACGGCATCGCGTTCCTGACGGAAAAGGGCATGGAAATCTACCAGCCTGGCCCCGAGGAACTGCAGGCGTTCCGCGACGCGACCAAGCCCGCCTTTGACGAGTGGGCGGCCAAGGTCGGCCCCGAGATCGTGTCGGCGTTCCAATCCGCCATCGCGGCGGCTGACTGACCCCAACCACAGGACAGGCCCGCCCCGCGCGGGCCTGTCCCCCCACGCGCCACAACGAGGCAAGCCGATGCGTTTCCTTCTGGACGAGGCCGAAAAGATCATCTGCGCCGTGCTGTTCCTGGGCATGACGGCGATCGGCTTTGCCAATGTGGTGGTGCGCTACGGCACCAACTATTCGCTGGCCGCAACCGAGGAGTTGCTGACCAACGGGTTTCTTCTGTTGACCGTGTTCGGCGCGGCCATCGCCGCCCGGCGGGGCGAACATCTGGCCGTGACGCTGGTGCATGACCTGCTGCCGCGCCCCCTGCGCAAGCCGCTGTTCGTGCTGTCGGCGGCGCTGTCGGCCCTGATCCTGGCGCTATCGGCGTGGTTTTCCTGGGTCACGCTGACCAACCAGTTGTCCAGCGGCATCCGCTCTTATGCGTTGGGGGTGCCAGCCTGGTACTATCAGGCGGCGGTGCCCTTCGGGTTTGCGCTGGTCCTGATCCGTTATCTGCAACACGCCTGGGTCACGCTGCGCGACCCGGGCAAAGCGTCCGGCGGTATGTCCGATGCCTGATCTCATTCCCAACCTCGGCGCAGGCACCGAAATGGTGATCCTGTTCTTCCTGCTGATGGCCTGCCGTGTTCCGGTGGCCTTTTCGCTGGGCCTGTCGGCGGTCTATGCGATGTGGCAGATGGGGTTCGGCATTGATCTGGCCGGTGACCTGATCGCCGCGGGCGTGACCAAGTTTTCGCTGATGGCCATCCCCTTTTTCATCCTTGCGGGCACGCTGATGGGCACGCTGGGGATCGCGGAACGGATGATCCGGTTCTTCCGCGTTCTGATCGGGACGCTGCCGGGCGGCATGGGGGTTGTCGGCACGGTGGTCTGCCTGTTCTGGGGCGCGGTCAGCGGGTCCGGCCCGGCCTCGGTCGCGGCGATCGGCCCGATGATCGTCAAGGGGATGGAGGAGGACGGCTACGCCCGCGCCTATGCCGCGGGGCTGGTCTGTACGGGCGCGGCCCTGTCCATCGTCATTCCGCCCTCCATCGGTCTGGTGATCTATGGGGTGATTGCCGAAACCTCGATCTCGCAACTGTTCATCGCGGCGATCCTGCCGGGCCTGTTCATGGGCCTGACCATGCTGGCGACGCTGCCCTTTGCACGCCGCGATGGCGCGGCGCACGGCAGTCCCACGCTGGAGGCGCTGAGCCCCACGCCCCATGCTGCACTGCCCTACGGCCAGCGGCTATGGCTGGCCTTTCGTCAGGCGTTCTGGGGCCTTGTCACGCCGCTGGTGATCCTCGGCGGGATCTACTCGGGCATCTTCACCCCGACCGAGGCCGCCCTTGTCGCCACCGTCTATGCCCTGGGCGTGGGGGCGTTCGCCTATCGCACACTGACGCTGCGCGGGCTTTACGAGGCGCTGGCCGATGCGGCGGCGTCATCCGCTGTGGTGATGCTGGTCGTGGCCTATGCCGGGCTGTTCGGCTGGGTCGTCACGGTCGAGGATCTGGTGGGCACCTATTCCGAAACCCTTCTGGGGCTCAGCGATAGTGAATGGGTGATCCTGCTGGTCATCATGCTGGTGCTGCTGGTCGCGGGCATGTTCATGGATGCGATCACGGTCATGTTCATCTCGCTGCCGATCTTCCTGCCGGTAATGCGCGAAATGGGCTGGGATCCGGTCTGGTTCGGCGTGGTGGTGATGGTGAACCTTGCCATCGGGCTGTTCACGCCGCCGGTGGGCATCAACCTGTACGTGGCGGCCAACGTCACCCGCCTGTCCATCGAACGCATCGCGCGCGGCGCCCTGCCCTTCCTGGCGGCAAGCGTTCTGGGGCTTGTCGTCATCGCCGCCGTCCCGTCCCTTTCGCTGTGGCTGGTCGAAGTGCTGCGCTAGGCGGTTCGGCCTGTTGACCCGCCGTTTTGTGCACGGCCTTGCGGCAGCCCCGCCGACATCGCCGGCGTTTTCCGGTTACCTGTCAACTCCGACGACGCCGCTCACCTCATTTCACCCTGTGCAAAAGATAAGCCGCCTACAGGATCGGGAACGAACAGGGGGTGAACGGTGAATCTGGGAACGCAGTGTGGGAACAGCCCAAAACCGGCATTCCGCGCGCGCCCGGCTTGGCGGCTAGTCCCCTTGTCTTTTCAAGCTGGTGCCCGAGGCGAGACTCGAACTCGCACGGTATTGCTACCGGCGGATTTTGAATCCGCTGGGGGATATTGAAAAACAATACCTTATTCCAATCCATTCATACAGACATAGCATGAACAGATGGTGAAAGAGTGAATCCACCTATTGGCAACTGTGAGCCCCGCATTCGGAGCTCAGGGAACTCACAGACCAGCGGAAGGGACGGGCCATGACCGGCTCGGCGCGCGGCACGGCCGATGCTCCGGGCCGGAACGTCGCCGCCAAGGCCGGTCTGAACCGATCGATCCTTGATGCGGCCCCGACCGCATTCCTGAACATGATCGGTATAAAGCGGTGGTGGCTGGTGCAGAGTTCCTCAAGGCGCCGAGACGATAGTTGAAGCCGTCGCAGCGCTGCCCGGCCTGCGGGCGGCTGCGGAAAAAAACTGTCGGAGCGTCGCCATGAGTGTGATTGCGGCTGCAGCCTGGGAAGAGACCTGGCCGCGGCGCGCATGCTGTTGCAATGGGGGCTTGAGCAAGAGCGCCGATTGCAACAGCACGTGGTTGAAATGACAACTCCGGCCGGGACGGTCGGGGATCAGGCTGCCGCCTGCCCCCCCTCCAATCGACTGGATTGGTGGGCGAGGTTCATCCGATTTTTCGCCATATCTCAGGCTCATTGCGTCCGCCAGGCGGGCGTCTTACGTTTGGGGTATCGATAAGAGGAAAGTATGATCATGGCTGAGACCGCGACCCTGTCCTCAAACTTCCAGATCTCGATTCCCAAGGCGATCCGGGCTGCCCATCACTGGGAGGCCGGACTCACCTTCGCGTTCATCCCGAAGGGCACAGGCGTGTTGCTGGTCCCGATCCCGGAGAAGCAGAGCCTCAGGGGGCTCGCGAAAGGCGCCAGCCCCGAAGATTTCCGGGATCGGTCGAATCGCGCCTGATGATCCTTGTCGACACCTCGGCCTGGGTCGAATGGCTGATCGACTCCAGAACTGGAGCCAAGGTTGCCGAGCATCTGCCGGAACAAGCCGAGTGGCTCGTGCCGACCATGGTCCAGCTTGAGCTTTCCAAGTGGCTGACGCGCGAGGTCGGCGAGGAAAAGGCGGACCAGGTGATTGCCTTTACCCAGGTCTGCCATGTGCTGCCGCTCGACACCGAGATAGCGCTGGCGGCGGCAGAAGCCTGCCGCGCGCACAAGCTTGCCACCGCGGACGCCATCATCTTCGCAACCGCCCGCGCACAGGCCGCGATGCTTCTAACCTGTGACGCGCATTTCGAGGGGCTGCCCGGCGTCACCCTGATCGAGAAGATCAGGGCCTGAAAGGTGATGCCGAGATGCCTCGCGCGTCGCGGCGTGCCTGTCTTGTGTTGCCGTTGTCCGTGATGCGGGCATGCGACACCCGGTCCGGAAAACGGGCGCACAGCTTGCCAGGGCCCGTTTTCGGCAGAAAATCCCATTGAAGGTTTTCGAAGGAGGATCCCATGGACCAGGCCGGGACCAACCTGATGATCCGCCAGGCGCTGGCGCGCCACCAGGCCGCGCTTGACGGCTGGGTGCGCCAGGTGCGCTTTGCCAGGACGGCGGGCGAGGCGTTCCGGGCCGCCTCCCGCCAGCCCATTCCGCCTTCGCTCATCGCGAGCCTGCGTGTGCTTCATGGAAATCCCGGCCGGCGCGCCCGCACGGAGGTCGAGGCGGCCCTGGCCGGTTGGGTCGAGGCGCTGGCGCCCGATGATCCACATCTGCCCGAGATGATGCGCGCGACGCGCGGCCATTTTCCGGACATCTACCGCAAGCTCGAGGCGCTTCGCCGGGGATGATCCCCGCGGATTGTGATTTTCTCTAAAGTCCGATATAGAGGACCGAAAGGTATTTTCAGTCCATCAAGAGGGACTTATGAAGAGCCTAAACGTAGAGAAAGCGCTCCACTCCCTGGGATCGGACCTGCGCACGGCCCGGATCCGGCGGCGCATATCGGTCGATGACCTGGCGCAGCGCGCAGGCATGAACCGGAAAACCCTCATGCGTCTCGAGAAGGGGGATGAAGGCGTCTCGATCGGCGCTCTGGGGCGGGTCCTGCTGATCCTGGGGGAAGAAAAGCGACTGGCAGATCTCCTGGATCCCGGCAAGGACGAAACGGGTCTGCTGCTCGATCAGGAACGGCTTCCTTCCCGCGTGAGATCCCGGCGCGATCCGATCACGCAGGAACAGCAGGTCGAGGATATTCCGGAAGACGACGACGGTTACGGGATGGGGTTCTGAGCCATGGCCAAGACATCCAGGATCGTGAACGTGACGATCGGCGCCCGGAACATGAATGTCGGCACGCTTCGCTTCGAGTCCGACGGCCGGCGCCAATCGAGCGCCTTCGAGTATGACTCCGCCTGGCTGTCGTTCGAGGGTGGTTTCGATATCTCGCCATCCTTGCCGCGGCAGCCGGGCCCCTTCTTCTCCTCCGGAACGCGCGACAACCCGCGCGCCGCCTTGCCCGGCGTGATCTCTGATGCCACTCCGGACAGCTGGGGGCGCAGTCTGATGCGCTCCGCGCTTGGCAATGGTCTCACGGAATTCGACTACCTGACCCTGTCCGATGACCGTACCCGTCAGGGCGCCTTGCGCTACCTCGACGAGGACGGCCGCCAGATGGCGGATCCGGACAGGCCGCTTGCCCGCAGGACATTGCCCCTGGAGCGGCTGCGCGCGCTCGCGCTGGCCTATGATCGCGATCCGGCCCGGGCGGAAGCGGAGGCGGCGGAGCTGACGGGGGCGGTCGGCTCCCTGGGCGGCGCGCGACCGAAGGCCAACGTGATTGCCGAGGACGGCCTCTTCATTGCGAAATTCACGTCGGAACGGGACGGCAAGCCGATCGAGCAGGTCGAGGTCGCCACCCTCAACCTGGCGCGAGATGCCGGCCTGCGCGCGTCGGCGGCGCAGCTGGCGCTCGGCAATACCCGGCATCCGGTGGCCCTGATCCGCCGCTTCGATCGCCGCGGCGATCGCCGGATTCCCTACATGTCGGCCCGGACCGCCCTGGGCGGCGTCGAAAGCGGGACCTACGACGAGATGGCCGAGGTCATCCGCCGGATCTCGAAAGACCCGCGTGCCGACCTCGAGGAGCTTTTCGGCCGGATCGCGTTCACCATCCTGGTGGCCAATACGGACGATCACCTGAAAAACCACGGCTTCCTCTACCTCGGGGACAACCGCTGGGGGCTTACGCCCGCCTTCGACATCAACCCGCAGCCCGATCGCCAGCGCAGCCTGGAGACGCCGATTTCCGAGCTGAGCGGCCACGACGCCTCCATCGAGGCCCTGATCGAGGCAGCGTCCTTCTTCGATCTCGGCGAAGCCGATGGCATTCGCATTGCCGGACGGATCGGCGCCGTGATCCGGGACAACTGGCGCGGAAGACTGGAAGAGCAAAAGGTGAGCGGCGCCCAGGCACGGCTTTATGAGCCCGCCTTCCTCAACCCCGAGATGGAGGTCCTGGAGAAGATCGTGGAGGGCCGCTTCAGGAAGGCCGAGACGCCGCCCCGGTCCGACCAGTCGCCCGGTGGGCCGGGAATACCTTGAGAGAGGGGGCAGTTATTCGCATCCGGCCTTGCGCGCGCTGCGGGGCGTGATACATAGTGTAATACATCTCCATGACCGCAACTCGGAGGAACCCCCATGCCCCAGATCCGTAAAGTCGGCAATTCGCTTGGCGTGACGATGTCGCGTGAGGCCCTGGCCAAGGCCAACCTCGGAGAGGGCGACGAGGTCATCCTGACGCCCGTCCAGGATGGGATCCTGGTTTCCGCGGCCAGTTCGGCCCAGGCGCGCATGCTTGCGGCCGCCATGGCCGACATGGACGCGCGGCCCGACACTTACCGAAAGCTGGCCGAATGAACCTGCCCGACAAGGCCACGCTGCTCGTCTTGCACGATGCCCAGATCCGCCGCTTCGGCGGCGCGCCGGGCCTGCGCGACGAGGGGCTGCTCGACAGCGCGATCGGGCGCACGCAGACGGCGATCGGTTACACGGAGATGGACCCGATCGAGGCCGGCGCCATGCTGTGCCATGCGATCCTCAAGAACCATGCCTTCATCGACGGCAATAAGCGAACCGCCTACGGCTCCCTGGTGATGACCCTGGCCGGCAATGGCTACCGCCTGGAAGCCAGCGACATGGAGATTGCCGACATGATCATCGCGGCCGCGGCCTCCTCGGAGGGGCATGAGGCGATCGATGCCTGGGTGCGCGCCCGGGTGGCGCCGGACCAGACCTACGGAATCCTGCATGCAAGCGATTGCGAAGAAAGCCCGTCCGAGGACGGCCTGCCGGAGCCCTGATGCCAAGCCTTCCGCGCGGGGATCTTCATTGGTCCACCGCCCTCAGGATCGCTTGCCAGTCCTGCCCTGCACCAAGGATACGCAAGATGACGAGGCGACCTTCCTCGATCCGGTAGATGATCAGATGCTCAGCGCTTGGATGGATGCGGACAGGCGGATCGAACTCCGGACGTTCGCGTGCCATCTCCGGCATGAAGAGCAACCGGTCGAAGGTATCTTCCAGAATGTCGGTATAGCGGTCGGCCTGCACCATCGACCACCGCTTCGCCGTGTAAAGCCAGATGTCTTCCAGGTCGTTCCGGGCGGCCGGTGTCAGCCGGTAGGCGGTCAGACTACTTGCGGGCATGCTGCTCCCGCATCCGCGCCTTGAACGCCTTGAAATCGAAGGGCTCGGGCGCGCCGCTCTTCACACCCTCGTCAATCGCGCCCTGCAAAGCCTCGATCGCCTGTGCGCGCTCCTGGTCACGACGAATGAGGTGGCGCACATAATCGCTCGTATTGCTGAAGCTGCCGTCCTTCAGCCGCGCTTCAACCCAGGCCTTCATCGGATCGGGCAGAGACACATTCATCGTTGCCATGGGTCATCCTCCTTCAACCGAAAATCGTATCATACGCTGACAAGGAATGTCAAAATCCCTGGCAAGGCTTGCCATATTTTGGGTCGACAGGAAGCGTCGTGATTGCAGAATGCCGGGCCCCAAAGACGGGGGCGCGGAAGCCCACGGCCAGGGTGGCGTCGAGGTTGTCGCGCAGGGTTCTGCAGGATTTCCCGCCGGCGGCAGTTGTCAAGTATTCCTTGACGAGTGTCTCTTGATGTGAACATTTCGGATGTGTATTATTCGTGTGTTCCACGAGGATTCCATGCCGCAAGCCACGTCTGAAAAGCAGCGCACGAACGTCACTCTCACCGCGGCCACCTTGGCTGCCGCGCGAGAATTGGGCCTGAATGTCTCGGCCATCAGCGATGCCGCGCTTGCCGCGGCCGTTCGCAAGGCGAAAGCAGACGCCTGGGCCGAGGAAAATGCCGGCGCAATCGCAGAGCGGCGCGCCTGGATAGAGGCGAATGGGACGCCCCTGGCTGAGCTTCAGGTATTGAAGATCGACTGATGGCGCAGTTCCAGGTTTTTCGCATTGCCGGCGGCAGGCTTGTGCTCGATCTCCAGACGGATCTGATCGAGACCGGCACACGGGTCGTTGCACCGCTCGTGCCGTCGGAGACCGGCCCGACGGCCATCGGGCGCCTTGAGCCGGCCTTCAAGATCGATGGTTCGGCATACGTCCTGCACACGGCCGAGATGGCCGCAATTCCATCGGCGCTGCTCCAGGGGGAGCCACTCGCAGACCTTTCCGAGTTCGATTACGAGATCCGCGGCGCCCTCGATATGGTGTTTTCCGGCTTCTGATCGCTTCGTGCATCCGGTCGCGCCGATGGTCCGGAAAATGAACGAGGAGCTGAATGCGAATGGCCGCCCGGGTATCAGGCTTTGCGCCGGGCAGGAACCCGCGGCCTGATCTGCCCTTCGGTCCGGGCTCCGGCGCCATTCCGGAGACCTGCCCGATCAGGCCAGGTCGTCCTTGCGGAATAGCGATGGAAAGCTATTCAAGCTTGGCGCCACATGCTTTGATAAGGGGCGGTGGTTGTTAAAGGCTCGAACGATGACGATGGCCCCGACCAATAATGATCGTTGACATGTACGGCGTTTTGCCGTACATGAAAAAACTCTAAGGAGGCTGGCCATGTTCGCCATCGAGACTGTGAGCCCGACCCCGGGCAAGATGGAAGCGCGCAAGGAATTGCGCATGCACCGCGCGGATGAAGAGCGCATCAAGGCCGCTGCTGCTGCAACCGGCCTGCAGGAAGCCGACTTCATTCGCCAAGCGGCCCTTCTGCGCGCACAGGAGGTCGAGCAACGTGTGTCCCTCTCTGTCTTGCCCGCTCAGGCATTCGATGCATTCAAGGCAGCCGTCGAGGCGCCCGGTCAGGTCGTGCCCGGGTTGGCTCGTGCCGCGGAAGCGTCGAAGGGCCTCCTGAAGGATGCCGGCTGAGACCGCGGCGGACGCGCCCGCTCTGACAATCGCAAAATTCGACAAGGCGCTGCATGATCGCAACGCCTTCTCTTGCGGTTTTGGACCCATCGACAACTTTCTGAAGTCGTCGCTCTCGGAGCAGATCAAGACCGGAATGGTCGCTGCGTGGATTGCCACAGCCGGCGACGATCCTGCCGTGCTGGACTTTTACACTCTCGGCGCAATGGCCGTCCGGGCGGATCTCGGCCCCAAGAAGTGGCAACGCGCTGGCATTCCAGACATCCCTGTCATCTACATTCGAGCGGTTGCGGCGCGTGAAGACATGCAGGGCAAAGGGCTCGGAACCGCCCTCGTCGTGGACGCCATGCGGCGCTGCCTCGGGATCGCCGATCAGATGGGCGCTGCGGCCATCGTCCTCGATGTGCTCAAGGACGATCACTTCGACCGTCGCTGGAACTTCTACGAAGAGCTTGGCTTCCGGTCGCTCGGCGACCCCGAGAACCCGCAGCGCGTCTTCATTCCGATGGCGAACGTGCGCGCGACGCTTGGTCGTCGCTTACGATAGCGCCGCATCGATTACCCCGCGCACATCCGTGCCGACCCAAGCGAAACACGGGAGCCGGGCCGTCCTCGCGCGACGTCTTTCCGCTCTCCGCGACGACGCGGGCCGCCGCAGCCTGGATCTCGACGGACGGGAGCTGGGCCGCGCTTGTCGAGGAGGGGGAACGGTCTGCCATATGTCGTCCTTCAGAATTTCTGATGAAGATCTGGGCGCGGCCCTTGATCGACCGCTTTCGCCCCTTCCCTGAGATAGGTCACCTCGAAGGCCCGAACGGGGCGCACCTCCTGGTGACGGCTGGCCGGCGAGAAGCCGTTCATCAGATCGACGCGCTGGATCACGTCCAGGCCTCGGTCAAGCAGGATTTTCCAGCCTGTATCCGTCACGAGGTGACGCGCGTGGATCGCTCCGGTCCCGTCGAACTGGCCCCTGAATATTCCCCATTGTTTGCCACCATCAACATCTTGCTCAGGCGGCGTCCCCAGCCGCCCGAACCGCGCGCTGGAACATCAGGATCATCAGCATGTCCCGCGCCTCCTGGTCCTGCATGAAGGCGTTGCGCATCGCGTTGTCGCGCTGGAAGGCCTACCGGGCGCGGGGGCGGTCCCAGAGCATGCCGGCAAGGCGTGGGTCCGGGGCGAAGCTGTCCTTCGGGAACTCGAGCCCGAGGCGCGGATGCTCGCGCAGCGCCTGCGCGCCGGTAGGGCCGATCCGGATGCGCCAGGCCTGTCGTTCGACCGGCTGCGGTGCGGCAAAGGCACGGCAGGTCAGCACGGCAAGGTTCGCGCCCCGGGCAGGATCGCGGACAGAGGCGTAGCGGATCACCTCGGCACCGATCTCGCGGGCGTCCTCGGCCAGATCCTGGCAGGCTGCGAAGTCGGTGAGGTGGGTCCAGACAACATGATCGGTGGCCAGTTCCCCGGCCGTCAGGTCGACCGCCACAATCGTTGCGACCGCCGCCGAGAAGGCGGTGTATTCGGCCGCATCGTCGGGAAAGGGCGTCTCCGGGCTCTCGGCGTAGAACAGAAAGCGGTAGAAGACCATTTCGGCTGCCGCCGTCTCGGGCGCCTCGGCCCCGTACCAGACGCCGGGCGTCAGTCCCGCCCGGCGAAACCGCGATCCTGCCGGATAGGGGCGATAACGGAAAGGCGTGGCCAGCAGGTAATCGAGCGCGCGGCATTCCTCCGGCAGGGGCGGCTTCGTGGCCTCGAGGATCTCCTCGAGGGCCGCCTGTTCGGCGAGGCTGTCGACAAGCTTCAAGGTCGAGACCCGGTGCTGGGCCTCGACGAACCGCCATGCCGGGCCCGCGTAGGGCCGCGTCTCAGAGCGGAGCGCGTCTTGCGTCCAGATAGGTCGTGACATCGACAAGCCCCTGCACCTGCGCCATCCGCTCCACGGGCCGTGCCGCGAGCGCCGTGTTGGGAGCGGCCAGCCAGCGTCGAGCCACCGCCTCGTCCCCCCCGGTGATCGCGTCGAGCGAGCGGAAGGTCCGCACAAGCAGGGCCGCAAGCTCGAAGGGCTTCGAGCCCGGCTCAAGCAGGCTTTCGCCCCGTTTCCAGCGCGACACGGTTGCCTCGGAGACGCCGACGATGTCGGCCAGTTGTCGGCCAGAAAGGCCAAGTCGGTCTGCCGCTCGCAGCGTGGCCTTGGTCAGCACGGCACCAGCCTCGGGACTCCGGGCGATCTGATGGGAAAGGGTCATGGCTTTCTCCTATCTGAGGAAAGCATAGTATCACTTCCTTTCTGAGGAAAGAGGAAACATGCCGGATGCCCTCTCCGCCGCGCTTACGGCGCTCTTCGCTGATCCGAACATCGGCCGAGACGCGGTCTACATCGCCGATGGCGGCGTGCCGGTCCTCGTGCGCATCGTTACCCGGCGTGGCGATGCCGTCACCGACTTCGGCAACGCCCGTCTCTGGACTGAGGGCAAACTATCTTTCCGACGGGTTTTCCCCTATATTCGAAAAGAGAGCGCAGACCGAGGATGGGGTGATGTCGAGCAAACCGGAAAAGGACCTTCTTCGTCCGCTGCTGATCGAGATCTGGGAACGATTTCATCCTGCCATCCTGTGGTGGGCCGACAAGCGTGCCGCGACGGATCCGGGCAACATCCACCTTGTCTACAAGGAGCTTCTGTCCGGTCCGCGAGGTGCGATGGATTACGCGGCTCGATTGAGGCCGTTCCTGTCATCACCGGCCAGGTAAAGGCGATGCCTCTCACCGCATTTCAGTACGAGCTCATGCGCCTGCTGGCTTCCAGCAAGACCCGATCCGCTTACCTGGCGGGGGGGTCCATCTCCTCTTTGGAGGGACGACGTTTTTCGGATGATATCGATTATTTTCACGACAGCGCCGCCATCACCGTGAAAACCTATGAGATCGATTGCATTATCCTGTCCGAGAACGGGTATGTGGTGACGCCGATAACGGAGACGCCCGGTTTTGTACGCGCTGTGGTTTCGCGGGGCACAGATGCCGTCAAGGTTGACTGGGCGCATGAGGCGGCCTGGCATTTTTTCGCTCCCGTCATGGATCCGGAGTTCGGATTCCGCCTTCACTGGGCCGACGCTGCGACCAACAAGATCCTCGCTTTCGCGTCTCGCAGGGAGTCGCGGGATGTTTTCGACGTCCTTCAGTGGCATGAAACCCGCCTCCCCCTCGGTATTCTGATCTGGGCGGCCAGTGGAAAGAATGCCGGCTTGCCGCCCGGGTTGATCCTGGAGGAGATCAGGCGGAATGCACGAATCTCCCCGGGCGATCTTTCCGTGTTGAACGTCGAGGGTGGCGTGGACCCGGTTGATATCGCGAAGCGGTTCCGGGAGGCGGTCAGGGAAGCGGAAGCTCTTCTCGAGGTTCTTCCTCCGGAAAGCGCCGGCCATCTGTTCCTGTGCCCGGATGGGACTCCGACCAAGCCGGACCTTGGGTCTGAGGCGGCCCTATCAAGACGGATCGCCCCCACCCTCGGAGGGCTTATGCCGGTCCTTCACGATGAAATTCCGACCCCAGATTGACGCGCTGGCCGCCTTCTGCCGGGAGACGCTTGCCCGGCTCGGGCGGTTGGAGCATCAGGGTCATCAGCATGTCCCGCGCCTCCCGATCCTGCGTCGTAAAGTAAACGGTGTTCATCCCCCACCTTCCTGTGATTTTCCGGTTCTGCGAGTCCGTTCCCGTTGGAAGACAGGGGAGGAGTTTCTCCATGGAGACTATGACGGAGTTTCTCAGGTCACTTGGCGTGGTGATCTACGAGGACGGTCGGCGGCGCTGGCCGGATGAGGTGAAGGCGCGGGTTGTGGCGGAGACGCTGCGGCCGGGGGCCGCGGTGAATGCCGTTGCCGCAAAGTATGAGCTTCGGGCGAACCACGTTTCAGAATGGCGGCGCCTTCCCAAGGCGCGCCTCCGCGTCGGCCCGATCCATCCGGACCCCTGGCTCGAGGGCGCGGCGGAACCGGGCAAGCGCCTCCCAATGCGCGTCCAGGTCCGTGCCGGCCTGGAACCGGTCCGCCACCTCCAGCGCGTCCAGCATCCATCGGGGGAGGCGCCGAAGCCCATCGGACCCGTCGCCCGAGGTCTCGAGGATCGCGCCGGTCCGGTGCGCGATCTCCTTGCGGCCCGCCCGTACCCAGTCATGGGTGAGGCGGAAATCGGGGCTTCCGATCTGGCCCACGACGTCCGTGCGCAGGGTGAGATCCACCAAGGGGGGGAGGCCAAGTGCATCCGCCGTTTCCGAGGAGAGAGCGCTCAGCGTTTTATGGGACAGGCGGATCCGGTTCTCTCCGATTTCAACCTCATCCCCCGCCGTCTCGGCGGTGGTCCGCAGCTCCGCCAATGCGCACCTCGATTTTTCCCTGTTTTCCGCTCATCAGGGCTGGTTTGGCGGCCTGAAGCCCCCGGGAGTCGGCTTGCAGACCGGTCTCTGATTCATGGCGGTTAATATCCGTTCAATCAGCTGTTTGCGATGCGCAGCCTGTAATGGCCGATGAAGGTCGCGGCCACCACAAGGTCGATCACCACCCAGGCCAGCTTGGGCAGAAAGACCGGAAGGATCGGGTTGAACAATACTGTGATGGCCCCAAAGATCCAGCAATACGAGTTCGCGCTCCGACCGTGCAGGTCGTACTCCTTCCAGGCCAGGAAGATCGATGTACCCGCAACCAGCCAGCGCAGCCCCATGTAATAGACATAAGGCAGTGGAAGGATCGCCAGGACCAGGGCGCCGGCGGGTACGAACCAGATCCATTCCGACAGGTCCGCGCCTGGGCGCAGTCCCCGCGGCGTTGGCCGGTATCGATCGTTGCTGAAATCCCCCATCGTCGCTCTCCTTTCAAATATCTACGCGAAAACGTCAGGCGGTCGGCGCCTTGCGGCAACGCTCAAGGCATAGGAAAGATCACGGCCAAACCCAATGGGGCGCAAGGTGCAGGTTATTGCGAGCGTCGCCAGCCGTCCGAACCACGCACTGGAACATCAGGGTCATTACCATTTCCCGCACCTTCTGGTCCTCTATGTAGGCTGCAGGGATCGCGTCGCCTGCGGCAAACTCATGCTCTCAGATAGGTCACCTCGAAGGCCCGAACGGGGCGCACCTCCTGGTGACGGCTGACCGGCGAGAAGCCGTTCTTCAGATTGACACGCTGGAACACGTCCCCCCCCCGGTCAAGCAGGATCTTCCAGCCTGTATCCGTCACGAGGTGACGCGCATGGATCGTTCCGGTCTCGTCGAACTGGCCCCTGAATATTCCCCATTGTTTACCACCATCAACATCTTGCTCAGGCGGCCTCCCCAGCCGCCCGAACCGCGCGCTGGAACATCAGGGTCATCAGCATGTCCCGCGCCTCCTGGTCCTGCATGAAGGCGTTGCGCATCGCGTTGTCGCGCTGGAAGGCCTGGATCGCGCGCCGCATGAATTCGGCATCGAAACGGGGCCGGACATCGTTCGGCGGGTTGTTGCGCAGCATTTCCGCCCAGGTCTCGTCATCCACGATTGCCGTGTTCACCGCCTCGAACCGGACATAGTCATCCTCGGTGAAATTCGTGCCGTGCCGCTGGTTGAAGGCCTCGATGATCTCCGAGAGTGTTGCCTGCTCCTCTTCCGTGTAGGGGTTGGCGCCGAACCGGTCGATGGGCCCGAGCGCGGCATCCGCATCGGCCGGAAGGGACGCATCCCGGGCCTCGCCTTGCCGCTCGAGCCGAAAGGCGGCCAAGGCCAGCATGTCGTCGGTCACGTCCTCGCCCTGGGGCGCCTGGCGTGTGGGCAGGATGCGCTTCAGCCAGGAGCCGTAGACATGGAGCTTCTCGAGCTCGGTGTCCTGCAGGTTCACGACCTGGCAGATGAACGAGTAGAACCGCAGGAAGGAGTTCAGGGTCTGCCGGAACTCTTCCTGATCATCCTCGCCCAGCAGGTCGTTGAACCGTTCCACGGCCTGCCGGACGATCCCTTCCAGGACCGGGCGCTCGTCGGCGCGCTGGCGGGCGTGCAGGAAACGCTCGACGAAGCGGTCGATCTCGTCCTCCTGCAGAATGCCGAAGGCCATCAGCCGGGCGTGCAGGTTGTAGACCTGGTTCGGATCCGACACGTCCTCGAGATGGGTGACGTTGTAATAGGGCTTGAACGCCTCCTGGATGTCGGAAATCTCGTTCCGGAAATCGAGGATGAAAGTGCGCTCCTTTCCCGGAAAAGTCCGGTTGAGCCGGGCCAGGGTCTGAACCGCCTGGACCCCGCTCAGCTTGCGGTCGATATACATCGCCACCAGCTTGGGCTGGTCGAAGCCGGTCTGATATTTCTCGGCAACCACCAGGACGTTGTAGACGTCGCCGTCGAAATGCCGGGGCAGCTCCTTCTCGCCGATGCCGTTGATCCCGACCTCGGTATAGTCCTGCCCGTCGACAGTGACCTCTCCGGAAAACGCCACGAGCGCGCGCATGTCGCCATATCCATGCTGCTCGATGTAGCGGGCTATGGCCCGGTGGGTCCGGATCGCATGTTCCCGGCTCGAGGTCACCACCATCGCCTTGGCCTGGCCATTCAGTTCCGGCAGGACGTGCCGGCGGAAATGCTCCACGATGACGGCGGCCTTCTGGTCCATCGCGGTCTCGTGGAAATCGATGAAGCGCGCAACCTTGCGGGCCGATTTCCGCTCCAGAAGCCGCGGGTCCTCTTCGATCGCCCTCTCGAGCCGGGCATAGGACTTGTAGGTCTGGTAGTTGCGCAGCACGTCCAGGATAAAGCCTTCCTCGATCGCCTGGCGCATGGCGTAGAGATGGAATGGCGCAGGGCCGTCCGGGCCCGGCCGGCCGAAGCGCTCCATCGTCACGTTCTTCGGCGTTGCCGTGAAGGCAAGGTAGGAGAGGTTGGCCTTCGGACCCCGCAGGCGCTGCATCTCCAGGAGCGCGCGCTCGGTCTCGTCGATTTCCTGTTCCTCTTCCGTAAGCCCGCCCTCGGCCAGGACCCGCGCCATGCTGTCGGCGTGCTTGCCGGACTGGGAGCTGTGCGCCTCGTCGATGATGATGGCGAAGCGCTTGCCTTCCTCGTTGCGGATGATCGACAGCTGGTCGGTCGAGAACTTGTGGATGGTCGAGATGATGATCTTCGCACCATCCTGGATCGCCTCGCGCAGCTGGCGCGAGGTGCCGTCGATGGCGCGCACGTAACCGGCGGTCTGGCTGAAGCTCTTCACGGTTGCCTGGAGCTGGCGGTCCAGGACCACGCGATCTGTCACGATGATCACCGTGTCGAAAACCGGGCGATCCTCCTCGTCATGCAGCGTCGCGAGGTGATGCGCCGCCCAGGCAATCGTGTTGGACTTGCCGGAACCGGCGGAATGCTGGAACAGGTAGTTCTGCCCCGCGCCTTGGAGCCTGGCATCGGCAACCAGGGCGCTCACGGCATCGAGCTGGTGATAGCGCGGCCAGATCGTCATGCGCTTCACCCGGCCATCGGGCTGCTCCACCTCGTCGACCAGGACGAAACGCTGCAGGATCCCCAGGAGCACCTCCCGGGAGAAGACCGCCTTGCGGGGCGGGAGGTCCCGGTAGAGATAGGCGATGCGGAATTCGCCCTCGACATCGGGGTTGCCGGCGCCGCCTTCGCGGCCGCGGTTGAAGGGCAGGAACCGGGTCTGGCCGTTGTTCAGATGCGTCGTCATCGACACGTTGTCCTGGTCCAGGGCGAAATGGACCAGGGCACCGCGCTTGAAGCTCAGGAGCGGCTCCCCGTTGGGCGCGCGGTCCCGGCGATACTGGGTCTCGGCCGTCTGGTAGGTCGACCCGGTCAGGGTGTTCTTGAACTCCATCGTCACGATGGGAATGCCGTTGACGAAGAGCACCGTGTCGAGCGCGTTCTCGCTGCGCATCGAGTAACGCACCTGGCGCATCACCGTCAGGACATTGCCCTCGTAGGCCTTCACCAGCTTCGCGTTCAGCCCCGAGGAGGGTTTGAAGGCGCAGAGCGCGATCTTGATGCCCGGAACGATGGTGATCCCCTTGCGCAACACCTCCAGCGTGCCCACGGCCTTCAGGCGGGCCTCCACCTGCCGCGCCAGGGTCTCGCGGGTCTTGCCCGGGTATTGCTCCCCCAGCTTCTTCCAGGCGTCGGGCTGGGTGGTGCGCACGAATTCCTCGATCATCTCGGGGTCGAGGGCGGTCTTGCGGTCGAAGGCCGTGTGCGGGCGTTCCCGCCAGCCCTGGAGCGCCACGAGCTGACCTGCGAAATGCGCCTCGACGGCTTCTTCGGTGTGGAGCTTGTCGCGGGACAGGGCGGGGAAGGTCATGAATAATACCTTTCGCAGAAATGCCGCGTCGATCAGTTGCTCAAGACGCGGGCGAGTTTCTTCTTTGCTGCGGTGATCGACTTCGCGATGCGTGCCTTTTCACCTTCCAGGGCGGCTAGTTCGCCGAGTGCTTCATCGACGTCAGTCCCCTCGAGCATGGACGGGATAGTTTCGATGCGATCCAGATCGCCACCAACCACACCTTCAGGCTTGCCGAGAAGCAGCCCGAGGCGGTGCTTGCAGGCTGTGTTGTTCTGCCCGGCAGGACAAGAGCAGGTGCAGGTCAGATTGTTCTCCGTCCTGGCGATCTGCACATGATAAATCTCGCCCGTCGAAGATGAGACGACGTCGAAGTTCAAGCAGGGAAACTGGGTCAACTGGACATCTCCTCTTCGATCCGGTCGAGTGTGGCCGAGGTTGTGCCGGCCTTGCCGTAGGTGGCCACGTCGATCTGGCCGGTGACGGCGGCGGTGATCAGGGCGGAGCGGTATTCTTTGAGGCGGTCGATGGATGCCATGATATTGGCGCTGACCTTTGCATTCCTCTGATGCGCGTTCTGAATGTCGGAGACGAACTTGTCCTGTTCTTCGCGCCTTACAGCGGGAACAGGTAATCTACCAACGATCGCTTCATTTAGGTTCTTCATGGTCGTTCCAACTGCGTTCAGATCCAACCATTCCCGTGACCTGCGACTAGAAACGATCAAGTAAATATAGGATGGGTTATGCCTTGGATGGACACGAAGTCGTAGGCACCCAGTTCCACAAATGCTATCGCCGAGTTCATCATCTACAACTGCGCACCTACCGAGATCGCCGCGCCTTCCCATCAGAACATCGCCGGGTTTGAGGCGCCAATATTGCAGTTCTCGAAACTTTTCGTCCGATAGTGTTACGCTCGCATCAGGGGTTATCCTTCCCTTGCCGATATGTGCGGGGTTCAGGATTGGTATCCCACCTTCGACATATTCGTCCTGTTTGATGGCAGATCCAAAAGGTCCTGTTGTGATCGAGAGCGTGAAGTTTTTCAGACGACTTGCTCCAAAAAAGTTGAGTAGATCGTCAATGGTAGATTGTTGCTTTGCGGCGCGTTTCTCCTCCAGCACCTCCACCAACCGCTGCTTTTTCTCGATCAGCAGGTCTATTCTTGCGGTCTCACGGTCCAGAAAGTCGGCGATCTGGCGTTGGGTCGCGAGGTCGGGGAACGGGATGGCGATATTACCGACAGTCTCTGTGTTCAGATTTAGTTGTGTTCCCAACTTGCCCAAACCAGAGAAGCATTCCCGCGCCTCAAATATCCAATAAAGGAACTTCTGCGATTCCAAGGGTAGATAAGGGAAGTAGACAAACCCATCGTGAATGCATGCTTTTATGTCGTTAATGCAAGGTTTGCCGACCGACCCAGCAATCGACAGGAATAGTTTGCCACGGTCAAGTTTTACGCTCTTGGAAGATCCAAGCGTGGACAGTCTTTGCGTTGTAGAGGTGAGAAGACCATCGGAAGCGGTGACGTCGCTGATCCGAACCCATGCATATTCGCCATTATCGTCGAAATAGATCGGATCGTCGATTGGTCTGGGACTCGCGCCCCGCATGACAGGCGAAATGGTCTTGATGCGCCTTGATACCCAACCGTGCGGCAATGAGTGAAACCAAGCAACTGTCACTCAACCACCTCCTGCAGCAGACCTGCAATTTCTGCTTCCAGCGCCTTCAACTCGGCGTCGATCTCTTCGAGCGGTCTCGGCGGCACGTATTTGTAGAAGTAGCGGTTGAAGTTGATCTCGTACCCGACCCGCCCGACGCCGCCATCTTGGGCGTCGGTGTAACTCTCATCCACGAAAGCCTCGGGGACGAAGGACAGAACCTCGCGCTGCACATAGGCGCGCCAGTCCTCGTTCAGCGGAACCAGTTCGTGATCGCGCAGATCGGTGTCGGGTTCGGGGTTGCCGTTCTTGTCGGTGCAGACCTCGGCATCCTCGTCGCGTTCGGACAGGGCAGACAGGATCGCCTTCTTGACCGGCGCGCCGATCTTGATGCCCTTGCCGCGGAGGGCTGCGGAGAGCGCCTTGTCGAAATCCTCGCGGTTCATCCATCGCTGACCAGCGGGCAAGCCATCCTGCACCGCCTCCAGCACGCGGGCCTGGTCCTCCGGGGCAAGTTTCTGGAACGGTTTCGCTTCGCGCAACGCCTCCAGCGCCTCGGGCGTGGCGGCGAAGGCGAGCTTCAACGGCCGCTCCACCCGGATTTCCCGGTAGCCGAAATCCGCCGTGTCGAAGATCTTCGACACCTCCGAATAGCCGCTCTCCCCGTTCAGGAACTCGCCGTAGATCCGCACGATCTCGGCCCGGGCCTCGTCGGGGATGAAGCGCCGCTTCGAGCCCAGGGACTTGCGCATCGAAGTCCAGAACGCCTCGCCCGAAGCATCGATCAACTGGACCTTGCCCCGGCGCTTTTCCGGCTTCCGGTTCGACAGGATCCAGATATAAGTCTGGATGCCGGTGTTGTAGAAGATGTCCGTGGGCAAGGCCACGATCGCCTCGACGAGGTCGTTTTCCATCATCCAGCGCCGGATCTCGCTCTCACCGGAACCGGCCCCGCCGGTGAAAAGCGGCGAGCCATTCATCACGATGCCGATGCGCGAGCCGTTCCCGTCCTCCCGCATCTTCGAGATCATGTGCTGCACGAAGAGCAGCTGGCCATCGGAGATCCGTGGCAGCCCCGCGCCGAACCGGCCCTCGTAGCCCATCTCCTCCGCCTCTTCCTTGATGGGCGCGGCGTATTTCTTCCAGTCCACCCCGTAGGGCGGATTGGAGAGCATGTAGTGGAAGGTCTCGCCCCGGTGGGCGTCCTCGGTCAGCGTGTTGCCATAGGCGATGCGCGAGGCATCGTGGCCCTTGATCATCATGTCGGACTTGCAGATCGCGAAGGACTCGCCGTTGAGCTCCTGCCCGAAGAGATCGACATTGAGGTCCGGGTTCAGCGCCTTCATGGCCTCTTCCGCGACCGACAGCATGCCGCCCGTTCCGCAGGCCGGGTCATAGACGCGCCGAATGACCCCTTTCCCGGAAAGCGCATCCTCGTCATTGGCCAGCAGCAGGTCGACCATGAGCCGGACCACCTCGCGCGGCGTGAAATGCTCCCCCGCGGTCTCGTTAGAGATTTCCGAAAAGCGCCGGATCAGCTCCTCGAACAGGTAGCCCATTTCCAGGTTGGAGACCCGTTCGGGGTGCAGGTCGATCTGGCAGAACCGGTCGAAGACCATCCAGAGCGACCCCGCGTTGTCGAGCTTCTTCAGGACCTCGGTCATCTCGAACTTCTCGAGGAAGATGTCCCGGACATTCGGGCTGAAGCCCGCGAGGTAATCGACGAGGTTGGTCCGCAATTCGCCGGCATCCTGCTGGCGAAGCGTCTCGAAGGTGAACCGGCTTTCGTTGTAGATCTGCCCGCCGGCATTGGCCGCCGCGCCAAGGATCATCATCCGGGCCGCCTCGTCGGTTTCCTCGGGCAGGGATTCCGCCGTGGCCAGCACCGCCTCCTTCGTGGGCTCAAGCAGGCAATCGAGACGGCGCAGGATCGTGAAGGGCAGCACGATCTTGCCGTATTCGGACTGCTTGAAATCTCCGCGCAGCAATTCCGCAATCGACCAGATGAAGGTGGCGTTGGTGTTGATGGTCTCCTGGCTCAAGGCCGGTCTCCCTGAATGTAATGCCTGTTGCCGGCAGCTTTCGATAACCTAGTAGTTGAAAGGGAACGAAAGAATCCCCCTCCACGAAAAACCTGTGGATAGAGATGCCGCAGCCGTGCGGTCACGGCCCCATTTCCGATGCTCGATCCGTCTTCCAGGGTCATGAGACGCGCCAGACCTCCCCGCTGTCCAACTGCTTGACGTAATCCACCGCCTCGCCGTTCCAGTGATAGGCGAAATGCGCCCCCTGGGTCGGGATCGGGATCACGTCGGGCCAGAAGGCGGCGATGCACCGGCCATCGGGATAGCGGATGCTGGGCCAGGTGATGCCGTTCGACCCGGCCGCGCGCCGCTCGGCCCCGAAGACCTGGGAGGCGCGGTAATCGTCCGGATCAAACAGGTCGGCGCGGCCGGCGACGTCATCCAGATCGGCATCGACGGCCCCGATCAGTTCGCGGAACTGCGACGTCCAGCCAGGCGCCTCGTTCGTGGCGCGCATGAAGCGGGCGTGGTGGTGGATGGTTTCGGCAATGGCGACCTCGGTGCGATCGCCGGCGTAGTAGAGGCCGAAACTGCCGTCCGAGAACCGCCCCGGCCGCAGGGGCGAGCAATGGACGAAGGGCGCCATGACCCAACTCGCACCGGGGCCGGTCACGCGGCGGGCGACAGGCACCTTGGAGAGATCACCGATGCTCTCGCGGATGCGCGGATTGAACTTGGCCTCGGCCGAGGCCAGCGCCTCCCAATCGGCGGGGTCGGCAATGTCTTCGAACAGGTCGATGGACGGGTGGATCGAGCGGATGATGCGGACAGTGCGGGGCCATGTCACGCGGCGGACGGGGATATTCACCAGTCACCCCGCTCGGCATCCAGATAGGCCCGCAGGTCGATCAGGTCGGTGATCTCGCCGCGCATCATGATGTCGAGCGCGCTCTGCCCGCCGAAGGCCTCGTTGGGCTTGCGGATCCACGCATAGCCGCGTGCGGGGTCGATGAAAAGGTACCGCAGGGCCTTGTGAATGCCCATCAGGATCGCCATGCGCGCACGGAGGTCACGATCGATGCGACCGATATCGCCGGCCTTCCAGCGCGCCCAGGTACGCTGGGCCATGCCCCCCAAGAGCACGCGCGCCTCGCTATCCGCAAGGCCCCAGGCGCGGAACAGGTTGAGGGTGGTGCGTGCCAGCGCTGCCGCCTCCTCGTCGGTGATGACGGGAAGGTCGGGGCGCGCGGCGATCGGATGGATTGTGGCGAACTGCATGGCCGGTCTCCTTTGGCATTAATATAGTCTTGATGTGCCAAAAGGCAACGACAGTCCGTTCCTTCAGGAAAGGCTTCACGCCCCAAGCGCCGCCATCACCTCGTCGCGATTGACCAACACGATCTGCTGGTCCCGCGGCGCCCGCGCGTCCGGATCCGTGTCCAGCCCAAGCCGCTTCAGCGCGTAATAGAGCAGCGCCCGGCGCACCGGAATCCGCGCCACGCCCGCCTCCATCGCGTAATCCATCTCGAAAACCCGGGTCTGCGCCTCGGAAAGGCCGGGATGCGGCGCGATCACCAGCTCGATCTCCTCCTGCCAGGCCCGGTCCTCGGTGGGGGTGCTTTCCGCAGGGCCGCACTCCCGGGCCTCGAGGATCCGCGAAAGCAGGAAATCCTTGAACACCCCGTCGCGCCAGCAGAAGGCCCGCGCATGCCAGCGGAACCCGTCGAAGGCCAGAGCATGGGGCTCGATGATCCGCGCCCCCGGCTCCGGACGCGACATCGATTGGTAGACGACCTCCAGCGCCAGCCCACCCGTGATCGCCCCGTAGACCTCGCGCAGGATTTCCGGAACGACGCCGCGCGCCGGCAAGGGCGCGCCGGCCACCGCGGGCAAGGGCGCGATCCAGCTCTCGGCCGGGGGCAGCAGCCCCGTCTCCACCGCCTGTAGCTGGTTCAGGAACCCGCCCGCGTCGGGCCGGTAGAAGCGCGGGCGGAAATTCTTGCCCCGCCGATAGCACTTGGCCTTGCGGTCGTAGACCAGGTTGCTCTTGCGACCATCGAGATAGGTGTTGATGTCGGCCGAGGCCTGCTGCTGGGACAGCCCGAA
>NZ_SLXL01000005.1 GCF_004345735.1 Rhodovulum adriaticum
GTCGCACCGCGCCGCCGCATCGGATGGCGCCGCCCGTCCCACTGGTTGAAGGGGCCCACGACGGAAACCCGCCGCGCATTCGGCGCCCAGACCGCGAAATGCGTGCCCGAAACCCCCTCATGCACCAGAACATGCGCCCCCAGAACCTGCCACAAACGCTGATGCGTCCCCTCCCCCAGCAGATACTCGTCCATCTCGCCGATCACAGGGCCGAACCGATAGGGATCCTCAAACTCCCACACATGCCCACCCCCGTCAGTGGCGCGCAGACGGTAAACACCAGCGCAAGGAAAGGGACCGGAGAAGAGGCCCGCGTATCCGGGAACCGGGGCCAGATCCTGTTCGCCGACCTCCCCCTGTGGGATCGCCGTGATCTGTTCTGCCCCGGGCACCAACGCGGTGATGTGGCGCTGTCCATCGCACCCGTGGGGGCCGAGAACGGAGAAGGGATCGGGATGGGTGCCTGCGACGAGCCGCGCGTAATCGTCCAGCCGCCGGGGGCTGGCATGGTCTATTGCGTGTTGGGTCATGGGCCAAACGCTAACATCGCGGGACTGGCCTTCAACCGCGGGGCGGCCAGAATGCCAAAATTGCAGCACCGTTGGCGAAATCCTGTGCAGCCGGTTCGGTCAGGGCGCCCCATAGCGGCGGTGATCCGCCCAAAGCAAAGCGGCCTGCCCGCAGATCGGGCAGGCCGCGTTCGGCGTCTTGGGCGTTCGGGCGGTCGCGCACCGCCCGAACCGGGGCGTTAAGGCTCAGACCGCCGCGCCCTCGGCGGTTTCGGCAGAGCCGTCCTGGCCGGTCTTCGCCTCGATCGCGCGGGTGGTGGTGCTGGCGATCTCGATCCGGCGGGGTTTCAGCGCCTCGGGCACCTCGCGCACCAGATCCACATGCAGCATGCCATCCGCATGGCTGGCGCCGGTCACCCGCACATGATCAGCCAGCGCGAAGCGGCGTTCAAAGGCACGGGTGGCGATACCCCGGTGCAGGTAGGTGCGTTCGGTTTCCTCGGGCGCCTTGCGCGCGGAAACCACCAGTGCGCCCTCTTTCACCTCGACCGACAGTTCCTCGGCAGAGAACCCGGCCACGGCGATCGAAATGCGATAGCCGTCCTCGGACGTTTTTTCGATATTGTAGGGGGGATAGCTGGGCTGGGTCATGTCGCTGGACAACACCCGGTCCATCATGTCCGCCACACGGTCAAAGCCGACGGTCGCCCGATAGAGCGGGCCGAAATCGTAATGTCGCATATCACATCCTCCTGATGAGCGATGATCTGGTTCGACCCTCCCGCAGGGGACGGGCCGGTTTCAGGGTTGCGGACCCGGTATCGGCGCCCGCAAGTCACATCTGGGAAAGGGTTTTCGCGCTTTCAAGCCCCCTCAGGGGCGGATGACCTTGGCCCCGCCACCGCCCCACGCGGTGCCCTGGCCGAAACGGTGCATCGGCGGCACGGCCTGCCCGACCAGCCCCTGCCCCGACGCCAAACGCGTCTGCAACATCGCCACGTCATCGCCCAGCCGTGCGCCCAGGGCCACCTCGCGGCCAGCGGCCTCGGCCCGGGCGGAAACGACGGAAACGATGCGCGGCACGCCCCCCTCTACCCGGAAGACCGGCGCGCCAGAGGCCCCGAAATCCACCGAACAGGTCAGCACCAGCACCGCCGGGCCGCGGGCCATCACGCGGCAGGCATCCTCCAGCGAGGGGGCCTCGGCCCGGCCGCGGGCATAAGACACGACGCCGACCTGCCCGCCCATCCCCGGCGCCGCGCCGACCCCAAGCGGCGCCAGCCCCGGCAGGCGCAACGGGTGCTGCAGCTCCAGCAGGGCCAGATCATGGGCCACGCGGGACATCTGGTCGCTGTCGGCAAAGCGGTAATCGGGATGCACGACCGCGCGGCGAATGGCGCGGTAGGCCTCTGCCCGCCCCAGGCGCAGGCCGGGCAGAAAGCGGATGCCGGACAGGTCCAGTTCCGCCCCGCTGCGCGAATCGTACAGGCAATGGGCCGCGGTCAGCACCTGATCCGGGGCAATCAGGGTCGCGGTACAGAAACTGCCGCCGCCCAGATCCAGCCGGCCCACGGCCTCCCACCCGCGAGAGTCATCGCCCGTCTGCAGGGCGCGCAGGGCCACGTCCTGGGCCGCCGCCAGCGGCGCGCACAGCCAGACCATCAGCCACACCAGAACCATCCGCAGCATCGCCATCCTCCTTGTCCCGCAACCCTAGCCGCAGGGCGGGGCAGGATTATGGCATGCGCTCAGGCCGCGCGATCGTCCAGCACACGGGGGCGCGGCCCGCCGGTCGCCCAGTCCAGCAATTGCACCGTATGGACCACCGGAACCTCGGTCCCCGAACCGATCTGCATCAGGCACCCGATATTGCCCGCGGCGATCACTTGCGGTTCCTTCGCCTCAAGCGTGCGAACCTTGCGCTCTTTCAATTGTGCCGAAATCTCGGGCTGCAACAGGTTGTAGGTGCCGGCGGACCCGCAGCACAGGTGGCTGTCCGCAGGCTCTACCACGTCGAAACCTGCGCGTTTCAACAGCGTCTTGGGCGCATCCTTGATCTGCTGACCGTGCTGCAACGAACAGGCCGCGTGATAGGCCACGCGCAGGCCGCCCGCCGCTTGCGGTATCTCCAGCCGCATCAGCAATTCGCTGATGTCCATCGCGCGTTCGGCCACGGCCTGGGCCTGCGGCTGCAACGGGTCGCCCGCGAACATGTGGCCGTAATCCTTGACCGTGGTGCCGCAGCCGCTGGTGTTGATGACGATGGCATCCAGCCCCTCGCCCTCGATCTCGCGCCCCCAGGCGCGGATATTGCGCGCGGCCTGGGCGTGGCTTTCGCGGGTCTTGCCCATGTGATGGGTCAGCGCGCCGCAACAGCCCATGCCGCGGGCGATCACCACCTCGCAGCCCAGGCGCCGCAGCAGGCGAATGGTGGCATCGTTGATATCGGTATCCAGCGCCTTTTGCGCACAGCCCGTCAACAGCGCCACCCGCATCCGGCGCGGCCCCTTGGCCGGGAAGATCTGCGGCTTGTCGTTCAGGCTGGGCGGCGGCACCTGATCGGGCACCATCGCCATCATCGCCTTGATGCGCGCATCGGGCAGCAGCGCGGCCACCGGGCGGCCCAGCCTTGCCGCGCGCATCGCCAGCCGGAAGCGCGCCGGATAGGGCAGAACACGCGCCAGCAGCCAGCGCAGGGCACGGTCGCTGAACGGGCGTTTATAGGTCGCCTCGATATAGGCGCGGGCCTGATCGACCAGATGCATGTAATGCACCCCAGAAGGGCAGGTCGTCATGCAGGCCAGGCAGGACAGGCAGCGGTCGATATGCTTGACGGTCTTTTCATCCGCGGGCCGGCCGCTTTCCAGCATGTCCTTGATCAGGTAGATGCGGCCGCGGGGGCTGTCCAACTCGTCGCCCAGCACCTGATAGGTCGGGCAGGTGGCGGTGCAGAACCCGCAATGCACGCAGGCGCGCAGGATCTGGTTGGCGCGCGCGACGGCGGGGTCGGCCAGTTGCTCTTCGGTGAAATTCGTCTGCATGATCTCAGCCCATCAGCCCGGGGTTCAGAATACCGCGCGGGTCGAACTGCGCGCGCAGCCCCCGGGCCAGCGCATCCAGCGGCGCGGGGTCGGGCTGAAACACCGAAACCTGCGCGCGCACCTCTTGTGGCGCCTTGACCAGGGTCGCGTGACCGCCGCCGAACTCGGGATCGGCCATCGCCCCTTGCAGGTCACGGTGGAACCGCACCGCCCCCGACACCGCGTCATCTGCCCCGTAAAGCGGCGCATATTCGGCGGCCTGCTCCGCGCTCATCCCGATCCAGCACAGCCCGCCCGCCCAGTCATACAGCCGCTCGAACCGGGCGGTGCGGTCCAGATCGCCCCGAATACCGGCCCGCAGCGCACCGGGCGCCATCGACACCCGCCAGACATAAGGAAGATCGGCCAGCGCCTCGACATCGCGGATGGCCCGCCACAAAGCGGCATTGGCCTCGGCCCCGGTCTCGACCGCGACTTCGCCCAGATCCGACAACAGCGCGATCAGGCGATCCGCGCGATAGGCGACCGATCCGGCAAACCCCTCCAACCGCAGATGCACCGCCCCCGCGCCCGGCACCCAGGCCGCGCCGGACACCTCGAACGGGCTCTTCATCGCGCGCGTCATCGCGTCAAAGGCCCCCTCGCGCCCCGCCCCATGCAGCGTCAGCGTCGCCACGGCCTCGGGCGTGGGCAGAACCTTCATGGCCACCTCGCTCAGCACGCCCAGGGTGCCCCGGCTGCCGGCCATCAGCTTGACCAGATCATAGCCGGTGACATTCTTCATCACCCGCCCGCCATTGCGCAGCACCTGGCCCCGCCCATCGACAAAGCGTACCCCCAACAGCGCATCGCGGCAGGCGCCAACCTGAATACGCCGCGGCCCGGAAATGTTCCCGGCGACGACCCCGCCCATGGTCGGCGCGCCCTCTGTCCCCAACAGCGCGCGGTGGTCCATCGGCTCAAAGGCCAGCCGCTGCCCCTCGCCCGCCAGAACCTCCTCCACCTCGGCAACCGGCGTGCCCGCCCGCACCACCAGCGTCAGCGCGCCCGGCTCGTACAGTTCCACCCCCGAAAGCCCGGCCAGGCTCAGCGCCGCGCCCTCGACCGGCGCACCGACCGACCGGGTGCCGCCACCGACGATCCGCAGGGGACCGTCCGCACTGGCCACCGCCTCGGCCAGTGCGGCCTCTGTCTCTGGTCTAATCATGCTTCTTCTTGGTCCCAAATACCCCAGGGGTGAATTGTCCGCAGGACAAGAGGGGGCAGCGCCCCCTAGCCCGCGCGCCGTCGCGCGGTGGTCTCCAGCGGGAAAACCTTGGCCGGGTTCAGCAGCCATTTCGGGTCGAACACATCCTTCACCCGCAACTGCGCCTCGATATCGGGGGCGTCGAATTGCACGTTCATCAGGTCGCGCTTTTCGATGCCCACGCCATGTTCGCCGGTCAGGCAGCCGCCCGCCTCGACGCACAGCTTCAGGATTTCCGCACCCAGGGCCTCGCACCGTTCCAGATCGCCCGGCTTGTTGGCATCGAACAGGATCAGCGGGTGCATGTTGCCATCGCCCGCGTGGAACACGTTGGCCACGTCCAGCCCGAATTCGCCCGACATCTCGCCGATGCGCCGCAACACATAGGGCAGTTCGGACACCGGGATGGTGCCGTCCAGGCACATGTAGTCGTTGATCTGCCCCATCGCGCCAAAGGCGGACTTGCGCCCCAGCCAGATCCGCGCGCTTTCCGCCTCGGACCCGCTTTCGCGCAGTTCCACCGGGTTGTGGGTGCGCGCGATCTGCTTGATCAGGCCCAGTTGTTCGTCGATTTCGGCGGGGCTGCCCTCGACCTCGACGATCAGCAGTGCCTCGCAGTCGGGATAGCCCGCCCCGGCAAAGGCCTCGGTCGCGCGGATGCAGGGACGGTCCATGAACTCGATGGCGACCGGCAAAACGCCGGCCTTGATGATGTCGGCGACACAGGCGCCCGCCACCTCGGAGGAGTCGAAGCCCATCAGCACCGGGCGCGCGCCCTCGGGCTTGGGCAGGATGCGCAGCGTGGCCTCTGTCACCACGCCCAACTGCCCCTCTGACCCGCAGATCAGCCCCAGCCAGTCATAGCCGCCGGCATCCAGATAGGCGCCGCCGATTTCAACCACCGTGCCATCCATCATCACCAGCGTCACGCCCAGCAGGTTGTTCGTCGTCACCCCGTATTTCAGGCAATGCGCCCCGCCGGAATTCATCGCAATGTTGCCCGCGATGGCACAGGCCAGCTGGCTGGACGGATCGGGCGCGTAAAAGAACCCATCGCCCTCGACCGCGCCGGTCACGGACAGGTTCGTGCGGCCCGACTGCACCCGGATGAAACGGTTGTCATAGTCAACCTCCAGCACCTCGTTCAGCCGCGCCACGCCCAGGATCACGCTGTCGGCGGTGGGCAACGCGCCGCCCGCCAGTGACGTGCCCGATCCGCGGGGCACCACAGGCACCCCCTCCTGGTGGCAGATGCGCAGGATGTCGGACACCTGTTGCGTGGTCGAGGGCAGCACCGCCGCCAGCGGCGGGCAGCGATAGGCGGTCAGCGCATCGCATTCATAGGCGCGTGTTTCGGCCGGATCGTCGATCACCGCGTCGCGGGGCAGGACGGATCGCAGGCGCTGCACGATCTCTGCCTTGCGGTCCAGAACGGCGGTGTCGGGGGCGGGCATCTCCATCGGCGCACTCCATCATTATTGGTAAGTTTTTATAACCAATAATGACCGCTGACAAGTGGATTCGGCTGGGGCAGGCTCGGATCATGGAATTGATGGACCGCCTTGCCCTGTTCACGCCCCTGGATGCTGCCGCACTGGCGTTGTGGCTGGCGGCGTGGTTCGCCACCGGCCTGGCGATCGAGCATCCACCGGCGGGCAAGCCCTCGGTCTCTGTGCTGATGACCCGGTTCCGGCGCGAGTGGATGCAGCAGCTTGCCGCCCGGCAATCGCGGATCTTCGATTCCAATATCCTGTCGACCCTGCGCCAGGGCACAACCTTTTTCGCCTCGGCCTCGATGATCATCATCGGCGGCGGGCTGGCCCTGATCGGCAACACCGAGCGTCTGCTGGGCATCGCCGAGGATCTGACCCTACAGGACGCCCCCGCCGTGGTCTGGGAATTCAAGATCATGGCGTTGCTGCTGCTGGTGGCGAACGCCTTTCTGAAGTTCGTCTGGTCGCACCGGCTGTTCGGCTATTGCGCCGTCATCATGGCCGCGGTGCCCAACGATGGCAGCAGCCCCCAGGCGCTGGCGCGCGCCGCCCAGGCGGCCGAGATCAACATCAACGCCGCGCGCAGCTTCAACCGGGGCATGCGGTCGCTCTACTTCGCCCTGGGCGGGCTGGCTTGGCTGTTGGGGGCGGTGCCGCTGATGGTGGCGACGGGTGTTACCGTCTTTGTGCTGTGGCGGCGTGAATTCGGATCGAATTCACGGATCGCGCTGTTGGCACGCACCGACTGAGCGAACGGCAGCCAGCGCCGCGCCCCATGGCGCGCGGATCATTGGTGTTGCGCCAAACCTTGGGATCTGGGTTTACTCTAGGGAAACCAACCACCCAGCAAGCAAGGCCAGCCATGAAACACCTGATCGCGGCAGCGGCGACCGCGCTGATCTGGGCACCCGCCCTTCAGGCCCAGGCGTGGGAAACCATCGAAACCTTTGGCGGGGCATGGGCCAGCGATTGGGGAGAGGTCTGGGTGATGCCCCGGGCGGCGGGTTACCAGGGCACCTACGAAGAGGACAACGGACGCTTCACCCTGGACTATGACGGGCACGTCTTTGTCGGCTACTGGGCCGAGGACATGTCAGGCCAACGCTGCGACGTGCCGCTGATGGGCAGCTATTACTGGGGCCGGCTGGAATTGGGCAACAGCAGCACCTATCCGGGGTTCCGGATGCTGTGGGGCTATTGCAACCAGGGTCCGCTGGACAAGGTCTGGACCTTCTACGAACGCCTGCCCGACGGGCTGTAGGGCGCGCCCCTAGCGCCGCCCCTCGCGCAGCCAGGCCCCCAGGCTGAAGGCCGCGGCCAGCAACAGGAACGCCCAGGCCGGGGCCAGCGGGGTGATCCGCACATCCGCCGTCAGGTAGGCGCCGCGCGGGGTGATCCCGATCCAGCCACGCCCGGCGGCGGCGCGTCCCTCGCGCACGGTGCGGATATCGGGCATGCCGGCCGACACCGGCAGGATGCCGCCGCGCGTGGCATCGACCGGGCCCGCCAGCCGTGCGCCGCTGGCAATCGTTTCCTCAAACTCGCGCGGGGCTGCGGGGCCAAGCGCGATGACCGTGTCCAGGTCATCATCGGCTAGGCGGTACAGCCCGATTTCCGGCCCCTCATAGGTCGCCTGAAAGCGGCCCGGTGCAACCTCTTGCAGGGTCACCTGTTCCTCCGATCCGTCCGGGCGGGTCACGGTCACGCTGCGCGCGCCCTCGGACAGGGTGCGGCGGGTGATCGTCATCCGGCGGCCCTCGGCCTCGGCGCTCAGGGCCTCTTCTTCCAGGTCGGGTTCACGCATCATCCAATGCGCCAGGCGCCGCAGCAGTTCCAGTTGCGGCCCGCCCCCCTCGAACCCGCGATTCCACAGCCACGCGTGATCCGAGGCCAACAGCGCCACGCGCCCCTCGCCCACACGGTCCAGCACCAGCAGTGGGCGGTCGCCAAGCCCGCTCATGACGACCTGCCCACCCTTGGGGGTCAGGTCGATCAGGCGGAACCAGCGGCCCCATTCGCCGCCGGCCTCGGCCTTCAGGCCCTGGGTGACCGGGTGGCGCTGGCCAAGATCGGTAATCGCGGGGGCGTAGCCCTCTTCGATCACGCGGGCGGTGGGTTCAGCAGGCAGGATGTCAGCCAGGGGCGAGCGATAGATCGATTCCGCGCTGGCGAAATCGGGACCGGCGGCGATCAGCACCGCGCCGCCCTTTTCCACGTAGTCGCGGACGTTTTCCAGATACAGCATCGGCAGGATGCCGCGCCGCTTGTAGCGGTCAAAGACGATCAGGTCGAATTCGTCGATTTTTTCGAGAAACAGCTCGCGCGTGGGAAAGGCGATCAGGGACAATTCGCTGACCGGCACGCCGTCCTGCTTTTCCGGCGGGCGCAGGATCGTGAAATGGACCAGATCCACCGAACTGTCCGATTTCAGCAGGTTGCGCCAGGTCCGTTCGCCCGGGTGCGGTTCGCCCGACACCAGCAGCACCCGCAGCCGGTCGCGCACCCCGTTGATCTGCACCACGGCGGCGTTGTTGCGGTCGGTCAATTCGCCCGGCTGCGCGGCGACAGAGAACTGGATGACGTTGCGGCCCGCGTGCTCCAGCATCACCGGCAATTCCAGGTCGCGGTTCAGCGGCACGGTATAGGTCTGCGGTTCGGCCCCGTCGATGGCGATGTCGATCTGCGTGGTGGCATCGGGGGGCACGGGCGCGGCGCCTTGATCCTCGATCCGCAGGGTCAGCATCACCTCTTCGCCCAGAATGGCAAAGGCGGGGGCATTCGTGACCACCAGCCGCCGGTCCCAATCGTCGGGTTGCCCGGTCAACAGCGCGTGCAGCGGCGCGGGCATGTCGGGGGCGCGGTCCAGGTCGTGCAGTTGCCCATCGGTCAGCAGGATCGCCCCGGCCAGACGGGCGCGCGGCACCTCGGCCAATGCCTCGGCCAGGGCGGTCATCAGCAGGGTGCCCTCATTCCCCTGCCCGTCGCCCAGCCGGACGATGCGCAACTCGGTGTTGTCCAGGCGGGCGACCTCGGCGCGGACCGCCTCGACCGCCTGTGCAGTCTGGTCGGGGCGGTCGGCCAGGCGCTGGCTGGCACTGTCGTCCACAACCAGAACGACGATATCTGACAGGGGATTGCGGTCCTCGGTCTGGAGCGAGGGGTTGGCCAGCGCCGCCAGCACCGCCGCCGCGGCCAGACCGCGCAGCCACCAGCCCCCCAGACCGCGCCACAGCGCAAGGCCCACCATGCCCACGGCCAGCGCCAGCGCGGCCCACAAAACCGGCCAAGGCAGCAGCGGATCCAGGATCACGGCCCCGCTCATTGGCCCAACCTGTCCAGCAGCGCGGGCACATGCACCTGATCGGATTTGTAGTTGCCGGTCAGCACATGCATGATCAGGTTCACCCCGAAGCGGACCGCGATTTCCCGCTGTCGTTCCCCGGCATAACCCCGCCCCACCGGAAACATCGCCGCGCCCCGGTCATCCACAGCCCAGGCCGCCGCCCAATCGTTGCCGCCGACCACGACCGGCGTCACCCCGTCGTTGAGGTCGCGAAACGGCATGCCCTCGGCACGGGCGGCGTCGGGCGGCGCGGCCTCGACCCAGACATCGCGGCTGTTATGTCGGCCGGGGAAGTCTTGCAGCAGGTAGAATGTGCGCGTCAGGACGTGGTCGTCGGGAACCGGCTCCAGCGGCGGGATGTCCAGCGGGCGGGCCAGTTGTTGCAGCCGCCGCCCCTCGGGCGAGCCGCCGCCGAACCCTGCTACATTGGCGTCGCGCGTGTCGAACAGGATCATGCCGCCGGTGCGCAGATAACGGTTCAGCTTGGCATAGGCCTCGGACGAGGGCAGCGGCTGGGTCGCGGTGACAGGCCAGTAGAGGAACGGGAAAAACGACAGTTCATCGGTTTCCAGGTCCACCGAAATCGGGGCTGCCGGTTCGATGGATGTGCGCTGGAACAGCTTTTGCGACAGCCCGCGCAGGCCCGCCTGTGCGATCCGGTCCACCTGCGCGTCGCCGGTCACGACATGGGCCAGCACCACCTCTGACGTGGCACGCAGCGCCATTTCGTCATCGGCCTGCGCCTGCGCGTCCACCGGCAAGGCCAGCGCAAGCAGCACTGCCGCCACAGCAGCGGGCCGCGCCCCGCGCAGCCGCCCCGACAGCCACAGCGAGGCCAGGATATCGACCGCCAGCAGCGCCAGCGCGCCCGCCAGAAGCCACCCCTTCAGCAGTGTTTCGCGGGCCACCGACAGCCCCTCTACGGGGATGCGGGCGGGCCATGTGGCGGGGGCAAGCGCGGCTTCGGGACCGATCACGTTCAGGGCCAGGCGCCGATCCTCGCCCGCATACAGCCCCGGCGGCAGGCCGGGGCCGGGCCGCGCATCGGCCAGGGTTTCGCCCGCGACACCGGGCAGCGTGCCAGCCTCTCGCACGGTGCCGAAGGCATCCAGCACCGCCTCGGGCACCCAGGTCGTGCCCTCAAGTTCCGCAGCCGCGGGCCGGGCGGGGCGGGTGGACACCGCCAGCCGTTCCAGCATCTGCACGAACAGGCCCGACAGCGGCAGGGTGGACCATTCCGCGTTGGCGGTGACATGGAACAGCACCACCTGCCCCTTGCCCATCCGTTTACGGGTGACCAGCGGGGTGCCATCGGTCAGCGCCGCGATCGAGCGTTCGGCAAGGGCGGGGTCCGGCTGGGCCATCACCTGCGCGGTGACCCGCACATCATCCGGCACGGACAGGCCGAAAAACGGCGAGGTCTCGGCAAAGGGGCGCAACCGCTTGGGCTCTCCCCAACTCATCGCGCCGCCCACGGTACGCCCGCCCGCGCGCAGGCGCACGGGCATCAGGGCGTCCTCTTCGGCGCGGCTGACATCCGAGGCCGCCAGCCGCGCCCCGGCAAAGCGCAACAGCAGCCCGCCCTCTTCGACCCAGGTCTGCAAATCCCCGGCCTCGGCCGGGGCCAGCGTGGCGACATCGGCCAGCACGATCACGTCCGGGTTGGCCAGGATCACGTCCGACAGGGGGCCCTCGACCAGGTCCGCGGTGGGGGCCAACGCCTTTTCCAGGTAATGCAGGGGCGAAAGCAGCTCCAGCCCCTCGCGGTTGTCGCGGCCCGCGATCAGGGCCACCTCGCGCCGCTTCAGGCTGTCATCGGTCAGGGTCACGGCACCTGCCGCGCGCACGCCCTCCACCGCAAAGCGGCTGATGCGGTTGCGCAACTCGGGCGGCAGAACCAGCGCGGCCTCGGCCGTGGTCGCGCCCGCCTCGAATGTCGCGGGCACACGGGCCAGCACCCGTTCGACCCCGGCCGGATCGCGGCCCGTCGCGGCCAGCGTCACCTGTGTTTCTGCACCGGCCCGCGCGCGCAGGGCGGTCAGGGTGATTGCCCCGTCTGCAAATTCCGCCGGGCGCAGGGCGACCAGCGGGCGCGCGCTTTCGAACACGCGCACATCGCCGGATGCCTCGAACGTCGACAACAGCTCTTGCCTGCCCGCATATTCCATGCCGCCTGACATCCAAAACGTATCGAACCCGCCGTCCAGCCCCGTGGCCCAGTCGGCCAGGCGCTGCGGGTCGGGCGCCCAGGGCGCGGGGTCCAGCCCCGCCAGCCGCGCGGCCCAGGCCTCGGCCGCCTGAAACGGTAACCCGGCCTCGGGCAGGTCCGTCGCCTGTACCACGGCCACGGGGCGCCCATCGCGCGCGGCCTCGTCCAACGCCGCGCCGACCCGGTCCATCCGGCGTGCCCAGTCGCGGGCATCGGCCCATGTCCCGTCGATAAAGACCAGCAGCGGCCCCCGCCCCGGTTCGCGGGCATCCGGGTTCAGCACCGGCCCGGCAAAGCCCACGATCAACGCCGCCACTGCCAGCATGCGCAACAGCAGCAGCCACCACGGCGTGCGGTCGGTCTGGGTGTCGTCATCGGTCAGCCCCAGCAACAGCGCCACACCGGGAAAGCGGCGCCGTATTGGCGCGGGCGGTACCGCGCGCAGGATCAGCCACAGCGCGGGCAGCGCCACCAGCGCCCATAACAGCAGCGGCGCGGTAAATCCTATGGGGCCCAGCGTCCACATCACTGTGCGCGCTCCAGCGCGCGATACAGCCACAACAGCGCCCCTTGCGCCCCCTCGCCCGTGTGATGGGTGGAATAGTGCCACCCCGTGACACGGGCCAGATCCGAAAGGCGCTGTTTGCGTTCGGCCAGGCGGTCCAGATAGCGCGCGCGCAGATCGCCCGCCTTCAGCGTTTCATGGCTGAGGGTGCCGGCCATGCTCTCAAAAATCGTGCGCCCGTCAAAGGGAAACGCCTCTTCGGCCGGGTCCAGGATCTGTAGCATCGCGCCCTTGACGCCACGGTCGGCGGCCTCGGTCAGGGCGGCCTCTACCGGGGCCAGATCGCCCAGGAAATCCGACAGGAACACCGCGCGGGCATGGGGCGGCATGCCGGTGGCATCGGGCGTGCCGTAATCGGCGGCACCATCCGCGCCCAAGGCCTCTGCCAGACGCAGCAGTTGCAGCGGCCCGCGGCGCGGCGGCAACTCTGCCCCTGTCAGGCCCACGCGTTCGCCCCCGCGCATCAGCAGGACAGCGACCGCCAGGGCCAGCACGCGGGCGCGCTCGGCCTTGGTGGGATGGTTCCTTTCCCCCGAAAACCCCATCGAGGCCGCGTCATCGACCCACAGCAGCACGCTTTGCGCCGCCTGCCATTCCTTTTCGCGCACGAAATGCGCATCCGACCGGGCGGATCGGCGCCAGTCGATCATCCGCGCCTCATCCCCCGCATGGGCCGGGCGATATTGCCAGAATTCATCCCCCACGCCCGCGCGCCTGCGCCCATGCTCGCCCAGCAGAACGGCCTGTGCCAAATGCTCGGCCTCAGCCAAGAGCGGCGGCAGGGCCTCGGCCAGGCCCTCGGCCCGGGCGCGCAGGGTGGCGGGATCGCTCACGCCGCGGCCTCAACCCGGACGGTGTCGCGCGCTACGGCCTCGATCAGGGCGGACAGGCTTTCGCCACGGGCGCGCGCGGCAAAGCTCAGCGCCATGCGGTGGGTCAGAACCGGGCCGGCCATCTTGATCACGTCATCGGCGGACGGCGCCAGCCGCCCCTCCAGCAGCGCCTGCGCCCGCACGGTCAGCATCAGCGCCTGCGCCGCGCGCGGCCCAGGCCCCCAGGCGACGTTGTCGCGCACGATGGGCGCGGCCTCTGGCTGGCCCGGGCGGCAGGCGCGCACCAGATCCAGGATCAGTTCGACAACCCCCTCGCCCACGGGCATGCGGCGCACGGTCTTTTGCGCGGCGATCAGTTGGTCTGCGGTAAAGACCGCATGTGCCGCGTCCTCCTCCAGGCCGGTGGTGGCCATCAGGATGTCATGTTCCGTCTTGCGGTCCGGGTAGGGCACATCGATCTGCACCAGAAAGCGGTCAAGCTGCGCCTCGGGCAGGGGATAGGTGCCCTCCTGCTCAATCGGGTTTTGCGTTGCAAGAACATGGAAGGGCGGGGTCAGCGGATGCGCCTCACCGGCGATGGTCACCGATTTTTCCTGCATCGCCTGCAACAGCGCCGATTGCGTCCGGGGGCTGGCGCGGTTGATCTCGTCCGCCATCAAGAGCTGACAGAAAATCGGCCCCTCGATGAACTTGAAGGCGCGCGCCCCATCGGCGCCGGTTTCCAGAACCTCAGAGCCCAGAATATCGGCGGGCATCAGATCCGGCGTGAACTGGATACGCGCCCCGTTCAGCCCCATGACCGTGGACAGCGTGTCCACCAGCCGCGTCTTGCCCAGCCCCGGCAGACCGATCAGCAACCCGTGCCCACCGCACAAAAGCGCCGAAAGGGTCAGGTCAACCACTCGTTCCTGCCCGATGAAACGCTTGGTGATGCTGGCCTTGGCCTCGGCCAGGCGCTCGCCCAGGGTCTCGATTTCAGCCACCAGCGCGGTGTCGTCGGACATGACAAATCTCCCTGTTCCCTTATATCGGGTATTAAAGGCAGATATCGCACGCGGCACAAATGGCAAAAACCGGGAGCGGACAAATGATCGTGAAACCCGACGCCGAAGCGCTGGCAAAAGCGGCCCGCGCCGCCACGCAGGATGGCCTGCCGCCGGTGCACAAATGGAACCCGCCCTTTTGCGGCGACCTGGACATGCGCATCGCGCGCGACGGAACCTGGTTCTATCAGGGCACGCCGATCGGGCGGCCCGGGCTGGTGCGGCTGTTTTCAACCATACTGAAGCGCGAGGGCGACCGCTATTTCCTGGTCACCCCGGTCGAAAAGGTCGGCATCACCGTGGATGACGCCCCCTTCGTCGCCGTGGATTTCGAACGCGGTGCGGATGGCGTGCTGACCTTTACCACCAATGTCGGCGACCGGGTCGCCGCCGGGCCCGACCACCCGATCCGGGTGGAACGCGCCCCCCAGAGCGGCGAACCCGCCCCTTATATCCACGTCCGCGCCGGGCTGGAGGCGCTGATCGACCGCAAAAGCTTTTACCGGCTGGTGGAGATCGGCGAAGAGGCAGAACACGAAGGGGAAAACTGGTTTGGCCTGCGCTCGGGCGGCGCGTTTTTCCCGGTCATCCCGGCGGCGGAACTGGCCTGAGCGATGCCCCGCTTCTGCGCGAATCTGGATTTCCTGTTCACCGAACATGCCTTTCTGGATCGTTTCGGCGCGGCGCGCGCAGCCGGGTTCGAAGCGGTGGAAATCCTGTTTCCCTATGACCACGACCCGCAGGAAATCGCCGCGCGGCTGGATGACGAGGGGCTGCACCTTGCCCTGATCAACACCCCCGCCCCCGACTGGGCAGAGGGCGGGCGCGGCAGCGCCGCCCTGCCCGGCCAGACCGCCCGGTTTCGCGCAGAGTTCGCCGCCGCCCGCGACCTGGCCGCGCGGCTGGACGCTGAGCATATCCATATCCTTGCGGGAATTGCGCAGGGCGGGGCGGCGCAGGACAGCTACTTGCAAAACCTGGCCTGGGCGGCCGACAACGCGCCGGATCAACCCCTGACGATCGAGCCGATCAACCCCCATGACATGCCAGGCTATTTCCTGAACGCGTTCGACCGGGCGGCCGAAATCCTGAAAACGCTGGCCCGGCCCAACCTGCATCTGCAATTCGACGCCTATCACGCACAACGCATTGCAGGCGACGTGCCCACCCTATGGGCGGACTACGCCCACCTCACCGCCCATGTGCAGGTCGCAGGCCACCCGGGCCGACACGAACCGGCGGGCGGTGACATCGACTATCCCGCCTTTTTCACTGCATTGGACGCGGGCGGTTACGCGGGCTGGGTCAGTGGCGAATACCACCCCGCCACGCGCACCGAAGACGGATTGGGCTGGTGCGCCCTACCCCAAACCGCGGCGCCGGAGGGATAGGGAAGGATTTGGGTATTTTGACCAAGAAGAAGGCTGGGCGCAGCCTATCCTTCTTCTTGGTCAAAATACCCATGGCGAGACATTTCCCGCCCGGCCTGCCCTCAGGACAGGGCGCGCAGGACGGCACCGGGGTTCATGATACCGGCCGGGTCCAACGCATCCTTGATCGCGCGCATCGCGGCCAGTTTGGCCGGGTCGGCATAGCGTTCCAGATCCTCGACTTTCAGCCGGCCGACACCGTGTTCGGCGCTGACCGATCCGCCCAGATCGTGCACCAGGTCGTGCACGCACGCCTTAATCGCGGTGCGCTTGTTCTCGTGTTGCGCGCGGGTTTCGCCGGGGCGCGGAAAAACATTGTAGTGCAGGTTGCCGTCGCCCACATGGCCGAAGCAGTTGATCCGGAAATTGCCGATCTCGGCCAGCGCCGGGCCGCCACGCGCGATCAGTTCGGGGATCGCGGACAGCGGGACCGAAATGTCGTGCGAGGAAATCGCGCCGATCCGGCGATTGGCCAGCGGGATGCTTTCGCGCAGGGTCCAGAAATCGATGCGCTGCGCCTGAGATTGCGCGATCAGCCCGTCGCTGACCAGGCCCGCCTCGAACGCCGCGGCGAACAGCCGTTCCAGCGCGGCGCCGGGATCCTGGCCCGCGCCAAGGCCAAGGTCGATCAACACCGTCCATTCGGGCGGGTCGGACCAGGGTTGGCGGATGTCGGGCATCGTTTCGGCCAGAAAATCCAGGCCCATCCGGTGGATAAGCTCGAACGCCGAAACCCCCTCGCCGATCTGGGCCTGTGCCATGGCCAGCAGCTCCAGCGCGGCGGCGGGGTCGCGCACGGCCAGCAGCGCCGCACCCGCTGCCGCGGGGGGCGGCACCAGCTTCAGCGCGGCGGCGGTGATGATGCCCAGGCTGCCCTCTGCCCCGATCAGCAGGTGGCGCAGATCATATCCGGTGTTGTCCTTGCGCAACCGTTTCAGCCCGTGCAGCACCGATCCGTCGGGCAGCACGGCCTCGACCCCCAGGCACAGGTCGCGGGCATTGCCGTAGCGCAGCACGTTCACCCCACCCGCATTGGTGGACAACAGCCCTCCGATCCGCGCCGATCCTTCGGAGGCCAGCGATAACGGAAATAACCGGCCCGCCTCTTCGGCCGCGACCTGCACGTCGGCCAGAATCGCGCCGGCCTCTGCCACCAGCACGTTTTCGGACGGGTGAACCGCACGGATCGCGCGCATCCGTTCCAGCGACAGGATCACCGGCGCGGGGCCCTCGGGCTGGATCTGCCCACCGACCAGCCCGGTGCCGCCGCCAAAGGGGACGATCCCCACCCGCGCCTGCGCACAGGCCCGCACGATCGCCGCGACCTCTGGTGTGGTGGCGGGCGCCAGCAGCGCGCCACCCTGCCCCTGATAGCGGCCGCGCGGTTCCTCAAGATAGGCGGGGGTCATCTCGCGGAAGGTCGCCGGGGGCAGCGTTGCGCGCAACTGGTCCAGCAGGTCGTCGGTAACAGGGTTCAGCATGGGCGATCCTTTCAGCCCCGGACAAACCACGCCGGACCCGGCCGATCAAGTCACAGGTCGGGGTCGCGGACCCCGCGCGGCTGCAGCACGACCACGGTCGGGCGGCTTGGCAGGCTGCGCAGGGACACCTCCAGCGAAGAGGTGCCGGGCCGTTCCACCGCGAAGGCGTCCGATATCCCTGCCAGGAACCGTTCCAGAGAGGATTGCCCGAACCAGTGCATCGGGATCACGACCGAGGATCGCAGCCGCGTCAGCACCCGGATCATCGTGGACAGGTCCAGGGTCAGGCCGCCATCGACCGGCGCCATCACCACGTCCAGCCGGCCAAGGGCGGCGTATTGTTCGGGTGTCGGTTCGTGGTGCAAATGGCCCAGATGCCCGATGCACAGGCCCGCGACCTCAAACACGAAGATGGAATTGCCGTTGGGCCGCACCGTCGCCCGGTCAAAGCCGCGCACATCGGTCGGCACGTTGCGCACCAGCATCTCGCCCAGGTCGACATGGTGATCGGCAGGCGCGCCGGTGCGGTCCGCCCAACCTTGCAGGACATGGGGAATGTCCGGGTCGGGAAAGGCGGTGAAATGGGTTTCGTGGGCGTTGTTCATCGTCACGACATCGGGCAGGCGCGCGGTCGGCCCGATGAAGCCGGTGTAATCCGTGGCCGCCACCAGGCCGCCGGGCGTTTCGATCACGAAGGTCGCATGCCCCGCAAAGCTGAGCCGCACGGTATGGTCGGGCAGCGGCGTGCCGAAACTGGCCCGTTGCACATAGGCCATCCCCGGCGCGGCATCGGCCAGCGCGATGCAGTGGCTTGGCCGGCGCTCTTGCGCGGTGGCGGGCAGCGCGAAAAGGGCAAGGATGAAAACGATCAGGCGTGTCATGGTCGGCTCCTCCCTGCGGGACAGATAGCGCCGGGCCGCCGCCTGTCACGACGCGCGGGTGATCTGCATCATGTCGGGCCACGCGGAACGCGCCTATGCTGGGTGCGGCGCGTTTGATCCATGTGGGGGAGAGCGATGAAACGGCTTGGAACACTTGCGGCGGCAGCCTTGGTCGCACTGGCAGGACTGCCCGCCATCGCGGCCGACTGTACCGGCCATGTGGTGGGTGTGAAACCGATCACCCATTACAACCATGCTGCGGGAAACGGCTTTCTGGCGGTGCGTACGGGGCCGGGAACCAACTTTCCGCAATTGGGTGAGCTGTACCTGGGGGACGAATTCTGGGTCGTGGACCGCCAGGGCAAATGGTTCCTGGTGGATTGCATGACCGGCCGGTGCCGGGATCCGTTGTGGGGGGCGGCAAACCCCATGGGCTGGGTCTATGGCAGCTATATCAGCATTGGCGGGGTCTGCCCCTAACCTGTCAGGGTCCGCCCCCGGCGGTCGCTGCGCAGGTTGGAATAGAGGACGTGATTGCGCCAGCGCCCGTTGATCTGCAGATAGCTTTGGGCGACGCCCTCATACTTGAACCCGCATTTTTCCAGCACCCCGCGCGAGGCAGCGTTTTCCGGCAGGCACGCGGCCTCGATCCGGGACAGATCGCGCATGACAAAGGCGTGGTGCACCACCGCCTCGATCGCCTCGCGCATGTAGCCCTGGCGCGCGAAGGGCTGGCCGATCCAATAGCCCAGAGTGCCCGATTGCGCCGGGCCGCGGCGGATATTGTCCAGCGTGATCGCACCCAGCAGCACATCGTCGGCGCGCCGCACCAGGAACAGCGGCAAGGCCGAGCCGGACCCCAACGCCCGCTGCGCCCAGTAGACCCGGTTGGTGAACGCCTTGCGTGACAGGTGGTCGGGCGCCCAGGCGGGTTCCCACGGGGTCAGGAAATCGGCGCTTTGGACGCGCAACGCCGTCCACGGGTTGAAATCGGAATGCGCCGGCGGGCGCAGGGTCATCCGCTCGGTCTCGATCCGGACCTTGCGCTTGAGCCCCAGCATCAGGCAGCAAGCCTGCCTTGCAGCGCATCCAGCGCCGGTGCGTCATCCACGGGACCGTACAGCGCCAGCGCCGGCCGGGCCTCGGTGACCAGCCGGCCCGCGAATTCGCGCACATCGCCGGTGGTCACGGCGTCGATTCGGGCGATGGTTTCCTCGATCTTGGGCACCCGGTCCCAGATCGCCACCAGCCGCGCCAGCCGTTCGGCGCGGTTCGACGAGCTTTCCAACCCCATCAGCAGCCCCGCCTTCAGCTGCGCGCGGGCGCGGGCGACCTCGGCCGGGGCGATGTCGCGGGCGGCGCGGGCCAGTTCGTTCATCGTCAGGTCCGCCAGTTCGCCCAACTGCGCGCCGCTGGTCCCGGCATAAAGCGTGATCAGCCCGGCATCCGCATAGGATCCAGCCTGCGCGAACACGGTGTAGCAAAGCCCGCGCTTTTCCCGCAGTTCCTGGAACAGGCGCGATGACATGCCACCGCCCAGGGCCGTAGCATAGATCTGCGCGGTATAGACCGCCGGGTCGCGATAGCCAGGGCACTCAAAGCCGAGGGCCATGTGCGCCTGTTCCAGCGGCTTGACCACGCGGCGTTCGCCCCCGGCAAAGCGCGCAGCATCGGGCGCGGGCGTCGGGGCGGGGTCCAGATGGCCGAACAGGGATTCGGCCAGCCGCACGATTTCATCGTGATCCACCGCACCGGCGGCAGACAGGATCATCCGGTCGGGCGTGTAATGGCGACGGACAAAGGCGAACAGGTCATCGCGGGAAAAACCGCTGACCCGTTCCGCGGGGCCCAGGATGGTGCGGCCCAGCGGCTGGTCGGGAAAGGCGACCTCTTGCAGCCAGTCGAAAATCACATCGTCGGGCGTATCCAGCACCTGACCGATTTCCTGCAGGATCACGCCGCGCTCGACCTCGATCTCGGCGGGGTCGAAGGTGGGGTTCAGCAGGATATCGGCCAGCACGTCCAGCGCCAGGGGCACATCGGCCTCCAGCACGCGGGCGTAATAGGCCGTCATCTCGCGCGAGGTATAGGCGTTGATATAGCCGCCGACATCCTCGATCGCCTCGGCGATCTGCAAGGTGCTGCGCTTTTCCGTGCCCTTGAAGGCCATGTGTTCCAGGAAATGGGCGATGCCGTTTTCAGCGGCCGTTTCGTTCCGGCCACCTGTCGCGACCCAGATGCCCAGTGCGGCGGATTTCAGCCCGGGCATATGTTCGGTGACGACCCGCATCCCGTTGGAAAGTCTGTGCAACTGGATGGTCACGCGCGGCGCCTTTCCTCGATCAGGGTTTCCAGCGCGGCCAGGTCGTTTTCGACGCCGGTCATCCGCTCGGACCGCGCGAACAGATCCGCCATGCGCGCGGGCAGGGGCGGGCGCAGGCCGGTGGCCTCCTCGACCGCGTCGGGGAATTTCGCGGCATGCGCGGTGGCCAGCGTAATCATCGGCGCGGCGCTGTCGGGCTGGTCCTGCGCCACCTTTACACCGACGGCGGAATGGGGGCACAGCACCTCGCCTGTCGTGGCGTGCAGGGCGCGGATTGTGGCGCGCGTCTCATCCTCGGACGCACGCCCCGAGGCATAGGTTTCGCGCAAGCCCTGCAAGGCGCCCTGGCTGATGGTGAACCCGCCCTGCGATTTCAGCGCGTCCATCTGCTGGGCCACGGCAGCCCCGTCGCGGCCATAGGCCTCGAACAGGGCCCGTTCGAAGTTGGAGGACACCTGGATATCCATCGACGGGCTGATGGAGGGCGTCACCCCGTGGGTTTCATAGGCCCCGCCGGTCAGCGCCCGGTGCAGGATGTCGTTCTGGTTGGTGGCGATCACCAGCTTTTCAATCGGCAGGCCCATGCGCTGCGCGATATGACCTGCGAAGATGTCGCCGAAATTGCCCGTGGGCACGGTGAACCGCACCGGGCGGTGCGGCGCGCCCAGGCTGACGGCGGAGGTGAAATAATAGACCACCTGCGCCAGCACCCGCGCCCAGTTGATCGAGTTGACCGCAGACAGCCCCACCCGATCACGGAAAGCGAAATCGTTGAACATGTCCTTCACGCGGGCCTGGCAATCGTCGAAATCGCCCTTCAGGGCCAGCGCGTGCACGTTGTCCTCGGACGGGGTGGTCATCTGGCGGCGCTGAACGTCGCTGACCCGCCCCTCGGGGAACAGGATGAAGACATCCACATTGTCCAGCCCGCGGAACGCCTCGATCGCGGCACTGCCGGTATCGCCGCTGGTCGCGCCCACGATGGTGATCCGCTTGCCCGACCGTTCCAGCGAGGCCTGGAACAGCTGGCCGATCAGCTGCATCGCGAAATCCTTGAACGCCAGGGTCGGGCCGTGGAAAAGTTCCAGCAGGAAATGATTGGGGCCAAGCTGGGCCAGCGGCGCGCGGGCGGGATGGTCGAACCCCGCATAGGCGCGTTCGATGATCGCGGCGAATTCGGCGTCGGTGAAGGCGTCCCCGACGAAGGGACGCATGATGCGGAACGCCGCCTCTTCATAGGACAGCCCCGCCAGCGCCGCGATGTCGCGCGCGGGCATGTGCGGCACGGTTTCGGGCACATACAGCCCGCCGTCGCGCGCCAGCCCTGTCAGCATCGCCTCTTCGAATGTCAGAACCGGGGCCTGCCCCCGCGTGGAAACATAGCGCATGTAACCGCCTATCCGTAAACCTGCCGCCTGATACGCCAGACAGCGGGCGCTGTCACCCCGGCAGACGGCAAGGTGCGGAAAAGACAAATCCGGAACCGCGGGAGCGCGCGGTTCCGGACGAGCCATAGGGCAACCCGGTGTCGGGAATTGCCCCGGTTCCCCGAGGCAGGTTTTTCCTGCGTTCGCCGGCGGGGCGGGAAAAATCCCGGCCCCGCCGTTGTTTCCACTCTTGAAGGAAAACATATTGGGCAGGACGACACAAGAAAAACCTGCGGCAATCTGCCGCTTTTGATCCAGATCAAGGACTGACGAGCGGAGTTATCTATGCAGCACCCCCCTTTCCGCCCCTTCGATACGATGCTTGACCGCGACCGCGCGCTGGCGCTGGTGCAAGAGGCCACGGCCGGGGCAGAGGATGGCGAGCTGTTCCTGGAACGCCGCCGGGCCGAGGTGCTGAGCTTCGATGACGGGCGGGTGCGCACCGCCAGCTATGATGCGTCCGAGGGATTCGGTCTGCGCGCGGTGAAAGGAGAGGCCGCCGGTTACGCCCACTCCACCGAGATTTCAGAGGCCGCGCTGAAACGCGCCACCGAGACCGCGCGGCTGGCCGTGGGCGCGGGCGGCGACACCCTGGCCGATGGCCCCGCCGCCACCAACCGCCGCCTTTACACCGACGCCGACCCGATGGCCGAGGCCAGCTTTGGCGTCAAGCTGGACACATTGCGCGAGATCGACGCCTTTGCCCGCGACCTGGACCCGCGCGTGGTGCAGGTGACCGCGACGCTGGCCGCATCCCTGCAAGAGGTGTTCATCCTGCGGCCCGACGGCACGCTGTTGTCCGACACCCGCCCGATGACCCGCCTGAATGTCGGCGTCATCGTCGAGGAAAACGGCCGCCGCGAATCCGGCAGCCATGGCGGCGGCGGGCGTGCGGGGCTGGCGGGCCTGATCGACCGCGACACCTGGCAGGCCAGCACGCGCGAGGCCCTGCGCATCGCCCTGGTCAACCTGTCGGCCGAGGCCGCCCCCGCGGGCGAAATGGACGTGGTGCTGGGCAATGGCTGGCCCGGCATCCTGCTGCACGAGGCCATCGGCCACGGGCTGGAGGGCGATTTCAACCGCAAGGGCAGCTCTGCCTTTGCCGGGCTGATGGGGCAACAGGTGGCAGCCCGGGGCGTAACCGTGCTGGACGATGGCACGATGCCCGACCGGCGCGGTTCGATCAGTTTCGACGACGAGGGCACGCCCAGCGGCAAGACCGTGCTGATCGAGGACGGGGTTTTGGTGGGCTATATGCAGGACCGGCAGAATGCGCGGCTGATGGGCGTCGCGCCCACCGGCAACGGGCGGCGTGAAAGCTATGCCCACCCGCCGATGCCGCGCATGACGAACACCTACATGCTGGCCGGCGATGCCGATCCGCAGGCGCTGTTGGGCGACATGGGCGACGGGCTGTACGCCGTCGGATTCGGCGGCGGGCAGGTGGACATCACCAACGGCAAGTTCGTCTTCTCCTGCACAGAGGCCTATCGTGTCAAGAACGGCAAGGTCGGCGCCCCGGTCAAGGGCGCCACCCTGATCGGTGACGGCCCGACCGCCCTGACCCGCATTCGCGGCATCGGCAACGACATGGCGCTGGACCCCGGCATCGGCAATTGCGGCAAGGCCGGGCAATGGGTGCCGGTGGGCGTGGGCCAGCCTAGCCTGTTGATCGGCGGGCTGACGGTCGGCGGCGCGGCGGCGTGACCCGCGCGGCCATGGGTATTTTTGCCAAGAAGAAGAGCGGCGCGCCGGGAGATTCGCGCAATGGGCGAGTTTTTCCGGCGCCGTTCATCTTGCGTTAACCCTCTCTGCGCCAGTGTGGCCCTACGGATGAGCGGAGCTGCGAAACGTGGAGAGCATTTCTTCCTACCACCCCCTCGCACCACCCACCCGGGAAGACTCCCTGGTTGCGTGGCTTCGTCTCATCCGGTCGCGCCGGGTCGGCGCAACGACCTTTTTCCGGCTGCTGGGGGAACATGGCAGCGCAGAGGCCGCGCTGGACGCCCTGCCCGGCGTTGCCCGCAGCGCCGGGGTCACCGAATACGCCCCCTGTTCCGCCGACACCGCCCGCGCCGAACTGGACCGCGGCCGCCACCTGGGCGCGGTGCCCTTGCCCTATGGCGCGCCGGGTTATCCGGCCGCGCTGATGGATCTGTCCGACGCGCCGCCGTTTCTGTGGGCCTTGGGTCGGCTGGACCTGGCCACCCGCCCGATGGTGGCGCTAGTGGGGGCGCGCAATGCATCCTCTCTGGGCACGCGCATGGCCCGCCGCCTGGCCGAGGGGTTGACCGGCGCGGGCTTCGTGATCGTGTCGGGTCTGGCCCGCGGGATCGACCGCGCCGCGCATCTGGCCGCGCTGGAGGGCGGGACCATCGCCGTGCAGGCCGGCGGCATCGACATTCCCTACCCCGCCGAAAACACCGGCCTTTTCCGCGACATCGGCGAAAAGGGCCTGCGGCTGAGCGAGCATCCCCCCGGCCTGCACCCGCAGGCGCGGCATTTCCCGCAGCGCAACCGGATCATCTCGGGGCTGGCCCGCGCCGTGGTCGTGGTAGAGGCCGCGGCGCGTTCAGGCAGCCTGATTACCGCGAAAACCGCCCTGGACCAGGGGCGCGAGGTGCTGGCCGTGCCCGGTCACCCGTTCGACGCGCGCGCGGCGGGCTGCAACATGTTGATCCGCGACGGTGCGGTGCTGGTGCGCGGCCCCGACGACGTGGCCGAGGCGCTGAGCGGCGCGGCGGCGCCCCCCTTGCCCGGCATCGCCGAAACCGCGCCGCCCCCGCCCAAACCGCGCCGCCGCATCACCGAGGTGCCCCAAACCCCCGCGCATGCGCAGCGCGACCGCCCCGCAACCGCGGACCTGCACCGGCAGATCCTCAGCCATCTGGGCCCCTCGCCCCTGGCAGAGGACCAGTTGATCCGCGATATGGGCCTGCCCGCCGGGCGCGTGACCCCCGAACTGGTGACGCTGGAGCTGGAGGGGCGGATTGCCCGCGCGCCGGGCGGCCTGCTGTCGCGGCGGGACTGAACGCGCCGCCGCCACGGCGCCCAGATGCGCGACGACAGCCGCGGGCCGCCCGGCCATTCGACGATTTGCGGCCCGACCGCGCTGCAGCCCTGCATTGACAATCCCCCCACGCCCCCCACATCTTGCGCCGCCAAGGCCATGTGCCAAGAGTCGAAAGGATTTTCATGCCCGTCGTCGTTGTCGAATCCCCGGCTAAAGCCAAGACAATCAACAAGTATCTGGGGGACGACTACACGGTTCTGGCCTCCTACGGGCATGTTCGCGACCTGCCGCCCAAGGACGGATCGGTCGATCCCGAGCATGATTTCGAAATGAAATGGGAGGTCGCCACCGACAGCCGCAAGCATGTCAAGGCGATCGCCGACGCGCTGAAGGACGACAACGCGCTGATCCTCGCCACCGACCCCGACCGCGAGGGCGAGGCGATTTCCTGGCACCTGGAAGAGGCGCTGAAAAAGCGCCGCGCGATCAAGAAAGACACCGCCGTCAGCCGCGTGGTGTTCAACGCGATCACCAAATCCGCCGTGACCGAGGCGATGAAAAACCCCCGGCAGGTGGACGAACCGCTGGTGCATGCCTATCTGGCGCGCCGGGCGCTGGATTATCTGGTGGGCTTCAACCTGTCGCCGGTGCTGTGGCGCAAGCTGCCCGGTGCGAAATCGGCGGGCCGGGTGCAATCGGTCTGCCTGCGCCTGATCGTCGAGCGCGAGATGGAGATCGAGGCCTTTCGCCCCCGCGAATACTGGTCGGTCAAGGCGATCTTCGCCACACCCCGCGGCCAGACCTACGAGGCGCGGTTGACCGTTCTGGGCGGCCAGAAGCTGGACAAATACGACATCGAGAACGAAACGGCGGCCGAACTGGCGGTGCAGGCGATCAACAGCCGCGATTTCACCATCGCCTCGGTCGAGGCGAAACCGGCCAACCGCAACCCCGCGCCGCCCTTCATGACCTCGACCCTGCAACAAGAGGCCAGCCGCAAGTTCGGCTTTGGCGCGCGCCAGACCATGCAGGCGGCCCAGCGTCTGTATGAGGCGGGGCATATCACCTACATGCGGACCGACGGGATCGATATGGCGCCAGAGGCGGTGATGGCCGCGCGCGACGCGATCAAGGATCGCTATGGCGCGGATTACGTCCCGAAATCCCCGCGCATGTACAAGAACAAGGCCAAGAACGCGCAAGAGGCCCACGAATGTATCCGCCCCACCGACATGACGCGGGACGCGGGCAAGCTGAAAACCACCGATACCGACCAGCGCAAGCTGTATGACCTGATCTGGAAACGCACGCTGGCCAGCCAGATGGAGGCCGCCCGGCTGGAACGCACGACGGTTGAGGTTCTCAGCGGCGACAAACAGGTCGGCCTGCGCGCCACCGGCCAGGTCGTGCTGTTCGACGGGTTCCTCAAGGTCTACGAAGAGGGGCGCGACGATGTCATTGACGACGACGACAAGCGCCTGCCCCAGATCATGGAGGGCGAGGCCGCGAAACGCGAAAGCGTGACGCCCGAACAGCATTTCACCCAGCCGCCCCCGCGCTACACCGAAGCGACGCTGGTCAAGCGGATGGAGGAGTTGGGGATCGGCCGGCCCTCTACCTATGCGTCCATCGTCACGACGATCCAGGACCGGGGCTATGTCACCAAGGACAAGAACCGCCTGATCCCCGAGGACAAGGGGCGGCTGGTGACGGCCTTTCTGTCCAACTACTTCCCGAAATACGTGGGTTATGAGTTCACCGCCGACCTGGAGGACCAGCTGGACGACGTGTCCGCCGGGGACCGCGATTATCACGACGTTCTGTCCCGCTTCTGGCGCGATTTCTCGGCGGCCATTGCTGAAACCGCCGACCTGCGCATCACGGAAGTGCTGGAAAAGATCGACGAGGTGCTGTCGCCGCACCTGTACCCCCCGCGCGAGGATGGAACCGACCCGCGCGTCTGCCCCAAATGCGGGGTGGGTCGGCTGAACCTGAAAACCGCCCGCTCTGGCGGGGCATTCATCGGCTGCAACAACTACCCCGAATGCCGCTATACCCGCCCGCTGTCGGCGCCCAGCGACGATCCGGCCGCGCAACTGGACGGCAAGGTTCTGGGCCATGACGGGGACGAGGAAATCACCCTGCGCAACGGCCGTTTCGGCCCCTATGTGCAAAAGGGCGAACCGACCGAGGACCAGCCGAAACCGCCGCGCGCCAGCCTGCCCAAGGGCTGGGCCCCCGAAGAGATCGACCTGGACAAGGCGCTGATGCTGCTCAGCCTGCCGCGCGAAATTGGCCCCCACCCCGACGATGGCGAACCTGTAGAGGCCGGGATCGGGCGGTATGGCCCCTATGTCCGGCACGGCAAGAAATACGCCAACCTGCCCGAGGTTGACGAGGTGTTCACCGTGGGCATGAACCGCGCGGTCGAGTTGCTGGCCGCGAAAAAGACGCGCGGGCGCGGCACCACCGCCAAGGCGCTGAAGGAACTGGGCGAACATCCCGAAAGCGGCGGGCCGGTCAACGTGATGGAGGGGCGCTATGGCCCTTACGTCAAATGGGACAAGGTCAACGCCACCCTGCCCAAGGATGTGGAACCGGCCGACGTGACCATGGAAATGGCCGTGGCGCTGATCGCGGAAAAGGCGGCCAAGAAGGGCGGCAAGAAAACCGCTGCCAAGAAACCGGCCGCCAAGAAAACCACCCCGAAAAAGACCACGGCCAAAAAGACCACGACGCGCAAGACCGCCGCCAAAAAGGACGACTGACACCAGGCGCACCGAGGTGTGATGCAGCGTGACTGGCCTCTGCCCGCGCAATTGGGCAACTGCTCTGCGCAGACAGGAGGGTATTGCATGCTGGACAGACGTTTCACACGCCGCGCTGCCGTGGCGACACTCGGTGCGGGCCTCGTGGCCCCTGTCATCGGGCGGGCAAAGACGGCGGACGGTGTCCGCCACAACATTTCCAGCTTTTCCCAGCAGGACTGGCGCGATCACTTCGACACGTTGGGCAAGGGGGTGATCGTCGCCGATACCGTCTCGCGCGCCCTGCACTACTGGAACGGCGAGGGCACGGACTATCGCGTCTATCCGACCTCGGTCCCGATCAGTGACGAATTGACCAAGCGCGGCTATACCGAAGTGGTGCGCAAGCGCGTCGGGCCGGACTGGACCCCCACGCCATCCATGCTGGAGCGGAACCCGGATCTGAAATACATGCCGCCGGGGCCCGACAACCCGCTGGGCACCCATGCGATGTACCTGTCCTGGCCCGCCTACCTGATCCATGGCACCCACGATACGCGCAAGATCGGGCGGCGGTCCTCGGATGGCTGCATCGGCCTTTACAACGAGATGATCGCCGAACTGTTTCAGATCACGCCGGTCGGCACGCAGGTCCGCATCCTCTAGCCGCGCCGACGCGGGGCCAAAGGTTGCCCCCTTCATTGACTTGCCCGCGCCCCTTCGCCACAACTTTCGCCAATGGTTCGAACGGGGAGAGTTCCATGAACAAGGTATATGGCAGCGCCGCGGAGGCCCTGGACGGGCTTCTGTCCGACGGCATGTTCATCGCCGCGGGCGGTTTCGGTCTGTGCGGCATCCCGGAAATGCTGATCGAGGCGATCAAACAGGCCGGGACCAAGGATCTGACCTTCGCCTCCAACAACGCGGGCGTGGACGATTTCGGTATCGGCATCCTGTTGCAGACGCGGCAGGTGAAAAAGATGATCTCGTCCTATGTGGGCGAGAATGCCGAATTCATGCGCCAATACCTGTCGGGTGAGCTGGAGCTGGAATTCAACCCCCAGGGCACGCTGGCCGAACGGATGCGCGCCGGCGGCTGCGGCATCCCCGGGTTCTACACGAAAACCGGTGTGGGCACCCAGATCGCCGAGGGCAAGGAACACAAGGAGTTCGACGGCGAAACCTACATCCTGGAACGCGGGATCGTGGCGGACCTGTCCATCGTCAAGGCATGGAAGGCCGACACCACCGGCAACCTGGTGTTCCGCAAGACCGCCCGCAACTTCAACCCGCCCGCCGCGATGTGCGGCAAGGTCTGCGTCGCCGAGGTGGAGGAGATCGTCGAACCCGGTCAGCTGGACCCCGACAACATCCACCTGCCCGGCATCTACGTGCACCGCCTGATCAAGGGCGAACACGAAAAACGCATCGAACAACGCACCACCCGCGCGGCGTAAGGAGGAACACCATGGCCTGGGATCGTAACCAGATCGCGGCGCGCGCCGCGCAGGAACTGAAAGACGGGATGTATGTGAACCTTGGCATCGGGATTCCGACGCTGGTGGCCAACCACATCCCCGAGGGCGTGCATGTCACGCTGCAATCGGAAAACGGGATGCTGGGCCTTGGCCCCTTCCCGCTGGAGGGTGAGGAAGACCCCGACCTGATCAACGCGGGCAAGCAGACCATCACCGAACTGCCCCACTCGGCCTATTTCGACAGCGCGCAAAGCTTTGGCATGATCCGGGGCGGCAAGATCGCGATGGCGATCCTGGGCGCGATGGAGGTCAGCGAAAAGGGCGATCTGGCCAACTGGATGATCCCCGGCAAGCTGGTCAAGGGCATGGGCGGCGCGATGGATCTGGTTGCGGGCGTCAAGCGGGTCGTGATCGTGATGGATCACACCAACAAGCATGGCGACAGCAAACTGCTGAAGGACTGCACCCTGCCGCTGACCGGAACGGGCGTGGTCAACCGGATCATCACCAACCTGGGCGTTCTGGACGTGGTCGAGGGCGGCCTGAAGATCGTCGAATGCGCCGAGGGCGTGAGTGAGGACGAGATCCGCGCCGCCACCGAGGCAACCATCGTCGGCTGACCGAGGCAACCGCCACAGGGGGCCGCGCGGGGCACAGGCCCGGCGCGGCCCTTTTCATGGGCGCGGCCCGGAAACGGCTTCATATTCCCGCGCTTTTCTGCTGCTATGATGGGCGGTGACATGACCATGACCCCGCCCCTTCCCGCCCCGCGCCGCCGCTGGCGCGATACCGTGCTGATGCTGGCGCTGTTCGCGCTGGTCGCTATCGGCCTGTTCGGGCTGGCCGCCGCCACCGGATGGCAGGAAACCGCGGCGCAACTGGCCCGGCTGGGTCCGGTGCAGATTGCCCTGCTGCTGGGGTTGTCGCTGGTCAACTACGTCATGCGCGCGCTGCGCTGGCACCTGTTTGCCCGCCGGATCGGCCTGCCGCCCGGGCTGCTGCGCGATATCCGCCATTTCTTTGGCGGCTTCCTGATGAGCGCGACACCGGGCCGGGTGGGCGAAATGGTGCGCATCCGCTGGATCCGGCGGGAAACCGGCGTGCCGCTGGACCGCTCTGCCCCGCTGTTCCTGGTGGACCGGGCCGCCGATCTGGTGGCGATGGCGCTGATCCTGGGCGCCGCGCTGGCGCTGTCGGCCAAGGGGATCACCGGCGCCCTGCCGCTGGCGGGTCTGGCCCTGGGCACGGCGGTTGTGGCCACGCGCCCGCGCCTGTTGGCCGCGATCGTCACGCTGACCTATCGCGCCCTGGGCTGCTGCCCCCGGATCTTTGCCAAGCTGCGCGCGATGGCCCGCGCCTTGCGCCATTTCAGCCATTCCGGCGTCCTGCTGCTGGCGGTGGTCCTGGGCTGCCTGGGCTGGATGGCCGAAGGCCTGGCCTTCCATATCCTGCTGGTATGGCTGGGCGCCGATATCGGCCTGTGGACGGCGACCGCGATCTTTGTCTTTGCGACGCTGGCGGGCGGGCTGACCGGGGCGCCCGGCGGCCTGGGCGGGGCCGAGGCTGCGATGATCGCGCTCTTGACGCTGGAGGGGTTACCGCCCGAAACATCCATTGCAGCCACCGCGGTGATCCGGGTCACCACGCTGTGGTTCGCGATCGGTTTGGGCGCGATGGTCTTTCCCGTCGCCGAACGCATGTCGAAAAGGACAGGCCATGCAGTGGAAAACCGCTGAGTATTCGGGCTGGGGCCGGGCGCTGCGGGCGCGCGGCACACTGGCCCGCCCCGAAAAGCTGTCGGCGCTGAGCGCGGCCCTGCAGGGCCGGGGACCGGCCATCGGCAACCGCCGGTCCTATGGCGACGGCCCGATCCACGACGGCGGCGCGGCCATCGACATGACGCGGATGGATCGCCTGCTGTCCTTTGACGCCGAAACCGGCGTGGTCGAGGCAGAGGCCGGGATCACCATAGCCGAATTGCTGCGCGTCTTTGCGCACAAGGGCTGGATGCCCGCGGTAATGCCCGGCACCGGCTTTGCCACCCTGGGTGGCTGCATCGCCAATGACGTGCACGGCAAGAACCACCACAACGCGGGCAGTTTCGGCCAGCATGTGCTGGCGGTGACGCTGATGACGGACAATGGCCCGCGCGAGGTAACGCTGCAGACGAACCGGGGCCTGTTCCGCGCCACGATGGGCGGACAGGGCCAAACCGGCGCGATCCTGTCGGCCAAACTGCAACTGAAAGCGATCCCCGGCCAGCGGATGCGTGTCAAGGAAACCCGAATCTCCGATTTCGACAGCTTCCTTGCGGCCTTTGACACGTCCGAGGCGGAATATACCGTGGGCTGGATCGACGCGACCAAACGCGGCAAACGGCTGGGCCGCGGCATCCTGGAAGAGGGCACATTGGCCGAGGGCGGCCGCCCCGGCCCGGTAAAGCGCAGCCTGTCGGTCCCGCTGGACGCCCCGCATTTCGCGCTGTCCTGGCCGGTGGTCAAGCTGTTCAACGCCTTCTACATCTCGCGCATTCCCGACACCTCGCGCAAGCGCACCCGCCCGCTGGAGGATTTCTTTTTCCCGCTGGACCGCATCCACGACTGGAACCGCCTGTACGGCAAGCGCGGCTTTCACCAGTTCCAATGCGTCGTGCCGCTGGACAAGGGGCCAGAGCTGAAGGCGATCCTGACCACCATCGCGCGGGCCGGCATCGCCTCGCCCCTTGCGGTCCTGAAAAAGATGGGGCCGGGGCGCGCGGGGCATCTGTCCTTTCCGATGGCGGGCTATACGCTGGCCGTGGATTTCCCGGCGCGGGCCAAGGTGCCCGCGATCTTTGCCAGGCTGGAACAGCAGGTGCTGGACGCGGGCGGGCGGCTTTACTTTGCCAAGGACGCGCTGGCCCATCCCGACAGCATCGCGGCCATGTATCCCGAGCTGGCCGATTGGCGGGCAGAGGTCGCCAAGGCCGACCCCGAGGGCCATCTTGAAACCGACCTTGTCCGGCGCCTGAAGCTGAGGAGCGCGACATGACCGAAACCTGGATCGTTCTGGGCGCCTCATCCTCGATGGCGCGCGCCTTTACCCGCAAACTGGCCGAACGGGGCGACGGCGTGATCCTGGCCGGGCGCACCCCCGCAGACCTGGAACGCGACGCCGCAGACGCCCGCGTGCGCGGTGCGGCACTGGCCGAAACGGTCGCCTTCGATGCGCGCGACCCGGCCAGTTTCGGCCCCATCCTGGACCGGCTGGAGGGGCTGGAGGGCACGGTTTCCGCGGCGGTCTTTGTTGGATCGATGCCGCCGCAGGCGGAGATCGACGCCGACCCGTCGCTGATCGCGGGCGTTGTCACGGACAGCTTTACCGGACCGGCGCAGTTCCTGCACCGCCTGGCCCCGCTGATGGAATCGCGCGGCAGCGGCACGGTGGTCGGCATCACCTCGGTCGCGGGGGACCGGGGGCGCATCGGCAACTATGCCTATGGCGCGGCCAAGGCGGGGTTCGGCACCTATCTGTCGGGGCTGCGCAACCGGCTGACGCGGGCGGGCGGGCATGTGGTGACGGTCAAACCCGGCTTTACCGACACCGCCATGACCTGGGGGATCGAGGGCATGTTCCTGGTCGCGCCCCCCGAAACGGTCGCCGCCGACATTCTGAAAGCGGTCGAGAAGAAGCGGAACGTAATCTACACGCCGCTGTTCTGGACCGCGATCATGGGCATCATCCGCGCCATCCCGGAACCGATCTTCAAAAAGATGTCGATCTGAACGGCGGGGGCCGCTCGCGCGGCCACTACAGCCCCAGCCAGCGCGTCCACAGACCCGCGCCCTGCATCATCAGCCCCAGGGTGACCAGAATCAGCGACAGCCCCGCCTTGTCGTGCAGGGCGAACACGATGGGGTCGTAATCCTGCGCCCCGCGATAGCCCAGCCGCACCATGCGGATCAGCCAGACCGCGATCGGGATCATTGCCACCCATAGCAGCCATTGCGCCGGATACAGCGCCTGCGCCTGCGGGCTAAAGCTGTAGCTGAAGAAGATCAGCAGCGCGCCCACGGTGCCCAGCCCCGCCACGTTCAGCAAATCGCCCCGGTCCGACCGGGCATAGCCGCGACCGGGCAGCCGGTGGTTGTTCTGCGCCAGCGCCAGTTCCGTCATCCGCTTGACGCAGCCCAGCGTCAGGAACACCGGAAAGACAAAGACCAGCATCAAGAAGGACGCCGCCACCCCGCTGGCCGCCGCGCCCGCCACCACGCGCAGGGTATACAGCGCGGCCAGCGTTGCGATATCCACCCAACGCATCCGTTTCAGCCGCAGCGAATAGGCCAGCGACAACGTCATATACAGCACGATGACCGCCAAGAAGGCCGGCCCCAGCAACAGCCCGCCCCCCAGCGCAAACCCGGCCAGCACCAGCGCGGTGAACATCCCCACGCCGATGGGAACCGCGCCACAGGCAAAGGGGCGGTTGCACTTGGTCGGGTGCAGGCGGTCGGCCTCCAGGTCCAGCAGGTCGTTGACGATATAGATGCAGGACGCCGCCGCCGAAAAGGCCGCGATACCGGCCAGCACCAGCAGCAGCGTGTTCAGCGCGAAATCATGGGCCGCCAGCATCGGCAGGAACAGCAGCACGTTCTTGACCCATTGATGCGGCCGCAGGGCGCGGACCAGATCGCGCAGGTGCCAACCGCCGGGAATTTCCTGCACATCGTGCCCCCGCGCGCGCAGCGCCCGGGCTATGCGCGGCCTGTGCCCCACGATCAGCGCGCGCTCGGCCGCCTCCCAGACGGGGCGGTCGGCGGCGCTGTCGCCTGCGTAATCGAAGCCGCGCGCGCCATGGGCCGCGACCAGCGCCTGCGCCTTGACCGCCCCCTTCAGGTTGGTCTGCCCGTCCGAGGCCAGGCTATCGGCGGAAAAGCCATACTGCGCAGCAAGCCCGGCAACCAGCGTGCGATCCGAGGCAGAGGCCAGCACCACCTCGCGCCCGGCTTCGCGGGCCTCCAATGCGCGGGCGGCGATATCGGGGTTCAGGGGCATCAGGTCCAGGCGCGGCGTGGCGATATCGGCCAGCGCGCGTTTCAGCGCCGCGCGATCGCGCAGGTGGCGCAGGCTGGCGGACAGGGTGGCAAGCGGCGCGCGGTGCAGTCCGGCCCAGAAACACTCCAGCAACAGATCGGTACGCAGGAATGTTCCATCCACGTCCAGAACCAGCGGTCGCCTCATCCCGTGCCCATCCCCCATGTCGTTTCGGCTGGGGGACTTTTGCAAGAATCCCGCGCGAAGACCACCACATGCCCCCCGGATTCGGGCAGAACAGGCCGGATTCGCGCCTGGACGACTGGGATTCGAAACCTTTTCGACAAAAAGTTCTGATTTTTATTGATTATTAATCAGTGACTTATGTGGTTTTGAACGCGGCATCTGGCATCTTCATAATTTGCCAATCCTCAGCCCAACTCTCGCCCCAATCCACTGGCTTTATAAGCTCATGCCAAGACGGAGATCGGGCCAAACAGAGGCCGGCCCACAAAGACCCCGCCAAGGCAAACCGAAACTGAGCGAGCATCCTACTGGAGGGACTACCAATGAAACTGATCAACTTCTTCAAAAACTTCCGTGACGAAGAATCCGGCGCCGTGACCGTTGACTGGGTCGTGCTGACCGCCGCCATCGTGGGCCTGGGCATCGTCGTGATGAGCACCGTCGGCCTGGGCATCGAAAACCTGGCCAGCTCGACCGTGGACAGCATCGAAGGCCAGTCGGTCGGCTACACCAGCCAGCTGGACGCGGGCGGCGAATAATCGATACGCCACGGCGGATCGTCAAGTCAGGGCCGCACCCCGGGTGCGGCCCTGCTCCTTTTGCGCCGCCGCGAAACCGCGCGCGTTTTTTGAAAACGGCCATTGTTTCGCCTTCCCGTTGACGAGCGGCGCCCACATTCTCCGGTCATACTGGTCCTAAGCGCCATGCGAACAGGCGTCGACAAGGACGAGTAGACGGGACATGCGACGCCGAGCACGATTTCTTTTCAAGGACGATGGGGCCGTGACGGTCGATTTCATCATCCTGACGGCCGTTCTGGTCGGCTTGGGCGGAACGGTGCTGTGGATCCTGAACAACAGCACCTCAAACCTGGCGACGTTGCTGGCCGAGAGGATCGCAGAGATCGAGTTCAAGGACTGACCGCAACGCTCCACGATCCTGCCGCATTCATGCGCCATGCTCGGCGAAGCGATAAGGGATTCGACGCAGTCAGAACAACCCGTGACAGGCGGGGCAAACAGGAAAGGACCAGATCATGCGGATGATCTTCGGACTTGTGCTGATCGTCGGGCTGGGCCTGGCAGGGTTCGCCGTCTACATGGCGCAGGGTTATATCACGCAATATGAGCAGGCCCTCGCCCGGGAGCGCGCCTCGAACGCACCGCCGATCAAGCTGGTGCCGGTGATGGTGGCCAAGACGCCGCTGCGCTATGGCCAGCAACTGACCCCCGAAAATGTCGCAATAGCGCAATGGCCCGCCGAATGGCTGCCCAAGGGGGCGTTTCCCGATCAGGCCGCCCTGTTCCCCGCAGACGGCCCCGCCCGCCGCGCCGTGCTGCGCGCGGTGGAGGCGGGCGAACCCCTGCTGGCGGTCAAGCTGACCGACCCCGGCGGAGAGGCGGGCCTGACCGCCCGGCTGAGCAAGGGCATGCGCGCCTTTGCCATCCGCGTGGACGTGGCATCGGGTGTCTCCGGCTTCTTGCGGCCGGGCGATACGATCGATGTTTACTGGACCGGCAAGATAGACAGGAACCAGGTCACGAAACTGATCCAAAGCGGCGTGCGCCTGATCGCGGTCGACCAGATCGCCGACCAGGACACGACCCAGCCGCTGATCGCGCGCACCGTCACCGTCGAGGTGACTCCGCAACAGGTCGCCGCCCTGGCGCAGGCGCAATCCACCGGCCGGCTGTCGCTGTCGCTGCTTTCCCCCGAGGACCAAAGCGTGCCCGAGGTCGTCCAGGTCGATCAACGGCGCCTGCTGGGCCTGACCGAAGAATCCGCGCCCGCCCCGGTCGAGGAAAAGGAAACCTGCACCGTGCGCACGCGCCGCGGTTCGCAGGTCATGGAAATCCCGATCCCCTGCACCAATTGACCCCGCGCGCCGCGGCCCAGACCGGGCCGCGGCCGGGCCTGTTGCAAGGCGCCAACATCAATTCGGCGTTGCAATACCCTGATTCTTGCAAATTTTCCCGAATTGCATCATGCTCTGCGGCAACGGGCGAAAAAGACCCAGCCTTGAGGCGTGATCGGAAAGGCAGGATCACATGAAATTCAAAGGCCTTGTTGTGGCCGGATTGCTCGGCCTGGCGGGCGCTGTCGGCTTGTCTGCCATGGCGCCGGCCCAGACCCTGCGCGCGCTTGGCGGCGGAACATCGGGCAAGCTGACGGTCCCGGTGAACCGTGCTGTCGTCGTGGAAAGCGACGAGGTCTTTGCCGAGCTGTCGATATCCAACCCCGCCATCGCGGACATCTCGACCCTGTCGGACCGCATGATCTATGTGCTGGGCAAGGCACCGGGCCGGACCACGCTGACCCTGCTGTCGCCCGACGGGCGGCTGTTGACCAATGTCGAGGTCCGCGTGACCCCCGATCTCAGCGAATTGAAGGAGCGCCTGCAACAGGTGCTGCCCGGCGAACGGATCGAGGTGCGCGCCGCCAATGACGGGCTGATCCTGTCGGGCACGGTCAGTTCGCCCCTGGTGGTGGACCGCGCCCTCAGCCTGGCCGCGCTTTACGCGCCGGGCAAGGTGTCCAACCTGCTGTCGGTGGGCGGCAGCCAGCAGGTAATGCTGAAGGTGCGCTTCGCCGAGATGAACCGCTCTGTCGCCAAGAGCCTCAGCACCAGCCTGGCGGTCAACGGGATCGGCGGCGACGTGGGCTATCAGGGCGGCTCGAACACGTACACAGAGGGCAGCAACCTGTTCAACCTGTTCGACGGGGACGACACGACGACCACCACCCGATCCGAAAGCTCTAACGGGGTGTTCGCGATCGGCGCGGGGCTGGGCGACCTGGAATTCGCCGTCATGCTGGAAGCCCTTGAAACCAAAGGGTTCGTTCGCACCCTGGCGGAACCGAACCTGACGGCCCTGTCTGGGCAAGATGCCGACTTCCTGGCCGGTGGCGAATACCCCGTGCCCGTGTCGGGCGCGGACGGGCAGGTCACGGTCAGCTTCAAACCCTTTGGCGTGTCACTGAAGTTCACCCCGCGGGTGGTGGGCGAGAATATCAACCTCAAGATGGACGCCGAGGTCAGCGGCATCGACCCGACGGTGACCTATGACGATGGCGGCTTCTCGATCAGCGGCTTTTCGAACAGGTCCACCTCGACCACGGTTGAACTGCGCGACGGCGAAAGCTTTGCCATCGCGGGCCTGTTGCAGGACGATTTTACCAGCCTGAACGGCCAGGTGCCGTGGCTGGGCGACATTCCGGTACTGGGCACGCTGTTCCGCAGCGCCCAGTATCAGCGCGACCAGAGCGAGTTGGTCATCATCGTCACCGCCCATCTGGTGACCCCGACCCGTGGCGAGGCGCTGACCCTGCCCACCGATCGCACCCCCCTGCCCAGCGAAAGCGAATTGTTTCTGCATGGGCGCGTCCATGGCAACGGCACCCCGGTCCAGGGCCCCGCCGGAGAGGTCGCGCGCCAGGATTTCAGCGGTTCCTACGGCTATGTGATGGAGTAGAGCATGCGCCTGCGCCTTTCGATTGCGATGCTTGGCGCGGTGGCCGCGCTGCCCGCCTGCCAAATGCAGGGCTCTTCGTCGATGTTCGATCAGGGCGGTTTCGGCAACGCCACGATGAACAATACCCAGATCATGAGCGGTGAGCGATCGGCCATCATCGACCTGTCGCGCCGTTTCGCGGCCGAGGCGCCCAACACCATCACCTTCGCCTTCGACAGCGCCGCGCTGGACGGTCAGGCCCGCGCCGCACTGGATGCCCAGGCGCAGTGGATTCAGCGCTACCCCCATGTCCGTTTCCGCGTTTACGGGCATACCGACATGGTTGGCAGCGCCGCCTACAACAAACGGTTGGGCCTGCGCCGGGCGCGCGCGGCGGTCAACTACCTGGTTTCCCGCGGCATTTCCCGGTCGCGGCTGGAGGCTGTCGTTTCTTATGGCGAAACCCAGCCCCTGATCGTCACCGAGGGGCGCGAGCGGCGCAACCGGCGCACCGTGACCGAGGTCTCTGGCTTCATCAAGCCGCGCCCGATGGTCCATGACGGCAAATACATGAAGATCGTCTATGACGAATACCTCCTCAGCGCCAAGCCGGACCACGGCAAAAGCGACGCCTCCCTGAGCGAGGGCAACTGATCCCCAAAGGCGGGTCGTCGTTTACAACCTTCCCAACAATTTCGGCTTTTGGGCCGTAATGTTGCCCCGATTAACATTCAATCTCTGTCGAGAAGCGCCAAGTGCGCGTCTCTGAGTCGCGTGCAGAACCGCGCGGACAGGCCCCGGCCGCCGCCCCCGGTTCACGTGCAAGGGAGAAAAGAACAGATGACGAGTATGGCAGAGTCTCACCAGTCACATCAATCGGAGCCCGCCACGATCTCCGCTTGCACCGTGTCGCGGGACATCCATGCATTCGATCTGCTTATCGAGGACATGGAGACCGAGCTGGGCGAAAGCTGGGGTGATGTCTCCTTCGGCGACGCCATCGCCTTCCTCGGGCAGCCCGACGCGGCGGCGGTGGAATTCATCGCCGTGGCCGTGGGCAGCGAGGACGAGGATCAGGCCGCCTTCATCGGAGAGATCATCCGCACCGCCAAGGCCCGCGGAATAAAGGTCGTCGTGATCGCCGAGGAACTGAGCCCGATTGCCCTGCACCAGCTGATGCGGCAGGGCGCCGACGATTTCGTGCCCTACCCCCTGCCCGAAAAGGCCCTGCACGAGGCGCTGGAGCGGCTGCGCCGCCCGGTATTTCCCGACCCCGTTGCCCCCCCCCCGGCAGCGGCGGCGACCAGCGGCCACAAGGTGGATACCGATCACCATCAGGGCGCTGTCCTGGCGGTGCACGGTCTGGCCGGCGGGGTGGGCGCATCGAATTTCGCGGTCAACATGGCCTGGGAACTGACGCTGCTGTCGCGCAAAACCGGCAAGCGGGTCTGCCTGCTGGACCTGGACCTGCAATTCGGCTCGGCCTCGACCTATCTGGACCTGCCGCGCAAGGATGTGGTGTTCGAACTGCTTTCGGATATCTCTGCTATGGATTCCGACAGTTTCATGCAGGCGCTGCAATGCTATCGCGACGAACTGGCGGTGCTGACCGCGCCGGCCGACATCTTGCCGCTGGACTTTGTCAGCCCCGAGGACATCGCCACCCTGGTCGAAACCGCGCGCGCGCAGTTCGATTTCGTCATCATCGACATGCCCACGACGCTGGTGCAATGGACCGAAACCGTCCTGAACGCCGCCCATGTCTATTTCGCCCTGCTTGAGGTGGACATGCGCTCGGCCCAGAACACGCTGCGCATGATCCGGGCCCTCAAGGCCGAGGAACTGCCCTATGAAAAGCTGCGCTTCATCCTGAACCGCGCCCCAAAATTCGCCGACCTGGCCGGGCGCAGCCGGGTCAAGCGCATGGCCGAAAGCCTGGACATCAAGCTGGAGGTGTTGCTGCCCGAGGGCGGAAAGGTGATCGCCCAGGCCGGCGATCACGGTCTGCCCCTGGCTGAAACCGCGGCCAAGGTGCCCCTCCGCAAAGAGGTGCAGAAACTGGCCCAATCGCTGTTCGCGTTGGAGGACGCGGCGCAAGGCTCGCACGCGGCCTGACGCGCCCCAAGGAGAAACCACGATGTTTTCGCGCTACAAGAAGGCCGACCAGAACGCCGCCCGTCCCGCGCCCGCCGCCGCCAAGCCGGCCGCGGCCGCCGCCCCCGCGCGCAAACCCGCCAGCCCCACCCCGGCCGCGCCCCCCGCGCGCACCGCCCCGGCCCGCGCCGTCCCCACCGACAAGGAACGCAAGCGCAAGGAGCGGCTGGCCGAGCTGAAGGTCACGCTGCACAAGCGCCTGCTGGAAAACCTGAACCTGGCCGCGCTGGAACATGCCAGCGAAAGCGAGCTGCGCGCCGAGATCCAGTCGATCACCTCCGAAGCGCTGGAAGAGATGAGCGTCGTCCTGAACAAGGAGGACCGCAGCCAGCTGCACCGCGAACTGTTCGACGAGGTGACCGGCCTGGGCCCGCTGGAACCGCTGTTGCAGGACGACACGGTCAACGACATCCTGGTCAACGGCCCCAAGCAGATCTTTATCGAGCGTGCGGGCAAGCTGGAACTGTCGGACATCACCTTCAAGGATGAACGGCACCTGCTGCGGATCATCGACAAGATCGTGTCCGCCGTGGGCCGCCGCGTGGACGAATCCAACCCCTATGTCGACGCGCGCCTGGCGGACGGGTCACGCTTCAACGCGATGGTGCCGCCGATCGCGGTGGACGGGTCGCTGGTATCGATCCGGAAATTCAAGAAGGACAAGCTGGGCATTCCCGACCTGGTGAAATTCGGCGCCTTCACCGAGGAAATGGCCACCTACCTTGAGGCCGCCGTCGCCTGCCGGCTGAACGTCATCGTGTCCGGCGGGACCGGCTCGGGCAAGACGACCACGCTGAACGCGCTGTCCAGTTTCATCGACAATTCCGAACGCATCCTGACGATCGAGGATACCGCCGAACTGCAACTGCAACAGACCCATGTCGGCCGGATGGAAAGCCGCCCCCCCAACGTCGAGGGCCGCGGCGGGGTCAGCCAGCGCGACTGTCTGAAAAACGCCCTGCGGATGCGCCCCGACCGGATCATCGTGGGCGAGACCCGCGGCGAAGAGGTCATCGACATGTTGCAGGCGATGAACACCGGCCATGACGGGTCGATGACCACGATCCACGCCAACAACGCCCGCGACGCCGTTTCGCGCCTGGAAAACATGATCGCCATGGCCGGGATCGAAATGCCGCTAAAGGCCGTTCGCAGCCAGATCGCCAGCGCCGTGAACCTGATCGTGCAGGCCAGCCGCCTGCAGGACGGCTCTCGCCGGATGGTGTCGATCACCGAAATCACCGGCATGGAGGGCGAGGTGATCTCCATGCAAGAAGTGTTCCGCTACGAACGGCTGGGGCTGGAACCCGATGGCAAGATCATCGGGCGTTTCACCGGGACCGGCGTGCGCAGCCATTACTCGGACCGCTTCCGCCAGTGGGGCTATGACCTGCCGGCCAGCCTGTTCGAGCCGAACATGGGGAACTGAGCGATGCAAATCAGTGCAGAACCCCTTATCTACGGACTGATTTTCGTTTCCGTCCTGGTGCTGGTCGAGGGCCTGTACCTGACCGTTTTCGGCAAGTCGATCAGCCTGAACAGCCGGGTGAACCGCCGGCTGGAGATGCTGGAAAAGGGCACCGCCCGCGAAGAGGTTCTGGAACAGCTCCGCAAGGAGATGAACCAGCACATGAATGCGCGGGGCATCCCGCTTTACGCGATCCTCGCCGACAAGGCGCAGAAGGCCAATATCGCCTTCACGCCCAAGCAGTTGATCATGATCATGATCCTGCTTTCGGTGCTGGCCTTCGGCGGGTTGACCGTCGGCACCCAGGCCGCCCTGCCCGCCCGCCTACTGGTGTCGGTCCTGATGGGCGTGGGCGGCGTCTACATGTGGATCAACAACAAGGCCAAGAAGCGCCTGGGCCTGATCGAGGAACAACTGCCCGACGCGGTGGAACTGATGGTCCGCTCGCTGAAGGTGGGGCATCCCTTCGTGTCGGCGATCAACATCGTCGCCCGCGAGGTGCCCGATCCGCTGGGGTCCGAATTCGGCATCATCGCCGACGAGGCCGCCTATGGCCGCGACGTGGCCGAGGCGCTGAAGGACCTGGCCGAGCGGATGGACATGCAGGATTTGCGCTTTCTGGCCGTGGCCGTGACCATCCAGCAGCAATCGGGCGGCAACCTGGCCGAGATTCTGGCCGGCCTGGCCAAGGTGATCCGCTCGCGCTTCAAGCTGTTCCGCCGGGTCAAGGCCATCACCGCCGAGGCCAAGTGGTCGGGGATGTTCCTGTCCGGTTTCCCGGTCGCGGCGATCCTGCTGATCTCGGTGCTGAAGCCGGACTATTACGACGAGGTCAAGGAAACCGCCGCCTTCATTCCCGCCGCCATCGGCGTCGGCGGGTTCCTGATCGCGAACGTGATTTTCATGCGCATCATGGTCAACATCAAGGTCTAGGAGGGTAAAATGGCGCTGTTCAACGCGATCCAGGAACTGCTGGTCGAGCGTTTCGGCCCCCTGGGACCGATCTATGCGGTGGGCGCGCTGGCGGCGCTGCTGATGATCCTGGCCCTGCCCAGCCTGCTGCGCAAAAGCGACGACCCGCTGAACCGCCTGAAGGAAGAAGCCCAGGGCAAGCAACGCCCCGAGGCCAAGCCCAACCAGCAACGCCTGCGCCCGACCTCGCGCGCGGACAAGCTGGATCGCTACTCCTCGTTCCTGGAGCCCCAGGACGAGGAAGAGCTGAGCGCCGCCCGGCTGCGGCTGTTGCAGGCCGGGTATCGGTCCCGTTCGGCGGTGCGGACCTTCCATTTCGCGCAATTCGCCCTGGGAATTGCGATGCTGGTTCTGGGCGCGCTTTATGCGGTGATCGCCTCGGCCACCGGCGATGTGGCGATGTCCAGCCTGATTTCCTACCTGCTGATCCCGGGGGCGATTGGGTATTACCTGCCGAAATACTGGGTCCAGCGCCGCCTGCAGACGCGGCAGCAGGAAATCATCAACGGCTTTCCCGACAGCCTGGACATGTTGCTGGTCTGTGTCGAGGCCGGCCAGTCCCTGGACCAGTCGATCGTCCGCGTCAGCCGCGAAATCCGCGCGGGCTTCCCCGATCTGGCGGACGAATATGAAATCGTCGCCCACGAGCTGAAGGCCGGCAAGGACAAGATCCAGGTGCTGAAGGACATGTCCGAACGCTGCGGCGTGCCGGATGTGGCCTCTTTCGTGACGGTTCTGATCCAGTCGGCCAGCTTTGGCACCTCGATCGCCGAGGCGCTGCGCGTGTACGCCGGTGAAATGCGTGACAAACGCGTGATGCGGGCCGAGGAAAAGGCGAATGTCTTGCCCACCAAGCTGACCCTTGGCACGATGATGTTCACCGTTCCCCCGCTGATGATCATCCTGATTGGCCCCTCTGTATACTCGATCTACGATACGCTTACGGACTCGTCCCTGTTCTAGGCCCGGCGCGCGCGCCGTGGCCGCCATGGGCCTGATCCTGCTGTTGGCCGGCTGCCTTGGCGCGACCGGCCCGCAAGCCCCCGCCGCCACCGACCCGCTGGAAACCGGGCACCGCCTGATGGCGGTCGGCGAGTACGAGGCCGCCCTGACCGATTATTACCGCGCCGCGGCCGAACGCGGGCTGACCGCCGAGGTGCTGACCGCCATCGGATCGGCCAACCTGAACCTGGGACGCCTGGGCCAGGCCGAACGGCACCTGCGCCGCGCCGCCGAGACAGACGAAACCTTTGTGCCCGCCTGGAACAATCTTGGCGTGGTGCTGATCGAACAGGGCCGCATCGCCGAGGCGCGCCGGGTGTTCCAGGTCGCTTACGGGCTGGACCGTGGCGAATCGGACGAAATCCGTGAAAATCTGCAGCTTGCTATCGCAAAAAGCGAGAATCCGGCTTATGATTCGGAACAAAAGACCGAATTCCGGCTGATGCGGCGCGGCGGCGACACCTACCGCCTGCTTGCGACCCCCTAGGCCGAGAGGCAGAGCAGCAAAGGACGCATAAAATGCGCCAAGGGTTCCTCCTATCGGCCTGTGCCGCCGTCGCGCTGGCGCTTGCGGGGTGCGAAAACACCGACCAGGCCGAGGTCGATCGCGCGGTTCAGGATGTGATCGCCGGCGATGAAAGCGATCTGAACGCCATCATGATGACGGTGGCCGACCCCGATGAGGCCGTCGCCTATTTCGCCAAGGCCGCCAAGGAAGACCCCGACCGCATCGCGTTGCAGCGTGGTCTGGCGCGCTCGTTGATCCGGGCGGGGCGCAACACCGAGGCCGTGCAGGCCTGGGACAAGGTCGTCGCCCATCCCGACGCCACCGACGATGACCGGGTGGATCATGCCGACGCGCTGATCCGCACCGGCAAATGGGACCAGGCCGAAACCGTGCTGGACGCCATCCCGCCGACCTTTGAATCCTATAAGCGCTACCGCCTGGAGGCGATGATCGCCGACAGCAACCGCGAATGGGACAAGGCCGACAGTTTCTACGAAACCGCCGTCAGCCTGACCACGCGCCCGGCGGGCGTGCTGAACAACTGGGGCTATTCCAAGCTGACCCGCGGCGATTTCGACGAGGCCGAGCGTTTGTTCGTCGAGGCGATCACCTTTGACCCGACACTGTTCACCGCCAAGAACAACCTGGTGCTGGCACGCGGGGCGCAACGCAACTATCAGCTGCCCGTGGTCGAAATGACCCAGACCGAACGCGCGCAGCTATACCACACCCTGGCACTGAGCGCGATCAAGCAGGGCGACGTGGAAACCGGGCGCGGCCTGCTGAAGGATGCGATCGACACCCACCCGCAGCATTTCGAGGCCGCGGTCAGGGCGCTGCGCGCCCTCGAAGGTACGGTAGTGAACTGACGCCATGCAGACCGCCGCCGCATCTGCCCTGTGGTTCCTGCCTTTCGTGGTGCCCATCGGCTTGTGGGTGGCCTGGAGCGACATGAAAGCGATGCGCATCCCCAACAACGCGGTGATGGCGCTGGTCGCCGTCTTTGCGGTGGTCGGCCTGTTCGCCCTGCCGCTGGAGGATTGGGCCTGGCGCTGGCTGCACCTGGCGGTGGTCCTGGGCATCGGCTTCGTGCTGAACCTGGGCGGGCTGGTCGGCGCGGGCGACGCCAAGTTCGCCGCGGCGATGGCGCCCTTCGTCGCGCTTGGCGATCTGACCCTGGCGATGGTTCTGCTGGCGATCCTGCTGTTGGCGGCCTTCATCACGCATCGGCTGGCGCGGATGATCCCGGCCGCGCGCCGCGCCGCGCCCGACTGGTCCTCCTGGCAGGACCGCAAGTTCCCGATGGGCCTGGCCCTGGGCCCCGCGCTGATCACCTATCTGGTCCTGGCCGCAGCGACCGGGGCCTGATCCCCGACCGCGCGCCTGAAAACTCCGGCCTCTTGCCCAAGATTTGCCTGAAAGCGGGGGCAGGGTTGGCACGTTACGCAAACAGATTTCCGGGCCCGCCATGAACATGGAAACCAACACGGTACTTGCGCCGCCTGCCCCGCGCAGCCTGCAGGAGATGCGCCTGCCCATCGTGATGATGCGCGACATCCTGCTGAAGACGATCTTTCGCAAGAACCTGGACGTGGTGTCAGAGATTGCCCGCGCGATCTGCCTGCCGATCCCGGTGACGCAGGAACTGGTGGACATGGCCCGCAGCCAGAAACTGCTGGAGGCCACGGGCACCCTGCACGCCAATTCCGGCGGCGAGATGGGCTATCAACTGACCGACGCGGGCAAGGCGCGGGCGCTGGATGCGCTCAGCCAATCGGAATATTATGGCGCGATGCCGGTGCCGCTGGATGTCTATTCTGAACAGGTCAAGCGGCAGTCGATCAAGAACATCCAGATCACCCGCGACCAGCTGACCGCGGCCATGGGGCACCTGATCCTGCCCGATTCGCTGCTGGACCACCTTGGCCCCGCGGTCGGGTCGGGGCGGTCGATCCTGATGTATGGCCCGCCGGGCAACGGGAAATCCTCGATCTCAAACGGTATCCGCGACGCGTTGGGCGACAAGATCTACATCCCGCGCGCGATCGAGTATTCGGGCCAGGTCATCACCGTCTACGACCCGATCGTGCATTCCGCCGCCGAGGAACTGGTCGACGACCCGAAATCCCTGCGCCGCACATCGGGGCGGTTCGATACCCGCTATGTGCTGTGCCAGCGACCGACCGTCGTGACGGGGGGCGAGTTGTCGCTGTCCATGCTGGACCTTGTCTACAACCCCACCGCCCGCACCTATCAGGCGCCCTTGCAACTGAAATCGACCGGCGGCGTGTTCATCGTGGACGACCTTGGCCGGCAAGAGGAACCGCCTCAGGCGCTGGTCAACCGCTGGATCGTCCCGCTTGAGGAAGGGCGCGACATCCTGGCCCTGCAATCGGGCGAAAAGTTCGAGGTGCCCTTCGATACGCTGGTGATTTTCTCCACCAACTTTCACCCGAACGAGATTTTCGACAAGGCCGCGCTGCGCCGAATCTTCTTCAAGATCAAGATCGACGGTCCGTGCCAAAGCGATTTCCTGAAGATCTTTGCCCTGGTCGCCCGCAAGAAGAAGATGCCCCTGGACGAGGATGCGCTGATCTACCTGTTGCAGGAAAAATACCCGGCCATCGACAATGTCTACGCGAATTATCAGCCGGTCTTCCTAATCGACCAGATGATCGCGATCTGCGAATTCGAGGGCATCCCCTACCAGATGTCGCCCGAACTGATCGACCGGGCCTGGGCCAACCTCTTTGTCCGCGAAGAGGAAATCGTCCACTGACACGACTGGCCTGTCGCAAATCCCATGCCCCCGCCTAGATAGGGGGCATGCACGCCCTGCCCCCGCATATTGCCGATTGGTTCGCCGCGCGCGGCTGGTCCATGCATCCCCATCAGCGCGCGATGCTGGACCGCACCGCCACGCCCGCACTGCTGCTGGTGGCGCCCACGGGCGGGGGCAAGACGCTTGCCGGATTCCTGCCGACGCTGGCAGAGCTTGGCCCCAAACCGCCCCCCGGCTTGCACACGCTCTACATCTCGCCGCTCAAGGCGCTGACGGCCGACATCCGCCGCAACCTGTCCGCCCCGATCGCGGAAATGGCGCTGGATATCCGGGTAGAGGACCGCACCGGCGACACCCCCCAGACGCAACGCCGCCGCCAGCGCGCCGACCCGCCCCATATCCTGCTGACCACGCCCGAAAGCCTGGCGCTGATGCTGTCCTATGAGGATGCGCCGCGCATCTTTGCCGGGCTGAAACGCGTGATCGTCGATGAAATCCACGCGCTGGCGGAATCGAAACGCGGTGACCAGTTGATGCTGGGGCTGGCGCGGTTGCAAACCCTGTGCCCCGGCCTGCGCCGGGTCGGGTTGTCGGCCACGGTGGACGATCCCCCCGCCCTGGGCCGGTTCCTGGCGCCCCACCCCCACGCGTGCGAGGTGCTGACCGCCGATCCCGGCCCCGCGCCCGATATCGCCATGCTGGACACCGGCACGCCCCCGCCCTGGGCCGGGGGCGGCGGGCGCTATGCCATCCCCGCGATCCTGAATCAGGTGGCACGCCACCGCACCACGCTGATCTTTCACAACACCCGCGCACAGGCAGAGCTGTTCTTTCACGACCTGTGGCTGGCGAACACGGACAGCCTGCCCATCGCCATCCACCACGGCAGCCTGTCACGCGACGCCCGCGCCAAGGTCGAGGCCGCGATGGCCGCAGGGCAATTGCGCGCGGTGGTCTGCACCGGCTCGCTGGATCTGGGGATCGACTGGGGCGATGTGGATCTGGTGATCCAGGTGGGCGCCCCCAAGAACGTGAAACGGCTGGTGCAGCGGATCGGGCGGGCGAACCACCGCTACAACGCCCCGTCCAAGGCACTGCTGGTGCCCGCCAACAGGTTTGAGGTGGTCGAATGCGTCGCCGCCCTGCAGGCCGTGCGCGCGGGCGATCTGGATGGCGAGCCGCGCGGGCCGGGCGCGCGCGACGTGCTGTGCCAGCATATCCTGGCCACCGCCGCGGCGGGGCCGTTCCACGCCGACGACCTGTTTGCCGAGGTCACCCGCGCCGGCCCCTACACCGGCCTGACCCGCGCGCAGTTCGACGCCTGCCTGGATTTCGCGGCCACGGGGGGCTATGCGCTGCGCGCCTATGACCGCTGGCAGCGGCTGATGCAGGACGACCACGGCCGCTGGCGCCTGCGCGACCCGCGCAGCGCGCGCGCGATCCGCATGAACCTGGGCACCATCGTCGAGGAAGAGATGCTGAAGGTGCGGCTGAAACCGGCCCGCGCTGGCGCCCCCCTGGGCCAGGTCGAGGAGGCCTTTGCCGCCACGCTGACACCCGGCGATACCTTCCTGATCGGCGGACAGGTGGTCCGCTATGAGGGTCTGCGCGAAATGGTGGTCGAGGTCAGCCGCGGCCGAACGCGCGAACCCAGGATCGCTGTTTTCGCGGGCACCAAGTTCGCCACCTCCACCCGGCTGGCCGACCGCATCCTGGCCCTGTTCCGCGCGGGCGACTGGTCGGCCCTGCCCGCCCACACCGCCGACTGGCTGGCGTTGCAGCGCGACCTGTCCCGCCTGCCCACGCGCGACCGGTTGCTGGTCGAAACCTTCCCGCGCGAGGGGCGGCATCACCTGTGCGTCTATGGGTTCGCCGGGCGCAACGCACAACAGACGCTGGGCCTGTTGCTGACCCGCCGGATGGAGGAGGCAGGCCTTGCGCCCCTGGGCTTTGTCGCGACCGATTACGCCACCCTGATCTGGGGGTTGGAGCCTGTGACCGACCCGGCGCACTTGCTGCAATCGAACGAGTTACGCACCGCGTTCGAGGGGTGGCTGGGCCAGAACGCGGTTATGAAGCGGACCTTTCGAACATCCGCCATCATCGCCGGGTTGATCGAGCGGAACACCCCCGGCCGCCGCAAAAGCGGGCGGCAGGCAACGTTTTCCTCGGACATCCTGTACGACACGCTGACGAAATACGACCCCGGCCACGTCATGCTGGACATCACCCGCGAAGAGGCGATGAAGGGCCTTGTCGATTTCGGCCGGATCGAGGCGATGCTGGCCCGCGTGCAGGGCCGCATCGACCATGTCCCCTGCCCCCGCGTCACACCGCTGGCCGCGCCGCTGTTCCTGGAGGCCGGGCGCATCCCCGTGAAAGGCGCCGCCGAACAGCGCCTGCTGGACGAGGCCGCGAACCGCCTGATGGCAGAGGCCGGGCTGGCCTGACCCCTTGCAATCGCAGCCCGGATCAGGTCGAAAACAAATCATGAACGGCTATGATTTCACACTGGCAGGGGCGCGGGTCACGGCGTTGCCCTCGGGCGGGCTGTGGTGGGCGGATGCGCGCCTGCTGGCGGTGTCCGACCTGCACCTGGGCAAATCCGAACGCATGGCCCGGCGGGGCGGGGCGTTGCTGCCGCCCTATGACACCGCCGAAACCCTGTCCCGGCTGGAGGACGACATCGCCGCCACCGCCCCGGCCACGGTCATCTGCCTGGGCGACAGTTTCGACGACGATACCGCCGCCCGCGCCCTGCCCGATTGGGCGGCCACGCGGCTAACCGCACTGATGGCCGGGCGACGCTGGATCTGGATCACCGGCAACCACGACCCCGGCCCCACCGGGCTGGCCGGCACTCACCTGGCCGAGGCGCGCGAGGGGCCGTTGACCTTTCGCCATATCGCGGACCCGGACGCGCCCCTGCCGGGCGAGGTGTCGGGCCATTACCACCCCAAGACGTGCCTAACCCTGCGCGGGCGGCGCATCACCCGCCGCTGCCTGCTGACCGACGGACAGCGCGCGATCCTGCCCGCCTATGGCGCCTATACCGGCGGGCTGGCCTGCACGGCGCCGGTGCTGGATGCGCTGATGGGGCCGCGCGCGGTGGCGATCCTGCTGGGCACGCCCCCGGTGCCCGTGCCGATGCGCGTCTGATCCGCTTGCGCGATGCGCCCCCGCCCGGCTAGCCTGCCCCGACCCGGACCGGAGGCCCCATGCAGTTCGAACCCCGCAATCCCGATTACGCCCGCACGGTGAATGACAGCTTTGCCGCGCAGGGCATGATGCAATCGCTGGGCGCCGCGATCACCGCGTTGGCCCCCGGCCAGGCGGAAATCACCGCACCGCTGAACCCGGCCTTTGGCCAGCAACAGGGCTATGCCCATGCGGGGTTCACCTTTTCGCTGGCCGATACGGCGGCGGGCTATGCCGCGCTCAGCCTGTTGCCGCCAGGGCACGAGGTGCTGAGCAGCGAGATGAAGCTGCACCTGCTGGCGCCGGGGCGCGGCCAGCGCCTGATCGCCAGGGGCGAGGTTGTCAAACCCGGCCGCCGCCTGGTGATCGTGCGGGCCGATGTCTGGGCAGAGGACGGCGAAAACCGCACCCACACCGCCACGCTGCTGGGGACGATCGTGCCCGTGCCGCTTTAGGCGGTCAGGCCCTCGGGCTCTGCCAATCCGTGCGCGCGGCAACAGGCGGTCACGGTATTGGCCAGCAGACAGGCAATGGTCATCGGCCCGACCCCGCCCGGAACCGGCGTGATCGCCCCGGCAACCTCTGCCGCGCTGTCAAAGTCCACGTCACCCACCAGCCGCGTCTTGCCCTCGCCCCGCTCTGGCGCGGGGATGCGGTTGATGCCTACATCGATCACGGTCGCGCCCGGCTTGATCCAGTCGCCGGGGATCATCTGCGGCCGCCCCACCGCAGCCACCAGGATATCGGCCCGGCGGCAGACCTGCGCCAGATCGCGCGTGCGGGAATGGGCCACCGTCACGGTGCAATTCTCGCCCAGCAGCAGATGCGCCATGGGCTTGCCCACGATGTTGGACCGCCCCACAACGACCGCGTCCAACCCCGACAGATCGCCCAGCCGGTCGCGCAGCATCATCAGACAGCCCAGGGGGGTGCATGGCACCATCGCCTTTTGCCCCGTCGCCAACAGCCCGACATTCGAAATATGAAACCCGTCCACATCCTTGGCCGGATCGATCGCGTTGATGACCTTGGCCGCGTCGATATGGTCGGGCAGCGGCAGCTGCACCAGTATCCCGTGCACAGCGGGGGCCCCGTTCAGCCGGTCGATCAGCGCCAGCAGCTCGGCCTCGCTGGTTTCCGCGGGCAGGCGATGTTCGAAAGAGGCCATTCCAACCTCTTTGGTCTGCGCGCCCTTGTTGCGCACATAGACCTGGCTGGCCGGATCTTCGCCGACCAGCACCACGGCCAGACCGGGCGTGATCCCGTGTTCCTCGTGCAGGTGGCGCACATGGCCGGCCACCTTTTCGCGAATCGTGGCGGCAAAGTCCTTGCCGTCGATCAGGGTTGCGCTCATGCCCGGTCCTCCGTCGATCCCATCACACCTTCTTCGCGGCGGATCGACCATTCGATCAACTCCCGCCACAGCCGTTCGGCCAGGTCGGGGTCCAGCCCCGCCGCCCCGGCCCGCGCCCGCACATTGGCCAGCACCTCATCCACGCGCGCCGGAATCCGTGCAGGCAACCCCTCGCCCGGTTTCAGCGCCGCGGCGCGGTCGATATAGCCTGCCCGCCGCACCAGCAGCGCCACCAGTTCGCCGTCCAGCGCGTCGATCTCGGCGCGCAGCTCCGCCATGGTCCGGCAATCCTGCGGGTTTCGCATCCGCGCCCCCTCGTTTCAGCCATGCGTTTTGCTTGGCTTACCGCGCGGCGGCGGCACCTGCAATGCGCCTCAGAACAACCCCTCGACCGCGCCCTCGGCGGTCAGCCCGATACCCTCTGCCGCCGGCCGGCTGGGCAGGCCGGGCATGGTCATGATCTCACCGCAGATCACCACGACAAATCCCGCCCCCGCCGCCAGCCGCACCTCGCGCACCGGAACGGAATGGCCCACCGGCGCCCCGCGCAGGGACGGATCCGTGGAAAAGGAATACTGCGTCTTGGCCATGCAGACCGGAAGGTGCCCGTACCCGGCCGTTTCCCAGGCGTGCAACTGGTCGCGAATCCTCTGGTCGGCCAAGACCTCGTCGGCGCGGTAGATCCGCTTGGCGATGGTTTCGATCTTGTGAAACAGGCCCATCTCATCGGGGTAGAGCGGCGCGAAATTCGCCCGGTCGGCGGCGGCAATCTCCGCCACCCGCGCGGCCAGCGCCTGCGTGCCCGCGCCCCCCTCGGCCCAATGGGTGCACAGGAGCGCCTCGCTGCCCTGGGTGCGCACATAGGCCTGCACGGCGGCAATCTCGGCCTCTGTATCGCCGGTGAAATGGTTGATCGCCACCACCACCGGCACACCAAAGGATTTCACATTCTCGATATGCCGCCCCAGATTGGCACAGCCCTTTTCCACCGCGGCGACATCCTCGGCGCCCAGATCGTCCTTGCCCAGCCCGCCATTCATCTTCAACGCCCGGACCGTGGCCACAACGACCACGGCCGCAGGCGCCAGCCCCGCCTTGCGGCACTTGATGTTCATGAATTTCTCGGCGCCCAAATCGGCGCCGAACCCCGCCTCGGTCACCACGAAATCGGCCAGCCGCAGGGCGGTATCGGTCGCGATCACCGAATTGCAGCCATGGGCGATATTGGCAAACGGCCCGCCATGGACAAAGGCCGGGGTGTGTTCTAGCGTCTGCACCAGGTTGGGCTGCAACGCGTCGCGCAACAGCACCGTCATCGCGCCATCGGCCTTCAGGTCGCGCGCCGTAACCGGCGCACGCTCCCGGGTATAGCCAACGATGATGGCGCCCAGCCGCCGCTGCAGATCGTCCAGATCGGTGGCCAGGCACAGGATCGCCATCACCTCTGAGGCCACGGTGATGTCGAACCCGGTCTCGCGCGGGAAACCGTTGGAAACACCCCCCAGCGAACAGACAACCTGCCGCAGGGCGCGGTCGTTCATGTCCATCACGCGGCGCCAGGTAATGCGCCGCTGGTCCAGCCCCAGTGCATTGCCCCAGTAAATGTGATTGTCGATCATCGCGGCCAGCAGGTTGTGCGCCGCCGTGATCGCGTGAAAATCCCCGGTAAAATGCAGGTTCATGTCCTCCATCGGCACGACCTGCGCCCGCCCGCCCCCGGCCGCGCCCCCCTTCATGCCGAAGCAGGGGCCAAGGCTGGCCTCGCGAATGCAGATGGCGGCCTTGTGCCCCAGCCGCCGCAGCCCGTCGCCCAGCCCCACGGTGGTCGTTGTCTTGCCCTCGCCCGCCGGGGTGGGGTTGATCGCCGTAACCAGAACCAGCCGCCCGCGCGGACGCCCCGCCAGCCCCGCGATGAACCCGGCGCCCACCTTGGCCTTGTCATGCCCATAGGGCAGCAGCGCCTCTTCGGGGATGCCCAGTTCCGCCCCGATCTCTCGGATGGGCCGTTTTTCCGCCGCGCGGGCAATCTCGATATCGCTGGGCTGGTGCATCGCCTGTCCTCCCCTCTCCCTGTCCTCAGGGGTACACGGGTTCCCCGCGCACCGTCCCACCGCCTCCGACATGCCCGGTCCCCATTACGGCACCGCCTGTCTTCTTCTTGGCCCCAATACCCCCATCGCGGCCCGGCACGGGCCGCAAAAAGGAATGTGCCGAAGGCACGCAATTTAAAAAGAAAACCGCCGCCCCGATGGGGGCGGCGGCACTCGTGTCCGGCTCAGGCCGAGGGCTCTGGTTCCATCCCCGGCTTGGGCCGCGTGCGGGTCTTGGGGATCGCCGTGACCGAGGGCATATCCCCGCCCGAGGGCGGCGTATCCTCGTCGTCACCGCGGTTCAGCGGCTCGCCGTCAATGACCTTCTGGATTTCGGCCCCGGTCAGGGTCTCGTATTCCAGCAGGCCCTGCGCCAGCCGTTCCCATTCTTCGCGCTTCTCGGTCAGGATGCGCTTGGCGGTATCGTAACCTTCGTCGACGATTTCCTTCACCTTGTCGTCGATGACCTTCTGCGTCGCGGCAGAGTGGTTGGTGCCCCCGCCATAGGCGCCCAGATAGCTTTCCTGTTCGTTGGCGTAGTCCACATAGCCCAGTTCCGCATCGGCAAAGCCGAACTGCGTAACCATGGCCCGCGCGATCTTGGACACCTGTTGGATGTCGCTGGCCGCCCCCGAGGTCACGTTTTCCTTGCCGAATTTCAGCTCTTCGGCCACGCGCCCGCCCATCGCCATGGCGATCTTGGACTTGTACTTGGTATAGCTGACCGACAGCTGGTCACGCTCGGGCAGGGACAGCACCAGACCCAGGGCACGGCCGCGCGGAATGATCGTCGCCTTGTGAACGGGATCGTGCTGGGGAACGTTCAGGCCCACGATGGCGTGCCCGGCCTCGTGATAGGCGGTCAACTTCTTCTCGTCCTCGGACATGACCATGGACCGGCGTTCCGCGCCCATCATCACCTTGTCCTTGGCGTTCTCGAAATCCTCCATCGTGACAAAGCGTCGGCCGACGCGGGCGGCCATCAGCGCCGCCTCGTTCACCAGGTTTGCCAGGTCCGCCCCGGCAAAGCCCGGCGTGCCGCGCGCGATCACGCGCAGGTCCACGTCGGGGCCCAGCGGCACGTTGCGGGCATGCACGCCCAGGATCTTCTCGCGGCCCTTGATGTCGGGATTGGGCACCTGCACCTGCCGGTCGAAACGGCCGGGGCGCAGCAGCGCGGGGTCCAGAACGTCGGGCCGGTTGGTGGCCGCGATGATGATGACGCCCTCGTTGGCCTCGAACCCGTCCATTTCCACCAGCAACTGGTTCAGCGTCTGTTCACGCTCGTCGTTGCCGCCGCCATAGCCCACGCCGCGCGATCGGCCCACGGCGTCGATCTCGTCGATGAAGACGATGCAGGGGGCGTTCTTTTTCGCCTGCTCGAACATGTCGCGCACACGGGATGCGCCGACGCCCACGAACATTTCCACGAAATCCGACCCCGATATGGTAAAGAAGGGCACACCCGCCTCGCCCGCGATGGCACGGGCCAGCAGCGTCTTACCCGTCCCCGGCGGGCCGACCAGCAGCGCGCCTTTGGGGATCTTGCCGCCCAGGCGGCTGAATTTCTGCGGGTTGCGCAGGAATTCGACGATCTCTTCCAGTTCTTCCTTGGCCTCGTCGATGCCGGCCACGTCGTCAAAGGTCACGCGCCCATGCTTTTCGGTCAGCAGCTTGGCCTTGGACTTGCCAAAGCCCATGGCGCCGCCGCGCCCGCCGCCCTGCATGCGGTTCATCAGGAACAGCCAGATGCCGATCAGGATGATAAAGGGCAGAAGCGTGCCGACATAGGCCAGCAGACCGCTTTGTTCCTGCGGTTCGGCACGCACGTCGATGCCACTGTCCAGCAGGCGGTCGGTCACATCCGCGCCCTGCGGTACGACCGTGGTGACCACGGTCCCGTCGTTTTCGCGGATCGTCGCGCGCTCGCCATCCAGCGTGACGCTCGTCACCTCCCCGTCCTCGACGCTTTGCAGGAACTCCGAATAGCTGATGGAGCGCGAGGCCATGGTAGACTGGCCCTCGCTGAAGAGATTGAACAAGGCCAGGATCAGCAGGAAGAGCACGACCCAGAAGGCGATTTGTCTCGCGTTGCCCACAGCGTTCTCCTTGAATTTCGGGCAGACGGGCGCCCAGGCCCGGTCCGTTGCCCTAAGATAGAGATAAAGGAACAGGGTTCAATGCGATACTAGCCAGTCGGCAAAGCCCGGCAGCGGCGTGGCCCGCCATCCCTGCGGCCAGCCCGCCAGCGGCGCGGCCACCAGACGGTCCCCGGCCCAGACCGCGGGCGAGGCCAACAGCGACTGACGCGGCGACCCCGCCGCGCGCCAGTCGGGGCAGGCCGCAAGCCCGCTTTCCCCAAGGGCGCGCACGGTTTCGCCCCCCTGCCCCGGCCCGCTCACCTGCCAGCGCCCATCCCAGGGCGTGCCGGGCGGCGCCACGGTTTCGGCCACCGCGGCCGGTTCGCGCGTGATACGCAGGCTGTCGCCCTCGCAGGTAATCAAGCATCCGTGAAGGGTGACGCGGGGGGCGTTTTCCAGCGTCTCCAGCGCCTTGGTCAACGCCTCGGCGCGGGGGCCATAGGGGGCGCTGGCCACCCAACGCAGCGCGGCAAGGGACAGCCGGCGGGCGATCTCGGCGGGCAGGTCGCGCAGCCCCGCGCGCGCCAGCAGCAGATCGCCGCGATCCTGACGCACGATCCGCCCGGCGGCCTGCACGGTGTAATGCTCCAGCGCCGCGCGCGCCTCGGCCAGCCGCGCCGCTGTCGCGGCCAGCCCGGCAGGGTCCACCCCCAGGGGCGCCAGCGCCGCCAGGGCCGCGCGGGCACGCACACGGTCGAAACGGGGGTCATCGTTGCTGGGATCCTCGATCCAGTCCTGCCCGCGATCCCGCAGCCAGACGCGCAGATCGGCGCGCGGGATTTCCAACAGCGGGCGCAGCCAGGCGATCCCGTCCATCCGGCGCCGGGGTGCCATGCCAGACAGCCCGTCCACCCCCGACCCGCGCGCCAGCCGCAGCAGCAGCGTTTCGGCCTGGTCGTCGCGCGTATGGCCCAACGCGACATGGCCGATGCCGCGCGCCCGCGCCCAGTCGGCGATCAGGCGGTAACGGGCCTGCCGGGCCGCATCTTGCAGATTGCCGCGCCCCTGCCAGCCGCCCCAGGTCAGCGTGTCGTGGGACACCCCCAGCCGGGCGCAGACCTGCGCGACAAAGCGGGCCTCGGCCGCAGCCTCGGGGCGCAGGCCGTGATCGACGGTGACGGCATGCAGGGGGCGCCCCCCCACCTCGGCCAGCGCCAGCAGCAGGGCCAGCGAGTCGCCCCCGCCCGACACTGCCACCCCCAGCGGCACGCCATCCGGGCAATTCCGGGCCAGCGCCGCGGCCATGGCGCTCACTGGCAGCCGATGCCGGCCATGGCCTGCGCGGCCTCTTGTGCCTCGGCCGTTTCCGGGAAACGGCGGCCGACCTCGCCCAGGGTTACGCAGGCCTCTCGGGCCTGGCCCAACTCGTCCAGGGCCAGGCCCAGCTTGACCAGCGCCTGCGGGGCCCGGGCGCCCGACGCATCGCCGGAAAAGCTGTCCAGATAGGCGCGCGCCGCGGCAGAGGTTTCCCCCAGGGCCCAATGCGCCTCTCCGCGCAGGAAATGCGCCTCGGCGGCAAAGGGGCTGACCGGGTAATCCTGCGAAAACGCCGTGAACAGGTCCACGGCGGTGGCATATTCCCCCGCCTCCAGCGCGGCGCGCGCGGCGTCGAAATCGGCCCGTTCACCGACGGCCAGTTCGGCGGTCTGATCGCCCTGCGGCGGGGTTGCCGGGGCAGCGGTCGGCAGATCGACACCGCCCAGGGTGGTGGTTTCGCCCAACTGGCTGACGTCGCCGCCCTCCAACTCGACCAGGCGGAATTCCAGGTCGGCAATGCGGCGCGTGCCATCCTCGACGATGCGCTGAATGCGGTGTTCCATCTCCTCGGCGCGGGCGGTCAGGCGCTGCAATTCCTGCTCGATCGCGTCGATGCGCTGCAGGGTCGAGCCGCCCGCAGGCGGCACCGAAACACCGCCGGTGGTGGACAATTCCCGCTTCAGCCGCTGCACCTGAACGAACAGCACCGACAGTTCCTGACGGATGTCGGCCAGGGTTTCGTCGCGCGTCTGGGCCATGCCAGGCATCCCCGGACCAAGGGCCAGCGCCAGCCCCAGGATCAGCGCCGCGATGCGCATCGCCATCCCCCTAGCTGCCCAGCCCGGCGGTCACGACAGTGACGGCGCGGCGGTTCTTGGCATAGCACGCCTCGACCGAGCAGATCTCGATCGGGCGTTCCTTGCCGTAGCTGACGGTCTTCAGCCGCGCCGGCGACACGCCGCGCGCGACCAGGAATTCCTGCACCGCGCTGGCCCGGCGGGCGCCGAGGGCAAGGTTGTATTCGCGCGTGCCCTGCTCATCGGCATGGCCCTCGATCACCGCTTCGTATTCGGGGTTGGACATCAGCCATCGGGCCTGTGCCTCCAGCGTGGCGCGGGCGGTGTCGGACAGGGTGCTTTCGTCCACGGCGAAAAGCACGCGATCGCCCACGGTTTCCTGGAAATAGGCCGCCGAGGTCGGATCGGAACTGGCCGCCCCGCCGATCCCGCCAGCGCCCCCGCTGCCCCAGCCCATGCCGCTGGGATTGCTGCAGGCCGACAGCGCAAGCGCCGCCGCGATCACGATACTGCTGGAGATGCTTCGCATGTCCGGTTTCCTTTCCTCGCTCTGCCTCTTGGGCGGCATCCTATCAGCCGGGTTCTGGTTTGAAAACGCGCGCTCAGGGCAAGAGCGGCGACCAGGCCGGGTCCGACGCCGCCCCTTGCAGGGACACCTGCCGCAGGTTCCGACCCGTGATATCAACGGTATAAAGCGACGGCGCCCCCTGCGCCCCCGAGGTTTCGCGCGTGAACATGATGACCCGCCCGTTGGGCGCCCATGTCGGCCCCTCATCCAGGAAAGAGGCGGTCAGCAGCCGTTCCTCGGAGCCATCGGTGCGCATCACCCCGATATGGAACCGGCCCTTGTTCTGCTTGGTAAAGGCGATCAGGTCGCCGCGGGGCGACCAGACCGGCGTGCCATAGCGCCCCTGGCCAAAGGAAATGCGCCGCGGTTCACCCCCTGTGACGGGCATGACATAAAGCTGCTGGCTGCCAGAGCGGTCGCTTTCGAACACGATCTGCTGCCCGTCGGGGGCAAAGCTGGGCGCAGTCTCGATCGAGGGGGCAGAGGTCAGCCGCATGCGCTGTCCGCTGCGCAGATCCAGCATGTAGATATCCGTATTCCCCCCCTGCGAGAGCGAGAAGACAACCCGCTGCCCGTCGGGGGCGAAACGCGGGGCAAAGGTCATCGTGCCCGATTGTTCGTCCAGCGCGCGGCGGCGGGTGCTGGCCACATCCATCAGATAGATGCGGGGAAAGCCGCTTTCGTAGCTGGTGAACAGAACCCGGTCGCCGGTCGGCGAAAACCGCGGCGCCAGCACCAGCGCCGAGGCATCGGTCAGGAACTGAACGTTGGCGCCATCGTAATCCATGATCGCCAGGCGTTTCTGGCGGGCGTTCTTGGGGCCGCGTTCAGCCACGAACACCACGCGGCTGTCGAAATAGCCCGACTCGCCGGTGATCCGGCTATAGACCTGATCCGCCACCTTGTGCGCGACGCGCCGCCAACTGGTGGCCGGCCCGCCGAATTGCAGACCGTCGCCTAGGGGCGCCTCGGCGAAAACGTCGAACAGCCGGAACTTGACCGTCAGCCGCCCGCTGCCATCCAGCCCCACCGCGCCTGTAATCAGCGCCTGGGCATTGATCGCCTTCCAGTCGGAAAACTGCACCGGGCTAGCAAAGCTGGTGACGGTGGTCAGGTGCGCCTCTTCGGGGATTTCGCGAAACAGGCCGGTGCCCGCCAGATCGGCGGCGACCACCCGCGCGATGTTGCGGGCATAATCGGCGGCGCGCGCATCCTCGGCCACGAAATCGGGCACGGCGACGGGCAGCGGTTCGATCACACCCTCGTCGATCACGATGCGCAGGGGGCCGTCCTGCGCCTGCGCGGGCGCCAAGCCGGCCCCAAGGGCCAGAACAAGGAAAAGGGTCAGGATACGCGCAATCATCTGGTCCTCATCTTTTCGGGGTCGAATGTCATCTCGATATCACGCCAGCGCGCATATTTCTCGGGCGGAAGCGGAAAACCGGCACTGCCGCAGCGAATGATCGCGCGGCGGGCGGAATCGTAGACCCGGCGCGCGGCATCTTCGGACCCGCCCGACCAGGACAGCAGGCGGATCGTATCGGGGCGCGGCGTGCCGTCCTGTTCCATCTCGACGCCGACAACGACCGTGGTCGCCAACGCCTCGGACGACAACGAGCCCACGTTCCAGCACCGCGACACCGCCACGCGCAAGCCCTCGCGCTCGCCCGCGTTCAGGGGCGGGCCAGAGGCGGCCAGGCCGCTGCCCGGCGCGCTGGCTTCACCGCCCACCGCCTGGGCCACGGCATCGGCGATCTGGTCCTCGGGCGCAGGGGCGGGGTCGGCGGCGGGCGGCGTGTCTGTCGGCGCCGGGCGCGCGGGCCGGGCACGCGGGCGCGGGGAACTGGCCAGCGCGCGGCCCGTGTCGGGGCGTTCCTCGGCCTCGGTCACGATCTCGGTCGTGGCCTCGGGCGGGGCGGCGGCGGGGATCTCTTCGGCCTCTGCCGGGGCCGCGGGATCGGGCCGGGTGGCAGGCTGCGGCGGCAGGTCGGCGATCGCCACATCCTCGGGCGGGCGTGGCGCGGCCGTGGGGGCCACCCGCGCGGCGGGCCGCGGGGGCGCGCTGTCGGGCACGGGGGCCGGGGGCGCGTCGGAAACCTCGGGCGCGGGCGGGGCGGTCACGGTGTCGGTAACCTGGGTGCCGGGCACGGGCTGCGCGCCGCTGGCATCCGGCGCGTCATCGGGGCGGGCCGGGGCCTGCGGTTCGGGCGGCGCGGGCGTGCGCGGGCGATCCTCGGGCGCGGGCACGGGCCGGGGCGAGGACGGCAAGGCCGGGCTTTCGGGCGGCGCGACCGCATCCACCGGCGCGGGCGCGGCGGCGGGCTGGTTCAGCGCGGCGAAGTCCTCGGCCGAAACCAGGCTGACATCGCTGACCTGCATCGGGGCGGGCCGCGGCACGGAAAACAGCCCCGCCAGCATCACCCAGGCGATCAGCAGCAGGTGCGCCGCGCCCGAAATGTAGATGCCGGTTCTCATCCCCGCCTATTCGCCCTGCCCGTCCAGCGCAGGCCCGCCCGGGTCCGTCACCAGCCCGATATCGCGGAACCCCGCACCGTTCAGCGCGCCCATGACCTGCACCACGCGTTCATAGGGGATGGCCCCGTCCGCGCGCAGATAGACCTTGTCGTCGCTGCGTTCGGCCATCACCGCGCGCAGCTTGGGGATCAACGCCTGCGCGGCGATTTCCTCGGTCTGCAGCACGATGCGACCGTCGGCGGTCAGGGTGATGGTCAGCGGCTCCTCCTGCGCGGCGGGCAGGGATTGCGCCGCGGTTTCCGGCAGCTTTACCGGCACGCCGGTCGTCAGCAGCGGCGCGGCCACCATAAAGATGATCAGCAACACCAGCATCACGTCCACAAAGGGCGTGACGTTGATTTCCGACATCGCGGGCGGGTGGCGGCGGTGGCGCCGCGCCCGGCGCCCGCCCTGTCCCTTGCGCGGGGTCAGCGACGCACCCATGACTAGCTGTCCAACTGGCGCGACAGGATCGTGGAAAACTCGTCGGCGAAACTCTCGTAGCCGCCCACGATGCGATCGCTGTCCGCCGAAAGCTTGTTATAGAAAATGACCGCCGGGATCGCCGCAAGCAGCCCCAGTGCGGTCGCCACCAGCGCCTCGGCGATGCCCGGCGCCACGACGGCCAGGTTGGTGTTTTGCTGCAACGCGATCTGTTCGAACGCGTGCTTGATCCCCCAGACCGTGCCGAACAGCCCGACAAAGGGCGCGGTCGACCCCACCGTTGCCAGAAAGGACAGCCCGCCGTTCAGCACCTCGGCTTCTTTCGCGATGGCCACGTCCATGGATCGGTCGATCCGCGCCGCGGCACCGGGGATCAGCCCGCCATCCTGCCGGTAGCTGCGCCGCCATTCCATCATCCCGGCGGCAAAGATCTTCTCGGTCGCACCAGAGGGTTCGGGGCCCAGCGTTTCAAACAGCTCGTCCAGCGGCTCCCCCGACCAAAAGGCACGGTCGAATTCGGCCGAGGCCGCCCGCGCCCCGCGATAAAGGATCAGCTTTTGCACGATGATCGCCCAGGCCCAAAAGGACGCCGCGATCAGCAGGATCATCACGATCTTGACCGTGAAGGTCGCGCGCGCGAAAAGCGCCAGCAAGGAGAAGTCAATCTCCTGCACGATGGCAAGGGTCTCTGTTTCCATTCTGCCTGCTCGTTGTTGCGGCCGTGACGGTCAGCCTTGTTTACACAGCAGACTACAGGTTTTTCACCGCGAAGGCCAACACAAGGGCGTCAGGATACGCCCCTATCCGCGCCCGCACCCAACGCTCGGCGGAACCCCGCCGGCAGCCGCGTGGGCCGCCCGCTTTCGGCCAGGGCAACGATGGTGACCTGTGCCGCGAACAGCCGATCCTGGCCGCGCAACACCTCCTGGGCCAGCATCAGACGCGCGGGCTTGACCGCCGTCACGCGGGTCGTCACCGTCAGCAGGTCGTCGAATTTGGCCGGGCTCAGGTAATCGGCCTCGACCCGCCGGACGGCGAAAACGACGCCCTCCTCGGCCTTCAGCCGGTTCTGGTCCACCCCCAGCCCGCGCACCCATTCGCTGCGCGCGCGTTCAATGAATTTCAGATAGTTGGCGTAATAGACGATACCGGCCAGGTCGGTGTCCTCGTAATAGACGCGCATCTGGCAGCTATGGGTCATTGCACCGCCCCCATTCGTGCCGCCAGCCGCAGCGCGTGGCTGGCATCCTCGGCCATCGCGGGCATCACCGGATCGTACCCCGCGCGGATCACCCCCGCGATTTCAGGGCGCAGGACCAGCGTGCCGTCAGGCGTGCGCGCCAGCGGCCCGCGGTCGGTGAATGCTGTATCCGACCACAGCAGGATGGTCTGCACCATCTGGTTCAGCGCGATGGTCTCTGCCGGCAGTGTCGACAATTCGTCATCCATCCGCACAAAGACGAAGGCCGCCTTGATCGCGCCGCCCTCATCGAACCGAAAGAACCGATACTGGTTCGCGCCCGCCACCCGCAGGCGCGCCACCAGCGGGCCCAGATCGGGCACCAGCCTTTCCAGGTTGGGCGTTTCCAGCAACTCGCCCCACTCGCGGAAGAAGAATACCATCAGGTTGGCGCCCAGTTCCGGGTCGGTCTCGGCCATCTTGTGGCCCGCCAGCGCGACCACGGCCTCGCACGCGCCCTTGACGGTGGCCAGCGTTTCCTCGGCCACGCCGAATACCACCGGCGCAATCGGCCGCCCCCAGCGCGCAAACAGATATCTGCCGTCCCCGCGGGTAAACAGCGCCTCGACCGCCTGCGGTGTCATCCCTTGTCCTTCTTCTTGGTCCAAATACCCAAATCCCGCACGGGCCACGGGCACCTAGGCCGGATCGGCGCGCATACCGTCCAGCAGGTCCAGTGCCGCGCGGGTCAACAGCCCCGCATCGACGGCCAGCGCGACAAAGGCCGCGCCCAGTTCCGCGCAGCGCCGGGCATAGGCCGGGTCGGTCGCCAGGATGCCGCCGGGCACGCCGATTGCATTCAGCCGGGCAAAGGCCCCCTCGATGGCGGCAACGACCTCTGGATGGGCCATGTCGCCGGGATGGCCCAGGCTGGCCGCCAGGTCCGCCGGGCCGATGAACACGGCATCCACGCCCTCGACCCCGGCGATCTCTTCCAGCCGATCCAGCCCGTCGCGGGTTTCCACCTGCACGATCAGGCACAACTCGGCCTCGGCCCGGCCGATATAGTCGTCCACCAGCCCGAACCGGCTGGCCCGCGTCACACCGGCCACGCCCCGGATGCCGCGCGGCGGATAGCGCATCGCCTGCACCGCCGCGCGCGCCTCGTCCGCCGATTGCACGTAAGGCACCAGCAGGGTCTGCGCCCCCATGTCCAGCAACCGCTTGAACAGGACGGGATCGTTGATCGCGGGCCGCACCACGGGGGCGCAGCCGGGATAGCCGCCCATGGCCTGCAACGCGGGCAGCACGTCGGTTGGTTCCAGCGGTCCGTGCTCGGTGTCGATCACCACCCAGTCATAGCCGCAGGCGGCCAGCGCCTCTGACACCACCGGCCCCGGAATCGCGTTCCAGATGCCCCATTGCAGCCGCCCCTCGGCCAGCCCGGCCTTGAAGCGGTTGACAGGCAGCGGCAGAGGCGCGGCCATATCAGCCCCGCCCGGTCAGCAGCGGCGCCGTCATCGCCACGGCGTAATCGCGGGCCTGTGCCAGGGCCGGATCGTAGCTTTCACGCACGCGCGCCACATCCGGGTTCGCGGCGGCCAGGTCGTCCTGCACCTCGTCCCAGGCCGCGCGCAGACCGGCGATCACGTCCGCGGGGAAATTGCGGAACTCGACGCCCTGCGCCTTCAGCTCGACCAGGGCCTTGGCGTTGAAGTGGTCGAACTGGGCCTGTGCCTCCAGCGCGGCGGTCAGCGCGGCGCTTTCGCAGATAGCTTGCAGATCGGCGGGCAGTTCGGCCCAGGCGTCGGCGTTGAACACCACGGCCAGCCCCGCCCCCGGTTCGTTGAAGGCAGGCAGGTAGCACAGGTTGGTGATCTTTTGCAGACCGAACGCCTGGTCCAGCATCGGCCCGACCCATTCAGCGGCATCAATGGCGCCCGATTGCAGCGCCTGGAAGATTTCCGGCGGGGGCATCAGCACCGCGTTCACGCCCAGCTTGCGGTAGATCTCGCCGCCCAGACCGGCGATGCGCATGTTCAGGCCCTGCAGGTCGGCCACCGACTCGATCGGTTTCTTGAACCAGCCGCCCGACTGGGTGTTGGAGTTGCCGGAATAGATCGGCTTCAGGTTCCGCTGGGCATAGATCTCGTCCCAGACCTCTTGCCCGCCGCCCCAACGCAGCCAAGCGTAATGCTCGTTCGAGGTCATGCCAAAGGGCACGCCGGTAAACCAGTGCAGCGCGGGGTTCTTGCCCGCCGCGTAATAGGTGGGGCCGTGCCCCACGGGCGCCTTGCCCTGCTGCACGGCATCCTCCACCCCGAAGGGCGGCACCAGTTCGCCCGCGCCGTAGACATCGAACGTCAGCCGCCCGTCCGACATCGCCGCAACCCGCGCGGCAAAGGTGGTCACGTTGGTCCCGACCCCCGGCGCCATCTTGGGAAAGGCGGTGGGCAGCTTCCACTTGATCTTGCCCTGCGCGATGGCAGGCGTGGCAAGCGCCCCGGCGGCGGTCACGCCCGCGCCGGTCTTGAGGAAGGTTCTGCGGTGCATTTCGGTCCCTTTCGTCTGGGGTCTCAGCGGAAAATCAGGTCGGGCAGCCATGTTGCCAGCCCCGGCACGGCGATCAGAACCCCAAGCGCCATCAACTGCAAGAGCACAAAGGGCAAGACGCCGCGATAGGTATCGACGGTCGAGATGTCGCGCGGCGCGACAGAGCGGAAATAGAACAGCGCAAAGCCGAAGGGCGGCGTCAGGAAACTGGTTTGCAGGTTCATCGCGATCAGGATGGCGAACCACACGGGCGAGATATCGGTGCCCAGGATCGGCGGCCCCAAAAGGGGCACGACGATATAGATGATCTCCACCGCCTCCAGGATGAAGCCCAGCACGAAGATCAGCGCCATCACCAGCGCGATGGCTGTCATGCCGCCCCCGGGCAGGCCTGCCATCAGATCCGCCACCATGCGGTCACCGCCAAAGCCGCGAAAGACCAGCGACAACAGCGCAGCCGCCACGACGATGCCGAACACCATACCGGAAATGCGGATCGTTTCCTCCATCGCGCCGGGCAACAGGCCTGCGCGCCAGGTGCGCCAGCCGGCGGCCAGCGTGCCCAGCCCGATCAGCGCACCGGCGGCCAGTGCCACCGCGCCCGCTATGCTGCCCGCGCCCGCGCGGCCCAGCCCGGCCAGCCCGATGGCAACCAGCACCAGCGCGGCCAGGGCACCGGCGGCAATCGCCCAGCGGCCCGTGCGCCCGCCCTCTGTGCCATAGCCCGCCAGAAACAGTGCCCCGATGGCGCCCAGGCCTGCGGCCTCGGTCGTCGTGGCCACACCGGCCAGGATAGACCCCAGCACCGCCAGGATCAGCAGGATCGGCGGCAGAAAGGTAAACACTACCTCGCCCATCGGCACGGGATCGCGCGGTGTGGGCACGGCGTTGTGGGCCGGTTTCAGACGGATCGCCAGATAGACAGCGTAAAGACCGACCAGCATCAGCCCCGGCACCAGCGCGCCTGCGAACAAATCGCCCACCGACACCGGGTCGGGCGCGAAATTACCGGCGGCCTGCTGCGCCTCAAGATACACATTGCCGATCTGGTCGCCCAGCAGCACCAGGATGATAGAGGGCGGGATCACCTGCCCCAGCGTCCCGCTGGCACAGACCAGCCCGGCGGCCAGCCGCTTGTCCACGCCCGCCGCGCGCATGGCGGGCAGGCTAATCAGCACCAGCATCACCACGGTCGCCCCGATAATGCCGGTAGAGGCCGCAATCAGCGTGGAAAAGGCCAGCACGCTTAGCCCCATGCCGCGCGCCGATCCGCCGGTCAGGCGGCCCAGCACGCCCAGCATGCGTTCGGCCAGACGCGCGCGTTCCAGCAGCACGCCCATCAGCACGAACAGCGGCACCGCCATCAGCAGGCGGTTGGACATCACCCCCCAGACCCGGCCGGGAAAGAAGTTCAGGAAATCCAGGTCGAACACGCCGACGCCCGCGCCGATCAGCGCGGTCAGCATCGGCACGCCCGCAATCGCCAGCATCGCCGGAATACCGCTGAGGATGCCCGCGAACAGCCCAACCAGCATCGCCAGCAGGAAACCGGCCTCGACCGTCATGCGCTGTCCTTTCCGGGTGCGGGGCGCAGCACCTGCGCCAGCCCTTGCAGGATGGTCAGACCGGCGGCCACCGGCAGCGCGGTCTTGACCAGGTAAAGGCCACCCAGCCCCCCTGTTTCCACAGACCCTTCGCGGATCGACCAGCTATAGGCCAGATCGGGCCAGAACGCGCGGATCAACAAGCCAAAGACCGGGATCAGAAAGATTACCAGCGCCACCGCATCGGCCCCGCGCAGATAGGCCTGCGGCAGGCGTTCGGAAATGACCTCGACCCGGACATGGCCGCCACGGGCCAGCGTCACGGGAATGGACAGCGCCATCAGCGCGGCAAAGGCATAGGCGGCGGCGTCCTGCAATTCGATGAACCCGGTGCCAAAGCCGTAGCGCAGTACCACGATGGCCAGCACCGCGCCGGTCAGGAACAGACCGGCCACCACGCACAGCCCCAACGCCAGCCGGTCCAGCCAGCGGCAGAGGCCAAGATAGGCGGTTATGGCAGCAGATCGGCGCATCTGCGGGGGAAGTGCCACAGCACCGCGCGGGCCGCAATCGGCGTTTCGGTCACCCCCGGCCGATATAGGGCATGGTTGTGGCCATCACCGTCATGAATTGCACGTTGGCCTCAAGCGGTAGGCTGGCCATGTGCAGGACGGAGCGCGCGGCATCCTCTACCGCCATGGTGGGCTGCACCGGCTGGCCGCTGGCACGGGCGCGCTGGTTCAGATCCTCGACGATCGGGGTGCGGGCGTTGCCGATGTCGATCTGGCCGCAGGCGATGCCATGGGGGCGCCCGTCCAGCGACAGCGATTTGGTCAGCCCAGTGATCGCGTGTTTCGTGGTGGTATAGCAGACCGAGCCGGGCCGCGGCGTGTGCGCGGAAATCGAGCCGTTGTTGATGATCCGCCCGCCCTGCGGGGTCTGCGCGCGCATCCGGGCGAACGCGGCGCGGGCACACAGGAACATGCCGTTCAGGTTCACCGCCAGCACCTGCGCCCAATCGTCCAGCGCGACCTCATCAATCGGGGCAGAGGGACCGAACAGCCCCGCATTGTTGAACAGCACGTCCAGCCGCCCGGCCCATTCCGTGAAACGGTCGAATGCCGCCTCCACCGCCTGCGGATCGGTTACGTCGGCGGGCAGCGCCAGCGCGCCGTCATGCCCTGCCGCGATGTCCGCCAGCACCTCGGCGCGGCGGGCCAACAGGCCCACGCGCCAGCCCTGGGCCAGGAACATCTCGGCACAGGCCCGCCCGATGCCGCTGCTGGCGCCGGTAATCAGGATGGACTGTCCGCTCATGGCGCTGGCTCCTCTGCACTCAGGGTCAGGGGCGCGGCGGGTGCGGCCAGATCGCCCGTGGACAGCGGCTGTTTCGGCCGGGCCAGCGCGTAGCGGGTGACCCAGATCAGCCGGTGTTCGGCCCGGGTGATCGCGACATAAGCCAGCCGTTTCCACAGCGGTTGCCCGGCCTCCACCCGGCCCATTCGCGCGGCGGAGTACAGGTCAGGGGCAAAGACCTGGACCGTGTCCCATTGCGACCCCTGCGCCTTGTGAATGGTCACCGCCGCGCCATGCAGGAAGGTGGCCCCCATATGCGCGGCAAACGGGATGAAGGGTTCCTCTTCCTCGGGCAGTTCGATCTTGACGATCGAGGCGGCCGAAAGCTGCGGCTCTTCGGCCCCGATGACGTGCAGGCGGGAAAAGCCGGGCTTGCGGCCGGGGCCAAGGTAAATCACCTGCGCCCCCTTGATCAGGCCGCGCGCCTCAAGGTCCAGCCGTTTCTTGCGATGTTTCAGCGGCAGTTCGATCCCGTCGCAAATCAACGGCTCGCCCGGCAGCAGGTCGTCGGCGGGGGCGCTATGGGCGGCGCGAAAGGCATGGATCAGCCGGATTCGCGTCGCGTTACGCCAGACCAGCACGGGGGAACGCGCCATCAGGTCGGAATCGACCCGGCGGCCGATCTGAACCCGATCGTCCTGCGCAGCCTTTTGTTCGATCAGCCGCTCGAAATCCTCGAACCCTAGGTCGGGGTCGGCCAACGCGTGGGCCAGGTCCAGGATCGGGTTATCGTCGGCCTGCCGGTGGATGCGGTGCAGGTGCATCACCTGATCGGCATCCAGCCCGTCGAACACCATCTTGCCGGACTGTTTCACCGGCGCCAGCTGCGCGGGATCGCCGAACAGGACCAGGGTCGAGAAGATGTCCTGCAAATCCTCGAACTGGCGTTCGTCCAGCATCGACGCCTCGTCCACGAAACCGATATCCAGCGGATCCTCGCGCCGGGTCCAGCCCAGGATGAAATCGCTGCCCCGCAGCCCCGCGGCGGCCAACGCACCGGGAACCGAGTTGTTGCTCTGGTAAAAGGCATGGGCGCGGTCCAGCGCCTCTTCGGTCAGCCCCTCGATTTCCGGGCGGTCGCCCTCGCCCGTCAGCCACTGGGCGATCTTTTCGTATTCGGGATCGTAGACAGGGGTATAGATGATGCGGTGGATCGTGGTCGCTGGCACGCCGCGTTGCCGCAAAACGCTGGCCGCCTTGTTGGTCGGGGCCAGGATCGCCAGGGTCCGCCGGTCGCGCCCGCGCCGCCCCTCGTAATCGCCCGACACGGTCTTGACCCCGACCTCGCCCAGCGCCTTGACCAGTTCGGCCAGCAGCATCGTCTTGCCGGACCCTGCCTTGCCGGTCACGGCCAAGAGGCCCGCCTTGCCCTCTACGCGTGGGGTCAGGCGGGCGTTCAACAGGTCGACGCCCATGCCGCGCAGCAGGTCTGCCACGCGGTCATGGGCCTGGGCCTGGTCATCAGAAAATGTCAGCGCGGGCAGGGTCATGGGCGGACCCTACCGCCCCGCCCCGCGCTGCACCAGCCTTAGACGGTCGGGCCGGCCTCCAGCACGTCCTCGAACGTGCGCAGCCCGGTGCGCGGCGCCTGCACCAGAACGGCCATGTTGCCCGGCTTGTGCTCGTTGCGCAGCATCTTCAGGTGGGCCTGGGGGATTTCCGCCCAGGGGAAGACCTCGGACATGCAGGGATCAAGGCGCCGCTGGCACATCAGCCGGTTGGCGGCGGCGGCCTGTTTCAGGTGGGCAAAGTGGCTGCCCTGCACGCGCTTTTGGTGCATCCAGACATAGCGCGCATCCATCGTCAGGTTGAACCCGCTGGTGCCCGCACAGATCACCACCATGCCGCCGCGTTTCACCACAAAGGTCGAAACTGGGAACGTCGCCTCGCCGGGGTGTTCGAACACCATGTCGACATTGTTGCCCTTGCCGGTGATGTCCCAGATCGCCTTGCCGAACTTGCGCGCCTCGGTGAACCATTCCTTGTATTCGGGCGTGTTGACCTTGGGCAGTTGCCCCCAGCACTTGAAATCCTTGCGGTTGATCACGCCCTTGGCGCCCAGGTCCATGACGAAATCGCGCTTGGTTTCATCCGAGATCACGCCGATGGCGTTCGCACCGGCGGTGTTGATCAGCTGGATCGCGAACGAGCCCAGACCGCCCGACGCACCCCAGACCAGCACGTTCTGGCCCGGCTTCAGCTCATGCGGGTGGTGGCCGAAAAGCATGCGATAGGCGGTGGCCAGCGTCAGCGTGTAGCAGGCCGCTTCCTCCCAGCTCAGGTGCTTGGGGCGGGGCAGCAATTGCTGCGCCTGCACGCGGGTGAACTGCGCAAACGACCCGTCCGGGGTTTCATAGCCCCAGATCCGCTGGCTGGGGCTGAACATCGGATCGCCGCCGTTGCATTCCTCGTCGTCACCGTCATCCTGGTTGCAGTGGATCACGACCTCGTCGCCCACCTTCCAGTTCTTCACGGCCGAACCGACCTTCCAGATGATGCCCGACGCATCCGAACCGGCAATGTGATAGGGCGCGCCATGCCCGTCGAAAGGCGACACAGGGATGCCCAGGCCGGCCCAGATGCCGTTATAGTTCACGCCTGCGGCCATCACGAGGACCAGCACTTCGTGGCTGTCGATCTCGGGGGTTTCCACGACCTCGACCTGGAAGGACTTGTCCGGCTCGCCATGGCGTTCGCGCCGGATGGCCCAAGCGTACATCTTGGACGGCACATAGCCCATAGGGGGCATCTCGCCGATTTCGTACAGGTCCTTTTCGGGCGCCTCGTAGGGGACGACGGACGGGTTGGTGTCGAGTGCCATCGGGGCCTCCTTGCTGGTTATTCGGTTCGCCGCAGCGCAGAATCGCGCGGTGGTTCCCCGTCAGATAGAATTCCACGCGCAACTTTGCAACGCATTTTGGGGTCTGATTGGTAATTTTATGACCCTTACGTTGCAACCCGTGCCGCGACGCAGCGAATTGACATCGACATGATATTTTCATTATGACGCCTGAAGCGAAATTTTATTGCCACCCCGAATCCCGAGGCGTGCCATGACCGAAACCACCAAAGACCGCCCCTGGCTGTTCCGTACCTATGCGGGCCATTCCACCGCCAAGGCGTCCAACGCCCTTTATCGCGGCAACCTTGCCAAGGGCCAGACAGGTCTGTCGGTGGCCTTCGACCTGCCCACCCAGACGGGATATGACAGCGACCACGAACTGGCCCGCGGCGAGGTCGGCAAGGTCGGCGTGCCGGTCGATCACCTGGGCGACATGCGCCTGCTGTTCGATCAGATCCCGCTGGAACAGATGAACACCTCGATGACGATCAACGCGCCCGCGCCCTGGCTGCTGTCGCTTTACATCGCCGTGGCCGAGGAACAGGGCGCCGACATCAGCAAGCTGCAAGGCACGGTGCAGAATGACCTGATCAAGGAATACCTCAGCCGCGGCACCTATATCTGCCCGCCAAAACCGTCCCTGCGCATGATTACCGATGTCGCCGCCTATACCCGCGAACATCTGCCCAAATGGAACCCGATGAACGTGTGTTCCTACCACCTGCAAGAGGCCGGCGCGACGCCGGAACAGGAACTGTCCTACGCGCTGGCCACCGCGACGGCGGTGCTGGACGACCTGAAGGGCAAGGTCGCACCCGAGGATTTCCCGGCCATGGTCGGACGGATTTCCTTCTTCGTGAATGCGGGCATCCGTTTCGTCACCGAGATGTGCAAGATGCGCGCCTTCGTCGATCTGTGGGACGAGATCTGCGTCGAACGCTACGGGGTCGAGGATCCAAAATACCGCCGCTTCCGCTACGGGGTGCAGGTGAACAGCCTGGGCCTGACCGAGCAGCAGCCGGAAAACAATGTCTACCGCATCCTGATCGAGATGCTGGCCGTGACCCTGTCGAAAAAGGCCCGCGCCCGCGCCGTGCAGCTGCCCGCCTGGAACGAGGCCCTGGGCCTGCCGCGCCCCTGGGATCAGCAATGGTCGCTGCGCATGCAGCAGATCGTGGCCTACGAAACCGACCTGCTGGAATACGAGGATCTGTTCGACGGCAACCCGGCCGTGACCAAGAAGGTCGAGGAACTGAAGGAAAACGCCCGCGCCGAACTGGCCCAGATCGACGCGATGGGCGGTGCCGTGGCGGCGATCGAATACATGAAATCCCGCCTGGTCGAAAGCCACTCGGACCGCATCACCGGGATTGAGGGCGGCGCAACGACCGTCGTCGGCGTCAACCGCTGGACCGAGGCCGAACCCTCGCCGCTGACCGCCGGCGACGAGGCGATCATGGTCGCCGACAAGGATGCCGAGGCCGACCAGATCGCCCGCCTGAACGCCTGGCGGCGCGACCGCGACGGCGACCGCGTCGCCAAGGCCCTGGCCGCGCTGCGCCTGGCCGCCGAAACCGGCGAAAACATCATGCCCCCCTCGATCGAGGCCGCCCGCGCGGGCGCCACCACTGGCGAATGGGCCGACGTGATGCGCGCCGTCTTCGGCCAGTATCGCGGCCCCACCGGCGTGTCGAAAAACCCCTCCAACCGGACCGAGGGCCTGGACGAGATCCGCGCCGAGGTGGACGCGCTGGCCGGCCGCCTGGGCCGCCGGCCCAAACTGCTGGTCGGCAAGCCGGGGCTGGACGGCCATTCCAACGGCGCCGAACAGATCGCCGCCCGCGCCCGCGATTGCGGGATGGACATCACCTATGAGGGCATCCGCCTGACCCCCGGCGAAATCGTCGAGGCCGCCAAGACCGAAGACGTGCATGTCGTGGGCCTGTCGATCCTCTCGGGCAGCCATATCCCGCTGCTTGAGGCGCTGATGCGCCTGATGAAGGAAAACGACCTGATGCACATCCCGGTCGTGGTCGGCGGCATCATCCCCGACGACGACGCCGCGCGCCTGCGCGCGATGGGGGTGGCCAAGGTCTATACGCCCAAGGATTTCGAACTGAACCGCATCATGTTCGACATCGTCGGCCTGATCGACCCGGCCCCGGTGGCCGCCGAATAGGCGCCCGCCGCCCCTTCTTCTTGGGCCAAATACCCCGGGGGAGTCGCCCGGAACGGGCGACGGGGGCAGCGCCCCCTGCGCGATCCGACATGGGCGGGGCTTGGCCGCCCCGCGCCGCCGCGCTAGCCTGCGCCGACGCTTTGACGAGGGGCCAATGACCATCCATATCGGCGCAAATCCCGGCGAGATCGCTGAAACCGTCCTGATGCCCGGCGACCCGATGCGGGCGAAATGGGCGGCGGAAACCTTCCTGACCGATCCGGTCTGCGTGAACAGGGTGCGGGGCATGCTGGGCTATACCGGCACCTGGAACGGCCACCGCGTGACGATCCATGGCAGCGGTATGGGCATGCCCTCGCTGTCGATCTACGCCAACGAACTGATCCGCGATTTCGGGGCCAAAACGCTGATCCGCATCGGCTCGACCGGGGGAATGCAGGATCATATCCGGCTGCGCGACATCGTGCTGGCGATGACGGCCTCGTCGCTATCGACGCCGTCCAAGGGGCTTTTCGGCGATCTGAACTTCGCCCCTTGTGCGGATTACGGGCTGCTGGCCGCGGCGGAACGATCCGCCCGCGCGCGGGGGATCGTGCCCCATGTGGGCGGCATCTATTCGACCGACAGCTTTTATGACGAACGCCCCGACCTGACCGCGCAGATGACGCGGCACGGCGTCCTGGCGGTAGAGATGGAGGCGGCAGAGCTATACACCGTCGCCGCGCGCCACGGCGCCCGCGCGCTGGCGGTCCTGACCGTGTCCGATCACCTGTCCAGCGGCGCCGCCCTGACATCGGATGACCGCGAGCGGAGCTTTACCGACATGGTCGAGATCGCGCTGTCAGCCGCCTTCGCCTGACCCCCGGCGCCGCGCCCGTGGCCCGCTTTGCGCCATGGGTATTTTTACCAAGAAGAAGACAGGCGTTACGCCCCGTGCGAGCGGTCATAGCCATTGGGCGCGGGCGGCTGCCAGCCCGTCAGCGCATCCGGGTCCGGCGCGAGAACGGTCATGTCCAGGGGGTGGCAGCACGCGGTTTCGGTGCTGTTTGAGGCGCAATCGCCCCAGGGGCAGGCCGACAGCGCGGCCAGCAGGTCGATTTCGGCAAACAGGTCGATGTGGTCGCCGGGGCGGACCGGGCTGGCCTTGGTGAAATACTGGTGCATGTCGCGGGTGAAGCCGGTGCACATGAAGACGTTGAAAACGTCATGCACATGGGGTTCGGCCCGGTCCGGCGGCAGGCCGGTTGCCGCGGCCAGCGCACGCACCAGATTGGAATGGCAGCAATGGTGGTACTGCCCGCCGCTGAGCAGATGGTCGGTATAGGGGTCGCAGCGGGTGCCGATCACGTCATGCACCCCGGCCCCGTCCGCATCGAATCCGTACCAGGCCAGGCTGTCATGGATGATCGTAGCCATCGGGCGCAGATGTGGAAAGGACGACCACAGCCGGTGCCCGGTCGTCAGGTGCGTGCCGTACAGCGCGCGGGTCTTGCCGGAATAGAAACGTTCCGACAGGTCGTCCGCGTTCCACAGGTTCAGGTCGCCCACCTGTGGCCCCTGCACGCAGGAAATCCGCAGCACATGGCCCGCGGGCACGCGCAGGCAGCGGGCCGTGCGCGGCGGCACGGTGAGGGTTTCGCGGGGCGTCAGCCCGGCGCGCAGACGTGCCATCCACCCCGCGTCGGGGGCGGGCAGGCGATCGGGCGGGTAGCAGACCACCGGGCGGGCGGCCCGGCGGGCATCTGCATCGGGGGGTGCATTGCTCATCCCCCCATCAGAACGCGGAACGAGACGCGCGGCAAGTGCCGCGGCGGCCCGGATCGCGTGCTCAGCTTGCCGCGCAGTATTCGTAGTATTCCTCGGGTTCGCGCTGGCCGGGCACGAACACATGCGCAGGCGCGTAGTAGGCGTAGGAATCTTCGAGGATTTTCAAGGCTTCTTTCGCACCGACATGGCGCGGCTTGGCAGTACGGGGCATGTAACCCTCCGTTCGGGTTCGGTTACTCCTCCCGCTTTGGACGATACGCCCCTTGGCGGGGCTGCGCACCTGCCGTTGCGCGAAACTCGGCATGTGCTGGGTGCAAGGGTCGCCAGCCACGAAAAACGGCCGGCCCACGGGGGACCGGCCGTTCGCGGATCGGATTTCCGGCAGCGTTCAGATCGCGCGGTCGACCATCATCTTCTTGATCGAGGCGATGGCCTTGGCCGGGTTCAGCCCCTTGGGGCAGGTCTTGGTGCAGTTCATGATCGTGTGGCAGCGGTACAGCTTGAACGGGTCTTCAAGCTGGTCCAGCCGTTCGCCCGTGGCCTCGTCGCGCGAGTCGATGATCCAGCGATAGGCGTGCAGCAGGGCGGCGGGGCCGAGATACTTGTCGCCGTTCCACCAGTAGGACGGGCAGGCGGTCGAGCAGCTGGCGCACATGATGCATTCGTAGAGACCGTCCAGCTTTTTCCGGTCCTCGGGCGACTGGCGCCATTCCTTGACCGGCTCGTTACTTTCGGTTTCCAGCCAGGGCATGATACTGGCGTGCTGGGCATAGAAATGCGTCAGGTCGGGGATCAGATCCTTGACCACGGGCATGTGCGGCAGCGGGTAGATCTTTACCGTGCCCTTGATTTCATCCATGCCGCGGGTACAGGCCAGCGTGTTGGTCCCGTCGATATTCATCGCGCAGGACCCGCAGATCCCCTCGCGGCAAGAGCGGCGGAAGGTCAGGGTCGGGTCGATTTCGTTCTTGATCTTGATCAGCGCGTCCAGAACCATCGGGCCGCAGGTATCGAGATCGACGAAATAGGTATCCACCCGGGGGTTTTCGCCGGTATCCGGATCCCAGCGGTAGATCTGGAACTTGCGCACATTGGTTGCGCCGTCCGGTTTCGGCCAGGTCTTGCCGGTCTTGATGACCGAGTCCTTGGGGAGCGTCAGTTCAACCATTCCCTCGTCTCCTCAGTAGACCCGCGCCTTGGGCGCGATCTTGGCCACGTCGATGCCGCCGTCCTCGGCGGTACTCAGCGGTTCCAGGTGCACCGGGCGGTAGGCAAGCCGCACGTTTTCGGCCTCGACCCAGGACAGCGTGTGCTTGCGCCAGTTGGCGTCGTCGCGGTCGGGGTAATCCTCGTGCGCGTGTGCGCCACGGCTTTCCTTGCGCGCCTCGGCGCTGACCACGGTGGCCAGGGCGTTGGGCATCAGGTTGGTCAGCTCCAGCGTTTCCATCAGGTCCGAGTTCCAGATGAGCGAGCGGTCGGTAACCTTGATATCGCCCATCTTGCCGGCGATGGCGGTCATGTTCCTGACACCGTCGGCCAGCGTCTTTTCGGTGCGGAAGACGGCGGCATCGGCCTGCATCGTCTTCTGCATCTCAAGGCGCAGCTCGGCGGTGGGGGTCTGACCCTCGGCATAGCGCAGCCCGTCAAAGCGGCTCAGCGCCGCGTCGATCGAGGCCTGGTTCGGCGTCGGAACGGCGGTGGTGGGGTCCACCACGTCCTTGGCCCGGATCGCGGCCGCCCGACCAAAGACCACCAGGTCGATCAACGAGTTGGAGCCAAGGCGGTTCGCGCCGTGCACGCTGGCGCAGCCGGCCTCGCCCACGGCCATCAGGCCGGGCGCGATGTTGTCGGGGTTGTCGGCGGTCGGGTTCAGCACCTCGCCCCAGTAGTTGGTGGGGATGCCGCCCATGTTGTAATGCACCGTCGGCAGAACCGGGATCGGTTCCTTGGTGACATCGACACCGGCAAAGATCTTGGCGCTTTCGGAAATGCCCGGCAGGCGTTCGGCCAGGGTTTCAGGCGGCAGGTGGGACAGGTTCAGGTGGATGTGATCCTTGCCCGCCCCCACGCCGCGACCCTCGCGGATTTCCATGGTCATGCAGCGGCTGACCACGTCGCGCGAGGCCAGATCCTTGTAGGTCGGGGCGTAGCGTTCCATGAACCGCTCGCCTTCCGAGTTGGTCAGGTACCCGCCCTCGCCGCGCGCGCCTTCGGTAATCAGGCAGCCCGCGCCGTAGATGCCGGTGGGGTGGAACTGCACGAATTCCATGTCCTGCAGCGGCAGGCCCGCGCGCGCCACCATCCCGCCGCCGTCGCCGGTGCAGGTATGGGCCGAGGTCGCGCTGAAATAGGCCCGGCCATAGCCGCCGGTCGCCAGCACCACCATTTTCGAGGCAAAGACGTGAATGGACCCGTCATCCAGTTTCCATGCAACGACGCCCTGACATTGCCCGTCCTCAGACATGATCAGGTCGATGGCGAAGTACTCGATGAAGAATTCGGCCTTTTGCTTCAGCGACTGGCCGTAAAGCGTGTGCAGGATCGCGTGGCCGGTCCGGTCGGCGGCGGCGCAGGTGCGCTGCACCGGCGGGCCCTCGCCGAACTCGGTCGTGTGGCCGCCAAAGGGGCGCTGGTAAATCTTGCCCGCCTCGGTGCGGGAAAACGGCACGCCGTAGTGTTCCAGTTCATAGACCGCCTTGGGCGCCTCGCGCGCCAGGTATTCCATCGCGTCGGTGTCGCCCAGCCAGTCCGACCCCTTGACGGTGTCGTACATGTGCCATTGCCAGTGGTCCGGCCCCATGTTGCCCAGGGACGCCGCGATGCCGCCCTGGGCCGCGACCGTGTGGCTGCGGGTGGGGAACACCTTGGTAATGCAGGCGGTGCGCAGGCCCTGTTCGGCCATGCCCAGCGTGGCGCGCAGGCCCGCGCCACCGGCGCCGACCACAACCACGTCGTATTCATGTGTCTCGTATTCGTAAGCGGCCATCTGCCCGTCTCTCCGTGAAATCTCAGATCGCGATGCGGACGATCGCGTAAAGGCCGGCCGCCATGGCCGTGTAGCTGATGCAGATCATCGCGATCAGCAGGATCTTGCGGGTCACGCCGCGGGCGTAATCCTCGATCATCATCTGCGCGCCGTGCCGGAAATGCATCAGGCCGACCCAAATCGTCAGCAGCGTCACCACCGCCGGGAAGGGGCGCGAGAAGGTCGCCACGACCTCTTCATACGGCTTGCCGAGGGTCGAGCCGAAGATGATAACGAAAAGCGGGATCAATCCGATCAGCGCAACAGAGCTGACGATCATGTACCAGTGATGCTCGGTCCCTGCGTGAGCGGCGCCGAGACCCACGGCACGCTTGCGGTCGGTGATGAAGCGCATCGTGTCCCCCTAATCAGACGATGATAACGGTGAGGATGGTCAGGATGGCCGAGCCCGCGATGATCGCGAGGCCAAGCTTTTCGGCGGTCTCGATCGCCAGGCCGCGGCCGGTGTCCCAGATCAGGTGCCGGATCCCCGCCAGCGTGTGATACCAAAGCGCCCAGGCCGACAGGAACATCACCAGATCGCCCAGGTAAGAGGTCAGCACCCAATCCGCGCGGGCGAATGCCTCTGGCCCCTTGGCCGCGGCGATGAACCACCAAACGACCAGGATGGCCCCCACGATCAGTGCGTTGCCGGTGATCCGGGTAAAGATCGAGGTCACCGAGGTCAGCTGAGGACGGTAAACCTGAAGATGCGGGGAAAGCGGACGATTGCCGCGATTGACGTCAGCCATGGTGTCCCTCTCGTGCTGGGGCGCGGTCGTGGACCGATGTGATAACAAGTTTTCCGCCGGAGTCACGGGGCTGACCGGGTTTCAAGCCCGTTTTTTCGCTGCGGACGCGAAAAAATCCAGATTTGTGATCACGGAATAGGTCACCGTGATCACAATTTTCCAGTCCAACCGTCAAAGCGGCATCAAGGCCCAGTAGTCCAGGTCCAGCAGAACGTGCGGCAGATACTTGCCGTCCTCGCCCTTCAGGGTGCCCGGCACGCCGCCCTGCTTGACCGCGACCAGCCGCAGCCGCAACGCGCCCACGCCCGGCGCGCCGGTTTCCGCCTTGTCCAGAACCTCGGTCCAGGCGCGCACCGTATCCCCGCTGAAACAGGGGTTGGCATGCGCCCCCCCGTTCAGCCCCGCGATCATCTGCGCGTTGGCCAGCCCGTTGAAGGACAGCGCGCGCGCCATGCTGATGACATGGCCGCCATAGATCAGCCGCTTGCCATCCTCGCGGAAGGTGGCGTCGAAATGCACCTTGGCGGTGTTCTGCCACAGGCGCGTAGCCTGCATGTGCTCGGCCTCTTCGATGGTCACGCCGTCGACATGGTCGATGATCTCGCCCACCTCGTAGTCACCCCAGCGATGCGGTTCCCCCGCCAGGGTGAAATCGTAGTTGGTAAAGTTCAGCACCTCGGGCACGACCAGATCCGCGGCCGCGACCGATTTCGCCAGATCGGGGATCACGGTTTCGGGCGCGGGGGCGTCCAGGTCGCGCTTTTTCACCATTACCCAGCGGACATAGTCCAGAACGACCTCGTCCTTCTGGTTCAGGCCGCGAGTGCGGACCCAGACGACGCCGGACTTGCCGTTGGAATTCTGCTTTAGCCCGATCACCTCGGATTCGGACCGCAGCGTATCGCCGGGCCAGACCGGGCGGTGCCAGCGCCCCTCGGCATAGCCCAGGTTTGCCACCGCGTTCAGGCTGATGTCCGGCACCGTCTTGCCGAACACGGTGTGGAACGCGATCAGGTCGTCCAGCGGCGCGGCGGGCAGGCCGCAGGATTGCGCAAAGGCATCCGAGGAATACAGCGCATGCCGCGCGGGGTAGAGCGCGTGATACAGCGCCCGTTCCCCCCCCGACAGGGTGCGCGGCACGGCATGGGCGATCACCTGCCCCACCGTGTAATCCTCGAAAAACCGGCCCGGGTTGGTTTTGGCCATGCTCATGCCTTTCCTTGTGTTTCGGGGGCATCCTCCCCCGTTTCGTCGCGGATCACCGCCTGTGCGCAGCGCATCTGCCCGCTGACCGGGTCATGGGCATAGGCGGGGGAGCCGTACAGCTCCCACCCATCGGCCAGCGCCTTGGTCACCTTCTGGCAGAAGGCGGCGGTATCGACCTCGGTCAACAGGCGATAGCGGCGCATCACGCACTGACCGGCAGCGGCCAGACACCGGCCCAGATGTGCAGCCCGATGATGACCAGGTACAGCGCGATGCCGATGCCCAGCAGGCGCAGATCGCCCTTGAGCGAGCCGCCGGAATAGCGCGTGACCGCCTTGTCCTGACGGTTGATCAGAATGATCTCCGCGATCGCCCACAGGCCCAGACCGCCGAACAGGATGATCGAGGCCAGATCGCCATTCACCAGCAGGTGCGCCACGACCCAGGTCAAGAACCCGTAAAGCTGGGGATGGCGGAACCAGCGGCGGGCGTTGCTTTTCGACTGCCCCACACCAAAGAAGATGACCGCCAGCAGCATCAGCGTGTTGTTCAGGTGCACCGTCCAGGCCGGCGTGGTGTAGACCACCGGCGCCTCGTTGCCGCGATAGCCCATCACCATCAGCACGACCGAGGCCACCAGCGGCACCATGAAGATCAGCTTGGACCATTTGCCCAGCAGATCGTCCAGTTTTGCCCGCGCCGCGGGGAACAAACGTTTGAACAGGTGGGCGATACTCCACAGTAGAACGCCCAGGACCAGATACATCATGTCGAAGCCTCCAGTTGCGCAATCGCGGCTGCCTTGGCCAGCGTTTCCCGTGCGGTAACGATATGCAGATTCTCGACAATGCGGCCATCCACCACAGCGACCCCCTGGCCGTTTTTCTCGGCCTCTTCAAAGGCGGCGATCTGGCGGCGGGCCAGGTCGATCTCTTCTTCGCTGGGGGCGAATGCGGCGTTGGCGGTGGGAACCTGGGCAGGGTGGATCAGCGTCTTGCCGTCAAAGCCCAGGTCGCGGCCCTGCTCGCATTCGGCCATCAGCCCCTCCTCGTCCTTGAAGGCGTTGTAGACGCCATCGACGGCCACCACACCATGGGCGCGCGCGGCCAGCAGGCAATGGGTCAGGCTGCTCATCATCGCCAGGCGGTCGGGGCGGAACCGGCAGCCCAGCTCCTTGGCCAGGTCGTTGGTCCCCATGACAAAGCCTTCCAGCCGGGGATGGGCGGCCAGGGCATCGGCGTTCAGGATGCCGCGCGGCGTTTCCATCATCGCCCACAGCGGCATGCCCGGCAGCATCTCGGACAGCTCGTCCAGTTGGGCGGTCTTTTCCACCTTGGGCAGCAGCACCGCGTCGGCCCCGGCAAAGGCCATCGCCTGCACGTCCTTGCGGCCCCATTCGGTGTCCAGCCCGTTGACGCGCACGATCTTGAAGCGCGGGCCATAGCCCCCGGCCTTCAGCGTTTCGGTCAGCAGGCTGCGCGCGGCGGGCTTTTCCTCGACCGCGACGGCATCTTCCAGGTCAAAGATGATCGCGTCCACGGGCAGGGTCTTGGCCTTTTCCAGGGCGCGCTCTTTCGAGCCGGGGATATAAAGGACGGAGCGGAACGGGCGGGCGCGTGGATCCATTGATTCTAACCTCGGGTCATTTTGTTGCGCAAACCATCACAGCCGGGACATATTGCGCAACCCCTATTATGCCGCGTCGCAGAAACGGGCGCGCGCAGGGGTAAGGCGGCATTCACCCCCCCTCGCGCAGGTTTTAGGCCCCCGCACCTGCCCGAAAGGATCAGCCCGATGCGCCCGCTTCTTGTCGCTGCCGCCCTTGCCCTGCCGATCCCGGCGATGGCCGATCCCTGCGCCCCCCGCGCCGAAGCGCTGGTGCAGCTTGCACAACACTATGGCGAGGCCTTGCAGGCCACCGGCCTTGTCGGCGATCACGCGCTGGTCGAGCTATTCGCCAATCCCCGCACGGGCAGCTGGACGATCTTGGCCACCCTGCCCTCGGGGCTGTCCTGCGTGGTCGCGGCCGGCGATGCCTTTGGCGCGGCGCCCGGCGGGGCATTGTCCGATGAGGAGGCCTGACGCCTAGGCGACCGCCACCCAGATCAGCCGCAGCCCCGTCAACGTCAGGGCGACATAGGTGATCCCGAAAAACAGCCCCTCGGGCACCAGTCGGTGCGCCCGCACCCCCAGCCACGCCCCCAGCAGCGCCACCGGCGCCAGCACCAGATCGGCCAGCAGGGTCTGGGCGGTAAAAATCCCCAGGAACGCGTAAGGTACGAACTTGAACAGGTTGATCGCCCAGAAAACCAGAACGGTCGTCGCCTGATAGACGGTTTTCGACAGACCCTGCGCCAGCAGGAACACCGCCACCGGCGGCCCGCCCGCATGGCTGACGAAGCTGGTGAACCCGGCCACCACACCCGCCGCCAGCCCCGCCCGCGCCTGGAACGGCCGCACCCGGTAGCGCAGCAGCCGCAAGCGAACGGCCGCCTGGAGCCACGAAGGCCAGCGCCACCGCCCCGATCAGGAACCGGATCACGTCCGGCGCCGCCACCCGGTACAGCGCCGCGCCCAGCACCACGCCCGGCAGCGCGCCTAGGATCAGCAGCCGCGCGTTGGGCCAGTCCCACCCTCGCCAATAGGGGCGCAGGGTGGCCGCATCGATCAGCATCAGCAGCGGCAACATCAGCCCCAGCGCCTGCGCCGGTTCCAGAATCAGGGCCAGAATCGCCAGCGCCGCAAAGGCCGCACCGGACCCGAAGCCCGCCTTGGAAATGCCAGCGAACAGCACCGCAGGCACCGTGGCCGCCAGGAAAACCGGATCAAGGACAAGCACCGCGCAGACCTCTGCCAAGCGTTTGGGGACAGGGCAGCTTAGCCCGGACAGGCCCCCGCGCGAAAGCCGGGCGCGGGGATGCTGCATCGCGGCACACTTGCGCGATGGGCGGCAAACGTCTACCCATCGCGCCGAAACCAACAAGACTAGGGAACAGACAGACATGGCCAGACCCAAGATCGCTCTTATCGGCGCGGGACAGATCGGCGGCACGCTCGCCCATCTCGCCGCGATCAAGGAACTGGGCGACGTCGTTCTTTTCGACATCGCCGACGGTGTGCCGCAGGGCAAGGCGCTGGACATCGCCGAAAGCGGCCCGTCCGAGGGCTTTGACGCCGCGCTGAAGGGCACCACCGATTACGCCGATATCGCGGGCGCCGATGTCTGCATCGTCACCGCCGGCGTGCCGCGCAAACCGGGGATGAGCCGCGACGACCTGCTGGGCATCAACCTGAAGGTCATGAAAGCGGTGGGCGAGGGCATCCGCGACAACGCCCCCGACGCCTTTGTGATCTGCATCACCAACCCGCTGGACGCGATGGTCTGGGCGCTGCGCGAGTATTCGGGCCTGCCCCACGAAAAAGTCGTCGGCATGGCCGGCGTTCTGGACAGCGCGCGCTTCCGCCACTTCCTGAGCGTGGAATTCGATGTTTCGATGAAGGACGTGACCGCCTTCGTTCTGGGCGGGCATGGCGACACGATGGTCCCGCTGACGCGCTACTCCACCGTTGGCGGCATCCCGCTGCCCGATCTGGTGTCGATGGGCTGGACCACGCAGGACAAGCTGGACGCCATCGTGCAGCGCACCCGCGACGGCGGCGCCGAAATCGTGGGCCTGCTGAAAACCGGCTCGGCCTACTATGCCCCGGCCACCAGCGCCATCGAGATGGCCGAGGCCTATCTGAAGGACCAGAAGCGCCTGCTGCCCTGCGCGGCCTGGGTCGATGGCGCCCTGGGGCTGAAGGGCCTGTATGTGGGCGTGCCCACCGTGATCGGCGCCAACGGCATCGAACGCGTGGTGGACATCAAGCTGAACAAGGACGAGCAGGCGATGTTCGACAAATCGGTCGAATCCGTCGAAGGGCTGGTCGCCGCCTGCAAGGGCATCGACGAGTCGCTGGGCTGAACCAGCGCACGGGCTGCTTTGTGATCACATCTTTTGCGGGTGTGATCACAAACCCCAAAAACATGACGAAATCCCGATAATTCCTGTGGAAAGGCGTTTCGTCGCACCCCTGTCCTGTGCTTAGAAGTTGGGAAACCAACCAGTACGGGACAGTTGCATGAATATCCACGAGTACCAGGCCAAGGCGCTGCTGCGCAGCTACGGCGCGCCGGTGTCGGACGGCCATGTGGTCACCCGCGCCGAAGAGGCCAAGACCATCGCCGGCGAACTGGACGGCCCGCTTTGGGTGGTCAAGGCGCAGATCCACGCCGGCGGCCGCGGCAAGGGCCGGTTCATCGAGGAAGAAGCCGGCGAAAAGGGCGGCGTCCGCATCGCCAAATCGGTGGGCGAGGCCGCCGAACAGGCGCGCAAGATGCTGGGCCGCACGCTGGTCACGCACCAGACCGGCCCGGCGGGCAAACAGGTCGGCCGCGTCTATATCGAGGACGGCTCGGACATCGAGCGCGAATTGTACCTTGCCCTGCTGGTAGATCGGCAATCCAGCCGCGTGGCCTTCGTCTGCTCGACCGAGGGCGGCATGGACATCGAGGATGTCGCCGCCAGCACCCCCGAAAAAATCCTGTCCTTCAGCGTCGATCCGGTGACGGGGTATCAGCCCTATCACGGCCGCCGCATCGCGTTTTCGCTGGGGCTGGAGGGCCAGCAGGTCAAGCAATGCGTCCGGCTGATGGGCCAGCTTTACAAATGCTTTACCGAAAAAGACTGTGAGATGCTGGAGATCAACCCCCTGATCGTGACGCAGGCGGGCGATCTGAAATGCCTGGACGCCAAGATGGGCTTCGACTCCAACGCGCTGTACCGGAACGAGGATATCCTGGCCCTGCGCGACGAGACCGAGGAAGACCCCAAGGAGTTGCAGGCGTCGAAATACGACCTGAACTATATCGCGCTGGACGGTGAAATCGGCTGCATGGTCAACGGCGCGGGGCTGGCCATGGCCACGATGGACATCATCAAACTGTATGGGTCCGAACCCGCCAACTTCCTGGACGTGGGCGGCGGCGCCACCAAGGAAAAGGTGACAGAGGCGTTCAAGATCATCACCAGCGATCCCAACGTCAAAGGCATCCTGGTCAACATCTTCGGCGGCATCATGCGCTGCGACGTGATCGCCGAGGGCGTGGTCGCGGCCGTCAAAGAGGTCGGCCTGCAAGTGCCGCTGGTGGTCCGGCTGGAAGGCACCAATGTCGAAAAGGGCAAGGACATCATCAACAATTCCGGCCTGGACGTGATCGCGGCGGATGATTTGAGTGATGCGGCGGTGAAGATCGTGGCGGCGGTGAAGGGGTAAGGCAGATGGGTGCCCTCGAAGCAGTAGCAATTATCTGCTTTGTCATTTTGGTCGTCATCGTGGTGATGATCAAAGAACAGCGCCTCAGTGATCCGGATCGGCTAGACACAATATACAGCAACCAAATGCAAGATGTTTGTCTCTTGCGAAACGGCCCTGTATCCGCAGCGCTATTTCGTCAATCTGGAAACCTTTACAGAGACTTGGGACTCTTCGACGACTGGAAATCTGCAATGCACGAGATCGAAACGTCGTTCAGAAGAGCGAAGATCGACGCCGTATATGTTGTGAAAAACACACCAGACCATTTCGAGGTATTTCGGCTCCATCACTCGCACCGCGGCAAAGCGGAAGGAAAGAAACTAGGTGGGGCGGTAATCGCCTCCGAGACATAGTTAATAATGCGCGGAAGCGTGTCAGAGTAAGGAGAACGCCTTCATGGCCGTACTCGTAGACGAAAACACCAAGGTCATCTGCCAGGGCTTCACCGGCTCGCAGGGCACCTTCCATTCCGAACAGGCCATCGCCTATGGCACGCAGATGGTCGGCGGGGTCACCCCCGGCAAGGGCGGGCAGACGCATCTGGACCTGCCGGTCTTCAACTCTTGCCACGAGGCGGTGCAAAAGACCGGGGCGAATGCGTCGGTGATCTATGTCCCCCCGCCCTTTGCCGCAGATTCCATCCTTGAGGCCATCGATGCCGAAATCCCGCTGATCGTCTGCATCACCGAGGGTATCCCGGTAATGGACATGATGACGGTGAAACGCGCGCTGGCCGACAGCGATTGCGTGCTGATCGGCCCCAACTGCCCCGGCGTCATCACGCCCGATGCCTGCAAGATCGGCATCATGCCCGGCCATATCCACAAGCGCGGCAGCGTCGGCGTGGTCTCGCGCTCGGGCACGCTGACCTATGAGGCGGTCAAGCAGACCACCGATGTGGGCCTTGGCCAATCCACCTGCGTCGGCATCGGCGGCGACCCGATCAAGGGCACCGAACATATCGACGTGCTGGAATGGTTCCTGGCCGACGATGAAACCGAATCCATCATCATGATCGGTGAAATCGGCGGATCGGCCGAGGAAGAGGCCGCCCAGTTCCTGAAGGACGAGGCGAAAAAGGGCCGGTCGAAACCCACCGCAGGCTTTATCGCCGGGCGCACGGCCCCGCCGGGCCGCCGCATGGGCCACGCGGGCGCGATCGTTGCCGGCGGCAAGGGCGGCGCCGAAGACAAGATCGAGGCGATGAAATCCGCCGGGATCGTTGTCGCCGACAGCCCGGCCGAACTGGGCCAGGCCGTGCTGAAGGCGATCGGCTAGAAAGACCGACCGCCAAGGGAGGAACCATGGGCTTTGCACGCTCCGTCAGGACATGCCTTGCCAAATACTTCACCTTTTCGGGGCGCGCCTCGCGCCCCGAATACTGGTGGTTCGTGTTGTTCCTGCTGCTGGGCAACGCCGTGACGGCGGCCATCGACCTGGCCCTGTTCGGGGGGACGCGCAACGTCACCGCTTCCGGCATCTCGGTCCAGTCGAACGGCCCGCTGGCCGCGGCCTTTGCGCTCGGCACACTTATTCCGGGGCTGTCCGCCGGCTGGCGGCGGATGCACGATACCGGTCGCTCCGGCCTGTTCATGATCTACCCGCTGATCGTGATGGTCGGCATGGGCAGCTTTGCCGGGCTGGTCGATGGCCTGGACGTATCCGCAGGGAACGAGGCCGCGCAGACGCTGGCCGGTTTCGTCGGCATCGTTCTGATCGTCGCGGCGCTGGTTCTGCTGATTTCACCGCTGCTGGTGATCTGGTGGCTGTCCCGCCCCTCGGACCCCGGCCCCAACAAATACGGTCCCAACCCGCAAGAGGTACTTCAATGACCGACCAAAGCGCGAACGACGCCTTTCACGGCACAAGCTTCCTGCAGGGCCACAACGCAGAATATGTCGAACAGCTTTACGCGCGCTACGCCAACGATCCGGCCTCGGTGGACGAGCAGTGGCAACGCTTCTTCGCCGAGATGGGCGATGACGAGGTGTCCGTCAAACGCGAGGCCGCAGGGCCAAGCTGGGCCCGCCGCGACTGGCCGCCCGCGCCCGCCGACGACCTGACCGCCGCGCTGGACGGGCAATGGCCCGGTCTACCCCCGGTGCAAGAGGTCAAGGCAACCGAGACAAAGATCCGCGAGAAGGCCCAGGAAAAGGGCGTCGAGGTCACCGACGACGACATCAAGCGCGCGGTGCTGGACAGTATCCGGGCGCTGATGCTGATCCGGGCCTATCGTATCCGGGGCCACCTGGTCGCCGATCTGGACCCGCTGGGGCTGAACAACCCCACGCCGCACCCGGAACTGGACCCCGGTTCCTATGGCTTTACCGAGTCCGACATGGACCGGCCCATCTTCATCGACAACGTGCTGGGGCTGCAGGTCGCCTCGATCCGCGAGATCCTGACCATCGTCAAACGCACCTATTGCGGCACCTTTGCCCTGCAATACATGCATATTTCCGACCCTGAGCAATCCGCCTGGCTGAAGGAACGGATCGAGGGTCTGGGTAAGGAAATCAAGTTCACCCGCGAGGGTCGGCGCGCCATCCTGAACAAGCTGGTAGAGGCCGAAGGCTTTGAAAAGTTCCTGCATGTCAAATACATGGGCACCAAGCGTTTCGGCCTGGACGGGGGCGAGGCGCTGATCCCAGCGATGGAGCAGATCATCAAGCGCGGCGGCGCCCTGGGGGTGCAGGAACTGGTGATCGGGATGCCCCACCGCGGGCGCCTGTCGGTGCTGGCCAACGTGATGGGCAAACCCTACCGCGCCATTTTCCACGAGTTTCAGGGCGGCAGCTTCAAGCCCGAGGACGTGGACGGTTCGGGCGACGTGAAATACCATCTGGGCGCCTCGTCCGACCGGGAATTCGACGGCCACCCGGTCCACCTGTCGCTGACCGCCAACCCCAGCCACCTGGAGGCCGTGAACCCCGTGGTGCTGGGCAAGACCCGCGCCAAGCAGGAACAGGCCAACGACCATGACCGCAAGACGGTTCTGCCCGTGCTGCTGCATGGCGACGCGGCCTTTGCGGGCCAGGGTGTCGTTGCGGAATGTTTCGGCATGTCGGGGCTGGTGGGCCATCGCACCGGCGGCACGATGCATATCGTGGTGAACAACCAGATCGGGTTCACCACCGCGCCGCATTTCAGCCGGTCCTCGCCCTACCCCACCGATATCGCGCTGATGGTCGAGGCGCCGATTTTCCACGTCAACGGCGACGACCCCGAGGCGGTAGTCCACGCCGCCAAGGTCGCGACCGAGTTCCGCCAGAAATTCGGCAAGGACGTGGTGATCGACATCTTCTGCTATCGCCGCTTCGGCCACAACGAGGGGGACGAACCGATGTTCACCAACCCCCTGATGTACAAGAAGATCAAAAAGCACAAGACGACCCTGCAACTGTATACTGAACGGCTGGTGCAGGACGGGCTGATCCCCGAGGGCGAGATCGAGGACATGAAGGCCGCGTTCCAGGCGCACCTGAACGAGGAATTTGAGGCCGGCAAAGACTACAAGCCGAACAAGGCCGACTGGCTGGACGGGCGCTGGTCGCATATCACCCGCGGTGGCGGCGATGATTACCAGCGCGGCGATACCGCGATTTCCGAAGAAACCATGCAGGCCCTTGGAACCGCCCTGACCACGGTGCCCGACGGCTTCAACCCGCACCGCACCGTGGGCCGCCTGCTGGAAACCAAGAAAGAGATGTTCGCCAACGGCAAAGGCTTCGACTGGGCCACCGCCGAGGCGATGGCCTTTGGCTCGCTGCTGACCGAGGGGTACCCGGTGCGCCTGGCCGGGCAGGACAGCGCGCGCGGCACCTTCAGCCAGCGCCATTCCGCGATCATCAACCAGGACACCGAGGAACGCTATTTTCCCCTGAACCACATCCGCAAGGGACAGGCGAAATACGATGTCATCGACTCGATGCTGTCCGAATATGCGGTGCTGGGCTTCGAATACGGCTACAGCCTTGCCGAACCCAACGCCCTGGTGATGTGGGAGGCCCAGTTCGGCGATTTCGCCAACGGCGCCCAGATCATGTTCGACCAGTTCATTTCCAGCGGCGAACGCAAATGGCTGCGGATGTCGGGCCTTGTGGTCCTGCTGCCCCACGGGTTCGAGGGTCAGGGGCCGGAACACTCTTCCGCCCGGCTGGAACGTTTCCTGCAAATGTCGGCCGAGGATAACTGGATCGTCGCCAACTGCTCGACCCCGGCCAACTACTTTCACATCCTGCGCCGCCAGTTGCACCGCGATTTCCGCAAGCCGCTGATCCTGATGACGCCGAAATCCCTGCTGCGCCATCGCCTGGCGGTGTCCGAGGCCAAGGCCTTCCTGACCGGCTCTTCCTTCCACCGGGTGCTGTGGGATGATGCGGAAACCCACCGCGCCTCGGATTTCCAGCTCAAGCCGGATGAGGAAATCAAGCGCGTCGTGATCTGCTCGGGCAAGGTCTATTACGACCTGCTGGAGGAACGCGACGCCCGCGGCATCGACGATGTCTACCTGATGCGGCTGGAACAGTTCTATCCGTTCCCGGCGCTCAGCCTGGTCAAGGAATTGCAACGCTTCCGCGAGGCAGAGATTGTCTGGTGCCAGGAGGAACCCAAGAACCAGGGCGCCTGGACCTTTATCGAACCCAACCTGGAATGGGTCCTGACCCGCATCAACGCCAAGCATGGCCGGCCCCGCTACGCCGGCCGCCCCGCCGCCGCCTCGCCCGCCACGGGCCTGGCAAGCACGCACAAGGCACAACAAGCCGCGCTCGTGAACGACGCGCTGACCATCGAAGGGTAAATTCATGTCCACAGAAGTCCGCGTGCCCACCCTGGGCGAAAGCGTCACCGAAGCCACCGTCGCCACCTGGTTCAAGCAGCCCGGCGACGCGGTCGCCGCCGACGAGATGCTGTGCGAGCTGGAAACCGACAAGGTCACGGTCGAGGTGCCCGCACCCACCGCCGGCACCCTGGCCGAAATCGTCGCGGCCGAGGGCGAAACCGTGTCGGTCGACGCGCTGCTGGCCACCATCACCGAGGGCGCGGCTGCCTCTCCGGCGGACACCGGCGGCAAGAGCGTGGCCGAAGAGGCCACCGCCGAGGCCGACCAGGGCGGTGAAGAGATCGACGTGATGGTCCCCACCCTGGGCGAAAGCGTGGCAGAGGCGACAGTGTCGTCGTGGTTCAAGCAGCCCGGCGACGCCGTCGAACGCGACGAAATGCTGTGCGAGCTGGAAACCGACAAGGTCTCGGTCGAGGTGCCCGCCCCGGCAAGCGGCACCCTGGGCCAGATCCTGGCCGGTGAGGGCGAAACCGTGCAGGCCGGCGGCAAACTGGCCACCATGACCACCGGCGCAGGCGCCCCCGCCTCTACCCCGGCCCCGGAACCCGAGGCCCCGGCCGCCGCATCCGGCGACGGCAAGGACGTGGAACACGCCCCCTCGGCGAAAAAGCTGATGGCCGAAAAGGGCCTGTCGCCCGCGGATGTGCAAGGCACCGGCCGTGACGGCCGCATCATGAAAGAGGATGTCCAGCGCGCGGCGCAGGCCCCGAAACCCGCCCCCAAACCGGCCGAGGCCCCGAAACCCGCGCCCGCCCCCGATGCGGCCCGCGGCCCCATCCCGGCCGAGGACGCCGCGCGCGAAGAACGGGTCAAGATGACCCGCCTGCGCCAGACCATCGCCCGGCGGCTGAAGGACGCGCAGAACACCGCCGCCATGCTGACCACGTATAACGAGATCGACATGTCCGGCGTCATGGCCCTGCGCCGCGAATACAAGGATCTCTTCGAAAAGAAACACGGCGTGAAACTGGGCTTCATGTCCTTCTTCACCAAGGCGTGCTGCCACGCCCTGTCAGAGGTGCCCGAGGTCAACGCCGAAATCGACGGGACGGAAATCGTCTACAAGAACTTCGTGCATATGGGCATCGCGGTGGGCACGCCGAACGGCCTGGTCGTGCCGGTGCTGCGCGACGCCCATTCCATGGGCTTTGCCGAGATCGAAAAGAAAATCGCCGAAATGGGCACCCGCGCCCGCGACGGCAAACTGTCCATGGCGGAAATGCAGGGCGGCACCTTCACCATCTCCAACGGCGGGGTCTACGGCTCGCTCATGTCCTCGCCGATCCTGAACCCGCCGCAATCGGGCATCCTGGGGATGCACAAGATCCAGGACCGCCCCGTGGTGGTGAACGGTGAAATCGTCATCCGCCCGATGATGTACCTGGCCCTCAGCTACGACCACCGGATCGTCGACGGCAAGGGCGCCGTGACCTTCCTGGTGCGCGTGAAAGAGGCGCTGGAGGATCCGAGAAGGTTGTTGATGGATTTGTAAGCAATGCCCGGCGACACAGGAATGAAACCCGGGGATGTCCATTGGGTGGTCGGCGTCAAGGATGCCTATCGCGCCGCCACCGGGCGCGAAGGCTTCAATTCGACCGAAGCCCGAAAATGGCTCAACGCCAATGGCTTTTCCGTCTTCAGACTGAAACACCCTGTTGATGAAATCGCGGTGGAGCGCGAAGACCCATGACCCCCGAACTCTACGCCCTCGCCCTCGCCATCCTCGTTCAGGCGGTCCAGTTCACCCTGCTGGCGGTCCCCGCCAATCGGGAACTGGGCACCGAATACACCCTCTCGCCGCGCGACGAACCGCCCGCCGACCAGCTCTCGCGCCAGACCTCCCGCGCGCAGCGGGCGCTGAACAACCATTTCGAGGGGCTGATCCTGTTCACCGCGGCGGTGGTCCTGATCACCGTCTCCGACCAATCCACCTGGTTCACCGCGCTCTGCGCCTGGATCTACCTGGCCGCCCGCATCGCCTATGTGCCCGGCTATATCCGCGGCTGGGTGCCCGCGCGGTCCTACATCTGGGCGGCCGGTTTCGCGGCCACGATCCTGATGACCCTGGCCGCACTGATATGACCTTCTTCTTGGTCCAAATACCCTCGGGGGGGACGCGCCGCAGGCGCGGCGGGGGGCAGACAGCCCCCCTCTCCGCCCAACACCCCACGACACGCCCCGATAGGAGGCTCCAATGGCAAATTACGACGTCATCATCATCGGCTCCGGCCCCGGCGGCTATGTCTGCGCCATCCGCTGCGCGCAGCTTGGCCTGAAAACCGCCTGCGTCGAGGGGCGCGAAACGCTGGGGGGCACCTGCCTGAACGTGGGCTGCATCCCCTCCAAGGCGCTGCTGCATGCCAGCCACCAGTTGCACGAGGCTGAGCACAACTTTGCCCAGATGGGTCTGAAGGGCAAATCGCCCTCGGTCGACTGGGCGCAGATGCAATCCTACAAGGACGACGTGATCGGCCAGAACACCAAGGGGATCGAGTTCCTGTTCAAGAAGAACAAGGTCGACTGGATCAAGGGCTGGGCGCGCATCCCCGAACCCGGCGCGGTCGAGGTGGGCGAGGAAACCCATACCGCCAAACACATCATCATCGCCTCGGGGTCCGAACCGGCCAGCATTCCGGGTGTGGAAATCGACGAAAACACCGTCGTTTCCTCTACCGGCGCGCTTAGCCTGCCCAAGGTGCCCAAGAAACTGGCCGTGATCGGCGCGGGCGTGATCGGGCTGGAACTGGGTTCGGTCTATGCCCGTCTGGGGGCAGAGGTCACGGTGCTGGAATACCTGGACCAGATCACGCCGGGCATGGATACCGACGTTGCGCGCAACTTCCGCACGCTGCTGAAAAAACAGGGGCTGGAAATCGTCACCGGCGCCGCCGTGCAGGGGGTCGAGGCGCTGAAGACCAAGGCCAAGGTCGCCTATACCCTGCGCAAGGATGACAGCGAACACCAGCTGGACGCCGATGTGGTGCTGGTCGCCACGGGCCGCAAACCCTTTACCCAGGGGCTGGGGCTGGACGGGCTGGGGGTAGAGATGACCAAGCGCGGCCAGATCGCCACGGATGCCCATTACAAGACCTCCGTTGACGGGATCTATGCCATCGGCGACGTGATCGAGGGCCCGATGCTGGCCCACAAGGCCGAGGACGAGGGCATGGCCCTGGCCGAGATCCTGGCCGGCCAGGCGGGGCACGTGAATTACGACGTGATCCCGGGCGTGATCTACACCCACCCCGAGGTCGCCAGCGTGGGCAAGACCGAGGACAGCCTGAAAGAGGCGGGCCGCGCCTACAAGGTCGGCAAGTTCTCCTTCATGGGCAACGGTCGGGCCAAGGCGAATTTCGCCGCCGACGGTTTCGTCAAGATCCTGGCCGATGCGGAAACCGACCGTATCCTGGGCGCCCATATCATCGGCCCCGCGGCGGGCGAGCTGATCCACGAAATCTGTGTCGCCATGGAATTCGGCGCCGCGGCCGAGGATCTGGCCCGCACCTGCCACGCCCACCCCACCTATTCCGAGGCCGTGCGCGAGGCGGCGCTGGCCTGCGGCGACGGGCCGATCCACAGCTAACCGCCGGGCCGAAGGGTTTTTCCGGCGCGGCACCGCGACCGGAAACGCCATGGGCGGCAGGATCATTCCCGCCGCCCACACCGCGCGGGGGTCGCGCGGGCGGCGGGCCATCGACTTGGGCCGGGGACCGGCCCGCCAAGTCTTTTACGGGGGCCGCCTGCGGTTCCGTCGCGCCATGGGCATTTTTTCCAAGAAGAAGAAGGGGCGCGGTCAGTTCGCCAGCATGCGCAGGCCTTGGGTGACATCCGCGCGGACGGCCAGCCGCAGCGCCGGTTCGTCGCCCGCGCGCAGGGCGGCCAGGATCATACGGTGATGCTGGGGCGGTTCGGTCCGGCGCAGGCGGCCGTAAAGCGCGCGCATCGTCGGCCCCAGTTGCAACCAGACGGTTTCGGCCATGGCCAGCATCGCGGGGGCCTGCGCCCGCAGGTACAGCGCGCGGTGGAACTCCAGGTTCAGCCGGATATAGGCGACCGCATCGCCGCGGCTGACCACCTCGCCGATCTGGCCGTTGATCTTCTGCATCCGCTCGATCAGCGCCATATGCGCGCGCGGCAGGGCACGGCTGGCCAGTTCGGGTTCCAGAAGCGCGCGCAGGGCGGCCAGTTCCTCGATCCGTTCGTTCGACAGTTCCGGCGTGGACACCCGCCCCGAGGCCGAGAGGGTCAGCGCGCCCTCGGCCACCAGACGGCGCACCGCCTCGCGCGCGGGGGTCATCGACACGCCGAATTGACGGCCGATACCGCGCAGGGTCAGGGCGGCGCCCGGCGTCAGTTCGCCGTGCATGATCTGGGTGCGCAGGGCGCGGTAAAGCCGGTCATGGGCGGCGCTGCCGCCTTCGCCCGGGCGGGTCTGGATCAGCATGGGATAATTGTGATCACAAACCCGGCCAGCGTCAATCGCCGAAGCGCAGCCGGTGCAGGTCCGCCCCGTTTTCACGCAGCCAGGCCCGCGGGGCCTGGTATTCGGGCATCAGCCGGGCCACCACCGACCAGAAAGCTGGCGAATGGTTCATCTCGGCCAGGTGCGCGACCTCGTGCGCGGCGACGTAATCCAGCACCTGCGGCGGGGCCATGATCAACCGCCAGGAAAACATCAGATCACCCCGTGACGAGCAGGACCCCCATCGCGAGCGCGTATCGCGCAGGGTCAACCGTCCGTAGGGGCGGCCCAGCGTCCCGGCATGGACATCCGCCGCCCCAGCCAGCGCCTCGCGCGCCTGCATCCGCAAGAAGGCCCGGACCTGCGCAGGCACCTGTTCGGCGGGGCCGGGCACGGCCAGCCCCTGCGCGGTCAGCCGCGCGCCGCGGCCACTGCCCGCCACGATCGGCAGCGCGTCCCCCCGGAACGGCACATCCATGCCCCAGCCTATGGCAATGTCCGGCGGGCGGCCCGACAGGTGCCGGCGAATCCAGCCCTCCTTTTCCCGCAGAAAGGACAGCCCCTCGGCCAGGGGCGCGGATCTGGGCAAGGTCAGCGTCACCCGTCCGTCAAGCTGCGAGATGCGCAGGGAATAGCGCCGCGCCCGCGCCGAGCGGCGCAGCGTCACGTCGATGGCCGGGTCGCCGGGCAGGCGGGTGGCGCGCATCCTTGCCTCGTGTCTTGCGTTCCGGGTGGATCAAAAGAGCTTTGACACACAGGGGGCTTTGTGGCACGGGACTGCGACCGCGAAAAGACATGACGCAAGAGGATCTTCATGCCCAAGGAAGAATGGGGCGTAAAGCGTGTGTGCCCGAATTGCTCCACCCGCTTTTATGACCTGCAGCGCGATCCGATGACCTGCCCCTCTTGTGGGCACAGTTTTTCGGTGGACAGCCTGTCGCCCGGCAAGAGCCGCAGCCTGACCCAGGACAAGGCCACGCCCGCCAAGGCCGCGCCCGCCAGCGACCTGAGCGACGACGAAGAGGTGATCGAGGACGACGAGGCGACCGATGTCGACCTGGGCGACGACGTGCTGGACGACGATGACGACGACAGCGTGTCGCTTGACGATATCGCGGACGTGTCCGCCGACGACGACGAAAACTGAGGGCCGCGGCGGGGCAAATTTTTTGCTTGCACTCCCCCCGCCGCTTCCATAGATACACGCGGGCAAGCCGGAAGGGTTGCACAAGGTCGGGGCCATAGCTCAGTTGGGAGAGCGCTTGCATGGCATGCAAGAGGTCAGGGGTTCGACTCCCCTTGGCTCCACCAAATCTCCAGAAATCCACTCTAAGCGATTGGTTTCCCTACCGGTCTATGCGTTACGCGCGCCTGCGGTGATGTTTCCGCACTTTACCGGATGGGGCGTGGTGTGAGGGGCCGTTGGCGCCCATACCGGATCGCGGGGCTGGCCTGTGCGCTGACCGCGGCGTTGGCCGGATGCACCCCCCTCCTCCCCGGCGGTGACACCCCCGATGGCACACCGGCCGAGATCCTGGCCGGGTGTTGCGATCGGATCGGGGCCTATCCCGACTGGATGATCCGCCTTGCCGATGCCAATGCAGAGCCGCTGCGCCGCCTGGGCCTGATCCAGTTGCGCCCCGGTTGGATGAGTGGGCAGCCCGCCGCACGCACCCTGCTGGAGGACGCGTTGCGGCCGATGGATGTGCTGTTCTTTCATTCGGACAACCGGGTCTCCGGCCTGCTGATCCCCGGTCAATTCACCCACGGGGCCGTCTATATCGGGACAGAGGCGCAGCTGCGCGCGGCCGGGCTGTGGCACCTGCCTGCGCTGGCCCCCTGGCGCGACAGCATCGCGGCGGGCAACACCTACCTGGAATCCGTGGATGGCGGCGTGCGCCTGATCGGGGGCGATGTGGTGCTGGATACCGACACTGTCGTGGCGTTGCGCCCGCGCGGGGTGGATCGGGCTGCGGTGCTGCGCCGGGGGCTGGCGCGGATGGGGGTGCCGTTCGATATGCGATTCGACGCGGGCGATCCCTCGGCCCTGTTCTGTGCCGAGCTGATCGCACTGATGTTCCCCGCGGCAGACCTGCCGCGCACCCCGGTTGTCACGCGCGAAACGATCCTGATCGACGGCATCGTGGCCGGGGCGCTGAGCGGCGATCTGCCCTTTGACCTGATCGGCTATGTCGAGGCGACGCCGGGCGGCGGGGCGCGGGCGCTGTCGAGGCACGATCTGGCGCGGACCATCGCCGCGCAATGGGCAAGGCGCCCCACTCAGCGGTAAAGCAGCGACACGCCCCCCGCGAACAGGTGCACCCGGCCCGGATCGGCCGCCATGCGCAGGGTCTGCCCGCGCAGGCCGGTATGGATGCCGGGCAGCTTGGCCACCACCGGATCGGCGCCGTCGGCATGCGGCGCGAAATGCAGCTGCGTGACCTCGCCCAAGGCCTCGACAATCTCGACCTGCCCGGCAAAGGCATGCGCCGCCCCGTCGGTCGGGCGCAGATCCTCTGGCCGGATGCCGACATTGACGGCCATGCCCTTGTCGCCCGGGCGGGTCGGGATATTGGCCGCGACAAGGCCGCCGCCTGCGGCCATGCGGACCTGCGTGACCTCGCCCGTTTCGGCCACCTCGCCGGGCAGCAGGTTCATCGCGGGGCTGCCGATGAACCGGGCCACAAATTCCGACCGGGGTTTTTCATACAACTCCAGCGGCGGACCGGCCTGGGCGATGCCCTTGTCGGCCAGAACCACGATGCGGTCGGCCAGGGTCATCGCCTCTACCTGGTCGTGGGTGACGTAGATCATCGTGCTGTCCGGCATCGCCTCGGCCAGTTGGGCGATCTCGATCCGGGTGGCCACGCGCAGGGCCGCGTCAAGGTTCGAGAGCGGTTCGTCGAACAGATAGACCTTGGGGTCGCGCACGATGGCCCGGCCGATGGCGACGCGCTGGCGCTGGCCGCCCGACAGGGCCTTGGGCAGGCGATCCAGATAGGGGTCCAGTTGCAGGGTCTGCGCCGCGCGGGCCACGGCGGCGTCGATCTCTGCCCGGCTTTTCCCGGCGATCTTCAGGGAAAAGGCCATGTTATCCCGAACGCTCATGTGCGGGTACAGCGCATAGGACTGGAACACCATCGCAATGCCCCGGCTGGCGGGCGGTACATCGTTCATCCGCACGCCGTCGATTTCCAGCGTGCCTGCGGTGATCCGCTCCAACCCCGCGATCATCCGCAACAGCGTTGACTTGCCACAGCCCGAAGGGCCGACAAAGACGATGAATTCGCCGGTGTCGATATGCAGATCGATGTCTTTCAGCACCTCGACCGGGCCAAAGCTTTTGCCAATGCCCGACAGCTTGAGTTCCGCCATCAGCCTGCCCCCTTGTTGTTCAGCATCAGGCAGGGTTGCCACGGCCCCAGATGCACCCGCCCGTCGGTGCCGGGATGGGCGGCGTTGATTTCACCCCCCACGGCCAGCCAATCGCCCGGCGGCAGGTCCAGCGCGGCCGGCGCGTCCCCTAGGTTGATCGCACAGAACATCCGCACGTCCCCCGCAACGCGTTCGAATATCAGCACATCGCCCTCGGCCCGCATGTCCGTCAGCGCCCCACGGGCCAGCACCGGGTTGGCATGGCGAAACGCGATGGCCCGGCGGTAGTGGTGAATGATCGCCTCGGGCGCGTGTTCCTGCGCATCGACCGCGTGGGACAGATGCGCAGGCGGCACCGGCAGCCAGGTATGGGGCGCTGCGGAAAACCCGCCATGCAGGCCCTGTTCCTGCCAGACCATGGGGGCACGGCAGCCGTCGCGGCCCTTGAACTCTGGCCAGAAGGCGATGCCATAGGGATCTTGCAGCGCCTCGAAGGGCACCTCGGCCTCGGGCAGGCCCAACTCCTCCCCCTGGTACAGGCAGACAGTGCCGCGCAGGCAGATCAGCAGTGTCAGATAGGCGCGCAGCGCGGCGGGCGACAGATGCCAGCGCGTGACATGGCGCACCACGTCATGGTTCGACATCGCCCAGCACACCCAGCCATCGGCGGCCACCTGGCCCAGTTTCGCATAAAGCGCGGCGATGGCCGCCGCCGACAGCGGCGTGTTGCCCAGGAACTGAAAGGCATAGCACATCTGCACCTTGTCCCCGCCGCCGGTATATTCGCCCAGGATTTCCAGATCGCGCTGCGCGTCGCCGACCTCGCCCAGGGCGACCGCGCCGTAGCCATCCAGCACGGCGCGGAACCGGCGCAGGAAATCCAGGTTTTCCGGCTGGTTCTTGTCGTAGAGGTGCAGCTGGTGGTTATACGGGTTCACGCGGGGCGCGATGTTGTCGTTGCGATCCTGGGGCGGCAGGGGCGGGTTGTCGCGCAGCGCCTTGTCCGCGAAGTAAAAGTTGATCGTATCCAGCCGGAACCCATCCACGCCCCGATCCAGCCAGAACCGCGCGACATCCAGCAGCGCGCCCTGCACCGCAGCGCAATGCAGGTTCAGGTCGGGCTGGCTGGCGAGGAAATTATGCAGGTAATACTGTTCGCGCCCGCCATCCCAGGCCCAGGCCGAGCCCCCAAAGATCGACAGCCAGTTGTTGGGCGGCGTGCCGTCCGGTTTCGGATCGGCCCAGACATACCAGTCGGCGCGCGGATTGTCCCGGCTGGCGCGGCTTTCGACGAACCAGGGGTGCTGATCCGAGGAATGCGACAGCACCAGGTCGATCATCACCCGCAGGCCCAGCGCATGCGCCGTTCCCACGATGCAGTCGAAATCGGCCAGGCTGCCGAACATCGGATCGACATCGCAGTAATCGCTGACATCATAGCCGAAATCCTTCATCGGCGAGGTGAAGAAGGGCGAGATCCAGACCGCATCCACCCCCAGCGAGGCGACATAGGGCAGCCGCCGGGCGATCCCCAGCAGATCGCCGATCCCGTCGCCGTTACTGTCCTGAAAGCTGCGCGGATAGATCTGATAGATCACCGCGCCGCGCCACCATTCCGGGTCTGTTGCCAGCGCCATGCCGCCCCCTATTTGACCGAACCCGCCAGCAGCCCCCGCACCAGGTAACGCTGCAGCGTGAAGAACACCAACAAGGGCACCGCGATCGAGGTAAAGGCCGCCGCCGCCAGGATGCCCCAATCCCCCCCGCGCGAGCCCAGCAGGTCATCGGCGATCTTGACCGTCATCACCTTGGCCTCGTCGCTGGAGGGCAGGAAAACCTTGGCCACAAGCAGATCGTTCCAGACCCACAGGAACTGAAAGATCGCGAAACTGGCCAGCGCCGGAAACGACAGCGGCAGCACGATCCGGGTAAAGACCTGGAAATCGGTCGCCCCGTCCACCTTGGCGCATTCGATGATGTCGCGGGGCAGCCCGGCCATGTAGTTGCGCAACAGGTACACCGCCAGCGGCAGGCCGAACCCGGTATGGGCCATCCAGATCCCGACAAAGCTTTGGCCGATGCCGACCGTCTGGTGCAGTTTCAGCAGCGGCACCAGCGCCAGTTGCAGCGGCACCACCAACAGCCCCACCACCGCCGCGATCAGCAGGCCCCGGCCCGGAAACTCCATCCAGGCCAGGGCATAGGCGGCAAAGGCGGCGATCAGGATGGGGATGACCGTGGCCGGGATCGTGACCGTCAGCGTGTTGATAAAGGCCTGCCCCATCGCATCGGCCCCCAGCACGCGGGCGTAATTGTCCAGCGAGAACCGCGGCGGCGTGGCCGCCTGAAAATAGATGTTGGGGCCGCGGCGGCCGAAATCCTCGGGCGCGGTGACGCGGAACGCGCCATCCGGCTGCACGCTCACCGTGCCGCCGCGCCGCAGATCGGCCACCGCGCCGGGGGCAAAACCCGCCGGATCGCGCCCGGTGATGCCGAACCCCGTCACCCGCCCCGCCGCGCCCGCATAGCCGTCGCTGTCGAACACGTTGCCGACAATAACGTATTGCCCGCCCTCCTGCACCGCCGCGCCCGCATCGGCGCGCATGCGATAGGTCTGTTCCACCGCAAAGGGCGCCTGCCACCAGCCGGTGGCGGAAATCTGGTCGCGATCGCGAAACGAGGACACCAGCAGCCCCGCGGTCGGGATCAGCCACAACACCACCAGCGCCAGCACCGTCAGGTTCACCGCCCAGGTCAGGCGCGACTTGTGCCCCGCGACGCCCTGCATCAGCGTAACTCCTTGCGGGCCTGGCGGATGTTCCAGACCATCACCGGCAGCACCAGCACCATGATGACAAAGGCCACCGCCGTCGCCCGCCCGTCATCGCGGAACATGTAACCCATCATGTAAGAGGGCAGGATCTGGGTGCCGAAATTGCCGCCGGTCATCGTGTAGACGATATCGAACACCTTCAGCACCAGGATCGTGATCGTCGTCCAGACCACTACGATGGTACCCATGATCTGCGGCACCTTGATGCGGAAAAAGATCTGAAAGGGGTTCGCCCCGTCGATGATCGCGGCCTCTACCGTTTCCTCGGGGATGCCGCGCAGGGCGGCCGACAGGATCACCATGGCGAAACCGGTCTGGATCCAGATCAGCACCATCATCAGGAAAAAGTTGTTCCAGAACGGGATTTGCAGCACGTCCACCGGGTTGTCCGCCCCCAGCGCGGCGCGGATCGCATTGATCAGCCCGATATCGGCCTCGTTCGCATAGACGAATTTCCAGATCAGCGAGGCCCCGACAAAGGAAATCGCCATCGGCATGAAGATCATGGATTTCGCCAAGTTGCCCCAGCGCAGCCGGTCGGTCAGTTGGGCCGAGACCAGCCCGATGAACGTGGCCGCCGCCGGCACCACCAGCACCCACAGCAGGTTGTTGAACACCGCCGTTCGGAATGTTTCATCGGCGGCAAGGCTGGCATAGTTGCCCGCCCCGATGAATTCGTCCCCGTCCCGGTCGAACAGCGAACGCCAGAACGAGCCCACGACCGGATAGACCAGGTACAACCCCAGCGCCGCCATCGCCGGGAACAGGAACAGCCAGGGCCGCACCGCGTTCGCCCGGCTGATATTGCGCCCCGGATCGGGCCCGCGCGCCGGAAAGATCACCCGGTCCAGCACAAGGTTGGAAAGGTAGAAATACCCCACGCAGCCCCCGACCCCGATCAGGATCGTCACCAGGCCCTGAACCAGCGGCGACATCCGCGCGCCCTACCGCAGCGCGTCCCAGCGGGCCTGAATGTCCCGGGCCACTGCCTTGGCCCCCTCGCCGGTGGTATAGGCGACCATGCCCTTCCAGAACGCATCCGCGCCGATTTCCCCCGGCATCAGGTCCGACCCGTCAAAGCGGAAGGTGGTGGCGTTGGTCAGGATCTCGCCCTGCGCGCGCAGGCTGTCGGTGGCATAGGCCTGCGGGTTGGCGGCCTTGTAGGGCGTCAGAAAACCCGACTGCGCCATCCAGACCTCATGCGCGATCGGCGTTTTCAGGAACTCGACAAAAGCGCGGGCGGCCGGGCTGTCCTGCATGATGGCCCACAGCGTGCCCGCCCCCAGAACGGGCGTGCCCAGATCCTTGCCCGCATAGGCCGGGAAATAGAAGAAATCGACATCCAGCCCCATCTCGGCCCCTTCGGGGAAGAAGGTGGGAATGAAGCTGGCCTGCCGGTGCATGTAGCATTCAGGCGGGAAGGAAAACAGACCGGCGGGGCTGTCGCGAAAATCGGTGGTGGCGACATTGGCCGCGCCCCCGGCCACGAAATCGTCGTTGCGCGCGAACCAGCCGAACTCTTCGATCGCGGCGATCACGCGCGGATCGTCAAAGGGCATCTCGTTGGCGACCCAGGCGTCATAGACCTCGGGCGGCTGGGTGCGCAGCATCAGATCCTCGACCCAGTCGGTGGCGGGCCAGCCCGTCGCCGCGGCGGACCCCAGGCCGATGCACCATGGCGTGCCGCCCTCTGCGGCGATGGTGACGGTCAGGTCTTTCAACTCTTCCATCGTCTGGGGGATGTCATATCCCGCCTCGTCGAAATTGTCGGGCACGTACCAGACCAGCGATTTCAGATCGACCTTGTAGAAGAACCCGAACAGCGCCTCTTGCCCCTCTGCATCCGCGTAGGTGCCCAGATCGACCCAGCTGTCCCCGGCGGCATAGTTCGACCGCACCCATTCGGCGGTGTCCGCCCCCAGCGGCGCCAGATAGCCGCGCCGCGCCATGTCCGCGGCCAGCCCCGGTTGCGGAAAGACCGCGATATCGGGGGGCGAACCGGCCTGCGCGGCGATCACCACATCCTGTTCGAAACTGTCCGAGCCGGAATAGTTCACGGTCGCGCCGGTTGCGGCCTCGAAATAGGCCAGAACGCTTTCGACCAGATCCTTGTCCGCGCCGGTCCACGGGCCGGTGATGGTCAGAACCTCGCCGGACAGATCGGTTTCGGAAAAGCTGTCGAAACTCTCCCAGTTGAACCGCGCATCCTCGCCCGGGGCGAACAGCAACTCTTGCGCCTGCGCCGTTCCGGCCGCCAAGGCAAGGACGGCCGCACAGGACATCCGCTTGGTATTCATGGCACTCCTCCCATCGGCGCGCTGCACCGCGCCTGATCGTTGCGATGCCCCGCGCCCACGGTCGGCCGGGGCAATGTTCTGCACCAACGCTTGCCCATCGGCCGCGCCCTGTCAACCGAGGGCGGCAGAGGCGTCCGCGCGCTCTCGCGCTCTGCCACTTTCCTTTGACCCTGCGCCCGCGGCGGCGTTAACCTTTGGCCCCGAGGCAATGCGCGGGACGCGCGGGGGCAGGGAAACATGAACCTCAAGGAATTGTCGCGGCTCCTGGGTCTGTCGCAGACTACGGTCAGCCGGGCGCTGAACGGCTATCCCGAGGTCGCCGAGGCCACCCGCAAGCGCGTGGAACAGGCGGCGCAGGACCATGGCTACCGCCCGAACGCGCGGGCGCGCGGGCTGGCCACCGGGCGGGCGATGGCCGTGGCGCAGGTGATCCCGGCGGACTGGCTGGGCATGCTGGCCAATCCCATCCTGGCCGAGGCCGTGGCCGGCGCGACAGAGGCCTTTGCCGCGGCCGGGTACGAAACCACGCTGGCCCCTGTGACCGATGCCGCCGCCGCCACCGCCTATGGCGACATGGCCGCGCGCGGGGCGGTGGACGGCGCCCTGGTGCACATGCCCGCCGTGCTGGACCCGCATATCGCCGCGCTGGAGGAAACGCGCCTGCCCTTCGTCGTGCATGGCCAACCGCTGACCGTCGACGCGGCCTATCCCTGGGTCGGCCTGAACGGGGTCGAGGCCGCGCGCCAGGCCACGCGGCTGCTGCTGCGCGGCGGGCACAGTCGGATCGGCCTGATAAACGGCCCCACGGGGTTGGCGCTGTCGGCACAGCGCGCGCAGGGCTACCGCTCGGTCGTCAAGCGGCGCGGGCTGGACATGGCCCCCGACCTGATCCGCCATTGCGCGCTGAGCGAGATGGCCGGCCACGATGCCGCCGCCGCATTGCTGGACAGTGCCACGCCCCCCACCGCCCTGCTGACGGCGACCTTGCCCCAGGCCCTGGGCGCGGCGCGCGCCGTGGCAGAGCGCAGCGGCCAGGTTGCGCTGGCCACCCATGACGACGTGTTCGACATGATGGGCGGGACAGAGGCGCCGCCGCGCTTTGCCGGGACGCGCGCGCCGATCCGTGAAACCGCGCGCCGCGCCGCCGAAATGCTGCTGGAACGGATCGCCGCCCCCGACACCCCGGCACAGGGCGAACGGGCCGCAATGCAGGTCGTCACCGATCCGGTGGTCCCCGCCCCCGGGGTCTAGCCATGCTGCCCCGCCGCACCGATTTCCCAAAGGGGTTCCTGTTCGGCACCGCCACCTCTGCCTACCAGATCGAGGGGTACGGCACGGGCGGTGCAGGCCCCACACATTGGGACAGTTTCGCCGCCACGCCGGGCAATGTGGCGGGCGCGGCCGACGGCGCGCGGGCCTGCGATCATTACCACCGCTTCGCGAACGATCTGGACCTTGTGGCGGGGGCGGGGTTCGACATCTACCGCTTTTCCACCTCGTGGGCGCGGGTGATGCCGGATGGGGGCACCTTGAACCCGCAGGGGCTGGATTTCTACGACCGGCTGGTCGATGCGATGCTGGCGCGCGGGCTGCGACCGGCGCTGACCCTCTATCACTGGGAACTGCCCGCCGCGCTGGCCGACCGGGGCGGCTGGGCGAACCGGGACACCGCAGAGCGTTTCGCCGATTTCGCCGCGCAGATCGCGCGGCGGCTGGGGGATCGGGTCTGGTCCTGGGCCACGATCAACGAACCCTGGTGCGTGTCCTGGCTCAGCCATTTCGAGGGGCACCACGCGCCCGGCCTGCGCGACATCCGCGCCACCGCGCGGGCAATGCACCATGTGGAGCTGGCCCACGGGCGGGCCCTGGCCGCGCTGCGGGCCGAGGGCATGGACAACTGCGGCGTGGTGCTGAATTTCGAACCCGCCCAGCCCGCCACGGACAGCCCCGCCACCCACGCCGCCACCGACCTGTTCGACGCGGTGATGAACCGCTTTTTCCTGGGGGCGATGACGCGCGGGGAATATCCCGACACGGTTCTGGCGGGGCTTGGCCCCCACATGCCCCCGGGCTGGGCGGCCGACATGCCCGCGATTGCGGCCCCGCTGGATTGGCTGGGGGTGAATTACTACACGATCAAACGCATCGACGCCGCCCCCGGCCCCTGGCCCGGCTGGCGCATCGCCCCGCCCCAGGGCGCAACAACCGACATGGGATGGGAAATCGCGCCCGACGCGCTGACCGGCCTGCTGGACCGGATCGCGGCGCAAACCGGCGACCTGCCGCTTTATGTCACCGAAAACGGCATGGCCGCACCGGACACGGTGCAGAACGGCAAGGTTCAGGATGACGACCGCATCGCCTATATCGCCGCACATCTGCGCGCCGCGCGTGCAGCCATCGACCGGGGCGTGCCGCTACGGGGCTATGTGGTCTGGTCGCTGATGGATAATTTCGAGTGGGCCTTTGGCTATGGCAAACGCTTCGGTCTGGTCCATGTGGATGTCGACACCCAGCGCCGCACGCCCAAGGCATCCTGGCACGCGCTGGCCCAAATGCTGACAGGGGACGGCACATGACCGCGCTTGTGGCGGATATCGGCGGCACCAATACCCGCGTCGCGCTGGCCGAGGGGGCAAAGGTGCTGGCCGACAGCGTGCGCCGGTATCGCAATGCCGACCATGACGGGCTGAACGGGGTGCTGGCGGCCTTCATGGCGCAGGCCGGGCATCCGGCGTTGACGGGGGCCTGCGTCGCGCTGGCCGGGCCGGTGCGCGACGGCGTGGGCCGGATGACGAACCTGGACTGGACCGTCACCGAAACCGATATCGCCGGGGTCACGGGCGCGGGGCGGGTCGCGCTGTTGAACGATTTGCAGGCCCAGGGCCACGCCCTGGACCACCTGCCCGGCGGCGCGCTGGCCCCGGTGCTGCCCGGGCCGCAGGCGCCCGGGGCGGCGCGGCTGGTGATCGGGCTGGGCACCGGGGTGAATGTCAGCGCCGTTCACCGCTGCGGGTCCGCGCTGATCGCGACAGCCGCCGAGGCGGGCCATGTCACCCTGCCCGCCATGCGGGCCGAGGAGCTGGCGCTTGCACAGCATGCCGCCGGGGCGGACGGCTTTGCCTCGGTCGAGGATGTGCTGTCCGGCCGGGGGGTGGAGGCATTGTTCGCCTGGGTCACGATGCGCGCGGGCACGCCCCGACGCATGACCGCCTCGCAGATCGTCGCCGCCGCCCCCGACGATGCCGGGGCCGAGGCCGCGCTGGAACTGTATACCCGGCTGCTGGGCCGCGTGGCGGGCGATCTGGCGCTGCACCACCTGCCCTTTGGCGGGATCTACCTGATCGGCGGCGTGGCCCGCGCGGTGACCCCGCACCTGCCCCGGCTGGGACTGGCTGACAGCTTTCGCGACAAGGGGCGGTTCGCCGGGTTGATGGAAGAATTTGCCATCCACACCCTGACCGACGATTATGCCGCCTTGACCGGATGCGCGGCCTGTCTGAACCATCCCGACTGAGACGACCGACCGCCTTTCGCCCCTGTCCGCACTTGGGCAAAATGCCCCGACCAAGAAGAGGGATACCCACGCCATGAAGATCGACGGCACCCATTACCGCTCCATCTGGCGCGAGGCGGACGGAACGGTGAAGATCATCGACCAGCGCTGGCTGCCGCATGAATTGCGCATCGTGCCGCTGACCAACCGCAAGGAATTCGCCGCTGCAATCCGCGACATGTGGGTACGCGGCGCACCGCTGATCGGGGCGACGGCGGCCTATGGGGTGGCGGTGCAAATGGCGCATGACCCCTCGGATGCGTCGCTGGCGGAAACCTGGGACGTGCTGCACGAAACCCGGCCCACCGCGATCAACCTGCGTTGGGCGCTGGATGAAATGACGCGCGTCCTGAAACCGCTGCCCGCCGCCGACCGGGCCACCGCCGCGTTCAAGCGCGCCGCCGAGATCTGCGACGAGGACGTTGAAACCAACCGCCAGATCGGCCTACACGGGCAGGAACTGATCCGCGAGATCGCCGCAAAAAAGGGCGGCGGGCGCGTCAACGTGCTGACCCATTGCAACGCGGGCTGGCTGGCGACCGTGGACTGGGGCACCGCGACCTCGCCCATCTATCACGCGATAGAGGCCGGGATCGACGTGCATGTCTTTGTCGATGAAACCCGCCCCCGCAATCAGGGCGCGCAACTGACCGCTTGGGAAATGCTGCATCACGGGGTCAGCCACGACCTGATCGTGGACAATGCCGGCGGCCACCTGATGCAGCACGGGGAAATCGACCTGTGCATCGTCGGCACCGACCGCACCACCGCCCAGGGCGATGTCTGCAACAAGATCGGCACCTATCTGAAGGCGCTGGCAGCCAAGGATAACAACGTGCCCTTCTACGTGGCGCTGCCCTCGCCCACCATCGACTGGACGGTGCGGGACGGCGTCGCCGAAATCCCGATCGAGGAACGCGCCCAATCCGAGGTCACCCATGTGCAGGGCAAGATGCCCAGCGGCGTAGTGGGTCAGGTGCTGATCTGCCCCGAGGGCAGCCCGGCGCGCAATCCCGCCTTTGACGTGACACCGGCACGGCTGGTGACCGGGCTGATTACCGAACGCGGGGTGGCCCCTGCCAGCGCCGAGGGGCTGGCCGCGATGTTCCCGGACCGCGCGTCCTAGGCGATCAGGCGCAACAACCGCGCCACTGCCAGTTCATAGCCCTGCACGCCGCACCCGGCGATCACGCCGTCGGCGCGCAGGGAAACGTATGAATGGTGGCGGAACGCCTCGCGCTGGTGGACGTTGGAAATGTGCACCTCGATCACCGGGCCGTCATAGGCGTTCAGCGCGTCCAGGATCGCCACGGATGTATGGGTATAGGCCGCGGGGTTGATGACGATCCCGGCGGCGCCTGCGCGCGCGCGATGGATCGTATCGATAATCTCGCCCTCGTGGTTCGACTGGAACAGTTGCACCTCAACCCCCGCCGCGCGGGCCAGTTCGGCACAGGCGCGCTCCACGTCGGCCAAGGTTTCGTGGCCATAGATCTCGGGCTGGCGCTGACCCAGCAGGTTCAGGTTCGGCCCGTTCAGGATGTAGATGCACTTGGCCATCGCGCCCTCCCCGCGGTTATCGCTGTGGCGGTCAAGGGCTAGCACAGCACCCCCGCGCCCGCCAGCGCCTTGCCCACCGCTGACGCGGCATCATGGCGCAAGGCCGCCCTATTTGCGGACAAGGCGATGCTTTCCTGTATCAACAGGCGGCGATTCGGGGCATATGACACGATACGACCTTTAAAACGCAAGGCTGCACCCCACGTGCAGACATCAGGCCTTTGCATTCCCGGTTTAAGCATTCCGAAAATGGACCAGCCCCTTCTTCCAGCCAGGGCCCGGCAGATCGCCGCGCTGCCCCTGCACCGCGACGCGGGCGGGCGGTTGCAGGTTCTGATGGTCACCTCTCGGCGCACGAAACGCTGGGTCATGCCCAAGGGCTGGCACATGGACGGCAAGAAACCCTGGCGCGCCGCTGAAATCGAGGCCCTGGAAGAGGCGGGCGCCGTCGGCCATATCGCCACCACGCCCATCGGCGAATACACCTACGACAAGATTCTGGACAACGGCGATGGCCTGCCCTGCACCGTCGAGGTGTTCCCGATGCTGGTCGACCGGCTGAAACGCAACTGGAAAGAGCGCAAGGAACGCAAGCGCCACTGGTTCAACCTGCGCCAGGCGGCCAAGCGGGTGGACGAACCCGACCTTGCCGCGTTGCTGAACCGCCTGCACAAGGATCAGGACAAACACCCGGAATTGCGCGCCCTGATCAAATCCGCCCGCGCACGCTGAGCCGCCCTTTACCTGCCCCGCAAGGGCGCCTAGCAAGGAACGGACCATCCCGCGAAGGTGCGCCCATGCCAGACAACACCCGCAACGACCTGACGATCTATGACGACGCCGCCGCGCAGTGGTGGTCGGACGACCTGCGATGGGTGCGGACCCTGCGCAACATGGTGCCCGGCCGGCTGGACTGGTTCGACCGCTTCGTGTCCTGGCCCGGCACGCAGGCGCTGGATCTGGGATGCGCCGGCGGCTTCATGGCCGAGGCGATGGACGCGCGCGGCGCCCAGGTGACGGGGATCGACCCCTCGGCCCCCGCGATCGCCGCCGCCCGCGCCCATGCCGCCCAGACCGGCCGCGACATCCGCTACGACACCGGGGTCGGAGAGGACCTGCCCTATCCCGACGCGGCCTTCGACATCGTGGTCTGCGTGGACGTGCTGGAACATGTGTCGGACCTGGATCGCGTTCTGGCGCAGGTGGCGCGCGTTCTGAAACCCGGCGGCACGTTCCTGTATGACACGATCAACCGGACCCTGCTGGCCCGCTTCGGCGTGGTCACGGTGGCCGAGGATATCCTGGGCCTGCTGCCGCGGGGCACCCATGACCCGGCGATGTTCATCCGCCCGAAAGAGCTGGACCGCGCCCTGACCGGGGCCGGGCTGGTTTGCGGCGAACGGGTCGGTCTGGGGCCGCGCGGGATCAACCGGCGGCTGGATTTCACCTTTGGCCCGCTGCCTGGCACGCCACTGCTGTATATGGGCGTTGCGCGCAAACCGGGCTGAGCGTTGCCGGAGCCGCCGACCATGCCCGCCCCAGCCACAGAGACCGGCCCCGCAGACCGCACGCAAGTGCTGGTGATCGGTGGCGGATTTGCCGGTCTGTGCGCCGCGATCCAGGCGGCGCGCGACGGGGCGCAGACCACCCTGCTGGATGCAGCACCGGCCCACCTGCGCGGCGGCAATGCCCGCCATTGCCGCAATATCCGGCTGGCCCATCTGGACGAAACCCCATGGCAGCGCGACACCTACCCGGTGGCAGAGTTCACAGCCGACATGGCCCGGATGGGCACGCCCGACGCCGCGCTTGCCGCTGTGCTGGCCGAAGGGGCGCGCGACCTGGGGCCGTGGCTGGCAGAACTGGGCGTCGCGTTCGAGCCGTGGGCCGATGGTAACCTGCCCTATTCGCGGCGCACCGCCTTTTTCCGCGGGGGCGGACAGGCGCTGGTGAACGCGCTGACCCGTGCCGCGCAGCGGGCGGGGGTGGAAATCCGCCACGAATGGCACGTCACGGCGCTACCCTGCCCGACGCAGACCGGCCCGCTGCGCGTGGCCGCCGACACGCCCGACGGGCACCGAACGATCCAGGCTGCCGCCCTGGTGCTGGCCTGCGGCGGATACGGGGGCGACCGCGACCGCCTGTCCGAAACGCTGGGGCCACGCGGCGCCGGGATCGCCAACCGGGGCACCCCGCATCAGCGGGGCGCGCCGCTGCACTGGCTGCTGGAAAACGGCGCGGCGGCGGCGGGCCAGCCGGGCGACGGACACCTGGTCGCCGTGGACGCCCGCGCCCCGCTGGACGATGCCGGAATCGTCAGCCGCGTGGACGGGATGCAGCTGGGCATCGTGGTGGACGCCACCGGGCACAGGTTCATGGACGAGGGCGAGACAGCCACGCCCGCGCGCTATTCCACATGGGGGCGGGCGCTGGCCGCGCGCCCCGACCCGCGCGCCTGGCTGGTGCTGGGCGCCGACACACTGCGCCACCTGCCGCCGATGCTGTATCCGCCGATCCGGGCGGACGGCGCCGCCGCGCTGGCCCTGCAAAGCGGGATCGATGCAGCGGGGCTGGCCGCCACGCTGGCGCAGGTCAACGCCCACCTGTCCGGCGGCCCGCCCCCGGACCCGCCGCGCAGCCGGTGGGACAAGGCACCCCTGGCCCCGCTGACCGGCCCGCTGGCCGCGATCCCGATGCAGCCCGGGCTGGCCTTTACCCGGCACGGGCTGGCCGTCGATGCCGGGGCGCGGGTGCAACTGACCAACGGCGCCCCGGCGCCCCGCCTGTTCGCGGCCGGAACAGCGATGTGCGGCGCGGTGCTGGGGCAGGGATATCTGTCGGGCACGGCGCTGACCATCGCCGGCGTGTTCGGGCGGATCGCCGGGGAAAACGCGGCGAGGCAAGCGCGCGAGGCCCCCGCCGCGCCCATCAAATGCCGAACCGCCGCCGCCCCGCGACCAGTCGCACCACCACCGCCCCCCTCCGCCGACCCGCTGGCCGAGGCCCGGCGCGCCCTGAACATCTGCAACACCTGCGGGTTCTGCACCGGGCTGTGCGACGTGTTCCCGGCGGCGCAGGCCCGCCCGGACCTGACCGCGGGCGACCTGCGCCACCTGGCGCATCTGTGCCACGATTGCCGGTCCTGCTATTACGATTGCCAATACGCCCCGCCGCACGATTTCGCCGTGAACGTGCCCGCCGCGATGGCAGAGATGCGGACCCGGGAATACCGCAGCACCCTGATCCCCCGCGGGCGCGAGGCCGCAATCATGGCGGCGGTGTTCACCCTGTGCCTGCTGGGCGTGCCGCTGGCCGCCCTGCTGGCCGTGCCTGCCCCGGTGCTGTTCGCGGTGCAAAGCGGGCCGGGCGCATTCTACGCCGTGATCCCGCACGGGGTCATGTCCGGGGGCGCGGCGCTGGCCTTTGGCGGGGCGGGGGCGCTGTTGGCGCTGCGTGTGGTGCGGTTCTGGCGCGCGGGCAGCGGCCCCGCGATGCGACTGAGCCCCGGCGCAATGGCCCGCGCACTTGGCGACGTGCTGCGCCTGCGCAACCTGGGCGGCGGTACGCCGGGGTGCGAAGATCGGGCCGGCCCCACCGGAACGGCGCGGCGATGGGCGCATCACCTGCTGGCCTACGGGTTCGGCCTGACCTTTCTGGCCACGATGGCAGGGGCGGTGCTGCACCGGGCCGGGCATTTGGCCCCCTACCCGCTGGCCAGCGCGCCGGTTCTGCTGGGCGGGGTGGGCGGTATCGCCATGCTGGCCGGGCTGGCGGGGCTGGAATGGCGGCGCAGGCACGCCGACCGCGCCCCGGCAACACCGGGGATGGAGCGGGCCGACCGGGTGCTGCGCGCCCAGCTGGCCGTTGTCGCGGCCTCTGGTCTGGTGCTGCTGGCCGCGCGCGATACCGCCGCGATGGGGGTGCTGCTGGCCCTGCACTTGGGCAGCGTTCTGGGGCTGGCGCTGTGCCTGCCCTTTGGCAAGCTGTCCCACGGTGCCTACCGCGCCGCGGCGCTGCTGCGCCACGCGGGCGAACGGGCGGCCTGGCGCGCACCCGGCTTGACATCCGCCGCCGATCGGGGGCATCACCCGGACCGCTAAGCCGCCCGCCGGAACGCCGCCGGTCAATGCGGCAAGAGGTCCAATCGCCCATCCCGGGCGCCCCGGACCGGCCCGACGATCACCAAACCGGGGGACCGGGACGCCATGCACGATATCCTTCGCGGCAGCCAGGGGCTGGACCACCCGGCAGCGCTGGACGACCTGGCCCAGGATCCGGCCCCGCTGATCGTGCTGTCGGGCGAAGAGGCCACCCTGGTCGCCTTTGCCGCCGGGTGGCATCGCGGCGGCGGATGCACGGGACGCCTGCCGGGCCTGCGGCTGACACGGCTGGACGCCCTGCGCGATCAGCACCGGGCCGAGCGGTATGCCGCGCGCACGCTGGCCGGGGCGCAGGGTATCCTTGTGCGTCCGGCGCAGGATCAGGCCGGGCTGGACCCCGTGCTGAACCGCATCGCGGCACTGGCCCGCGACACCGGCATCGCCTTGGCCATCCTGCCCGCTGGCGGGGCGCCCGATCCGCGCTCCAGCCTGCCGCTTTCCACCCTGAGCCGCCTGGCCGCGCTGTGCGACAGCGGCGGCGCGGTCGCCGCACAGGCGGCGCTGGCGCAACTGGCACTGGCGGCGGGGCTGTATGCCGGACCGGTCGCAGGCCCCAAGCTGTTGCCCCCGGTCGGCACCTGGACGCCCGAACATGGCCCTGGCTGCCCGCTGGCCGGGTTGGAACCGGATACCACCCGCCCACGCGTCGCGCTGTGCTTTGACCGGGCCGATCTGGCCGGGGCGGATATTGCCCCGATCGCAGCGCTGACCCATGCCCTGCGCGATCGCGGCTGCGCGGTCACCGCACTGTTCAGGGCCGACACGCAGGCCGACAGCGCATGGATGGCGCGGCAACTGACGGCGCTGGCCCCCGCGGCGATCCTGAGCACACGGCCCGGCGCCCCCGTTGCGGACAGCCCCGCGCCGGTGCTGGTGGCCGCCCTGCTGGAGGCCGACAAACCCGCTGCAACGCTGGCCCCGACACCCGATTTCGCCGGGATCGCAGCCATCCGCAGCGCCGGTGCACGCGACCCGCACCTGCAATTCACACCCCGCCGGTATGACATCTGCCCCGACCGTATCGCGGCCATCGCGAACCGGGTGATCGGGCGGATCGGCTGACCCCGGCGGCCCCCGGGGGCGTTTGAGGCTTGCCTCGCGCCGCCCTACATGGGATGTGGCCGGTCTGACGCACCCCAGGCGGAGCACACCGGAACGAGGCCAGGCGATGCCCCATGCTTATGAAAAAGACGGCGCGGCGATCTATGCGGAATCCTTCGCGATCATCCGGGCAGAGGCCGATCTGGCCCGGTTCGACGCGGACGAGGAACAGGTCGCGGTCCGCATGATCCACGCCGCGGGCATGGTGGACCTTGCCCCGCATATCCACTTCTCCCCTGGTTTCGTGACGGCCGCGCGCACCGCGCTGGAGGACGGCGCGCCGATCCTGTGCGACGCGCGCATGGTGTCCGAGGGCGTGACCCGCGCCCGCCTGCCCGCCGACAATCAGGTGATCTGCACCCTGTGGGCCGAGGGGATCGCCGAAAAGGCCGCCGCAATGGGCAACACGCGATCCGCCGCCGCGCTGGAACTATGGCGCCCGCACCTGGCCGGGGCGGTCGTCGCCATTGGCAACGCACCCACCGCCCTGTTCCACCTGCTGAACATGCTGGAAGACCCCGATTGCCCGCGCCCCGCCGCGATCATCGGCTGCCCGGTCGGCTTTGTCGGGGCGGCGGAATCCAAGGCCGCGCTGTGGGCCGAACAACCCGTGCCCTGCGGCATCATCGAGGGGCGGCTGGGCGGTAGCGCGATCACGGTTGCCGCCATCAACGCCATCGCGAGCCGCAAGGAATGACCACGGGCACCGTATACGGCCTGGGGCTTGGCCCCGGCGCAGCCGATCTGATGAGCGTGCGCGCCGACCGCCTGCTGCGCGCGGCCACCCATGTCGCCTATTTCCGCAAGGCGGGGCGCGCCGGACAGGCCCGCCAGATCGTTCAGGGGCTGATCCCCGAGGGGGCCGTCGAATTCCCGATGGAATACCCCGTCACCACTGAAATCCCGCTGGACGACCCGCGCTATAACCAGATCATGTCCGCCTTTTACGCCGACTGCACCGCGCATCTGCAGGCGCTGGCCCAGGGCGGCGCGGATGTGGTGGTGTTGTGCGAGGGCGATCCGTTCTTCTACGGCTCGTTCATGCATCTTTACACCCGGCTCAACGGCGTCGTCCCGGTCGAGATCGTGCCCGGCATCACCGGCATGTCGGCCGCCTGGACGGCCAGCGGCGCGCCGATCACCTGGGGCGACGACATCCTGACCGTGCTGCCCGGCACCCTGCCCGAGGATACCTTGGTCGAGGGCATAACGGGCGCGGATGCCCTGGTCGTGATGAAGATGGGCCGCCACCTGCCCAAGCTGCGCCGCGCGCTGGACCGCGCCGGGCGCTTGGCCGAGGCCTGGCTGGTCGAATACGCCGCCATGCCGAACCAGCGCGTAACGCGGCTGACCGAATACGCGGGCGAAACGGCGCCCTATTTCTCGATCCTTTTGCTGCACGGGCGGGGGCGGCGGCCATGAGCGGCTGGGTCGTCATCGCCGGGCTGGGCCCCGGATCGGACGCGCTGGTCACGCCAGAGGTGACGGTCGCGCTGGCGCAGGCAACCGACGTGGTGGGCTATGTCCCCTATGTGGCCCGCGTCGCCCCGCGCGCAGGGCTGGTGCTGCATGCCTCTGACAACCGGGTGGAACTGGACCGCGCGCGCCATGCGCTGGAAATGGCCGCAGCGGGGCGGCGCGTGGTCGTCGTATCCTCGGGCGATCCGGGGGTGTTCGCCATGGCCTCGGCCGTGTTCGAGGCGGTAGAGGCCGGGCCAGACGCATGGCGCGACCTGGACATCCGCGTCCTGCCCGGCATCACCGCGATGCTGGCCGCCGCCGCGCGCGCGGGCGCACCCCTGGGGCACGATTTCTGCGCGATCAACCTGTCCGACAACCTGAAACCCTGGACGCTGATCGAAAAACGCCTGCGCCTGGCGGTTGAGGCCGATTTCGCCATGGCCTTTTACAACCCGCGATCCAAGGCCCGGCCCGAGGGGTTCGCCCGCGCACTGGACGTTCTGCGCGCGGCCTGTGGCGATGCCCGCCCGGTGATCTTTGCCCGTGCGGTATCCACCCCCGAAGAGGCGATCCGCACCGTCCCCCTGACCGAGGCCACCCCCGAGATGGCCGATATGCGCACCGTGGTCATCGTGGGTTCTTCCCTGACGCGGATCATCGCGCGAAACGGGGCGCCCATCGTCTATACCCCGAGGTTCACCCCGGAATGAGCCAGCCAGTCCAGAACCTGGTCCGGCGTTGCGCATTCGGGCCGCACGGGCAGGGCCGGCCGGTCGATCATCAGCACCGGCAGGTTCAGGGCGCGCGCCGCGTCGATCTTGGCCCGCGCGCCGGTGCCGCCTGCGTTCTTGGACACCACCAGGTCGATTGCGTGCTCTTGCATCAGGGCGCGGTCGCCCGCCTGGGTGAATGGCCCGCGCGAGATCACGGCGACATGATCGGGCAAGGGCGGCGGCGCATCCGGCGCATCCACCAGTCGCAACAGGTAGAAATGCTGCGGCTGGGCGGCAAAGGCATCCAGATGCATCCGCCCCACGGCCAGCATAACCCGGCGCGCGGGACCGGCCAGCGCGTCTACCGCGGCAGGGATGTCGGCCACACGCTGCCAGCGGTCGTCGGGCTGTTCGTCCCATGCCGGGCGGGTCAGGGCGATCAGCGGCACACCCTCGGCGGCGCAGGCGTCAGCGGCGTTCCGGCTCATCTGCGCGGCAAAGGGATGGGTGGCATCGACCACATGCGTTACCGCATTATCGCGCAGCCAGGCACGCAGGCCCGCGACACCACCAAACCCGCCACTGCGCGTGGGGATCGGCTGGGGTTTGGGCCGGTCCACCCGGCCCGCATAGGACAGCACCGCCGGGATATCGCGCCCGGCCACAACGCGGGCCAGCGCGCTGGCCTCGGTCGTGCCGCCAAGGATCAAGAGGTTGGGTCGCATGGCTAAGGCTCCTTGGCTGACCATCGTTGGGTTGGGCGAAGATGGCCCGGACGGCCTGCCGCCCGCAAGCCGCGCCGCGCTGGACGCCGCCGAAATCGTGATGGGCCCGCCCCGGCACCTGGCCCTGCTGCCCGATCTGGGGGCCGAGCGGGTGGAATGGCCCGCACCCTTTGCCGATGGCCTGCCGCTGCTGCATGGAATGCGCGGGCGGCGGGTCGTCGTGCTGGCCTCGGGCGATCCGTTCTGGTTCGGCGCGGGCAGCGTGATCGCGCGAGAATTCGACCCGGGCGAGTGGCGCGCCCTGCCCGGCCCGTCCACCTTTTCGCTGGCCGCCGCCCGGCTGGGCTGGCCGTTGGAGGTCACGCTATGCCTGGGCCTGCACGCCGCGCCCCTGGCCCGGCTGCGCCCGCACCTGGCACGCGGCGCGCGTGCGCTGGTGCTGGTGCGCGACGGCGCGGCGGTGCACGATCTGGCCCGCTGGCTGTGCGGGCAGGGGTTTGGCGCCAGCACCCTGTGGGTGATGCAGGCGCTTGGCGGCCCGCGCGAACATGTGCGCCGCGCCACCGCCGACACCCTGGATTTCGACGATATCGCCCACCCGGTCTGCGTCGGGCTGGATTGCGCCGGCAACGGCGCCACGATCCCGGCGGCCAGCGGCTGGCCTGACGAGGTGTTCGCCCATGACGGCCAGATCACCAAGCGCCCGGTGCGCGCGCTGACCCTGTCGGCCCTGGCCCCGCATCCGGGTGAACAGCTGTGGGATATCGGCGGCGGGTCGGGTTCTATCGCGATCGAATGGCTGGCCTGCCACCCGTCGCTGTCCGCCACCAGCATAGAGGCCGACCCCGACCGCGCCGCCCGCATCCGCGCCAATGCGGATGCCCTGGGGGCCGACCGCCTGCGCGTGGTGCAGGGCTGCGCGCCGGACGCGCTAGCGGATCTTGCCCCGCCCGATACGGTGTTCATCGGCGGGGGGCTGTCGCAGGCGTTGCTGACCGATCTGTGGGCGCGGCTGACCCCCGGCGTGCGGATCGTGGCCAACGCCGTCACGCTGGAATCCGAGGCACTGCTGACCACATGGCAAGCCGATCACGGCGGCGATTTGCTGCGGCTGGAGTTGTCCCACGCGCAACCGCTGGGGGGCAAGCGCGGCTGGCGCGCGGCCTACCCCATCGTGCAATGGAGCGTGACACGATGAGGGTAGCAGGCTTCGGCTTTCGACAGGCCGCGACGGTGGACAGCCTGACCGATGCGCTGGCGCAGGCCGGGGGCGCCGTGGGGCTGGCCGCGCTGGCCGCGCCCGCGGACAAGGCCGCCGCGCAATGCCTGGCGGGTCTTGCCGCGCGGCTGGGCCTGCCGATCCAACCCGTGCCCGCCGACCGGCTACGCGCGATCGACACCCCGACGCAGGCCGCCCGCGTACTGGCCGCGCGCGGCACCGGATCGGTGGCAGAGGCCGCCGCGCTGTCCGCTGCCGGGCCCGGCGCGCGACTGCTGAGTTCCCGCCAGATTTCCACCGACCGGATGGCCAGTTGCGCCATCGCAACCGGAGACACGCCATGACCGTTCATTTCATCGGCGCCGGCCCCGGCGCCCCCGACCTGCTGACCCTGCGCGGGCGCGACCTGATCGCGACCTGCCCGGTCTGCCTGTATGCCGGGTCGCTGGTGCCAGAGGCAATCTTGGACCATTGCCCCCCCGGCGCGCGGATCGTGAACACCGCGCCCCTGGACCTGGACGCCATCGTCGCCGAGTGCCGCGCCGCCCATGACGCAGGTCACGACGTGGCGCGGCTGCATTCGGGCGATCTGTCGGTCTGGTCGGCGATGGGCGAACAACTGCGCCGCCTGCGGGCCGAGGGCATCCCGGTCAGCGTCACGCCCGGCGTGCCCTCCTTTGCCGCGGCGGCGGCCGCATTGGGCACGGAACTGACCCTGCCGGGACTGGCGCAATCGGTGGTGCTGACCCGCACGCCGGGGCGGGCGTCATCGATGCCAGAGGGCGAAAGCCTGGCCAATTTCGCCGCCACCGGCGCGACGCTGGCCATTCACCTGTCGATCCACAACCTAGGCACCGTGGTCGCCGACCTGACACCGCATTACGGCGCCGATTGCCCGGTCGCCATCGTCTATCGCGCCAGTTGGCCGGAACAGCAGATCCTGCGCGGCACGCTGGCCACCATCCAGAATGCGATGCCCGACGATATCGAACGCACGGCGCTGATTCTGGTCGGCCCGGCCCTGGGGGGCGAGGGGTTCGACGAAAGCTGCCTGTACGCGCCCGATTACGACCGGCGTTTCCGCCCGCAACGGGCAACCGGAGGGCACGATGGGGACTAGCCCGCCCGGCCTGGTGATCGCCGCCCCCGCCTCGGGCAGCGGCAAGACGACCCTGATGCTGGGCCTGCTGCGCGCCCTGCGCGAGGCCGGGTTGCGGGTGCAACCGTTCAAGAACGGCCCCGATTACATCGACCCGGCCTTTCACCGGATCGCTGCGGGGCGGGCGTCCTACAACCTGGACCTTTGGGCGATGGGCGGGGGGCTGTTGCAGGCCATCGCCGCGCAGGCGGGGGACGCGGACATCGTGATCGCCGAGGGGGCGATGGGTCTGTATGACGGCACGCTGACGCCGGGCGTGTCGGGACGCGGGTCCAGCGCGGAACTGGCGCGCGCCTTTGGCTGGCCGGTGGTGCTGGTGCTGGATGTGGGCGGGCAGGCGCAATCGGCGGCGGCCACGGCCCTGGGCTTTGCCCGCCATCCCGACGCGCCGCCGCTGGCCGGCGTGATCCTGAACCGGCTGGGCGGGGCACGCCACGCCGACATGATCCGCGCGGAAATGGACCGATTGGGCATCGCCGTTCTGGGCGCCCTGCCCCGCCGACCGGAAATCACCCTGCCCGAACGCCACCTGGGGCTGGTGCAGGCGCAGGAACATGCCGATGCCGAGGGCGCGATTGCGCAACTGGCCGCGCTGATGCGCGACCATGTCGATCTGGACGCCCTGCGCGCCGCGGCCCGCACCGCCCCCACAGCTACCGCCGCGGACTGGCCGCGCCCGCCCGCGCAGCGGATCGCACTGGCCCGGGACGCGGCGTTTTCCTTTACGTACCCGCACCTTCTGGAGGGCTGGCGCCGCGCGGGGGCGGAAATTCTGCCGTTTTCACCCCTGGCCGATCAGGCGCCCGATCCCTCTGCCGATCTGGTCTGGCTGCCCGGCGGTTATCCGGAACTGCATGCCGGCCGACTGGCGGCGGCAGGCACCTTTCTGGACGGTCTGCGCCGCCATGCCGAAACGCGCCCGGTGCATGGCGAATGCGGCGGCTACATGGTGCTGGGGCAGGCGCTGGTCGATGGGGACGGGCAGCGCCACGCGATGGCGGGTCTGCTGGGCCTTGTGACCAGCTATGAACACCGCCGGTTGCACCTGGGCTATCGCCGCGCCACGCTGGCCGCAGACATGCCCGGCGCCGCGCAAGGGGCGGTGTTGAACGGGCACGAATTCCATTATTCCACCATACTGGAACAGCCCGATCCGCCGCTGGCCCACGTCACCGATGCAAACGGGCGCGCCGTGCCCGAAACCGGGTCGGTCCGGGGGCGGGTCACGGGCTCTTTCTTTCACCTCATCGCAGAGGCTGCCGCATGACAGGTTTCGTCAGTTTCGTCAGTTCCGGGCCGGGCGATCCCGAGCTTTTGACCCTCAAGGCCGTGGATCGCCTGAAACGCGCCGACGCGGTGCTTTTCGACGATCTGTCCTCGGGGCCGATCCTGACCCATGCGCGGGCCGGGGCCGACCTTGTGGGGGTGGGCAAGCGGGCGGGCCGGGCCTCGCCCCGGCAGGACCATGTCAGCCGGTTGCTGGTGGATTACGCCGCCACCGGACAGCGCGTGGTGCGGCTGAAATCGGGCGATGCGGGGCTGTTCGGCCGCCTGGAAGAGGAAATCACCGCGCTGGAAGCCGCCGGCATCGGCTATGAAATCGTGCCCGGCGTCACCTCGGCCTGTGCGGCGGCGGCGGTGGCGGGCCTGCCGCTGACCCGGCGGCTGACCGCGCGGCGGGTGCAGTTCGTCACCGGCCATGACGTAACCGGCCAGTTGCCCCGCGATATCGACCTGGCGGCCCTGGCCGATCCGCATGCGACCACGGTGGTCTATATGGGGCGGCGCACCTTTCCCGACCTGGCCCGCGCGCTGATGGAGCGCGGCCTGCCCGGCGACACCCCCGCCCTGCTGGCCGAGGGCGTGACGACAGAGGCCCAGACCCTGACCCGCAGTACCGTGGCGGGGCTGGCGGCGGGCGCGCTGGATACCGGATCGCCCGCGCCCGCGCTTATCCTTTACGGCCCCCTGGTAGGGGAGGCGGGCGATGGATGAACTGCTGCTGATCGGTATCGGCACCGGCAACCCCGACCACCTGACGCTACAGGGCGTGGCGGCGATCCGGTCCGCCGATGTGATCCTGATCCCGCGCAAGGGCGCGGACAAGGCCGACCTGGCCGATCTGCGGCGCGAAATCTGCGCCGGCATTCTGGGGGACGACACCGCCCGTATCGTGGAATTCGATCTGCCCCGCCGCGCGTCCGAGGGCGATTACCTTGCCAATGTCGAGGATTGGCACGACGCCATCGCGCAGGCCTGGACCCGGGCCATTGCCGCCACCCCCGGCCCCGCACCGCGCAAGGTGGCGCTGCTGATCTGGGGCGACCCGTCGCTGTATGACAGTTCCCTGCGCATCGCCGGGCGGCTGTCGCCCGCGCCGCAGATCACCGTCCTGCCCGGCATCACCGCATTGCAGGCCCTGTGTGCCGCCCACCGCATGCCCCTGAACCGGGTCGGAGCCCCCTTTCTGGTGACCACCGGGCGGCGGCTGCGGGAAAACGGCTGGCCTGCGGATGCGGATACGGTTGCCGTGATGCTGGACGGCAGTTGTGCCTTTACCACGCTGGACCCGGCCGGGCTGTCGATCTGGTGGGGCGCCTATCTGGGCATGCCGAACGAGCTGACCCTGTCCGGCCCGCTGGCCGACACCGCCCCCCGGATACAGGCGCTGCGGGACGAGGCCCGCGCGCGCCATGGCTGGATCATGGACATCTATCTGCTGCGCCGGGGCTGATGGCCCCGTCCGCCGCAGCCTTGGCCGGATCGTTTTCGCCACTGGCCGGCGGCGTGCGCCGGGGCGGTTCTGCGCGCGGGTCCAGATCGGGGCGCGGCCCCAGGCCCGGCACCAGCGTCAGCGCCAGTGCGGCGGTCATCATATTGCCGTGAAACAACATCTTTCGGTTCCTTTCATCGGTGGCGGCAAAAGGGCCGCACGCAGAAAGGACGAAGGGGGATCGAAGGCACGAACAGGCCACGCAGGCCGATCCGGGCCAGACGCGCACCCCGGCGTCCGGTGGAGACCGCGCGGATTGCACGCGGGCGATTGGCAGGTCTCCTGGCTGGCGGGTCGTTGCCTGGCTGGCCTTCCCGGGGTGGTCCCAGTGGCATACCTCAGCCGTGCTACCGCTTACAGTTGCGGGGGCAGCCGCGGCGTTGCACCTGTCGGTGCGCACCGCGTTCCCTTTTCACCTCTGCCCGCCGGGCGCGCAGAGGAACCAATCGCATCGCCATCTTTCCGGGCACGGCCAGCCCCGTCAACCTTGTTGGCCGGGGCGTGACCGCGCGCCGCGCATGGCTTGACACCTTGGCGCGCGGGCCGCATTCCCATTGGTTCAGGAGATGCGCGATGACCTACGACCTGCCCCCCGACGACGCCCCGCCGCCGATGCCGGACATCTCGGTCCCGATCCTTGATCCGGCGCCGCGCCGCGCGGGCCGGGCGCTGATGATCCAGGGTACCAGTTCCGATGTCGGCAAAAGCCTGCTGGTCGCGGGGCTGTGCCGGGCCTATGCGCGGCGGGGCCTGCGCGTGGCGCCGTTCAAGGCGCAGAACATGTCCAACAACGCCGCCGTGACGGTGGACAGCGATCTGCCCCCCGGCCCCGACGGCACCGCGCCCGGGGGCGAGATCGGGCGCGCGCAGGCGTTGCAGGCGCGGGCGGCGGGGCTGCCACCGTCGATCCACATGAACCCGGTGCTGTTAAAGCCGCAGGCGATGGTCGGCTCGCAGGTGGTGCTGCGGGGGCGCGCTTTGGGCAACTGGCCCGCGCGGCATTACCACGGGCTGAAACCCCTGCTGCTGCCCGCGGTGCTGGACAGTTACCGCCGGGTCGCCGCCCAGGCCGACCTGGTGCTGGTCGAGGGCGCAGGCGCGGGCACCGAAACCTGGCTGCGCCATTGCGACATCACCAACATGCGCCTGGCCGCCGAGGCCGATTTGCCCGTGGTGCTGCTGACCGATAACGACCGGGGCGGGGCGATGGCCGCCATGGTGGGCAGCTGGCTGCTGCATACCGAGGACGAGCGCGCCCGCATCAAGGGCTATATCATCAACAAATTTCGCGGCTATTTCTCGCTTTACGAACCGGCCTGCGAAACGATCACGCAAACCACCGGCTGGCCGCTGCTGGGGGTGGCCCGCTGGTTCGACGCGGCAACCCAGTTGCCCGCCGAGGATGCGCTGGCGCTGGAACGGCCGCAGGCGGGCGGCGGGGCCGGACTGGTGATCGCGGTGCCGCAGATCGCGCGGATGGCCAATTTCGACGATCTGGACCCGCTATCGGCCGAACCCGGCGTCGATCTGCGCTGGGTCCGCCCCGGCCAGCCCATCCCGGCAGAGGCCGATGTGGTTCTGCTGCCGGGGTCCAAGACGACACGGCCCGCGCTGGACTCGCTCCGCCAGAATGGCTGGGATATCGACATCGCCGCCCATGTGCGGCGCGGCGGGCGCGTCGTGGGGATTTGCGCAGGCTTCCAGATGCTGGGCCGCGTGGTGCGCGACCCCGACGGGATAGAGGGGGCGCCGGGCGAAACGCCGGGGCTGGGCCTGCTGGATATCGAAACCACCATCGGCGGTGACAAGAAACTGATCGAGATCGACGCAACGGATACGGCCAGCGGCGTGCGGGTCACCGGGTACGAGATGCACATGGGCCGGACCGATGGCCCCGGCCTGTCGCGCCCCTGGCTGCGCCTGAACGGGGTTGATGAGGGCGCGGTTTCCCCCGATGGGCGGGTGATGGGCGGCTATGTTCACGGCATCTTTGGCGCAGACAGCTATCGCCGCCACTGGTTGCAGGCGATGGGCGGGCGGGCCTCTGGCCTGGATTACGAGGCGCAGGTCGAGGCCGCGTTGGACGCGCTGGCCGACCAATTGGAAACCGATCTGGATCTGGACGCGCTGTTGGCGCTGGCGACATGACCGCGCGACGGTTGATGGTGCTGGGCACCGGGTCGGATGTGGGTAAAAGCCTGCTGGTCGCGGGGCTGGCGCGCGCCTATGCCCGGCGGGGGCTGAAGGTCGCCCCCTTCAAGGCGCAGAACATGTCGAACAACGCCGCCGTGACGGCGGATGGGGGCGAGATCGGGCGCGCCCAGGCGTTGCAGGCGCGCGCGGCGGGGGTGCCGCTGTCGGTGCACATGAACCCGGTGCTGCTGAAGCCCGAAACAGACGTGGACGCGCAGGTGGTGGTGCAGGGGCGTGTGCTGGGCCGCTATTCGGCCAGCGCCTATCAACGGCTAAAGCCAGAATTGCGGCAGGCGGTCTGCGACAGCCTGAACACGCTTTCGGAAACGCACGACCTGGTGCTGGTCGAGGGCGCGGGCAGCGGGGCGGAACGCTACCTGCGGCCGCAGGATATTTCCAACATGGGGCTGGCAGAGGCGGCGGATTTGCCCGTCCTGCTGGTCGCCGATGAATCGCGCGGGGGCGTCACCGCCGCCGCCATCGGGCACCACCGTTTGTGGACCGCCACCGAACGTGCCCGCGTGGCCGGTGTGGTGGTGAACAAGTTCCGCGGCGACCCCGCCGTGTTTGCCCCCGCAGCCGATGACATCCGGACCGAAACCGGCTGGCCCGTGCTGGGGCTTGTGCGCTGGTCGCAGGCCGCCCGCGCCCTGCCCGAAGAGGATTCGCTGGGCTACGGGCGGGCGCGCGGTGCGGGCGGCGGGTTGGTCATCGCGGTGCCGGAACTGCCCCGTATGGCCAATTTCGACGATCTGGACCCGCTGGCCGCCGAACCCGGGGTGGAGCTGCGCTGGATTCGCCCCGGTCAGCCGATCCCGGCAGAAGCCGATGTGGTGCTGCTGTTGGGCTCCAAGGCCACGCGCGCCGCGCTGCAGGCCCTGCACGATGAGGGCTGGGAGATCGACATTCGCGCCCATCTGCGGCGTGGCGGGCGTGTCGCGGGGCTGTGCGCGGGGTTCCAAATGCTGGGCCGCGTGGTGCGCGACCCTGATGGGGTAGAGGGACCGCCAGGTGAAACGCAGGGGCTGGGCCTGCTGGAGGTCGATACCACCATCGGCGGGGGAAAGCGGCTGGTGGAAATCGTTGCCACGGACTCGATCAGCGGGGCGCGGGTGGCGGGCTATGAAATGCACATGGGGCGTACGGACGGTCCCGGCCTGTCGCGCCCCTGGCTGCGCCTGGACGGTCGGGCCGAGGGTGCGGTGTCACCCGATGGCCGCGTGATGGGCTGCTACCTGCACGGCCTGTTCGGCGCGGACGACTTTCGCGCGCATTGGCTGCGGGCCATGGGCGCGGTGGCGGGAGAGCAGAACCACGCCGCCCGGCTGGACGCGGCGCTCGACGCGTTTGCCGACGATATAGCGGCCGATCTGGACCTGGACGCGCTGGCCGCGCACGCGCGCTAGCGGCACAGCCTGCCGATCCCCCCCGCGACGGAATCCGCCCGCGCCCGCGTTTCATAGGTATGCTGCCCGGTCCGTGGACTGCAGGAGCAAGGGGGTCGGGGGAGCGCGGCCCTCCCATACCGATCGCAAATGGAAGGACATCCCGTGAAAACACCGATGATCGCCGCTGTTGCCATTGCCCTGGGACTGACCGGGGCAACCGGTGCCGGTGCGCAGGGTGCGCCGCTTTTGAAATGCCGCCCCGGCGACACGAACTGTCAGCAACAGCAACAGCCGGGCAGCGCCGCCCAACCCGGCCAGAAGACGAAACCCGCCGCGACCCAAGACCATTCCGCAAAGGCAAAGGCACCCGGCACAGCCGCCCCGCGCGCGCAGGCCGAAACGCGCGTGCCCAAGGGAAAGGCCGCCCAGCCTGACAGCCCCCGCGTGGGCGACAGCGCCAAGCATGCCAAGCATTTCCAACGGGCCGAACGCAGCCGCTTGCCCGAACCGCCGCAGGGGCGGGAATACCGGGTGGTGAACGACAACCTTGTGCTTGTGGACAAGGAAACGATGCGGATCGTCGCCATCGTAGGGGTGCTGAGCGCGCTGTTCGACTGACGGGAAAGACCCCGGCGTTATTCCTCGCCGTCCTCTTGCCCCGGCGGGCGGGGGCGGCGCACCGGCGGGTCGGTCTGTTCATGGCCGGACCAGACCACCGGATATTCCAGCCAGCGCTGGATAAAGTTCCAGGACTGGTGATAGCCATCATGGGGCAGCGTGCAGGAAGAGCAATCCTTGCGTTTCACCCCGTTCTTGTCGGTGAACACCTCGTAGGGGCCGGGGCACTCATAGGCGATCAGGGGGCAGTAGCAGAACAGGCAGTTGAATTCCCGCTGCACCCCTTGGTGGCAGGGCAGGAAGGGGCAGGTCTTGTTCGTGAACCCCTTGAAGCCCTCGTTCGTCGTCGTGTCCTTGGGTTGCATGGGGGCAACTCCTTTCCGGCGTTCGGTCCCTTGCCGTGCATTCCCCGCACGGACCGTCGGGCACCGCAGCACCCCGCGAGGCGGGGCGCGGTTCTGACCCGGGGGCAGCGCGGCGGAGCGCATCAGGCCGCCCGGGGTCGGTTCGCTGTTCTGGCAGGTCTCCTGGCTTGCGGGTCGGGGCCGGTCCGCCCGCCTTCCCGGCCGGGGCCGGTGGCGTTCGGGGCGACGGCTCGCCGCTGACAGTTGCGGGGGCAGCGCCGGATTTGCACCGGCTTCCCTTTTCACACCCTTGCGGGCGCACCAGAACGGATCAACAGGTGGCGCGCGGTGCCCGGCCTGTCAAGCGGCGCGGATCACTTCACCCGCAGCGGCAGGCCCGAGACAACGAATTCAACCTCATCCGCGACCTGGGCGACACGCTGGTTCAGCCACCCCTGGGCATCGCGGAAATCGCGCGCCAGCGCGTTGTCGGGCACGATGCCCATCCCAACCTCGTTGGAGACCAGCACGACCGGGCTGGCCTGCCGTGCCAGCGCGCCGGTCAACGCCGCGGCCTGGGGTTCCCAGTCGCGCCCGTCAAACATCAGGTTGGACAGCCACAGCGTCAGGCAATCGACCAGCCGAGGGCCGCGCCCGTCCGTGCGATCCAGCGCGCCGACCAGGTCGAACGGCTCTTCGACCGTGTCCCAACCGGCACCGCGATCGGCAATGTGGCGGGCGATGCGGGCGCGCATCTCGTCGTCGCTGGGCCGGGCGGTGGCGATATAGACAGGGGCACCGGGCAAGGCGCGGGTGCGCGCCTCGGCATGGCTGCTCTTGCCCGAGCGGGCACCGCCGGTAACAAGGATGACAGGGGGCACGGGATGCTCCGCTTCGGTTGCGAGAGCCCGTTGCATAGCCCGGCGGGGGATGCCATTCAATCGGCTTGCAGCCTTCCGGGAACCCGCTGATGCCCCCTCGCCCCCTGCCCGCCCCGATTCACGCCCGCGTCGCCGGCCATTTCGGCGAGTTGGTGCAGGGCCGCCTGGGGCCATCGGGGCCTGTCGCGCTGGTCACGCTGCCCTGCCCGGTGCTGGCGGTGCACGCGGCCTGGCGGCCGGGGCCGGGGTTCGGCCTGTGGCAGGGCGCCCACCCGGTGCTGGGGCGGGGCGATCTGGCCCGGCTGTTCGCGCTGCTGGGGGCCGGGGCGGCGCGCGGGCGCTGGCGGCTGCATACCCAGATGCCGCCGGGCGGGGGGGCCGGGGCCTCGACCGCGGCGCGGCTGGCGGTGCTGCGCTGCCTGGCGGGCGGCGCGCTGCCCCCCGCGACAGAGGCCGCGTTCTGCCTGGCGCTGGAGGGGGCAAGCGACCCGCTGATGCTGCCCGCGCCGGGGCAGGTGCTGTGGGCCCCGCGCGAAGGCCGGATCATCGCCCCCCTGCCCGCCTTGCCCACGATAGAGGTCATCGGCGGCTTTGCCGGGCCGGGGCTGCGCACCGACGCGCTGGACACACGCTTTGCCGATATCGCCGATCTGGTGGCAGGGCTGCACGCCGGACCCGACCGCGCCGATCTGGGCCGGATCGCCAGCGAAAGCGCGCGGCGCAACCACGCCCTGCGCGGCGCCCCCGATCCGGCGCCGCTGATAGCGGCGGGGCGCGAGATGGGCGCCCTGGGCGTGGCGGTGGCGCATACCGGCACCGCGCAGGCGCTGCTGTTCGCGCCGGGCACGGTGCCGGACGCGGCGGCGGGGACGCTGCGCGCGCTTGGGCTGACGCATATCACCGCCTTTCGCAGCGGGGGGAAAACATGACCGCGGCCGCAATGCTGATCGCCATGGCGCTGGAGGGCGCATTGGGCTGGCCGGATCGGCTGCAAGCCCGGATCGGCCACCCGGTGGTCTGGATCGGCGCAGTGATCGCCGCGCTGGAGGAGCGCTGGAACCGCCCCGGCGAGACAGAGGGCAGGCGCGTGACCCTGGGGGCGGCAACGGTGGTCGTCGTGGTCGGCGCGGCGGTTTTGCCCGCGCTGCTGGTGCAGGCGATCCTGCCGGGGGGCTGGGTCGGCACGGTTCTGACCGGCATCCTGGCCGCACCGCTGGTCGCCGGGCGCAGCCTGTATGACCATGTGGCCGCCGTGGCCCGCGCCCTGGCGGCGAACGACATGGCAGGTGCCCGGGGCGCGGTGGCCATGATCGTGGGCCGCGACCCGGCGAAACTGAACCGGGCCGGGATCGCCCGCGCTGCCCTGGAAAGCCTGGCCGAGAATGCCTCGGACGGGGTGGTGGCGCCGGTATTCTGGGGCGTGGTGTTCGGGCTGCCGGGCATCGCGGGCTACAAGGCGATCAACACGCTGGACAGCATGATCGGGCACCGCAACGACCGCTATCGCCAGTTCGGGCGGGTCGCGGCGCGGCTGGACGATCTGGCCAACCTGATCCCCGCGCGGCTGACCGGGGTGCTGTTCTGCGCGGTGGCACGCCGCCCGCGCGCGGCGCTGGCCACGATGCGCCGTGATGCGCGCGCGCACCGCTCGCCCAATGCCGGATGGCCGGAATCGGCAATGGCGGGGGGCTTGGGCGTGCGCCTGTCGGGGCCGCGCGTCTATGGGGATCGCATCAGCGAGGAACCCTGGCTGAACGCAGGCGCCCCCGATCCCGACGCGGCGGCGATGCGGGCGGGGCTGTGGCTGTACCTGCGCGGGTTGGGGGCGCTGGCGCTGATGCTGGCCGTGCTGGCCAGCACGATCTGAGGGGCACGCATGGACCAAGGGAACGACCATGGCGGCGATCTGGCCCAGGCGATGGGGCTGTTCGGCGGCACGACAGCGGACTGGATCGACCTGTCCACAGGCATCAACCGGGTGCCCTACCCGGCCGCGCCTGCCAGTGCCGCGGCGCTGCGCGATCTGCCGGGCCGGGCCGCGCGGGACCGGCTGATCGGCGCGGCGCAGGCGGCCTATGCCACGGACTGGCCGGTGCTGCCGCTGGCTGGCGCCCAGGCGGCCATCCAGCTGGTGCCCGCCATCGCGCCGCCGGGGCCGGTGCGGATCGTCGCGCCGACCTATAACGAACATGCCGGCGTGCTGCGGACCGCCGGGCGCGACGTGCAGGCGGTCGAGGAGGCGCAGGCATTGGCGGGCGCAGCCCTGGGCATCGTCGTCAATCCGAACAATCCCGACGGCCAGCGATGGGCACCCGATACGCTGCGGGGGCTGGCCGATCGGGTCGGGCTGCTGGTCGTGGACGAAAGCTTTGCCGATCCGCACCCCGAACTGTCGGTTCTGGGCGGCCCCTGCCCCGATAACGTGCTGGTGCTGCGCTCGTTCGGTAAATTCTATGGGCTGGCGGGGTTGCGGCTGGGCTTTGCCCTGGGGTCGCGCGCCCTGCTGGACCGGATGGCCGCGCGGGCCGGGCCATGGCCCGTCTGCGGCCCCGCGATCGAGGCGGGCACCCAAGCGCTGGCCGATGCGGAATGGCGCGCGGACAGCATCGCGCGGCTGGCGGACGACGCAGCCCGGGCCGACGCGCTGGCCGCCGCCGCGGGCTGGCCGCTGGTCGGCGGCACGGCACTGTTCCGGCTGTATGACACGGGCGATGCCCCGGCCGCGCGGGCCAGGCTGGCCCGGCACCATATCTGGACGCGCATCTTTCCCTACTCGGCCAAATGGCTACGCCTGGGCCTGCCCGGAACCCCGGCAGAATGGGCACGGCTGGCCGCGGCCCTGCGGGCCTAGCGCCGCGCCTGTCGACAATGAAACGGCCGGTGCTTGCGCACCGGCCGCTCCGGGGATTGGCGATCCCGGCGTTGGAAGAGGACAGGAGAAACGGGACCGCCGAACCCTTAGCGCGTGAGGTCGAAGGAGATATCCGTCTCGCCCAGCTTGCCGGTATCGGTATCCAGCTTGTCGAAGACCGTATCCAGCAGCTTGACCAGAACGTTCAGCGCCCCCTGGTAGCCCCAGGTCGGGAAGCGGTGGTGATGGTGGCGATCGAAGATCGGGAAGGTCAGGCGGATCAGCGGAATGCCCAGGTCACGTTCCAGATACTTGCCGTAGCTGCTGCCGATCAGCAGATCCGTGGGTTCCGTCGCCAGGATCGAGCGCAGGTGCCACAGGTCCTTGCCGGCCCAGACCTGGCAGTTCGCACCGAAGGGCGAGGAAGCCAGCAGCTCTTCCATCTGGGCCTTCCACTCCTTGCCGCCATTGGTGGCCAGGCAGTGGGTCGGCTCGCCGCCGGTTTCCATGACGAAGCGGGCCATCGCATAGACGAAGTCCGGGTCGCCATAGATCGCGTAGGTCTTGCCGTGCAGGTAGGCTTGGCTGTCGGCCATCGCGTCGACCAGGCGGCCGCGCTCCAGCGTCAGGCTGTCGGGGATCGCCTTGCCGGTCAGTTCGCTGACCTTCATCAGGAACTCGTCGGTGCCGGCAACGCCCATCGGGTAGTGGAAGATGGCGGTTTCCTGACCGGCCTTTTCACACAACTCCAGCGTCTTCTTGGTGTTGTATTCCTGCATGGACAGGGTGGCCTTGGCGTTCAAAGCGGCCTTGGTGTCCTCCAGCTTGGTGCCGCCGTCATACATGCGGAATTCACCGTCCGAGGGGGTGTCGTAGACATCCGACACATCCGACAGCAGCGTGTAGTCAACGCCCATCGCGTCCAGCATCCGGGTCAGTTCGCGGTTGTTGCCCACCGCGTAGCCGTCAAAGCCGGGGATAATGTTGATGCTGTCGTTGGCCTTGCGCTCGGCATCCTTCCAGAAGTGACCCAGGATCCCCTTCATCATGTTGTCGTAGCCATCCACATGGCTGCCGACGAAGGCGGGGGTGTGGGCGAAGGGCACGTCGAAGTCCTCGGGGACCGAGCCCTTGTCCTTGGCCTGGATGATGAAGGAGTTGAGGTCGTCACCGATGACCTCGGCCATGCAGGTGGTGGAAACCGCGATCATTTTCGGTTCATACAGCGCATAGGTGTTGGCCAGGCCGTCCACCATGTTCACGAGGCCGCCGAACACCGCCGCGTCCTCGGTCATCGAGGAAGACACCGCCGAGGCCGGCTCCTTGAAGTGGCGCGACAAGTGCGAGCGGTAGTAGGCCACGCAGCCCTGCGAACCGTGCACGAAGCTCATGGTGCCTTCGAACCCGGCGGCGGCAAAGACCGCGCCCAGCGGCTGACAGGCCTTGGCGGGGTTGATGACCAGCGCCTCGCGGGCGAGGTTCTTTTCGCGGTAGTCCCAGGATTTCGTCCAGTCCAGGATTTCCGTCACCTGGGGCGCAGCGGGCGCGTTTTCATACGTTTCCCGCTTGTTCTTGAGCATGTCCTTGTATTCGGGCTCATGGAACAGTGTGTTGTGGTCCAGGACCTTGTCTGCCGATTGAGGCATGGTTCACTTCCTTCTTCAGACCCGTCCGCATTCCGAGACGCGGCCGAAAGGGTTGAGGGAAAGCGGGGGCATCACGCCCCCGCCGGGGCCGATCAGGCCGATTTCTTCCAGGGGGCGTCGAACATGCCCCAGACCGGGTTGTTGATCGCCAGGTCCATGTCACGGGCAAAGATGGCGAAGCCGTCATAGCCGTGATAGGGGCCCGAGTAGTCCCAGCTGTGCATCTGGCGGAACGGAATACCCATCTTCTGCGTCGGGTATTTTTCCTTGATGCCGGAACCGACCAGGTCGGGGCGGATCGTTTCGATGAACTTCTCCAGCTCGTAGCCGGTCACGTCATCGTAGATCAGCGTGCCTTCCTTGATGTGTTCGCCGGTGCGCTTGTAGTCGTCGCCATGGGCGAATTCGTAACCCGTGCCGACGATTTCCATGCCCAGGTCGTCATAGGCGGTCGCTACGTGACGGGGGCGCAGGCCGCCGACATACAGCATGACCTTCTTGCCTTCGAGGCGCGGCTTGTATTTCGCCATGATCTCGTCGACCAGCGGCTGGTACTTGGCGATGACCTTTTCGGCGTTGTCCTGGATGGTCTTGTCGAACTTGGCCGCGATGGCGCGCAGGGACGCGGCGATCTGGCTGGGCCCGAAGAAGTTGTATTCCATCCACGGCACGCCGTGCTTCTCTTCCATGTGACGGCAGATGTAGTTCATCGACCGGTAGCAGTGGATGAGGTTCAGCTTGGCCTTGGGGGCGTTCTCCATCTCGGCCAGCGTCGCATCGCCCGACCAGGAGCCGACCACGTTCAGGCCGATCTCTTCCAGCAGGATGCGCGACGACCAGGCGTCGCCGCCGATGTTGTAGTCGCCGATGATGTTCACATCGTAATCGCTGGCTTCGAACTCAGAGCCTTCGCCCTCCAGCACCCAGTCACGGATGCAGTCGTTGGCGATGTGGTGGCCCAGCGATTGCGACACGCCGCGGAAACCCTCGCAGCGGACGGGCACGATGGTCTTGTTGACGTCTTTCTTCTTCTTGCGGGCCACGGCCTCGATGTCGTCGCCGATCAGGCCGATCGGGCATTCCGACTGAACCGAGATGCCCTTGGACAGCGGGAACAGTTCGTTGATCTCGTCGATCGTCTTTTCCAGCTTCTTGTCGCCGCCAAAGACGATGTCCTTTTCCTGGAAATCGGTCGTGAACTGGAAGGTGACGAAGCTGTCAACGCCGGTGGTGCCGGTGTAATAGTTGCGACGCTGGGACCAGGAATAATGGCCGCAGCCCACGGGGCCGTGGCTGATATGGACCATGTCCTTGACCGGCCCCCAGACCACGCCTTTCGACCCAGCATAGGCACAGCCACGGATCGTCATAACGCCGGGCACGGATTTGACGTTGGATTTCACCGTGTCGCATTTCGACAGGATCTCGGTGTCACCCGCTTCGGCCGGGCCGGCAACGCCGAGGTGCTTGGCGCGCTTCTTCTGCGCTTTTTTCGGATAGGCGGAAAGAACCTCTTCGATGAGGGTCTCGTAGCCGTCTTCAAGATCTTTTGCCATCTCAGAGGCTCCTTGGGACAGGGAGGGGCCGGCGACCAGCGCCACCGGCCCGGAACGGGGGGACGCTTAGGCCGACTTGGCCTCTTCCGCGGCGATGGCGGCGAGACGATCTTCCTCGGACTGCATGATGCCGAAATCGAGCAGCATCTCTTCCAGCTCTTCCATGGTCACCGGGGTCGGAACGACGCCCTTGCCCGAGTTCGCGTGGACCTTTTCGGCCAGCGTGCGGTATTCTTGGGCCTGCTTGCAGTCCGGCGAGTACTGGATGACGGTCTGACGACGCAGCTCGGCGTGCTGCACCACGTTGTCGCGCGGCACGAAGTGGATCAGCTGGGTGCCCAGCTTCTTGGCCAGTTCCTCGGACAGGTCGATTTCGCGGTCGGTCTGACGCTCGTTGCAGATCAGGCCGCCCAGGCGCACACCGCCGGAGTTGGCGTATTTCAGAATGCCCTTGGAAATGTTGTTGGCGGCATACAGCGCCATCATCTCGCCCGACATGACGATGTAGATTTCCTGGGCCTTGTTCTCGCGGATCGGCATGGCGAAGCCGCCGCACACAACGTCGCCCAGCACGTCGTAGGACACGTAGTCCACATCGTCATAGGCGCCGTTTTCTTCCAGGAAGTTGATCGCGGTGATCACGCCGCGGCCGGCACAGCCGACCCCCGGCTCGGGGCCACCGGCCTCGGTGCACTTGATGCCCTTGTAGCCGACCTTCATCACGTCTTCGAGTTCGAGATCCTCGACCGACCCCATCTCGGCGGCCATCTGGATCACGGTGTCCTGCATCTTGGTGTTCAGGATCAGACGGGTGGAGTCCGCCTTGGGGTCGCAGCCGACGATCAGGATTTTCTGGTCCATCTCGACCAGGGCGGCCAGCGTGTTCTGCGAGGTGGTGGATTTACCGATGCCACCCTTGCCGTAAAAGGCGATCTGTCTCAGGTCGCTCATGGGATTGGTCCTTTGCAGCTTTGTCTATCCGGTGTCGCGAGAAGCCGTCGCGGCCGCTCTCGCCCCTTCACAAGCAGCAAGCGTGCCAAGGCCGTGAATCTAATTTTTAAAGCGATTACAAATGGTTGTCGAAATAGCGGCTGCCGCAGGCACATGTGTCGAACCTGACAAAACTGCGACACAGGCTCTTTTCCCGCGCCGGACACGTCTTGCACCCGTCACGCCATGGGTATTTTCCCCAAGAAGAAGACCCTGCCCTTCTTCTTGGATGAAATACCCAAAAACAAAGCGGCCCCCGGATGGGGGCCGCCAAGTAAAGGTGCGCGCGCGCAAGCGCGCTCATGTCAGACGGGGGTCGATAGCGCCTCGACCACGGCGTCCAGCGGCAGGTCCAGCCGCTCGATCCCCAATTCATCCATGAACCGCGCCTCCATCCGGGTCAGATCGCCCGCGATCACCGCCGCGTGGCCGGGGGCGGACCGTTTGGCGATCTGGCGGGCGAACAGGCGCAGCATCTGATCGTCGAAGCGGCAGCCCAGGAACAAAAAGGGGCGGCCGCTGCGGCGGTTCTGCACCTCGTCGGGGATCGGCGATTGAATGTCTATCTCTGTCAGAACCTCGACATAGTCACTGTCCGACATCAGGAAAGAATGGCCCGGACGGATGACCCCGTGGGGTTTGTAGACCAGCATCTCCCAATCCGGGTCGGGCTGTTCGCCGATCAGGGTCAGCGCCGCATCGTAGGCGCGCGTCCAGATCTCGTGCGACTCGCCGTTGCGGCTGACGCCCTGGACAAGGCCCCAGCCAGGCCGGTTCTCGGTTTGCAGCGCCTCTATGATGCTGCTGTCATACCAGGCATCGACCAGCAGGGGCGGGCGGACCCGGGCCAGCCAGCGGTGCAGCGGGCCGGGGGCGGGCTGATCGGCAAAGGCCTCTTGCACGATAGCCTCAAGCGTCTTGCGGAAGCGTCGGCTTTCGACGAATTGCGCCACCGACCACATGTTGCCGCGGGCCCGTTTCGGCGCGCGCACCTTTGCCTCGATCGCGGCGCACAGCTCGGGCGGAGAGGCGGGCATCTGCCCCCCTGCCAGTGCGGCCACGCCAGCCCCCAGATAGGGAACGCGGCGCCCTTCGGCGACCTCGGCCAGCAGCTCGGACAGGCGGTCGGGGCCCGGCATCGCCCTACTCGACCGACAGACGGCGGGCGTCCACCGTGATCGGCAGTTTCGGCGCCTCGTCGAAGGCGGGCATATCAAAGGTCCAGCCGTTCGAGAGTTTCGCCCAGCCGCCCCAGATTTCCGGTTTCTCGGATTCGACGATGATCTCTTCGAGATCTTTCTTGGGCACGTAGACTTCCATACCCTTGGGCGTTTCGCGGACCATGATCTTCATTTGGCTGTCTCCTTTTCGAGGCTGTCGAGTTCGTCCTTGCGCATGCCGACGATGGACCGGCTGTCCACGAATTCGACCGCGTAGATGTAGAACTGGTTCAGGAAGGTGCCGATGTCGCGGATATAGCCGACCTCGCCCTTGCGGACGACGAATTCGCCCACCTCGCAGCCGGGCACGGTGCCGTCGTTGCGGATATGCTTGCGCGCGCGCACCTTGTCGCCGGGGTCAAAGGCGGGCGGGCCGTAAATCTCTATCTCGCGGTCGTCAGTGGACATCGGCGCTTCCTTTCGGGTCAAGTTCGGCCAGCCGCTCGGACGCGGCATCGCGCACCGGGGGTTCGGGGTCGCGCAGCAGGCGCCGGGCCAGGGCGGCGTCGGCGCGTTCGGCCACGGCGTGGCGCACGCGCAGATCGGGGTCATCGGCCAGCACGGGCAGCGCCACGGTGTCGATCCGGGCGGCCACGGCGCGGCGGACCAGCGGTTCGGGGTCGGCGCGCATCGTGTCCAGCCAGCGCGGCGCGATGCGCCGGGCGACGATGACCCGGATTTCGGGGTCGGGATCGTGCATCAGGATAGGCAGCACGCCCGGATCGACGCGACGCGCCGCGATCTGGCGCACATAGGCGTCCTCGTCCCGCAACAGCGGCATCAGGTCGGTCAGCGGCATCCGCCAGGCCAGGGCAATCCGCACCTCGCGGTCGGGATCGCCCAGGGCCGCGCGGGCCTGGGCCGCAGGCAGGCGCAGTGCCGCCACGGCCCGCACGCCCGGATCGGGATCGTTCAGCAGCGGCTTCAGCCGGAAAACGTTGGCCACGCGCGCGGCCTGCGCGCGGGTTTCGTGATAGGGCGCATCCAGGCACGCGTTGGCGGCATCCGGGTTCAGCATGAAGAACCGGGCGATCCGGGGGGCGTAGCGGTCAAAGGCGCAGGCCCAGCCCTGCCCGCATTGCCGCCCGGCCAAGAGGGGCGCAAAGCGGCAGGTGGCGCAGTCCAGCGCCTGCCCCTGCCAGTCCACCGGATCGGGTCCACCTGACATCGCACGCTCAGACCGGGATGCAGGTTTCGGGCACCGGGCAGACCTCGGCGCATTGCGGATTCTCGTATTGGCCCGCGCATTCGGTGCACTTGTCCGGATCGATGACGAAGGTGCCCCCGGTGTAGGAAATCGCGGCGTTCGGGCATTCGAATTCGCAGGCGCCGCAGGCGGTGCAGTTCGACTCGACGATCCTGAAGGACATGGCGGTCTCCTTGCGGGCGGCGCGCTCAGGCGCCCTGGGCGGCCTGGTCGCGATGCGCGCGGCGCGATTGCAGAATGCTGGCGATGGCGGTTTCGATATATTCCTCGCCCAGGCTGTCGATGGCCTCGATGCCCGCGTCGGCCAGCCGCTTGCGCGGACCGTTGCCGATCATCTGGCACAGGACGTAGGGCACATCGTCCAGAACCTTGATGATCTCGTCCATCCGCTCGGCATCGCCATAGCCGCCCAGGCAGTAATTGTCGGCGCGCCGATGCCCGACGAAGCTGATACCGTCGGCATCGGCCTCGTAGATCTGGAACTCGGTCGCCTTGCCGAAATGCAGGTTGATCCGGCCCGAACCACGGGTGCAGACCGCAAAGAGGGTGGGCGCCTCGGCAGCCGCGGCGGCCTGCTCGGCCAGCCCAGCGGCGGCCTGGCGGTCCTTGCGTTCCTCGGCCACCCAAGCGCGGTAGGCTTCGCGGGCCTCGGGGGCGTCCTCGATTTCCTCGGGCAGCTTGTCCAGGGTGAAATCCTGGCCGCGATCCTCGCCCAGCAGGCCCACGGCGTCGGCGCGGCACTGGCGGCAATGGCGCATCAGGTTGGCACCGCCGGCGCAGGCGTCCTGCACCTTCTTCAGCTCGGCCGCGGTCGGGCCGCGCTGGCCGGTCAGGCCGAAATGGGTGCCGTGGGCGGGGTCGGAAATCAGCGGCATGATGTTGTGCAGGAAGGCGCCGCGCGCCTTGACCGCCTTGTTCACCTCGATCAGGTGGTCGTCGTTGATGCCGGGGATCAGGACCGAGTTCACCTTTACCAGAACGCCGCGTTCATGCAGCATTTCCAGCGCCTGAAGCTGGCGGTCGCGCAGGATGGTTGCGGCCTCTACCCCGGTGCGGCGCTTGCGTTCGTAGAAGATCCACGGAACGATCTGCGCGCCGATCTCGGGGTCGATGGCGTTGATGGTGATCGTAACGTGGTCGATGTTCATCGCCACGATTTCATCGATGTGATCGGGCAGGGCCAAACCGTTGGAAGACAGGCACAGCTTGATGTCGGGCAGGCGCTGCGACACCAGATCGAAGGTCGCCTTGGTCTTGCGCCAGTCATACGCGGCATCCCCCGGCCCGGCGATGCCCAGAACGGAAAGCTGGGGCACCTCGGCGGCCACGGCCAGCACCTTGCGCGCGGCCTGTTCGGGCGTCAGGCGTTCGGACACCACGCCCGGGCGGCTTTCGTTGGCGCAGTCGTATTTGCGATTGCAGTAGTTGCACTGGATGTTGCACGCGGGCGAGACCGCGACATGCATCCGGGCGAAGTAGTGGTGCGCCTCTTCGGAATAGCAGGGGTGATCCTTGACCTTGGCCCAGGTTTCCGGGTCCATGTCCGCGGGTCCGGCGGACGAGCCGCAGCTGCTGGACGAACACCCCCCCTTGGCCAGGTTTTTCCCCATCTCCTGTCGGTTGGAGACGGCAAGGCCGGAAATCGGGATCAGGGGGGCGGACATGGGCACTCTCCTTCGGTTCGCGTCACCGAAAGAAGAAGCAGAGAGCGTGCCAAGCCAAGTAGCGCTGCATTTCGTGGGCTGCACGTGTGTAGGGCGCACCTTGTCCTGTCGCGGGGCCGACAGTGCGTCGCAAAGGCGACAAATCATGCGCGGGCGGCCTTCCCACCCCTGACATCCGGCTGACCGGCGGTGTCAGCCCTGTGTGTGCAGCCCCATGCGATGGTGCCCGCGGACCGGTACGGCGCCGGTCGAAATGAAATCAGGTAACAAAACCAAGGAGGAGACGCCATGCCCAACATGCACGAAATCCGCATGCCCCGGACCGTGCGCCGCCCGGATACCGGCGGGCCCGCCCTGCGCCGGGGCATGTACCGTTGCCCGCACCAGCAAGTTCAGGACCAGCGGATTCCCGAATGCCCTGCTACCTGGTGCGATGCCCCGTGGTCCTCTGGCCGGACGCTTTGCCCCGCCGTGACGCAGGACGCGCGCGGATAAGCCTAGAATTTGCGGACCTCGATCCCGTGCTTTTTCAGGGCATAGCCGATCTGGCGCGGGGTCAGGCCCAGCAGGCGCGCGGCCTTGGCTTGGACCCAGCCGGCGCGCTCCATCGCGTCCAGCAGGCGCGCCCGGTCATCCTGCGGGGGCACCGCCGGTTCCGCTGGCGGGGCCGACGGTGCCGGCGCCGAACAGACAGGGCTGGGGTGCGGACAGGGGCTGGGCGCAGGGCGCGGATCGCGGCTGCTGTCGATCACCGGCAGGGGCATGCGGGCCGCCAGCCCACCGATGGGCGAATGTTCGCCCGTCTGCATGCGCCACAGATCCGCCGACAGGCAATTGCCCTGGCTACAGGCCAGTTCCTGCGCGTCGATCTCGGCCCCCGAGGACAGGGCCGCGACGCGGCTGATGCAGTTTTCCAACTCGCGCACATTGCCGGGAAACTGGCAGCGCGTCAGCAGGTTCAGCGCCTCGGGCGTCAGCCGCTTGTCCATGCCGTTTTCGGCGTTGAACCGCGTCAGGAAGGTCTGCGCCAGCACCGGCACATCCTCCAGCCGCTCGCGCAGCGGCGGCAACACGATGGGCACCACGCAGATGCGGAAATACAGGTCGGCCCGGAAATCGCCACGGGCGACGGCGGCCTCTAGGTCGCGGTTGGTGGCGGTGACCAGGCGCACGTCCACCTTCAGCGTGCGGGTGCCACCGACCCTTTCATACTCACCCTCTTGCAGGATGCGCAGCAGCTTGGCCTGGAATTCCGGCCCGATCTCGCCGATCTCGTCCAGAAACAGGGTGCCCTTGTCGGCCAGTTCGAAGCGGCCCTTCTTTTGCGAAACGGCCCCTGTGAACGAACCTTTTTCGTGCCCGAACAGTTCCGATTCCAGCAAGCTTTGGCTAAGCGCGGCGCAGTTGACCTTGACGAAGGGTTTGTCCTTGCGATCGGACAGGGCGTGCACGGCGCGGGCGAACAATTCCTTGCCGGTGCCGCTTTCGCCGCGCAGCAGGACGGGGGTGTTGGTCGGCGCCACCTTGCGGATCTGGGCGATCACCGCCTTGATCGCGGGGCTGTCGCCGATGACGCCCTCGATCGGCTGGGGCGGCGCAGGCACCGGGCCGACATCCTTTTCGTTGGCCTTGCGCAGGGCCAGGCGCGCCTCTTCCATCAGGCGTTCGCGGTCGCGGGCGACCAGGCGGCGGAACTTGATCGACTGTTCCAGGATCGAGGCGATCATCGTCATGACGCGCTGCGCCTCGTCCAGCAGTTCCCAACCGCCATCGGTCAGGTCGCGCCAGGCACCCAGAACGCCGATGACATAGGGCGAATGCACCTGTTCGCGGATCGGCACCGCGATAAAGGCGTAACGGTCGTGCGACGCCCCCTTGGGCAGGCCCGCGGGGCCGATATCGGCGGTGACATCGCGCGATACCAGCGTGACCCCGGTGCGAAACACCGTGCGCGTCACCTCGACCGGCAGCGCGCCGGTGGTAGCGGGCAGCGTCGCGGACCCCTTGGTCGTGGCGGCGATCAGGAACGGATTGATCGGCCCCGCCTTGCCGCCGCTGTCATCCAGCAGCGCCAGCGCCCCCGTTTCCAGGCCCATGAACGAGGACAGGACATTCAGCACCGACGGCATGGCCGCGACCGGATCGCTGGCCCCGGTCAGGATCTTGGCGGCTTCGCAAACGGTATCAAGCGGGAAACATTCTGGGCGCATGGGCATGGCTGGCGCACGATACCGGACAAGGCCGATCCCGTGCACGGATCATCTTTCGGGTTACGAGATTACATCCCCATCCTTTTCGAATGGCCCCAGCTTGTCCAGCCCAAGGCCGATTTCCCCCCGGATCGCGACGGCGCACCGCACCCCGAACAGGCAAATGCACAAAGCTTATGCTGCAGCGCAACAAAATCGGCAGTTTTCTTGCAGCTTTCCGCGCGCAGCGCCGAATCTCGCCCCACCGCGCGCTGCGGCCTTAAGCCCCCATTAGCCTTTGTTTGCTAGCACGACGCCCGCCTCGCGCCGCAGGGTGCCGGGCCTTCTCAGGAAAACGGCTGACATTCGAGGACCGCACCGCCCGGACCGGGCGCGCGCGGCCTTTCGTCATGCGCAGCCGGAACGCAGCCGGAAAGGGGTTTCGATGAACAAGGCGATTACCGATGGGCTGGTGCTGATGCCACCGCCCTTTGCCCAGGGGCTGGACATGTGGTCGCGCGAGGACGGCACGCCCGGCAGCCTGACCTATGACGGCGCGGACGACGCGGCGCTGGTGCCCGCCGACCAGGATTTCGCCGACTGCCTGGAACTGCTCAAGACCGAAGAGGTGCAGTGCCTGCGCCACATGGGCCAGACGCCAATCCTGCCCGGCTGCTATCTGCGCGTTACCGCGCGCGTCAAAGCGCTGTCGGGCAACCTGCCCGAGGTGCGGATCGCCGCCTGGGCGGGCGACGGCAACGGGGATCACGTCGCCGATCTGGTCGAAACCGGCCCGGCAACCCCGCTGACCACCTATGGCAAGGTGGAAACCGTCAGCGCCATCATCGGCACCGGCCATCGCGGCGGCGTGGACATGCCATGGGGCCTGGCGCCGGTCTATGCCCATGTCGGGCTGGACCTGACCGGGCAGGACGGCGGCGTGGTGCGCATCGACGATCTGGTGGTGGAGGATGTCACCGCCGCCTTTCTGCGCGACATGATGAACTGGGTGGACGTGCGCGATTACGGCGCCCTGGGCGATGGCGTGACCGATGACAGCGCCGCCTTTGCCGCCGCGGACGCCGCCGCGAACGGGCGCCAGGTGCTGGTGCCCGAGGGCCGCTTCTGGCTGGCCGATCACGTCACCTTTGAGAACCGCGTGCGGTTTCAGGGCACGGTCAGCATGCCCGCGGACAAGCGGCTGACCCTGACCAAGAATTATGACCTGCCGACCTATATCACCGCCTTCGGCGATGAGCTGGAGGCGTTCCGCCGGGCGGTTGCGGTGCTGTTCAACTACTCCGACCACGAAAGCCTGGACATGGGCGGCCGCCGGATCGAACTGACCGAGCCGATCGACATGCAGGCCGCCGTCGCGAACAAGGATTTCTACGCGATCCGCCGGGTGATCCGACGCGGACAGTTCTACGCCAAACCCTCTTCTGCCTGGGACAGCGTGCAGGTCACGTCGCAGGCGACCTATTCGACCGCCTCCCCGACCAAGCTGACCAATGTCGCCAATATCGCCAGCATTCCGGTCGGATCGCTGGTGCAGGGGCTGGGCGTGGGGCGCGAGGTCTATGTCCGCGAGGTGAACCCGGGCGCGGCGACCCTGACCCTCAGCCAGCCGCTGTTCGATGCCGCGGGCACACAGACCTACACCTTTACGCGGTTCAAATACATCCTTGATTTCAGCGGCTTCTCGGCACTGGACAAGTTCGTTCTGGACGATATCGAGTTCCAGTGCGACGGCGAGGCCAGCGCGATCCTGCTGCCGCCCGCGGGGCAGATCTTTCACTTGCGGGACTGCTTCATCACCAAGCCCAGGGATCGCGGGATCACCTCGCACGGCAAGGGGTGCTATGGCATGCTGATCGACCGCTGCCAGTTCATTTCGAACGAACAGCCGATGCGCGCGCAGGACCGGACGACCATCGCCGTCAACATCAACGACAACGACGCCAAGATCCGCGACAACCGCGTGGTGCGCTTTGCCCATTTCCTGGTGATGCACGGGTCGGGCCACGTCATCGCCAACAACCACTGGTTTCAGGGCGATACCGAAACCGACGGCACCCGCGTTGCCGGGATCGTGCTGACCCAGCCCAACGTCAAGACGACGATCACCGGCAACTATATCGACAACAGCTTCATCGAGTGGACGAACGAACACGACGCCGCGCCGGATTTCTCGTCGGAATATACCTTTGGCGGGCTGACCGTGACGGGCAACATCTTTACCGTGAACGATGTGGCGCCGTGGTTCCACTGGTTCGTGTTCAAACCGCACGGGCCGGGCCATTTCATCCAGGGTCTGAACCTGTCGGGCAACGTGTTCCGGGCGATCAACGGCAAGATCGACCGGGTCGATCACGTCGACACCACCCATGCGGAGTTGGACATGACCCTGGCGCGCAACATCACCGTTCAGGGCAATGCCTTCAACGGGGTCGCACAAGTGATCGCCAACCCGGTGACGCTGGAATTCGACATCGCCTCGGCGCAGACGACATGGACGCTGGAATTCGGCGACATCCTGCCCTTTGGCGGGCGGGTGCGCACCGTGACATCCGTTCTGGCGGAAAACGCGATCCGCGGCGACACGGGCAGCCCGGTTTCGGGCATGCCCTATGCCAAGCCGCAGCAGGGCAGCGACGGGCGGTCCGTCGCGCTGGTCTGGCCCGAGGCGTGCAAGGGCCGCGTGCAGGTCACGGCGCGGATGGACAACCCCGTCTGACAGGGCAACGATACGGTGGAGGGGCCGCGCCGGGCGCGGCCCCTTTTCATGGCTGGCCCAGATCCGCCGCCGTCAGCCGCCAGGCCCGCCCGAACCCGCCGTTCAGGTGGCCCGCCTCTGGCATCAGCCGCACCAGGTGAAAATCGGCGAAATCGATGTAAAGCTGCGCCTTTGGCTGTTGTGCCAGGTAATGGTCGCGCAGCGCGGCGTACTCTGCCCCATCCCGCGCCACGAACGCGGCCCGCGCCTGCAGGGTCAGGCGGGGATGGGTCAGCGGATCGCCCTTTTCCCCCGGCTCCCCCACCAGGACCGAGCAGCGCGGGTCCGCCCGCAGCGCCGCCGTATGCGGGGCAAGGTCGGACACCAGCGTCAGCGGCACGCCGTCCGGCCCCCGAACCAGCGCGATCCGGGTAACGAAGGGCGCGCCCTGCGCCAACCCCCCCAGCGCGGCAAAGCGTGCATCGCGGATCAGGTCACGGGCCAGGGTGCGCGCGGTCTCGTCCGCGGGCAGGAACGGGTCGTTGGCGGGCATCTCTCCTCCTTGTTTTGGGCATGATGGGCCACCCGGCCCGCTTTGCCCAGCCTTGCGCGCCGCGCCGGGCTGCGCTTTGCTGATCGCGGGAAAAGGGAGACAGACATGAAACGAACGATTGCAGCGGTTGCGCTGGCCCTTGCGGCAGCCACCCCCCTGTGGGCCGAGGATGGCGTCGGCATCCGCCCAGACCGGATGAGCGTGACCGTCCAGACCCCCGGCGGCAGCGCCGAGATTTCGCGCATCCAGGACACCGAACATGAACTCAGCGGCGAATGGGCGCGCACATCGCGCCCCTGCCCGCCCTTCTGCATCCAACCGATGATCCCCGCCGAGGGCGTGGACACCATCGGCGAGATCGAGTTGCTGGAGATGCTGGAAAATCCCGACGTGATCGTGATCGACAGCCGCACGCAATCCTGGTTCGAAAGCGGATCGATCCCCGGCGCGGTGAACATGCCCTATACCGAAACGGTCGATCGGTTGGCCGAGCTGGGCTGCGCGCTGGATTTCGACGGTTGGGCCTGCGAGGACGCACGCGAGGTGGCGCTGTTCTGCAACGGGCCGTGGTGCGGCCAGTCGCCCACCGCGATCCGCCGCATGATCGAGGCGGGCTATCCGGCCGAACGCATCCACTATTACCGCGGCGGCATGCAGGTGTGGCGCCTGCTGGGGCTGAGCGTGACCGACGCCACAGGCGATTGAGCGCGGCGCATCGCGGGGGCTGGGCAAACACCCAGGCGGCGCATATGCTGCGATGCAGCACAAACAGGGGCATCCATGGCCGGGACGATCATAACCATCGCGCAGCAAAAGGGCGGGTCGGGCAAGACGACGCTGGCCGCCAACCTGGCCGTGGCCTTTGCCCGGCAGGGGCTGAGCGTCGCGCTGCTGGACACCGACCCCCAGGGCAGCCTGGGCCGCTGGTTCATGACCCGCCACGAGGCCCGCACCGATGGCCCGGGGATGGAGTTTTCCACTGCCTCGGCCTGGGGCGTGGGGTATGAGACCGAGAAACTGGCCCGCGCCCACGACATCGTGCTGATCGACACCCCGCCCAAGGCCGACAGCGACCTGCGCCCGGCGCTGCGGGCCGCCGCACTGGTGCTGGTGCCCGTCGCCGCCAGCCATGTGGATCTGTGGGCGACCGAGGGCGTGCTGGACCTGGCCCGGCGCGAGGACCGGCAGGTGCTGGTCGTCTTGAACCGGATGCGCGCAGGCACCCGGCTGGCCACCGAAATCGGCGAAACCGCCGCCGGGCTGGGCAGCGATCTGGCCGCGGCCCAACTGGCCAACCGCGTCGCCTATGCCGAGGCCTTGGGACAGGGGCGCGGCGTGCACGAACTGCCCCGCCATGGCCCCGCCAGCACCGAGATCGACGCGCTGGCCGCCGAGGTGCTGAACACCGTCAGGCGCGACTGAGCGCATTCCGAAACCGGCGCCGCGAATGCTCTGCCTCATTGCCGGGACCGCGGCCGCGTGCCATTCTGAGCCCCAGAGGGAGGCAAACCATGTACAAGAATATCCTCGTCCCCGTCGCTGCCGATCACGACCCCCACCTGCCCGAGGTGCTGGCCATCGCGCGCCGCCTGCGGGCCGAGGGCGGCACGATCACCGCCCTGACGGTCGCCGAATCGGCACCGCCTTACGTCGCGCAATACCTGCCCGAGGATCAGGACGCCCGCACGCGGACCACGATCCACGAAGAGCTTGCCGCCGACCTGGCCGCTGAATCGGACATAGAGATCAAGGTGGTGTCCGGCCACGCGGCCAATACCATCGTCGATTACGCCGCGCGCAAGGACGTGGATTGCATTGTGCTGCATTCCCACCGGCCCGGCCTGCAGGACTATTTCCTGGGCTCCACCGCCTCGCGGGTGGTGCGCCACGCGCCCTGCGCTGTGCATATCCTGCGCTAGCCCGGCCCGACTGCCCGATTGCGGGGCCGGGGCGCGGCCCGCCATCGCGACAGTTCAGTTCCCGCGCCCCCCGCAGGCAGCAACCCACGGAGACAGACCCATGCCCACCATTTCCCGCGATGCCGAGCTTCAGACCGTCATCACCACTTTCGACGTGACCCCGGGCACCTGCCAGGACCTGCTGGACGAGCTGGACGACGCCTATACGAATTTCATCTCCAAGCAGCCCGGCTTTATCGGGGCGGGCCTGCATGTGAACGACGCGCAGACCCGCATCGCCAACTACTCGCAATGGCAGCGGCGCGAGGATTTCCAGGCAATGCTGCGGTCCGAAGAGATGCGCGCGCGCAACCGCCGGATTTCCGCCCTGTGCAAAAGCTTTGAACCCGTGATGTACGACGTTTTCGGCAGCTTCGACTGAGGCGCCACCGCTTGTTGACGGATATCAAGGTGCGCGGCGGCGCCGGGTGCAATCATGGTGGTGGAACGTGCCTGCAACGGGAGGGCCCCACCCATGAAGACACTCATTCGCGCCGCCGCGGCGGCACTGGCCGTGTTCGCCGCCGTGCCCGCGGCCGCAGATGACCTGCTGGACCAGTATGTCGCCTATATCGGCGGGCACGACCTGTACAATTCCAAGGGCGTACGCCTGTGGGAACCCTATCAGATCCTGCGCCAGGACCGGGCGAACTTTCACCGCTTCGGCCGGCGCGACCCGATGGATCAGGGCGACCGCTTCTTCGCCGACATGAACAACCGCGCGGCGATGGAACGCATGCTGATGCAGGGGAACATGCCCGCGCCGGCGGCCAATGCCATCGTCAATGGCGGGGCGACCGTGGTGGTCAAGGTCTGGGGCTGGGGCAACCAGGGCCGCTATGTCACGGTCGATGTCTACCGCTAAGGCCCAGCAGCGTCGCCAGATAGGCGGCGGCCTCGCGCAGGATCATCCTTAGCCGCCGGTGCGGGCGGCTGCGCGCCGGATCGCGCGGTGGCACGGAGGCAGTGGCCCGCAGCCCCACCCGCCGGGCCAACAGCCGCGCGCGGGGCATGTGATAGTCATCGGTGACCAGGATCACCTCGTCCACGCCGCGGGCCTGCAACAGTGGCAGGGCGTGGCGGATATTCTCGACAGTGCGGCGCGCGGCAGGTTCCTCGACGATCCGTTCGGCCGGCACGCCGGCGCCACGGCACAGCGCGGCGATGGCCGCGGCCTCGCCGCCCGCGCCGCTGGCCACGATCAGCGCACCGGGCCGGGCCTGCCACAACGCCGCCCCGTGACGGGCCCGCCGGACCAGCGCCGGGCCGGGCGTGCCGTCGGGCCGCATCGCCGCCCCAAGGATCAGGATCGCCTGCGCCATGGCGCCAGACTGGGCCGCGCCCGGGCATCGGTCAACCGCGCCACCGCCCAGACGTTCTGCGAATTTTCTTGCATTGCGACGGTTTATGGCGCATGCATTTCTTGCGACGTTACGACTTTCGACCACTGTCTACCTTCACCGGCTGTCAGTTTCCTCGATCGACCACTGACTGCGCCGGGCCGCTGCACCAACGCGAGCGGCATATTGTAAGGAGACAGACGGATGGCCACTGGCACCGTGAAATGGTTCAACGAAACCAAAGGTTATGGCTTCATCGCGCCCGATGGTAGCAGCAAGGACGTGTTCGTGCACATCACCGCACTGGAACGCGCCGGCCTGCGCACCCTGGCCGACAACCAGAAGGTGACCTTCGACATCGAATCCGGCCGTGATGGCCGCGAGGCCGCGACGAACATCGCGCTGGCCTGATTCCGGTCACACCCGGTTTTGAGGGCGCCCCGACGGGCGCCCTTTTTCGTTCTTGTCTGCGGGGCGGCGATGCGCGCACTGGTCCTGTGCTGCCGATCCGCTATGCTGCGACGCAGCAGCGGAGAAAACCCTTGAGCAAACGCATCGTCATCCTTGGCGGCGGCTTCGGCGGCATGTATGCCGCCCGCGCCCTGCGCCGCAAGCTGGGCCGCAAGGCCCATATCGAGCTGATCAACGCGGAAAACTACTTCGTTTTCCAGCCGCTCCTGCCCGAGGTCGGCGCAGGGTCGATCACCCCCGCACACGCGGTTTCGCCGCTGCGGGTGCTGCTCAAGGGCGTGCATGTCCGCAAGGCGGTGATCGACAACGTCGATATCGAGCGTCGAATCGTCACCGTGTTCCAGGGCATCCAGCGCCGCCCGACCCAGGTGCCCTATGACCACCTGGTCGTGGCCCTGGGCCAGGGCGTGGACCTGTCGCGCATGCCGGGGCTGGACGAACACGCCCTGCGCATGAAAACGCTGGAGGACGCCCGCCGCCTGCGGGGCCATGTCATCGAACAACTGGAACACGCCCAGGTCAGCCAGGTGCCGGAAACCAAGCGCGGCGCGCTGACCTTCACGGTGGTCGGCGGCGGCTTTTCCGGCGTGGAAACCGTGGGCGAGCTGAAGGAACTGATCGACCGCTCGCTGCCCTATTACCCCAATATCGATCCCTCAGAGGTTCGGGTGATCCTGGTCGAATATGCCGGGCGCATCCTGGGCGAGATGCCCGAACGGCTGGGCGATTACGCCGCCGAGCACCTGCAAAAACACGGCATCACGCTGAAGCTGAACACCGGCGTTGCCAGCGCCACCGGCACGCAGCTTGTCACCACGACGGGCGAGGTGATCGACACCCGCACCATCGTCGCCACGATCGGCAACGCGCCGCTGCCGGTCGTGCGCGACATGGATCTGCCCCATGCGCATGGGCGGCTGAAGGTGGACCGCACCCTGCGCGCCGAGGGGCGCGCGGATGTCTGGGCGCTTGGCGATTGTGCGCTGATCCCGCTGAAGGACGACGCCAGCGAACGCACCGATTTCGCGCCGCCCACCGCACAATTCGCCGTGCGCGAGGCCAAGCAGATCGCCAACAGCATCGCCGCCACGCTGAAGGGCAAGGCCCCGCGCCCGTTTGCCTATACCTCGCGCGGGGCGTTGGCCTCTCTGGGGGCCAAGCGTGGCGTGGCGGAAATCTTCGGCTACCAGTTCACCGGCTTCATTGCCTGGGTGCTGTGGCGCTCCTATTACTTGGCGCTGCTGCCCGGTATCGCGACCCGTATTCAGGTGATGTTCAACTGGCTGCTGGACATTCTGGGGGCGCGCAACCTGGTGCAACTGCGCACCCACGCCCAGCCGCAACTGCGCTATATCCACTACCGCTCTGGCGACAAGGTTTATGAGGCCGGACACCGATCTGACGGGTTCTACTCGGTCATTTCGGGGACGGTGGAAATGGTGCGCGAGGATCCCGAAACCGGCGAGGTCAGCCGCCGCATCATCGGCCCCGGCGGGCATTTCGGCGAACGGCTGATCCTGGGGGCCAGCCGGCGCCAGACCAGCGTGCACGCGCTGGAGGATACCCGCGTGCTGGTCGTCGACCGCGAGGCGTTCCTGATGCTGGCCGAGGGCTTCCCCGCCTTCCGCGAGTATTTCCGCCCCTACATGGAAAAACGCGGGGTCGACTGGCCCCCCTCGTCGCAGAACTAAGGCCCTGCAAGGGGCTGCACCGGCGCGGCTTTTCGGGCAGGATGCGGCACGAGCAGAAAACCAGGACAGCGCGTCATGAGTTCCGGACTTCTTGCCCTTCTCGACGATGTCACCCTGATCGCCAGGGCGGCGGCGGCCTCGCTGGACGATGCCAGCGCGCAGGCGTTCAAGGCAGGGACGAAATCCGCCGGGGTGGTGATCGACGACACCGCCGTCACGCCCAGCTATGTCACTGGGCTGGCGGCGCAACGGGAATTGCCGATCGTCGCCCGCATCGCGCGCGGCTCGCTTATCAACAAGCTGGTGATCCTGCTGCCCGGCGCGCTGGCGCTGTCGGTGCTGGCGCCCTGGGCGGTGCAGCCGATCCTGATGCTGGGCGGGCTGTTCCTGTGTTTCGAAGGCGCCGAAAAGGTGCACCACTGGATCGCCCCCGCCGCCCACCACAAAACCGAAACCGATATCTCGGTCGCCCCCCAGACGCCCGAGGCGATGGAACGGTTCGAGGATCGCAAGGTGCGCTCGGCGGTCAAGACGGACCTGATCCTGTCGGCGGAAATCATGGCGATCACCCTGTCCGCGCTACCCGCGACCTCGCCCATCCATACCAAGGCGATCGCGCTGGCGCTGGTGGGGTTGTTCATCACGCTGCTGGTCTATGGCGCCGTCGCGCTGATCGTGAAGGCCGACGATGCCGGGGTGGCGATGGCGCGGTCGGGGTCGCGGATCATCGCGGCGGCCGGGCGCGGGCTGGTGCGCATCATGCCCGGCGTTCTGACGGTGCTGGCCACGGTGGGCACGCTGGCGATGCTTTGGGTGGGCGGCGGCATCGTGCTGCACAGCCTTGAGGTGTTCGGCCTGGCCGCGCCCGCGCATCTGCTGCACGACATCGCCGCCGCGGCGGGCCATGCGATACCCACGGTCGGCGGCGCCATCGAATGGCTGCTGACGGCGCTTGGCTCTGGCCTGTTCGGGCTGGGGCTGGGGGCGTTGCTGGTGCCGGTGGTGGACAAGGCGGTGATGCCGCTGGTCGGGCTGATCCGGCGCGACTGACCCCCCGGCGCGCATCGGTCGCAGCAACCACACTTGCCCGCGCGGGGCGCCTCGCCTATTCCGACAAAAGAAATCAGGAATGGCGGGGCGAACATGCACCAGCAGGGGCAACAGCGGGCAAGCGGCACCGGCCAGCAGCACGCCACCGCCCTGCCCCATGACATCCTGTTGTCGCCACATCGCATTTTCTTCGTTCTGGCGGGGCTTTGGGCCGTGTTGGCGCTGGCCTGGTTCCAGTGGGGGTACGCCGTTGGCCTGCCCTGCCCCAGCCTGGGCACCCCCACCCTGTGGCACGCGCATGAGATGACCGTCGGATTCGGCGGCGCCTGCATGGCGGCGTTCTTCCTGACGGCGCTGCCCAACTGGACCGGCGGGCAGCGCCCGACCGGCGCGGCGCTGGCCGGGCTGGCGGTGCTGTGGCTGGCCGCACGCGCGGTGCTGATCGGCGCAGAGGGCCTGCCGCTATGGCTGGTGCTGGGGCCGGGCCTTGCCTTTTACACCGGGTTTACGGCGATCTTTGCCCGTGCGGTGCGGGGACGGTGGGACCGGGCCTTTCTGCCGCTGGCGATCGCGTTCCTGGGGCTGGCCGATGCGGCCTTTGTCGCGTCCTCTCTGGGCGCACTGGCCTGGCCCGATCCGGCGGCGGCAACACGGGTGCTGGTGCTGTTCTTTACCATCAAGGTGTCGGTCATCGCGGGCGGCATGACCCCGGCCTTTACCGCCAACCACCTGCGCCAGTCCGACAATGCCCGCGCGCCCCGCCTGCGCCCCTGGGCCGACCGGCTGGGCCTGGCCCTGCTGCTGGCCGCGCTGGTCGCCACGCTGGCGGGATGGGCGCAGGCCAGCGCCGCCCTGCTGATCGCCGCGGGTCTGGCACAGCTTGCCCGGATGGTGGGGTGGCGGTCATGGGCGGTGCGCGGCTATGCCCCCGCCGCGATGCTGCACCTGGCCTTTGCCTGGCTGCCGCTGGGGCTGGTGCTGACGGGGGCGGCGACCCTGGTTCCCCTGCCCTGGCGCGCGGCGGACACGATCCACGTGATGATGATGGGGGCGATGGCAGGGCTGGCGCTGTCTATTGCCAGCCGCGCGGCCGCCCGGCGCGCGGGCACGGTGCTGCACCTGGGGCCTGTCCTGCTGCTGGCCTATGGCGCGATCTGGGCGGCGGTGCTGGCGCGGATGGCCGCGCCCGTCTGGCTGGGCGCCTATACGGGACTGCTGAGCCTGGCCGCCGGGCTGTGGTGCATCGGCTGGGCGGCCTTTGTGCTGGGCTATGGCCCGGCGCTGCGCGGCCCCGTGCCCCGGCCCGTTTTCAACGCCGGTCCCGCCGGGCATGGGCACGGCCCCGGGCGCGCAATGGGCGGGGCGGCCCCCTGGAGCTGAGCCCCGGCTGACGGAAAATTTATCCCGCGCCCTGCCCGACACGCCGGAAAAGGCGCCATTTCAGGGGACTTTTACGCGCGAAATACCAATATCTGGTCTGCCTGCGTTTTCCACAGGCCCAAATCCGGATAAGCATTCGATTCGAAAAGAGCGGTAACAGGGACGACCATGGGCCAGAGCCTTCTTCCGATCATAGCCCTCCTGCCCTTCCTCGGCGCACTGGTGCCCGGCCTGATGATCCGCGCCGGGCGCACCGCCTGCGCCAGCTTTACTGCGGTGCCCACGATCCTGGCGCTGGTAATGCTGGGCATCCTGGCCCCGCAGGTCATGCAGGGCGAGGTGATCCAGGCCGAAATCGAATGGCTGCCGCAGCTGGGGCTATCGGTCAGCTTTTTCCTGGACGGGCTGGGGCTGATGTTCGCGGGCATGATCTTGGGCATGGGCCTGCTGATCACGCTATACGCCCGCTATTACCTGTCGGGGGACGACCCGATGGGCGAATTCTATACCTATCTGCTGTTGTTTCAGGGCGCGATGCTGGGCATCGTGATTTCCGACAACATCCTGCTTTTGCTGATTTTCTGGGAACTGACCAGCCTGACCTCTTTCCTGCTGATCGGCTATTGGAAGCATCTGCCAGAGGGTCGGCAAGGCGCGCGCATGGCGCTGGCAGTGACCGGCGCGGGCGGGCTGGCGATGATCGGGGGGATGCTGATCCTGGGCGACATCGCGGGCAGCTATAACCTGACCGACATCCTGCAACAGGGCGAGGCGATCCGCGCCTCGGACTGGTACATTCCCGCGCTGGTCCTGATCCTGATCGGGGCCTTTGCCAAATCGGCGCAGTTCCCGTTCCACTTCTGGCTGCCACACGCGATGGCCGCACCGACGCCGGTGTCGGCCTATCTGCACTCAGCCACGATGGTAAAGGCGGGCGTCTTCCTGATGGCGCGGATGTGGCCCGTGCTGGCCGGAACCGATGCGTGGTTCTACATCGTCGCCACCACCGGCCTGATTACCATGGTGCTGGGGGCCACGATCGCGCTGTTCAAGGACGACCTGAAGGCGCTGCTGGCCTATTCCACGGTCAGCCATCTGGGCCTGCTGACCATGCTGCTGGGGTTCGGAACCAAGCTGGCGGCCGTGGTGGCGGTGTTCCACGTCCTGAACCACCTGACATTCAAGGCCGCGCTGTTCATGACCGCCGGTATCGTCGATCACGAGGCGCACACACGCGACATCAAGCGGCTGGGCGGGTTGGCGCGGCTGATGCCGGTCACCGCCGCCCTGGGCATCGTCACGGCGCTGTCGATGGCGGGTATTCCGCTGTTCAACGGCTTCCTGTCCAAGGAAATGATGCTGGAAGAGGCCGCGCATACGGTCTGGGCGGGCAGCCCCTATGCCGTGCCGGTGCTGGCCACGGTGGGCGCGCTGCTGTCGGTGGCCTATTCCTTCCGGTTCATCGCGCATGTCTTCTTGGGGCCGGTGCGCGACGATTATCCGTCGAAACCGCACGACCCGCCCTTTGGCATGTGGGCCGCGCCCGCACTGCTGGCGACGCTGGTGGTTCTGATCGGCATCTTCCCGGCCCTGATCGCGGGGCCGCTGGTGGCCGTTGCAGGCGGCGCGGTGATCGGCGGCGACCTGCCCTATTACTCGCTCAAGATCTGGCACGGGTTCACGCCCGCGCTGTTCATGTCGATCATCGCGGTGGCGGGCGGCCTGGTGCTGCTGGCGCTGCACCGCCCGCTGGATCGGCTGTGGATCGCCGCGCCGCGCCCCGAGGCCAAGGTCATCTTTGACGGGCTGGTGAACGGGCTGACCGCCCTGTCGGACCGCATCACCAAGGCGCTGCATAACGGGGCGATCAGCCGTTACCTGGCCATCTTCGTGACCGCGACCCTGGCCATGGGCTATATTGCCTGGACGGGCGGCGGCCTGCCCGCCCCCACGCGCCCGCTGCTGCCGGTGCCGATCGTGGTGGCGGTCGGCTGGGTGCTGCTGGCTGTGGCGACCTTTGCCGTGGTCAAGATGCATCGCCAGCGCTTTCAGGCGCTGGTGATGATCGGGATCATCGGGCTGATGGTCTCGGTCGGCTTCGTCTACCTGTCGGCCCCCGACCTGGCGCTAACCCAGATCTCGGTCGAGACGGTGACGATCATGCTGCTGCTGCTGGCGTTGCATTTCCTGCCCAAGGAAACCCCCTGCGAAAGCAGTGTCGCCCGACGCGCGCGCGATGGCGCCATCGCCGTGGGCGCAGGGGTGGGCGTGGCCGCGCTGGCCTATGCCTTCCTGCTGCGCGATGTCAGCGTGATTTCGGATTTCCACCTGGCCAATTCCTATACCGGCGGCGGCGGGACGAACGTGGTGAACGTGATCCTGGTCGATTTCCGCGGCTACGACACCTATGGCGAGATCATCGTGCTGGGCATCGCGGGCCTGACCATATTCGCCCTGATGGAGGCGCTGCTGAACGGCCCGGCCGCCCGGCGGCTGCGCAACGCCGATTATGGCCGCGACCGGTCGCGCGACCGGCACCCGCTGCTGATGGTGGTGGCCACCCGCGCGATGATGCCGATCGCGGTGATGGTGGGCATCTACATCTTTCTGCGCGGGCACAACCAGCCTGGCGGCGGCTTTATCGCGGGGCTGGTCATCTCCATCGCGCTGTTGATGCAATACATGGCCTCGGGTTTTGCCTGGGCGCAGGATCGCCAGAAGATCGAGTATCACACCATGATCGGCTGGGGCGCGGTGGTCGCGGGGCTGACGGGCGCGGGGGCGTGGCTGTTCGGCAAACCGTTCCTGACCAGCGCCTATGGCTATATCGACCTGCCCCTGATCGAGAAGTTCGGCCTTGGCTCTGCCTTCCTGTTCGACCTGGGCGTGTTCCTGACGGTGCTGGGCGCGGTGATGCTGATGCTTTACAGCCTGTCGCGGATCGCGCGTTTCGCCGGGGAAACCGTGAATGTCGAGCCGATGGACTATGACCCCTCGCAACGGGTCGAGGCCGCCCAGACGGAGGGATCGTGACATGGAACTGGTGATCGCAAGTGCGGTGGGCATCATGACAGCGGGCGGCGTCTACCTGGTGCTGCGGCTGCGGGCCTTTCCGGTGATCCTGGGGCTGGCGCTGCTGTCCTATGCGGTGAACGTGTTCCTGTTCGCCTCTGGCCGACTGGCGGTGAACGCCCCGCCGATCCTGTCGAAATACGCCGACGTGCCCTACACCGACCCGCTGCCGCAGGCGCTGGTGCTGACGGCGATCGTGATTTCCTTCGGGATGACGGCGGTTCTGGTGATGATCGCGCTCGGCGCGTTCCTTGAGGCCGGGCATGACCGGATCGACATGGACGAAGAGGCGGAAAACGGGGACGCCAAGGCATGAACCACTGGATTATCGCCCCCGTCATCCTGCCCGCCCTGCTGGCACCGGTGATCGCCTTTGTCATGCGCCACGACATCACGCTGGCGCGCGCGGCGTCCTTCGCGGGCAACGCGGCGCTGGCCGCCATCGCCGTGGGGCTGACCGTACTGGCCGCGGGCGGGGAAACCCACGTCTACCGGCTGGGCGACTGGCCCGCGCCATTTGGCATCGTGCTGGTGCTGGATCGGCTGTCGGCGATCCTTGTGCTGCTGACCGCGGTGCTGGGGCTGCTGGTGCTGACCCATGCGGCGGCCAGCGGCTGGGACAGGCGCGGCCGTCATTTCCACGCGCTGTTCCAGTTCCAGCTGATGGGCATCTGCGGCGCGTTTCTGACCGGCGACGCCTTCAACCTGTTCGTGTTCTTCGAGGTGCTGCTGATCGCGTCCTACGGGCTGATGATCCATGGCGGCGGACGCGTGCGGTTGCAGGCGGGGCTGCAATACGTGGTGATGAACCTGGCGGGATCCACCCTGTTCCTGTTCGCGCTCGGCACGCTTTACGCCACCACGGGCACGCTGAACATCGCCGATCTGGCGGTGCGGGTGCGCGAAATCCCGGTAGAGGATGCGGCCCTGGTCCGCGTGGCGGCGATGCTGCTGATGATCGTCTTTGCGATCAAGGCGGCGCTGTTCCCGATCCAGTTCTGGCTGCCGGGCACCTATGCCAATGCGCCCGCCCCGGTGGCCGCCCTGTTCGCCGTGATGACCAAGGTCGGCGCCTACGCGATTATCCGCATTCACACCATCGTCTTTGGCCCCGACATCGCCGCCACGGCCGGGCTGCCCGGCACATGGCTGTTCCCGGCGGCCGCGATCACCATGGCAGTGGGGGCGGTTGGCGTGATGGGGGCGCGGCGGCTGATGCCGATGCTGGCCTTTTCCATCGTGGGGTCCATGGGCACGCTGATGCTGGCGGTCGCGGTCTTTACCCCGCAGGCGACGACGGCGGCGCTGTACTACCTGCTGCATTCCACATTTGCCGGGGCCGCGCTGTTCCTGCTGGCCGACCTGGTGGTGACGCGGCGCGGCAACGACGCGCTGACCCCGCAGCCCGCGACCGCGCAGACCGGACTGTATGCCGCGATCTTCTTTGCCGCGGCGATCGGCATGGCGGGCATGCCACCGCTGAGCGGGTTCCTGGGCAAGCTGCTGGTGCTGGACGCCCTGCGCGCGCCGGAACATCTGGTGATCGGCTGGTCGGTGATCCTGGTGGGGTCACTGCTGACCATCGTCGGGCTGGCCCGCGCGGGCAGCGTGCTGTTCTGGAAACCCACCGCCATCGCCCCGCCAGACGACAGCGCCCCCGCCGCGCCCGCCGGCCCGCTGGAGATTGCCCCGGCCATGGCCGCGGTTGGCCTGATGGCGCTGCTGGCCGCGTTTGCCGGGCCGGTGACAGGGTTCCTGGATGCGACCTCGGCCCAGCTTTTCGACCGCGAGGGCTATATCGCCGCCGTGCTGACGGACCCGGAGGGCTGAGCCATGCTGAACCGCCTGTTTCCCCATCCACTGATGACCTTCACGCTGACCGCGGTCTGGCTGGGCCTGGTCAACAAGGTCACGCCGGGCAACCTGCTGCTGGGGGTGATCCTGGGGATCATCGTACCGATCGTGACCTCGGTCTACTGGCCCAACCGCCCGCGCCTGCGCCGCCCCCTGATGGTGGCCGAATACGGGCTGGTCGTGCTGTGGGACATCATCGTGGCGAATATCCAGGTGGCCGCGATCATCCTGTTCAAACGCAATGCCGACATCCATTCCCGTTGGATCAACGTGCCGCTTGATCTGACCTCGCCCGAGGCGATCACGGCACTGGCCGGCACGATCACCATGACGCCGGGCACCGTATCCACCATGCTGGCCAGCGACGGGCGGTCGATCCTGGTGCATTGCCTGCATACGGACGATCCCGACGGGGTCCGCGACGACATCAAGACCCGCTACGAGGCGCGACTGAAGGAGATCTTCCAATGATCGAGGCGGCGCTGTTCTTTGCCTTTGGCTGTTACGGGCTGGGGCTGCTGTTCAACCTTTGGCGTATTGTGCGCGGCCCGGATGTCGCCGACCGCATCCTTGCGCTGGACACCATGGTCATCAACCTGATCGCGATCCTGATCCTTTACGGCATCCTCCACGGCACCGCGATCTATTACGAGGCCTCCATGCTGGTCGCCATGGTCGGCTTTGTTTCGACCGTCGCCTATTGCCGCTTCGTGCTGCGCGGCGACATCATCGAGTGAGGAACGCGCCATGGACCTGATCGTGGAAATCCTGATCGCCTTCTTCCTGGTCGTCTCGGGCGTGTTCGGGCTGGTGGGCTCGTTCGGGATGATAAAGTTGCGCGACACGCTGCAACGGCTGCACGCGCCGACCAAGGCAACCACCCTGGGCGTGGGCGGCGTGCTGATCGCCTCGATGCTGTATTTCCTGGTGATAAAGGGCAGCTTTTCGTTCCACGAGTTGCTGATTACCCTGTTCCTGTTCCTGACCGCGCCGATCACCGCGAATTTCATCGCCAAGACCTTCATGCAGGCGCATACGCGGGATGAGGATCTGCCGCCGACCGGGCGGGAATATGGCTGGTCGCTTTATGACGATCCGCCCAACCAGACCGACTACTAGCCAACGCCCCAAACGGCAACCGGGCGCGGGCCTGTGCCGTCCCCCTTGCCCACGCGCAACAGGAAAGGGGCCAGCCATCGGCCAGCCCCTTCCATACGCGCGGAGACAGAGGGTCGCGTTTAGTTTTCGCGGATCATGATGTCGGGGCGCGGGGTCGTCGCGCTCTCGGCCGGCAGCACGGGCAGGGTGATCTCGGGCACCTCGCCGGTCAGGCTGTGCAGGAAGGCCACGATCTTGTCGGCTTCCTCGTCGCTGACCTCTTCGCCCAGTTGGGCAACGCCCATGACCTGCACGGCGACCTTCAGATCCCAGACCTTGCCCGAGTGGAAGTAGGGCGCGGTTTCCGCGATGTTGCGCAGCGGCGCGGCGCGGAAGACGTACTCGTCATAGGCGGTTTCGGTCACCGCAAAGCGGCCCTTGTCGCTCTCGGGCAGGATGTTGGCGCCGGGCTTTTCGACCAGGCCGAACGGATAGTAGCCGTTGCCGCCCAGGTTCACGCCGTTGTGGCAGGTGGTGCAGCCCTTGTCGACGAACAGTTCCAGGCCCTCTTTCTGCTCATCCGTCAGCGCCATGTCGTCGCCGTTCAGGAATGCATCGAACGGCGAGGGGGTAATCAGCGTGGCCTCGAACGCCTCGATCGCGCGGGCCATGTTGTCAAAGCTGACCGGCTCCGCCTCTTCGGGGAAGGCGTCAGAGAACCATTCCTGGTACTGGGTCATCGAGTTCAGGGTATCGACCACGTTCTCGGGGGTGTTCGCCATTTCGACACCGGCCTGAACCGGGCCTTTGGCCTGGGCTTTCAGGTCTTCGGCGCGGCCGTCCCAGAACTGGGCGATGTTCAGAACCGCGTTCAGAACGGTGGGAGAGTTGCGCGGCCCCTTTTGCCAGCCGTGACCGACCGAGGTTTCCATGTTGTCGTCGCCGCCGGTGGTCAGGTTGTGGCACGAGTAGCACGAGAACACGCCCGAGGCCGACAGCCGCGGATCAAAGAACAGGGCCTTGCCAAGTTCGATCTTCTCAGGCGTGACGCGGTTGTCCGCGATTTGCGGAATGGTCGAGGGCAGCGGCTCGAAGTAATCGAGCGCAAGCGAACGCAGATCCTCGGCGGCGGCCGGGCTGGCCAGGGCAGTCGTCAGGAGCGCGGTTGTAAGAAGACGTTTCATGGTTGGCACCGTTCATTTCGGGTTCACGCGTTGCCCCACGACCTTAGAATTCTTCCAAAACCAATCTTTGACTTAGATCAATTCCAGTCAAAAAAATGTGAGTCGTGGAAATCTGTTTAAGATCTGCCCGCCGCGGCACGGCTTGCCAGCCTGCGGGGCCACGCGTAAGCCTTGGACGATGCCGCCACCGGACCGCCGCCCGTGACCCTGTACCGCCTGCTGCTGAGCCTTGCTGCCCCTGCCGTCGCCATCCGCCTGCTGCGCAAGCGGGGCGAGGCGGGCGAACGGTTGGGCGGACACGCGCCCAGCCCGCCCCATCCCGGCCCGGTGATCTGGCTGCACGCAGCCTCTAACGGCGAGGCTGCCTCGGCCCGGGGGCTGGTGCAGGCGATCCTGGAACGCGGTCTGGCGGCCCGCGTGGTGGTGACCTGCAACACCGCAACCGGGCGCGATCTGGTGCGTGGCTGGGGCATGGCCCAGGTGTCGGCGCGGCTGGCCCCGCTGGATTACCGGCAGGCGCTGCGCCGGTTCCTGCGCGGCTGGCAGCCCGCCGCGCTGATCCTGATCGAAAGCGAACTGTGGCCCAACCGCCTGGCCGCGATGGCCCAGCGCGACCGCCCGGTACTGGTGCTGGGCGCGCGCATGTCGGCACGCAGCGCGGCGCGGTGGAGGCGCCTGCCCGGTCTGATCCGTCCCGCGCTGGCCGCTGTGTCCTACCTGTCGGCGCAGGATGACGGGTCTGCCGCACGGTTCCACGCCCTGGGCCTGCCCGCCGACCGGATCGGCCCGGTGGTGAACCTGAAATCCGGCAGCGCGATGCAGGATGGCCCCGACCAGACCGACCTAGACCGCCTGGCCCCGCTTTTCCCGCGCGGCGACACGGTGCTGGCCGCATCGACCCACGCGGGCGAAGAGGCCGCGATCCTGTCCGCCTTTGCCACCGCCCGGCAGACCCGGCCCGGCCTGCGCCTGATCCTGGCCCCGCGCCATCCCCGCCGCGCCCCCGAGATCGCGCAGACAATCGCGCGCGCCGGTCTGACCCACGCCACCCGGTCGCGGGGGGACAGCCCCGATGCCGATACACCCGTCTACCTGGCCGACACGATGGGCGAGATGGGCCTGTGGTACCGGCTGGCCGGGATCACCTTTGTCGGTGGTTCGCTGGTGGATCGGGGCGGGCATACCCCGTTCGAACCCACCGCCCATGGCTCGGCCATCCTGCACGGCCCCCATGTCGCCAATTTCGCCGAGGCCTATGCCGTGCTGGATGCCGCAGGCGGGGCACGGACGGTTGCCGATGACAACGCACTGGCCACGGCGCTGGCCACACTGGACGCCAAGGGCCAGGCCACCATGGCCGCCGCCGCCCGCACCGCCATCGACAGGCTTCATACCGGCGATACCGGGTTGGATCCGCTGCTGGACGCGCTGGCACGGCTGATCCGCCCCCACCCCACCCAGCAAAAGGACACCACCGATGCCTGAGCCGTTGTTCACCCGCGACGAGATCGAGGCCGCCGCCGCGCTGGTGCATGCGCAGATGCCGCCCACGCCGCAATACGCCTGGCCCCTGCTGGAACAGGAATTGGGGTGCGAGGTCTGGGTCAAGCACGAGAACCACACCCCCACCGGCGCCTTCAAGGTGCGCGGCGCGCTGACCTTCATCGATTGGCTGAAGCGCACCCATCCCGATTGCCCCGGCATCGTCACCGCCACCCGCGGCAATCACGGGCAGGGGCAGGCGATGGCCGCGACGGCGGCGGGGATGACGGCGAAAATCTACGTGCCCGAGGGCAATTCGGTCGAAAAGAACGCCGCGATGCGGGCCTTTGGCGGGCAGGTGATCGTGCACGGCGCCGATTTCGACACCGCCCGGGCCGAGGCGATGCGCGTGGCCGAGGAAGAGGGGCTGTTCCCCGTCCCGCCCTTTCACCCCGAACTGGTGCGCGGCGTGGCGACCTATGCGCTGGAATTGTTCACCGCACAGCCCGATCTGGACACGGTCTATGTGCCGATCGGCTGCGGGTCTGGGATCTGCGGGCTGATTACCGTGCGCGACCTCTTGGGGCTGAAGACCAAGATCGTCGGCGTGGTGTCGGAAAACGCCGATTGCGTGCTGCGGTCCATGGCCGCGAACGACATGGTGGAAACCGAAACCGCCCGCACCTTTGCCGATGGCATGGCCGTGCGCGTCCCGGTGCCCGAGGCCATGGCGATCTATGCAGGTGGCGCGGAACGCATCATCACCGTATCCGACGAAGAGGTGGCAGAGGCGATCCGACTGTATTTCCGCGCCACCCACAACGTGGCAGAGGGCGCAGGCGCCGCACCGCTGGCCGCGCTGATGGCGGAACGGGACATGATGGCGGGCCGTCGCGTCGGCGTGATCCTGTGCGGCGGCAATATCGACACCGACTGGTTCGTGACGGTGATGCAGGGCGGCGTGCCGCAGGTCTGAGGCCGGGGCTACAGAAAGCTTATCGGTTCGTGATCCTCGCCCTCGCCGCCCGACTGGCCGGGGGCGAACAGGGCCAGGCTGCGTTCGTCGTGATATTCCACGCCGGGTTTGAAAAACTGGTGATCGTGCATGTCGTAAAAGCCGCTGAGGCACAGGCCCGCCGTGCCGAAAAACAACTGCTCGGTGCACAGCGTCACCGGCCCCAGACGGCTTTCCAACAGGCGCAGCATGACGGCGGTTTCCACGGCGAACAGGTCAACGCCCGCGAATTGCACACCGGCGACATGGCGCCCGGTCACGATGCGAACAAGCTGACCCTCGCGATACTCGCAGATCGGCAGGTGCAGGCCGCGATACTCCATCGTTCGGCCGCCCGTACCGCGATAGACATGGCCCGCCCTGCCCAGTCCTGGCACCTCGGCGACAGCCTCCGGCGTCATGCCAAGGTCCAGCGGCCCCAGCCCCTGCCCGGGTCGAATCGTCCAGATCATGTTTCCTCCCGTTTTGGCGACACTATGCGGGGTCGGAAGGATTCGGCGAAGCGGAAAGCGGGTACTGCGCCAATTCGGCATGCCGCGCCGGGCCACGCCCAAGATCAGAGCGGTAAAGCGCGAAACCGTGCACCTGAAATGGACCGGCGGCAAAGGCGGCCCCGCCCGCCACGGCGCGGGCCAGACGGGCACGCCCCGTGCGCGCGGCGTTGACATAGGCCAGCGTGACATGGGGCACGAAACGGCGCGCCTCGACCTGCACCCCCGCGGTCCTTGCTGCCTGCGCCACCCGCGCCTGAAGGTGATCCAGTGCCGGGTCCGGCACCACGCGCGCATGGATCGACCGGGGCCGCGCGCCGCCGAACATGTCCAGCCCCGCCAGCCGCAGGGTCAAGGGCGCCGCATGCACCCCCGACAGGGCCAGGTGCACCTCCTCCAGCAGGGGGTCCGGCACCTCGCCCAGAAAGACCAACGTCAGGTGCAGATTCTCGGGCGGCAGGACGCGGCCCACCTGCAACCGCGCCTGCAACGCCACCAGCGCGGCGCGAATATCGTCAGGCAGCGGGATTGCGACGAAGGCGCGGATCATGGCGGAACCTCGCGGCGGAATTTCCCGCCACCCTGCCCGCGCCACAACCGGCGGGCAAGGCAGGCTCAGTCCAGCGATGCCTCGATCCGCGCGGTCAGCTTGCGCGCGTTCGGGCGGGTGAACGACCCGTAGGTCGCCACGACCTCGCCATCTGGGCCCAGCAACACCTTGTTGAAGTTCCAGCCCGGCTCGAACCCGTGTTCGGCCTTCAGCCAGCGATAAAAGGGATGCGCCTGTGCACCCTTGACGTGGGTGATCTCGGTCATCGGGAAGGTCAGGTTGAAATTGACCTCGCAGAAACCCTTGACCGCTGCCTCATCCGCCAGTTCCTGGTTGAAATCGTCCGAGGGCACGCCCAGCACCACCAAACCGCGCGGGCCATAGCGTGCGTACAGCGCCTGCAACCCGTCATATTGCGGTGTGAACCCGCAGCGCGAGGCGGTGTTGACCACCAGGACGGGCTGGCCGCGAAAATCGTCCAGCGCGATTTCACCCCCGTCGATGGCCGCAAAGCGAAGGCCCTCGGGCGCTGGCGCGGCGGTGGCGGTCGTGGCGCTCAGCGCCAATGCGGCAAGGGCCTTGAACGGGCGCATTCTGTCCCCTCCATCGGTTGTCGGCGGTTGGTAGATAGCTATCGCGCGCAACCCGCGGGTCAAGCCGACCCGTTGCATTGGCCCGCGCAGGCGTTATCTACTGAGCATCCTTGACCAGGGGGCGCTGACGGCATGATCCGCTACACGCTGAGCTGTGCTGACGGACACCGGTTCGAGAGCTGGTTCCAGTCGGCCGACGCCTTTGACAAGCTGCACGCCGCGGGCATGGTTGCCTGCGCGGTCTGCGGCGGCACGCAGGTTCAGAAAACCCTGATGGCCCCCAGCGTCGCCACCGACACACCCGCCGCCCCCGCAGAGCCCGACGCGCCCAAGCTGAGCACCCCGGCCAGCCCCGCCGAACAGGCCCTGGCCGAGTTGAAGCGCAAGATCGAGGCGCATTCCGATTACGTCGGCCCCCGCTTTGCGCAAGAGGCCCGCGACATGCACGCCGGCCTGACCCCCGAACGCGCGATCCATGGCGAGGCGCGGCTGGACGAGGCGAAGAAACTGATCGAAGAGGGCATTCCCGTCGCCCCCCTGCCCTTTGCCCCCGGGCGCAAAACGAATTGAGGTTCCCATGACCCCGCTGATTACCGGCGCGAACCGCGGCATCGGCCTGCAAGTGCTGCAAGATTATGCCGCCCGCGGCGACAGCCCCATCGGCACCGCGCGCCGTCAGCCGCCCGCGGTGGATGGCGCCCGCTGGGAAACGCTGGACGTGACCGACCCGGCCAGCATCCGCGCATTGGCCGACCAGCTGAAAGGCACGGCGCTGGACCTGCTGGTGTGCAATGCCGCGCTGTATCTGGACAAGGGCCAGCCGCTGGATGACGGCTATCCGCCGGAAATGTGGGCGCAGATGTTCGCAACCAACGTGACCGGCGTGTTCCTGACGATCCAGGCGCTGCTGCCCAACCTGCGCCGGGCGCCCAGCCCGAAGATCGCGATCCTGTCCTCGATGATGGCCAGCGACGAACGCGCGCCGGGCAAATCCTATATCTACCGTGCCTCCAAGGCGGCGGTGCTGAACCTGGGCCGCAACCTGTCCAGCGACCTGGCCCCCGAGGGCATCGCGGTGGGCATCTACCACCCCGGCTGGGTGCGGACCGACATGGGCGGCACGGCGGCCGATCTGGGGGTGGAACAGGCCGCCGCGGGGCTGATCGCGCGTTTCGATGCGCTGGATATGGGCAACACCGGCTGTTTCGAAACATGGGACGGGCAGCCCCATCCCTATTGATCTTGCCCGCGCGCGGGGTTTCGCCTAGAGCAACCCGAAACATGCGGGACGAGATAGGCGAACCATGTCGGTTCTTGTGATGAAATTCGGCGGCACCTCGGTCGCCGATCTGGGGCGGATCAGGAACGCCGCCCAAAAGGTCAGGCGCGAGGTAGAGCGCGGCCATGACGTGATCGTCATTGTGTCGGCCATGTCGGGCAAAACGAACGAACTGGTCGGCTGGGTCGAGGAAACCTCGCCCCTGTTCGACGCGCGCGAATACGATGCCGTGGTCAGCTCTGGCGAGAACATCACTGCCGGGCTGATGGCGCTGACGTTGCAGGAAATGGACGTGCCCGCGCGCAGCTGGCAGGGCTGGCAGGTGCCGGTGCAGACGACCAGCGCGCATTCCGCCGCCCGGATCGAGGATATCCCGCGCGCCAATATCGACCAGAAATTCGCCGAGGGCATGAAGGTGGCCGTCGTGGCCGGGTTCCAGGGCATCAGCCCCGAGGGCCGGATCACCACCCTGGGCCGGGGTGGGTCGGACACGACGGCGGTAGCCTTTGCCGCGGCCTTCGACGCGGTGCGCTGCGACATCTATACGGATGTGGACGGGGTCTATACCACCGATCCGCGGATCGAGGACAAGGCGCGCAAGCTCGACCGCATCGCGTTCGAGGAAATGCTGGAACTGGCCAGCCTGGGCGCCAAGGTGCTGCAAACCCGGTCGGTCGAACTGGCGATGCGCTACAAGGTGAAGCTGCGGGTTCTGTCCAGCTTCGAGGATACGGACGAAAACTCCGGCACGCTCGTCTGCGACGAGGAGGACATCATGGAACAGAATGTGGTTTCGGGCATCGCCTATCAACGCGACGAGGCGAAGATGACGCTGATCTCGGTCGCCGACCGGCCGGGCATCGCCGCGGCGATCTTTGGCCCCTTGGCGCAGGCAGGCGTCAACGTGGACATGATCGTGCAGAACATCAGCGAAGAGGGCCGCACCGACATGACCTTTTCCTGCCCGGTCAACCAGGTGGCCCGCGCCCAGGACGCCCTGGCCAAGGCCAAGGAGGCGGGCGACATCAACTTCCACGACATGGTCGCCGATACCGACGTGGCCAAGGTGTCGGTCGTGGGCATCGGGATGCGCAGCCATACCGGCGTGGCGTCCAGGATGTTCGAGGTGCTCGCCGCTGAGGGGATCAACATCCGGGTCATTACAACCTCTGAGATAAAGATTTCGGTGCTGATCGACCGGAAATATATGGAACTTGCTGTGCAAGCCCTCCATGATGCGTTCGAACTGGACAACGCGGCCTGACCCGGGGGCACATGCCCGAACAGACTGACAGCGCGAGCCGCAGGCTGCTTGGCCGCCTGCGCGACACCCTTGCCGAACCCGGCGCGGGGCAGGAACGGCTTGACCGCATCACCCATATCATCGCCGAACAGATGGGAACGGATGTGTGTTCCATCTACCTGTTCCGCGATCCCGACACGCTGGAACTGTGCGCCACCGAGGGGCTGAAGCCCGAGGCCGTGCACCAGACCCGCCTGCGCGTGGGCGAGGGCCTGGTCGGCCGCGTCGCCAAGACCGCGCGCCCGATCAACACCGGCAACGCGCCGCAGGAACGCGGCTTTCGCTACATGCCCGAAACCGGGGAAGAGGTGTTCTCCTCTTTCCTGGGGGTGCCGGTGCAACGGCTGGGCGTGCGGCTGGGCGTGCTGGTCGTGCAGTCGAAAGAGGGTCGGCAGTATTCCGACGACGAGGTCTACGCCCTGGAAGTCGTGGCCATGGTGCTGGCCGAGATGACGGAACTGGGCGCCTTTATCGGCGAGGGCGAGGCCCTGACCGCCCTGCATTCACGGCCGGCGATGCTGCGCGGGACCGTCGCACAGGAAGGCGTGGCCATGGGCCATGCCTGGCTGCACGAACCGCGCGTTGTGGTGACCCAGCCCATCGCCGACGACCCGGCCACCGAAATGGCCCGCCTGAACGAGGCGGTGGACAAGCTGCGCATCACGGTCGACGAGATGCTGAACGCCGCGCCAGATGGCGACAACGAACAGTTGCAGGTGCTGGAAGCCTACCGCATGTTCGCCAATTCCCGCGGCTGGAAACGCCGCATGGAAGAGGACATTGCCCGCGGCCTGTCGGCCGAGGCCGCCGTGGAAAAGGAACAATCCGCCGCCCGCGCCCGGATGCAGACGGTGCCCGATCCCTATCTGCGCGAACGCCTGCACGACCTGGATGACCTGTCCAACCGCCTGTTGCGCATCCTGACCGGCCAGGGCGAGCGCACCGGCGCCGAACGCCCCGCCGACCCGATCCTGATCGCCCGCAATATCGGCCCGGGCGAGTTGCTGGATTACGGCCGTTCCTTGCGCGGCATCGTGCTGGAGGAGGGCGCCGTCGGCAGCCACGCCGCCATCGTGGCCCGCGCCCTGGCGATCCCGCTGATCGTACATGCCGGGCGTGTCACCACCGAGGCGTTGAATGGCGACCCGGTGCTGGTCGATGGCGAACAGGGCATCGTGCACCTGCGCCCCGAGGAAACCGTTGCCAGCGCCTTCCGCGACAAGATGGCGATGCAGGCCAAGGCGGTGAAACGCTATGCCGCGATCCGCAACGAACCGGCGCTGACCCTGTGCGGCACGCGGGTTGCGCTGACGATGAATGCAGGCCTGATGGCCGACCTGCCCTCGCTGGAAAGCTCGGGCGCCGAGGGCGTGGGCCTGTTCCGCACCGAATTGCAGTTCCTTGTGCGCACCAAGGTGCCCCGCCGCAGCGAGCTGGCGCAGCTTTACGCGCGCGTCATCGACGCCGCACAGGGCAAACGCGTCGTGTTCCGCACGCTGGATATCGGGTCCGACAAGGTGCTGCCCTACATGAAGCGGCGCGAGGAACCGAACCCCGCCCTGGGATGGCGGGCGATCCGGGTGGGGCTGGACCGGCCCGGCGTCATGCGGATGCAGATCCAGGCACTGATCCGCGCGGCGAACGGCCGTCCCCTGACATTGATGTTCCCCTTCGTCGCCCAGCTGGACGAGTTCCGAACCGCGCGCGAACATGTCCTGGGCGAGCTTGAGCGCGAGGAACGGCTGGGCCGCGTCCTGCCCGAAAAGGTCGAGATCGGCGCGATGCTGGAAACGCCCAGCATGGCCTTTGCACCGCGCCAGTTCTACGAAGAGGCCGACTTCATCTCTATCGGCGGCAACGACCTGAAGCAGTTCTTCTTCGCCGCCGACCGCGAGAACGAGCATGTCCGCCGCCGCTATGACACGCTGAACGTCAGTTTCCTGACCTTGCTGGAACAGATCGTGAAGCGCTGCGAGGATACCGGCACACCGCTAAGTTTCTGCGGCGAGGATGCAGGCCGCCCGGTCGAGGCGCTGTGCTTTGCCGCAATCGGGCTGCGCGCCCTGTCGATGCGCCCGGCCTCGATCGGGCCGGTCAAGAACATGCTGCGCAAAAGCGATCTGACCGAGGCCCGCGCGGTGATCGACGCCGCCCGCGCCAGCGGCGCGCAATCGGTACGGCCCGCTGTGATGGACTGGCTGCGCCGACGCGGGGAATAACCGCCAGGCAGAAGAATTTTCACGAAAATTCTTCGGACAGAAAAATCTTCGGTAAGATTTTTCTCCACCTCACGCGTTGGCCCGCGTCACCTCGCCCGCGACGCCGTCCCAGGCGCCGGGCGTCAGTTCGATCCCCAGCACGCGGTCGGGGTTGGTCGGCGGGGGCATTTCAACCCCGTCCAGCCGGGCAAAGCCGAAGCGCGAGTAATAGGGCGCATCGCCCACCAACATCACACGGGCAAAGCCCAGGGCACGGGCACGTTCCACCGACTCGCGGATCAGGGCGGCGCCCAGCCCCTCGCCCTGGCGGGTGGGGTGCACCGCGATCGGCCCCAGCAACAGCGCCTGCGCCCCGCCCACCTGCACCGGCCAATAGCGGATCGCGGCTGCCAGGATTCCGCCTGCGTCGCGGGCGATCAGGCACAGGGGGGCCACTGGCGGCACGCCCTCGCGCAGCCGGTAGGACGACAGCGCCTCGCGCCCCGGCGCAAAGCACAGGTCGTACAGCGCTTCGACCTCCCACCAATCCTCGGCCGTTTCTTGTGCCAGACGGATCACGCCCCTGCCCCGCTTGCCCTTTGAAACGGCCCTAGCACGGGGCTATGTCGGGGGCAAATACCAGCGAGGGACCGACATGTTCTACCGCCCCGAGGATGGCCACGGCCTGCCCCACAACCCGTTCAACGCCATCGTCACACCGCGGCCCATCGGCTGGATTTCCACCCGCGGCGCGGACGGGGCGGACAACCTGGCGCCCTATTCCTTCTTCAACGCGGTGGCCTATGACCCGCCGCAGGTCATGTTCGCCTCCACCGCCACGAAACCGGACCGCGATGGCACCAAGGACAGCGTGGCCAATATCCGCGACACCGGCGTCTTTTGCGCCAACATCGTGGAATACGCGATGCGGGACGTCATGAACGCGACCTCGGCTGCCTTTGGGCGCGAGGTGGACGAGTTTGCACAGGCCGGCATTGAAAAGGCCGCCTGCGAAACCATCGACTGCCCCCGCGTGGCCGCCGCCCCCGCCAGCCTGGAATGCCGCCTGACCCAGATCGTGCAATTGCCGGGCGCGGCCAATTTCGCGGTGTTCGGCCAGGTCATGGGCGTGCACATGCGCGACGATTGCCTGCACGAGGGACGTTTCGACGTGACCCGCTTTGTGCCGCTGGCGCGGATGGGCTATCGCGATTACGCGGCCATCCAGGCGGTGTTCGACCTGAGACGTCCGGGCGAGTGAGCTGCGCCGCATATTTCCGCAGAAAAATCGGGCAACCCGCCCCTGCGGCCATGCTGCGGCTTCCCTTGGCGCGCGGGGACGTTAGAACGGGGGCGCAATGGCATTCAACGATAAGGGGCGAGTGACATGGAACGGATGATCGGGGTGATCGGCGGCTCGGGCGTCTACGACATCGACGGGCTGGAAGAGGCCCGCTGGCAAGCGGTGGAAAGCCCCTGGGGCACCCCCTCGGACGAAATCCTGACCGGCACGCTGGACGGGGTAAAGATGGCCTTTCTGCCGCGCCACGGCCGCGGCCACGTGCATTCGCCCACCACGGTTCCCTACCGCGCCAATATCGACGCGCTGAAGCGGATCGGCGTGACCGAAATCGTGTCGGTGTCCGCCTGCGGATCCTTCCGCGAGGAACTGGCGCCGGGCGATTTCGTGGTGGTGGACCAGTTCATCGACCGCACCTTCGCCCGCGAGAAAAGCTTTTTCGGCAAGGGCTGCGTGGCCCATGTCAGCATGGCGCACCCCACCTGCCCGCGCGTGTCTGCCGCCTGCCTGCAGGCCGCCCGCGACGAGGGCATCACCATCCATCAGGGCGGCACCTACCTGGCGATGGAAGGGCCGCAGTTTTCCACCCTGGCCGAGTCCAAGCTGTACCGCGAAAACTGGGGCTGCGACGTGATCGGCATGACCAACATGCCCGAGGCCAAACTCGCCCGCGAGGCCGAGATTTGCTATGCCTCCATCGCCATGGTCACCGATTACGACTGCTGGCACCCCGACCATGACGCGGTCGAGGTGTCCGATATCGTCAAGACGCTGGTGGGCAACGCGGAAAAGGCCCGCGGCATGGTCAGCCGCCTGCCGAAACTGCTGGGCGACTACAAGCCCTGCGAACATGGCTGCGACCGGGCGCTGGAATACGCCCTGATTACCGCCCCCGAAAAGCGCGACCCCGCGCTGATGGCCAAGCTGGATGCGGTCGCGGGCCGGGTGCTGAACGCCTGACGCCACCACAACGGACCATCGACACGAAACGGGCGCGTCAGCACGGCGCGCCCTTTTTCATGGGCGGGCGGCAGGCTCAGCCCTTGTCGCCGTTTTCCTTCATGAACCGCCGGATGAAGGCCCGGATTTCGCGCGCGGCACTGGTATCCAGATCCTTGCACAGCTCGACAAAGGCATCGCGCTCTTGCTTGTCGAGCCGCAGCACAAGCTGGCTGTCTTTCTTTTTCGTTGCCTTCTTGGGCAAGGCCGTACCCCCGGACCTTGAATTTTGCCTATGCAATGTATATACTTTAGCATCACCACCGCAAGGCAGCATCGAGCGGAATTCTTGCGGCAACAATAAAAGAAAGGGAACGAATATGAACCTGCACACCGCCCAAAGCATGATGATGCACGACCGTCTGGATTGGAACAAACCGCATCTGAAGTGGATTTCCAACAGGCTGTACCGTTACTTCAGCGCCGTCAAACGCTGAGCTATTGCGGCAATCGCGCCCTTGATCGCCGGTCCCGCTTGGGCGAAACCCGAACGGTGAACAGAGCCGAGAGGACCGCGCGATGCCGCAAAGCAAGACCGTCAAGGACTATATCCGTACCATTGTCGACTTCCCCCACGAAGGGATCATGTTCCGCGACGTGACCACGCTGTTCGCCGATCCGCGCGGGTTCCGGATGGCCATCGACCAGCTGCTGCATCCCTATGCCGGGGCCCAGATCGACAAGGTCGTGGGGCTGGAGGCACGCGGTTTCATCCTGGGCGGCGCGATCGCGCACCAACTGTCCAAGGGCTTCGTCCCCGTGCGCAAGAAGGGCAAGCTGCCCGCCGCCACCATCGCCGAGGAATACAAGCTGGAATACGGCGAGGCCGTGGTCGAAATCCACGACGACGCCCTGCAGCCCGGCGAAAAAGTGCTGATCGTGGATGACCTGCTGGCCACCGGCGGCACATGCGAGGCCGGGATCAAACTGTGCGAACGGCTGGGCGCTGAGGTGATCGGCTGCGCCTTCATCGTCGATCTGCCCGACCTGGGCGGCCGCCGCCGGCTGGAGGCGATGGGCATGGACGTGCACGCCCTGTGCGATTTCGCGGGCCTCTGACCCGACCGCCCTGTGGGCCGTCGCGCCGATCAGTACTCCCCCACAGGGCAACCCGCCCGCCCACCCGACCCAAACCACCGCGCCGCGCCAGTGGCGCGCGCAAGGCCTGACACCGGCAGCTGCACGTTGGCGGGCTGGTGCTAAGATCCACGGCCCCACCAACCGGCGTGCGCGGCAAGCAGGTAATCCGTACCAACCGCAGCACAGCGCAGCCAAGCCCGAATGACAGGGCAAACCGGATCCGCTGCGGATTGCGGGCCTCTTTCTACTCCAGCTGGCAGGGCACCCCAGAGCGACGCCAAAGCACAACCGCTGGGGGGAGGAACCCGCCGCATAGGTGACTAAGAAGGCATCATCCTCAATTGAAGGGTACCCGATGGGCGCCCGGCTCTACGACAAGGCCCGCCGCAAGCTGTTTGCCCTGGCGCGGGAGGGCGGTCTAAAGTTCCGACAATGCTATGACCGTCACACGGGCTCGAACAGGTACCCCGACTCGTGGGCTGCAACGGCGTGCCAAGGTCCTCAGAGAGGCGGCACTCCGCGACACGGCTGGAACGAAGCGGAAACAAAATTGACCAAATCCTGCCCCAGAAACAGGTCCGGGCGGTGCCTTTCCATGCCATTTCAAGGGGTTCAGGCCCCTCGGAGCCGATTTCGGATTTCAGGGAATTTCGCCTTGAATATCCTGTGCTTGGACCGCTATACGGGTCGGCGGAGACGTGGCCGAGTGGTCGAAGGCGCTCCCCTGCTAAGGGAGTAGGCGGGAAACCGTCTCGAGGGTTCGAATCCCTTCGTCTCCGCCACCCAGGCTAAACCAGTTGTATTTCTGGGTTTTCCACTTGATGTCCAAACGCTTGTTGTCCAAGTGTGAACCACAAGAATACCGAGAAAGAAGACATGCGCACCTCAGGCAACCTCGCGACCCCAGCAAAAGTTGGGTGCTCAAGATGGTTACATCGCCCGATCTGGTAGGTCTTCCGAACCCTTGGGATGGCAAAGCGTTTCTTAAGACGATCGCAAGAGGGCCTGGTACGCGCCATTTTCTTTCCGCCCGCAAGCTTCGTGACATCCTGCTGGGCGACATCCGCAGACTGCAGGACGGTGAGGCGTTTTCCCTCGCACCTGTCGTTGAGTGGCGGGAAGCGATCTTGGCTGCCCGCAAGAAGGCGCAGGAAGAGGGCGACCCCTTCAACGTCGGTGTGGAGTTCGTCTTGAGCGACCAGCTGGAGCAACCTGAGGCTCGCGGCGTTCCAAGCGACCAGCTCAAGCGTTTCGCCCACGTGGCTACCGGATCAGGGTTTCCGCTTGACCTCGCCCACACGCAGTATGTGGAGGCTCGTCGCGTCGGAAATCCCTACGGCTATGCCCCGTTGAAGCGCACGACGGTAATGAACCTCGACCGAAGAGGCTCGCCGCTTCCGAGACGTCTACCTCCCATCCGTCCGAAATCACCCAGCCCAGAGGGTCTCTCCGCTCAGACAGCGGCGAAGAACGCCACCCTCATCCAACACCTGTGGGTGTGGGCGATCGAGAACGGCCATCTCGGACGGAAAGCCCAGAACCCGTGGGAGTTCCGCAGGGGTGTACCCCAAAAGGACACAACTTTAAACGTCAAGGGCTGCCTCCTTGTCAGCTCCTGCGTCGGTGGCGTAGGGGTGAGGGCAGGGCAATCAATGCCAAATAGAAACGAAATCAAATTCTTGCGCCGCTTTAAACGTAGAAGGACGCTGATCTGTGCAGAACCTTATCCATATCAACCTCCCGCTCTTCGGTCGCATCTTCCTGCGCTCGACAGGATCACCATCCCGCCCGTGCCCGCTGAGCAGTTGACCTTGCCATGCGGCAAGGAGCTGTTGCTGTGCCTCGGGTCTCTGCGGCCCTAAATCACCCCCGCTTCCGTGGTGGCGGCAGAGAGGCGTTGAGGCGGTCACAGAGGGGGCGTCGTCCCAGCGGCGGACCTCAGGGCTAATTCCCTACGGTCCAGCTTGCACACTGCCATGGTCGGCTTGATACCCCCGCAACTTGTCTGCCGTGAAACTGAGAGCAAAGAGAGCCAAACCGCCCAGGCTGACCCCAACGAGCCGCCACCGCGCTTACAGGTATTACACAGGCACAGATCGTGACCTGAGACCCGTTTCCACCTCCGGTTTGAGGTAGAGTCTGTCCCAACGAAGGAGACGGACGGAATGAAGAGATCGCGGTTCACGGAGGAGCAGATCATTGCGATCCTGAAGCAGCAGGAGAGCGGCGTGACAACGGCGGATGTGTGCCCCGGCATCCGGATCACCCACGACCGGGAAGGCAAGGACCGGCGGCGCGTCATCATCATGGATCAGGCGTGATCGCTGTCCGCCCTGTCCGCCTGCCGTCCGCCGCCATATCCAACAGGGCCTGGGGGCGGACAGGGCGGACGGCAGAAAGGTGAATGCTGGGGGGCGCGGCTTGGCGCTCGCTCCGAGTTCATTGCCGCGCTGCGTATAGGGCGCAGCTTCGGCCTTCAGCTCCCACGGAAGGGGGGGCGGGAAGCAAGCTTTCGCTGCGAACGCCGCTAAGGTCAGCTTTGCGGCACCAACGCAGCGGTCAATTACCCCGCAATGTGTCGCCAGCCTTTTTCATCTGTCTCGTAGATTTGCCCGCGCCCGGCGCCAATGCCAGTCCCCTCCTTTAGGAAGCAAAGCGCACAGACATTGGCACCGACGCCGCCCAGTAAAATGGCGTCGATCATGAAACGCATCAGTGCGAAGGGCTGACCGCAAAGGTCGCAATCGGTGATGTCGCCGCACCAAAACATTTCTTCTGCTGGAGGCGCTTCACTCTCGAGCATTTTCGCAAGCTGCCGCTCGGCGATATTATGGTCGCTGTTGACGAATGACTCGATTGTTTCGGCGAAGCCCTGATCGGTGGTCATGAAGATCTCAACGAGCTGGCCGACCTCTTCTTGATGCTCATAAATCATTTGATTCATCGACAAAATAGCACCTTTCACCGAGATGATCGATGCCCCCTGGACGCGGAATCGTTCGGGGCCAGACTCGCCCTCGCGAAACACCGCGTATCGCATACCCAAATCAATCATGATATCGCTGTTCATCGACCTATTCACGCCGAAGTGGCAGGCGAGGAAATAGCCAAAGCTGTCGCCGGCGAAATGCTCGGAAATCACCTTATTGAAATCCGGCGGCGATCCATCCCATTCGGGCACTCCAATGAAGCGCTCGACTACGCCATCGTGCTCAATGCCGAGTCTGAAAGTCGGGACATAACCAGGAAAACCAAACGCGGAAGCAGCGATCGCGCGCAGGATATCCTCGGGGCTATACGCAACGATATCGATTTTTACAGGCCGGCCCTTGCGTTCGGCATAACGTATAAGCTGTGTGACGGCGCCGAGCCACTCTTCGTTGAAGAAGAAGATGTTTTCGACCCGCTGACGTAGCGCCGCCATTTGCGGCGGTGAGTCCGTGCGCGCTGCATAGCGCAGGCGGAAATCAGATTCGCCGCCTTCTCCGCGGATTTCATCGATGATTGTCTGGTCCTCAAGCCAGGGATCGACGAACCGACCGAAGCGATGGACAACGATATCTTCCTGAGCGCCATCCTCAAACCATTTACCGCCCTTTTCAGGATGGGCGATTTCCGCGGCGTCGGCGCCGATCTCGCGATAGGGCACCCCGCCATAGTGAACCGCCCCGGGTTTACCGGAGAGTTTCTGGTTCAATGATTAGGCTGCTTTTTCGTTGGCTTTCAAGCGTGCGTAGAATGCCTCCTCTGCTTC
>NZ_SLXL01000006.1 GCF_004345735.1 Rhodovulum adriaticum
TTGCGAAATTCATCCGTCCTGACTGTGCCCATGGTTCATCTCCTTTGCTGCACATTACGTGATCAAAGGGGCGGCACCAAACCGTGACAGGTCCAGACCGTGCCAGGCAGCCGGATCACCATGCCACCCGCCTCGATCTCGATCCGGTCCCGGCCCCTGTCGGAACTCGGCGTGGGGTCCGGCGCGTCAACGACCAGCGGCACGAACTCCGCCGGTGTCGGCAAGCCCGGCGCATCCACCGGAAGGGCAATCCGTCCCTCCCGGGCCTGCCGCAGCCACGTCATCAGTTGCGACGGCAGCAGCCGATGCCGCCGGGCGGCATCGCCCACACGCGCCCCGGGCGCAAAGCTCTCCATGACAATCTGCGCCTTGACCTCGTCCGGCCAGCTCCGCCGCCCTGTCGGCTCATCCAGAACATCAAACTGCCCGACAAACCCAACCGTCTGACGCTTCTGCTACTTCGTGACCGTCTTGGGGTTGATCCCGAACTCCCGGCTCAGCTCCGAGAGAGAAGCTTGCGATCGCTGTATTGCAGCTCTGACGGCGTGCGTGGTCGTGGCGCTCCCGTGACGAACTTGTCCCATAGTGCTTCCTTCTATCCCTGAGAAGGGATCGCACCATCAAACCATTGGATCAAACACCTAGGGACGGGGCGGCCCGAAGCACGTTTCAGGCAAGCTTGGTGCAGCGCGTTTCGGTCAGTTCGCTACAGCGTAACTCTAACAACCGCACTGGAAACGCAAGAACCAAGCAAGGCCTAAGACGGAGCATTGCATATGCCGAAAGCTCAACGTATCGTGGCACACAGTTGTAACACAGCAGGAATGCCCTGAAATTAATCCATAATTATCAATTGCTTAATCTAGGCTTGCACTTGGGTGATTATCCTACCACCCCAGCCAAATCCCACATTAAGTCATTGATATAGAACGGAAATAGCCAGACCTGCACCGGTGCCTGAACCGATGTGTCATACACGGCTGTTGGACTTGCGTTGGAAAAGCGCCGGGTTCTTGAGGGCATGACATGTGATCGAGGGCACGGACGATGGCAAAGAAGCGGGCGGAAGAGTTCAAGCAGGGCCTGCTGCGCCTCGTAATCCGCCCGCGCGCCTTAACTCAGCTTTCCGCAAGCAGGGGCTTCACCGCGTAGCCGGCCTGTTCCAGCGCAGCGGAAAGGGCGGCCTCGGACAGCGAGGTTTCTGCCGAAACGGTGCGGCTGTCGAGGTCGCAATCGATCGCGGCGCCAGGGTCTTGCGCCTTGATGGCTTTCTCGATGGCGGCGGTGCAATGGCCACAGCTCATGTCGGGGACATTGAATTTCATCGCGGATCTCCTTTTCGCTTTTCAGATAAGAATTGCAGCCTCCACCAACTGGAAGGTCAACCGCCGGAACGGGCCTCGCGAAAACCTACGCGGCGCGGCTTGACCTTCCAGTAACTGCAACCCCCATCTTCGAACCATACCGAACCGAAGGAGGCGGAAATGCGCGACCAGGCCCATGTCACCCTGTCTGTCGAGGGGATGTCCTGCGCATCCTGCGTGGGGCGCGTGGATCGCGCGCTGGCGGCATTGGACGGTGTCGGCGATGTGTCGGTCAACCTTGCCTCGGAAACGGCGCGTTTCGCGGTGGACGGGCCGGAGCGGATCGCGCTGGCCGCCGACAGGCTCGACGATCTCGGGTATCCGGCGCGCCGGGCCTCGGTCACGCTGAACGTAGAGGCGATGTCTTGCGCGTCTTGCGTCGGGCGGGTGGACCGGGCGCTGTCGGCCGTGCCGGGGGTGCTGGAGGTCAACGTGAACCTCGCCTCGGAAACCGCGTCGGTGACCTATCTGGACGGCGCGACCGACCCTGCCGCGCTGGCCGCCGCCGCGACGGCGGCGGGCTATCCCGCCGAAATACCCGACAGCGATGCCCCCGAGGACCGCTCGGCCCGCAAGGATGCCGAGGCGCGCGGTCTTGCCCGGCGCCTGGCGCTGGCCGCCATCCTTGCCCTTCCGGTCTTCGCGCTGGAGATGGGCAGCCACCTGATCCCGGGCGTCCACGCCCTGATCGCCGACACCATCGGATTGCAGGCCAGCTGGATCGTGCAGTTCGCGCTGACGACCGCCGTGCTGATCGGTCCGGGGCGGATGTTCTATGCCAAGGGGATTCCGGCGCTGCTGAAGGGGGCGCCCGACATGAACAGCCTGGTCGCCGTGGGCACAGGCGCCGCCTATGGCTATTCGGTCGTGGCAACCTTCCTGCCCGGGCTTTTGCCGGATGCGGTGCGCGCCGTCTATTTCGAGGCGGCGGCCGTCATCGTCGTGCTGATCCTGCTGGGCCGGTTCCTTGAGGCCCGCGCCAAGGGCCGCACCGGGGCCGCGATCCGCAAGCTGATCGGGTTGCAAGCGCGCACCGCGCGGGTGCTGCGCGATGGTGAGACGGTCGAACTGCCCATCGACCAGATCGTGGCGGGCGACATCCTGATCGTGCGTCCGGGCGAACGCATCGCCACCGATGGCGAGGTGACAGAGGGCACCTCGCGCGTCGACGAAAGCATGATCACCGGCGAACCGATGCCGGTGGCCAAGGCGGCGGGCGACCCGGTCACCGGCGGCACGGTCAACGGCACCGGCAGTTTCCGGTTCCGCGCGACGCGGGTGGGCGCGGAAACCACGCTGGCCCAGATCATCCGCATGGTCGAAGAGGCGCAGGGCGCCAAGCTGCCGATCCAGTCGATGGTGGACCGCATCACGCTGTGGTTCGTCCCGGCGGTCATGGGCGTGGCGGCACTCACCTGCCTGTCCTGGTTGGTTTTCGGCCCCTCGCCCGCGCTGACACTGGCTCTGGTCGCGGGTGTCTCTGTCCTGATCATCGCCTGCCCGTGCGCGATGGGGCTGGCCACGCCGACATCAATCATGGTGGGCACCGGGCGGGCGGCCGAGATGGGCGTGCTGTTCCGCAAGGGCGACGCGTTGCAGGCGCTTGGCGCGGTCGATGTCGTGGCGCTGGACAAGACCGGAACCGTGACCGAGGGGCAGCCGGAACTGACCGACCTGGAGCCCGCAGACGGGGGGGCGCGTGCAACTGTTCTGGCGCTTGTGGCAGCAGCCGAGGAAAACTCGGAACATCCCATCGCCCGTGCCATCGTCCGTGCAGCCCATGCGGAAGGTGTGGCGCACGAGAGGGCAGAAAGCTTCGAGTCGATCACGGGTCAGGGCGTTCGCGCACGAGTGGCGGGCCATGACGTGCTGATCGGCTCTGACCGGCTGATGCAGCGCCAGGGCATTGACCTGGCGATGCTGGCCGACGCCGAGGCGGATATCGCCCGCCGCGGGCGGACCGCGCTTTTCGCGGCCATCGACGGGCGCATCGCGGCGGTGATCGGCGTGGCCGACCCGGTAAAGCCGTTCAGTGCCGCGGCCATCGCCGCGCTGCACGAGCTGGGGCACAAGGTCGCGATGATCACCGGGGACAAGCGCGAGACCGCCGAGGCCATCGCGCGCGAAACCGGCATTGACCATGTGGTTGCCGGGGTGCTGCCCGATGGCAAGGTGGCAGCACTGGACGACCTGCGAGCGCAAGGTCGCGTGGCCTTTGTCGGCGATGGCATCAACGACGCCCCGGCGCTTGCGCACGCCGATGTGGGCATCGCCATCGGCACCGGAACCGATGTGGCCATCGAATCCGCCGATGTGGTGCTGATGTCGGGCGACTTGCGCGGCGTGGTCAACGCGGTCGAGGTCTCGCGCCGCACGATGCGCAACATCCGGCAAAACCTGTTCTGGGCCTTCGGCTACAACACGGCGCTGATCCCGGTGGCGGCGGGTGTGCTGTACCCCGCACTCGGTGTGCTGCTCTCGCCGATCCTCGCGGCCGGGGCGATGGCGCTGTCGTCGGTCTTCGTGCTGACGAACGCCCTGCGCCTGCGTCGGATAGCGCCCCTGATGCACGAGGGGCACGCCGGACGCCGCATGCAAAGCCCCGCAATCCCTGCGCCCGCGGAATGAAAGGATAAGCCCTGTGACAAATCAGGGATACATGCCGGCCTATCCCGCCGAACTGCACGAACCAGGCCGTGCCCAAGGCGACCCGGGTCAGGGTTGGGCAGCAGATGTCGGGTTCAGCCCTTGTTGCCCCCTCTTGCCAGTGGCGGCCCGTGTATGACGCATGTATACGGTCTGGGCGTATCCGTTGTGGTGAACGCGCCCGCACTTCCGATATGTGCACATCGTCTCAGGTCGGGTGGCAAGAGTTGAACAGCCACACGGAATAGTCAACAAAACCAACTACGAAATGCGCACGTAATCGAATGCCAAGCATGTGCTACACTGCGGAGCGTTATCGCCGAACCTCATCATGACCGGTCAAATAGATTTGTTCGCATTCCTCCAACCCGGCGGTCTCAACTGCCTTCTAGAGGTGCCGCCCGATGGCCCGGTCGCCCTGGTGGCGATGAACCTTCTTATCCTGGTCGCGTTCACGCATTGGGTCAGCAAACAACCTGATTTCGTTGGGAAAGCCCAGTTCCGGCTGACGAATATCGGCTTGGCGTGGTGGCTGCTGACGGCCGGGCTCGAATTGCAGTCGACCACTGCGTCCTGCAAGACCCTCTTTGCCATGGCGGCCTGGCCGGGCATCATGTTGATCTCGGTTTCGTGGCTGGCGTTCATCAGCTCCTTTGCGCTGCGCGCCGATCAGAATCACCTAAGGCGCGATCTCGTCGTGATCGCGTGTTTCGTTCTGATCGGAACGGTGGCGGCCTGGACCAACCCGCTTCACGGGCTGTTTTACACCGACGAGGTCCGACTGGTCGAAACGGCCGGGCGCCTTTCGGCGCAGTTCGAACACGGCCCGCTGTTCTACCTTGCGGTCTTCATGAACTACTGTGCCGTCCTGGCCGCCTTCCTGATCGTGCTGCTCGTCATGCGCCGGACCTCGAAGGTTTACAGGCGGTATTTCGCGTTCTTCCTGTTGATCACGGTGATCCCGATCCTGGCCAACGCGGCCTATACCCTTTTCGACTTCACGGTTTTCGGCTTCGATCCGACGCCCTTCGTCTTTACCTTCGTCCTGCTGGGGCTGGGCCTGCTGATCTTCAACAAGGGCTTTTTCGATATCGTCGCCGTGGGACGCGAGGTGCTGTACTACCGCATGGCAAACCCCGTCTTCGTGGTGAACCGGATGGGGATCATCACCGGGCTGAACACGGCCGCAAAGGGGGTCGTGCACGCGGAAAACAAGGTGGGCCAACACCTGAGCAGCATCCCGGCATTCCAAGACTTCCAGGGGGTCTTCACCATGGCCTCTATCGAGGCCATGCCGGAACGGTTGCAGATCGGGGAACAGTTTTTCGATGTCGATGTGTTCCCGATCGGTCTGCCCGTGGGCGACACTGACGAACTGATCGGCGCGACCGTCCTGCTAACCGATGTCACGGATCTGTATTCGCGGGGTCGCGCGCTGGCCAGCGCGGTCGATGTGATGAATAACACGCTGAACCAGAACCGCAGGCAGCTTGAAGAGATTCAGACCCTGCGCGAAGAAGCCGAGCGTCTGGCGGATCGTGACTGGCTGACCGGCCTGCTGAACCGCAGACGACTGGACGAGAGTTTCAAGCAACTTGCCGAAGAACGCGACGACAACAAGATCGTCGTGCTCTGCGTGCTCGACCTCGATCATTTCAAGTCGATCAATGACCGTTTCGGCCATGTTGTCGGCGACAGGGTCCTGAAGGGGTTCGCGCAGATGATGGAAAGCATCTTGCCCGAGGATGCCATCTGCTTTCGCGTGGGTGGCGAGGAATTCGTAGTGCTTCATCGCGCCGCCACGGTGGCAGAGGTCGTCCAGGACCTGAACCGCTTGCGCGAGGCGCTGGACAAAGATCCCCTGATGCGCCGCACCGATGTCCCGCCGGTCACGTTTTCCGGCGGAGTGGCGTCCTTCCCTGCGGATGGCGAAACGCTCGACGCGCTTTACGCCAAGGCGGACGAACACCTGTACACGGCAAAAGAAAAAGGCCGGAACCGTATCGTGCAGGAAGGCTAGGCGCGGGGTATCCCCAATTCGATCATGGCCCGCCAGGGCGCTGGCAGCTACCGCACGCGGGCCATCACGCGTCAGGAGACGTCCGCATCGTCGTCGTCGGCCCCGATGTCCACCTGCAGATCGTCCAGTTCCGTGCCTTGAACGATAAGCCGGTGATCCTCGCCGAAGTTCAGCACGACGTTGCCTTGCCATTCGCTGGCGGCGCGGCTGAGCAGGTCATCCAGCGACTCGCCATCTTGCAGCAGGGCTGATTCCAACAGCACTCGATCCTCGGCCGCGTTGTAGTCGCGCACCACGTCGATCCCCGCGTCGGCACCGTAGATGAAGACGTCATTGCCCGTCCCGCCGGTCAGGAAGTCGTTGCCCGCACCACCGTTCAGGATGTCGTCGCCCGCATTGCCAGACAGCCGGTCATCGCCCGCGTCGCCCATCAGCACGTCGGCGCCCCCCCAGCCCTCCAGGGTATCATCGTCCGCGCCGCCGTAGATCACATCGTCACCGCCGCCACCGACAAGGGAATCCTGCCCCGCGTCGCCGAACAGCTGGTCGTTATGCGCGCCGCCCCTCAGGGCATCGTCACCGCCGCCGCCATGCAGCTGGTCAGCGCCCTTGTTGCCATAAAGAGCGTCGTTCCCCTCACCACCCGAGAGAACGTCATCCCCTGCCCAGCCGGAAATCGCGTCATCGGCGTCCGTCCCGGCCAGGATATCGTCGCCGTCGCTGGGCCCGGTTGCCACCTGCGCCTGCGGTTCAGGCGTTGCCTCTTCCTCTTGTTCAGAGGAGGACGAAGAGGCGGCGACGCCGGAGCCGTCGAACGCGGCCCAGAAGCTTGACGAGGCGGCCCACATATCGGGGGCGACCGCAGAGGAGGCCTCGACCGGCTCGGCAGGCGCTTCCTCGACAACCTCGGTCTCGCTGCTTTCGTTGGTATCGTTCGAAACACCGCCACTTTGGACAGGCGCGGTGCTGTCGGCTTCGTCGGCGTCATCTTCGCTGTCAGCCAATTCAACCCGCAGGTCGTCCAGGTTGGCATTCTTGACAATCAGCCGGTTGGCGTCGTCGAAACGCATGACGACATTGCCTTCCCATTCCCCGGCAACGCGCGCCAGCAGGTCGTCCAGCGTTTCGCCGGGCTGCAACAGGTCGGACCCGAGGCGAATGCTGTCTTCGGCGGGGTTGTAATCGCGCACCACGTCGATGCCCGCATCGCCCCCATAGATGAAGATGTCATCGCCCGACCCGCCGGTCAGGAAATCGTCGCCCAGACCACCGTCGAGGGTGTCGTTACCGGCATTGCCCGACAGGTTGTCGTCACCGGCATTCCCCATGAGCGTGTCATCACCGGCCCAGCCGGAAATCTCATCGTTCCCCTCCGTCCCCAGCAGGGTATCGGCGCCGCTGGTCGGTTTCGCCATGATCTCGGGTTCAACGGGCTCTACCGGGGCGATCCCATATTCCGCGGCCACCGCAGCCAGATCAGCATCGCTGACCGACAGCCTGATTTCCGCGACCTCGTATTGTTTATCGAAGGTCAGACCCAGGGCACCGTCCGCGACTTGCGGGGTAACGGTTCGGATGACCGCCTCTTCATGCAGTTCTTCGGCCGCGGTGCCTGCATATTGCGCGTCGTCGGCGGGCAACTCGGAACTGAGAATGCGCAGCGAGGTGACCTCGGCATCCTCGAACACGCTGAAATCCAGGGTCGTGCTCAGCACGTCCGCGTCATTGGCGCCCAGATAGACGATCAACTCGTCCGAGGTCTGGTAGGCGTGCATGATGAAGGTGTCGTCGCGGCTGGCAGGGGTATACGAGCCCAAAAGCTCTGCCCCGATCAGCGTTTCGGACATCATCTGAACCATCGCACCGGCTGGTGAAGTCTCGATCACGCCGCCTTGGTCGTTGATGAAATGGTTCAGGTTGTCGACATCGACCCCCCACAGGGCCGCCGCGTCCACACCGATAGAGGTGAAACCGCTGAACAGTTCCAGCGCGGTCGAGGCACCGGCCAACCCGTAGTCGTAATAGTCCAGGTCCAGACCATCGGCGGACATGCCGGACCCGCCGACCGTCCAGGCGGACAGGTACAGTTCGGGATCGGCGGTGCCCCCGGCGTCCTCGATGGCGGCGCTCCAGGCCGCCAGGTAATCTTCGGTGCTTTCGAAGATCGTTTCGCCCTCGTCCTCGGGATCCTCGCCGGTTTCAACGCGGGTCAGGTTTTGCAGCCCGATCGGCAAGGAGTGCACGACAAGCGTATCGACCGCCGCCAGCGCATCCTGGGAAAACGCATCGCGGATCGCGACATCGTCGCTGTGGTTGTATCCCATCTGAACCGCGATGTTGATGTCGTGCCCCTGGGGGTTCAGTTCGGGATCGTTCAGAACCCCTGCGGCCGTTTCCACCAACGCGTTGGCCACCTGGCCGTACAGGCCCGGATCGTCCGCGAAGATGTCGAAATTCTTGTATTCGTTACCGATTTCGATCGTGAAATCCTCGGGCAGCGTCCCGTATTCCCCGGCCAGCAGATCGGTGAGGAAGGTTTCCAGATCGGCCTGCCCGGTTTCGATGTCATCCGCATAGCGCACAGTCGGAATAATCATCGAGAAGCTTTGCCCGTTCTCGGTCACCGAGGACAACATGTCCGACAGATCGGGGCGGTCGCGATCCGGGTCTTCGTTATACAGCTTGGTGCCGTCGAAGATTCCGGGAACATCCAGCCCGTAGACATCTTCCTGTGCCTCGGACAGCGTCCCACCCGGCCAGCGGACATGCGTCACGCCCAGGGTTTCGGACTGTTCCTCGAAGCCCGAGAAATTCTGAAAACCCGTCTGGATTGCGCCGAACATGTCGGCGCTGACGGTTTGCACCTGCTGCTCCGTCTCGGCGGTCGGCTGCAAGGTTATGGTCGTGCCATTCGCGTCATAGACAAACATGGTGCAGCTCCCTAATGCAAAACGCCGCCACCCGGGGCGGCGGCGAATGCGGCCTTTCGGTCATTTGGGCGGCAGTCCGTGCCCCTGACGCGGACTGCCCTTGCCTCGTTCTGGCGGCTCAAGCCTTTTCGTGCATCACCACGTTGGCTTGGGCCATCTGCGGCGCCTGCATGGCAGAGGCGGCGGCCCCGAAATTGGCCTGCCTGGGTTGCATCTGACCACCAGCCCCGATGGGAACACCTTGTTCGATGCTCTTGCGGGCCACTTGCCGCACCAGCGAGTCAGCGATTTTCGTCGCTGCCAGACCGGCCGCCTTGTCGTCCGGGTATTCCGTCGTATCGATATAGTACACTTTTTTATGCACATCGTATACGCCGGCCCAGAACTTCTTGTAGCCGTGGACCATGCGCCGCCCGCCGGGGGGAACCCAACCGGGCATCAGCGCCATGGTGATCTCGTCGATCCGGGCTTGTTCGTCTTCGCGTTCCGCCTCGGCGTGTTCATCGGCCGCCGTGGAACGGCCATCGGACGGGCAATTCCAGGCGACGATCGGCTCGTAACCAACCTTCACACCGACCAGGTCCAACTCGAACCGCGGCGGGAAGAGGTTATCCTGTTCCAGGAACATCGAGCAGTTCGGCGCCTCGTAGTAATGCGCGACCGACATGGGCAATCTGCTGAACGGCGCGTGGATCATGTCATAACCCTCGGCGTCCCAGCCTATCACGTTGCTTTCGATTTTGATCAACTGCGTTGTCATGGCTCTGATCCTTGCCGGGGGGTCCAGCGACCCGTTTCCCTTCTGATGAGCCAACTCTACCCAAGAGAGTATCGGTGCGTTTGGCACCTCCTTGAGGGTTTGTCGAAGGAACTTGCCGGTGTTGTCTGGAACGTGTGGGGTTCGTCGCGGGCGGCAAAAAACCGGCGGCTGACAACTTTCCACAAAAAACCGGCAACATTTCGCGTCCCGGTCACACCAAAGGCCCCCTTGCCGGGCCTTCTTTCACGGACTGGCCGCAGAATCCCCGGACAAAGGCGCATCCGCACCCCGTTGAACCGCCGCGGATTGAACCTCGGGGCGGTATCCCAGCACGACTGTCGTGCCCTGCCCCTGCTGCGACGCCAAGGCCATCCGCCCCCCGGATTGCCGCGTGAACCCTTGCACGACACTCAGGCCCAGCCCCCTTCCGGCTTGCCTGTGCGTCGAGAAGAAGGGTTCGGTCGCGGCCCCAAGAACCGCGTCGTCCATGCCCGGCCCGTTGTCCTTCAGCTCGACGATCACCCAGGGGCCCTGCCCCAACGGGTTCTCGGCCCCGTTTTCTGCCACGTTGCGGGTGCTGATGTGCAATTCGCCCTTGCCTTCCAGGGCGTAGGCCGCGTTTGCGCACAGCTCTTGCAGCGCGCTTTCCAGACGCGCGTTATCCAGGAAAACCGGCCACAGACCTTCGGCCAGGTCGTAGACCAGCGCAACATCGGCCCCCAGCATCCGCCGAAAAACCGGGCGCATCTTTCGCAGGATCGCGTTCAGATCCAGCTTTTCGGCATGCAGCGATTGAGAGGCCGCAAAGCTCTGCAAATGGTCCGTCAGATCGGCGGCGCGGCTTGCGGCCTCAAGGATCCGGCGGGAATTGCGTTCCACAAAGGCGGTGGGAACGAAGCCGTCGCTCATGTCCTCGGCCTGGCCGATGATGACGGTCAAGAGCGTGTTCAACTCGTGTACCAGCCCACTGGTCACATCCACGATCGCGTTTCGCCGCTCTGCCTCGGTCAGCTGTTCGCTGATCTTCTGCCAATCGACCACGGCATCGACCTGCCGCAAAGCGGCGGCAAAGACTTCGCGCTCGCTCAACAGGAAATCGCCTGGGGGCCGCAGGCTGTCGGCGCCGACCTCTTCTGCCCTGGGGGGCACTTCGCGATAGCCCAGTTCCATATAGCCGCTGGTGACCAGGGGGGTCCGCAGCGGCGCGCGCAGCTTCAGGCTGGGGGGGGTCCAGCCTGCGCTGTCATACGCCTTGCCCTCGACAACGATGCGGGCCACGCCCAGCTTTGGGTGGTTCAGCGCATCGACCAGGAATTGCGGAATGCCGCTCAACAGCTCTTCGCGCCCCAGGTCGCGGCGGGCGCAATGCGCCAACAGGCGTGACACCGCCTCGATCTGGCGCACGCGCAGCTTCAACCGTTTTTCGGTGATCTTGATCTTGGTGATGTCGCGGACCGCGCCGATCAGCCTGCTGCAATCGTCAAGGAAGACACCCTTGTTCTCGATCCAGCGCACTTGGCCATCGGGCTGGACGATCCGGTACTCGATCGAAAATTCCCAGGCGGGGGTCGCGTGCAGGGCGCGGCGAACGACCTCGCGGTCGCGCGGGTGGACGTTTGTGAAAAGCGGTGAAAAGCTCTCGGTATCCGCTGTCGACGCCCTGCCCCAGATCCGCTGGGCCCCGGGGCTGAAATAGGTGCAAACCCACCGCGCATCGCCCTTCAGCGTGCAGGTATAAAAGACATCCTCGATCGTTTCGGCGATTTCACGAAAGCGCTTTTCGCTCTCTTCCAGGGCGGCTGTGGCGCGAACCTGCTCTGTTTCGTCGATGCACAGCACCAGCACATGGCCCGCGTCGCATTGTTCTTGCGCAATCTGGACGAACTGGACCCGGGCCGGGATCGGTTCGCCCTGTTCGCGATGCAGGAACACCCGCGTCAACAGGGCCTCTCCATTGCGTGCGGCGTCAGCCAGGGCGCTCGCCAGCAGATCCTCGTCCGATCGGTTGGCGCCGATACGGCGCAAAGGGAACGCGGCAACCCCCGATGGCCGCAGGTGCCCGAACGCGGTGCGGGCGATGTTGTTTTGCTGAACGAGGCTGCCGCTGGCCGCATCGACCAGGAACGCGGCCTGCGGCAGGGTTTCGAACAGCGCCTCGAACCGATGGCGCGCCAGGTCATGGCGCAGCGCGGTATCCCGCAGTTCCTCTGCCTGGAGTTCCAGCTCCGTCTGGTGAACCAGCAGTTCCTGGGTCAGTTCGCTGATCGTGATGTTGTCGTTTTCCAACAGCGCCGTGGCATGTTCGAACTTCCCCTGCCGCAGGGCGCTGAGTGCCTGTGCGCGAATGCCTGCGTCACGTTGGTTGCTGTTCACCTTCTGCTCTGGCTCGCTCATTCATCACCTCCGGCCAGCTCTTCTGCCCGCAAAGGGTCGATCCAATGGGTCAGATCGACATGCGCAACCACAGCGCCCCCCTCTGGCAGGGCTGCGGCGTTCAACACGAACCAACGCTCCACGGTTGGCGAATGGCAGGGGTAGAGCATGGAAAACGACTGCCGCCGACCGCTCAGCACCTCCTCCAGCCCATGCAGGGCACGGCGGCTGCTGATGTCATCTTCGGCGCAGCGCTGACACTCGGCCAGGTAATTGCTGCCCACGCCGCAGGCGCGGCCGCCGCCGTTTTCGTTTCGAAAAAAGGTCCATGCACGGTTGACCGCCGTCAGCCTGCCCTCTTGGTCGATCACAGCCAGATTGCCGGGCGTGGCGTCAATGATCGATTGCAGACGCTGCGCATCGCGCACGCTGGAAACATCCACGCAGGAAATCACGATGCGCGTATGTTCCAGGCTGCGGCTGCTGTAAGGCTGGATCGTCACCAGCCAGCTACCGCCGGTGTCGTCGTTGACGGTCCGCTGATAGCTTTGCTGGTTCTGGTGCGCCTCTTCTGTCCGTTCAAGGAGGTCCGTGAAATCAAGCCGCTGCGTGATGTCCGAAAGCGGGCGGCCGACATCGCCTTCGCGCAGGTTGAACAGATCAAGCGACTGCGGGGTAAAGCGCGTGATATTCAACTCGCCATCCAGGAAAACCAGCGGAATGCGCGCCGCGCGGGTCAGCCCCTCCAGATCGGCGTTGAGTTCATTCAACTCTGCGATCCGCGCCTGGTATTCCACGTTGACCGTGTGCAGTTCCTCGTTCACGGATTGCAGTTCTTCGTTGGTGCTCTGCAACTCTTCGTTGGAGGCCATCAACTCTTCGTTCGTGGCCTGCAACTCTTCGTTCACGGTCCCGAAGTCCTGGATCGTCTCTTGCAGGTTGGTGCGCGTCATTTCCAGTTCGCGCTCAAGCTCGGCCGCCTGCCATGTGCTCATCTGCGCCAGGGCACCGCTGTCCAGCGGCTCTTCGCGATGGGCGGCGGCGGGCGGTTCGAACACCACCAACAGCAAGGGATCGTGGAGATCCTCGTTGTCCAACGGCGTGACGGACAGCTTGACGAATTCCTCGGCTCCGCCGTCCTGGGCAATTCCGATCGGCGCCGAGCGCTGAACGCTCTTCTCGCGGGAGGCGCTGTGCAAGAGCGTCGAAAGAACAGGGGACAGCGCGGGCGGAACCAGTTGCAGAACGTCCAGCGTCGCGGTCCCCATGGGCAGGCGGACAAGGTGTTCGGTATTTCCGAAGGTGTGCAGAACGTTGCGGTTCATGTCCACCAGCACCGATGGCGGCGCATAGGCATCGACCAGTGCCTTCTTCGCGGCATTGGCACCGGCGCTTGCCTTGCTATGCCATTTCGCCGTGCGATAGCCGGGGGCCGGCCGGTCGCGGGCGGTCCGCCCCAGCAAATCCATCGCGGTCAGACGCACGGGATCGCCCTGCAACCTGAACAGCTTGTTCCGGGCATCCAGCGTGGCAAAGTTGTCGGCCGTTTCGTCCAGCGACTCGCTACTGCCCAGGAACAGGACACCGCCATCCTTCAGACTGTAGGAGAGGCGACGCAGGATACGGTTCTGCGCCTCCGGCCGCATGTAGATCAGCAGATTGCGGCAGGTAATCAGATCCATCTGCGTGAACGGCGCGTCGTTCAGCACGTCGTGGCGCGAGAACACGATACTGTTGCGCAGTTTGGGAAGGACGCGCCAACTGCCGTCTTCCATCCTCTCGAACCAGCGCTCGCGCAGGTCCTGGTCAAGCTCGGACAGCTTGCCGGGATCGTATCTGCCTGCCGATGCGGCCGCCACATAATCCGGTTCGACATCCGTGGCGAACATCTTCAGCGGACAGCGCTGTCCGGCGGCCTGCATTGCCTCGTGCAGCAGGATGGCCAGCGAATAGGCCTCTTCGCCGGTGGCGCAGGCCGTTACCCACACGCGAAGCGGGGTGTCCGCATCTTCAGCCGCGCGCCTGGAAACAAGCCGCTTGATGACCTTTTCGTTCAGCGCCTCGAAGGCGTCGGAATCCCGGAAAAAGCTTGTGACCGGGATCAGCAGTTCATGGCGCAGTTTTTTGACTTCACCGGCATGAGAAGACAGATACTTGGCATAGTCTTCCACGGTTTCGCAGCTGGTTGCGTTCATCCGGCGCAAGACGCGGCGCACGATGGTGCCCGGCTTGTAATTTTCAAAGGCGATCGGGATGATCCCGTGCAGCAGCCGCACGATCTTGGCGCCCAGTTCGACCTCATCCGCGGGCAAGGGCGTGTTGTCGGGGGCGCGTTGCGGTTGCGCCCCGCTTTGCCCGATCGACATCACCTCTTTGGCGATATCTTCGGGTGGCAGGATATGGTCGATCACACCGGCCATGATGACGTTGCGCGGCATACCGTCGAAACGCGCGGTATCGGGATCCTGCGCCATGATCCACGCCCCCGCAGCGGCCAGCTTGCGCGACCCCAAGGCCCCGTCCGACCCGGTCCCCGACAGGATGATCCCCACGGCGCGTGGACCGACATGGGTTGCAAGGCTTTCAAAGAATGTGTCGATCGGCAGCGTGATCCCGGTTGCCGGGCGCGGAACCAGACACAGCTCGCCCGACTTGATGGTCATCACCGCCCCCGGCGGGATCACGTAAACCTTTCCACCGACAAGTTTTTCGCCATTGCTGGCCACGCGCACCTGCATTTCCGTGTGCCGGGCCAGCAACGTGTCCATCATCGTCTTGTGCTCTGGCGCAAGGTGCTGAATCACCACGAACGCGGCATCGGGCATCGGCGAGATGGCAGAGAAGAAACGATCCAACGCGTCCAGCCCACCAGCCGACGCGCCCAAGGCCACGATCAGGCCCGGTGTGGTGTGCGGTTGATCCCGCTGCGGTTTCTCCGCGTCAATGGAGGTGCGCTCAGACATGCGTCTACCTAGAGCCATTATATAGAACGGAATACCACTGGGACGGGCAAGTAAAGGTGCCTTTTCGACACGTGCAAGAAGTCGCACATGTCAGCACATCTGGCCCCCGACCGCGCCGATTGCGCGGCCATCAGCAGGACCAACCGGCACCACTGGCCTGTCAAGAGCGCGCTCCTGTCCCCGGCTCGGCCAGCACCTCTGCCAGCAACTGGACAAGCTGCCGCCGCCTGTAGGGCTTCGGAAGGAACCGGACGCCGTGCGCCAGGCGCCCCTCCTGTACGACCGTGTCGGTGGTGTAGCCAGAGGTGAGAACGATCTTGAGATCGGGCAAAAGCTCGCGCGCCTTGTCCCCCAGTTCCCGGCCGTTCATCGGACCGGGCATGATGACATCGCTGAACAGCAGATCGACATGGGTGTCGCCCCGCAGGATTTGCAGCGCCTCGGTGGCGTTTGAGGCGGTCACCACGTTGTAGCCGGATTTCTCAAGGAATTCCGTCACGCTCTCGCGCAAGAGGATGTCATCCTCGGCGACGAGGATGGTTTCGCCATCTCCGGATGCCCCGGCATGGTTGCTTTCGCATGCCCCTGCCTTGGCCGTATCGACATGCGCGCCCTCCCCTGCGCATGGCAGGCACAGACGCACGGTCGTCCCTTCGCCCGGACGCGAATAGATGCGGCTGAACCCGCCCGATTGCAGGGTAAAGCCATAGACCATCGCCAACCCCATTCCGCTGCCGCCGCCCGTCTCTTTCGTTGTAAAGAACGGTTCGAACGCCCGCTGCACCACCTCGGGGGACATCCCGACGCCCGTATCGGATACGTCGATCACCGCATACTCGCCTGCGGCCACGCCGGGATCCTTGCGCGAGTCGCCCTCGGTGTACCAAACCTTGCGGGCCTCGATCATCAGCCGCCCGCCCTTGGGCATCGCGGATTGCGCGTTGACGACCAGGTTCATCAGCGCGGCCTCCAACTGGCCGGGATCGACATTGATCACCGAGGCGGGATCGGCGACATGGGTTCGGATCTCGACATCCTCGGTCGTGGCATCCTTAAGCAGCGGTTCGATGTCCGCGATCAAATCTCCGATCCGGGTGGGTTTCGGGGCAAGCGGCTGCCGCCTGGCAAAGGCCAGAAGGCGCGTTGTCATATCTGCGCCGCGATCCGCCGCGGTCAGGATCTTGGCGGCCCTTTCCCGCGCACCGGACGGAACGGCGGGATCGTCTTCCAGCAATTCGGCATTGCCGACGATGATGGTCAACAGGTTCCTGAAGTCATGCGCGATGCCGCCGGTCAGCATCCCGGTCATCTCCAGCCGGTCGCGCTGACGTTCGCGGCGCTGGCGTTCGACCCGGTCGGTCACGTCATCGACAGCGACGAAAACCCCCGAAACCGCGACATCTTGGGGAAGCGTCCTGATTTCCAGCGTGCGCTGCTGACCGCCCCGTTCGATGGGATAGGTCTTGGTCGCTTGATCGGCCTCATCCTCGCGCAGGGCCAGGGCCAGCACCTCGGCCTCTTCCTCGCGCGTCAGGGCAAGCCATTCGTCATAGGCCCTGTTGTGGCGGATCTCGCGCGTTTCCGGGTTCAAGTGAAGCAAGGGCAACGGGACGTTGCCAAAGAACGTGGCGGACTTCTGCTCTTCCTTCTTGACCCGCTCAACCAGATTGGCGGTGTGCCTGGCGATACGGTTGAGGTCGTCGATCAGGAACGGCTTTTGCGAACGAATATCCTCAACGGCCTCAAGGTCCATCATGGCAAGCCGTCGCATTGGCCGAACGATCAACACGAACAATGCAAGGTTGACCGCTACAAACAGCCCGAATTGCCCCAAAAACAGACCTTGGGTCAGCCGCGCATCCACCCTGTCCTGTTCCTGGCGGGCTTCGATCATTTCGCCCAGCAGCAGGCTCAGCGCGGATATCGTCTCGAATGTGTGGACCGACACCTGCCGCGCAACAAGTTCGCGTTGGCCGTCGGACATGGTGTCGTCGCGCCGTTCGAATTCGGAAAGCGACCGTATCAACCGCGTCAGACGCCGGTCGGCGGTCACGGCGTATTTCGAAGCAGCGGATGCGCTCTGCAACTGCTCATGGACGAACTCGGCCCGGCGGCGGGCCAGCGAAACCGGCTCTGTCGAGAGATTGGGATCGGATGTCACGACAACGCTGATGGCGAACATGTCCGACAGCATCCGCTCGACGACGACAACATCGGCAAACGCGTCCAAGCGCGAGCTTTCCAGATGGCGCTGCAACGCCGTGGACCCCAACAGAAAGACCGTCGTAAGGAACAGGATGAACAGGGCAGCACGAACAAGGGTCATTCGTGGTTCTCCGGCAACCGATCAGGGACTAAAATACTGTCCATCCCTTTCGACCTCTCGCAATATGTAACTTGCCCGAAACGTACCCGGGCGAATGACACAGTCCGAAAGACCGTTCTTGTCACACCACCAGCGGGCGATGGGCTGGTACAGATAGGGCGGGAAGGTTTCCACCTGCAGCGCGTAGGAACTGTGCAGAAAGGTCCGCCTGACCGCCGCCTCTGACACGCCCTGATTGCTTGCGACAAGGGCAATCACATCCTCGGGGCGGGCGAAGTACAAGTCCTCGGCAGCCAGGAGCCCCGCAAGATAGGCCCGGATCTGCGCGCGGTGCTGTTTCAGATATCGGTTCTGCGAAACCAGCAGCATTGCCCCGGTGAACGTATCGCCCGATGGTAGGATGTGGAACCGTTCGGGGTCGGACGCAACGATCTGATCCAGGAACGGCGTCCACACCAGGGCCGTCGCGATGCGGCCGTCCCGCAGGGCGGCCTCCATTTCCGCGGGCTCAACGGGAACAAACGACAAGTCGCTATCGTCCAGGTTCCGGCCCTGCAGGATAAGGCTCAGCAATAGCTCTGTTACGGTGCCGGGTGGCGTACCGACGGGCCGCGAAACGATGTCCGCGTGGGTTTCGATCCCCTGTTCCCTGTCGGCAACGATGATGTTCAGGCCGGCGACGTAGGACAGGCGCGCCACGACGACCATTTGTTCATCCTCGGGCACCGCGTCGCGCTGCTGTTGCAGGGCGGTCTTTATGTACGTCAGGATCGGCACGGTTGCCAGTTCGGCCCGCCCCTCGTCAAGGGCGGTAACACCCTCCTGCCCGTGTATCGTTTCCATGACAATCGGCTGCGGCCAGTCGCCCTCGTACAGGTTCAGCGTGTTGGCGACGATGTTGTGTATATCCCCGGTGTATCGGGCCACCGCAATGTGCAGCGGTTTCTCTGGATGGGGGCTGCCCACGGGATCGGCCTGCGCCATCCCTACAGCCAGACCAACGCAGGCCACAGCGGTCAGAACAGCACGTTTCGCCCCCGTCCAACGCCCTCTGCATAACAGAGCGGCGAAGCTGCGTGCGAGCCACATTCACAATCCCTCCCTACGGGAGCCTTGAACGCCTATACGGCCTCAAGGCACGCCGTGCTTTGCTTGCACTGGCGCGAATGCGACCTCCCCCCCACGGAGATCAAAAAAGGTAAGCCAAACTGTACCATGATCCCCCGCCCCCCGGAAGGGAGTAAGTCGGCATGCTTCAGTTTGCCCTTTCTGCACGGCCCCTTACGTATCGGGCAGGCCCGCGAAAGCGTGTTGTCTATGGCGTCGCCGAGCGGAACCTGACCGTCCCCATCGGCAAGACCTGTCTCACAAGGTCCGGCTCGACGAACTGCACCCATTGCACCTTGCCGCAGCCCGGCAGGGCCTCGCGCTGGCACAACCAGGCCTCGGCGGCCTGCAGGGCGATCAGGATCGTCGGCGATAGCGAGAGATTGAAATCGAAGTTGTCGTAAACCGCGGATGCGCTGTCAGGCAGCAGGTCGAATTCATCCTCGATCATGCCAAGTGCCTGCACGGGGTCTGCGTAGTAACGCGTTTCAGCCTTTTCCAGAGCAGTCAGATAGGCGACAAGCGCCTCTCGCCGGGCCTCCAGAACCGACCGCCGCGTCATCAGAAACCAGCTTACCTCGGCATCGCCCGCGCCCTCGGCCCGCTGGAACCCCAGCGTTTCGTCCTGCAACCAGGCCGAGGTGATCGGTTCCCAGGTCAGCACCGCATCGACCCGCCCATCGGACAGGGCGAACCGGGCCTCGGAAATATCCATATCCACAAAAACAAGCGTCTCGGGGTTCAGGTCTGTCGTGGCAGCCATTTGGGCGACCAGATATTCGGTTGCCACCCCCAAGGTTCGCGCAACGCGCGCGCCCTCCAGATCGGCAAGCGTCTTGATCCCGTCCGACTGCCGCACCAAGAGCGCATGAACCGAGAAGGAATTGAAATTGGTCGCCAGGATGACCGGCAGATCCCCCGTCCCGTCGCCATGTGTGCGCAGGACATGGCGGACAAACCAGAGCGGGCCAGAGGACACGACATCGACCTCTTCGGCATGCAGCGCGTCAAGCACGCCGCGAACATCCGGGTAGCTGACGAAGGCCGGTGTATTATCGTAAAGATCGGCTTTCGTCGCCACGGCGCGCTGCATGTCGCCGATGACCGGAACGCTCGCCACACGCAGCGGCACGTCCTGATATTCTTCGGAATTCAGCGGGAATGCGATAACAATTACCAGCGCGAAAAACGAAAAGACGCCCGCCGCGCGTAAAACTCGTCTGTTCATCTTATCAAAAAAAACCATGACTGCTTACACTCAAAAACTACCACGGTCCGCTGAATCCCGCAGCGCGATTCCGTTTAGAAGGTATCCAGTCACTTCACCGGAACGGGTGCGTAAGACAACCTGCCTTTTGGTATAGGTGCCTCTCCGGCACTCAACGTAAGCGAATACTGCAAGAGGGTTTCCAGAAACGGCGCCTTTGGTCTGGACAGCGTTTCCCGTATTCAGCATCCTCGGGCATCATGCATCTAAAACTGCCACCGACCGCACGGACCGGAACCGCAAGCGACGATTGGGTGATAAAGCAATGGCCGCGCTGAACGCAGCTGCAACGGAACGCACGATCCTGGTTCTCGACGACCAGCCGGAAATCACTGAAATGGTTGCGGAAGCGCTGACCCTGGACGGGCATCACGTCGTCCAGGTTCACAGGGTCGCGGACCTGAACACGGCGCTCGAAACGCATTCCGTGGACCTTTTCATCCTCGATTTGCTGCTGCCCGATGGGAACGGATTGCAGGTCGCAAAGGCGATTCGATCCGACTCCAAGGTGGGGATCATCATGCTGACCGGGCAGTCCGCAGAACTGGACCAGGTGGTCGGGTTAGAGGTGGGCGCAGACGACTACGTGGCCAAGCCGTTTCGCATCCGTGAGTTGCGCGCGCGGGTCGGTGCGGTACTACGTCGCACAGAGGGTTACAGCTACACGACCGCGGCCAACCCCGCCCCAGCCCGGCCCGCGGCCCCGGTCAAACCCACACCCGCAGCCGCAGCCGACGAATGCCTTTACGTCGGGACGGCCACGCTGAACCTGGCGGCGCGCAGCTTCAAGACCGCCGATGGCCGCAAGATCGTGCTGACGACCTCGGAATTCGATGTCCTGGCAACGCTTGCGGGCAACGCGAACCACGTCATGTCGCGCGAGCAGATCATGAATCACGTGAAGGGGCAGGATTGGGCCAGCTATGATCGCGTGATCGACGGAATCATCAGCCGGCTTCGCGCCCATCTGGGCGAAGCCGGCCTTGATCCTCAGCTGATCCAGACGGTGCGTGGTGTCGGCTACCTTCTGTCAGACGAAAGCTGACCGGAACGGTTTCACGCCGCGTTTTTCCCCGGCGATACCAACCTGAGATAGGACATCAGCCTGGCCAGACGCGTATGCAGACGCTGGGTCGCGTGCTCGTCGGTTTCGTCCGGCAGCACGACGTAGGGTTCGCCATCCTCCCAGTCGGCGGGCGTTCCCAACTCCAGGCGATCGGCCGCGATAAGGGCGTCGAAGACGCGCAAGACCTCATCCGTCTTGCGACCGATGTTCATTGGGTAATCGAACATCATGCGCAAGCGCAGCGTCGGATCGATGAAGAAGGACCGGCGGATCGGTCGTTCAGACGACTCCTTGCGGTGATACATGCCAAAGCGTTTCGAGAGGCTCAGCTCGGGATCCGCCACCAGCGGAAAGCTGAAATGCGTACCGAAGGTGGATTCCATCTCCTGCATCCAGCGCCACTGATCCTCGGCCGTGTCCGCCGACAGCGCCAACACCTTGATGCCCCGGCGATCAAATTCGGCCTGATGCTTGGCCAGGCTGACCATTTCCGTCGTGCAGATCGGCGTAAAAGCCGCCGGATGCGAACAGAAATAAACCCAGCTTCCGCGGCTCCACTCATGGAACTGCAATGGCCCGAACGTTGCCTGCGCGGAAAAATCGGGGACGATGTCGCCGATTTCAGGATGCCATTCACTCGGTTTCATCGGACGTTTCCTGGCCGTAACACCCTTTTTCCTTTCGGACGCAGAAATGACGACTCGCGTGTTCATTGACCTGCCCTCCATGTGCCGACTCTTTCCATCGCCAAGGATCGACCCCGTTGAAGGCAGAAATATGGTGAAGTTTAGTAGTTCGTGCCCAAACTGTGCCATAAGGTTCCCCGGGCATCCGAACTGGGGTCAGGCCGAATTTCGCCCGGTTCCTCCATTTTCCTGCCATCGGTCAGCGTTCTCATTGCGCCAAGACAAACCGCGACCCAGTGGCCCTGTACGCCCCTCAGGGAACGAAAGAGAGGAGAGGACCATGAAACACATGACCGGGTTCGTTGCGCCCGCGCGCGTCGAGGCACCAGAACTTTATACGGTCTGGGAACTGCCCGTCGCGAACGAGGGCATGCCGCCCATCCGGGTCGAAATCCGCCGCGTTACGGACGAGGAAACCGGCGTCCGGCGCTATCAGGCGCGGTCCCGGCATCCGCTAACGCATGGCCTGACATGGGTCGATCACGATCTTGGGCGGCTGGAACAAACCGTCCGGGAAGACCTGGCGCAGCTGTGCAGCGAAGAGCACAGACAGGAATGGGCGCCGGCCATCGCCGTTCGCACACGCAGCCTCAGCCGTCTTTCGAACGGTGTCGAGCATATCGGGTTCGACCTGGCGATCTCCCCGCTGCGGGTCGCGCAATCCACCCAGGGGCGGAAAGGGTGCACGCATATAACGAAGTCGGGGGAAAAGGTTTCGGTCTTCGCCGAGAAGAACGCGCAATACGCCCTTGCGGACGAAACGGCGGCAACCACGCGGCGCAGGCCGGATTCCACCGCCGGGCGCTCGGCCATCCTGCTGGATGCGGACGACCCCACGATTGAGGCCTTGCAGGGTCTGGCAGGCACCCTTCACCTGTTCGCGCAGCAACTCAGCGCGCAACTGTCGCCGGGACCGGACGGAACGCGCGAGGTTCCCAGCCCGCAGGCCCTGGTGGAAACCATGCGCCGCGCCGCCGAGATGATGGAGAGCAGGACCAGCCCGGGCTGACAGCAGCCCCGCGAACGACCGTCAGGATCTTCCGGCAGGATTTCGCCAAAGTGGTGGCAAGGTGCGTCGAACGGGTGTTCGACGCCCTTTGGAAACGACGGCAAGAAAACGGCAAGATTTCGCACACGAGCCGAACATCCGGCCCACAATCATCCCCTAAGATTCAAGGTATCGCCCGATGAGCCGAGTTTCATTGGACGTCAACTTCAGATGAATGGGGGCTCAGATGTTGAATATTACCTTGATCGCCAGCGACCTTCAGGCGCTTTCCCATATCCGGACGAAACTGGAGGGGGCGAACGCCGAGGTGCGTGGCTACACGAACAACGCCAGCGTGCTGTCTGCGCTGAGGAACAACAAAACCGATGTCGTGGCCGTTCTGCTGCAGCCGAGCGAGATCCTGGAATCCGAATGGTATTCCAAGGTCAAATCCGGTTCGCAGGCGCCGGTTGTCATGATCGGCGACGGTGATGACGAGTTGCAGGAAGTGATCGCGCTGCGCATGGGCGCAGACGATTTCGTGTCTGAAACGGCGTCCTCCCGGATCCTGTTCGAACGGCTGCGGCATGCCGCGACCATGTCCCGCGAACACCGACTGCCGGAAACGGTCGAACCGGCCGGCCGCACCGAGGTTCGCGGCGACTTGGAAATCTCGTTCAGCGACTGGCTGGTGCGTTGGCGCGGCAAAGCGGTTTCGCTGACCGCGCGCGAATTGCGGGTGCTTTATGCGCTGGCACGGATCCCGGGCCATGTGAAAAGCCGCGAACAGATCATGGACGAGGCCTACGGCCACGAACCCTTTGCCGATGACCGGACGGTCGACAGCCATATCAAGCGCATTCGCCAGAAACTGCGCACCGTCGATCCGAACTTCGATTGCATCGAGGCCGTCTACGGCGTCGGGTACAAGTACCATCAGGAAGATGCGTGCCACCCTTCGATTACGCACGGCAGCTCGCTGAATGACACGACACACCAGCGCCGCCTCGTGTAAACGGACATGGCCGTGCAATTGACGCGCTGCCCGCGCCCCTGATCGCAACAGGCGATCGGGGGCGCGGTTGTTTCAGCGGCGCGCTGACGCGGCGCCCACACCCCCTGCCGGGCTGCGACCTGGCAAGATCGGGTCGATGGCCGTCAACGCACCGCGCGCAGGGCGTTGCGGGTTTCCGGTGTCACCAGTTCATTGTTGAGGCGCAGGAAAATCTCGCGGGCCTTCGCCCTCTTGCCCGAATTCAGATACGCATAGCCCTTCAGCAGCGCCAGGTCGCGCCGGATTTTCCCGGTAAGATCCTCCAGCGCATCGAAATAGCCGATCGCGCTGCGGAAATCCCCGCGCTGATAGGCACGCACCCCGCGTTGATCCAGGATCCCGCTCTCGACCTGAATACGCTGATCGCGGGTCAGCTCGGTCCGCGCGGCCAGGGCCGCCGCGTTTTCGGTCATCTGCATGTCGAGATAGGCCAGCATCATGCCGAAGCGCGCATCGCGCCGCATGGTGTTGTTCGCCGGCCGCTTCTCGGCCCGGCTGAACGCGTCCAGCGCCTCCATCGGGCGCTTGGCATTGTAGGCACACCATCCACGCTCAAAAAGCAGCGCCGACGAAGAGGCGCCAGAGGTCGCGGCCAGGCAGCCCCGCCAGTTCCCGACCTGCGCAAGCGCACGAACCCGCGACATCCCGGCCCCGCCCTGCACCATGGGTTGCGATTGGGCAGGGGCGGCGACCGCAGGGCGGGCTTGCGCATCCTTGTCTGGACGGGCGCGCGGCCGGATCTGATCGGGCCCGGCTTGCGCCGCGGTGACGGTCACCGCACCGGCGAAAGCGCTGCGCGCGGACCAGCGCGGCTCCAGCCCGCGCCCGGCACGCAGGCGATCTTCCAGCCGCTGCAGGGCCTCGGTCTGGGTGGGGGCTTGCGCAATCGCAAGCATCGTCAGATCGCCCAACTGTTCGGGCGATGCGAGTGCATCCGCCTTTTCCATTGTGGCCGTCACCTGATCCAGGGCCGTGCACTTGGCCAGCACCCCCTTGTAGATCGACAGCGCCCGGTCCGCCTCTCCGGTTGCCTGATACGCGTCTGCCAGGCGCCAGGCATTGTTGATGCGCTGACAGGTCAGCAGGTCCGGTGTGATCCTGGCAATCGCGATCGCATCCGAAAGGCGGTCCTCGGAAAACGCGGCGTCCAACTCGCGCTGCGCTTCGGCCAGTTCCAACAGGCGCATCATGTCCGGTTCCGGAAACCAGTCGCGATCCTGCGCTTGCCTTTGGGCGATCAACCGGCGCGCCGCGTCCAGTTCGCCCGTCGCGATCATCCGGTAGATTTCATCCTCGGTCTGTGCCCGTTCGCGATCCTGCGCAGCGATGTCTTCGGGCGGCGCCCAGCCGGGGAATTCCCTCTGCAGCCTGCGCAACTCCAGTTCGGCGGCCGCCTCTTGCCCCTGGGCCTGGTAGAACCGCAAGGCACGCAGGTCGTCGTCGCTTGGAACCGCCACGTTTTCCTGTGCGACCGCAGGCAGCGCGACCGCAAGCAGCGCAGCAAGAATGGTTGTCCTCGGGATCAAAGCGGCACACATCGCGGAAGCGCCTCCATCTGGGCCAGCATTGCAAAAAGATGCAGCGTGGCGGGGTAATACGGCTGAGAGGTCGAAAAGGGCGGGATGGCAGCCCCCCAATCGGCCGTGCCGCTGCACTCCAGCAGGGCGGAAATCGCACGGTAGCCGGGATCGTGGCTCGATTGCAGGCGTGCGCCCCCTGCCGCGGCAAAGACCGTCCCGCGCCCATCCGTTCCCGCGTGCAGCGCGCGGGCCTGCCGTGCCGCCGGGTGATCGGCAAGCGACGACCAGATCAGGAACAGCGGCACCCGCAACGCTTCGTATCCGACCTTGTGTTCGAACTCACGCGGGGGGGTGACACCGCGGGTGCTGACATCCACCCAATCGGGGACTGGCCCGTTGCGGGCGATTTCGGCCATCAGGGAAAGGCTGTCCGTCGCAGCCTGGGCAAGGCGTGCATTGCCCGTTGCAGCCGCCAGTTCGCGCATCGCAAGCGGCATCACATAAGAGGCGTTAAAGACGACGCGACCCGGGCCGGAAAACCCCTTTTCCGCGGGCAGAAGAAGCAATTGACCGGGGCGATCCGGCCGTTCGGCACAACATGTGCCGACCAGATCCTCGACAATCCGCGCGGCCCTGTGCGCCAAGGCGCCATCGTCGAAACGACGCGATGCGCGCAACAAGGCCCAAGCGTAGAACAGATCGCCGTCGCTGGCATTGTTGATGTCCGGAACATGCACCCTCTGGTTCGGCAGCCACCGCCAGGCAAGCAGCGCATCGTCGCGAATTGCCAGGTTGCGCTGCGTCCAGCCGTCGATGGCATCGAAGCGGACACGATCCCCCATACTGGCCGCAAGCAAAAGGCCGTAGCCCTGGCTTTCGGAATGGCTTGCCCCCAGTTGCAGCGTGTCCACGACCCGCCCGGAATATTCGATGTATTGCTGCGCCCAGGCACGCCAGGCGGGCATCAGCGCCGGGGTAGAGGCGTGCGCGACCGATTGCCCGGCGAAGAGACCACCGGCCAGTGCGGCCATGCCGTGCAGGGCTTCCCTCCTGTTCATCAATCCCTCCGCGTCATGAGCAATATCAGGATCGCCACACTGGCCGACAACAAGGTCAGGCCCAGAAAGATGGCAACAAATCGCAGCGGCCGATGTGTCGCGTAGTTGCCCAGAACGGGGCGGATCGTTTCAAACCGCATGGGTTCAAGCAGCATCAGCGGCCGATCCGGGTTTTCCCATCCCTGCCATTCGCCCTCGGGCGTCAGCAGGGCAATCTGCCCCCGCGCCGCGCTGGCCCCTTGCAGGACATGGCTCAGCGCCACGGCGGCGCGCACGGGTTCCAGGGACGGCCGCATCAGGAACAGGATCTTGTCTGGGTCCGCAGGATCCGGTTGCAGGATCACAGCTTCTGCGCTTTTCCCCTGCAACCAGGCCGCGGCCGTCGGCGCATCCAGACCGGCCAACCCGGCCAGCTGCGCCCTGACCCGGTCGAGCGCGCCCGAAACGTCGGGCAGGCGGATCCATTGAACATCACGCGGGGTCGGTTGGGCCGGCGCGCCCTCTTGCCCGGCCGCCTCGCCCTGCGCGCGGCCCAGCAAGGCCTGCTCCAACAGCGGCGCGGCCTCCGACAGCGGAGAACCAAGCAAAAGTTCGATATCGGCAACCGTTCCGATCATCAGGCGTGCGGGGGGGCTGTCCTGCGGCTGTTGGGCAAAAGCCCCCTTGATCAGCGGCGACAGCGCCGCCGGCAGCAACCGTTCACCGCTTTCAGACAGCTGAACGTCGTCGGGGCCGATATTCGCAAAGGCCGAGGCGATACTGGGCAACAGCATCCTGGGCGATTCCGGCACGTTCAACACCGTCGTAGCGGCGATCTGCGCAAAGGGGCCCTCGTGCTCGGGGCAGGCGCTATCGGGCCGGCTGCTGGGAATGATCGTTTCGAACGCGATCCTGTTTTCGCCAGGTCGCAGCAGCCGGGCCTCGAACTTGACCGGCAGGGTCGGCAGCGCGGACCCGTCGCCCCGGTCCAGCGGCAGCAGGCGAACGGCCTGGTCATTGACCTTGACCACCAAAAGCGCCCCCTGGGGCACATCGGGCGCAAAAGAATAGTCCAGGTCGATACGCGCCTTTTGCGAGGCAAGCAGCAGCCAGTCTTCGGGCAGGCGGAACGGCACCGCCCGCAGCGCGTAGCGGCCCGACAGATCAATCCCGTCCCAGCCAAGTGCACCAAGCGCCGCCGGCTGCCCGGGGACAACGGCGGGCGAATGGCTGGCCGTGGGGGACACGCTGCCCGTGTCGAATTCTGCCAGCAGGTCAGCGGACGTGGCGCCGCGATCCAGCAGCAGGACAACCGCGCCGTCACCGCCCCGCACGAATTGCGGCCCCTGGCGGGCCGGTGCGGTCTCGGGCAGGATCACGATCCGGGCAAGTTCGGGCTGCTCGGCGATCCGCCAATAGCTTTGCGCATCGAAAACCGGGGGCAATCCCCCCAGGAAACGGACAATCTGACCGAAGACATCGGAAAGCGGTCGCAGGCTTTCGGGGCCGCCCTCCTGGCTGCTTACGGTCACGCTGCGGCCCAGTGCGGCCTGGGCGGCCAGCGCGGCCAGAAACCCCTCGGACGAGGTGGGGAACCCGGACGAAGGGAGGACGACACCGCTGCGGCGGATGTCAACCTCGCTCCACAGCGCGAAGGTCGCCTCGGGGCCGCAGAACACACGATGCGTGTGAACCGCATGCACGGTCACGATGTTCTGCCCCGCGACCAGCAGGCCGGCTGGCAATTCGATCTCTTCCGCCGCGAAACTGTCGAAACTGTCCGCGGAAATGCGCGCGATGTCGGTTCCGTTCAGGGACACCTGAATGAACGACCGCTCCGGCAGGGCATCGATACCCGTCCGATACAGCAGCCTGAACAGCGCCGGTTGCCGTGTCGCCTCTTCCGGCACCAGCAAGGAAAAGCGGATCACATCCTCTTCGCCCCGCAGCCGGGCCACGCCATCGACCGCGGCGTTCATCTGCAACGGCCTGAGGGGCGCCAGCAATTCAGCCGTTGCCGGCGCGGCCTCGGGCACCGACGGCACGTCATGGCCGCGCTGCGCGGGCAGGACGGGCAGCACCTGGCTGCCGCTGTCCGGCGCAGGCGTGATCGGCTCCAGCTCGATCACCTGCGCCACCGCGATGCTACAGACCGGCAGAACCGCCAGCAGCGCGACCACAAGCACGCGGATCTGGAAAGCCAGGCGCCGGATCATCTTCGCTTCTCCGCGATGAAATCCAGCCCGTCTAGCGTGTCGGGATCCCGGTCGCGCGCGGGCGAGGCACTGGAGCTGAAATCCGCCCCGAAGGCCAGCAGATGCACGGGCGCCTCGTGGACGCGCCCGCTCAGACGTTCACGGCGCAATCTTGCGGGTTCGCGGGCCAGATCCACGATCGTGCGCGGGATACCCGTGATGCAGAGGCCCAGGAAATACGCCATTCCGCGCAGGAAACCGCGGGGTTGCTTTTCGTCTCGCCGCATCCTGCGCCAGTTTTCGCTGTCTCCGAAGATCAGATAGGCGACGGCCTCGCGCGTGGACAGCGGCTGATCGGGCACCAGGCGGACACCCAGCACCGCGTCCGGTCCGCTGGAAAACGCGGCCTGCACCTCGGCCTCGACGAAGGTTTCCAGATGCTGGGCCTCGGGAAAACGGGGGCGGAAACAGATGCGCGCGCCCTGCGTCATCGCGGCAAGATCCTGTTGCGCCGGAGAGCCGGCAGGCGGTCGCTTGATCTCCAGCCTGACCCCGCTGGTCGAGGCATCGGTGATCGTCGCCGCCAGAACGGGCGCGCTGTCCGACGGATCCAGCCGTCCGCCCAGGCGCACCACCGCCTGCTTGGCCATGTTCACGCGGGGCGCCCCCCGGCGCTGCTGCTTCTCCGAGACCGCGCGCAACGAAATCCCGACGAGAAGGAAATTGAAGATCCCCCACCCGCCGACAACCATCAGCACCTCTCGGTCGCCGGGAAAGGCAAACCACCGGGCGATGAACGCGACCACACCGGCCGCCATCAACAGGAACAGGTAGAACAGCGGTCGGAAGATCGGCGAAATATAATCCGTGTCGAGGGTTTCGTCCTTGGCCGTGACCTTGAAGGTCGCCGCGCGCGGGCGCAGCAGGGTCTGGATGATGGACATCACCAGATATGGCGTTTGGGCAACCTCATAGACCTCGGACAGCATGGGCCATCGAACCCTGGAATACAGGGCATTCTGCACCAGGTAGCTGGTCAGAAGATAGGTGATCGCAAACGCCAGCACCTCTTGGTAGGTCGCGACGAAGATTTCCAGCCCGAAGAACAGGTAGATCAGCGGGATCAGCAGGAACGACAAGCGGATCACCGGGAACAGCCAGAAACTCATCGAGTTGAGGTAACAAAACCGCTGAAACAGGGTGAGACCGGGGCGGAAGATCGGGTTCTTGAGCAGCAGCATCTGCAGCATCCCGGTCGCCCAGCGGCCGCGCTGCAGGATGAAGCTGGCGAAGGTTTCGGGCTGAAGCCCGGCGATCATCGCATGGTCTAGATACAGGCTTTCCCACCCGCGCGCATGGATATCCAGCGCTGTCTCGGCGTCCTCGGTGATCGTTTCACCCGAAAAGCCGCCAGCCTCGTCCAATGCCTCGCGGCGCAGAACGGCCGCAGAACCGCAGAAGAACGCACCGCCCCAGCGGTCCAGGCCACGGTGGATGACGCTGTAGAACATCTCGTTCTCGGGCGGGCATTTCTCATGGAAGCCCAGATTCCGTTCGATGGGATCCTTGTTGATGAAGAAATGCGGGGTCTGCACCAGAAACAGTCGGGGGTTCTGAACGAAGTAGCCCACGGTGCGGGCCAGGAAATCGCGGCTGGGCACGTGGTCGGCATCGAAGACGACAACCAGGTCGCCGTCCAGTTTTTCCAGCGCGGCGCTCATGTTGCCGGCCTTGGCATGCTCGTTCCGGGCGCGGGTGGAATAGACGACACCAAGATCGGCGCACAGTTTCTGCAGGTCCGCCCGCCTCTGGCGCGATGCCTTGGCCAGTTCCAGGTCGGCATGATTGCAGCGCTGGTCGGTCCCGCCATCATCGCACAGGACCACGGTCAGCTTGTCCTGCGGGTAGATGATGTGCTTCGCCGCCGACAGTGTCGCGCTCAGCATCTCGGTGGGTTCGTTATAGGATGGGACAAGCACATCCACGGTGGGTAGATCGTCCTCGGCCACGCGCGGGGGCAAGCCACGGCGGCACGGGTCAGCCGTGATCAGGCTGTTCAGGAAAAAAACCGCAATTGCATAGGTTTCCACCCCGAACAGGACAAGGGCCGCAGCCAACGAAAAGGGATCTTCGGGCCCCGGCAGGGTTTCGGCCAGGCGCCAGACCCAGTAGCGCAGCACCACGACGCTGGCCACGGCCAACAGGGCGACGCGTGGCACCAGCTTGTCGGCAAAGGGCTTCAGCCCCCAGATCAGCGCGACCGCGACAATCCCCAGCAGCGCCTGAACGTTGGTCGATGTCGGGGTGGTGGCCAGCACCGCGATCGGCACGAAAATGACGATCCACAGCCCAAAGAGTGCGGCAACGCCCGGCTTGGTCGAGGCTCTTTCCCAGCGTTTTGTCACCATCATGGCATCGGTGCAGCAAGGGGTGAAAGATTACGCGGCCCGGCGCCCCGTGCCCCGCTGGCCGGCGGGAAGGCGATTGCCGCGTCCATGATCGGGGCAAGCGCGGCATCGAAGCTGCCGCCGCTGCAATTCCGCATCAACACGTCCATAACGTCGGCTCCGTACGTCAGAACTCTTGCTGTGTCGTCCAGACGGCGAACAGCGAGAACGCAGAATGTTCCTGCCCCGTCCGTCCATTCGGCCCAGGTGACCGCCCCGATACTATCGTTCAGGCTGTTCACCAGCTTGGCGTCCACCCGGTCAAAGGGCGGCGGACGCCCGCCCGCATGTGCAATCAGATCATCCTGCGCAAGCCGCGGCGCCACCCCGTATCTCGGCAGATCGACGGTGCGCAGGAAAATGAAGTTGTCCCCGCGCAGAGAGGTTCGGTTCCGCAACAGGATACGTTGCTCGCGCACGCGGGTCGTGGCACGCTCGACCAACAACCGTGCATCCTTGGCATATACCCAGGACTCTGACAGCGGGCGTTGAACGTAGGGCACATGCGCAAGCGAACCGCTTGCGGCCACGGTCCCGCCATTTTCGGCGGGTAGGTTGCATGCCGAAACGCTTGCACAAAGTGCCGCAAGGCACGCCAAAACCACATGCCTGCCGATGGAATTGGAGAAAAGCCTGTCCCTCATAATTCGGATCTTCGCTCTTGCCTGCCTTGCCTGACGCCACGTCCGTTATCGCATATTTTTCCGTTAATCATTTACTTGCATACGATAACGGCGGAAAAGTGACGTATAGTATCAGCTTACGGCCCAAAGCTTAGACGAGAAACCATGAATTCTACAAACTCCCTCGACTGTGCTATTGGCACCATACAGGCCGCAATCGACGCCAGCCCCCTGGCCGGCCCGATCGATGCGCTGTTGCTGATCTCCATTCCCGCGCAGCCCGCCTCCCTTGGGATGGTTCAAGGAGAGTTGGCCCGGCATTTCCCCCGGGGAGAGGCCTTGTTTCCAATCGGCGACGATCTTTTTGCAATCCTCTGTCGCCAGCTTCCCAGCCCCCGCGCCGCCAAGCTTGTGGCGCGCGACGTGAACGCCGATATCGAACGGGGGCTCAGCGCCGCGGACGAAAAACCGACCGCCAGCCCCAGCATCGGCGTCTCCCTTTCCCCGAACGATGGCGTCACGGCCAAGGCATTGCTGACCGCAGCGCAGCAGGCGCTGGATTATGCGCAGGACATGGGCGGCGGCCTGGTCAAGTTCGCCCCGACGCTCGACGCGATCTCCAGGCAGCATGACCGGCTGCTATCCGATCTTCACGCAGCCGCGGCACGCGATGAGCTGACGGTTCACTTTCAGCCGGTGCAACGGCTGGACACCGGCCAGGTAGAGTTTCAAGAAGCGTTGCTTCGATGGCGCCGCCCCAACGCGGCAACGCCCGACACCGCAACGTTCGTGCGTCTGGCCGAAAAGAACCTCGCAAGCGACAGGCTTCATCGCTTCGTGGTGCAGGCCATACGGGACATCCAGGCCCGTCACGGCGCGGATCTTGCGCCGATCTCGCTCAACCTGTCACCGGAACAGGTCGCGACGGATTCCGCCGTCGACGGATTGCTTGCTGCTTTCGATACGCGGGAAAGACGTGCGTCCATCGTCCTGGAGGTCACCGAGCACACCAGGTTTCGCGACATGCGCCAGTTCGAGCGGCTGGAAGAGTTGCGCGCCAACGGCTTTCGCCTTGCCATCGACGACTTTGGAAAGAACTTCGCCAACATGGACTACCTGGCCCGTATTCCGGCGGACTACCTCAAGATCGATGCCGAATTCCTACGGCATTGCGGAAGCGCCCGCTGGGACACGATCTTTCGCAGCATGATCGATCTGGCGCATGCATTGGACATGCAAGTTGTCGCCGAGGGGGTCGAAACCCAGGGCCAGCTGGACTTCCTGCACAAGACCGGATGCGACCTGGCGCAGGGGTACCTTTTGGGCAAGCCCGGGCCGCTATAAGACGCGCACTTGCCCATGGCGCCCCGGTGGGACGCCCTAGCGACTGGTCGAAACAGAGCGCCGGAACAGCGCAAGGCTTGCGGCCAGGAACACCCAGCCCAGCCCCGCGACGGTCAGGAATTGCGGCCAGACGATTTCAAACCCGGCGCCGCGAAACACCACCGCCTGGGCGAATGCCATGTAGTGGCGCGAGGGCAGGAACCAGGTGAAGGGCTGGATCGCGGCGGGCTGGCTCTCGATCGGGGTCATGCCGCCTGACAGCATCATCATCGGGATGATCGTCATCATGATCAGCAGGGAAAACTGCGCCATGGTCCGTGCGACGGTGCCCAGAAAGATGCCTATGGCCGCCGCGGCGAACAGGTACACGGTGGTCCCCGCGATCAGCAGCAGGTGCGAGCCTGCGACCGGCACCTGCATCAGCCCCTCGACCACGATCAGCACCGACAGCGTGAAGGCGACCAGGATGATCAATCCGTTCGCCCAGACCTTGGCCAGCGCAATCTCGACCGCGCGCAGCGGCATGACCAGCAGGTGTTCGATCGTGCCGTGCTCGCGCTCGCGCAACAGCGCTGCGCCGGTCAGGATGATGGTCAGCATCGACAGCTGGTCCAGCAGCGACACGATGGCGGCGAACCAGCTTTGGGTGCCGTTGGGGTTGAAGGCGCGGCGATTGACCAGCACCACCGGATACTCGGTTTCCACATCCGCCCGCGCGGCGTAGCGGTTCACCTCGGCCAGCGCGATGCTTTGGATATAGCCTGCACCCAGGCTGGCCTGGGACACGGCGGTCGCGTCGATGTCGATCTGCAAGGCGGGCTGACGGCCGGCGCGCACGTCCTCTTCGAACCCCGGCGGGATCGACAGGACGAACATGAACCGGTCCTGTTCCATCGCCCGGTCGACCTCGCGCGCCGCGATCTGTTCCGGGGTCTGGAAATAGGGCGGCATCAACGCACTGCGGATGCTGCGCGACAGGGTCGAGTCGTCCTCGTCAACCACCCCGACAGAGGCATTATGCACGGTCTCGGACACGGCGTTGGCCTGCGAGTAGATGGCAAAGCTGAAGGAATAGACGATCAGCGCAACCAGCAGCATGTCGCTAAAGACGCTGCGCAATTCCTTGATGCCCAACCAGAATATGTTCAGCAGGCTTTGCATCTACTTCTCCTGCTTTTTCAGGAACAGCGCGGCGACGGCGACGAAGACGGGGCTGAACCAGGCCAGCGCGATCAGGTCGCGGGTCAGGTCGCGAAACTCCAGCCCCTTGGTGAAGGCGCCGACGCTGAGATGCATGTAATAGGTCGCGGGCCAGACCTGTCCGATGAAGCGGCCGCCGCCCTCTAGCGTGGAAACCGGCTGCAACATCCCCGAGAACTGTTGCGTGGGCAGCATCGCCAGGATCGTGGTGGCAAAGACCGCAGCAACCTGCGTGCGGGTCATGGACGAGATCATCAGGCCGAACCCGCTGGCCGCCACCGCATAAAGGACCGCGCCCAGCGACAGGGCCAGCAGGCTGCCCTTCAGCGGGACACCCATCACCACGACCACCAGGAATGTCAGCAGTATGAAATTCACGAAGCCGATGGCGATATAGGGCAACTGCTTGCCCACCAGGAATTCCAGACGGTTGGTCGGCGTAACGTAGAAATTGGTAATCGTGCCGATTTCCTTTTCGCGCGCCATGCTGACCGCCATCAGCACCGCCGGAAAGAACAGCAACAGCATCGCAGGGGCCTTGGGGCCGATGGCATAGATGCTCTCGAAACTGGGATTGAAGCGATAGCGCGGCTCGACGGTAGCGGCCTGCTGGGCTTCTGGGTCGATGCCCGCGCCGCGGGCAAGATCGGCCAGATAGCTGTAATGCGCGCCCGCCACGTAGCCCTCGATCGTGCCCGCGCGGATGGTGTTCGCCCCGTCGATCCAGGCCGAAACGCCGGGCGTGTTGCCCTTCAGCAGATCGCGGCCGAACCCCGGGGGTATCTCGATCGCCAGGGTGATGTCGCCCGCGCGCAGGCGCCGCTCCATCTCTGCCACGCTGCCCAGGGGTTCGGTTTCCAGAAAATAACGCGACCCTTCGAAATTGCGCAGGTAGGCCCGGCTTTGCGGCGTCTGGTCCAGGTCCAGCGCGGCATAGCGCATGTCCTCGACATCCAGCGAAACGCCATAGGCAATCACCAGCAGCAGGATCGAACTGCCGAGAAAGGCAAAGGCCAGCCGCACCGGGTCGCGCATGACCTCCATGAACTCGCGCATGCTGTAGGCCAGCAGTCGGCCGGGGCTGAAACGCGACAGGGGTTTGCCCCCGGCCGCCCCCGGTGGGGTATCGGCCAGAGCCTTGCGGTCCGGCGCGGCATCGCCGTCTGTTCCGACAGCGTCCTCGATATAGGAAATGAACGCCTCTTCCAGCGTCGCCGCCCCCTTGGCGGCAACCAGCGCGTCGGGCGCGTCATAGACCAGCACCTGCCCCGCATGCATCAGCGAGATGCGATCGCAGCGCAGCGCCTCGTTCATGAAATGGGTGGAAATGAAGATCGTCACCCGGTCGCGGCGCGACAGTTCGACCAACAGTTCCCAAAATTCGTCCCGCGCCACTGGATCGACGCCCGAGGTCGGTTCGTCCAGGATCAGCATATCCGGTTCGTGCAACACCGCCACGGCCAGCGACAGGCGCTGTCGGATGCCCAGCGGCAGGGCGCCTGCGCGCGCATCGGCCTGGTCGGTCAGGCCGAACCGGATCAGCAATTCCGAAATCCGGGACGCGGTCCTTTCCGGCGACAGGTGGAACAGGCGCGCGTGCAATTTCAGGTTCTGCATGACCGTCAACTCGCCATAAAGCGAGAAAGCCTGACTCATGAAGCCCACGCGCTTGCGTGTCGCCAGATCGTCCGCATCGACGGGGTGGCCGAACAGGAACGCCTCCCCCTCGGTGGCCTCCAGCAGCCCGGTCAGCATCTTCATCGTGGTGGTCTTGCCGCAGCCGTTGGAGCCGAGAAAGCCGAATATCTCGCCCCGCTGGATTTCAAAACTGACATGATCGACCGCGGTGAAATCGCCAAAACGCCGGGTCAGGCCCCGTGCCACGATGGCAGGGCCGTCGTCGCCATCCTGCGGGCGGGGCGGAATGGTCAGTTCGCCCCCGCTGCCGCGCCGATCCTCGGGCAACAGCCGGACGAAGGCGGCCTCCAGGTTATCGCTGACGGTCCTGGCCTTCAGGTCGGCCGGGGTGCCGGTGTCCAGCACCCGGCCCCCATCCATCGCCACCAGCCAGTCAAAGCGCTCGGCCTCGTCCATATAAGCGGTGGAGACCAGAACGCTCATCCCCGGCCGCTCGGCGCGGATCGCGTCGATCAGTTGCCAGAACTGACGGCGCGACAACGGATCGACGCCGGTGGTGGGTTCATCCAGGATCAACAGGTCGGGGTCATGGATCAGCGCGCAGCACAGGCCCAGTTTCTGCTTCATCCCGCCCGACAGCTTGCCCGCCGGGCGGTTCAGAAAGGCATCCAGCGCCGTCGCCTGGGTCAGCCGCGCGATGCGCGCCGCCCGTTCCGCCCTGCCCTGTCCGAACAACCGGCCGAAGAAATCCAGATTCTCGCGCACGCTGAGATCGGTATAAAGGTTCTTGCCCAGCCCCTGGGGCATGTAGGCGATGCGCGGCCCGACCGCAGTGCGGTGGCGGGCGTCGGCCATGTCGCCACCCAGAACGGTCAAGCTGCCGGTCTGCAGCTTGCGCGCCCCCGAAACCAGCGCCAGCAGGGTGGATTTGCCCACGCCATCCGGGCCCAGCACGCCCACCATGCGGCCCGCCGGAATGTCCAGGGTGACGGCGTCAAGCGCCCGCACATCGCCGTAGCCGTGCGAGAGGCCCACAGCCCGGGCGATCGGTTCGGGGGTATCGGACATATCGCTTTCCTGCGCCGATCAGTTCAACGCCTGGGGCGGCAGGGCCTGCAACGCGTCGGGCCAGTCGGGCTGCGTTTCGCCAGCCAGCCGCACATAGCCTACGCCGCGAATGCCGGTCTTTACCTGCTCGACATAGTCCATGACCAGCGCTTGCGGGATGCGCAGCTTGACCCGGAACATCAGCTTGTCGCGCTCTTCGCGTGTCTCGACCTCTTTCGGGGTGAACTGGGATTCCGGTGAAACGAAGCTGACCGTCGCCGGAATGGCGATGTCGTCCAGAATATCCAGAACCACGCGGGCCTCGGTGCCGATGCCGACCCGGTGCGCCTGTGACGAGGGCAGGAAAATCTCCATGTAGACATCGGACAGATCGACCAACGTCAGCACCTTGCCGCCGCTGCCCAGCACCTCGCCCGGTTCGGCCAGCTGGTACAGCACCCGCCCCACCGCAGGCGCGTTCAGCACCGCATCGTCGATCGTGCTCTGCACCTCTTGCGCGGCAGCGCGGGCCGCGTCTACCGCACGCTCGGCAGAGATCTGATTGGCCTCGGCGGCGGCCAGGTTGGCGCGGGCAACGGCGGTCGCGCTCAGGCGCGTATCGTAGACCTCGGCGCTGGTGTGGCCCTGATCCACCAGGCTTTCGGCCCGGGCCAGTTCCTTTTCGGCAAGGATCAGCCGTGCCCTGGCCTCTTCGACCTGGGCCTTGGCCGCGGCGACCTGGCTTTCGGCGCTGGCGATATCGGCCTGGGCACGCATCAGTTGCGCGTTCAGTTGCGCGGTATCGATGCGGGCCAGTTCCTGGCCGGGCTGGACCAGATCACCCTCGGCGACAAAGACCTCGGACAGGCGCCCGGCGATCTTGGTGGCGACATCGACCTGCGCGGCCTCGATCCGCCCATTGCCCGAGGCCAGGCCGTCGGGCAGGTCGCTGCCCCCGCCGGAGAGTGTGACCAGACCGGCCCCCGCCGCCAGGACAACCAACACCAGCGCCAGAATCGTCTTTTTCCGCATGTCGCGCTCCATTCCATCCGTTCCGCCCGGGTCCGGGCCGCCCCACCTTCATCGCAGCGCCATGCTGCAGCCGCAAGAAACCCACCCCTGCACATCAGCGAAACCCGCCATGCGACAGCGGGGCATCCGCGTCAGGGCGGCTTGACTCGCTCGCCCGATAGCTATACCGACCGGACGGTAAAGTAAATGAGGCAATCCATGGCGCCCCTCCCCGAACGAAACGCACGCAGCCGGATTCTGGACGCCGCCGAGGCGGTGGCCCTGCGCGAGGGCGCGCGCCACCTGACGCTGGATGCCGCCGCGCGCGAGGCCGGGCTCAGCAAGGGGGGTGTGCTGTATCATTTTCCATCGAAACAGGCGCTGCTAGACGGCATGCTGCAACGGTTCATCGACATGGTGCGGGCAGAGATCGACGGCCATCTCGACCGCTTTCGCGGCCAGGCGAACCCGACCCTGCGCGCGTTGAACGCGACGATGCGCGCCCGGCTACAGGGCCCCGACCAGTTACGCATCGCCCTGACCGCCGCCCATGCCGAACACCCCACCGAGAACGCCAAGCTGCGCGAGGTGTTTGCCCGGGAATGGGAAACGGTGGCGGCCGAAACCACCGACCCCGCCGGGGCGCTGACCATCTGGTGCGCCATAGAGGGGTTGCAGTTCTTTACCTTGTTCGACATCTGCCCGGTGCCGCCGGCCGAGCGTCTGGTTATCGCCGACCGGATCGACGCGCTGATCGATGCCCTGCCCGGCGTGGACGGAGGTTCCGCATGATCCGCCTGATCCCGATACTGCTATGCCTTGCGCTGCCCGCATGGGCTGCCCCGCCGCTGAGCGTTGAAATCGTCACGGTCGAGCGGCAGACAGAGCCGCGCGAATTCTCGCTGACCGGGGAAATCGTGGCACGCGACGCGGTCGACATGGCCTTTTCCACGGGTGGTCGGCTGGCCGCGGTGCCGGTGCAGGCCGGGGACCGCATCGCGGCGGGCACGGTGCTGGCGCGGCTTGAGGCCGTCCAGCAGGAACAGGCGCTGCGCGCGGCACAGGCCGCACTGGCCAGCGCCCAGGCCGATTTCCGCCAGGCGAAAGAGGATTTCGAGCGGCAGGAACGGCTGCTGGAACGCGGTGCCACCACCCGGATCGCCCGGGATAACGCCGAGGATGCGCTGAACATCGCGCAAGGCAGCCTCGCCCAGGCCCAGGCCGAACTGGACCTGGCGCGCAAGGCCGTCGCCGACACGGTGCTGACAGCCACGGACGCGGCCACCGTGGTCGAGCGGCTGGGCGAACCGGGCGAAGTGATCGGCGCCGCGCAGCCCGTGATCCGGCTGGCGGTGGGCGACGCGCTGGATGCCCTGTTCGACGTGCCCGAGGCGATGCTGGTGTCCAACGCGCCCCCGTCGAAAGTTCATTTGAAACTGATCGACCACCCCGACCGGGCCTTTACCGGCGCGGTGCGCGAAATCTCGCCCCTGGTCGATACCGCGCGGGGAACGGTTGCCGTCACGGTCTCGGTTCTGGACCCGCCGGATGTGGCCGGGTTCGGCGATGCGGTGGTGGGCACGGTCCGCTTTCCCGGCGACGCGCAGATCGTGCTGCCCCACAGCGCCATCACGGCCACCGAAACCGGCCCCGCCGTCTGGGTCGTGGACCCCGATACGATGGCGGTATCGCTGACCCCGATCACCGTCGCGCGGTTCGAAACCGGACGTATCGTGCTGGACAACGGGCTGGACCCGGGGACGCAGGTTGTCGCGCGGGGCGCGCATCTGCTGTTTCCGGGCCGTATCGTGCAGCCGGCGGAGGCACCCCGATGAAACATCTGCTGTATATCCTGCTGCTGGCTGCGGCGCCCGCCTGGGCGAACACCGACGCCCCGGCGCCGCGCCCCGTCGTGTCCGAGGTGGTCGACCTGCGGCGCGGCGATGCGACCGGCTATGTCGGCACCGTGACCGCGCGTATCGAAGCCGATCTTGGCTTTCCCCTGCTGGGCACGATCGCCACCCGCCCGGTGGACCAGGGCGATCTGGTCGCCGCTGGCGACATGCTGGCCCGGCTGGACCCCGAGGACATGGAGGCCGACCTGCGCGCCGCAGAGGCCGGGATCATCGTTGCCGAGGCACAGTTGCGTTCCGCCCGCGATGCCCGCGACCGCGCGCAGGCGCTGGTCGCCCGCGACGTGGACAGCGAAAGCCGGCTGGAGGATGCCGAACGCACGTTGGCCGGGGCAGAGGCGCAGATGGAACAGGCCCGCGCCGCATTGGCCCAGGCCCGCGACCGGCTGAAGGACACCACCCTGACCGCGCCCCATGAGGGCGTCATCACCGAGGTCTATGCCGAACCAGGCGCGACCATCTCGGCGGGCGAACCCGTCTTGCATCTGGCCGCGACCGACCGGCTGGAGGTCGAGATTGACGTGACCGAACGCGATCTTGCCCGACTCAGCCCCGGCACGCCCTTCGAGGTGTCCCTGATCGCCCAACCCGACCTGACCGCGCGCGCCACCCTGGACCGCATTGATCCCGAGGCCGACCGCAGCACCCGCACCCGGCGGGTTCACCTGGCGCTGGACACCCCGCCCGGCGGCTTTCGCCTGGGCGCCCTTGTCGGTGTCCGCCCGGCCCGCGACGCGGCCTCGGGTGTCAGCCTGCCCTATACGGCGGTCCTGTCGCCCGACAGCGCGCCCGCGGTCTGGGTGGTGGATCGTGAAACCGATACGGTCGCGCGCCGCGCGGTGACACTGGGCGCGCGGCTGGGGGCACAGGTGCAGATCACCGGCGGCCTGGCCCCCGGTGAGGAAGTCGTGCTGAAAGGTATTCATTCACTCAAGGACGGGCAGCGCGTCGGCCCGCAGGTGCAGCCATGAGCCGTTTCAACCTGTCCGACTGGGCGCTCCGGCACCGGTCCTTTGTCTGGTTCCTGATGATCGTGTCGCTAATCGCGGGCGCGCTGGCCTATCTGGACCTCGGCCGCGAAGAAGACCCCAGCTTTTCCATCAAGACGATGATCGTCTCCGCCGCCCTGCCCGGCGCCGACGTGGAACAGACGCTGGAACAGGTCACCGACCGGATCGAGAAAAAGCTGGCCGAACTGCCGGAAATAGATTTCACCCGATCCATCACACGGCCGGGCGAGTCGATCGTCTATGTCGAGCTGCGCGACAACACCGACCCCGATCAACTGCCGCGCATCTGGCAGGATGTGCGCAACATGATGTCCGACATTCGCGGGGATTTCCCGCAGGAATTTGCGGGCTTCACCTTCAACGATGATTTCGGCGACGTGTTCGGCAACATCTATGCCTTTACCGCCGACGGGTTCACCCCGCGCGAGCTGCGCGATACCGCCGAAGAGGTCCGCCGCCTGGTGCAACGGCTGGAGGATGCCGGCAAGGTCGACCTGTTCGGCACCCGGGACGAAGCGATCTATCTGGAATTCGACACCGACCGGCTGGCGGCCCTGGGCCTGAACCAGCAGCAGGTGCAGGCCACCCTGGCCGCGCAAAACGCCATCCTGCCCTCGGGCGAGATCCAGGCCGGCCCCGAACGGGTGCTGGTCCGCGTGGGTGGCGCCTTTACCGGGACGGGCAGCCTGCAACAGATCAACCTGCGCGTCGGCGACCGGTTCTTCCGGCTCAGCGACCTGGCTGAAATCCGCCGCGCCTATGTCGACCCGCCGACCAGCATCTTCCGTTACAACGCGCAAGAGGCCGTGGGCATGGCCATCGGCATGCGCCAGGGCGCCAACATCCTGGAGTTCGGTGAAGAGCTGGCCGCACTGATGGAGCGAGTGCAAGCCGACCTGCCCGTGGGGCTGGAAATCCATCAGGTCGCCGACCAGCCCTACGCGGTAGAGGATGCCGTCGGCCATTTCATCAAGGCCCTGGTCGAGGCGATCTTGATCGTGCTGGCCGTCAGCTTCGTCAGCCTTGGTCTGCGCGCGGGGATGGTGGTCACGCTGGCGGTCCCGCTGGTGCTGGCGATCACGTTCCTGGTGATGCACCTCTACGGGATCACGCTGCAACGCATCTCTCTGGGGGCGCTTATCATCTCGCTGGGGCTGTTGGTCGATGACGCGATGATCGCCATCGAAACCATGATCTCGCGGCTGGAACGGGGCGACGACCTGCCCAAGGCGGCATCGTTTGCCTGGACCTCTATCGCCTTTCCGATGCTGTCGGGCACCCTGGTCACGGTGGCGGGGTTCATTCCCATCGGGTTCAACAGTTCGGCGGCGGGGGAATTCACCTTTTCGCTGTTCGTGGTGATCGCGGTGTCGCTGACCGTGTCCTGGATCGTCGCGGTGCTGTTCACGCCCCTGATCGGGGTCACGCTGCTGCCCAAGCGGATGAAGCCCCATGACGAGGCCGGCGGCCTGCCGCGCCGGGCCTTTCGCATCGTCCTGCGGGCCGCGATGCGGGCGCGCTGGCTGACCATCGCGGTGACGCTGGCGGTGTTCGCCACCTCGATCTGGGGGATGCGCTTCGTCGAACAGCAGTTCTTCCCCAATTCGGACCGGCCGGAACTGATCGTGGACATCGCCATGCCGCGCAATGCCTCTATCCAGGCGACGCGGGCCGAGATGGACCGGCTGGAGGCGCACCTGCAAGACCATGAAAACGTGCTGTTCTGGTCCTCTTACGTGGGCCGTGGCGCGCCGCGCTTTATCCTGTCCTATGACATCACGACACCGGGGCCGAATGTCGGGCAAATCGTGATCCAGACGCCCTCGGTCCAGGCGCGCGACGCCCTGCGGCGCGAGCTGGAGGCACTGGTACACACCGAATTCCCCGGCGTGGACGCCTATGTGAAACTGCTGGAAATCGGCCCGCCCGTGGGCCGGCCCGTGCAATACCGCCTGTCCGGGCCCGACATCGACCGCCTGCCCGAGCTGGGCCGCCAACTGGCCGCCGTGGTCGCAACCGATCCCCGGCTGGACTATATGGTGCTGAACTGGAACGAGCCCGCCCGCGTGATCCGCGTGAACCTGTTGCAGGACAAGGCGCGGCAGTTGGGCGTCACCTCCAGTGACATCGCCACCGCGCTGGACCAGATCTATGACGGCGCGCAGGTCACCGAACTGCGCGATGCGGACTACCTGATCGACATCCTTGCCCGTGGCGACGCCGAGGCGCGGCAGTCCGTCGAAAAGCTGGAAAACCTGCAGATCGGCACCGCCTCTGGCGTCACGATCCCGCTGCGCGCGGTGGCAACCTTCGATTACGGCACCGAGCAGCCCGAGGTGCACCAGCGCGACCGCATGCCCACCATCACGGTAGAGGCCGCCGTGGTCACCGACGACCAACCCGCGACGGTGGTGGCTGCGCTGGCCGACGACATCGACGCCTTTGCCCGGCAGTTGCCGCCCGGATATTCGGTGGACCTGGGCGGCGCGGTCGAGGAAAGCGCCGCCAGCCAAGGCCCCATCGCGGCGGTGGTGCCGATCATGCTGCTGGTGATGCTGACGCTGATCATGATCCAGATGCAGGGGTTCCGGCTGTCCTTTGTGGTGCTGTGCGCCGCGCCCCTGGGCCTGATCGGGGTGGTGGCCGCGCTGGTGCCCTCGGGGGCGCCGCTGGGATTTGTCGCGATCCTGGGCGTGCTGGCGCTGGCCGGCATCCTGATCCGCAATTCCATCATCCTGGTCAGCGAGATCGAGGTGCTGCGCAACCGCGGCGTCGCCGCGTGGGAGGCCGTCTATCAGGCCAGCGACAGCCGCGCCCGGCCGATCCTGCTGACGGCGGCGGCGGCCAGCCTGGCGCTGATCCCGATATCACGGCAAATCTTCTGGGGGCCGATGGCCTATGCGATGATGGGCGGCATCATCGCGGGCACGCTGATTACCCTGCTGTTCGTGCCCGCGCTGTATCTGGCCGTATTCCGGGTCAAGGCGCCGGAGAGGACGTGATCGCGCCAAGAAAGCTGCCCCAGCGGGCGGCCGGGACGGGGGCGTGTGAGGGAGGAAGAGCGGTTAGCGGAGTGGTGGGTTGGCACCCACCCTACGGGTGCTTGGTCAAGATAGGCAGATCTTCTCAAGAACGGAAAATGCTGCAATCCCAGATGCGGCAACAGGAAAAGAAAGATACCAGAAAAAAACAACAAACCGGGAAGTCCATTTCATTTTTGAAAAACCCGGGCCGATCAAGTCAAAGATCTCACCTGATCGCACTAATTCCCGGTCTATTTTTCCAATCGTTGACGAGATTTCTCTTAAATTTTCCTCCAGCTGCGATTTTTTATTTGACGATGTATTATCGCAGTGCAGAAGATGCGTGGATGCTTCTTCATATGCCGCCTGGAGTTTCTGAGTGATGTCGTTCAACCTTTCGACAACATGCTCATTATCGGCAGGGCTGCTCATTCCCATCAATGTTCCCCTTGGCACAACACGCTGACCAAACCATTTTGAATAACTCACATAGTCAGCCCACCAATGCACGACATGCGAAACCAATAGAACAAGCAAAACAACAAGCGAGACTATGAAAAAATCCTTCTCGGTCAATCCTTTGATTCCGACACCCAGAACATTCGCCGTGTCAACAGTCAGATTGAATCGCGTTACGACGATGAGTGCCCCAGAAAACAGGAGAAGGTTGCGAGAGGAGGCGCTCGTATAGCGTGAAATTGCCTCCTCTCCATAAATCCTCATAATTACCCTCCCAAAACTCCCTCAAACTCCCGCCATTCCCCCTTGGACATGCCAGAGTTTTCCTGCGTCACCTCTTCGCCCTTCAGCATGCGACGGATACAATCCAGGGCGGTCGCTGACAGATTGACACCCCCCATCCGGTAATCCTCGAACGCCTTGAACGCCGCCGGCACCCAGTCGGCCACGATCTCGCAGATGGTTTCGGCGTAGACGCGGATTTCGTACTGGGCGTGCACGTCCGCGCGCAGCCGCAGGAAGTGGAAGAGGTTGTGCAGATCAACCTTCCAGTACCATTGGGTGTAGATATTGGCGGGCAGGTTCATGCGGGCCAGTTCGCGGGCCAGACCCTTTTGCCCCTCGGTGGACAGCATCGCCTCGTAATGGTCATAGGCGCGCATGGCATCCGATTTCAGCATTTCCAGCACGCGCGCGGCCTCTTCGCCCTCCAGCAGCTCGCCCCGGCCCTGATTGTTGACGGTGGATTGCGCGGCCAGCGCGTCGGGCGCGGGGATGTAGAATTCGCGGTCCAGGATCGAATAGCGGGCCGAGTATTCGTTCACGTTAGCGGTGCGGTGGCGGATCCACTGGCGCGCGACGAAGACGGGCAGTTTGACGTGCAGCTTGATCTCGCACATCTCGAACGGGGTAGAGTGCCAGTGCCGCATCAGGTAGCGGATCAACCCCTCGTCGTTGCTGACCGATTTGGTGCCCTTGCCATAGCTGACGCGGGCCGCCTGGCAGATGGCGGCATCGTCGCCCATGTAGTCGATCACCCGGACGAAACCGTGATCCAGCACCGGGTGGGCGGTATACAGCCGCTCTTCCATCCCGGGCGAGGTGACGCGACGGGTGGGCGTGGTCTGGGCACGTTGGGCGGTGATCTCTGCGGCTTGGTCGGGGGAAAGCGGCATTCGGGCGCTCCTGTCGGATGAATACGAGTCACCCGCACTATATCTATGCGCCCGCGCGCGTGGAACACCCAGATACTGTGAAATCCGGCCGCATCCGCCAAACGACCCAGCTGCAACGGTCGCGCCGAAGTTGTTCGCGCGTCGCGAAAGAAATTGACTTTCCGGCGCTTTTTCCGGACCCTGACCGAAATAGCCACAAAAACACATGATCGAGCAGGTCCATGGCGCATAATCGAATTCTGCTGGCAGCACTGCTGGCGGTAGCCGCATGTTCTGGCGGCGACGGAACCAATCCGATCAACAACTCTGGCGGCGTCGAGGACGGGTCCGACACCGGGAATGAGGGCGGGATCACCTCGGTCGACGAGATGCCCCCCGGCACCCCCCTGCCCAAGCCGAACCGGGCCATCGTCCGGCGCGAGCCAGAGGACGACACCAACGGCTTTGCCACCGGGTTCGCCTACAATTCCGACACGGACGAGTTCACCGTGGACAACCTGGCCTTCGACGGGGACAACACCTATTCCCGCGACGACGTGGTCGGCACCCTGTCCACCGGCGCGACGCGCTATGCCCTGTATGAGGGCGACAGCGAGGTCAGCGACCCGGTAACGGGCGACCCCATCGGCCAGTTCAACTACCGGGCGCTTTACGGCGTGTCCCACAACCAGATGGAAGACGGCCGCCCGACCACGGAATTCGCGATCGTGCGCACCGGGTCTTACGTCGGCTACGGCTATGGCGGCTTCATCTACCAGCGCAACGGCAGCGTCACCTTGCCCGAAACCGGGCAGGCCAATTTCAACGGGGAATATGCCGGCCTGCGCGATTTCGAGGGCAAGGGCGGGCTGGAATACGTCATCGGCGACATGTCGGTTTCCATCGACTTCGAGGATTTCAACACCGGCTCGGGCGTGGCGGGCTATGTCGAGAACCGGCGCATCTTCGACCAGGACGGCAACGACCTGACGGTCGAGTATATCAACGCCTTCCAGACCCAATACGAGGGCACCTACGAGGCCCTGCAGGTGCTGCGCTTCGTGATCTCGGACGGGGTGGCCGACGCCAATGGCGAGATCATCGGCCAGGTGGACAGCAACATCCTGACCGGGGCGGGCGAGATACAGCAGGTGGAATCCGGCACCTACTACGCGATTGTTTCGGGCGAGCCCGCGAACGAAATTGTCGGCGTGCTGACGGTGGAATCAAGCCACCCCGCAATCGAAGGCGTCACAGTGCGTGAAACCGGCGGCTTCATCCTGCACCGCCCGGCGCCCTGATCCATGCGCCGTGCGGGGGCCATGCGGCATCTTGCAGGGGCCGGGGCGCTAGCCACCGGCCTGATGGCTGGAATCGCTGGCTGGGCCGGCGAAAAGGTCACGCTGACACCGGCTGAAATGCACGCGGCCACGGCCCACGCATTGACCGTCGGGGACCACCAGATGGCGCTGCGCCTGGCCGAGGCCCTGCTGGTGCGCGATCCCCAGGACGGGCAGGCCCTTGCCGCGCGGGCGCGGGCGCTGCGCAATCTTGGCCGCCCGGATGAGGCCCGCGCCGCAGCGCGAACGGCCTGGGCGCAGGCGGATACCGATGCGGAACGCTATGCGGCGGCCCTGCTGACGGCACAGGCGCTGTCGTCGATGGGGCGGCATACCTCGGCACAGTTCTGGTTGCGCCGCGCGGGGCAGAACGCCCCCACACCCGCGGCGCGCGCCCGCGCCGCCCGCGATTTCCGATATGTCCGCAGCCGCAACCCGTGGTCGGCGCATCTGGGGTTCGGGGTCACGCCGTCCTCTAACGTCAATGGCGGGTCCAGCGCCGACCGCATCAACATCGGCGGCCTGCCCTTCGTGCTGTCGCCCTCGGCGCGCGCCCTGTCGGGCACCGAGATAACCGGCGAGGCGGAATTGCGCTATCGCCTGCGCCCCAGCGAGACACTGCAACTGCATGTCGAGGGCCACATGGAGGCGCGCGCCTACCGGCTGTCGGACGGGGCACGCGCCCGCGCGCCGGGGCTGCAAAACGGCGATCTGGCCTGGCAGGCCGCAGAGGTGGCGGTTGGCGGGTACTGGGCCGCGTCCCCGGGCGCGGGGCCCTTCGGCGCCGAGCTGACCTTCGGCAAGAGCTATTACGGCGGCGATCCGCTGGCCGACTACGCACGGCTGGACCTGTCCAAACGCTTTGCGCTGGCGCCCGGCACGATCCTGCGCCTGTCCGGCGCGCTGGAGGAACAGTGGCGCCACGATGCGACGATCAACGACGCGACCGTGACCGGCGGCACGGCCGAGATCATCCGGCGGCGCGAAAACGGCGACATGGTCAACCTGTCACTGGAACTCAGCGACACGACCAGCGACAGCGCCACAATCGCCCATGAGGCGGCAGCGTTCGGCGTGGATTATCAGCTTGCCAAACCAGTCCTGGGCGCAAGGCTGAGCCTGAGCGCCGCGTATGAGCACCGCGATTACGATCGGGGCCTGTTCGGCGCCGCCCCCCGTACCGACGACCGCATCAGTTTGGGCGCGTCGGTCTTCCTGCCGGAGGTGTCCTATTACGGCTTTGCCCCGGAAGTCGGCCTGCAGGCACAGCGCGTCAATTCCAACCAGCCGCTTTACCGCAGCGAGGAGCTGGGTCTTACGCTTGGGTTCCGCTCGACCTTCTGAACGCGCGCCCCTCGCCATCGCGCACGTGCGCATTAGGTGAAAGGGAAAGGAGGGTGACCATGCAAATCCGCTATCTGCACACCATGGTCCGCGTCGCGGATCTGGAAAAATCCATTGCCTTTTACGAACTGCTGGGCCTGAAGGAAACGCGCCGGACCGAGAGCGACAAGGGCCGTTTTACGCTGGTTTTCATGGCGCCCGAGGGGCAGGAAGAATGCCCGGTAGAACTGACCTGGAACTGGGACGGGGATGACGGCCTGCCCTCGGACAGCCGACATTTCGGCCACCTGGCCTATGCGGTGGAAAACATCTATGACCTCTGCGCTCATCTGATGCGCAACGGCGTGACCATCAACCGCCCGCCGCGTGACGGGCGCATGGCCTTCGTGCGCAGCCCCGACAACATTTCCGTCGAATTGCTGCAAATGGGCGATCCCCTGCCCCCGGCCGAGCCCTGGGCCAGCATGGGCAATACCGGGCATTGGTAAGCGGCCCCATGCGCCGCCTTGCCGCCCTCGCCCCCCTTGCCGCCGGCCTGATTGCGCTAGCCACACAGGCCCAAGCGGCCTGTCGGCTGGCCCTGGTCGTGGCGCTGGACATCTCCTCTTCGGTCAACGCGGAAGAGGACAGGCTGCAACGCGCCGGGCTGGCGGCAGCCCTGACCGCGCCAGAGGTGCAACAGGAAATCCTGTCGGTGCCCGGCGCCCCGGTGGCCCTGGCCGTCTATGAATGGAGCGGCCGATACCAGCAGGACATGGTGCTGGACTGGCGCCTGCTGGACAGCCCTGCCGCCATCGCCGGCGCCGCGGCGGACATCGCCAACTCGCGCCGTCGCTACGCGGAGTTTCCGACAGCGATGGGCTTTGGCATCGGTTATGCGGCGGGCGTGTTCCAGCGCGCCCCGCCCTGCCTGTTTCAAACGCTGGATATCTCGGGCGACGGGATCAACAACGACGGCTTCGGTCCCGACCTGGCCTACCGCAACTTTCCGCTGGCCGGGATCACGGTGAACGGGCTGGCCATCGGCGGCGCAACAGAGGATGACGCCCAGGTCTTTCGCTTTTACCGGGAACAGGTGATCCGCGGCCCCGGCGCCTTTGTCGAAACCGCCCGGGATTTCACCGATTTCGAACGGGCCATGCGCCGCAAGCTGACGCGAGAGATGGCCGCGCGCGTCTATGGCGGGCTGGCCCGCCCCCCGCGCGAACGCGAGGGCTGAGCCGGCCTCAGTCCTGCAATCGCCGCACCTGCAATTCCCCCGCCTCTCGCGACTTCATGGCCAGCGCGGCCGCATGGCTGGCGGCGGCGGTGGTGAAATAGGGGATGCGATCCATCAGCGCGACCGTCCGCATCGAGCGCGAGTCGGACACCGCTTGCTTGCCCTCGGTGGTGTTCATCACCAGATGCACCAGCCCGTCCTTCATCACGTCGACGATGGTGCGCCCGCCCTCATAGGCCTTGTTCACCGTCTGCGCCTCGATCCCGTTTTCGGCCAGGAATTTTGCCGTGCCGCGCGTGGCGAGAATGTCAAAGCCCAGCCCGATCAGGATTTGCGCGGTTTCCACCAGTTGCGGGGTTTTGTCCGCGTCCTTGATCGAGAAGAAGACCGTCCCCTCATGCGGCAGATCGCTGCCCGCACCCATCTGCGCCTTCAGGAAGGCACGGGGGAAGCTGTGGTCAAAGCCCATCACCTCGCCGGTGGAGCGCATTTCAGGCCCCAGCAACGTATCGACGCCGGGGAAGCGGGCAAAGGGCAGCACCGCCTCTTTCACCGCGAACCCCTCGATCTGCGGATCGACAAGGTCGAACGCGGCCAGTTTTTCACCCGCCATGACACGCGCGGCGATCGAGGCGATGGGCGAATTCACCGCCTTGGCAACGAAGGGCACGGTGCGCGAGGCGCGCGGGTTCACCTCGATCAGGTAAACCTCGCCGTCCTTGACCGCGAATTGCACGTTCATCAGACCGACGACGCCCAGCTCCAGCGCCAGCGCGCGGGTCTGGGTCTTCAGCTCATCGATGATGTCGGCGGGCAGCGAATAGGGCGGCAGCGAACAGGCGCTGTCGCCGGAATGCACGCCCGCCTCCTCGATATGCTGCATGATACCGGCGACATGCACATCGGTGCCATCGCACAGCGCGTCAACGTCGATTTCCGTGGCGCCCGACAGGTAGCTGTCCAGCAGGACGGGCGACTTGCCCGACACGACCACCGCCTCGGAAATGTAGCGTTCCAGATGTGCGGTATCGCGCACGATTTCCATCGCGCGGCCACCCAGCACGTAAGAGGGGCGGATAACCAGCGGATAGCCGATTTCCTCGGCCGCCTGCATCGCGGCGGCATCCGAGGCGGCAATCGCGTTCTTGGGCTGTTTCAGGTCCAGCTTGTGCACCAGCGCCTGGAACCGCTCGCGGTCCTCGGCCAGGTCGATGGCATCGGGCGAGGTGCCCAGGATCGGGATGCCCTCGGCCTCTAGGTCGTTGGCCAGTTTCAGCGGCGTCTGACCGCCGAACTGCACGATGACGCCGTGCAGGGTGCCGCGGGACTGTTCGACCCGCAGGATTTCCATCACATGTTCAAAGGTCAGCGGTTCGAAATACAGCCGGTCCGAGGTGTCATAGTCGGTCGACACGGTCTCGGGGTTGCAGTTGATCATCACCGTTTCATAGCCCGCATCGGTTAGCGCGAAACAGGCGTGACAGCAGCAATAATCGAACTCGATCCCCTGCCCGATCCGGTTCGGACCGCCGCCCAGGATCACCACCTTCTTGCGGTCGCTGGCGCGCGCCTCGCATTCCACGTCGCCCATCACGGGGGTTTCGTAGGTGGAATACATGTACGGCGTCTGGGCCTCGAACTCGGCCGCGCAGGTATCGATCCGCTTGAAAACCGCGGTGACGCCCAGGTTTTGGCGCGCGCGCCGCACCTGTGCCTCGTCCCGGCCGGTCAGGTTGGCCAGTCGGGCATCGGTAAAGCCCAGCATCTTCAACTCGCGCAGGCCGTCCTCGGTCATCGGCAGGCCGGATTTGCGCACCTCTTCCTCGGCCTCGACGATTTCGCGGATGCGGGCCAGGAACCAGGGATCGAACTGGGTAACGGCCTGAATGTCGTCATCGGTCAGCCCGTGGCGCATCGCCTGGGCGATGATCCGCAGGCGGTCGGGGGTCTGTTTCGACAGCGCGGCAACGATCTGGGCGTGGTCGGGGGCGCCCTCGATGGCAATTTCGTCAAACCCGGTCAGGCCGGTTTCCATCGAGGCCAGCGCCTTTTGCAGGGATTCATGGATCGTGCGGCCGATAGCCATCGCCTCGCCCACGGATTTCATCGCGGTGGTCAGTTCCGGCTTGGCGCCCGGGAACTTTTCAAAGGCAAAGCGCGGGATTTTGGTCACGACATAATCGATGGTGGGCTCAAAGCTGGCCGGCGTGACCTTGGTGATGTCGTTGTCCAGCTCGTCCAGCGTATATCCCACGGCCAGTTTTGCGGCGATCTTGGCGATGGGGAAGCCCGTCGCCTTGGACGCCAGCGCCGAGGAGCGCGAGACCCGCGGGTTCATCTCGATCACGACCATGCGGCCGTCCTCGGGGTTGACCGCCCATTGCACGTTGGAGCCGCCGGTTTCGACCCCGATCTCGCGCAGCACGGCAATACTGCCGTTGCGCATGATCTGGTATTCCTTGTCGGTCAGCGTCAGCGCAGGCGCCACGGTGATGGAATCGCCGGTGTGTACGCCCATCGGGTCCACGTTCTCGATCGAACAGACGATGATCGCGTTGTCCGCCTTGTCGCGGACAACCTCCATCTCGTATTCCTTCCAGCCCAGCAGGCTTTCGTCGATCAGGATCTGGTTGACCGGAGAGGCATCGAGCCCGGTCTTGCAATAATGCTCGAACTCTTCACGGTTATAGGCAACGCCGCCGCCGGTGCCGCCCAGGGTAAAGGCCGGGCGGATGATCGCGGGCAGGCCCACATGTTCCAGTGCGGCCATGCACTCTTCCATGTTGTTGGCGATGGTGGCCTTGGGGTTTTCCAGCCCGATCCGGTCCATCGCCTCGCGGAACAGCTTGCGGTCCTCAGCCATCTCGATGGCGGCGCGGTTGGCGCCGATCAGTTCCACGCCGTATTTGTGCAGCACCCCCATGTCCGCCAGTTTCAGCGAGGTGTTCAGCCCCGTTTGCCCGCCCATGGTGGGCAGCAGCGCGTCGGGGCGCTCCTTCTCGATGATCTTGGCGACGATCTCGGGGGTGATCGGCTCGATATAAGTGGCATCGGCCAGCCCCGGATCGGTCATGATCGTGGCGGGGTTGGAGTTCACCAGGATCACCCGGTACCCCTCTTCGCGCAGGGCCTTGCACGCCTGGGCGCCGGAATAGTCGAATTCGCAGGCTTGCCCGATGACGATGGGCCCCGCGCCGATGATCATGATGGACTTGATATCGGTTCTTTTCGGCATGGCCCGTCCCCCGGATTGGCAAATTGATGGGGGTTATAGACAAGCAAGTTGCAGGCGCAAGACCTAGTGAAACACACCGGGCCAGCGGGGGCGCAAAGCTGGCCGATCTTCGCCGCACGACTAGGTGAAACTGGGTACGGCAGGGGCCGATAGCGCCAACGACATGGGGCACCAAATGCAGGCGAAGGAATTTCAGGGCGAGATCCGACCGACATCCGCGCTGCGGCTGTGGGGCGAATTCCTGGCCTTCTACCTGATCACGCCGCTGGCGATGGCCTTTGTCCTGCCACCCGACGCGCTGTTTCCGGGGCTTTTTGCCCTGACGGCGCTTGGTCTTGTGCTCTTGCACCTTACGCCCGGTTTCGACTGGGCCGAACTGGGACGGGGGACGCGGCGGATTGCATGGCGCCCCGTCGCGCTGTTCACCGTCGCGACGCTGACGGTGGCCACCTGCGCGGTGCTGGTCACTGCGCCGGGGGCGTTTCTGGTGCTGCCGCGCGAACAGCCGATTCTGTGGCTGGCAATCCTGCTGCTTTACCCGCCGCTGTCGGCCCTGCCGCAAGAGATCGTGTTCCGTCCGCTGTTCTTCCGGCGCTATGGCAGGCTGTTGCCGGGGCGGCCCTGGGCGCTGGTGCTGAACGCGGCGCTGTTTTCGCTGGCCCACCTGTTCTACTGGAACGGCCTTGTCGCCGCGATGACCTTCTGCGGCGGGCTGGCCTTTGCGTGGGCCTATGATTCCAGGGGAAATTTCCCAATGGCCGTGGTTCTGCATGCCCTTGCCGGCTGGATCGTTTTCACGCTGGGGCTTGGGATGTTCTTCTATTCGGGCAATATCCAGCGCCCGTTCTGACCCCCGGCGCGTCAGCCGCAAAACAACCTGACACCGATTTGACATGTGTCAATTCTGATTGACAGACGATGTGCCATGTTCGCCGACGAAACACGGGGAGTCGATCCATGCGAATTTGCTTCATCCATCCCAACTACCGCTCTGGCGGGGCCGAGATTGCCGGCACCTGGCCGCCGGCTTGGGTTGCCTACCTGACCGGCGCGCTGCGCCAGGCCGGCTATGAGGACATCACCTTCATCGACGCGATGACGGACAACCTGTCCGAGGACGATCTGCGCAAGCAGCTCAAGGCGCTGCAACCCGATGTCGTGGCCTCGACCTCGATCACGCCGTCGATCTACGCCGCCGAACGCCTGCTGGAGATCGCCAAGGAAGAGGTGCCGAACGCGGTGCGCGTCCTGGGCGGCATCCACGCCACCTTTATGTTCAAGCAGGTGCTGAGCGAGGCCCCCTGGGTCGACGTGATCTGCCGCGGCGAAGGCGAAGAGATCATCGTCGAGCTGATGGACGCGATCCGCGACGGCAAATGGCCGGAAAACCGCCGCGACATCAAGGGCCTGGCCTTCCTGGATGGCGATGAAATCGTCGCCACCGCTGCCGCGCCCACCATCCGCGACATCGACAAGATCAAGCCCGACTGGGACATCCTTGAGTGGAAGAAGTATATCTACGAGCCGCTCAACTGCCGGGTCGCCATCCCCAACATGGCCCGCGGCTGTCCCTTCACCTGCTCGTTCTGCTCGCAGTGGAAATTCTGGCGCGACTACCGCATCCGCGACCCCAAGCTGGTGGTCGACGAGATCGAGGAACTGGTCGAGAAGCACGATGTCGGCTTCTTCATCCTTGCGGACGAGGAACCGACCATCAACCGCAAGAAGTTCATCGCCTTCTGTCAGGAACTGATCGACCGCGACCTGCCGAAAAAGGTCAAATGGGGTATCAACACCCGCGTGACCGACATCCTGCGCGACGAAGAGTTGCTACCCTTCTATCGCAAGGCGGGGCTTGTCCACATCAGTCTGGGCACCGAGGCCGCGGCGCAGCTGAAGCTGGACCAGTTCAACAAGGAAACCCGCGTCGACGACAACAAGCGCGCGATCCAGCTGCTGCGCGACGCCGATATCCTGACCGAGGCGCAGTTCATCGTGGGTCTGGACAACGAAACCCCCGAAACGCTGGAAGAAACCTTCCAGCTGTGCTGGGACTGGCAGCCTGACCTGGCAAACTGGGCCATGTACACGCCCTGGCCGTTCACGCCGCTCTTCGAAGAGCTGCACAACAAGGTCGAGGTGTTCGACTACAGCCGCTACAACTTCGTGAACCCGATCATGAAGCCCGAGGCGATGGACCGCGCCGAGTTGCTGGACCGCGTAATGCACAACTATCGCCGGTTCTACATGCGCAAGGCGTTCTTCCACTACCCCTGGCGCGGCACCGGGTTCCGCCGCCGGTATCTGCTGGGCTGCCTCAAGGCGTTCCTCAAGGCCGGTGTCGGCCGGACCTTCTACGATCTGGGCAAGAACAACTACTGGGGCCCGCAGTCCAAGGACAAGGTCAAGTTCGACTTCGACATGGACCGCAAACCCGCTCAGGCCGTGATCGAGGACTGGGAATCCGCAGCCGACCGCGCCGCACAGGCCAAGGCCAAGCGGCAGTCGAAGGACAACAGCTTCAAGATGCCGCCTGAAGAGGCCGCTGGCAAACAGGCGGCCGCCGCAGCGCGCGTCTGCGGCGGGGGCGACCAACAGATGGAAGACGCCTGATGAAAGACACCCAATCCGGCCAGTCGGGCCGGATCGGACCGAATGCCGTTCTCCAGCTTCTCCCTGTGCTGGAGGCGGCAGGTGGGGCTGCGCTGCGCGACGAGCTGTTGCAGGCGGCGGGATTGAACGAACCCCCGTCGGACACCGGCCTTATGGACGAGGGACCGGCCGCCGCCATGCACCGCGCACTGCGCGCCCGCCTACCCGGCCGCGCGCCCGACCTTTTGCGAGAGGCGGGTGCGCGGACCGGGGACTATATCCTGGCCCACCGCATCCCCGGCCCGGCGCAAAAGGTGCTGAAACTGCTGCCCCCCGCCCTGGCCGCGCCCGTGCTGGCCAAGGCGATCGAAAAGAACAGTTGGACCTTTGCCGGGTCCGGTGAATTCCGCGTCATCTCTACCCGCCCGCTGGTGTTCGAGTTGACAGACAACCCCCTGATCCGGGGCGAAAGCGCACCGCACCCGATTTGCGGCTGGCACGAGGCAGTGTTCGACACGCTGTTCCAGACGCTGGTGGACAAGCGGTTGCGCACCCGCGAAACCAAATGCACGGCCAGCGGCAGTGGCGTCTGCCGGTTCGAGATCACGCGCGACTGATCCCGTCTATTGCGCGGCGACCGGTCCGGTGGCCGATAGCCGGGCGATGTAGTCGCGGGTCAGCGGCACCGCATCGGCCCGCCGCGCAAGCTGCACCTGAAAAACGCCCTGCCGGTCCACCTCGAACGTGGCCTGGCAGGCGGTCAGGTAATACCGCCACATGCGGATGAACCGTTCGTCATGGGTGGCGCGTACCGCGTCCAGCTCCGCCTCGAACCGTTTCAGCCATTCGGCCAGGGTGCGCGCATAATGCAGTCGCCAGACCTCCAGGTCGGTCAGCCACAGCCCGGACCGTTCGACCGGCCCCGCCACCTCGGCCAGCGAGGGCACGTAGCCCCCCGGAAAGATGTAGCGCGTCAGCCAGCCCGAGGGGCGGTGAGGCCGATCCACCCGCCCGATGGTATGGATCAGCGCCACGCCGTCAGGCGTCAGCAGGTCGCGCAGCTTGCCGAAATAGGTCTGATATTGCGGCAGGCCGACATGCTCGAACATGCCGATGCTGACGATCCGGTCATACGGGCCGGTCAGCTTGCGGTAATCCATCAGCCGCAGGTCCACCCGGTCCGACAGCCCGGCCTGGGCCACACGCGCGCGGCCCAGTTCCAACTGGTTGGCCGACAGCGTTACGGCCGTAACCCGCACCCCGTAATCGCGCGCCAGCGTGATCGCCATGCCGCCCCAGCCGCAGCCGATATCCAGAACATGCATATCCGGCTGCAACAGCAGCTTGGCCGCGATATGGGCCTTTTTCGCGGCCTGCGCCTGTTCCAGGGTCATGTCGGGCCGCGCAAAATAGGCGCAGCTATACTGCATGTCCGTATCCAGAAAGCGGCGATAAAGATCGTTGGACAGGTCGTAGTGATGGGCGACGTTCATGCGCGCCTTGCCCGGCGTGTTGCGCTGCACCCAGTCGCGCAGGGCAAAGCGTATCACGTCTGCCCCCCGCGCCCAGGCCGGCAAACCGCCCGCCTGCCGGTTGCGCAGCACCAGCGTCAGGAAATCGTGCAGCCGGTCGCCCCCGATGGTCAGGCGCCCATCCATATAGCCCTCGCCCAGGGCCATCTCTGGATCGCGCACCAATGCGCGCAGCAACGCCGTGTCGCGCAGGTGCAGGCACAGGGGGTCTGACGCGTCCCGACCGTAGCGCCGCATCGTGCCGTCGGGAAACGTGACCTCCAGGCAGCCCACCCGCACGAAACGGGCCAGCATCGCGTGAACCAGTCCCTGCCACATCGCAAACCCCGCGTGGATTGCCGTGTTGCCTGACCTCGATCGCGTGACATCCTATCCCAGAATCGGGATTCTCTCAAATCCGCCGCGCCCCCCTCCCTTGACACCGGGGGCCATCAAGGGTGTATCGGCGCGGACCGGACCCACCCAAGCGCCAGAGGATCGCCCGATGCATGCCTACCGCAGCCACACCTGCGCCGATCTGAACAAATCCCATGTCGGTGACACCGTCCGCCTGTCGGGCTGGGTCCACCGCGTGCGCGACCATGGCGGCATCCTGTTCATCGACCTGCGCGACCATTACGGTATGACGCAGGTTCTGGCCGACCCCGACAGCCCCGCCTTTGCCGAGGTTGAAAAGGTGCGTTCGGAATGGTGCATCCGCATCGACGGCGAGGTGAAGGCCCGCGATGAAAGCCTGATCAACCCCAAGCTGCCCACCGGCGAGATCGAGGTTTTCATTCGCGAGATCGAGGTTCTGGGCGCGGCCGAGGAACTGCCTCTGATGGTCTTCGGCGACCAGGAATACCCCGAGGAAACCCGCCTGCGCTATCGCTACCTGGACCTGCGCCGCGAGGTGATGCAGGACAACATGAAACTGCGTTCCGACGTGGTGGCCAGCATCCGCCGGCGCATGTGGGACAAGGGGTTCCGCGAATACCAGACGCCGATCATCACCGCCTCCAGCCCCGAGGGCGCGCGCGATTTTCTGGTGCCCTCGCGCCTGCATCCGGGCCGGTTCTATGCGCTGCCGCAGGCGCCGCAGATCTTCAAGCAGCTTATCATGGTGTCGGGCTTTGACCGCTACTTCCAGATCGCGCCCTGTTTCCGCGACGAAGACCCCCGCGCCGACCGCAGCCCCACCGATTTCTACCAGCTCGACATGGAGATGAGCTTTGCCGAGCAGCAGGACGTGTTCGACACGATCCAGCCGGTGATTGAGGGTGTGTTCGAGGAATTCGGCGGCGGCCACACGGTGGACAAACACTGGCCGCAGATCAAATACGCCGACGCGATGAAATGGTATGGCACCGACAAGCCCGACCTGCGCAACCCGATCAAGATGCAGGACGTATCCGACCATTTCCGCGGCAGCGGTTTCGCGATCTTTGCCAAGCTGCTGGAACAGGACGGCACCGAAATCCGCGCCATCCCCGCGCCCGGCGGCGGCTCGCGCAAGTTCTGCGACCGGATGAACAGCTACGCCCAGAAAGAGGGCCTGCCGGGGATGGGCTACATTTTCTGGCGCGAGGGCGAAAACGGGGTCGAGGCCGCCGGGCCGCTGGCGAAAAACATCGGCCCCGAACGGACCGAGGCGATCCGCCAGCAACTGGGGCTGGGCAAGGGCGACGCCGCCTTCTTCCTCGGCGGCAAACCCGCCGCGTTCGAGGCCGTGGCAGGCCGCGCCCGCAATGTCATCGGCGAAGAACTGAACCTCACCGACAAAACACGCTTTGCCTTCTGCTGGATCGTCGATTTCCCGATGTACGAACGCGACGAGGAAACCGGCGAGATCGACTTCAGCCATAACCCGTTCTCCATGCCCCAGGGCGGCATGGACGCGCTGGAGGGCGACCCGCTGCAGGTGCTGGGCTGGCAATACGACCTGGCGTGCAACGGCTATGAACTGATCTCGGGCGCGATCCGGAACCACCGGCTGGACACGATGTTCAAGGCGTTCAGCCTGGCGGGCTATACCGAGGAGGAGGTGCGCAATCGCTTCCCCAGCCTGGTCAACGCCTTCCGCTTTGGCGCGCCGCCCCACGGCGGCTGTGCGGCGGGGATCGACCGGATCGTGATGCTGCTGGCCGACCAGCAGAACATCCGCGAGGTCATCATGTTCCCGATGAACCAGCGTGCCGAGGATCTGATGATGGGCGCCCCCACCCTGCCCACGAACGAGCAGCTGCGCGAACTGCGCCTGCGCGTGATCCCCGAAGAGGACTAAGGGGTCGGGCACCCCGCGCCCACCCATTCCGCACAAAAAAAGGCGGCCACAAGGGCCGCCGAATTGTGCATCTTGAACTGAAAGAGGACGCGCGCCTTAGCGTCGGCGCATGCGCGGTTCGTCGGCGCGCACCGGGATCGGGGCCAGCGCCTCGGCCATGCGGGGCGCGACATAGGGGCGGCGGCGCCCGTGGTCGTCATCGTCGTCGCGGCCCATCGACATCACCGCGATGCCGAACTGCACGCCGGAAAAGACGATCCCGTTGAACATGAACAACAGCACGCCCGCCAACCAGCCCGACGGACTGTGCGACACAAGGTGCCACAGGTTGGCCACGTTGAACGCGAACAGCAGCCCAACGAAAAGCGCGGACAGCGCAAAGCCGATCAGAGACTGACGGATGTAAAGGCGGACGAGTTTGGGCATCGGACAACTCCCTCTGGTCTGACTATTAGGTAGGCATCCTTGGAAGAATTCCAAGGGAAAACTGCGCCGATACTGACGGCTCTGGCCCCGGGGCGGGTTATCCGGCACTCTCGCGACGAATTTGACCCCTTGCCGGACCTTGCCCCATGCTGCGCCTGCACGTCTTTGCCCCCGCCCTGGGCACCATCAGCCCCAGCCCGTTTTCCGTCAAATCGCTGTTGTTGCTGGAAATGAGCGGCCTGCCCCATGACCGCGTGGCGGGTAATCCGCGCAAGGCCCCGCTGGGCAAGCTGCCTGTGCTGGAGGATGACGGCCAGCTCATTCCCGATTCGCAGGCCATTCAACGCCACATCGCGGCCCATCACGGCTATGACCCGGACGCTGACCTGACCCCAGACCAGCACGCCCAGGCGCTGATGCTGCGAATCACGCTGGAGGAATACCTTTACTGGGTGCTGGTGCGCACGCGCTGGATCGACAACCCGGATGCGACGCGCGCGGCGTTTTTCGGGGGTGTGCCCGCCCCCCTGCGGCGCCCGATCTTTGCCATGGTCCGGCGCCAGATCGCGCAGGCGCTGCATGGCCAAGGGCTGGGCCGCCACGCCCCGGCGGAGTTGCGCACCATCACCGAAGAGGCACTGGATGCCGTCTGCACGGTGCTGGGGGACGGGCCCTTTGTCTTTGGCGCGCGGCCCTCGGGCGTGGATACCTGCCTGTTCGGGTTCCTGGAAAACGTCCTGGTCCCGCCGCTGGACACGCTGCTGAAGCAGGCCGTGCAGGCACGCGCGCCGCTGGTCGCCTATCACCAGCGCCTGCGCGCCGGGATCGCGGCCCCGCTGGTGCCTTCGGGCTAGAACGCCTCGGGCTTTGCCTCGCGCGCCATGTGGTCCAGCACGGCGTTAACGAATTTCGGCTCTCGCCCCTCGGGGAAGAACGCCTTGGCCACGTCCACGTATTCGGTGATGATGACCTTGGGCGGCGCATCGCCGCCGATCAGTTCGGCCCCGGCGGCCCGGAACAGCGCGCGCAGGGTCGGATCGATCCGGGCGATGGGCCATTTGGCGACCAGCGCGCGGTCGGTCATCTGGTCGATCTTGGCCTGCCGGTTCACGGCGGTGTCCAGCGTGGTGCGGAACAGGGTCACATCGCCCTCGGCCAGCGCATCGCCCTCGTCATACCCAACGCCAAAGCGCCAATCCTCGAACTCGCGCTGGACGGTTTCCACGGTCTGGCCCGACTGTTCCATCTGGAACAGCGCCTGCACCGCATAAAGCCGCGCGGCGGCACGCATCTGCCGCTTGTCCTGTTTTCCGGGGGTGCTCATGCGCGGTCCGTACCTTCGGCGATCTGGATCGTGCCCGCGGGCCGGAAGCCCACGCCGCGGGTTTCACCGCCCCAGCGGCGGGCCAGGGCGATCAGGTGCAGCGCCGCCGCAGCGGCCCCGCCCCCCTTGTCCATGTCGGCGGGATCGGCGCGGCAAACGGCCTGTTCGTGGTTTTCCACGGTCAGGATGCCGTTGCCGATCAGCGCGCCCTGCAACCCCAGCAACGTCAGCCCGCGCGAGCTGTCGTTGCAGACGGTTTCGTAATGGGTGGTCTCGCCCCGGATCACGCAACCAAGCGCGACAAAGCCGTCATAGTTCGACATCCGATGCGCCAGCCCGATGGCGGTGGGCAGTTCCAGCGCGCCGGGCACCTCGATCAGGTCATGGGTGACGCCAGCGGCCTCAAGTTTGGCCTGGGCGCCCGCGATCAGCATGTCGGCGATGTCGCGGTAGAAGGGCGCCACCGCGATCAGCAGCTTCACCGGCTTGTCGAATTCCGGCAGCGCGAGGATATGATGGGGGTCCTGGTCGGCCATGGTTCAGCCCTTTCCGTCGATCTTGCGGGTGCCCTCGATGGACAGCCCGTAGGCCTCCAGGCCCACGACCTTGGGCAGGGGCGAATTGGTAAGCAGCACCAGCTTGTGCAGGCCCAGGGCGGCCAGGATCTGTGCGCCCAGCCCGTATTGCCGCAGCGTCTGGGGCGAGGCGGCGCCATCCTGGACCAGCTTCATCGTGGTGTCGCGCAGCAGGACCACCGCGCCGCGCCCTTCCTGGGCGATGATTTCCATCGCACGGGCCAGTTCGCCCGGTGCATGCGGGCCAAGGCCCAGCACATCCTGCAGCGGGTCCAGCGCGTGCATCCGCACCAGAACCGGCTCGGGCGTGGAAATGTCGCCCTTGGTCAGCACGACATGTTCCGCCCCCTGGGTTTCATCGGTGTAGACCCGCATCAGCCAGTCACCGCCAAAGGCCGAGGTCACAGGCTTGACAGCTGCCTCGTTCACCAGGTTGTCGTGGCGGCGGCGATACCCGATCAGGTCGGAAATCGTGCCGATCTTCAGCCCGTGCCGCTGGGCAAAGGCCACAAGGTCGGGCAGCCGCGCCATGGTGCCGTCCTCGTTCATGATCTCGCAGATCACGCCCGAGGGGTTCAGCCCCGCCAGACGCGCAACATCGACCGCAGCCTCGGTATGGCCGGCACGCACCAGCACGCCGCCATCGCGGGCGCGCAGCGGGAAGATGTGGCCCGGCGTGGCGATGTCAGACGGCCCCTTGCCGCTGTCGATGGCCACGGCCACGGTGCGTGCCCGGTCATGGGCGGAAATGCCCGTGGTCACGCCCTCGCGCGCCTCGATTGAAATCGTAAAGGCGGTTTCGTGGCGGCTGGAATTCTGCGACGCCATCAGCGGCAGCCCCAGGGCATCCACCCGTTCGCCGGGCAGGGACAGACAGATCAGCCCGCGCCCGTAGGTCGCCATGAAATTGATCGCCTCGGGGGTGGCCATCTGGGCGGGGATCACCAGGTCGCCCTCGTTTTCCCGGTCCTCGTGATCGACAAGGATGAACATGCGCCCGTTGCGGGCGTCCTCGATGATCTCCTCGATCGAGGAAATGGCGTCCTTGAAGTCGTTTTCGCTCATGCCGCGTTCCAGTCCTGCAGGCGCGCGACATAGCGGGCCAGCGTGTCGATCTCAAGGTTGACCTTGTCGCCGACGGCCACGCCGCCAAAGGTCGTGGCCTCTTTGGTGTGGGGGATGAAGTTGACGCCGAAAGAGGGGCCCTCGACCTCGTTCACGGTCAGCGACACGCCGTTCAGCGCGACGGACCCCTTGGGCGCGATGAACTTGGCCAGCGCGTCCGGCGCGCAAAAGGTGATGCGCGTGCTGTCGCCCTCTTCGCGCATGGCGGTGATTTCTGCCACGCCGTCGACATGGCCCGACACGATATGGCCGCCCAGCTCGTCCCCGACCTTCAGGGCGCGTTCCAGATTGATTCGCGTGCCCTCGACCCAGGTGCCCAGCTTGGTCGCCGACACCGTTTCGCCCGAGATGGAAACCTCGAACCAGGCGCCATCGGCATCGGTTCCGCGGTCGACCACGGTCAGGCAGACTCCGTCGCAGGCGATGGAGGCGCCGATATCGATGCTGTCGGCGGGATAACCGCAGCCGATGCGTGCGGTCAGGTCACCGCGCTGCGTCAGGGCACGGATCGTTCCGATATCGGTGATGATGCCGGTAAACATGGGCCGGTCTCCTTGGGCTTTGTCGCGCTTGACCTAGCCCCTGAGGCCCCCGAGAGCAAGCCGCAGACATGCCACAAAGCGGCCCTGACGCCCGCCACCTTGCTGTGGCAAAACCGCCGCGTGCCCTGTGCCAGTGCGCAAGGGGCATTGCCTGCAAAAAGGATGGGCGCTTGATAAACGGATGAAACAGGTCACGGGTGAAAACCGGCGTTTTCTTTTCCTTCAGGGACCGCACGGCCCGTTCTTCGACCGGCTGGCCGGCGGGGTGCGCGCCGCCGGCGCCCAGGCCTGGCGCGTGGCCTTCAACCGCGGGGACGAGGTGTTCTGGTCCGACGCGGACCGCCTGATCCGCGCCACCTGCCCGCCCGCCGACTGGCCCGCCCTCTGCGCGGATCTGTTGGCGGAAAAGCACATCACCGACATTGCGCTCTACGGCGACACCCGCCCCTGCCACGAAGCCGCCATCGCCGCGGCGCGGGCGGCGGGCATCACCGTTCACATCTTCGAAGAGGGCTACTTGCGGCCCTACTGGATCACCTATGAACGCGATGGCGCCAACGGGCATTCGCGCCTGATGGACATGTCCATCGCCGAGATGCGCGCCCGGCTGCGGGGCGAACCCGCCCCACCGATCGAGGCCCCGGCCCATTGGGGCGACATGCGCCAGCACGTCTTTTACGGCGCGCTGTATCACTGGTTCGTCCTGGCGATGAACCGCCGCTACCCGCATTTCCAACCGCATCGCGGACTGCCCGTCCGGCGCGAGTTCGCCCTTTATCTGCAACGGCTTGGCCTGTTACCCCTGCATGCGGCCCAACGGTTCGCCGCCACGCGCGCGGTGCGGGCGGGCGGCTTTCCCTACCATCTGGTGCTGCTGCAACTGGCCCATGATGCCAGTTTCCAGCGCCATGGCCCGTTCGACACGATGGACGCCTTCCTGGCGCTCTGCGTGGAAAGCTTCGCCCTTGGCGCCCCGGCCCATCACCACCTGGTGTTCAAGGCCCACCCGCTGGAGGACGGGCGCAGCCCGCAGCGCGGGGCGATTTCCCGGCTGGCCCGGCGTCACGGGGTTGCGGGCCGGGTGCACTATGTGCGCGGCGGCAAACTGGCGCTGTTGCTGGACGGGGCGACCAGCGCGGTCACGGTGAATTCCACCGCCGGCCAGCAAGCGCTGTGGCGCGGGCTGCCGCTGGCCGCCCTTGGAACCGCCATCTATGGCAAGCCGGGGCTGGTATCCGGCCAACCGCTGGCAGAGTTCTTTGCCGCGCCGCGCCCGCCGGATGCCGAGGCCTACGCCGTCTTTCGCCGGTTCCTGCTGGAAACCAGCCAGGTTCCCGGCGGGTACTACTCGCGCCGGGGCCGCGCACAGGCGCTGCGGCGCATCGTGGACATGGTTCTGGCCGCCGACGATCCCTATACCGCCCGCGCCCTGCGCAGCGACGCAGAGCCGCAACACCTGCGCCTTGTCCGCTAGGCCCAACCCACGCCTGACACTGGCTTTTCCCGCCGCGATTCGTTACCTTGACGGAAAAATACCGAGGCAGTGCAAACAACAACAAGGAAACCGAGCGGTGAAAGTCATGAGATCCCGGGGGATGCGGGCGGTTGTCCTGCTGGCCCTGGTGACGAGCGTAGCGGCCTGCGGCCTGCCGCGCTCGGGTCCGAACAAGCGCGAAATCTTCGAAGGCTCGGTCCAGAAACAGGGCGATGCCTTCATCGTTTCCGTCAACGACCGGGTGACGCGGGCCACCTCGCTGGTGCCGGCCATCGGGTTTTCCAACCAGTTCAAGCGGGCCGGCAAGCTGGGGTCTGACACGATCCGGCCGGGCGACACGCTGGACCTGACGATCTATGAAAACGTCGATGACGGGCTGCTGGCCGGACAGGGCACCAACGTTTCGGTCCTGGAAGAGGTGCAGGTCGACGGCGCCGGCTTCATCTTCATCCCCTATGCCGGGCGGCTGCGGGCGGCGGGCAACACGCCCGAACGGCTGCGCCAGATCATCACCGAAAAGCTGGATGCCCAGACCCCCGATCCGCAGGTCGTGGTGCGCCGGCTGGCAGGTGACGGCGCCACGGTTTCGCTGGTGGGGGCGGTCGGCGGCCAGGGCGTCTATCCCATCGAACGGCCGAACCGGACGCTGTCGACCATGCTGGCCACCGCCGGCGGTGTCGCGATCGAGCCCGAGATTGCCCGGATCACGATCATCCGCGGCAGCCAGCGGGGCGAAATCTGGTTCCAGGATCTCTACGATCATCCCGAGCTGGACATCGCCCTGCGCGACGGCGACCGCATCCTGGTAGAGGCCGACAGCCGCGCCTTTACCGCGTTGGGGGCCACCGGCGCCCAAAGCCGGGTCAAGTTCGAGACCAAGACCCTGTCGGCGATCGAGGCCATCGCACAGGTCGGCGGGCTGTCCACCAATTTGGCCGATCCGACCGGCGTCTTTGTCCTGCGCAACGAACCCGAAGAAATCGCGAACCTGGTGCTGGGCCGCGACGACCTGATCGGCGCGCAGCGCTTTGCCTATGTTCTGGACCTGACGGAACCGAACGGCATGTTCCTGGCACGCGATTTCGCCATCCGCGACGGCGACACCGTCTACGTGACCGAGGCGCCCTTCGTACAGTGGCAGAAAACGCTGTCGGCAATCACCGGGGCGGCCGGATCGGCCAATTCGCTCGCCTCGCTCGCCGAGTAGCAGGGGCGTGGCCGACAGGGGCCACGCGTCCACCGATGCCGCCGGGGCTGCCGCTCTCCGGCGGCTCTTCGTCTATAACGGCGGTTTTCTGAGCCAACCCCGTTTGCGCCGCATCCTGGCCCTCAGCGGCCATGGCATCCGGCTGGGCCTGCCCAGTCCGGACGACATGGTCGGCATCTGGGGCGCCAGCCCGACCGCCGGGCGCGGGTTGCGCATCGCGGCGGCGCGCGGGACCGGGGTGCTGCGGGTCGAGGATGCGTTCCTGCGCTCGGTCCTGCCAGGGCGGGCACGGGGGGCGCAGCCCACGCTGGGGCTGATGCTGGACCGCAAGGGCGTGCATTTCGACCCCACCCGCCCCTCGGACCTGGAAGAGCTGCTGGCAACCCACCCGCTAGACGACACCGCCCTATTGAACCGGGCACGCGATGCGATCATCCGGATCAGGGCGGGCCACCTGACGAAATATACCGGCTTCGATCCCGCGGCGCCGGTGCCGCCACCGGGCTATGTTCTGGTCGTGGATCAAAGCGCGGGCGACGCCGCCGTCACCGCCAGCGGCGCCACGGCAGCCACCTTTCGGGAAATGCTGGCGCTTGCGCAGATCGAAAACCCCGGCGCCCCCGTCGTCATCAAGACCCACCCCGAAACCGCACGCGGCCTGCGCCCGGGCCATTTCACCGCCGCCGATGCGGGCGGGCGCGTGCGGCTGTTGTCCGATGCGGTATCGCCCTGGGCGCTGCTGGACGGGGCCATCGCCGTCTACACGGTTTCATCCCAGATGGGGTTCGAGGCGATCCTGGCCGGGCACCGCCCGCGCGTTTTCGGTCAGCCCTTTTATGGGGGCTGGGGCCTCAGCGCCGATGAAAACCCCCTGCCCCGCCGCACCCGCCGTCTGACCCGCGCGCAACTGTTCGCGGGCGCGATGATCCTGGCCCCGACCTGGTACGACCCCTACGCCGACCGCCTATGCACGCTGGAGGATGCCCTGGCCACGCTGGAGGCCGAAACCCGCGCTTGGCGCGAGGATCGCAACGGCTGGGTTGCCACCGGCATGCGTCTATGGAAACGCGGTGCGATGCAGGGCTTTTTCGGAGGCGCGCGGCCGGTACGTTTCGTCGCCGATGCCAACCGCGCGGCCGACTATGCCGCGCGGACCGGGCGGCGCGCGATGGTCTGGGGCGCGGCCCCGGCGCCCCAGGGCGTGGTGCGGGTCGAGGACGGGTTCTTACGCTCGCGCGGGTTGGGGGCGGCGCTGGTGCCGCCGCTGTCACTGGTCGCCGACGACCTGGGGCTGTATTACGACCCGACCCGCGACAGCCGCCTGGAACGCCTGATTGCCGCGGCCTGCGATCTGCCCACGACCGAACGTCACCGGGCAGAGTACCTGATCGCACGGCTGTGCGAGGCGGGGCTGTCGAAATACAATCTGGGCGGTGCGCCCCTGCCCGACCTGCCGCCGGGCCATCGCATCCTGGTGCCCGGGCAGGTAGAGGATGACGCTTCTATCCGCCTGGGCTGTCCGGTCGAATGCACGAACCTGGCGCTGTTGGAACGCACGCGGGCAGAAAACCCCGACGCGGTGATCGTTTACAAGCCGCATCCGGATGTCGAGGCCGGGCTGCGCCCCGGGGCGGTCGATCCCGCCGCAGCCCGCGCCTTGGCCGATACCGTCATCGAGGGCGCGGGCGCCCCGGCCCTGCTGGCCGCGGTGGACGAGGTCTGGACGCTGTCCTCGGGCATCGGGTTCGAGGCGCTGCTGCGCGGGCTGCCCGTGACCTGCCTGGGTGTGCCGTTCTACGCGGGCTGGGGGCTGACGCGCGATCTGGCGCCGGTGCCCGCCCGGCGCAGCGCGCGCCCTGACATCGTGGCGCTGGCCCATGCGGTGCTGATCGCCTATCCGCGCTATCGCGACCCGCAGACCGGCCGCCCCTGCCCGGTGGAGGTGATCGCCGATCGCCTGGCCCGCGCCGATCTGCCCGCGCCTGGCCCCGGCCTGCGCCTGCTGGCCCGCCTGCAAGGGGCCGCGGCCAGCCATGCCTGGCTATGGCGGCGTTGAACGGCCGGCCTATTCGGCCGCTTCGCGGTCATAGGCGACCAACCCCAGCTTGCGCGCGGCGGCCAGCGACAGCGTCGCACTGTCCAGCCCCTCGGCCTGTTGGAACCGGCGGATCGCGGCGCGGGTCGGCCCATCCATTCGCCCGGTGACCAGCCCGCGGTGCAGGCCGCGCACCTTCAGCGCCCGTTGCAAGGCGGCAACGAATTCTGGCGTCACGGTATCAGGGCACGGGGCCTGAAACCATTGCTCGCGCCGCTCGCGCAGGATGCGCTGCTGGGTTTCGGTCTTGTAGACGGCGGGGCGGCGGATTTCGCCGTCGCTGCCGATTTCCGGCGGTTGCAGCAAAACCTGCTCGGTCACGGTTTCCACCACGGCCGGGCTGATCTCGCGCCCCCAACAGGTGCCGGGCGGGGCGCCCGGCGGGGCCGTCGGCGCACCGGGCCTGTCCACTGGCAGGGCCCCCGGTATGGCCCCGGGGCCGGCCTGGCAGGCGGCCAGGCAAAGTGCGGCAAGCCCGAACAGGGCGCGAACTGGGACCATGCTGCTCGTTCCGGTCGGCGGGCGATGTCCCGCCTGTTGCCGGAAACGATAGCGCGTTTGCGCCCCGGGCGGAAGCACCTGCCCCATTGCGGATAACCGACCACGCCCCCACAGGCGCAAAATATCCCGCGCCCGCAGCCCCCCGATCACAGCATGCCAAGGGGTACATTTTTCCACGGGCACGGGCCTTGCGCTTTCGCTGGAAAAACCGGCGCGGCTCGCTTATGTCCTGCCTCGTTCCGACCCAACGCGAGGCATCCCATGGCCAAGATCACCTATATCGAGCATAACGGCACCGAACACGTCATCGAGGTCGCCAACGGGCTGACCGTGATGGAAGGCGCGCGCGACAACGGCGTTCCCGGCATCGACGCCGATTGCGGCGGCGCCTGCGCCTGCTCGACCTGCCACGCCTATATCCATCCCGACTGGTTCGGCAAACTGCCCCAGGTCGAGGACATGGAGGCGGACATGCTGGATTTCGCCTATGAAACCGACCCCAAGCGCTCTCGCCTGACCTGCCAGATCAAGGTGACGGACGCGCTGGACGGGCTGATCGTGCACCTGCCCGAAAAGCAGATCTAGGACGGGGCGGGGCGAAAGGCCCCGCGCCCATACATACCCTGCACATGAAAACACCCGCCGCAATCCAGCGGCGGGTGTTTCTGTCAGTGAAACGCGGTTGCGCTTACTTCTGCGGCTCGCCGGTCATGATCGAGCGCATGAAGGCGCTGAAACCGCCGCCCTTGTTCTCGGACGAGGTCGAGCCGACCTCGGTGTCGAACATGGTGGCCTTGTCGCTGAGCAGCGGCCAGTTCATCATGCGCGAGAACGGGGTGGGGTCGTTGGTCGTCAGCTCGACATTGCCTTCGCCGCGACCGCCGATCAGGGGCCAGTTCATTTGCGACGACAGCGGGGTCGGGTCGTCGGTCTTAAGCTCGACATTCGACTTGCGGTTGCTGAGCAGCGGCCAGTTCATCATGCTCGACAGCGGCGTGGGGTCGCTAGTCAGAATCTCGGAGTTGGTCTTGTCAGTCATGATCCACCTACTTTGATCCGGTCCACCAAAAACAGAATTGGCTTCTGTGGCAGGATGGTCCTTTCTCGGGGGGTTCGGCAAGGTGATTTTTCGCCGCGTCCGGGGATTCCGGCTTGACGACGCACCCCATGCCTGCGCGATAGGCGTTGCGGGCTGGGCGATCCCCCGCCCCCGCGCTGAAACGACACGCCGCGCAGGCCCGCCCCACCCGGCGGAAAGCGAAGGAAAACGCCGATGTCCGACACTATGGCAAGCTTGCGAATCTCAACCGCACGGCGCGTCTTCGGCCTGCTGACGCTGGGCCTTCTGGCGGTTCTGCTGCTGTATGTGGCGACGATCAGCCCGCCTGCGGCCCTGGGCTGGCGGGTGTTCCTGCTGGGGCTGGGGCTGTCGGTGCTGGTGCTGACCGAGGCGATGCGCCGGGCCACGGCGAGGGGCCTGATCCTGACGCGCGAGGGGCTGTTCGACACCGAAGGGCAGCGGCTGGCCGCCATGGACGATGTCACCGGCCTGTCGCGCGGGTTGTTCGCAATGAAACCGTCGAACGGGTTCACTCTGTACCTGACGCGGCCCGGCCGGGCGGCCTGGGCGCCGGGGGTATGGTGGCGGCTGGGGCGCAGGCTGGGCGTCGGCGGGGTCACATCGGCCGCCGAAACGCGGATGATGGCCGACATGATCGCCGCGATGCTGGCCGAACGCGACGCAGATCGCGGCTAGCCGCAGACCGGCGCGCCGCTTACGCGCCCCAATTCCACAACAGCTGTCCTGTAAAACGCGGGCGCGTGACAACCATCACCTCGACGACGATATCGTCCTTCAGCCCCACATCCAGCATCGGTTCGAAGTCGAGGAAGCTCTCGACCACAATCTGCCGGTCGCTTTGGGCCGCGATGGGGATGACATCCAGATAGTCGTCGTTCAGATCGGACTCGATCAGCGCCGGGCGCGCAGAATCGGTGCTGTAGGACCAGTCGATGCCCAGTCGGCGCTCGGGGTCGTCGGCGGCGCAATGTTCGATGCAATAGACCATCGAGACACGGATTTCGCTTTGTCCGGCCTCTGCCTCGGTCAGGAAGGCAAAGACATTCCCCATGCCGTCGATGTAATCGGGGCCGATCGGCCCGTCCATTTCACGGCTGAGCAGATCCGACAGGGTATAGGCCGCCTTTTGGGCGACAACGCGTTGGTAATAGCCGTCGAACAGGACCAGGCTGGTCCCGATCCACCCCATCAGCAACGGCAGCACGATGGCGAGTTCCGCCGACATCGAACCGCGCGTCGACTCTCGAAAATGGCGCAGACGGGTGAAAATGGCGTGCATCATGGCTCAGCCCCCCGTGCCGGGTTCGTTCACGAAGAACGATGTTGATGTGAGGTAGAAGCCGTCCTGCGGCGCGGCGTCCAGTTTCAGCCCGACGCCGACCCCGGGGAAGAACGGGTCGATGGTCATGCAGGCGCGCACCATCATCAGCCCGTTATCCGGCCCCTGGGAAAAGGTCGTGACCGGCTGGATCTCTTCGGTGCGGTCGACGCAGGTGATTGCGCCATCAGGCATGGTCCAGGTCGTCTTGGACACCGGGACCATCTCAATCGCCAGCGCGTCGCTGCATTCGAGTCCGAAGGGAACGTTCTCGCAGACCTTTTCCTTGAACTCGGCATGGGTAATCTCGGGCCAGCTGCCAAGGCGCAGGCCGCGCATGGCAATGTCCATCGCGCGGTCCAGCATGAACTGGCGCGCCATGATGATGGAGGTCTCGTAAGACATCAGCATCACCGAGATCACCAGCGGGAACAGAATTGCAAACTCGACCGTGCTGGTGCCGCTATCGTCGCGCGCGGCACGGCCCAGCCGGGTACTCAGGCGGGATATAAGGGAAGGCGCCGTCATTGGGTCAGCCTCAGCTTGTTGATCGAGGTGGCGATTGTCGCAAAGACATCCGCCAGGTTGGCACCGTTGGCCGCGAAGTAGTTGTTGGCGTTGGAGGCGCAGTCCTGCATCGCCGTTTCGGCGGCCGAATTCTCGGACACCTCAAAGCCGATGGTGTAGACAAGAACGCCCTCGGCCTTGGCGGCCTCGCAGATGTCGTGCAGGCGGTCGTCCTTGGTGCTGCGGTTATGGCCGTTGACCGGGTTCGGAAGGAAATCGAAATCGTCATACCAGTCGGTGGGGAACTTGGCCCAGACCTCGGGATAGGACATCTGGTAGGCCTCGCCCTCCGCGTCGCTCTCATCGCAGACTTGGACATCTTCCCAGAAGCACCAGATCCAGTAGCAGACGCGCTTGCGCTCGGTTTCACAGACGGTTTCGGCCTCGCCGGCATAGGGTTCGTCATGCCAGGTGGAATTGTCGCCATCCGGGTAGTAGCTGCGGCGATCGTCATCGACATACATGTATTGATCGCGGCTAGAACTGTAGACCGAGTAGATATCGTCGCCCAGCGTCCAGCCGCCGTCGCCATCGGGCAGGCGGTAATGCCAGATTTCGGACGGACCGTCGCGGTATTCGTCCTTCAGGTAGTACTGTGTCGTATGTTGCCCGTCCGACATGACCACCAGAACCTTCATGTTATAGGCTTGGGTATAGTCGTAGGGGCGCCCGACAAAGGCCGTGTCGATCACCGGATCCTCTTCGCCGGGGCGACTTTTGACGGTCAGGTTGGTCACCACGCTGCGCACGGCAGGATCCAGCAGCGTCATCCCCCATTTCACGCCCAGATCGATCGAGGTGTTGCCGCCGGTTTGCAGCGCATCGATGGCAGCGAAGACATCGTTGTGGTCGTTCATCAGCGGCTTGATTTCCCGCCAGCTTTCGGGCTCGCAGGTGAACTGGTACGCACCGGGATAGCCATCCTGCGTGCTGCCGCCGCTCCATCTGTCGAAATGGCCGGTGCGTTGCAGTTCTTCGGTGGGCAAGAGCGCAGCATTGCTGAAATCGCTGTCGGCGAAATCCACGCAGGCGGAATAGTCGTGTTCGTCGGTAACGTTGAACTCGCTCAGCAGGGTCGGGCCGGCATAGACCTGTTCGGAATACGGGACGATGCTGATCGAGACCTTGTTGGCCTCGGTCGTGCAGGCCGCGCCGGTGTCGCGATCGGCGGCCTGGTTGCATTGCATGTAGTAGACGAAGTCCTTGGCCGCCTCTTTCAGCGCGGCAATCTTGGAGCTGCGGCTTGAAGAGGACCAGTTGGACATGGACCCCGACACGTCCAGCACCATCGAGATTTCCAGATCGGTGATCCCCTCTTCCGCCGTGCCGCCGGCAGAGACCGTCAGCGTGTCGAGGTTCACCAGCTTCAGCAGGTAGGTATCGATCTCGGCGTCGGCAGTCGCGGTGACGCGGCGATAGCTGAGCGTGCCGGAGGATTTGTTCTCCACCACGGTGATGTCTTCGCTGCTGATGTAATCAGACAATCCCGCCTTGGCGAAATAGTCCAGCACCACATCCTCGGCGTCCAGGCTGTTGCCCAGGCCGGTCGCGGCCAGAACGGCACGGTCCAGCGTGCCCTGCAACTGGGTGCGGGCCATTTCGTGCCGCATGAAGTCGATCGCAAGGCCAGCCATCGCCAGCATGGTGATGAACAGGAACAGCGAAAAGATGACGATGCCGCCGGACTCGTCGCGCTGAAAGCGCGCCAGCCGGAAAAGCGACCGGACCGAACCGCGGGCCGCATCTTGGTTATGACTCTTTTTGATCGGCATCGGCGACACCCTCCCATGGAGGTAAACGATTTATGCGGGAACAGTTCCCCGCAGGGCAGATTAAACGCCCGAGCTGTGGCCAAAATGGGGCAAAACAAGGCACCAATTGGTGTTTTTGGTCTATAGTGTCACGGAAATTCTTGCCGCCGTTTTCAAAACGAAAACAGTATATTGGATACACTGGGATCGGATCGCGCGCGGACATAAATCGCGCCCCGAGGGCCTGCGGCCATGCTTGCTGCGGCAGACCCCTCGACTCGCCCCGCCCGGGCACCGATATTGGAGGGCATGAGCCTGCCCCCCGGTTTTATCGATGAGCTTCGCAATCGTACCTCGCTGACCCAGGTGGTCGGGCGCAAGGTCGTGTGGGACACGCGCAAGTCGAATCAGGGCAAGGGCGACATGTGGGCGCCCTGCCCGTTTCACCAAGAAAAGACCGCCAGCTTCCACGTCGACGACCGCAAGGGCTATTACTACTGCTTCGGCTGCCATGCGAAGGGCGACGCGATTTCCTTCGTTCGCGAGACCGAGAATGTCGGCTTCATGGAGGCGGTGGAAATCCTGGCGCGCGAGGCCGGGATGGAGATGCCCGCGCGCGACCCCAGGGCCCAGGAAAAGGCCGACCGGCGCACCCAGCTGGCCGAGGTGATGGAACAGGCGCAACGTTATTACCGGATGCAGTTGCAGACCGCCGCCGCGTCAGAGGCCCGCGCCTATCTGGACCGCCGCGGCCTGGACGCGGACGCGCTGAAACGCTGGGAAATCGGCTTTGCCCCGCCGGGCTGGCAGGGGCTTTGGACCCATCTACGCGGCAATGGCGTGGCCGAAGACCTGATCCTGGCGGCGGGGCTGGCCCGGACATCCGACAAGGGGCGCGAGCCCTACGACGTGTTCCGCAACCGCATCCTGTTTCCGATCCGCGACGCGCGCGGGCGGCTGATCGCCTTCGGCGGGCGCGCGATGGACCCCGACGATAACGCGAAATACCTCAATTCGCCCGAGACCGAACTCTTCGACAAGGGGCGCAACCTGTATAACCACGCCCCCGCCCGCGCCGCCGCTGGAAAGGACCAGCCGCTGATCGTGGCCGAGGGCTACATGGACGTGATCGCGCTGGTGCAGGCCGGGTTCACCGGCGCCGTGGCCCCCCTGGGCACCGCCATCACCGAGGACCAGTTACGCCTGCTGTGGCGCATCCATCCCGAACCCATCGTGGCGCTGGACGGCGACAAGGCCGGGATCGGCGCGGCGCGGCGGCTGGTGGACCTGGCCCTGCCGCTGCTGGAGGCGGGCCAATCGCTGCGCTTTGCCCTGATGCCGCCGGGCCAGGACCCCGACGACGTGATCCGCGCAGGCGGCGCGGGCGCGATGGACAAGCTGCTGTCGCAGGCACGCCCCATGGTGCAATTACTGTGGGAGCGCGAGACCGAGGGCCGCAACTTTGACAGCCCCGAGCGCAAGGCCGCGCTGGACCGCGACTTGCGCGCCGCCATCGGCCGGATCAAGGATCCCACGATCCGGCGCCACTACGGGGACGAGATCAACCGCCTGCGGTGGGCGCTGTTCCGCCCGCCCCGCGCGGCCGGGCGCAAGGGCCCCTGGCGGGGCCGCGTCGCGCCCGAGGCACCGCGCCCGACCACCCGCGCCTCGCCCCTGGTCGCCGCCCCCCCCCGGTATGAGGAAGCGCTGCGCGAGGCGGTGATCCTGGCCACGCTGATTACCCACCCCGCCCTGCTGGGCGAGTTCGAGGGTGCGTTGGAACGCATGGAATGCAGCGACCCGACCCACGCGCGGTTGCAGGCCGCCCTGCTGCGGCACCTGCACCTTGCGGATGCCCACGCCCTGCGCGCCGCGCTGAGCGAAGAGTTGGGCACCGACGCCCTTGAAAAGCTGTTCGCGCCCAGCCATGTCCGCATCGCCCCCCCGATCCGCGACCGGGCCGATACCGAAAAGGCGCGCAACTGCCTGGCCGAGGAGTTGGACAAACTGGCCACGGCACGCGGCGCGGCGCGTGAGATCGAGGAGGCGATGCATGATTTGCAGGGCCTGGCCGACGAGGGGCTGACCTGGCGCTTGGGCCAGGCGGCAGAGGCGCGCAACCGCTCGGGCCGGGCAGACAGAACGGAGCAACCCGATTACGACCTGGGCCCCAACGGCGCCCGGATCAGCCGCGACGAGCGCGACGCCTTTGCCCGGCTGCTGGAGCAGATCGAATACGACCGCGCCGGGCGGCGTGGACCTCGGGGCGAGGGCTGACTACATACTGGGATAAACCAAGGGGACACGGGTGTTCTTCCCGATGATTCGCGCTATTGATTCGTGCTAATCGCCGGAACGAATCGGACTCCCCGGCAAGGAGCGTTACATGGCCGCAAAAGACACCGACGACCGCAAGACCGAAGAGCAGGAACCGGAGATCTCGCTCGACATGAGCCAGGCCCGGGTCAAGAAGATGATCGCCGAGGCCAAAGAGCGCGGCTACATCACCTATGACCAGCTCAACCAGGTTCTGCCGCCCGACCAGGTGTCTTCGGAACAGATCGAGGACGTGATGTCGATGCTCTCGGAAATGGGCATCAACATCATCGAGGAAGAGGAAAGCGCCGAGGAAGGCGAGGAAAAATCGACCCAGGTTGTCGAAACCTCCACCTCGCGCGAGGTCGCCGTCGCCCAGACCCAGTCCGAAACGCTGGACCGCACCGATGACCCCGTGCGCATGTACCTGCGCGAGATGGGCTCGGTCGAACTGTTGAGCCGCGAGGGCGAAATCGCCATCGCCAAGCGGATCGAGGCCGGCCGCAACACCATGATCGCCGGGCTGTGCGAAAGCCCGCTGACCTTCCAGGCCATCACGATCTGGCGCGACGAGTTGTTGAACGAGGACATCCTGCTGCGCGACGTGATCGACCTGGACGCCACTTTCGGCCGGTCCATGGAAGAGGACGGCGAAGAGGACCCGGTCGTCGAGAACCTGAACGTCGAGGCCGCCGCCGCCAACACCAACAAGAAAAAGGACGAACAGCCCGAGCTGGACGCCGACGGTAACCCGATCAAGCGCGACGACGACGATGACGACGACCAGGCCAACATGAGCCTGGCGGCGATGGAGGCCGCGCTGAAGCCCCGCGTTCTGGAACTGCTGGACCGCATCGCCGACGATTACGCGCATCTGGCCGACATCCAGGACCGGCGGATCAGTGCCACGATCGGTGGCTCCAACCGCTTTTCCGCCAAGGACGAGGCCGAGTATCAGAAACTGCGCGCCGAGATCGTCGTGCTGGTCAACGAACTGCACCTGCACAACAACCGGATCGAGGCGCTGATCGACCAGCTTTACGGCATCAACCGCCGGATCATGGCCATCGACAGCGCCATGGTGAAACTGGCCGACCAGGCCCGCATCAACCGGCGCGAGTTCATCGAGGCCTATCGCGGCCACGAACTGGACCCGCAATGGATGGAGCGGATGGGCCAGAACACCGGCCGTGGCTGGCAGGCGTTCGTTCAGCGCTCTGGCCACAAGGTGCAGGAACTGCGGACCGAGATGGCCCAGGTCGGCCAGTATATCGGCGTCGATATCGGCGAATTTCGCCGCATCGTGAATCAGGTCCAGAAGGGCGAGAAAGAGGCCCGCCAGGCCAAGAAGGAAATGGTCGAGGCCAACCTGCGCCTCGTGATCTCCATCGCCAAGAAATACACCAACCGCGGGCTGCAATTCCTTGATCTCATTCAGGAAGGCAATATCGGCCTGATGAAGGCCGTGGATAAATTCGAATACCGGCGCGGTTATAAATTCTCCACCTACGCGACGTGGTGGATTCGCCAGGCGATCACCCGCAGCATTGCCGACCAGGCCCGCACGATCCGCATCCCCGTGCACATGATCGAGACGATCAACAAGCTGGTGCGCACCGGCCGCCAGATGCTGCACGAGATCGGCCGCGAACCCACGCCCGAGGAACTGGCCGAAAAGCTGCAGATGCCGCTGGAAAAGGTTCGCAAGGTGATGAAAATCGCCAAGGAACCGATTTCGCTGGAAACCCCCATCGGCGACGAGGAAGACAGCCAGCTGGGCGATTTCATCGAGGACAAGAACGCCGTGCTGCCGCTGGACAGCGCCATTCAGGAAAACCTGAAGGAAACGACGACCCGCGTTCTGGCCAGCCTGACCCCGCGAGAGGAACGGGTGCTGCGCATGCGTTTCGGCATCGGGATGAACACCGACCACACGCTGGAAGAGGTCGGCCAGCAATTCAGCGTCACCCGCGAACGCATCCGCCAGATCGAGGCCAAGGCGTTGCGGAAGCTGAAACATCCCAGCCGGTCGCGGAAGCTGCGGAGTTTCCTGGATCAGTGACGGCAGAGCATTTTTTGGTTAGTGTGGCCGAACCCGATGTGTCTGCGCTTGAGCAGAACTATGGAGATGAGTGAACCGCCTACCATGCTGTTCACTCAGTAGACGCTTTGGCCGCCCACATCTTTGCCGAATTGAGGGAAGCGGGGCATGCATTTCCCGCCAGCATTAGGGACGACACAAGCTTTCGTAACTTTCTTGCCGCTTCCAATGACGACTTCGCACTATTGCGAGACGTTGCCAAGGCGTTGAAGCATGTCAGGCTTACAAGGGGTAACCCTGAGGTTACGCAATCCGCACAAGTTTCAACAAGAGCTTTGGGCTGGGGAGAGGGGCGTTGGGGAGAGATAAGATGGGGTAGTCCGCCTCAGGTCGTGGTCGAGACCAAATCAGGTGACCTTCGTCCAATCGAGTCCATAGCGCGCAAAAGCTTGGAATATCTGAAGGAAATGATGCGCAATCACATGCTCATCTAACGGCTGATAGGCCTGCCTAAACGGCGTATGGTGATTGTTGTCTACCACCCTTGGTCCTCGATAGCCGAAGCAAGCGTAGGGTGGGTGGCAACCCACCACCCCACGCCCCCAACATGACCGCCCATTGGTGGGTTGCACCCACCCTACGGTCGGCTTGAAACACGTAGTTTCCTCACGCATGGGGCAGATGCTTCTGCCCACCCGGTCGGGCCGGGCACAGCCAGCATCGGACCGGTGCCATCTCCCCAATCTGTGCGCCCTCACGGCGATGTGACACACCTGCCAAGCCCCTGATTTCAAACGCGCCGCGCCCCTGACCCCAGCCCTGTGACAATTGGTGCTGCGGACATCGTCGCGCCGTTTGACGTATGTCAATTCAGATTTACACACATCCGGGTATCGACCTGCCATGACAACCGCACCTCACTCCTCGCGAGCGGCCGGCGGATCGGGCGGCTTTCCTTTCCTGCCGCCCCTGCCGCTGTTCCTGCTGAACCCGATCCTGAAACGCGTCGTCCACAAGATCGCGGCCGACAACCCCGACATGTTCGACCGTCTGGGCCAGCACCGGCACGCCTATTTCCTGATCGATCCGGTGGACGTGCCCCTGATGCTGTACCTGCGCCCCGACCCCGAGGCGCTGGATTTCCGCGCGATCAACCGGCGTAACCCGCCGCCGCATATCGCGCGCATCTCGGGCAAGTTCCTGGACCTGCTGACCCTGATGGACACCGAGCAGGACGGCGATGCGCTGTTCTTTTCGCGCGACCTGATCGTGACCGGGGATACCGAGGCGGTGGTCTGCCTGCGCAATGCGCTGGATGACGTGGAAGACCCCATCGCCGAAAGCGTGGCCGACATGTTCGGCGCGCCGGGGCGGATGGCGCTGAACACGCTGCGGCGCATGGCGGAAAACGCCCAGAAACGAAAAGAGGCCAAGTGATGATCAAGCCCGAACTGATCTGTCCCGCGGGCACCCCCGCGGCCCTGCGCAGTGCCGTGGATGCCGGTGCGGACGCCGTTTATTGCGGGTTCCAGAACGCCACCAACGCGCGTAATTTCACCGGCCTGAACTTCACCGTGCCCGAGCTGGAGAAATCCGTTGCCTACGCGCATGAGCGCGGCACCAAGGTTCTGATTACGCTGAACACCTTTCCGCCGGCGGGCAAGTTCGACCTGTGGAAAGAGGCGGTGGACAACTGCGCGCGCCTTGGCGTGGACGCGATCATCGTGGCCGATATCGCGGTCGCCCATTACGCCAAGACGCATCACCCCGACCTGCGCATTCACCTCAGCGTGCAGGCCGCGGCCTCCAGCCCCGAGGCGATCACCTATTACGTCAAGGAGTTCGGCGTAAAGCGGATCGTTCTGCCGCGCATCATGACCGTCAGCGAAATCCGCGGCCTGGTCGAGGAAATCCCCTGCGAGGTGGAAACCTTCATCTTTGGCAACCACGGCCTGATGGTCGAGGGGCGCTGCTCGCTGACCAACTACGCCACGGGCCTGTCCACCAACATGGACGGCGCCTGTTCCCCCGCCGCCTGCGTGAAGTATGAGCGGGATGAGCAGGACAACATGTCCACCAAGCTGTGCGATTACACGATCGACCGCTTCGGCCCCGATGAAACCGCAGGCTACCCGACGATCTGCAAGGGCCGGTACAAGTGCGATGCGCGCGACGGCGGCTATTACGCGTTCGAGGAACCGATCAGCCTGAACGCCTCTGACATGCTGCCCGAACTGATCAACGCCGGCGTGCATGCCTTCAAGATCGAGGGCCGCCAGCGGTCGCGCGCCTACGTCAAGAAGGTGGTCGCCGCCTTCCGCGAGGCGGTGGATTCCATCATGGCGGGCGACGAGCCCAAGCTGGCCGACCTGGTAGCCCTGACCGAGGGTCAGAAGCAGACCGAAGGCGCCCTGAAAACCAAGAAATGGCGGTGAGCGAGATGAGTGCCGAACTGACCCTGGGCCCGAACCTGTTTCACTGGCCCGCCGAACAGAAACTGGATTTCTACAACCGCATCGCCGACGAAAGCCCGGTCGGCACCGTCTATCTGGGCGAGGTGATCTGTTCCAAGCGGACGCCGTTTTTCGAAAAGCACCTGGATCAGGTCGCTGACCGCCTGGAACGCGCGGGCAAAAAGGTCGTCTTCTGCTCGCTCTCCGAGGTGGTCATCAAGCGCGAGCGTAACCTGCTGCGCGAATGGGCCGAGCAAGAGGGCCGTGACCTGGAGGTGAACAACACCGCCGCGCTGCTGTACCTCAAGAACAAGCCGCACCGCATCGGCGCCCTGCTGAACGTCTACAACGAAGAGACGATGTCCTATCTGGCCGGCGAAGGGGCAAGCCATTTCGCCCTGCTGCCCGAACTGCCCCGCTCGGTGATCGAGGTGCTGGGCACCCGCGCGCGCGAACTGGGTGTGGGGCTTGAGGTACAGGTCTTCGGCCGGGCCTCGCTGGCGCTGTCGGCGCGCTGCTACCACGCGCGCGCCCATGACCGGACCAAGGACAACTGCCAGTTCGTCTGCGGCGAGGATCTGGACGGGATGACCCTGAATACGATGGACGACCAGGCCTTCCTGGCGATCAACGGCATCCAGACCCTGACCTATGGCTATCTCGACCTGCTGGCGGACATGGCCGACATGCGCCAGATCGGCGTGACCCATTTCCGCGTGATGCCGCATACCTGCGACATGATCGCCGTCACCCGCCTGTTCGACGACGTGCTGCAGGGCCGGATGGACGCCGAGGAAGGCGAGGCCAAGCTGCGCGAGCTGGGGATCGAGTACCCCTTCATCAACGGGTTCTACCACGGCAAGGCCGGGGTCGACTGGGTGCCGCAGCGCGCCAACCAGATGATCGCCTGACAGGCCCGCACAAGCATGCTATCGGCAAGGGGGCGTCCTGTGGCGCCCCCTTCGTCGTTGCGGACCCTTGCATGCAGACCACCTTTGCCATCGCCACCCACGGCCCCGGCCTTTATGAATTCACCCACGAGGTCACCGGCTGGCTGGCCGGTCAGGGCGACGGTCTGCTGACGCTTTTGGTGCGCCATACCTCATGCTCGCTGCTGATCCAGGAAAACGCCGATCCCGATGTGCGGCGCGATCTGGACGGGTTCTTTTCCCGCCTGGTTCCGGATGCCGACGACCCGTCGATGGGCTGGCTGCGCCACACGCTGGAGGGGCCCGACGACATGCCCGCCCATATCAAGGCCGCGCTGCTGCCGGTCTCGCTATCGATCCCGGTCCGGGCGGGACGGCCGATGCTGGGCACATGGCAGGGCATCTACCTGTACGAACACCGCCACGCCCCGCATCGCCGGGAAATTGCAGCTCATTTCGGCTGAATCAACATATAGCAGCGCAAAAGCCCCCTACCCAAATTATGGCGTGCCTCCTATAGTGCCTGTGGAAAACTCAGATGCACCACCGAGGGAGAGGCCATGCGCTGCCCGTTCTGCGGAAATATCGATACCCAGGTGAAGGATTCGCGCCCCGCCGAGGATCATGTTGCGATCCGGCGGCGCCGCCTGTGCCCGGCCTGCGGTGGACGCTTTACCACCTACGAACGGGTGCAGCTGCGCGACCTTGTGGTCATCAAGACGAATGGCCGGCGCGAGGATTTCGACCGCGACAAGCTGGAACGCTCGATCCGCATCGCGCTGCAGAAACGCCCGGTCGATCCCGAGCGGATGGATCAGATGATTTCCGGCATCGTCCGGCGTCTGGAAAGCATGGGTGAAACCGATATCGCATCGAAGGTGATCGGCGAAATCGTGATGGAGGCGCTGGCCCGGATCGACACCGTAGCCTATGTGCGTTTCGCTAGCGTTTACAAGAACTTTCAGGAAGCGGGCGATTTCGACAAGTTTGTCAGCGAATTGCGCCCGCAAGGCCAGCCGGAAGAGTGACCGCCACGACCGATGCCCGTTTCATGGCGCTGGCGCTCTCGCTGGGCGCGCGCGGGCTGGGGCGCGTCTGGCCGAACCCTGCGGTGGGCTGCGTCATCGTCCGCGATGGGCGCATCGTCGGACGGGGCTGGACAGCCCCGGGCGGCCGCCCCCATGCCGAACCGATCGCACTGGCGCAGGCGGGCGATGCCGCGTGCGGGGCTACCGCCTATGTCAGCCTGGAACCCTGTTCGCATCACGGCAAGACGCCCCCTTGCGCCAATGCGCTGATCGCCGCCGGCATCGCCCGGGTCGTCACCGCGCTGGAGGATCCCGACCCCCGCGTCGCCGGGCGCGGCCATGACATGCTGCGCGCCGCCGGGATCGAGGTGACCGTCGGCATCCTGGCAGACGCGGCCCGGCGCGCCCATCGCGGCTTCTTGCTAAGCCGCGAAACGGGACGGCCGATGCTGACCTTGAAACTGGCCACCTCGTTTGACGGGCGCATCGCCACGGCCAGCGGCGAAAGCCAGTGGATCACCGGGCCAAAGGCGCGGCGAATGGTTCATGCCCTGCGCGCGCGCCACGACGCTGTCCTGGTGGGCGGCGGCACGGCGCGGGCCGACGACCCGCAACTGACGGTACGGGGCCTGGGCGTGCCCACCCAGCCTGTGCGCGTGATCGCCGCGGCGGGGCTGGACCTGCCGGAAAACGGAAAGCTGGCGGCCAGCGCCGCGGCGTCCCCCCTGTGGCTGTGCCACGCACCGGATGCCCCGGCGCAGCGCAAGGCCGCCTGGGCCGCGCGCGGTGCCCGCCTGATCCAGATTGATAGCGACCCACAGGGCCGCCTGATCCCACAGGCCCTGATGCGCGCCCTGGGCGCTGCGGGCCTGACCCGCGTCTTTTGCGAGGGGGGCGGCCAACTGGCCGCGGCCCTGCTCTCTGCCAACCTGGTGGACGAACTGGCGGGCTTTACCGCCGGGCTGGCCCTGGGGGCAGAGGGGCGCCCCGCATTGGGCGCCATGGCACTGGACCGGCTGGCAGACGCGCCGCGCTTTCGGCTGATCGAAACCCGGCGCGTCGGTGCAGATGCGCTGCACCTGTGGGAACGGGACTGACAGCCCCTTCTTCTTGGCAAAAACACCCATGGCCCGACGGTACCGCCGGGCCATGTGGCCGGGGCAAGGGCGCCCCGGTTATTGGCTAAATGTCGCCTCAGTCCTCGACCGACAGCGCCACGAAACGCGGCTCGCCCTGGCGGCGCACCAGCAGCAGCAACGACCGCCGCCCGGCGTCGCGCGCCTCTTCGATGCGGTCCTCCAGGTCGGCGACGCGCTGCACCTTGCGCTGACCGGCCTCGGTGATGACATCGCCAGCCCGCAGACCCTTTTCATAGGCCTCGGTGGTCTCGTCGATCTCTTTCACGACCAACCCCTCGACCCCGGCACCCAGGTCCATCTGGGCACGCAACTCGTCGGTCAGCGGCGTCAGGGTCATGCCCATCATCCGGCGGTCCTGCGGGGCGGCATCGGGGCGGGCCGCAGCCGGCACGGCCTCGGCCTCGGCGGTTTCGCGGCGGCCCAGCGTCACCGACAGGCTGCGGGTTTCGCCCTCGCGGAACACCACGACGCGCACGGTGCGACCCACCGATGTATTCCCCACCTGGCGAACCAGTCCACGGGTATCCTCGACCTCGCGCCCGTCAAAGGACAGGATCACGTCGCCGGTTTCCATGCCCGCATCACGGGCCGGGCCTTCGGGCACGTCGCTGACCATCGCGCCGCGCGGCTGGTCCAGGCCCAGGGCCTCGGCCATTTCCGCGGTCACGTCCTGGATGCGCACGCCCAGCCAGCCGCGCCGGGTTTCCCCGAATTCCTTCAACTGGTCGACCACATTAATGACAACGGCCGAAGACATCGCAAACCCGATCCCGATCGACCCGCCATTGGGCGACAGGATCGCGGTGTTCACGCCGACAACCTCGCCTTCCATATTGAACAGCGGCCCGCCCGAGTTGCCCCGGTTGATGGCCGCGTCGGTCTGGATGTAGTCGTCATAGGCCCCCGACAGCGCACGCCCACGCGCCGACACGATCCCGGCAGACACGGAAAAGCCCTGGCCCAGCGGGTTGCCCATCGCCATCACCCAGTCGCCCACGCGCATCAGATCGGAATCGCCAAATGGCACATGGGGCAGCCGCTCGTCGCTTTCGACCTTCAGCAGCGCGATGTCGGTCTTGGGGTCGGTGCCGACGACTTCGGCCTCCAACACCTGCCCCGAGAAGAATTCGACCTCGATCTCGTCGGCTTTCTCGATGACGTGGTTGTTGGTCACGATGAACCCGTCCGCCGAGATCACGAAACCGGACCCCAACGCCTGACTGCGGCGCGGCGGCATCGGGCCGTCGCCATTGGGATTCATGAACTCGCGGAAGAATTCCTCGAAGGGGGAACCCTCGGGCACCATCGGCTGCGTGCCGGCATGGCCCTCGATCACCGTGCGGGTGGTGATGTTGACCACCGCGGGGCTGACCTTCTCGGCCAGGTCGGCAAAGCTTTCGGGGGCTGAGCGGGCAAGCGCCAGGCTGGCCTGCCCAAGCAGCAGCACCATGCCCAGCAACAGCGCGAGTGCGGGGCGCAGTTGCGCCCGGTGCAGGCGGGGAAAATCTGGAACGGTCTGGAGTGTCACGGATGAGTCCTCCTCACTGATGGATCCTATGGTCCGTTTGATCCTGATATGGGCGCGCAGGGGCGGTTCCTGCAACTCACCACGCGTCGCGCAGCCTCAACAGGGCGTGAAAACCGGCCCATCGGTCCCTCTCAGTGTTTCAGGCGCCGAGGCTTCGGGCAAGCCAAACCAGCGCCGTGCCGACCGCAACGGCCCCCAGACCGATCAGCCGGCGGGTTTCGGGCGGAATGGATCGGATCAGTTCCACGACCTCGTCCAAACGCGAAGGGGCCAGTGCGAACACCAGCCCCTCGACAACCAGAACCAGGCCAAGGCCCAGGATCACATAGCTCATTGCCCGCCGGCCGGTTCGATATCGGCCTGCTTGAGATAGTCGAAGAACTCGCTATCCGGGGTCAGCACCATCGACGAGTTGCCCCCCTGCAACGCATTTTCATACGCCGTAAGCGAGCGGTAGAAGGCAAAGAACTCGGGGTCGGCGCCAAAGGCCTCGGCGAAGATGGCGTTGCGTTCGGCATCGGCCTCACCCTGGGTGATCTGCGATTCCCGCTCGGCCTCGGACACCAATTCGACCACGGTCCGGTCGGCCAGCGCGCGCACGCGCTGCGCGGCCTCGTTACCGCGGGCAATCTCGTCGGCGGCTTCGCGCTCACGCTCTGCCCGCATCCGGGCAAAGGTGGCCTCCAGGTTCTGGGCGGGCAGGTTGGTCTGCTTCAGCCGCACGTCCACCACGTCCAGACCCAGGCTGCGGGCCAGTTCGCGCGACTGGTCGCGGATGCGCACCATCAACTCGCGCCGGTCCTCGGACAGGATCGTATCAGAGGTGACCTGATCGGCACCCAGAACCTCGCGGATCTGGGCGTTCAGGATCGACGACAACCGGTCCTCGGCCAGGCGCAGGCCGCCCACACCGACCGCCTGCCGGAACTGCACCACATCAGCGATGCGGAACCGGGCAAAGGCGTCCACGACCAGACGACGGTCATCCGAGGGCGTCACCTCGATCACATCGGTATCCAGCGACAGGATGCGGTCGTCGTATTTCACCACCTCCTGGATCAGCGGGATCTTGAAGGCCACGCCCGGATCTTCCTTGACGGCCTTGATCTGGCCGAATTGCAGGACCAGCGCCTTTTCCCGTTCGTCCACGACATAGATGGACGACAGACCCAGCACCAGCGCGACGACGGCAATCGGCAGAAGGAACATGGATTTTTTCATGGTCAGTTCTCCTGTCCGGCGTTGCTGTTGCGGCGCACCTCGTTCAGGGGCAGGTAGGGCACGACGCCCTGGCCGCCTTCACCCAGCACACCGCTGTCGAGGATGGTCTTGTCCACAGAGCCCATCACCTTTTCCATGGTCTCAAGATACAGGCGCTTGCGCGTCACCTCGGGGGCCTTGGAATATTCCTCCAGCACGGCCGAGAAGCGGCTGGCCTCACCCAGGGCCTCGTTCACGACCTGAGCGCGGTAACCTTCGGCCTGTTCGATGATCTGGGCGGCCTTACCCCGGGCCTCGGCGACCACGCGATTGGCGTAGGCGTCGGCCTGGCGTTGCAGACGGTCGCGTTCCTGTTCGGCGGCCTGCACCTCGCGGAAGCTGTCAATCACCTCGGCGGGCGGGTCGGCCTTGTCCAGGTTGACGCGCACGATGCTGATGCCGCTTTCGTATTCATCCAGCGTTTCCTGAATGCTGGCCTGCGCGCGCTCTGCAATGATGCCGCGGTCGCGGTTCAGGATCGGCGCCAGGTTCGACGCGGCGATGATCTCGCGCATCACCGATTCCGACACGGCCTGCACGGTCAGACGCGGGTCGCGGATGTTGAACAGGATCTTGGCCGGGTCGTTGATGTTCCAGACCACTTGGAAATCGATATCGACGATGTTCGCGTCGGTGGTCAGCATCAGGCCGGTTTCGGTGCCGCCACGGCGCACACCGATTTCCTCAGTCCGTTCGCTGGTGACGTTGATCACCTCGTAGGTGATCAGCGGCCAGGGGGCAAAGTTCAGGCCCGGCTGACCCGTGGCCGAGTATTTACCCAGGAACAGTTCGACAGACTGCTCTTCGGGCTTGACCGTGTAGAAGGACGACAGGCCCCAGACCACGACCGCAGCCACCACGCCCAGGGCGATGCCGCCCTTGGTCAACCTCGGCCCGGCACCGCCGCCGCGCCCGCCACGGCCACCACCGCCCTTGCCGCCCATCAGGACACGCAACTGTTCCTGGCCGCGACGCATCAATTCGTCGATCTCGGGGATCTGGGGCGGCTCCTCGCCCGGGCCGCGGCCACCGCCGCCACCCCGGTTTCCGCCACCGCCCTGGCCTCCGCCCCCCCAGGGGCCACCTTGTCCAGCCATGCAGGTCTTACCTCTCGTTGAAACGTTGTCTTCGTTGATCTGGTGTCGTGTCAGTAACTGGTCGCACCGGGCAGGAATTCAACCCGTGCGCACCGGCGCCTTCATCGTCACCAGTTCTTCGGCCATGGTGGGGTGAACCGCCACCGTGCGGTCGAAATCCTCTTTCGTGGCGCCCATCTTGATCGCGATCCCGGCCAGCTGGATCATCTCGCCCGCGCCGTCGGCCACGATATGGCAGCCCAGCACCCGGCGCGTTTCGGCGCAGACCACCAGCTTCATCAGCACCCGTTCCTCGCGCCCGGCGAACCCGGTCTGCATCGGGCGGAACGCGGTCGCGTAGACCTCGATCGGGCCGCGTTCGCGCGCGGCTTCCTCGGACAGGCCGACGGTGCCGAATTCCGGCTGGGTAAAGACCGCGCCAGGCACCAGGTCGTGATCGGGTTTCGTCGGATTGCCCTTGAACACGGTCTCGACAAAAGCCGCGCCTTCGCGGATGGCGACGGGGGTCAGGTTGATGCGGTCGGTCACGTCGCCCACCGCATAGACCGAGGGGATCGCGCTTTGCGAATAGGCGTCCACCTCGACCGCGCCGTTGCCTTTCAACGTCACGCCCGCCTCTACCAGGCCCAACCCTTCGGTGTTCGGCACCCGGCCCGTGGCATACAGCACCGCGTCATAGACAGCGTCATGTCCGTCGGTCGATTTGACCCAAAGGCCCTCGGCGGTCTTGTCGATGCGTTGCACATTTGTGCCCAGCCGCAAGTCGATGCCGTTATCCTGCATGGCGCCGGCGATATGGCCGCGCGCCTCTTCGTCGAAGCCGCGCAGGATCTGCGCGCCCCGGTAATACTGCGTCACCTCCACGCCCAGCCCGTTCAGGATGCAGGCGAATTCGCAGGCGATATAGCCGCCGCCCACGATCAGAACCCGGCCCGGCAGCGCGTCCAGCTTGAACACCTCGTTCGAGGTGATGACATGTTCGGACCCCGGGAAATCAGGGACGAAGGGCCGCCCGCCGGTGGCGATCAGGACATGCTTGGCCGTCTTGCGGGTGCCGTCGGCCAGTTGCACGGTGTGCGGATCGGCCAGCGTCGCGCGGCTGTCGAAAATCTCGACGCCCGCCTTTTGCAGGTTGGTGCGGTAGATGCCTTCCAGCCGGGACAGCTCCGCCTCCAGCTTGGTACGGAAACCCGTCCAGTCGAAGCCGCCGGTCGTGACCTCCCAGCCATAGGCGCGCGCGTCCTGCATCGCACCGGCAAAGCCCGAAGCGAAGACCATCAGCTTTTTCGGGACACAGCCGCGGATCACACAGGTGCCGCCCATGCGGTATTCCTCGGCCAGACCGACGCGGGCCCCGGCCTCGCTGGCGGCCAGCCGCGCGGCGCGCACACCGCCAGAGCCGCCACCGATGACGAAAAGGTCGTAGTCGAAGGACATCACGCTCCCTTGCGTTCAGAGATCGTTGAACAGGTTGTCACCTTCCAGGAAGTCGATCTTTTCTTCCTCGACGGTGCCGGCGTTGATGTCGCGCACCTCCACCTTGCCATCGCCGTGACCGACGACAACCACGTCGCAGATATCGATGAACAGCCCGTTTTCAACCACCCCCGGGATCTGGTTGACGACCAGCGACAGCTGCCGCGGATTGCCGATCCGTTTCAGGTGCAGGTCCAGGATATGATTGCCCTCATCGGTGACAAACGGCGCCTCGCCGTTCATGCGCAGCGTCACCTCGCGGCCCATCACGTCCAGGTTTATCAGCGCCTCGTCGATCAGGGCGCGGGTGGTCTGCCAGCCAAAGGGGATCACCTCCACCGGCAGGGGGAAGGCGCCCAGCGTGGCCACCTCTTTGGCGGTGTCGGCGATCACGATCATCTGATCGCTGGCGGTCGCCACGATCTTTTCCTGCAACAGCGCGCCACCGCCGCCCTTGATCAGGTTCAGGTCGGCGTCGAATTCATCGGCCCCGTCGATGGTCAGGTCCAGCCACTTGGCCTCATCCAGCGAGATCACCTCGATCCCCACCTGCCGGGCCAGTTCGGCCGTGCGCACAGATGTCGGCACGCCCTTGATCTTCAGCCCGTCCTCGCGGACCATTTCGCCCAGGCAGCGCACCATCCAGGCCGCTGTCGATCCGGTTCCGAGGCCGACACGCATGCCGTCCTCCACGAAATCGACCGCGCGCTTGGCCGCGGCGAACTTAGCCTTGTCGATGGGGGAAAGCTCTCCGGTCATCGCCTGTCTCCTCTCTCCGTTGCCCTGTTATAGGGAATGTGCGGAAGCGCTGCGAGGGCCAATTGCGGCCCCCTACTCGGCCTGCTGCATCTGCGCGATGACACGGCGCATCAGGTCGTTGAACAGCGCGGTTTCCTCTGGCGTCAGATCGGCCAGCGCCTGCCCGTTCTGTGCCGCCGCCGCCTGGGTCGCTGGGGCCTGCAATTGGCGCGCCCGATCCGTCAGATAGATGCGGCGGGCGCGGCGGTCCTGTTCGTCGGGGCGGCGCAGGATCAGGCCGTCGCGTTCCATGCGCGACAGGGTATTGGCCATGGTGGCCTGCTCGACATCCAGCCGCGCCACCAGGTCGCGTTGGGTCAGACCGTCTTCGCGCCACAGCTCCAGCAAGGTCATGAACTGCGCGGGCGCCAGGCCAAGCGGCGCAATCCGCCGCGCAAGGCCGCGTTCGAACAGCCGTGCCATGTGGTTGGCCAGGAACCCGGCGGATGTCTCGCGGGAAAACTCCATGGGACATGAATGCACTTCAATAGCACGCTATGCAATGCTATATTCAACAGCATGCTATCTTAATGGGAGAATCGCCATGTCACCGAAATTGCACGCCGCCGCGGGAACCTTGGGAATGGGGCTGATCGCGCTGTTCTGGACCTCGACCGTCTGGGTCGAGCTGTTCGGCACGCCCCAGGGCATCGCCACCGTCAAGACGAACATCGTGCAAGGGCTGTGGCTGCTTGTGCCCGCGCTGGCCGCCGCCGGGATCGGCGGCGCACAAAGCGCCCGCAACCGCCGTGGCCCGATCATTCAGGCCAAGACCCGCCGGATGCGCATCGCCGGGCTGAACGGCCTGCTGATCCTGGTGCCCAGCGCCCTGTTCCTGGCGGGCAAGGCGCAGATGGCCGATTTCGACGGCGCGTTCTATGCCGTTCAAACGGTCGAGCTTCTGGCCGGGGCGGTCAACATGCGCCTGTTGTGGCTGAACCTACGGGACGGCCGCGCCATGGCCCGCGCCCGCGTCGCGCAACGCTAGCGACCTACAAACGGTCGCAACCGGGCTGGACGCCCGCCCCTGCCGTGCCAGTTTGGGGCAAGGAGGGCGTCCATGTTCCTATCGGTTTTCGACATCTTCAAGATCGGCATCGGCCCGTCATCGTCGCACACGATGGGGCCGATGGTTGCCGCCGACCGCTTTCTGGGGCTGTTGCGCAACTCGCCCTTTCATGCCCATGGACTGCGGGCGGTTCTGCATGGCTCGCTGGCCTTTACGGGGGTGGGGCACGCCACCGACCGGGCGGTGATCCTGGGGCTGGACGGTCTGACGCCGGACAACTACGACGCCGCGGCCGCCGAAAAGGCGCTGGCCCGGATCAAGGGCCAACGGCAGGTGCGGCCCGATGGGTTGGGCGCACTGTCCTTCGACCCTGCCCGCGACCTGATCTTCGATTACGACACCCCCCTGCCCGGCCATCCCAACGGCATGACCTTGCACGCCACCGATGCGCAGGGCGACGTGATCCTGACCGAACATTACTATTCCATCGGTGGCGGCTTCGTCCGGACAGAGGCCGAACTTGCCGCCGGGGATGTCCGCAGCGAGGGGGGCGCGGACGTGCCCTACCCCTTCCACTCTGCCGCTGAAATGCTGGCCATGGCCGCCCGCTCGGGCAAGAGCATCGCGCAAATGAAACGGGCCAACGAGTTGAAATTCATCGGCCCGGGCAAGCTGGACGCCGGCCTTGCCCGCATCTGGGCAGAAATGTCGGACTGCATCGACCGGGGCCTGTCCACCGACGGCGTCCTGCCCGGCGGGCTGAGCGTCCGCCGCCGCGCGCATGCAATCCACCAGGCCTTGCAGGCCGAACACGGGCTGAACCTGACCGCCCCGCACACGATCAACGACTGGATGAGCGTCTATGCCATGGCGGTGAACGAGGAAAACGCCGCCGGCGGGCGTGTCGTGACCGCCCCCACCAACGGCGCGGCGGGCGTGGTGCCTGCGACGATCCGCTATTGGCTGGACCATGTGCCGGGCGCGCATCCCGACCGGGCGGGCGATTTCCTGCTGACCGCGGCGGCCATCGGCGGGCTGATAAAGGCCAACGCCTCGATTTCCGGCGCCGAATGCGGCTGCCAGGCCGAGGTGGGATCGGCCGCGGCGATGGCGGCGGCAGGATTGGCCGCCGTGCTGGGCGGCACCCCGGAACAGGTCGAAAACGCGGCCGAAATCGCGCTGGAACACCACCTGGGCATGACCTGCGACCCGGTAAAGGGACTGGTCCAGGTGCCTTGCATCGAACGGAACGGGCTGGGCGCGATCAAGGCGGTCTCGGCTGCGTCCCTGTCCCTGCGCGGGGATGGCCAACACTTCATGCCGCTGGACAACTGCATCGAGGCGATGCGCCAGACCGGCGCGGACATGAGCGAGAAATACAAGGAAACCGCCCTGGGCGGTCTGGCGGTGAACGTCCCGAACTGCTGATACGGGCCAAGCATGCCCCGACGCGATCAAGCGACGGACCATCCGCAGGCGGCCCTGCGCCGCCGAATCAAGGCGCCTTGCCATCACCCCGGCGCAGGGAACGGGCGCCTCCAACCTGCCAGGAAAGGATCGCGTCGCCCGATTGCATGCGGCGCGATCCAACAGGACGAACGCCCAGATCGCCGCACCGCAACGGCAGGATCGGAACCAAAGGGACCGTGCCCCTGCGATTTCACGGAACTGTTACCTCTTCGACATGCGCGGCGTCTATGCTGCACCTGCACAATAGCGAGGTATTCATGTTCTCTCTCGAAGGTCAGACAGCGCTGGTGGTCGGCGTCGCGAACCGCAATTCCATTGCATGGGGATGTGCCAAGGCGTTGCAGGCCCAGGGCGCGCGGCTGGCGATAACCTGGCTGAACGACAAGGCAGAACCCCATGTCCGCCCCCTGGCCGAGGAACTGGGGGCCGAGATCATGGGCCCGCTGGACGTGCGGAACGAGGCGCAGATGGACGCGCTGTACGCCGAGATCACCGAACGCTGGGGCAAGCTGGACACGGTGTTGCACTCCATCGCCTTCTGCCCGCGCGACGATCTGCACGGTCGCGTCGTTGATTGCTCGGCCGAGGGGTTCGGCCTGGCGATGGACATTTCGGTGCATTCCTTCCTGCGGATGATCCGCCGGGCCGAGCCGTTGATGCCCAAGGGCGGCACCTGCATTACCGTGTCCTTCCAGGGCGCCAGCCGGGTGGTCGAACATTACAACATCATGGGCCCGGTCAAGGCCGCGCTGGAATCGGCGGTGCGCTACGCGGCTGCCGAACTTGGGCCGCGCGGCATTTCGGTTCACGCACTCAGCCCCGGGCCGCTGGCCACGCGCGCGGCCTCGGGCATTGCCGAGTTCGACGAATTGCTGGACGCCGCCGCGCACCGTGCCCCCACCCATCACCTGGCCACGATCGAGGATGTGGGCGCCTACTGCGCCTTTCTTGCCAGCCGCGAGGCATCGAACGTGACGGGCGGTGTTCACCCCATCGACGGCGGCTACGGCATCGTCGGATAAAGGACAGATATCATGGAACAGGCCCGCCCCCGCCCCTCTACCCTGGATGCCGCCGACATGATCGCCGCCACCCTTGGCGGCATCGGCCAACTGCCGCAGGAGCGCCTGGCCGCGCTTGGCGCGCAGGCCGGCGAGGCACTGGACGGCGCGCACCTGATGCGCGAGGTCGCCACCAAGCATGGCAGCGCCATCTTCGACGGCCATACCGCGCGGGCGCGCAAGGTGCTGGAGCGGCTGACCGAGACCGGCACCGCGATGGCCCAGACCGGCACCCACCCCGCCGCCGCCTGGACCGCCTATACCCGCGATGCCGCCGAACGCTGGCTGCTGACGCTGGACCTGCTGCGCGAACGCGGCGACATCTCCCGCGCGCATGAGGCCGCTGGCTGCCCGCCGGTGCTGATCTACGAATACGAGGTGATCGTCGACGGCGCCGACCTGCCCCATCCGTGCAATTATCAACTGCTGCGCATCCTGCCGCCCGAGGGCTGCGAGGTGCATGATTTCAAGCGCCCCTACATCATCATCGACCCGCGCGCGGGCCATGGCGGCGGCATCGGCGGGTTCAAGCCCGACAGCCAGGTCGGCGTGGCGCTGCGCGATGGCCACCCGGTCTATTTCGTGGCCTTCAAGCGCGACCCGATCCCCGGCCAGACGCTGGCCGATGTCACCCGCGCCGAGGCCGAGTTCGTGCGCGAGGTCACCCGCCGCCACCCCGACGCGGCCAAGCCCGTGATTACCGGCAACTGCCAGGGGGGCTGGGCCACGCTGCTGTTGGCCGCGATGAACCCCGACCTGACCGGCCCGATCGTGCTGAACGGCGCGCCCGTCGCCACCTGGTCGGGCGAGGTCGGCCGCCACCCGATGCGCTATAACGCGGGCGTGCTGGGCGGCACCTGGCAGCCGATGATGTGGGCCGATCTGGGCGGCGGCGTCTTCGACGGCGCCAACCTGGTGATGAATTTCGAGATGCTGAACCCCGGCCGCACGATGTTCCGCAAATACGCGGACATGATGGCCAGCATCGACGATCCCGGCGCGCGTGCCCGTTTCCTGGAGTTCGAGCGCTGGTGGGGCGGCTTCTTCATGTTGAACGAGGCCGAGATCCGCTGGATCGTCGAACAGTTGTTCGTGGGCAACCGGCTGACCAAGAATACCGCGATGCTGGAACCGGGCCGTCTGGTCGATATCAAGCAGATCCGCGCCCCGATCATCGTCTTTGCCAGCCACGGCGACAACATCACGCCCCCGCAACAGGCGCTGAACTGGATCCTGGATGCCTATGCCGGGGTCGATGAAATCCGCATCCGCGGCCAGCGCATCGTCTACATGGTGCACGAAGAGGTCGGCCATCTGGGCATCTTCGTTTCCTCCAAGATCGCCAAGAAGGAACACGCCGAGGTCTCCTCGACCCTGAAAACGATCGAGGCGCTGGCGCCGGGCCTTTACGAGATGAAGATCGACGCGGTCGAGGGCGCGGGCGCGGACAAGCAGTTCCTGGTCAGCTTCGCCGAGCGCAGCTTTGCCGATATCGAGAAGCTGGGCGGCGACCGCGACGAAGAGGCCGCCTTTGCCGCCGTGGCGCGGGCCAGCCAGATGCAATCCGAGGCCTATGACACGCTGGTCCGCCCCGCGATCCGTGTCATGGTCAGCCCGCGCGCCGCGCAGGCCAGTCGCGCGCTGCATCCCCTGCGCGCCCAGCGGGCGGCGCTGTCCTCGCTGAACCCGGCGATGGCGCCCGTCGCGACCGCGGCCGAAAGGATCCGCGCCGAGCGCCACCCGGTCGATCCCGCCAACCCGTTCCTCAAGATGGAACAGCTGGCTATCGACATAACGGAACAGTGGATCGACCTGGCCCGCGACATGCGCGACGCGGCCTACGAGATGAGCTTCTTCGCGCTGTGGAACAACCCCTGGGCGCGGGCCTTTGGCCAGCCGCTGGCCCTGCGCCGCACCCGCAAGAGCGCGGACGAGTTGCGCGCCCTGCCCATGGTGCAAAGCGCGCTGTCCCATATCGAGCTGGGCGGCTTCGTCCAGGCGGTGATCCGCATGCTGGTGTTGCTGGCCGAAAGCCGCGGCGCGGTGCGGCGCGACCGGCTGGAACGTTCGGCCCGCGTGCTGAACCAGGACGCCCCGTTCTGCGACCTGCCGATGGAGGCCCGCGCGCAGATCATCCACGAACAGACCCTGATCGCGACCTACGACCCCGACGCCGCCATCGCCGCCCTGCCCCGCCTGCTGCCCGACGCGGCAGAGCGCGAGCTGGCCGCGCGCGTGGTGCAATACGTCCCCGGCCCGATCGACGAGATGGCCCCGCACACGCTGGAAATGCTCAACCGTTTCCGCGCGGCGCTGGAACTGGGCCCGGTGTCCCAGGACGTGCTGGACGACCCGCTGGCACCCCCGGCCGCCGCCACTGACCGCCCCGCCCAGGGCGGCGGAGAGGCGGCAGAGTGACCCGGCCCGTTCCCTGTCCCCGCGAGGTGCCCGCATGAAACGCGCGATCCGCCCCGAAGAAGCCGCCGAAATGATCCCCGAAGGGGCGTTCCTGCTGATCGGCGGGTTCATGGGGGTGGGCACGCCCCACCGCCTGATCGACGCCATCGTGGCCCGCGGCGTGGGCGGTCTGACCCTCGTCAACAACGACACCTGCCGCCCCGGTCAGGGGGTGGGCAAGCTGATCGATGCCGGGTTGGTGGACAAGGCCATCGTCAGCCATATCGGCCTGAACCCGGTGACCCAGAAAAAGATGATCGCCGGCGAAATGCAGGTCGAACTGGTCCCCCAGGGCACCCTTGTCGAACGCATCCGCGCGGGCGGCGTGGGTTTGGGCGGCGTGCTGACCCCCACCGGCGTCGGCACTCTTGTCGAAGAGGGCAAGCAGGTGCTGGACATCGACGGGCGCAAATTCCTGCTGGAAAAGCCGATCCGGGGCGATTTCGCCCTGCTGGATGCGCGACAGGCCGATTACGTGGGCAATCTGGAATACTCGCTGACCGCCCACAACTTCAACCCGATCATGGCGCTGGCCGCCGATACGGTCATCGCCGAGCCGCATCATATCATGCCCGTTGGCGTGATCTCGCCCGACGCGGTGAAAACGCCGGGCGTGCTGGTCGATTACCTGCTGGAAAGGGCGCATTGATGGACGCCAAGGAAATCATCGCCCGCCGCGTCGCCCAAGAAGTGCAGCCCGGCATGCTGGTCAATCTGGGCATCGGGCTGCCCTCGATGGTGGCCAATTTCGTGCCGGACGATCTGCATGTCTTTTTCCAGGCGGAAAACGGCGTGATCGGCCTGGGCTCGCGCCCGCCCGAGGGGATGGAGGATCGCGATCTGACCGATGCGGGGGGCGGCTTTGTCACCGCGGTCCCCGGTGCGGCCTCCATCGACAGCGCGATGAGCTTCGGCCTGATCCGTGGCGGGCATCTGGACATGACCGTTCTGGGCGGATTGCAGGTGGACGAAAAGGGCCATCTGGCCAACTGGATGGTGCCGGGCAAGATGGTGCCGGGCATGGGCGGCGCGATGGATCTGGTGGCCGGTGCGAAACGCGTGGTGGTGGCCATGGTCCACACCGCCAAGGGCAACTCCAAGATCGTGCCCGAATGCACCCTGCCCCTGACCGCCGCGCGCCGGGTCAGCCTGATCGTGACCGAAATGGCGGTGATCGAACCCACGCAGGCGGGCCTTGTGCTGCGCGAACGCGGCCCCGGCGTCAGCGTCGAGGACGTGCAAGCGGCCACCGCCGCGCGGCTGATCGTCCAAGGCGACGTGCCGGAAATGACGCTGCCCGCCTGACCCTTTCGGCAACCCAAAATTGATACCGCCGCCCCGCGCCAACGCGCCAGGGGGCGGTTCCGGCGTGCGATCGCGCCCGATCGGCCCACTGACACAAACCCGGCCGCCTGTCGCGAAAATGTCACCGATATTAACGAGAAGAGCGGCGGAGGTGCCGGCGTCCCACACGGGATTCCCGGTGTCCGGCTCCGCAATCCTTTGGAAGAGGGGAAGAAACCCATGAAATTCACGCGCCGTTCCGTCCTGAACCTGACCGCCGCCGCCGTGGCCGCGCCCGCCGTGCTGCGCGCCCATGACGCGCTTGCCTCTTCGGGCAGCGTCAAGGTCTATGCCTGGCAGGACTACATCCAGCCCAACATCGCCGAGAAGTTCGAGGCCGAAACCGGCATCAAGCTGGAACTGACCACCTATGGCTCGAATGACGAGGCCCAGTCGACCGTGCGCGCCTCGGGCGGGACCGATTTCGACATCGTGTTCCCCTCCATCGATACGGCGGTGAACTACCTGGACGAAAACGGCGACAGCTACTTTGCCCCGATCCCGGAAACCGTCAACGTCGAGAACATCTTTGCCAGCTTCCTGCGCGACAGCGTCGCCCTGGGCGCCACCCACCAGGGCAACCAGATCCTGCTGCCCTTCGACTGGGGCACCGAGGGCATCACCCTGAACCGCGGCAAGCTGCCGATCGCGGATGCCGACATCTCCTTCGGCGACCTGTTCCTGCAAGAGGCCGCGACCGGCGCCGCCGCCTTCCGTCAGAAATCGGTCATCATGGGCGCGGGCCTGTATCTGGACGCCACCGGCGAGGTGCCGTCGAACCGCATGCTGGACGTCTACAAGTCCGAGGATGAGGCCCGCCGCGTCTGGGGCGCGATCACCCAGTGGATCCTGGCCCACAAGGAAAACTTCGGTGCCTTCTGGAACAACGCGACCGAGGCGACCGCGGCCTTCAAGGATGCCGGCTGCGTCATCGGCCAGACCTGGGACACCACCGGCCTGCTGCTGAACCGCGAGAACCCCGATTTCGTCTACCGCGCCCCGAAAGAAGGCATCATCACCTGGATGGACACGATGGGCATGCTGCGCGGCGCGCCGAACCCGGAACAGGCCGTGGCCTTCATGAACTTCATGCTGACGCCGGAAATCGGCGGCATGTTCGCCAACAACACCGGCTACAACTCGGCCGTGATCGGTGCCGCCGATTTCGCCAGCGAAGAGTTCAAGCGCCAGTTCAACGAAGTCTACACCGACGACGTGCTGGGCAACATGTGGTGGTGGCAGGCCTCTACCCCGTTCTTCGACCCGATCCGCAACGAGTACGTCGAGATCATCACCAACGCCTGATGGCGTTTCGGGCGCCCCCCGCGGGGCGCCCGTTCGAACCGGGGGGCCGCCCGTAACCGGGCGGCGCCTTCGGCGAGGGTATTTTGACCAAGAAGAAAGGGGGCGGGATCGCGATGCGTGGCAAGGACGTGACGCTTGAGAGGGTCTCGATCACCTATCCGAACGGCTTTACTGCCGTGCAGCCCACCGATCTGCAGATCGGGGCGGGCGAGTTCTTTTCGATCCTGGGGCCGTCGGGCTGCGGCAAGACGACGATCCTGCGTGCGGTTTCGGGGTTCGTGTCACCCAGCACCGGGCGCATCCTGATCGGCGGCGAGGACCAGGCAGGCCGCGCCCCGAACGCGCGGCCGACCGCGCTGATCTTTCAGAACCTGGCGCTGTTTCCGCTGATGAGCGTGCGCGACAACGTGGCCTTCGGGCTGGAGGCGCGCGGGATGGGCAAGCGCGAACGCCACGGCCGCGCCGAGGAATTGCTGGCGCTGGTGGCGTTGCAGGACCAGGCCGACAAGACGCCGCCCGAACTGTCCGGCGGGCAGCGCCAGCGAGTGGCCATCGCGCGCGCGCTGGCGGTGGAGCCGGCCGTCCTGCTGCTGGACGAGCCGCTGTCGGCGCTGGACCTGAAGCTGCGCAGCCACATGCGGGCCGAACTGCGCGCGATCCAGAAGAAGACCGGCGTCACCTTCATCTATATCACCCACGACCAGGGCGAGGCGCTGACCATGTCCGACCGGATCGCGGTGATGAATGCCGGCCGGGTCGAGCAGGTGGGCACCGCCGACGAGGTCTATTCCACGCCCGCGACGGCCTTTGCCGCGTCCTTTGTCGGGGAAAGCAACATCCTGAAGGGGCGGATCGCGCAGCTGCAAGAAAGCGAGGCGCAGATCCAGACCGCACTGGGCACGTTCCGCGCGCGCAACCCGCAGCGGCTGGCCGAGGGCGCGGCGGCCTATCTTTTCGTGCGGCCCGAGGCGATGCGGCTGGGCGGCCCCGGGAACACGATTTCCGGGCAGCTTGTCCGGCGCGATCTGGAGGGGCCGTTCGTCAACCTGTTCTTCGCCGCTGCGGGGCATGAACTGGTCGTGCACCAGACCAATACCGGCCCCCTGCCCAGCCAGCCCGGCGAGGCCGCGGTGCTGGGCTTTGCCCCCGCCGACGCGCTGATATTGCCCGAGGGGCCGCTGGCCGCCACCGGGCAGGAGTTGGCAGCGGAATGACCGACCTGATCCGGGGATACGGGCGCGCGCTGGTGGCGGTTTTTGCCGCGGTGGTGCTGATATGGGCGCTGCTGCTAATCCTGCTGCCGCAGGTCACGATGCTGGAACGCGCGATGACCGCGCCGAAACGGCAACTGGACAGCACCGTGGCCGGGGCCCTGGCCAACGATGCGCAGACCTGCATCGGGGTGTTGCAGGCCCAGGCAAAGGCCGCCGCCGCGCCGGCAGGCGTGCCCTCAATGGGGGGGATGGCGCGGCCCTCGGCGGGGATGGGCCTGCCCTCGATGGGCGGCGGCGGCACCGGGCGGCCCTATATCCTGCAATGCGACCGCACGGACACCCACCAGCCCCTGGTGCGGGCCTCTGGCACGGCGTGGCTGGATGAAACCTATGACCTGCCCCGCCTGCGGGTCGCGGCAACCGATCCGATCCCCCGCCAGATCGCAGCGGCAGAGGATATCCGCGACCGCGCCCGCGCCCTGCACGCCCGCCTGCTGACCCAAGAGGCGCAGGGCCTGGGCCTGACGGGCGCCAATTTCCAGGCGCTGTTCGCCGCGACGCGCATTCCGATGTCCGCAGACCAGCAACTGGCGGAAACCCGGGGGGCGAAAGGTGCGCTTTTCGCCGCAATGGGCCTGCAATTCGAACGGGATGGCGCGTTGTACAAACGGCTGTCGCTGATCACGCTGACGCGCACGCTGTCCTTTGCGGTGCTGGCCACGGCGCTGGCGCTGGTGCTGTGCTATCCCATCGCCTACAAGGTCGCGCTGGCCACGCCGCCCGATCGCGCGGTCTGGCTGTTTCTGGGGCTGGTGATCCCCTATGCCATCGTCGAGTTGATGCGCGTCTATGCCTGGACCGCGATCATCGACAACCGCGGCCTGATCAACAGCGCGCTGGACTGGATCGGCATGATCGACCTGGATGCGGGCCAGGCGATCCAGTTCAAACGGATGCCCGGCACCGTCTTTCTGGTGATCGTCTACACCTACGTCCTGTTCATGGTGTTCCCGATCTTCAACGTGATGAACACGCTGGACCGCAACCAGATCGAGGCCGCCCGCGACCTGGGCGCGCGGATGTGGCGGGTACATTGGCGCATCGTCATTCCCCACGCCAAGCCGGGCATCGCCGTGGGCTGTATCGCGACCTTCATGCTGGCGGCGGGCGCGTTTTCCGTGCCGCGGATCATCAGCCGCGGGCTGCAGGCGGAATGGTTCAGCCAGACGATCTATAACAAGTTCTTCGAGTCCGAGAACTCGAACATCGGGGCGGCCTATTCCTTTGCCTACACGCTGGTCTGTTTCGGCATCGTGGCGCTGTTCATGTGGGCGATGCGGACGCGGCTGAAAGATTTCGCGAGGGTGCAATGACATCGCAGCGCCTGCTGAACCTTTATACCGCGGCTTTCCTGCTCTTCATGTTCACGCCGCTGGTGCTGATGATTGTCAGCTCATTCAACAACATCTCGCCACCCTCGGTGTCGGAATGGCGGGGTCTGACGGGCAAGTGGTATGCCTTCTTCTGGATGGATCAAGAGGCGCTGCGCGCCGATCCGGTTCTGCGGGCGCTGGACCGGGACCGCTTTGTCGGATGTTTCGGCAATTCGCTGAAGGTCGCCGCAGCCGTTGTGCCGCTGGCGCTGGCGATGGGGCTGGCAGGCGCGGTATTCCTGACCCGCTGGCGGTCGCGGGCCAATGGCATCCTGTGGTGGGTGCTCTTGTCGCCGATGCTGGCGCCGGGGATCGTTCTGGGCCTGTCAGCGCTGGTGTTTTGGGGACGGCTGGGCGTGAACGCGGGGCTGTTCACCATCGTGATGGCCCAGACCACGTTCATCGCGGGCTATCCCATGCTGATCCTGATGGCCCGCCTGCAACGCCAGCCGGTCGAGCTGGAAGAGGCCGCGCTGGATCTGGGTGCATCGCCCTTCCGTGTGTTCCGGAGGATTACCCTGCCCTTCCTGGCGCCGGCCCTGGCCTCGGCGGCGGTGATCGCCTTTCTGGCGTCGATGGAAAACTACAACACCACGATGTTCGCCAAGGGCGGCGCCTGCACCTTTGCCACGGAAATCGGCGCGATGGCGCGCAATCCCAACGGCCACCCGCCCGTCATCAACGCGGTCGGCACCGTCATCATCGTGCTGACTGTGCTGGCCACGGTCCTGCACACGCTGCTGCAGCACCGCGAGGGGCGGGCCGGCAAAACCCGCCCCGCCCCGAAATAACCCGAGGAGAGCATCATGCGCCCCACCGCCTTTGCCCGGCCCGGCCGGTTCTACCGTGGCAACTTGCACACCCATTCCAACCTGTCCGACGGGGTTCTGGACCCGGCCGAGGTCTGCCGCCGCTATCGCGCCGAAGGCTATGACTTTGTCGCGCTGACCGATCATTTCATCGGCGAATACGGCTATCCCATCGTCGATACCGTGCCCTATCGCGACGATGGCTTCACCACGATCCTGGGGGCGGAACTGCATTCCGGCGCGATGGAAAACGGCGAGTTGTGGCACATTCTGGCCGTGGGGCTACCCGCCGATTTCGCGCCTGCCAACGCGCCGGGCTTTCACCCGGTCGCGGGGCAGGAAACCGGCCCCGAGATCGCCGAGCGGGCGCGCGCGGCCGGGGCGTTCGTCGCCATCGCGCACCCGCAATGGTCGGGCCTGACCCTGGCCGATGCCCGCAGCCTGGCCGCCGCCCACGCGGTCGAGGTCTATAACCACGGCTGCGCCACCGGGGCCGATCGGGCGGACGGGTTCCACACGCTGGATCTGCTGCTGTCCGAGGGGCGCGACCTGACCCTGGTCGCGACCGACGATGCGCATTTCAACGAACCCGACCATTTCGGCGGCTGGGTCATGGTCAAGGCCGAGGAAAACACGCCCGAGGCGCTGCTGACCGCGCTGAAGGACGGCGCGTTCTATTCCACGCAAGGCCCGGCCTTTCACGACCTGCGGGTCGAGGGCGACACGGTTCATGTCGAAAGCTCGGCGGTGGCGGCGGTGATCGTTCAGGGCCAGGGATCTGCGGCCCAGGCACAGCATGGCGACAGCCTGACCCGCGCCGAGGTGCCGCTGACGCGGGCCGCAGACAGCGCCTGGCTACGCGTCACGCTGATCGACCGGGCCGGACGGCGGGCCTGGTCGAACCCGATCCAGCGGGGCTGAACGTTCCTGCGGACGGCTACTTGATCCCCGCCCGCAAAAACGCCTGCACGAACTGCCGCTGGAACACCAGGAACAGCACCAGCAGCGGCGCGATCACCATGACCGTGGCCGCCGAGATCACCGAAATATCCACCCCGTTTTCCGGCGCGCCAAAGATCGACAGGCCCACGGTCAGCGGGCGGCTGGATTCGTTGTTGGTGACCACCAGCGGCCATAGGAAATTGTTCCAGTGGGTGGAAATCGAAACCAGCGCATAGGCCAGGTAGGTGGGCCGGGCCGCCGGAACATAGACCCGCCACAGCACGCCCAACAGCGAACAGCCCTCGACCCGGGCAGCCTCGTCCAGCTCTTTCGGCACGGATTTGAAGGCCTGCCGCATCAGGAAGATGCCAAAGGCCGAGGCCATGTAGGGCGCCCCGATGCCCAGGATCGTGTCCAGCAGGCCCAACTGCGTGGCGACCTTGTAATTCTCGACGATCAGCACCTCGGGCAGGATGAATAGCTGCAACAGGACCAGCACAAATAGAACATCCTTTCCGCGAAAATCGATTTGGGCAAAGGCAAAACCGGCAAGTGTGCACAGCAGGAATTGTCCGATCAGAACAATCGTGACCAAAAGAAAGGAATTCAGAAAATACCGCAGCCACGGCGCGCCCTCCCACGCGGTGCGGAAGTTGTCCAGCGTCCAGGCCGCGCCCAGGTTGAAGTTCACCGCATCCGTGCTGGCATGAAACGCCGCCCAGAACGCAAAGATCAGCGGCGATATCCAGATCGCGGCCAGGGCCAGCGCCAGCACAGGTTCCAGGCGGTTCAACAAGGTCATCGGTAATGCGTCCTGCGGTCGATCACGAAGAACTGGAACGCCGCCAGCGCCCCCAGAACGGCCAGCACCAGTACGGTCATGGCCGCCGCCGCGGGCGCGTCGAAAAAGGCAAAGGCGTTTTCCCAGATGTAATAGAGGATCAGCTTGGACGCGTCCGACGGCCCGCCCTTGGTCAGGATGAACAGATGGTCGATCAGCTTCACCGAATTGATCATCGCGTTGACCAGGATGAACAGCGTGGTCGGCATCAACAGCGGCAGCACGATCCGGCGGGTATAGGCCCAACGAGAGGCACCTTCGATCTGGGCGGCCTCTTTCAGGTCGGGCGGGATGGTCTGTAACGCGGCCAGGTAGAAGATCATGAAAAACCCCGCCTCTTTCCAGATCGTCACGGCGCAGACGGCCCACAGCGCGGTTTCCGGTTGGCCCAGCCAGTTGACGGAGGGCGCCCCGAACAGCGCGCCGATCTGATCCAGAACGCCGAAACCGGGCGTGTAAAAGAACAGCCACAGGTTGCCCGCCGCGATCATCGGCAGGACCGTGGGCGTGAAATAGGCGGTGCGCACGAAACTGCGGGCCGGGATTTTCGAATTCGCCCACAGCGCCATCGCCAAGGCCAGCGCGATGGAAATCGGGATCGTCACGCCCGCGTACAGCAGGTTGTTCTTGGCCACCAGCCAGAAGGTCGGGTCGTCGAACAGGCGCTGGTAGTTTTCCAGCCCCACGAACTCGGTCGGGCGTCGGCGGGTGCCGCGGGAAAACAGGCTAGTCCAGAGCGTCGCGACCGTGGGGTAAAAGGCAAAGGTCGTCAGCATCACCAGCGCAGGCGTCAGCAGCAGCCATCCGTGGATGGCGTGGCGGCGTCGGCGGAGGGCGGCAAGATCGGGCATGTGCAACCTTGAAAGACCGGCGCCGGGCGAACCCGGCGCCGGAGGTGGGTCTTACTGATAGGCCGACAGCAGACGCTCGGCGGCGGCCTGCGCCTCGGCCAGGGCCTCGGCGGGCGACTTGGTGCCGGTCAGCGCGGCCTGGATCGCGTTGTTCAGGCCTTCGCGCACGCGGGCGGTTTCAAAGGTCGAGAACTCGGCCACCGCATGTTCCAGCTGGTCGCGGGCGACCAGTGCCGGCGGGAACTCGGCGGTGTAGGCCTGCAACGCGTCGGTTTCATAGGCGGCGGGCGACACGCCCATATAGCCCGTGGCGATCGACCATTCGGCGGCCTTTTCCGGCGAGGTCATGAACTGGATCAGCTTCAGCGCGGCGGCTTTCTCTTCGTCGGTGGAGTCCTTGAAGAGGTAGAAGTTGCCGCCGCCGGTGGGCGAACCCAAGCGTTCGTTGGCGGGCAGCATGGCGACGCCGAAATCGAACTGCGCGTTGTTCTTGACCGCGGTCAGGTTGCCGGTGGAATGCCACATCATCGCCGTCTTGCCCTCAAGGAAGGCCTGGCGCAGGGTGCCCCATTCCACGGTGCCCTCGGGCATGATGCCGTGTTCGACCGACAGCGATTTCCAGAACTCCAGCGTTTCCACCACGGCCGGATCGTCGAAATAGGTGGTCAGCCCGTCGTTCGACATCACCTCTTTGCCGTTCTGGATCGCCAGCGCCTGGAACATCCAGTAGGGATAGCCGGTGGACGGGATCATCAGGCCATGGTGGTCGTCAGTGGTCAGGGCCTTGCCCATCTCGACCATCTCGTCCCAGGTGGTGGGCGCCTTTTCGGGGTCCAGGCCCGCCGCGCGGAACATGTCCTTGTTGTAATAGGCCACGATGGTCGAGCGCTGGAACGGCACGCCCCAGGTCTTGCCCTCGATCTGGCCGTTGGCCATCAGCGCGGGGTAAAAGCTGTCCAGCCACGCGGCGTCGTCGGTCACATCGTCGAAGGGCACGATCAGGTCTTGTTCGATCAGGTCGTAGGCATCGATCGAGAACATCACCGCCAGCTGCGCCGGTTCGCCCGAGTTCAGCGCCGACAGCGCCTTGATACGGGTGTCGTCGTAGTTGCCGGCATAGATGGCGTTGACGGTGATGTCGGGGTTGGCCTCTTCGAACTCGGCCACGATGCCGTCGACCACCTGGGTCAGCGGACCGCCCACGGCGATGGGGTAGTACATGGTCAGCTCGGTCTCGGCCAGGGCCGGATTGACAAGCGCCGTGCCCGCGGCGAGCATCATGGCGGCAGGTGCATAGCGAAGCATGGGTCTTCCTCTTCAGTCGGTTGACGGGTGGGGTTGGGGTGCCTTTCGGCTATCACGGGGTGCTGTTTGGCGACGGTCGCCCCCGTAATCCTGCTGCGGGTCCTTTTTGGCTTTGCCCGTCTGGGCGTCGAAAAGGACCCGGTGTTCCTGTGGCAAATGCAGCCCGATCCGCTGGCCCGGCCGCCAATCGGCATGGCCGGGCACCGACAGGATCAGGCCGCGCGCGGCCGGGTGATCCACGATCAGATGCGTCGCGGCGCCCATATACTCGACCTCGCACACGATGCCGGCCAGATCGGGGACGCTGGCGGCGGGCGACAGATGCTCGGGCCGCAGGCCGATCAGGGCGCCGGGTCGGCCCAGGGCCGCCCCCTCGACAATTGCCATGGGCGGATCGCCGATGAACTCTGCCGCAAAGGTGCTGACCGGATCGGCATAGAGCGCGCGGGGGCTGCCCACCTGTTCGACCGCACCGTCGCGCATCAGGACCACCTGGTCGGACAGCGACATCGCCTCGGTCTGGTCGTGGGTGACATAGATCACCGTCAGCCCCAGCCGCCGCTGCAAACCCTTGATATCGCGCCGCACGGAATGGCGCAGCTTGGCATCCAGGTTGGACAGCGGTTCGTCCATCAGGCACAGCGGATGGCCCGACACCACCGCGCGGGCCAATGCCACGCGCTGGCGCTGGCCACCGGACAGGGCGGCGGGCTTGCGCCCCTCCAGCCCCTCAAGGCCCAGCATGGCCACGGCCTGGGCCAGTTTTGCCTCACGCTCGGCCCGCTGGACCCGGCGCACCCGCATCCCGAACAGGATGTTCTCGCGCACACTAAGATGCGGGAACAGGGCGTAGGACTGGAACACCATGGACAGGCCCCGGTCCGAGGCCGGGCGGGCGGTCATGTCCCGCCCCGCGATCCGCACGCACCCCGCATCCGGCGCCTCCAGCCCCGAGATCAGGCGCAGGAGCGTAGACTTGCCGCAGCCAGAGGGGCCCAGGATCGACACGAACGCGCCCTCTGGCACCGCAAGCGAGACATCGCGCACGCCCCCCTTGCCGCCCCATTGGCGGGTGACAGCCTCCAGCGTGACATAAGGCGTGCCGGTCATGGGCGGGCCTCCTCTTCGGCGGCGATCAGCAGCCGGTCGGCCAGGGGGTCCAGCAGGGCGGCATGGGTACCCTCGGGGCGGCGATCCAGAACGATCATGTCCTGATCGGCCAGCCGCCCGCCCACGGCGGCGGCGCGGCGGCCGAACTTGGTGCTGTCGGCCACCAGGACAGAGCGGCGGCTGTTCGCCCGGATCCGTTCGCGCGCGCGCACCTCGGGTTCGTGGAAATCCAGCAAACTGCCGTCGCTGTCGATGCCGCCTACCCCGTAGATCCCGATATCGGCCCGATAGGCCGAAAAGACCCCGATCGCCGCTGCATCCAGGAAATCGCGGTCGGGCAACCGCATCTCGCCGCCGGGCAGGACGATCCGGTTCGTGGTATTTTCCGACAGCGCCATCGCGGCGTTCAGGTTGTTGGTGACGACCGTCAGCGCCTCTTTGCCGGTCAGGGCCTGGGCCACGATGGCCGGTGTCGTCCCGATAGAGATGAAGACCGTCGCACCATCCGGCACCAACCCTGCCACCACCCGCCCGATGGCCTGCTTGGCCTCCAGGTTCAGGACGGCGCGCGCGGCATAGGACATGTTGGCGCTGCCATCGATGAATTCGGCCCCGCCATGCAGGCGGCGCAGCTTGGATTCCTCGCACAGCGCGTTCAGGTCGCGGCGGATCGTGTGGGCGGACACGCCCAGATCTGCCGCCAGGCTGTCCACCATGACCCGCCCCTGCCGCTGCGCCGCGGCGAGAATCGCTGACCGTCTGTCCATAAGCGCACCTCTCATGCTCATATGAGCATTCCGGCGTAACGCCGTGATGACGGATCAGACCGGCGGGGCCGCTCCGGCGCTTTCGCGAAAGCGACATGTTTCCGACACCCACCTGTTACCTGCGCACCTCATCACCGAAGGACATTCATCCATCGACGAGGATTCCCATGACCGCACGCCTTCTGGGCCTGACCTCGGTTCTGGCGCTGGCCGCCGGTACCGCGGGCGCCGACATGAACTTCAACCGCATCGCGTCCTTCCCGGTCGTGATGAACATGGCCGAGGGCGAGGACATCGCCCGCGAAAGCTCGGCCGAGATCATCGACGCCACCGCGGACGGCATGACCCTGGTCTACACCGACAGCCCGCTGGGCGTGCTGGGCATGATCGACATCACCGACCCGGCCAACCCCGCCCCCAAGGGCAACATCGCGCTGGATGGCGAACCGACCAGCGTGGCCGTGATCGGCACCATCGCCTTTGCCGGGGTGAACACCTCGGACAGCTATACCGATCCCTCGGGCAAGATGGTCGCCATCGACACCGCCAGCGGCGACGTGATCGGCGAATGCGCCCTGGTCGGCCAGCCTGACAGCGTGGCGAAATCCCCCGATGGCAGCTTTCTGGCCGTGGCGATCGAGAACGAGCGCGACGAGGATCTGAACGACGGCATCATCCCGCAGATGCCCGCCGGGTCGCTGCAGCTGGTGCCGGTGAAACGCGGCAACCTGGATTGCGGCGGCATCAAGACCGTGGACCTGACCGGCCTGGCCGAAATCGCGCCCAGCGATCCCGAACCGGAATACGTTTCGATCAATGCCGAGGGCGAAATCGTCGTCACCATGCAGGAAAACAACCACCTGGTGGTGGTGTCCAAGGATGGCGAGGTGCTGTCGCACTTCTCTGCCGGGGCGGTTGACCTGGAGGGCATCGACGCCACGGACGAGCGCGGCGCACTGATCTTTACCGAGTCCCAAGAGGGCCGCAAGCGCGAGCCCGACGCCGTGACCTGGATCGACGACACCCATTTCGCCACCGCCAACGAAGGCGACTACGAGGGCGGCTCGCGCGGGTGGACGATCTTTAGCCAGGATGGCGATGTCGTCTATGAAAGCGGCACCAGCTTTGAACATGCGATCGTGCAGATCGGCCACTACCCGGACAAGCGGTCGGATGCCAAGGGCGTGGAACCGGAATCGGTGACCTTCGGCACCTTCGACGGCACGCCGATGGTCTTTGTCGGGGCCGAGCGTGCCTCGGTCGTGGGGGTCTATGACGTGACCGACCCGGCCGCCCCGGTGCTGGCCCAACTGCTGCCCTCGGGCGTCGGGCCGGAAGGCTATGTGGTGATCCCGCAGCGCAACCTGCTGGTTTCGGCCAACGAGGCCGACCTGATCGAGGATGGCGGCGCCCGCGCCCATGTCATGCTGTTCGAATACCAGAACGGCGCGGCGGTCTACCCGCACCTGACCAGCGCGGGCATGGACGAACTGACCGGCTGGGGTGCGATTTCCGGCATGGTCGCCGATGCGGACGGCATCGTCTGGGCCGTGAACGACAGCTTCTACGGGTTCCAGCCGACGATCTTCAAGATCGACACCACGCAAACTCCGGCCCGGATCGTCGATGCGATCCGAATCACCCGCAAGGGTCGCCCGGCGCAAAAGCTGGATCTGGAAGGCATCACCCTGGACGGCAATGGCGGGTTCTGGGTCGCCTCCGAGGGCCGCACCGACCGCGTGGTCCCGCACGCGCTGTATCACGTCAACGCCAAGGGCGAGATCAAGAAAGAGATCGGCCTGCCCGCGGAACTGATGGCGGTGGAAAAACGCTTCGGCTTCGAAGGGATCACCAAGATCGGCGACACCCTGTGGATGGCCGTGCAGCGCGAGTGGAAGGACGACCCCAAGAACCACGTCAAGCTGGTGTCCTACAACATCGAGACCGGCGAATGGGGCGCGGTGCGCTATGAAAAGGCACAGCCCGAAACCGGTTGGGTCGGCCTGTCGGAAATCACCGCCCACGGCGACTACGTCTACGTGGTGGAACGCGACAACCAGCACGATTTCCGCGCCGTGACCAAGAAGATCTACCGCATCCCGCTGGCCCAGATGCAGCCCGCGCCCTTGGGCGGCGATCTGCCGGTGGTGTCCAAGGAACTGGTCCGCGACCTGCTGCCCGACCTGACCGCCACCGGCGGCTATGTTCTGGACAAGGTCGAGGGCCTGGCCATCGCCGAGGACGGCACGATGTGGGTGTCCACCGACAATGACGGCGTGGACGACCACTCGGGCGAGACGATGTTCTTTGCGGTCAAGCCGTAAACGCGCGGCAGCCCCTTCCCGCCAACGAACGGCCCCGCCCGGTGCGGGGCCGTTTCGATTCCGGGCATCACCCCCGTTCGCCGCGCCTTTCCTGCGCCGAATTTGACCCCCGTCATAGGCACAGCCCCCCGGAACATGCCATGATGGGGGTGTTGCCCTTGTCCGGACAGGCGCCCGAGATGCCCGCCGTCACCGTCCATCACCACTCGCCCAGCGGCCGCGTTCGCCTGAGCGTGCCGCGCATCCGGGATCGCCCCGCGCTTGCAGCCCAGGTTCAGGCGGCTTTGCAGGCCCGCCCCGAGATCCGCCGATGCCAGGCGCGCGCCTGGTCGGGCAGCGTCATCCTGCACCTTGCCACCCCTCTGGACACGGACCGGATCGTGGCGACGATCCGTCAGGCCCTGGCCGCCCCCCCGACCCAGGGCACGCCCCGCCCCGATCCGCAAGAGCGCGCCTGGCACAGCCTGAGCGCAGAGGCCGCCGCGCAATTGCTGCACACGAACCCCGGCACCGGCCTGACCGCGCAAGAGGCCGCCGCGCGGCTGGAACGGCACGGCGAAAACCGCCTGCCCGGTGGCACCCGGCGCGCGCCCCTGTCACTGTTCGCGGAACAGTTCGAAAGCCTGCCGGTCGCAATGCTGATGGGCTCGGCCGTCGTGTCGGTCGCCACCGGCGGGGTTGCCGACGCGGTGGCGACGATGTCGGTGGTGCTGATAAACGCGACCTTCGGCTTCGTCACCGAGGGCCAGGCAGAGGCCTCAATCAGCCAGTTGATGGACAGTTCCAGCGAAACGGTCACGGTGATCCGCGACGGCGCCGAGGTGACACTGCGCGCCGCAGAGGTCGTGCCGGGCGACATCCTGCATGTGCGCCCCGGGCGGGTGATCGCCGCGGATGCGCGGGTGCTGGCGGCGGATCGGCTGAAGGTGGATGAATCCGCCCTGACCGGGGAAACCCTGCCCGTATCCAAGACCCCCGATACCCGGGTCGCGCCCGACGTGCCGATCGGCCAGCGTCCGACCCTGCTGCATGCCGGCACCCTGGTATCCGAGGGCGAGGGCCGCGGGCTGGTCGTGGCGACCGGCGCGCGCACCGCCTCGGCGCAGATCGCCTTGCTGAGCGAAAGCGCCGCCCGCCCCCGCGCCCCGGTCGAGGCCGAGCTGGACCGGCTGGGCGAGGTGCTGGTCAAGCTGTCGCTGACCGCCTGCGGGGTCTTCTTTGGCATCGGCTGGATGCGCGGCATGGGCCTGTCGATGATGCTGAAGGATGCGCTGGCCCTGGCCGTCGCCGCCGTGCCCGAGGGGCTGCCGGTGGTGGCGACGACAACCATGTCCATCGGCCTGCGCCGGATGGAAAAGCGCGGGATCCTGGTGCGCAGGGTCGATGCGGTGGAAAGCCTGGGCGCCTTGCAGATCCTGTGCCTGGACAAGACCGGAACGCTGACCCGCAACCGCCTGCAAGTGGTCGAAGAAGAGGTCGCCGGCGGCGACGCGGCACGGGCCATGCTGTTGCAGGTGGCCGCGCTGAACAACACCGCCGAACCGGAACCGCAGGGCGCGACGGGATCGTCGGCAACCGAACGCGCACTGCTGGATCATGCAATGGCGCAGGGCGCAGACGTGGCCGACCTGCGCACCGCGCGGCCCCGCACCGCGATGATCGAGCGTACCCCCGACCGCCCCTTCATGGTCACCCGGCACGGCGGCGCGGGGCCGGGCGTGCTGGTCAAGGGCGCCCCCGAAACCGTGCTGGGCCAGTGCAGCGCCCTGTGGGATGGCACGCCCCTGGACGCGGCCGCGCGCCACCGCATCCTGACCGCGAACGACCGGCTGGCCGCGCGCCCCGCCCGCGTGCTGGGCTTTGCCGCGGGCGACGAAATCGACGAGGAGCGCGTCCCGCGCAACCTGCGCTGGCTGGGCCTTTTGGCGATGGTCGACCCGCTGCGCCCCGGCGCCGCGGATTTCATCGCCGCGATGCACCGCGCCGGCATCCGCACGATCATGATAACCGGCGACCAGGCAGCCACCGCCGCCACCATCGCGCGCGAATTGAACCTGTCCGACGGCGGACCGCTGCGCATCATCGACTCGCCCGAGATTTCGCAGATGACGCCGGAGCTGCTGGGCGGGGTGGCGCGTAACGCCCATGTCTTTTCCCGCGTCAGCGCGGCGCAGAAACTGGCCATCGTGCAGGCGCTACAGGCGCAGGGCGCGGTGGTCGGCATGACCGGCGACGGCATCAATGACGGCCCCGCGCTGAAGGCGGCCAATGTCGGCATCGCCATGGGGGCCAGCGGCACCGATCTGGCCCGCGACGTGGCCAACGTGGTGATCCGCGACGACGAGTTGTCGACGCTGGTCGATTCCATCGCCCAGGGGCGCGCGGTCTATCGCAACATCCGCCGGGCGCTGGAATTCCTGATCGCCACCAACCTGTCGGAAATCGCCGTCGGCATCGTCGAGGCCGCCCACGGCCCCGGCGAGCTGGAATCGCCGATGGAGCTGCTGTGGATCAACCTGGTCAGCGACGTGCTGCCGGGGCTGGGCCTGGCGCTGGCCGATCCCGACCCGGACGCGATGGCCCGCCCGCCCCGTGCGGTGGACGAACCCGTGATCCCGCCTGCGCATTTCAAGCGGATGACCCAGGACGGGGGCATCATCGCCGCCTCTGCGCTGGTGTCCCATTTCATCGGGCTGGCACGCTATGGCCCCGGCCCGGAAACCCGCGCGATAACCTTCCTGTCGCTGTCGCTGGGCCAGCTTCTTTATGCGCTGACCGCGCAGCGCAGCGACGTGCGCAAGTTGCAGACCGGGCGGTTGCTGGAAAACCGGATGCTGGACGGGGCCTTGCTGGTGTCCGCCGGGCTGGCGGTGACGCCCTTCTTCCTGCCGCCATTGCGGCGGCTGCTGCAGATCGCGCCATTGGGACCGGGCGCGACCGCGGTGGGGCTGGCGGCGGCCGTGGCACCCGCAACCCTGGTGCTGGCCGGCAAGAACAACCGGCTGCTGCCCGAAACGCTGGAGGTGAAACCATGCGCGACTTCGTGATGACATCCGAGTCCGTAACCGAGGGCCACCCGGACAAGCTGTGCGACCAGATCAGCGACGCGGTGGTCGATGCCTACCTGTCGGCGGGGCTGCGCGCAGGCGTTGTGGCCGAATGCGCCATGGCAACCGGGGTGACCTTTCTGTCCGTGCGCGCGGGGGCCGAGGCGCCGGTGGACCTGGCGGCGCTGTGCCGCCGGGTGATGGCCGAGGCGGGCCATGCAGACCCCGGACAACCAACCGTGATGCTGGACCTTGCCCATGCCCCGGAACTGGCAGAGCGCGCGCTGGCCGCCGATCGCGCCCGCCACATGGTCAGCGCCTTTGGCTATGCCTGCGCGGACGGGCCAAACGCCATGCCCCTGCCCATCGCTACCGCACACCGTATCGCCGAGGTGCTGGACCTGGCCCGGCGCGAGGGGCGGCTGGACTGGCTGTCGCCCGATGCCCAGGCGCAGGTGGCCGTGGCCTATCGCGACCGGCGCCCGGTGGCGCTGCAAGCCATCGCGCTGAGCCTGGGCCATCACCGCCCGCTAGAGACACCGACGATGGCCGATGCCCTCCGCACCCAGGTTCTGGACCCGGCCCTGGCCGACAGCCCCGTGCCGATCACCGCCGACACGCGGATCGTCACGATCCCCGCAGGCGGCCCCGCCGGCCCGCAGGCGCATTCGGGTCTGACCGGGCGGAAATCTGCGGACGATGCCTATGGCAGCTTTATCCGGCGCGGCGGCCCGGCGCTGAGTGGCAAGGATCCCTCACGCATCGACCGCATTGCCGCCTATGCCGCGCGGCAGGCCGCCCGCGCGGTCGTCACCGCCGGGCTGGCGCGCGAATGCGAGGTGCAGCTGTCCTATGTCGTGGGGGACGAGGCGCCGGTCACGGTCGAGGTCGATACCTATGGCAGCGGCACGACCGCGGACGCGACGATCTCGGGCAGGGTGCACGCGGTTGCCGATTTCCGCGTCGGCGCGATTGCCGAGCGGATGGGGCTGTGGGATCTGCCCCGGCGACGCGGCGGACGGTTCTATCAGGATCTGGCGCGCTATGGGCATCTGGGCCGCGACGCTCTGGCCCCGCCATGGGAGGACGTGACGGACCTGGCCCAGGCGCTGGCCTGAGCGCTACGCCGTATCCCCGCCCTGCGGCGCGTTCAGCAGCGACAGCGCGCCCAGGGCCAGGGTGGTCGCCGGCCCCGCGATCCGCCCACGCGCCAATTGCATCAGCGCGGCAACCAACAGCAGCAGGGCAATCGCCGTTTTCAGGTCCAGCGCGGCCTCTGTCCCCTTGCGGATCTGGAAATCCGCCTGGGCCAGGCCCAGTTGCACGGTCTGGCGAACCGGCGGTCGGGCCACGGGGGGCTGGCGGCGGATCAGGTGTGCGGCCTCCATCTCGGCCAGGACATCGGCGGCAGGCAGGCGGGTTTCGACGATCACGCTGCCCGTCATGGGGCGGGCAAGGATACGCTCGACACCCGGCGCGGTGGCCAGCCGCTGGGCCAGCGCCTGCATCGCCGCGGCATCCAGGGGTGTTTCCACCCGCAGACGCGCGCGGCGGGACGTGACATGCGCCACCTGCACCGGCAGCGGCGCAGGCTCGGCCGAACCCGTGTCAGGCATCCTGGGTGTCGGCCGGCGGGGCGGCCTCCGCTTCGGCGGCAGCGCGTTCGGTGGCCATCTCTTCGCGGACCTCGGCGACAATGTCCTCGACATGTTCATAGGCCTCGGCGCCTGCCTTGCGGAATTCGTCATAGGCGACGGCGCCCGTGCGGATACCGGCACGCACCAGCGGGCGCCCGGCCCGGCCAAGGGCCGTCGCCACGCCCGGGATCAGCGCCACTGCGCCCACGGCAACCGCCGCCCCGATGAAGAAGTTCTTGCTCACGTCTGCCTCCTGAGCACAGGCCCGCCTGGCGGACCCTTCGTCACGCACCAACAGGGTATGGCGCACCGGCCTTTCGGGCAACGCCTATTACCGGGCCGCGCCCCGCGCGCATCAGTGGCGCAGCGCCTCGATCGGGTCCAGCCGGGCGGCGCGCCGGGCCGGGAAATAGCCAAAGACCACACCGACCATCGCAGAAAACGCAAAGGCCAGCGCGATGGTTCCCGGATCGGGGGTAAAGGGCACGTTCAGCAGTTGCGCGCCCACGGCAGCCAGCCCCAGCCCCAACGCCACGCCCAGCACACCGCCCAGGGCGGACAGAACGATGGCCTCTACCAGGAACTGCAGCAGAACCTGCCCCGCCTGCGCGCCAACGGCCATGCGGATGCCGATTTCGCGCGTGCGCTCGGTGACCGAGACCAGCATGATGTTCATGATCCCGATGCCGCCGACCAGCAGGCTGACAGCCGCCACGGCGGACAACAGCCCCGTCAGTACGGTGTTCACGCTGTTCAGCATCGAGGCCACCTGTTCCATGTTGCGCAGGCTGAAATCGTCCTCTTCGCCGGGGCCGATGCGGCGCAACTCGCGCATCAGGGCGGTGATGTCGTTGGTCGCGCGGTCCACGGAATAGCCGTCGCGCACCGAGATGTAGATCGTGCCCACATCCATACTGCCCGCGATGCGCCGGCCAAAGGTCTTGAACGGGATCAGCACCACGTCGTCCTGATCCGTCCCGAAGGACGAGGCGCCCTTGGCCCCCAGCACGCCGATCACCTGGCAGGACATCGCGCCCAGGCGGATACGCTCTCCGATCGGATCGGCCTGGCCGAACAGCTCGTCCCGCACGGTTTCGCCCAGCAGGCAGACGGGCTTGCCCGCGCTTTCCTCAGCCGTTGCAAAGCCCCGGCCCGTGGCGACCGGCCAGTCCGTGGCCAGCAGATAGCGGCTGTCGGTGCCGGTGACCCGGGTCTGGTAGTTGGTGTTGCCGAACACCGCCACCAACGACGCGTTGCCCGACGGCGCGGCGGTTTCAACGCTGGCGACCTGATCGATGATCCGGTCCACATCGCCCAGGTCAAAGGCCCGCTCGGACCCGCCGCCGCTGCCGGGGCCGAACCGCATCTGGCCGGGGCTGAGGATCATCAGATTGGCACCCATCCGCTCGACATCCGCTGTCACCTGCGCGGTAGAGCCCTTGCCGATGGTGACCATGGCGATGACGGCGGCCACCCCGATCACCACCCCCAGCACCGTCAGGAAAGACCGCGTCGGGTTTCGCAGGATCGCCTGCAACGCCAGCTTGAAGGTTTCCCACAGCATCACCCGGCCCCTTTCGTCGGACGGTCGGACTGCACATTGCCATCCACCATCCAGATCAGGCGCCGGGCATAGGCGGCCATGTCTTCCTCATGGGTGACCATGACGATGGTCAGCCCGTCATCGCGATTCAGCGCCTGCAACAGGTCCATGATCTCGACCGAGCGTTTCGTGTCCAGGTTGCCGGTCGGTTCGTCGGCCAGCACCACCTGCGGCCCGGTGGCCAGGGCGCGCGCGATGGCGACGCGCTGCTGCTGCCCGCCCGACAATTCCGAAGGGTCGTGATGGGCGCGGTGGGCAAGCCCGACCTTGTCCAGCGCAGCCAAGGCCGCGGCCTCGCGCTCGGCCCGGCCCAAACCCTTGTAGATCAGGGGCAGTTCGACGTTTTGCAGCGCTGTCGTGCGGGCCAGCAAATTGTAGCCCTGAAAGATGAAACCCAGATAATGCCGGCGCAGCAGTGCGCGCTGATCCTGCGTCAGGGCCCCGACCTCGATGCCGTTGAACAGGTAGTGGCCGGATGTCGGCCGATCCAGGCAGCCCATGACGTTCATCGCCGTCGACTTGCCCGACCCGCTGGGCCCCATGACGGCGACGAACTCGCCCGGCTCGACGCTCAGGCTGACGCCGTCCAGCGCGCGCACCTCGGCCGCGCCCGTCCCGTAGACGCGCGCCACGTCGCGAAACTCGATGATGGGCGGTGTGGCCATCGGCTCAGTCCGCCTCGACCTGGTCGGTAATCACCTTGTCGCCCGGCGCAAGATCGCCCGCCAGGACCGCGGTCACATCGCCGTCGCTTTCGCCGGTGGTCAAGGGCACCTCGACGGGCTGGCCCGCGCGCAGGATCCAGACGCTCTTGCCCGTCGCGGCCGCACCGTTCCCGTTGCCGCCGGGCCGGCGCGGCATGACCAGCCCGATCAGCCCGCTACGCTCTTGCTTTTCGGCGTTCTCGGCGGCGCGGGGCGGGGCATAGCGCAGGGCCGCATTCGGCACCAGAACCGTATCCTGCACCGTAGTCACGACGATATCCGCGGTCGCCGTCATGCCCGGGCGCAGCGCCATGTCGGAATTGTCCAGCGTCAGGATCGCCTTGTAGGTCACCACGCCCTCGGTCGTTTCGGGGGCAAAGCGAACCTGCGTGATCTGGGCCGGGAAGGTCCGGTCGTCATACGCCTCGACGGTAAAGCGGGCCTGCTGGCCGACGGCCACCTTGCCGATATCGGCCTCGTCGATATCGGCCTGCAATTCCATCTGCGTCAGATCCTCGGCCACGGTGAACAGGATCGGCGCCGACAGCGAGGCGGCGACGATCTGCCCCGGATCGGCGTCACGCTCCAGCACGATCCCCTTGACCGGCGACAGGATGCGGGACTTGTCCAGATCGACATCGACGCTGCGCAGGTTGGCCTGGGCCAGCGCCAGATCGGCGCGCGCCGCCGCCAGTTCGGCCTCTGCCCGTTCAAAGCCGGCCTGCTGGCCGATAAAGGTCTCTTCGGTCTCGACGCCGCGTTCGACCAGTTTCCGGCCCCGGTCATAGGTCTGGCGCGCCTCCCGCAGGGAGGCCTCTGCCACCGCGACCTTGGCCTCGGCGGCCAGGACCGAGGCCTGTTGCACCGCCTGTTCAGAGGCAAGCTTGGCGGTGTCCAGCGTGGCCAGCAACGAGCCCACCTCGACCGCGTCGTTGAAATCGACCTCGACCGTTTCCAGCGTGCCCGACAACTCGCTTGAAATCTCGACCAGCTCGGTCGGCTCGATCGAGCCGGTGGCAGACACCACCACATCGAAGCCGCCGCGCGTGATCGCCTCGGTGACATAGCGGGGGCTGCGGGCATCTTCGCCACGGGGCCACAATGCCCAGGTCGCGGCCAGCGCAGCCACGAGCAGCACGTATTTCACCCAGGCCCAGCGGCCTGCCTTGTGCGAACCCAGCCCCAATGTGCGGCTGATGTCGTCCCGATCCGTCGGCATGGCGCCCCCCGAATAGCCCCGGCAACACGTCCCCTCGTACAGGATGCAAACGGCCCGGCGCGACCGTTCCGTCGCGGCGGCGGCAACGAATGGCAAAAAAGCCCGGATCAGGACGAGATTTTGGGCGCCCCCTTCGGCCGAGAGGGCTGCGCGGGATCGTTCCACGTCACTTTTAGAGTGACCTGGCAGGCGCCGTCCTCACGCTCGGCGGTGATGCGCAGGGTCATCAGGTCGGCGGTTTCCAGGACCATCTCGCGGTCGTCGTCGCCCAGGGTCAAACGCCCCTTGCCAAAGCCCTTGGACAAGGCGGTCAGCAAGGTCTTGATCGTCTTGCGATCCTGCAGCGATTCATGCGCGAACCGCGTGGTCTTGTCCGCCATAGCCCCTACCCGTCTGGCTGTCCCGATCCGGCGCGAAATGCTTGGCGCGCGGGTAATCCCTGCTCAGACCGATCACATCTCCGGAGGGAAAGATCAAGGTGGCCCCGGCCCCGATGCCCTCCAGCCCCTCCAGCCGGCGCGAGGCCCGGTCCAGGGTCACGTCGCCCTCCAGGTGCAACAGGCCCCGCTTGGCCCGGAGCCGCTGGCCCGCGTGGCTGTTCACGTGACCATGGACGACCATGTGAATGCCCGCGCCCTGCAGCAAGCCAACGCCCTGTTCCGTCAGATCCCAGTCCGAACTGCGGTACTTGGTCCGAACCAGGTTGGCCAGCGGGCCGAAGTAGAAGGCCAGCGTCGGATTTTCGGCCCCGGCGCGATAGCGGGCGTTGATGGCCGCGACCCCGCCCTTGGCCAACAGCGCGCACATGCTGTCGCAAATGCCGGCATGCACGAACAGCAGCGACCCGCTGCGCGCCACAACGTCCATCTCTTCATAGAACCACGCATAGGCGCCGCCCGGCGTGAAGAAGACATCGTGGCATTTCAGCGCCGCAGCCAGCAGCGCGCGGTCGGACAGCCCGGTTCGGCGCAATTCGCGGTCGAACTTGGCGCGCTTTTCGTTCAGCTTGCGGATTTCCTTGCGGATGGTGCGGGCGGGCAACTGGCCCGACGCCGCCGCGGCAAAGGCATCCGCCCAGTCCGGCCCCGGCACCAGGCGCGCCCGGCAGGCGGCCTCATCGGGCAGCGCGGCCAGATCGGCGGGGGTGACGAAACGATCATGCACCTCACGCAGGGCGGGCAGAATCTTGCGCCCCATGCGCACGAACAGGTGGTCTGTTAGGGGCGCGCGGGGGCCGCGCAGCGCGCTGACGGCCAGGCGCAGGCGCAGGTCATGGTTGCCCGCCAGGATCGTCAGATCGGCGCCCGTGGCGCGCAGCGCGGCCAGCGCGTCCAGCATCGCCAGGTTGCTGGGGCCCTTGTCCAGACTGTCGCCGCCAAGGATGATACGGGCCGCCCGGCCAAATTCCGTCAGCGCGAAACCGCGCCGGTCCGGATCGCGCCGGATGACGCCCGCAGCCACCAGCGAGCGCAAGAAACCCTCTGCGTCGGCATGGGTGTCGGACAGGAACACGACCGGGCTGTCCGGCCAGTGCCAGCCGCCATGGCGCCGGGCGTTTTCCAGACAGGCGGCAATCTGCGGCTGAATCCCAGGATCGCGGGCGCAGGGCCAATCCTCGACATCGCGCGGCAGATCGGACAGCTCGGCCGCGATGTCATAGACCGGGGGCAACAGGGTGGCGGCAATGTCCTCGGGGCGAACGGCACGATTCACGGCGGGGCCTCTTGCTGTGGCGCTGCCGGTCAATCCTTGGGATCGTCCTTGGGGGGCCTGACCTTCCACGAACCGGCAAAGTGGCGCCACTTACCACGCGGGCTGTAACAGAAAAGTAACGGCCGGGCGTGAAACATCGACAACCGGGCAATGTCATCGAAGGCCAGCAGGCCCAGGTGATGGGCGGCATGGCGAAAGGCGGCGCCATGGCCGACGCAAACCGTCACCTGCCCCGGCCTGCCGTCCCGCCCGACCCTGTGTTGCAGGTATCGCGCCACGCGCGCGCCCGCCTGCATCAGGCTTTCGGCACCCTCCAGGGGCAGGCGGTAATGGCTGTCGGCCTTCCATCCGGTGGGCGGGGGGGCGTGGCGGGGATCGGCGGCCAGCACCGCCTCGATCTCTGCCACGGTCAGGTTGGCCGCGCTGCCCAGGCCACGTTCGGCAAGCGACGGGGTTTCGCGGATTTCGCGAACCGCGTGGTCGCGCGCGCGCAGGGCCTCGGCAATGCCCGCGGCCGTTTGCCAGGCGCGCAACTGGCATGACGAATGGATCACCGGGTCCAGCGTCAGACCATGCGCCGCGATCAGGTCAGCCAGATCCGCGCCGCATTGGGTGGCCTGTGCCTGGCCCGCGTCGGTCAGCGGATAGGGTTGCCGCGCCGAGGGCGCGCCGGGCCGCTGGTGATAGGCGCCGTGCCGGACCAGCGCCAGATAGGCGGGCCGTTCATCCATCGAACAGCCGCCGCCCGTGGTCGGCCAGCACGTCGAAATCGATCTTGCCCGACACCTCGCGCACCCGCAGTCCGGCCAACGCGGACAGGAAGGGCGCGGGATCGGGGCGCGCGCCGTTGGGCTCAAATCGGCCGCCGGGGTGCTGGTAAAAGGGGCCGGGGCTTTTCATGATCGCGCCCAGCAGGTCGGGGCGGCGGGACAGGTCTGCATCCGCCAGGCGGGTCGGTTCGGCGCTGTCGTGGCGCCAGTTCAGCACCCAGAAGTCCGTCAGCGGCGCGGCGTATTGGACCCGCCCCGGCCCATAGACCTGGCCGATCATCAGGTCGTGCTTTTCCTCCAGCGCCCACAGCTCGCCCGGCGGCAACGCCGCCAGTTCCGCCCGCCGTTGCGGCGACAGCATCGGCGCCAACCGGGGGTTTCCCAGGATCGTGCCGGGGTTGATGCGGGGATGCTTGGGGATGCCCAACGCCTGCACCGGATCGCCGCCGCGCACCAGCAGCCGGTCGTTGGACACAAAGCGCTTGCCCGCGATGTCCATCATCCGCAGGACGGTCGTGGATTTGCCCCCGCCCGACAGCCCAGATATGGCCAGCGTCCGGCGCCCGTCGGTTACCGCCGCCGCGTGGCATAACTGCCAACCCTCGCGCAGCCCGGCATTCAGAACCTGCGTGTTGATGAAGTTGATGACGGTGCTGACATTTTCCGCCAAGGGGCCAAAGGCCAACACCGCATCGGGCGATTGCAGGAAGGTGACCCCGCTGCGCACCTTTTTCACCAGCCGGGCATCGTCCAGATCGACCACGGCATCCTTGCGCCCGGTCTTGCCCGGCTCGCGCAACCATGGGGTCCAGTCCGGTTCGGGGTCCAGCCGCTGGCCGGGCAGCAGGCGAATGACGATGTCGCCGGGGGTGTCCGACAATGCCTCGTCGAAATAGGCGACCAGTTCCCCGCGCAACGGGTCCGGGCACAGAACGCGCAGCGACACCGGGCCAACCGTCAGGTGGAACGGGTCTGCGGCCTCGGCCGGCGCCAGGTCCAGCCGCGCGATCACGTCCGCTGCGCATCTCATGCCGTCACCTCGGCCAGCACATGATCGGCCATCAACGCCATCGCATCCACCCCGCACCCCTGCAGCGCGCCGGAATACCCGCCGAAGGCCGACACCTCGAACACGATCGGGCCGTCCGGGGTCAGGGCGATATCGACAGTGGTAAAGCTAAGGCCGAAAGGCGCCTGCGCCCGACGGCCCAGATCGATCAGGTCGGGCGCGGGGTCGAAGGGGGCGTATTTGCCGCCTGCGTGGATCGTGGTGTTCCAACTGCCCGCCTGCCCCACGCGGGCATAGGTGCACAGATAGTCGCCGTTCAGGAACACCATGCCCAGGTCCTGGCCGGACAGGTCCACCCGTTGCTGGATGTACATCACCGGATTTTCCGCCCGAAAGGCCGCGATCCGCGCGGCGGTATCCGCCGCCCCGTGATCCAGCAGCACCATCCCCCGTGCCTTGGTCGAAAAGAGCGGCTTGAACACCGCCGAGCCAAAGCGCGCCAGGGTCTCGGCGGCGGCGGTTTCGTCCTCGGTGATTACGGTGGGCGGCATCGGGATATCCGCGCCCGCCAGTGTCACCGTGCAGGCCAGCCGGTCCATCAGGCGCAGAACCGCCTCGGGGCGGCTGAAGATACGCACACCGCGGGCCTCGGCCACGCGCAGCATTTCCAGCCGGTCCAGCGCGTCTGGGCTATAGGTTTCGGCGATCTTCTTCAGGACCAGCCCGTCCAGCGTGCACAGGTCCACGCCCTGGTACATCAGCCGCCCCGCGGTCAGGTCCAGCGTGACCCGCCCCATGTCGATGACCAGCCGATAGCCTGTCCGCGCCTCCAGCGCGTCGGCCAGCGCCTCGGTCGACCATTTTCCGGGGGTGCCAATCACCCCGATCCGTTTACCCATCGAACAGCACCCTCATCGGCAACTTGAAGCGTGTCTCGCCACCCTCGGGGACGGCCAGCAGGCGTTCCAGGATGTACCGGGACCGCAGAAACATGCGGCTGGCGTGGCCCGGATCCAGAACGAAGCGGGTGGAACTGGCAAAGGATCGCGCAAGACCCAGCGCCAGACGGAATTCAAACCCCGTATCCCCTTGGCTGCGCGCGAATTTCGCCGCCATCGCGTGCATCGCGCAGGCAACGCCCGCGATCCGCGCGCGCGTCGCGGCATCCAGCACCTGCAAGCGATAGTTCGACACCATGAAGACAGACACATCCTGCACGTAGTCCATATAGCAGGATCGGTGCAGGTCGATCAGCCGGATCTTTTTCTCGTGCGGGTCGTAGATCACGTTGTCCAGGTTGAAATCCCCGTGGATCCAAACCGACAGCGGCGCTGGCAGCGCCGCCTCTCGCCGGGCGGCGGCGGCAACCAGCGCGTCGAAGCTTTCGATCCCGGCCCCCTGTATCCGCTGCGGCCCGACCGCAAAGGACGGGTGCAGCCGGTAGACATCGGGCATCCGGCGCGCAAGCTGCTCCATCGCCTTCATCTCGGCGGGGGTGTCGGCCCTTGTGCGCTGCCAGATGTCGCGCAGGGTCTTGTGCAACGCCTTCTGCGCGGCGCCCAGTTCGGAATCCGTGCCGCCCAGAACGATATCCTCGAAGGTCTCGCCGTTCAGATGCTCGATCAGCAGCGCGGCAGAGTCGCCGCGCTTTTCGTAGGACAGGATCTTGGGCGCCAGGCCGGGATAGACCGAGTTCCAGCTTTTCACCCCGACGCGTTCCTGTTTGACCTTCTTGCGGGCGCCATCCTTGAACACGGCGTCGACCGTGCCGCCCTTGCCGCCCGCCATGCGCACCCCCGAGATCGCACTGCCCGAGCGGGTTTCGGCAAGCGGCTTGAGGGTGATATCCGCGTCGTCCTCGGCCATGCCTGACAAGACGCTGCGCAGGGTGAAATAGCGTTCGAACTGGACGGTCTGGCCGATATTGATCGACAAGAGCGCCTCGCCGATCCCGCGCAGGGCCTCGCCCATACGGTGCACGGCGCTGGCGGTCAGCAGGGCGTGGGACAGATCCTCGGTATGCCGGGTCTCGCGCATGTCGCGGGTATAGGTCCGAAACATCCGGTCATAGAAGGCATCCAGCCTGGCCGTGTCGCCGATGCCCGCCGCCATGTGGCTGTCGCGGCTGCGCAGCGCATCGGGCACGCGGGCCACGGTGTCGCGAACCAGCTTGACCGGGGTCAGGTAGGCGTCGGCGCGCAACAGCTTGTTACGCTCGACATCCTCGGCGTGGCGCACCGCACGCCGCGCCAACCGGGCGGTCGTTTCCAGGTTGCGCGCGATCGTGTCGACCCCTTTCAGGTGCAGGTCGCGTGCCGCGCCGCCCTTGCCGCGCTGCATACCCGTCAGGCAGCCCTTGCGCACCCGTTCCGACAGGTTCTGCGCATAGCCCGCCCGCTGCACCAGGCGCTGCGCGGTTTCGGTCTGCGGGTCGCGGAAATACACCCCGAGCAGGGCCAACTGCCCATCCAGTTCGGCCAGCAGGAAGGACAGGTTTTCCTCTACCGCCTCAGGCAGTTTCACTGCGCAACGCCCCCAGATAGACCGGCGCGTCCCCTCGCCCCAGCGCCAGGTCGTAACGCGGGACAAAGGCCGGGCCATCGGTTTCAGGATCGACCCAGCGCACCTGAACCTGACGCTTGTCGGGGCGGGCGCCCATCTGCGGGCGATAGCTATCGGGTACGGTGCAGGCGAACAGGATTTCGATCAGTTGCCGGTCTTCCGCATCCGGGCGGATGCGGGTCACGTCGGCCACATGCAGCACGTCGCCGATGGTGGGCGCGATGCCGATCTCTTCCTCGCATTCCCGGATCAGGCAGGCCTGCATGGTCTCGCCGGGTTCCTGGCGGCCACCGGGCAAGGTCAGATAGCGCCGCCCGTCGGGCCGCTGCTTGACCTGAATCAGGAACTTGCCATCCCGGCGGATGACGGCACGCACCGTCGGGCGTATCGGCAGCGGGGCAATCATGGGGCCTTATTGCCCAAGGCCCGGCCGAATCCAAGGGGAACCATGCCCCGGCGCCGCCCCAGACGGCCCCAATTTTCTTGCCAACCGCCCTGCCCCACCGCACACTTCCCCCGACAACCGGGAGGTGCCCCATGTGTTGGTCCGCCGAAGTTTCCGTCGCCATGGTCGGCATAGGGGCCGCCGCAACCGCCGCCACCGCCTGGCGGGGCGAGGCGCGGGGGATCTGGGTCACGCTGGGCTTCTTCACCTTCATGGAGGCATTGCAGGCCGCAGGCTACGCCGTGGTCGATGACTGCACCAACCCGGCGAACAGGGCGGTCACCCTGCTGTCCTACCTGCATATCGCGGTGCAGCCCTTTTTCATCAACGCGTTCGCGATGGCGATCGTGGGCCATACCGTGCCCGCCCGCACCCGGCGCGCGGTCTGGGCGGTCTGCGGGGCGGCGACGGCCTGGATGCTGGCGCAACTGATCCCGCTGGAGGCCTTGGGCACCTGCCGCCCCGGTTCGGTCCTGTGCGGCGAGCGGCTGTGCACCATCACTGGCACATGGCATATCGGGTGGGAGGTGCCCCTGAACGCGCTGACCGGCTATATCCCCAGCCTGATGGGCCAGACGCTGCAATTTCCCAGCTACATCCTGGCGGCCTTTGTCATGCCGCTGTTCTATGGCGCCTGGCGTTTCGTGCTGTTTCACGCGGCGGTCGGGCCGATCCTGGCCAACCTGCTGACCGACAACCCCAACGAGATGCCGGCGATCTGGTGCCTGTTCTCCGTCGCGATCATCCTGGTGGGGATGAGCCCGGCCATACGCCGCCCGCTGGCCGGGCCGCGGGGCCGGACCGCCTAGCGCACCCCGATTTCGGCCAGCGCGGCCATCAGGGCGGGGGGCAGCTCTTCCTCTTCCTGGCGGCCCTGGGGCAGGTCGCGGGGGGCATCCTGGGCCGACAGGTAGCGCCACCCCTGAAAGGGACGGCGCGGCACCGCCTCTGTCCGCATGATGGCGGGGTCTAGCACGATGCCGCAGCGCGCGATGCCGTCACTGCCGGTCACCTGGTCCAGCCGCACGATACGCTGGCGGGCCAGGATCACGCCCTTGAACACCCAGTAAAGCGAACCGCCGTTCAGCAATTCATCGGCACGCTTGGGCCACATCCGGGTGACGTGCCGGGGCAGGCCATCCGGCCCCTTGGCGCGGGCGCTGTCCTGCCAGCGGGCCAGATCCTCTACCGCTTCGGCGCCGACGCACAGCTTTACCAGATTGACATGGCGCGCGGCCATCCTGACCCCCAGATTCTGTTGATGGCGTTCGAGCCTAGGCTAATTGTTGCGGAGTTCAAGCCAAGGGCCTATTCTTGCCGCCCTTCACCGCGCCCCGAGGACCATCAGATGAGCCGCTTTTCCGCCCCCATTGCCGCGCAGATCTGGGACATGAAATACCGCCTAAAGGTATCAGACGGCACGCCGGTCGACCTGACGGTCGAGGATAGCTGGCGCCGCATCGCCCGCGCCCTGGCCGCGCCAGAGGCCGACCCCGCCGCGTGGGAGGACAGGTTCTACACCGCGCTGGAGGATTTCCGCTTTTTGCCCGCGGGGCGGATCACCGCGGGCGCGGGGACCGGACGCAATGTGACGCTGTTCAACTGCTTCGTCATGGGCACGATCCCCGACAGCATGGCCGGCATCTTTGACATGCTGAAAGAGGCCGCGCTGACCATGCAGCAGGGCGGCGGGATCGGGTACGACTTTTCCACCATCCGGCCCAAGGGCGCCGACGTGCATGGGGTTGCGGCCGATGCCTCTGGCCCGCTGTCGTTCATGGATGTGTGGGACGCGATGTGCCGCACCATCATGTCGGCCGGTTCGCGCCGGGGCGCGATGATGGCAACCATGCGCTGCGACCACCCCGATATCGAGGATTTCATAACCGCCAAGCAGGACGCCGCGCGGCTGCGCATGTTCAACCTCAGCGTGCTGGTCACCGATGCCTTCATGGACGCGGTCAAGGCCGATGGCCCATGGGAGCTGCAATTCGACGGCAAGGTCTATCACACGGTGCAGGCGCGCGACCTGTGGAACCGCATCATGCGCGCGACCTACGATTACGCGGAACCGGGCGTGATCTTTATCGATCGCATCAACCAGATGAACAACCTGGCCTATTGCGAGGACATCGCCGCGACCAACCCCTGCGGCGAACAGCCCCTGCCCCCCTATGGCGCCTGCCTGCTGGGTTCGATCAACCTCGCGCGCCTGGTCCGCGACCCGTTCGAGGCCGGCGCCGGGCTGGACGAGGACGCGCTGGACGAACTGGTCGCGACCGCCGTGCGGATGATGGACAACGTAGTGGACGCGTCCCGCTTTGCCCTGCCGCAACAAGAGGAAGAGGCAAAGAACAAGCGCCGGATCGGGCTGGGCGTGACCGGGCTGGCCGATGCGCTGCTGATGGTGGGGCTGCGCTATGGGTCCGACGAGGCGGCGCGCCAGACCGAACGCTGGTTGCACCGGATCGCCCGCGCCGCCTACCTGGCCTCGGTTCAATTGGCCAAAGAAAAGGGCGCCTTCCCGCTGTTCGACGCCGACAAGTACCTGGCCAGCGGGTCGCTGACCCATATGGATCAGGACGTGCGCGCGGCGATCGCGGAACACGGCATCCGCAACGCGCTGCTGACCTCGATCGCGCCCACGGGCACGATCAGCCTGTATGCCGGCAACGTGTCGAGCGGGATCGAGCCGGTCTTTGCCTATGCCTATACCCGAAAGGTTCTGCAAAAGGACGGAAGCCGCACCGAGGAAGAGGTGGTGGATTACGCCGTGCGCCTGTGGCGCGAGAAATTCGGCGATGCCGAGTTGCCCGACTATTTCGTCAACGCCCAGACGCTGTCCCCCGCCGAACATGTCAAGATGCAGGCCGCCGCGCAGAAATGGGTGGATTCGTCGATCTCCAAGACGATCAACTGCCCCGAGGATATCGGGTTCGACGCGTTCAAGGATGTGTATCTGCAAGCCTATGAAACCGGCTGCAAGGGCTGCACCACCTACCGCCCGAACGAGGTGACCGGCAGCGTCCTGAGCGTGGCCGAGGAGAAACCCGAACAGGCCCGCGCCGAACATATCCCCGTGGCCGATGGCACCAACCCCGTACCCCCGGGCGACGTGGTCTATATCGCCGACCCGCTGGACCGCCCCCAGGCGCTGGAGGGCAATACCTACAAGCTGAAATGGCCCGACAGCGAGCACGCGATCTATATCACCATCAACGATATCGTCATCTCGGGCCGCCGACGCCCGTTCGAGGTCTTCATCAACTCCAAGAACATGGAACACTTCGCCTGGACGGTGGCGCTGACGCGGATGATCTCGGCGGTGTTCCGGCGCGGTGGCGATGTGTCCTTTGTGGTGGAAGAGTTGAAGGCCGTGTTCGACCCCCGCGGCGGGGCGTGGATGCAGGGCAAGTACATCCCGTCGATCCTGGCAGCCATCGGCGGCGTGATCGAACGGCACATGATCGCCATCGGCTTTATAGACGGCGAGGGTATGGGCCTGAAATCCGACCCCCAGATCGACGCCATGGCGGTCGGCGACGCCCCCCGCGGCCCCGCCTGCCCCAGCTGCGGCGCCTTTGACATGCGCATGGTCGAGGGCTGCATGACCTGCATGAGCTGCGGCTATTCCAAGTGCGCGTAGCCAATCAGCGCGCAGCTGTCTGTCCCACCCACCGAAAATCTGCCATTTCGGGGGTTATCTGCCATTTTGACACGCGATTGCTTTCCACCGGCGCGCACGCTTTCAAAAATATGACATAAAAACAATACCTTGTCGAATCATGGCTTCGGGGCGCCTTCGGGCGTCCTTCGGCTGGGCCGGGGCATTGACGGGCCGCCCCGCTCCTGCTTCCTCTCTGCCCAAGACCCGGGTCCTTTCATGAAACCACCGGCCGCCCCCAGGGCGGTCGCGCGGTGGCGTCGCGCTGGCGGCGGCATCGTCGTGCCAGAAAGGATACCCCATGGCTCGCATTCCCTTCGTCGACGCTCGCCCCGGCAGAGAGATCCCGACCGTCCGCGAGGTGCGCGGCCGCCTGCGCCGCTTCCTGCTGGGATACCGGGCCAGGGCCCGAGGTTGGGTCGATGACCCGAAAGAGCAGGACACATTCCTTGCCTCTCAATTGCCAGCCAAGGATGAGGCACGCATCGATCGCCGGGCCGCGCGCTATGTCGAAAGGCTGACGGCCGCGACCAGGCTGGGTCATCTTCGGCAGGAGGATCGCGAGCGCCTCGCCCCGCTGCGAGACGGGGTCACGCTGGTCGAGATCGGCAGCGAGGCGCGCGCCGACGAGCTGGCCGCCACCCTGCAGGCGGAAATGCCCTGGATGGCGCCCGCGACCGAGGCCGCCTGGCACGCGATGCGCCAGTCGGTGCGCCAGGGCGCGGCAGGCTTTCGCATGCCGCCCCTTCTGCTGGTGGGCCCACCCGGCATCGGCAAGAGCCATTGGGCCCGGCGCCTGGCCCAGGTCGTGGGGCTGCCCGCCACGATGATCGACGCGACCGGCGAACCGGCCAGCTTTGCCCTGACCGGGATGCAGCGCGGCTGGTCCTCGGCCGCGCCCGGCAGGCCCCTGACCACAATCCTCGCACAGCTTGTCGGCAACCCGGTGATCGTGCTGGACGAGGTCGAGAAGGCCGGGGCCGTGACCTCGGACAAGGGCCGGTCCTACGACATGGGCAACGCGCTGCTGCCCTTGCTGGAGCCGCTGACCGCGCGGGCCTGGGACTGCCCGTATTTCCAGCTGCGGTTCGACATGTCGTGGATCAACTGGGTAATGACGGCAAACAGCCTGTCCAGCCTGCCCGCACCCCTGCTCAGCCGGTGCCCGCCCTTGACCCTGCCAGGCATGAGGATCGCAGACCTGCAGGCGTTTGCCCGGCGTGAGGGCGCGCGGCGCGGGCTGACGGCGCCCGCGATCGATGCAATCGCCGAAACCCTGGATCGGGTTCCCCCTTCGGGCCTCGAGCCCAACCTGCGGATGGTCACGCGCATGCTGGACAGGGCGGAAGTGCTGGAAAACCGGCCTGTATATCATTGATCGGGGTCCGTTGCGCGGGGGCGAGTGAGACTGAGTCCGAGAGGCTTCTACGGAAAAAGTTGCTTCGGTTTGGCCACGCCGCTTCTTCTGCTAGGATAAACAGTGACCACGCAGGCACAACCGATCCGTCCGGGTTTGGCCACGCCGCTTCTTCTGCTAGGATTTGCCCGCCGCAACATACGAGATATGCGCAGAAGTTGGTGACGCTTGATCAGGCGGCGGCTTGACGTTGGCGGAGCCCGTCGCGGAACTCAACCCCTTCAATGATCTCGGGCAGGCGGTTCTGGCCGTCGAGCTTTCGCCATTTCTTCTGCGCCGACATCATCAGCTTGAACGCCATGGCGAGCCCGGTCTTTCGGCTGAGACAGCCCTTCGTGCGTTTTGTGCGATGCCGGACGGTGGCGAAGGTGCTCTCGATCGGATTTGACGTCCGGATGTGTTTCCAGTGTTCCGCAGGGTAGTCGTAGAAGGTCAGCAGCGCGTCGCGATCCTTGACCAGCTTGGCGGCCGCCTTGTCCCATTTCACGCCGTAGGTTTCGACGAAGAAATCGAAGGCGACGTTGGCTTTGGCCTTTGTCTCGGCCTGCCAGATGTCGTGCAGATGCGCTTTCGCCTTGGCCTGCACGGATTTCGGCATCGCATTGAGCACGTTCATCGTCTTGTGGACCCAGCAGCGCTGTTCCTGCGTCGTGGCGAATACCTCGCGCAGCGCGGTCCAGAACCCAAGGGCACTATCACCGATGGCCAGCTTGGGGTCCTGTTTCAGGCCGCGCCGCCGGAGATCGAGAAGCACCTCGCGCCAGCTTTGCGTGCTTTCGCGGAAGCCGTCGGTCATGGCCAGCAGCTCCTTCCGGCCGTATTCGTCCGCCCCGACGATCACCAGAACGCATTGTTTTTCTTCAGACATCCGCGGCTTGAAATAGACGCCATCCGCCCAGATATAGAGAAAACGCCGCGTGCCGAGGTCGCGCTTTTCCCAGGCCTGGTACTCCGTCCACCAATCGGCCTTCAGCCGGGTGACGGTCTTGGCCGACAGCCCCTTGGCATCTGCGCCCAACAAGGCCTCCAGCGCCTCGGTGAAATCGCCCGTGGACAGCCCCTTGAGGTAAAGCCAGGGCAGCAGCTCCTCGACCGATCTCGCCTTGCGCAGATACCGCGGCAGGATGCTGGGCGTGAAGGTGATCTTGTCGTCCCCCGGCTTGCGGTCCCGAACGCGCGGCACCTTGACGGTCACCGGCCCGACGCCGGTCAGGATCTCGCGTTCGGGCAGGTATCCGTGCCGGACCAGCCTGGCCCGGCCGTCCTCAAGCCTGTCCTCGGTGAACGCGGCCAGCAGCGCGGCCAGTTCCGCCTCGACCGCCTGCTCGATCAACCTGCGCGCCCCGCCGCGGATGAGGTCGGTCAACGGGTCCGGCGAAAATCCCGATGGATCGGGCAGCGTGGCGATGGTAGTCTCCAACATGTGGCATACCCCTTTCTCGGCAGAGAATTGACGGCGTCTGAACACCGCCATGATATGCCGCCCCTCAGGGCATCACCAACTTTCGCGCGTTTCTCGCAACATACTGCGTAATGATTGTCCGGGTTTGGCCACGCCGCTTCTTCTGCTAGGATAAAGCTGTCGAAACCTACAATCGCCTCACCGTCCGGGTTTGGCCACGCCGCTTCTTCTGCTAGGATAGGCGCGACACGCCCTCATGCCGCAGGTCGGTCCGGGTTTGGCCACACCGCTTCTTCTGCTAGGATACAAACGCTGAAGGCGACATGTGCGTTATCGTCCGGGTTTGGCCACGCCGCTTCTTCTGCTAGGATCACCTTCGCGACCCGCATGCTGCGCCAGACGTCCGGGTTTGGCCACGCCGCTTCTTCTGCTAGGATAATGGCGAGATCGAAGATGATGAATACTTCGTCCGGGTTTGGCCACGCCGCTTCTTCTGCTAGGATCTGGCCGGGCAGCTGCACATGGCCGCGCACGTCCGGGTTTGGCCACGCCGCTTCTTCTGCTAGGATTCCAGGAGCGCATGATGTGCTCGTGCAGGTGTCCGGGTTTGGCCACGCCGCTTCTTCTGCTAGGATTGGGCGCAGCGGCGGGCTGACCAACGCCGCGTCCGGGTTTGGCCACGCCGCTTCTTCTGCTAGGATGCAACCCGCAAGCGGTTGTCGTGGGCCTGAGTCCGGGTTTGGCCACGCCGCTTCTTCTGCTAGGATACCCATCACGGACAGTGATCAAACCGAGTTGTCCGGGTTTGGCCACGCCGCTTCTTCTGCTAGGATCCTGGTGCGCCTTATCCACGACCAATTCGCGTCCGGGTTTGGCCACGCCGCTTCTTCTGCTAGGATGACCGCGTCGGATTGGTTCGAGCGCACCTGGTCCGGGTTTGGCCACGCCGCTTCTTCTGCTAGGATGTCTACCGCCCCGACCCGACCAACCAGCCGGTCCGGGTTTGGCCACGCCGCTTCTTCTGCTAGGATCAGCCAGATCGGCGCTATTGCTGCCGGGGTGTCCGGGTTTGGCCACGCCGCTTCTTCTGCTAGGATCGAGGACGGCGGGCAGCGCGGAACGGATCAGTCCGGGTTTGGCCACGCCGCTTCTTCTGCTAGGATTGCCAGCCCGCGCCGCATCAGCGGATCAACGTCCGGGTTTGGCCACGCCGCTTCTTCTGCTAGGATCTACAGCAACAACATCATGATGGTTGCGCAGTCCGGGTTTGGCCACGCCGCTTCTTCTGCTAGGATGCAGCTGCGCGGCGTGGATAATCACACCGTGTCCGGGTTTGGCCACGCCGCTTCTTCTGCTAGGATTATCGCGTCGAGCATGTCGAAGAGCTCGAGGTCCGGGTTTGGCCACGCCGCTTCTTCTGCTAGGATGACCGTCGCCAGAGAGCGATGGACCGCCCGGTCCGGGTTTGGCCACGCCGCTTCTTCTGCTAGGATTGATCCCTCCACGGCCTTTACCAATTCCGTGTCCGGGTTTGGCCACGCCGCTTCTTCTGCTAGGATCGGCTACGTCACCACATGGTATGACCAGTCGTCCGGGTTTGGCCACGCCGCTTCTTCTGCTAGGATAAGCCCAATTAGCGCGGCACACAGAGGAGTGTCCGGGTTTGGCCACGCCGCTTCTTCTGCTAGGATACGGACGCCCCTTTGATCGCCAACCCATCAGTCCGGGTTTGGCCACGCCGCTTCTTCTGCTAGGATCCCCGGCGCGCTGGATGGTCACGAAGGCTGGTCCGGGTTTGGCCACGCCGCTTCTTCTGCTAGGATAGATGCCCTCGCTCAGTCGTCCGAAGGCAAGTCCGGGTTTGGCCACGCCGCTTCTTCTGCTAGGATGGGGGTCACCATACGGGAGATAGGGACATAGTCCGGGTTTGGCCACGCCGCTTCTTCTGCTAGGATCCTTTCGATTTCGTCTGTGAGGGTTAGGTAGTCCGGGTTTGGCCACGCCGCTTCTTCTGCTAGGATGTCAGCCCGGATGATCTGGACATGGAGCCTGTCCGGGTTTGGCCACGCCGCTTCTTCTGCTAGGATCTGGGCGTGGATGTGAACCCCGATGAACTGGTCCGGGTTTGGCCACGCCGCTTCTTCTGCTAGGATGAAGGCAACACCAACGAGGAACCCATGTTCGTCCGGGTTTGGCCACGCCGCTTCTTCTGCTAGGATCGGGCCGACCAAGCGGCGTGGCGATCTCCAGTCCGGGTTTGGCCACGCCGCTTCTTCTGCTAGGATAAGCCCCGTGCAACCCTCTGTTGCACGGGGCTTTTTCTGGCGTCGTGCTCCCAAGAATTGAACACAGGGTGCTCAAAAGAGAGCCAACTGGCGCGGTTTTTCATCTGGTCTCGCCGGTCGGGCCTGCCCGCGAAAGACTTGGCTTTGCACATATTGCTTGTCCGTGAAGAAAAGCACCTGAACATGTCCCGCCTCTGGAACGCAATCCCCGACCTGTCGCGCAAAGGATTCGGCCTTTTCCCGGCTCCACGCATGTCGAAGATACACCGAGAATTGGACCATCTCGAACCCCAAATCGAGGAGATCGTTGCGAAACCGCGTGGCGCGTTTGCGTTCAGCCTTGGTGCCGACGGGGAGATCGAATAGAATCCAGACCCACATGACCTGATATCCTGAAAGTTGCTTGTAGCGTTCAGGCATGCTCGGGCTCGCCCATTTCGTCCGGCAGGGGCCGGGATGGGAAATCCAGCTTCAGTTTGCGATCGAGGAAGGACCGCGCGAGGCTTTGTGCGAGGCGGACAAGAACCTGAGAGAGTGGCGTGGCACCGTTTCGGGTCGGAAAATCGGCAGAGAGGCACGAGACAAGGTCCTCGCGGGCATTCTCCACACAGGTGAGTCCCTCGGCCACGAGGCGGTGCACGATCAGGTCCACCGTCGGGCGGAACGGCTCCATGAGATCATCGGCAAGCGCCAGTGCATCGCCGCCTGAGCGGTGATGCACCGACAACGACGGGTGCAGCCCGGCGGAGACGATGGCGCGAGCGGTTGCGGCGCGCAGAACGGCATAGCCATAGTTAAGCATGGCGTTAACGCCATCCGCCCCGCGGTCCCGCCGGAAATCCCGTCCCATCAAGAGGGGCCAATAGGCTTGCGCTGCCTGAGCCTCGCGATTGTCAGGGTCTCCGGAGCGAACCGCGGTCAACAGCCTGCGCAGGCGTTCCGAAGGCTGGCCGATCCGGTCCAGTGCCTCGGCCTGTGCGGCGATCTTGTGGCGGACCATAGAGGCCCAAGGTAAGCCCCCGATTTGCACCGCCTGCCTGAAGGTGGCGTGATCGCCTAAGACACGTGCATAGCGACGTCGCAAATGACGTCTCTTACGTGG
>NZ_SLXL01000007.1 GCF_004345735.1 Rhodovulum adriaticum
AAGAGTGGCACAGCTTCCTCGAAGACTTCGTCGCCGAACCCGACATCATCGCCCGCGTCAAGGACCAGCCGCTGCGGTAAAAACCGGGGGCTTACGGCCCAAGCCTGTTTGCGCATGGGCAATGTCGCCTCGGCCTGCGCGCGAAATCTCTCGGCTTGGGCATGATGACCGTTCAACGGTAGAACTACAGCCACGGGCGTGAAGGCGGGCCCGAGCACCATGACGGGCACTTGCCGCGCTGCAAGTTCGGACAGGGCGGTGTTAGACCACATCAACCCAGGGCTAGCGGCCAGCACCGCCTCAATGTCCGCAAGGCCGATGCGTCCCGCTTCGGTTCCGCCTTCATCGACCGCGAGAAACCCGCGGCGCTTGTGCACGGCAAGCCCCGTGCGGCTCAGTTCCACAATGCGTCCAACCATGACGACCTCCTTTTGGTGGAGCCCGACAGGCTGGCCTGATGATCAGATCACTCCGTGCGGCACGATCCTCACCCGCCCCAATTCATCAACGCGTACCCGTCGCGCACGGCGTTTCCGCAAAACATCATAGGCCACAGCTTCCCATCCTTGTTCTCCGTCGCGTTGCTTGTCGCGATCGCTGAAGGGGATAGCAAGGTTTGCGCCGACCAAACGCACATTCTTGTTGGTGGGGCTGTCTGGAATGGAGCGAACAACCTTGATCGTGTTCGTGCCAGGGATCACCGCCTTTTCCTTGGGATCCCACTGGAACAACTGCAAAGTGTCGTACTTGTAGAGTCGCATTATTAGGCGGGCTTCTGGGTAGACTTCTTTCCATTGCCTATCTTTGCAAGACGCGGCCTCCCAGACCCGCGTTCCATGGTGAAACCACCGCCCGTCCGGGCTTTCCAGAATGTCGACAAAGGCGTTCTCTCCGGGAATCAACCACTTGTAAGGTTCATTCTCGCGGGGGTGGCCCATCCTGCCATCAACCGGCATTGCTGTATTGTCCATAACTAGAAGTCGGATGCGCTGATGGCCCGTACGATCACTCCACTCCCTCAAAGCAGCTTCGCGCGCCTTTTTGTCATCGCGTTTGCCTTCAGTGGCATTCAGGAGCTCTTGTCGAAGCCGTTCGTCTCGGACTTGTCCGATTTCGTCCTTTGAGAGATCGATCACGGGCTTGCGTTTAACCAGGTTCCCTATTGTCCGAGCCGCTTGGTTCTCGGGATTGTCTTGGACAATCCCATAAGCGTTGTCTTCGTGAAGGCGTCCATTCACTGTGCTAGGAATGTGCTTCTCACCCCTCTCCCGTCGGGCCATTGCCTCGCGTTTCGTGATGGGCCGGTCCGGACGGTGGCTGACATTGAGCTTGGCAACCCTCGCCAGCACTTGATCGCGATATTCGGGGAACGGCTCGGGTGGGTCAGGAAGGAGGCGGTCTAGTTCTTCTGTCCCGTGCCGGCGCGCCTGGGTCTGTAACATCTGGATCGTGCGCCGGTCGATTACGCCAACTACAGCGGCATCGAGGGCGTGGTGGCGGTGATCGTCACGGGTTTTCGCGTTGTGGCCTGGAAGGTTTCGGAACCACCGTCGTCGCAGCATTGCTGTCATTCGCCCTGTAGGCATCCAGATGTTCGAGGTTCCGTCCTTCGGGAACAGCGCCTCGGCATAGGCGCGCACCACCTTTGCCAGATATCCGGTCGCGTGCAGTTGCCGGTCTTCGAAGCCCCTTTGCTCCTGCCACTTGTGCAGGGCTCCGGGCAGGAAACGCCACAGTTTCCTCGCCATCCCCGGCGCCCCCTTCACACGCTCGATGATAGCGTTAAGTTCCTCGCCTGACCAGGCGTCGCCGGGCGCGCGCTTGCGCTTAATCCGGTTTGCGGCACGGAAGCAGACGGTTTTGTTGGCAGGGCTGTCGTCGAACGTATCCTCGAAAGGCAGGATATGGTCAATCTCGACCTCGTCGGAGTGGAGTTGTGTAAGGCTGATGGGTTTGCCCGAATAAGGGCAAAGGCGGTCGGCAGGCGTCTTGCCCAACTCCTCCCAGAGGCGCATCCGCATGAACCGGTCGCCCGCTCGCGCCCGCGGGGCGAGGATGCCACCTTCCTCCAGCTCCTCGCGCCACGCGTCGTTGCGCTTTGTGTTCTTCCTGATCTCGGCGTCAATCTCGTTCAGTTCGCGCGCGGATTTTGCCATGTCGCGTGTGGTCTCGATCACGACCTGATCCGGCTTGCCGTAGCGGTCAATGAGAGCGTTCATGACCCGCCGAAACTGGCCTAGTGCGATGTGGACCGTCGGGTTTGCGATCTTACCGAACCTGATTTCGGGCGGATCGTCGGGATTTCCGGTACCTGTGCCGAGCATTCGCTGAAGAGCCGTTAGCTCGTAATATCGTGGCAGGCGCAGCAGCCCGGGATCGCCTTCCGATCGCAGGTCAGAATGGTGCAGGGCGACGCCATCGCCGAACAGACCACGCTCGCTAGCTCGCTCTATCGCAGCGCTGTAGACGATGACCTCCTCGCGCATTGCCTGAACAATCGCACGCGTGGCCCGCAGCCCGAGCATGAGGTGGCCGGGCGGGAGGGTGACCTTTTCAACATTTGCGGCGGCATCAGGAGCCAGCCCAACCCAGTTTTCCAGCCTGCCGCGCGTGCGCTCGGGATTTGCAGTGACCGCCAAGATCTTGAGCAATAGCAACCGGCGTCGTGGATCGATCTTGTGCCAGCTATCGGCCAGAGGAGCAGGGTTCTTTTTCGTGCCGACGGCGAGACGCGCTGCAGTGGCGTTGTGGGCAATCTCCTTCAGCCCGCCCTTTTCAAGATTGATCTCAGTTCCCGCGGGAATCTTCAATGTCCTTCGCAAGCCGGCCCACGTCAGCTTCTCGCCTGCCATCAGGTGGTTCATCAGAAGATCGCGCTTTTCCTGATCAAGAGGGAGCTCTCCCCTCTCGTCCAGAAACCGCATCATATTGAGTTGCTGGAGAATCAGGAATTCCTGCGCCAGCGGATGCCATTTCGGGAGGCGTTCATCGTCTGGAAAGAAGGTGCAGCGGCCTGGCTTTACGGGTTTCAGGGGCCGTTGGAAAAACAACGTGTCCCGAATCTTTTCTCGTGCCTCTTTGGTCAGATTGGGATGGTGCCGGGCCTGCATGCGCCAGATATGATCGAACTCGGCTTCAAGCATGGCGCGCGTCGGGTAGAAGTCATAGCTGATCTTGGCGCCCTCGCCTGCGGGCCTGATCCGAACGGGGTCGCCATTTCCATGACGCTCTGCGAGCCATGCGCCGTACGTTGGCGCGCCAGTGTCGGCCAGCTTCTCACGAAGTGCCTTTGCCGCATCCGCGATCTTGCCTGCGTCGTCCTCGTTCGTCCGATTGGCCTTGCGATTGCTCTTGAACCCTCTGTGCTTAGACATGTGCCAGATGGCTCGCCCGAGATCGTGCAGCTCTGCTCGGTCTCGGGCGACGCGATCGCGTGCGCGGTAGGGATCGATCCGGAAGAAGCGGGCGCGCCCTTCGACGTCGTCCGCTGGCGGCATCAGCCCGTGCGCCACGAGCCGCCCTTCCAGTTCGACTCCCCGCTTCTTTCTGCGGTCGATCTGCCGTCGTTGCTGGCGCGGATACCGACGTCCAAGCGCATTGGACTCGCGCGACTGAGGATCTCGGCCTGTTGGGAAGATGCGTGCTCCGAGGTCGAGCAGCTCAGTTGGGGTTCGGCCTTTGTCGTCTATGCGGAAGACTGCCCACCCGAGAGAACCAGAACCAATATCAAATGCAAAACGCTTCATAACGCACACACGATCACTTTAGACTTGTCATGGCATGTTACACTGAATTATTCTATAGCCCTAGCAGAAGAAGCGGCGTGGTCTTTCTCGCGATAAGGTTTAGACCACACCATAGGGGCAGGCTGCGGCCTGCCCCAATTCTTGAGATATTTAAAGAATGACAGGCTGTTAGCGCCGCTCGAGCGGGAATGCCATCTGGATCTGGACCTGGTCAGGCCGTGGCGGATGCTGATCTCTAAGAGCTTCTTGTATGCAATTCGGGGATTCCTCATGGGTCGGGAGCAGGGCTCCGAGACAACCTTGAGATGCTAAATCAGGCTGCCCGCGATGGGCCGCACTTGAAACCTTTCAATGGCGAACGGCCTTGCCGACCTCCACGACGTTCGTGGTTATCCTCAACAAGGTTGGCGCGAGTGACCCCAATCTACACCCGCGCCTCGTCCTGACACGCCGCAGGGCCATCCCGGTCCCTCCCGCTACCTTTTGTGCCCCTGCGACCGCCTGACACAGTTTTTTGCATTGTCAGCGTGTTGAAGGCCGCCTTTCGATGACCCATGTGGTTCGGCATGAAGTTGATCCTGAATACCACGCCCACCGCCCTGCGGTTGATAGGCACGCCGATACGCTGATCCGTTCCGGATCGGGTATCGGCTGCGCGGGATCACGACTCCCACACAGAAAATCGATCGAACCGAGTCGGGGGCAAAGCCCTGCGGGCGGTCTTGGAGCCGAGTGATTCTCGGGCCGGATGCGTCATGCGCGGTGAGATTTCTTGACGCCGATCCGGCTGGGACGCGTTTTCGCATCTTTTTTGCCGTGTGCGTCAGAAGGCGTTTGGGGCCGCAGATCCGGGAGTGGTTGTGGGGTGAGAAAAAGCGGGGGGCTATATCTATGGCTATCGGCACGTCCTTCCAAGAGCGAAGAGGTAAAGAATAGGCTATTTTCGCAAACATATGAAAAATATGGCGAAAAACTTTAAATGCCGAACATTTGGCGCTAAGTCCCGACAGCCGGTCGTGAAGGGACCCGGCGATCTGGACCAAGGCGCAGGCAAGCGCGCGAAAGGAGGATATCGATGACGAGTTAGAGCCGAAAAAGAAAACACTCGATCCGCTCCAACGGACCGAGTGCTTCAAAACCAGGGCAGGTCGGAACCAACCCCACTAAGCTGTTCGGGATATAGCAAATCCGGCTCCGGATTTCAACGCCGACTGCCCTCACAGACCGTTCACCCAGGTCCCGGATGCAACCGGGATCCGGGTGGCGTGTGCCGGATCACCGGCCTGCCGGATCGCGTCGCGGTCGGCTGCCACACGTCATCATTCCGGCGCGCTGACGATTTTTGCCGCCGCCCAATCCCGGGCGGCAGGCGGATTAATCTGATGAGGAGAACACCATGTCTCACAATCTGATCGAGGGCATTCAGCTGCCCGATCCCAGTCTCGCACAGCGGAAGGTGCCGTGGGGCACGCGGTTCCACTTCACCGGCCAGATCGTTCTCGGGGACGGTCCCGGCCGGGTCGTGCGGACCGAAAGCCATACCGAGTTCACTTGCTGCCTGTGCCTGGCGTCCCGCCCGGAAACTGCGAAGATCCATGAGCAGGTCGCGTTCGAGTGGCATGACGCCGATGGTGTTGTTCGGACCCATTACATCGACTTCCTCGTCGAGCAGACCGACGGGCAGCGGGTCGCCTATACCGTCCGGCCCGAAGCACGGGTTTCGGAGCGGTTTCTCGACGAGGTACGCCAGGTGGCACGGCAGATCCGTGCGAGCGGGTTCGCAAACGACCTTCGCCTGCTCACCGACAAGGATTTCGACCAGACCGAGCGGTTCAACGCCAAGCTTCTCCACTCGGTGCGGCAGCCCGACCCCGAGGCGGATGCAGCTGCACGGAAGATCGTCGGCGACCTGCGCGGGATCGCCCCGCTGGCGCGGCTCGCCGACGAAATCGCCCTGGAGGCGCGTGGCTTCCGCGCCCTCGTGCGCCTCATCCGGTCGGGCCATCTGCGGTTGGTGAACCATGAACGGATCCGCCCGGCTGCGCAGGTCTTCAAGGGAGGGCTTGTCTGATGGATATCGAATTCAACCCGGAAGGCGCGCGCTATGCCTTCGGTGCGTTCGACCGCATCACCATCAATGGCGAGGCCTGGCGCATGACCTACGAGAAGGAGGACGGCTATGTTCTCACGATGGTGGATGGCGCGCAGTTGTCCCAGGACTTCTCGCATGAACAGCTCAGCCGCCTGGGTAACATGGGGCGCATTCGCGTCGATCACCGCTACTATCACCCGGATTCTGCGGCTCGTCGCCTGAGGGTGGCCGCGCCGCTGATCGCGACGCTCGGCGAGATGCAGCGCGCGCGTCTGGTCAAGCGGAGCGCCTATGTGCAGGCGTTTCTCGAGCTGGAGCGGAAAGGTCTGCTCAAGCGCACCGATGCGTCCATCACGGCCAGCACGCTTGCCCTGAAAGGGACCGCGATGGGCTACGCGGCCCGGAACCTCAACCCTTCGGGCAAGGACAAGCCCGGTTGGTCCGCCAATCTCGCCAATGCGCCTTCGGCCCGTACCCTGCGTGCCTGGGTCAAGGCCTACGAGGAATTTGGTGAAGGCGGTCTTGTCGACGCCATGCACCGGAAGGGTAATCGCGGACGTCAGCTGGCCCCCGAGGAGCAGGGGCTGATGATGAAGGAGGTTCGCCGGTACCTCGGCGAAGAACGCCTGAGCCAGAAACAGGTCCATGAAAACGTTATCGGCGCCTTCACGGTGCACAATGCCGAGCGGCAGAAAGAGGGGCGTCCGCCCCTGACCATTCCCAGCCGGGAAACCGTGCGCCGTGCGATCCACAGCCTCGATGCCTACGCGGTCGAGCGGGCGCGGAAGGGGGAAGGTGCAGCGCGCAAAAAGTTCCGCCCAGTTGGTGCCGGGATCGAGTTGACCCGTCCCCTCGAGCGCGTCGAAATCGACGAGTGGACGATCGACCTGATCTCCCTCATGCACTCGACCGGGCTGGTCGACCTGCTGTCGGAGGAGGAGCTTCAGGCCCTGGGGCTGGACGGGAAGAAGAGCCGCTGGTTCCTGACCGTTGCGATGTGCGCGACGACCCGGTGCATCGTCGGGATGACGATGAGCCGTACTCCTGGCGCGGAGGCCGCGCTCCAGACCCTCGAGATGGTCGTCTCGGACAAGGGACGCTGGTCCGACGCCGTCGGGGCCCTTGGGTTCTGGAGCATGTCGGGGCTGCCCGAACTGATCGTTACCGATGCCGGCCGCGCCTTCAATTCGGAGCTCTTCAGGTTCGCCTGCAGTGATTTGGGTATCGCGTCGGAAATCACCGTGGCCGGCTTTCCCGAACTCCGGGGGCGGATCGAGCGCGTGTTCAACACCATGTCGATGCATCTGCTTCCGCGTCTCAGTGGCCGGACCTTCTCGGATGTCGCCACCAAGGGGGACAGCGACCCGGCCAAGCGGGCCGCGTTGACGGTCGAGGATCTGACCTTCGCCCTGGTCCGCTGGGTGGTCGATATCTATCACAACATGCCGCATGATGGCCTCGGCGGGGAAACCCCGGCCGCATGCTGGAAGCGTCTCGAAAAGCAATGGGGCGTTCAGCCGCCGCCGGACATGCGCCGCATGCGCCTGGTCTTCGGGCGCCGCATGGCCCGCGTTCTCGACAAGGAGGGCATCACCATCCTTGGGGTCCGGTACCATTCCGAACGCCTGGGGCAGGCCATGATCGCCAAGGGCCCGCACACCGTGCCGGTCCGCTGGCATCCCAAGGATATCGGGACGATCGAGGTCTGCCTTGGCAAGGAGTGGTTCGGGGTGCCCGCCGTCGAAGACGGGCTGGACGGTGTTCCGGCGCAGACCTGGATGACGGCCTGCCGCACCGCGCGCAGCCGCAAGCCGAAGGGCAAGCTGATCGAGCGTGAGATCGTGCACGCGGCGATCAAGGACATCACCCGGCGCAACGAAGGCGCGATGGCGCTGACCGGCCTTCTGGTCGAGGACTGGAGCCACGAGCGGATCGAGCGGGAGGAAAAGCGCCTGTTCATCGGCTTCGAGGTCGGCGACAGCCCCAAGCCCCGCAAGGCGGAAAACGGCGTTGGCAGCATCCTCCCCGACCCGGTGGAGCCCGCAGCTCCCGCCAAGGCAAAGGCCAAGCGGCCGGCGCCCCGCAAGCGCCGCAAGGGCGGTGAGACCGGTTTCTCGATCGAGGAGGACTGAGCGTGAAGACCCCTCGCGAAATCGAGCAAATCCTCGCCACCCTGCGGAACCTGCACATCAAGACCTCTCGGGACGCGGAATTCGCGTCCCACCTCGACCGGCTGCTGAAGCGCGATGTGGACGGCAATCTCCTGCCTGAGGCACGCCGTTTCACGCGGACCGGCGAAACCCGCGGCATCATGGTCGTCGATGGACCCGGGGGTGGAAAATCCACCCTCGTGGACCGCAGCCTGGCCCGCCATCCGGTGCTGGCGGGCACCGGGCGCGAGGCGCCGTTCTATCTTTCCGGCATCGTGCCCAGCCCTGCCACGTTCAAGTGCATGACCCTCGAACTGCTCGAGCGGAGCGGCTACCCGGAGGTGTCGGGGCGCCGGGAAGCCTGGAACATGTGGCAGGTTCTGCGCAACCGGCTGCGGATGCTGGGGGTATCGGTGCTCTGGATCGACGAGGCGCATGACCTCTTCTGCGCGGACCGGAACCTGATCTTGCGGGCCATCAAGACCCTGATGCAGGGCGAGCATGCCGTGATCGTGATCCTCTCGGGCACCGAGCAGCTGTCCGAGATCATCCGCAGCGACCCCCAGGTCAAGCGCCGGTTCTCCGCAATCCACCTGCCGCCCATCGCGTCCGAAGTTGATCGGGACCTCTTCACCTCGGTGCTGGAGGACTATTGCCGCCGCGCCGATCTGGAGCCCCCGGAAGAGGACGACATCATGGATCGGCTGTTTCACGGGGCGCGGTACCGGTTCGGCCGCTGCGTGGAATTGATCGTCGCGGCGATCGAACGGGCGCTCGAGGACGGGGCACCGCAGGTCGACGTGCAGGCCTTCGCGCAGGCCTGGGCCATGCAGGAAGGGTGCCCGCCAGACCGCAACATCTTCCTCGTGGAGGACTGGCGGGCGATCACGCTCGACGGTGAAGAGTCCCCCGCTGGGGTCCACAATCGCAAGCGGCGGGGGTGACCATGGCCCGGCTTTCCCCCTTCCTGCCTTTCGCCGAGGACGAGACCCCGCTTTCCTGGGCGGCGCGCCTGGCGGCGTTCCACACCGGGGGCCGGCTGGTCCCCTTTCTCAATGACCTCGGGATCGACCTCATGGCGCTCCGGGGCGGGGCCGATGACGCGATCACCCGCCTGTGCGAGATCGTCGGGCAGGACCCCGAACCGGTCCGTCGCAACAGCATCACCCGTCTTGGTAACCGTCGCTTCGGCCTGCGTGGCGAAGAATTCTACGCGGATATCACCGTGGGAAAGGCGACCCGCTTCTGCCCGGCCTGCCTGGCCGAGGACGAGGCGTCGGACCTGCCGCCGCACGCTGCCCGACGCTTGCGGCTGGCCTGGATGCTCGCGCCGGTGCGGACCTGCCCCCGGCATGGCCTGGCCCTGGTGGAGCGCAAGGCCGGGGCTTGGGACGACGTCACCCACGAGCTGCAGGCGCTGGTCCCCGAAACCGGCGCCGCCCTTGCCTCCCTGGCGAAATCCCGCCCGCCGCGCGCCCCGTCCGAACTCCAGTCCTATGTCCTCGCGCGCCTGGAAGGCGATGCTGGTCCTGCATGGCTTGATCGGCAGGGGATCGATCAGGTCGCCCGCGCCACCGAGATGCTGGGTCTTGTCTGCGCTTACGGCCCGAGACGGAAACCCGCGGACATGACACCCGATGACCGCGAGGCGGCGATCGCCGTAGCGTGGCCCCACATGCGGGACGGAGAGGAAGGGGTCTGCGCGGCGTTCCAGGACCTCCTGGATAATGCGATCGCCCGGGGCACGGCGCTGTCGTCGCGGCGGGCCGTGTTCGGCGGGCTCTACCTCTGGCTTTCCAGCAGCAACTTGCGCAACGATCCCGGCCCCATTCGGGACCTGCTGCGCGCATTCATTATCGAAAACATGGACTTGATGCCCGGCCAGAACCTGCTTGGCGAGGTGATCCTGCAGCCACGCAAATCGAGCATTGCAAGCATTGCCAAGACTGAGCTCGTCGATACGCGCACGCTTCGGAACCTGTTGGTTTCCAAAGGACTCATCAAGCCGGAAATGAAAGACGTCCCGGCCTGCTCGATCGTCCTCGACCATGATGTTGCCGTGCGGGTCGCCAAAGAGATTAAGGACGCGGTACCGGTGTCCGCCCTGCCGGATTATCTACGCGCATCACGGCCCATCGTGAGTTGTCTGGTTTCAATGCGCATTCTCGTGCCTCTCAGCGAGGCCGATGCCCGGGCGGTTGGGCGACTTGGAAAGGCGGTACACCTTCACGACGTCGAGGCGCTGATGGCGCGTCTTGCGCGGATCGGCCCGGAAGTCGAGGTTGCGCCCCCGGGGATGCTAACCCTCGCGAAATGTGCCGAAAGAATCCACAAGGAACTCAGGTTCATCCTGCCCGATCTGCTCGATGGCTATCTCCGGCGCGTCGTGCGACTGGCTGGCACCCGCGGGTTCGAGGGCATTCTCGTGGATCCGGAAGAGGTGAAAGCCGCCGCGGGCAATCTCAACTGGCCCGGCATGCTGGAGGCGGGGCCGTCGGAGACCGATCTTCCGAAAGACACGGCGATTTCTGCCTACCGGAACAGATATAGGGGAATCACCTCGGCTTTATAGGGGAATCACCTCGGCTTTGCTGAGCCGCCCGAACCCGCGCCTGACCCTTTCCCAGGCCCATATCTTTGCCGCCGCCATCTGGCGGCAATTTTTTTGAGAAAATCGATGGCAGACAACCGCGTGTAAAATGGAAGTTCTGATGGGTTCTGCGGGCTGGATTGATAAATAATCCATATAAATCAATTCCCTGTGCGCCGCCCTCTGGTGTGGATGGCAGCGTTTTCGTGGGTCGGACACTGTCTGTCCCACCCACCGAAAATCTGCCATTTCGGGGGTTATCTGCCATTTTGACACACGATTGCTTGCCACTGGCGCGCGTGCTTTCGAAAATATAACCTAAAAACAATGCCTTGCTGAATCGTGGCCTCGGGGCGCCCTTGGGCGCCCACCAGCCGGGCCGGGGCATTGACGGGCCGCCCCGCTCCTGCTTCCTCTCTGCCCAAGACCCGGGTCCTTTCACGAAACCACCGGCCGCCCCCAAGGCGGTCGCGCGGTGCCGTCGCGCTGGCGGCGGCACCGCGCTGCTGGAAAGGACATACCATGGCCCGAATTCCCTTCGTCGACGCCCGCCCGGGCAGAGAGATCCCCACCGCCCGCGAGGTGCGCGGCATGACGCCGATGGTGTTGTTCGGACCCATTACATCGACCTCCTCGTCGAACAGACCGATGGGCAGCGGGTCGCCTATACCGTCCGGCCCGAAGCCCGGGTGATCACGTCTTTCGTCAGGTGACTCTTCGTTCTTGCTCCGCCGCCTGTGCGACATAGAGCAGGGCGCGGCCCGCCCCGCTTTCCCCTGCTGGCTGTGATGCGCAGGGTGGGAATCTGGGCTTGGATGACCGGATCGCTGCACGGAAATCCCGGAACCGCCCACAAAGCAGGCGCCGTGTGCATTTTCTGTGCACGAGTGTCTGTGCTGATCCCGCCGGCGCAAGAAGCGCTTGCCGCCATGCGGATTTCGTCGCTACGGTTGGTTCAAACGTGATGACGGCAATTGGGCCCCTAGCCTCCTTCGGTGAGGCAAGGGGCCTTTTTTGTTGATCGGGTCGGGGGCAAGATGCACAAAGCTTCTCTACATCGGATCGGTCTACTCTTCTCGACCACGGGCCCCTACGCGGCGCTGGGCCGGTCCGCATGGGACGGCGCCTCGATGGCGATCGAGGAGATCAATGCCGAGGGCAGCGTTTTCATAGAGCCGGTGATACGCGATCCCAAGGGCGTTCCGAATCTCTATGAACAATGTGCGCTGGACCTGCTGCGCGAAAGCGGGGTGCGGCATATCGTGGGCGGGATCACCTCGTGGTCGCGCAAGGACATGATCCCGGTGCTGGAGCGGCACGGGGCGATGCTGTGGTATCCTTGCCCCTATGAAGGGTTCGAGTGCAACGACCATGTCGTCTATCTAGGCGCCTGTCCAAATCAGCATCTGGTGCCGCTCGTCGATCACGTTCTGCAGGACCGGCCCCGCCGTGCGGTGCTGGTCGGGTCGAACTATGTCTGGGGCTGGGAAACGCTGCGCGTCGCCCGCGAAAGGCTGGCCGCGGCCGGTGTGGACATCGCGGCAGAGCGGTTCGTTCCCTTGGGCGAAACCGAGTGCGCGCATCTGATACAGGAAATCGAGGCGTGCCGGCCGGATGTCATCGTCAACAGCCTGATCGGGCCCTCCAACCATGCCTTCATGCATCGGCTGGCCGCTTTGGGCCTGTCGGGGGCCGACTGCCAGGTGGTCAGCGCCAACCAGACCGAAGCGGATCTGGACGAACTGGGTGATGCCGCCGACGGCATGCTGTCGATTTCCGCGTGGTTCGAGGGGATCGAAACCCCTGAGAACATCGCTTTCCGCAGCCGGATCGCCCAGACCTTCGGGCCGGATTACCGGGCGTCTTGCAATTTCGCGACCGCCTACATGGCTATTCGGCTGCTGGCGCAAGGGATCGCTGAGGTCGGGAATGACGACCCGCGGGCGGTTTTCGACGCCGTATCCGGGCGCGAGCTGAACACGGTCCTGGGGCCAACCCGGATCGACCCCGTAACGCGTCACACCAGTCTTGTGCCGCGCATGGCAAGGCTACGCAACGGGACGTTCGAAATCATTCCCGGCAGCACGATCCAGGTGGATCCGGACCCCTACCTGACCCGCGTGCCCCCGCCCGGACCGAGGGAACGCAAACCCGACCTGAGGATCGTGTCATGACAGCTATGCTTGATCTGAACTTCACCGGTCGCCGCGCGGTGGTGCTGCACCCGACCGAAACCGTGCGCGCGCGGTTGGCCGCCCGCCTGGATGTGTTGGGTCTGACGGTCCAGGGCCATTGGCCGGACCTGCCAGAGGCCCCCATGGATGTCCTCTTCGTGGACATCGACATGGGGCATGACGCGCAATTGCCCTGGGAACCGGGACACGCGCCGACGCCGGTGATCGGCGTGGTCCGTTCCGAAAGCCCCGGGCGGCTGGCCTGGGCGCTGCGTCAGAACCTGGATGCCTTCCTGTCCGAGGCCGCGCCGGAACTGGTCTATTCGTCGCTGGTCATCGCCGCGGCCAAGTGGGCCGAGCGCCAGCGACAGCGCGAGCGCGATGCAGAGACCGCCCGCCGGGCCGGCATGCGCCATGTACTGGTGCAGGCGGTGATCGAAATCATGGCCTCCCACGATGTGGACGAGATGGGCGCGCTGAAGAAACTGCGGACCCTGGCCATGGTCGAACGCGTCGCCCTGGAAGACGCGGCCCTGCTGGTGCTGAACGCCCGCGGTGACCGTATGTCGGAAGGCCGGGCATGAGCGACGCAAGCATACCGGTTAAATCCGACCCGTCGCGCGGCGGCCGCGGTTCAGTCCTGGTCCGGCTGCTGCGCCGGCCGCGCTCGGCCTTTGCGCTGATCGTCATCCTGACGATGGTGGGGGCGGCCGTCCTGGCGCCGTGGATCATGCCCTATAATCCAAACAACCAGATGTTCGACGGCCTCAGCCTGGAGGGCGCGCCGTTGCCGCCCTCGTCGGAATTCTGGCTGGGTACGGACCTGTTGGGGCGCGATCTGTTTTCGCGGTTGATCCTGGGCACCCAGACCTCTCTGATCATCGGGGTTCTGGCGAATGGCATCGCCGTCCTGCTGGGCGCGACCGTGGGGATTACCGCAGGCTATTTCGGTGGTTGGATCGGCGGCATTCTGATGCGGTTCACCGACCTGATGATGGCCTTTCCCGCGCTGCTGCTGGCCATCGTTTTGGCCGCGATCTTCAAGCCCTCGCTGCTGATCGTGGCGCTGGTGATCGCGATGGTGAACTGGGTGCAGATGGCGCGCGTCATCTACACCGAGACCCGCAGTCTGGCACAACGCGAATTCATCGACGTGCAGCGTGCCATGGGTGCCTCGACCTTCCGCATCCTGGGCCGGCATATCCTGCCGCATCTGGTGTATTCGATCATCGTGTTCGGCACGCTGGGGATTTCCACCACCGTGCTCTTGGAGGCCACGCTCAGCTATCTCGGCGTCGGCGTGCAGCCCCCCACCCCCTCCTGGGGCAACATCATCTTCGAGAACCAGACCTATTTCGCGAACGCGCCCTGGCTGGTGTTCTTTCCCGGCATCGCCATCGTCCTGCTGGCGTTGTCGTTCAACCTGCTGGGGGACGCCTTGCGCGATACCCTCGATCCCAGACTGAAAGGGCGGCACTGATGTGGGCCTATGTCATCCGCCGCCTCGGGGAATCCCTGCTGATCCTGCTGGGGATCAGCCTGGTCACCTTCGCCCTGCTGTATCTGGTCCCGGCCGATCCAGCGCGCCAGATTGCCGGGCGCTCGGCCACCGCCGAAACGGTCGCGAATATCCGCGCGCAACTGGGCCTGGATCAGCCATTCCACATCCAGTATCTGCGCTATCTGGGCAATCTCCTGCAGGGTGATCTGGGTCGGTCCTACCTGCAACGCACAGAGGTTTCGGAACTGATCGCCGCGCGGATGCCGGCAACGCTGCTCTTGATGCTGGCGGCCATCGTGGTTGAACTGATCATCGGGCTGACCATCGGGGCCGTCGCAGCGCTGAAGCGCAATTCCGCAGTCGACCAGTCGCTGATGGTGTTTTCCTTCGTCACCATCTCGGCCCCGCAATTCGTGGTGGGCATCCTGCTGCTCTATGTCTTTGCGGTGCAGTTGGGCTGGTTCCCGATCGGGGGCTACGGCACCTTCGGCCACCTGGTGCTGCCGGCGATTACCATCGGGCTCTTGGGGACCGGCTGGTATTCGCGCATGATGCGCAGCTCGATGATCGACGTTCTGGCACAGGACTATGTGCGCACGGCGCGCGCCAAGGGGCTGGGCCGGTTGCGCATCATCCTGCGCCATGTCGCGCCCAACGCGATCCTGCCCATCATCGCCATGATCGGCATTGATATCGGGCTGTTCATGTCCGGCATCGTCGTCGTGGAAAGCGTTTTCGGCTGGCCCGGTATCGGCCAGCTGGCCTGGCAGGCGATCCAGCGCGTGGACATTCCCATCATCATGGGGGTCACGCTGGTGTCGGCCTGTTTCATCGTTCTCGGGAACCTGCTGGCGGACCTTATCGCGCCGCTGGTGGACCCGCGGATCAAACTGAAATGACCAACAGGAGAGGAAGACCCATGAGAAAGACGCTTGCCACAAGTTTCCTTGCACTGACCGTGGCCGCAGGCCCGGCCCTGGCCCAGGACTTCACCGAGGCCAAGCAGGGCGGCTCGATGATCGTCACCTACAAGGACGACGTCTCCACGCTGGACCCGGCCATCGGCTATGACTGGCAGAACTGGTCGATGATCAAGTCGCTGTTCGACGGGCTGATGGACTATGAACCCGGCACGACCGAGCTGAAGAAGGATCTGGCCGAGGATTACACGATTTCCGACGACGGGATGACCTACACCTTCAAGCTGCGCGAGGGCGTCACCTTCCACAATGGCCGCGAGATGACGGCCGAGGATGTGAAATACTCGCTGGACCGGGTGACCAACCCCGAAACCCAAAGCCCCGGCGCAGGCTTCTTCGGTTCGATCGAAGGGTATGACGCGATGGCCGCGGGCGAGGTCGACAGCCTGTCGGGCGTGACCGTGATCGACCCCTACACCGTCGAAATCAAGCTATCGCGTCCCGACGCCACCTTCCTGCACGTGATGGCGATCAACTTCTCCTCCATCGTGCCCAAAGAGGTGGTCGAGGATTACGGCCCCGATTTCGGCAAGAACCCCGTGGGCACCGGCGCGTTCTATCTGGAGGACTGGACGCTGGGCCAGTCGCTGACCTTCGCCCGCAACACCGACTACTGGAACGAGGGGCTGCCCAAGCTGGACCAGATCACCTTCGAGATCGGGCTGGAACCCATCGTCGCGCTGCTGCGCCTGCAACAGGGTCAGGCCGACATTCCCGGCGACGGCATCCCGCCCGCCAAGTTCCTGGAGGTCACCTCGGACCCCGCCTACACGGATTTCGTGATCGAGGGCGGGCAACTGCACACCGGTTACATCACCATGAACGTCAACATGGCCCCCTTCGACAACGTCAAGGTGCGCCAGGCGGTGAACATGGCGATCAACAAGGACCGCGCTGTGCGCATCATCAACGGCCGCGCGGTGCCCGCCAACCAGCCGCTGCCGCCCACCATGCCCGGCTATGCGCCCGACTACGAGGGCTATGCCTACGACCCCGAGGCGGCCAAGGCGCTGCTGGCCGAGGCCGGCTTCCCCGACGGGTTCGAGACCGAGCTTTACGTCTACAACACCGACCCCAACCCGCGGCTGGCGCAAAGCTTCCAGCAGGATCTGGCGGCCATCGGGATCGACGCGGAAATCCGCAGCCTGGCCCAGGCCAACGTCATCGCCGCCGGTGGCGAGCCGGATCAGGCGCCGATGATCTGGTCGGGCGGCATGGCGTGGATCGCGGACTTCCCCGATCCGTCCAACTTCTACGGGCCGATCCTGGGTTGCGACGGCGCGGTGCCGGGCGGCTGGAACTGGTCGTGGTACTGCAACAAGGAACTGGATGCCCTGGCGGTCGAGGCCGACGCGATGACCGACCCGGCCATGGCAGAAGAGCGCGAGGCCAAGTGGCGCGATATCTACCTCGCGATCATGGAGGACGCGCCCTGGGTGCCGGTCTTCAACGAGCAGCGCTTCACCATGCGTTCGGCCAAGCTGGGCGGCCCGGACTCGATCTTCGTCGATCCGGTACACGTGCCGGTCAACTACGACTATGTGTATTCGACCGATGTGCAATAACTGCGACTACACCATCCATGGTCGCAACCATCATTGCGGGTGGGATCGTTCGATCCCGCCCGTGGCGACCATCGCGCCGGGCGAAAGCGTGCATTTCGAATGCCTCGACAGCTCGGGCGGGCAATTGTCGAAGAACAGCACCACGGCCGATCTGGCCACCCTGTCTTTCGACAAGATCAACCCGGTCACGGGCCCCGTCTATGTGGACGGGGCCGAACCGGGGGACATCCTGAAGGTGCAGATCGACGGGTTCACCCCGTCGGGCTGGGGCTGGACGGCCAACATCCCGGGTTTCGGCCTGCTGGCCGACCAGTTTCAGGATCCGGCGCTGAATGTCTGGAACTACGACCCCGATACGCTGGCGCCCGCGCTTTACTGCGGGATCGCAAGGGTTCCGCTGAAACCCTTTGCGGGCACCGTCGGACTGGCCCCGGCCGAACCCGGGGCGCATTCCGTGATCCCGCCCCGGCGCATCGGCGGAAACATGGATATCCGTGATCTGGCCGCCGGCAGCACGCTTTACCTGCCGGTCGAGGTTGCGGGGGCGCTGTTCTCCATCGGGGACACACACGCCGCGCAGGGCGACGGAGAGGTCTGCGGCACCGCCATCGAAAGCCCGATGAACGTGTCGCTGACCATCGACCTGATCAAGGACCAGCCGCTGAAATTCCCGCGCTTCACCACGCCGGGGCCGGTAACGCGGCATCTGGATTCCAAGGGCTACGAGGTGACGACGGGGATCGGGCCGGACCTGATGGCCGGGGCGCGCGACGCGCTGTCGGGCATGATCGACCTGCTGTGCGCCACGCAAAAGCTGAGCGCGGTGGAGGCCTATATGCTGTGCTCGGTCTGTGGCGATCTCCGGATTTCCGAGATCGTGGACCAGCCCAACTGGGTGGTCTCGTTCTACATGCCAAGGGTTGTGTTCGAATGACGGCTGACAGGGACAACGCCGGGCGCGAAGAGACATCGCGCCCGGTTCTCAGCGTTCAAGGGCTGACCATTCAGGTGGCCACCCCCGAAGGCCCGAAACCCGTGGTGCAGGATCTCAGCTTTGATCTGCGGCGCGGGGAAACCCTGTGCCTTGCGGGCGAAAGCGGTTCAGGCAAGTCGATGACGGCGCTGGCGATCATGGGGCTGTTGCCCCAGCCGATGGCCCGGATCGCCAGCGGCTCCATCCGGTTGGCCGATGGCAGCGAACTGGCCGGGCGGGGCGAACGCGATTTCCGCGATATCCGCGCCAATCGCATCTCGATGATCTTTCAGGAGCCGATGACCTCGCTCAACCCGGTGATGACCATCGGCCGACAACTGACCGAGGTCTTGCTGGAACACCGTGCCTGCACCCCGGCCGAGGCACCGTCCCGCGCCCTGGACCTGCTGCGCGATGTGCGTATCACCGATGCCGAGACGCGGCTGAAACAATACCCGCACGAATTGTCCGGCGGCATGCGCCAGCGCGTGATGATCGCCATTGCGCTGGCCTGCAACCCCGAGATCCTGATCGCGGACGAACCCACCACCGCGCTGGACGTCACCGTTCAGGCCGAGGTGCTGGAACTGATCCGCGTGTTGCAGCGCGAACATGGCACGACGGTCCTGATGATCACCCACGACATGGGCGTCGTTGCCGAAATGGCCGACCGGGTCATTGTCTTGCGTCACGGTCGGCAAGAAGAAACCGCCCCGGTGCGCAACCTATTCGCCGCGCCGCAGACTGAATATTCGCAAGAGCTGCTGGATGCCGTGCCTCGCCTTGGCCAGGCGCCCGCGCGCCCGGCACCCGAGCGCAGCCGCGATGTTGTGGACGTGGCCGAACTCTGCGTGCGGTTCCCGATGCGCGGCGGCCTCCTCAATCGTGTCACGGCCCAGGTCCACGCGGTCGAGGGCGTCAGTTTCCGCATCAGCCCCGGCGAAACGCTGGCGCTGGTGGGCGAATCCGGCTGCGGGAAATCGACCATCGGACGGGCGCTGCTGGGGCTGGTGCCCTGGCAAGGCAGCATCCGGATCGACGGGCAGCAAACGGCCGGCTTGTCGCCCAAGGGGCTGAAGCCGATCCGGCGCGATATTCAGATGGTGTTCCAGGATCCGGGCGCCTCGCTGGACGCCCGCATGACCGTTGGGCACCAGGTGGCAGAGCCGCTGGTGATCCACGGGCTGGCCTCGGGCAGCGAGTTGTGGGACCGGGTCGAAATGTTGTTCCGGCGTGTGGGGCTGACGCCCGACCAGATGGACCGCTACCCGCACGAGTTTTCCGGAGGTCAGCGCCAGCGGATCTGCATCGCCCGCGCGCTGGCGCTGGGCCCCAAGGTGATCGTCGCCGATGAAAGCGTGTCGGCGCTGGACGTATCCGTACAGGCCCAGGTGCTGGACCTGCTGCGCGAGTTGCAAGAGGAGGAGGGCCTGGCCTATCTGTTCATCAGCCACGACATGGCGGTGATCGATCAGGTCGCCGACCGCGTTGCCGTGATGAACCTGGGCCAGATCGTCGAGACGGGCAGCCGCGACCAGGTGCTGCGCGATCCCGCGCATGGCTACACCCGCCGTCTGCTGTCGGCGGTGCCGATCCCCGATCCCGAACATACGCGCCCGCCCGTGCTGCCCCGCGAGGGCGAAGTGGGCTCGCCCGTCTGGCCGCTGGGGCAGGGCCCCGCGCGTCTGCCGATGGCGGAAATCGCACCGGGCCACTGGGTTGCGCAGGGCGCGCCCCTGAAGGTTGCCTGAGACACGACCGGAGAGAACGATGACCTGGAAAACCGCCTACCGATCCTTCTACTACGAAACTGCGCCGGAGCCCGAGGATATCGTCCTGCCGCCCGCCGAAACCGCGCTGTTGGTGATCGACATCCAGAACACCTATCTGGAACCCAAGGACACGCCCGAGGAAAACACCCGCTGGCAGCCGTTTTTCGACCGGATGAACAGCATCGTCATCCCCAACACACGCGCCTTGCAGGACTGGGCGCGGGGCAAGGGGATTGAGGTCATCCACGCCCGCATCGCCTGCCTGAAAGAGGATGGCCGCGACCGCTCGCTGTCGCAGAAGAAGCCTGGGTTCAACTACCTGCTGCTGCCCAAGGACCGCGCGGACAGCCAGATCGTGGATGCCGTCGCCCCGATGGATGACGAGATCGTGGTGACCAAGACCACCGACAGCGCGCTGACCGGCACCAACCTGCGGATGGTCCTGCACAATATGGGGATCAGGAACGTCATCGTGGCGGGCATCTTCACCGATCAGTGCATCTCGTCCAGCGTGCGCAGCCTGGCCGACGAAAGCTTCAATTTGGTGGTGGTCGAGGATTGCTGCGCGGCGGCGACGGACGCCCTGCACCGGCACGAGCTGGAGGTCATCAACATGATCTACTGCCACGTCGTCAGCAGCGAAGAGGTGAAGGAATTTGTCGCGGGGCAACTCTGAGAGTTCCCGCATCCGGCGGTGTGCGGACATATTGATCCTGCATGCTGGATCGGTCTATCGCTTCAACTTAGATGCCCTTCCGCCCCGGTCGGAGGTGTTGCTTGACGCAAGAGGGGCCCCGCCCCTGGTCAGACAGACGGAGAGACCAATGCTGAGAAAACCCATATTGGCGACACTGATTTTTGCCGGCGGCGCAACCGCCGCGATGGCCGAAGAGGTCAAGCTGGGCCTGCAACCCTGGCTGGGCTACGGTCCGCTCTGGGTGGCCGAGGAAAAGGGCTTTTTCGACGCCCATGGTGTGGACGTGGCCCTGTCGAACTTCAACTGGGACCAGGACATGACCGCGGCGCTGGCCTCGGGTAATCTCGACGTGGTGGCCGCCGCCACCAATACCGCGATTGCCAGCTTCAACCAGGGCGTCGACCAGAAGGGGTTCCTGGTCATGGACCTCTCGTTCGAGGCCGACGCGATCATGGCCGGCGAGGCCGTGGAATCGATCGCCGACATGAAGGGCATGAAGGTCGCGTTCGAGACCGGGGCGACCTCTGACCTGCTGATGAACTACGCACTCAAGGTCAACGGGATGAGCATGGACGACATCGAACACGTCCCGATGGGGGCATCCGAGGCCGGGCTTGCCCTGCTCTCGGGGCGGGTCGGTGCCGCGGTAACCTACGAGCCCTACATCTCGGCCGCGCTGAACAAGGTCGAGGGCTACAAGGTGGTCTATACGGCGGCCGAGAAACCGGGGCTGATTTCCGACGTTCTGACCGCGCGCGGCGACTGGATCGCGGACAACCCGGAAACCGTCGAGGGCATCATCCGCGCCTGGAACGACGCGGTGACCTTCATCCGCGAGAACCCCGAAGAGGGCGGCGCGATGATCGCCAGGGCCGTGGGCAGCCCGATGGAGGAATTCACCCCCGCCTTCGAGGGCGTGCGCCTCTACAACGTGGCCGAGAACGCGGCCTTTGTCGCGGGCGATTTCGGCGACACGGTACGCGAGATCGCGGAGATCATGAAGGCGACCAACCCCGACGAGATCACCACGATCCCGTCGCTCGATGACATCATGATCACCGGCCCGCTGATGAATGTAGCCGGCGAGTAAACCCTCCGGGGTCCGTGGCAGCTGTCGCGGGCCCCTCCCCTTTGCGCGACAGAGACATGCCGATCCAAGACCAACGCAAGGCCGGCGCGGGCCGCTACCTGCGCCTGCGCCGTGACATTCCCGACTGGCTGTTCACTTCGGCAGGCGTGATCTTTCCCGCCCTGCTGATCCTTGTGTGGTGGGCTGTGACGGAATTGGGCCTTGTCCGCCCGCTGTTCCTGCCGGGGCCGGGCGACGTTCTGGCCGAGGGGGTACGCCAGGCACGCGAAGGCATCCTGTGGGCCGATGCCTCGGTCAGCATCTACCGCATCCTCGCCGGATGGCTGACGGCGACCGTCCTGGCCGTGCCCATCGGCATCTTGATGGGCAATTTCCGCCTGATCGAGGGCGCGCTTGAGCCGCTGATTTCCACCATCCGCTACATGCCGGTGGTGGCGCTGATCCCGCTGTCGATCCTCTGGGCCGGGATCGGGGACGGGCAGAAGATCCTGATCCTGTTTCTGGGCACCTTCTTTCAGCAGGTGTTGATGGTGATGGACAACGTGAAGACCATCGACATGAACCTGATCAAGGCAGGTCAGACGCTGGGCTTTTCCAACCGGGAAATCCTGGTGCGCATCATCCTGCCCGCCGCCGCGCCGGGTATCTGGGACACGCTCAGGATCACCATCGGCTGGACCTGGACCTATCTGGTGGTGGCCGAACTGGTCGCCGCGAACGAGGGTCTGGGCCGGCGGATCATGGATGCCCAGCGGTACCTTGCAACCGAAACCATCCTGTTCGGCACACTCTTCATCGGGTTCCTGGGTTTCCTGACCGACTATTTCTTCAAGCGCACCGGGCGGGTTCTCTTCGCCTGGAACCGGCAGAGGGGCTGATGGGCGCGCTTTTGACACTCGACGGGGTTGGCAAGACCTTCGATGTCGACGGCAAGCCCGTCGCTGCCGTGGACAGTGTGGATCTGGCCATCGCCGAGAACGAATTTGTTTCGATTGTCGGCAGTTCGGGCTGCGGGAAATCGACCCTGTTGAACATCGTCGGCGGACTGGAAGAGGCAACCGCCGGCGAGGTGCGCATCGCGGGCAAGCCCGTCACCGGGCCGGGGCGCGACCGGGGCTTTGTCTTTCAGGGCTATTCGCTGTTCGAGTGGAAGACGGTCGCGGGCAATATCCGCTTCGCGCTTGAGAAGAGCCGCCTGAGCCGCGCCGAAAAGGCCGAGAGGGTCGAGCATTTCATCGACGCGGTCGGCCTGCGCGGGTTCGAGAATGCCTATCCGGGACAGTTGTCGGGCGGCATGCGCCAGCGGGTAGCGATTGCGCGCGCCTTGGTCTACCGGCCACGTATCCTGTTGATGGACGAACCCTTCGGCGCGCTGGATGCCCAGACGCGGGGGATGATGCAGGAATTGCTGCTGCGGGTCTGGGGCGATCACAAGGTCACAGTGCTGTTCGTGACCCATGACGTGGACGAGGCCGTGTTCCTGGCCGACCGGGTCGTTGTGTTGGCCAGCCGCCCGGGCCGGATCAAGCGCGAAATCCGCGTCCCGCTTGCGCGCCCGCGCCCCTATGACATCGTCGCCGATCCCGGCTTTGTCGCAATCAAGCGCGAAATCCTGTCCGATATCCGCGAGGAAACTCTGAAATCGATGCAGCTGGCACTAGGTTCTACAGAAAGGTCGCTCTACTGACCTGTTTCGGGGGCCTTCCGGCTCGCCAGCGTGATCGCCAGGTCGGCCAGCGCGCCCTCCAGCGCCGGGACAAGGTCGGTGCTGTCGTCCACGGTGCCCGCGTCCGTGTTGATCTGGAAGGCGACCGTCACGCCGTGATCGGCATAGTGGCGCAGGCTGGCGACATAGCCGGGGATCCAGCCGCCATGGCCATAGACCGGCCCGCGCGGCGTCTTTGCATAGATCGCGACGCCGGCCCCGTATCGGATGCTCGGCGTCTCTGGCGCGACCAGCACGCCGTCCAACAACCGGTCGAGATAGGGGGCCTCTAGCGCCGTTCCACCGAACAGCGCCTGCCCCCAGCGTGCCAGATCTGGCGCGGTAGAGGCCAGGCCGCCCCCGGTCCATTCCACTGCTGGATCCCAAACCAGCCACCCCGCCGCATCCGCCGTCCGAACCGGCAGGCCGAACGGGTTGCCCGGGACGGTGTAGCCGACGGCCAGCCCGGGAATGTCCGGCCGGTCCGAGGGACGTGTTTCCCGCAGCGCCAGCGGGTCGAGCAGCCTTTCGTGCAACACATCGTAATAGGGCCGCCCGGTCACCCGCTCGATCACCAGGCCCAGCAGGATGTAGCCGGTGTCGCTATAGGCCCAGCCGGTTCCGGCCTCGAATAGCGGCGCGCGCCTCAGGACGAAGGCCAAAACCTCCTCTGCGGTGAAGGCCGATCCTTTGTCCGCGATCCGCGCCGCAAGGGCGGTCTGGAACTCGGGCAGATGCGGATGGTCGGGCAGGCCTGATTGGTGACGCAGCAGGTGCCCGATCGTGATCGTCGCGGCATTCGGCAAATCGTCGAACCACGGCCGGTCGCCCATGTGATCGGCCAATAGATCGGCCCGCGACAGGTGCCCCTCGGCCTCCAACGCCAGAACCGTGGCGGCGACGAAGCTCTTGCCGATACTCGCCGCCAGCATGGGCGTTTGGGGTGTCATCGCGCGGCCCGCCTCGACATCGGCCAGCCCGCTGGCGGCCGTGATCAACCGCGCGCCCGGCAAGGCAATCGCGGCCGTCGCGCCGGGGAAACCATAGCGATCCCGGAAGCCGTCAAGGATCGCCGCCAGCTCGGCCGCCGGATCCTGCGCCGCCGCCGGGGCCACCGTGAGCAGGCAAAGGCCAATCGCGGTCAGCAGGCGTCGCACACGCATCTCCGTCACCCTGCGGCAGGGCGCGGCACGACCTCGGTCGCCGCGCCCGTGCGGGAAAACAGGCTGTCGCGGCGCCACCAGACGATCCCCGCCGCAACGGCCAGCAGGATCCAGGTGTCCCAGGGCTGGGCGTCGGGCCAGAACGGGTTGATCAATTGCCAGTGGAACAGCATCGGCAACAGCAGGCTGCCCCGCGCGCTGTTAAAGATTGGCGTGACCAGGATCGCCAGCGTCACGTTGCCAATGAAGAACGGCAGGAAGGCCCAGTCCGCGAACACCACGCCGGCGAGGTAAAAGGCCGGCAGGTGCCAGATCCCCCAGGTCGCCCCGATCAGCGCACCAGCCCAGATCGGGGCCATGTGCCGTTGCAGGATCGGCTGGGCCAGGCCGCGCCAGCCCAATTCCTCGACCGGGCCGAGGAACAACATCATCCCCATCAGCGCCAGCATCGGCCCGGCGCCCTCGGGCGGCAGGGGCGCCAGCACTGGCCCGCCCTTGATCAGCGACCCGGCGACAAAGACCAGCGGCACCCCGACAAGGATGATCAGCCACCAGACCGGGGCACAACGCCACAGCAGCAGCCGCGACAGAAAGGCCCGCAGCCCGCGCCACCCGGTCCGGACAACGATCAGCGTGACCGCGGAAATGGCCGGTGCCCAGGTGGCCAGGAAAAACAACGGGTGCGCGCCGCTGATCTGGCCAAAGGTCGCGGCCATGGTTTCGGGAAACAGGATGTAGCTGCCGACGATACCCCAGGTCAGGGCGAAGGTTCCCAATACGAAGGGCAACAAGACCCAGCTCGGCATGTCCTGGGGGATTGCCTGCGATGGTCGCGTCATGTCCGTTACTCGCGTGAATGCTCTTGCCTGCATCCTAAACGGTCCGGTGGGCCGGGTCGCGCGGTTTCGCCGGGTCAGCGGCTCTGGGTCGCTGCCCGGACGAACGGGGACATGTTGCGGGCGCCCCTACTGTCGCACCGCCGATCTGGCCGCCACCCTAGTCCTGCATGGCAGCCGCGTCATGCCAGGCTCCGCCGTTTGCGCAGCAGCTTGAACGCGGGCAGGAAGATCAGGATCAGCGCGATCACCGTGATCGGCCCGGCAATCGGCCGGGTAAAGAAGATCGACGGATCGCCCGACGACAGCAGCAGCGACTGGCGCAGGGTCGGCTCGGCAATCGGGCCCAGGACGATGGCCAGAACGGCGGGGGCCAGCGGATAGTCGAACTTGCGCAGGAAGAACGCGCCAAGCCCGAAGATCACCATCAGCCAGACATCGAACATGTCCCGCGTGGCCGCGTAGCCGCCCGCGATGGACAACACGAAGATCATCGGCGCGAGGATCGTGAAGGGCATCCGCAGCATCCAGATGAACAGCGGAATGAAGGCCAGGTTGATCAGCACCGCCGCCACGTTCGATACGTAGAACGACCCGATCAGGCCCCAAACGAATTCTGTCTCTTCGACGAACAGGCGCGGCCCGGGCACAAGGCCCCAGATGACCATGCCACCCAGCAGGATCGCGGTGGTGGGCGAGCCGGGAATGCCAAGCGTCAGCATCGGCAGCATCGCCCCGGTGGAGGCAGAGTTGTTGGCGGCCTCGGGCGCGGCCACGCCGCCGGGGTGGCCCTTGCCGAAATCCTGCGGCTTGCGCGAGACCATCTTGGTCACGCCATAGGCCATCAGCGACCCGGGCGTGGCGCCCGCCGCAGGCAGCACCCCCACGAAAAAGCCCAGGAACGACCCGATTGTTGTGCCCTTCCACCCGCGGCGCACCGCGTCCTTGGTATCGGCGGCCACGCCCTTGGCGGTAATCTTGGGCGTGGTGGCCGTGACCTCGCCGCGGGTCTGTTCGATCGTCCAGAGCATCTCGCCGATGCCGTAGACGCCGATGGCCAGCACAAGAAAACCGATCCCCTGCAGAAAGCCGGTGTGGTCGAACAGCACCAGGCGCGGCGCGCCCGAGATCGCGTCGAACCCGATCGACCCCAGAACAAGGCCCAGACAGATCGAGAAGATCGTCTTGGGGATATCGTCGCCGCCCAGGCCCACAAAGGTCGCAAAGGCCAGCAGCATCAGCGCAAAAATCTCGGGCGGGCCAAAGGACAGCGCGACACTGGCCAAAAGCGGGGCGAACAGCGTGAACAGAATGTTGGCGACGGTGCCCCCGACGAAAGAGGCCAGCGCCGCGGTCACCAGTGCAAGGCTGGCCCGCCCCTGCATCGCCAGCGGCCGCCCGTCAAAGGTTGTCGCCACCGCAGTCGATGCGCCCGGAATACCCAGCGTCACCGAGGATATCGCCCCCCCGTACATCGCCCCGTAATAAAGCGCGGCCAGAAAGATGATCGCCGATCCCGGCGGCACCAGAAAGGTCACCGGCAGCAGGATCGCCACCCCGTTGACCGAGCCGAGACCCGGCATCGCACCGATGAACAGCCCAAGCGCGACCCCGACCAGGATCAGGAACAGATTCAGCGGCTGGACCGCAACGAACATACCATCGGCAAGAAGGCCCAGAACTTCCATGTCACACGTCTTCCCTGATCGAACCGGCCGAAAGGCTCAGTAGATGATTTCGTAAAGGACGTTGAAAACGGGGTCGGTGAAGGGCATCCCCTTGGGCATCGTGATCTGCATCGCGCCTTCGAAGAAGAAGAACAGCGTGACCGGCGTGATCAGCGCGATCGGCAGCGATACCCGCCAGCGATGCCGGCCCAGATATCGCATGTAATACAACAGGAACGCGGCGATGGCCCCGTACATCGAGATGACGTTCACCAGCCCGACAAAGGCGACGATCCCCCCGCCCACCAGCAACACCATACGCCAGCCGACCGCATCCAGCAGCGGTTCGTCCGAACGCGAGGCCGGGCTTGTCTGCCGCCACCAGTTGAAAGCGATGGCACCGCAGCAGATCAGCATGATCCCCGAAAGCCAGAACGGCCATGCCCCGCCGCCCGGCCCCTCGCCCGCGATATAGCCGATCGGCAGTTCCGTACTCTTCCACATCAGATACAGCGACAGGAGGGCCAGAAGGCCCGCGGTCACGATTTCGCCCTTGCGCATCTGCCCCTCCCCTTGTCAGCCGTGACGATGCCGCCCGGGTCTTACTCGCCCATCGCGGCCAGCAGCGCCTTGTGGTTTTCGACCTGCGTGGTCCAGTAGGCGCGCTGCTCATCCGCATCCATCCACAGCGGCGAAAGGCTTTCCGAGGTCAGGTAGCCCTGCCATTCCTCGCTTTCGTAGATCGCGGTGAACAGATCGCCGTAGTAGGCCGCCGCAGCGTCGGACATGCCGGGGGCGCCGACCACCGCGCGCTGGTTGTAGTAAGAGAAGTCGTGGCCCTTCTCCTTCAGCGTAGGCACGTCGGGATAGGCCGGCATCCGTTCGTCCGAGAAGGCCAGCAGCGGAACGAAATCCCCAGCCTCATAGAAGCCCTTGGCCTCGGCCGGGTTGTTCACGGTGGCCATGATCTGCTGGCCGGCCAGATCCTTGGCCACGGCCCCGCCGCCATCATAGGGGATGTACTTGATGTCCAGGCCATAGGCGTTGGACATGTAGGCGATGACGATGGAATCCTCTTGCCCCTTGCCGGTGCCGCCCATCACGTAGTCGCCATCGGCGGCCTTCACCGTTTCGACCCACTGTTCGAAGCTGGTGATGCCGCTGTCCTTGTGCACCCACAGAACGAAGGGATCGACCCCCATCATCGCCACGGGCGTAAAGGTCTGGATGTCGATCCCCAGGTTCGGCTGCCGCAGCGGCGTCGTGAAGAACGAGTTGAGCGTCACCAGGATCGTGTAGTCGGGGTCGTTCGTCCCGCTGACATGGATCAGCGCTTCGGCGCCCGACCCGCCGCCCTTGTTGTTGGGCACCAGCGGACGCGTGGTCATGTCCTTCTTCTCGGCGACCGACTGGATGAACCGCGCGATCTGGTCCGCGCCGCCACCGGGCCCGGCCATGATCACGAAGTCGATCGGTTTTCGGGGCTTCCACTCCTGCGCAAGCGCGGACAGGGGCGAAAACGCCACAAGGCCGGCAAGTGCCAGGCCGACGAAATTACGTTTCGTAATCGACATCGAAGTCCTCCTCCACTTTTTGTGCCCGCCGTTTCCTATCCGCCTCCCCAGACAGACCTCCCTTTGGCGGGCCAGTTGGTAACTAAATTTCACCAATCCCTTTTCAAGAAAAATTTACTGTCGCAGTGCAGCATCCCGCCGCAAGAAACCGTTTCAATGAACCAGAACGACCGGGATTTCAGCTTTGTCCACAACCGTTTGGGTATTCCCCCCGAACAGCGTTTCGCGTTCGTGGCTCTGGCCGTAGGCGCCCATCACCAGCAGGTTCGCGCCCAGGTCGACGGTCTTTTCCAGTAGGGCCGCGCCGGGATTGCGCCCCTCGAAGCGGAGAGCCTGGGCGGTAATGCCGCGCAGGGCGTAATACTCGACCAGTTCCTCGGTCGTCGCACCGTGGGGTTCGCCCTTGCCGCCGGTCAGGATCGTGACCGCATCGGCGGCCTTGGCGAAATCCAGGGTCAGCGCCACCGCGCGCGCGGCCTCTAGCGACCCGTTCCAGCCGATCGCGATACGCGCGCCGAAATCCTTGGGCACCTCGCCCGCGCGCGGGCACATCAGCACCGGGCGCCCGGTCCGAAAAAGCCCTGATTTCAAAGAGTTGCTGCCGACATTGCGATCCCTGTCAGGCTTGGCCACCACGACCAGATCGGCCAGGCGCCCGTTATGCTTGATGACATCGGCCATCCGCCCGTCCTCCTCGACGAATTCGACCGTCGCGGTATCGCCGTGCGGGGGGTCGGTTTCCGACAGGCCAAGTTCCAGCGCAAGCTGGTGCAATTCTTCGCGCACGTGCTGTTCCTGTTGGTCGGCCAGTTCCTGCGCCTGCTTCAGAAACGTATCGCGGGCAAAACTGGGCAACGGCACGCCATAGGGCAGCATATCCTCTGGCTGTGCCCGGCAATGGACGACCACCACATGTGACCGATGCCGCCTGGCCAGCTCCGCCGCGTGGCCCAGGACCGTTCCCGACATGCCGTCCCCGCGCACAGGAACCAGAATCTTGCTCAGCATTATGACGCTTCCCCCCTGTTGCACGCCCTTCAGGGGCGCGCCCGTGATGTCCGCCGGATCCGGGCCGATCCTCCCTATCGGCCCAGCCCTAAGATCATGCCGCCCGCGCCAACGGGCACGGCGCCTAGCCGTACAGCCCCGCGACGCGCGCGCGCAGTTGCACCAGCGCAAGCACCGTGTCGATGGTGGGCGTCGGCGTGCCCGTCACCCGCCCCAGTTCCTGAACCGAGCCGACCAGCGCGTCGATTTCCATCGGGCGGCCCATATCCAGATCCTGCAGCATAGAGGTCCGGTGCGCCCCCACAGCCGCGCCGCCGTCGATCCGGCGGTCCACGTCGATGGGGAATTTCACACCCAGCTTTTCGGCGATTTCCTGGGCCTCCAGCATCATGTTGCGGGCCACCGCGCGCGTGCCGCCATCGGTGCACAGCACGTCCAGCGTAGCATGGGTCAGCGCCGAGATCGGGTTGAAGGACAGGTTCCCCCACAATTTCACCCAGATCTCATCGCGCAGCTTGGGCCGGACAGGCGCCTTCAGCCCCGCCGACGCCAGCGCCTTGGACAGTGCCATCGCACGATCCGATTTCGACCCGTCCGGTTCACCCAGCGAAAAGCGGTTGCCCTCGATATGCTTGACGACGCCCGGCTCGATCACCTCGGCCGCCGGATAGACCACGCAGCCCAGCACCCGGTCGGGGCCAAAACCGTTCCATTGCGCATCGCCCGGATCGACCGAATGCAGGCGCGTGCCTTCGTAGTCGCCGCCGATCTTGTGGAAATACCACCACGGCACACCGTTCACGCCGCTGACGATGGTCGTGTTCTCACCGATCAGCGGCTGCATCTTGTCCACCACCGGCGGCACCGAATGCGCCTTGAGCGTGACGATCACGTAATCCTGCGGCCCCAGGTCCGCCGCGTTGTCCGAGGCAGTGACAGGCACGGTGACCTCGCCCTCTTCCTCGATCAGACGCAGGCCGTTTTCCTTCATCGCGGCCAGGTGCGGCCCCCGCGCCACCAGCGAGACATCCGCCCCCGCCTGTGCCAGCTTGGCGCCCATATAGCCGCCGATGGCCCCGGCGCCGAAAATGCAGATCTTCATCTAGACCCCTCCCTTCGTCCTGCGGGAGAGCCCCGCAGGCCGGTCCGGTTTCCCTTGTCGCGGCGTCGGTCAGCCGGTCTTTTCGACAAGGCCCAGTTTCTCTGCCAGGCCGATACGTTGCAGCTTGCCCGTCGCGCCCTTGGGGATTTCCTCAAGGATCACCACCTTGCGCGGCACCTTGAAATCGGCCAGCCGCTCGGCCGCGAAATCGCGGATCTCGCGTTCGCTCGCCTCGGCGCCCTCGCGCAGGACGATGGCCGCGGCGATTTCCTCGCCCAGCTTGGCATGGGGCAGCGCAAAGGTCAGCGCCTGCGCCACCGCCGGGTGATCGGACAGAACGCCGTCAACCTCCAGCGGGCTGACCTTTTCGCCGCCGCGGTTGATGATCTCTTTCAGGCGGCCGGTGAGGGTCAGATACCCCTCTTCGTCGAAACTGCCCTGGTCGCCCGTGCGGAACCAGCGCTTGCCCTCGGCCTCGAAGAAGCTCTTGGCGTTGGCGTCCGGGTTGCCCTCATAGCCCGGCGTGACGTTCGGGCCGGAAATCACCACCTCGCCGATGGCATCGCCCGGCAGCAGGGTCGGCGCGACCTCGTCGGCGACGCGCACCTCGGGCCCGGCGGGCACGCCCACCGCACCGGGTTTCTGGGCGCGCGGCGGCAGCGGGTTGGAACACATCTGGTGCGCGGCCTCGGTCATGCCGTACCCCTCGATCACCGGCGCGCCGAAGGTTTCGGCCAGCTTGGTCATCACCGGCCCCGGCAGCGAGGCCGAGGAGGAGCGCAGGAACCGCAGGCGCGCGCCCTCGATGATTTTGGCATTGCGGCCCGCGCGCGCCAGGATCGCCTGATGCATCGTCGGCACGGCGGTATACCAGGTCGGGTCGGAATCGCGCAGCCAGCCAAAGAATTTCAGCGCGTCGAACCCCGGCGCGCACCACACCTGCCCGCCTGCACCCAACGAGGAAATCACCGCCGCGACCAGCCCGTGGATGTGGAACAGCGGCATCACGTTCATGCACCGATCCTGGGGCGTCAGCGCCAGCGAGGCCGCGATGTTGTGCGCCGAGGCCGCGACGTTCGACTGCAACAGCGGCACGATCTTGGGGCGCGAGGTCGTGCCCGAGGTATGCAGGATCAGCGCCACGTCGTCCGGGCCCGGCGCGCCCTCGGGCGCGGCGGCGCCGGTGTCGCCTTCGGCGCTCAGCGTAAAGCTGCCGGCCGGTGCGGCGGGATCGAAGGACAGGCGCAGCACGGTCAGGCCGAACCGCTTGGCCGCCGCAAGCGCGGGGCCGTCATACCCCTCGGCCAGGATGATGGCCTTGGCTTTCAAATCTTCGAGGTAGAAGGCGAACTCATCCTCGCGATAGGCCGGGTTCAGCGGCGCGGTCGTCGCCGCCTGCGCCACGGTGACGAAGGCCGTGGCCATTTCCGGCCCGTTCGGCAGCACGATCGCCACACGGTCCGCGGCCCCCACGCCCGCCGCGCGCAGGGCCGCGCGCGTATCATCGGCAAGGCTGCGCAGCCCCCCATAGCTAAGCCATTCCCGGTCCGGCGCGCCGATGGCCTGCGCCGCGTCGGGATGGGACGCGATCAGGCCCTTGATAGTGTCCGACATGTCTTTTCTCTCCTCCCTCTGTTCCCACGCGCCGCCCTCTTCCCGGGCAGGCCCGCAAGTCCCGGCATTTCTGCCGCCGTTTCCCCCTGTACCGGGGCGCGCCTGCGCGCTTGCGCAGCCTCCTCCGCGTTCAACTTTCGTTGATATAGCGGCAAGACAGGTCAGAGCAAATTCCATCGCAACCGCGCCCTGTGCGGGGCGGGCGCATCGTCGCCCGGCGGCTGACGACACGCGCCGGGCCTGGGCCGGTTTCCATTGGCACGCCCGGACCTGCACTGTATCGTTTCAGGCGGAGGACAGATGGCCGACGAAATAACCACAGGTCTGGTTGCCGAAACCGCCGAATTCTCTGACGCGGCATGGTCGGATGTGCTGTCGGCCGTCGATCGGACCTATACGGAACTCGTCGGCTATCAGGAACGCCTGGAACGGCAAAACGCCGAGCTGGAAAAGATGCGCTCGTTCCTGGCGTCTATCCTGGCCTCGGTTTCGGACGTTCTGGTCGTCGTGTCCCGGCATGGCGATATCGAGAAGGTTTCCCAGTCGGTCGCGGCAATGACCGGGCGGGACCGCGCCACGCTGGCCGGGCAGACGGTGGTCGGACTGTTTGCCCAGGCGGACCGTGCCGCGTTGATCGAGGGCATGCAGCGCGCCGCCGTGAATCGGGCGCCCGAGACCATCGAAATCGCCCTGAATGCCAAGGACGGAACCAGCCCGCTGGAATTGTCGATCAGCCCGCGCCTGGATGAACGCGGGCGGGTCAGCGGCCATGTGCTAACCGGCCGTCCGCTGGGCGAATTGCGGCAGGCCTATGCAGACCTTGCGCACAGCCATGACGAGCTGAAAGCCGCCCAGACCCTGTTGGTGCGGAACGAGAAACTGGCCTCGCTCGGTCGTCTGCTGGCCGGTGTCGCGCATGAGCTGAACAACCCGATCAGCTTCGTCTATGCCAATGTCCACGCGCTGGAACGCTATGCGGCCAAGCTGGAAAACTACTTTGACAAGGTTCAGGCCGGGGCGCCCCGGGCCGACCTGGTCAAGCTGCGCGAAGAACTGCGCCTGGACCGCGAAATCGGCAACATGCGCGAGGCCGTCGCCGGTGCCCGCGACGGGGCCGAGCGGGTGCGCGACATCGTCGAGGATCTGCGCCGCCTGTCCTCCGAAGGAACGGGCGAGGTGATCGCCTTCGACCTGGTGGAAACCGCCAGTGTCGCGGCCAGCTGGGTGCTGCGCGGGACCAAACGCGATGTGCAGGTCACCTTTTCCGGCGAATCCAACCTGATTGTCGAGGGCCGGCCGGGTCATATCCAGCAGGTCGTGATGAACCTGGTGCAGAACGCCCTGGACGCGCTGGAAACCGAGGAACAGGGCCATATCGAACTGTCCGCGGCGCGCGCGGGGGGATTTGCCGTGCTTTCGGTTGCCGATAACGGCCCCGGCGTGCCCGAGCCGTTGCGCCAATCCATCTTCGACCCGTTCTTCACCACCAAGGCGGTGGGCAAGGGCACGGGGCTGGGCCTGTCGATCAGCCACAAGATCGCGCAGGAACATGGCGGCGATCTGCGGCTTTGCCCCGAACAGGATGGAACCTGTTTCCAGATCGCCCTGCCCCTGCCAAAGGATCCGGCATGAACATTCTGTGGCTACAGGCATCGGGCTGCGGCGGGTGCACGATGTCGCTGCTCTGCGCAGAGGATCCCAATGTCATTGACCTGCTGGAGGGGGCGGGCCTGCGCTTTCTCTGGCATCCCGCGCTGAGCCTGGAGACCGGCGGCGAGGTGCGCGCCTTGCTGGACCGGATCGCGATGGGCGAGGTGGCGCTGGATATCCTTTGCGTGGAGGGCGCGATCGCCCGGGGGCCGCGTGGCACGGGGCGGTTCCAGATGCTGTCGGGCACCGGGCGGTCGGTTCTGGACTGGGTCCGGCAACTTGCGCCCCTGGCCCGGCACGTGGTCGCGGTGGGCAGTTGCGCGGCCTTCGGCGGGGTCACCAGCGCGGGCGAAAACCCCTCGGACGCGGCGGGCCTGCAATACGAGGGCACGCATCGCGGCGGGGTGCTGCCCGCCGCCTTTCGCCCAGGCGGCGGCTTGCCGGTCATCAACATCGCGGGATGCCCCACGCATCCCGACTGGGTGACCGAAACCCTGATGCTGCTGGCGCAGGACGCGTTGGGCGCGGACGATCTGGACGCGCTGGCCCGGCCGCTGTTCTTTGCACAGCACCTTGTCCACCACGGCTGCCCGAAGAATGAGTTCTACGAATACAAGGCCTCAGCCACCCAGCTCTGCGAAATGGGCTGCATGATGGAGCATCTGGGCTGCGTCGGCACCCAAGCGGTGGGCGATTGCAACATCCGGCCCTGGAACGGATCGGGCAGTTGCACGCGCGGCGGCTACCCTTGCATTTCCTGCACCGCGCCCGAGTTCGAGGAACCCAAGCACGCCTTTACCGAGACCCCCAAGGTTGCGGGCATCCCCGTGGGCCTGCCCTCGGACATGCCCAAGGCGTGGTTCATGGCGCTGGCCTCGCTGTCCAAGGCGGCAACGCCAGAGCGTTTGTCGAAGAACGCGGTTGCCGACCGGGTTGAGGTCGTCCCCTCACCGAGGAAACCGAACGGATGACGCAAGGCCGCCTGATCGTTGGGCCGTTCAACCGGGTCGAAGGCGATCTGGAGGTGCATCTGGATCTGGCCGATGGCGCGGTTGCCCGCGCCCGGGTCAACGCGCCGCTCTATCGCGGGTTCGAACGAATGCTGATGGGCCGCCCGCCATCGGACGCGCTGACGCTGACACCGCGGATCTGCGGGATCTGCTCGATCAGCCAGTCCGCCGCCGCCGCCCGCGCGCTGGCCGATGCGGGCGGGCACGCCCCCGCACCACAGGGCGCGGCGATGGCGGCGCTGATCCACGCGGTGGAAAATGTCTCGGACCACCTGTTCCATTTCAACCTGTTCTTCATGCCCGATTTCACCCGGCCCGTTTACGCGGATCGCCCCTGGCACGGGCAGGCGGTCGAACGCTTCACCGCGCAGACCGGCGGCGCGCAGCGCGCCGCGATAGGGGCCCGCGCGGCCCTGATGCATATCCTGGGGCTGATGGCGGGCAAATGGCCCCACACGCTGGCGATCCAACCCGGCGGCGTCACCCGCGCCCCCGGCGCCAGCGACAAGGTCCGCATCCTGGCCAGCCTGACCGCGTTTCGCCGTTACCTGGAGGGCACGGTATTCGGCGGCCCGCTGGAAGACTTCGCCGCGCTGTCCACCCGCGACGCCCTGCTGGGCTGGGACCGGGGCGATGCGGGCCTGTTCCTGCGCATCGCGGCCGATCTGGACCTGGACCGATTGGGCCGCGGCGCGGGGCGCTATCTGTCCTTCGGGGCCTATCCGGATGCGGGCGGCCATGCCTTTGCACCGGGTATCTGGCGCGATGGGGCCCGCGCGCCGCTGGATCTGGCCGACATGGTCGAGGATCTGTCCCATGCCTGGATGCTGGGTCCGGCCAGCCATCCCGCCGACGGGCAGACCCTGCCCGACGAGGACATGCGCGCGGACGCCTATAGCTGGTGCAAGGCGCCCCGGCTGGCGGGCGCGCCCATGGAAACCGGGGCGCTGGCGCGGCAGGTGATCGACGGCCACCCGCTGGCCCGCGATCTGGCGGGCGGCGGCGTTCTGGCGCGGGTGGCCGGGCGGCTGCTGGAACTGGCCCGCAGCCAAGCGGTGATGGAGGATCTCGCCCGCGGGATCGATCCCGCAGCCCCCTTCATGGACCCCGCGCCAGAGGTTCAGGACGGGCACGGCGTGGGGCTGGTCGAAGCCGCGCGCGGCGCCCTGGGCCATTGGGTGCGGATAGAGAAGGGGCGCATCGCAAGCTATCAGATCGTGGCGCCGACCACCTGGAACTTCAGCCCCCGCGATGCGCAGGGCCAGCCCGGCCCGCTGGAGGCCGCCCTGGTCGGGGCCCCGGTGCAGCCCGGCGAAACCACGCCGGTCAGCGTTCAGCATATCGTGCGCTCTTTCGATCCCTGCATGGTCTGCACGGTGCATTAGGCGATGCAGGGCCTAGAAATCCGGGTGCGGGGCCAGGTGCAGGGCGTGGGGTTTCGCCCCTTCGTCTGGCAACTGGCCCAGGCCCATGGCGTGCGCGGCGCGGTCTGCAACGACGCCCATGGGGTGCTGATCCACGCAACCGGCGCCGATCTGGGGGCGTTTCAGACGGCCCTGTCGGACAGGGCGCCGGCGCTGGCCCGGGTCGATGCGGTAGAGGCACGGCCCTACACCTTTGATACGGCACCCGAGGGTTTCACGATCACCCCCAGCCGCGGCCAGGGGGCCGAAACCCGTGTCACCCCCGATGCCGCAACCTGCCCGGCCTGCCTGGCCGAAATCCGCGCGCCCGGGCGGCGGCAGGGCTATGCCTTTACCAACTGCACCCATTGCGGGCCACGCTTCACGATCCTGCAACGGCTGCCTTACGACCGGGGGCAGACCACGATGGCGCCGTTTACGATGTGCCCGGCCTGCCGCGCGGAATACGAAAACCCCGCCGACCGCAGGTTCCACGCCCAGCCCATTGCCTGCCCCGCCTGCGGCCCGCGCCTGTGGGTGGAGGTGGACGCAGCGGAACAGCCGGGCGACCCGATTGCCGGGGCAGCACAGGTACTGGCCAGCGGGGGCATCGTCGCGATCAAGGGGCTGGGCGGGTTCCATCTGGCCTGCGACGCGACGAACGAGGCCGCCGTCCAGACCCTGCGCACGCGCAAGCGCCGCCCGGCCAAGCCCTTTGCCCTGATGGCGCGCGAGGGGGATCTGACCGATTTCTGCGCCCCCACCCCGGCCGATCTGGCGCTGATGCGGGACGCCGCCGCGCCCATCGTGCTGGTGCGCGGCACGGGCGCGTTGCCCGACGCCGTCGCGCCGGGGATGAACCGGCTGGGCGTGATGCTGCCCTATACCCCGCTGCATCACCTGTTGCTGGATGCGGTGGAACGCCCCCTTGTGATGACCAGCGGGAATCTGTCGGGCGAACCGCAGGTCATCGGCAATGCCGAGGCGCGGGAAAAACTGTCCGCCTTTGCCGATGCCTTCGTGATGCATGACCGCGCCATCGCCCGGCGGCTGGACGACAGCGTGGAACGCGCCGAGCCGCCGATGGTGCTGCGCCGCGCGCGGGGGCGGGTGCCGGGCACGTTGCCCTTGCCCCCGGGGTTTGAGGATGCACCACAGATCGTCGCCTATGGCGGGCAGATGAAGGCCGCGATCTGCCTGATCAAGAACGGGCAGGCGCTGTTGGGCCACCATCTGGGCGAGCTGGACGAGGCGCTGACATGGGAGGCCTTCGTGCAAGCGGACCGCGATTATGCGGCGCTGTTCGATCACCGGCCCGAAATCGCGGCCTGCGACCTGCACCCCGATTTCCGCGCAACGCAACATGCCCAGACGACCGGCCTGTCGGTCGCGCGGGTGCAGCACCATCACGCGCATCTGGCCGCCTGCCTGGGCGAAAACGGCTGGCCGCTGGACGGCGGCCCGGTGGCGGGGATCATCCTTGACGGGTCGGGCCTTGGCCCCGACGGCACGGTCTGGGGCGGCGAGGTGTTGCTGGGCGACTACAGGGATTTCACGCGGTGCGCATCGCTGACACCCGCCCCCCTGATCGGTGGCGACCGCGCACAGGCGGACCCCTGGCGGAACGCGCTGGTCCGTCTGGACGCGGCGGGCCTGGGGGATGCGGCAGAGCGTCTGTTCCCCGATGCGCCGCTGGCACTGGCCCGGCAGGCGGCGGCGGCGGGGTTGAACGCGCCCTCATCCTCCTCGGCCGGGCGGCTGTTCGATGCGGTGGCGGCCTGCCTGGGGCTGTGTCCGATGGGGCAGAGTTTCGAGGGCGAGGCCGCGATGCGGCTGGAGGCGCTGGCAGAACAGGCATTGGGGGAAACCGGCTATGGTTTTGCGGTGACGCAGCGCGAACTCGACCCCGCCCCGGTGTTCCGGGCGATCCTTGCCGATCTGGACGACGGCACCGCCCCGGCCCGGATCGCGGCGCGGTTTCATGCCGGGCTTGCCCAGACCTTTGCCGATGCGGCCCGCAAGCTGGTCGAACGCAGAGAGGCCCGTGCCGTCGCCCTGTCGGGGGGGTGTTTCCAGAACGCGCTGCTGCTGGAACAGGTGACCGCGGCACTGGGCGACATCCCGGTCCTGACCCACCGCCTGACCCCCGCGAACGATGGCGGGCTGGCGCTGGGGCAGGCGCTGGTCGCCGCAGCCCGGCACATCGCGCCCCCGGAAAGCGGCTGACCGCTGCCTTGTGCTGCTGACAATCGAAAAACCGGCGGCACAGATTCGAGATTTCCCGATATCGGACCTAAACCTCTGCCAGATAATGACTTTACGCCAGTTTGACCGCGCTGGCCTTTTCCTTTGCGCGGCATATGCGGCATCTGCTTGCATACTCTGGGATACTGAATCCGCCCGCGCGCCAAGGGTGCCCGGGCCATGCCAGGGAGGACCGTCTTGTCCGAAATCGAAACCTTCTACGAGGTCATGCGCCGACAGGGGATCACCCGGCGCAGCTTCATGAAATACTGTTCGCTCACGGCGGCGGCGCTGGGTCTTGGCCCCAGCTTCGTGCCGAAGATCGCCCATGCGATGGAAACCAAGCCGCGCACGCCGGTGATCTGGGTGCACGGGCTGGAATGCACCTGCTGTTCGGAGAGCTTTATCCGCTCGGCCCATCCGCTGGCCAAGGATGTCGTTCTATCGATGATCAGCCTCGATTATGACGACACGCTGATGGCCGCCGCCGGGCATCAGGCAGAGGCCGCGCTGGAAGATACGATCCAGAAATACCGGGGCAACTACATCCTGGCCGTCGAGGGCAACCCGCCGCTGAACGAGGACGGGATGTTCTGCATCGTCGGCGGCAAGCCCTTCGTGGAACAGCTGCGCCACGCGGCCAAGGACGCCAAGGCGATCATCAGTTGGGGCGCCTGCGCGTCTTATGGCTGCGTGCAGGCCGCCGCGCCCAACCCGACGCAGGCCACACCCGTGCACAAGGTCATCACCGACAAGCCGATCATCAAGGTGCCCGGCTGCCCGCCGATTGCCGAGGTGATGACCGGCGTCATCACCTACATGCTGACCTTTGACCGGCTGCCAGAACTGGACCGCCAGGGCCGGCCCAAGATGTTCTATTCCCAGCGCATCCACGACAAATGCTATCGCCGCCCGCATTTCGACGCGGGCCAGTTCGTGGAAAACTGGGACGACGATTACGCGCGCAAGGGCTATTGCCTGTACAAGATGGGCTGCAAGGGCCCGACCACCTACAACGCCTGTTCGACCGTGCGCTGGAACGAGGGCGTCAGCTTTCCGATCCAGTCGGGCCATGGCTGCATCGGCTGTTCCGAGGATGGCTTCTGGGATCAGGGCGGGTTCTATGACCGGCTGACCAGCATCAATGCCTTCGGGGTAGAGGCGAATGCCGACAAGGTCGGCTTTGCCGCCGCGGGCGCGGTGGGCGCGGGCATCGCCGCCCATATCGCCGCCAGCGCCCTGAAAAGCGCCCAGCGCAAGAAACAAGAAAACGAGGAGGTCTGATCCATGACCGTGACTCCGAACGGCTTCGACCTCGACAATACCGGCCAGCGCATCGTCGTGGACCCGGTGACCCGCATCGAAGGCCACATGCGCTGCGAGGTGAACGTGGACGACGAGGGCGTCATCCGCAACGCAGTCAGCACCGGCACGATGTGGCGGGGGCTGGAGGTGATCCTGAAAGGCCGCGATCCGCGCGACGCCTGGGCCTTTACCGAGCGCATCTGCGGCGTCTGCACCGGCACGCACGCGCTGACATCGGTGCGGGCGGTGGAGGACGCGCTGGGGATCACCATCCCCGACAACGCGAATTCCATCCGCAACATCATGCAACTGAACCTGCAGGTGCATGACCACATCGTGCATTTCTACCACCTGCACGCGCTGGACTGGGTGAACCCGGTCAACGCGCTGCGCGCCGACCCCAAGGCCACCAGCGAGTTGCAGCAGGCGGTTTCACCCTCTCACCCGCTGTCCAGCCCCGGCTATTTCCGCGACGTGCAGAACCGGCTGAAAAAGTTCGTGGAATCCGGCCAGCTGGGCCTGTTCAAAAACGGGTACTGGGACAACCCGGCCTATAAACTGCCGCCAGAGGCGGACCTGATGGCCACCACCCACTACCTGGAGGCACTGGATCTGCAAAAAGAGATCGTGAAGATCCACACGATCTTCGGCGGCAAGAACCCGCACCCGAACTGGCTGGTCGGCGGCGTGCCCTGCCCGATCAATATCGACGGCACGGGGGCGGTCGGCGCAATCAACATGGAGCGGCTGAACATGGTCAGCTCCATCATCGACCTGTGCACCGAGTTCGTGAACAACGTCTACCTGCCCGATCTTGTCGCCATCGGCGGCTTCTACAAGGACTGGCTGTATGGCGGCGGGCTGTCGGGGCAATCGGTGCTGGCCTATGGCGACATCCCCGAGAATCCCAACGACTTTTCGGCCGATCAGTTGCACCTGCCGCGCGGCGCGATCATCAATGGCAACCTCAACGAGGTGTTCGATGTCGACGTGCGCGACCCTGAACAGGTGCAGGAATTCGTCGATCATTCCTGGTATTCCTATGGCGAACCCGGCAAGGGTCTGCATCCCTGGGACGGCGTGACCGAGGCGAACTTCGAGCTGGGCCCGAACACCAAGGGCACGAAGACCAATATCGAAGAGCTCGACGAGGCGGCGAAATATTCCTGGATCAAGGCGCCGCGCTGGAAGGGCCACGCGATGGAGGTGGGGCCGCTGGCGCGCTACATCATCGGCTATGCCAAGGGGCACGAGGACATCAAGACCCAGGTCGAGGGGCTGCTGCGCACCATGGACCTGCCGGTGTCGGCGCTGTTCTCGACCCTGGGCCGCACCGCCGCCCGCGCGCTGGAGGCGGAATATTGCGCCCGGCTGCAAAAGCACTTCTTCGACAAGCTGATCACCAATATCCGCAACGGCGACAGTGCGACCGCCAATGTCGAAAAGTGGGAGCCGAAGACCTGGCCGAAAGAGTGCAAGGGCGTCGGCATGACCGAGGCCCCGCGCGGCGCACTGGGGCACTGGGTGCAGATCAAGGACGGACGCATCGACAATTACCAATGCGTCGTGCCCACCACCTGGAACGGCAGTCCGCGTGACAGCGCCGGCAATATTGGCGCCTTCGAGGCGGCGCTGATGAACACCAAGATGGAGCGGCCCGAAGAGCCGGTCGAAATCCTGCGCACCCTGCACAGCTTCGACCCGTGTCTTGCGTGCTCGACCCATGTCATGTCGCCCGACGGTCAGGAAATGACCTCGGTCAAGGTCCGCTGAGGGAGGAAATAGCGATGAAGAAACTGATCCTTGCCGCGGCGCTGGCCGCGAGTGCCGCGCCCGCGCTGGCCCATACCGGGCACGGGGCCACCTCGGGGCTGGTGCACGGCCTGATGCACCCGATCTTTGGGCTGGACCACCTGCTGGCGATGCTGGCGGTGGGCCTGTGGTCCGGCTTCGTGTTCTCGCGCAATGTCTGGGCGGGGGCGGCGGCCTTTATGGGGGCGATGGTGGCCGGGGCCGCCATGTCCTGGTCCGGCGTGCCGATCCCGGGGGTTGAGGGGCTGATCGCCGCCTCTGTCCTGGTCTTCGGGGCGTTGACGATCTTTGCCCATGCCGGGCAGGCGCGCGTGATGACCGGGCTGTCGCTGGCCGCGATCGCGGGCTTTGGCCTGTGCCATGGCCACGCCCATGCAACCGAGGCCAGCGGCGCGGCGATGGCCTATCTTGCCGGTTTCCTGCTGTCGACCGGCGCCCTGCACCTGGCGGGCATCCTGATTGCCCGTGGCGTTGCCGGGGCGCGGGGGGCACGCGCGATGCGCGGGGCGGCGGGCGCTGCCATCGCCGCGTCGGGCGCCTGGCTGGTTTCGGGCTGAGGGCGGTGCCATGACCGACACCCGCACAAGCATCCACATCCCCAACCCGGATGCGCCCACCCCGCTGGAGGCCGCGCGCCTGACCGGCGGGGCCCGCCCCGAGGACATCGAAAGCCTGCGCATGCAGGCCGCCGTCTATGTCTACGAGGCGCCGGTGCGCATCTGGCATTGGGTGAACGCGGCGGCGATCACCGTGCTGATCGTGACCGGCTACCTGATCGGCTCGCCCCCGCCCACGATGGAAATCGCCGAGGCCACCCACCAGTTCTATTTCGGCTATATCCGCTTTGCCCATTTCGCGGCGGGCATGATCCTGACGGTGGCCTTCCTGGGGCGGATCTACTTCGCCTTCATCGGCAACCGGCATTCGCGGCAGTTGTTCTACCTGCCGGTCTGGCGCCTGCGCTGGTGGCGTGAGTTGCTGTTCGAGGCGCGCTGGTACGCGTTTCTGGAGAAAGAGCCGAAGAAATACATCGGCCATAACCCGCTGGCCCATTTCGCGATGTTCACCTTCATCACGCTGGGCATGACCTTCATGATCATTACCGGCTTTGCGCTTTATGCCGAGGGGGCAGGTCAGGACTCGATCTACTATGCGCTGTTCGGCTGGGTGATCGAGATGGTTCAGAACACCCAGCGGCTGCACACGCTGCATCACCTTGGGATGTGGGCGATAACCATCTTTGCGATCATCCACATCTACGCCGCCATCCGAGAGGACATCATGTCCCGCCAGTCGATGATTACCACGATCATTTCGGGCTGGCGCACCTTCAAGGACGACCGGGTGGAATAAGGTGCCGATTTCGACTGCCGGAAGGGGGCGTGGCCGCAGGCTGCGCCCTTTTTCGTTTCGGACAAAGGGAAACCGATTCCGAGGGATACCGGAAAGAAAGCTTCCGATTTGGCGCCCTTTGTATGCCGCGGAATGCGATAATTTCAAAGCAAAACCAATGTCTTATAGATTTTTACCGCCGCAGGCAGGTTCTTCGCTTACAGACCCGAATGCAAATCTTACTGTCGAGTCACTAGGGATACGAAAACAACGCTGCCAGCAGCGGTTCAGGGAGGGACCATGCCAGCCGCGCGAATGGACTCTGTGCTCGTTCTGGGAATCGGGAACGTCTTGTGGGCGGATGAGGGGTTCGGCCCCCGCTGCGTCGAGGCGCTTGCCGCGAGCCATGCCTTGCCGCCCTCGGTGCGCCTGCTTGATGGCGGGACGCAAGGGCTTTACCTGCTGCCCTTCATCGAGGCGGCCGACGCGCTGCTGATCTTTGACGCGGTGGATTACGGGCTGGCGCCCGGCACCCTGAAGATCGTGCGCGACGACGAGGTGCCCGCCTTCATGGGCGCCAAGAAGATGAGCCTGCACCAGACCGGGTTCCAGGACGTGCTGGCCACGGCGGCCTTCAAGGGCTGTTCCCCGGCCCGCATGACCCTGATCGGCTGTCAGCCCGAGGAGTTGGAGGATTACGGCGGCGGCCTGCGCGACAGCGTGGCCGCCCAGATCGCCCCGGCGCTGACCGCTGGCATCGCGGAACTGGCGGGCTGGGGGATCGAGGTGCGCCCCGGCCGGACCGAAACCGGCGATCTGGCCGACCCATCGATCCGGCGCGGGGCCTACGAATCCGGCCGACCGTCCGAAGAGGTCGCCTGCCGCCTGGGCGACGCGCGGTTCTTTCCGGGGGGAAGCGACTGATGTGCGTCGGGCTGCCCCTGCGGATCACCGCCATCGACGGCATCGCCGCGCGCGCGACCGATGGCGAAACCGAAACGGTGATCGACCTGTCGCTGACCCCCGATGCGCGGGCGGGCGACTGGGTTCTGACCTTCCTTGGCGCCGCGCGCGAGGTGATCGACGCGGACGAGGCCGAAAAGATCGCCGCCGCGCTGGAGGGCCTGCGCGCGGTGATGGCCGGTGGCAGCGCTGGCGATGCCTTCGCCGATCTCGACGCCCGCGAACCGCGCCTTCCCCCCCACCTGCAGACCGCGCTCGACGCCGGCCAGACCCAAGGGTAACGCCATGACCCATCCCCTGATCGACAGACTGGAAACAGAGTTCGGCTGGCCGCGCCTGTCCACGATGGCGGGCGCCCGTGCCTTCATCGCCCGACCCGGCGCCCATTGCCTGTTCGTGCCCGGCGATCCCGCGCGCAACCTGGAAACCGCCGATGCGGCGGTGATCCTGCCGGAATTGCGGGCCGCGTTCCAGAACGCCTTTGACTGCGCCATCGTGGACAACGCGATAGAGGCCGAAGTGCGCGAAACCTGGCGCGCCCTGAAAACCCCCGGCTTCCTGTTTTTCCGCGAGGGCGCCTATCTGGGCGACATCCAGAAAATCCGCGACTGGGACGACTACCTGGCCCGCGTGTCGCACATCCTGTCGCTGGCCGCCGCCTGAGGAGGGCACCATGGTTTCCAACTTCCACCTGCCCCCCACCGGCTTTGGCCCCGGCTCGCAACCGTCAGAGGAGGAAGCGGGTTACCTGCCGCTGCCCTCGGGGATGCGCACCTATTCCCCCACCCTGCCCGAGGTGACCGAGGCCGAGGCCCAGGCCGTTGCACCCGCGCTGGCCCTGCTGGAACGGATCGCGGCGGCGTGCGAGGCCAGCGCCACGGGGCAGGACGGCGCAAGCCTGCAACTGGCCGACCTCGCGCCCGATGTCCGCCGCCTGGTGGCCGAAACGCTGGGACAGGGCGAGGTGTCGATGAAGATCGGCGGGCGGCCCGCCGTCGCGGTGCAGGAAAGTGTTTTCGCCGGGGTCTGGCAGGTGCTGGGCAGCGGCGTGGATCGGGTGGAAATCGGCCCTGTGCCCGCCCGCGCGCTGGCCGCGTTCGACCCGGTGCGCGCGCCGCAGGGGCCAAACGCACCGCAATTTCCCGGCGTGGTCAACGCCCCGGCCCTGCTGGTGGAGCTGATGGACAAATCGGCCAGCTACCGGCCCGGTCAGGCGCCCCATGTAATCAACCTCACCCTACTGCCCCATACCGAGGCTGATCTGGCATGGCTGGATACCGCGCTTGGGCAGGGATCGGTGACGATCCTGTCGCGCGGCTATGGCAATTGCCGGGTGACAGCAACGGCCACGCCCCATGTCTGGCGGGTGCAGTTCTTCAACTCGATGGACACGCTGATCCTGGACACGTTCGAGGTGACCGAGATGCCCGAGGTCGCCCTTGCCGCGCCCGAGGATCTGGCCGACAGCGCCGCGCGCCTGCGCGAGGTGATGGAGGCGATCCGATGACCGCGCCGCGTTTCGAGGGCAGCTATCTGGGCGCGGCCGACCGGATCAGCCCCGCCGCGATCATGGAATGCAAGATCTGCTGGACGGTCTACGACCCCGCCGAGGGCGATGACTTCCGCCAGATCCTGCCCGGCACGCCCTTTGCCGCCCTGCCCGGCGACTGGACCTGCCCCACCTGCGACGCGCCCCGCGACCAGTTCATGGTGCGCGAGGATCCCGGCGCGCAGGACGGCTGTTCGCCCGCCCATATCGCGCACCTGACCGAGGCGCTGACCGCCGATTTCCGCGAAATCTGGCACGCCAAGATGCGCGACGTGCCGCTGGTCAACAAGTCCCTGCATGTCGAGGCCGTGGGCTTTGCCCCCCATCAGGGCCGCCCGCTGGGCGTGCTGGTGGCGCCGTGGTTCATGAACCTGATCCTGCTGCCCGCCGAGGGCGAGGATTGGTCGGACCTGGTGCCGGGCGCGAAAGAGGCGATCGACTTTCCCTCGGGCAGCTATGAATTCATCCACAACGTCCGGCCGATGGTGGGGGGGTACAAGGCGTGCTCGCTGTTTTCGCCGATGTCGGATTTCGCCAGCCAGATGCAGGCGGTCGAGGTTGCCCGTGCGGTGATGGCAGAGCTGTTCAAGGCAGAGAACCGCGCTGAAACCGACCGCACCGCCGAAATCCGCGCCACCCGCGAGGCAGAGCTGGCCGCCGCCGAGGCCGCCGAGGCGGCGCCGCCCGCCGAACCGACCCGGCGCGCGGTGATCTCGGCGGGCCTTGCCCAGGGGCCGGGGCGCGCATCGGACGAATGACCCTGGCCGCGCTGCATATCGCCCTGACACCGGACGGCGCGCGGATCACCCCGCCCGCGGCCCTGGGGGTCGAGGCCATGCTGCTGGGCCGCCGGGCCGAGGACGCCGCCGCGCTGTTGCCCCGGCTGTTCAACCTGTGCCGGGTGGCGCAGGAAACCGGCGCGCGGATGGCCCTGGACCTGCCCGTGCCCGCCGATACGGCACAGGCCCTGACCCGGGAAATCCTGCGCGAACACCTGATACGGGTCTGCGTGCTGTGGCCCCGGCGGCTGGGCCTGCCCCCTGCCCCGTTACCCGCCCCGGCGGATGTGCCCGGTGCGGTCTTCGGCCCCGCGGGGCGCCTGCCCGACCCGGACGGGCTGAAGGACTGGATGGCCTCGGGCGGCGGGGTTGCGCCCGTGTTCGACGCCATCGCGCGGGCCTTTGGACCGGGCGAGGCGGTGGCCGACCTGCCTGCCCCCACGCCAGAAACGCTGTGCCGTGGCGTTGCACAGGAAAACACCCCGTGGAACCGGCACCGGGACAGCGCCTTGCTGCACACAGCCGAACGCCGGTTCGGGCGCGGCCCCCTCTGGCGCGCGCTGGCCCGCCTTGTCGATCTGGACGCCTGCGCGCGCGGGGCGCTGGATCTGGCCCCCTCCCACATCAACGGTGTCGCCTATGTCCCCGCGGCGCGGGGCACCTATGCGGTATCGGCGCGGGTGACCGGCGGCCACATCGCGGCGTTCACCCGGCACACGCCCACAGACCAACTGCTAGCCCCGGGCGGCGCGCTGGAACAATCCCTCGCCACCCTGCCGCCGGCCAAGACGCACCTGGCCCCGCTGATGGTCGATATCCTGGATCCCTGCCTGCCGGTGCAGATCGCGGAGGCCGCCGATGCATGAGATGTCACTGTGCGAGGGGATCCGCGGGATCGTCGAGGATCAGGCCCGCGCCCATGGCTTTGCCCGCGTAAACACCCTGCGGCTGGAAATCGGCCGCTTTGCCGGGGTGGAAAAGGACGCGCTGGCCTTTGCCTTCGACGTGGTGATGCGCGGCAGCCCGGCCGAGGGCGCGCGGCTGGAGATGATCGACCTGCCCGGACGGGCCATGTGCTACGATTGCATGGTCGAGGTGGAAATCGAAGAGCGGCTTGCCCCCTGCCCGCGCTGCGGCGGCGGCAAGCTGATGCCCGTGGCGGGCGACGAAATGCGGATCAAGGACATGGAGGTTGTGTGATGTGCACGGTTTGCGGATGCGGAACGGCGACAGTCGAGGGCCACAAGCACGGCGAGGGGGACGCGCATTCCCACAGCCATGACCACGCGCACGGGCATGGGCATGGGCACCACCACCATCACCACGGCCCGAACGGCGATCTGCATTTCGGCACCGGCGCGGCGGGGACCGCGGTGGCGGGCGTCAGCCAGTCGCGTCTGTTGGAGATCGAGACCGACATCCTGTCCAAGAACGACGCCTATGCCGATGGCAACCGGCGGGTGCTGCGGGCACTGGGGGGGTATGCGGTCAACCTTGTGTCCTCGCCCGGCTCGGGCAAGACCACGCTTCTGTGCAAGACGATTGAAATGCTGGGCGAACACCCCCTTGCGGTGATCGAGGGCGACCAGCAGACCAGCAACGACGCCGACCGCATCCGCGCCACGGGTGCCAAGGCAATCCAGGTCAACACCGGCAAGGGCTGCCATCTGGACGGCCACATGGTCGGCCACGCGATGGACCATCTGGACCTGCCGCGCGGCGCCCTGCTGTTCATCGAAAACGTGGGCAATCTGGTCTGTCCCGCCGCATTCGATCTGGGCGAGGACGCCAAGGTTGCGATCCTGTCGGTGACCGAGGGCGAGGACAAGCCGTTGAAATACCCCGACATGTTCACCGCCGCGCGGCTGGCGATCCTGAACAAGGTGGACCTTGCCCCCCATTGCGACGCCGATCTGGACGCGTATGAGGCCAACCTGCGTCGCATCAACCCGCAGATAGAGGTGCTGCGCGTTTCCGCCCGAACGGGCGAGGGCATGGCCGACTGGCTGGACTGGCTGCGCGCGCAGCTTGCCGCCAAGGCCGGCGGGGCGGCCGCGTAATGGCGGGGGCCGCCTCTCAGCCCGCTGTCCTGCTTGTCGATGACGAGCCGCATTCGCTGTCGGCGATGCGGATGGCGCTGGAGGATGATTTCGAGATCCTGACCGCACCCGATGCGGGCGCGGCCCGCCGCGTGCTGGAACAGGAATGGGTGCAGGTGGTGATCTGCGACCAGCGCATGCCAGGCCAAAGCGGCGTGGATTTCCTGGCAGAGGTGCGCGAAAGCTGGCCGGAAACCGTTCGCCTGCTAATCACCGGCTATACCGACACCTCGGCGATGATCGCGGCGATCAACGATGCCGGCATCCACCAGTTCCTGACCAAGCCCTGGCACCCGGACCAGTTGCTGATCGCCACACGCAATGCCGCCCGGCTGTTCAGCCTCGCCCGCGAGAACGAGCGGCTGGCGCTGGAAATGCGGCTGTTGGCCTCTACCGCCGAGTCGCGCATCGAAAAACGGCGCAAGAAGCTGCGTGAGGGGATGGGCTTCGAAACGGTGCTGCGCGCGCCTGCCTCGCCGATGAACGCGGTGGTGCAGGTCGCCCGTCAATTCGCCAGTTTCGACGTGCCCGTTCTGTTGAGTGGCGAGCCGGGCACAGGCAAGGCCCAGATCGCGCGGGCAATGCATTTCGGCTCTCTCCGGTCGGACAAACCGTTCTATGAGCTGGGCCTTGCCGGCATGCCAGAGGATCTGGCCACGCTTGAGCTGATGGGCGCAAAGCGGGGCGTTTTGCCCGGCGCGGTGGCGCGGGCCGGGCTGTTCCAAAAAGCCGATCGCGGCACGCTGTACCTGGGCGGGATCGAAACCGCCACGCCCGGGCTGCAACTGGCGCTGCTGCGGGTGTTGAAAGAGGGCACCTTTGCCCCCTTGGGCGGGCAGGAAAAACTGACAACGAACCTGCGGCTGATCTGCGGCGCGGGGCGCGATCTGCGCGACCTCGTGGCCGAGGGCAGTTTCCGCTCGGATCTGTTCTTTGCGCTGGCGGCGGGCGAGATTGCGGTGCCGCCCTTGCGCGCCCGCCGCGGCGACGTGGCGATCCTGGTCGAACTGGGATCGCAGCATGGCAAGCCGGTGCACGGGCTGGACGAACCGGCGCTGGAATTCCTTGAAAACTATGACTGGCCCGGCAACCTGCGCGAATTGCGCAACGAGGTGACGCGCATGCTGATCTTTGCCCAGGACAGCGTGCTGGGGGCGGATCTGATTTCCCGCCACATCCTGCAAGCCCCCCCGTCGGAGGAGGGCGCAGACCGTTCCGCCGAGGCGGCGCTGACCGCAGAGGGCACGCTGAAGGACCGGGTCGAACTGATGGAAATGCGCATCCTGCGCGAAACCCTGACCCGCCACCGCTGGAACAAAAGCCGCGCGGCGGCGGAACTGGGCCTGTCGCGCGTGGGCCTGCGCGCCAAGCTGGACCGCTACGGCATCGCAGACCCCGCGACGAAGGCCGAACAGGAGGACTGAACGATGTGCCTTGGCATTCCCGGCCAGATCGTGGCCATCACCGACGAGGCGCGCATGATGGCGCTGGCAGAGGTGTCCGGCGTCCGGCGCGAGGTCAACGTGGCCTGCATCCTTGACCGCCCCATCGCCGACCTGGTGGGCGAATGGGCGCTGATCCATGTCGGCTTTGCCATGGCGCGGATCGACGCGGACGAGGCCGCCAAGACCCTGCAGGCCCTGCACGATCTGGGCGAGGCGCAAGAGGCGCTGGAGGCCATGGAAGAGGGCGCCAAGGCGCTGGAGGTCGGGCAATGAAATACGCAACCGAATTTCGCGACCCCAAGGCCGCCCGCGCCGTGCTGGCCCGCATCGCAGCACTGGCCGACCGGATCGGTGCGACCCGCGAAAACCCCGTGCACATCATGGAAATCTGCGGCGGGCATACCCACGCGATCTTTCGCTATGGCCTCGACAAGCTGGTGCATGAGGGGGTGGAGTTCATTCACGGCCCCGGCTGCCCGGTCTGCGTGTTGCCGATGGCCCGCGTGGACGAATGCGTTGAAATCGCCGAGCGGTCCGAGGTGATCTTTACCACCTTTGGCGACGCCATGCGGGTGCCCGGAACGCGGAAATCGCTGATGCAGGCCAAGGCCGACGGCGCCGATATCCGCATGGTCTATTCGCCGCTCGACGCGCTGGAACTGGCCCGCCGCGATCCCGGGCGCGAGGTAGTATTCTTCGGGCTGGGGTTCGAGACCACCACGCCATCGACCGCCCTGGCGATTCAGCAGGCCGCGCGTGAGGGGCTGACCAATTTCAGCGTGTTCTGCAACCACATCACGGTACCCGAGCCGATCAAGGCGCTGCTGGACGATCCCCACATGGTGCTGGACGGGTTCATCGGGCCCGGCCATGTCAGCATGGTGATCGGCACGCACCCCTACGATTTCATTGCACAGGACTATGGCAAGCCCATCGTGGTTGCCGGGTTCGAACCGCTGGACCTGCTGCAATCGGTGCTGATGGTCCTGACCCAGATCGCCGAGGGCCGGGCAGAGGTCGAAAACCAGTATGCCCGCGTGGTGCCCGAGCACGGCAATCCGGTCAGCATCGCCGCGATGGCCGATGTCTATGAACGCCGCCCAAGTTTCGAGTGGCGGGGACTGGGGGAAATCGACGCCTCGGGCCTGCGCATCCGCCCGGCCTATGCCGCCTATGACGCCGAGGAAAAATTCGGCGTGGGCTATGCCGCCGGGCCGCGCCAAGTGCCCGAGCCCGAGGGCTGCGCCTGCGGGCAGGTTATGACCGGCCGGATCAAGCCCACCGCCTGCCCGCAATTCGGCAAGGGCTGCACGCCAGAAATGCCCCTGGGCGCGCTGATGGTCAGTTCCGAAGGGGCCTGTGCGGCCTATTGGCAATATGGCGGTGCCCGCGCGACGGAGGCGGCGGAATGAACGACATGGCCAGACCCGCCCGCCTGCGCGATACCCGCGTGACCCTGTCCCATGGCGGCGGCGGGCGTGCGATGCGCGACCTGATCGACGAGGTCTTCGCCAGCGCCTTTCGCCCCGACGGGATGGAGGATCAGGCCCGCCTGACCAACGCCGCCCTGGCCGAACCCGGCGCGCGGCTGGCGATGACCACCGACAGTTTCGTCGTCACGCCGCTGGAATTTCCCGGCGGCGATATCGGCACACTGGCGGTTTGCGGCACAGTGAACGACCTGGCCGTGGGGGGCGCAAAACCGCTGTGGCTGTCGGCGGCCTTCATCATCGAAGAGGGGACCGAGATCGCGCTGCTGCGCCGTGTGGTCGCCTCTATGGTGGCAGAGGCCGAAAGGACGGGCGTCCGCATCGTCACCGGCGATACCAAGGTGGTCGGGCGCGGCGCGGCCGATGGCCTGTTCATCACCACAACCGGCGTGGGCGTCATCCCGCCCGGCCGCGATCTGGGCGCCAACCTGATCCGCCCCGGCGACGTGGCCATCGTCAACGGTGTCTTGGGCGATCATGGCGCGACGATCCTGGCAGCACGGGGCGATCTGGCGCTGTCCACCGATCTGCAATCGGATTGCCAGGGGCTGGGCCACCTGATGGAGGCGGTGATCGCCGCCGCCCCCGACACCCGCGCCGCCCGCGACGCCACCCGCGGCGGCCTGGCCTCTGCCCTGAACGAAATGGCCCAGGCCGCTAGCGTCGGGATCGAGATCGAAGAAACCGCCCTGCCGCAACGGGCCGAGGTCGCGGGCATGTGCGAAATCCTTGGGCTCGACCCGCTGTACCTGGCCAACGAGGGCACGCTGGTGCTGTTCGTCCCCGAGGACCAGGCCCAGGCGGCGCTGGCTGCGATGCGCGCCCGCCCCGAGGGCGCAGAGGCTGCCATCATCGGCCGCGCCCTGGGCGATCACCCCGGACAGGTCCGCATGCGCACGGCCTTTGGCGGCAGCCGTATCGTCGATATGTTGGTCGGGGAACAGTTGCCGCGGATCTGCTGACCCAGGCAGCTGCACCTTGTCGCCGCATCGATTCCGCCGACCTGTGGCCTGCCCTTGCCAAATTGTTTCCGCGAACCTGACGATCGCCCCGGCCTGCGCCCATCGTGACGGCAAAACCCCGAAACAGTCTGTTTCCCGGGCGCCAAAAGCAACTGTGGCATTTGTGTGGCATTCTCTTGTCAGCACCCCGGCGCTGCCGGGATCGGGTCGCAGCACGTCCAGGGGGAAGCAGGATGAGCGACAAGATCGCACCGAGGCGCATGATCCCGCGGCCCACGGATGGGGGGCCGTGTTCCCCGCGGGCGGACCAGCCCGGGATATCACCCGCCAAATTGCTGTTCGACAAGCTGTTCGCCGCCCTCGCCCTGCTGGCGTTGGCCCCTGCCATGGCGGTGATCGCCATCCTGCTGCGCCTGAGCGCCCCCGGCCCCGTGCTGTGCCCCCATACCCGCATCGGCAAGGATGGCCGCGCCTTTCGCTGTTTCAAGTTTCGCACGATGCGCAAGGGTGGCAATGCCCGCTTGGCCTGGCAGGCAGAGTTCCGGGCAGAGGGACCAAAGAACCCGACACTTGACCAGCCCGCCCGCGCGCACCGCATCGGACGCTTTCTGCGCCGCACCGGACTGGACGAGCTGCCGCAATTCTGGAACGTGCTGATCGGCGACATGTCGGTGGTCGGTCCGCGCCCGATCTTTGCCGAAGAGGCGGTTAAATACGGCCGCCATTTCACCGAGTATTGTGCTGTTCGCCCGGGCATCACCGGGGCCTGGCAGGTCAGCGGGCGCCGTGGTGACGGCTATGCCGAACGCATCGCGCTGGACAGCGACTACGTGCGCAATGCCAGCTTTCTCGACGATCTCCGCATCATGCTCAGGACCGTTGGCGTGGTCCTTGGCCAGCGCGGCGCCATGTAGGACCGATCCATGCCCCAACTGACCACATCGGGCGATGCCGCCGACAAGATCGCGGCCCTGCGCCGGAAAAGCCACCTGGTCGCCGAGGTCTACACTGCCCCGCGGCCATCACGTGCCGATCGCGCCCCCCGCGCGAACCGGCCTGGCAAACTGCGCATCGTGGTTGCGATCCCCTCGGCGCAGCGGCCCGGCATCCTGTCAGATACCGTGCGCGCCATCGCCCGGCAGGACCGGCTGCCCGACCGCGTGGTCCTCAGCCTGGGGGCAAGCGAGGATCTCGGCGATCTGAACCCGTCCACCCTGCCCTTTCCGCTGGAAATCGTGCGGGGCAGGGGCGGCGCAACGGCCCGGCGCAACCAGATCATCCGCATCCTGCGCCGCGACGAAATCATGGTGCTGCTGAGCGACGATTTCCTGATGGCCCCCGACTATCTGCGGCGCACCCTGGACGTGTTCGAGCGTTATCCCGACATCGCCATGACCACGGGCACAGTTCTGGCCGACGGCATGCACGGCCCCGGTTTCAGCCATGAAAAGGGTCAGGCCCTGCTGGCAAGGCGTCTGCAAAGCCCCGCCGCGGACCGTTTGCAGCCTGTCTTTTCCGGCCACGGGTGCAACTCTGCGATGCGGGCGTCGGTCATCCTCGACCGGGGCCTGCGCTTTGACGAAAGTTTCCCGCTTTACGGCGGGCTGGAGGATCTGGATTTCTCACGCCGCATCGCCGCCCATGGCCGGTTGGTCAAGGACAATGCCGCACGTGGCGTGCATCTGGGCACCAAGACCGGCCGCCCCCCCGGCATGCTGCTGGGCTATTCGCAGGTCATCGCCCCGCTTCACCTGCTGAAAAAGGGGACCATGACACGGCGCCAGGCCGTGGCGATGATCGCACGCGATGCGCTGTCGAACCTTTTCCGCGCGATCCACCCGCCCGCCTGGGCCGATTTCCGCGGGCGCCTGCGGGGAAACCTGCGCGCGGTCAGGGATCTATTGCAAGGGCGCGCATCCCCCCAACGGATGCTGGACCTCAAGCCCTGAACGGGCCGGCGCGCATCCCGCGCACCGGCCCGTCCGTTCCGATGGGACACGGCGCCCACCCTGCCAATCGTTGCGCGCCCGCCTTACCAGGCCCGGTGGCGCGACAAGTCCTCCGCGATCTCTGCGGCGAAATCCAACGCGCCCGCGCGCGGGCGGGTGATCAGGCTGACCCCCACGAACAGCGCAGTGCTGACCCCGCCGACCGTGAAGGGCAGCAGCGGGTTGAACACGCTGACCCCTTGCAGGATCGCCATCCAGACCGCAACGGCCGCCCCGCCCAGGATACCGGCCAGCGCCCCCGCCGCGGTGCCCCGCGACCAGAAGAACGCCCCGATGATCGGGGGCACCGTGACCAGCAGACCCGCCGCCGACAGCGCCGCCAGCTGATCCACGATTTGCGCCTTTTGCAGGGCGAAATAGCTGGCAAACAGGATCACACCCACGATCACGATACGCCCGGCCAGGATTTGCAGCCCGTCATTGGACACGCCCTCGCGCCGGATGAAATCGCGGGCGATCATCGCCCCCACCGCCAGCGCGATGGAATCCAGCGTCGAAACCGCCGCCGACAGGATGCCCAGGATCAGCAACAGCGCCACCCAGACCGGCACCACCCCCGAGGTCAACAACGCAGGCGTCGCCATCGAGCTGTTTTCCAGCCCCGGCACCAGTTGCAGCGCGGCAAAGCCCCAGGCCACCGCGATCAGCGTAAACACAAAGCCAAAGCCCAGCACCCACAGGATCATCCGCCGCATCGCGCGGAAATCGCGCAGAACGAACAGCCGCTGGCTGACCTGCGGGTTGGACAGCGCGAAAAAGAACCACGGCACCGCCAGCGCGACGAAGGTCGGCAAGCTCCACAATCCCGATCCGGGCACGCCCAGCCAGGCGCCGTGATCGGTCGCCAGCCCCTGCGCAAAGGTCGACCAGCCGCCAAGCGCCGACACGGCAAACCCGACCGCCAGCACACCAGAGACCAGCATCACAACCGACAGCACCGCGTCGGTCCACGCGACCGAACGCAGCCCGGCCAACACTGCCCAGAACATCGCCAGCGCCGCGCCCGTGGCCACCGCGCCGAATAGGCTGATGCCGCCATCCGTGACCCCCGACAACAACAGGCCGATCCCCGCCATCTGCGTCGTGCAGTAGGGCAGCAGGAACACCAGGCTGACCACGGCCATGAGACGCGCCACCATCCGGCACCCGTAACGCGCGCCGATCATCTCGGCCGGGGAAATGAACCCCCAGCGGCGCGCCACCAGCCAGAAGCGCGGCGCAAAGATCACCAGCAGCGACAGCCCGGCGAAATAGATCAACTCGAACCCGAGGGCGCCCGCGCCGCCGCGATAGGTCAGCCCGGTCAGCACCACCAGCATGAAGGCCGAATAGGTGGTCGCGGCATAGGACAGGCCCGCGACCATCCCGCCGACATCGCGCCCGGCGATGTAGTAATCGCCCGCGGTGCCCGTGTTGGCGCGGGCCGCGCGCAGCGCGATGGCAAAGCCCAGGGCGGTGAACAGGCCGATCGCGGCCCAGACAAGCAGCGGCGCGATCATGGCTCTGCCCTCCAGCGCAGGACGGCCAGCGCGATCAGGGCGATCACGGCCAGCCCGAAGCCCGCCCAGAACAGCAGAACGGCAAAGCCCGGCGCGGCCCCGGCCAGGGCGCCATAGGGCACAGCGATTCCGGCCAGGATCAGGACGGCCATCGCCACGATCCAGAAACGCCGCCCCGCGGGCGGGCGGGTAACCTCTTCACGCATCCGGGTGTCCTCCCTCGATCTCTACAGATACAAGCGACGGTCCATAGACCTTTTGCGACATCCGCTCAAGGTTGACTGACCGTGAGGCGGCGCTTTGTCCCGCCCCGTCTGGCGCGGGCAGCGGGACCGCACCGTCCGCGCATCGCTGTAGGGGGGCGGGCGGCGCCGTGCTATCCTGACAGACAGGAGGGCCCGCCGATGATCAGTGCCGACGATATAGAGGACATGACCGACCTGACGACCGAAGAGATCGCCGCCATCGCCGAACACGACCACATCCCGCCGCTGGATGCGGCACTGCTGGGGGATTACCTGATGCACCTGCACCACGGGGGACAAAAGGTGCAGGCGATGATCTGCGAAGATATCCGCACGGCGCTGCACGCCGATGACGTGCCCCATGCGCGGGCGCTGTACGCCGTGCTGCACGGGTTTCTGAAGGCACACCCAGAGGCGGTGCGGGGGTCGGAGTAGCCCGCCCCCGGTGCCTCAGACCTCGGGCAGGCCGCGCATGCCCTGGGTGCGGGCGCGGGTCTGGAACGGGTCGTCGCCCTTGATCTTGCGCGAAACGATATAGGCCGCCGGCCAGGCCAGGATAGCACCGATCACGGCGCCAGTGCCCACCGCGGCCCAGTTGTAAAAGCCCAGCGAGAACAGGGCGATGACGATAAAGCCGGTGATGACGGCGCCGGTGACCGGGGTCAGCATGATGCTCAGTCGGTCCATAGGATCCTCCCTTGGTTTCATGAAGCAGGGAGGATACGTGCGGCGGGATGTCGTGGATCAAATGGGGGCATAACGAGGGCGTGAGGCGGCCGACGCTTGGTGATTTTACGAAGGGCAGCGCCCGGCCCGACGGGGAGGGCGCTGCCCGGCGTGAACGCCGGGCGGGAAATATGTGCCATAGGGTGGGTGAAACCCACCATGATGGTTTGGAAAACGGATCGGTGGGTTGCACCCATCCTACGGGTGCTGAGGCATACCCCACTATTTTTCATTTTTCGCGCGCGCCGGACCTAGCTTTCTCTCCTAGCGCTCTGAGCGCATGACGTTCCACAGCGATTTCCTCCCGGCGCGAACGCAACTCGTCCAGCTCTGATATCAGACGCGCGTTCTCATGCTCAAGATATTGAAGCTTCTCTGACCTGTTTCTAAGGGCCCTTTCAAGAATGAGGCCTTGATCGGAGTCAAAACCTCCGCGCGCAAGCCTTCTATCCATTGCAGCAAGCTGAGCTTGAAGTGATGAGACTGCATCAAATAGGCGAGAAATATAGACGCTCTCTTTATCTTCGCTTGCCGCAAATGAGGTCATATCGACACTGAAGCTTAGCGGCGTTACAAGCTTAAAATTTTCTCCTTCAATAGCATCTACTTGGTTGCCGATCTCTTTCCGCGCTTCATCAGCACTATCCAAGTCAGTATGATCTAAATGGATGGTACGAAACCCGGCGATATCAAAAGGAATTTGCTCTCCACTTTCAATAATCTGAATGAATGGCTTATTCAATGCGTGTCGCACCGCCAGCTCATAAAAAACATTTGGATTATGACCTGACAGGTCCGCAACAACCAAATCAGCCTCGCGAATCTTGTCGATCACTTGAGTGGTAATCATGCCCGGATCCGCGATATGATCCGCTCTTACCACCGAATAGCCACGCTCCTCTAGTGGCGGCCTTATAACATGCTTTAAGACCTTATCGGCCCGCCTTCTAATATCACCGCCTTCCGCTCCGATTGGCGATATAATAAAACAACTTTTCTTTGAGGGCGCGTGTTTTATCCGCTTGTCTGTCATCGATTTAGCCCCTCGCTATAGACATAACATAGGGACGCTACCATAAGAGCCAAAAAGTTCTAGCCGCTTCCGTGCTCGGAGGTTGCCTCGGGCGTTCGTCGCTGAAATCGCTTCACCGGGGCGATTTCACCTCGGCCAAGGCCGGGGTTGCGCCTCAATCATCCATCTTCAACGCATTGATAAACGCCGCCTGCGGGATCTCCACCTTCCCGAACTGGCGCATCTTCTTCTTGCCCGCCTTCTGCTTTTCCAACAGCTTCTTCTTCCGCGTGGCGTCGCCGCCATAGCATTTGGCGGTCACGTCCTTGCGCAGGGCGGCCAGGGTTTCGCGCGCGATCACGCGGCCGCCGATGGCCGCCTGGATCGGGATCTTGAACATGTGGCGGGGGATCAGATCCTTCAGCTTTTCGCACATGGCCCGGCCGCGCATTTCCGCCCGGTCGCGGTGAACCATGGTCGACAGCGCGTCCACGGGTTCGTCATTCACCAGGATCTGCATCTTGACCAGGTAATCCTGGCGATAGCCCGACATCTGATAGTCAAAGCTGGCATAACCCTTGGTCACCGATTTCAGCCGGTCGTAGAAATCGAACACCACCTCGTTCAGCGGCAGGTCATAGACCACCATCGCCCGCGTGCCCGCATAGGTCAGGTCCAGCTGTTCGCCCCGGCGATCCTGGCACAGTTTCAGCACGTCGCCCAGGTATTCGTCGGGCACCAGGATCGTGGCCTTGATCCGCGGTTCCTCGATATGGTCGATATGGGTCAGATCGGGCATGTCGGCGGGGTTGTGCAATTCCTGCATCTCCCCGTCCTTCATGTAGACGTGGTAAATCACGCTGGGCGCGGTGGTGATCAGGTCGATCCCGTATTCCCGTTCCAGACGGTCGCGGATCACCTCCAGGTGCAGCAGGCCCAGAAACCCGCAGCGGAAACCGAAACCCAACGCGGCCGAGGTTTCCATCTCAAAGCTGAAGCTGGCGTCGTTCAGGGCCAATTTCTCGATCGCGTCGCGCAGATCCTCGAATTCATTAGAATCCACCGGGAACAGGCCGCAGAACACCACCGGCTGCGCGGGTTTGAAGCCCGGCAGAGGCGTTTCCACCCCCTTCTTCTCGGTCGTGATCGTGTCGCCGACGCGGGTGTCGCGCACCTGTTTGATCGACGCGGTCAGGAACCCGATCTCGCCCGGGCCCAGTTCGGCGATGTCCTGCATGGCGGGGCGGAAGACACCGATACGGTCCACCGGATAAACCCCGCCGGTTTTCATCATCCGAATGCGCATGCCCTTTTTCAGCACGCCGTCGATGATGCGAACCAGCACGACAACGCCCAGGTAGGAATCGTAATAGCTGTCCACCAGCATCGCCTTCAGCGGCGCGTCGCGATCGCCCTCGTGCGGGGGCGGCAGACGTTTTACGATGGCCTCCAGCACGTCGGGGATGCCGATGCCGGTCTTGGCGCTGATCTGTACCGCGTCGGTCGCATCGATGCCGATCACGTCCTCGATCTGCTCGGCCACACGGTCGCAATCGGCGGCGGGCAGGTCGATCTTGTTCAGGACCGGCACAATTTCGTGGTCGGCCTCAATGGCGGTATAGACGTTCGCCAGCGTCTGCGCCTCTACCCCCTGGGTGGCGTCCACAACCAGCAGCGAGCCCTCTACCGCACGCATGCTGCGCGACACCTCATAGGCAAAGTCGACGTGACCGGGCGTGTCAATCAGGTTCAGCACATAGGTCTGGCCGTCCTTCGCCGGATACTCGATCCGGACGGTGTTGGCCTTGATGGTGATGCCCCGCTCCCGCTCGATATCCATCGCGTCGAGAAGCTGTTCCTTCATGTCCCGCTCTGCCACCGTTCCGGTCAACTGGATCAGCCGGTCGGCCAGCGTGGATTTACCGTGGTCGATATGCGCCACGATGGAGAAGTTGCGGATATACTTGAGCTCGGTCATGGGCGGGATATGCGGCGGTTTTGGGGGCCGGTCAATGGGTGTTTGGCGTGTAGGGTGGGTGACAACCCACCGCCCGTGCCACAGATCCAGCCTGCCCTTCCGACGCAGAACCGAGGGGGGCCGCCTACCGCGCCCCTACTCCCGCACGATCAGCACGGAAATCTTGGCATAGCGCGCCACCCGGGCCGAATTCGGCCCCTGAAAGCGGTCGATGATGTCGGGCTTGTGCGCGCCCATCACCACCAGATCGGCATGGGACCGATCCGCCGCGTCCAGCACCATTTCATAGACGCTGCCCACCTCGACGATGTGCTGCACCTTGCCGAAATCGGGCAGCACACGCGCGACAAAGGCATGCAACTGGTCGTTGGCGGCGCGCACCGCCTTTTTCATCGTGCCCTCTTCGAAATAAGATCCCACGATGGACATCCCGTAATCGGGGATCACGGTCACCACGCTGAGGGTGGCGCCGTAGAACCCGGCCAGTTCGGCGGCGCGTTTCAGCACCTTGGCATCTGCCTCGGCGTGTTGCAGGTCGACGGCGCAAAGGATGTGCCGGGTCATGCGGGGGCCTCCTGGGGCTGGCGGCGCTTGCGCCGCATTTGCAGGGCAAAGACCCCGCCCACCAACAGGAAGGCGGGCAGGTAGAACACTTCCTTGGGCATGCGGTCGGCGGCAATCTCGATCTCCACCACCTGCCAGTCGAAATCGATGCCCAGCTGTTCGGACGGGCCGCCAAAGGCCAGGTTGTCGACGTAAAGCGCGCCGTCCTCTTCGCGGAACTCGATCCCGGCATTCTGCTGCAAGCGGGCCGCCCCATCCCCGCCCGCCGCCCCAAGCGGCAGCAGATAACGGGCATCCACTGCGTTCCCCATCAGATCCTCGCCCACGAAACGCACGCGCAGCGATTCCTCTGCCGGGACGGTGGCGGCCAGATCATAAAGCGCCGATCCGGGCCGGGTTTCAAACTCTGGCGAGATCTGGTTCAGGAAATACCCCGGCTGGAACAGGGTAAAGGCCGCCAGCAGCAGCGCCGCGCTTTCCCACAGCCGCGATTTCACCATGAAATAGTTCATCGTCCCCGCCGCGAACAGCAGCATCGCGATCAGCGCCACGATAAAGACGAACACCGCCTGCACCGGCCCCACGTCGATCAGCAGCAGGTCGGTGTTGAAGATGAACAGGAACGGCAACAGCGCCGTGCGGATCGAGTAGAAGAACGCCTGGAACCCGGTGCGCAGCGGATCGCCCTTGGAAATCGCCGCCGCGGCAAAGGACGCCAACCCCACGGGTGGCGTCACGTCCGCCATGATCCCGAAGTAGAAGACGAACATGTGCACCGCGACCAGCGGCACGATCAGCCCGGATTGCGCCCCCAGTTCCACCACGACCCCCGCCATCAGCGAGGACACGACGATATAATTGGCGGTCGTCGGCAGCCCCATCCCGAGGATGATCGAGATCACCGCAACGAAGAACAGCATCGCCAGCAGGTTTCCGCCCGACAGGAATTCAACGAATTCCGCCATGACCTGGCCGATGCCCGTCAGCGTCACCGCGCCCACGATGATGCCCGCAACGCCCATGGCCGCGGCCAGGCCGATCATGTTGCGCGCCCCGATCACCAGCCCGTGGGCGATGTCTGAAACGCCCTCGCGGACATGTCTTGCGAACTCTCCTTCGCGGCGGAAGAACGCCTTGAGCGGGTTCTGCGTCAGCAGGATCACCAGCATGAACACCGTCGACCAAAAGGCGGACAGCCCGGGCGATTTCCGCTCGATCATCAGCATGTACATCAACAGCAGGATCGGCATCAGGTAATGCAGCCCGGTTTTCAGGATCTCGCGCGCGGGGGGCAGATGCTGCATGGAATCCAGGTCCATCGGCAGATCGGGCTGTTGCGCGGCGAAACGGACGGCGGCCACATAGGCAACCGCCATCAGCGCCAGAATCCCCCAGATCGACGCCCCGCCCAAGAGGGCCCGGGCCGCATCGACCGTCAGACCGCACAGCCACAACAGACCGCCGGCCAGGACGATGGAAATCGCAATGATGAAGATCGCGCCGAGGATGAACTTGACCGGGTTCATCCGCGAGGTGCCGGTCATCCCCATCTTCAGCGCCTCAAGATGGACGATATAGACCAGTGCGACATAGGAAATAGCGGCCGGAACAATCGCCGTCTTGACCACCTCGACATAGGAAATGCCGACATATTCCGTCATCAGGAACGCCACGGCCCCCATCACCGGCGGCGTCAGCACCCCGTTGATCGAAGAGGACACTTCGACCGCGCCGGCCTTGTGCGAGGGAAAGCCGACCTTCTTCATCAGCGGGATGGTGAAGGTGCCGGTCGTCACGACATTGGCGATGGACGACCCCGAAATCAGCCCGGTCGCGGCCGACCCGATCACCGCCGCCTTGGCCGGGCCGCCGCGCAGGTGCCCTAGGGCGGCAAAGGCGAGTTTGAGGAAATAGTTGCCCGCGCCCGCCTGGTTCAAAAGCGCGCCGAACAGCACGAACAGAAAGACAAAGCCCGAGGAAACCCCCAGCGCGACGCCGAAAACACCCTCTGTCGTCAGCCACATGTGGCTCATCGCCTTGGACAGCGACGCGCCTTTCCATTGCACGACATCGGGCAGGCCGGACCAACTGCCGAAGAAGACATAGGCCAGGAAGAACAGAGCCACCGCCATCAGCGGAATGCCAAGCGAGCGGCGCGCCGCCTCCAGCAGCAGGACCAGGCCCGCAACGGCAACCGTGATATCCAGCGTATTGGGCAGGCCTGAGCGTGCGGCCACCCCGTCATAGGCATACCATTGGTACGAGGCCGCAGCGGCCCCGATCAGCGCGATGCCCCATGTAAACCAGGGGATGCGCGTCCGCGGCGATGACTTGAACGCCGGAAAGGCGAGAAAAGCCAGCAACACCGCAAAGCCCAGGTGAATGGCCCGGGTCTGGGTATCGTTCCAGACGCCAACCCCCAGCGCGAAGGGCAGCGGAGAGGCAATCCACAGTTGGTATAGCGACCAGAAGAGCGGGATATACCACAGCGCGTTGCGCCCGAAGGCATCCCGCGGCTGGCGTCCCCCGGTATCGGCATCCGCGACGAAATCCTCCAGCGACTCGTCGGTCACCGCCTGGCTTTTCTCGGACATGCTGCCCCCGGTGTTGCAATCAAAGGGAAAATGCCCCCGGCACCACTACGGGCGCCGGGGGTTGAATGCGTTTAGCAGGGGCCGGGTTATTTCCAGCCGCGCTCTTGGTAGTATTTCATCGCGCCGGGGTGGATCTCGGCGCTCAGCGCGTCCTTGATCATCTCTTCCTCGGTCAGGCGCGAGAAGGCCGGGTGCAGCTTCTTGAAGTCCTCGAAGTTTTCGAAGACGGCGCTGACAACGGCATAGACCACCTCATCCGGCGTCTCGGCCGAGGTCACGAAGGTCGCCTTGGGGCCCCAGGACGGGATGTCGTCGGGGTTGCCGGGATACATGCCGCCCGGGATCGTCGCCTTGGCATAGGCCGGGTTGTCGGCCAGCAGCGCGTCGATCGCCTCGCCTTCCAGCGGCAGGATACTGATGTCGCAGGACGAGGTCGCCTCTTGGCTGGAGCCGTTGGGCAGGCCCGCGGCCCAGATCGCGGCATCGATCTTGCCGTCGCACAGCGCAGCCGACTGTTCCGAGGATTTCAGCTCGGCCGCCAGGGCGAAATCGTCGGCGGACAGCCCGGTGTATTCCATCAGCGTTTCGGCCAGAACACGGGTGCCCGAGCCGGGGTTGCCGATATTGATCTTCTTGCCCTTCATGTCATCCGGGCCAGCGATGTCCGCATCGGCACGGGCCATCACATGCAGCGGCTCGGGGTGGACCGAGAACAGCGCGCGCAGCCCTTCATAGGCCCCGTCATCGGCAAACGCGCCGGTACCGGCGATCGCGGCGGCCTGCACGTCCGACTGCACCACGCCAAAGTCCAGCTCGCCCGCGCGGATGGTGCGGGTGTTGTAGACCGACCCGCCGGTCGATTCGACCGAGCAGCGGATGCCGTGATCCTTGCGGTCCTTGTTCACCAGACGGCAGATCGCGCCCCCGGTGGGGTAGTACACGCCGGTCACGCCGCCGGTGCCGATGGTGATGAACTGGTTGGCCCATGCGGACCCCGCAGTCGCCACGCTCAGCGCCAGAACGGCACCGCCCAGTTTCAGCTTGTTCATCATGGTTTGTTTACTCCCTGTGCTTTTATGGGGTCTTGACTGACCACGGGAAACCTAGCCCCCGCAACCGCGTCGAACAGCCCCCTTTGTCAGGACCGCACGCAGACGCGCCGCCCCCGACGAGTGGCGGCAAGTCTTTCGGCTGCGATTGTCATTGTCAACGTGCCAGGGCGGTGCTTTAGTTTTCGGATCAACGCGCGCAGGCCAGAGTGATACCAAACCCCGACCACCCGAACGGACCGCACCGTTGCCCCCACGGCGCAACGGACGCCCGGGTTCCTGCGCGCCCAACGCCCTGCCCCCTTTAAGAAAGCCCATGCCATGGCGGCCTCTCATGTCTTTCCGCGCAACTGCCACGCCCCCCTGCCCGTCGCGACCAGCGGCGAGGGCTGCTTCCTGATCGATGCCACGGGCAAACGCTATTTCGACGGTTCGGGCGGCGCGGCGGTGTCCTGCCTGGGGCATTCGAATCAGCGGGTGACCGACGCGATCAAGGCACAGCTTGACCAGTTGGCCTTTGCCCATACCGGCTTTTTCACCTCCGATCCGGCCGAGGCGTTGGCGGATTTCCTGATCGCCCGCGCGCCGGGGGATCTGGACCGCGTCTATCTGGTCTCTGGCGGGTCAGAGGCAACAGAGGCCGCGATCAAGCTGGCCCGCCAATACCATGTCGAACGGGGCGAACCGCAGCGCCGCCACCTGATCGCCCGGCGGCAAAGCTATCACGGCAACACCCTGGGCGCGCTGGCCGCAGGCGGCAACGCCTGGCGGCGCGCGCAGTTCGCGCCGCTGCTGACCGACATGCACCACATCGCGCCCTGCTACGAATATGCCGAACGCGCCGAGGGCGAAACGCTGGAGGCCTACGGCCAGCGCACCGCCGACGAGCTGGAGGAGACAATCCAGCGTCTGGGCCCGGACACGGTGATGGCCTTCATCGCCGAACCCGTGGTCGGTGCGACCCTGGGCGCCGTGCCCGCAGTGCCCGGGTATTTCAAGCGCATCCGCGAAATCTGCGACCGCCACGGCGTGCTGCTGATCCTGGACGAGGTGATGTGCGGCATGGGGCGCACCGGGCACCTGTTCGCCTGCGACGCGGACGGTGTCGCCCCCGACATCCTGTGCATCGCCAAGGGTCTGGGCGCAGGATACCAGCCCATCGGGGCGATGCTGGCCTCGCGCAGGATCTACGACACCATCGCGGACGGCTCGGGCTTTTTCCAGCACGGGCATACCTATGTAGGCCACCCGGTCGCGGCCGCCGCCGGCCTGGCCGTGCTGCAGGAAATGGCCGATCACGACCTTGTCGCCCGCGTGAACCGCATGGGCCAGAGCGTCATGCAAGAGGGATTGACCCGCCATTTCGGACAGCACCCCCATGTGGGCGATATCCGGGGCCGCGGCTTCTTCTGGGGGGTCGAACTGGTGGCCGACCGTGCGTCGAAAACCCCCTTCGATCCGGCCCTGGGCGTTGCGGGCAAGCTGAAACGCGCCGCGATGGACGAGGGGTTGATCTGCTACCCGATGGCCGGCACCCGGGACGGGCAACAGGGCGACCACGTCCTGTTGGCGCCCCCCTTCATCGCCACCGAGGACGAATTGGAAATGGCCTTCGCCGCGCTGTCGCGGGCGCTGGACCGGGTTCTGCCCGCCACCGCCTGACCGGGCCTACATTTCGACCTGCTGGGCAACGCCGCGCGCCTGGGCCAATTCCACAGCGCGCGCGGCGACCGCCAGATCCTGCAGCCCCACGCCGGTCCCGTCGAACAGGGTGATCTCCTCTGCCGACTGCCGGCCCGGCGCCGCCCCGATGATGACCTTACCGATCTCGGTGATGTCGCTTTCCGCAATCAACCCCTCTGCCACGGCGTGCTGTGCCTCGCCGATGCTGACCGATTGCGCGATCTCGTCGGCAAAGACGCGCGCGCGCGCCAGCAGGGCGGCCTCCACCTCCTGCTTGCCCTTGGTATCGGTGCCCATGCAGGCAATATGGGTGCCGGGGCGGACATGCGCCGCCAACAGGCTGGGCGCAAAGCTGGAGGTGATGGTGACGATCACATCGGCCTGCGCGCCCAGCTCTTCCAGCGACACCGCCTCGAAGGGCAGGCCCAGTTCCTCGGCGGTTTCGGCCAGGCGCGGCAGCATCTCCGGATGCAGGTTCCACCCCACGACCTTGTCGAAATCGCGCTGCCGAACCGCCGCCCGCATCTGAAAGGCCGACTGATGCCCGGCCCCGATCATCCCCAACACCCGCGCATCCGCGCGTGCCAGATGCCGGATCGACACCGCGCTGGCCGCTGCGGTGCGCAGCGCCGTCAGCAGGTTACCGCCCACCAGCGCATGCGGCTGCCCGGTATCGGCATCGAACAGCACCACGGTCGACTGGTGGTTGGTCAGCCCCTTGTCCGCGTTCCCCGGCCAATACCCACCCGATTTCAGCCCCAGCACCAGCCCGGCCCGGTCGAACCCCGACTTGAAGCCATAAAGCGCATCGGCATGACCGATTGCCTCACGGATCACCGGGAAGTTATAGGCATCCCCCCGCGCCATGGCCCCGAACACGGCCTCGACCGCCTCGAAACTGTCTTCTGCCGAAATCAGCCCGGCAATCTCGCGCTCCGGCACGATGATCATCGCTGCCCCTCCTGATCACTCATCGCGGGCCACGGGGAACCACGCCCCCGCGCCCGTTCTGCTTTGGTCGAAATATCCTGCCAGAGGCAGTCGCCCGACGGGCGGCTTTCCTCAATAGGCCTTGCCGCGGGCCGAGACGGGCCAGACGGCCTCTACCTTGTCGCCGCGCAGGCCGACATACCAGTCGTGCACGTTGCAGGTGGGGTCGCAATGGCCGGGAACCAGCTTCAGCTTGTCGCCGACTTTCAGCTTGCCCTCCGGGTCTGCGACCACGCCATGTTCGTCCGAACATTTCACATATTCAACATCGTCACGGCCATAGATGACCGGCAGCCCGCTATCCACGGATTGCGCCTTCAGCCCCGCATCGACGATCGCCTTTTCGGGTTTCGCATGGCTCATGACCTGGGTCAGCAGGAACAGCGCGTTTTCCCATTCGCCCTTGTCGATCCGGTTGCCATCCTTGTCGAGGATCCGCCCGTAATCGGCGTCCATGAAAGCATAAGATCCGCATTGCAGCTCGTTATAGACCCCCGAGGCGCTCTCAAAATAATAGCTGCCGGTGCCCCCGCCCCCGACGATGTCGCACTCCAGCCCTTGCGCCCTCAGGCCCTCGACCGCGTCGCGCACCATGGCGATGGCGATATCGACCTTGGCCTTACGATCCTCATAATTGTCCATATGCTGCATTGCGCCCTGGTAGGCCTGAATGCCGGCAAACTTCAGCCCCGGCGCTGCGTCGATGGCCTTGGCGATCTCGACCACGGCGGGCGTGGTGGTCACGCCGCAGCGCCCGGCGCCGCAGTCGATCTCGACCAGGCATTCGATCTGGGTGCCGTGCTTTTGCGCCGCCGCCGACAGATCGGCCACGTTATCCACATCGTCCACGCAGCAGATCGTGCGCGCGCCCAGCTTGGGCATCCGCGCCAGCCGGTCGATCTTGGCCGGGTCGCGCACCTGATTGGACACCAGCACGTCCTTGATGCCACCGCGGGCAAAGACTTCGGCCTCGGATACCTTTTGGCAGCACACACCGCAGGCGCCGCCCAGCTTTTCCTGCAACTTGGCCACGTCCACCGACTTGTGCATCTTGCCGTGCACCCGGTGGCGCATGCCATGGGCACGGGCATAATCACCCATCTTCTTGATGTTGCGTTCCAGCGCGTCCAGGTCCAGCACCAGGCAGGGCGTCTGCACGTCAGCCGCATCCATACCGGGCAGCGCAGGCACGTCAAAGCCCACTTCGAGGTTGTCGAGACTGGTCATGTCTTTCATGTCGTCCTCCTGTTTCGGGCTCAGCCGGCCATCCAGGGCAGGCGATCGAGATCCACATTGCCGCCGGTGATGATCACGCCGACCCGCTTGCCGCGGAACGCTTCGGGGTATTTCAGGATGGTCGCCAGCGGCACCGCGCAACTGGGTTCCATCACGATCTTCATCCGCTGCCAGGTCAGTTTCATCGCGTCGATGATTTCCTGTTCCGACGCGGTAAAGATGTCGGTCACGTAGTTGGACACGAAGTGCCAGGTGTTTTCCTTCAGCGGCACCTTCAGCCCGTCGGCCACGGTCACGGGGGCATCGTCGGCGATGATGTGCCCGGCCTTCAGGCTGCGGCAGGCGTCGTCGGCCTGCTCGGGCTCGGCGGCATAGATCTGCACGTCGGGGGCGATGTTCGACAGCGTCAGGCAGCAGCCCGAGATCATGCCACCGCCCCCGATAGGCGCGATCACCGCGTCCAGCCCGTCGGTCTGTTCCATCAACTCGCGCGAACAGGTGCCCTGCCCCGCGATCACGCGCAGGTCGTTGTAGGGATGCACGAATTCGGCGCCCGTGCGTTCCTGGACCTCCGCGAACACAGCCTCGCGCGACGTGGTCGAGGGCTCGCATTCGGTGATCTGGCCACCGTAGCCGCGCACGGCGGCTTTTTTCGCCTCGGGCGCGGTGCGCGGCATCACGACATGGCAGGGGATGCCACGCCGCCCGGCCGCATAGCTCAGCGACAGCGCGTGGTTACCAGAGCTGTGGGTCGCCACGCCCTTTTTCGCCTTGTCGTCATCCAGGCCAAAGACCGCGTTACACGCCCCGCGCACCTTGAAGGCGCCGGCCTTTTGAAAGTTCTCGCATTTGAAAAACAGCTCGGCACCGGTCAACTCGTTGAAATAAGACGAGGTCAGAACCGGGGTACGATGGATATAGGGCGCGATCCGCCGGTGGGCTGCAACCACGTCGTCGAAGGTAGGGATCATGCTGGCCATGTCTTTCATTCGGCTTTGACCTCCGGGTGACAGACCGGCCGGACAACCAGCCGGACAACGCCGCGCGCGGGGCGATATGCGTCACCCGTGCTGCAACAAATTTGCTCAGACTGATAAGGTAGCGCCGCGCTGTCAGATCTCAATTTTTTTGAAAACATTTTTCAAAAACGGCAGGTGCGCGGAAAAACACCTTGCAGCAAGAGGTTGCCTTTTTCATCATGTGAAAAAGTATTTCAAATTCAGGAAATCCATGACAGACAGCACTGCCCCTGCCCCGCCGGAACGCCGTGCGCGCGGGCGGCCGCGCGCCTGGACCGACACCAGCGAACAGAATGTCATCAAGGCGCTGGATCGCGGCATCGCCGTGCTGGAACGCCTGGGCGAAATCGGCGGGTGCACCCTGTCGGAACTGGCCGCCGCGCTGGACCAGCCCGCCGCCAGCATCTACCGCGTGCTGTTCACCCTGGAAACGCGGGGCATGGTCGAATTCGATGCCGACAGCCAGACCTGGAACATCGGCGCCGGGGCCTTTCGCATCGGGTCGCGCTTCCTGCGCCGGTCGTCCCTGGCCGAACAGGCTCGCCCCGCCCTGCGCGCATTGATGGAGGCCACGGGAGAGACCGCAAACTTGGGTGTCGAACGGCACGGCCAGGTGTTGTTCCTTAGCCAGGTGGAAACCCATGCCGCAATCCGGGCCTTCTTTCCGCCGGGCACGCTGTCGCCGATGCACTCCTCGGGGATCGGCAAGGCGCTGCTGGCGCAGATGCCGCCCAGCCGGGTCGAGGAAATCGTGAAACGGCACGACTTGGCGCGCTTTACGCAGACCACCCTGACCGATCCGCAGGCGCTGGCCGCCGACCTGGCCGCGACCCGCGCCCGGGGCTATGCCATCGATGACGAGGAAAAGAATGCCGGCATGCGCTGCGTCGCCGCCCCAATCTTCGACATGCATGGCGAGGCGGTGGCCGGGGTGTCGGTCTCTGGCCCCGCGCAACGGCTGCCACAGGCCGCCCTGCCCGATCTGGCACAGGAGGTGATGCGCGCCGCCCGCCAGATCACGCAAGGCATCGGCGGCAACACCGGCGCAGGCGCGGGGTAACGGGCCGTAAGGGAACCTTGCACCAACTGCCAGCCGAGGTAAGTAATACTTATGGCAACCCCAACGCTGAAACAGCTCCGTTATTTCGAGGCCGTGGCCCGGCACGGTCATTTCGGCCACGCCGCCGAGACCTGCGCCATCTCGCAACCCGCGCTTTCCATGCAGATCAAGGAGCTGGAGGCGACCCTGGGCGCGCCCCTGTTCGAGCGGGGGCCGCGGCATGTGCGCCTGACCGGCTTTGGCGAAGAGGTGCTGGCCCGGTCGCGCGACATCCTGCGCGCGGTGGACGACCTGCAGGAAATGGCCCGCGCCGCCCAGGACGAGGTCAGCGGCCGGATGCGGCTGGGCGTGATCCCCACGGTCGCGCCCTATCTGCTGCCCGCGCTGATGGGGCGGTTGATGGCCAGCTATCCGGGGCTGGACCTGCGCGTGCGCGAAACCGTCACCCCGCGCCTGCTGCAAGAGATGGAGGCCGGCGCGCTGGACGCGGCGATCGTGGCCTTGCCGATTTCGGAACCCGCCCTGGCAGAGGTACCGCTTTTCACCGAGGAATTCGTGCTGGTCCGCCCCGCGGCAGAGGCCGGTGCGCCGGTCCCCCGCGCCGAAACCCTGCGCGAAATGCGCCTGCTGCTGCTGGAAGAGGGGCATTGCTTTCGCGACCAGGCCCTTTCGTTCTGCGCCGCGCCCGCGGCGCGCCCCCGCGAATTGCTGGATGGCAGTTCGCTGTCGACGCTGGTGCAGATGGTCGGCGCGGGCATGGGGGTGACGCTGATCCCCGAAATGGCCGTCCCGGTCGAAACCCGCTCGGCCGATGTGTCGATTGCCCATTTCCAGACGCCCCGCCCGCAACGGACCATCGGCATGATCTGGCGCAAGACCAGCCCGCTTGCCTGCCGTTTCCAGCGGATCGCCGACACGGTGCGCGACACCGCCCAGGCACTGAACCTGACAACGGCAGAGAACACGGCGGCGTGATCTTTCCAACAGACCGCATCTGGCGCAACGATCTTTCGGGCGATTGATTTTTCCCGCCCAACCTGCGATTTCCCCACCGATAGACCGTCAGCAAAGGACACGCCCCATGCCAGCCCTTCGTTCCCGCACCTCCACCCATGGCCGCAACATGGCCGGCGCCCGCGGCCTGTGGCGTGCGACAGGTATGTCGGACGAGGATTTCAACAAGCCGATCATCGCGGTGGTCAACTCCTTCACCCAGTTCGTGCCGGGCCATGTGCATCTGAAGGATATGGGCCAGCTTGTCGCGCGCGAGATCGAAAAGGCCGGCGGCGTGGCCAAGGAATTCAACACCATCGCGGTGGATGACGGCATCGCCATGGGCCATGACGGGATGCTGTATTCCCTGCCCTCGCGGGAACTGATCGCGGATTCGGTGGAATATATGGTCAACGCCCATTGCGCCGACGCGATGGTCTGCATCTCCAACTGCGACAAGATCACCCCCGGCATGCTGATGGCGGCGATGCGGCTGAACATCCCCGCCGTCTTTGTGTCCGGCGGCCCGATGGAGGCCGGCAAGGTCATCCTGGACGGCACCGAAAAGGCACTGGACCTGGTGGACGCGATGGTGGCCGCTGCCGACGACCGGGTCAGCGACGAGGACGTGATGACCATCGAACGCTCTGCCTGCCCGACCTGCGGGTCGTGTTCGGGGATGTTCACCGCCAACTCGATGAACTGCCTGACCGAGGCGTTGGGCCTGTCGCTGCCCGGCAATGGCTCGACGCTCGCCACCCATGCCGACCGCCGCCGCCTGTTCGAAGAGGCGGGCCACCGCGCAGTTGAACTGTGCAAGCGCTACTATGAAAACGACGACGAAACCGCCACGCCGCGCGGCATCGCCACGCGCGCGGCCTTTCTGAACGCGATGACGCTGGACATCGCGATGGGCGGCTCGTCCAACACCGTCCTGCACATTCTGGCCGCCGCCAAGGAAGGCGGGGTCGATTTCACCATGGATGACGTGGACGCCCTGTCGCGCAAGGTGCCCGTGCTGTGCAAGGTCGCCCCGGCCAAGGACGACGTGCATATGGAGGATGTCCACCGCGCCGGGGGCATCATGGCGATCCTGGGCCGGCTGGATGCGGCGGGCCTGCTGGACCGCGACGTTCCCACCGTCCACACCCCCACCCTGGGCCAGGCGATCGATACCTGGGACATCAGCCGAGGCGCGGATGAGGCGGCAAAACTCTTTTTCCGCGCAGCACCCGGTGGCGTGCCCAGCCAGACCGCCTTTAGCCAGGATCGCCGTTGGGAAAGCCTGGACACCGACCGCGAAACCGGCGTGATCCGCGACGCACAGCACGCCTTTTCCCCCGATGGCGGGCTGGCGGTGCTGTCGGGCAATCTGGCCCCCGATGGCTGCATCGTGAAAACCGCCGGTGTGGATGACAGCATTCTGGTCTTTTCCGGCCCGGCCCGCGTGTTCGAAAGCCAGGACGCCGCGGTCAGCGCGATCCTGACCGGCAAGATTTCGGCCGGCGACGTGGTGGTCATCCGCTATGAGGGGCCCAAGGGCGGCCCGGGCATGCAGGAAATGCTGTACCCCACCAGCTACCTGAAATCCAAAGGCCTGGGCAAAGCCTGCGCGCTGGTCACCGATGGCCGCTTCTCGGGGGGCACCTCGGGGCTGTCCATCGGTCACGTTTCGCCCGAGGCCGCCAGCGGCGGCACCATCGGCCTGGTGCGCGAGGGCGACACGATCCAGATCGACATCCCCAACCGCACCATTCAACTGGCCGTGGACGAGGCCGAACTGGCCGAACGGCGCAAGGCGCAAGATGCGGCGGGCTGGAAACCGGCAGAACCGCGCAAACGCCGCGTGACCTCGGCGCTGAAGGCCTATGCCGCGATGGCCACCAGCGCCGCCGAGGGCGCGGTGCGCAAGGTGCCTGATTTCGACTGATACGGCCTGCCGCGTCACGCGCGCGTGGCGCGCCTGTCGGGAAATGGTGCACCTAAAGGGAGCAAGCTCGAACCTCCTGTTCCAAGAGTTGTTGGCTTGGGAGCAAAGGCTAAAGGAAATGCCGAACTGCAGCAGATTGGACGCAACGGCTTTGCATGGTACCCGATGACGGTACCGCCTGTGCTCACGTCGCCGAGGGTGGCAAGCAGAAGTCCGCTGCACTCGCGAGCCGGCCCCATCTCTATTATCAAAGCCGCCATTCACTGTTAGCAAGACACGCTCTTGAAGCCAGGACGGAGGAGTGTATTGTTGTTGCCCAGCTCGCCCTTTAGCTGTGCGTGCGGGGCAATACAAGATGGGAGTTAAGGGTGGTTTTTAAGCGGACTCGGCAAAGGCAGGAGATTTCAGAAAATCCAATCGAGTTGTTCCGATCGTTATCAAAGCGATCTTTTTCCACAGAAATGCCGCACCAGAGGGCGATAATTGAGTCATATATGGCTGACGCTCTCGAGAAGCCAGATGTTGCGCTTCAGTTGCCAACAGGTAGCGGAAAAACTCTTGTAGGGGTGATGATCGGTGAGTGGCGGCGGCGTAAACTGAACGAAAAGGTGGTTTACCTATGCCCCACGCGCCAACTCGTTCATCAAACTGCGGAGCAGTGCGCTAACAAGTTTGGTTTGGACGTGGTTAAGTTTGTAGGGCAGAAATCGAAATATTCTCCCATTGACGCCGCCCAGTATCGTCAAGGGAAAAAGATCGCGATTACGACATACAATAGCTTGTTTAACACTAACCCATTTTTTAATGATGCCGACACCATCATTGTAGATGACGCTCATACTGCCGATAATTATATTAGCAGCATGTGGTCATTGGAGGTTGATAGTAGGGAGAAGTCGCACAGGCCCCTTATCAGGGCCATCGCCAGCATACTGAAGCCCCATATTGGAAAGCTCGACTACTCAATCCTGTGCGGTGACATCTCGTCTTTCGCCGATGTTGGGTGGGTCGACAAGATTCCTACTCCAGTAATGCTAGCGGTGAAGGATGATCTGATCGAAGTTATTGATGAAAACGTCGAAGAGATTGGCCTTCATTTCTCATGGAAAATGATTCGGGAAAACTTGAATTCGTGCCACATTTATATTGGCTTTGGCGGGCTTCTTATGCGTCCGATCATTCCCCCCACATGGTCGTTTCCTGCATTCGAAAACGCCAAGCATCGACTTTTCATGTCTGCTACGCCCGGGGAGGGCGGTGATCTTGAGCGCCTTACGGGTCGCGAAAAGATTTACAGGCTGCCAGCGCCAGTTGGCTTCGATCTCGAAGCCGTGGGTCGGCGCTTCTTTATGTTCCCAGGGATGTCGTTGGATGCCGAAGAAATTGACGAACTTCGCCTAAAGTTGATGGAACGTGCGGGCCGTTCGGTAGTCCTTACGCCCAGCGGGAAAGTGGCAAAAAAGATCGAAGAAGCCGTCGAAGATGGCCTTGGCTATTCAGTCTTCGGCTCTGATGAGCTCGAGCACTCGAAAGGAGACTTTGTCAATCAGGAAAAGGCGGTCGCCATCCTTGCTGGCCGATATGATGGAATTGATTTTCCAAAGAAGGAGTGCAGACTTCTGTTTATTGAAGAGCTTCCCAAGGCAGCAAACTATCAAGAGAGATTTTTTCAAAAGAAAATGGGGGCAGAGCTGCTCCTCAGTTCGCGCATTCAAACTCGTGTGCTGCAGGCAATCGGCCGCTGCACGCGCAGCATCGAAGACTATTCCGTTGTGGTTGTGAGCGGTGGAGAACTTCAAGATTACCTTTCCGCGGTGGATAGGCGCGAGTTTCTTTATCCCGAGTTCCAAGCCGAAATTGAGTTCGGAGTGGAAGAGTCAATAGACGTTGAGCAGGAAGAGTTTCTTGCAAAATTTGACGCATTCTGGGAGCATGATGACGACGGGCTTTGGGGAGAAATCGAAGATGATATTCGGCAACTCACGAAGGCGAAGTCCAGAAACCCATTCCCCGCCACTGAAGATCTCGAACGAGCAGTTCCGTTCGAAATAGCCTACCAAAGGGCCTTGTGGAAATCAGATTATCCTGCCGCGCTCGAGAGTGCAAAGCGAGTGCTGGCAGCATTGGAAGATCCAGATCTGAGGGGATATCGTGCTTTGTGGCATTATCTTGCAGGATCGGCGGCGCTTCTTGCTGGCAAGGGTGGAAACTCCATGATGGAAAAGGTGGCCCAAGAGCAATACAATCAGGCGATGAAGGCGGCCAAGCACCTGCCATGGGCATCTTCGTTGCTGCCTCCGGAAAAAAAGGACCCTGAGGTCTTGGACGTTGATGAAAACCTCCAAGATCAGGTTGAAAAGATCGAAGCCACACTTGTTCGAATGGGTACTTCGAGCGATAGGAAATTTGCGAAGGCTGAGAAAAAGATCCTTGAAGGCTTGCAAGAAACGAAAACCTTCGAAAGCTCTCAGGTGGAATTGGGGCGACTGCTCGGTTTCACTGCGGATAACAACGAAACCGATGCAGCTCCTGATCCATGGTGGATTGGGAAGTCTAAAGGCATTGTGTTCGAAGATCATGCTGACGGCGAGAGCGGCACTGTATTCGGAGCGGTAAAGGCGAGGCAGGCCAACGGGCATCCAGCGTGGCTTCGGGACAACGTCGATTACGCAAGTGAATGCGATATCCTCGCCGTAATCGTGTCCCCCGTAAGTAAAGCGGGTGATGGCGCCTTCCCCCACCTTAGGTCGGTCGCCTTTTGGGACTTGGACGACTTCAGGCGCTGGGCTCAAGAGGCATTGGCGGCTTTGCGCGGATTGAAGAGCTCCCTCCCGGGCGCCGGCGATATGCTTTGGCGAGCCGAAGCAGAAAGAGTTCTTGATGAGAAGGGTCTTTCAATGGCACGCCTGCGGGAACGTCTCGAAGCCCGGATGGCCCATGACGTTCTCGAGCGCCACAGCGCCAAGTAATTTTGGGATATCAGCCCTGCCCCAGTGAGAGATCACTTGGATCAGCATTGTATGAGGTTTCATTGTCATCGATTGCGCGCGTGCCGCGGACGCGAGCTTTGTCGGGTTGCTTTGCAGCAACAGTAGGCAGGGTGAACGTTTGGTGAGGGCCGTTAAACCCGCCGATACCAATGTTCGGCTGGCGATTGGTTGTGGTGCGAGTATTCAATTTCTTTGAACTCCCCCGCGTCAACTGCCTTGCGAAACTGTGTTCCCAGTGCTTTCCGCTGACCTGAGGTGCCGACCTTTTCGAAGTCCTTGTTTCCCCCAAATAGCGTGCGAAGAGAAAACAACTGGCCTCTTTCCAAGGTCGAGACCCACCGCATGATTTCTTCTCTCAGATCGTCGCGCATGGCTACCCTTCCAACTTCACTGGTGGTCACGAGCAGATTAGGGTGAACGTCCGCTGTGTGGAAGCTGCGAGGCAGCGAGTTCTCAATCGCGGAACGACGGCTTTGGGCCGAACTGCGACAATGAATCCTATGCGGCGGGCTAAACGTGCCTTTGTGATGCGCGCCAGTGGCTTGAGCCGCAGTGCCTTCCTCTCTCAAACGAGTCGAACAAAGTAGTCAAACGTGGTGATTCGGTGGAGATCTTCGGCTCTCTTTGTCACTAAGCCTGACATTGTGCTTTTTGCCTAGATCTATGTTGTGCCTTTTTCCAGAAATGATTGAGGTTAAGTCTTGAAATCCACGGCAAGCCATTCTGTGATGTGCTTTTTCTCACCGCCCTTAATGTGCTGATTTCCAGCGTAGTGGCTTTGTGAATTGTCACTTACTCTTACCTTTCCAGCAAAGGAAAGTTCGAACTAATGTCCTGTTATGGCTCGGATTTATTCGAACCCGAGCGATACTGCATAGAAATATGAGGAGAGTTCGAAGATGAAAAACGACACGACAGACAGCAACGTGGTGGACTTTCAAGATATCAAGAAACGGCATTTCACCTACGTAAGGCCGCCGATGGATTTGCGCGCCTGTGAAATTGACCTGCACCGTCTTCCCTTGTCCCCAGAACAGCGGGATCAGTTCCTTGAGGCGCTTTGGTCGATCATTCTGGCCTTCGTCGACCTCGGGTATGGGGTTCACCCGACTCAGCGCGTCTTTGTCCCGAAGGAGAGCGCCTCAGGAATCGTGGCAGAGTTGGGCGAAGTCCTGCAGGAAGCGGCCTGATAGGTTTTTCACTCAAGCCAAAAAACTTGGGCGCTGCCAGCGCGCTGTCGGTGCCCAGTCGTAACACAGAAGCCTTTTCAATTGATGGAGACATTAATGCCGTCTGAGACGTCACAGAGGTGCCTGATCTATGTTCGTGTTTCATCGGCCAAGCAGGTAGCGGAGGGGACCGGCCTTTCCAGTCAAGAGCAGAGCTGCCGCTCGTACGCGAAAGCTCGCGGGTACGATGTTGCTGAAGTGTTTACCGACATCATTTCCGGGACAGTAGGTGAGCGACAGGGTACAAAATCCTTGCTCTAATACTTGAAGAAAAACCGTCGCGAGAGCTTCGTGGTCGTCGTTGACGACATTGACCGTTTTGCCCGTGATGTTTCGGTCTTCACGGATCTGCGAAAGCAGATCGAGAGCGCGGGGGCGCGCCTTGAGAGTCCCAAGTTCGAGGTCGGACAGGACGCGCATTCCAGCTTTGTCCTCAAGCTGCGTGTTCTGCTTGGGGAACTGGAGGCAGGCAACAACCGCGAGCGTGCGCAGGGTCGGGTCCGCTCTCGCCTTGAGATGGGCTACTGGACCTTCGCAGCGCCATGGGGATACCGCTACGAGAAGACTGCGGCGCACGGCAAGATTCTAGTGCGCGACGAACCACTTGCATCGATAATTGCCGAGGCGCTTAACGGGTATGCCACTGGTCGGTTTCAATCTCAGGCAGAAGTAAAGCGCTTCCTCGACTCGAAAAGGGAGTTCCCAAAGGATTACAGAGGGAAGGAAGTAAGCGTCGACCGCGTCTCGAAGATCATCAAGAATTTGCTGTATGCTGGATATCTGCAGCGCCCTGAGCGTGGAATCCCACTGACGCCTGCCTTTCATGAAGCACTGATCACTTATGACACCTATCTTATAAACCAGCACAAGTTGAGACAGGCAGCCGTCGCACCGGCGAAGAAGAATATCGATAGGGATTTTCCGCTGCGTGGATTCCTGGTGTGCGAGACCTGCGGGCGCAAACTGACATCTTGTTGGTCGCAGAGCCACACCGGTCGAAGGTACCCTTACTACCTTTGTCAGTATCGTGGCTGCCCGGAAAAAGGAAAATCGACCCCGAGGCATCAGTTGGAGGGGCAGTTCGAAGCTATCCTGCAGTCGTTGGAACCAAGCAAGGAAACCTTCGATGTCGCTGAAAGAATGTTTAAAACCGCATGGAAGCAGCAAGGCCAGAATGCGCAAAAGGAGGCCCGTCGCCTGAAACAGCGATCAACACAGATCGACAAGTAGGTATCGGACCTACTCTCACGAGCGGTACAAACCAAGAATGACGACATTGCGAGCGCTTACGAACGAAAGGTCGCCGAACTTCAGGCAGAGAAGGCGATAGTCGATGCCGAGGCCCTCAGGATTAGCGTCCCGGTGCATTCGTTTGAGGAAATGTTCGAACTCTCGATGGGGTTCTTGGCAAGTCCCTATGAAATATGGGAAAAGGGCGGCTTCGACCTGCGGAGAACTGTACTCAGGCTGGTGTTTGCTGCTCCGCTTGAGTACAGCCGAAAAGACGGTGTTCGAACCCCAGAAACCACCTTCCCCTTCAAGGCCTTACGCTTTCTTGAAGACTCGAATTTGAAGATGGTGCGGGCGGCGGGACTCGAACCCGCACGGGCCAGGCCCTAGCGATTTTAAGTCGCTTGTGTCTACCGTTCCACCACGCCCGCGGGAACGCTGTCTTGCCTACCGCCGCGACGCGCGAAAGACAATGCGTCCGGCGCCTACCCCGGCGGGGCAAAGGCGCTGTCCTTCACCGCCTCCATCGCGACATAGGTGGAACTGTTCGCCACGTACGGCAGGGCCGAAATGCGGTCCGCCATCACCGCGCGATAGCTGGCCATGTCGGCCGTGCGCACCTTTAGCAGGTAATCGAACCCGCCCGCGATCATGTGGCATTCCTCGATCTCGGGGATGGCGCGGACGGCGGCGTTGAATTCCTGCAACGCGGCCTCGCGCGTGTCCGAAAGCCGCAATTCGACAAAGGCCACATGCGCCAGACCCAGCCGGATCGGGTTCACCATGGCGCGGTAGCCGGTGACGATGCCGCGTGCCTCCAGACGGCGCAGGCGGGCCTGGGTCGGCGTCTTGGACAGACCGATCCGGCGGGCCAGTTCGGCCACGGGAATGCGCCCCTCGCTGGCCAGGACATGCAGAATCGCGCGGTCGTGGCGATCAAGCGGTTCCGGATCGTTCGGCATGAAAACCTCAGGATATTTGGTCTGATCGCCCGGCAAAACCAATCAAGATGGACGATCAGGCGCGGTATATGCAGGTATACTGGGCCAAATCCAGGGGAATTGCCATGACCGAAACGCTTGCCGCGCTGCGCGCCCGCATCGACGACACCGCCTATGCGCCCGAGGGGCCCGTGCTGCGCGACCTGTTGGCGGGCTGCGCCCTGTCGCCCGCCGACCGCGCCGCCATCAGCACCGAGGCCGCCGCCCTGGTGCGCGAGATCCGCGCCAAGGACCGCCCCGGCCTGATGGAGGTTTTCCTGGCCGAATACGGCCTGTCCACCGAAGAGGGCGTCGCCCTGATGTGCCTGGCCGAGGCACTGTTGCGCGTGCCCGACGCCGAAACCATGGACGCGCTGATCGAGGACAAGATCGCCCCCAGCGACTGGGGCCGGCACCTGGGCAAATCCGCCTCGCCGCTGGTCAATGCCTCGACCTGGGCGCTGATGCTGACGGGCCGCGTTCTGGACAAGCCCGAACCGGGGCTGGCCGCCACCCTGCGCGGCGCGGTGAAACGGCTGGGCGAGCCGGTGATCCGCACCGCCGTGGGCCGCGCCATGCGCGAGATGGGCCGCCAGTTCGTGCTGGGCGAGGATATCGACGCCGCCATGGACCGCGCCGCAGGGATGGAGGCCAAGGGCTATACCTATTCCTATGACATGCTGGGCGAGGCCGCGCGCACCGATGCCGATGCCCGCCGGTATCTGGATGCCTATGGCGCGGCGATCGCCCGAATCGCCCAGGCCGCCACATCGGACGACGTGCGCGCCAATCCGGGGATCTCGGTCAAGCTGTCGGCCCTGCATCCCCGGTATGAGGTCGCGCAGCACGACCGGGTGATGGCGGAACTGACCCCGCGGCTGCTGCAACTGGCATTACAGGCGCGCGAGGCCAACATGGGCCTGAACATCGACGCCGAAGAGGCCGACCGCCTGTCCCTGTCGCTGGACGTGATCGAAACCGTGCTGGCCGATCCCCGCCTGGCGGGCTGGGACGGCTTCGGCGTGGTGGTGCAGGCCTATGGGCAGCGCGCCGGGCTGGTGCTGGACTGGCTGCACGCGCTGGCCGCAAAGCACGACCGCCGGCTGATGGTGCGGCTGGTCAAGGGCGCCTATTGGGACACGGAAATCAAGCGCGCGCAGGTGGCGGGGGTGGACGGCTTCCCGGTCTTTACCCGCAAACCTGCGACCGATGTCAGCTATATCGCCAATGCGCGCAAGATGCTGGGCATGACCGACCGCATCTATCCGCAATTCGCCACCCATAACGCCCATACGGTGGCCGCGATCCTGCAAATGGGCACGGATCGGGGCGCGTTCGAGTTTCAGCGCCTGCACGGGATGGGCGAATCCCTGCACGACCTGGTGATGGCGAAACATGACGGCACCCGCTGCCGGATCTACGCCCCGGTGGGCGCACATCGCGACCTGCTGGCCTACCTTGTGCGGCGACTCCTGGAAAACGGGGCCAATTCGTCCTTCGTCAACCAGATCGTGGATGAGGATGTGGCCCCCGAAGAGGTCGCCGCCGATCCCCTGACCCAGGTCGAGGCGCATCAGGACGCGCCCGAACACCCCGCGATTGCCCGCGCGCCCGCGCTGTTCGGGCCGGGGCGGCGCAATTCGCGCGGCTGGGATCTGGCCCATGCCCCCGACCTGGCGGAAATCGAGGCCGCCCGCGCCCCCCATCGCGGCGCGCGCTGGCAGGCCGGGCCGCTGATCGCAGGCGATGCCGCGCCCGGCCCCGCCTGCGGCGTGGTCAACCCCGCCGATCCGGGCGACGTGGTGGGGCAGGTCCGCCCGGCATCGGACGCGGACGTGGACGCCGCCCTGGCCGCCGCGCGCCCCTGGGATGCCCCGGTGGACGACCGCGCGGCCGTCCTGCGCCGCGCCGCCGACCTGTACGAGGATCACTTCGGCAAAATCTTTGCCCTAGTCGCGCGCGAGGCGGGCAAGACCTTGGCCGACGCCGTGGGCGAGCTGCGCGAGGCAGTGGATTTCCTGCGCTTCTACGCGGATGAGGGCGCGGCCTCCGACGCGCCAGCGCGGGGGGTGTTTGCCTGCATCTCGCCCTGGAACTTTCCGCTGGCGATTTTCACCGGACAGATTGCCGCCGCGCTGGCCGCGGGCAATGGCGTGCTGGCCAAACCGGCCGAGCAGACACCGCTGATCGCCCATCTGGCGGTGACGCTACTGCACCGGGCGGGCGTGCCGCGTGCCTGCCTGCAACTGCTGCCCGGCGACGGCGCGACGGTGGGGGCGCGGCTGACCTCGGACGCGCGGGTGGGGGGCGTGGCCTTCACCGGCTCAACCGAAACGGCGCGGCTGATCCGGGCGGCGATGGCCGATCACATGCCCCCCGGCACGCCGCTGATCGCGGAAACCGGTGGGCTGAACGCGATGATCGTGGACAGCACCGCGCTGCCCGAACAGGCGGTGGCGGATATCCTGGCCTCCAGCTTTCAATCTGCCGGGCAACGGTGTTCGGCCCTGCGGTGCCTGTATGTGCAAGAGGACATCGCCGAAAGCTTCCTGACGATGCTGCAAGGGGCGATGGCGGAATTGCGGTTGGGCGACCCGTGGGATCTGTCCACCGATGTCGGCCCGCTGATCGAGGCGGCCGCCAAGGACGATTTCACCGCCCATATCGACCGCGCCCGCACTGCGGGACGGCTGTTGTGGCAGGGCGATGCCCCCCCGGCGGGCCATTTCCTGTCGCCCACCCTGATCCGCGTGGACGGCATCGCCGCGTTGGAGCGGGAAATCTTCGGCCCGGTGCTGCATGTCGCCACCTTCCGCGCCGAAGAGATCGACAGCGTGATCGACGCGATCAATTCCAGCGGCTACGGCCTGACCTTTGGCCTGCACAGCCGGATCGACGACCGCGTGCAGCATGTGGCCGAGCGGCTGCATGTCGGCAACCTTTACGTCAACCGCAACCAGATCGGCGCCATCGTGGGCAGCCAGCCCTTTGGCGGCGAGGGGTTGTCGGGCACGGGCCCCAAGGCGGGCGGCCCGCATTACCTGGCCCGGTTCCGCGCCCGCCCGGTCGCCCCGGTGAACGAGGCCGCCCAAGGCACGGCGAACGCGGCCGGGCTGGCCATGGCGCTGGCTGCGGCGGTCCCGGCGCAGGGGCCAGAGGCCCGCGCCCTGCCCGGCCCCACGGGCGAATCCAACCGGCTGACCACCCTGCCCCGCCCACCGATCCTGTGCCTTGGCCCCGGGCCGGGGGCGGCCGCGTCACAGGCCCGCGCGGTCCGCGATCTGGGCGGCGCGGCGGTCGAGGTCACGGGCGAGGTATCCCCCGACCTGCTGGAAACGCTCGCCCCCCTAGGGGGCGTGCTGTGGTGGGGGGATGCGGACACGGGCCGCGCCTATGAACGGGCCCTGGCCCGGCGCGCAGGCCCGATCCTGCCGCTGATCGCGGGCCACCCCGACACCGCCCACGCCCGGGCCGAGCGGCATTTGTGCATCGACACCACAGCCTCGGGCGGGAACGCGGTGCTGTTGGCCGAGGTGGGTTCCGCTTGACCGCGGGCGGGGACCGGCTAGCGTTGGCCCATGTTCCCGCTACGCGATCACAACCCATCGGAACGAACACCCTACGTCACCTATGCGCTGATCGCGGTGAACGTCATCGTGTTCCTGTCCTATTGGCCGCTGTTTTCCGACCCGCCGGGGCTGGAAAGCTTCTTTTTTCGGTGGGGGCTGGTGCCCGCGGCGCTGTCGGCCGGGCAGCAACCGGCGGGGCTGGTCACCTCTATGTTCCTGCATGGCGGGCTGCTGCACCTTGCCGGGAACATGCTGTTCCTGTGGATCTTCGGCGACAATCTGGAAGACGAGATGGGGCACACGGGCTTTGCCCTGTTCTACCTGGCCAGCGGGCTGGCCGCCGGGCTGGGGCAATACCTGTCCGCCCCCAATTCGCTGGTGCCGATGGTGGGGGCCTCGGGCGCGATTGCCGGGGTGATGGGGGGCTATCTGCTGCTGTTCCCACGGGCGCGGGTCGATATCCTGTTCATCTTCGTCTTCATCTTCAAGGTGATCCCGGTCCCGGCCTGGCTGATGCTGGGGGCCTGGTTCGGGTTGCAGGTGCTGGCCGGGTCCGGCGCCGATGCGGCCGAGGCCGGCGTCGCCCACTGGGCGCATGCGGGCGGTTTCGTTGCCGGGCTGGTGCTGACGCTGCCGCTGTGGCTGCGGCGCGGGGGCACCGCATACTGGGCGCGCAACCACGGTCACCCGCCGCACCCCGAAATCGCCTATCGCCGCAGCCCAATCCCCACCGTCCGCAGACGCCGATGACCCACCGCCTGACCTGCCATTGCGGCGCGATCGAGATCGAAGTGGACCTGCCCGAGGGCGCGCTGGAAAACGCGACGCGCTGCGACTGTTCGTTCTGCCGCAGGCGCGGCGCGATCATGGCCGGCGTGCCGCTGGATGCGCTGCGGATCGTCAAGGGCGCGGATCACATCGCCCTGTATCAGTTCAACACGATGACGGCGGAACACCACTTCTGCCCGACCTGCGGGATCTATACCCACCACCGCCGCCGCGCCAATCCCAACGAATACGGCATCAATGTCGGCGCACTGGAGGGCATCAACCCCCGCGACCTGGGCGCGGTGCGCTGGTCGGACGGGGTGCACCACGTCTGTGATCGCAAGTAGCCGTCAGGCGCCCCGGATGATGCGCGCGAACTGGTCGTAGATATTGCCGTTGGCCACCATCACGTCGCCATGTTCCAGCGGCTGGTGGCCTTCGCGCACAGGGCCGACGAAACCGCCCGCTTCGCGCACCAGGATCAGGCCGGCGGCGATGTCCCAGGCGTTGAGTTCGCGTTCCCAATACCCGTCGTAGCGCCCGGCCGCGACATAGGCCAGGTCCAGCGCGGCGGATCCCCAGCGGCGCACACCGGCACAGACCGGCATCAGGCGGGCCAGATCCTGCATCGTGGCGGGCAGCGTCTTCTTGTGGCCGAACGGGACGCCGGTGGCGAAGATGCACTCGATCATTTTGCCCCGGCCCGACACGCGCAGGCGGCTTTCGTTCATCCAGGCCCCGGCGCCCTTCTCGGCATAGAACATCTCGTCCTTGGCGGCGTCGAAGATGACACCGGCCACGACCTCGCCCTTGTGTTCCAGGGCGATGGACACCGCCCAGTGCGGCAGCCCGTGCAGAAAGTTGGTGGTGCCGTCCAGCGGGTCGACGATCCAGCGGCGGGTGGGATCCTCGCCCGGTTCCTCGCCGGTTTCCTCGCCCACCCAGCCATAGTTGGGCCGAGCGGTGCGCAGCTCGTCGCGGATGATCTTTTCGGCGGCCATGTCGGCGCGGGACACGAAATCGCCCGCCCCCTTCATCGAGACCTGCAGGTTTTCCACCTCGCGGAAATCCTTGACCAGGCTGCGGCCCGCCTTGCGCGCGGCCTTGATCATGATGTTGAGATTGGCGCTGCCTTGCATGCGTGTTCTCCTTGGCTTGCGGGCGCCATACACGGGGCCGCGCCCGGTGCCAAGGGGGGGACGCCGACCGGCCCCGATTGCCGCCCGGGCGATGCGGCCGCGCACCGCACGCATTTCGCCCGGGCTTGCGCCCGGGCGACCCGCCGGGGGGCGCTGCCCCCCGGACCCCCTGGGGTATTTGGACCAAGAAGAAGGGAAGCGGGCACGCCCTGCCCCGCCGGAAGGTCAGCCCACGCGCTGAAGCTTCACCGGCTCGCTGCGGGCGAGGCGGATGAAATGGGCCATGTAGGGCTTGGCTGCGTCCTCTTGGCGGGTGGCGGCGTAGATGCGGCGGGTCAGCCCGGTTTCGGTCAGCGGGCGAACGGCCAGCTCGCTGTTGGCGCGGGCCTCGCGCACCACCCAGTCAGGCAGTACCGTCACCCCCCGACCCGAGGCGACCAGCATCAGGATCACAGCCGTCAGTTCCACCGGGCGGACGGCCAGCGGCTCTACCCTGGCGGGGCCCAGAAGGCCGGTAAAGACGTCCAGCCGCGAGCGGTCCACCGGATAGGTCATCAGCGTTTCGCCGCGGAAATCCTCAGCCTCGATGTAGGGCTTGGCGGCCAGGGGATGGCTGGCCGCGCAGACGAAAACGGGCGCATAGTCGAAAAGCGGCGCGAAGGCGATGCCGGGCAGATCCTCGGGGTCGGAGGAAACAACCAGGTCCACCTCTTCGCGGGCCAGGGCGGGCAGCGCCTCAAACGACAGACCGGGGCGGATATCGACATCCACCTCGGGCCAGGCCTTGCGAAAGGCCTCCAGCACGGGGAGCAGCCAGTCGAAACAGGCGTGGCATTCCAACGCGATATGCAGGCGCCCGGATTTACCGGATTTCAGGCCTTCGAACTCGGCCTGCAGCGCGGCGATTTCCGGCAGCACCCGTTCGGCCGCGCGCAGCAGGCGCAGCCCCGCAGACGACAGTTTCAGCGGCTTGGTGCGGCGGACGAACAGTTCCATGCCGACCTGATCCTCCAGGCCCTTGACCTGGTGGGACAGCGCCGATTGCGTGATGTTCAGCCGATCCGCCGCCCGGGCCAACCCGCCCGCGTCATGGATCGCCTTGATCGTGCGAAGATGACGAAGTTCGAGGTGCATATTGTCGCGATTTTCATATTCATCTTGAGAAGTATGAGTTTGTTTCACAGATTGCCCTGTGCGACAAGCATCAAAATGCCGAATCCGTCCGGAGAGTCAGCCATGTCCGCCCCCCGCGTCTCGTTCGAGTTCTTTCCGCCGCAATCGCTGGAGGCCAGTTTCCGCCTGTGGGAAACGGTGCAGGCGCTGGCCCCGCTGAAACCGGGCTTTGTCTCGGTGACCTATGGCGCGGGCGGAACCACGCGAAAGCTGACCCACGATGCGGTGGAAACGATCCACAAGCATTACGGGCTGAACGTGGCCGCCCACCTGACCTGCGTCGAGGCGACCCGCGCCGAAACGATGGAGATCGTGGAAAGCTATGCCGAGGCCGGGGTGACCGAGATCGTGGCCCTGCGCGGCGACCCGCCCAAGGGGCACGGCAGCTTTACCCCGCATCCCGACGGGTTCGCCAATTCCTGCGAGTTGGTGGCCGCGCTGGCCGAAACCGGCAAGTTCAAGATCCGCGTCGGCGCCTATCCCGACCCGCACCCGGAATCGAAGGGGCCCGGCAGCGATGTGCGCTGGCTGAAGAAGAAGTTCGAGGCGGGCGCATCCTCGGCCATCACGCAGTTCTTCTTCGAGGCCGAAACCTTCTTCCGCTTCCGCGATGAATGCGAGGCCGAGGGGATCGACGGGTCGAAGATCATCCCCGGCATCCTGCCGATCGAGAAATGGGCCGGTGTGCGCCGTTTCGCAGAACGCTGCGGCGCGCATATCCCGACCTGGGTGGATGACGCCTTTGAAAAGGCACAGCGCGACGGGCGCGAGGCGCTGCTGGGCCAGGCGATGGCGACGGAACTGTGCAGCCAGCTGATGGACGGGGGCGTGCGGGATTTCCATTTCTACACCCTGAACAAACCGCACCTGACCCGCGACATTTGCCACGCCCTGGGGGTGCAGCCCGAGGGGCACCTCGAAAAGGTCGCTTGAAAGCACCGCCCCGGCCGCACGGCCGAGGGCATGAACGGCGCCCTGCCCTTTGACCGGGACCGGCTGATCGCGATGCCGGGCCTTGATTACCTGCGCGCCACGATGGATGGCCGGATCGCCACGCCGCCGATCTGGAGCCTGATGGGGCTGGACCTGGTGCAGGTGGACCCCGGCGCCGTCGTCTTTCGCGGCACGCCGGGGCCAGAGCATGGCAACGCCACTGGCACGGTGCATGGCGGCTGGTACGGCACGCTGCTGGATGCGGCGTTGGGATGCGCCGTGATGACCGAGGTGCCCGCCAGCGCCAATCACGCGACACTGGAATACAAGGTCAACATCACCCGCGTCGCCCGCGCCGGTCAGATGCTGGAGGCCCGAGCCCATGTGCAGCATCACGGGCGGCGTACCGGCGTGGCCGTGGCCGAGGTGCGCGGGGTCGAGGATGGCAAGCTTTACGCCACCGGCTCGACCACCTGCATCGTGCTGGAGGGCGGCTAGAGGTCGCCCGCCAGGTGCGCGTCCAGATCCGCCAGCCGGTCCTGACCCCAGAACCGTTCATCCCCGTCCGTGATGTAAAACGGCGATCCGAACACGCCGCGTGCGACGGCCTCTTCCAGGTTGGCGGCATAGGTTTCCGCCCCGGCCAGCAGGCCACGGTCGGCCAGCGCGGGATCGAACCCCGCCGCGGCGAGGCAATCGCGGATCACTGCATCCTCTGCCACGTTGCGTTCCTCGGCCCAGCAGGCGCGCATCAGCCCGTGCACCAACCCGCCCAGATCGCCGCCGCCCTCGGCCTGGGCGGCGATGATCGCGTAGGAGGCGGGCGCGGCATTGGCCGGGAAATGCGCAGGCTTCAACACCACGGGCAGGTTCTGTTTCGCCGCTTGCCGGCGGATCTCCTGCATGCGGTAGAGCTGCCGCCCCTCAAACCGCTGGGCCGGGGGCGTACCGCCTGTGCGTGCAAAAAGCCCCATGATATCAACCGGCTTGTAGGTTATGCCCGCCCCGTGGCGCGCCGCGATCCGCTCTAGCCCCGTGCCGGCGAGGTAGGAAAAAGGTGAAATCACCGTAAAGAAGTAGTCGATATGAGCCATGCGGGCGCCCCCCTTGCCTATCGTGGTTTTCAAGACCGTAACCGGGTGTTAAGCGCTGTCAACGTCACCGCACCGTCACGAATCTGCCTTCCCGGGAAATGCAGCCATGCACAACATCCATGAACCGAAACTGATTTCGGGCAACGCCAACCCCCGCCTTGCCGCCGCGATCGCCCGCCGGATGTCGATGCACCGGGGCATTTCGGTCGACCTTGTCAATGCGCGGGTCGAACGGTTCAACGATCAGGAAATCTTTGTCGAGGTGTTCGAGAACGTCCGCGGCGAGGACATGTTCGTGATCCAGCCGACCTCGAACCCGGCCAACGACAACCTGATGGAACTGATGATCATGGCCGACGCGCTGCGCCGGTCGTCCGCGGCGCGCATCACCGCCGTTATCCCCTATTTCGGCTACGCCAGGCAGGACCGCCGCACCAAGGCGCGCACGCCGATCAGCGCGAAACTGGTGGCCAACCTGCTGACCGAGGCCGGGATCGAACGGGTGCTGACGATGGACCTGCATGCCGCGCAGATCCAGGGCTTCTTCGATATTCCGGTGGACAACCTCTATGCGGCGCCGATCTTTGCCCTGGATATCGAGCATCATTTCCGCGGGCAGATGGACCACCTGACCGTGGTTTCGCCCGATGTGGGCGGGGTGGCCCGCGCGCGCGAGCTGGCGCAGCGCATCGAATCCGGGCTGGCCATCGTGGACAAGCGCCGGGTGCGTCCGGGCGAAGTGGCCGAGATGACGGTGATCGGCGACGTGAAGGATCAGATCTGCATCATCGTGGACGACCTGTGCGACACCGCCGGCACGCTGTGCAAGGCCGCCGACAAGCTGATGGAAAAGGGCGCGGCCGAGGTGCACGCCTATATCAGCCACGGCGTGTTCTCTGGCCCGGCTGTGGAACGGATCACCGGGTCACAATTGAAATCGGTCGTGGTGACGGATTCGATTCAGGCCAACGAAACGGTACAATCGGCGCCGAATATCCGCATCGTGCCCACTGCGCCGATGTTCGCCCAGGCCATCATGAATATCTGGCAGGGCACCTCGGTCTCGTCGCTGTTCGAGCACGCCACGCTGGCCCCGATCTACGAAGGGCTGTACACGCCGGTCTGACCTCAGACCGGCGCCGCGCTGGCGGGTCGCTCAGGACAGATCCCAGTCGTCCGGCCCCGCCAACGGCCCCAGGGCCATCCAGTCCGCGCGGATGCGGGCCACGCGCGTATCCGCCCAGGTCTTGAACACCAGGTCAAACCCCTCGCAGGTGATATTCTCGGCGGCGATATCGGCCCGCTGGTTTGTCGTCTGGTCCAGATCCCACATGGTGATGCCGACCGTCACGCTTGGCGGGCGCACGAACGGTTCGGAAAAGCGGACCTGGCGATGTGCGACGCGGCGCCCGGTGCCCGTCCACATGATGCCATCGCTTTCGAAATCCGAGAACATCAGAACGCTGCCTTGGTCGATCCCCAGCAGTCGTGCCTCGATCTTCTTCATATTGCCAACCTCGTCGCCCCTGTCGGTGCCAAGAAATGGCGGCGAAATTAGGGCAAACAGCCCATATGCCAAAAGGCCCCGCACTGGCGGGGCCTTGGTCGCGTATCGTGCGGGCTGGGCCCGGTCAGCCTTGCGGCTCCAGCCCCATATGGGTGCCCATCGCCACCATATCGGCCAGCATCCGCGCCGAGGCGTCAACCAGATCCGGGTGCGCCTCTTCGTGGGCTTTGCGGGCCTCGGCCACCATCTCGTCGATCATGGCCTGGGTCACCTCTTCGACGGGGTGCGAGCGCTCGGCCAGCACCGTGGTGCTTTCGGCCGTGATCTCGGCGAAACCGCCGGTGACGATATACTTCTGGCTGCCCTTCTCGGTCACCACCTCCAGAACGCCGGGGCGCAGGGTGGTGATGAGGGGGGCGTGGTTGGGCATGGCGGTCAGATCGCCCTCGAAGCCCGGAATGACAACCTGGGTTGCCTTTTCCGAGGCCACGCGACGCTCGGGCGCCACTAGGTCGAATTGCATCGTGTCGGCCATGGTGCCTCCTCAAATGGGGGCGCCGGACGGGATCGCCCGGCGCCGTCAGCCCGATCAGGCCGCGTCGGCCGCCATCTTCTCGGCCTTGGCGATCACGTCCTCGATATCGCCGACCATGTAGAAGGCCGCCTCGGGCAGGTGATCGTATTCGCCGGCAACGACCGCCTTGAACGAGGCGATGGTTTTCTCCAGCGGCACCTGGATGCCGTCCGAGCCGGTGAACACCTTGGCCACGTCGAAGGGCTGCGACAGGAAGCGCTGGATTTTCCGGGCGCGGGACACGGTCAGCTTGTCCTCTTCGCTCAGTTCGTCCATGCCAAGGATCGCGATGATATCCTGCAGCGACTTGTAACGCTGAAGGATGCCCTGCACGTCACGGGCCACCTGGTAATGCTCTTCGCCGACGATCGAGGGATCGAGGATCCGCGAGGTGGAGTCGAGCGGGTCAACGGCCGGATAGATGCCCAGTTCCGAAATCGCACGCGACAGAACGGTCGTGGCGTCGAGGTGGGCAAAGGTGGTGGCCGGCGCGGGGTCGGTAAGGTCGTCCGCGGGCACGTAGACGGCCTGGATCGAGGTGATCGAGCCCTGCTTGGTCGAGGTGATGCGTTCCTGCATCGCGCCCATGTCGGTGGCCAGGGTCGGCTGGTAGCCCACCGCCGAGGGGATGCGGCCCAGAAGCGCCGACACCTCGGACCCCGCCTGGGTAAAGCGGAAGATGTTATCGACGAAGAACAGAACGTCGGTGCCCGAGGCATCGCGGAACTGTTCGGCCAGCGTCAGGCCGGTCAGGGCGACGCGGGCACGGGCCCCCGGCGGTTCGTTCATCTGGCCGTAGACCAGCGCCACCTGCGATTCCGACAGGTTGTCGGGCTTGATGACGTTGGATTCGATCATCTCGTGGTAAAGGTCGTTGCCCTCACGGGTCCGTTCACCGACACCGGCGAAGACCGAGTAGCCCGAGTGCACCTTGGCGATGTTGTTGATCAGTTCCATGATCAGAACCGTCTTGCCCACGCCGGCGCCGCCGAACAGGCCGATCTTGCCGCCCTTGGAGTAGGGGGCCAGCAGGTCGATGACCTTGATGCCGGTGACCAGGATTTCCGACTCGGTCGACTGGTCGGCGAATTCCGGGGCGGGCTGGTGGATGGCGCGGGTTTCCTTGGCCGTGACCGGGCCCTTTTCGTCGATCGGCTCGCCGATCACGTTCATGATGCGGCCCAAGGTGGCATCGCCCACCGGGATCGAGATCGGCGAGCCGCTATCCTTGACCTCCTGGCCGCGAACCAGACCCTCGGTCGCGTCCATCGCGATGCAGCGAACGGTGGTTTCGCCCAGGTGCTGGGCAACCTCGAGAACCAGGCGTTTGCCGTTGTTTTCGGTTTCCAGCGCGTTCAGGATTTCGGGCAGGTGATCGTCGAACTGAACGTCGACGACGGCGCCGATCACCTGGGTGATTTTGCCTACAGCAGTTGCCATGTGTCGTTTCTCCGGTTCCGTTAGAGCGCCTCGGCGCCCGAAATGATTTCGATGAGTTCCTTGGTGATCGCAGCCTGACGCGAGCGGTTATACTCGACCGTCAGCTTGTCGATCATCTCGCCGGCGTTGCGGGTGGCGTTGTCCATGGCGGACATGCGCGCACCCTGCTCCGAGGCGCCGTTTTCAAGGAGCGCGGCAAAGATCTGGGTGGCCACGCCGCGCGGCAGCAGCTCGGCCAGGATCTCGCCCTCGGTCGGCTCGTAATCGTAAAGCGTGCTGGCATCCTCGGCCGTGTCGTCGAACACCGCCGGAATGATCTGCTGCGCCGTCGGAACCTGGCTGATCACCGACTGGAAACGGCTGAAGAAGATCGTCGCCACGTCGAACTCGCCCGCATCGAAGCGGCCGATGATGTCCTTGGCGATGTCCTGCGCGTTGGAATAACCCAGACGCTTGACCTCGCTCAGGTCGACATGCCCGACGAAGTGATCGCCGAACTCGCGCTTGAGCTGATCGCGGCCCTTGCGGCCGACGGTCAGGATCTTGATCGTCTTGCCCTGCGCGGACAGTTCCTTGATCTTCGTCCGGGCCAGCTTGACGATCGAAGAGTTGAAGCCGCCGCACAGGCCCCGCTCGGCGGTCATGACCACCAGCAGGTGCACCTGTTCGGAGCCGCTGCCGATCAGCAGCTTGGGCGCATTGGCCGCCCCGGTGGCCGAGGCGGCAAGCCCCGACATCACCTTTTCCATTTGCTCGGCATAGGGCCGGGCGCTCTCGGCCGCGTCCTGGGCACGGCGGAGCTTGGCCGCCGCGACCATCTGCATGGCCTTCGTGATCTTCCGCGTGTTTTTCACGCTTCCGATCCGGTTTTTCAGGTCCTTGAGGCTAGGCATATGTCGCGGTCCCGCTCAGGTTCAGGCGAAGGTCTTGGCGAATTCGTCGAGGACGGCCTTGATCTTGTCCTGCAGCTCGCCTTTCACCTTGCGGTCATTGTTGGTGATGTCGTCCAGCAGGTCCTGGTGCTTGGAGCGCAGGAAGGACAGCAGGTCGGCCTCGTAGCGGGTCACGTCCTTGACGGCGACGCCGTCCAGGTAACCGTTGGTGCCGGCGAAGATGACGCAAACGATTTCCGCGTTGGTCAGCGGCGAGTATTGCGGCTGCTTCATCAGCTCGGTCAGGCGCGCGCCGCGGTTCAGCAGCTTTTGCGTCGCCGCGTCCAGGTCGGAACCGAACTGGGCAAAGGCCGCCATCTCGCGGTACTGGGCCAGTTCCAGTTTGACCTTGCCAGCCACCGATTTCATCGCGTCGGTCTGGGCCGAACCGCCCACACGCGACACCGACAGGCCGGTGTTCACGGCCGGGCGGATGCCCTGATAGAACAGGTCGGTTTCCAGGAAGATCTGACCGTCGGTGATCGAGATCACGTTGGTCGGGATAAAGGCCCCGATGTCGCCGGCCTGGGTTTCGATGATCGGCAGGGCGGTCAGCGAGCCCGCGCCGTGATCCTCGTTCATCTTGGCCGAACGTTCCAGCAGGCGGGAGTGCAGGTAGAACACGTCGCCCGGGTAGGCTTCACGCCCCGGCGGGCGGCGCAGCAGCAGCGACATCTGACGGTAGGCAACGGCCTGCTTGGACAGGTCATCGTAGATGATCAGCGCGTGACGGCCGTTGTCGCGGAAGTATTCGGCCATCGCGGTCGCGGCGTAGGGTGCCAGGAACTGCATCGGCGCGGGGTCCGAGGCGGTGGCGGCCACGACGACCGAATAGGCCATCGCGCCGGTTTCTTCCAGTTTCTTCACCAGCTGGGCGACGGTGGACCGCTTCTGACCCACGGCGACGTAGACGCAGTAGAGCTTCTTGCTCTCGTCGTCGCCGGCGGCGTCGTTATAGACCTTCTGGTTCAGGATGGTGTCCAGCGCCACGGCGGTCTTGCCGGTCTGGCGGTCACCGATGATCAGTTCCCGCTGGCCGCGGCCGATCGGGATCATGGCGTCCACCGATTTCAGGCCGGTGGCCATCGGTTCGTGCACCGATTTACGCGGGATGATGCCCGGCGCCTTGACGTCGGCGACGCGGCGCTCGGTGGCCGCGATTGGGCCCTTGTTGTCCAGCGGGTTGCCCAGGCCGTCAACGACGCGGCCCAGCAGCGCGTCGCCGCAGGGCACGTCCACGATGGCGTTGGTCCGCTTGACGGTGTCGCCTTCCTTGATCTCGCGGTCAGAGCCGAAGATCACGATACCGACGTTGTCGGCTTCCAGGTTCAGCGCCATCCCCATGACACCGCCGGGAAATTCGACCATTTCGCCGGCCTGGATGTTATCGAGGCCATGGACCCGCGCAATACCGTCACCGACCGAGAGCACGCGGCCCACCTCGGCGACCTCGGCCTCCTGGCCGAAGTTCTTGATCTGCTCCTTGAGGATCGCAGAGATCTCAGCTGCTTGGATACCCATTTATCCGACCTCTTTCATGGTGTTCTGGAGTGCATTGAGCCGCGCGCGGATCGAGGTGTCGATCATCTTCGAGCCCAGTTTGACAATCAGGCCGCCGATCAGGCTTTCGTCCACGGCGGCGGTGATCTTGACGTCCTTGCCGGCACTGACCTTCAGCGCGGCGGCAAGTTTCTGTTTCTGCGCCTCGGTCAGCGGGCTGGCCGAAACCACCTCGGCGGTGACCTCGCCCTTTTCCTCGGCGATCAGGGCGCGCAGCGCTGCGGTCAGCTGCGGCAGCGCGAACAGGCGGCGCTTGGTTGCCATCAGGCCCAGCGTGTTCGCGGTCATCGCGGACAGCCCCATCTTGGGCGCAAGCGCGGCAACCGCGCGGCCCTGGGCATCGCGGGTGTAGACCGGCGACGAGATCATGGCGCGGAAATCCGCGCTTTCGGCCAGCGCGGCATCAAGCAGCGCAACGTCGGCCTCAAGCGTGGCGAGGTCCTTGGCTTCCTTCGCGATCTCAAACAGAGCGGTGGCATAGCGCTGGGCGATGCCGGACGAAATCGATGCTGGTTCGGACACGTCAACCCTTCCGATGTCTGTAGCCCCTGGCGTGCCGCAGAATACGGACGGGGCAGATCAAGCGGCGCACCCGGCCGGGCACGCTCCGAAATCGGCGTGGGTGTAGCAGAGCCGGGATAACCTCGCAACCGCCTTGGACACCCTAATGTGACCCGGTGTGACGCAAGCCACGCATCGGGCTGTCATCGTCCCCAGCAAAGCCACCCGGTCGCATGGCGCGCCCCCCCCGCCAACGGGCGCCGAAGCCCTTGTCCGCTTGGGTTCAGGCGGGTTCGGCGCCGGCGGCGGGCAACCCTTCCAGCACGCGCAGCGGTCGCGACAGCCCCTCGCGCACAGGCGAGCCGGTCGGCCGGTAAACCCGCTTGCTTGCCTCAACCAGCAGCACGCCGCCCGCGAACTGGGCAGACATGCGCTGGCCCGCGGTTTCCCACATGCCCGCGCTGCGCAGCCAGAATCGCCGGTCCGAGGGGGGCGCGAACAGCGCGGCAAGGTTGCGCTGCGGCTCAAATCCATGGGCGCGCAACTGGGCCTCCAGCTGGCCGGGGCTATATGGCCGGCCAAAGCCAAAGGGGGTGCGGTCGCGCCGCGCCCACAGGCCGGAACGGTTGGGCACGATGAACAGCGCCCGCCCCCCCGGCCCCAGCACACGCGCCGATTCCTCCAGCACCGACGAGGGATGTTCGCTGGTCTCAAGCCCGTGCAGCAGAACCAGCTTGTCCACGAATCCATCGGCCAGCGGCCAGGCGGTTTCCTCGCACAGGGCCGAGACATTATCGCCCCCCGGCGGCCAGGGCATCACCCCCTGCTGCCCCGGCATCAGCCCGATCACCCGGCGCGCCTGCCCCATGAACGGACGCAAGAGCGGCACCGCAAAGCCGAAGCCCGCCACCGTCTGCCCCTTGGCATCGGGCCACAGCTGGACCACCTGGTTACGGATTGCCCGCTGGGCCACGCGCCCCAGATTGGTACGGTAGTAAAAGTTTCTAAGGTCCAGAACGTCCAGATGCATTGCCGCGCGCCTTGCCGTGGGCGAAGGTTTCCGGAGCCAAAGATACAAGAGAGGAGCCAGAAAGCCATGCCCCTTGAGATCGTTGTCGTCCCATGCCTGTCTGACAATTACGCCTATCTCGTCCACGACCCCGTCGCGGGGGCGACCGCCGTTGTCGACACCCCCGACGCCGCCCCGATCCAGGCGGAACTGAAGGCCCGGGGCTGGAAGCTGACCGATATCCTGCTGACCCATCACCATCAGGACCATATCGCGGGCGTCGCCGCCCTGCGCCGCGACTACGGTGCGCGCGTCGTCGGCGCGGCAGCCGACGCACAGCGCCTGCCGCCGCTGGACCTGGCCATGCGCGACGGCGACGGCGTGGTCGTGGGCAGCGAAAAGGGAACCGTTCTGGACGTGTCGGGCCATACCCTGGGCCACATCGCCTATCACTTTCCCGACAGTGAGGCGGTGTTCACCGGCGACAGCCTGATGGCCCTGGGCTGCGGGCGCCTGTTCGAAGGCGACGCCGCCACCATGTGGGCCAGCCTGTCGAAACTGGCCGCCCTGCCCCCGTCCACGCAGGTCTATTCCGGGCACGAATACGCGGAAGCCAACGCGCGCTTTGCCCTGACGGTGGAACGGAACAACCCCGCCCTGCAGGCCCGCGCCGCGCAGATTGCCGCCGCCCGCACCGAGGGGCGCCCCAACGTGCCCGTGCGCCTGTCCGAGGAACTGGCCACCAACCCCTTTCTGCGTGCCAAGCTGGCGAAGGTGAAACAGGCCATCGGTCAACCCGGCTGCGCGGATGTCGATGCCTTTGCCGAAATCCGCGCCCGCAAGGATCGGTTCTGAGCCGGGCCGCGTGCCGAAAAACGGGGCACTGCCCACGCGCCGGGGCACTTGTGATCAGAAAAAACTTGAAGCGGGGCGGTAAAAGCCAAAACTTAATTACAAGACGCCATGCTTGGGGCCGCAGTCGGGCCTTGGGCGAACGAGGAAAGGAGCACGCAAGGTGCCGTCGTTTTCGAATACACTCGAGCAAGCCATTCACGCCGCTCTCGCGCTGGCCAATACCCGCCGGCACGAACTGGCAACGCTGGAACACCTGCTGCTGGCGCTGATCGACGAACCCGACGCGGCCAAGGTCATGCAGGCCTGCTCCGTCGATCTGGACGAGCTGCGCAAGACGCTGACCGATTTCATCGACGAGGAGCTTTCGACCCTCGTCACCGATATCGAAGGGTCCGAGGCCGCGCCCACCGCCGCCTTTCAGCGGGTCATCCAGCGCGCCGCGATCCATGTCCAAAGCTCTGGCCGGACCGAGGTGACCGGGGCCAACGTGCTGGTCGCGATCTTCGCCGAGCGGGAATCCAACGCTGCCTATTTCCTGCAGGAACAGGACATGACGCGCTATGATGCGGTGAACTTCATCGCCCATGGCGTGGCCAAGGATCCCTATTTCGGCGAACAGCGGCCGATCACCGGCGCCAGCGAGTTCGAGGGCGAAGGCGCATCGCAGACCGCCACCCCGTCCGAGGACGAAGGCCGCGATTCCGCCCTGGCGAAATACTGCGTGGACCTGAACGCCAAGGCCACCAAGGGCGACGTGGACCCGCTGATCGGCCGCAGCCACGAGGTGGAGCGCTGCATCCAGGTGCTGTGCCGCCGGCGCAAGAACAACCCGCTGCTGGTGGGCGATCCCGGCGTCGGCAAGACCGCCATCGCCGAGGGGCTGGCGCGCAAGATCGTCAACGGCGAAACCCCCGAGGTGCTGTCCGAAACCACGATCTATGCGCTGGACATGGGCGCGCTGCTGGCTGGCACCCGTTATCGCGGCGATTTCGAGGAACGGCTGAAGGCCGTGGTCACGGAGCTGGAGGAACACCCCGACGCGATCCTCTTCATCGACGAGATCCACACGGTGATCGGCGCAGGCGCGACCAGCGGCGGGGCGATGGATGCCTCCAACCTGCTGAAGCCCGCGTTGCAGGGCGGCAAGCTGCGCTGCATGGGATCGACCACCTACAAGGAGTTCCGCCAGCATTTCGAAAAGGACCGCGCCCTGTCGCGCCGGTTCCAGAAGATCGACGTGACCGAACCCTCGGTCGAGGATGCGGTGAAGATCCTGGAAGGGCTGAAGCCGTATTTCGAAAAGCATCACGATGTCAGCTACACCGCGGACGCGATCAAGGCGGCGGTGGAACTGTCGGCGCGCTATGTCCATGATCGCAAGCTGCCGGACAAGGCCATCGATGTGATCGACGAGGCCGGCGCCGCCCAGCACCTGCTGGCAGAGGAAGAGCGCGCCAAGACCATCGACACCGGCGAGATCGAAAACGTGGTCGCCAAGATCGCGCGCATTCCCCCGAAAAACGTCTCCAAGGACGATGCCGAGGTTTTGCGCGACCTGGAAACCACGCTCAAGCGCGTCGTGTTCGGCCAGGACAAGGCGATCGAGGCGCTGTCCTCGGCGATCAAGCTGGCCCGCGCGGGCCTGCGCGAACCCGAGAAACCCATCGGCAACTACCTGTTCGCCGGCCCGACCGGCGTGGGCAAGACCGAGGTCGCCAAGCAACTGGCCGACAGCCTGGGCGTGGAACTGCTGCGCTTCGACATGTCGGAATACATGGAGAAACACGCGGTCAGCCGCCTGATCGGCGCGCCCCCGGGCTATGTCGGTTTCGACCAGGGCGGGCTGCTGACCGACGGCGTGGACCAGCACCCCCATTGCGTGCTGCTGCTGGACGAGATCGAGAAGGCGCACCCGGATGTCTACAACATCCTGTTGCAGGTGATGGATCACGGGAAACTGACCGACCACAACGGCCGGACCGTCGATTTCCGCAACGTGATCCTGATCATGACCTCCAACGCGGGGGCGGCGGAACAGGCCAAGGCGGCTGTCGGCTTTGGCCGCGATCGGCGCGAGGGCGAGGATACCGCCGCGATCGAGCGGACCTTCACGCCCGAGTTCCGGAACCGTCTGGATGCGGTGATCTCCTTCGCGCCGCTGCCGAAAGAGGTCATCCTGCAAGTGGTCGAGAAATTCGTCCTGCAGCTTGAGGCCCAGTTGATGGACCGCTCGGTCACCATCGAACTGACCCGCCCGGCGGCCGAATGGCTGGCCGACAAGGGGTATGACGACCGGATGGGCGCCCGCCCCCTGGGCCGCGTGATCCAGGAACACATCAAGAAGCCGCTGGCCGAGGAATTGCTGTTCGGCAAGCTGTCGACGGGTGGCGTGGTCAAGGTGGGCGTCAAGGACGGCAAGATCGACCTGCGCATCACCGAACCCGAAAAGCGCCGCCTGGGGTCCAAGAAACCGCCCCTGCTGACCGCCGAATAAACCAGCGGTCCGCATTGGGTCTGACGATCCGCCCCCGCAGCCCACACGGTTGCGGGGGCATTTCATTGGGGGCCTATTGTTCGGTCAGCTTCAACTCGATCCGGCGGTTCTGGGCGCGGGCCTGCACGCTGTCGCCCTCGGCTACCGGCTGATACTCGCCAAAACCAGCGGCGGCCAGCCGCTCGGGCGGAAAGCCCAGATCCTGCACCATGTAACGCACCACCGACAGCGCCCGCGCCTGGCTGAGTTCCCAGTTATCGGCGTAATCCGCCCCGTCGGCCAGGGGCACGTCGTCGGTGTGCCCGTCAACCCGCAGGATCCAGTCGATTTCGTCGGGGATCTCAACGGCCACCTCTCGCAGGATATCCACCACATTGGCGATCTGCGCCCGGCCGCCCTCGGCCAGGTCGGCCTTGCCCGGTTCGAACAGCACCTCTGACGAGAACACGAACCTGTCGCCGACCACGCGCACGCCCTCGCGCCCGGCCAGCAGGCGGCGCAATTCGCCAAAGAATTCGGAGCGGTAGGTTTCCAGCCGCTTGGCCTCTTCGGCCAGGCGGCGGGCCTCTTCCTCCAGCCGCCGGCGTTCGGCCTCTTCCAGTTCGGCGCGGGCGCGTTCCTCGGCGGCGGCGCGGGCCAGCGCGGCGTTCAGCCGGTTGCCCAGCGACTCGATCTGCACCTGCGCCGCCGCATCGCGCGCGGCGGATTCGTCCAGCAGCGCCTGCAAGCTGCCCAACTCGGCACGCAACGCGGCCAACTGCTGGTTCAACAGCGCCACCTTGCGCTGACTTTCGGCCGATTGCGCCTGGGTTTCGGACAGCGCGGCCTGCGCCTGCGCCAGCAGCGCCGCGCGATCCTGGGCCAGGGCGCTGCTTTGCTCGGCCGCTTGCTCCGCTTCCATCCGGGCGGCAACGGCCTGGGCCAGGCGGCGGGCGATCTCGTCCCGGTCGCCGATTTCCGTGCGCAGGGCCTCCAGCTCGGCGCGGGCCTGGGCCAGATCCTCCCGCGCTTGGGTCAGCGCCTGCGCCAGGTCGGTGCGCGCGGCCTCGGCCCGCGATTGCGCGGTCAACGCATCCCCACGGGCGGCCTCTGCTGCCTGCCGGGCGTCCTCGGCCCGCGATTGCGCGGCCAGCGCGGCGGACAGCTTGTCGTTCAGCCCCTCTCGGGCGGCCTCGGCGGCGGCCAGCAGGGTCAGGGTTTCCTCGGCGCGTTTGCGCTCTTCCTCCAGCGCCAGGGTCATGGCGGTCAACTCGTCCTCGGCGCCCCGCAGACGGTCGCGCAAGGCCTGGGCGGCCGCGGCCTCTGCCAGGCGGGCGGCTTCTTCCTCGGACAGGGCGGTTTGCAGGTTGTCCACCTGTTCGGACAGGGCGGCGCGGGCTGCTTCGCCCTCGGCCTGCTCGGCGCGCAGATCTGCCACCAATGCCTCCAGCGCCTCGCGGCGGGCGGCGGCCAGGCGGGCGGCCTCGGTCTGGGCGTCCATCTCTGCCCGAACAGAGGCCAGCGCCGTTTCCAGCCGCTGCTGCTCGGCCTCCAGCGCGCTGCGGGCGGCATCCAGCGCGGCGACCTCTGCCTGCAGATCCTCGCCCCGCTGGCGGGCGGCGTCGCGTTGGGCCAGCAGGCGGCTGACCTGGCCCTCGAAATCGTCGATGGTCGCCCGCGCCGCCGCCAGATCGTCGGCCTGGGCAGCCACCCGCGCCTGCAACGACCCGATCAGCGCCTCGCGTTCCTCGGCGCGGGCGCGGGCATCTTCCAGCGCGGTGTCCAGGGTGCCCACCTCCTCTTCCAGCGCGCTGGCGCGGCGGCGTTCCATCCCCAGGGCATCGGCCAGCGCGGCCAGTTCGGAATTGAGTTGGGAAAGTTCCGTTTCCTGCCCGGTGATCGTATCGCGCAGCATCACCTGCACGATCATGAAGATCGACAACACGAACATCAGCACCAGCAACAGCGCCGTCATCGCGTCCACGAACCCCGGCCAGATAGAGGCCTGGAATCGCTGCCCGCTGCGCCGGCTCAGCGCCATGGCCTAGCCCCCGCGCGTGTCTTGCGGGGCAAGACGCGCCAGCGCCCGGCCCAGATCGGCCAGGTCGCCGCGCAGGTCGGTCACGGTTTCCTGCCGCCCGGCGGCGATTTCCTCCAGGATGCGCAGCAGTTGCACATCGATCGAACGCAGGCGCATCCGCACCTCGGCATCAGCCAGCGACCCCTCTTCGCCCATGCGCGCCTCGATCGCGGTGGCGGCGCGTTCCTGCCCCTCGGCCACGCGCGCCAACGCCTCGGTCAGAGTGTGGCTGTCGCCGCGCTGCGCCTCCATCGCGGTGCCCAGGGTTTCCACCGCATCGGCCAGCGCACCGACCCGCTGTTCCAGCGCGCGGCGTTCCGCATCGGATCGTTCGAACAGATCGTGCAGGCCCGCCATCCGGTCGGCCAACTGATCCAGCGTGGCAGCCAGCAGCCCGGCCTCACCGCCGGTTTCGCCCTCCTCCTCGCCCGAGGAAAAGCCAAGCCGCGTGATCGTGGACAGCCATTCCTCCAGTTCCTGGTAGAAACGGTTCTGGCCGTGCCCCACGAAAAGTTCCAGCAACCCCACCACCAGCGACCCGGCCAGCCCCAGCAGGGAGGAGGCAAAGGCCGTGCCCATGCCGCCCAACTGTGCCTCCAGCCCGCTCATCAACCGGCCAAAGACCTCAACCCCGCCCTCGCCCTCTTGCGGGGCAAGCGAGCGGATGGTTTCGACCACCGCCGGAACGGTCGTGGCCAGCCCGTAGAACGTGCCCAGAAGGCCCAGGAAAATCAGCAGGCTGGTGATGTAGCGGGTGATGTCCCGCGCTTCCTCGATCCGGGTGGCGACGGATTCCAGGATTGACCGGGCCGAGGCCGCGCCGATCTGCATCCGCTTGCCCCGCTTGCGCAGCAGCGCGGCCAGCGGCGCCAGCAGCCGCGGCGCCCGCGTGGCCGAGGCCCCGTCGCGACCGGCCGCAAAATCCTCGATCCAGCGGACCGAGGCGATCAGTTGCGCCGCTTGCAGGAAACAGGCCAGCAGCCCGACCACAAAGACGAACAGGATCACGCCGTTCAGATAGGGGTTGGCCAGAAAGACCGGCGCCACCTGCGGATAGGCGATATAGGCCCCGGCCGAGAACAGCGCCACGGCCAGCAGCATCAGCAGCACCTGGCGCAGCGGTCGGGAAAACTGCGGCGTGGCCTCGCGGTCGGTCATGTCCATGAAAGGGGTCCTGACGCGCTTGTTCCTTGCGCGGGACACTAGGCCAAGCCCGCCGCCCGGACAACATTCAATCCCGTGACAGCGCCCGCACCCGGTTCACCAGCCACGCCATATCGGGATCGTCGATGCCCAGTTCGGCCAGGTGGGCAGCGGTGTTGAACAGGTATTCATCGTTCGGCCCCATGCCGCCGCGGGCGCGGGCGATGATCTGCGCCTGATCCTCCAGCGGCAGGCCGCCGCAATACTGGACGTGCTCGGGGTCGATGACATAGGCCAGCACGGGCATCGGGCCGTCGGCCTCGACCTCCAGCTCCGTTTCAAGGTAGGCCGAGGAAATCAATTCCCGCTCGCGCAGATAGGCCAGCGACGCCGCTTCGGTGCCCGGTTCGGCGCGCAGCGCCACCCCATCGCAGGCGGCCCCCGCCATCGCGTCCAGCGCCAGCACCAGCCCCGGCGCCGTTTCTGTGCCCCGATGGTGGATAGAGCGCATGCAGAAACTGCGATGCCACCCCTCCAGCCGGGCAAGCCGACGCTCTGCCACCGGGAAACCGGGGTTCCACAGCAGCGATCCGTATCCGAAGACCCACAAGTCGCGCATCCGTCTGGTCCTTTCTGACTGCCCCCTGTAAACCTGATCGCGGCGCAAAGCGAAAGGGGCCGGGATGCGCGTTCTGCTGGGACTTGTCACGCTGTTGGCGGTGATCTGGGCGGGCTACTGGGCGCTGGCCGCGCGCGGGCTGGAAACCGGCCTGTCCCGATGGGTAGAGGCACGCCGGGCCGAAGGCTGGGCCGCGGATTACGCCGGGCTGGCCGTCACGGGCTTTCCCGCACGGTTCGACACCGCCTTTACCGGGCTTAGCCTGGCCGACCCGGAAACCGGGCTGGCGTGGTCGGCACCGCATTTTGCCTTCACCGCCGCCAGCCACCGCCCGCAAGCGATCACCGCGATCTGGCCGCCCAGCCAGCAGATCGCCACCCCCCGCGAAAAGATCGCCGTGAACGCGGCCCTGATGCAGGGGCGGCTGGAATTTCGCCCCGGCCCGGCGCTGGCCCTGATCGGGGCGGATTACCGGTTCGAGGATCTGCGCCTGACCTCTACCGCGGGCTGGATGGCGGCGGCGGGCCGGGCCGATCTGACCTCGGCGGCGGTCGAGGGGCAGGCAGATGTGCAGATGATCGACCTGCAGGCCCAGGCCATGCGCCCGCCCGCCCGGCTGCTGGCGCGGCTGGACCGGGCCGGGGTGTTGCCCGACGTGTTCGACCGCTTGGCGATGCGCGCGACGCTCAGCTTCGATGCGCCTTGGGACCGTCGCGCGGTCGAGGATCGGCGCCCGCAGATCACGCGGCTGGACCTGGACAGCCTGGATGCGAAATGGGGCGACCTGGAACTGCGCGCCGCCGGTACGCTGGAGGTGGACGCCCAGGGCCTGCCGCAGGGCACGCTGACCCTGCGCGCCACCAACTGGCGCGAAATGGTGGAAATCGCCCGCGCCTCGGGCCAGCTGCCTGCGGGGGTTGCCGACAACCTGACCCGCGCGCTGGCCTTTCTGGCGGGGCGGTCGGGCCGCCCCGAAACGCTGGACATCCCCTTGCGCTTTGCCGGGGGCAGCACATGGTTGGGGCCCGTGCCCGTAGGCCCGGCGCCGGATTTCACGATCCGCTAGGGTCGCTTATCCGCGCGGCTTGGCCCGGCGGGTGGGCGCGGCCTGTGTCGGATCCTCGGGCCAGGGGTGCCTGGGATAGCGGCCGCGCATGTCCTTGCGCACATCGGCATAGCTATTGGCCCAGAAGCCGGGCAAATCCATCGTCACCTGAACCGGACGGCGCGCGGGCGACAGCAGCGTAATCCGCAGGGGCAGGCGTTTCGGCCCGATCACCGGGTGCACGGTGACGCCGAACATTTCCTGCAGGCGCACCTCAATCCCCGGGGCCTCGCCGCTGTAGTCGATGGGCACCTTGCTGCCCAGCGGGGTTTCGAAATGGGCGGGGGCCAGCCGGTCCACGATTTGCTGCTCGTCCCAGTCCAGCGCGGCGCGCAACGCGGGCAGCATGTCGAAGCGGCGCCACTCCTCTGCGGTTTTCACGCCGTTCAGATGCGGCAACAGCCAATCGTCCAGCCGCCCCATCAGCCCATCGTCGGAAAAATCGGGCAAATCCGCCCCCTCGGCCCGCAGCATTTCCACCCGCGCCTGAAACCGCCGCGCGGCATCGGACCAGGACAGGCCAAGGGCGCGCACGCCGTCCAGCATGGCGGTTGCCACGGCATCGGGCGGGGCATCCTTCCATTGGCGGTCATCCAGCACCAGCGCGCCGAAGCGTTCCTGCCGCCGGGTCCGCACCCGGTTTTCACGCCGCGACCAGGCGCAGACATCGTGCCAGCCGATGGCATCCCCATGCACCGCGCGCAGCTCGCCCTCGGACAGGGCGGCGGCCAGGCGAATGCGCGCCTCGCGCGGGTCGCCATCCAGATCCAGCGCCACCAGCAGCCGCTGCCCGGCCAGCGGGTCGCCGGGGTCCAGCGCCGCCCCCTTGCCCCCCGACAGGACATAGCGCGGATCGTCCCCCTTGCGGCGCAGCCCCACCCGGTCGGGATAGGCCAGCGCGGCCATTTCCCCCGCGCTGATCGGGCGGGGGATGTCGGGCGCGCGGGCGGCCAGCCGCCTGGCCTCTGCCCGGATGCGGGACAGCGCACCCCGGTCGGGCGGCACGGGCAGGTTGGCGCGCGGATCGTCCAGCGCGCGCAGCCGCAGGGCCAGATCGCTGCCCGCCCCGCGCAGCGGGTCGCGGTCCTGCACCAGCGCGGCCAGCGGCGCGGCCTGCTTGCCTGCCACGGCCAGCATGTGCCCCAGCCGCGGATGCACCGGCAGCGCGGCCAGCGCGCGACCATGATCGGTGATGCGCCCTGCCCCGTCCAGCGCGCCCAGTTGCCCCAGCAACGCGCGCGCCTCGGCAAAGGCGCCTGGATTGGGCGGCGTCAGAAAGGCCATATCGGCAGGGTCTGCTGCCCCCCACAGCGCCAGTTCCAGCGCAAGGCCTGTCAGGTCGCCGGCCTCGATCTCGGCCGGGGGGAAAGCGGCCAGCGCGCCCTCCTCCCCCTTGATCCAGAGGCGATAACAGGTGCCGGGCGCAACCCGGCCCGCCCGGCCCCGGCGCTGCTCGGCCTCGGCCCGGGTCACCCGTTCTGTCACCAGCCGGGACATGCCCGAATTGGGATCGAACCGCGCCCGCCGCGCCCGGCCCGCATCGACCACCACCCGCACATCCTGAATCGTCAGCGAGGTTTCGGCGATAGAGGTCGCCAGCACCACCTTGCGCCCCTGCGGCGCCGGTGCAATCGCGGCGCGCTGCTCGGCAAAGGGCAGCGCGCCGTATAGCGGGTGGATATGGCAATCGGGCGGCAGCCGCCCGTCCAGCGCCGCGGCTGTGCGGCGGATTTCGCCCTCGCCCGGCAGAAAGACCAGCACGCCGCCCTGCGTTTCAGCCACAGCCTCCGCGATCAGGTCGGCCGTCGCATCGGGCAGGCGGGCACCCTTGGGCAGGGGTTTGTCCAGCCACCGGGTTTCCACCGGATAACTGCGCCCGGCAGAGGTGACGACAGGCGCATCGGCCATCAGCGCGGCCACCGGCGCAGCATCCAGCGTGGCCGACATCACCAGCACGACCAGATCGTCGCGCAGGGCCTCGCGCAGCTCCCATGTCAGGGCCAACCCCAGATCGGCGTTCAGGGACCGTTCGTGAAACTCGTCAAAGATCACCGCCCCCACGCCCGCCAGTTCGGGGTCGGACTGGATCATGCGGGTCAGGATGCCCTCGGTCACGACCTCGATCCGGGTGCCTTTGCCCACCTTGGTTTCACCGCGAATGCGATAGCCGACGGTCTGGCCCACCGCCTCGCCCAGGGTTTCGGCCATCCGTTCGGCGGCGGCACGCGCGGCCAGGCGGCGCGGTTCCAGCATCACGATACGGCCCTGTACCAGCCCGGCGGTCAGCAGGGCCAGCGGCACGCGGGTCGTCTTGCCCGCGCCGGGCGGGGCCTGCAACACGGCGCGGCGGGCGCGTTGCAGCGCGTCCAGCAGCCCCGGCAGGGCGTCGTCGATGGGCAGCGTGGTCATGGCCCGGTTTATGGGCGAAACCGTCCGCCCCCGCCAGAGGGGTGGACACCCCCGCGCGCACGCGGCAAGACGGTCCGGCCCGCAAGGACCGGAGGAGCCGATGCAGACAGACGAGCTGGCCGAACGCATATGCAAGGGCGAACGCCGCGCGCTGGCCCGTGCGATCACCCTGGTTGAAAGCGGCCGGGCCGATCACCGGGAACAGGCACAGGCGCTGCTGGACCGGCTGACACGCGCGCCGGGCCAGGCGCTGCGGATCGGTCTGTCGGGAACGCCCGGGGTGGGCAAGTCCACCTTCATCGAAAGCTTCGGCATGATGCTGACCGGCCAGGGGCACAAGGTGGCGGTGCTGGCGGTCGATCCCTCCTCGGCGCGCTCGGGCGGGTCGATCCTGGGCGACAAGACGCGGATGGAACATCTCAGCCGCGATCCCAACGCCTTTATCCGGCCCTCGCCCAGCCAGTCGGCCCTGGGCGGCGTGGCCCGCCGCACGCGCGAGGCGGTTGCCCTGTGCGAGGCCGCCGGCTTCGACATCGTGCTGATCGAGACCGTGGGCGTCGGCCAGTCCGAAACCATGGTGGCCGAGATGACCGACCTGTTCATCCTGCTGATGGCCCCCGCCGGCGGGGACGAGTTGCAGGGCGTCAAGCGCGGCATCATGGAAATGGCCGACCTGATCCTGGTCAACAAGGCCGATGGCGATCTGAAACCGGCGGCCGAACGCACGCGGGCCGATTACGCGGGCGCCCTGCGCCTGCTGCGCCGCCGCCCGCAAGACCCCGAGGATTTCCCCAAGGCGATCTGCGTGTCCGCGGTGGCGCGCAGCGGGCTGGACCAGGCCTGGCAGGAAATGCAGACGCTGGCCGACTGGCGGCGCGACCACAGCCATTTCGACCGGCGCCGCGCCGAACAGGCGCGCTACTGGTTCGGGGAAGAGGTCCGCCGCGGCCTGCTGGCCCGGCTGGAAGAGGATGCCGAGGCCCGCGCGCGCATGGCCACCCTGGGCGAACAGGTGGCCAAGGGCGACCTGACCGTGGCCCGCGCCACCGCCCAGATGCTGGCCACGCTGGGGGTGCATCGGTGAAACCCTTTCTGGTGCTGCAACTGCGCCCCGAAACCGAGGCGTCCGACGACGAATTCGCGGCAATCCTGCGCAAGGGCGGGTTGACCCCCGATCAGGCCCAGCGCATTCGCCTGGACCAGGGACCGCTGCCCGAAGGGTTGTCGCTGGACACCTATTCCGGCGTGATCGTGGGCGGGGGGCCGGGCTGTGTGTCGGACCCGGCCGACCGGAAATCCTGCATCGAGGCCCGGATCGAGGATGCGGTGATGGGATTGATGCCCGAGATCACCGCACGCGACCTGCCCTTCATGGGGTGTTGCTATGGCATCGGGATCCTGGCCCATCACCTGGGCGCGCCGGTCACGAAAGAGCGGTATTCCGAACCCGTGGGCGCCACCACCTGCGTCCTGACGCAAGCGGGCCGCGACGATCCGCTGTTGGCGGGCGTGCCCGACAGTTTCCGCGCCTTCGTCGGCCACAAGGAGGCGGTGCAGGCGCTGCCCGCGGGCTGTGTGCACCTTCTGGCCTCGGAACCCTGCCCCTACCAGATGATCCGGTTCGGGCAGAACGTCTATGCCACCCAGTTCCACCCCGAAGCCGACAGCGACGGGTTCGAGGTGCGGATTCGCATCTACAAGGATCGCGGCTATTTTCCGCCCGAAACCGCCGCCGATCTGGTGGCGATGTGCCGGGCCGAGGACGTGCATGTGCCCGAGGGGATACTGCAACGCTTCGTGACGCGCTATGCGCGGGATTAAGGCGCGATGAATCGCTTGACGCCCCCCGCGATTGCCCTTAGTAGACCCGGACGGAATTCGCGGCGCTGCCCCGGGCGGCGCCGATTGCATTATTCGAGACAAGGAAGAACCCCATGTCGCGCGTCTGCGAACTGACCGGAAAAGGGCCGATGGTCGGCAACAATGTCAGCCACGCCAACAACAAGACCAAGCGCCGGTTCCTGCCGAACCTCAACGACGTGACGCTGATCTCGGACACGTTGGGCCGGTCGTTCAAGCTGCGCGTGTCGTCCTCGGCGCTGCGCACGGTGGACCACCGCGGCGGCCTGGACGCGTTCCTGGCCCGCGCCAAGGATGCGGAGCTGTCCGACAAGGCGCTGAAGATCAAGAAGGACATCGAAAAGGCCCAGGCGACCGCCTGATCCCCTTCGGTTTCCGAAATGCAGGCCCCGCGTGGTTTCACGCGGGGTTTTTGCGTTTCGGGACGCTCCCGCCCCCGGTCGGCGCGGGCAGGCCCGCTTGTCCGGCGTTGGGCCGGGCCGCGCCCGCGATGCGGGCGCGGGTGGGTATTTGGACCAAGAAGAACGGGCACGCGGGGCCTTGGCCCCCGGTCGCGCGCGGCCTAGAACGGACGGCGCGCGACAAGGGAGAGGAGCGAAGATGGGTTTGAAACAGGGAATCATCGGCGGGCTGATTGCCCTTGGGCTGGCCGGGCCGGCCCTTGCGGGCGAGATCGCGATCACCGACCCGTATGCGCGGGCCTCGACGATGATGTCGAAATCCGGTGCGGCCTTCATGGTGATCGAAAATGCGGGGACGCAAGACGACCGGCTGGTCGCGGCGACCTCGGACGTGGCGGCCAAGGTGGAGCTGCACACCCACGAGGAAGACGCCAACGGCGTGATGCGCATGGTCGAGGTCGAGGAGGGTTTCGCCATTCCCGCAGGCGGGCAGCATGTGCTGGCGCGCGGCGGCGATCATGTGATGTTCCTGGGTCTGACCCGGCCGCTGGAACAGGGCGACATGGTGTCGGTCACGCTGACCTTTGAAAAGGCGGGCGAGATGGTAGTCGAGGTGCCGGTAGATCTGGAACGCGGCGCGGCCGGGGCCATGGGCGCGATGGGCGGCCACATGAAGATGGGCGACTGACCACGCCCTATTCGCCCAGCATTTCGGCCACCCAGGCCGGGACGATGGCCGAGGCGCGCCCGTGGCGGGCCTCGGCGAAATCGGTGACGGTTTCGGACGGTTCCAGGTTCAGCTCCAGCGTGTGTGCGCCCGCGCGGGCGGCATCCTGCACGAAGGCCGCCGCCGGATAGACGCTGCCCGAGGTGCCGATCGCGACGAACAGATCGGCGGCGCGCAGGGCGTCCCAGATCGCCTCCATGTGATAGGGGAATTCCCCGAACCAGACGATATCGGGCCGCGTGGCGGGGGCAGTGCAGGACGGGCACTGATCGCCCGCGCGCATCCGGGACGGCGCGTCCCAGGTTTGCCCGCAGGCCGCGCAGCGGGCGCGGGTGATCGACCCGTGCATGTGCAGCACCGCCTGGCTGCCCGCGCGTTCGTGCAGGTCGTCGATTTTCTGGGTGACGATCAGCACCTCGCCGGGGCGGGCGGCCTGCAACCGGGCCAACGCGGCATGGGCGGCGTTTGGGATGGCCTCGGCCGCGTTCTTGCGGCGGGCGTTGTAGAAATCGTGCACCAGCGCGGGGTTGCGGGCAAAGCCCTCGGGCGTGGCGACCTCGGACAGGTCATAATTCTCCCACAACCCGCCCGCATCGCGGAAGGTGCCCAGCCCGCTTTCGGCCGAAATCCCGGCCCCGGTCAGAATCACGATCTTGGTCATCGCCGCCTCCTCGGCTATCAGTTTGCGCAAAGGAGGCCCGCATGACCACCCGTATCCTGTTCGTCTGTCTTGGCAATATCTGCCGCTCGCCCACGGCCGAGGGGGTGTTTACCGCCCTGGCCGAACAGGCGGGCGTGGCGGTGGACATCGACAGCGCCGGGACGGGCGGCTGGCATGTGGGCGATCCGCCCGACGCCCGCGCCCGGGCAGAGGCCGCGCGGCGTGGTTACGACATCAGCGGCCTGCGCGCCCGTCAGGCCCGGGCGGAGGATTTCGAGCGTTTCGACCTGATCCTGGCGATGGACCGGGCCAACCATGCCGCGCTGGAACGGATGCGGCCCGCGGGCAATGAAACGCCCGTGCGGCTGTTCCTGGATTACGCGAACAGCCCAAGGGACGAGGTGCCAGACCCCTATTACGAGGGTGGGTTCGATCTGGTTCTGGACCTGATCGAGCAGGCCTCGCGCGGGTTGCTGGAGCAGATCGCCCGCTAAACCCGCCCAAGTGCCCAGGCAAAGGCGTGGCGCAGATGGGCCTCTGCCCCCTCTTCGACGATCCGCCCATGGGCCATGACGATCCGCTGCGGTTTCCAGCCCAGGACCGCGCGCAGGGCGTGAGCGGCGGCGGCCTTGTCGCGCCAGGTCCATTGCGCATCGCGCGGGGTCTGTCCGCCCGGCGCCTGGGTGGCCGCGATCCAGGTGGCCAGCCGCATGAAGGGGGACAGGCGCGCGGGTTCGAAATTCTCGATCAGGTCGGTCAGGATCTGCGTGGCCGAGGGGATGTAAAAGAACACCACCTCGCGCAGGAAGGCATGACCGGGGATCAGTTTCTGGCGCAGGGTGTCGGCCCAGGCGGGCGGCGCGGTATCGCCTAGCGGTTCATGGGGCGGGAAGCGCAGGCCGTGGCGCGCCGCACGGCGGGCCACGCCGGGGGCGGCATGCACCTGGGCCGCCGGGTAGCGCGCGGCCCAGGCGGGCAGATAGGCGTAATGCAGCGCGTTGGGCGCCACCAGATGGGTAACCGGTCCCAACGCGTCGATTTCATCCAGCAGGCGTTCATCGGGTGCGATGGGCGAATGCATCCAAAGACCACCACCGGACAGCCGCACCACGACCATCCGGGTGGGAAAAGGCATGCCGTAGAAACGGATCGCCGGACCATCGGCCACCCACAGACCGGGGGCCAGCGGTTTCAGCGTGTCCAGCGGCGTATACAGCCCGCCGCCCCCCATCGGGTCAGCCGCAATAGGCCTCGGCCGTCTTGCCGAAGCGTTTGTAGCGCTGCCAGAATTCCGCATCGCTGGCACGGTCGGACTGGCGCACGACCTGCGCCTCGTGCGGTTCCACGAAGAAGCGGACGGCGCGGCGCTGGTCCCCCTGGCTGAGGGTCAGGTCGGCGGCCTGCTGAATGCAGGCGCACAGGCCACGGGTCGCGCCCGGCCGGTCAGAGCCCAGGCAGGCCCGTTCGATCGGGCCGGCGGCCACAGGCGTGGCACAAACGGCCAGCACGGCCGCGGTCAGAATGGTCTTCATCGGTCTGCCTCGTTCCAACGGCCTGGGCGGTTTGCCCGCTCTGTCGGCCACATGAAAAACAGCCTCTATCATGCCAGAGGCGCATGATTCTTTCAATCTTGGGACTGTTTTGCCGGGCGATTTCCGATGGTCAGGCGGTTTGCACCAGATGTAGCGTCACGGCCGCAAAAAACACCAAACTGGCCACCAGAACGAAGACATGCCAGATCGTGTTGTGGAACCGCAGGCCCCGCCATAGGTAGAACACCATCCCCACAGTGTAGAGGATGCCACCCGTCACGATCAGCCCCAGCACCAGCGGCGACAGCGTTGCAAACAGGCTCCACCCCGCGACGGCACCGGCCCAGCCCATCGCCGGGTAAAGCGCCAGGTTGACCGCTCGGAACCGATAGGGGGCCAGCACGCGCAGACCCGTGCCCGCCATGGCCGCCGCCCACAGCCCGGCAACCAGCCCGGCCCCCTGCCCCCCCGACAGCAGGGTAAAGGGCGTGTAGGTGCCGGCGATTTTCCAATAGATCGCGGAATGGTCCAACCGGCGAAAGATCGGGGTCCAATCGGGATGCTGAACCATGTGATACAACGCCGAAAAACCGATCATCGCAGCCAGTGCCGCCCCATAGATCGCCAGCCCGGCCAGCGCGGCGCCGCTGCCATGCAGCACCAGCCCAAGACCAATCAGGACGGGAACGCCGATTGCAACGACACCCAAGCCAATGAAATGGACGATAGCATCGCTCAGCCGTTCGGCGCGGGAATAGGCGGGGTATTCAATGGACATGGGACAAGCCTATCCCATTTCCCCGCCGCCGCCAAATCACGCCCGCGCGCGCGGCCTCTGGCCAGAGCGGCCCGGCTGCGCTAGAAATCACACACGACAGGGGCGTCCGGATCATCCGGGCTGAGAAGTACCCTTTGAACCTGAACCAGATCATGCTGGCGGAGGGAGTCGCGGATGCCTTGCCCGGCCGGGCGCGCCGTCCCGTCATTCCTGCCGCCTCGTCGGAAGGAGCAAGGAATGACCGACTGGGGCAGCCACCTTTCCACCATGCGCGCACAGGCGCCGCTGGTGCTGAACATCACCAATTTCGTGGCCATGAACGTGATGGCGAACGTCTTGCTGGCGGTCGGCGCCTCGCCCGCCATGGCCCATGCCGAGGAAGAGATCGCCGAGATCACCGCCCTGTCCGGCGCGCTGACGATCAATTTCGGCACCGCCGACGCATCGTGGATGCGCGGGATATTCAAGGCGGTGGAAACTGCGCAGGCCCGCGATATCCCCTGGGTGTTCGACCCGGTCGCCGTGGCGGTCAGCCAGTTGCGGCGCGACACCGCCGCGCGCCTGCTGGAAATGGGGCCCGCGGTGGTACGCGGCAATGCCTCTGAAATTCTGGCGATGGCGGGTCAGGGCGATGGCGGCAAGGGCGTGGATGCCACCGATGGCGTGGCCGAGGCCGAGGCCGCCGCGCGCAGCCTGGCCAATCGCAGCGGCGCGGTGGTCGCCGTCACGGGGCCGGTGGATTTCGTCACCGATGGCGACCGGGCCTATCGCGTGGCGGGTGGGCATCCGCTGATGCCGCAGGTCACCGCCCTGGGCTGCGCCTTGACCGGCGTTGTCGGCGCCTTCTTGCCCGGCCAGCCCCGGCTGGAGGGGACCGCCGCCGCGCTGGCCTGCTACGCGACTGCGGGCGAACGCGCGGGGGCAGGTGCGGCCGGGCCGGGCAGTTTCGCCGTGGCCTTCCTCGACGCGCTGGCCGCGCTGACGCCTGCGGACCTGACTGCGGCGGCACGGGTGACCCCGGCATGAACCTGTCGGTCTATTTCGTCACCCCCGATGGCGCCGACGACGCGCTGGTGCTGGCCGCCCTGCGCGGCGGCGCCACCGCGATCCAGCTGCGCGACAAGACCGCCACCGATGCCGAGATGACGGCCCAGGCCCGCCGCCTGATCCCGCACCTGACAGCGGTCGGCGTGCCGCTGATCGTCAACGACCGGGTCGAAGTAGCCCGCGCCGCCGGGGCCGCGGGCCTGCATATCGGCCAGGGCGACGGCGACCCGCGCGCAGCCCGCGCCGCAATCGGGCCGGACCGTATCCTGGGCCTGTCGGTCGAGGAGGCCGCCCACCTGACGGCGATGCCCCCGGGCGTGGTCGATTACGTGGGCCTGGGGCCGGTGCGCGCCACCGCGACCAAGCCCGACCACGCCGCCCCCATCGGGTTGGACGGGCTGGCCCGGCTGACCGCCGCCGCCCCTGTGCCCGCCGTGGCCATCGGCGGGGTAAACGCCGCGGACATCCCCGCGATCAAGGGCTGCGGCTGCGCGGGCATCGCCGTGGTTTCCGCCATATCCGCCGCCCCCGATCCCCTGGCCGCAACCCGCGCCCTGGCCACCGCATGGAGCACCGCATGATCCCCAACATCCTGTCCATTGCCGGCTCGGACCCCTCGGGGGGCGCGGGCATCCAGGCCGATATCAAGGCGATTTCCGCCAATGGCGGCTATGCCATGGCCGCGATTACCGCACTGACCGTGCAAAACACTTGCGGCGTGCGGTACGCGCGGCTGATGGCGCCTGATCTGGTCGCCGCGCAGGTGACCGCCGTCTTCGACGATATCCGGGTCGACGCGGTCAAGATCGGCATGCTGGGCGACGCCGCCATCGTGCGGGCCGTGGCCGAGGTGCTGGCGGACCGCGACGTGCCGGTGGTTCTGGACCCGGTCATGGTGGCCAAGGGCGGCGACCGCCTGCTGGCCGCCGAGGCCGTGGCCGCCCTGCGCGACCGGATGGTGCCGCAGGCCACGATCATCACCCCCAACCTGCCCGAGGCCGCCGACCTGCTGGACCGCCCAGAGGCCCGCGACCGCGCCGAGATGGAGGCCCAGGCCCGCGCCCTGCTGCATCTGGGCTGTGGTGCGGTGCTACTGAAGGGCGGGCATCTGGGCGGCGCCGACAGCCCGGACCTGTTCCTGTCGCCCGACGGCGCCCATTGGCTGGAGGGGCCGCGCCTGCCCACGGCCAACACCCACGGCACGGGCTGCACCCTGTCCGCGGCCCTGGCCACGCAACTGGCCCTTTGCGGTCAGGCCCGACCCGCAATCGACGCCACCAAGGCCTATATCCAGGGGGCAATCCGTGGCGCGGATGGGTTGTGCGTGGGCCGGGGGCACGGGCCGACCGATCACTTCTTCGCATTTCGCGGCTAAGAGTGTTGCACAACGCAGACAGCGCGTTGGCGCGTCGAAACCTGCGGAACATTGGGCTGGTGCGTTTGGATTGATTCTAGTACGAATCGTACTTGGGTGGGATTTACATAGATCGAGCATGGATCGAGCGCGGGATGAAACCCACCTTTCTTTATATTGTTCTGATGGCACTTTTCATGGGGGGTGCCTCTTTCGCGGAAGAGCGAAAGGTTTTGGGGTATGGCCGCCTTTTCACGAATGATGCATTCGGCGATGGCATGGACCGTTGGCGAACCGGCTCTTACACCGTTTCGCGCGTCACCGGCACGTCTTGGGCCGGACAGGCGCCGCAGCGTCTGGGCAGCCTGCGGGAATACCGCCTGCGGGGCGAAATCGTCGCGCCCGCGAACCTGGTGACCCCGGCCCCGACCGACCGGCGCTACGCGGGGATCTGGTCCCTGGGCGTGCATACCCATTCCATCTGGCACAACACCCAGCTTAGCCTGGGCGGCGATCTGGTCATCACCGGCCCCCAGACCGGGCTGGGCCAGTTCCAGGAATGGGTTCACAGCATGTTCGACCTGCGCGCCCCCACGCTGAAGAACCAGATCGGCGACAGCATCAACCCGACCCTTGTTGCACAGGCAGTCTATCCCCTCGATTTCGGCGAGCGGGTGCAGATCCGTCCCTTTGTCGAGGCGCAGGCCGGCTTCGAGGATTTCGTGCGCGGCGGCGCCGACCTGGTCCTGGGCCGTGTGGGGCGCAATGAATTGCTTTTGCGCGAACAGGTTACAGGTCAACTTTACCCCGGCATCCGGAATGACGAAGGTGGGGTTTCGGTGGTTCTGGGCGGGGACATCGCCAAGGTCTTCGACAGCACACTGCTGCCCGAGTCGCAGGGCTATCGCCTGACCGACACCCGGCAACGGGTGCGTCTGGGCATACGGCACGAGGGCCGGCAAACCGGCGTTTTCTACGGGCTGACCTGGCTGGGCAAGGAATTCAAGGCCCAGACGGACGAACAGGTCGTGGGATCGTTGCGCCTGCGCATATCTTTCTGAAAAAAGTTAACGCCGCCGGGTTACGGGGATGAACTTCCCATGGTAATGTCCTGTCAATAAAAAACGAATTGAGGCAGGCTACAGGCATGAGAACGGGCTTTCGCGGCACGTTCGTCATTTCCTGGGCTCAGACGGAACTGGACGGTGTCAGGGGCGCAGCCCCTGAGACGCTGGCGGTCGGCGCAAGCTGGCGCTGGCAGGGCGAGGCGGTTCGGGTGGACGGACCTCGCGGCGTGATGGTTCTGGACGGGGCCAAGGGCGATGGCGACATTCGTCGCCGCGCGGCGCAGTCGGTGCACCGGCTGGTCGGCGCGGCATTAGGCACACCAGGGGGGCCGATGGCCCCGGGCGATCCGACGGAACAGGCACTGGACAGGGGCTTCGTCGTCACGGACGGGCTGAACAGCTATACCGTGACGGAAATCGACACCCCGAACGGTCGCCCACCGCTGCTGATGTTCGTGGACTCGCTCCCCCCGCCGAACAGCGAAATGTGGGTGGTGCGCCGCCTGGCGGAAACCACGCGCACCCACCGCACCGGCGACATGGAACGCGGCGTGATCTGCTTCGTCCAGGGGACTCGTATCACCACCCCCGCCGGCCCCGTGCCGGTCGAGTGTCTGCGCCCGGGCGACCGGGTCGACACGATGGATGACGGCGTCCAGGAAATCCTGTGGGTCGGGAAACGGCGTATGTCCGGCGCGCGGCTTTATGCCATGCCGCACCTGCGCCCGGTCCGCATCCGCGAAGGCGCGCTCGGCACCGGCCGTCCCGAAGGCGATTTGCTGGTCTCTCCGCAGCACCGGGTGCTGCTGCGCGGACCGCAGGCGGATCTGTTGTTCAACAGCTCCGAGGTTCTGGTCGCCGCGGGCGATCTGCGCAACGACCGCTCGATCACCTACGATTACAGCCTGCGCGAGGTGACCTATGTTCACCTGATGCTGGAACGCCACCAGGTGCTGTTCGCCAACGGCGTCGAAACCGAGAGTTTTCACCCCGCCAATACCGAACTGGACTCGATCCAGGAGGCACAGCGCGGCAGCCTGCTGGAGTTGTTCCCGCAGATCGCGGACGACCCCTTCAGCTACGGTGCCCCGGCGCGGCGCAGCCTGACCGGGTCAGAGGCCGCGATCCTGGTGCATGAAACGGGCCTGGCCCATTGACACCGGCACGCGCGCCTGTATAAGCCCTGCATTCCCGGCCCCCGTGGCCGGGTTTTCATTGGTGTTGGTGGCCCCCGCAAGGGGATGCCTGTCGGGCCCTCGGCCAAAGGACAACGCCCTTCATAGCCGCCCTTGGGCGGCGCCCAACGAAGGAGATCAGCCGTGACCAAACGCACGTCTGCCAAGTACAAAATCGACCGCCGGATGGGTGAAAACATCTGGGGCCGTCCGAAATCCCCCGTCAACCGCCGCGAATACGGCCCCGGCCAGCACGGCCAGCGCCGCAAGGGCAAGATGTCCGACTTCGGCCTGCAGCTGCGCGCCAAGCAGAAGCTGAAGGGCTATTACGGCGACCTGACCGAAAAGCAGTTCCGCCGCATCTTCGCCGAGGCCGAGCGTGTCCGCGGCGATACCGGTGAAATCCTCATCGGCCTGCTGGAACGCCGTCTGGACTCGGTCGTGTACCGCGCCAAGTTCGTGCCGACCATCTTTGCCGCGCGGCAGTTCGTGAACCACGGTCACGTGCTGGTGAACGGCCAGCGCGTCAACATCCCCTCTTACCGCGTGAAAGAGGGTGACGTGATCGAGGTGCGCGAAAAGTCCAAGCAGATGGCCGTGCTGCTGGAGGCCATCCAACTGGCCGAACGTGACGTGCCCGATTACATCGAGGCCGACCATTCCAAGATGACCGCGACCTTCGTGCGCACCCCGGGCCTGGCCGACGTGCCCTACCCGGTGCACATGGAACCGAACCTCGTCATCGAATTCTACGCCCAGAACTGATCCTTCGGGCAATCCGGGATTACAGGGCCCGCCGGGTTGCCGGCGGGCCTTTTGCGTTGGTCTGTCCGGCCGTCCGGTCATTTGCGCAACACCCGCGCGCCCCCTGCGGCGCCGGGCCGCGTTTCCCGCTGGCCTTGCACAGGGGCCAAGGATAGGTATGCCGCGAAGGAGACGACCATGGCCACGATTATTCCCCAGCCCGGCATTCTGGACATCGCCCCCTATGTGGGCGGGCAGTCGCGGATCGACGGCATGGCCGAGGTGGTGAAACTCTCGTCGAACGAGAACCCCTTTGGCCCATCCGACAAGGCGCGCGCCGCCTTTGCGCGCACGGTGCACAGCCTGCATCGCTATCCCTCGACCGACCACGCGGACCTGCGTGCCGCCATCGGCGAGGTACACGGCGTGGACCCGGCGCGGGTGATCTGCGGCGTCGGCTCGGACGAGATCATCTCGTTCCTGTGCAACGCCTATGCCGGCCCGGGGACCGAGGTGATCCATACCGAGCATGGCTTTTCCATGTATCGCATTTCCGCGCTGGCCGCGGGCGCAACCCCGGTCGAGGTGGCCGAACGCGACCGCGTGGTTGATGTGGACGCGATCCTGGCCGCCTGCACGGACCGCACGCGGCTGGTGTTCATCGCCAACCCCGCCAATCCCACCGGCACGATGATCCCGGCCCAGGATGCCGCGCGCCTGGCCGATGGCCTGCCCGATCAGGCCCTGCTGGTGCTGGACGGCGCCTATGCCGAATACGTCGCCGATTTCGACGGCGGCGCGCGGCTGGTCGAGACACGCGAAAACGTGGTGATGACCCGCACCTTTTCCAAGCTTTACGGCCTGGGGGGCCTGCGCATCGGCTGGGGCTATGGCCCCGCGCCGGTGATCGACGTGCTGAACCGCATCCGCGGGCCGTTCAACCTGTCCCAGACCCAGCTGGACACCGCCGAGGCTGCCGTGCGCGACACCGAATACGCCGCGCGCTGCCACTCGGAAAATGCCCGCCTGCGCGCCTGGATGGTCGAGGCGCTGAACGGTCTGGGCGTGGCCACCGACACGTCCCATGCCAATTTCGTGCTGGCCCGTTTCCCCGACCAGGCCGGGGCCGAGGCCTGCGACGAATACCTCAAGACGCAGGGCCTGATCGTGCGCAAGGTGGCGGGCTACAAGCTGCCCAATTGCCTGCGCATCACCGTAGGCGACGAACCGTCCTGCCGGCGGGTGGTCCATGCGATCGGGCAGTTCCTTTCGGGGGCGGCATGACCCAGCTCTATGACCGTGTTGCGCTGATCGGGCTGGGGCTGATCGCGGGGTCCATGGCGTTGGCGATGCGCCGGGCGGGGCTGGCGGGCGAAATCGTTGGCACCGCCCGGTCCGCCGAAACCCGCGCCACCGCGGCCGAGATCGGACTGGTCGACCGCGTGACGGAAACCGCCGCCCAGGCCGTGCAGGGCGCCGACCTGGTGGTGCTGGCCGTGCCCGTGGGCGCCATGGGCGCGGTGGCCGAAGAGATCGCGCCGCATCTGAAACCCGGCGCGACCGTCACCGATGTCGGCTCGGTCAAGCGGGCAGTGATCGACGCCGTGGCCCCGCACATCCCCCAGGGCGTGCATTTCATTCCCGCACACCCCTTGGCCGGGACGGAACATTCCGGCCCCCGATCGGGCTTTGCGGAACTCTTTGACAACCGTTGGTGCCTGCTGGTCCCGGTGCCGGATACCGACCCGCAGGCCACCGCCCGCCTGCGCACCCTGTGGGAGGGGATGGGCGCCAATGTCGATGAAATGGACGCCGACCACCACGACCTTGTGCTGGCGGTGACCAGCCACGCGCCCCACCTGATCGCCTATACGATGGTCGGCGTAGCGGACGACATCCGCCGCGTCACCGACAGCGAGGTCATCAAGTATTCCGCCGCCGGTTTTCGCGATTTCACACGGATCGCGGCCAGCGACCCGACCATGTGGCGCGATGTATTCCTGACGAACAAGGACGCGACACTGGAAATCCTGGGCCGCTTCACCGAGGAACTGTTCGCCCTGCAACGGGCGATCCGCACCGGCGACGGGCAGCAGCTGTTCGATTACTTCACCCGCACCCGCGCCATCCGCCGCGGCATCATCGAGGCCGGCCAGGACACCGACGCCCCGGATTTCGGCCGAGTGAAAAAATCGTGACCCGGGCCGCGATGGCCCTGTGCCTGGCGGCGTTCGCCCTGGCCGCGGCCCCTGCGGCAGCGCTGGATCGCTCGCCCCGGCCGCAGCCGCGGCCCGGCCCGGTCGAGGTTCTGCCGCGCACGCCACTGGCGCCGGTCTACTACACCGTGACGATCCGGCCGTATCCCCGCCCCGCCCTGGCCGCGCGCGGGCCGATCCTGCTGGTGCCGGTGTATTTCAGCGCAGGCCTGCGGCCCGCCCCCCGACCCCGCATCGCCCGGGCGCTCGCGGCGGTCATATCACCGGCGGCAACGGGCGGGCTGGCCCGCTCTCCCCGGCCCGTGGCGCGGCCCGGCCTGCGGGTGGCCAGCGCCGCCGCAGCGGCGCCCGCCATCGTGACGCGGGGGCGCGTGGGCACCATTTGCGGCGACCCCGCGATCCGGGGTGTCGCCCTTGCCCCCATTCCCGGACGGATGAACGGCTGCGGGGTGGACAACCCTGTGCGCGTCGATGCCGTCGACGGGGTCACGCTGAACCAGCCCGCAACGATCGACTGCCGCACCGCGCGCGCCCTGCGCGACTGGGTGCAGGGGGGCGTGAAACCCGCTGTCGGCCGGCTGGGCGGCGGGGTGGACTCGCTGCGGGTGGTGGCCAGCTATACCTGCCGAACGCGCAACAACCGCCCCGGTGCCAAGATTTCCGAACATGGGCGCGGGCGCGCGGTGGATATTGCCGCAGTGAACCTGAAGAACGGCATCACGCTAAGCGTCGAGGACGGCTGGGACGACCCCGTCCAGGGCAAGCTGTTGCGGCAAATGCACAAATCCGCCTGCGGGACATTCGGCACGGTCCTTGGGCCGGGCTCTGACGGTTATCATCAGGACCACATCCACCTAGACACCGCCCGCTATCGCAGCGGCGCCTATTGCCGGTAGGCTGCCTGCGCGCCCCCACGCCGCGCCGCGAAAACGACCGCGCACAGCAACATCAACGCCGCCGCCAGCACAAAGGGCGCGCCGGGCAGGATCGCCGGGGAACCCTCGCGGGTGAAGGCGGCAAAGATCTGCGTCATCACCAGCGGCGACAGCACCATCGCGACCGAACGGGTGGAACTGACCGCGCCCTGCAACTCGCCCTGCTGATTGTCGCCTGCCGCCTTGGACATCAGCGCCTGCAGGCCCGGCGTCACCACCGCCCCCAGGGCGATCAGCGGTGTCATCAGCAAAACCGCCGTGGAATTGTCGACGAACCCGATGGCCAGGAAGGCGCAGAAATTATAGGCCAGCCCGAACCAGACCGTGTTGCGTTCGCCCAGCACCCGCAGATAGACCCGGATCAGCCCGCCCTGCACCGCCGCCACCCCGACCCCGAACAGCGCCAGCGAAATCCCGATCATGCCCGCCGACCAGCCAAAGCGGAACTGGGTGAAATAGGCCCAGATCGCGGGATAGATGAACATCGCGAATTCATACAGAAAGAACAGCCCCAAGAGCGGACGCACCCCCGGCAGCCGCCCCATGGCCCGGAACGCCCCCAGCGGGTTGGCCCGGCGCCAGTCGAGGGGGCGGCGGATACGGTCGGTCACGGTTTCGGGCAGCACGAAATAGCCAAAGGCCAGGTTGGCCGTGGCCAGCGCCGCGGCGGCCCAGAACGGCGCGCGGGGGCCAAGCTCGCCCAGGAACCCGCCGATCAGCGGCCCGATCACGAACCCGATCCCGAACGACGCGCCCACCATGCCGAACCGGGCGGCCTTGTCCTCGGGGCGAGAAATGTCGGCGATAAAGGCGCTGGCCGTCGCCTGGGTCGAGGCCGTCACGCCCCCCACGATGCGCGCGACCAGCAACAGCCAGATCGACCCGGCCAGCGCCATCACCACGTAATCCAGCGCCATGGTTGCCAACGACACCAGCAGGACCGGCCGCCGCCCGAAGCGATCCGACAGGTTGCCGATCAGCGGCCCGCACAGGAACTGCATGACCGCGAATGAGGTGGCCAGGATACCGCCCCAAACCGCCGCATCGCTGAGGCCCACGCCTTCGACATCCTGGATCAGGTCGGGCATCACCGGCAGGATCAGCCCGATCCCGATCGCGTCCAGAACCAGGGTAATGACGATGAACAGGATCGGCAGGCGGTTTTGCGGCTCTGTCATGGGCGTGTCCTGGAATGGCTGGCTGACAGGGGCTTAGAGCGCGCGCAGGCGCGCTGCAAACCCCTTTGGCGCGCCGCTCATCCCGCGCGCAGCCCCAGCATGTCGCGCGCCTGCGCCCAGGTGGCGACGGGGCGTTCGTATTTCTCGCAAATCTGAACCGCGCGCCTGACCAGCGCCGCGTTCGAGGGCGCCAGCGTCTCGCGGTCCCAACGCACGTTATCCTCCAGCCCGGTCCGGGTGTGGCCACCGGCAGCGATGGACCATTCGTTCACCTCCACCTGGTGGCGGCCGATGCCCGCGCCGCACCATTCCGCATCCGGCGCGATGCGCTTCAGCGTCTCGACATAGAAGTCGAAGCTGGGCTTGTCCGCAGGCATGGCATTCTTCACCCCCATCACGAACTGGACGTAGAGGGGCTTCTTCAAGCGCCCGTCCTCGCTCAGCTTCACCGCCTGAAAGATATGGCTGAGGTCAAAGGCCTCGATCTCGGGCTTGATGTCGTATTTCTGCATTTCCGAGGCCAGCCAATCCACCAGATCCGGCGGATTTTCATAGACCCGTGTCGGAAAGTTGTTGGACCCGACGGACAGCGACGCCATGTCGGGGCGCAGCGGCAGCATGCCCCCCCGCGCGGCCCCCGCCCCCGACCGGCCGCCGGTGGACAGTTGCACGATCATCCCGGGGCAGTGTTGGTGAATCCCCTCCATCAGCCGGGCAAAGCGGTCGGGGTCCGAGGTCGGCGTGCCGTCCTCTTCCCGCACGTGGCAATGCGCGATAGAGGCCCCGGCCTCAAAGCTTTCATGCACGCTTTCGACCTGTTCGGCGATGGTGATCGGGACGGCGGGGTTGTCCTGCTTGCGGGGAACGGACCCGGTGATGGCAACGCAGATGATGCAGGGTTTGGTCATGGTCTTGCGGCAATCCTTGTCAGCAGTTCTGCCAGCCGGTCAGGCGCGGCAAAGAAGGGCGAATGCCCGGCCTCCAGGTCGTGGACATGATCGGCGGGCCAGTCGCGGGCCATGTCGGCCTGCGCCTCGGGCGGGATGATCCGGTCGCCGGTGCAGCGGATATAGTGGCGCGGCACGCTGTCCGGCACGGCCAGGGCCGGGGCCATGCCAGGCGCGATGGGCTGCGGCGACAGGTGATCGCGGGCATAATCCGCCGTGCCCGGCGGGCAGTCGTGGTAGAAAAGGTCCTCTAGCGTTTCGTCCGCGAAACTGGTGGTCAGCCGGTCCGGGCTGCGGCGCATCGCGCCCAACAGCGCCTCACAGCCATAGCGGGCGCGCAGATCGCGCGCGCTGTCGCCCGGGCGCGGCGCCCAGGCACACAGATAGACCAGCGCGGCCACCTTTTCGGGCGCGGCGGCGGCTGCGGCGGTGATCGTGACCCCGCCCAGAGAATGCCCCACCAGGATCGTGGGGCCGTGCAGCGCGTCCAGCACCGCATCGCGGTAGCTGTCCAGCGTCACCGCGTCCAGGGGCGTGCCGTCCAGACCCGCCCCGGGCAGGTCTATGGCGCGCGCGGCATGGCCCGCAGCGGCCAGCGGCGGCAGCACATCGCGCCAGCACCAGGCGCCGTGGTTGGACCCGTGGATCAGCAGGAATTCGGTGATGGGCCCGTCAGACATGGGCGATATCCTTTAGAAAGCCGGTCAGAACCTCGGCGTATTCGCCGGGTTTTTCCACGCAGGGCAGGTGCCCCGCCCCACGGATCAGGTGAAAGCGCGACCCCTTCACCAGATCGGCGGTTTCGCGCACCAGATCGGGCGGGGTCGATCCGTCCTCTGACCCCGCGATCGCCAGGGTCGGCAGGGTCAGCCCCGCGGTCGGCGTATAGAAATCGGTGCCCGAAATCGCCGCGCAGCAGCCCAGGTAGCCCTCGACCGGCTGGCGGGTCAGCATGTTGCGCCAAAGCGTGCAATCGGGGCTTTCGCGGAAGGGGCGCGAGAACCAGCGCTCCATCGTGCCGTCGGCCAGGGCCTCGATCCCGCCGTCGCGGACAGCGGCCATGCGGCTGGCCCAAACCTCCTTGGCGCCGATCTTGGCGGCGGTGTTCGAAAGCACCATCGCGCGCACCTGGTCCAGCCGCTTGATCGCCAGCCCCTGCGCAATCATGCCGCCGATGGACAGGCCCACGAAAACGCAATCGCGCACGCCCAGGAAATCCAGCAGGTTTTCCGCGTCCCGCACCAGCGCGCCCATCGAATATGGACCCGCCGGGCAGGACGACAGCCCATGCCCGCGCTTGTCATAGCGGATCACCCGCAGCCCCGCAGGCAACAGCGGCACCAGATCGTCCCACAGCCGCAGGTCGGTGCCCAGGGAATTGGCAAACACCACCGCTGGCCCGTCCGGGTCGCCCTCGTCGCGGTAGTGCAGCGCCACCTCGCCCAGATCGGCTATCTTCATCGCATGCCTCCGGTTTTTGTCACTTTCGGCCAAGCGCCCGGCCGCCGCAATCCCCCTATCGCAGCCGCAGATGCGCCACCAGCTGCCCGTGATCGCTGACCAGCCGGTTCCCGGGCGCCTCGGGGCAGGTGCCATCGGTGACGTGGTCGTTGAACAGCGACAGGTGGGTCATCTCGGCGATACGCTCGGGCCAGTCCGGGTGGAAATGCCGCGACAGCAGGATCGCGTCCAGCGATTGGTACACGCCGCCAAAGCCGGTGGTATGGACCATGTCACGCAGGCTTTGGCGGATGAACAGTTGTTCTGCGGAATGCAGGCGGACACGTTCCACCGCCTCGCGGATCTGCGCGGCCTCTTCGGGCGTGTAGACATCCGCCGCGCTTTCGGCGTCGGGGCGGGTCAGCCAGGTGTAATCGGGGAAGGGGGCCTCTCCGCTCAGGATGGCCTGGGTCATGCTGTGGGTGTTGTCGTTCAAATCGCCCAGCACGATGACCGGATGGCCGCGGTCCAGCTCGTCCAGCGCCAGTTTGCGCAACACCCATGCCTCTGCCATCCGCCGCAGGGCCGCGCGCAGCGCCCCCATCGCCCGGCCGGCGGCATCGTAGTTGAGCATCTCGATTTCAGGGGAGTGGCGCGCGCCGTGGGGGCGGATGAACTCGCCCAGGGGCGATTTCAGATGGGCGTTCAGAACGGTGATGACGTGATCGCCCACGGGAATACGCAGCCGCAGGATCGGACGGGACAGCCGCGCCAGTTGGTAATGCCCTGCATCGCCCCCGCCCAGGTGATGGAACGGAATGTCGATGGGCGGGTCCAGCACCTGGATGGATTGTGGTTCCTCGGCAAAGCCAAAGCGCGACAGCACCGCCAGCCCCGGCCGCCGCTCACCCGGGCCGCTGTCGGCGATATTGGGGGCAAAGGCCAGTGCCGCCTGACCGTAGGGCGCCCAGGCGCGCGCGCCGGGGGGCGTTTCGGGATCTTGCGCGATCTCATCGGCGCGGGCGATGACCTGTTGCAGGGGTTCGGGTTCGAAAATCTCCTGAAACGCCACGATGTCGGAATTCATACGGGTCAGCTGCGTGGCCAGCCAGCGTTCCTTGTGGCGGTATTCCTCGGAACTATATTCCTGAAAACGATAAAATTCCTGATCGGGGCCGATCAGGTTCTGGACGTTGAATGTTGCAATCGTGAAAGCCGTCATACCTGATCCCCGTAGCGGTCCAGGGCTGTGCGGAACAGGTCGGGGTCGACATTCCCGCCCGAGGCTACGGCAATCACAGCCTCACCTGACACCCGGTCGGGATGATACAGCGCCGCGGCCAACGCCACCGCGCCACCCGGTTCCAGCACGATTTTCAGCCGCAGGAAGGCCGCCGCCATGGCGCGCAGGGCCTCATCCTCGGTCACGGCAAGACCGGGGCCGCATAGCCGCTGCATGATCGGAAAGGTGATCTGGCCCGGGCTGGGCGTAATGATCGCGTCGCAGATCGACCCGGCCAGCCGGGCGTTGCGTTCGATCCGGCCAGAGGCCAGCGAGCGCGCGGTATCGTCGAAGCCTTCCGGCTCCACCGGACGGGCGCGCAGGCCCGGCGCGCGATCCTCCAGCGCCAGGGCGACGCCCGAGGTCAGCCCGCCGCCGCCGCAGGGAACCAGGACATCGGCCTGCGTGACGCCCGCCTGTTCGGCCTGGGCCGCGATTTCCAGCCCGCAGGTGCCCTGCCCCGCGATCACCTGCGGCTCGTCAAAGGGTTTGACCAGGGTCAGGCCGCGCTCCTCGGCCAGCCGGGCGCCCAGGGCATCGCGATCCTCGTTCGCGCGGTCATACAGCACCACCTCGGCACCCAGTGCACGGGTATTCGCGATCTTCAGCCGGGGCGCATCGGACGGCATGATGATAACCGCCGGGGCATCGTGCAGCGCCGCCGCACGCGCCACACCCTGCGCATGGTTGCCCGAGGAAAAGGCGATCACCCCCCTTGCCCGCTGCGCGACCGGCAAGGCGGACACCGCCGACCAGCCGCCGCGAAACTTGAAGCTGCCGGTATGTTGCAGGCATTCGGGTTTGACCAGCACGCGCCGGCCGGCCACCTCATCCAGGAAGGGGGAGGACAACAGCGGCGTCACACGCGCATGGCCGGCCAGCCGGTCGGCGGCGGCCTCGATCATCTCGATGTTCATGTCAAACGCTCCAGAAACGCGCCGATGGCAGCCACCGCCTGCGGTTCGTCAAGAAAGGGCACATGGCCCCGGTCGGGGATTTCGGCATAGATCAGGTCCGGGCGGCGGCGGCGCATCTCGGCCGCGGTGTCGGGCGACAGGATGTCCGAATTGGCGCCCCGGATCAGCGCCACCGGCAGCCCGTCCAACGCGTCGAACAGCGGCCAGAGATCGGGCATCGCCCCGGTGGCCGAAGCCTCTGCCACCGCGTGGCGCAATTGCGGATCGTAGCGCAGGGCCAGCCCGTCGGGGGCCTGATCCCACAGGCGCGTCGCATAGGCCCGCCACTGGTCGCGGGACACGCCGGGAAAACGCGCGGCCATCTTGACCGACAGCTTTTCCGCCGCGTCGTCGTAATCGGCATAGCCGGGCCGCTTGCCCAGGTAATCCATGATATAGGCCAGCCCGCGCGGCTCGATCATCGGGCCGATATCGTTCAGGCAGACCCCGGCCAGGCGATCCTTGTGGCCCGCCGCCAGCATCATCGCGATCAGCCCCCCGCGCGAGGTGCCCAGAATCGCGGCCCGTGCGATTCCGAGGTGATCCAGCAGGTTCAGCGCGTCGCGCCCCTCGCGGATCAGGTTGTAATTCATGAAATCGGGGTCATGGTCGGACCCGCCGCGCCCGCGCGTGTCCAGCCGCAGGATACGCGCGCGGTCGGCGAAACGGTCCACCACCGGCTGGAAATCGTCCATGTTGCGCGTCAGCCCGGCCAGGCACAGCAGCACCGGCCCCTGCCCCGCGTCGTCATAGGCCAGCCCAAGCCCGTCATCGGCGGCGAAACGCGGCATCAGGCGGCCCCCGCAAGCGCCGGGATGCCGGTCAGATCACTCAGCACATGGGCGGGGCGCCAGGGCATGCGGTCCACCGGGGCGCCCGCGCGGTTGACCCAGGCGGTGGCGAAACCATAGCCCGCCGCCGCAGCCGCGTCCCAGCCATTGGACGACACGAACAACACCTGTTCGCGCGCGGTGCCAAAGCGGTTGCCGACAAGGTCATAGACAGACGGGTGCGGTTTGTAGACGCCCACGGTTTCCACCGACAGCACGTCATCCAGGAAATCGCCGATCCCGGCCGAGGCCACGGCACTGGCCAGCATGTCGGGCGAGCCGTTCGACAGGATCGCCGTGGCCTTGCCCGAAGCCTTTAGCGCCGACAGCACCTGCGGCACCTCGGCATAGGCCGACAATTCGCGATAGAGCTCCAGCAGACGCGCACGCAGCCCCGCCGCACCGTCCAGGCCCGCGGCCTCCATCGCCCAGTCCAGACCGTCCTGCGTGACCTGCCAGAAATCCGCATGTGCCCCGGTGATCGCGCGCAGCCAGGTGTATTCCAGTTGCTTGCGACGCCAATCTTCGGCCAGGCTGGGCCACAGGTCGCGCAGCGCCTCGTTCCCCGGCTCGGCCGCGGCCTCGCGCGCGGCGGCGGCCACGTCGAACAGCGTACCGTAGGCATCGAAAATGCAGGTGGTGATGGCCATGGCGTCCTCCCGCCGCGACAGTGGCACAGGGCCGCGGGCGGGAAAAGGGCGAAACCCTGCACCGATCCGTTACGCGGCCGGGCTAGGCAGGCCCATTGGTAGCGAAAGGAGAGAACGATGCGCAAACCCCACGGCGATGTCATGTGGACCGAACTGATGACCCGCGACCTGCAGGGCGCCCTGAAATACTACAGGGCCGTCTGCGGCTGGCATTTCCAACCCTTTCCGCTGACGATGCCGGGCGGGGGCACGTATTATATCGGGTCCAAGGGCGACAAGCCGGTGATCGGGGTGCTGGACCTGAACACCCTGCCCGATACCGACCACATGGCCCCGCAATGGTTCAGCTATTTCGCCGTGCGCGACCTGGATGCAGCGCTGAAACAGTCCGAGGCCGCCGGCGGCACCATTCAGCGCCCGCCCTTCGAGGTGCCCCATATCGGCCGGATCGCCATCGTCACCGATCCGACCGGGGCATCGCTGGGGCTGATCGTGCCGGCGTGACCGGCGGGGTGCGGGGCTTTACATCACCGCCCATGTCTTTACGCTGGGTCCACGCTCAGAGCACCCGCGCGGGACGCGGCCTCTGCAAACTCATCCCCAAAATCCGAAAGAGAGACCGATGACCCAGGTCAAAGCGGGCGACAAGGTTCGCATCCATTACACCGGCACGCTGGCCGACGGCACCACCTTTGACAGTTCCGAGGGGCGCGAGCCGCTGGAATTCACCGTGGGGTCGGGCGAGATCATCCCCGGCCTGGACAAGGCGCTGCCGGGCATGACCGCCGGCGACAAGAAGACCGTGGAAATCCCCTGCGCCGAGGCCTATGGCGAGGCCAACCCCGACGCCAAGCAGGCCATCCCCCGCGCCCAGGTGCCCGCCGACATCCCGCTGGACATCGGCACGCGGCTGCAACTGCAAACGCCCCAGGGCCAGGCGATGCCCGTCGTCGTGGCCGAGGTCACCGAAGAACATGTCGTGCTGGACGCCAACCACCCGCTGGCCGGGCAGGACCTGACCTTCGCGATCGAGCTGGTCTCGATCGGCTGACACCCGGGCATGGCGCGCGGCGCGGTCCCGTGGTCAACTGGCCCGGACCGACAAGGAGACGCGCGCCATGCCCCAGAACGTAGAGACCCTGCTTGCCCACATCCGCGAGTTGCAAGACAGCCTGCAAGACGAGTTGGAGCAGAAGCGGGACAAGTTCCGCTATCGTCTGGACCGCGGGCGCATCCGGTTCGAGAGCAGGGCACTGGCCCGCCACCGCGCGCTGAAGGTCACCCTGCTGACCTTTCTGCGCAACCCGCGCCCGCTGTTCATCCTGACGGCCCCTTTCATCTATGGCCTGATCGTGCCCCTGGTGCTGCTGGACCTGTGCGTCGCACTGTATCAGGCGATCTGCTTTCCGGTTTACGGCATCGCCAAGGTCCGCCGCGCCGATCATGTGGTCATTGACCGGCATCAACTGGCCTATCTGAACGGCCTGCAAAAGCTGAACTGCGTCTATTGCGGCTATGCCAACGGGGTGATCGCCTGGGCGCGCGAGGTTGCATCGCGCACGGAACAATACTGGTGCCCGATCAAGCATGCCCGGCGCGTGGCAGACCCGCATACGCGCTATGGCCGCTTCGTGGATTTCGGCGATGCCGAGGGATTTCAGCAGGCCCAGCCCACCCTGCGCGAGGATCTGCGCGAGGGGCCTTGAACCCGCGCGCGACGGTGGCAACTGTAAGGCTCTGAAAGGATTCACAGGCCATGCCCTATTCCACCGAGCCCGGCGCGCTGCACGCGCCCGCCCCGCCCGTAGAGACCCGCGAAAAGCTGGAAGGCGGCAAGCGGTTCGTGATGCACAGCGATTTCGCCCCCGCGGGCGACCAGCCCACCGCGATTGCCGAACTGGCCGCCGCCGTCACGGACGGCGAGCGCGAGCAGGTGCTGTTGGGCGCGACCGGCACCGGCAAGACCTTCACCATGGCCAAGGTGATCGAGGAAACCCAGCGCCCCGCGATCATCCTGGCCCCGAACAAGACGCTGGCCGCCCAGCTCTACGGGGAATTCAAGGGCTTCTTTCCTGAAAACTCGGTCGAGTATTTCGTCAGCTACTACGACTATTACCAGCCCGAGGCCTATGTGCCGCGCAGCGACACCTACATAGAAAAGGAATCCCAGATCAACGAACAGATCGACCGGATGCGCCACGCGGCAACGCGCGCGCTGCTGGAACGGGATGACGTGATCATCGTGGCCTCGGTGTCGTGCATCTACGGGATCGGGTCGGTGGAAACCTACGGGGCGATGACCCAGGACCTGATCGTGGGCAACGACTACGACCAGCGCAAGGTGATCGCCGATCTGGTCGCCCAGCAATACCGCCGCAACGATCAGGCGTTTCAGCGCGGCAGTTTCCGGGTGCGGGGCGACGTGCTGGAAATCTGGCCCGCCCACCTGGAGGACCGCGCTTGGCGATTGTCGTTTTTCGGCGAGGAATTGGAGGGGATCGCCGAATTCGACCCCCTGACAGGTTCGAAAACCGATAGTTTCGAGCGTATCCGCGTCTACGCGAATTCCCACTACGTGACCCCGAAACCGACGATGCAGCAGGCCGTGCAGTCCATCAAGAAAGAGCTGCGCCAACGGCTGGACCAGCTTGTCGCCGAGGGCAAGCTGTTGGAAGCACAGCGCCTGGAACAGCGCACCAATTTCGACATCGAGATGCTGGAGGCCACCGGCGTCTGCAACGGGATCGAGAACTACTCCCGCTACCTGACCGGCCGCGCGCCGGGCGAACCGCCCCCCACCCTGTTCGAATTCATCCCCGACAACGCCATCGTCTTTGCCGATGAATCCCACGTCACCGTGCCCCAGATCGGCGGCATGTACCGGGGCGACTACCGGCGCAAATTCACCCTGGCCGAACACGGGTTCCGCCTGCCCAGCTGCATGGACAACCGCCCCCTGAAGTTCGAGGAATGGGACGCGATGCGGCCGCAATCCATCTTCGTCTCGGCCACGCCGGGGCCGTGGGAGATGGAGCAGACCGGCGGCGTCTTCACCGAACAGGTGATCCGGCCCACGGGCCTGCTGGACCCGCCGGTGGAAATCCGGCCCGTGGAAATGCAAGTGGACGACCTGCTGGACGAGGTGCGCCGGGTTTCCGCTGCAGGCTATCGCACGCTCTGCACCGTGCTGACCAAACGCATGGCCGAGGATCTGACCGAATACCTGCACGAACAGGGGATCAGGGTCCGCTACATGCATTCCGACATCGACACGATCGAGCGGATCGAAATCCTGCGCGACCTGCGTCTGGGCGCCTTTGACGTGCTGGTGGGTATCAACCTGCTGCGCGAGGGGCTGGATATCCCCGAATGCGGGCTGGTGGCGATCCTGGACGCGGATAAAGAGGGGTTCCTGCGGTCTGAAACCTCGCTGATCCAGACGATCGGGCGCGCCGCGCGCAACGCGGATGGCAAGGTCATCATGTATGCCGACCGCATCACCGGCAGCATGGAACGCGCCATGCGCGAAACCGAACGCCGCCGCGAGAAACAGATTGCCTATAATCAGGAACACGGGATCACCCCCGAAACCGTCCGCAAGAATGTCGACGACATCCTGGCCGGCCTTTACCAGGGCGATACCGACATGGCGCGCGTCACGGCGCAGATCGACAAGCCGATGCACGGCGCCAACCTGGAGGCGCATCTGGACGGTCTGCGCGCCGACATGCGCAAGGCCGCCGAGAACCTGGAATTCGAAGAGGCCGCCCGCCTGCGCGACGAGATCAAGCGGCTGGAGGCCGTGGATTTGGCCGTCGCCGACGACCCGCTGGCCCGCCAGTCGGCGGTGGAGGATGCCGTAGAGGCCGCCCAAGGGGCCAAGGGCCGGTCAACGGCGGGACGGGCCGGTCAGAGGGGCGGAAAGAGGCGGCGGCGCTGACACCCGCAGGGTGGGCGCGCGCCTTGGCTTTGCTGCGAAAACGCTGCAGCCTTCGCACATCGCCGAAGCACAACCTTAAAATGTATACATGTTCTCGATTCGCCTAATTTGCGTTATCCTGCCCCCATCCATTAGGAGGATAGCCCATGAAACCCGCCACGCATGGATCGCCAGTCGCCGGATCGTTCGACCTCGACATCCCCACATTGAACGACCCCGATTTCGAAAAGGTGGTCGAGGCCTACCGGACCTACCTGGAAAAGAAGCAGCTGTTCACCGCGAAGCACGCGAAAGAGCCACATATCCCCGGGGTCATCCCGCAGGGGTATGACGACCCGCTGTTCGATGAAATCGCCCGGGCCAGCCCCGCCGCGGCCCAGCATGTCGCCCGCATCCGCAAGGCGCAGGACAACGCCGCCGCCACAGCCTTTGTCGCGGCGCTGGACAAGGCCATGAGGCGCTAGGGGAAGGGGCGCCCCTACGCGCCCAGATCCAGGCGGACCGCCCCCCGCACCACCTGCCCGGGCACCAGGAAACCGGGCTGTTGCACCTGGGGATGGTCCGCCACCCAGTCGCGGAAGCGGTCATTGGTGACAACCCGCGCCTTCAACACAGCCGCCCCGTTCAGCAACAGCGGGTCGGCGGGCGTGCCCTTTGGCGCGATGAAAACCTGCCGCGACGGCACGGTCAGGGCGCGGGCCAGCCGCTCTACCCCCATATACCTGTCGCTGACCAGATAGCCCACATTTGCATCGAACCAGATGACGGGGACCAGCCCCCGTGTTTCCAGCGCCTTGACGACATGCCCGACGGTTTCCAACTTCGGCGTCTCGGCGTCCCAGTACATCACGTTGGACCCGTCGACGACGATGTAATCGCGCCGCCCCTTGCGCGGCGCCAGCACCAGCAAGATCAGCGCCCCCACCGCGCATGCCAGCGCGAACAGCAGCGGCAAGCTGGGCACAGGCCCCCAGACAAGGACAGAGGCCACAGCCCCCGCAAGCGAGATCAGCAAGAGGATAAAGGGCACAACCATGGCGCGATCCTATCAGCCGCGGCGTCCCCTGCAACGCAAAAGGGCCGCCCCGACGGGCGGCCCTTCAGGCTGATGGGCGGACCTTTGGCCCGCCCGGCCTTTTGCGATTACTCGATGATCTTGGACACGACGCCGGCGCCGACGGTGCGGCCGC
>NZ_SLXL01000008.1 GCF_004345735.1 Rhodovulum adriaticum
ACCCGTGGATGCTCGGACGGCAAGTGCTTGCCTGGTGAGGTCTACATCCTCGCAGCTGCGGGGTCTGGTATCGAAGAGGCGCTAAGCGACTGGTTCCCAGATGCGACGGTGAAGCGTTGGTATCCTGCCAACCGTCCTACCATGACCGGCATGGTCGCCGAGGCTGCCGCCTACATCGACCAGCGCCTGGAAGAGGACCCGACTGGCCCATCCTATTTCGGGACGTCATGTCCCACATCGGCTGTAGCGACAGGAGCAACTTCAACAGGACCATCCGTGGTCATGACCTGTTCAGGCTCTGGCTGGCGGATCAGGGCTTGGTCGAAGTCAAGCTGCCGGGCATCCGGGGCAAGGCAAATGCGTTCCAAGTCGAGCTGCCACTCTTCGCCGCTGCTGGCGTCGAACTGCCCCAGGATGTTCAGGGGTCAAAAATCTGAGCGCCCAATCATAAGGCTGCGCATCGGCGTTTCCCCCCATGCCCCTGTCGCTTGCGGGGGAGCGCCAACAAGAACCGACCATCGCCAAGCTGGCGGGGACACTTCGGCTTCGGCTGCCCGCTGACCGTGGCAACCTGCAGCTGGCGTCAACGAGGCGAGCAAGGAGCAAGCCAAGCGCCAGTCCGAGGTCTTCTGCCCCTGGCGACCATCCGCACCGCTGCCGTAGAACAAGCCGTAGAACAGCACGCGCCTGTTGACGTGGACTCGCCGATACGGATACCCCTTGTTTTGCTGAGGCTACGAGCTGATGCGGTGCCTGTAACGGGAACACAACCACGGCATAGTGGGTCTCCTGGGCACCATTATCAAGCTCAAAAGCCCTCGGAAACTTTGGTTTCCGGGGCTTTTGCTTTTGGGGCAGGATTTCCCCCTGCAAAGGCGCCAAAACGCAGACATGAGCGTATCATTTGGCGCGCGCGTAAGGCTGCGTAGATCGCGCGGGTCAGGGTCTGGCCTGCCGTTGCCCCGCCCTTTGCAACAGCGCCGGCCCGCTGGCCCGGGCGCCCAGCCGGTCGTCGGGATTGCGCAGCGGGCAGTCCTCTTTCGACAGGCAGCCGCAGCCGATGCAGCCCTCCATTTTGTCGCGCAGCTCGGTCAGCCCGTCGATGCGCGCCTGAATGGCGTCTTTCCACCCGGCGACCATTTGGCTGACCTCGGCGGCGCTTGGCTGTTTTCCGGGCGGGATCGGCCGCAGCAGATCGGCGATTTCGGCCAGCGAAAACCCCAGATCCTGCGCGACCTTGATGATCGCGATCCGGCGCAGGATGTCGCGCGAATAGCGGCGCTGGTTGCCGTCGGTCCGTTCGGACCCGATCAGCCCCTTGGCCTCGTAGAAATGCAGGGTCGAGACGGGCACACCGCTGCGCCGGGCGACCTGACCGACCGACATGACCTTGGGCGGTTTTGTCACTTGCTGCATCTGCACAACCCGCTTGACCTCAACTATACTTGAGGTTCTATACGAGGTGTCGGCTTGCCGGTGCAAGCTCTTCGGCCACATGCGGCCGGGGTGGGTTCGGGGCCGACGCGCGCAGGTGAACGCGCGGCTCCGCTGGAACGGAGCAGACAGAGATATGACGCAAACCAACAAGATCGCCCTGGTCAGCGGTGCCAACCGCGGCATCGGAGAGGCCGTGGCTACGGGCCTCGCGCGCGAAGGCGTGCATGTGCTGATGGGCTGCCGCGACCTGGCCAAGGGCGAGGCTGCCGCCGCACCGCTGAAGGCCGAGGGGCTGCAGGTCACGCCGGTTCAGTTGGACGTGACCGATGCGGCCAGCGTCGCGGCCCTGGCTAACCAGATCGCGGACACCCACGGGCGGCTGGACATCCTGGTCAACAACGCGGGCGTTGGGCTGGATTTCGTTCCCGACCTCTCGCCGGTCGAAAAGGTGGAACAGACGCTTGCCATCAACGTCGTCGGCGGCCTGCGCCTGACCGAGGCGATGGTGCCGCTCTTGGCGGTCAGCGCGCATCCGCGCATCGTGAATGTCTCGTCCGAGCTGGCGTCTTTCGGGCTGCGCCATGACCCGGACTGGGAACACCATGACAAGATCCTGCCGACCTACGCGGCGTCCAAGGCCGCGGTGAACGCGCTGACGGTCAGCCAGGCGGCCGCGCTGGCCGACAAGGGGATCAAGGTCAACGCGATCTGTCCGGGCTATACGGCCACGGCGGCGACCAATTTCATGCCGGACCGGACGCCGGAACAGGCGGCGGTGATCGTGCTGCGCATGGCGCTGCTGGATGATGAGGGGCCGACCGGGGGCTTTTTCAACGATCAGGGCGAATTGCCCTGGTGAACCGGGCGATCCAAGCGCACGGAATGGGCCGATCTGGCCCATTCCGACCTTTCGCGCCTATTCGGCGCGTTCGATCCTGACGGACAGATCGCCGTTGCGGGTCAAGGGGTCTATGGCCCCGTCGAATTCCCCCAACCGCACCAGCCCGCGCGAGGACTGGAAGGGTTTCAGGAAGATCGCCAGATTGCCCCAGGGCGCGTAAAGCGTGATGTCGCCGGTCCGGGGCTTGTAACTGATTGGCGCGCCGGAGGTGTCCAGCGCACGCGGCAAATCGGCGACCTTCTCGATGCCGTGGTAATCCGACAGGGTCAGCTCCAGCGGCAGCATCGCCGCGAAATCGCGCCCCGCGGCGGTGTCGTCCAGCGTGGCGGGCAGGCTCTCGCCGCCGACGATCACTCTGATCTGCGTCATGGTGTGGTCCTCCGGGTCGTTCGCGGATGCCGCCGTGGCCAGCCCGGCGCTTAGCAGTGCCACCGCCGACAGCCGGTGAAAGATCGGGCGCAAGGGCATGCTGGTTCCTCCGTCCGGTGTCGTTTCAGGGCGCCGCGGCGCATTGCTGTGTGTCGCGCCCATCCTGCGCCACGCCGGGGCCGATGATAATCGCGCCGATCCGCAACCCATTCATGACCCGCCATCATGAATGATCCGGGCGTTTTTCAACGTTCCCCGAATAATCCTTAGTATCCATGAGCCAGGGTCATGTATGATCTTGGGTACCTTCCAGACTAACCGTCAAATCAAGGCGTCCCACATGCTGCGTGAAAACATCAACGACCTGATCGCGCTGGCCGCCGTCGCCGAAGAGCGCAGCTTTACCAAGGCGGCTGCGCGGCTGAACGTGTCGCAATCGGCGCTGAGCCATACGATCAAGGGGCTGGAAAGCCGCCTGGGCCTGCGCCTGCTGACACGCACCACGCGGTCGGTTGCGCCCACGCTGGCGGCAGAGGATCTGCTTGCCACCCTCAACCCCTGTTTCGAAAAGATCGAGGCGCGGCTGAGGGCGCTGAACGATTCCCGCGACCAGCCCACCGGCACGGTGCGGATCGCCGCTGTGGAATACGCCATCGAGTCGCTGCTGTGGCCCAAGCTTTCGCCGGTGTTAAAGCAACACCCTGCAGTGAATGTCGAGTTCGTGATGGATTACGGCTATACCGATCTGGCCCAGTCGCAATGCGATGCGGGCGTGCGCTATGGCGATCAGGTCAGCGAGGGCATGATCGCCATGCGGATCGGCCCGGATGAGCGGATGATCTGCGTCGGCGCGCCGGACTATTTCCAGGCCGCGGGCATGCCCGAGACCCCGCAGGATCTGTCGGATCACCGCTGCATCAACCTGCGCCTGTCCACCCATGGGGCGCTATACGCGTGGGAGTTCGAGGATCCGCAGGGAAACGAGATCCGCGTCAAGGTGCGCGGGCAGGTCTGTTTCAACACGGTCAACCCGGTGATGCGCGCCGCGGTCGACGGCCACGGTCTGGCGTTGATCCCCGAACGGCTGGCCGCCGACCACCTGGCCTCGGGCGCACTTGCGACCTGCCTTGACGCCTATTGCCCCTCTTTCCCCGGTTTCTACCTCTATTATCCCAGCCGCCAGCGGCCCTCTTCGGCCTTTGAGGTGGTGCTGGAGGCCCTGCGCGAACGCGGCTGAGAGATTGATGAATCCGGGTCATGAGTGGCGTGACCCGCGCGGGCATTAAGATCGGGCGGTGCGCGGCACATCTATCGGATGAACGTCGTAAACCGACAGGAGCCCCCGATGAAGACCCAGATCGCCGCCGCCTCGCTTGCCTTTCTGTCCAGTGCCGCCGCCGCGCAAGAGCCTGCCCGCACCCAGCCTGCGGCCGTGGGGCAGGTTGCCCCCGCGCTGGCGGCCTATGCCGAGAGCGCCCTGTTCGGTGGGGAATGGACGGGCGAGGCGCTGTCGATGCGCGATCGGGCGCTGGTGACCTTCGCCGCGCTGCTGACCCGGCATGAAACCGGCGCCCTCGGCCCCCATATTGCACTGGCACTGGACGCCGGCGTGACCCCGGCCGAGATTTCCGAAATGATCACGCACCTGGCCTTTTACACCGGCTGGGGCAATGCCACCGCCGCCGCCGAGGCCGCAGCACCCGTATTCGAGGCGCGCGGGATCGCACCCGACGACCTGCCCGGCGCCAAGCCGGACCTGCTGCCGCTGAACGAAGAGGCCGAGGCCGCCAGCGAAAACTTCGTCAAGGGCACCTATGGCGATTTCAGCATGGGCGTGGTCGACAACACGCGCGAGCTCCTGTTCCGCGACCTCTGGCTGCGCCCGGATCTGGCGCCGCGCGACCGCAGCCTGGTGACCGTGGCTGCCCTGATCGCGGCAGGCCAGCCCGAGCAGATGACCTTTCACCTGAACCGCGCGATGGACAACGGCCTGACGCAAGCAGAGGCCGGCGCGATGCTGTCGCATCTGGCGTTCTATGCCGGTTGGCCGCGCGTGTTCTCGGCCCTGCCGGTGGCCAAGGACGTGTTCGAAAGCCGCAGCGAGTAGGAGGGCGCGATGAAGATCGGCATTCTGGGATCGGGACTGATGGGCGGCACACTGGGCACGCTTTGGGCTGCCGCTGGCCATGACGTGACCTTTGCCTATTCGCGCAGCCCGGCCAAGCTGGACAGGCTGGCGCGCGATTGTGGCGGGGCCGCCGGGACCGTCGCCGAGGCGGTTGAAGGGGCCGATGCCCTGCTGCTGGCCGTGCACTGGTCGCGCGTGGGCGACGTTCTGGGCCAGGCGGGCGATCTGGCGGGGCAGGTGGTGCTGAACTGCTGCGTGCCGCTGGACGAGGACAACCGCGACCTTGTCGTCGGCACGACATCGTCAGGGGCCGAGGAACTGGCCCGGATGCGCCCCAAGGCCCGCTGGGTGTCCTGTTTCAATACCACGCCGTCCGAGAGCTTTGCCCCCGTCTTTGCGGCCAGGGGCCAGATCACCGCGCCCCATGTCTTCACCTATGGCGACGATGCGGGCGCCAAGCAGATTGCCGGGGGCCTGATCCGCGATATCGGATTCGAGCCGCTGGATGCCGGCGGCCTGCGCAACGGCCGCTATGTCGAACCCTTTGCCATGGCGACCGTGGAACTGGCCTATGTCCAGCCCGGCGGCCCGGCCCTGACCTACCGTTTCGAAAAGCTGCGCGGCTGAGCCCGCAAAGAAGGAGACCCACCCATGAGGATCACCCGTTCCGGCAGCAATGCCTCCATGCCCGGCCCCGAGGACTGGTTCACCGGCACCGTGCGCGTGGACCCGCTGTTCCAGGCCGAGGAGCCGGGCCGCACCGGCGGCAGCCATGTCACGTTTGAACCCGGTGCCCGCACCGCCTGGCATACCCATCCGGCGGGCCAGACCCTGATCGTCACCTTCGGCCGTGGCCGGGTGCAGCACGAGGGCGGGCCGGTCGAGGAAATCACCCAGGGCGATGTCGTGTGGTTCCCCGCCGGTGAAAAGCACTGGCACGGCGCCGCCCCCGACACGGCGATGAGCCACATCGCCATTCAGGAAAGCATCGACGGCAGCGCCGTCACCTGGATGGAGAAGGTGTCAGACGACGACTATGGCGGCTGACCGTCCGGTTTCAACTGGTCCGGCAGGGATGCTTGTTCGGCCGCGCGGGTACTCATGAACATTGCTCATGAGTGCTTGCCATTTCAGGCCGATTATCCCGCCCCTTCCCAGGATTAGATGCAATCCCAGACGGGCGCCGCGTCGCGCCCTAAGGAACACGGCTCTGCGGAGCCACAGGAAAAGGAGACCGACAATGACCCCGCAAGACACCCAGACCCTGCCGAACGGCGTTGCCATTCCCAAGCTGGCGCTTGGCACCTGGATGATCGACGACGACAAGGTGGCCGAGGCGGTGAAGGCCGCGGTCGAAATCGGCTATCGCCATATCGACACGGCGCAGGCCTATGGCAATGAACGCGGCGTGGGCGAAGGCGTGCGCAGCTGCGGCGTGCCGCGCGAAGAGCTGTTCGTGCAGACCAAGCTGGCCGCCGAGGTCAAGGATTACGAGGGCGCCAAGGCATCCATCGACGACTCGCTGAAAACGCTGGGCCTTGATTACATCGACCTGATGATCATCCACAGCCCGCAGCCCTGGGAAAACTGGGCCGGGGGCGACCGCTATTTCGAGGGTAACCTTGCAGCGTGGAAGGCGCTGGAAGAGGCGCTGGAGGCCGGCAAGATCCGCGCCATCGGTGTGTCGAACTTCCAGAAAGAGGACCTCGACAACCTGCTGGACAACGCCAAGGTCGCGCCGATGATCAATCAGGTGCTGGCCCATATCGGCAACACGCCCTTCGATCTGATCGACTATTCCAAGGCCAAGGGCCTGCTGGTCGAGGCCTATTCGCCCATCGCGCACGGCAAGATCCTGGACCATGCCGAGATCGGCGCGATGGCGGAAAAATACGGGGTCAGCATCCCGCAACTTTGCATCCGCTATATCCTGCAACTGGACCTGCTGGCCTTGCCCAAGACCGCGAACCCGGACCACATGAAGACCAACGCCGATGTCGATTTTGAGATTTCGGCCGAGGATATGGACGCGCTGAAGGCGATCACCGCCCAGGATTACGGCGATGCCAGCGTCTTCCCGGTCTATAGCGGCAAGGCGTAGGTCGGCCTGTTCGACACGCCGGGGCGCCCCAAGCAGGGCGCCCCGGCCCGTTTGAACCCGGGTATCCAGCCGTGCATCGCCCCAGGGCGCGGGTCAGGGCAGATTCACGCGCACCTCGACCCCGTCCGAAAGCCCTGGCGCGGGGGAGTGCAGCGTCAGTTTGGCATCGGCGCGGTCCGCGATGGTGCGCACGATGGCCAGCCCAAGGCCGCTGCCCTCGGCGGTGCCGTTCGACCGGGCGAAACGGTCCGTCAGTTGGGCCAGATCGTCGGGCGGAATGACCGGCGCATGGTTGATGACGCGCAGGATGCCGGTCGCATCCAGCACCACCCGGACCGGCGTTCCCGGCGCGCCGTGTTTCAACGCGTTCTCGATCAGGTTGCGGGCAAGGATGCCGAAAGCGTCTGGATCAAGGTCGCTTGGGACCGGGTGATCGGGCAGTGTCAGGTCGATCCGCGACTCTGCCCCCAGCCGCCCGAAATCGTCCGCGACCATCCGCAGGATCGGGCGCAGGTCGGTCGCGCTGTCGCGGCGCAGGCGCGCGCCCTCGGCACGGGCCAGTTGCATCAGCTTTTCCGACAGGTTGTTGAGCCGTTTCAAGGTCGACTCGATCTCTGTTGCCCGCGCGGCGGCGTTCGCATCGCCGGTTTCGACGCGCAGCCGCTGTGCCTGTGCGATGGCGCCCGCGACCGGCGTGCGCAGCTCGTGCGCGGCGTTGGCGGCAAAGCTGCGCTCTGCCTCGAAGGCGGCATTCAGGCGGGTCAAAAGGGCGTTGATGCTGCCGACCACCGGGGTCAATTCGCTGGGCAGGCCGCGATCGGGCAGCGGTGCAAGGTTGCGCGCCCCGCGGTCCCCCAGGTCGTCGCGCAGGTGTCGGACCGGCGCAAGGCTGCCCCGCACCACCAGAAAGATCGCCAACAAGATCAGCGGCACGACAGCCAGCAGCGGCAGGCTAAGCCGCATCGCCATCTGGCGCGCGACGGCGTCGCGATGCGACAGCGGTTCTGCAACGGCGATGATGGGGCCGCTGCGCCGGGCCCGGTCGATGAAAAAGCGGTAGTCCCCGGTCTGTGCGAAACCGTCGCCTGTATAGGGCGGGAAAATGGCCGGATCTGCGTCCTCGGAACTGAGGATCACCCGCCCGGACGGATCGAAGACGACATAGCTATAGGCATCCTCGGTCTCGGGCAGACGTTGGATACGCTCGAAACGGCCGTCGTCATCGTCGCTGTGCGCGTCATCTGTGAAACGATCCCGGTGGTCGTGCCCCCCGCGCAGGACCAGGGGCAGGATGCGGTGCGCGGTATCGGCAAGCCCGGCATCGAATACCGCGTGCATCTCTTGGCGCAGCCGTTCCGCCGTGATCGCCGCGGCGGCCAGCCACAACAGCAAGACCGCCCCCCCGAGCGCCAGCGCCAGGCGCAGTTGCAGGGATCGCGGTCCCCTCATGCCCGGCCCAGCCGATAGCCCAGACCGCGTTCGGTCTCGATAACCGCGCGGCCCAGTTTTTTGCGCAACCGGCTGACATGCACCTCTATCGTGTTGCTCTCGATGCTGTCGTCAAAACTATATAGCCGTTCCTCCAGTTGCGCCTTGGATAACAGCCGCCCGGGCGCCTGAACGAACGCCTCGAACAGGGCCCATTCCCGCGCGGTCAGGCCCACGGGCTTGCCCGCCCGCTGTACTGTGCGGGCGGACAGGTCGATATCCAGATCGCCCAGATGGACCAGCGGATTTGGGTTGCCCGCATAGCGCCGCGCGACCGATCCGATGCGCGCCGACAGTTCCGACAGGTCGAAGGGTTTGACCATGTAATCGTCGGCCCCGGCGTTCAGCCCCTCGATCCGGTCCGATACCTGGTCCAGCGCGGTCAGGATGATGACCGGCGTCGCGTCGCCGCGCGCGCGTATCGCCTTTAGGAACGGAATGCCGCGCCCGTCGGGCAGCATCAGGTCCAGCAGCACCAGGTCGAACGTGCCCACGGCCATGGTATCGGCCGCCATGTCCAGCCGCGTGGCCCAGTCGGCGGAATGGCCGTCGGCCCTTAGCTGGTCATGCACGGCCGCGCCCAGCACCGTGTCGTCCTCTATCAGCAGGATGCGCATGTTCTGTCCTTCTTGTCTGGGCATGGTACTGCGCCCGCTGCCTGACAGGAAGCTGAAGCAGTTTCCGCCGACGCGTCAGGCAGCGATCAGCCATGTGGGCGATTCCAGGGGCATCCGATGACCCAAGGAGAGTCACATGACCTATCCCATCAAGACCATCCTGACTGGCGCAGCGCTTGCTGTCGCCGTTTCCTCTACCGCCTATGCGCAACAGACCCAGGCGCCCGCTGCTGTCCCCACCGCCAGCGAACAGGCGCAGCCGCGGATCATGCCGCGCAAGCCTGCGGCAGCTGCCGGGCAGACCGTCCAGACCCGGCAATTCGGCGAACGCCACGCCCGCAGCGGCCATCACGATGACCGCGGCTGGTTCTTCTTCGGGCGCCATGGCGAGCGGGACCGTGGACACGACCGCGATTGCGACGACCGCAGCAGCGCCCGCAGCGGCCAGCAACCCGCAGCGCCCGGTTCGGTCGCGCCCCCGGCCAATGGTCTGTTCAACAATGGCGCCACGCCGAAGGTGCAGACGAACTGAGGCCGCCCCGCGGGCCGGTTCGCGGCCCGCCTTCCTTACCGCCCCCGGCATGGCGCTGGCCAAGGAGGTGACCTTTACCACGACACTCAACGCCTATGGCGGCGACGGGGCCTATCTGGCCTATTACGTCACCGACGCGAACGGGGGCCGCGCGCTGAACTCTCCCCAGCACGCGGCCCCTTGTGACCGTCAAACGGGCCAAGCCCTCTGCCGGGTCGAACCACCGGCGGAGGGCGCATTTGTCACTGATCCCGGGCAATCAGCACGCCGGCGATGTCCATCATCGACTTGCCCGACCCTTGCGCAATCGCGTTCAGCGACTGGTCGGGGGCCACGGTATAGCCCGCCGCGGTCAGTTTGGCGGTCAGTGCATCCGCCGTCATGCCAAGCGCCGGGGCGACCTCGGCCGGGGTGTGCTGCAACACTTGCTGGCTGAGCGCAAAGACCGGCGGGCGGCCACCACCAGCCCCGCCCATGGGCAGGAAGAAGATGGCCGAGGCCAGCACCGACACCACCGCAGACACCAGCAGCGGCTTGCCGGTCATGTATTTCGTCATCGGTTTCCAGTTGCGCCAGACATGCAGCACGAAGGGCAGGATCAGCACCATCGACAGCCATTCGTGGACGCCGTGAAAGGCCGAGGGTCCGACATGGAAGAACAGCGCAATGCCGGTGATGAGCGAAACCAGGAAGAAGGCGATCGTCGTGGGGGTTGCGTAACGCATCAGCGTCGTGGGCATGGGGATTTCCTTTGTTATGTGATGGCTCTGGGCCTGTCCGGTATCGGGTCGGGGCTGCGCACAAGTTTGCGACTCGCGCATGTCCGACCTTGGCTGTCGGCCTAAGCGCCGAGCCTGACGTGAAGCTGAACAGAGGCGCCGCCCCACGGCCTGGGCAAGGCGCGGGTATCGCAGGCCCCCCGCAGGGCGCGTGCGACCGACAAGGCGTAGGGCGGGATTGCGCCTCAGCGGTGTCCCGGCACCGCCAGCACCGCGAGCAGGCCGGCCGGGCCGGTCAGCGTGACAAGGGCAGCGGCGGGCAGGGTCTGGCGCAGGGGCGCGCGACGCGCGCGGGCCAGCCCGAACAGCGCGGCCAGCGACAGCGCGATGCCGATCAGACCCGCCCAGCCCGACCAGGCCAGGTGCCAGCGCAGGTAGGGGCCGGGGCCGTCCTGCAGCGACAGGGTCAGCGGAAACAGTGCGCGGGCGATGCGCGCGTGCGCCATGTCTGCCGTGCCGGGCACGTCGCGGGCGTATTCGGCCCGCGGCGCATAATCCGGGGTCATCGCCACACCGTGCACAACCTTGTCGTCGCCATAGACCGCCGTGGGCGCGACCGGGTTCAGCAACAGCTTGTAATTCATGCGGTCCGGATCGTAGCCGTCCGTCGGCAGTTCGATCAGCCCGTAGCCCGGCATCGTCAGCAGGAACAGCCGGGCATCCCCGGTCAGGACCAGCCCCAGAATTTCGCGCCGGGTGCTTTCGGTCACCTTGATGTGGTGGATGCCCAGATCGGCCGGGATCGGGGTGCGGACCGCATGGGGCGTGTCGCCCGTGCGCGTCAGGTGGAACACCGCGCCGGTGGCATCGACCAGGAACACGCCCGCATCCCAGGGCTTCAGGATCGTCTGCTTGCCCGCCACCAGCCGCGCCGGAAAGGCAAAGCCCGCCCCGGCCAGCGCCGCGTTGAACCGATCGGTCAGGTCGGGGTCTGGGCGGTTCACATCGACATTCAGAACCTCAAGCCCGCTGTCGCGCGGCACGAACACATCCTCGGGAAAACTCAGCCTCGCGCGCCCCGGATCGCTGTCGATCAGCGCATAGACCGGGATTTCGGGGCGGTTGCCTGGCAGTTCGCGCGCCTTCAACTCGACCACCTGACGGGCATCGCGGATCGTGTCACGCCCGTAGCTTTGCCCATCGATCCGGATCGGCAGCAGCCCCCAGATGTCCATGTTCTTGTAATAGATGAACGGCAGCAGCTTTTCGAAGGCGGGCCTGTCATAGGTTGCGCCGCTTTCGCTGGCATAGACAAAGTCGTGATTGCCGTGATGTTCGCGATAGATGAATTCTTGCGACACGGGGCTGTAGAACAGGTAGGTCGGCGCGACCCGTGGCGCAAAGGCCATGTCGTAAAGTCGCGGCAGCGCGATCAGCGCCAGCGCCGTGACCAGCAATGCCTGTGCGAACCAGGTTACGAACCGCATCATCCCGTTCCCCCGTCGCGAAACCGTGCCGCCGCGCGCAGCGTGGCAGGCACCATCAGCCCGACCAGCACCGCCAGCCCCCAGATCGCGCCGTCATAGGCGTTATAGGCCGCCGACAGGTGGCACAGCGCCACAACGCCACCCGCCACGGCCAGGTTCACGGCCTGGGTGCGCCGGTCAGGTTCCAGCAGCACCAGCGCGGCCCCCAGATAGGCCGCGATGCCCGCCAGCATCCAGGGCGCAGCGGTCGCCAGCGCCGAGGCCACGAAGGGGCCGGGAAAGAACGCGCCGACCGTGCCCGCCAGAATGCCCAGGTCAAACGCCAGCACGACCGCCAGCAGCCCCAGCCCGAGTCCCAGATGGGCCAGGATCAGCGCGCCCAGCCCCATCGGCAGGTGCATCGCGATCCGCAGTCGACCGCGCAGCACCTCGGGCAGGAATTGCGCGGCGCCCAGCACCGCGCCGGTGGCCAGCGGCACATAGCGCAGGTCGTCATAGAACAGCCGCCCGATCCGGTTGGCCTGGTAATAGATCATCTCGGCATGCTCGATGCGGAACTGGTGGCGCATCGACAGGTAGAACCAAGCGCCAAAGGCCAGATGACCCAGCCCGATCAGCCCCAGCCAATGGCGCAGCTTGATCCATTCCTTCATCGCCAGGGCGCGCATCAGTATTTCCCCGTATAGCCGACAAAGGCGTCTTCCAGGCTCATCTGCCGTTCGCGGATCCCCGCCGGGTCGATGCCCGCTGTCCGCAGCGCGGCGCGCATCTCTTCGGGTCCGGCGAAGGCAAAGACCGACAGGCTGCCATCGGCCTCGCGCTCCAGCCCGTGCAGGGGCGCGGCGGGGGTGGGCAGGTTCGCGGGGGCAGCACCCGCGGGCAGATGATAGTGGCGGAACCGGCCCATGAAATCCGACAGCGAGGTCTGCAACACATCCCCGCCCCGGCGCAGAAAGATCACATCGTCCACCAGCCGCTCCATGTCCTGCACCACATGGCTGGTGACCAGCACGGTCTTGTTGCCCGCCCGGGCGTAGTGGACCAGATAATCCAGAAACAGCCGCCGGTATCCCGCGTCCAGCCCCATCGTGTAGTCGTCCAGGATCAACAGATCCGGGTCTTGTGCCATCACCGCGCCCAGCACGACCTGGCTGCGCTGGCCCTCGGACATGTGGCGGATGCGATGGGTGGGGGGCAGGTTCAGCCGCTCGACCAGATCCCAGAACACGTCGCGCCGCCAGCGCGGATACCAGCGGGCAAAGAAACGCTCGGTCTCGGCGATCGACAGGAAGTCGTAGGCAAGGTGCCCCTCGAAGACCAGCCCGACCCGGCGCTTGGTTTCTGCCCGCAGGGCGTGGGAATCGTCGCCCAGCACCCGGCACGTGCCCGCGGTGGGCGTCAGGAACCCCATCAGGATACGGATCAGCGTAGTTTTGCCGACGCCGTTCTTGCCCAGCAGGCCCAGGATGCGGCCCTCGGGCACCGTAAAGGACAGGCCGTCATGGATCGTGCGCGGTCCATACCGGTGCACCAGCCCCTGAACCGCGATGGCGGGGGCGCTCATCGTGCCATTCCCTGCAAACCCGGCCCGGATTTGCCGCAGATGCCGTATCCCATCCCGTTTCCCCGTCATGCGCGCGGGGCCGGTTATCGGCCCCGCACACATGTTCTACCTGTCCCTGCCGGGCTGTCACTCCAGATCGTATGCCTTGATCCAGATCACCGCATCCTGGCTGAGTTCCTTGCCCTGGTGTTCGGTTTCGGGGCCGGAGCCGAGGGCGGCGAAGCCCCAGTGGCCGGCGCGCGGGATGCCGAAGGTGAACACGCCGTTTTCATCGGTGATCGCCACCAGCGCGCCGCCGGGCATCGCGCCCACGCTGGCCGCGCCCGCGGCGTTGGTGTCCATGTCGGGTTCGGCCGCGATGTATTCGATCTCGATCTCGGCGCCGGGCACCGGTTCCCCCTCGGACAGCAGCTGCGCCGAGAAGGTGGAGCCCGCGATCACGTTGTTCGGCTTGTTCAGCGGCACGAATTCCGTGGGCAGGCCGGCCGGTTCGTTCCACCCCGTGGGCACCCCGCCCTTGTTGAAGAAGACCTTGGTGATCTGCTGGATATAGATGTCCTCGGACCCCTCGTAATAGGGGGCGGGCGTCAGCGCGACGATATAGTCGCCGTTGCGTTTCACCGGCAGCGTGGCCTGATAGGCGGCGGCCGTGTTGTCCGCCCCGGCAAAGGTGATCGGCGACAGCGACCCGGTCAGGTCGATCCTGTCCCCCTTGAACAGGGCGAACAGATCCTCGGGCGCGCCCATGTCCATGGCGTGCCCGTTTTCCATCGGGTGCCAAAAGATCAGCTTCAGCGGCACGTCGCCGGGCCGCTCGATGTTCGGGTCAGGGCTGTAGACCAGCTGGAAATGGGCAAAGGCGGGCGCGGCGGTCAGCGCCGCCAGGGCGGCAGAGGCGAAAAGGCGTTTCATCATGGTCATCCTCGGATGGGTCAGTAGATCTCGTCGGCGGGCACTTCGATGGTGTGCCCCTCGCCGGCGTCGAACAGCACGCTGAAGGCGCCCGCAGGCTTGTCGAAGGTGAACTCGCTGTTCTCGTCCATCTTGGCGTCGATCAGGATGTTGCCGTCGCCATCCCGCACCGCCATGCGCACCCCCGCCGCAGAAGAGCCATCCGAAAAGCCCCCCTCGCACAGAACCGTGCCGTCCCCGTTGTCATAGCACGCGCAAAGCGGCGTATGCGCCTGCGCAAGACCCCCAAAAGAAATAAGAGCCGCGGCAAGCGCGCCAGCGCGTGTGAACACTCGCGTCTTCGTCATGGAATCCTCGTCATGTCCGATTGGAAAGGAACCCCTGGCGGATGGCTTGGGGCCGTGTCGCGAGGCTGAGCAAATAGTACCCGATAGAAACAGTCAAGATAGCGCGGTGCGACATTCTGCCAGGGGCGGTCGGGCGCCTGCGGCAGAATTCCCGATAGAAATGCTAGGATTTCGTGTTAGCCTTTGCGCATGCGGCCCCAGCGACATGCGATTGCAGCCAGGTCGATCCGCATCACCACGCGCGAGGGGCCATGCTTGAGATTTCCGAATTGTGCGTCGATGTGGCCGGGAAACCGGTTCTCAGCGACATTTCCCTGACACTGCAACCGGGTGAGCTGCATGTGCTGCTGGGCCCGAACGGGTCGGGCAAGTCCAGCCTGCTGGCTGCGATCATGGGGTTGCCGCCCTACCGGGTCACCGGGGGCAGTATCCGCGTCGATGGGGTGCCGGTAAACGACCTGTCCCTGCGCGAGCGGGCGGCGCTTGGCATCGGGATGGCCTTTCAGCGCCCACCCAGCCTGGACGGCGTCACCGTTTCGGCCTTTGCCGGCGCGATGGGCGCGGGCGCAACCCTGGCGCGCGAGGCCGCCGCGCTGGACCTGTCCGCGTTCGTCGCCCGCGACATGAACGTGGGATTCTCGGGCGGCGAGATCAAACGCTGGGAAATCCTGAAACTGTTCCTGCAGGATCCGCGGCTGATGCTGTTCGACGAACCCGAAAGCGGCGTCGATCTGGAACATGTCATCGCCATCGGCCAGGCGATCGGGCGCATCACCCGCACCCCCGATGGGCAGGGCCGACCCCGCGCGGGGCTGGTCATCACCCATACCGGCCTGATCCTGAACCATGTCGAGGCCGACCGCGCCCACATCCTGAAGGGCGGCCGGATCATCCATTCGGGCGATCCGCGGGCGATCTTCGCCCACATCCAGACCCATGGCTACACCGTCCCGGAAACCGCCTGAGCGGCCCGGCCCAACCGAAAGGAGCGCAAGATGGACGACCTGACCCCGCAACCGAAAGACACCCAACTGTTGGGCGATTTGACCAATGCCGAGCGTGACATGCTGCACGATGTCGGGTTCGAGGACGAGGCGACCCGGGCGGGCACGTCGATCCTGGCCGATCACGAGATGCGCGTGGCGCTGTCCAACGATCCGGGCGTGGAAATCCTGCCGCTGAACGTGGCGCTGAAAACCTATGACTTTGTTCAATCGCTGATGTTCGGCCTGGTCGATCCCGAGGAGAACGAGCATATCCGCCTGGTGGCCGAACACATGCACGACCCGCTGGGCCATTTCATCTGGGTCAAGCCCGGCGCCAAGGTCAAGCTGCCGGTACAAAGCTTTTCCCTGCTGGAAACCCCGCAGGGCCGCCAGTTCACCCACGACATCACCCTGATCGATGAGGGCGCCGAGGTCGAGATGGTCTCTGGCTCGGCTGTGCCGGGGAATGTGCAGAAGGGGCGCCATATCTCGATCGGCGAAAGCTACATGCGCAAGGGCGCGCGCTGCACCTCGGTCACGGTGGAACACTGGGGCCCGGAAATGGAGGTGTATTCCTACGGCTATTCGCAGCTGGACGAAGGCGCCAGCTCCACCTCGACCGCGATCATGATGTCGCCGATCCGCCATCATACCAGCCGCTCGGTCTCGACCCTGGCGGCGGGGGCCAAGTCGGCCAGCCAGGCCATCGTGTTTGCCCCCGAGGGCACCGAGCGGGTGCTGGCCACCGAAACCCGGCTGGCCGCCGCGGGCGCGACATCCCAGGACATCGCGCGCATGGTTTCGGCGGGTGGCACCATCGTCAATGACGCGGTCCTGATCGGGGACGCGGTCCGCACCAACGGGTTCCTGGGCTGTGACGGGCTGAAGCTGCGCGACGCGGGCGAGATCCGCGCGGTGCCGCAACTGCGCGCGCGGGCAGAGGGCACGCAGCTGTCGCACGAGGCCTCGGTCGGGATGATCGATGGTGAAAAGCTGAACTACCTGATGGCGTCGGGCATGGACGAGGATGCCGCGCGCGACCTGATCGTTCAGGGCTTTCTGGAGCTGGACAAGGGGCATGTGCCCGCCGACCTGACGGCGCGGATAGAGGAGATCGTCGCCAAGGCGAAATCCGGGGGGATGTAATCCGCCACGCGGGCCATGCGAAAGGGGCGGCGCATTGCGCCGCCCCTTGTCGATTGCGGTCCTGTCCGAAGCTGGCTGGGTGGCTTCGCGTCGGTCTGCGACCGGCGGCAAGCGGACCTGGCTGGCGATCGGGCCTTACGCGTCCTCTTTCTCGAAGTGGCCGCACCAGTCTTCGGATTTCACCACCGGCCACAGGCCGCGTGCATCGGCCTCGGGCTGCGAGATCGGCGGGTTGAAGCGGCACAGGCCCGCCCCTTCCAGCGTCTTGGCGGTGTTGGCGGCGTGATCTTCGAAGAAGGTGCAGCTTGCGCACATATTCGCGGACATCGGATATCTCCTTGGGTTTTCCGGACATCGCCCAGCCGCGATGCCCTGATTACGGATATAGGCGCCGCGGTATGGGGTATCAAGATTTATCCAATAAAATCATATAGTTGATAGATATCCTCGGGAATGAATCCTGACCGTTCCGCTTGGATTCCTGATGCCGGTGTGCAAGCCTCTGAAATATATATTGAAAAATCATAATTCCAGCGCAGGGCCATTGCCCCGCAGTGCGCTGCGTGAGTTTCCGAAATGTTCAACGGAAAAGGTGTCACGCCGGCGGCGCCCGGTGGGTGGGCGCCGTCAGCGCACAGCGTCAGCCGCCGCGAAGCGAGGTAAAGGCCGCCGCCCAGCGTCCCAGGATCTGCGGATAGTCGATCACCGCGCTGTCGTAATAGGCGGGCAGGGCCAGCAGGGCATGGTTGGCCAGCGCCGGAACCGATGTGCCCATGTCGGGGTTGCGGGCCAGCGCCTCGGCCAGCTTGCGCTGCACCGCGTCCGCATCGCCGGTCATCACGATCACGTCCGGCTGCCATTCGGCAAGCACGTCCAGGCGCGGGACGGGGGCAAAGCCATGCTTGCCCTTCAGTCCCGGCGCGGCGGTGGCGTTTTCCGCCCCCAGCGGTGTCAGCAGGAAATCGTCGGTATAGCCCCCGGGCAGATGCGCCCGGACAAAGGCCTTGCCCGTCGCGCCCTGCACCGTGCCGTCCAGCACCAGAACGCGCAGGCGCGGCCCGGCCAGCGGCAAACGGGCCGACACGGTTTCCAGCGCGGCGGCGCGCTCTGCGATCAGCGCCTCGGCGGCCGTTTCACGGTTCAGCGCGACCCCGACCTGCCGGATCGCGTCGTCGATATGCCCGGTGAAGTCGATGACCGTGACCTGCGTGCCCAACTCTTCGGCAACACCGGCCTGTTCCAGAACGGGCAACAGCCGCATCGGGTCACGCTGCGGCTTGGTGCGGTCGAAGGGGGCGGAATGTTCCACCAGCACGGTCTTGATCCCCTGCGTGCGCAGGGTGCGCGGCACGATCTCGGGGTCTTTCATCACGATATAGCCCGGGCAGCCCAGGATCATGCTGGAGGTGTTGGCCAGCGTCCGGCCAAACGCCCACAGATCGCCGCGTACCGACATCGCCGCGGGCACGACGCCCAGATGCCAGGCCACGTTCACCAGCCGGTCGCCCACCATCACCGCCGGCACCCGTTCGGGCGGGGCCTTGCCCGGATGCACCTGCTGCGCAAGGCCCGGGCCGGGTGGGGACAGCAGGGACAGCGCAACAAGCAGGATCGGCAGCAGGGGGCGCAGTCCGCGCCGGATCGGTAACGTCAAACTCATCGGTCGGGTCCTTGTCAGGGTCCGGTGGCCGCAGGGCGATACAGGCAAGCCGCCGGGCCGCCATCGGATATGGAATCGGGAAGGTCTGGCTGGTGCGTGTGGCACGGCACCTTGCTGGATGCGCCGCCCTAGGGCATATTTGTTGAGTTAAAAAGTCAAGTTAATTTAGACTGCCTCGCCCGATGCCAGCGTGCCGCAGGGCAGGCGGCGTTCGAAGGGGCTTTTCAGTCGAAATTAAGTCTGATAGAAATTGTCGGATATAGCCGGTCCGACCTTCTGACCGTCCCATATCTGCCAGGCCCCAGCTCTCCGCCCGGTCCCCTGTGCCACAAGCCCAGAGTCCCGCGCATGACCGTCCACAGAGCTGACACCGCCCCTATGCCTGTTTCCCCCGAACCGCATTTCGCCCGCCTGTCGGACGATCCGCTGGCCGATGCCTTTTCCGGGCGGATGGGGGCGCACGCGCGCGGCGGTGCGTTGCCGGTGCCGGACGAACAGGTGCCCGATCTGTGGGCGCGCCTGGCGGCGACCCGGCGGCACGGCACCTCGGTCGCTTATGTCCACATCCCGTTTTGCGAAAACCACTGCCTGTTCTGCGGTTTCTACCAGAACCCCTGGCGGCGCGATCAGGGTGCGCCTTATGTCGATGCGATTCTGGCGCAACTGGCCGCCGGGGCAGAAACGGCGGTGCAGCAGGGCCACCCGCTGCGCGCGGTCTATCTGGGCGGCGGCACGCCCACCGCGCTGGCCGCGCCCGACATCGCGCGGTTGGTCGAGGGGCTGCGCCGGTATCTGCCGCTGGCCCCGGATTGCGAAATCACGCTGGAAGGGCGCATCGTCAGCTTTGGCCTGGAAAAGGCGCGCGCGGCCTTTGACGCCGGGGTAAACCGCATCTCTCTGGGGGTGCAGACCTTTGACGAGGGGGTGCGCCGCCGGATGGGGCGCAAGTCGACGCGGGCCGAAACGATCCGGTTTCTGGACCGGCTGGTCGCGCTGGACCGGGGCGCGGTGGTGATCGACCTGATCTATGGCCTGCCCGGGCAGGACCGCGCCACCTTTCGCGCGGATGTGCGGCAGGCGGCGGCACTGGGGCTGGACGGGCTGGACCTGTATTCGCTGAAACCGATCCCCGGCACGCCGCTTTTGATCGCGCAGGACAAGGGCAAGCTGACCCCCGCAGGCCAGCGCGACCTGGGCCATTTCTACGCCGACGGGGTCCAGGAAATGGACCGCGCCGGGTGGGAGGCGATTTCCACCACCCATTGGCGCCGCGGCACGCGCGAGCGCAGCATCTACAATTTCGAGGTCAAGGCCGGGGCGCATTGCCTGGCCTTTGGCGCCGGGGCGGGCGGCAATCTGCATGGGCACGGCTTTCGCCTGACGCCCGATCTGGCGGCCTATCAGGCAGGGGCCGGGCAGGGCGGCGCGGGGCTGATCGCAGGCATGATGCGCCCCGCGCCGCTGGCCGCCGTTCACAACGCCATCAAGGCAGGAATGGAACGCGGACGGCTGGAGGCCGCGCCGGTGGATGCCGCCCTTGCGGCCTGCGGGGTCGGCGCGGGGGTCGAACGGATCGCGGCGCCCCTGACCGCACAATGGACAGAGGCCGGGCTGATGCGGCCCGCAGCACAGGGCCACGCGCTGACGCTGGCCGGGCGGTTCTGGCAGGTGGCGATGACCGCACGCCTGATCGCCTGGGTCGATGCAGCCGCCACGCAAAACAGCAAGGAGATGACAGCATGACGATTTCCCCCGACCTGTGCGCGGCCATCCGTGCCGCGCTGACCGACACGCCCCAGGCCGCGCTAGAGGACATCGCGCGCAGCGCCGGGGCCAGCGTGGCCCAGGTGCTGGCCTGTCTGCCCGAGGGCGAGGCCACGCTGGTGCCGGGCACCTATTTCCAAGAGGCCATGGCCGATATTGCGGGCTGGGGCGAAATCACACTGGTTATCAATACTGGCGATGTGATCCTGGAGGCCAAGGGCGCGCTGCCCCCGGGCAAGGTCGCGCAGGGCTATTTCAATCTGCACGGCAAACCCATCGGCGGCCATATCCGCGCGGATGCCTGCGCGCAGGTGGCCTTGGTCGCGCGGCCCTTGTTCGGGATGGAGACACGTTCGGTGCAATTCCTGAACGGGCAGGGCGCCTGCATGTTCAAGGTCTATCTGGGCCGTGACGCGGATCGCGCGCTGATCCCGGCGCAGGTCGCGGCTTTTGACGCGTTGCGCGACCGTCTGACCCAACAGGTGCCGGCATGAGCGCGCCGCTGGCAGGCCGCCACCTGTTCGTCTTTGGCGCGGGCTACTCTGCCCGCCGGGCCATCGCGCAGGTACAGGCGGCGGGGGCGCAGGTTTCGGCCACCACGCGCGACCCGGTGCGGGCCGCCGCTCTGGCGGAAAGCGGCGTGCGCGCGCATCTGTTCGAGGCTGGGATTTCCCCGGTGGATGCCGAATGGTTGGGGGGCGTGACCGACCTGCTGATCTCGGTCCCGCCCGATGCGACTGCCCCGCCCGAGGCCGCCTGTCCCGCCCTGGCTGCGTTGCAGGCCAGCGGCGCGGCCCTGCCCGATCTGCGCTGGATCTGCTACCTGTCCTCGACCGGGGTCTATGGCGATTGCGGCGGGGCATGGGTGGATGAAACCCGCGTTCCCGCCCCGGCCACACCGGATGCGCGCGGCCGGATCGGTGCGGAACTGGGATGGCGCGCGCTGGCCGAACGGCGGGGCATTCCGCTGGATATTCTGCGGATCGCCGGGATCTATGGCCCTGGCAGGCACAACGCCCTGGAACAGGTCCGCGCCGGTGGGGCGCGGGCTGTGGTCAAGCCCGGCCATGTCTTCAACCGGATCCATGTCGATGACATCGCGGGTGCGATCCGGGCGGCGATGGAACATGCAGACGGCGCGCGGATTCTGAATCTTGCCGACGATCTGCCCGCCGCGCCGGCCGACCTGCTGGATCATGCCGCGCGCCTGCTGGGCCTGTTGCCGCCGCCGCGCGTCCCCTTTGCCGAGGCGGGGCTGCCGCCCATGGCGGCCGCCTTCTGGGCTGAAAACCGGCGCATCCGCAATGACCGGCTGAAGGCCCTGCCGGGGTTTGCCTTGCGCCACCCGACTTATCGCGAGGGGCTGGCCGCGATCATCGCCGAAGAAATCGGGGAGATGGCCAATGTCGTGTGAACACGGACACCGCCAACGCCTGGGGCTGGGCAACGGGCGCGGGCGCCTGTGCCGGGGCCAAGAGGCAAGAGAGGCCCGCCATGGCGCCGATGGCACGATCGCACAGGCCGACGAAACCGGACGCCCGCCCGGCCCCGGGCCGCAGGGTTGTCTGGGCCGGGGGCATGGCCGCCGGCATGGCGGGGGCGGCGGAAATGGTGGCGCCGGAACACCTGCCGGACCGGGCCGAGGCCAGGGAGAGCGAAACATGAGCCTGATGAATGCCATTCGAACGAACACCGCGACGCCGGTCCACGATGCCCGCATCCTGACGGCGGGCGGTACGACCGCGACCATCGTACTGGACGGCACGCCCTACACCCTGCGCATCACCCGCGCGGGCAAGCTGATCCTGACGAAATGAGCGCGCTGTCCCGCAGCCGTGGCGCGGCCCCCGTGGCCCACCTGGACACCCTGCCCCCGGTCGAGCGTGCGGCGATCCGTTGCCTGCGCGGCTGGACGGGCGGGCCCGCGTCGCGGGCGCGGATGCGGCGCAACTTTGCCGCTGTCTTTGCGGCCACGGCCGATACCCATGCCGACGCGCTGGACGCGCTGATGGACCTGGCGCTGTGCGCCGGGCGCCGCCCCATCGCCCGCAACGCCCAGGACCATGCAGAGGTCAGCGGCGACGAAAACGCCTTTGCCCAGATGGTCGCGGCGGCCGTGGGCGGCGAACGCGAGGATGCGTTGGTCTTTGCACTGGCGTTGATGGGGCCGCAGGCGGCCTGGCATGCGGTCGGGCTGGCCGAAGAGCTGGGCCTGGCCCTGCTGGGGCTGATGCGCGCCCGGCCGGACGGCGCCCCGGAAACGGCGCGGCATTAGGAGCTGCGGGCTGCGGGTGCGCTGACGCGGGCCTGATCGTGGAACGCCCCGCGTCGCGCCGTGAAGGGCGGGGCGCACGGATCCGCGCCCCGCACCCCGTTTCAGAACGCCATGATCATGCCCAGCGACCAGGATTCCACCCCCTCGCCGTCGCCATAGCCCGCGTGCAGCGCGGCGCCGCCGCCCAGATCGTAGGCGGCGGTCAGGCCGAACCCGTCCTGATCGGGTGCGCCGCTGAAATCATACGCGCCGTAGTTGCCCGAAACCGACCATGCGCCGGTGCTGTACCCCAGGCCCACGCCCACATGGCTGAAATCGGCCCCCGCCGCGGCCGCGTCGAAATCGGCCAGGGTCAGTGCCGCCTGAAAGCCGTTGCCGAAATCGGCCATGACCGATGCCCCGGCCAGGTCGTCGTTGGAATTGCTCTGATACCCCAGGGCGACGGTCAGGCCGACCCCGCCGGCCTCGGCCGCGTAGGACAGGCCCAGCCCGTAGATGTCGTCGGAACCGGCGCCGTTGTTGTCCTGCTCCAGCGACAGCGACAGGCCGAACCCGCCTGTATCGTAGTCATAGCGCAGGATCTGGCCATCCTCGGACCCGTCCAGCGCATCGCCTGCAAAGTAGCCCGCATGCAGGGTTTCGTCATCGGCGATCGAGGCGCCCAGATTGGCCTCGCCGACGCGGGTGTAATAGGCGCCGTCCACGCCCCCCAGGCTCAGCCGCCCAAAGCTGCCCTCGATGAAGGCTTCCTCGCTGTCGCAGGCGGTGGCGCCGTTGGGAACGGTCGGGCCGGCGCCCTTTACCATTTCAATGACAAAGCCAAAGGTCAGCCCGCCATCGGTTTCGCCGGTGCCTTCGAAGGTCAGGGTCAGATCGTTAAAGAACTGCGCCTCGTCGGTGGGGGCGTACAGGTCGCCCCCGACGATGCCCATCTTGGATTCCGCGCTGATGGCGATGTCGGCCGCTGCGGGTGCCGCGGCGGATGCGAGCAGCGTGCTCGCAAGGAGGAGTCGTTTCATGATTGCTCCGCTGGTTGTTGGTCTTGGGGGCGCTCTCTGGCGGAGGGCTGGGGCGCGGTTAGGATCGTCTGCCGGGCGGGCGGTAGGTTCCGCGTGCGCCGACAAGGCAGGAAAGACCCGAGTGCGTCGGTTGTGAATTATCCGACGGAAACAATCAAGAAAAACGCCTGCGACACGTTAACATTCTGGATTTGCGTTGAAATCTTGTCACAGAGGGTGGGCGCACGCGGCGCCTTGGTCGGGTGGTGTCTGTGGAAACCTGCCCCCTGCCGGCCCCCCGGTGCCCGGACGGGCGATGGCATTTCCGCCCGGGTCAGCGCCGGCAGGGGAAGGGGATCAGGTGGCCGAAAGCCCCCGATCCGCTTGCACCCCCGATCCGCGCATCGTTGAGGGAGGACGCGCGCGCGTCAGGGCCGCAAGATCCGACATGGCAAGCAGCAACCCGTCCGCCGGATTGCCCTCGCAGACCAGCATCGCCGCGCAATGGGCCTGGCTGCGGGTGCCGCGGCGCAGGGCGCGCAACACCTCCAGAAAGTGGCGTTCATGGTCGCTGAGGATGCTTGCGCAGCACGGGCAGTCGGGGTTGGAAAACCGAAATCCCGATTTGCGGGCCGTGCGCATTTCCTGAACCGCGCCCAGCACCGCGAAGGCCACATCGCGGCTGCGCCCCTGCACCGCCCCCGGCGGCAGCAGCCGCCCGGCTCGCGCAAAGGCCGAAAGCCATGCATGGCTGTTCGGAAAGGCAAAGCTTTGGAAGAACAGGCGCGCGATAGTGAGAACGCCCTGTTCGACCGGGTCGAACCCTGCCTGGGCCAGCGGGGTGTCGCCGTGCGACGGGGTGCGGTTGCAGTGTCCGGCGGTCATGCGCTGCGCTCTTGGGCCAGCGGCGCGGGCGGACCCGGAAAGGCGACGATCTTGGGGTCTGCCGCGAACGGTTCGGGGGCGGTGGGGGGCGTTTCGGGCCGGTCCCGGCCCGCTGACCGGGCCAGGGCGGCGCGCAGGTCGGGGTGCATTCCGCCGCCAAACCGCCGGGCGACGGCGTCGGCTGCTGCAAGGTCGGTAAACCAGAAGAACATTGCCCTCTCCTCTTTCGTTTCCGGAGGGGCGGCAGGCGCGTGGCATCGCGCCCTGGCCCGCAGGCCCCCCCGAAAGTCCGGTGTTCGATTCTCGGCTGGCCGCGGGGGCATCTGGCGTGAGTTGACTTAATCTGACAAAATTAATCAGGTAATGCAAGCCCCGGAAATCCGCCCTGTCGTTCCCGGATATGTCTGCCTGTGGCTGGGGTCTGCCGTTGCAGCGGGCCTGTCGTGGCGCCCGTCTGTGGCCCGGGCTGGACGCCCGGGCCGAGGTGTCGGGGTGTTTGCCCCCGCCAATAGCGGGGCAAGCTCAGAACGCGCGCGCCAGTGTCAGCTTCAGGTTGCGCCCTGCGGCCGGGCGCGTGGCCAGGTGCGGCGTGTAGTCCAGGTCAAAGGCGTTCTCTAGCCCGACACGGATTTCGGTTCCGTCAAAAACACCCGTGTCGGGCCGCCAGGTGGCGCGCAGGTTGTGCACGGTGCTGGCCGGGCTCGGCGTGGCCGATCGCGTCATCTTGGCGTCGTGAACGACCTCCCAGCTCAGGTCCAGCCGCTCGCCCCATTTCCGGCCGAAGGTCACGCGCAACTGGTCGGCGGGCGTCCCTTCCCAATCAGATGCAAGGCCGGGGGTCTTGTTCTTGCCGCGGGCGATGTTTCCGTTCACGTCGATATAGTAGCCGCTGGCCAGGCTATAGGCAGCCTCCAGTTCCACGCCCTTCATCTGTGCATCGGTGATCGCGGCCATGGTCGATGTCGTGTAGGACGTGATGTCCCAGATGTCGGTGTGATAGGCCGTCAGCTTGACCGCCAGATCGTCGCCCGCCGTGAACACGCCGGTCCGATCGTAGGACAGGCCCAGTTCGTAGCTGCGGGCCTTTTCGCTTTGCGTCATGTAAAGCGGTGTGCCCAGGTCGTCGATGATCGGCAGGTTCTCGGTATAGCCCAGGCTGCCGAACACGGCCCAGCCGCTGCCAAAGGCATAGCGCGCCGACAGCCCGCCCATCAGCGCATCGTTTTCGTAATCCGCGTAAAGCGGCCCGCCGATATCCTGCGTTTCATAGCGCAGCGCGGGGCTCAGCGTCAGGCCGCCCCATGTCATGTCGTCCACGATGAACAGCGCGATACGCTCGTCCGTGCCGCCGGGGGCAGAGGAGGCATCCAGCCGTTCCTTGCGGGTGAATTCCACGCCCGCCCGCAGGTCGTGCGCCCAGGCCCCGGTGTCGAACAGCGCCTGGTTCTTCAGCGTCAGCTTGGTCGTTTCATAGCGGTGATCCGCGTTCACCACGCCCGCCAGGAACCCGGTTTGGCCGCTGACGCCCTGGCTGTCGATCTGCTGGTCGGCATAGGACAGCGTGGCGGTCAGGTTGATCAGGTCGGTCGTGGGCGAATCGTAGGTGTATTCCAGCACCGCCGTCCGCGATTGGGTTTCGCGGTCGACATTGCCGAACATGCCCGCAGTGGTGCCGAAGGTGTCGTAGGGCACGTCCCGCTCATCCGTGGTGGTGTCGGAAAAGCTGAGGCTGATCGCGTGTTCGCGGCTTTCGCCGAAGGTATACTTGCCCTTGACCAGCCACGATGGCATTTCGGCCGGATCCTGCCCGATCGGGTTGCCAGAGCCGTCCTCTTGCCGGCCCGCATCGCGATAGGTGTAGTTGCCCATGATTTCCATGTTCTCGGTCGGCTGCCAGGCCAGGATCGTGGAGCTGGCCCAGCCGTCGCCATTGGTGCCGTATTGCAGGGTCTGGCGCAGCGCAAAACCGGGCACGCCGCCGGTGAAATCGGACGCATCCCGGGTATCCAGCCGCACCAGCCCGCCGACGATGCCGGAACCGTATTCGAACGTGCCCGCCATGCCCCGGATCACCGTCACCTCTTCGTACAGTTCGGGGTCGGTGAACAGCTGCGTGCCGATTCGATACAGTTCCTCTGCCCCGACGCTGGCGCCATCCACCTGAAACGCGACCTTCTGGTCCGAGCCGTAGGTGCCGTTCGCGCCGAAGCCGCGGATGTTGATGCCCGACCCCTGCGCGGTAGAGCCATTGATAAGCGTCACGCCCGGCACCGAATCGACCAGTTCGGCGATGGTGGCGGCCTGGCGGTCCTCGATCTCTTCTACGTCCACCACGGTTTCGGCGATGGCGGTGTCGGTCTGCACCTCGCGCTTGCTTTCGCCCAGTTCCACCGGGTCTAGGGCAAAGCTGTCCTGCGCCTGTGCGGGCAGGGCCAGTGCGAGGGCGGTGCCGCACAGCAATGCGGCGGATGTGGTCATTTGTCGGAACATGGTTATCCCCTTGTCCTGTCACGGGTCTTCACGTGGCTGGCGGGGGGCTGGCGCGTGATTGCGGGTTCGGACCTGCCATCTTGTCGCGGGTCGGTGTTGCACTCGCTAAATAAACCGATTAAAACTGTCAACATTCAGGCCGCATATTGTGGCCCCAGCGATCCAGCGGTGTCGGGCACGCGACACGACCGACCAGCCAGACCGCTCCTCATGACAAGACGACGACAAGGGAGTCTCCGATGGGAGAGGGAACGGCTATCGGGCCGGATCGCGTGCGCGCGCTCCGGCAAGAGAAATCAACGATGCGCACGCGCGACCTGGCCGCTTCGCTGGGCCTGGCAGAGGCCGAGGTTCTGGCCGCCGAAACGGGCCATAGCGTGACCCGCATTTCCGCCGACCCCGACGTGCTGATGCCGCTGATGCCGGCCTTTGGCGATGTCATGGCCCTGACCCGCAACGAAAGCGCGGTGATCGAGAAGACCGGCACCTATGGCGATTACACCCCCGGCCAGCACGCCGCCATGGTGCTGAGCCCCGCCATCGACCTGCGCATCTTTCCGAAACACTGGGTGCACGGCTTTGCCGTCGAAGAGGAGCGGGGCGGCACGCTGCGCCGTTCGGTCCAGATCTTTGACGCGGCGGGGGACGCGGTGCACAAGATCCATATCGGGCAGGGTGCCCATGCAGATGCCTGGCCCGCCCTGCTGGACAAGCTGCGGATCGCGGACCAGTCGCGCATGCTGGACCTGTCGCCCCGCCTGCCTGCCGAACCGGCCAAGGCAAACCCGGACAAGCTGGACACCCTGCGCGCGGAATGGGACCGGCTGACCGACACCCACCAGTTCCTGCAAATGGTGCGCAAGCTGAAGATGAACCGCCTGGGCGCCTACCGCATCGCCGGGGCGCCCTATGTGCGGCCGCTGGCGCCCGATTGCCTGGGCGCGCTGCTGGACGGGCTGGGCGAGGGGGGCTTTCCCTTCATGCTGTTCGTCGGCAACCGTGGGTGTATCGAGATCCACGGCGGCCCGGCGCAGACGGTGAAACCCAGCGGGCCGTGGCTGAACATCCTGGACCCCGGTTTCAACCTGCACCTGCGCGGCGATCACGTGGCAGAGGTCTGGGCCGTGACCAAACCCACCAAGCGCGGCCCCGCCCTGTCGGTCGAGGCATTCGATGCCCAGGGCGGGTTGATCCTGCAAGCCTTTGGCATGCGCGTGGGCGATCAGGACCACACCGCCCCATGGGAGGCGCTGGTTGCCACCCTGCCCGAGGCCGGGGAGGTGTCCGCATGATCCGCGTTCTGGCATTCGCCCTGGCAGCGCTGGCCGCGCTGCCCGCCCAGGCCGACCGGGTGCTGTCCGTCGGCGGCTCGGTCACGGAAATCGTCTATGCTTTGGGCGCTGGCGACCGGCTGGTTGCGCGCGATACCACCTCCACCTTTCCGCAGGCGGCGCGTGACCTGCCCGATGTGGGCTATGTGCGGCGGCTCTCGCCCGAGGGGGTGCTGTCGGTGCGCCCCGACCTGATCATCGCCGAAGAGGGCGCCGGCCCGCCCGAGACGATCGAGCTGCTGGAGGCCGCCGCGATCCCCTTTGTCGAGATCCCCGACGGCTATGACGGTGCGGCGGTGCTGGCCAAGATCGCCGCCGTGGCCAAGGCGTTGGAGATGCCCGAACAGGGCGCCGCGCTGGGGGCAGAGGTGCAGGCCGCGCTGGACGCCACGGCATCGGCTGCCGCCGACACCCCGCCCCGCCGTGTGCTGTTCGTCATGTCGGTGCAGGGGGGCCGCATCCTGGCCGCCGGGCGCGACACCGCCGCGAACGGGATCATCGCGATGGCAGGCGCGCAGAACGCTGTGACCGAATTCGAGGGGTACAAGCCCCTGACGGATGAGGCCGTGACCCGCGCCGCCCCCGATGCGATCCTGATGATGGTTCGTGAGGGCGCCGAAGACCTGGCCGACCAGGTTCTGGCGCATCCCGCGATCCGCACCACGCCGGCGGGCCGGACCGGCGCGCTGGTGCAGATGGACGGGCTGTATCTGCTGGGCTTTGGCCCGCGCACGGCACAGGCGGCGCGCGATCTGTCCCGCGCGCTGGCCGATCTGGAGGGCTGAGCCATGGTCGCGATCAGCCCCGATGAAACCGCCCAATGGGACCGTGCCCCCCGCGCGCGGCGCACGACCCTGATGCTGGCCGCGCTGCTGGGGCTGGTGTCGGTGTTCAGCCTGACCGTGGGGGCGGCGGGCACCTCGCCCTGGGCGGTTCTGGCCGACTGGTTGGCGGGGCGCGAAATCGGCCTGGCCGACCGGGTCGTTCTGTTCGAAATCCGCCTGCCCCGGCTGGCGATGGGCGCGCTGGTGGGCGCCTCGCTGGCGGTGTCGGGCGCGGTGATGCAGGGCCTGTTTCGTAACCCGCTGGCCGATCCGGGGCTGGTGGGGGTCAGCGCGGGCGCGGGGCTGGGCGCGATCGCTGCCATCGTGCTGGGCGGGCTGTTGCCTGCGGGGCTGGCCGCGGCGCTGGGCTATTACGCGGTGCCGGTTGCGGCCTTTGCGGGCGGCTGGGCCTCGACCCTGGTTCTGTATGCCATTTCCACCCGGCGCGGGCGCACATCCGTTGCCACCATGCTGTTGGCCGGGATCGCGTTGGGCGCGCTGGCCGGGGCGTTGTCGGGCATCCTGGTCTACATGGCCGATGACGCACAGTTGCGCGACCTGACCTTTTGGGGGCTGGGCTCGCTGGCCGGGGCGACCTGGGCGAAACTGGCCGCCGCCGCGCCGCTGATGATCCTGGCGCTGGCCTGTGCGCCGATGCTGGCGCGCGGGCTGAACGGGCTGGCATTGGGTGAGGCCGCCGCCAACCATATCGGCATCCCCGTCCAGCGGCTGAAGGCCGTTGCGATCCTGACTGTGGCGGGTGCCACCGGCGCGGCGGTGGCGGTGTCGGGCGGGATCGGCTTTGTCGGTATCGTGGTGCCGCACCTGCTGCGGCTGGCCATCGGGCCGGACCATCGGTTCCTGCTGGTGAACGCGGCGCTGCTGGGCGCGGCGCTGCTGATCCTGGCCGATGTTATCGCGCGGGTCATCATCGCGCCGGCCGAACTGCCCATCGGCATCGTGACGGCCACGCTGGGCGGGCCGTTCTTCCTGTGGATTCTGCTGCGCAAGCGCGGCGTTCTGGACCTGTAACGCGATGCTGGACGCCAAGGATATCACCGTTCGCCTGGGCCACCGCGCGATCCTGACCGGGATCGACTTTCGCGCGCGGCCCGGCGCGGTCACGGCTATCGTCGGCCCGAACGGTTCGGGCAAGACGACCCTGTTGCGGGCGCTCACGGGCGACCTCTCACCTGACGGGCGGGTCCGGCTGAACGGCCATGACATCGCCTCCACCCGTCCGTGGGTGCTCGCAAGCCTTCGGGGGGTGTTGCCGCAGGCCACGCCGCTGGCCTTCCCCTTTACCGCGGCCGAGGTGGTGCGCCTGGGTCTGATGGGCGGGGTAGAGGCCGCCGAGGACGGGCTGGTGCCCAAGGCGCTGGCCCGCGTCGGGTTGGCAGGGTTCGAAGGGCGCTATTACCAAGAGCTTTCGGGCGGCGAGCAGCAGCGCGTGCAACTGGCCCGCGTTTTGGCGCAGGTCTGGCACCCGATGGCCCATGGCCGGCCGCGCTGGCTGTTTCTGGATGAACCCGTTTCCAGCCTGGATATCGGCCACCAGTTGCAGGTGATGCAGATTGCCCGCGATTTTGCCGATGCGGGCGGCGGTGTGGTCGCGGTGATGCACGACCTGAACCTGACCGCGATGTTCGCCGATGCCGTCACCCTGTTGGCCGAGGGCCGGGTGCTGGGCCAGGGCGCCCCCGCCGATGTGCTGCGCGACGACCTGCTTAGCCGGGCCTATCGCTGCCCGATCCGGGTAAACACCACGCCCGCAAACGGCCCCTACCTGTTGCCCCATGCCGCCGGCCAGATTGCCGCCGAATAACGGAGAGTGCCCATGGACATGACGCTGAAAGCCCAGGAAATCGCCGCCTTTCTGGAAAAGGGCGGCCCCGCGATCTGGGCGATTGCCGCCCTGTCGGTGCTGACCGCCGCCCTGATCCTGTGGAAGCTGTGGCGCCTGGCGCTGGCCGGGGCCTGGTCGCGCGGCGCGGCGCGGCGGGCGGTGGATCATTGGCTGGCGGGCGATGTCGCGCGCGCGCGCGCCACGCTGGATGGCCGCCGCGGCCTGCGCAGCATCGCCACCCGCGCCGCGATAGAGGCCCGGCTGGACCCGGACCTGAACGCCGACACCGCGCGGGAAGAGGTGGCGCGCGTGGCCACCGGCGAACTGGTGCGGGCGCGAACCGGCCTGCGCGCGCTGGAACTGATAGCCACCATCGCGCCGCTGTTGGGGCTGTTGGGCACGGTGCTGGGCATGATCGCGGCCTTTCAGACCTTGCAGGCCAGCGGATCGCGGGCCGACCCGTCCATGCTGGCCGGCGGCATATGGGAGGCGCTGTTGACCACCGCGGCGGGCATGGCCGTGGCGATCCCGGCCTCTGTCGCACTCAGCTGGTTCGAAAGCGTCACCGAAACCGTCCGCACCGATATCGAGGATGCCGCCACCCGCATCCTGACCCGTGGCGGCCCGGACCGCGCGCCCTACCGCGCCGCCGCGGAATGAGCCTGAACCTGTGCCCCCCCGCGCCTCGGCGCAAACCCAGCCTGACCCCGATGATCGACGTGGTCTTTCTGCTGCTGGTGTTCTTCATGCTTGCCTCGCGCTTCGGGCAGGATGTGACCTTGCCGGTCGCGGGCGGTGGCGGGGCGGGCGCGGACTGGTCCGGCCCGCCCCGCCTGGTCGATATCCGCCCCGGCGTGGTGGCGCTGAACGGGGTGCAAACGGCGTTGCCCGATCTGCCCGCCGCGCTGGAACCGTTGACCGATAGCCCCGCCGATCCGGTGGTCCTGCGCCCCCGCGACGGCGCCGATCTGCAGCGCGTCATCACGGTGATGGAGGCGCTGTCGCAGGCGGGCCACGACCGTCTGATCCTGGTGGAGTGAGCGCATGCGCCTGCCCGATCCTGCCCGCCGCCCGGCACGCGAAAGCGTGGTGCCGATGATCAACGTGGTGTTCCTGCTGCTGGTCTTTTTCATGATCAGTGCGCAACTGGCCCCGCCCGACCCGTTCGAGGTGACCCCGCCCGCCGCAACCTCTGACGACCCTGCCCAGGGCGCCGCCGTGCTGCATGTCGCGCAGGACGGCGCGCTGGCCTATGGCGCGGCGCGGGGCGAGGCCGTCTTTGCCGCGCTGGATGAGGCCGAGATAGAGGGGCCGCTGACGATCCGCGCCGACAAGGCCGCGCCGGGGCAGGCGATTGCGGCGCTGATCGCGCGGTTGTCGGCGGCGGGAATCGGCCCCTTGGAACTGATTGCCGAGGGGGGCTGAACGGGATGCGCGGCGTTGCCGAAAGCCTTGTCTTTGCCGGGGTGGCGATCGGGCTGCATCTGGCCTTGTGGCCTGCTGCCCCCGATAATGGGGCCGAGGCCGCCGGCGGCGGGGGTGCCGCGCTGGTGACGATGCGGGCCTCGAACGCGGCGCTTGCGGCGCAGGTGGCGGAATGGGACCGCCCGCCCGTGCCCGCAACCCCGTCACCCGCGCTGCCACAGATGCCCGCGCCCGTGACGGCCCCTGCGCCCCCGCCCCCGGTGCAGGCCGACCCGGTGCAGCCGCCGCGCCCCGCGCTGAAACGCCCCGCGCCCGCCGCGCCGATGGCGCAGGCCCCGGCGCCCCCGCCGCCGCCCGAACCGCCGTCGCAGCGGCCCGAACCGCCCCCGCAGCCCCAGGTGCAGCAGGCCGATGTCGCCACCCCGCCCCCGCAAGAGCGCCCGGCCGAGGCACAAAGGCAAAGCGCGCCCTCGGTCGCCCAGGCCGCGCGCCGCGCCAAGGGCGAGGGCGGCGAGGCGCGGGGGCAAAGCGGGCAGTCAAGTGCTGCGACCCTGTCGCCTGCGCGATCGCGCGCGCTGATGGCCGAATGGGGCGCCCGGATTCGCGCCCGTATCGCGCGTGGTGTGCCCCGCGGCGCGGGCCGGGGAACCGCAGTGGTCAACCTGACCGTGGCCGCCGATGGCCGCCTTGTGGCGGTGCGGCTTGCGCAAACCTCGGGCGACCCTCGGATCGACCAGATCGCCCTGGCCGCCGTGCGCCGGGCGGGCCGCTTTCCCGCCGCACCTGGTGAATTGGGCCTGCGCCAGCAAAGCTTTACCCTGCCAGTGCGGTCGCGCTGACCGCCCTACACGGCGGCGCGGACCAGCGGGCGGTGATCCCTTGCGCAGAACAAATGAAACAATATAACATAGCGCGAGTTCGCAATGCCGGACGGATCGTGCCGCCCGGCATTTCACAGGCGCATGACACGGCAAGGGAGATCGCCATGACCGTCCAACAAGACGCGATGCATGCAGAGCATCTGAAACAGGCGCAGGACCATTTTCGCTGGCGCAAGGACCATCTGGAGGCGCTGGCCACGCTGAAACGCGCAGAGGCCGCGCTGATGCTGCACGAGGCCCGGATTGTCGGCCACGAGGCCGAGATCGCCCGCCACGAAGAACAGATCGCCCACGGCACGGCGGATGCCCCGGCGGATCAGGCGGGGGACCATGCGCGGATGGCCCACGCCCACAGCCATGGTGCCGAACACCACTTGGGGCTGTTGAACGCGATCAAGGCCGTCGCCGCGCAGCTGGAGGGTCAGGCATGAGCAATCCCGCGAAGCTCCCCGTCACGGTGCTGTCCGGCTTTCTTGGCGCGGGCAAGACGACCCTGCTGAACCACGTGCTGAACAACCGCGACGGCTGCCGGGTGGCGGTGATCGTCAACGACATGTCAGAGGTCAACATCGACGCCGACCTGGTGCGCGCGGGCAGCGAGCTGTCCCGCGGCGAGGAAAAGCTGGTCGAGATGTCGAACGGCTGCATCTGCTGCACGCTGCGCGACGACCTGCTGGTCGAGGTGCGCCGCCTGGCCGCGGAAGGACGGTTCGACTACCTGCTGATCGAATCCACCGGCGTTTCCGAACCGCTGCCCGTGGCCGCCACCTTTGAGTTTCGGGACGAGCAGGGCCGCTCGCTGTCAGACATCGCGGAACTGGATACGATGGTCACGGTGGTCGATGCCGCGCATCTGCTGCGCGACTTTTCCAGCCAGGATTTCCTGAAGGACCGGGGCGAGGATCTGGGCCCCGAGGATGAGCGCACGCTGGTCAACCTGCTGACCGACCAGATCGAGTTTGCCGACGTGATCGTGTTGAACAAGGTGTCGCTAGCCTCGGCCGAGGATCTGGCCGCCGCCCGCGCGATCCTGCGCGCCCTGAACGCGGATGCCAAGATCATCGAAACCGATTATTCCAAAGTCGATGCCGCCGAGATCATGGGCACGGGGCGGTTCAGCTTTGAGGCCGCGCACCGTCACCCGACCTGGGTGCAGGAGCTTTACGGCTTTGCCGACCATGTGCCCGAGGATGCGGAATACGGGATCACCAGCTTTGTCTACCGGGCCGAGCGTCCGTTCGACCCGGCAAAACTGGCAGAGTTCTTTGACACGCCGCTGCCCGGCGTGATCCGCGCCAAGGGGCATTTCTGGATCGCGACGCGGCCCGAATGGGCCGGCGAATTTTCGCTGGCGGGGTCGGCGGTCGAGGTGCGCGCCCTAGGGTTCTGGTGGGCCGCGGTGCCGGAAAAACACTGGCCCCCGGAAGAGCGTGAGCGCATGGCCGCGCGGGTTGCGGGCGAATTCGGCGACCGTCGGCAAGAGATGGTGTTCATCGGAACGTTGGGCACGATGAACCGGGATCGCATCACCTCTATGCTGGATCGCTGTCTGGTGCCTGAAACCACCTATCAGCCCGGGCTATGGGCCGATCTGCCCGACCCGTTCCCGCAATGGGGCCGGACGCCGGAGCCTGCGCAATGACGGGGCGTGCGTCGAACCGGGGGGCGACCAGTCTGAAACTGCGGCGCCGCACGGACCCGATGCGCGATTTCGACCGTCTGCCGGCGGATCTGCGGGCCTGGCTGCACCATGCCGAACTGCCATGGAGCCCGGTTTCCGTGCGCCGCGCCTTTGCCCGCGCGCTGGCGGTCACAGGCGACCGTCAGCAGGCGCTGGCCGAACTGGACCGCCGCGCGCGGCACAAGCTTGCGCGGGACGCGGCCATCGTCTGGGGCGCCGCCCATCCCCAGGCGGGGCAGGGGGGCTGCGCCCGGCCATCGTGACCGGGGTGCGTTGCGCCCTTAGCGTTTGCGCCGGGGCGGGGCGTCACCGCCATTGCGCGCCGGTTTGGTGCGGCTGCGGGACGTGCCGCCGGGCCGGTCCATCCGGGCAGAGGTGTCGCTGGCCCCCGGACGCGCCTTGCCCGGCTTGGTCTGCGGGGCAGGTTTTTTGGCGCCGGTCTTGGGGCGCGGCTTAGGCGCGCTGTCCTTGCCGTGGCGCGGTTTGCGCGAGGGTGTGGCCTCGGGCGCCTTCCTGGGTTTGGCGGCTGGTTTCGGCCTTGCCGGGGCCGGGGATGCAGGTGTGGGCGCGTCCGTGCGGGGCGCCTTGCGCGGTTCCGTGGTCTGGGGCGATGCATCCGGCGCGGCGGCCCGTTCGGGCGTTGCCGGGGCTGCGGGTTTGGGCGCCTCTTTCCGGGGGGCCTTGCGCGGGGATTTCGCCGCCGGTTGCCGGGGCGTTGCCGGGCCGTCGCCGGGGGTGCCCTCTATCGGGCGGGCGGTGATATCGTCCTCCAGCACGCCACCGGGGCCCAGCCTGTCCAGCAGGCCGGGCGCGGCGGCCTGGGCGATTTCGACAAGGGTCGTGTCGGCCTGCACCCGGATCTTGCCGATCTGCGATTTTTCCAGGTTCCCGGCCCGGCACAGCAGCGGCAACAGCCAGCGGGCCTCGGCCCGGCGGTCGCGGCCCACGGACAGTTCGATCCAGGCAGAGGGGCCAAAGGGCGCGCGTTCCGCCCGCGGGCTGGGCGCGGGGGCGGTGTTCAATTCCTCTGGCGCGGACAGGCCGGCGCGATACAGCCGCAGACAGGCGGCGGCGATCCGCTCGGGGCTGTTGTCGGCCAGCAGTTTCGCGGCGAATGCGGTTTCGGCCTCGGACACCTCTTTGGTCCACAGCGGATCGGCCAGCAGCCGCGCTTCGTCCAGGGCAAGGATGTCCTCGGGGGCGGGGGGCTTTGTCCATTCGGCCCGGATCTTGGCCCATTTCAACAGGCGCGCGGCCTTTTTCGCGGCCTTGTCGGTCACGATCAGGGCCGAGATGCCCTTGCGCCCGGCGCGCCCCGTGCGGCCCGAGCGGTGCAACAGCGCCTCGGTGTTGGTGGGCAGGTCGGCGTGAATGACCAGGTCCAGGTCGGGCAGGTCGATGCCCCGCGCGGCAACGTCGGTTGCCACGCAGACCCGCGCGCGCCCGTCGCGCATGGCCTGCAGGGCGTGGCTGCGTTCCTCCTGGCTCAACTCACCCGACAGGGCGACGACCGACAGGCCCCGGTTGGCCAGACGGGCGGCCAGCCGCGCCACCGCCGCGCGGGTGTTGGCAAAGACGATGGCGCGCGGCGCATCGTGATAGCGCAGCAGGTTGATGATCGCATGTTCGCCATCATGGTCGGCCACCTGCACCGCCTGATAGGCGATATCCGTATGCTGCCCGCCGCGGGCAATGGTGGTCACGCGCACTGCGTCGCGCTGATAGGTCTTGGCCAGTTCCGCGATGGCGGGCGGCACCGTGGCGGAAAACAGCAGCGTGCGGCGGCTGTCCGGGGCGGCGCCCAGCATGAATTCCAGATCCTCGCGAAAGCCCAGGTCCAGCATCTCGTCCGCCTCGTCCAGCACGACGGCGCGGATGTCGGCTAGATCCAGATTGCCGCGGGTGATGTGATCGCGCAGGCGGCCCGGCGTGCCGACGACGATATGCGCGCCCCGGTCCAGCGCGCGGCGTTCGTCGCGGGCATCCATCCCCCCGATGCAGGACGCGACCCGCGCCCCGGCCTTTGCATAAAGCCATGCCAGTTCGCGCTGCACCTGCAGGGCCAGTTCGCGGGTGGGCGCCACGACCAGCGCCAACGGCGCGGCGGGCGGGCCCAGGCGGTCCGCATCCCCCATCAGTGTCGCCGCGATTGCCAGGCCAAAGCCCACCGTCTTGCCCGAACCGGTCTGGGCAGAGACCAGCAGGTCGGCCTGTTCCAGCTCGGGTGCGGTGACGGCGGTCTGAACCTCGGTCAGCGTATCGAACCCGCGTTCGGCGAGGGCATCGGACAGGGTCGGGATCATGGGGGAATCTTTCATCGGCCGGCGGCCAGTATGGCACGCCAAAACGCGCCTGATACGGGATCGCGGGGCGCATGTCCACTGTGCGTTTGCGGCGGCCGCCTTGCAGATTGACTTGCGTGCGCTTGTCTGACAGATCACCATCCCCTGTGCTGCAAGCGTGGAGGCTTCACGATGGACAGGCCGCTTAGCCCGCCCGAACGCGCCCTTCTGGCGGTCATCCAACAGGTAGAGGCCGAAACCGGCCGGATCGAACGCGACGTGCTGTCGGTCCGGGCCAAGGGCCGCGGGCTGGAGGTCACGCGCACCCTGGCCCAACTGGTCCAGCTTGGACTGGTCGAGAAGGTGCAGCGCCGCCCCTCTTTCCTGGGGCGGCTGTTCGGGGGGCGGCCGGTGGACCTGCTGCAGCTGACGGCGGCCGGACGCGCCGCCGCAGAACAGGGCGCGCCCGCCACGGCGGCGGCGCAACCCGATCCGGCGGTGCCGGAGGATGCGGACGATACCGAAACGGCCCCGGGCGAAGAGCCGCCCGCACCGCCAGCGGAAACGCCGCCAGCGGCGCCTGCTGCCCCGGTGACGCCGCCCGCGACCGAACCCCCGGCGGACAGCCCTGCCGCGCCCGCGCCGCAGGCCCCGCCGGTTGCCAAGGCCGACGCGCCGCCCGCCGACGCGGTGGAAACCCCGCCTGCCGCGCCCGCGCCGCGGCCGAAACGGCCCGACCGCGCGCAGGCCCTGGCCTATACCGAGGACCTGGGAGGCGCCCCGCTGCCCGAGGGCGGGGTCGCGCTGACCCACGATGTCGACCCCGAGGTGATGGAGGGCATCCGCGAGGTGCTGGCCGGGTTCGGCATGGATCTGACCTTTGCCGGCGAGGCCTTTATCGGGGCGCGGATCGCCCAGGGGCACGAGGCGGGCGACGCGCTGTGTCAGGTCGTTCTGTTCGCCTTTGCCCACGCCGTGCGTGACGATCTTGCCAGTGACGGCGCGCTGTCGCAGCTGGGGCTGGGCGACTACGCCGCCGAAATCGCCGAGGAGTTGGGCAAGCTGCATGCTGCGGGCCTGATCGGCGCGGAGCGGCTGGAACAGGACCGCAGCCGCCTGATCGCGTTGGCCGATGCGGGCGCAGACCGCGCGTCCATTGTCGAGGATATTCTTTCCGATCCGGTGGGTGGGCTGCTGCCGCCCGCGGCGCTGCCCGAGGAATTGCGCCCCGCGCAAGAGGCCTGAGGCCGCGCGCCTGCCCCGCGCCGCGCGGTGACCATCTTGCCGTGTTCGGCGGGTGTGGTCGTGCCTTGTGTGATCTGTAAAGATTTTTACAAAAACAGCCCCCTGTCAGAAAGGCGTTTTACAAAAGTTTTCGGCGGATGTCGTTGCCGCGTTGATTCCGTGGTCAAGTTTCTGGACAGCCATTGGGGACAGGGTGTCGGCGCGTCACGACATGCGCGCAGGCCTGCCCCCAGACCCGTTCGTGCCCGGAGAGGAGCCGGGCACGGGCATTCCGATTCATCAACGGGAGGACCCGACATGTCCGCCAAGGACTCTGCAATGGCCTACTGGAAGGCCAATCTCCGCATCATCTGGATCAGCCTCGTCATCTGGGCGTTGGTCTCTTTCGGCTTCGGCATCCTGCTGCGCCCGCTGCTGGCCGGCATCCCCGTTGGCGGGTCCGACCTGGGCTTCTGGTTTGCGCAACAAGGGTCGATCCTGGTCTTCCTGGGCCTGATCTTCTTTTACGCCTGGCGCATGAACCGGCTGGACCGTGAACACGGCGTGGACGAGGAGTAAGTCACGATGGATCAGTTTACCCTAAACCTCATCTTCGTCGGCGCGTCGTTCGCGCTGTATATCGGGATCGCGATCTGGGCGCGTGCCGGGTCCACCAGCGAATTCTACGCCGCGGGCCGTGGCGTGCACCCGGTGACCAACGGCATGGCCACCGCGGCCGACTGGATGTCGGCGGCCTCGTTCATCTCGATGGCCGGTCTGATCGCCTTTGTCGGCTATGACAACTCGACCTTCCTGATGGGCTGGACCGGCGGTTACGTGCTGCTGGCGCTGCTGCTGGCGCCCTACCTGCGCAAGTTCGGCAAGTTCACCGTGTCGGAATTCATCGGCGACCGCTTTTACAGCCAGACCGCGCGTCTGGTGGCGGTGCTGTGCCTGATCGTGGCCTCTCTGACCTACGTGATCGGCCAGATGACCGGCGTCGGCGTGGCCTTTGGCCGGTTCCTTGAGGTGAACAACACCGTCGGCCTGCTGATCGGCGCCTGTGTCGTGTTCGCCTACGCGGTGTTCGGCGGCATGAAGGGCGTGACCTATACCCAGGTCGCCCAGTATGTCGTTCTGATCCTGGCCTACACCATTCCGGCGATCTTCATCTCGCTGCAGCTGACCGGCAACCCGATCCCGGCCCTGGGCCTGTTCGGCGAGCATCAGGCCAGCGGCGAGCCGCTGCTGGCCAAGCTGGACCAGATCGTGACCGATCTCGGCTTCAAGGAATACACGATGCACCATGCCGATACGGTCAACATGGTGCTGTTCACCCTGTCGCTGATGATCGGCACCGCCGGTCTGCCCCACGTCATCATGCGCTTTTTCACCGTGCCCAAGGTGTCTGATGCGCGCTGGTCGGCGGGCTGGGCGCTGGTCTTCATCGCGCTGCTGTACCTGACGGCCCCGGCCGTGGGCGCCATGGCGCGGCTGAACATCACCGAACTGATGTGGCCCAACGGGACCGATGCCGCCGCCGTGTCGGTCGAGACCATCGAGACCGATGAAAAGTATGACTGGATGCAGACCTGGGCCAAGACCGGCCTGCTGGGTTGGGAAGATCGCAACGGCGACGGCATGATCCAGTACTACAACGACGCAAGCCCCGAGATGCAGGAACGCGCGGCCGAGGAAGGCTGGGAAGGCAACGAGCTGACCAACTTCAACCGCGACATCCTGGTTCTGGCCAACCCGGAAATCGCCAACCTGCCCGGCTGGGTGATCGGTCTGGTGGCCGCGGGCGGCCTGGCCGCGGCGCTGTCCACCGCCGCCGGTCTGTTGCTGGCGATTTCTTCGGCGGTGTCGCACGACCTGATCAAGGGGGCGATCAACCCCAGGATCAGCGAGCGCGGCGAACTGATGTCGGCGCGGATCGCCATGGCCTTGGCGATCATCGTGGCAACCTATCTGGGTCTGAACCCGCCGGGCTTTGCCGCGCAGACGGTGGCGCTGGCCTTCGGCCTTGCGGCGGCCTCGATCTTCCCGGCGCTGATGATGGGGATCTTCTCGACCCGCATCAACAACACCGGCGCGGTCGCGGGGATGCTGGCGGGTCTGCTGACCACGCTGATCTACATCTTCCTGCACAAGGGCTGGTTCTTCATCCCCGGCACGAACAGCTTCGACGATTCCGATCCGCTGTTCTTCACGATCAAGTCGACCTCTTTCGGGGCGATCGGCGCGGCGATCAACTTTGCCACCGCCTATATCGTGGCCGGCATGACCAAGGCCCCGCCGCAGGAAATCCGCGATCTGGTCGAAAGCGTGCGCATCCCCCGTGGTGCGGGTGCTGCGGCCGCGGACCACTGACACGATCCGAAAGGGGGCGGCATGCCGCCCCCTTTCATCTGCCTCCGCTATTTCGCGGCATCGGCATCCCTTTTAGGGTTATTCCCAGACAAACCGGTTCCCCACGCGAGAGGTTCCCATGCCCGACCCCGCGCCGCAGGTCGATCCGCTGGACAGCCTGCTGTCCTGCCCGCCCTTCGATCGCCTGCCGCAGGCGGCCCGTGACGGGCTGGCCGGGCACATCACCCGCATGCACGCCGCCGAGGGCCAGACCCTGTGCCGCGAGGGCGAAAAGCTGGAGGGCCTGTATGTCATCGAGGCCGGCACCGTCGATCTGGAGGATAGCGGCGGGCGGCTGATCGCCCATCGCGGCGCCGGCGACGTGATCGGCGAACGCGGGCTGCTGCGCCTGGGGCGGGCCACGCTGGGGGCGCGGGCGGCCTCGGCGGCGACGCTGCTGCTGCTGCCGCGCGCGCAATTCCACGACCTGATGGACGAGGTGCCCGCCTTTGCCACCTGGTTCCAGCGCGCCGCCCCCTCCAGCGCGAGCGCCGAGGCCGAGGAATCGGCCGGGCTGACGGCGCTGAAGGTGGCTGACCTGATGACCGGCACGCCGATCACCTGCCCGCTGGGTGCCACCGTGACGGAGGTGGCGCAGATCATGCGCGCAAACGGCATTTCCTCGGTCATCGTGATGGAGGGCGCGGCGCCCGCGGGCATCGTCACCGTGCGCGACCTGGCCGGCAAGGTGCTGGCAGAGGGGCTGGACGGCGCCACCCCCGTTGCGCAAGTCATGTCGCGCGATCCCATCACCATCGGCCCCGATGCCCTGGGGCTGGATGCGCTGATGATGCTGGCCGACAACAACATCAGCCACCTGCCCGTGGCCGAGGGCGGGCGCATCGTCGGCCTGATCGGGCGCACCGACCTGTTCCGGCAACAGGCCGCCACGGCCAGCCACATGATCGTGGAAATCGTCGATGCCGACGATCCGCAGGACATGGCCCGCGTCGTGGCCGAGGTGCCCGCGCTGCTGGCGCAATTGGTACGCGCGGGCGTGGATGCCGGTGCGATCACCCGGCGCATCACCGACATCACCGACGCGATCACCCGCCGTCTGCTGGCCCTGGCAGAGGCCCGGCTGGGCCCGCCCCCGGTGCCCTATCTGTGGTTGGCCTGCGGCAGCCAGGGGCGGCGCGAACAGACCGGCGTCAGTGATCAGGACAACTGCCTGATTCTGGACGATGCGTTCCGGCCCGAGCATGACGCCTATTTCGAGGCGCTGGCGCGCTTCGTCTCGGACGGGTTGAACACCTGCGGTTTCGTCTATTGCCCCGGCGACATGATGGCGACCAACCCGCGTTGGCGGCAGCCGCGCCGGGTCTGGCGCGACTATTTCGCGGGCTGGATCGCCCAGCCGGACACTGAGGCGCAGATGCTGGCCTCTGTCATGTTCGACCTGCGCCCCATCGGCGGCGAGGTCGGCCTGTTTTCCGACCTGCAGGCCGAAACGCTGGACATGGCGGCCAGGAACTCGATCTTCGTGGCGCATATGGTGTCCAATTCGCTGAAGCACACCCCGCCGCTGGGGCTGTTGCGCGGCTTTGCCCTGATCCGCTCGGGCGAGCATAAGGACATGGTCGACCTGAAACATTCCGGCGTGGTGCCGGTGGTCGATCTGGGCCGGGTCTACGCGCTGAAGGGGCGGCTGGAGGCGGTGAATACCCGCGAACGGCTGGTGCAGGCCGGGGCGGACGGGGTGATTTCACAGGCTGGGGTGCATGACCTGATCGACGCCTATGACCTGATTGCCGAAACCCGCCTGCGCCATCAGGCCGATCAGGTCCGGGCGGGCCAGGCGCCGGACAATTTCATGGCGCCGGGGCAGTTGTCCGATCTGGAACGCAAGCACCTGCGCGATGCCTTCATGGTGGTCAAGACGATGCAATCGGCCCTGGGGCAGGGCCGCGGGGGGATGGGCTAGAATGTTTTTCGAACTGATCGCCAGTTTCGTGGCGGGTCTGGGCGCGGCCGGTCTGGTGCTGGCGCTGGACCGGCTGACCGGGCGGCACATCCCGCGCTGGATCATGCCGGCGGCGGCGGGGCTGGCGATGGTGGGCTACGCCATCTGGTCGGAATACAGCTGGGCGCCGCGCACCGTGGCGGGCCTGCCCGACGGCGTGGTCGAGGTCGAGCGGATCGAGGAACGCAAACCGTGGAAGCCGTGGACCTATGCCGTGCCGCAGGCGACCCGCCTGCTGGCGGTCGATGCGGGCGGTGCGGCGACCCATCCGGCGGCGCCGGGGCTGCGGCTGGTCACGCTTTACGCCTTTGCCCGCTGGCACCCGACCCGCGCGATCCCACAACTGGTCGATTGCGGGCGCGGCGCGCGGGCGGATGTGTCCGACGCGGCGCTGGCCGATCCGTCCACGGCGGCCTGGCGCCCGCTGGAACGTGGCGACGGGCTGCTGGCGGCGGTCTGCGTAACGACTGCGGACTAGGGGCACGGCATGGCGGGCAAATCCATATTGCTGGCCGAGGACGAGGACGGCATCGCCACCGCCCTTGATTTCCTGCTGCGGCGGGAAGGCTATCGCGTGCAGCGCGTGGCCGATGGCGATACGGCTTGGGCCGCGTTGGAGGAGACGCAGCCCGACCTGGTGGTTCTGGACGTGATGTTGCCCGGGCGAACGGGGTTCGACATCTGCCAGGCCATCCGGCGCGATCCGGGGCTGTCCGGCCTACGGATCCTTATGATGACGGCGCGCGGCGGCGAGGTCGAGCGGCGCAAGGGGCTGGCGTTGGGGGCGGATGCCTTTCTGACCAAGCCGTTTGCGACGGCGGACCTGCTGGCACAGATCCGCGTGCTGCTGGGGGGAGAGGTGGATGCATGAACGGCTTGGGCTGAGACTTCGTTTCGCATTGTTCTTTATGGCGCTGGCGGCGGGCGGTCTGGCGCTGCTGGCGGTCGGGCTGTGGCTGGGCCATGCCCGCGCGGGCGGCCCGGTTCAGGGCTATGTCGTGGCTGGGCTGGTTGCGGGCTTTGGCCTGGCGGGGCTGGCGGCGTGGATCGGGCTGTTGTTCGATGAAAACGTCGCCCGGCCGATCCTGGCGCTATCGGCGCAGTTGAAGACCCGTGCCCGCGCCGAGATCGGCGCCGGGATCGACGAGGCGCCCGCGCGCTATCTGGGCGCCCTGGCGCCCGCCGCCAATGCGATCCAAGAGGCGCTGGCCGACACCCGCGCCGCGCAGGACCGCGTGGTTGCCGAACGCACCGCTGCGCTGAACCGCGAAAAGGCGATGTTCGAGGCGCTGTTGCGCGACCTGGCCGAGGGGGTCGTCGTGGCCACCCCCGACCACCGGCTGATGCTGTATAACCGCGCGGCGCAGGCGTTGCTGGGCGATCTGGGGCTGGACCGGCCGCTGACCGCGTTTCTGCGGCCCGAACCGCTGTCGCACGCGCTGGACCGGATGGCCGCCCGCGGCGCCCGGGGCGAGCAGGAGGCCGAGCAGTTCCTGGCCGCGACCGCCTGCGGCGAACGCTTTCTGATGGCGCGGGTCAGCCCCTTTGGTCCCCCGGGGCAGCGCGCGGACTATGTGCTGATCTTTCACGACGCTACCGAGGATTTGCAGGCCCACGCGGAACGCGACCACCTGCTGAACACCTTGCTGGAGGCCGTGCGCCGCCCCGCCGCGGCCCTGGGCGCGTTGCTGGATGCCGCCGCGGCCCCGGACCTGCCCGGCGCCGATCGCAGCCGGTTCCACGACCTGATGTGCGCCGAACAGGCCCGCCTGGTCAGCACCGTGCACGAGGTCGCCGAACGCCATGGCGAGGCGACGGCCCGCCACTGGCCGATGCCCGCCGTGGCCTCTGACGACATTGCGGACGCGGTGCAATCGCGCCTGTCCGTCCCCCTGGGGGCAGAGGGGCCGCGCCGCTTCGTGCGCTGCGACGGCTTTGCGGTGACCGAACTGCTGGCCCGCGTGGCCGGGGGGCTGGCGGCACAAGAGGGGCGCGGCGATTTCGTTCTGGGGGCCGAGGCCGAGGGGCGCGAGGTGCGCCTGACCCTGGGCTGGTGCGGCCCCGATGTGCCCGATGGCGCGCTGGAGGCATGGCTGGCCGCGCCGCTATCCGACGGGTATGGCCAGTATACCGGCCGCGATGTGCTGGAGGGGCACGGGGCCGAGCTGTGGTCCGAACCCACGGCCACCGGCCATCGGCTGGTACTGCCGCTGCGTGCCGCCGACGCGCCGGATCTGGCCCCCACCGATCCGCGCCCGGAATTCTACGATTTCTCGCTGCCCGCACCGGCCACGGCGGATCAGGCCGAACGGCCGCTGTCGGATCTCAGTTTTGTGGTGTTCGATACCGAAACCACCGGCCTGTCGCCGCGCGGCGGGGATGAAATCGTGCAGATCGCCGGGGTGCGCATCGTCAATGGCCGCGTCCTGCGGGGCGAGGTGTTCGACACGCTGGTCAATCCGGGGCGGCACATCCCCGCGGCCTCGACCGCGATCCATGGCATCGACGATGCCCGTGTGCGCGGGGCGCCCGATCTGGCCGATGCGGCCCGGCGGTTTCACGCCTTTTGCGATGGCGCGGTTCTGGTGGCCCATAACGCCGCCTTTGACATGGCGTTCCTGCGGATGAAGGAGGACCGACTTGGCCTGCGCTTTGATCATCCGGTGTTGTGTACGGTGCTGTTGTCGGCGGCCCTGTATCCCCATGCCGAGGATCTGACGCTGGACGCGCTGGCGGTGCAGTTCGGCATGACCCTGCTCGAGGCCGAGCGCCATACCGCCCTGGGCGACGCGCTGGCCACCGCAGAGGTGTTCCGCCACATGCTGGGCGAGTTGCAGGGCGCGGGCGTCGAAACCCTGGGGCAGGCGCTGGCGCAAAGCGACCGCATGCGCCGCATCCGGCGGGCGCAAAACTACTAGGGTTGGTGCGACATCGCCGGTTGCGGGGCGGTCGGGCGAACAGGCGAGGGGTGCGCCGCAAGCCTGACAAAAAGTATCGGATAACGTGACATAGTCACAGACAGCCCCGCGCGTCTGCTGTCCTTTGCGGCCAAACGCCTCCGGTTGCCGCACCGACGGTTCCCGCGCGGGGCGTGTGCCATCCCGGACAGGAGCCGCCCATGCGCATCGCCGTTGCCAGCCAGAATTTCCGCACCGTGACCCCGCATGTGGGCCGCACGCGCCGCTTCTTCATCTTTGAGGCGACGCCGGGCGCCCCCGCCCAAGAGGTCGAGCGGCTGGATATGCCCCGGGGCATGGCGCTGCACGATTTCAAGGGGCCAGGCGATCACCCGCTCTATTCCGTGGATGCGATCATCGCGGCCAGCGTGGGGCGCCATTTCGTGCAGCGCATGGCGCGGATGGGGATTACGGCGGCCGCGACCTCGGAACCCGATCCGGCTGCCGCCGCCCGTGCGTTGGTTGAGGGCTGCCTGCCCCCGCCCGCGCCCCATGAGCATGACGAGGCCGGCTGTTCCCACGACTGACGGGCGCCGTTCAGACCAGCGCCGCCGCCGCCCGGCCCGATTGCAGCGCACCGGCAACCGTGCGCGCCGCGCTTTTGCGCGCATCGCCCAGGATCGCCACATCCGCCCGGCGGGTGGACAGGCCCCGCGCATCGGTCGGGCACCAATCTGATGCATCCACCAGCCCGGCGCGGCGCGCAATCGCGCCCGCGCCCTGCGGCAGGACGAAGTTCACCACATCCGCGCGCAGCCGCCCGGCATTGGTGTCCAGCACACCGCGTGGCGCATCGACGGCCAGAACGGTGCCGCCCTGCGCGGCGCTGTGCCACTTGGCGGCGATGTCCAGCCCCTGCCGGTCCAATGCTGCGTGGAACCGCGCGGCCAGATCGGTGCCGGTGCCACCGTCCAGAACGCTGAACCGCGCGTTGGGGCGATTGTGGTGCAGCCAGGTGGCCATGTGCAGCGCCCGGTTCAGCGCGGCGGCTTGGTGGCCGGGCGTGGCGGGCAGGCGCAGGACGACATGCCCGGCCGCAGGCAGGGCGGCCAGTTGCGCGCGCAGGCGGCGTGCCTCGCGTGCGTTGCCCCAGGCGGCGGGCCAGCGGTGGCGCGCGGCGGCGTCCAGCCCGGCAATCGGTTCGGGCCGCGCGGCGGTGCCCGGTGCCAGCAACAGCTGGTCAAAGGGCAGGGCACGGCCGCTGAACAATTCCAGCCGGGCGGCGCGCCAGTCGATATCGGCCACATCGTCCAGCACCACCTGCACGCCCGCGCGGCGCAGCGCGTCCAGGCCGGGCCCGGCGGCGGGCTTGTCAAAGGCGGCGGTGGCGGTGCGGCCCATGCGGGTCGGATCGCGTTCCACCAGCAGCACCGGGCGGGCAGGTTGCGCCCCCTTCAGCGCCAACGCGGCGGCGGCCCCGGCTGGCCCCGCGCCGACGATGACGGCCTGCGCGTGCGCGGCGTGCGGCGCGGCGGTCCAGCCCGCGATGGCGGTGGCGGCCCCGGCGGCAAGGTATCCGGCAAATCGGCGGCGGTTCAGGGTTTGCATTGTCCTGTCTCCATGGCTTGGACGGGGGCCTATTTCTTTTCCAGCAGCTCGGCTTCGGGGTGGATGGGGCGATAGATCTCGACCCGGTCGCCCTCTTTCACCGGCTTTTCCAGCTTGGCCAGGGCGCCGAAGATGCCGACCTTGTTTTGCTCCAGGTCGATTTCGGGGAACTGGTCCAGCAGGCCCGACGCCTCGATCACGTCGCGCACGGTGGCGCCTTCGGGCACGTCCAGGTTCTTCCAGACTTGGGTGGTGGCGCGGGCGAATGCGCAGCTGACGATCATGCCTGTTCCCCTGCCTGTGCGTCGCGGGACAGCACGCCCGCGGCGGTGAACACCTTTTCGACCTGCGGGTTTTCCACCCGCTGGCCGCCGGCGCGGCTGCGGCTGTCGACCATCGCCTTCAGCGCCAGCAGAACCCCAAGCGCGATAAAGCCGCCAGGCGGCAGGATCAGCAGCAGAAAGCCCTGGTAATCCGGGATCACCGTGATTTCGAGAAAGCCGAAGCTGGGCCCCAGCAGCAGCGCGGCATTGGCAAACAGCGTGCCCGAACCCAGGATTTCGCGCACCGCGCCCAGGGCCACCAGCGCCAGGGTAAAGCCCAGCCCCATCATCAGACCGTCGAAACTGGCCGCCAGCGGCGACTGGCGCGAGGCAAAGGATTCCGCCCGCCCCAGGATCGCACAGTTGGTCACGATCAGCGGAATGAACAGGCCCAGCATCTTGTGCAGGTCGTGCAGCCAGGCGTTCATCGCCAGATCGACCACCGTGACCAGCGTTGCGATCAGCAGCACGAAGGCGGGGATGCGGATTTCCGGGGTGATGATCTTGCGCAGGACCGATACCGCAAAGCCCGAGCCGATCATGACGGCGGTCGAGGCCAGCCCCATGCCCAGCCCGTTGGTCGCGGTCCCGGTCACGGCCAATAGCGGACACAGCGCCAGCAACTGGCCGAAAACGACGTTGTTGTCCCAGATCCCGTTGCGGGCGATGGTGCCGTAATTCGTGGACATCAGTCGGACTCCGTCTTGGCGGGGGCGGCCAGCAGGGTGGCGCGGTGGCGGTCGAACAGGCCCAGCCCGCGATGCACCGTACCGACCACGGCGCGCGGGGTGATGGTGGCGCCGGAAAACTGGTCAAAGATGCCGCCGTCCTTTTGCACCTTCCATCCCTCGGGGCCGGGATCGGACAGCGAGCGGCCGGTGAAATCCTCGACCCAGTCGTCCTTGGCGATCTCGATCTTGTCGCCCAGGCCGGGGGTTTCGGTGTGCGACAGCACCCGCACGCCCAGCAGGCTGCCATCGGGCGCGATGCCGATCAGCACGCGGATCGCCCCGGAATAGCCGTATCCCGTCAGCACGAAGGCCACGCCGCTGACCTGCCCGTCCTCGGTGGCGACATAGACGGGCACGTCGCCCTCGGCCCCGTCGGCCACGGTGCGCATGTCGGCGGTCAGGTCGTTGTCGTGCAGATCGTCGGGGATCACCTGCGCCAGCGAGGCCAGCAAATCCTCGGACGCGCGTTCGGCGATGGGTCCGCGGGTGGCGTCATCGGTCAGCGACAGGATCAGCGCGGTGACCAGCGCAAACCCGCCCAGCAACAGCCCGTGCCAGGCCGGAGAGTTGCGCAGCGCCGCCAGCGGCCCGCGCCGCATTTCATCTTGCTGGGGTGTCTCGGTCATTGCGTGTCCCCCAGTTCCAGCGGTTTGCCCGCGCGGGTGCGGCCAAAGATGCGCGGGCGCACGTATTCGTCGATCAGCGGCGTGCAGGCGTTCATCAGTAGCACGGCAAAGGCCGCGCCCTCGGGGAAGGCACCCCAGCTGCGGATGACAAAGATCAGCGCGCCGATGCCGATGCCGTAGATCATCTTGCCAAAGCCGGTGACCGGCGAGGTGACGTAATCGGTCGCGATGAAGAAGGCGCAGAACATCAGCGAACCGGACAACAGGTGATATTGCGGCGGTGGAAAGCTGTCGGGCGCGATCAGCCAGGCGGCGCCGGACAACAGCGCGACCGAGCCCAGCACGGCAAGCGGGATCACCACGGTAATGACCCGCAGCAGGATCAGCCCGATCCCGCCGATCAGCAGCAGCAGCGCGCTGGTTTCGCCCAGCGACCCGGGGACAAACCCGAAAAGCTGGTCATGCACGCGGCCCATGCCCGCCAGGATGCTGTCCATCGTCAGGCCTGCGTCCAGCTGGCTCTGGATATGACCCAGGGGAGAGGCGCTGCTGACCGCGTCGAAGGTGCCGCCGCCAAAGGTGATGGCCAGCGCCTCTTGAAACCCCGGCCCGCCGGGGCCGCCGATCACCGGCGGAACCCAGGTGGTCATCTGCACCGGCAGCGCGACCAGCAGCATCGCGCGCGCCACCATGGCGGGGTTGAACAGGTTCTGCCCCAGCCCGCCGAACATGTGCTTGCCGATCACGATGGCGATGCCCGCGCCGGTAAAACCGACCCACCAGGGCGCCCAGGGCGGCAGCGACAGCGCCACGATCCAGCCCGTCAGCAGGGCGGAGCCATCGGTTGCAAAACGCAGGATAGGCCGACCGGCGATGGCCAGGCACAGCACCTCGAACAGCAGGGCGGCGGCCAGCGTGACCGAAAACAGCAGCACCGCAGGCCAGCCGAAATGGAACAATCCAAAGGCCGTGGCCGGGCTGAGGCACAGCATCACCGCCAGCATCGTGCGCGGCACGTTGAAACGCGAATGGGTATGCGGCCCGCTGGCCAGGATCGGGGCGGTCATTTCACGGTCTCCCCGGATTGGGTCGTGCCTGCATTGGCCTGGGCTTCGGCCTCGCGCTTCTTCTTGGCGGCCATCTCGGCCTTGCGCTTGGCCATGGCGGCGCGCTTGGCCTCGGCTATGGCCTCCAGCCGGGCGGTGCGGGCCTCGGCCAGGCGCTTGGCCTGTTCCTGCTGATGCTTGCGGCTTTCCTGTTCGGCCAGCTTGCCGCGGGCGTACTGGATGGTCTGGACCAGCGGCCGGTTCGACGGGCAGGTGAAGGAACAGCAGCCGCAATTTATGCAATCCAGCAGGCCGACGCGGGCCGCGCCCTCCAGGTCGCCGGCCTCGATCCTGGTGTTCAGTTCGAACGGGGTCAGGCCCATCGGGCAGACCTGCACGCACAAACCGCAGCGGATGCAGGGCATGGTGTCCTGGTCGCGGCTTTCGGCCGGGGTCAGGGCCAGAACGCCGTTGGTGCCCTTGACGATCGGCACGCGCATGTTCTGGATCGGCAGGCCCATCATCGGGCCGCCCAGCAGCAGGCGTTCGGGATCCTCGACTAGACCGCCGCAATGGGCCAGCAGGTCGGCAACGGGCGTGCCGATCAGCGCGCGCACATTGGCGGGGCGGGCCACCCCGCGCCCGGACACCGTCACGACACGGCTGATAGAGGGTTCGCCATAGCGCACGGCCAGGTGCACGGCATGGGCGGTGGCGGCGTTGTGGACCACCACGCCCAGTTCGGCGGTCAGCGCGCGGGCCGGGGTTTCCTGTCCGGTCAGCGTCTTGACCAGGTGTTTTTCCGACCCCATCGGGTATTGCGTCGGCACGGTCTTGATCTTCATCGCGAAGTCCAGGACGCGCTTGTGCCGCGACATGGCCTCGATCGCCTGGGGCTTGTTGGCCTCGATCGCGACGATGATTTCCTTGACCCCCAGGGCCTTGGCCATGATCCCGGCGCCGTCGGCGATTTCCTCGGCGCGTTCGCGCATCAGCCGGTCGTCGCAGGTCAGGTAGGGTTCGCATTCGGCGGCGTTGATGACCAGCGTGTGCAGGTCGTATTTCGTGCGCAGGTTCAGCTTGACCGCCGAGGGGAAGGTCGCCCCCCCCATGCCCACGATCCCGGCCTCGGCGACCTGGGCGGCGATGTCCTGGGGGGTGGCGTTTTCCGGGCGCAGGCGGGGCAGGCGGGGGCCCCATTCATCGCGGCCGTCGGGGCGGATCGTGACCGTCGGCACCGGCAGCCCCGAGGGGTGCGGCGCGGTGAAATGGCCCACCGCGATCACCCGCCCCGAGGTCGGCGCGTGGATGTTGGCGGAGACCGGCCCGCGCGCCTTGCCGATCAGCTGGCCCTTCAGCACCTCGTCGCCGCGTTCGACCAGCGGTTCGGCCTCGACCCCGATATGCTGTTGCAGGGGCACGCGGATCAGGGCGGGCAGGGGCATTTCCTCGATCTCGCACTCGGCGGTCAGGAACTTGCGCGTTTCGGGGTGAACCCCCCCCTTGAAGGCGAACAGGCGGGCCGGGTCGAAACGCCCGGCAAAGGGAAGAATGCTCATGCGGATAGCCTCGTGTCGCCGTCAGCCTCGGCGGTGGGCCTGTCCCAGTACCAGTTGCGCAGGGTCCGGGGTTTGGGGCGGTGAATGATCGCCTCGGTCGGGCAGACCTCGATACAGGCGTCGCAGCCGATGCAGGCGTCGGTAATCACGGTGTGGATCTGCCGGTTCGCGCCGACGATGGCGTCAGTGGGGCAGCGTTTGAAACACTTGGTGCAGCCGGTGCAGTGATCCTCAAAGATGAAGGCGACCAACTGTTCGGCCTCTTCTATCCCGTCCAGATCGCCGCCCGCGCCCGCGTCGACCCCCAGGATATCCGCCAGTTCCAGCGCCAGGTCGCGCCCGCCGGGCGGGCACAGGGTGACCGGCGCGCTGCCATCGGCCAGCGCCTCGGCGCCCGCACGGCAACCGGGATAGCCGCATTGCCCGCAATTGGTGCCGGGCAGCAGGGCCTCGACCTCGTCCACGATGGGGGGCGTTTCGACGTGGAACTTGCGCGCGGCCACGCCCAGGGCCAGGCCCAGGCCCGCGCCCATTGCGGTCATCGAGGCGATTGCGGACAGCATGACGGCGGTCTCCCTTTCCTCAGTTCGGGACAAGCCCGGCAAAGCCCATGAAGGCCATGGACAGCAGACCGGCAGAGATGAAGGCGATGGGCGGCCCGGCAAAGGGGGCGGGCACGGCAAGCTGCGCCAGCTTTTCCCGCATCCCGGCAAAGATCGCCAGGACACCCGTGAACCCAAGCGCAGAGCCAAAGCCATACAGCAGGCTTTGCGCGAAATTGTGCTGTTCCTGGATGTTCAGCAGGGCCACGCCCAGCACCGCGCAGTTTGTCGTGATGAGCGGCAGGTAGATGCCAAGCGCGCGATACAGCCCCGGCGACATCTTGCGCAGCACCGTTTCGGTGAATTGCACGATGGCCGCGATCACCAGGATAAAGCTGAGGATGCGCAGGAACTCCAGCTCCAGCGGGATCAGGATCAGCGTTTCGATCACCCAACTGGAGGCCGCGGCCAGCGTCAGAACGAAGGTTGTGGCCAGCCCCATGCCGATGGCGGCGTCGATCTTGCGCGACACGCCCATGAAGGGACACAGCCCCAGAAACTTGACCAGCACGACGTTGTTCACCAGCGCCGTCCCGAGCAGGATCATGAAGAACTCTGTCATGGTGTGGGCTCCTTCGCTTGGCGGGCGCCGGGGGCGTCCGGCAGCCCGGATTGTTGCGCAGGCCGCTTGCCCAAAGGATGAAGCATGGACCATGCCAGCCGAGGCGTGGCCCGGGGTGCCCGGCGGAAACGCCGCGCTGCATTGGTTTTCGTCGGATCTGCGGTCGGGGTGGCGGGCCGCGATGTTGCAAAGCCGACATTTGTCAGACAGCCCCGTGTCGCACGGGTCCGTCACGCTGGCCCCGCCCGCCGCAAAACCTGTCCCGCGCCCCTCGTCAGGCTTGGCATGTTCCATGCTTCATCTTTGGATGAGCGGTCCGCTCGCGATCCCAAGGGCCAGGAGTGCCGGAAAGTGACCTCAGATTTCGCGCCAATGGCAGGCCATGCCCACCCCACTCCGCAAGGGGCGGTTCAGATCGCCGAGGGCGTGCACTGGATCGGTGCGCTGGACCCGGATCTGCGCAGCTTTGACATCATCCTGAAGACCGCGAACGGCACCACCTACAATTCCTATGTGGTGCGCGGCAGCGAGGGTGTGGCCGTGATCGATACGGTCAAGGCGCCCTTTACCGCCGAATTCCTGGCCAAGCTGGAAAGCGTCGCGCGGTATGACGAAATCACGACCCTGGTCCTGAACCATCTGGAGCTGGACCATACCGGCGCGGTGCCGGAATTCCTGCGCCGTGCGCCGCATGTGAATATCTATGTCTCGCCCCGCGGTTTGCAGGTTCTGCGGGCCCTGCTGAAGGACGATTTCGACAGCTACAGCGTCACCACCGTCGAAACCGGCGATACCGTTTCGCTGGGCGACAAGACGCTGCGCTTTCTGACCACGCCTTATGTGCACTGGCCCGACACCCAATGCACCTGGCTGGAGGAACAGAACCTGCTGTTCACCTGCGATCTGCTGGGGTGCCACTATTGCGACGGGCGGCTGTTCAACGACAGGGTCGGCGATTTCCGTTTTGCCTTCGACTACTATTTCGACCACATCATGCGCCCGTTCAAAGGCTATGTCGCGCAGGCGCTGGACCTGATCGAGCCGCTGGAAATCGACATGATCGCGCCGGGCCACGGGCCGGTGCTGCGCGCCCATCCGCGGGATTACATCGCACAGTATCGCCGCCTGATCACCAAGCGGCTGGCCAGCGAGACCGGCGATGAAAAGACGCTGCTGATCTTTTACGTTTCGGCCTATGGCGCCACGGCGCAGATGGCCGGCGCGGTTTACGAGGGCGCCACCGAAAGCGACGATGTCCGCGTATCGCTGTTCGACCTGGAGGGCGGCGATGTCACCCCCTTCATCGACCTGATCGAAGAGGCCGACGGCCTGATCTTTGGCACGCCGACGATCAACGGGGATGCGGTGCGCACGGTCTGGGATCTGCTGTCCAGCCTGGTGGATATCGACACAAAGGGCAAGCTGGGGGCGGCCTTTGGATCCTACGGCTGGACGGGCGAGGCGGTGGGCATGGTGGAATCGCGCATGCAGGGCCTGAAGATGCGCGTTCCCGAAAAGGGGCTGCGCATCAAGATGCACCCCACCGAGGACGAGTTGGAAGAGTGCCGCGATTTCGGCCGCAGGCTGGCCGCGCACCTGGCCGGGCGCGCGGTGGCACGGGAAATCGACATGAGCGAATTGCTGGGAAGCTGAAGACCCAAGAATGAAGGAGGCCCCATGGCCACGGCAAAACTGAGTTTCGCGGATGTCGCGCTGACGGTGAACGTGCCCGAGGGCACGCGGATCATCGATATTTCCGAAAAGATCGGCTCGGGGATCACCTATGGCTGCCGCGAGGGCGAATGCGGCACCTGCATCACCCGGATCATGGAGGGCGGCGATAACCTGTCAGAGCCCTCTGCGCTGGAAACCCGCGTATTGAAAGACAACCTTGCCGGTCGCAACGACCGGCTGGCCTGCCAGGCGCAAGTGTTGCGCGGAACGGTCAAGGTCAAGCCGGGTTGAGCGGGCGCCCGCTGCCCGCGTCAAGATTTCGAAACCCTGAAGAAAGGACCATCCCATGGCCATGAAGATCGACAGCATGCTTTGCACCGCCTGCGGCGACTGCGAATCTGTCTGCCCCACCGGGGCGATCATCCCGCACAAGGGCGTCTACATGATCCAGGCGGACAAGTGTAACGAGTGCGAGCCGGACCATGACATGCCGCAATGCCTGACCGCCTGCATGGAAGACGGCTGCATCACCCCGGCCGACTGATGCCGGGGGCGGCCTGCCCCGCGGCGGACGGTCCCGGCGATCCGCGTGCCCTGCGCCAGACGCTCAGGGTGGCGGGGGTCGCGGACGGGCGCGTCCAGCTAGAGGCCGACCGCCTGTCGGGCTGCGCCCATTGCGCGGCCCGTGCGGGCTGTGGCACCGGGGCCTTGGCCGAATTGACGGGGGGCGGGCCGGTGCGGATCGACCTGCCTGGCCCCGCCAGCGTGCGGCCCGGCGATCATGTCGTCGTGTCGATGCCGGGCGGGGCGTTCCTGGGCGCGGCGGGGCTGGCCTATCTGCTGCCGCCCGCAGCCCTGGTGCTGGCCGCCGGGCTGTTCGCGGCGCTTGGGTTGCCTGATCTGATGGTCGCGGCGCTGTGCCTGCCGGTGCTGCTGCTGTCGCTGCTGCCCGCCCGCCGGGCGGATCGGCGCGGACGACTGGCCGCCGCCATGCGGATCGAAGAGGTCATTCCAGCCCCTGATCGGGGCGCGCCATGACCCGCACGCGCCGGCGGCAGGTGGGCGCCGGGCTGTCGGCGCTGGTCGCGATTCTGCTGCTGGTGACCGCCCAACACATGCGCCAGGCGCAGGTGCACCGCGAAACCCTGTATGTTTTCGGCACCCTGGTTGAAATCGAAATCCGTGGTGAGGCGCCCGAAACCGCCCGCGCCGCCACCGCCGCCGCCGGGCAATTGTTGCAGGAGTTGCACCGCGACTGGCACGCTTGGCAACCGGGCGGCACGCTGGGCGCGCTGAACGCTGCCATCGTGCAGGGCCGGGCGCTGCGCGTGGATGACCGTCTGGCTGCCGTTCTGCGCCGTGGCCGGGATTTGTCCTGCGCCAGCGGCGGGCTGTTCGACCCCGCGATCGGGCGGCTGGTCGGGCTGTGGGGCTTTCACGCTGACATGCCGCCCACCGGCGCGCCGCCGGAGCGGGCCGAAATTGCCGCGCTGCTGGCTGCGCGGCCCCGGATGACCGACCTGCGGCTGGACGGGCAAACCGTGCGATCCACGAACCCGGCGGTGCATCTGGACCTGGGCGGGTTCGCCAAGGGCGCGGCGCTGGACATGGTTGCCGCCGACCTGCGCGCGCGGGGCATCGCCAACGCGGTGCTGAATGCGGGCGGCGACGTGAACGTGATGGGCGCCCATGGCGACCGGCCCTGGCGCGTGGCGATCCGCGATCCCTTTGTCTGGGGGGCGGTCGCGGCGGTGTCGCTGGCACCCGGCGAGGTGCTGTATACCTCGGGCAATTACGAACGCTATTTTGAGCATGAGGGCGAGCGCTTTGCCCATATCCTCGATCCGCGCACGGGCTATCCGGTGCGTCAGATCGTGTCGGTGTCGGTGCTGGATACCGATGGCGCGCGCGCCGATGCCGCCGCCACCGCGCTGAGCGTGGCCGGCCCGCGCGACTGGCCCCGCGTCGCCGCGGCGATGGGGGTGTCCGCCGTGCTGATGATTACCGAAAGCGGCGCGCTGCTGGCCACGCCGGACATGGCGGCGCGGCTGGCCCCCGTGGGGGCAGAGCTGCCCGCGCCTTTGCAGATCGTCCCGTTGCCGCAGGCACAACCGGCCCTGGCCTGTGCGGGGCCGGGCGTGGGGCGTCAGGCGGCGCTGTAGGGGCTGGCGGCCTGCACCCACCAATGCGGGGCGGCGGGGGCGATGATGCGCGCGGCGGCCTCGGCCTGGGCGCGGGTTTCGTAAATTCCGAAACAGGTCGCCCCCGACCCAGACATGCGCGACAACAGGCAGCCCTCGGTCGCGGCGATGGCGTCCAGCACCTGGCGGATTTCCGGGGCCAGGCGGCGGGCGGGCGGTTCCAGGTCGTTGCGCTGTTCGGCCAGCCAATGCGCCATCGCGCCCGCGCTGGACCAGCCGGGCGGGTGCGGCAGGGGCGGGTTGTCCTTGCGTTCCAGCGCCTTGAACACGGCGGGGGTGGACACCTCTAGCCCGGGGTTGACCAGCAGCAGGCCCATCCGGTCGGGCAGGCGGGGGCCGTCCAGGATCTCTTCGCCGACGCCGCGCATGCGCACGGCGCGCGGGGCCAGGCAGACGGGGACATCCGCGCCCAGCGACAGCACCGCCTGCGCATCGGGCAGGGGCCGGTTCCACAGTTCCGACAGCCCGCGCAGCGCGGCGGCGGCATCCGACGATCCGCCGCCGATCCCGGCGGCTGCGGGCAAGTGTTTGTCCAGGGTGATTGCGGCCCCTTGCCCGTCCGGGAACAGATCGGCGGCCTTCAGCACCAGGTTGCGCCCGTCGGTCGGCACGCCCGCCGCGCGGGGGCCGGTGACAGTCAGCGACAGCCCGTCAGAGGGGGCCAGCGTCAGCCGGTCCCCCGCATCGGCAAAGATCACCAGGCTGTCCAGCAGGTGATAGCCATCGGCCCGCTGGCCGGTGACATGCAGGGTTAGGTTGATTTTCGCGGGGGCAAAGGCCTCAACCGTCATTGGCCGGCACCAGGGGCGGGGCCCCTTCCTCTTGCAGAACCTTGTCCAGCCCGACCTCCAGCTTGCGGCGGATGCGGGTTGCGTCCTCTTCCTCGGGTTCGAAGGACAGGGCGCGGCGCCATTGGAACTCGGCCTCCAGCCGGCGGCCCACGGCCCAGTAGACATCGCCCAGATGGTCGTTGATGATCGGGTCCACGGGCATCAGGGCGGCGGCGCGTTCCATGGGTTCCACCGCCTCGGCGTAGCGGCCCAGCCGGTAATAGACCCAGCCCAGGCTGTCCACGATATAGCCGTCGCGCGGGCGCGCCTCGACCGCTTGCTGGATCATGTCCAGCGCCTCGTCCAGGTTGGTTTCCATCTCGACGAAGGAATAGCCGAGGTAATTCAGCACTTGCGGCTGGCCGGGTTCCAGTTCCAGCGCCTGGCGGAAATCGGGTTCGGCGCGATCCCACTGGTCCAGCCGTTCATGGCAGATGCCCCGGGCGAAATAGGCGACCCACTGGTTCGTGCGCGGGGCATCGAACTGGGCGATCGCGCGGTCATAGGCCGGCAGCGCCTCTGCATAGCGTTCCTCGCCGCGCAGGATATCGCCCAGCGTCATGTGCACCGTCGCCACCTTTGGATAGCTGTCCGCCAGGTCGCCCAGCACGGCGACCGCGCCGTCGATATCGCCGGTGCGGCGCAGGGTCCGGGCGCGGCCCAGTTCGGCGGTCAGGAAGGTGGGGCTTTCAGGCGCCACGCTGGCATAGGTTTCGATTGCCAGTGCATATTGTTCCTGCGCCTCCAGCAGCTCGGCCGAGAGCAGCTTGTAATCGCCTTCGTCGGGGTCCAGGAATTCGGCCAGCCGGGTATGAACCAGCGTATAGCCGTCCGCCGCATCGCCGTTCAGCGCGCTTGCCACGGTGAAAAAGACCTCGGCCGCGCCCTGGGTGGCGTTGGTGATCAGGTCGAACGGCACCGTTTCGCCGTCCGACAGTTGCGTCCGCAGGCCGGTGATCTCGGGGTCGGCCTCGGGGCTGAACAGGGTGTCCAGCAATTCCAGCGCGTCGGCGTTGCGTTCCAGTTGGCTAAGCACCTGCACATGGGCCAGCGCGCCGCGCCGGGTCGCGCGCAAGGGGCCGCCTACCTCGCCCGAGAAGATGCCGTCGGCCCCCTCGAAATCGCCGACGGCGGCCCGGGCCAGCGCCTTGTGATACAGGCCAAAGGCACGCAGCCCGGCCCCCTGGGCCGCGGTATCGAACCGTTCCAGCGCCTCGGACATGCGGCCCTGGCCGAATTGCGCCCAGGCCGCGATCAGCCCGTTCATCAACGGCCCCGCGCCGCGCCCGGCGTGCAGGTCGGCCAGCGCCGCGTCGAAATCGGCGCGTTTCATCAGGTCGGCCAGCAGAACCAGGTTGGCGATCTGGCTTTGTGCGCCGGTGCTTTCCAGACGCCGGGCGATGGGAACGGCCTGGTCGATCTCGCCCAGTCCGACATGGGCCATCAGCGCGTTGTCCAGCAGCCTGGGATTGGCCGGTTCCAGCGCCAGCGCCCGGTCATAATAGGTGGCGGCCGCGCGATAGTCGCTGTTCAGGCTGGCATGGCGCGCCGCCAGGTAGGCGCCTGACAGACCCTCTTGCGCCCCGGCCGGGATCGCGGTCAGGGCAAGGGTCAGACCCATGGCGGCGCCTGCGGTCAGGCGCGAAATGATGGCGGCCAATGCAACACTCCCTTGATTTTCCAGCAAGGTAGAGCGGCCGGACGGGCAAGGCAATCCACGCGGCCCACCCCGCCCTGCAAATGCCCGCGCTATCGCGCGGATGTTACATATTGGGGTAGTTCGGCCCGTCACCCCCCTGCGGCGCCACCCAGGTGATGTTCTGGCTGGGATCCTTGATATCGCAGGTCTTGCAATGCACGCAGTTCTGGAAGTTGATGACGAATTTCGGGTCCTGGCCCGCTTCCTCGACCACCTCATAAACACCGGCGGGGCAATAGCGCTGCGCGGGTTCGGCATAGTCGGGCAGGTTCACCTTGACCGGCACGTCCGGGTCGGTCAGCCGCAGGTGGCAGGGCTGGCTTTCCTCATGGTTGGTAAAGGAAAACGCGACGTTGGTCAGCCGGTCGAAGCTGAGCTTGCCGTCCGGTTTCGGGTAGTCGATCTTCGGGTAATCCCTGGCCCTGCCGGTATGGGCGGCGTCCGTCTTTTCGTGGTGCAGCGTGCCCAGCGGGTTCCAGCCGGTCAGGTTGGCCACCCACATGTCAAAGCCCCCAAGCGCGGTGGCCAGCGTGGCGCCGTAATGGGACCATAGCGGTTTGACGTTGCGCACGCGTTTCAGATCCTTGGCGATCTCGCCCGAATGCAGGGCGGTGTCGTATTCCGCCAGCACGTCGCCGGCGCGGCCGGCCTTGATTGCCTCGACCGCGGCCTTGGCGGCCTCGATCCCCGACATCATGGCGTTGTGGTTGCCCTTGATCCGCGGCACGTTCACCAGCCCGGCCGAGCAGCCCAGCAGAACGCCCCCCGGGAACGCCACCTGCGGGATCGACTGATAACCGCCCTCGGAAATTGCCCGCGCGCCATAGGCCACGCGCTTGCCGCCCTCCAGCAGCTCGGCGACGATGGGGTGATGCTTGAACCGCTGGAATTCCATGTAGGGGTACAGGTGCGGGTTTTCGTAGTTCAGGTGCACCACGAACCCGATAAAGATCTGGTTGTTCTCGGCGTGGTAGATGAACGACCCGCCGCCGCCATTGCCGTTCAGCGGCCAGCCCATCGTGTGGGTAACGGTGCCCTCGCGGTGTTTGGCCGGGTCGATTTCCCAGACTTCTTTCATGCCGATGCCGAATTTCTGCGGATCGCGCCCCTCGGACAGGTCGAATTTCGCCATGACCTGTTTCGACAGGTGCCCGCGCACGCCCTCGGCCAGGAAGACATACTTGCCACGCAATTCCATGCCGGGTTCGTAATTCGGCCCCGGCGTGCCATCGGCGTTCCGGCCGAATTCACCGGCGATCACGCCCTTGACCGACCCGTCGTCGCCCCAGACCAGTTCCGAACAGGCCATGCCGGGAAAGATTTCCACGCCCAGCCCCTCTGCCTGTTCGGCCAGCCAGCGGCAGACATTGCCCATCGACACGATATACTTGCCGTGATTGTTCATCAGCGGGGGCGTCAGCCAGTTGGGAAAGCGGACCTTTCCCTGTTCGCCCAGGAAGTAGAAATTATCCTCTTTCACCGGGACGGTGACCGGGGCGCCGCGCTCTTTCCAGTCGGGGAACAGCGCGTCCAGCCCGATCGGGTCCAGCACCGCGCCCGACAGGATATGCGCGCCGACCTCTGACCCCTTTTCCAGCACGACGACATCCAGATCGGCATCCAGTTCCTTCAGCCGGATCGCCGCGGACAGGCCCGCAGGCCCCGCCCCCACGATCACGACGTCGTAGTCCATAGATTCCCGTTCGATCTCGGCCATGTGCTTACCCCTCTGGGCCGGCGCCATGCGCGGGCGGTCCGGCAATATGCTTCGCAAACCGTTATCGCAGCGCGCCCCCCAATTCAATTGCGACGCAACATCATTTCGCTGCAGGGCGGCATTGGGCAACGGAATTCACGGCGCGGACCGGCGGTTTCCCCCGTTGCGCCCGCTTGCAAAGGGGCGGCGAATTTGCTTGGGTCACTGGAACGAGCTTCCCCGAAAGACTGCGAGATATGGAAAAGATACCGATGACCCGCGCGGGCCATGCCGCGCTTGATGAGGAATTGAAGCAGCTCAAGTCCGTCGAGCGGCCCGCGGTGATCAAGTCGATCGCCGAGGCGCGCGAGCATGGCGACCTGTCGGAAAACGCCGAATACCACGCCGCCCGCGAAAAGCAGAGCTTCATCGAGGGCCGCATCAAGGAGCTGGAGGGCCTGCTGTCCCTGGCCGAGGTGATCGACCCCGCCAATCTGTCCGGCCCGATCAAGTTCGGCGCCACCGTGACCCTGGTGGACGAGGATACCGACGAGGAAAAGACCTATCAGATCGTGGGCGAGGCCGAGGCCGATATCGAAAAGGGGCTGCTGAACATCAAGTCGCCCCTGGCCCGCGCCCTGATCGGCAAGGAAGAGGGCGACAGCATCGAAGTGCGCACACCCGGTGGCGAACGCGGTTACGAGGTGCTGAAAATCCAGTATATCTGAGGCAGCAAGCAGCGGATGCGCAACGATGCCCCAGGACGAACGGCACACCCCGCTCAAGATCGGCGGCCTGCCCTCCATGCGGGGGCCGGACGGGATCGGCACGACGGATATCGTCGCGCTGGCGCTCAGCCTGATTTGGCTGGCGCTGGCGGGGATTTTCTTTGCCTATGCCCGCAGCGGACGGCTGGAACTGGGGCTTGATCCGCTCAGCTTTATCCTGGTGCTGTTGGCCCTGGTGATGCCGGTGGCGCTGATCTGGGTGGCGGCCTCTGCCGCCAAGAGCGCCCGAATCATGCGCGAGGAATCGGCCCGCCTGCAGGCGGCCATCGACGCGATGCGCCAGACCTACATCCAGCAGCAGCAAGGTGCTGGGATGGCTGTGCGCCCCACCGTCGAAAAGCGGCTGGAAGAGCTGGCCGAGGCCCAGCGGCGCACCGAGCAGGCCATTGCCAACGCCGCCGGGTTGCAGCCCGAGGGCCCCGCGCCCATGCCCGCACCGCAGGCGCCGCCCACCCCGGCCGCGGACGCCGATCAGCCCACGCTGGCGCTGGACACGCCGCAGGATCTGCACCCGCCACTGGAACCCGCCGAGTTCCTGCGCGCGCTGAATTTCCCCGAAACCGCCGAGGACCGCGAAGGGTTCCGCGCGCTGCGCCGCGCGCTGGAGGATCGCACCACCGGCAAGCTGGTGCGCGCGGCCCAGGACGTGCTGACCCTGCTCAGCCAGGACGGCATCTACATGGACGACCTGACCCCCGACCGCGCCCGCCCCGAGATCTGGCGCCGTTTCGCCGGGGGCGAGCGTGGCCCGGTCATCGCCGCGCTTGGGGGGGTGCGCGACCGCTCTTCGCTGGCGCTGACGGCGGGGCGGATGAAGCAGGATCCCATCTTTCGCGACGCGGCGCATCACTTCCTGCGCCAGTTCGACCGCGTCCTGACAGAGTTCGAGCCGGTCGCCACCGATCAGGATCTGTCCGATCTGGCCGACACCCGCACCGCGCGGGCCTTCATGCTGTTGGGCCGGGTGACGGGGATGTTCGGCTAAGCAGCGCGCGCAGTTCCTGGCTGCAGCTTGCGCCCAGGATCCAGCCTTCCTCGGTTATGCGGGTGTCGTCGGGTGTGGTGAATGCCCGGTCCAGCATTCCCGCCGCCTGTAGTCGGCCCATCGCGCGGGCCATCAGGCGCACTTGCGCGGCGTCGCGGATGGCGTCGGGGGCCATGGGCAGCATCGGGTCGATCAGCGCGGGGTAGATTTCCGCCGCCACCAACGGCGCGTCGGGCCGATCGAAGGGCCAGATTGCCAGATCGGTGCCAAACCGTTCGGCCAGCCGGTGCAGCATCGGCAGGCCCACCAGAACCTGGCTGCCGACCGCGCCCGTGGTGAACAGCTTCCATACGGGATGGGCGCGTGGCACGGCCTGCTCTGCCAGGCGCCGCTCGGTCATGCCGTGGCCCTGGCGCAGGCGCCCCCGTGCGGGCAGGTGGGGCAGGGACAGCCCCGGCGGGCACCCCCAGAACGGCCCCACGCCGGGAAAGCGTGCGTTGATCGCGTCGGCCACCGCGAAACGGGTGTTGGCGTTGTCCGGCCCGTCATGCAGATGCGCGGCCAGCCATGCCCAGACCGCCTGTGCGCGGCCCGTTCCCGTCAGCGCGGCGGCAAAGCCCGCCGGATAGCCAAAGGCGAAATCCAGCCCCAGCAGCACCCGCCGCCCCGTTGCGCGGCCCTCTGCCAGCAGGGCGGTCAACTGCGCCTCGGCCCTGGCGCGGGTGCGGTAATAGGTGACGGTTTCCTGCCCCTGCGCTGCCACGGCGATCCAGATGGCATCGGCCACCGGCCGCCTGGGCGAGGGGGCCGAGCGCGCGGACCAGTCCGCCATGACGATGGTGTCGAACCCCCTCATGCCCCGGCCAGGATGGCCCGCGCCGTGGCCAGATCGGCGGGCGTGTTGATGTTGAAGAACGGGTCCGGCACCCCGTCAAAGCGTACCCGCACCGCGCCGTGATCTGCCGCGAACAGTGCGGGGCGGCGCAGCCCCCCGGACAAGGCCGTGCGCAGGGGATCGCGCAACGCGACCGGCCACAGCCCGGCGGTGGGGTGCAGCCGCCTGCCGCTTTCGGCCAGGGCCAGCGGCGCATCGGCCATCCACAGCCGGTCCACCATGTCCAGCGGGGCAAAGGGGGTGTCGACCGCCACGGTTGCCAGCCAATCCGCCCCGCCGTCCGCCGCCCAGTCCAGCCCGGCCAGGATACCGGCCAGCGGTCCCTGTCCGCCGGGCGGCGGATCGGCCAGAACGGGCAGGCCCAGCCCGGCCAGCCGCGCCGGATCGCCGTTTGCAGCGATGGCCAGCGCGGCCACCTGCGGCCCCAGCCGCCCGGCCAGGCGGGCCGCCAGCGTCTGGCCGCCCAGCCGGATCAGCGCCTTGTCCGTGCCGCCCATGCGCCGCCCCTCGCCGCCTGCCAGAACCAGACCGAAAACCGTCACGCGCGCCCCTCCGATTTCCCGTTTGCATCCCCGGGGTCCAGGGCGTACCCCCGGACCAACCCCAGCCTAAAGGCCCAGCATGCCCGCCTCTACCGTCAAATCCGCCTATTGGACCGGCGTCCGTCACGGCGCACCCTTCCTGCTGGTGATCGTGCCCTTTGCGGTGCTGTTCGGTGTCGTGGGCACCGAGGCCGGCCTGAACCTGGCGCAGGTCATGGGCTTTTCGGTGCTGGTCATCGCGGGGGCGGCGCAATTTACCGCCGTGCAGATGATGTCGGACAACGCGCCGACGCTGATCGTGCTGGCCACGGCGCTGGCGGTGAACCTGCGCATGGCAATGTATTCGGCCTCGCTGACGCCCTATGTCGGGGACGCGCCGGTGTGGAAACGCGCGCTGGTGGCCTATTTCCTGGTGGACCAGACCTATGCCGTGGGCCACGCCCGGTTCGAGGCGCGGCCGGACATGACCCTGGCCGAGCGGTTGGCCTATCTTTTTGGCGTTATCACCCCGATCTGCCCGATGTGGTATGTGATGACGCTGGTCGGCGCGCTGGTGGGGCAGGAAATCCCGCCCGAATTTGCGCTGGATTTCGCGGTGCCGATCACCTTTCTGGCGATGGTCGCGCCCGCGTTGCGCACCGCGGCCCATGTCGCGGCGGCAGGCGTGTCGGTGGTGCTGGGGCTGGCGCTGGCCTTCATGCCCTACAATACCGGCCTGCTGGTCGCGGCGGTGGGTGCGATGGTCGTGGGCGCGCAGGTTGAACTGTGGCTGGGGCGGCGCGCATGAGCCAGAGCACGCTGGAAATCTGGGCGATCATCGCGGCCCTGGGTGTCGGCACCTTTCTGCTGCGGTTTTCGTTCCTTGGGATGATCGGCAACCGCAAGATGCCCGACTGGGTGCTGCGCCACCTGCGCTATACGCCCGTTGCGGTGCTGCCTGCGCTGGTCGCGCCCATGGTGGTCTGGCCCCAGGCCACGGGGGGCGATTTCGACCTGCCGCGGGTGCTGGCCGCGGCGGCGACGGTTCTGCTGGGATACCTGACGCGCAACGTTCTGGCCGCGATCGGGGCCGGGGCGGTCACGCTGTACGCGATGCTGTACCTGCTGGGTTAGCCCGCAGTGGCGGGCTGTGCCTCAAGGCGCGGCGCCGGTAGCGTATCCTGCCCCAGCATCGTCTTGTGGTCGTCGGGGTCGTCGTCATAGATCTTGCGCGTCTTGACCCCCGGGATCTGGCCAAAGCCGCGCATGATCACCTTGGGGCCGAAGCTTCGCGGAATGCTCTCGAAACCCGGCACCTGGCGCAGGACCGAACTGATGGACTGACCGCACATCGCCTTGGGCACGGCGCCGTTCTGCTCGATCAGGCGCAGGGCGCGTTCGGCGGTCTCGGGGCTGACCTCTACGGTCTGCATCACGACGTGGTAGGTTTCGCGCGCGTGGTAATCGATGAAGAAATCCAGCATCAGCGGCGTGATCCCGTAATGCACGTCGTTGCGTTCCGGTGCTGTGCGGTGCCACCAGCTGCCCGCCGGGTCGAAGATGACCCGTTGGCTGGCATTGACCATCAGCGCGGAATGCGCGCCCGCGTTGGACCTGTTGTTGACCATCGTGAACAGCGTGATCGAGGGCGGCTCGGGGCTGCGATAAACCGCGCGGGCGACGGCCTCGTCCGGGGCCCAGACGGGCTCGGCGGTGCAGGCGGCAAGGATCAGGGGCAGGGCTAGGGCGATCAGGAAACGGCGCATGTGAAAGGTCTCGGGCAGCTATCGGTGTCAGGTGGCGCCGGCACCACGCACCTGCCCCGAGGGATTGCCGCCCCCCGACGGCCGCCGCGCGCATCCGTCCCGGTTCCGTTCCCGCGAAAGCTAGTGCATCGCGGCGGGTCTGTCACGGATCTCGCGGTCATTGTCGGCCATCTGGTACAGCCATGCCCCATCGGCCCGCCGCCAGCGCCGTGCCTGCCCGGTCAGGAACAGGTGATTGACGTGGCCCACGGCCTCGACCAGGGCCAGGCCGTATTCGCCCTCTGCGATCTCGCGCTTGAACAGCGGCAGGAAACATTCGCAGGCGGTGCGGGGCTGGGCCAGATGGGCGCGCAGGCGGTCCAGCGCGCCGTGATGGTTATCGATCATCTGCTGCAGGCGCGTCGGCAGCCCGGTAAAGGGCAGCTTGTGGCCCGGCAGAACCAGGTGATCTTGGCGCGCATGGGCGGCCAGCCGGGTGCAACTGTCGATCCAGGCGGCGACGGGGTCGTTCAGCGGTTCGGTCGCGTAGACGCCCAGGTTGGGCGAAATCGAGGGCAGCAACTGATCGCCGCCGATGACCAGGGTGTCGTCCCTGCTCCACAGCGTGACGTGGTCGGGCGCGTGACCGTCGCCCAGCCGCACGTCCCAGTCGCGCCCGCCCGCGCGGATCACGTCGCCCTCGGCCAGGTTGCGGAACCCCAGCGGCATCGGCGCCACCGTATCGGCAAAGTTGAAGGGCCGTTCACTGGCCCGCCGTTCCAACAGCGCAGGATCCATGCCCGCCCCGCGATAATGGGCCAGGGTTTCCGGCGCCGGGCGATCCTGTTCGTCCAGTTGCAGCATTCGCGCGAACAGCCAGGCAGTGCGGCTGGTCCACAGCTCTGCCCCGTGTTCGGACTGGAACCAGCCGGCCAGGCCCACATGATCGGGGTGGTGGTGGGTGACGATCACGCGGTTCACGGGCCGCCCGCCCAGGGGCCCCGCCAGCAGCGTGGCCCAGATCGCCCGGCTGCGGCGCGAGGAAATGCCGGTATCGACCAGCGTCCAGCCGTCCCCGTCGTCCAGCGCGTAAACGTTGACATGGTCCAGCGCCATGGGCAGGGGCAGGCGCAGCCACAGCACGCCGGGGGCAATCTCGACTGCGCCATCGGGGTCGGGCGCCGTGTCAAAGGGATAGCGGATCGGGCCGCGGCTGCCGTCCATCATGCGGCGAAATCGTCGTCTGACAGGGCATAAAGCGCATCCGCCCCCGCCCGCGCCTGCGCCAGTGCCGCGGCATGTTCGGGCAGCAGCCGATCAACGAACACCCGCGCCAGGGCCGTGCGCGGCCCGGTGCCGCCCTCGGCCAGGGCGGCGGCCAGGTGCGCCTGCCCGCCCAGCACCCGCGCCCAGCCCCGCAAGAAGGGCACCGCCCCGGCAAACCGCTGGGTCATGTCCTGCGTCAGCATCCATTCGGTGGTTTCGCGCAGGGATTCGGCGGCGTCCCACACCCGCTCGGCCAGATCCGGCAGCAGGGGGCGGGCCTGTTCGGCGGTCTGCTCGACCTCGGCCAGCAGGCGCCAGGCGGCCTCTCCGCCGTCCATCAGCTTGCGGCCCGCCAGGTCCATCGCCTGGATGCCGTTGGTGCCCTCGTAGATCGCGGTGACCCGCACGTCGCGCAGGAACTGGGCGGCGCCGGTTTCCTCGATATAGCCCATGCCGCCCTGAACCTGCATCGCGGTCTGGGCGACCTCTATTCCGGTATCGGTGCCATAGGCCTTGGCGATCGGCGTCAGGAAGGCCGCGCGCGCCGCCCAGTCCGCCGCCCCCGTCGCGGCCTGCATGTCGATGGAGACCGCACAGGACAGGGCGATGGCGCGGGCGGCGAACACCTCTGCCCGCATGGTGGCCAGCATTCGGCGTACATCGGCGTGGTCTATGATGGCGCCGCTGCCGCCCTGCACCGGCGTCTTGCCCTGCACGCGGTCGCGGGCATGGGCCAGCGCATGGGTCAGCGCGGCCTGGGCCACGCCGATGCCCTGCATGCCCACCCCCAGGCGGGCATTGTTCATCATGGTGAACATCGCGGCCATGCCCTTGTTCGGCGCGCCGATCATCCAGCCGGTGGCGCCGTCATATTCCATCACCGCGGTCGGGCTGCCATGCAGGCCCATCTTGTGTTCCAGGCTGACCACGCGGACCCCGTTGCGCGCGCCGGGCGCGCCGTTTTCGTCGGGGATGTTGCGCGGCACCAGGAACAGGCTGATGCCCTTGGTCCCCGCCGGCGCGTCGGGCAGGCGGGCCAGCACCAGATGAACGACGTTGTCCAGGAAATCGCCGTCACCCCAGCTGATATAGATCTTTTGCCCCTTGATCGCGTAGGTGCCATCCCCGTTCGGCTGCGCGGTGGTGCGCAGGGCGCCCACATCGCTGCCGGCCTGCGGTTCGGTCAGGTTCATCGTGCCCGACCATTCGCCGGAAATCAGCCGGGGCAGGTACAGCGCCTGCAAATCCGCGCTGGCGTGGTGGGTCAGCGCCTCGATCGCGCCAAAGGTCAAGAGCGGGCACAGTTGCAGCGACAGGCAGGCGCCGCTGAGCATCTCGTTCACCGCCATGCCTAGGGTTTGCGGCAGGCCCATGCCGCCGTGATCGGGCGGGGCGGAAATCGCTGTCCAGCCGCCCTCGGCAATCGCGCGATACCCTTCGGCAAAACCGGGCGAGGTGTGCACCACGCCATTTTCCAGCCGCGCGGGGTGGGTGTCGCCAGACCGTTGCAGGGGCGACAGCACCTCTTCGCACAGCTTGCCGGCCTCTGTCAGGATCTGGGCGGTGGTGTCCGGCGTGGCCTCGGCAAAGCGGTCGGTTTGGGACAGTTGGTCGAACCCTACGACATGGGTCAGGATAAAGCGGATGTCGTCCACGGGCGCGCGATATGGCATGCTGTCCTCCCTCCGCGCGCCGCTTGTTCCCCGTGCGGCGCAGCGATATGTGTCCGGGGTCGTACTGGGAATGAGCCTAGCCGAGAGCCACGCCCCATCAAGGCAAAACGCAACGTCACCGGAGCCGCGCATGCCCGCAGAGATCCTGACGCCCGACCCGCCCGGGCTGGCCCGCGCCGCCGCGCATCTGCGGGGCGGGGGGCTGGTCGCCTTCCCGACGGAAACGGTTTACGGGCTGGGTGCGGATGCCACCGACGACCGCGCGGTGGCGGCGATTTTCCAGGCCAAGGGGCGGCCGCGTTTCAACCCGTTGATCGTGCACCTGCCCGACATGGACAGCGCCCGCCGCATCGCGCGGTTTTCGGTGGCCGCCGAACGGCTGGCCGATACGTTCTGGCCGGGGGCGCTGACGCTGGTGCTGCCGCTGCGCCCCGGCGCGGGCATTTCACCGCTGGTCACCGCCGGGCTGGACACGGTTGCGCTGCGCGTGCCCGATCACCCGGTGGCGCGCGGGCTGTTGGGCGAATTCGGCGGGCCGGTGGCCGCGCCCTCGGCCAACCCCTCGGGTGCGGTCAGCCCGACGCGGGCCGCCCATGTGATCGACGGGCTGGGCGATGCGATTGCCGCTGTGGTCGATGGCGGGGCCTGCCCGGTGGGGGTGGAATCCACGATCGTCGGGTTCGACCCCGCCCCCGTGCTGCTGCGCCCCGGCGGCCTGCCGGTCGAGGCGATCGAGGCGTGTTTGGGTGAGCGGTTGGGAACGGGCGGCAATACCGCCAAGCCCAATGCGCCGGGGCAGTTGTCATCGCACTATGCGCCGGGCGCGCGTGTGGTGCTGGACGCCGCGACCCCGCCCGAGGGCGCGATCTGGCTGGGCTTTGGCCCCGATTGTGCCGGGGCGGCGCTGAACCTGTCGCCCACCGGCGATTTGGTCGAGGCCGCGGCGAACCTGTTTCACGCCCTGCGCGCGCTGGATGTGCAGGCGGCACCGGGGCAGGTGATCGCCGTGGCGCCCGTCCCCGATCACGGGTTGGGCCGGGCGATCAACGATCGCCTGCGCCGGGCCGCCGCACCGCGCGGCTAGGCCGATCCCAGCCGCACCAGGTGGTTGTCCCAGGCGCGTTCGGCCACGGCCAGCGGGCGGGCGGCGTCGCGTGTGACGCGAACCAGCGCGCCCATGCCGTCGCTGGCCAGATAGCCGCCCGGCGCAGGGGCCAGTCCGCAGACATCGCCCCGCCGCACCGCGCCGATGAACGCCCCGTCCGGGGCAAAGCGGTGCACCCGCCCCCCGCGGGGCGAGGTGATCGCCACCTCTGACCCGTCGCCGGAAAAGGATACCGATCCGGCATAGCCCTGCATCGCCATCTGTTCGGCCAGGGGCGCCTGTGCCAGCACCGGCGCGCCTTGTCCCTGCCTGTGCAGGCCCAGCAGCGGCACCGGATCGGCCACATCGCCCTGCCACTGCATCGCAAAGGCCACCGTGCCGTCGCCGCGCAGGGACAGGTGCCGGATCGAATTCTTGTGCAGATCGGGGTCCAGTTCCACGACCTCCAGCACGCCTTGGGTGGGGTGCACATAGGCCAGGTTCGGGCGCATCGTGTCGATGTTCAGCTTGTCCCGGCCATGGGCGGGGTGGGTGCGGATGCCGCCATTGGCAATCGCCATCACATCGCCGCCGGGCAGGCGTTGCGCGTCATGGGGCCCCATGCCGCCGGATGGAATGTCGCCGATGCGCGCGTAACCTTCGTCGCGGGCCCACAGGCCCAGGCGGCCCTCGCCTGTCTGGAATCTGTTTTCGGGGGTGACCAGCACCGCGCCGCCGTGCACGAAACAGCCGTGGCCGTAGAAATGGTGGCCTTCGGGCGCGTTCAGCCGGGTCTGCACGTCGCCGGTCACGCAGTCGATCACCAGTGCATAGGTGCCGGGCCGCCGGGCAAAGGCCACGGCTTCTGGCCGGGTGGGGTGCGCGGCGGCGGCGTGGCCGCGGGCGGGCAGCGGGATACGGAACAGGTCGCGCCCGTCCGCGCCCAGCCCGAACAGGGCAAAGCCGCCGCCGGGTTCGCCTGCCGCGGCTAGGTAGGCGGGGCTGCCCGCGTCGGCCCAGCTTAGCGCCGGCAGGCTGCCCGCGGCCAAAAGGCTGGCCAGAAATCCGCGTCGTGTGGTCATGGCTCAGTCCCCATCCAGCGCGTTGAACCCGGCGCTGACGCCCAGCCGCGGGCCGATTTCGGCCCGGGCCGCGTCGCGGGCGGCGCGCACATGCTGTTGCAGGATTTCAACCCGCAGCCGCCCCTGCGGGTCGGCCACGCCCGCCAGCAGCGGGTCGTCCAGCGCGGCCGCCGTTTCCAGTGCCCGGTCAAAGGCCGCTGCCGTCTGCGGGGCGTCATCGTTGGCCAGGTGCATGGCAAGGTCGCGCAGGGCGGTCAGCGACAGGGTGATGTTGCGCAGGGGGCGGCCCGCGCGGCGGGCCTCTGCCCTGTTGGGGCGGGGGCGGTCGAACGTGCCCAGGGGGCGGTCCAGCCGCTGGTCGGCGGTGAATTCCAGCCCCGTGACCAGCGCGGTGAACAGCGCCTGCGCCCCCTCTTTTTCGCCGTGATAGACCGGGTTGCCCGGTGCGCCTGCGTTGCGCAGGGTGTCGGCGAACCCGTCGCGCCATTCCGTATCGATCCGGGCTGCCATGCGCGCCAGATCGGTGGCGATGGCGCGGGTCAGGGCGCAGGTGTAATCACCCGGCCCGTAGCCTGCGAAGTCGGGGTCGAACAACAGCCGCTCCAGCGCGAACAGCCCTCGGCCCGCAACCGACACCTCGGCAAAGCCTGCGGGATCGGTCACCACGGGGTCTTGGGCGGCAATCAAACGGCCCAGCGTGCGCGGCACCAGCCCGCGTGTATCGGGCCAAAAGGCAATGGCCAGTGCGCGGCCCTCTTCCTCGACCGGGCCAAGGCGCAGGTGGCTGACCCCCATCCAGGCGTCAAAAGCCGCCTGATAGGTAGGGCGCAGCGCATCCGGGGTGCAATCGCGCGCGGCGGCGGTCGCCAGATCGCCCGTCGCGGCGGCAAAACCGGCGTGGCCGGGCAGGATATGCCCGTCGATCACCGCCCCCACATCCGCATGGGCGCGGGGCGGCAGCAGCAGGGCAATCACGATGCCGATGGCAAGCAGGATCTGTTTCATAGCGACTCCAGGAACCGGATCAGCGCGTCGCGGTCGGCCTTGGGCATTTCGACCACGCGCTGTTTGGCGGCCTCGGCCTCGCCCCCGTGCCACAGGATGGCCTCCATCAACGAGCGGGCGCGCCCGTCATGCAGATAGTAGGTATGCCCGCTGACGGTTTCGGTCATGCCGATCCCCCACAGCGGCGCCGTGCGCCATTCGCGGCCATTGGCGCGCCCCTCGGGGCGGTTATCGGCCAGGCCCGGCCCCATGTCGTGCAACAGCATGTCGGTATAGGGCCAGATCAGTTGAAAGCTCTGCTCGGGCTGGCCGTCCAGCCGGTGGGTGACGAATTTCGGGCGGTGGCAGGCGGTGCATTGCGCCTCGTAGAACGCCTGCTTGCCGCGCAGCACGTCCGGGTCGTCCAGATCGCGGCGGGTCGGTACGGCCAGATTGCGCGAATAGAAGGTGACCAGATCCAGGCTTTCGCCCGAGATCTCGAACCCGTCGTCGCGGGCGGAATTGCCGTCGGGCGCGGCGCGGCAGTCGGTTTGTGCGGCGCTGCATTCGCCCCAGCCCGCGGGGAACAGCGGATTGGAAATGCCGATATCGCCGGCAAAGGCGCTGGCCGATTGTTCCTTGACCGTGGGCGCCCCGGCCTTCAGCCCGAAACGGCCCAGCATGGGTTGGCCGTATTCCACCGACCAGACGATCTGCGCCCGGCCGGAAATCCCGTCGCCATCGGCATCATCGGGATCTTCCCAGGCCAGGATATCGGCCTCTGGGATCGCCTCTAGCAGGCCCAGGCCGATCATCTGCGGTGCCACGCGGGGGCTGAGCATGGCGTCGGGGTGCAGCGGGCCATAGCCGGGATCGGCGGCGGTATAGGTGGGGCGGCGCATGGACACGGTTTCGCCCCCTGACAGCGGCACCTCGAATTCCTCGTAGCTCACCGAAAACCGCGCCTCGGCGGCGTGGCCGGGGATCGCGAAATCCTGGATCTGCCCGCCATAGACCGGATCGGGCCGGGTGCGCGGGGCGCCCGGGCCGTCCTTGGCGGCCAGGAATTCCTCGATCTCGGTCATCGCGTCCTGCGGCCCGGCGGGGACAGAAATGCGCAGGAACATCGACACGGCGCTGTCCTCTGCCCCCTCGGGCGGGTGGCCGCGCCCATCCTTGAGGTGGCAGCGCTGGCAGGAGCGTGCGTTATACAGCGGCCCCAGCCCGTCGGACGCCTGGGTGGAGGCCGGGGCCGACACCCAGACCTTCTTGAACAGCCCGTTACCCACCTTGAACATCAACTCCCGCTCGAACGGGACGTTGCCGGACACCTGCGAAAACGCATCCGGGGTGCGGCGCGCCCGCACGGTCGCGGCCCCGGCGGGCCGGCTTTCAAAGGGTTCGGGCGCGGTGAAATCGGTGGTGGGCGCGGTCACACGGGCGATGCGGGCGGCCTCTGCCCCGGTGCGGGGGATCAGCGGCAGGTGCGGTTCGCCCAGCGGGTCGGCCTGGGTGACGGTGGGCCAGGCCAGCGCAAGAGCGGCCAGGCCGCACGACAGGCGTCGGGTCATCAAGGGCTCCGGTGGGTTGGTGGGGCCGCGCGGCCGCGGCCCCCTTTGGGGTCAGTCCTCGGCCTCGCTGGCCGGTTTGGCGTTCAGCTGGCCATAGCGTTCGGCACCAAGGGAGCCGTACAGTTCCAGCTGCGTTTCGAGGAAGTCGATATGCCCCTCTTCGTCGGCAATCAGATCCTCGAACAGGTCCTTGGACACGAAATCGCCAACCTTGTCGCAGTGATTGCGCGCCTCGATATACAGGGTGCGCGCCTCATGCTCGGCGGCCAGGTCGCATTCCAGCGTTTCCTTGAGGGTCTGGCCGATGCGCAGCGGGTCCAGCTTTTGCAGGTTGGGGTGCCCCTCCAGGAAGATGATCCGCTCGATCAACTTGTCGGCGTGGTTCATCTCTTCGATGCTTTCCTTGCGCGAGACATCGGCCAGGTGGCCATAGCCCCAATCCTCTTGCAGGCGGTAGTGCAGCCAATACTGGCTGACTGCGGTCAGTTCGCTGCGCAGCGCCTTGTTGAGGTATTCGATGACTCCGGTATCGCCTTTCATTCGTCTCTTTCCTTTGTTGTCGCGTGGCGCAGGCCGCGCAATTGCATGGGGACCTCGAGACTGTCGCTTTTCCGCATCGTGTCGACAAAGAGCGGCAGGCATCCCCCACAATCGGAGGATTTGCCCAGGGCGCGAAAGATCTTGCCCGGGGTGATGATCGTCTCGGGGTCGGCGGCGCGCATCCATTCCATGGCACGCTGGATATCGGCATCTGTGATGGACATGCAGTGACAGACGATCATCTTGGCGCTCTTTCCTCAAGGGGCAGGCGGCGCCGGACACGCCCCCTGCCCAACATTTGCGCTATTGGAAAACGGCGTCGGGGTCGTCCAGACTGTCCGATCCTTCGACCGCGATACCGTCCAGGCCCAGGGCCGCAACCACCCGTTCGATGGACCGGGTCTGGGTCACCAGCGCATCCACCGCGCCCATGATCAGCCGTTCGCCCGCGTCGTTGCCGCGCGCCAGCATCATGTCATAGGCAAACCCGCCCTCGGCCGCCGCCTTGATCCCGGCAAGGGCGGTCATGCTGGCATCCAGATCGGCGCGCAGGCGTGCGTCCAGGTCCGGCGCGGTTTCGGCGGTCAGGTCGGACAGCGAGGGGCCGCTGACCAGGCTGCCGTCGATGCGGGTGTATTCGCCCAGGTAGACGTTTCTGATGCCCAACCCATCATAATAGTGGCTGTTATGGGTGTTGTCGGAAAAGCAGTCATGCTCTTCCTCGGGGTCGTTCAGCATCAGGCCCAGCTTCATCCGCTCGCCGGCCTGTTCGCCATAGGACAGGCTGCCCATGCCGGTCAGGATCGCGGTCAGCCCGGTGGTTTCATCCGTCATCACGGCGGTCCGCGCGGCGCCGCCCTCGGCCCATTGCGCGGCCATCCATTCCAGGTCGGACACCAGCAGGTCGGCTGCGGCGGTCAGGTAGTCCGCGCGCCGGTCGCAGGGCGCGTTGGTGCAGGCGTCGCCGTTGGCATAGTCTGTCCAGGGGCGGTTTCCCGCACCCGCATCGGTGCCGTTCAGATCCTGCCCCCACAGTAGAAACTCGATCGCGTGATAGCCGGTGGCGACATTGGCCTCGATCGCGTCGGCCTCGTGCAGGGTTTCGGCCAGCAGGGCAGGGGTGATGTCGGTGGCGTCGATATCCTGACCCGACAGGGTGAATTGCGTATTGGCGATCACGTTCAGCCCGCCCAGCGGGTTTTCATCCGTCGCCCCGCCGGTGCCCGGCGCGACATAGTCGATCAGCCCTTCGTCCAGCGGCCAGGCGTTCACCTTGCCTTCCCAGTCATCGACGATGGCATTGCCGAAGCGGAAGACCTCTGTCTGTTGATAGGGCACGCGCGCGGCGATCCAGGCGGCGCGCGCGTCGCTCAGCGCCTGGGCCGAGGGGGTTTCCACCAGCGTTTCGATGGCGGCCTGCAACCGCTTGGCGGCGATCAGGCTGTCGGCATAGCCCGCCTGCGCGATATCGGCATAGGTGTCCAGAACGGCGGCCCTGTCGGCGGCCATGGCCGGTGTGGCGCCCATCGGCAGGGCTGCCAGCACGGCAAGAATCGGTGCGCGTTTCATATCGTCTCCCATTCGGTCAATCGGCGGTCTGACCCGTTCCCAAAGGTCGCCCGCAGCAGAAAGCTGACTGAATTAGTAGGAGATGTAAAGCCTGATTGTTTTATTTGGTTTAATTGTAGCCCAATCCAGCCCACCCCTGCCCGCATCGTGTCGCCATGGCGCAAAACCGGGCAAGGGCGCGGCGAAACGCGCGCGCCGGGGGCTGTTCAAAAGGGGAATCAGGCGGTTGGCACACTGGCCCGGCGATCAGCGGATCGGCGGTGCCGGGTGCGAGGGCGCCGCAGCAGCGGTACCCGCAGACGCAATGACGGGCGGTGAATGCGCGATCAGCTGATCCGCGCGACCACGTAATCGGCCAGATCGTGCAGCATGTCGCGGATTTCGTGTTCGGGCAGGTGGGTCAGCGCCTCTTTCGCGCGGTTCGCCCAGGCCAGCGCCTCGTCCCGCGTGTCGTCGATCGCGCCGTGCCGGGCCATCAGGTCCAGGGCGTATTCCAGATCACCCTCGCGCTGGTCGCCCTTTTCGATCGTGCGGGCCCAGAAGGCACGCTCTTCGCCCTCGGCCTTGGCCACGGTCTTGATGATCGGCAGGGTCAGTTTCCGTTCGCGGAAATCGTCGCCGATATTCTTGCCGGTCTTGGCCGTGTCGCCGCTGACATCCAGCAGATCGTCCACGATCTGGAAGCTGACCCCAAGCGCGTCGCCATAGGTGTGCAGCGCGCGCTGCTGTTCCTCGGGCATGCCGGCGATCACGCCGCCAACCTCGGTCGCGGCGGCGAACAGGGCGGCGGTCTTGCCGCGCACCACCTTCAGGTAGATGTCTTCGGTCGTGGACAGGTCGCGCGCGGCGGTCAGTTGCAGCACCTCGCCCTCGGCGATCACTGCGGCGGCGTTCGACAGGATGTCCAGAACCTGCAGGTTGCCGGGCGCCACCATCAACTGGAAGGACCGCGCGAACAGGTAATCGCCGACCAGAACGCTGGACTTGTTGTCCCACAGCCGGTTCGCCGTGGGCCGGCCCCGGCGCTGGCCGCTTTCGTCCACCACGTCGTCATGCAGCAGGGTGGCGGTATGGATGAATTCCACCGTTGCGGCCAAATAGACGTGATACGGTCCGTCATAGCCGCACATCCGCGCCGCCGCGATGGTCAGCAGCGGGCGCAGCCGCTTGCCGCCGGCGCCCACCAGGTGGGCCGCGACCTCATCGATGCGGGGGGCGTATTCCGAGGTCATCCGCGTGCGGATCAGCTTGTCTACCTCGGCCATCTCTGCGGCGAGACACGCGCTCAGGCGCTCATGCGGTTTACGGATCGCCTCGTCCAAGCCCATCACGGCCTCGTCAGGTTGCTCGACATCGGGCGGCATCTGCCCTTAAGTCGCGGTCATGAAAGAACTCATCCGCACCAACGACCCGACGCTCATCGCCTTTGTCTCGGCGCTTCTTCAGGGGGAGGAGATAGACTGCTTTCCCATGGATGTCCACATGAGCGTGCTGGAAGGATCGATAGGCGTTTTGCCGCGCCGGATCATGGTGGCGGACCGCGATCTGTTCCGCGCCCGCGCCGTTCTGCGCGACAACGGGATCGAGGTCAGCGAGGGCCGTTAGCCATGTCCCAGACGCGTTGCGATGCCTTCCTGGGGGGGCGGTTGCGGATCGAACAGCCCGCGCGCGGCTATCGGTCTGGTATGGATGCGGTTTTGCTGGCCGCGGCCGTGCCCGCGCGGCCAGGGCAAAGCGTTCTGGAACTGGGCTGCGGGGCGGGTGTGGCCAGCCTGTGCCTGGGCGCGCGGGTGGCCGGGCTGGTGCAGACCGGGGTAGAGTTGCAGGACAGCTATGCCGCGCTGGCCCGGCGGAATGCGGCGGCCAACGGCATCGCGCTGGAGGTTCTGACCGCCGATCTGTCCGCGCCGCCGCCCGCCCTGCGCGCGCGCATCTACGATCACGTTTGCGCGAACCCACCCTATTTCCAACGCGACCGCGGGTCTGCGGCGCCCGACCCCGTGCGCGAGGCCGCACAGGGCGAGGCAACGCCGCTGGCCGCCTGGATCGACGCCGCCGCCCGGCGGCTGACCCCTGGCGGCTGGCTGACCCTGATCCAACGGGCCGAGCGGTTGCCAGACCTGCTGACCGCGCTGGATCGCCGCCTGGGCAGCGCGGAGATCCTTCCACTGTCCCCGCGCGCGGGCCGAACGGCCAAGCTGGTGCTGCTGCGCGCGCGCAAGGGCGGGCGCGGGGCCTTTCGCCTGCACGCGCCGCTGGTTCTGCATGCGGGCGAGCGGCACGAACGCGACGGCGACAGCTACACCCCCGCCCTGACGGCGGTGCTGCGGCAGGGCGCCGCGCTGCCCTGGCCAGCATGAAGGCGGGCGATAAGCGCGAATTCGTCGAATTCAAGACCGTGACACGACTCGGAATTCGTGCTGCACTGTAAACGTTGGATGACATCAAGAGAGGAGCTTTGGCCATGAATCTGGGTTCGCACCTGCAGGAACTCCGCCGGAAACACGAGGTTCTTTCGGAAAAGGTCGAAGCGGCACAGCGCATGCCCGCGACTGATCGCCTTCAGATCGCTGAACTCAAGAAACAGAAGCTTCGGATCAAGGAACAGATCGAACGGCTGTCTCAGGCCTGAGATCTGGCACCCGCGCTGGCCCGCGCGGCCAGCGCCGCCCCGCCGGTAATCAGCACCGCGGCGGCCAGCAGCATCGGCGTGGGTGCGGCAATACCCACGCCCACCAGGATCAGCGTGGATAGCAGCGGCGCGGCATAGCTGGCCGTCCCCAAAACCTGGATATCCCCGCGCTTTACCCCGATATCCCAGACGTAAAACGCCAGCCCGACCGGCCCCAGCCCCAGGGCCACCATGCTGGCCCAGGCCAACGGTGTCGTGGGCCACGCGGTCTGTTCCAACGCCAGGTGCAGCGGCAGCGACAGCGCGGCGCTGGCCAGGCAGAACACCGCAACGCTGGCCGTGGGAACGCTGCCCAATCGCCGCGACAGCACCGAGTAGCTGGACCATGTCAGCGCGCATAGCGCCGCCAGCCCATAGCCGGGCAGGGCCGCGCCGTCGAACCCGGTCGCGCCACGCGCCACGATCAGCGCCGCCCCGGTAAAGCCCAGAAGCGCGCCCAGAACATGACCCGCGCGCAACCGTTCGCCGGGCAACAGGCCGGAAAGCAGAACGATCAGCAGGGGCCACAGATAGGCGATCAACCCTGCCTCAGCCGCGGGGGCCAGGCGCAGGGCAGAGAAATACAGCGCGTGATAGCCGAACAGCCCCACCGTGCCAAAGGCATAGACCCGCAGCGGCACCGCGCGCAGCAGCCGCGCCTCGCCGGTGGCGATGACCCAGACAATCCCGATCGCCCCGCCGATGGCGAAACAGATGGCATTCAGTTGCAGCGGCGGCACGGGGGCAGAGCCCACGGTAAAGAGGGCGAGCAGCGCCCAAAGCAGGACGGCGGAAAATCCGATGGCTGTGGCGCGGGGGCGGGGCATGGCGCAGGCCATACGCCACGCGCGGCGCCCTGCCCAGAGCGTTTTTCCCGTGGAACGGTTCCGCCATGGGTATTTTCGCCAAGAAGAAGGACAAGGGCGCGCCTTTCCCCTTCTTCTTGGTCAAAATACCCAAGCGCGCAGCGCGCCCGCGGCACGCGGGCACAAAAAGGGCGGCCGCAGGGGCCGCCCTTGGGGTCGGATCGGATGCGCTCAGACGAAGAACTGGGCGCCGTTGGCCGAGATCGTCGAGCCGTTGATGAACGCGGCGTCGTCAGCGGCCAGGAAGACCACGCAGCGCGCGATTTCCTCGGGCTCGCCCAAGCGGCCGGTCGGGATCTGGGCAACGATCGATTCACGCACCTTTTCCGGCACGGCCATGACCATTTCCGTGGCGATATAGCCGGGGCAGATCGCGTTGGCGGTGATGCCCTTCTTGGCGCCTTCCTGGGCCAAGGATTTCACGATGCCCAGGTCGCCGGCCTTGGTGGCGGCATAGTTGACCTGGCCGAACTGGCCCTTCTGACCATTGATCGAGCTGATCACGATGATCCGGCCAAAGCCACGCTCGCGCATGCCGGGCCAGACCGGGTGCACGGTGTTGAAGACGCCGGTCAGGTTGGTGTCGATGACCTCTTGCCACTGTTCCGGGGTCATCTTGTGGAAGGGCGCGTCGCGGGTGATGCCGGCATTGGCGACCACCACGTCGATGGGGCCCAAGTCGGCCTCTACCTGGGCGATGCCGGCCTTGGACTGGTCGTAGTCGCCCACGTTCCACTTGTAGGTCTTGATGCCGGTTTCCGCGGTGAAGGCTGCGGCCTTTTCATCGTTGCCGGCATAGGTGGCGGCCACGTCGTAGCCGGCCTCTTTCAGCGCTTTCGAAATGGCCGCGCCGATGCCGCGGCTGCCGCCGGTGACGAGTGCAACTCTTGCCATGATTCCTCCGGGTAACAAAATTGCGTGTTGGTAACGCTGTTACGAGAATTGAATCGGGCGCGCAACAATATTGCGCGCCCTCTGGGCAATTACGGGCGTTCCAGGCACATGGCCACGCCCATGCCGCCGCCGATGCACAGCGTCGCCAGGCCCTTTTTCGCGTCGCGGCGTTTCATCTCGAACAGCAGGGTGTTCAGGATGCGCGCGCCCGAGGCGCCGATCGGGTGGCCGATGGCGATGGCGCCGCCGTTCACGTTCACGACCTCGGGGTTCCAGCCCATGTCCTTGTTCACGGCGCAGGCCTGGGCGGCGAAGGCTTCGTTGGCCTCGACCAGGTCCAGATCCTCGGCTTTCCAGCCGGCCTTTTCCAGGGCCTTGCGGCTGGCCGGGATCGGGCCGGTGCCCATGATCGACGGGTCCAGCCCGGCGGTCGCGTAAGAGGCGATTCGCGCCAGCGGTTCCAGGCCGCGCTTCTCGGCCTCTTCGGCGGACATCACCAGCACACCGGCGGCGCCGTCGTTGATGCCCGACGCGTTGCCGGCGGTCACGCTGCCCTCTTTGGTGAAGGCGGGGCGCAGTTTCTGCATGCTTTCGATCGTGGCGCCGTGGCGGATGTATTCGTCATCCTCGACGATGGTTTCGCCCTTGCGGTGGGTGACGGTGACCGGGACGATCTCGTCCTTGAAGCGGCCGTCCTTCTGGGCGGCCTCGGCCTTGTTCTGGCTGGCCAGGGCGAATTCGTCCTGCTGTTCGCGGCTGATCTGCCACTGGTTGGCCACGTTCTCGGCGGTTTGGCCCATGTGGTAGCCGTTGAAAGCGTCCCACAGCCCGTCCTTGATCATCGAGTCGATGAACTTCATGTCGCCCATCTTGTGCCCCGCGCGCAGGTGCGCGACGTGGGGGGACAGGGTCATGTTTTCCTGGCCGCCCGCGGCGACGATGGCCGCATCGCCCAGCTGGATGTGCTGGGCGGCCAGCGCGACCGAGCGCAGGCCCGAGCCGCAGACCTGGTTGATCGACCAGGCGGCCGATTCGATGGGCAGGCCGGCGTTGATATGGGCCTGGCGGGCCGGGTTCTGGCCCTGACCGGCGGTCAGCACCTGGCCGAGGATCGTTTCCGACACCTCCGATTTGTCGATGCCGGCGCGGGCGACCAGCGCCTCCAGCATGACGCGGCCCAGCTCGTGGGCGGGCACGGTCGAAAACGCGCCGTTGAAGCTGCCGACGGGCGTGCGCGCGGCCGAAACGATAACGACATTGGTCATGGGTCAGTCCTTCTCCCCGGGTTCGTTCGCGCCGCACTATAGGGATGCAGCCGCAGAAATGCACCCCTATCGCGCGGGGGCAGCGCGTTGTTGCGAAAGGCGCGCGCGATCTGCCGCAGCGCGGCATGATCGGGTCAGGCCAGGCGCTTGTCGTCCCCTTCGCGCCAGGGCGGTACCAGCGATGGCGCGCCAAAGGCATAGCCCTGCATGCAGTCGATCCCGGCGGCGGACAGCCAGGCCGCGTCGCTGGCGTTTTCCACATTCTCGGCCACGGTGAACATGTCGAAATGCCGGGCGATTGAGATCAGCGCCGCGGTCAGCACCTGGTTGTCCGGGGTTTCGGCGATGCCGCGGATGAACTGGCCGTCGATCTTTATCAGGTCGAAGTAGAATTCGCGCAGGTAGCGGAAGGCGGTGTAACCGGCGCCGAAATCGTCCAGCGCAAAGGCGATGCCGCGCGCTTGCAGGTCGCGCATGAAGACCGAGACGAGATCGGGCATCACGATGGCAGAGCTTTCGGTAATTTCCAGGATCAGCCGTTCGGCCAGGCGCGGGTTGTTCGCCAGCCCCGCGTTCAGTGTCGCGGTCCAGCGCGGATAGCCGATGGAGCGGGCCGACATGTTGATCGACAGTCGCAGATCGGGCGCCTCTGCCAGGGCGATCAGGCCCATTTCCAGGGCGAGGCAATCCAGTTGCCGCCCCATTTCGGTGGTTTCGACGGTGGGGATGAAATCGCGCGCCGGGATCACCCGGCCGGACGGGTCCAGTACGCGAATCAACCCCTCGTAAAAGGCGACCTGCCCCTGGGGCACGGCCTGCACAACGGGTTGGAATGCCAGCGCCACCTCGCGTTCGCGCAGGGCGCGGGCCACCATGTTCAGCGTATCGCGGTCACGCTGTGTTATGGCCGCGGACAGGGGGCTGTCCTCGGCGGGGTCGCTGATGACTTCGGGGTCTTTCCGGTCCTTGGGCATGGCCCTCCTCCGCTCGCTACCGGGGCAGAAGGCCAGTGTCGGGTTAAGGGCGAGTGAACGCTAAAATTGTGCCGATTGGGCCGGGCCGTTCAGTAGGCCCCGATTTCGGCCAGTGCGACCTCGGCCCGATGATCGCGGCCATAGGCGGCGATGCCGATGCTGCGCACGGTGCCGGGGCGCAGGTCCGCGCGCTGGAACCCGCCCGAGGGCCGAAAGGCGGAAAAGGGTATGCGCACCTCTTGCCAGTTATCCGTGGTGTCGAACGGGGCCTGGTAGAACTGCCAGGGCATCTTGATGCCCGATGTGCGCAGGTGGACGTAATAGCGCTGTCCGTTGCCGCGCACCCGCAGCACCAGCCCCTGTGCGTCGGCTGGCAGGGAAATTTCGCGCCGCATCTGGATGAAGCCGCCCCGGTTTTCGGTGCTGACCTCGCCGCTGAGGCGCAGATAGCCGGTGTTGCCGTCTTGCGCATAGGCCGACACGCCCTGCGACACGCCGCCCATCACCCGGTCGCTGAGGAAGGTCCAGGCCCGCGCGGTATCTGCGGTGACGGGGTCAAGAACGGTATCTGCCATGGCTTGTCCTGCAAGGCACAGCGCCAGCAACGCGGCGGGCGCCCTCATGCCCCCCCCGTCAGCGCGGCGACGATGGCCTTGGCGCTGTCGCTGTCCCATTCGGCATCGCCCAGCATGCGCGCGACTTCGCGGCCCTCTGGGTCCAGGATTACGGTGACGGGCAGGCCCATCACCCCCATCTGGCGGGCCAGCATCGACCCTTCGTCGCGCAGTCGGGGCAGGGCGGTGATGCCCAGTTCCTGGAACAGTCGGCGATCCTTGGCGCGGCTGCCCGGCCCGGTGGACACGGTGACCACGGCGAACCCGTCGCTGCCCATTTCCGCCTGTAAGCGGTCCAGCGAGGGCATTTCGGCCCGGCAGGGCGGGCACCACGGCGCCCAGAAATTCAGAACCACCCATTTGCCGCGGTAATCCGCCAGGCTGGCCTGCGCGCCTTCGGGGGCGCTCAGCACGGCGTCGGGCACGTCGCGGGGCTGGTCGTGAAAGACCAGCTTCTTCATCCCGCCCTCGCGCAGGGATTCCAGCGTGGCGGTATCGGCGGCAAGGGCCGCATTTGCACCCAGGCACAGGGCCGTGTAGAGGACGATCGACCGGACAAGACGCATATTATCCCTCCAAGGGGCCAGACCAAATGACCAAGGACCAAGCCAATGCGATGTGGGGCGGGCGTTTCGCCGCCGGCCCCGATGCGATCATGGAGGCGATAAACGCCTCGATCGGGTTCGACAAGCGGCTCGCCGCACAGGACATCGCCGGGTCCCGCGCCCACGCCGCCATGCTGGCCGCGCAGGGTATCATTAGCGATACGGATGCGCAGGCGATCCGGGAAGGGCTGCTCACGGTCTTGTCAGAGATCGAAAGCGGGTCGTTCGCGTTTTCCACCGCGCTGGAAGACATCCACATGAACGTGGAGGCCCGACTGAAAGAGGTGATCGGCGAGCCCGCCGGGCGGCTGCACACCGCACGTTCGCGCAACGACCAGGTGGCGACCGATTTCAAGCTGTGGGTGCGCGACCAGATCGATGCGGCCGTTCAGGGGCTACAGGCGCTGATCGCGGTGTTGCTGGACCAGGCCGAACAGGGCGCGGACTGGGTAATGCCCGGATTCACCCATCTGCAAACCGCCCAGCCGGTGACCTGGGGGCATCACATGATGGCCTATGTGGAAATGTTCGGCCGCGACATGTCGCGGTTTGCGGACGCGCGGGCACGGATGAACGAATGCCCCCTCGGCGCGGCGGCGCTGGCGGGCACGTCCTTCCCGATCGATCGGGACGCGACGGCGGCGGCGCTGGGCTTTGACCGGCCGGCGGCCAATTCGCTGGATGCGGTCAGCGACCGGGACTTCGCGCTGGAATTCCTGTCCTGTGCCTCGATCTGCGCGATGCACCTGTCGCGCTTTGCCGAGGAATTGGTAATCTGGTCCTCGGCCCAGTTCCGGTTCGTGACGCTGTCGGATCGCTTCTCTACCGGGTCGTCCATCATGCCGCAGAAAAAGAACCCCGATGCCGCGGAGCTGATCCGCGCCAAGATCGGGCGGATCTTCGGGGCCAATGTCGCGCTGATGATGGTGATGAAGGGGCTGCCGCTGGCCTATGCCAAGGACACGCAAGAGGACAAGGAACAGGTCTTTGACGCCGCCGACAACCTGATGCTGGCCCTCGCCGCGATGGAGGGCATGGTCAAAGACATGACCGCCAACCGCCCCGCGCTGGAGGCTGCTGCCGCCAGCGGGTTTTCCACCGCGACCGATCTGGCCGACTGGCTGGTGCGGGTGCTGGGCATGCCGTTCCGTCAGGCGCACCACGTCACCGGCGCGCTGGTGGCCCTGGCCGAACAGAAGGGCTGCGACCTGCCCGAACTGTCGCTTGAGGACATGCAATCGGTGCATTCGGAAATCCGCGCGGACGTTTTCGACGTATTGGGGGTGCACAACTCGGTCGCCAGTCGGCTAAGCTATGGTGGCACCGCGCCCGAACAGGTGCGCGCACAGATCGCCCGCTGGAGGGAAACGCTGGCATGAAATCGCTGCCCCTGGTCCTTGGCGCCGTTCTGATCCTCGCCGCGTGCGGTGTGGACGGGGTGCCGGAACGGCCCGAAAGCGGCCTGACCATCACCGGTACCGCCGAATTCGGGATAGAGGGGGGACAACGCTGATGTCGATGCTGCGCCGGATCTACCTGGGCCTGGCCATCTGGGGCGCCATTCACCCGATGTATTACTTCGTGTCTTGGCTGGCCGCGAACGAGTGGGATTTCGGCGGCATGATCGACGCGTGGTACGTCAACGACAGCGCCACCGGCCTGACCTGGGATCTGACCATCGCGGCGATCACCCTGACGATCTGGATCGTTGCCGAAACCTGGGTGCGCAAGAACTGGCTGGCGCTGCTGGCGATTCCGGCGACCTTTGGCATCGGGCTGTCCTGCGGGCTGCCGCTGTACCTGTTCCTGCGCACGCGCCCGGCACGCTGAGGGCCGGATCGCGCCCAAAACCTGCCGCATTTCTGTTCAAGGTTGGGAAACAATGGAAAGCCCAGCCGAGGGAATATTTCGATGGCAGATATCAGCATGGACACCGCCCTGGTCGAGAAAGAATCGGCAAAGGGGGGCAATGTCAGCGGATTGGTGGCCCAGGCGGCCAAGCAGAGCGGGGTCAGCCCGTTCAAGATGATGCGCGAGATCATGATGATGAAGCGCGCCCCGTGCCACATGACCGAGCACGAGTATTTCGAATTCCAGCTTTACGATCCGTCGCTGTCCAAGGAACAGAAACGCGCCTTTGTCGGGATGGACGGCAGCTTCAAGCTGAATCTCAAACTGGCGCCGCCCCGGCTGACTCAGATGCGCGGCTTCCTGCGCGACAAGGTGGTGTTCACCGGCCTGCTGCGGCAACTGGGTCTGGCGACCACCGAAACCCAGGCCGTCGTCGCGGTGGATCGCCGCATGGGCACGATGCCCTGCCTGCGCAGCGTCGAGGACATCGAACGCTTCCTGCGCGATCAGGCGCGCTATCCGCTGTTCGGCAAGCCGGTGCGCGGCTCGCGCGCCCTGGGCACCGTGGGGATCGAGGGGCTGGACGAGGCAGGCCAGCGCCTGCGCCTGGCCAATGGAAAGACCGTCGCCCTTCGCGCCTTGGCCGAAGAGATCATCACCGACTTTCCCGAGGGCTACATGTTCCAGTCCCGCGTGGTGCAGCATCCCGATATCGCCCGCTTTGCCGGCGACAGCGTGGGCACCGTGCGCCTGGTCACCGTGATCGAAGAGGACACGCCGCGGGTGCTGTATGCCCTGTGGAAGATCCCCGCGCCCACCTCCATGTCCGACAATTACTGGCAGGCGGGCAACATGCTGTGCCGGCTGGACGCTGCCACCGGCGAGGTTCAGGCCTGCCGCACCGGCAAGGGGCTGGAGACGCAATGGCTGGACACCCATCCCGCCACCGGCCTGCCGCTGAAGGGCTTTCGCATCCCCAACTGGGACAAGGTTGTCGCCGCGGCGCTGGATGCGCATGCCATCTTCCCGGTCAACGGGATGCTGGGCTGGGACATCGCGGTGGGGCCCGAGGGCGGCATCGTTATCGAGACCAACGCCAACCCGGGGCACGAATTCTACCAGCTGTCCACCGGGCGCGGGATCCTGTCGCCGGACATGCAGGCGGTGTTTGATCGGGTGATCGCCCGCAACGAGCGTGTGACCGACGAGTTGAACCGCCTGGCCAGGGAAAAATACTGAGCCACCGCTTTCCCGTTGCAACGCGCCCGGCATCTGCTAACAGCCTCGGCATGGACCATTTCCTGTACCGTGACGGAATCCTCCATGCCGAGGATGTGCCTCTGCCCGAGATCGCGGCAGAGGTGGGAACGCCGTTCTACTGCTATTCCGTTGCAACGCTGACCCGCCATTTCCGTCTGTTCGACGAGGCGCTGGCCGGCACCGATCATCTGGTCTGCTACGCGGTCAAGGCCAATTCCAACCTGGCCGTGCTGAAGCTGATGGGCGATCTGGGGGCGGGCGTGGACGTGGTGTCGGGGGGCGAATACCGCCGGGCCATCGCCGCGGGCATTCCCGGGGAACGGGTGGTGTTTTCCGGCGTCGGCAAGACGCGCGAGGAAATGCGCCTGGCGTTGCAGGGCGGCATCCGCCAGTTCAACGTCGAATCCGAACCGGAAATGGCCGCGCTGAACGAGGTGGCGCTGTCGCTGGGCGTTGTGGCCCCGATCGCCGTGCGGGTGAACCCCGACGTGGACGCGCAGACCCACGAAAAGATCGCCACCGGCAAATCGGAAAACAAGTTCGGCATCCCGATTGCCCGCGCGCGCGAGGTTTATGCCCATGCCGCCGCCCTGCCGGGCCTCGATGTGGTGGGCATCGACGTGCATATCGGCAGCCAGCTGACATCGCTGGAACCGTTCGAGGCCGCCTATACCAAGGTGGGCGACCTGTGCCGTATGCTGCGTGCCGACGGGCATGACATCCGTCGGCTGGATCTGGGCGGCGGGCTGGGCATCCCCTATGAGGGGCGCTCGAACAGCCGTCCGCCGCTGCCGGTGGAATACGGCCACATGATCCAGCGGGTGCTGGGCGATCTGGATTGCGAGATAGAGATCGAGCCGGGCCGCCTGATCGCAGGCAACGCGGGTATCCTGGTGACCCGGGTCATCTATGTGAAAGAGGGCGAGGGGCGGACCTTTCTGATCGTCGATGCGGCCATGAACGACCTGGTCCGCCCGGCGATGTATTCCGCCCATCATGACATCGTGCCGGTGGTCGAACCCACCCCGGATACGGTAGAGGGCCCTTACGACATTGTCGGCCCGGTCTGCGAAACCGGCGACACCTTTGCCAAGGCGCGCCCGATGCCCCCGCTGGCAGAGGGCGATCTGGTCGCTTTCCGCTCGGCCGGGGCCTATGGCGCGGTCATGGCATCCGAATACAACACGCGCCCCCTGATCCCCGAGGTTCTGGTCAGCGGCGATCACGTCGCCGTCATCCGGGGGCGGCCATCCTTTGACGATATCCTGAACCGCGATACCATTCCTGAATGGCTGTAGGCGGCTGTTCCGCCGCCCGGCCAACGGGAAGGGAGCATGACCGACACCACCCCAACGCCCGAAGCCGCGCTGAAGGCGCTGCGCTGGCCCCTGCGCCTGACCCGCGCGGGCATGGTCGCCGAACGCCTGTCGCGGGCCTTCTGGCCGCTGGCCAGCCTGGGGCTGGCGGTGGTGGCGGTGCTGTTCCTGGGCCTGAATGATACCCTGTCGCGGGCCGCGTTCTGGGCGTTGGCATCAGGTCTTGGGATTCTGGCGCTGGTGTTTCTGGCGTTGGGCGTTCGCGCCTTTCGCTGGCCCAGCCGGGCCGCGGCGCTGGACAGGCTGGACCGGACCCTGCCGGGCCGCCCCATCGCCGCGCTGTCCGACAGTCAGGCCATCGGCGCGGGCGACGCGGCGTCGCAGGCCGTTTGGCGCGCGCATCTGGCGCGCATGGCCGCCCAGGCCCGCCAGGCCCGCCCGGTGCAGCCCGATCTGCGGGTATCCGACCGCGACCCCTTTGCGCTGCGCCATGTCGCGCTGACAGCGTTTCTGGTGGCGGTGGTTTTCGGTTCCGTCTGGCGCGTTTCCAGCGTGGCCGACATCGCCGGGCCGGGCGGGGGTGCGCTGGCCGCCGGCCCGGCCTGGGAGGGCTGGGTGGAACCGCCCGCCTATACCGCCAAGCCCACGCTTTACCTGAACGATATTTCCGGCCCCACCCTGCGCGTGCCCGAGGGCAGCCGCGTCACCCTGCGCCTTTACGGGCAGGTCGGCGCGCTGAGTTTGCGCGAAACGGTGTCCGGGCAGGGGGGCGCCGCGCCGGCGGACGGGGCCGCCGCCATGGCGCAGGGCTTTGACGTGGTGCGGCCGGGCGAATTGGCCATCGATGGCGCCGGCGGGCGCAGTTGGCAGGTGGTGCTGACCCCTGACGCCGCGCCCAAGGTCGCGCTGGACGGCCCCCTGAAGGTCGAGGCCGATGGCACCATGTCCCAACCCTTTGCCGCGCGGGATGATTACGGCGTGGTGGGCGGGCGCGCCACGATCACGCTGGATCTGGACGCGGTGGATCGCCGCCACGGTCGGACCGCCGCGCCCGAACCGCGTGACCCGCTGGTGCTGGACCTGCCGATGACGATCACTGGCGACCGGCGCGCCTTTACCGAATCGCTGGTGGAAAACCTGTCGCAACACCCCTGGGCCGGGCTGCCCGTTCAGATGGTGTTGCAGGCAGAGGATGCGATGGGCCAGACCGGGCGCAGCCCCCCGGAAAAGATGGTCTTGCCCGGGCGGCGTTTCTTTGACCCGCTGGCCCGCGCCATCGCCGAACAGCGGCGCGATCTGCTGTGGACCCGTGACAATGGCGCGCGCGTGGCCCGCCTGCTGCGCGCGGTCAGCTTTCAGCCGGACGACCTGTTCCGGGATGAGGGCGCCTATCTGCAACTGCGTGTCGCGATCCGGCGGCTTGAGGCCGGGATCGCCGACGGCCTGACCGTCGAAACCCAAGAGGAAATCGCCCAGGCGCTGTGGGATATCGCCCTGCTGATCGAAGAGGGCGACCTGTCCAACGCCGCCGAGCGCCTGCGCCGGGCGCAGGAACGCCTGTCCGAGGCGATGCGCAACGGCGCCACGCAAGAGGAAATCGCCGAGTTGATGCAGGAATTGCGCGAGGCGATGCAGGACTATATGCGCCAACTGGCCCAGCAGCAGAACCAGGACGGCCAGCAGCAGGCGCAGAACGGCGAGATGCAGGAAATCACCGGCGACCAGTTGCAGCAGATGATGGACCGGCTGCAGCAGCTGATGGAAGAGGGCCGGATGGCCGAGGCGCAGCAATTGCTGCAGATGCTGCAACAGATGATGGAAAATATGCAGGTCACGCAGGGCCAAGGTGGCGAGCCAAGCCCCGGCCAGCAGGCGATGGAGGGTCTGGCCGAAACGCTGCGCGACCAGCAGGGCCTGAGCGACGAGGCCTTTCGCGGATTGCAGGACCAGTTCAACCCCGGCCAGCAGGGCGAACAGGGCCAACAGGGGCAGGGCCAGCAAGGCCAGCAGGGCGAAGGTCAGGGCCAGCAGTTCGGGCAGCAGCAGGGCCAGGGACAGGGCGAAGGGCAACAGCCCGGCGCAGGTGGGCGCCCCGGCGATCTGGGCCGGGATCTGGCCGACCGTCAGCGCGCCCTGCGCCGCGAACTGGAGCGCCAGCAAGAGGGCCTGCCGGGATTGGGCGCCGCGCCCGAGGGCCAGGCCGCGCGCGAGGCGCTGGACCGCGCCGGGCGCGCCATGGACGAGGCCGAGCAATCCCTGCGCGAGAACGACCTGGCGGGCGCGCTGGACGATCAGGCCGAGGCGATGGAGGCCCTGCGCGAGGGCCTGCGCAACCTGGGCGAGGCATTGGCCCAGAACCAGCAGCAGCGCCAGCAGGGCCAATCGATGGGCCGGGCAGAGGGCGGTGGCGAGCGCCGCGATCCGCTGGGCCGCGAGCGGGGCAATGTCGGCCGTCTGGGAACCGACGATCAGCTGTTGCAGGGCGAAGATGTCTACCGCCGGGCGCGCGACCTGCTGGACGAAATCCGCCGCCGCTCTGGCGAGCAGGACCGCCCGGACCTGGAGCTGGACTATCTGCGCCGCCTGCTGGACAGGTTCTGAGGTCCGCCCCGCCTAGCCGCTGATAGCGTTCAGCTTGTCGGTCAGGCCCTGCAGGACCTGCGGGATCGTGGTGTTCGCCCAGATGCGCCACCCGTCGATCATCCCGGCATAGCCATCCATCGCGTCGCCCAGAGCGGGATGCAGGCGGCCAATGGCCGGGGCATAGGTATAGGCGCCCATGGCCAGCGCGGTCAGGACCAGCACCAGTGCGAAACCGCGCCGAAACCCCTTGCTGCGGGCCTCGTGTTCCGGGGCGGGGGCGGTGCTGGCGGCGGGTTCGCGCCCGGCGGCGGGGTCAAGCGTGGCGTTGATGTCGTCGATATCGGGCAGCATGTCGCGGCGAGAGCCGGACTGGCCGTCCGCCGCCGCCGTTTCCCCGCTGTCGGGGGACATCCCGCGCAGGCGCGCAACGCGGTCCTGCTGGGTCACTGCCTCCGGGCCAAAGCCGCTCTCGTCCGGTTCCGGCGGCGCGACGGCGGCGCGCACCCGCTGCTCGCGCTCTGCCTCTTCGCGCAGCACGCCAGCGATGGCGGGGTCCAGCTGGCGCCGTTGCGGCGCGGGCTGCGGCTCTGGCTGCGCGGTCTCCGGCTCGGGGGCGTTCATGTCATCGTCATCGGGCAGGGGGGCGGTTTCTGCCTGTGGCGGCCGTTCTGCGCCGCGGACGAACCAGGTCTGGCCGCAGTTGGAACACTGCACATCGCGCCCTTCGGGCGGGATCACGGCATCGTCCACTTCGTACTGGGCGTCGCAGTTCGGGCAGGTCAGTCGCATCATTTCCCCCGCAGGGTCTTGGCGGGCCCGCATCCCGGCCCGTCTATTGCCGCATGTTGTAACAGCCCTGCCGGGATTTCAAAGCCTTTGCGACCGCATTCGATTGAAACGGGCGCCCCGCTCGGGCATTACAGGGGCCGGCCCAGATGGCGGAGCGTGGCGTGATCGAACTGGACAACGTGTCCCACAGCTATGGCGGCGGCGAGCTTTTGTCGAACATCTCGCTGACCTTGGCGCCGGGGGCCTTCCATTTCCTGACCGGCCCGTCGGGCGCGGGCAAGACGACGTTTCTGAAGATTTGTTACGCCGAACTGGTGCCGACCGCCGGTGCGGTGCGCCTGTTCGGGGCGGATGTGCGGGGGATGGATCGCGACCAGATCGCCCGCACCCGTCGCCGGATCGGGGTGGTGCACCAGGATTGCCGGTTCCTGGACCATCTGCCGGTGATCGACAACATCGCGCTGCCCCTGCTGACCGCTGGCCAGGATCCCGATGACGAACGGAACAATATCGACGAATTGCTGGGCTGGGTCGGCTTGCGCGCGCGTGCCGATGCCCTGCCGCCCGAACTGTCTGGGGGCGAGCGTCAGCGTGCCGCCCTGGCGCGGGCGGTCATCATGGCGCCGGACGTGATCCTGGCCGATGAACCGACCGGCAATATCGACTGGGAAATGTCCCTGCGCATCCTGCAATTGCTGGTGGAACTGAACCGCATGGGCAAGACGATCCTGATCGCCACCCATGACCTGAACCTGATCCGCGCGGCCAAGGCGCAGGTCGCCGCCCGCGTGCTGCGGATCAAGGACCGGCAGCTAAACCTGGCGGGGGCGGACCTGTGAGCGGCGCGGCCGACGCCCTGCGGCTGCTGCGTGGCGATCCGCGCGCGGGCAGCGTGGTGCCGCCCTCGGGCTTTACCGCGCGGCTGACGGTGTTCACGGCGGCCGCGATGGCGTTCCTGGCGGTGTTCGCGCTGGCGCTGGCGCTGTCGGCGGGTCACCTGGCCGACCGCTGGGGCGACGCGTTGGCCCGCACCGCCACGGTGCGGCTGTCGGCGCCTGCGGGACAGATGGACACCCAGCTGGCCGCCGTGATGGAGGTGTTGCGCACCACCCCCGGCGTGGCCACCGCCCGTCCGATGACGGAACCCGAACAGCGCGCCCTGCTGGAGCCGTGGTTCGGCCCCGACCTGCCTGTGGAAACCCTGCCGTTGCCCCGCATGGTCGAGGTGACGGAAACCCAGACCGGGTTCGATGCGGATGCGTTGCGCCTGCGCCTGGCCGGCGAGGCGCCGGGCGCGGTGCTGGACGATCACACCCGCTGGCGCCGCCCGCTGGTGCGCGCCGCCGACCGGCTGCGGGGGCTGGGCTGGCTGTCGATCGGGCTGATCGGGGCGGCGATGGGCGCGATGATCACACTGGCGGCCAATTCCGCGCTGGCCGCGAATGCGCAGGTGATCGAGGTCTTGCGCCTGGTGGGCGCGCGCGATGCGTTCATCGCGCGGGCCTTCGTGCGCCGCTTTACCCGCCGCGCGCTAGAGGGGGCGGCCCTGGGCACCGCAGCGGGCATGGTCGCGGTCGCGCTGATGCCGGGCGGGGACGGCACCGGATTTCTGACCGGGTTGGGCTTTCGCGGGCTGGACTGGCTGTGGCCGCTGGCGCTGCCGCCGCTGGCGGGCCTGGTGGCATTCTGGGCGACGCGCTTTGCCGCGTTCCGGGTTCTGAAAGGGATTACCTGATGCGATACGCGCTGCAATATCTGCGCTCGCTGCTTTTCGTCGGGCAGATGTACCTGGCGATGCCGATCTTTGCGCTGGTCTATACGATCCCCGCGATGCTGTCGCGCGACTGGGCGTTCCACGCGGTGCACCATTATTGCCATTACGTGCGCTGGACGGCGCGCTGGATGATCGGGCTGCGGTCCGAAATCCGGGGTACGCCGCCCTCGGGCGAGGTTCTGATCGCGTCCAAGCACCAGTCGTTCTTTGACATCATCATGCTGGTCAGCGTGGTGCCGCGGCCGCGCTTCATCATGAAAAAGTCGCTGAAATGGGCGCCGATCCTGGGGTGGTACGCGATGCGCATCGGGTGCATTCCGGTGGATCGGGGCAAGCGCGGGCAGGCGATCCAGGACATGGTGAAACGCGTGGCAGAGGGGCGGCAGGCGCCCGGCCAGCTTATCATCTACCCCCAGGGCACCCGCGTCGCCCCCGACGCCACGCGCCCCTACAAGATCGGCACCGGGGTTCTGTATGACCAGTTCGGCCATGACTGCGTGCCGGCGGCGACCAATGTGGGCGTGTTCTGGCCCCGGACCGGCATCTATCGCAAGCCGGGTCTGGCGGTGTTGGAATTCCTGCCCACCATTCCCGGGGGCAAGCCGGTAGACACCTTCATGGAAGAGCTGGAAGCGACGGTCGAGGGGGCCTCGGACCGGCTGATGGCAGAGGCCGGGTTCGACGCGCCCGCGGCGCGGGCGGCACAAAACGCGGTGTAAGCACGAAACCGGATATATTTCCTTACCAAAAAGATTGCGCACGGGGCAGCGGCCGCGCTATCCCTTGGCGATCACAGATCCAGGAGGGCGCGCCCCATGTCCGATCAGAACCCTGTTTTCATCCCCGGCCCGACCAATATCCCCGAGACGATCCGCAAGGCCTGCGATATTCCGACGATGGATCATCGCTCGGCCGCGTTCCCGCCGATCTATGACAAGGCGCGCGCGGGCGTTGCGCGGGTTCTGAACATGGGCGTAGGGGGCGAGGTCGTTCTGTTCCCCGCCACCGGCACCGGGGGATGGGAGGCGGCAGTCACCAACACCCTGGCGCCCGGGGACAAGGTGCTGGCCGCCCGCCATGGCATGTTTTCCCAGAAATGGATCGATCTGTGCCAGCGCCACGGGCTGGATGTGCAGGTGGTCGAGGCGCCCTGGGGCGCCGGCGTGCCGGTCGATGCCTTTGCACAGGCGCTGGCCGCCGATACGGGCCACGCGATCAAGGCGGTGCTGGTCACCCATAACGAAACGGCAACCGGCGTCACCTCTGACGTGGGGGCGGTGCGCGCGGCGCTGGACGGGGCCGGGCACCCGGCGCTGCTGATGGTGGACGGGGTCAGTTCCATCGCCTCCATCCCGTTCGAGATGGCGGCCTGGGGCGTGGATGTTGCCGTGTCCGGGTCGCAAAAGGGGTTCATGCTGCCGCCCGGCCTGGCAATCGTGGGGCTGAGTGCCAAGGCCCTGGCCGCGATGCAGGATGCCGGGCTGCCGCGCTGTTTCTTCGACATTCGCGACATGCTGTCGGGCATCTACCCCTATACGCCGCCGGTGGCCCTGATCAACGGGCTGGCCGCGTCCACCGACATGCTGCTGGCCGAGGGGATGGCGGCGGTCGCCGCGCGCCACAACCGTATCGCCGAGGGTGTGCGCCGTGCCGTGGCTGCCTGGGGGCTGAGCCCCTGCGCGCAATCGCCCGAGCTTTACTCCGACACGGTGACGGCCATTGTCGTGCCCGAGGGCGTGGACGGCAACGCGCTGGTGGCCCATGCGGCCAGCGCCTATGGGGTGGCGTTCGGCGCGGGGCTGGGCGCGGTTGCGGGCAAGGTGTTCCGCATCGGGCACCTGGGCATGATGACCGATGTGATGGCGCTGGCCGGCATCGCGACGGCGGAAATGGCCATGGCCGATTTCGGCATGGACGTGACGCCGGGCAGCGGTGTGGCCGCGGCGCAGGCGTGGTATCGGGAAACCCGCGCGGGCTGATCCGGCGGGCGCGGGGTTACAGCCCCGCGCGCCGTTTCGCCTCGGCCAGGCCTTTCAGCAGCATTGCCGTGCCGTCGGCCTGAACCGGTGCCAGACCCTGCGTGCCGATGGCGCGGGTGTAATGCGCAGCCACCGTGCCGGTGCCGATCACCGCGACCTGCTGGCCCAGCCACCAGGGGCGGGCGGCGGCCAGTTCCGCGCCGATCAGATGGCCCCAGGGACAGCCGCGCGCCGGGTCGGCCAGATGCGCGGCCAGCCGTTCGGGCCGCGACAGCGTGTCGGACAGCGCCGCGTCGAAATCGGCCAGGGGCGCATCCGTGCCCAGGGCGGCGGCCAGGCGCGGGGTGGCAAAGGGCTGCATGCTGACCACCTCTTCCGCGCTGATATGCGCCCAGAGGGTTTGCACCGGGCAGGGCAGGCACAGCACCCCGTCAAAGTCTTTGTTCAACGACAGAAACCCGGCGATGGCGGTTTCCTCGCCCGCCGTGCGCGCGCCGGGGGATTGCTGGGCCAGCGGCGGGATCGCCGCCAGCCGGGCCACGCCGTCCAAATCGTCCAGCGCGATGGTGTCGCCCAGCGGTGCGCAGGGCAGGGCGCGCGGCGCAGCCCCGGCCCCGGCGGCGACCACGGGCACCGATGCCCCGGCAAAGCTGTCCAGGGCCTGGGCAGATAGTGCGGCGGCGTGCCCCTCGCGCAGCACGCCGCCATCCGTTGTCATGGCCCGCAGCGCCCAGCCCGTGGGGGCGGGCGCTGCGGCGATCCAGTTCGTTTGGGTCATTCCTGTCCCACACACTCCGCAATGTCGCGCGCCAGCCCGGTCAGCAGCGTGCCGTACAGCGCTGGGCCATATTCCAGCGTGCTGCCCGAAGGATCAAGGGCAGCGCCGACGCGGGTGCCGGTGCCCTCGACGATGGCGGCGACATAGGCGGGGTCATGCTGCGCCTCGGGGAAGATGCAGGCGATGTCATCCTCGCGCAGGTGGTCGCGCAGGGCCGACAGCCGCGCCGCGCCGGGGTTGGCGGCATCGCCCAGGGCAATGCTGCCGGCCACGTTCACCCCGAAATGGGCGGCGTAATAGCCATAGGCATCGTGGAACACCATGACCGGCGCGTCGCCCACAGGGGCAAGGATTTCGCGCACCTCGGCCTCGGCCGCGTCGATGGCGGCCAGGGTGGCATCCGCGTTGGCGGCATAGATGGCGGCGTTTTCGGGATCGGCGGCGCTCAGCCGTGCGGCGATGGCACGGGTCCAGGCGCGGGCGTTTGCCGGGTCCAGCCAGGCGTGGGGGTCCAAGCCGGAATGGCTGTGGCCGTGATCGTCTTCGGCATGTTCCGCGTGATCGTCATGGCCGGCTTCTTCGTGCGCATGCTCGTCTGCGTGGTCGTCATGGCCGGTTTCTTCGTGCGCATGCTCGTCCGTGTGGTCGTCATGGCCGACGTCTTCGTGTGCATGCTCTTCCGCGTCGTGGTCATCGTGATCGTGATCGTGCGCCGCGGCCTCGCCGAAATTCTGGCGGTGGGTTTCGGGCAGGTCGATCAGGGCGATCGCTTCGCCTTGCAGGCCAACGCCCTCGATCGCGCGGCCCAGCCAGGGGGTCATGCGCGGCCCCACCCAGAACACCAGATCGGCGTCTGACAGGGCGCGGGCCTGCGAGGGGCGCAGTTGGAAATGGTGCGGGTCGGATCCCTGATCCAGCAGGATGCCCGGCGCAGCCAGGTCACCCATGACAGAGCTTGCCAGCGCATGGACCGGCGGAATATCGGTCATGACGCTGGGCGGTTCGGCAAGGGCGGGCGTGGCGATCAGGGCCAGCGGCAGAAGGGGGCGCAAGGGGGACATCGGGCACTCCATCGAAAGAGGTTGCGTTGTTGAGGGGGGAATGAATATGTTATGTAATAACAAGTCAAGAGGCGAAGTAATGGATCAGGACACGACGCTTGCGTTTTCCGCCCATGACCACGCGGCCTGCCGTGCGGCGACGCTGGCCCGGGCCGAGGAAGTGGCCCGCGCGCGGAACCTGCGCCTGACCCCGGTGCGGCGGCGCACGCTGGAAATCCTGCTGGAGGCGCACAAGGCCCTGGGCGCCTATGAGGTGCTGGACAGGCTGGTGGAGGACGGGTTCGCCCGGCAGCCCCCGGTGGCCTATCGCGCGCTGGACTTTCTGGTGGAAAACGGGCTGGCCCATCGTATCCGGCGGCTGAATGCCTTTGCCGCCTGTCTGCATCCCGGCGAACCGCATATGCCCGCCTTCCTGATCTGCGACCGGTGCCACACCCTGGCAGAGGCCCCGGGCACCGCCGTGGCCGAGGCTATGCACCAGGCGGCAGGCGCGGTGGGCTTTGCCATTGACCGGATGAGCATCGAGGCCACCGGCCTGTGCCCCGCCTGCCAGGAGGCCGCCGGATGACCGATGCGCTGATCGCGGCCGAGGGGCTGGCGGTTTCCTATGGGGCGACGCCTGCCCTGCATAATGTGGATTTCAGCGTTGCCCCGGGCGAGATCGTCACGCTGATCGGCCCCAACGGGTCGGGCAAATCTACGCTGGTGCGGGCCTTGCTGGGCGTGGTGCAGCCAAGCGCGGGCCGCGTGACGCGGCGGCCGGGGCTGCGGGTCGGCTATGTCCCGCAGAAACTGGCCGTGGATGCGCGGATGCCGCTGACGGTGGCGCGGTTCCTGTCGTTGCCGGTCCCGCAGCGCGGTGACGAAATCGCGGCGATGCTGGCGCGCGTCGGCGTGGCGGGGCTGGAACGGCGGCAGATGACCGGCCTGTCGGGGGGGCAGTTTCAGCGGGTTCTGCTGGCGCGCGCGCTGTTGGCGGATCCGCACCTGCTGATCCTGGACGAGGCGACGCAGGGGCTGGATCAGCCCGGAACGGCGGCCTTTTACGAATTGATCGCCGAGGTCCGCCGCGACACCGGCGCCGCGATCCTGATGGTCAGCCACGACCTGCACGTTGTGATGAGCGCATCTGACCGCGTGGTTTGCCTGAACGGGCATGTCTGCTGCCAGGGCCAACCGCATGTCGTGACGGCCGCGCCGGAATACCGGGCGCTGTTCGGGCTGGGGACGCATGGCACGATGGCGCTGTACCGGCACAAGCATGACCACGCCCACGACGCCTGCGATCATGCTGCCCCCGAAAAAGAGGCTGCCGATGTTGGATGATTTCCTGCTGCGCGCGGCGCTGGCGGGGCTGGCCGTCGCGGTCGCGGCGGGGCCGCTGGGGGCCTTTGTCGTGTGGCGTCGCATGGCCTATTTCGGCGAGGCGACGGCGCATGCCGCGGTGCTGGGCGTTGCGCTGGCCCTGGGGTTCGAGATTTCGATTTTTGCCGGTACGCTGGCCACGGCACTGGCGATGGCGCTGGCGGTGCTGCACCTGTCGGGGCGCGGCATGGCGGTGGATACAGCGTTGGGTGTGCTGGCCCATGGCGCGCTGGCCTTCGGGCTGGTGGCGGTGTCCTTCCTGCACGGGGTGCGGGTGGACCTGACGGCCTATCTGTTCGGGGATATCCTGGCGGTGAACCGGGGCGAACTGGCGGTGATCTGGGCCGGTGCGCTGGCGGTTGTGGCGCTGTTGCTGTGGCGCTGGAATGCGCTGCTGACGGTGACGGTCAGCGACGACCTGGCCACCGCCGCCGGGCTGGACCCGGCGCGCGAGCGGCTGGTGCTGACGCTGGCGCTGGCGCTGGTGGTGGCGGTGGCGTTGCAGGTCGTGGGCGCGCTGCTGATCGTGGCGCTGCTGATCGTGCCCGCCGCCGCCGCGCGGCCCCTGGCGCGCTCGCCCGAGGGGATGGCGCTGGCGGCGTCGGGCATCGGTGCGCTGGCAGCGATGGGCGGGCTGTGGGGATCAATGCAGTTCGACACGCCCGCGGGGCCGTCCATCGTGGTGGCCGCGACCGTGCTGTTCGGGTTCAGCCTGCTGCTGCCGCGGCAGGGCTGAACCGGCACTTAGGCAATTAGCCCGCCTGTTGCAGCATCCGGCCCAACGGGCGGCCGCCCAGGATGTGAACGTGCAGGTGCGGCACCTCTTGCACGCCGTTTTCCCCGGCGTTGGAAATCAGGCGAAAGCCTGCGCCATCATCGCCGGGCTGCACCCCGGTCATCTGGCAGACGCGGCCGATGGTGCGGGTGAAATCCGCGATCTCGGCGTCGCTGGCCGCCAGCGCGAAGTGGTCGTAGCAGACATAGGGGCCCTTGGGGATCACCAGAACATGCACCGGCGCCTGGGGCGCGATGTCGTTGAAGGCCAGCGAATGCTCGGTCTCCAGCACGGTGTCGTTCGGGATCTCGCCGCGCAGGATGCGGGCAAAGATGTTCTGGTCGTCATAGGCGTAGGGCATGGGTATCCTCAATCGGAGAAGAGATAGGGGGTTTGTGCGATCTCGCGCGCCTGGTCGTGCGGGATCGACAGGAAGGCCGCCAGCGGAACGGCATTCTGTTCGGGACTGTTGGTTTCGCGCATGCGATAGAGATGGGGAAACTCTGCGTCGCGGATGCGGTCGCTCTCAAAGATAACGTCGTTGCGGATCGTCGGCAGCAGGCGGGCCTCGACCTCGGGCGGGGTGTGTTCGCCGGCCAGCCCCACCCGGTGAGCGTGGCCCAGCAGGTATTCATCGGAAAACTGGCACTGGATTTCCAGCATGCGCGTGCGCGACCGGTCGCCATAGAAATCGTGCATCAGGTCCAGATCGGCCGGGTCCAGGCAGATGATCAGCCGGTCGGTCTGGTAATAGTCGAACAGCATCCGCATCAGCGCCCGGCGGTGGCGCGTGCGCTTTTCCAGGGTGGCCTGGATGCCGCCCAGGTCCGGCAGCGGGGTGCTTTGTTCGTGGAACAGGTATTCGATCGCGGGCAGGTTGGTGCGCTGGCGGACCTCGTGCAGCAGCCGCTTGGCGACATGCCATTTCTTGCAGGTCACGATCATCAGCTCGCGGTCGCGGCCCAGCGTGGCCTCTTTTTCCCAGAAACGGGGGGCAAAGCGCTGGCCGATCCGGCCCCGGCCGGTCAGGAACTTGTACAGGCTGCGCCCCTCGTTCGACAGCTGGAACGATACGCCAGTGGCCGAATACAGCGCCCCCAGCCGGCGTTTCAGTTCCTGCGCCTCGGGCGAGATCTTGCGCGCAAACAGGAAGTCCTGGGACAGCAACAGGTCGTAGTGATCGTTGTAGAACGTCACCGGCATCCCGTAATCCGAGAACATCAGGAAGGTCAGCGTTCGGGTGCGGATTTCCTGTCGCGGCACCAGGTGGCGCACAAGCGTCTGGAAAAAGGTTTCGTCCGGAATCCATGTCGTGCGGAAGAAGCGCATCACGTCGGGGCGGGCGCGGCAGAAATCCAGCACCTGCTCTATGGTGCGGCGGCGCAGGCACCACCACTGGCTGCCGATCATGATTTGCAGGTCTTCGGGGATCGCCCGCGTCAGGCCCAAGCGTTTTTGCCACTCATAGCTGGTGTAGAACAGCCACTTGCTGTTCCGCTCGTTGAAGAAGTGGCGATAGATCAGCCGTTCGCCTTTCAGGCCCGTCTTGATCCAGTCCGATTCAAAGAAATCGAAGCTTTCGATATAGTCGGCATCGGTGGCGTCCAGGAAATCATGGGCGAATTCCGCGGTCTTGATCGGCATGCAGTCGCCCGACAGCATGTAGAAATGGGTGGCGCGGGGAAAATCCTCTACCGCGGCCTCGACCGCGTGCAGCGTGGCCTGCACCAGGGACCATTCCCCCCAGCCGCACTTGATCCGCTTGCGGGCAAAGGTGATGGCCGGATTGCCGTCCAGCGCGGCACGGATCTTTTCATAGTCTTCGCGCGGGGCGCGGGCGTCGAAATGGATCGACATGAAATCGCCGGTCGCGGTCAGGCGTTCGGCCTGCCGGATGATCGCGTCCGGGTCCTTGTGGCACAACAGGATGTAGGCAATCCTCGACATCTGCCCATTCTTATCTTTGCCTCGCTCTGGCCTTACCAGATATCGTCAGGGCCGTTGAAAAAAAATGTCAGTTTTGTTTTCTAGTCCCAAGGGCGCGGCGCGCAGGGTGCCGCCGACAGGAGGTGCGCATGGGGTTTCCCGGCACATGGATGACGGACAGCGAAAGCATGGTCTACCGGGTGGTGCCGAAATGCGCCTGCTCGACCATCGGGCAGATCATGTATTTCTCGGACCACGGGGAATTTTTTGACGGCGACATCCACGATGCCACGTCCGGCCTGCACAAATGGGCGATCGAGGACAGCCACGCCCCGATTGAGCGCGTGGTGCGCGGGCACGAGGCGTTTGCCTTTACCTGTGTGCGCAACCCCTACACGCGCATCCTGTCGTCCTTCTTTGACAAGATCTGCGGCATCCAGCGCAACGGCAACCGCTATCGGGGCAAGCTGGTGCCGCTGTTGATCCAGAAATACGGCATCGAGGTCGGCGGCGAGGACGGCAAGCAGGAGTTCGACCAGATCGCCAGTTTCCGGCGTTTCCTGCTGTTTGCCCGCGACACGATCCGCTGGCGCCGCCCAATGGACCCGGACATCCATTGGTCGGCGATGTCGGGGCATATCTCGACCTTCATCGTCAATGGCGGGCGCTACGACCACATCTTCTTTACCGAGAAGTTCAACGAGGGGATGCAGGGCGTGCTGGACGCGGTGGAAACGCAGCACGCGGTAGATCTGGGCGCGGTGCCGCGGTTCAATGAATCCTCGGGGCACGGTCCGAAACGCGCCCACCCGGTAGAGGCCTATTTCGACGACCTGTCGATGCACCTAGTCTATGAGATCTACAAGCGCGACTTCGAGCTGTTCAAATACGATTTCGAGAATCCGGGGAACAAGATGCCCATCGGCGAGGTCGACCTGGACGAGGTGCACGCCAAGCTGGGCGAGTAGGGCGGCACGGCACGGGGGCTACGGTCTAACGCAAAGGGGCGGCGCCACCGGCACCGCCCCTTGTTCGTTTCCCAGCCCGCTTATTCAGGCTGGCAGATTTCGTGCCGGGCGATGGCGACGGCCGTGCGGCCCAGCAGCAAGGCGATGATGACCACCAACAGGCCCAGCAGCCCACCGCCCAGGTAGGTATGCACCATGGAGCCAGTCTGCCCCGCGTAAAGGAAGGTCGCGATGGTCAGCGCGGCCAGCGGGAAGGACAGCGCCCAGAACGACAGGGCAAAGGGCAGCTTCAGGATCTTGGGCAGTTGCGTTGCCACGATCAGGGCGAACACATAGGCCGCGTTGATCAGGAACATGGCGAAATTGTCCAGCTCGCCGTTGATCTTCATCCAGGCGATAAAGCCGATGGCAGGCGGCGCGATGAGGATCACCAGCGTCGGCTGCAACCGGCCCGGAAGCGGGTCGTGGAAGGTCAGGCGGTTCATCACCAGCGCCAGCAGCACCACCCAGAACAGCAGCCCGCCCGAGAAGAACAGCCAGGAAATATCGGTATAGCCCAGCTGCGCCCCGGCAATCGGGACCAGGATGTTGCCCACCGGGGGGATGAACCACGCCGCGTTCAGGTGCCCGGGTTTGAAATCACGGTGACCGATCCAGTCAGAGATGACCAGCAGCGACAAGAGACCCTGTAGCGTGGTGCCCACGATCCACAGCGGCTCGGCCAGCGGCGGATACTGGTTCATCGTGATGATCGACATCAGGATCAGCGAGATCGAAATCGTCGGGAAGAAGGCCAGCCGCACCGGGTGGTGCCATTCCCAGGCCGCCATCTTGAAGTGGAACAGAACCTTCAGCAGATAGCCGAGGGCGACGACCGCCAGCAGCGCGGCCGAGAAATAGAACGCGACATGGGAATACAGGTGGTGGGTGTGCGGCTCACCGGCGGCGGCGGGCCAGAACGCCTTTTCCCCGGCGTGCAGCGCCAGGGTCAGCCCGCCCATGCCCATGACGGTTGCGAAAAAGGTGATCGGGTAATGGGCCAGGCGGCTTTCGCCGCCTGCGCCTGCGTGGTTTTCTGCGGATGCGGTCATCTCTTGAGAGACTCCTTGAAGACGTTAGCGTTCCTCGCCGCGCCGCCGCGTGAAGGCCTGGACCACATAGGCCAGGAAGGTCAGGCCGCCGGCCCCCGCTACCCCGGTCATCAGCAATACGATTAGGTCGATCGGCCCCCCGATGTCGGAGAATCCCGAATTCGTCATGTATTGCACGAACAGGATCGCGGCGATCCCGCCAATCGGGGCCGACAATTCGGCCCGCGCCAGATAGCGTCCTTCGATGCTGCGGTCGCGAATCAGAACAAAGATGAATGCAAGAGTAATCATTATGGCCACGACCACCATCGCCCAGAACAGCGCGCTGCCAAAAATCTCTTGAAAAACAGCGATCAAAGTTTCGAGAGTGAGTTCTTTCATGTCTTGGTCCTCCTCGCGCGGGCTTACGCCTTGCCGCGCAGCATCGCGTTATAGGTTGCCTTCAGCGCCACTTCCTTCATCAGCCAGGAAATCCACAGTTCTTCCAGCGGCGCGATCACGCCGGGGAAGGAGGGCGTCAGGTTGTTCTTGTAGTCAAATTCCACCAGCATCGCCCGACCCACGCGGGTAATCAGCGGGCACGAGGTGTAGCCGTTGTAGGTCGAGGGGCTGAGCTTGCCCTCGATATCGGCGACAAGGTGATCCTCGGCCACCGGCACCTGCCACTTGACCGACGCGGCGGTCTTGCCCTTCGGCACGCCCGCGATGTCGCCCACGGCAAAGACGTTGCGATAGCGGACATGGCGCAGGGTTTCCTTGTCAACCTCGGCCCAGCCCTGGTCCACCCATTTGCCCGACTGCCACGGCAACGGAGAGTTGCGCACCGCATCGGGCGCCACCATCGGCGGAATGACGTTGGTAAAGTCGTAATCGGTTTCGACATCGCCCTCGGGGGTAGAGAAGGTGATGATCTTCTTGCCCGGGTCGATGGCCTTCATCACGTGGTTGTATTCGGTTTTCACCCCGCGGTCGTCATACAGCATGCGGACCTTCTCGTTCACGATCGGGACCGAGAACAGGCTGCCGCCATGGGCGAAGTAGTTGATGTCCACCCGGCCGCGGCTGCCCTTCTTGCGGGCATAGTCATCGGTCAGGAAGGTGTATTTCAGCGGCGCGCCGGCGCATTTCATTTCCGTGGCCGGGCGGAAGAAGACGGCCTTGCCGCCCTCGTCGGTGAAGCGATCCATCGCGGCCCAGGTGTCGGCGGCCTTTTCGGGGCCGGCATAGACGGCGCCGATGCCGTTGGTGCCGACCATGTTCATGTCGAACCCTTCGACGGCATCCCAGTCCAGTTTCAGGCCGGTGGCCAGGATCAGAAAGTCATAGGCGACGGTCTTGCCGCCGGTGGTGACGACCTTGTTACCCTCGGGGTCGATCTCGGCGGCGCCCTCTTCGATCAGGTCCACGCCGCGCGGCAGCCAGTCGGTTGTGCGGCTGACCGGGTAATCGGCCGATTTCAGGCCGGCGGCGACCAGGGTGAAACCGGGCTGGTACAGGTGCCGCTTGCGCGCGTCGATGATGGTGATCTTGGCGCCGTCCAGACGTTCGACCAGGCGGTTGGCCATGGCGGTGCCCGCGGCACCGGCGCCCAGGATCACGATGTTGGCCTTGGTCTTGACCTTTTCGGCGCGCGCGGGGCCCGCAGCGCCCGCCAGCGCCAGGCTGCCCGCAGCCATCCCCAGGAAGGCCCGGCGCGAAGCGGTAAGTTGGTCGAGGTCTTTCATGCGTGGGTCTCCTCCGAGAAACATTCATATGCGTGCATGTGTATGCGTGTGTATACGCGATTCCGAAGGCCTGTCAAAGATTCATGTTTCAGGTGAAAGGACTTTTTTCGCGCCGCGCCTGGCTGTCCGCGGGCCAGAAAAAAACCGGCCCGCGCAATGCAGGCCGGCGCAGGCGGGTGGCCCCCGGAAAGGGGCCGCCCGAAGGGAAACGGCGTTACTTGTCGCCGTTATCCATGACTTCGCTGTCGGAGTGCATTTCCAGCCACATTGCGTTCACCACGGCGAAGAGTGCGGCGAGCGGAAGGCCGAGAATCCAGGCGAAATACCACATCTAGCTGCTCCTTTCTCAGTAAACGCTGTCGGAGTTGTCGAGGACATCCTCGGCGGTCACCTTGCCCCACAGCACCTTGTAGACCCAGGCGGTGTAGGCAAGGATGATCGGCACGAAGATCACCGCCGAGACCAGCATCACGAACAGCGTCAGGTGCGAGGACGAGCTGTCCCAGACCGTCAGCGACGAGTTCGGCTCGATGCTGGAGGGCAGGATGAACGGGAACATGGTCAGCCCCACGCTGGAGATGATGCCCGTGATCGACAGTTTCGAGGCGATCATGGTCCAGCCCTCTTTCCCGGCCTTGAAGCCCAGGAAGGCCAGCGCCGCGCCCGCGATGCCCAGGATGGGCGCGATCGCGATCCAGGGACGGCTGGCATAGGCTGCCATCCACGACCCGCCTTTTTCCACCTCGCTCAGCAGCGGGTTGGAGTGCCCGTCGGTCACCACCTCGCCGGTAAAGGCGTAGGCATCGACCCCGGCGGCCAGCCACAGGCCCGCCAGCACATACAGCGCGATGGTCACAAGCGCCGCGTAGGTGCCGAAGATGCGGGCACGGTGGGCGACGATGCCCTCGGTCTTCAGCACCAGCCAGGCGGCGCCGTGCATCACCAGCATCGCGACCGAGACCAGACCGGCCAGCAGCGCGTAGGGGTTCAGCAGACCGAAGAGGTTGCCCTCGTACATCGGCATCAGATCCTCGGTCAGGTAGAAGGGCACGCCCTGCAGCACGTTGCCGACCGCCACACCGAAGATCAGCGCAGGCACGAAGCCGCCGACGAACAGCGCCCAGTCCCAGGCCGACCGCCAGGTTTCGGATTCACGCTTGGAGCGATACTTGAACCCCACCGGGCGCAGGATCAGCGCCGCCAGGATCAGGAACATCGCAAGGTAGAAGCCCGAAAAGCTGACCGCATAAAGCGGCGGCCAAGCGGCGAAGATGGCGCCGCCGCCCAGGATGAACCAGACTTGGTTCCCTTCCCAGACGGGGCCCACGGTGTTGATCGCCACGCGGCGCTCAACGTCGGTTTTCGCGACGAAGGGCAGAAGCGCCCCCACGCCAAGGTCGAAGCCGTCAGTCAGCGCAAAGCCGATCAGCAGCACGCCCAGCAGCAGCCACCAGATGACCCGCAGGACTTCGAAATCCATGAATTCATGAAGGATCATTGCATTTACTCCGCGGGTTGGACGCTGCTGTCACCCCGGCCGGACAGCCGGTCGTTGTGCTTTTGGGTCCAGGCGTCGGTTTCGGCGACATCCATGTACGGGCCCTTGCGGATGTATTTCACCATCAGGCTCATCTCGATGATGAAGAGGATCGAGTAGAAGGTGACAAAACCCGCAAGCGTCAGGGCAACCTGGGTCACGCTGAGGTTGGACACGGACAACGCGGTCGGCAGGACACCGTCCACCGTCCAGGGCTGACGCCCGAACTCTGCCACGAACCAGCCCATTTCGGCGGCGATCCACGGGGTCGGAATGGCGATAACGGCCATCCACAGCGACCAGCGCGGGAAACGCATGTTGTAGAACGACGCCCGGACGAAGAAGTAGGCCAGCACCGCCACGAAGGCGAAGCCAAGCGCCACCATGATGCGGAACGCCCAGAACAGCTGCGGCACGCCCGGCACGGTGTCGAACGCGGCCTGCGCGATCTGTTCCTCGGTCGCGTCACGCGGATCCTCGACATAGCGCTTCAGCAGGAAGGCAAAGCCCAGATCGTCGCTATGCTCTTCAAAGCGCGCGGTCATTTCCGGCGTGGCGTCGGCCTTGGCGGCGCGGATGTCCATCAGCGCGTCATAGGCGATGATGCCGTCGCGGATGCGGTCCTCGGCCTCGTCCACCAGGTCGTTGATGCCCGGCATTTCCTCGGTCAGCGAGCGGGTGCCGATCAGGCCCATCACGACAGGGATCTTCAGCGCGAACTGGGTTTCACGCTCTTCCATGTTCGGGGCGCCGATCAGGTTGAAATGCGCGGGGGCCTCTTCGGTTTCCCACATGCCCTCGATCGCGGCCAGTTTCATCTTTTGGGTGTGCGTGGCCGAGTAGCCGGATTCGTCACCCAGGATGACCACCGACAGCGCCGAGGCCAGGCCGAAGCTGGCAGCCACCGCGATGGAGCGGCGGGCAAGCTCGGTATGGCGGCCCTTCAGCAGGTACCAGGCCGACACGCCGAGGACGAAGACCGAGGCGGTCACGTAACCGGCGGACACGGTGTGCACGAATTTCGCCTGCGCCACCTCGTTGAACATCACCTCGAAGAACGAGGTCATCTCCATCCGCATGGACACCGGGTTGAATTCGGCCCCGACCGGGTTCTGCATCCAGCCGTTGGCGATCAGGATCCACAGCGCCGAGAAGTTGGACCCAATGGCGACCAGCCAGGTCACCACAGCGTGGGTGACCTTCGACATCTTGTCCCAGCCAAAGAACATCAGCCCGACGAAGGTCGCCTCAAGGAAGAAGGCCATCAGGCCCTCGATGGCCAGCGGCGCGCCGAAAATGTCCCCGACATAGTGGCTGTAGTAACTCCAGTTCATGCCGAACTGGAATTCCATGGTGATGCCCGTCGCGACCCCCAGCACAAAGTTGATGCCGAAGAGCGTGGCCCAGAATTTCGTCATCTGGCGCCAGATCGGGCGGTTGGTCATCACATAGACCGTCTCCATGATCGCCACGATGATCGACAGACCAAGCGTGAGCGGCACGAAGAGGAAGTGATACATAGCTGTCATGGCAAATTGGAGCCGTGACAGCTCGACTACGTCGAGTTCCATTGGGCGGACCTCCTAAGGCCGATACCGTACTATTTCCCTTCGATATGCGACAAAATGCGCATATTAGAGTTTTTCTAGGTATACATTCGTGTGCGGACTTTGACCTAGATCAATATCACATCTCCGAGATGCATATTTTAATCCGCCGAATCGATCCTAGCGCATTCGGATCAGCCGATCGGCCCAATCCTGCTCTGCCTTACGGTGGGATGCGGTCAGGATGGCGGCCTTTGGCAGTGTCTCGCGAATCCCTGCCAGCACACGTTGCGCGGTAGGCCGATCTAGCCCTTCGGTCGGTTCGTCCAGCAGCAGAACGCGGGGGCGACGCACCAGCGCGCGGGCCACGGCCAGGCGGCGCTGTTCGCCCCCCGACAGGCCGGCGCCATTCTCTGACAGGGGGGCATGCAGCCCGCCGCGCCCGGCCACGGTGCTTGACAGGGCCACGGCCTCCAACACGGTCAGAGCGCGGTCCTCGGTCAGGGACGGGTCGGCAAGGGCCAGCATCTCGAAGAAGCTGTGCCCCAGCAATGCGCTGCGCTGGGGCAGATAGGTAATCTCGGCCCGCAGGGCCGGTTCGGGGATATCGGACAGGGGGCGCCCGCCCAGCAGAACCTGCCCGGCATCGGGCCGGATCAGCCCGGCCGCCAGCCCGAGTGCGGTACTTTTGCCCCGCCCGGACGCCCCGGCAAGGGCCACCGTTTCACCGGGGGCCACGCTGAGGGTGAAATCGTCCAGCACCGGCCGTTCGGCGCCAGGATGGCGGTACAGGATATGCGCCAGGTCCAGCGCGGGTGCGGTGGGCACAGGCCGGGGCGCGGCGTGGGGCTGCGCGGGCACCGGCTGGCCCTCATCCTCGGGCAGCAGGCGGCGCACCCGGCGTGCGGCGTCCAGCATCCGGCCCAGGTCGGCCAGCCCGCGGCGCAGCGGTTGCACGGTTTCGGTCAGCGCCAGCGTGGCAAAGAACCCAAGGGCCGCCTGCGCCGGGGTGATCGTGCCGCGTGCGGCCAGCGCACTGCCCAACCACAGCGCCGTACCGGCCGAGATCGTGGCCGTCAGCGCCAGCAGCAGCCCCGCGCGCCGTTCCAGCCGGTCGGTTGCGTCCAGATTTTCGCGCATGCGGGTTTCGGCGGTGTCCACGGCGGCGGCCTGATCGGGCAGGCGGCCATAGACCACCAGATCGTCGCGCACGCGCAGCAGGTCGATCACCCGGATGCGAAAGGCCTGCAATGCCTTTTCCGCCCGGCGCGAGGGCGCCTTGGCGTGGCGCGCGGTCCAGGCCAGCACGATCCCGACGCCGACGGTAAAGCTGAGAACGATCCAGGCGGCCAGGATCGGATCGGTCAGCCACGCCAACAGCGCGAAGGTGGCGACATAGACCACCACGGCGGCCACCGCGGGAATGAACAGGCGCAGGGCGATGCCGTCCAGCGCATCCACATCCGCGACCAGCCGGTTCATCGTTTCCGCCCCGCGCAGCCGCGACAGCGTCTGGAACGGCAGCGCCAGCACCCCGCGCAACAGCCCGACGCGGATGTCGGTCAGGCTTTTCAGGGTGGCGTCATGGGTCAGCAATCGTTCGCCATAGCGTGCTGCCGTTCGGCCAAGCGCCAGCAGCCGCACCCCGGCCGAGGGCTGGAACACGTTGAAGGCGATGCCGATGCCCGCCAGCCCCGCCGCCCCGGCGGCGGTGATGAACCAGCCCGACAGGCCCAGCAGCGCCACGCCCATCGCCACCACCGCAACGGCCAGCGCCGTGCCCCGGATCAAAGAGGTGCGCTGCTTGCGCCAGATCAGGCGGAGGATATGCAGGATGTCCTTCATGCCGCGTCCTCCGCCGGGGTCATCGCGATCTGGCGGTCCATGCGGGCGGCCAGGTCGGCGTCATGGGTGGCCACGATCAGCGCCGTGCCGGTGGCGACAAGGCCTAGCAGCCCCTCGGTCACCTGGGCGGCGGTTTCCGCGTCCAGGTCGGCGGTGGGTTCATCCGCCAGCAGCAGGTCGGGATGGGCATGCGCCGCGCGGGCCACGATCAGGCGCCGCGCCTCGCCGCCCGACACGCCCATGCCGGTTTCGCCCAGGCGGGTGTTCAGACCGCGCGGCAGGGTGGCCACCACCGCGTCGGCGGCGGACAGTTTCAGCGCCCGGTCCAGCGGCAGCGCCCGGCCGGGCCGCACCGCCAGCGTCAGGTTGTGGCGCAGGCTGCCTGACAGGAACCGCGGGTGCTGCGGCAGCCAGCCCAGCCGGGCGCGCCAGGCGTCGGCGGTGTCCGCGTTCAACACCTCATCGCCTATGCGGATCTCGCCCTCTGTCGGGGCGGCCATCCCGGCGATCAGTTTCAGCAGGGACGATTTGCCGATGCCGCTGGGGCCGGTGACGGCCAGCGTTTCACCGGGGGGCAGGTCGAAATCGGGAAACCGGATCAGCCGCCCGCCCGGTGGGCGGTAGGCCAGCCCCCGCACCGACAAGGTGGCCGGCGTGCCCAGCGGGGCAGCGGCCGCGCCGGTGCCAAGGAAGGAGGTTTCCTCTTGCGATTCCAGATCGTGCAATTCGCGGGCCACGGCGCTGGCATCAGCCTTGTCGTGCCAGGCGGCGGCCAGATCGCGCAGCGGCTGAAAGTAGTCGGGCGCCAGCAGCAGCAGGAACACCCCCTCGGCCACGGTCAGGGGCGTGGCCCAGGCGCCGAACTCCAGCTCACCCAGCAGGGAAAAGCCGACGAAGACGGCGACCATCGCCACGCCGATCGCGGCGAACAGTTCCAACACGGTGGAGGACAGGAAGGCGACGCGCAGCACCTCCATCGTGCGGGCGCGCAGCCGGTCGGCCGCGCCCTGAAAGCCGCCCACGGTCCGTTCGGTCGCGTCCAGCAGGCGGATATCCACCAGCGCGCTGAGCCGTTCCAGCAGCAGGACGTTCATGTTGGACAGCTCTTCCATCTGGCGTTCGCTGGCCTTCTTGGCGGCCATGCCCACCAGGGCCATGAAAACCGGGATCAGCGGCCCGGCGACCAGCAGCACCAGCCCCACCGCCCAGGAAAAGTAGAAGGCCACCGCCAGGATCACCAGCGGCACCACGTTTGCGCGCCGCTTGGCGGGCGCATAGCGGGTCAGGAAGGGCGTCAGCGCGGCCAGCTTTTCGGCGGCCAGGGTGGCGGTCTTGGCGGCGGGGGGGCGCGCGGGGTCGTCGGTGGCGCGGCGCGATTCACGTTCGATCAGCTTGGCGCGTTCGCGGGCCAGCACCGTGTCGGCGGCGCGAAAGGCCAGCGCCCCGGCCCGATTGTCCAGCAGGGCGCGCAGCACCCCCACGGCAATGAAGATCAGGGCATATAGCCCCGGATGCCCCCAGATCCGTTCGGGTTCCAGCATGTGCGCGATGGCCAGCGCCACCGCGCCCGCCTGGATCAGCCACAGCAGGGACGCCGCAGTGGCCAGCAGCCCGGCCCGTTCCAGTTCGCGCCGCACGGGCGCCGTCATCGCGGCCAGCCGCCGGGCGGCGGGGTCGTCCTTCTTCGCGCGTTTCCGGCTCAAGACCTGCCCAATCCCTTCGCGTTTTCCGGTGTGGCCCGTGCTGTGTTTCACGGGACTTGCGTGATCTTTAACAGGCCCTATGCTTGTTGGAACCCGTATGTGAGATAAATCATTATCCACGACGGTTGGCAAAGAGAACCATCGGATGAGGCTGACGATCCGCACCAATATCGCCATGCGCGCGCTGATGTATTGCGCCGTGAACGGTGGGCGGACTGTGCGCAAGGCCGATATCGCACAGGCCTGCAATACCTCTGAAAACCACATGGCGCAGGTCATCAACACGCTGGCCAATCACGGTCTGGTGCAAACCACCCGGGGCCGCCATGGCGGGCTGACGCTGAAGCGCGCGCCCGAGGATATCACCGTGGGCGAGGTGTTCCGCCACCTGGAGGCGGGCGTTCCCTTTGCGGAATGTTTCGACCCCGAAACCAACACCTGTCCGATTTCCTGTTCCTGCCGACTGAAGGGCACCCTGCAAAAGGCCCTGGCTGAATTCTACGCCGAGCTGGACTCGGTCACGCTGGCGGATCTGGTGAACGGCAACCAGCCGTTGGAAGCGGCGTTGACGCTGGGCTGATACGCTTGGCAGCAGGGCGTGCGGCAGGGTAGAACGGGCAAAACCCGGAGCCACGCTTGACCTACGCCTCGCCCCCGATCCCGGACGATCCCGACACATTGTTGCGCGCGCTGTTCGATGTCGCCGTTGCCGCGGCCGATTCCATGCGCGTCGTGCCCGCCGCCCTGCCGCCCCGGCCTGACGGGCGGGTGGTGGTCGTGGGGGCGGGCAAGGCCTCGGCCCGGATGGCAGAGGCGGTAGAGGCCGCCTGGGGGCCGTGCGCGGGGCTGGTGATTACCCGCTATGGCTATGCGCGCTCCTGCCAGGGGATAGAGGTGGTGGAGGCCGCCCACCCCGTGCCCGACGCGGCAGGCGATGTCGCCACCGGGCGGATGCTGCGCCTGTTGCAGGGGCTGGGCGAGGGCGATTTCGTGCTGGCGCTGATCTCGGGCGGGGGGTCGGCGCTGCTGGTCCAGCCCGCGGGCCAGATCACGCTGGAGGAAAAGCGGCAGGTGAACGCGGCGCTCTTGGCCTCTGGCGCGCCGATCGGGCAGATGAACGCGGTGCGCAAGCATCTGAGCCGGGTCAAGGGCGGGCAGCTGGCCGCCGCCGCCTATCCCGCGCGGATGCTGGCGCTGATGATTTCCGATGTGCCCGGCGATGATCCGGCCTTTATCGCGTCCGGCCCCACGGTGGGGGATGCCAGCACCCCGGCGGATGCCCGCGCGATCCTGGATCGCTGGGGCATCGTGCCGCCGAAATCCGTGGCGGATGTGCTGGCGGGGGAAACGGGCGTTCTGGCCCCCGATGCGGCGCAGTTGGCGCGGGTGGACAACCGCGTGATCGCCGCGCCCGCCCAATCGCTGGCCGCCGCCGCCGATCTGGCACGCGCCACTGGCTGCGACGTAGACATCCTGGGCGACGCGCTGGAGGGCGAGGCGCGCGAACTGGCCGCCGAGCATGCCGCGCTGGCGCTGGACCGGCAGCGAGCGATGGCGCCCTGGGCGCGGCCGCTGGTGCTGCTGTCGGGGGGCGAATGCACGGTGACCCGGCGCGGGGACGGTCTGGGCGGGCCGAATGCCGAATACGCGCTGGCGCTGGTGGCTGCACTGGCGGGCGCGCCGGGGATCCACGCGATTGCCTGTGATACCGATGGCGTCGATGGCGCGGCCGAGGTCGCGGGCGCGGTGATCGGCCCCGCCACGCTGGACCGTGCCCGGGCGTTGGGGCTGGACCCGGCGGTGGCGCTGGCGACCAATGACAGCCACGCCTTTTTCGCGGGCGTGGGGGCGCAGGTGATCCCCGGCCCGACCCTGACCAACGTCAACGATTTCCGCGCGATCCTGGTGCAGCCGCCCAAGGGCTGAGTTTCCTGCTGGACTTGGCGAATTCGAACAATAGCTCGTGATAGAGAGGCTTCTGTGAGGATGCGCACAATGTCGGTCGAGACCTGGGACGAAATCCGCACCGCCTATCACGTTGCCCGGAGGGGCACGGTCAGCGGCGCGGCCGAGGATCTGGGCGTACACCACGCCACCGTGATCCGCCATGTCGACGCGCTAGAGGCCCGGCTGGGCGTCAAGCTGTTTCAGCGCCACGCCCGCGGCTATACCCCGACCGAGGCCGGAGAGGATCTGTTGCGGGTCGCCCAGATTACCGACGATCAGTTCACCCAGCTGGCCGGTCGGCTGAAGGGGCAGCGCAGCGCCATGACCGGGGAACTGACCCTGACCACGGTGGATGCGCTGGCCCCCCTGCTGGTGCCGGTCCTGGCCGGGTTCCAGGTGGAACATCCCGATCTGTCCGTGCGCCTGCTGGCCGATGCGCGCCTGTTCCGGCTGGAATACGGCGAGGCCCATGTGGCCGTGCGGGCGGGCGGGCGCCCGGACGAGCCGGACAACATCGTGCAGGAACTGGGGGTGCAGCGCACGGCCTTGTTCGCGCATCGCAGCTATGTCCAGCGGCGCGGCCCGCTGGAGGATTTCGCCGCCCATGATTTTGTCGGCCACGCGGACGAGGGGCACCGCGCGCCCTTCAACCAATGGCTGGCCGCGAATGTGCCGGGCGACCGTATCCGGTTCCGCGCCTCGGACGCGCGCGCCTGCATCGAGGCCGTGCAGGCCGGTGCAGGGATCGGGTTCGTGCCGCTCTGGCGTGCGGCGGGCGATCCCGACCTTGTGGAAATGCACCCGCCGCTGGACGAATGGGCAGTGTCGCTGTGGCTGGTGACCCATGTCGACCTGCACCGCAGCGCCAAGGTGCAGGCCCTGACCGCGCGTCTGAAAGAGGCGGCGCAGGGCTGGCCCTGACGATCAGGCGGGATCGGCGGCCCCCAGTTCGGCCTCAAGGAAACGTTCGAACGCGTCCAGGTTCACCGCCTCGAACTGGCCAAAGCTTTGCATCCAGATGCTGGCATCGCGCATGGCGTCCGGTTCCAGCTTGCACCACTTCACGCGGCCCCGCTTTTCCTGGCTGATCAGCCCGGCGCGGGTCAGGATGCCCAGATGCTTTGAAACCGCAGCCAGGGACATGTCGAAGGGGTCCGCTACGTCGGTGACGGCCATGTCGTCCTCTAGCAGCATCACCAGGATCGCCCGCCGCGTCGGGTCGGCGAGTGCCGCAAAGACCAGGTCCAGCTTGTCATCCATGGGGGCAGCTTCGGCGCTGGCGCGGCATTCGTCAACCTTTCGGTTGAATATGCGGCGGGGCCTGGCGCGGGTCGTGGGGCGGGTGCGCAGAAAGCAAAAGTATTTAGTATCAACGGGTTGCGCAACTTGCATGACGCTTGACTCATTTCGGGCCGCTCTCTAGGTTCACGGCGACTGTCCAAGGGGCACTCGACATGATCGACCCGGCCGAAAAAGAACGGCTTGAGCGGCTGGAAGCCCGCATCAAGACGCTGAAGAAAGCCGAGGTCGAACAGACCGAGACGCGCCACCAGGACGAACATTATTCTCAGGCGCAACTGGCCTGGCGGATGGTGATAGAGCTTGTTGCCGGTCTGGGGATCGGCTTCGGCATCGGGTTTGCGGTGGATACCTGGTTGGGAACCATGCCGCTGTTCCTGGTGCTGTTCATATTGCTGGGCTTTGCGGCCGGGGTGCGCGTGATGATGCGCTCGGCACAAGAGGTCCAGGCACAACAGGCGGCGCAGGCCGCGGATGAGACGAGGGATTGAACGTGGCGGAAGAAGCGACCGGCGGCCTGCAAATCCACCCGATGGACCAGTTCATCGTGAAGCCTCTGTTCGGCGGCGATGCCATCCACTGGTACACGCCCACCAATGTGACGCTGTGGATGGCGATTTCGGTGCTGTGTGTGGTGCTGCTGCTGGTCATCGGCACGCGCGGCCGGGCGATCGTGCCCTCGCGCATGCAGTCGGTGGCCGAACTGGCCTACGGCTTCGTCTACAAGATGGTCGAGGATGTGGCAGGCAAGGACGGCCTGAAATACTTCCCCTACATCATGACGCTGTTCATCTTTATCGTTTTCGCCAACTTCCTGGGTCTGATCCCGACGGCGTTTACCACCACCTCGCATATCGCGGTGACGGCGACCATGGCGCTGGCGGTGTTCTTCGGCGTGACGATCCTGGGCTTTGTGAAACATGGCGCCGGTTTCCTGCGCCTGTTCTGGATCGACCAGGCGCCGCTGGTGCTGCGGCCGATCCTGGCGATCATCGAGATCATTTCCTACTTCGTGCGCCCGGTCAGCCACTCCATCCGGCTTGCCGGCAACATGATGGCCGGCCACGCCGTTATCAAGGTGTTCGCGGGCTTTGCCGGGGTGCTGGGCGTGGGGGCCGTGTTCCCGCTGGCCGCCATCACCGCCGTTTACGCGCTGGAGACACTGGTTGCCTTTATCCAGGCCTATGTCTTCGCGATCCTCACCTGCGTCTACCTGCGCGATGCGCTGCATCCGCACCACTAAGACGCAATCACAGAATCTGCCAATTCCAACGTAAGGAGAAATCGACATGGAAGGCGATATCGTTCAAATGGGTGCCTACATCGGTGCCGGTCTTGCGTGCACCGGCATGGGCGGCGCCGCCGTCGGTGTGGGCCACGTCGTGGGCAACTACATCTCGGGTGCCCTGCGCAACCCCTCGGCGGCCGCTTCGCAGACCGCCACCATGTTCATCGGTATCGCGTTCGCCGAAGCCCTGGGGATCTTCTCGTTCCTGGTCGCGCTTCTGCTGATGTTCGCTGTCTAAGACACGCCTGATCCGATCCTTACGGCCGGGTGGGCGCAGACGCACCCACCCGGTGTAATATCAGGTTTCAGGGGACCGAGATGGCATCAGAAACGCACACCGCCGAAGGGGCTGCCCACGCCGCCGACGCTGCCGCGCATGGCGGTGAAGCTGTCGGTATGCCGCAGCTCGACTTTTCGACCTTCCCGAACCAGATCTTCTGGCTCGTGGTTACGCTGGTCGTTATCTATTTCGTGCTCTCGCGCATCGCGCTGCCGCGCATCGGCGCGGTTCTGGCTGAACGCCAGGGCACCATCGCCAACGATATCGCCACCGCCGAAGAGCTGAAGCTTCAGGCGCAAGAGGCCGAGCGCGCCTATGAAAAGGCGCTGGCCGATGCCCGTGCCGAGGCGCAGCGGATCGTTGCCGAGACCAAGGCCGAGATCAAGGCCGACCTGGACGCCGCCACCGCCAAGGCGGATGCCGAGATCGCGGCCAAGCAGGCCGAGGCCGAGGCCCAGATCGCCGAGATCCGCGCCGGCGCCATGGAAAGCGTCACCGAGGTTGCCAAGCAGACCGCGCTGGACGTCGTGGCGGCCATGGGCTTCCGCGCCGACGCCTCTTCCGTCAACGCGGCGGTCGACGCCAAGCTGAAAGGGTAGACCGATGAAGAAACTCGTTCTCGCTCTGCCCCTTGCCGTGCTGGCCGGTCCGGCGCTGGCCGCATCGGGGCCGTTCTTCTCGCTCTTCAACACCAACTTCGTGGTGCTGATCTCTTTCCTCGCCTTCCTGGCCGTGCTGATCTACCTGCGCGTTCCGGGCAAGCTGATGGGGATGCTGGACAAGCGCGCCGAGGGCATCCAGAAGGATCTGGACGAGGCCCGCGCGCTGCGCGAAGAGGCCCAGACCATCCTGGCCTCTTACGAGCGCAAGCAGAAAGAGGTTCAGGAACAGGCCGAGCGGATCGTCGATACCGCCCGCGTCGAGGCCGAAGCCGCCGCCGCGAAGGGCAAGGCCGACCTGACCGCCGCGATCGAGCGTCGCCTGGCCAATGCCGACGAGCAGATCGAACAGGCCAAGGCCGGTGCCGTCAAAGCCGTGCGCGACCGGGCCGTCATCGTGGCCGTTGCCGCCGCGCGTGACGTGATCGCCCAGCAGATGACGCCGCAAACCAGCGAAAAGCTGGTGGACCAGGCCATCGGCGAGGTTCAGGGCAAGCTGAAGCTGCACTGACAGGTCCGTTGACCAGATTACAGAAGGCCCGGCGTTTCGCGACGCCGGGCCTTTACCGTTTCGGGCCTGTCAGCCCTTGCCCAGCTCGTGTTCCAGGCGTTGGCGGGCGATGGCCTCGTTCCGCTCGGCCTGCAGGTTGTCGGACAGCGCCTTTTGGACATAGCTCAGATGCCGTTCGACGGCGGCGCGCGCCGCAGCGGGGTCACGGTCTTGCAGGGCGTCGTTGATGGCGCGGTGCTGGTCCAGCAGCATGGTCCTAGTCGTGCGTTGCCGGAACATGATCTGGCGGTTGTAGAACACGCCCTCGCGCAGCAGATCGAACATCGCGCGCATCATGTGCAGCATCACCACGTTGTGGCTGGCTTCGATGATCGCCAGGTGGAATTCCGCGTCCAGGTGCGCCTCGTCGCTGGGATTCCGCTTGCCGTTCGCGGCCTCCATCTTGCGAAAGATCGTGTCGACCACCTTCAGATCGGTGTCCGACCCCAGGCGCGCGGCCCGTTCGGCGGCCAGCCCCTCCAAGTCGCGGCGAAAGGCGATATAGTCGAACAGCGCCTCTTCGTGGGTGCCCATCAGGCGAACCAGCGCGTCCGAAAATGCGCTGCCCAGAACCTCGGCCACGTAGATGCCGGCGCCGGCGCGGCTGACCAGCAGGCCGCGCTGCTGCAATTCCGCGATGGCCTCGCGCAGCGACGGGCGCGACACGCCCAGCTTTTCCGACAGGTCGCGTTCCGAGGGCAGACGCTCGCCCGGGCGCAGAACACCGCGCAGAATCAGCAGTTCGATCTGCCGAACCACGGCGGTTGCAAGTTTCTCGGGCTGGATCTTCTGGAATGGCATTGGTGCGCTCCTGCTTTGGTCAAAACATATGACCGCTTTGCAGGGGGCGCAATGGCGGGCGCCCCGAAGGCCGCCCGCCGCAGGATCAGGCCGTGGGCCGAATCACGATTTCCACCCGGCGATTCTGCGCCCGGCCCTCGGGCGTCAGGTTGGAAGCCACGGGCTCATCCTCGCCCCGACCGAAGGAGCGGATCCGCGTGGTATCAACCCCCGCGCCGGTCAGCACCGCCGAGACCGCCCCGGCCCGCCGGGCCGAAAGATCCTGATTGTAGCTGGCCGCGCCGGTGTTGTCGGTATGCCCGATGACATCGACCGTCGTGTCGGGATAGCGGCCCAGGCTGCGGGCCAGAACCTGCAGATCGGCGCGCAGGTCCGCGCGCACCGCCGCGCTGTCGGTGGCGAACAGAATGTCCTGGGGCATGGTTACCACCAGTTCGGACCCGGTGTTCACGACGCTGATCTCGTCGCTGCCGAAGTCCTGGCGCAACTCTGCCGCCTGCCGGTCCAGCCGCTCGCCGATCACGCCCCCGGCGATGGCGCCGCCGACCGCCCCGACAATGGCGCCGGTGCGGCGGTCGCGCTTGTTGTCGCCCAGCAGGATGCCGGTCAGCGCGCCCAGGCCTGCCCCGATGGCCACGCCCTCCTTGGTGCGCTGCTTGGGGTCGCCGGTGTTGACCGAAGGGTCGGTACAGGCGCCAAGCGCCAGCAGCGCGGCGCTGCCCAGTAGGGTCATGCGGGAAATGCGGGTCATGTCTGCCTCATGTCATTGTCGTCCGTTCAAATCGAACATGGGACGAATATAAGGCCCCTGGTCCCCCGGCGCGAGGGCATGGGCAAAGCCTTGCCGATGGATCTGTCACGCGCCGATGGCCTCGGCCCGGGCGCTTTCGTGGGCCAGCATGGCGCGCTTGACGCCCAGCCCCCAGTGATAGCCCCCCAGGGCGCCATCCTTGCGCAGGGCGCGGTGGCAGGGGATCAGATAGCTGATGGGGTTGCGCCCGACCGCGCTGCCCACCGCGCGCACCGCCCGCGGGTTGCCCACCGCGCGGGCAATTTCCGAATAGGTGGTGACATGGCCCGAGGGCACGCGCAGCAGTGCCTCCCATACCTTGATCTGGAAGGGGGCGCCGATCAGGTGCAGCCGCAGGTCGCCCTTTTGCACAAACGCCGCCGCCGCCAGCGGCGCCACCTGGTCCGGGTTTTCCCCGAACCGGGCCTTTGGCCAGCGGGCGCGCATGTCGGCCAGGGCGGCCTCGCGCCCGATTTCCCCGGTAAAGGCCAGGCCGCACAGCCCCTTGTCCGTTGCCATGGCCAGCGCCTCGCCAAAGGGGCTGGGGCAGAACCCGTAGGAAATCGCCAGCCCTTCGCCGTGGCGGGCGTAATCGCCGGGGCTCATCGCCTCCCACCGCAGGAACAGATCGTGCAGGCGGCCCGTGCCCGACAGCCCCAATGCGTGCGCGGCCTCCAGCGTGGTGAAGCGGTCCCGCAGCAGGGCGCGGGCGTGGTCCAGCGTCAGGTATTGCTGATAGCGTTTGGGCGAAACGCCGACCCAGGCGGAAAACACCCGCTGGAAATGGGCGGGGCTCATGTTCATTTCGGCGGCCAGTTGGTCCAGCGCCAGCGTCTGCCCGCCTGCCGCGTCGATCCGGTCGATCGCACGGCGGATGACCGCGTAGTGATAGCTTGCCTCTTGGTCCATGGCCGGTCCCTTTCCTTGTCGGATGAGAATAGGCGCGCGGCCCGCCCCGCGCGACCCGGAACCTGCGGCAAATGCCGCCGCGCCGCCCTTGCCCCCATGGCAGGCTGCGGGCATAGAGGGGGCATGGCCAAGCCGCTGGACTATCATACGATCCACGAGATCTTTACCCGCTTTCACGCGGCAGAGCCCGAGCCCAAGGGCGAGCTGGAACATGTAAACGCCTATACCCTGCTGGTCGCCGTGGCGCTGTCCGCGCAGGCGACGGACGCGGGGGTGAACAAGGCCACGCGGGGCCTGTTTGCCAAGGTGGACACCCCCCAGGCGATGCTGGAGTTGGGCGAGGACGGGCTGATCGCGCATATCAAGACGATCGGCCTGTATCGCAACAAAGCCAAGAACGTGATGAAGCTGTCGCGTATCCTGGTCGATGACTACGACGGCCAGGTGCCCTCGTCCCGCGCGGCGCTGCAAGCGCTGCCCGGCGTGGGGCGCAAGACCGCCAATGTGGTGCTGAACATGTGGTGGGGCCTGCCCGCGCAGGCGGTCGATACCCACATTTTCCGCGTCGGTAACCGCACCCGCATCGCGCCGGGCAAGACGGTGGATGCCGTGGAACGCGCCATCGAGGATAATGTTCCCGCAGAGTTTCAGCGCCACGCCCATCACTGGCTGATCCTGCACGGGCGCTATCACTGCAAGGCGCGCAAGCCCATGTGCCCCACCTGCCTGATCCGCGACCTGTGCCCATTCGAGGAAAAGACCCAATGACCAAAGCCTATCACGTTGTCGGTATCGGCAATGCCCTTGTCGACGTTCTGGCCCATGCCGAGGAAAGCTTTCTGGAAAGCCACGGCATCGGCAAAGGCATCATGCAGTTGATCGATATGGAACGCGCGGTGCAGCTTTACGGCCAGATCGGCCCGGCGCAGGAAATCTCGGGCGGGTCGGCGGCCAACACGATTGCCGGGATCGCGCAGCTGGGCGGGCGCACCGCCTATGTCGGCAAGGTCAAGGATGACCAGCTGGGCACGATCTTTGCCCATGACCTGCGCGCGCAGGGGGCCGATTTCGACACCACGCCCGCGCCCAAGGCGGCCGAGGGCGAGACCGGGCGTTGCATCGTGCTGGTCACCCCCGATGGCGAGCGGTCGATGAACACCTATCTGGGCGTGACGGAACACCTGACGCCCGCCGATATCGACGAACGCCTGATGGCCGGGGCCGAATGGATCTACCTTGAGGGCTACCGTTTCGACGGGCCGGACAGCCACGAGGCCTTTGCCAAGGCCATCGGCGCGGCCAAGGCCGCAGGCGGGCGCGTGTCGCTGACCCTGTCCGATCCGTTCTGCGTGGAACGCCACCGCGACGCGTTCCGCAAGATGATCCGCGAGGATGTGGACATGCTGTTCGCCAACCGCGCCGAGATCCTGTCGATGTATGAAACCGAGGATTTCCACGAGGCGCTGAGCCGCGCGTCCGCCGAGATCGACATCGTCGCCTGCACCGATTCCGAGAACGGCGCGCATGTGTTGTCCGAGGGCAATCACTGGCACGTCCCGGCGGTGCCGACGCAGGTGGTGGACGCCACCGGCGCGGGCGACCTGTTCGCGGCGGCGTTCCTGTATGGCGTGACCCACGGGCACGATCTGGAAACCGCGGGTCGCATGGGTTGTGTCGCAGCCAGCGAGATCATCAGCCATATCGGCGCCCGGGCCGAGGCAGACCTGACTGCGCTGTTCAAGGAACACGGGCTGATCTGAACGCTTTTCAGCCGGGTTGAAGGTGCCCGGGCCGCGTGCGGTCCGGGCAGCGCCCGCTCCGCCGATGCGCGCGCCGTCCGGCGCCGCGCTTATCCGTCCCGCCATTCCCCCGGCGGCAGATCCCCCAGTTCCCACCGCCCGACCCGCGCTCGGATCAGGCGCAGGGTGGGGTGGCCAACGGCGGCCGTCATCCGCCGCACCTGCCGGTTGCGGCCCTCGGTGATCGTCAATTCGATCCAGGTATCGGGCACCGATTTGCGATAGCGCACCGGCGGGTTGCGCGGCCACAGCCCCGGCGGTTCGTCCATGCGGCGCGCGCGGGCCGGGCGTGTCGGGCCATCCTTCAGCGTCACGCCCCGGCGCAGCGCGTCCAGTGCCGCGTCGTCCGGCACGCCTTCGACCTGCGCCCAGTAGGTCTTGGGGCTTTTGTATTTCGGATTGGCGATCTTCGCCTGCAAGCGGCCGTCATCGGTCAGGATCAGCAACCCCTCGCTGTCGCGGTCCAAACGGCCCGCCGGATAAACGCCCGGCACGTTGATATAGGCCGCCAGGGTCTGCCGGTCGGGGCGGGGCGGGCCGTCATCGGTGAATTGCGACAGCACGCCCCAGGGTTTGTTGAACAGGATGATCCGGCTCACGCCGCGCCTTTGCTTTCGGAGGTCAGCTCGACGAACACATCCTCAAGGTCCGGTTCCTGGGTGGCGATGTCGCGGATCACGATGCCGGCGTTGCGCACGGCCTCGATCACGGCGCCGGTGGCAATCTCTGACCGGCGGTAGGTAAAGCACAGCGCCCCGTCGGCGCGCTGGCAACTGTCCACCCCGGCGGGCATCTGGGGCAGGGCGACCGAGTCCTCGGGGTGGATCACCAGCGTTTTGGCATCCATCCGCCCGATCAGCGCAGAGGTGGTGTCGCGCGCGATGACCTCGCCATGGTTGATGATGGCGATCTCGTCGCACATCTCTTGCGCCTCTTCCAGATAGTGCGTGGTCAGGATGATGGTGGTGCCCTGTTCCTGGTTCAGGCGGCGGATATTGGCCCACAGCATCTGGCGCAGCTCGATATCGACCCCCGCGGTGGGTTCGTCCAGCACCAGCACCTGTGGGCGATGGACCAGCGCCTTGCCCAGCAGCAGCCGCCGCCGCATGCCGCCCGACAGGTTGCGGGCATAGGCCTCTGCCTTGTCCTCCAGCCCGATGGCCTTGAGGATGCGGTCGGTCACGCGTTGGGATTTCGGCACGCCGTACAGGCCTGCCTGAACCTCCAGCGCGGCGCGGGGGGTAAAGAAGGGGTCGATGTTCAATTCCTGCGGCATCACCCCGATGGATGCCCGCGATTGGCGCGGGTTCACGTCCTGATCGAACCCCCAGATGCGCACGCGGCCCTCTGTCTTGACCACCAGCCCGGCCAGGATGTTGATAAGGGTGGATTTCCCCGCCCCGTTTGGCCCCAGCAGGCCAAAGATGGACCCGGCGGGAATGTCCAGGTTCACGCCCTTCAGCGCCTGTTTGGGGGGCTGGCTGCCGCTGGCGGCATAGGTCTTGGTCAGCCCTTCGATCTCGATCGCGTTTTCGCCCATCTCTGCCCCCTTGCCGCTTGTCCGGTCCTCGCTATCATGCCCCCTCAGGTAAGGCGACCCCGTCGCCCCGGCAACGAGGAGGGCAGGATATGGCCGCAGAAACCGATCAAGACCCCGATACCATCGCACCCCCGGAAACCGAAATCGTCAGCGCCTGGCGCGTGGCCTGCGACGGGCCCGGCCCGGGCCTGGGTCATCCGCGCGTCTGGCTGACCATCCCGCGGGACACGGGTTTCGTGGAATGCGGCTATTGCGACAAGCGGTTCGTGCATGAAAGCTGCGCCGACAAGGTGAAGTGATCCGACGCCCCCTTGCGACCGGCTGGCACCTTGCGCCGCTTCGTGGCAAGAGCGGGACAAGACGGCCAAGGGGGAACGGACCATGAGCGGCAATTTCGGCAAGGGCTGCCATCTGCACCTGATCGACGGCTCGGCCTTTATCTTTCGGGCGTTCCACGCGCTGCCGCCGCTGACGCGCAAATCCGACGGGCTGCCCGTGGGGGCGGTCAGCGGGTTCTGCAACATGATCCATAAATATGTGGAGGATAACGCAGGCCCCGATGCGCCGACCCATGTGGCCGTGGTGTTCGACAAGGGCAGCCACACGTTCCGCAATGATCTGTACGATCAATACAAGGCCAACCGCGATGCCATGCCAGAGGATCTGCGCCCGCAGATCCCCCTGACGCGCGAGGCGACCCGCGCCTTCAACATCGCCTGCGTCGAGAAAGAGAATTACGAGGCCGACGATATCATCGCCACCCTGGCCCGTCAGGCGACAGCGGCCGGGGGGCGGGTGACCATCATCAGTTCCGACAAGGATCTGATGCAACTGGTCGGCAATGGCGTCGAGATGCTGGACGCGATGAAGAACAAGCGCATTGGCGTCGAAGAGGTCGAGGCCAAATTCGGCGTTGGCCCGGACCGCGTGATCGACGTGCAGGCGCTGGCCGGCGATAGCGTGGACAACATCCCCGGCGCGCCCGGCATCGGGGTAAAAACCGCGGCGCTGCTGATCAACGATTTCGGCGATCTGGAAACGCTGCTGGACCGGGCCGAGGAGATCAAGCAGCCCAAGCGGCGCCAGACCCTGATCGAGCATCGCGCGCAGATCGAACTGTCCAAAAAGCTGGTGACGCTGGACGCCGATACGCCGCTGGATTTCACCCTGGACGATCTGGAGGTGCGGGAACCCGATGCCGATGCCCTGTTGGGGTTTCTGGCGCAGATGGAATTTCGCACCCTGACCAAGCGGATCGCCGACAGCCTGGGCGCCGAACCGCCGGTGATCGGCGACACCAACCCGGCGGGGGCCAACCCGTCCGCGGAACCGGACGCGCCCGCCAATCAGCCCTTTGACCCCGAGGCCTATGAATGCGTGCGGGATGCGCAGGCGTTGCAGGTGTGGATCGACCGGGCGAATGCGCGGGGCTGGGTGGCGGTGGATACGGAAACCACCGGGCTGGACGAAATGCGTTGCGATCTGGTGGGGATTTCCCTGTCGGTTGAGCCGGGACAGGCCTGTTACATCCCGCTGGCCCACAAGACGGGCGAGGGCGATCTGTTCGGTGCGGACGCGCTGGCCGAGGGGCAGATGCCGCTGGAGCAGGCGCTGGAGATGCTGAAGCCGCTGTTGCAAGATCCGGCGGTGATGAAGATCGGCCAGAACATGAAATACGACGCCAAGGTTCTGGCCCGCTACGGGGTGCAGGTGGCGCCCATCGACGACACGATGCTGATGTCCTACGCGATGAACGCGGGGCTGCACGGCCATTCGATGGACACGCTGTCCGAACGTTACCTGGAACACGACCCCATCCCGATCAAGTCGCTGCTGGGGTCCGGCAAATCGGCGATCACCTTTGACCGGGTGCCGATCGACGAGGCGGTGAAATACGCGGCCGAGGATGCGGATATCACCCTGCGCCTGGCGCAACTGTTCAAACCGCAGCTGCACCGCGCCCGCGTGACCACGGTTTACGAGACGATGGAACGCCCCCTGGTGCCCGTGCTGGCCCAGATGGAAATGCACGGCATCAAGGTCGACCGCGATACGCTGAGCCGCATGTCCAACGCCTTCGCCCAGAAGATGGCCGCGCTGGAGGCAGAGATTCACGAACTTGCCGGTGAAACCTTCAATGTCGGCTCGCCCAAGCAGCTGGGTGAAATCCTGTTCGACAAGATGGGGCTGGAGGGCGGCAAGCGCGGCAAGACCGGCGCCTATGCCACCGGCGCCGACGTGCTGGAGGATCTGGCCGCCGAGGGGCACGACCTGCCCGCCCGCGTGCTGGACTGGCGGCAATTGTCGAAACTGAAATCGACCTATACCGATGCCTTGCAGGACCACATCAATCCCGACACGGGGCGGGTGCATACGTCCTATGTCATCACGGGGGCGATCACGGGGCGGCTGTCCTCGACCGATCCGAACCTGCAAAACATCCCCGTGCGCAGCGAAGAGGGGCGCCGCATTCGCGAGGCCTTTGTCGCGGAAGAGGGCAAGGTTCTGCTGTCGCTGGATTACAGCCAGATCGAGTTGCGCATCCTGGCCCATATCGCGCGCATCGACGCGCTGAAAGAGGCGTTCCGGCAGGGGCAGGACATCCACGCCATGACCGCGTCGGAAATGTTCGACGTGCCGATGGCCGACATGACGCCCGAGATCCGCCGCCAGGCCAAGGCGATCAATTTCGGGGTGATCTACGGCATTTCCGGCTTTGGCCTTGCGCGCAACCTGCGCATCCCCCGGTCAGAGGCGCAGGGATTCATCGACCGCTATTTCGAACGCTTCCCGGGCATCAAGGATTACATGGACGCGACCGTCGCCTTTGCCAAGGAACACGGCTATGTCCAGACCCTGTTCGGGCGGCGCATCCACACCCCGGAGATCAGCGCCAAGGGGCCGCGCGCGGGCTTTGCCAAACGTGCGGCGATCAACGCGCCGATCCAGGGCACGGCCGCCGACATCATCCGCCGCGCCATGGTGCGCCTGCCCCCGGTGCTGGCCGGCCTGCCCGCCAAGATGTTGTTGCAGGTGCATGACGAATTGATCTTCGAGGTGGAGGAAGCCGCCGCCGACGAGGTGAGCGAGGCCGTGCGCGCGGTGATGGAGGGTGCGGCCAGCCCTGCGGTGCATCTGGACGTACCCTTGGTTGTGGATGCCGGTCAGGGCGCCAACTGGGCCCAGGCACACTGACCGGCAATCTTCAGGCGGTGGCGGTGCCCTCTGGCCGCAGCCGCCCCGCCGCCAGCGCAGAGGCCCCGACCATCGCCGCCGCCGTGCCCAGCATCAGCGCCAGCCCGCCCGCCTGGTAGGTCAGGCCGGACAGGACCGTGCCCGCCAGCCGCCCGCCCGCGTTGGCCATGTAGTAAAAGCCGACATCCATCGTCACCCGCTCATCCCGGGTAAAGGCGAGGATCAGGTAGGAATGCAGCGAGGAGTTGACCGCGAAGATCGCGCCAAAGGCCAGCAACCCCGCAACCAGCGTCACCGTCAGCCAGGGCGCCGGGCCGTCCGCCACCAGCGTGGCCAGCGTCAGTACCGCAGGCACCGCCAGCAGCATCAGCGCCCACCGGCGGGCGGCGGCGATCAGATCGCCCTCGGGGCGGGATTTGGCGCGCAACAGGCGCGGCGCGTTGGCCTGAACGATGCCATAGAGGATGATCCAGCCCGCCATGAACGTCCCGATCAGGAAGAAGGCCGCGCGGTTGCCGGCCTCTGACCCGTCAGACAGCACGGCGTAGAAGTAGATCGGGATGCCGACCACGAACCACACGTCGCGCGCGCCGAACAGGAACACCCGGGCCGCCGACAACCAGTTCACGTTGGCCGACTTGGAAAAGACCTCTGCGAACTTGGCGCCCTTGCGCCCCTTGGGCAGGCCCGGCGGCATGGCGATCAGCACGGCGATCAGGATCACGGCCAGCACCGCCGCCATGCCCAGCACCGCCCAGGTGAACCCCAGCGTGCCCAACAGCGCCGCCCCCAGCAGAAAGCCTACGCCCTTGACCGCGTTTTTCGACCCGGTCAGCACCGCGACCCAGCGGAACAGGCCGCCATCCTCTTTCGGGGCCAGCAGTTTCACCGCCGATTTGGAGGACATCTTGGCCAGATCCTTGGCCACGCCACTGGCCCCCTGCACCGCCATCACATAGGCCACCGACAGCCCAATGGCCCAGTCGGGGTTCAGGAAGGCCAGCGCGATCAGGGCGGCCACCTGGATCCCCAGCCCCGCATACAGGGTCGAGGTCAGCCCGAAGCGTGCGGCCAGCCACCCGGCGGACAGGTTCGTGACCATCCCCGCGATTTCGTACAGCACGAACAGGTATGCCAGCTGCACCGGGCTGAACCCCAGCGTGTGGAAATGCAGCAGCACCAGCATACGCAGCGCGCCATCGGTCAGCATGAAGGCCCAGTAGGCCGCGGTGACGGCGATATAGGCGGACAATCCCTCGGGGCGGTGGGTCACAGGCTGTCCCCCACCATGAACGCCACGTCCACCAGCCGGTGCGCATAGCCCATCTCGTTGTCGTACCAGGCGTAGATTTTAACCTGCGTGCCATCGACAACCATGGTGGACGGTGCATCCACGATGCCCGAGCGCGTGTCGTTGACATAGTCCGCACTGACCAGCGGCCGTTCCTCGTAGCCCAGGATGCCCTTCAGCGGGCCGTCGGCGGCAGATTTCAGCAGGGCGTTCACCTCTTCGGCGGTGGTTTCGCGCGCCACCTCGAACACGCAGTCGGTGAGCGACCCGTTCAGCAGCGGCACCCGCACCGCGTGGCCGTTCAGCTTGCCCTTCAGTTCCGGGTAGATCAGCGTGATCGCCGTTGCCGACCCGGTGGTGGTCGGGATCAGCGAGTTCAACGCCGAGCGCGCCCGGCGCAGATCCTTGGCCGGGCGGTCCACGATGGTCTGGGTGTTGGTCACGTCGTGGATCGTGGTGATGACCCCGTGTTCGATCCCCAGCTCCTGATGGATGACCTTGACCACTGGCGCCAGGCAGTTGGTCGTGCAACTGGCCGCCGTCACGATGCGGTGGCGGGCGGGGTCGTAGATGTCGTGGTTGACGCCGTAGACGATGTTGGCCGCGTCCCCGTCCTTGACCGGGGCGGACACGACGACCTTTTTCACGCCGGCCGCGAAATAGGGGGCGATCCTGGCCTCGGTCTTGAAATAGCCGGTGCAGTCGATGACCACGTCCACGCCATCCAGCGGCAGATCCTCGATCCGCGCGGCGCCATGCACGGGCAGGCGGGTGCCGTTCACCGTCACGCTGTCCGCATCATGGGCAAAGGTGGCATCCCACCGCCCATGCACCGTGTCGAATTCCAGCAGGTGCGCGTGCATTTCCGGGTCGCCCACCGCATCGTTGATCCAGGCGATATCGGCGCCGCGTTCCAGCAAGGGTTTTAGCGCCAGTTTCCCGATGCGGCCCAGGCCGTTCAGTGCATAGGTGGTCATGCGGGGGCCTCATCCTTGGCGATGTCGTCAACTGCCTTTTGCAGGGCGATGCGGTCCAGCTGGTCGAGCGGCAGCGCGGCGAAGGCCTTGATCCGGTTTTTCAGCGCGCCATAGGCATGCTGGAAGGCCAGGCTTTTTTCCGCGTCGCTGCCCTCGGCCTTGACCGGGTCGGGCACGCCCCAATGGGCGCTGATCGGCTGGCCGGGCCAGGGCGGGCATTCCTCGTTCGCGGCCTGGTCGCAGACGGTAAAGACGAAATCCATCACCGGGGCGTCCGGCACCTGGAACTCGGCCACGTTCTTGGCGCGCAGGATCGCGGTGTCGTGGCCCTTGTCCTGCAGCACCTGCACGGCAAAGGGGTTCAGTTCGGAATAGGGCTTGGTCCCGGCGGAATAGGCGGTGAAACGCGCACCGGCCCAGTCACGCAGAATGGATTCGGCAAAGATCGAACGGGCAGAGTTGCCGGTGCAGATAAACAGCACGTTGTATTTGCGGTCAGACATGGTCTCGGATCCTGATGAAGAGGGAAGGGGGAAGGGCGCGCAAACCTCTGCGCGCCCGCGGCAGCAATCGAGCAGCAGGTAGTCCAGCGTTTCGCCGACTGCCGCCATGTCCGGGCGGTAGCGCAGCGAGGTGCCCTGGCGGTCCTGCGTGACCAGGCCGGCCCGCATCAGGGCCGACAGGTAGGCCGACAAGGTCGACGGTTTCAGGTTCAGCGCCTCGCCGATCTCGCCGGCGGGAACGCGGTTGGGGTGGCGGCGCATCAACAGCCGGAAAATGGCCAGCCGCTGCGGATGGCCCAAGGTCGCGAGTCGGGTGACGATTTCATTTTCCATATTTCAAGAAATATCGAAATAAAGTCCTCTGTCAAGCGTCGCATGCCGTGAACCCCGCCCTGTGCCAGCCGGAAATCGCGGTCAGGCCCCGATTCCCACCTGTTCAGGCCATCCGGGCGCTGCGTGGCGCGGCCCACCGCCCCGAAAGTTGAGCAAAATCAAGCGTAACACATTGAAATCACGCCGATGTGACGGCCGCTCGCAGTGAGGGTCTAAATTTCTGTCACATTTTTTACGATTTGGGCTTGCGGCTCTCGGCTCATATCCGTAAACACCCCTTCACCGGCGGCGCTGAGGCGCTGGCGGGACGGACCGGCGGGCCGCTGAGGTTTGAAGGTTCGGACATTGAGGGACGGA
>NZ_SLXL01000009.1 GCF_004345735.1 Rhodovulum adriaticum
GGCGGCACCAACCGCGGCAACATGGGGGGTGTCAACGCAACACAATCCCCCCATCAAGGCCAACCCGCATCCGCCAAAATCAATCTGCCGCCGCTGTCGGTGCTATTTCTGATGCCCGAGGCGTAAGAAACGGGGAGGAACCCAGATGGAAACGCGCTACAGCAGGCTTGCCAGCCGGACCATGGCCTTTGTTCTGGCGGGGGGGCGCGGCAGCCGGCTGAAAGAGTTGACCGACAACCGCGCCAAACCGGCGGTCTATTTCGGCGGCAAGACCCGGATCGTCGATTTCGCCCTGTCCAATGCGCTGAATTCCGGCATTCGCAAGATGGCGGTCGCGACGCAATACAAGGCGCATTCGCTGATCCGGCATTGCCAGCGGGGCTGGAACTTCTTTCGGGCGGAACGGAACGAATATCTGGACATCCTGCCCGCCAGCCAGCGCGTGGCGGAAAACAAGTGGTACCTGGGCACGGCAGACGCGGTGACCCAGAATATCGACATCGTGGACAGCTACGATGTCGATTACGTCCTGATCCTGGCGGGCGATCATATCTACAAGATGGATTACGAGGTCATGCTGCGCCAGCATGTCGAAAGCGGTGCGGATGTCACCGTGGGCTGCCTGACCGTCACCCGGGCCGAGGCCAGCGCCTTTGGCGTGATGGCGGTGGACGAGACCGGGCGGATCACCGATTTCGTCGAAAAACCCGCCGATCCGCCCACCATGCCGGGCGATCCCGCGCACTGCCTGGCCTCGATGGGGATCTACGTTTTTGACTGGAAGTTCCTGCGCGATCTGCTGATGCGCGATGCCGAGGATCCGAATTCCCACCACGATTTCGGCGGCGACCTGATCCCGCAGATCGTGAAGAACGGCAAGGCGGTGGCCCATCGGTTCACCGATTCCTGCGTCAAGGACAGGCCCGATGCGCCCGCCTATTGGCGCGACGTGGGCACGGTGGATGCCTTCTGGAAGGCCAATATCGACCTGACCGATTTCACGCCCGATCTGAACCTGTGGGATCGGAACTGGCCGATCTGGACCTATTCGGAATCGGTGCCGCCCGCGAAATTCATCCACGACGAAGAGGACCGGCGCGGCTCGGCGGTGTCATCTATGGTGTCGGGGGGCTGCATCATCTCGGGGACCGAGGTGCGCAATTCGCTGCTGTTCACCATGGTGCATTCCAATTCCTATTCCGTGCTCGATCACGCGGTTGTGTTGCCTTATGTCACCGTCGGGCGGCATGCGCGGCTTAGCAACGTGGTGATCGATCGGGGCGTTGTCATTCCGCAGGGCCTGGTGGTGGGCGAAGACCCGGACGAGGACCGCAAATGGTTCCGCGTCAGCGAGGGCGGCATCACCCTGATCACGCAAAAGATGCTGGATGAAAGGGCGAAACATCTATGATCCGCGTTCTGTCCGTCGCCTCTGAATGTGCGCCGCTGGTGAAAACCGGGGGGCTGGCCGATGTGGTGGGCGCGTTGCCCGCGGCGTTGACGACCCAAGGGGTCGATATGCGGGTCTTGTTGCCTGGCTACCCGGCCGTGCGCGCCGCGGCGGCGGATTTCGACTGCGTGTTCGAGATGCCCGACCTGTTCGGCGGCCCGGCCCGGCTGCTGGCTGGTCAGGCGGCGGGGCTGCAACTGTTCGTGCTGGCCGCACCGCACCTTTATGACCGCGATGGCGGGCCGTATCTGGACGCGAACGGGCAGGACTGGGCCGATAACGATGCCCGCTTTGCCGCGCTGTCCTGGATGGGTGCCCAGATCGGGGCCGAGGGCGCGGGCGGCTGGCAGCCCGATGTCGTGCATGCCCATGACTGGCAGGCCGGGCTGACGCCGGTCTACCTGAAGGCCCGTGGCGTGGACCTGCCCACGGTGATGACGGTGCACAACATCGCCTTTCACGGGGTGATGCCGGCCGAGCGTATGGCCGATCTGGCGTTGCCCGACTGGGCCTTTCACCCGGACGGGATGGAATATTACGGCCAGGCCTCGGCGCTGAAGGCGGGGTTGATGTACGCGTGGAAGGTGACGACCGTCAGCCCGACCTATGCCCGCGAACTGACCACGCCCGAATTCGGCGAGGGGCTGGACGGTGTCATCCGGGCGCGCGGGGCGGACGTGACGGGCATTCTGAACGGCATCGACGAGGCCGCCTGGAACCCTGCCGCCGATCCCAATATCGCTGCATTCAAGGTGCCGCGCGGCAAGGTCAAGACCCGCCGCGCGTTGTTGGATGAACTGGGCCTGCCCGAGGGGGATGGCCCCCTGTGCGTCGTGGTATCCCGCATGACCGCGCAAAAGGGGCTGGACCTGCTGCTGGAGGCGCTGCCGGGCCTGCTGGCGCGCGGCGGGCGGCTGGCGCTGCTGGGATCGGGCGAACCGGCATTGGAAGAGGCCTGGCGCGCGGCGGATGCGCGCCACGAGGGCGTCGCGGTGCGCATCGGCTATGACGAGGCGATGTCGCACCGGCTGATTGCGGGGGGGGATGCCATCCTTGTCCCCTCGCGGTTCGAGCCTTGCGGCCTGACCCAGCTTTACGGGCTGCGCTATGGCACGGTGCCTGTGGTGGCGCGGACCGGCGGGCTGGCCGATACGGTGATCGACGCCAACCCCGCCGCCCTGGCCGCAGGCGTCGCAACAGGCATCCAGTTTGCCCCGGTCACGGCCGGGGCGCTGGCGATGGCGCTGGACCGGCTGTGCGATCTGCATGCGCAGCCCACGCTCTTTGCCCGGATGCAGCGCAACGGGATGCGCGCGCCGGTGGGGTGGGGGGACTCGGCCGCGGTCTATGCCGCGCTATATGCCGGGATGTTGCCCGAAACATGACCCTTCCCAGCAAGATGCAGGCCGGGCGGCCCGATCCGCTGGGGGCCCATTTCGATGGCGGGGGGGTGAACTTCGCCATCTTCTCGGAACATGCCAGCCGCATGATTCTGTGCCTGTTCGATGCAACCGGCCAGCATGAGATCGCCAATTTCGACCTGCCCGAATGCACCGAGCATGTCTGGCACGGCTATCTGCCCGGGCTGACGCCGGGCCAACCCTATGGCCATCGCGCCCACGGCCCCTATCGCCCGGACGAGGGGCACCGATTCAACCCGCACAAGCTGTTGCTGGACCCCTATGCCCGGCGGATCACCGGGCACCCGATCTGGCACGACGCATTGATGGGCTATGAGGTCGGCGCGCCACGCGCGGACCTGAGCTATGACAAGCGCGACAGTGCCCCCTACATGCCGCGCGCCATCGTGGTGGCGCCCAGCTATGACTGGGCCGACGATGCGCCGCCCGGCACGCCGCTGACCGACACGGTGATCTACGAGGCCCATGTCAAGGGTCTGACCTCCCGTCATCCGCGCGTCCATGCGCCGGGCAAGTACCGCGCGCTGGCCTCTGACCCGATGCTGGAACATTACGCGCGCCTTGGCATCACCGCGATCGAGTTGTTGCCCATCCATGCCTTTCTGAACGACCGATTCCTGGTCGAAAAGGGGCTGACGAATTACTGGGGCTACCAGACGCTATCCTATTTCGCCCCCGATCCGCGCTACATGGAAACCGGCGATATATCCGAGTTTCAGCGCATGGTCGCCCGGCTGCATTCGGCGGGGATCGAGGTGATCCTGGACGTGGTCTACAACCACACCTGCGAGGGCAACGAGATGGGGCCGACCCTGTCGTTCCGGGGCCTGGACAACGCGTCCTATTATCGGCTGGCCGACGACCGGCGGCATTACGTCAACGACACCGGCACGGGCAACACCCTGAACACGGGTCACCCGATGGTGCTGCGCATGGTGATGGACAGCTTGCGCTATTGGGTCGAGGTGATGCATGTGGACGGCTTCCGCTTTGATCTGGCGGCCACGCTGGGGCGGATGCCGCACGGGTTCGATGCCCGCGCCCCGTTCTTTCAGGCGATCCGGCAGGATCCGGTGCTGAACCGGGTGAAGCTGATTGCCGAGCCTTGGGATATCGGTCCCGGCGGCTATCAGTTGGGGGCCTTTCCCGCGCCGTTTTCCGAATGGAACGACAAGTTTCGCGACGGCGTGCGCCGGTTCTGGCGCGGCGATCCGGGGCGGGTGCCCGATCTGGCGGGGCGGATCACCGGTTCCGCCCAGCAATTCGACCATTCGGGGCGGCCGGCCACGGCCTCGGTGAATTTCGTCACCGCCCATGACGGGTTCACCCTGGCCGATACGGTCAGCTACCTGTCCAAGCACAACCTCGCCAATGGCGAGGATGGGCGCGACGGGCATAACGCCAACTATTCCGACAATTTCGGGGTGGAGGGGCCAACCGACGACCTCGCGATCCTGTCGGCTCGCGCGCAGCGGCGGCGCAACATGATGGCCACGCTGATGTTGTCCCAGGGCGTGCCGATGATCCTGGCGGGCGACGAGATGGGTCATACCCAGCAGGGCAACAACAACGCCTATTGCCAGGACAACGCGACGGCCTGGATCGACTGGCAGACGGTGGACGACGAATTCGTGGATTTCACCGCCCGCATGATCGCGTTTCGCAAGGCGCACCCGATCCTGCGGCAGAAACTGTTCCTGCATTCGCGCGAACGGGCCATCGACCGGATCGAGGATCTGTTCTGGCGCCGCGCCGATGGCGAACCCATGCGCCGGGCGGATTGGGACGATCCCGACCTGCGCGTGATCGCGGTGGAAATGCGCACCGCGTCGGGCACCCCGGAATACGCCGATCTGGAATACGCGATCTTTGCGGTGTTCAACGCGGGCGAGGCGGTGACCGTCACCGTCCCCGAGGCGCCAGAGGGGCAGGGGTGGAGCCTGCACCTGGACAGCTCGCGCCCCGATCTGGCGCCGCAGCCGGTCGGCGGTGCGCTGGACATGCCCGCCGAGGCGGTCGCCGTACTGGTGCTGGAGCCTGCCGAATGACCGCGCTGGAGGCCCTGGCCCAGGCCGCCGGGGTTCTGCCCCGCTACCATGACCTGACAGGGCAGGAGCATGTGACCGACCCCGAAACTGTCCGCGCCCTGCTGTCGGCCATGGATCTGCCCGCCGCGTCCGAGGGGCAGGCCGCCCGGACGCTGGCCGACTGGCAGGCGCGCGCGGCTGCCTGTGCCCTGCCCGAATGGGTGGTGGTCGAGGCGGGAACCGCCCCGGTGCTGCACCCGGCGCGGGGCGGGGCCTGGTACCTGTTGTTGGAGAACGGCACCGTGCATGATGGCGCCGCCGACGACCGGCTGGCCCTGCCGGTTCTGCCGTTGGGCCTGCACCGGCTGGTGCTGGCGGGGCAGGAAACCACGCTCTTGTCGGCGCCGCCCGCGCTGCCGCTGCCGCCGCGCGGCTGGGGGGTGATGCTGCCGCTTTACGGTCTGCGCGATGCGGCGACCGGGGGCTTGGGCGACTATGACGATCTGCGCCGCGCGCTGGAGGGGATCGGCGGGCTGGGCGCGGGTTTCGTGGGCATCAACCCGATCCATGCGGGGTTTCCGACCGATCCGGGCGCGATCAGCCCCTATTCGCCGTCGTCGCGGCGGCGGTTCAACGTGGCCCATATCGCCTGTCCGGGCGAGGGGGCGGAACCGGGCCGCGATCTGGTGGACTATCCGCCCGCCATTGTCGCCCGCCTGGCCTGTCTGCGCGCAGCCTTTGCGGCGCTGGACGCGCAGGGGCAGGCCGATCTGGCCGCTTTCCGTGCGGCCCAGGGCGCGGCGCTGGACCGCTTTGCCATCCATCAGGCGTTGTCGGACCGCTTCGGCGCTTACTGGTGCGACTGGCCTGCCGATTACCGCGCGCCCGACGGCCCCGCCGTGGCGCGTTTCGCGGCTGAAAATCCGCAAGAGGTCGCCTTTCACGCCTGGCTGCAATCGCGCGCTGCGGTGCAACTGGCCGGGGTGCGCGATGCGGCGCGGGCGCAGGGCATGGCCCATGGCTTGTATCTGGATCTGGCGGTGGGCACCCACCCGGCCGGGGCCGAAACCTGGGCCGATCCCGGCCTGTTCGCGCGGGGCGTATCGCTGGGCGCGCCGCCCGATCCCTTTGCCCCGCAGGGCCAAAGCTGGGGCCTTGCCCCGATGATCCCGCACGAACTGGCCGCGCGCGGTTTCCGCCCGCTGGCCGAAACCCTGCGCGCGCAGCTGGAATTCGCCGGCGCCCTGCGCATCGACCACATCCTGGGGTTCGAGCGTGCCTTTTGGGTGCCGGGGGACGGGCCGGGGGCCTATGTCGCGATGCCCAAACCCGCCCTGCTGGCCGTCGCACGGATAGAGGCCGCGCGCGCCGGGGCCGTTCTGGTGGGTGAGGATCTGGGCGTCATCCCCGAGGGGTTGCAGGATGCGCTGGCGGCCTCTGGGCTGCTGGGGTGTCGGCTGGCCATGTTCGACCGCGACATTCACGCCTGGCCCCAGGCCGTGCTGGGCAGTTTCGGCACCCACGACCTGCCGCCGCTTGCCGGGTGGTGCGCGGGTGCCGATATCGACTGGCACGAAAAGCTGGGCCATATCCCGCCCGAGGCCGCCGGCGCCGCCCGCGCGCAGCGACAGCGCGATCTTGCGGACCTGTCGGCCCGTGCAGGTGGCACGGATGCCGAGGCGCTGCACCGTTGGCTGGCCGCGTCACCAGCCCGCCTTGTGGCCTTGCAGATCGAGGATATTCTTGGTGCCACGGCACAGGCCAACCTGCCCGGCACCGTGGACAGCCATCCCAACTGGCGTCGCCGCATCGGTCCGGCGCCGGGCGCGTTGGGGCAAAGCGACCAATTGGCCCGGGCCGCCCGGGCGATGCAGGACCATGGACGATAGGAGCGCCGGAATGGAACAGCTTACCGTTGCGACCACCCCGATCGAGGGGCAAAAGCCCGGCACCTCGGGCCTGCGCAAGAAGACGCGCGTCTTCATGCAGCCACATTACCTGGAAAATTTCGTGCAGGCGATCTGGACGGCCATTGGCGGCGTTCAGGGCAAGACGCTGGTTCTGGGCGGCGACGGGCGCTATTTCAATGACCGCGCGGCGCAGGTGATCCTGCGCATGGCCGCGGCGGGCGGCGCGGCGCGCGTGATCGTGGGGCAGGGGGCGATCCTGTCCACGCCCGCGGCGTCGAACCTGATCCGGCAGCGGCAGACCGATGGCGGCATCATCATGTCGGCCAGCCACAATCCCGGCGGCATCGACGCGGATTTCGGGGTCAAGTTCAACACCCCCAATGGCGGCCCCGCGCCCGAGGATGTGACGAACCGCATCTATGAGGCGACGACCAAGCTGACCGCCTATGAGATCCTGGAAAGCCAGGACATCGACCTGTCCACCCTGGGCGAAACCCGGCTGGGCGACATGGTGGTCGAGGTCGTGGACCCGGTCGTCGACTACGCCGCGCTGATGGAGCAGCTTTTCGATTTCGACGCCATCGCGCGGCTGATTGCGGGCGGTTTCACCCTGCGCTTTGACGCGATGCACGCGGTGACGGGGCCTTATGCCAAGGCGATTCTTGAGGATCGGCTGGGCGCAGCCCCCGGCAGTGTGATGAACGCCACCCCGCAACCCGATTTCGGCGGCGGCCATCCCGACCCCAACCCGATCTGGGCAAAGCCGCTGGTCGATCTGGTGATGGGGCCCGACGCGCCCGATTTCGCCGCGGCCTCGGACGGGGACGGGGACCGCAACATGATCCTGGGCCGGGGCGTCTATGTCACGCCATCCGACAGCCTGGCCGTGCTGGCCGCCAACGCGCATCTGGCGCCGGGCTATGCCGACGGGCTGAAGGGCGTTGCGCGGTCCATGCCGACCTCGCGCGCGGTGGATCGTGTTGCGGTGGCGCGTGGGCTGGACTGCTATGAAACGCCGACGGGGTGGAAATTCTTTGGCAACCTGCTGGATGCGGGCCGCGCCACGCTGTGCGGCGAGGAAAGTGCCGGCACCGGGTCCGACCATGTGCGCGAAAAGGACGGGCTGTGGGCGGTGCTGCTGTGGCTGAACATCCTGGCGGTCACCGGCCGGTCGGTCGCCGAAACGATGCAGACCCACTGGGCGGAATTCGGGCGCAACTACTACACCCGCCACGATTACGAGGCGCTGGACAAGCAACTGGCCGAGGGGCTGATGAACGGGTTGCGCGTCCGCCTGCCGGACCTGCCGGGGCAGGTCTTTGCCGGGCGCCGCGTCGCGCAGGCCGACGAATTCGCCTATGACGACCCGGTGGATGGCAGCCACAGCGCGGGCCAGGGGCTGCGCGTGGTGTTCGAGGGCGGCGCGCGGGTGGTGTTCCGCCTGTCGGGCACGGGCACAGAGGGCGCAACGCTGCGCGTCTATCTGGAGGATTTCGTGGACGATCCCGCGCGGCTGGACATGGCGCCGGAAACCGCCCTGGCCGATGTGGTGGCCGCGGCCGATCAGATCGCGGGCATCCGCACCACCACCGGGCGCGACGGGCCGGACGTGACCACCTGACGGGGGCGGCTCAGCCCTCGGGATAGGTTTTGCGGCAGGCGGCCAGCCGGCGCGCGGCGCTGCGGGCCAGGTCTTGGCGCTTGGCCTGCAACGAGGTCAGCTTGCGCCGCTCGGCGCCCAGGTCCACGGCGACGGGACGCTCTCGATAGGTGGTTTCGGAGCGGTTGCACAGGGTCATGCCCACCCGGTTGTCGTCCAAGGGGGCGCCATAGCAGACCTGCAGGCGCGGGCGGGTGACAGGCTCGCGCTGCAAGGCATATCCGCGCGCAAGCGTCTGTTCGGTCTCTGCGATCAGCGCGTCCATCACGCGCAGATCGTGCAGCGCGTCGCGTTCGCAGGCCGCGCGCGGGCTGGTGCAGGCAACCAGTGCCAGGGGCAGTAGGACAAGAATGGCGCGCATCGGAAACTCCGGTCGTGACGGGGCGCAGGATACCCGCCCTGCGGCGTCGCGCCAACACTGCGGCACAGTGGCACAGCCCGGGCAAAGCTGCTAGGCCAAGGGCGGGAGACAGGGAGACACGCCGATGACCGAACAGTTCGACCAGCACAAGACGCGGGCCAGTGCCTGGTTCCGCAGCCTGCGCGACGATATCGTTGCCGCCTTTGAGGGGCTGGAGGACGCGCAGCGCACCGGCCCCTGTGCCGACCGCCCCGCCGGGCGGTTCGAGCTGCGCGAAACACAGCGCAAGGCCGAGGACGGGTCGGACGCGGGCGGCGGGTTGATGAGCGTGATGCGCGGCGGTCGGGTGTTCGAAAAGGTCGGTGTGAACGTGTCCACCGTGCACGGGGTGCTGGGTAAGCGGGCGCAGGCGGCGATGGCCGCGCGCAAGGATTTCCCCGGCATGTCGGACGACCCCCGCTTCTGGGCCAGCGGCATCAGCCTTGTCGCCCATATGCAGAACCCCAACACCCCTGCGGTGCATCTGAACACGCGGATGTTCTGGACGCCCCATGGCTGGTGGTTCGGGGGCGGCACCGACCTGAACCCGTGCCTGCCGTTCGAACAGGATACGGCAGACTTCCACGCCGTGTTGCGGGATCATTGCGACCGCCACGACCACAGCTACTATCCCCGGTTCAAGGCCTGGGCGGACGAGTATTTCTTTGTGCCCCATCGCGGGCGGGCGCGGGGCGTCGGCGGCATCTTTTTCGACGATCACAATACCGGCGACTGGGAGGCGGATTTCGCCTTTGTCAGCGATGTCGGCCGGGCGTTTCTGCCGGCCTTCGTGCCGCTGGTCGAACGCCGCCGCGATCTGCCCTGGGGCGAGGATGAGCGCGCCGCGCAACTGGCGCATCGCGGCCTCTATGCCGAATACAACCTGATCTATGACCGGGGCATCAAATTCGGGCTGGAAACCGGCCACGACATCGACGCCATCATGATGAGCATGCCGCCGCTTGCCAGTTGGCCCTGAGCGCGCAGCATCCCCCCAACAAGAGCGAAAAACGACATTCATTGTCGCTATTGGGCGTCCAACGGTTGGATTCCGCGGGGCACTGACCTATGGTCCCGGCGTAATCATGGGGAAGCATACGACATTCACCGGCCATCATGCCGGGACGCACCGGCGCCACCGTTTCGGTGCGGGTGCAAATCGCCGCGCCCGGCGTGGCGGGGTGTCGGTCGTTACCCGTGATGCATCCCGGCACCTTCCAGGTCGGGACCACAGATTGAACTGCGTCTTTCCGCGGACGGGCATCGCCAGTGTGGCGGTGCCGGTTTCCCGCGGGGGCGCCAAAGCTGCCCAAAGGAGTATCCGATGAAACAGATCACCGCTGTAAGCGCCCTGGCATGTGCCCTGGCCATTCCCGCCACCGCGCAGGCCGATTGCGGCGAGGTGTCGATTGCCGAAATGAACTGGGCCTCGGCCTCGGTCGTGACCGCGGTCGAAAAGTTCCTGCTGGAACAGGGCTATGGCTGCACGGTCAAGACGGTGCCCTCTGATACCGTTCCCGCCGTGACCTCGATTGCCGAGAATGGCGAGCCGGACACCGTGTCCGAAATGTGGGTGAACTCCACCGGCGAGGTCTATTCCAAGCTGAAAGAGCAGGGCAAGATCGAGGAGCTGGGCAAGATCCTGAACCCCGGCGGCGTCGAGGGCTGGTGGATCCCCTCCTACCTGGCTGAGGAACACCCCGAGCTGACCACGATCGAGGGCATCCTGGCCAATCCCGAACTGGTGGGCGGCACCTTCAACAACTGCCCCGATGGCTGGGGCTGCCGCATCGTCAACGACAACCTGATCCCGGCGCTTGGCCTGGAAGAGGCGGGGATCGAAATCTTCAACCACGGCTCGGGCGAGACGCTGGCCACCTCCATGGCCTCGGCCTACGAGAACGAGGAACCGTGGTTCGGCTACTACTGGGCGCCGACCGCGCTGCTGGGCAAGTACGACATGGTGTCGGTCGACCTGGGCGAATACGACGCCGAGGCGCATGAGGCCAACCAGACGCCCAACAATCCCGACCCGAAACCGTCGGCCTTCCCGGCGGCGCCGGTTCTGACCGTCGTCACCACCGATTTCGCCGAGCGTGAACCGGAAGTGGCCGATTTCCTGAGCAAGATCAGCTTCGACGTGGACGCCATGAACGGTGTCGTGGCCTGGATGGATGAAAACGGCGCCTCGCCGGAAGAGGGCGCCGTCTACTTCCTGACCTCGCACCCGGATGTCTGGTCGGGCTGGCTGAACGACGCGGCGCGCGAAAAGCTGGCCGCTCTGCTGAACCAGTAAGCGCGACCCTGGTCGCCGGACGGGCCTGCCCTTGCGGGCCCGTCTTCGTTTTTCGATGGGCGCCAAAGCCCGGAGATGGAGAACCGAAGAATGGCAAGCTACGATTTCTTGTTCGATGGGCTTGGGTTGCGCGAGTGGTGCGACGCGGGCAGTTCGCAAGCCCCGATGTCGATGGCCGATCTGATCGGCAAGAGCCAGGGCGGGGATGCGCCCGCGCGCTCGATCTGGGACCTGCCCTTTCCCTCTATGGACGCGCTGAACGATGCCTGTCCGAATTTCCCCCAGGCCCGCGAACTGACCAAGGGTTTGGAAAACGGCTTTCTGTCCATCAAGGACGGGCTGAGCCTTTTTCTCGACCCGCTGACCCAGCCGCTGAGCTGGTTCCTGGAGGGCGCGCTGTGGCTGTTCCAGACCGTGCCGTGGTTCGTGATGATCCCGCTCTTGCTGCTGGTGGTGCAACTGGTGGCGCGCTCTTTCGGGCTGGTGCTGTTCGTCGCGGCGTGCATCGGGTTCTTGGCCTTCATTGACCATTATGACTACGCGATGCAGACGCTGGCGATCATCTTTGTCTGCGCGTTCCTATGCGTTCTGGTGGGGGTGCCCATCGGCATCGCCATGTCACGCAGCAACACGTTCCAGAACATCACCATTCCCATTCTGGACATGCTGCAAACCCTGCCGCCCTTCGTCTATCTGATCCCGCTGATCTTCCTGTTCTCGGTGACGGAACCGAAGCTCTACGGCATCGCGATCATCCTTTATGCCATCGTGCCGGTGATCCGCCTGACCAACCTGGGCATCCGGCTGGTCGACAAAGAGGTGATCGAGGCCGCCGACGCCTTTGGCATGACCTCCTGGCAAAAGCTGAAGGGCGTGCAGATCCCGCTGGCGCTGCCCAACATCATGGCGGGCGTCAACCAGACCATCATGATGAGCCTGGCCATGGTCGTGATCGCCTCGCTGGTGTCGGCCCCGGGCCTGGGCGTGTTGGTGCTGCGCGGTATTCGCAACCTGGAACTGGGCGTGGGCCTGGTGTCCGGCCTGGGCATCGTGCTGCTGGCCGTGGTGCTGGATCGCGTGACCAAGGCGGCGCTGGCGCGTGTCAACGCCGCGCAGAAACAGTGAGGGCTGCCCGATGAGCGAAGATATCAAGGTATCCATCCGCAACCTTTACAAGGTTTTCGGCGCCGAGCCGCAGGCCGCGATGGAGCATGTCCGCGCGGGCATGGACAAGGCCGACCTGCTGGAAGAGCACGGCCACGTCCTGGGCCTGAAGGACATCAACGTGGACATGCACGCGGGCAAGATCACCGTCATCATGGGCCTGTCCGGGTCGGGCAAGTCCACGCTGATCCGGCACCTGAACCGGTTGATCGAACCCACGGCCGGCGAGGTCATCGTCAACGGCGAGGACGTGCTGGCCTATAACGAGGAACAGCTGCGCCGCCTGCGCCGCGAAAACATGTCGATGGTGTTCCAGAAATTCGCGCTGCTGCCGCACCGCACCGTTCTGGAAAACGCCGGCACGCCGCTAGAGGTGCGCGGCTACGAACGCCACGAATGGGAAGACGAGGCGCGCAAATGGCTGAACCGCGTCGGGCTGGAGGGGCAGGACAACCAGTTCCCCCACCAGCTGTCCGGCGGCATGCAACAGCGGGTGGGTATCGCTCGCGCGCTGACCTCTAACGCCGACATCATGCTGATGGACGAGGCGTTTTCCGCGCTGGACCCGCTGATCCGCACCGACATGCAGGATCTGCTGCTGGAATTGCAGGAGGAACTGCACAAGACCGTGGTCTTCATCACCCACGACCTGGACGAGGCGCTGAAGCTGGCCGACCATCTGGTCATCCTCAAGGATGGCGAGATCGTCCAGCAGGGCGAGCCGCAGAGGATCCTGCTGCACCCCAACGATCCCTACATCGTGGACTTCATCTCGGACATCAACCGCGCCCGCGTGCTGCGCGTCCGCTCGGTCATGCAAAAGACCGACCAGCCCCGGCCCGGCATGGCCGGAGAGGTGGACGCGGACGACACGCTGGAATCGGTGATCGCCCTGTCCGAGGGGGATACCGCGCTCAGCTATCGGGTGATGCGCAACGGCCAGCAGGTCGGCATCCTGTCGGTCAAGGAACTGGTGCGCGCGCTGGTGCCCACCGCCGCGGCCGAGGATGGGATCCGCGCCAAGGCGGGCTGACCCCATGCCCCGGCCGCGCCTGGTGCGGCCGGGGCGTTACCGATCCGGCTGGTCCGGGTCGGCCACATGCACCCGCGTTCCCCAATCCCGGCAGCGCGCGGCCAGGTCCACGTGCGGGGCGGCGTCGGTATAGAACGTGTCGATCTCGGCCAGGGATGCGATGCGCGCCGGGGCCGTGCGGGCGAATTTCGAACGATCCGCCACCAGCACACTACGCCGCGACTGGCGCAGGATGGCCTGACTGACGCCGACCTCTTGTATATCGAAATCCAGCAGGTCGCCGTCGCGGTCCAGCGCCGAACAGCCGATTACCGCCAGGTCGAATTTGAACTGTCGGATGGTGTCGGCGGCCAGGGTGCCCACCAACCCGCCATCGGCGCGGCGCAGGCTGCCGCCGGTCAGCACGACCTCGCATTCGGGGTTTTCGGCCAGGATGTTGGCCACGTTGATATTGTTCGTCACCACCATCAGGCCGCGATGGGTGCGCAGGGCGCGGGCCACGGCCTCGGTGCTGGTGCCGATGTTCAGGAACAGCGAAATGCCCTCGGGCACCTCGGCGGCGCAGGCGCGCGCGATGGCGGCTTTGGCCGCGGCGTTCAGGCTGCGGCGGTCGTTGTAACCGATATTGCTGGTGCCCGAGGGCAGCACCGCTCCCCCATGCACCCGTTCCAGCCGCCCCGCGTCGGCCAGATCCGCCAGATCGCGGCGGATGGTTTGCAGCGTGACGCCAAAGCGCGCGGCCAGATCCTCGACCGTGACCCGCCCCTCGCGCCGGGCGATATCCAGGATTTCGGGCTGGCGAAGGGATTGAGACATGGTTCCGTGTTCGTTTTTGCGCGGAAAACAGTTGCAGCTTTGCAATCCGCGCGCAAGGGTCCGGATTTGCGGGTGTGGATGGGCGTTTGGGGCTGTTTCAATCACAAAACGAACATAAGCGAAAATTTCATTTTAAGATTCGCGCATCCTCTGGCATCACGGGGGCACAGGATGTGGGGGCATGGCCATGACCGACCGAAACACGATCAGCGATCTTTTCATCATCGGGGGCGGCATCAACGGCTGCGGGATCGCGCGCGACGCGGCCGGGCGCGGGCTGTCGGTAACGCTGGCCGAGCAGGGCGATCTGGGCGGCGCGACCTCTTCGGCCTCGACCAAGCTGTTCCATGGCGGCCTGCGCTATCTGGAGTATTTCGAGTTTCGCCTGGTGCGCGAGGCGTTGCAGGAACGCGAAACCCTGCTGCGCGCGATGCCGCATATCAGCTGGCCGATGCGCTTTGTCCTGCCGTGGCAGGCGGGCATGCGCTTCGACGCGCAGACCCCCGCCGCGCGGCTGCTGGGGCGCGTTATGCCCTGGGCGCGCGGGCGCCGTCCGGCCTGGATGATTCGGCTGGGGCTGTTCCTGTATGACAATCTGGGCGGTCGCAAGATCCTGCCCGGCACCGCGACGCTGGACCTGTCCCGCGCCCCCGAGGGGGCGCCGCTGGCGGACGGGTTCGCACGCGGTTTCGAATATTCCGATTGCTGGGTGGACGATGCGCGGCTGGTGGTGCTGAACGCCCGCGATGCCCAGGCGCGCGGCGCCCGCATCCTGCCGCGGACCCGCGTTATCTCGGCCCGCCAGGCCGGGGATCTGTGGCAGGTGGAAACCGAGGACACCGAAACCGGTACCCGCGAAACGCATATGGCCCGCGCGCTGGTCAATGCCGCCGGGCCGTGGGCAGGCACCGTTCTGCAGGATCGGCTGGGCGTGCAGACGCCCGACCGCGTGCGCCTGGTGCGTGGCAGCCATATCGTCACCCGCCGTCTGTTCGATCACGACAGGGCCTATATCATGCAAGGCCCCGATGGCCGCGTCGTCTTTGCCCTGCCTTATGAGGACGATTTCACCCTGATCGGCACAACGGATGCGGAACAGGCCGATCCCGACCAACCCCCGCGTTGCAGCCTGGCGGAACGGCGCTACCTGCTGGAATTCGTCAACCGCTACCTGCGCCAGCCGGTCAGCGACGACGATGTCGTCTGGAGCTTTGCCGGACTGCGCCCGCTGTATGATGACGGGGCGGCCAGTGCGTCGGCGGCGACGCGCGATTACGTGCTGCGGCTGGATGCGGACGGCGCGCCGCTGCTGAGCGTTTTTGGCGGCAAGATCACCACCTATCGCCGTCTGGCCCAATCCGCGCTGGCCCGTCTGGCCCCGCATTTTCCGGGCGCGGGCGGCGACTGGACGGCGGGCGTTCCCCTGCCCGGCGGCGATTTCCCGGTGGATGGTCAGGCCGCGCTGGCCGCCGATCTGTGCACGCGCTACCCGTTCCTGAGTGCGGCCTGGGCGGATCGCCTGGTGCGCACATACGGAACCGAGACCGCCGATCTTCTGGGCCGGGCGCGCAGCGCCGCCGATCTGGGCCGCGATTTCGGCGCCACCCTGACCGAGGCCGAGCTGCGCTGGCTGATGCGCCATGAATACGCCCGCACCGCCGACGATGTGCTGTGGCGCCGGACCAAGCTGGGCCTGCGGCTGTCCCGTTCACAGGCCATGGCCGTGGACGCGTGGATGACGGCGCAGGGCGCCGGTGCGCCTGTGCAACATGTCGCGGGGCAAGTCGCGATCTGACACGAACTTGTCATGTGCCGCCGCTACCCGGTCTGGAAACGTTTTCAGCGGTGAAAGGAATGGCCATGACCCTTGCGATGGGTGGTCTCACGTCCCTTGGGCGCATTCCCGGTGCGGTCGCGCAGGCTGTCCCCGTTTCGGTGACGGCGTCCCTGCCCAAGCGCATTCTCATCGTCAGCGATGCCTGGGCGCCCCAGGTCAACGGCGTGGTGCGCACCTACGAACATCTGGGCGCCGCCCTGCGTGCGCGTGGCGTGGATCTGCGGGTGATCGGCCCGGCCGAATTCCGCAGTGTCGCGCTGCCCTCGTACCCGGAAATCCCCCTGGTGCTGAATGCGGGTGCCGCGCTGGCCGCCAAGATCGAGGAATTCGATCCCCAGGCGGTGCATATCCCGGTCGAGGGACCGTTGGGCTGGGCCGCGCGGGCCTGGTGCCGTCGCAATGGTGTGGGCTTTTCCACCGCGTTTCATACCAACTTCCCCGCCTATCTGGCCGTGCGCACGCCGCGCGCGTTGCGGCGCCCGGTCTCGTCGGCGTCGGTGGCGATGCTGCGCCGGTTTCACGCGCCCTCGCACCATATCTACGTCGCCGCCCCCTCGATCGAGGCGCAGCTGCGCGACTGGGGCTTTGCCAACCGGATTGTTCGCCTGTCGCGCGGCGTGAATTTCGACCAGTTCAATCCCGGCGCGGAACGCCCCGCCACGGCGGACGGCCCGGTGATGCTGTATGTCGGGCGCGTCGCGCCCGAAAAGAACATCGAGGCGTTCCTGAAACTGGACCTGCCCGGGCGCAAGGTCGTGGTCGGCGACGGCCCCAGCCTGCCCGCCCTGCGCGCCCGCTACCCCGAGGTGGAGTTCCGCGGCGTGCTGACCGGCAAGCCGCTTGCCGATGCCTATCGCGCGGCGGATGTCTTTGTCTTCCCCTCGCGCACGGACACCTTTGGCAACGTAGTGATCGAGGCGTTGGCCAGCGGCCTGCCGGTGGCGGCCTATGACACGCCCGGCCCGCGCGACATCATTGCCGGCGACCCGCTGCTGGGCGCCATCGACGATGACCTGGGCCGCGCGGTTCGGCGCGCGCTGGCCGCCCCTGGTACGCGGGCGGACCGCTTTGCCGTGACCAAGGTTCGCTACAGCTGGGACGAGGTCGCGCGCGTGTTCCACACCCATGCCGCGGAGATCCAGAGATGAGCGAGCCCGCGCCCCGCAAGGTGCGCAGCGTCTTCGTGTCGGACCTGCATCTGGGCTACAAGGGGGCCGATATCGCGGCGCTCAACGGCTTTCTGCGGGCGCATGATTTCGAGCGGCTCTATCTGGTGGGCGACATCCTGGATGGCTGGAAGCTGGAAAAGCGCTGGTACTGGAACCGCGACTACAGCGAATTTCTGGACAGCCTGCTGGCGCTGCGCCGCCGGTCGCGGATCACGCTGATTACCGGCAACCACGACGAACGGCTGCGCGACATGCTGGCGATCCTGTTCCGCCCGGTGCTGCTGCGCAAATACGGCATCCGGGTCGAGGAACGCATCGTCCACCGCGCCCGCGACGGGCGGCAGTTCCTGGTGATGCATGGCGACCAGTTCGACGGGGCGCTGACGCGGGGCAGTTCCAAACTGGCCGATCGGGCCTGGTCCTTCCTGGTGGAACGCGCGCTGGTCCGGCCGCGCCCCAGCGAGCCGCCCACAGGCCCGCAGGATGGCCGCCGCTGGTCGCTGGGCAAGGAGATCGCCAAGAACGCGTTGAACCTGGCCAACCGCTTTCACCAGCGCGCCCTGCGCCGGGTGGCCGAGGATGGGCTGGATGGGATCGTGTGCGGCCACAGCCACCTGCCGGTGCTGCGCGAACAGCGCGGGCTGTTGCTGGCCAATTGCGGATCGTGGACCGGGGCCAAGGCCCCCGGAGAGATGCACACCGCCCTGGTGGAAACACTGGAAGGCCAGTTGGAAATGATAGAATGGCCGGCGGCGCGCCCGGTGCCGGGGCACCCCCGGCTGCGGTCCCTGCCGCCCCGTCAGCCCGGCACCCGTCATCCCGACGCCGCGCGGCTGGTGCGCATGATCCATGCGCTATGGTCGTCGCCGCATGTGGCCGAACCCGCCGCCGGCACGCCTGCCCTGACCGCGCCCGACCCGGCGCCGGTGACCGGCGACCGGGTGCTGCGCCAGACCACCGCCTGACCCTGCCTAACCGCCCTGGGCGGGCGTGTTCGACAGCAGGCCATCTGCCGCGATGCCACGCTTGCCGGCGCTGTCGCGCACCCCGGCGCGCAGGATCGGGCTGCGCTTCAGCAACCGGCGGAACCGCGCCTCGTCCAGTTCCAGCAGCATGCAGGGGGCGATGGCGCGCACCTCGGTTCGGCGCGGGCGTTGCATCAGCACGGCCAGCTGGCCGAACATCTCGCCCCGGCCCAGCCGCCAGGTCTGGCCCGCGCGCTCGACCTCGACCGCGCCCGACGCGATGAAAAAGACCTGCCGCGGCGGGGCGTCCTTGCGCAGGATCACCTCTCCGGCATTGACGTAGCGGGTCTTCAGCGCCTTGCACAGACGGCCCAGCCGGTCCTCGTCCAGGTCGGCGAACAGGGGGAATTTGCGCACCATTTCCATACCGCTCATCGCCAGGTCCAGCCTGGGCTGCTCTTCGGCGGCGGCGCGGCGCGCGGTGATGTCCTGCATCAAGGCGGTATACAGTTCCGGCCCGATCAGCCCGTCCTCGCGCATCAGTTCGTATTCGCGTTCCTCCAGCCGCAGTGCGGTGCGGCGGATCAGGCGGCGTTCCAATTCCTCGGCATGGCCGGGATATTGCAGGCGCAGCCCCTCCAGCGCGGTTTCCACCGCCTCGATCCGGCGCGACAGCAGGTCGTGCAGCAATTCGGCCACGCGCCGGCCATGGATGCGTCGGATGCGCCCGTCGATGAAGCCGCCCAGATCGCGCAGGATCAGCCGTTTTGACAACAGCCGTTCGAAACGGTTCGCGGTCAGCCGTTCCAGCGGGCGCGACAGGCCCAGCCGGTTGTGCAGGAACACCGCCCCGCGGAAGGTGCGGCGATAGGCCAGCCCATACCGCGCGGCCCGCTTGTAGCCCAGCCGTCCGCCGGTGCGCGCGCCCTCGATCAGGCGGTCGGCGTCGGATAGCAGGCGCTCGGCCAGCCGTGACGATACCGTGCGTTCGCGCAGCCGGGCCACCACGGCGTCGCGTTCGGCGCCTGCCAGCGCGATCAGCCCCAGCGTGATCCGGTCGCGGTCCTGGATGTCCTCGTTTTCCTCGGTGGCTTTCACCGCCTGGTCCAGCCGCTCGCCGAACTGCTTGGCCTCGGCGCGGACGGTGTCGTGTTCCAGTTCGTAGGTTTCGGTGGTGCGGGCCACGTCCTCGCGCACGGTTTGCAGGGCCACGGCGACCACCTGCCGCGACAACGCCTGATCCAGCGGGGACAGCCGTTCCAGCCCCAGGGCCCGGATCACCGGGCGCAGGGTGATGCCCTGCACGATCAGGGTGAACAAGGTAAAGCCGGTGGCCAGGATGCCGACCACGCGCTTGACCTCTAGCGGGACGCGGAAACTTTCGGTCACGGCCAGCGCCAGGGCCAGGGTGACAGCGCCGCGCAAACCGCCCCACAGGATCGCCACGCGATAGCGGCGTTCCACCGCGGGTGACGCCCGCATCAGTGTCAGCAGCGGCAGCAGGCCGAACAGGATGACCGCCCGCGCGGCAATGGCCGCGGCGATGACAACGCCGACCAGCGCGATGTCGTTCAGCCGCACCTCTTCCAGCAGGCGGGGGATCAGCAGGGCGGCCAGGATAAAGATCAGCGCGCCCGCCCAATGGGCCAGCAAATCCCAGATCTCGCGCAGGTTGGCCCAGGCCTGCGGCGGCAGGCGGCCCGGCCCCGTCAGGTTCAGCGTCAGCCCCGCCGCGACAACCGCGATCACGCCCGATGCGCCGACGCTTTGTTCCGCGCCGATATAGGCCAGGTAGGGCAGAGCGACCGAGATGGTGATTTGCGCCAACTCATGCCGCCCGAACAGCCCCATCAGCCAGACCGCCACCCGCGCGGCCAGCCATCCCGTTGCCACGCCCCCGGCGATCAGCACCGGGAACCGCGCCAGCGCATCGACCAGCCCCGGATCGGGCACGCCCAGCATGACAAAGCCCATGAAGAGCCCGAACAGCGCAATGGCGGCGGCATCGTTCAGCAGGCTTTCGCCCTCGATGATGCGCGACAGTCGCCGCGGCGCCGACAGCGAGCGAAAGATCGACACCACCGCCGAGGGGTCCGTGGTGGACACGATCGCGCCCACCAGCAGGCAGGCGGCCAGGGGCAGCGGGCTGACCCAGGCCAGCGCATAGCCCACCGCCAGGGTGGCCACCACCACCGCGACGACCGCCAGCACCAGAATCGGCACCCAGTCATCCAGCATCCGCCGCAGGTTCATGCCCAGCGTCACCTGGAACAGCAGTGTCGGCAGAAAGACATAGAGGAACACGTTGGACCGGATCGGCAGGGCCAGGATCGCCTCTGCCACCGGGTTGAACGCGCCGCTCATCCCGCTGCGCAGCAGCAGCGTTGCCCCGGCCGCAATCAGGATACCCAGGATCGCCAGGATCACGCTGTAGGGCAGCCGCGCCCAGGCGGCCAGCGGCTCGGCCAGGGCGATCACCACGAACAGCGCGGCAACAACGGTTGTCAGGACGACGATATCCATATCTCCGGCCTAGCGCGATTTCGCCGGGTCGGGAATGGTTTTGCGCACCTCGGATGCGGTGGCGCGGTGCCGCGCCTCAGAACATGGCGTGTTCGCCCAGATCGACGGTTTCTTCGCCACGGATCAGCCGCCCGTAATAGTCCCGCAGGGTTTCGGTGCCGGCCTCGGGCGTGGCGTCGGCGTCGTATTGGCCGGTGGCGGGGTCCAGCACCAGCATCGACTCGGTCGCGTAGTATTTTCCGATCCGGGCGAATTCCGCCTTGGCGCGCAGTTTCGGCGACACCCGGCCCAGGGTGGACAGCACGGTGATAATGACATCCATCATTGCCACCGGGACATGCTTGAATTTCGGCTCTTTGCCCAGCAGGCCGAACAGCATCTCGCCCTGTTCCAGCGGGGTAATGGCGGGGCCGGGGCCGCCGATGGGCAGGATGGCGTTCTGCCGGGCCGGGTCGTCCAGGCATTCGGCGATATAGGCGCCCAGGTCGGCATCGCTGATCGGCTTGCACGCGGTCAGCCGCCCATCGCCGAACAGCAGGAAAGGCTTGCCCTGTTTCACCCGTTCCACCTGACCCGACAGCGATTTGAAGAACGCGGTCGGTCGCACGATGGACCAGGTCAGGCCCGATTTCATCAACTCGTCCTCAAAGGCCAGCTTGGCCCTTTGGAATTCCAGGTCGGGTTTCTGCACACAAATCGCCGACAGCAGCACGAATTGCGCAACCCCCGCCGCCCGGGCCGCGGCCAGCGCGTCGGAATGGGCCTTGTGGTCGATGGCCCATGAATCGCGAGGCGCCCCCGTGCGCGAGGCCAGGCACGACACCACCGCATCGAACCGTTCGCCGCGGAACCCGTCGTGGGCCAGCGATCCCGCGTCGGTCACGTCGCCGGTGCGGATTTCTACGCCCTCTGGCAGGCCGCGGCGGGGATCGCCCTGCGCGCCGGGGCGGGTGAAACACACCACCTGATGCCCGCGCGCGGCCAGCGCCGCCACCGTGGCCCGGCCGATCGTGCCCGTGGCCCCCAGCATCAGGACGCGGCGCGGGGTGGGGGCGGTGTCGGGCATGGTGCGGTCTCCGGGCTGGTGGCTATCGCGCGCCAGCTTAGGCAAGCGGGCCGGGATGATGAAGGGGCAAACCCGCCCTGCGGCGGCGCGACCCGGCTTGCGGCGGGGCCGGATTTGCGGTTCTCTCGCGCAGCCCTGAGATGGAGGTTCCCCGATGTTTGACACCGTTCCCGGTCTGATGGACCAGATCCGCGCGCGCTTTGCCCATGTGGACAGCTGCCCCTTTACCGGCGAGCGGGTGTTTTTCGAAAACGCCGGCGGCGCGCTGACGCTGAATTCCGTTGTGGAAACCTCTGCGAAATTTGCTGCGATCCCCGACAACCAGGGCCGCGCGAACGGCGCCGCCGCCGCACTGATGGACGTGATCGCCAAGGCGCGCGGGGACATGGCCACGTTCTTCAACGCGCCCGGCGGGCAGTTCATCGTCGGCGAAAGCGGGACGGAACTGCTGTTCCGCCTGATCGGGGCGGCCTGCCTGGGCACTGGGGCGGGGCGGGTGCTGGGCTCTACCCTGGAACACCCGGCCTCGCGCAGCGCGGCAAACCGCTATGCGCCGCTTTCGGGCAAGGCGCATGTGCTGGTCGCCCATGACGATGCGACGGGGTCGGTCGATGCGGCGGCCTATGTGCCGGACCTGACGCCCGATACGCAGGTGGCCACGATCCTGCATACCTCGCCCGTTACGGGTATGGGCGTGGACATCGCCGCCATTGCCGCCGAAATCCGCAAGGTCGCGCCCGAGGCCTATATCATCGTGGACGGTATCCAGCACGCCGCCCACGGGCGCATCGATCTGTCCGCCTGTGACATCGACGGCTATGTGATTTCCCCCTACAAGGCGTTTTCGCGCCACGGCTACGGCCTGGCCTGGCTGTCCGACCGGCTGGCCGCGCTGCCCCATGACGGGCTGATGAACGCGCCCGGCGCCCCGTGGGAACTGGGCACGCGCGATACCGGGGCCTACGCCACCTTTTCCGACGTGGTCGCCTATTTCGACTGGCTGGGCGGGAATTTCACCGACAGTGACGAACGCCGCACCCGGATCGAGGCCGCGGGCCGCGCCATCCACGCGCATGAGGCCCGGCTGACCGAGGCCATGCTGCACGGCACCGGCAACCTGCCCGGCCTGGCGCAGATCGAGGGGATCAGCGTTCTGGGCGGCATCGACAATCCGCGGCGCGAGGGGCTGGTTTCCTTTGCGCTGGCGGGTGTGCCGGCGGTCGATATCGTCGAGAAACTGAACGCCGCAGGCATCCGCACCCACACGCGCAAGGCGGATCACTACTCGGGCAACATCCTGGACCCGCTGGGGCTGGACGGCTGCGTGCGCGTGTCGCTGTGCCACTACAACACGGAAGAGGAGGTCGCCCGCTTCCTGGCCGCAATGCGGGATATCGCGGCGGGGTAGGGGCGGCGCGGGCGTCTTGCCCGTCCAAGAACGTGCGATTTGTGCTAGTCTGCGGATGGGTTGATCCAGCAGGGGAAGATCGCATTGCTTTCGCAGTCACTCCGCCTTTTCGGGGCCGCCATCCTGATTGCCACCTTGCCGGGGGCAAACTCTGCCCAAGCGGATATGGATGTCGCTGCCATACCGGCCTGGCTGGCCCCCCATGTGGGCACGGGCGAGGGGCAGATCGCGCCCGTGGTGCTGGACCGCGCGCGGGCGCTGTATCAGCGCAAGCGGGACGCGGGCGCGATAGCGAATTCCTGCTATCTGGCGATGGATGCCACGCGCCCCAGCACCGCGCCCGATGGTGAACCGGCCGGGCGGTTCTACGTTATTTGCGAGGCGGACAAGACGTTCCGCGCGGTGTCCTCGGGCTATGGCAACGGGCGCAAGCTGCGGCGCGCGGATTTTTCGAACGGCCGGGAATGTGCAAGGCATTTCAGCAATGCCGAGGGGTCCAAGCTGACCATGGGCGGGGCCTATGTGACGGCGGAAACGCGGACCTCGTTCAAAGGCTATTACCGCGAGGCGGGCGAAAAGCGGCCCTTCCATCGCACGTTTCTGCTGTTCGAGGGCGAGGGAGAGACCGAAAACGCGCGGGAACGGGAAATCGGCGGGCATCAGGCGGTGTTCCTGAAATGGCAATGCCGGTTCGAAAATCCCGACAGTGCCTACGCGGATGACCAGGGCTATGTCCCCTTTGGACGGCTGGTGAACTATACCGGCGGGCGCAGCAATGGCTGTACCAGCTGGTCGCCCGATGCGTCGGAAGAGATTATCGGCCTGGTCGAGGACAACCCCACAACGCTGTATATCTACCCCGAGTCGCGCGATATCGACGCGGTGGCAAAGGCGGTGCGCAACGGCGGCGCGCTGTCGGGCAGCGGGCCCTATTGGAACACGACCTGCCTGACGGAAATCGGCGCGCCGAGGTTTTGGCCCAAGCGGACGCTTCAGCCGATCATCGACGAATGGCGGGCCGGGCTGCCGAAACAGCCGCCGCTGGTCCTGCCGATCTGCAAATAGGGCGGCCTAACCGTCGCCGAACGGGTCGGGGTCATAGCCGACCCCGGCCAGATACAGCCCCTGCGGCGGGCAGACCGGGCCGCAGGCGGCGCGGTTGCGGGCCTCCAGCGCGGTTTTCACGTCCTCGGGCGCCCAAGCCCCGGCACCGACCCGTTCCAGCGTACCGACAAAGCTGCGCACCTGGTTGTGCAGGAAACTGCGCGCGCGGACGTGAAAGCGGAACTCCGCCCCGCCGGGATAGGGGTGTTCCGAAATCTCCAGCGCGTCCAGCGTCTTGACCGGGCTGGCCGCCTGACAAAGCGAGGCCCGGAAGGTCGTGAAATCGTGCCGCCCCAGCAGATACCGCGCCGCCGCCTGCATCGGCGCCAGCGCCAGCGGATGGCCCACCTGCCAGACAAGGCCCCGGTCATGGGTGACCGGCGCCCGGCGGCTGACCAGACGAAACAGATAACGGCGTTCGTGGGCGGAAAACCGGGCGTGGAAATCCTGCCCCACCCGCGCGCAGGCGACGACCGAGACCGGGTCGGGTTTCAGGTGGTAGTTCAGCGCCTGCGCCAGGCGGAAGGGATCCCAGTCCTTGCGCAGATCGCAATGGGCCACCTGCCCCAGGGCGTGCACCCCCGCATCCGTGCGCCCGGCCGCCGCGATAGAGGGCACGTCCGATTCCAGCCGCGACAGCGCGCGTTCCACCGCCCCCTGAACGGATGGTTGATCGGCCTGGCGTTGCCAGCCGGAAAACGGCGTGCCGTCATATTCGATTTTCAGTGCGTAACGGGGCATGGCGGGGGGTTACCGCGACAACGCATCCATGGCAATCGGCGCTGTCGGGGGCTGGCAGGACGGGCCTGACGTGCTTAACTGATGTGACAGAAATGTGAGGGCGCATGGTTCGGATCGGCGATATCGCGGACGGGATCGGGCGGGGCGTGGAAACGTTCTCGGCCAGCGTGTCCGAAACCTTCCTTGAACCGGTGGTGCGGCTGGGCGTGACCGGCCTGTCGCGGGCGGGCAAGACGGTGTTCATCACCTCGCTGGTCGCCAACCTGATGGAACGGGGGCGCATGCCGCAATTGCGCGCGGCGGCCTCGGGCGGGATCACGGCGGCCTATCTGCGGCCCCAGCCCGACGACACGATTCCCCGGTTCGATTACGAAACGCACCTGTCGGCGTTGACCGGCACCGCGCCGCACTGGCCCGAGTCCACCCGCGCGGTATCCGAACTGCGCCTGTCGCTGAAGGTGCGGCCCTCGGGGCTGATCGGGGCGGTGCGCGGGCCGCGCACGGTGCATGTGGACATCGTGGATTATCCCGGCGAATGGCTGCTGGACCTGGCCCTGCTGGACAAGACCTATTCCGGCTGGTCCGCCGATATCCTGTCGCGCATGGGCCAGCGCCCGGGCGGCGATGGGTTCCGCGTCATGCTGACCGAAACCGACCCGACCGCCGAACTGGACGAACCGCACGCCCAGGCCCTGACCGGCGCCTATACCGAGGCGCTGAAAGAGGCGCGCCTTGCAGGCTTTTCCGATTGTTCGCCGGGTCGATTCCTGTTGCCCGGCGATCTGGCGGGTTCGCCCGTGCTGACCTTTGTGCCGCTGCCCGAACCGGACCGCCCCACGCCGCGCGGCAGCCTTTGGCGCGAGATGGAGCGCCGCTTTGAGGCCTATAAGCGCGAGGTGGTGAAACCGTTTTTCCGTGACCATTTCTCGCGTATCGACCGGCAGGTCGTGCTGGTGGACGCCTTGGGCGCGATCCATGCCGGGCCCCGCGCGGTCGAGGATCTGCGCCTGGCGATGACGGAAATCCTGGGCGCCTTCCGCCCCGGCCGCAACCCGTGGCTGAGCGCGCTGCTGACCGGGCGTAAGGTGGAAAAGATCCTGTTCGCCGCGACCAAGGCCGACCACCTGCACCACACCCAGCACGCCCGCCTGACCGCGATCATGCAGGAGTTGATGCGCGACGCCCGCCGCCGCGCCGATTTCGCGGGTGCGGACACCGCGGCCATGTCCATCGCCGCCCTGCGCGCCACGGTCGAAGAGATGCGCACCCACGAGGGCGAGGAACTGGCCTGCGTGCGCGGCAAGCTTTTGGAAACCGGGCGGCAGGCGGCGCTTTATCCCGGTGAGTTGCCCGAGGATCCCGCCGTGTTGCTGGAACCCGCCCGCGAAGGGGCCGCGGCCTGGCTGGAGGCCGATTACAACATCATGCATTTCGCGCCCGCCGAGCTGACCCTGCGCCCGGGCGAGGGGCCGCCGCATATCCGGCTGGACAAGGTGGCCGAATTCCTGCTGGGGGACCGCCTGCGATGACCAAGCGGCCGGTTCTTTTCGATCTGGACGGCGATGACCCGGATCGGGACAAGCGCGCAGCAGAAGAGGCGCGCGCCAAGGCCGCGCAGGCCGAGCGAGAGCGCAAGCAGGCCGAGGAAGAGCAGGCCGAACGCGACCGCCTGGCGCAGCAAGCGGCAGAGCGCGCCCGCGCCGAGCAGGCCAGGGCCGAACGCGAGCAGGCCGCCCGCGAACGGCAAGAGCGGGAACGCGCACGTCTGGAACAGATCGCCCGCGAGCGCGCCGCCCGGGAACAGGCAGCCCGCGAACAGGCCGCGCGCGAGAAGGCAGAGCGCGAGCGGCAGTTGCGCTTTCAAGCAGAGCGAGAGCAGGCAGAGCGGGAGAAAGCCGCGCAAGAGCGCGCCCGCGCCGAAAAGGAAAAGGCCCGGCAGGAACAGGCCGCGCGCGCGCGGCAAGAGCAGGCCGAACGGGAAAGGGCGGACGCACTGGCACGGCAAAAGCGCGCAACACAGAACCAGGAGGCGGCAGAGCGCGCCCGCGCACCGCAGCAACCCCCCGCCCGCCCCAAGGCACCCGCCCCCCGCCTGTTCGAGGCCGAAGCGCCCGAGACGCAAGAGCCGCTGACCCCGGCAACCGCCCCGCCGGTGCCCGACCTCGGGGCCGACGGCGCCCCCCCGCCCGAGGGCCGCGCGATGCAAACCCTGGCGACGCTGGCCGCGCGCCGGTCCTCGCGCCTGGCGCGTTTCTTCTGGTCGGTGCTGACCGCGCTGCTGGGCTTTGTGTTGTCCATCGCGGTCTGGGATTTCGTCACCGGCCTGCTGGACCGCAGCGCCACCCTGGGCGGGGTTGCGCTGATGCTGGTGGGGCTGGTCCTGCTGGCCGTGCTGCTGGTCATCCTGCGCGAGTTGGCGGCCTTTTCACGGTTGCGCCGCCTGGATGCCCTGCACAAGGAGGCCGACAGCGCCATCGCCGCCCAGGATCTGCAACAGGCGCGCGCGGTCTTTGACCACCTGATGCGCTTTTACGCCTATCGGCCGGATACGGAATGGGCCCGCGACCGGCTGGCAGAGCGGCGCGACGAGGTTCTTGACCCTGATGGATTGTTGGCCCTGACCGAACGCGAACTGCTGGCCCCGCTGGATGCCGCCGCCACGCGAGAGGTCGAGGCCGCCGCGCGCACCGTCGCCGCCGTCACCGCGCTGGTACCGATCACGCTGGCCGACCTCTTTGCCGCGCTGTCGGCCAACCTGCGGATGATCCGCCGTATCGCGGAAATCTATGGCGGGCGCGGGGGGCTGCTGGGCAGCATCCGGCTGGCCCGCGCGGTGCTGACCCATCTGGTCGCCACCGGCATGGTCGCGGTGGGCGATGACATGATTTCATCGATTGCGGGGGGCGGTGTGCTGGCCCGCGTTTCGCGCCGCTTTGGCGAGGGTGTGGTCAACGGCGCCCTGACCGCGCGGGTCGGCGTCGCCGCGATGGAGGTCTGCCGCCCCTTGCCGTTCCGCGAACTGGCGCGCCCCTCGGTCGGGGCCTTGGTCAAGCGGGCGCTGACGGGCGTGTTCAACAAGGCCCAGGAATGATGCCGCGGCGCGGCGTCCCTTTACGCCGCCCCCCTTTGCGCCCTATACAGCGGGCCATGATGACCGGCCTTATGCCCATCCGTCGAATTACCGGCCCGGCGCTCTGAGATCAGAGCCGCCGGGACAAGGCGCTTGACCCCTCGCGCCGCCGCTTCACCGACCGCCTGTCACCTATTCCCGAGGACCACGTCCCATGTGTGCCGACACGCCCGACTACAAAGACACCCTGTCCCTGCCCGAAACCGATTTCCCGATGCGCGCAGGCCTGCCCAAACGCGAACCCGGCTGGCTGGCCCGCTGGGCGGAAATCGGCGTCTACGACCGGCTGCGCGAAAAGACGGGCCGCCCGCCCTTTACCCTGCATGATGGCCCCCCCTATGCCAACGGGCACCTGCATATCGGCCACGCGCTGAACAAGATCCTCAAGGATTTCATCGTCCGGTCCCAGCAGATGATGGGCAAGGATGCGCGCTATGTCCCCGGCTGGGACTGTCACGGGTTGCCGATCGAATGGAAGATCGAGGAACAGTATCGCGCCAAGGGGCTGGACAAGGACAAGGTGGATGTCGTCGATTTCCGCCAGGAATGCCGCCGCTTTGCCGAGGGCTGGATCGACATCCAGCGGGAAGAGTTTCAGCGCCTGGGCATCACCGGCAACTGGGCCGATCCCTACCTGACGATGGATTACCACGCCGAAGCCGTGATCGCGCAGGAATTCCTGAAATTCCTGATGAACGGCACGCTGTATCAGGGGTCGAAACCCGTGATGTGGTCGCCCGTGGAAAAGACCGCGCTGGCCGAGGCCGAGGTGGAGTATCACGACCATCAAAGCCACACGATCTGGGTGAAGTTTCCGGTTACGCGCGTTCTCGATTTTCGTGCTGTGAAGCGTGGGCAGATCACCGATGAATTGCAGAGGCAACAGGACCAGAAATCTGACTTTAGCGGTGCGCAGGTCGTCATCTGGACCACCACCCCCTGGACCATCCCGCAAAACCGCGCGGTCTGTTTTGGCCCCGCCATCGCCTATGGCCTGTATGAAGTCACCGGCACACCTGACGAAAGCTGGGCAGAGGTGGGCGACACATACCTTCTGGCCGATGCACTCGCCGAGGACGTGATGCGCAACGCGCGCCTTGAACCGTCGATGTATTCCCGCCTGCGCGACGTTACGCCCGAGGAACTGGGGTCGCTCACCTGTGCCCACCCGCTCCGCGGCGTGGAAAACGGCAACGGCGAGTGGGACTATGACGTTCCCCTGCTGCCCGGCGACCATGTCACCGACGACGCGGGGACCGGTTTCGTCCACACCGCGCCCAGCCACGGCGACGACGACTACCAGATCGGCCTGAAGTTTGGCCTGCAGATGACCTATAACGTGCTGGAGGACGGCTCTTACCGGGCCGACCTGCCGCTGTTCGGCGGCGCCGTCATCACCAAGCCGAACGGGAAAGAGGGCGACGCCAACCGCCGGGTCATCGACAAGCTGGTCGAGGTCGACGCGCTGATCGCCCGGGGCAAGCTGAAACACAGCTACCCGCATTCCTGGCGCTCCAAGGCGCCGCTGATCTACCGCAACACGCCGCAATGGTTCGCCGCCATCGATGCCAGGCTGGACGACGGGATGGACAGCTATGGCGAAACGATCCGGCAACGCGCGCTGACCTCCATCGACCAGCTGGTGAAGTGGACGCCGCAGACCGGCCGCAACCGGCTGTATTCGATGATTGAAAGCCGCCCGGACTGGGTGCTGTCGCGCCAGCGCGCCTGGGGCGTGCCGTTGACCTGCTTTGTCAAGAAGGGGGCGAAACCGGACGATTCCGATTTCCTGCTGCGCGATCCGGCCGTCAACCAGCGGATCGTTGACGCTTTCGAACAAGAGGGCGCCGACGCCTGGTACAAAGAGGGCGCCAAGGAGCGCTTCCTCGGCAACGATTACAACCCGGATGATTACGATCAGGTCTTTGACGTTCTGGACGTGTGGTTCGATTCCGGCAGCACCCATGCCTTCGTGCTGCGCGACCGCGCGGACGGGTCCGAGGACGGAATCGCCGATCTGTATCTTGAGGGCACCGACCAGCACCGCGGCTGGTTCCATTCGTCCATGTTGCAGGCCTGCGGCACCATCGGCCGCGCGCCCTATCGCGGCGTGCTGACCCATGGCTTTACCCTGGACGAGAAGGGCAACAAGATGTCCAAGTCCCTCGGCAACACCGTGGCGCCCGAAGACGTGACCAAACAATACGGCGCCGACATCCTGCGGCTGTGGGTGGCGCAGTCGGATTACACCGCCGACCTGCGCATTGGCCCGGAAATCCTGAAAGGGGTGGCCGACAGCTATCGCCGGCTGCGCAACACGATGCGCTTCATGCTGGGCAACCTGGCCGGGTTCACGGACGCCGAACGGGTCGATCCCGCCGAGATGCCCGAACTGGAACGCTGGGTGCTGCACCGGCTGGCGGAACTGGACGAAACCGTGCGCCAGGGCTTTGACGCCTACGACTTCCAGGGCGTGTTCCAGGCGCTGTTCAACTTCGCCACGGTGGACCTATCGTCCTTCTACTTCGACATCCGCAAGGACGCGCTTTACTGCGACGGTCCCGATAGTCTGCGCCGCAAATCCGCGCGCACGGTGCTGGACATCCTGTTCCACCGGCTGACCACCTGGCTGGCCCCGATCCTGGTGTTCACGATGGAGGAGGTCTGGCTGGAACGCTTCCCCGGTGACGACAGCTCGGTCCACCTGGTCGATATCCCCGAAACGCCTGCCAATTGGCGCGACGAGGCGCTGGCCGCGAAATGGGCGGGCGTGCGGCAGGTGCGCCGCGTCGTGACCGCCGCGCTGGAAATCCAGCGCCGGGACAAGGTGATCGGCGCCAGCCTGGAGGCCGCGCCGGTCGTCCATGTGCGCGATGCGGAGGTGCTGGCCGCGCTGAAAACGGTCGATTTCGCGGATATCTGCATCACCTCGGCCATCCAGCTGACCGGCGATCCTTCCCCGAACGAGGCTTTCCGCCTGCCCGAGGTGGACGGCGTCGGCGTGGTCTTTGAAAAGGCCGAGGGGCAGAAATGCCAGCGCTGCTGGAAGATTCTGCCCGATGTGGGGGCCCATGCCCACGCGGCGACCTGTTCGCGCTGCAACGATGCCCTCGGATGAGGACATCGCTGCGGCCCTGATGGACCTGGCACACAGGCGGGGCAGGGGAAAAACCCTCTGCCCCTCCGAGGTCGCGCGGGAACTGGCCGCGGACTGGCGCCCGCTGATGCCGCGCGTATCCGCGCCGCCGCCGCGCGCCTGCACGCCAGCGGTCAAATCGCGATCACGCAGAACGGCGTGCCCGTAGACGCCGAAACAGCACGCGGCCCGATCCGCCTGGGCCTGCCGCGCTGATCTTCTTCTTGGTCAAAATACCCAAAAGGAAAAATCTTCCCGAAGATTTTTCCGCACGAAGAATTTTCGTGAAAATTCTTCGTCCCTCACGCCTTGGGATGGGCGGCCTCGTAGACCTCCATCAAGCGCGCGGTATCCACGGCCGTATAGGCCTGCGTGGTCGACAGCGAGGCATGGCCCAGCAATTCCTGGATCGCGCGCAGATCGCCCCCGGCACTCAGCAGATGCGTGGCAAAGCTGTGGCGCAACGCGTGGGGCGTGGCGGTGGCGGGCAGGCCCAGCCGGGCGCGCGCCCCCTCCATCGCGCGGGCGATCAGGCGCGGGTTCAGCGCCCCGCCGCGCACGCCGCGAAACAGCGGCGCCTCGGGCGTCAGCTGATGCGGGCAGGCGGCGGTATAGGCCTGCACCGCCGCACGGGCCGGCGCAATCACCGGCACCAGCCGTTCCTTGCCGCCCTTGCCGCGAATGCGCAGCACCTCGCCCAGCGGAACATCGGCGCCGGTCAGCGACAGCGCCTCGGAAATCCGCAGGCCGCAGCCATATAACAGCGTTGCCACGGCCACGTCGCGGGCGGCCACCCATCCTGTGGATGCGCCGGTGCCCATGTCGTCCAGCACCGCGCGGGCGGCGTCCTCGGACAGGGGACGGGGCAGCTTGCGCTGAAACCGTGGCGCGCGGGCGGCCAGCACCGGGCTGGGGTCGAACCCCTCTTGCCGGGCCAGCCAGCGGTAGAACCCCTTGACTGACGACAACGCGCGCGCCAGCGAACGCGGGGCGATGCCGCGGTTCCGCTCATGCGCCATCCAGGCGCGCAGGTCACGCAGCCCCACGGCCCGCAGATGCGCCATGCCCGTGGGCGCGCCGTGATAGTCGGCGAGAAAGGCCAGGAACCCCTGCACGTCGCGGCCATAGGCGCGGATCGTGTTGGCCGCGGCCCCGTTCAGGGCGCGTTCATGGTCCAGCCAGCGGGCCAGCGCATCGCGGGCGGCGGGGCTGATGTCCAGGCTCATCCCAGCCAGCGGCGCATCGCGCGTTCGAACACGCCCGCGAAGAAGGCCAGCAGATCGGTGCCCTGGCCCGGCGCGAACTGGTGCGGGTCTTCGGACCCCAGGGCCAGCATCCCCGGCAGGCGCCCCTTGCCCAGGTCCAGCCGCAGCAATGCCTCTGAGCGCAGATCGGCGGCGCGCGGGCCATAGATCGCCTCGCTGCCCGGCACGCCCTGGCGCAGTGTGACGGGCCGGGCGGCGTTGCCCCCCTGCATTCCCCCGGTAAGGCGATCCACAAAACCCGGCGGCGCCACGTGTACCACCGCGCCCAGACGGCCCAGGGCGGCGCTTTCGGCCTCGCGCGCCGATTCCAGCACCAGCTTGACGCAATCGACGCGCAGGACGGCGGCCACATCCTCGGGCAGGTTGGCCAGGAAGCTTTCGAAATCCAGCGGGTCCAGCAGCCGCAAAACCGCCCGGTGGATCAGGTTGGTGCCAGACAGGTTGTCATAGGCTGCCGCGATGACAGAGCGGTGGGTATCCTCCAGCCGGTCCAGCCGGGCCTCCAGCCGCTCCATCGCGATGCCGCGCAGATCGACGATATTGGCGCCCAGGGTCTTTTCGTTCGCGGCCACAAGGGCGCGCATCACGTCGGGATCGTCCAGGATCACCTCGGGTGCGGCGATGATCCGTGCGCGAAGATCCTCCGCGATCGCGGGAGTGCTGCCCATCTGCCCCTCGTCGTCTTTTGTCATTGTCCTGACGTTACACGAAATTTACAGGATTTTCTGCCCCGTTTTTTCCCAGTCGGCCATGAACGTGGCCAGCCCCTTGTCGGTCAGCGGGTGGGCGGCCATCGCCTTCAGCACCTGCGGCGGGCAGGTGGCCACGTCGGCGCCGATCTTGGCGGCTTCGGTCACGTGGTTGACCGAACGGATCGAGGCGGCCAGTATCTCGGTCTTGAAGCCGTAATTGTCATAGATCGCGCGGATGTCGGCGATCAGTTGCAGACCGTCCAAGTTGATGTCATCCAGCCGGCCCAGGAAGGGCGAAACGAAGCTGGCCCCGGCCTTGGCGGCCAGGATCGCCTGCGCGGCGGAGAAACACAGCGTGACATTGACCATGTGGCCCTCGCCCGACAATGCCTTGCAGGCCTTCAGCCCGTCCCAGGTCAGCGGCACCTTGATTGCGATGTTGGGGGCGATCTTGGCCAGTTTCTTGCCCTCTTCGATCATCGCGGGCGCCTCGGTCGCCACGACTTCGGCGGAAACGGGGCCGTCCACGATGCCGCAGATCTCGCGCGTGACCTCCAGGATATCGCGCCCCGATTTCATGATGAGCGAGGGGTTGGTGGTCACGCCATCGGCCATGCCCAGGTCGGCCAGTTCGCGGATCGCATCCACATCGGCGGTGTCGACGAAGAATTTCATTGGTGGGGCCTCTTGCCTTGCTGCGCATTTTCGCAGCCGGTCTAGCGGAAATGCCGCATTGCGGAAAGCCTTGGTTGCGGCGGCCCGATGCTGAGTGTCGAATTCCCAGAGGACGCCCGCGTCGCCGTGCTGACCGCCCAGCCCCTGGGCCGCCCCTTCGATTACCGCGCGCCCGAGGGGGGCTGTTCCACCGGCGACTTCGTCGAGGTGCCCCTGGGCCCGCGCAAGGTGCTGGGCGTGGTCTGGGGGACGGGGGCGGGCGATGTCGCAGCGGGCAAGCTGCGCGCGGTGATCCGCGTGCTGGATGCCGCCCCGATGCGGGAAGAAATGCGCGCCTTTCTGGAACGCGCCGCCGATTACACGCTGACGCCCCTGCCCGCGATGCTGCGCCTGGCCACCCGCGCGCCGGGTCTGGGCGATCCGCCGTCAATGCGGCGGTTGTATCGCCGGGGGCAGGGTGCGCCCGACCGCATGACCCCCGCCCGCGCCCGGGTGATCGAGCTGCTGGAGGATTACGGCGGGCTGGCCTTTACCCTGGGCGAACTGGCCGAACAGGCGGGCGTGTCGTCGTCGGTGGTCAAGGGGCTGATCCCCTCGGGCGCGGTGCTGGAAGAGGATGCGCCGCGTGACCGGCCCTACCCGCATCTGGACCCCGCCTTGCCCGGCGTCCCGCTGGCCGACGACCAGGCGCAGGCCGCCGCAAGGCTGCGCACGGGCGTGGCGGGCGGTGCCTATGGCACGACGCTGCTGAAGGGGGTGACCGGCTCGGGCAAGACCGAGGTCTATCTTGAGGCCGTCGCCGAATGCCTGTCCCACGGGCGGCAGGCGCTGGTGCTGCTGCCCGAAATCGCGCTGACGGCCGAGTTTCTGACACGGGTCGAGCGCCGCTTTGGCGCGCGGCCCGCCGAATGGCATTCCGGCGTCACCATGGCCGAGCGGCGGCGCGTCTGGCGTATGGTGGGCCGGGGCGGCGCGCAACTGGTGGTGGGGGCGCGGTCCGCGCTGTTCCTGCCCTTCCGCGATCTGGGGCTGATCGTGGTGGATGAGGAACACGACAGCTCTTACAAGCAGGAAGAGGGCGTTCTGTACAACGCCCGCGACATGGCGGTTCTGCGCGCCTCGCTGGCCGGGGCGCAGGTCGTTCTGGCCTCTGCCACACCCAGCCTCGAAAGCTGGGCCAATGCCGAGGCCGGCAAATACGCGCGCCTTGACCTGACCTCGCGGTTCGGGGACGCGGAATTGCCGGAAATGCGCGCTATCGACATGCGGACGCAAGACCTGCCGCCCAGTCGCTGGATTTCCCCCACGCTGGCGGCCGCGGTCGAGGCGCGAATGGCCGCCGGGCAGCAATCGCTGCTGTTTCTGAACCGCCGGGGCTATGCGCCAGTGACGGTCTGCCGGGCCTGCGGCCACCAGATCGGCTGCGACCACTGCGACGCCCGGATGGTGGAACACCGCTTTCTGAAACGGCTGGTCTGCCATCAATGCGGGGAAACCAAGCCGATCCCTGCCACCTGTCCCTCTTGCCAGGCAGAGGGCAAGCTGGCCCCGGTGGGGCCAGGGGTGGAGCGGCTGGCCGAGGAAACCGCCGAACGTTTTCCGGACGCGCGGGTGGCGGTGCTGTCCTCGGACCTGTTCACGACCGCCCGCGCGCTGAAGGCGCAGATCGAGGCCATCGCGGCGGGCGAGGCCGACATCATCATCGGCACGCAACTGGTGGCCAAGGGGCACAACTTTCCGCTGCTGACGCTGGTGGGCGTGATCGACGCCGATCTGGGCCTGCAAGGGTCCGACCTGCGCGCTGCGGAACGCACCTTCCAATTGATGCGCCAGGTTGCCGGGCGCGCCGGGCGGGGGGCGGACAAGGGGTTGGCGCTGTTGCAGACCTTTCAGCCCGAACACCCCGTGATCCGCGCGATCCTGACCGGCGAGGAAGAGAGTTTCTGGCAGGCCGAGGCGGCCGAGCGCCGCGCCGCCGGTGTGCCGCCCTATGGCCGGATGGCCGGCATCGTGATTTCCGCGCCCGAGGCGAAACCGGCGTTTGACCTGGGCACCTGGCTGGCCCACAACGACGCACCCCTGCGCCGGATCGGGGCGCAACTCTTCGGCCCCGCGCCGGCCCCGATTGCACGGGTGCGGGGGCGCCATCGCGTGCGGCTGCTGATCAAGGCGGACAAGGGCGCGCCGCTGCAGGCGGCGATTTCGGACTGGCTGGCCCCGGTGAAACTGCCTGCCCAGGTCCGGCTGGCGGTCGATATCGACCCGCAGAGCTTCCTTTGAGGGCGTCAACACGCCTTCGGCGAGGATATTTGGATCAAAGCAGTTGAAATGCTTTGGGTGAAATATCCCCGGGGGTGCGGGGTCAGGCCGCCCGCGCCGCGCCGCGGTTCTGGTCGACCAGGAAATCGGTCGCCATGCCGCCGATCCACATCGCGAACAGTGCCGCCCACATCGTACCGGCAAAGATCGACCCGCCGGTCACCCCCGCACCGATCGAGCAGCCCCCGGCCAGCATCCCGCCAAAGCCCATCAGCGCCGCGCCGATCATCGCCTTGCGCATGTTGATCTCGCTCTCGAACCCCTGAAAGCGCAGATCGCCTGCGATCCAGGCCGCCAGGAACGACCCCAGGAACACGCCGGGCACCAGGCCGATGTCGAAATGCAGGATCGCCGGACGTTCGAGGAAGAACATCAGTGTATTGGCCGAGGGGCCGGTGAAGGTCAGGCTTTCGATCTGCACCGGGTCGAAGCTGACCTCGGACAGGCCAAAGGTCAGCACCCATCCCACCGCCACCGAAAAGCCGACCCCGGCGCCAAAGACCAGTTTGCGGATCGAGATGCGGTTGCGATAGGCCATCCAAAGCGCGAGCGCGGCGAAGATGATGCCCATCAGCAGGCCAGAGGCCGCGGGCAGCCCCGCCGCGTCGATCAGGTTCACGTTGCGCCCGCCGGGGGTGATCCACAGCGCGGCCAGCCAGTCGCGCAGGGGCGACAGCCAGCCATGCAGGCTCATCTGCGCCAGCACGGCAAAGATCAGCCCTGACACGACCGAGCGCAGGTTGCCCGTGGCCGCCAGCACCAGCAGCCGCCCCGGACAGCCGCGCGACAGCACCATGCCCACGCCGAAGATCAGCCCGCCGATGATCGCGCCGGACCACGATCCGGGCACCGCCATCATCCGCGCATCCTCAGACCGCATCAGCCCCGCCAGTTCGGCGGCCTGCACCCAGACCAGCGCGGTTGAAAAGCACAGCAGCCAGACCGCCAATCGGTCGCCCATCTGGCCGCGCGCGAATTCCACCGTCGCCGCCCGCAGGCAGAAGGACGAGCGTTGCGCGGCCACGCCGAAGATCATGCCCGTCGCCAGGCCGAAAATGGCGGCGGTCGGCGCCTCGCCGATCTGTTCCACAAGTGCAAGGATGTCCATGCGCAGGTCTCCCGGTCTGCGAATTTCATTGGTCTTGCAACAAGCCCCTTGCCCGTTCCTTGATTCAGATCAGGCTGTGCGCGAATTTGCACTCGCCCAAGGGGCGGTTCGGGCGTAAAGGGCAGGGATGATGCACCTTGTCCGCCTGTCCGAGGCCCCCGGCCTGCCGCTGTGGCGCCGCCCTGTCAGCCTGCTGTTCCTGATGGCCTTTGCCATGCCGGTGGCCTTTGCCACATGGTCGGCGCTGCTGAACAACTTCGTCATCGAGGCGGCGGATTTCGACGGGGTCGATATCGGCTGGCTGCACACGGTGCGCGAAATTCCGGGCTTTCTGGCCATCGGGGTGATCGCGCTGATCATGGTGATCCGCGAACAGGTGCTGGGCGTGGTGGCGCTGATGCTGCTGGGGGCGGCAACGGCGGTGACCGCGTGGTTCCCGTCGCTGGGCGGGTTGCTGACGGTCACGATGCTCAGTTCCATCGGGTTCCACTATTACGAGACGGTGAACCAGTCCTTGCAGCTGCAATGGATCGACAAGGACCGCGCGCCGCAGACGCTGGGCTGGCTGGTCGCCGCCGGTTCTGCCGCGTCCCTGTTGGCCTACGGCTTGCTGGTGCTGGGGTGGAAGGCCTTCGATCTGTCCTACAATTTCGTCTACCTGACTGCGGGCGGGTTCACCGCTGCAGTGGCCCTGTTCTGCCTTCTGGCCTACCCGCAGTTCGAGGCGCCCAACCCGCAGGTGAAGCGGCTGATCCTGCGCCGCCGCTACTGGCTGTATTACCTGCTGCAATTCATGTCGGGCGCGCGGCGGCAGATCTTCGTGGTCTTTGCCGCCTTCATGATGGTCGAACGCTTCGGCTTTGAGGTGCACGAGGTCACCGCGCTGTTCATGATCAACTTCCTGGCCAATATGGCCTTTGCGCCGCTGATGGGCCGGGCGGTGGCGAAATGGGGGGAACGGCGCGCGCTGGCCTTTGAATATGTCGGGCTGATCGCGGTGTTCCTGGCCTATGGCGGGATCTACTATTTCGGCTGGGGCGTGGTGCTGGCGGCTGCGCTATACGTGATCGACCATCTGTTCTTTGCCCTGGCCTTCGCGCTGAAGACCTATTTCCAGAAGATCGCCGATCCTGGCGACATCGCGCCCACGGCGGCGGTGGCCTTTACCATCAACCATATCGCGGCGGTGTTCCTGCCTGCCGCACTGGGTTATCTGTGGGTGACATCGCCCGGCGGTGTGTTCGCGCTGGCCGCCGGGATGGCGGCGGCCTCGCTGATGCTGGCGCTGATGATCCCGCGCCACCCAGAGCCGGGCAACGAAACCGTGTTCTCCGCCCTGGTCGCGACGCCCGCCGAATAGCCTATCGCCGGCACAGCGGCGTGATGTCAAAGGCGATGATCTGCCCCTGCAACACCTCGAAGGACAGTTTTGAGGCGCAACCGCTGTCGGTTGTCGCGCTGCCGGTCAGCCGCGTGCCGGTCCCGTCGGACTCGACCGAGGCAAAGGACACATTCGTATAGGGTTCCACCCCGGCAAAAGCCTCGCGCAGGCGCTGAACCGTGAATTGCGATTGCAGGTTCGGATGCAGCAGGGCGCGGGCCTGGTCGTATTGCCCGGCACTGGATTGCAGCACGAAATTGCGCGCGATCTCTCGCTGGCCCGAGGTCAGGAACAGCACCGCAGCGGCGGCGATCCCGCCCAGAACGGCCAGCCCCAGTATGATCTTGAGAAAGGTTTTCATGGTCTCCCCCGTCATGCGCGCCGCCACTTTCAGGGTGCGCCTACATGCGCGATCCGGCAAGCCGCCGAAATAGCGCAGCCTTGAAATCCGCGCGCAGCGGGAAAGATAGACAGGGGATACCGACCAAGTGAGGTTCCCGCGATGTTTTCCCTGTTCAGCCGCAAGACCGACATGGTGCCCCAGGCCGATGCCCTGCCGGGCCGCCCCGATCCGATCCCGACCGCCGAGAGCCATTTCGTCTACGGCCGTCCGCTGAAGGCGCCCGTGCCCGAGGGCCTGCAAGAGGCCATCTTCGGCATGGGCTGTTTCTGGGGCGTGGAACGGATGTTCTGGCAACTGCCCGGCGTGTGGATGACGGCCGCCGGCTATGCCGCGGGCTTTACCCCCAACCCCACGTATGAGGAGGTCTGCACCGGCCGCACCGGCCATAACGAGGTGGTGCACGTGGTCTATGATCCGGCGGTGATTTCCTATGACGACCTGTTGCGCACCTTCTGGGAGGGGCACGACCCCACCCAGGGCATGCGGCAGGGCAACGACCGGGGCACGCAGTACCGATCCGGCATCTATACCTATACCGACGCGCAGCGACAGGCGGCCGAGGCCAGCCGCGATGCGTTTGCCCCGCGCCTGCGCGCGGCAGGTTATGGCGCGATCACCACGGAAATCCTGCCCGCGCCGCCCTTTTATTACGCCGAGGATTACCACCAGCAATACCTGGCCAAGAATCCCGGCGGCTATTGCGGGCTGGGCGGCACCGGGGTCAGTTGCCCCGCCGGCACCGGGGCCTGAGCGCGCTTGACGGTGGGCGGGGCGGGGTCTATCGCGGCGCTGACCCCAGCGAAAGGACGCCCGATGCCCACCTTTACCGCCCTGACCACCCTAGAAGGCAAAGACGCCGCCGAGGCCCTGGGCGCCGCGATGGAGCGTCTGACCCCCGAACCGACCGGCGTGGGCGTGTTCGAGATCGAGGACGGCTCGGGCCTGTGGGAAGTGGGCGGCTATTTCACCGAGGCGCCTGACGCCGCCGGGCTGGCCCTGCTGGCCGCGATGCATGGCGCCCGCGATTTCACCGTGTCCGAACTGCCGGAAACCGACTGGGTGGCCAAGGTGCGGCGCGAGCTGGCCCCGGTCGAGGCCGGGCGCTTTTTTGTTTATGGCAGCCACGATGCCGATCGCGTGCCCGCCGATTGCATCCCCCTGTTGATCGAGGCGTCGATGGCCTTTGGCACCGGGCATCACGGCACGACCCAGGGCTGCCTGCGCGCGCTGGACCGGCTGGCGACGGCGGGACTGGCCCCCCGCGCGGTGGCCGATATCGGCTGTGGAACGGCGGTGCTGGCCATGGCCGCGGCGCATCTGTGGCAGGTGCCGGTGCTGGCCTCGGATATCGACCCGGTCGCGGTCGAGGTGGCCGAGGCCAACGTCGCGGCGGGCGGTCTGACCGGGCGCGTGCACTGCCTGGAGGCTGCGGGATTCGACCATCCCGCGTTGGCAGAGGCTGCCCCGTTCGGCCTGGTCTTTGCCAATATCCTCAAGACGCCGCTGATCGCGCTGGCGCCTCTGATTTCCGAACATCTCGATGCCGGGGGCGTGGCGATTCTGTCGGGCCTGCTGAACGAACAGGCGGACGAGGTGGCCGCCGCATACGTGGAAAACGGCCTTGTCGTCCACGATCAGGAATCAATCGGTGACTGGACGACGATTTGTGTCCGAAAGCCCGCCTGATCCGCCCTATTTTCGCCTGAATTCAACCGCATTCTGGACACGGGTGGGGCGAAAGTGAGGAGGGGAGCATGTCTGATCCCCAAGACCCCCAAAGGCGCGCCTATTACGCGCGGGTCGCCCGTCTGGAGCGGATGCACAGCCGGGGATACGGGTTCGAGGCCCCGGGAACGCTGGGGCGATCCTATTACACGCATTACCAGCGCTCATCGCGTCGGCGCGTGCCGGTCCTGCGCATCGCAGCCGTTGTCGCGGCGGCCCTGATCCTGATGAAGGCGCTGATCGTGTCGCAGATCGGCGTGATGGATTACAACATGCGGCTTGACCGCTTTGGCGCCGACACGGTCGCACAGCGCAGCCTTGCCTACGTGATGCAGGTCGATCCGATCACGGCCTGGCTGGGCGCAGAGTTGCACAAGGCATTCGCCGCCGCCGGATAGCCGACGCGTCACCCGAAAACGAACCGACGCGCCGGGATAACCGGCGACTGCGCCTAGCGCCCGATGCGCGCGATGTCGGCGCGGCACAGACCGATATCGTCCAGTTCACGGTCGCTCAGCCGGTTCAGCGCCGTGCGCGTGGCGCGGGCGTCATGCCAGGTGGCCAGGCGCCCCAACGTGTCGCCGATCATGCGGTTGAGACGACCCCCAAAAAGGTGGCCGTCCATCTGCGGGCGGGAATAATCGTAAACAGCCATGAGAGTCGTCCTCTTGTTCGAAGGCGCGATTTGTGGTGCACCGTATCCCGCACGTAGGCTGCCGCAGCCCCGCGCACAAGCGGGATATATGCATGAAATCCATGCAGTTTCCGCATGGCTTGGCCTTGGCTAACGCATTGTTGCAAGGTAAAAAAACACCACGCGTCAGGTGTCGCTTTCGGATTGTCCGATGCCGTTTTCCGGCCCCGCGCGGCGGCCTGGCGTATGGCGGGTGGCGCATTCCCGCTGGTCGATGTTCGCTTTTCGTGCTACGCCCTGTGCAAAGATACAACAATCGGGGCGGAGCATGCGTGTTTTGGGCATCGACCCGGGCCTGCGCACCACCGGCTGGGGCGTGATCGAGGTATCGGGCAGCAAGCTGACCCATGTGGCCAACGGCCTGTGCCTGTCGGGTGCGGGGTCGCTGGCCGCGCGGCTGTTGGCGTTGCACGAACAGTTGTCAGAGATTGTCACCCGTTTCGCGCCGACGGCGGCAGCGGTGGAACAGACCTTTGTCAACCGCGACGCGGCAGGTACGCTGAAGCTGGGCCAGGCGCGCGGCATCGCCCTGCTGGTGCCCGCGCAGGCGGGGCTGGAGGTCGGCGAATACGCCCCCAACGCGGTCAAGAAGACCGTGGTCGGCGTGGGCCACGCCGACAAGCGGCAGATCGATCACATGGTCCGCCTGCAATTCCCGGGTATCGAGATTGCCGGACCCGACGCCGCCGACGCGCTGGCCGTGGCGCTGTGTCATGCCCATCACACGGGCGGCGGCAACCGGCTGGCCGCCGCGCTGGCGCGGGCTGGCGCATGATCGGGCGGCTGGCCGGGCGGCTGGTGCATCGCGGCCCCGATCGCGTGATGATCGACGTGGGCGGCGTCGGTTACGAGGTGCACGTTTCCGACCGCACGCTTGCCACGCTGCCCGGCATAGGTGAGGCCGTGGCGCTTTATACCGAACTGCTGGTGCGCGAGGATCTGCTGCAACTCTACGGCTTTCCCACGCTGCTGGAACGGGAATGGCATCGCCTGCTGATCGGCGTGCAGGGGATCGGCGCCAAGGCGTCGATGGCGATCCTGGGCACGCTGGGGGCCGAGGGCGTCAGCCGTGCCATCGCCCTGGGCGACTGGGCCGCGATCAAGGCCGCGCCCGGCGTCGGCCCCAAGATCGCGCAGCGCGTGGTGAACGAGCTGAAGGACAAGGCGCCCGGCGTCATGGCCTTGGGCGGTACGCTGGATCAGGCGACCGGCGCCGCCCCCGCCACGGCGGATGTCGTGGATACGCCTGCCCCGGCCGCGCCGCCCCCATCTGCCCCGCAGGGCGGTGCCCCGGCCCAGGCCGAGGCGTTGTCGGCGCTGGCCAACCTTGGCTACGGTCCGTCCGAGGCCGCCCAGGCCGTGGCGCAGGCCGCGGGCGAGGCGCCGCAGGCCGACACACCCACGCTGATCCGGGCAGCGCTGAAACTACTGGCACCGAAGGGCTAGGCGATGACCGGACCTGATCCCACCCTCCGCCCCGAGGCGCAGCCAGAGGATACCGACCGTGCCCTGCGCCCCCAGCAGCTGGGCGATTTCATCGGCCAGGCCGAGGCCCGCGCCAACCTGCGCGTCTTCATCGAAAGCGCGCGGCGCCGGGGCGAGGCGATGGATCACGCGCTGTTCCACGGCCCCCCCGGTCTGGGCAAGACGACGCTGGCGCAGATCATGGCGCGGGAACTCGGCGTGAATTTCCGCATGACCAGCGGCCCCGTGCTGGCCAAGGCGGGCGATCTGGCCGCGATCCTGACCAACCTTGAGGCGCGCGATGTCCTGTTCATCGACGAGATTCACCGCCTTAGCCCAGTGGTCGAGGAGGTTCTGTATCCGGCGATGGAGGATTTCGAGCTGGACCTGGTGATCGGCGAGGGGCCGGCGGCGCGCACCGTGCGGATCGAATTGCAGCCCTTCACCCTGGTCGGCGCGACAACGCGGCTGGGCCTGCTGACCACGCCGTTGCGGGATCGGTTCGGCATCCCCGTGCGGCTGCAATTCTACACAGCCGAGGAACTGGAACGGATCGTGGCGCGCGGTGCGCGGCTGATGGGGGTGCCCGCCGATGCGGACGGTCTGGCAGAGATCGCGCGCCGGGCGCGTGGCACCCCGCGGATCGCCGGGCGGCTGTTGCGCCGTGTCGTGGATTTCGCGCTGGTCGAAGGCGGCGGGACGATCACCCGCGCGGTGGCCGACAACGCCCTGACCCGGATGGAGGTCGACGAACTGGGCCTGGACGGGGCCGACCGCCGCTACCTGCGGCTGATTGCCGAACACTACGGCGGCGGCCCCGTGGGGATCGAAACCATCAGCGCCGCGCTGTCGGAATCCCGGGACGCGCTGGAAGAGGTGATCGAACCCTACCTGCTGCAACAGGGGTTGATCCAGCGCACCCCGCGCGGGCGAATGCTGGCGCAACGGGCCTGGGGGCATCTGGGGCTGGCCGCGCCGCGCGCGCCGGGGCAGGGGGCATTGTTCGAGGACTGATCAGGCCTCGATCCAGATGGTGACCGGCCCGTCATTGATCAGGGATACCTTCATGTCCGCGCCAAAACGGCCCGTGGCGACCTCTATCCCCTCGCCGCGCAGCGCCTCGGCGAAACGGTCGTATAGCCGTTCCCCCTGGTCGGGCGGTGCTGCCGCTGAAAAGCCGGGCCGGTTGCCGCGTGTCGTGTCGGCGGCCAGCGTGAACTGGCTGATGACCAGCGCCGCGCCGCCGGTGTCCAGCAGGGCGCGGTTCATCTTGCCGGCGTCATCCTGAAAGATGCGCATCCTGGCGATGCGGCGGGCCAGTTTGTCGGCCTGTGCCTCGGAATCGCCCGCCATGGCGCAGACCAGGATCATCAGCCCCGGGCCGATCTGGCCCAGCACCTTGCCATCGACGCGCACGGCGGCCTCGCTCACCCGTTGGACAAGCGCCCTCATGTCAGTTCGTGCGCCCAGGGCGGATTGGCGCCTGCGCGCGACACGGTGACGGCGGCGGCGCGCATCGCGTGGGTCAGCACCTGTTCAAGGGTTTCGGCGCCCAGCCCGGCCAGGGCCGTCCGGTTCAGCTTGCCCGCCGCCTGCAAGGCGGCCAGCAGGCCAGCGTTGAACGTGTCGCCCGCGCCGACCGTGTCGATGACCTGGACCACCGGCGCGGGCAGGTGCAGTTCCGAGGCGCCCCAATAGGCGCTGACCCCGGCCGCGCCGCGCGTCAGCAGGATCAGCCGCGGTCCCTGTGCCAGCAGGCGCTGCGCCTGGGGGTGGGCCTCGGCCTTGTCGTCCAGCCATTGCAGGTCTTCGTCCGACAGCTTGACGATATCGGCGGCGGCGATCATGCGGGCCAGCCGCGCGCGATAGGCGGCCTCGTCGGTGATGAGGTCGGGGCGGATATTGAGATCCAGCATCGTGACCCGGGCGGCCTTTTCGCGATGGAACAGCGCCTCGAACGCGCTGCCGCAGGGTTCGGCCGCCAGCGAGATGCCGCCGCATAGAACGGCCTCGACCGCGTCGGGCAGATCGGGCAGGTCGGCCGCCGTCAGCATCCGGCCTGCGCTGTTCTCGTCCTCGAACGCGTATTCCGGGTCGCCGTTACCCAATCGGACATGGGCCAGGGTGGTGGGGCGGTCGACGCGGGGGCACAGGGTCGTGTCGACCCCGGCCTCGGCCAGGGCATCGATCAGCAGCACCCCATAGGGATCGGTGGAAACCGGCGCAAAGAAGCCGACCCGCGCCCCCAGCCGGCCCAGGGCGACGGCGGTGTTGTGGGCCGCGCCGCCGGTATGGGGGGCGGGACAGTCCGTGCCCGGTCGCGGCAGCATGTCGATCAGGGCCTCGCCCGCGCAAAGGATCATCCGCTGTCTCCTGCTGGTCGACCCGTCGGGGCCGACCGTAGGGCGAATGTCCGGCCTGGCCGGACAAAGGTCAAGGACGATCCTTTCCCGCTGCGCGTGTGTTGGTGCGCTGTTCGTCCCATGGGAAAGGCGCCGAAATGGTTGAAAAAGCGCATATCATCGGGTTCTGCCGCTGCTTCAGACCCGATGCCGCAGGTCGTCGGGCAGGGGGCCGCGCAGGGCGAGGGGCGTGCAGATCCCGATGCCCAGGGCTGGGCGTGCCGCCCGTCGGGGCGCCTTAGCGAAAGACCTGCGTCGCGTTGATCCAGTCCACCATCGCCACGTCGATCTGGCGCAGGATTCGGGCGGCGGTTTCGGGGTCGTTCTGGTTTTCCAGCGCATCCAGCGCCATGTGCACGCCGCGATGTATCTGCTGGATGCCGTCGCGGGCCTCGCGGTTGGCAGAGGGTTTCATGTCGTCCGTTCCTTCTTGCCGATCTTGGGTTCGGTTCCGGCGATCAGGCGGCGGATATTGGCGGCGTGGCGGATATAGATCAGCACCGCCAGCAGGGCGCCAAGAACCGTCATGCTTCCATGGCCCAGCAGCAGCGCCCAGACCGGGGCCAGCGCCGCGGCCACCAGCGCCGAGAGGGAGGAGTAGCGCAGCGCCACCGCCACCGCCAGCCAGGTTCCGCACGCCGCCAGCCCCACCGGCCAGGCCAGCGCCAGGAGCGTGCCAAGAAAGGTCGCCACCCCCTTGCCGCCCTTGAACCCCAGGTAGACCGGGAACAGGTGGCCCAGAAACGCGGCAAAGCCCGCCAGTTGGGCGGCATCCTCGCCCACCGTCGCGCGGGCGATCAGAACGGCGATGCCGCCCTTGCCCGCGTCCAGCACCAGTGTCAGAAAGGCCGCCAGCTTGTTCCCGGTGCGCAGGACGTTGGTCGCGCCGATATTGCCCGACCCGATCTTGCGCAGGTCGCCCAGCCCGAAAAGCCGCGCCATCACGATGCCAAAGGGCACCGCCCCCAGCAGGTAGCCAAGCAGCACCACAACCCCCAGCAGCAGCGGCGCGGTTTCGATCGCGGGCATGTCAGCCTCCCTCGAAAATATGTTTGCCGGCAACCCAGGTGCCCAGCACGCGGCCCTGCATCCGCGCGCCGTCAAACGGGGTGTTCAGCGATTTCGAACGCAGGGTGAAGCGGTCCAGCACAAAGGGCGCGTCGGGGTCGAACAGCACCAGATCGGCAGGCGCCCCCGTGGCCAGCCGCCCGGTATCCAGCCCCAGCCGCCGCGCCGGGTTCAGCGACAGCGCGCGCCACAGACGGGGCAGGGCAATGGCGTCTGCATGCACCAGCCGCAGCGCCGCGGGCAGCAGGGTTTCCAGCGCGACCGCGCCGGCGGCGGCCTCTTCGTAGGGCAGGCGCTTGGATTCCTCGTCCTGGGGGGTGTGCATGGAACAGATCACGTCGATCAGCCCGCTGGCCACCGCCTCGACCAGGGCCACGCGGTCGGTTTCGGCGCGCAGGGGCGGTTTCACCTTGAAGAAGGTGCGATAGTCGCCCACGTCCAGCTCGTTCAGCGTCAGGTGGTGGATCGACACGCCCGCCGTTACGTCGCGGCCATTCCCTTTGGCCCGTTCCAGCGCGGGCAGGGCGCGGGCGGTTGTGATCTGGTCGGCGTGGTATTTCACGCCCGTCATCTCCACCAGCGCCAGGTCGCGGTCCAGCGCCATGCGTTCGGCCATGGGCGACACCGCCGGCAGACCGCGCAGCGAGGCAAACTTGCCGCTTGTGGCACTCGCCCCCGCCGACAGGCCCGGATCCTGCGGATGGGCGATCACCAGCGCGCCCAGGGACCGGGCATAGGTCATGGCGCGGGACAGCACCTTGTTGTTTTCCACCACCTGGTCGCCATCGGTAAAGGCCACGGCGCCCGCGTCCTGCAGAAAGCCGATCTCGACCATCTCGCGGCCCTCGCGGCCCTTGGTCAGGGCGGCCATGGGCTTGATGCGGACCGGCGATGCCTCGCGCGCGCGGCGGGTGACGAATTCCAGAACCTCGGGCGTGTCGATGGCAGGCTGGGTGTCAGGCCGCGTGACCATGGTGGTCACCCCGCCCGCCGCCGCCGCCGCCCCGGCTGAGCCAAAGCTTTCCTTGTGCCGTTCGCCCGGTTCGCAGACCTTGACGCCGATATCCACGATGCCCGGCGCCAGGCATTTGCGCGCGCAGTCGATGACGTTGTCGGCGGCGGGGGGCTGCCCGGTGCCGATGGCCAGGATCGTGCCGCCCTCGACCAGCAGCCAGCCGAGGGCGTCGGTTTCGGCCTCGGGGTCGATCAGGCGGGCGTTCTTGAAAAGGGTTTTCATTGCGCTGTCCCCCGCGCGCTGTCGATGCGCGCGCGCACCGCATCCGGGTCGGACAGGAATTTTACCAGATGCTTGTCACCGGAAATCGTGACCACCTGTACCGCGCTGCCCAGTTTGCGCGCGGTGCGGATGTTGCCCAGCAGGATTCGCCGCCCGCCGGGGCCCAGCAGCGCCCGGTCGGTCAGGGTCCACTGCATCGCCAGCTCTTCCTTCATCAGGTAGGCGCCGCGCGTGCCCACGCCCAGTACGCCCGCCACGATCCCCGCCCAGGGGTAGGGGTTGCCGATCAGCGCCAGGCCCAGGGTCGCCGCCAGCCCGCCGAGGACCGCCAGCATGACATGGGCCTTGATATAGGTGCCCCGGTCGGGCTGGAACCGCGCCAGCGCGGTTTCGCCGTCGTCCAGCGGGGTTTGCAGCTTGGGGTCAAACATAGATACCTCCGTCGCCGGCGCGTGCGGCCCGCAGGTTTTGCGCCAGCAGGTCCATCGCGGCCATGCGCACCGCCACGCCCATTTCCACCTGTTCCTGGATCACGCTGCGGTTGATGTCGTCGGCGATGGTGCCGTCGATTTCCACGCCCCGGTTCATTGGCCCCGGATGCATCACGATGGCGTCGTCCTTGGCATAGGCCAGCTTTTCGGCGTCCAGCCCGTAGCGGTGGAAATATTCCCGCTCGGAGGGGATGAAGCCGCCATCCATCCGTTCCTTTTGCAGGCGCAGCATCATCACGACATCCGCACCCTCCAGCCCCGCGCGCATGTCGTCATAGACCTCTACCCCGAAATCGGCGGCGCGGGCGGGGATCAGCGTGGGCGGGCCGATCAGGCGCACGCGGTTTTCCATCTTGCCCAACAGCAGGATGTTCGACCGTGCCACGCGCGAATGCGCAATGTCGCCGCAGATGGCGACCGTCAGGCGTTGCAGCCGCCCCTTGGCCCGGCGGATCGTCAGCGCGTCCAGCAGGGCCTGGGTTGGATGTTCGTGTCGCCCGTCGCCCGCGTTCAGCACCGCGCAATTCACCTTTTGCGCCAACAGGTCCACCGCGCCGGAATTGGGCTGGCGCACGACCAGCAGGTCGGGATGCATCGCGTTCAGCGTCAGCGCCGTGTCGATCAGCGTTTCGCCCTTTTTGATGCTGGACGCCTGCATCGCCATGTTCATCACGTCCGCGCCCAGGCGCTTGCCCGCGATCTCGAAACTGGCCTGGGTGCGGGTCGATGCCTCGAAGAACATGTTGATCTGGGTCATGCCCCGCAGCACGTCGGCGTGTTTCTCGGGGCTGCGGTTCAGATCGACGTAATGTTCGGACAGGTCCAGAACGGTTCGGATTTCGTCGGGCTTCAGCGGTTCGATGCCCAAAAGATGGCGCGCGCGGAATGTCATGGGGCCTCCGACCTGATCGGGTCGCTTATAGAAAGCGTGTCCCGCCCCGGCAAGGGAGCGTTGCCCCTTCTGCCCGCGCCGCCTACCTTTGGCGAATGGAGTCGGTTCTGGATCATCATACCGCGCGGGCGCTGCTGGACTGGCAGATCGAACTGGGCGCGACGGAGGCGATCTGCGATGCGCCGGTGAACCGCTATGAGGCGGCGGCGCAGGCCCCCGCCGCCGTGCCCAAGCCTGCGCCGACCGCCGCCCCGCCGCCGCCAATAGTGGCCCAGGTCGATCCGGTGGCCGTTGCGCGTGAGGCCGCCGCCGGGGCGGGCGATCTGGACGCGCTGCGCGCGGCCATGGCCGCGTTCGAGTTTTGCGACCTCAAGCTGGGCGCGCGCAACCTGGTCTTTGCCGATGGCAACCCGGCCGCCCGCGTGATGGTCATCGGCGAGGCGCCCGGTCGGGATGAAGATATCCAGGGCAAACCCTTTGTCGGGCGCGCGGGGCAATTGCTGGACCGCATGTTCGCCGCGATTGGCATGGATCGGGCCAACCCGGACGCGCAGCGCGCGGTCTATATCACCAACGTCCTGCCCTGGCGTCCGCCGCAGAACCGCGACCCCAAACCGGAAGAGGTGGCGATGCTGTTGCCATTTATTGAACGCCATGTGGATCTGGTTGCACCGGACGTGCTGGTGCTGATGGGCAACATTTCCTGCGGGGCGCTGTTGGGGCGCAAGGGCATCACCCGGTTGCGCGGCAACTGGGTGCAGGCATTGGGCCGTCCGGCGCTGCCGATGTTCCACCCCGCCTACCTGTTGCGCAACGCCCATGCGAAACGCGAGGCGTGGCATGACCTGTTGATGTTGCAGGCAAAACTGCGGGGGGATGGATGAGGATCCTGGCCTTTTCCGATCTGCACCTGTCGCGCCCGGATGCCGCGGCGCTGGTCGCGGCCTCGGCGCAGGCGGATCTGGTGATCGGGGCGGGGGATTTCTGCAACGCGCGTCACGGGCTGGCCCAGGCGATGGACCTGATCGCCGGGATCGCCGCGCCCATGGTTCTGGTGCCCGGCAATTGCGAAAGCGTGGACGAGTTGCGCGCCGCCGCCCCGCAGGGTGCCCATGTGCTGCACGGGCAGGGGGTGCAGGTTGCTGGCCTGCGCCTGTTCGGGCTGGGCTATGGCGTGCCGGTCACCCCCTTTGGCGCGTGGTCCTGCGACCTGACCGAGGATCAGGCCGAGGAGATGCTGAACGCCTGCGATGCCGCCGACGTGATGGTGTTCCACTCGCCCCCCAAGGGGATTGCCGATGTGACCTCGGCCGGGCTGTCGGTCGGGTCCACGGCGATCCGGCAGGCGATTTTCCGGGTGCAACCGCAGCTTGCCGTTTGCGGCCATATCCACGATAGCTGGGGGCAGGAGGGCCGGATCGGCGCAACCCGCGTCGTCAACCTGGGCCCCTTCGTCAACTGGTTCCAGATCGGGGAGGATCCATGAGCCGCATCGACGAGACCAAGGAATTTATCCCCGTGCGCATCGCGGTGCTGACCGTGTCGGACAGCCGCACGATAGACGACGACCGCTCGGGCCAGACGCTGGCCGACCGGATCACGGGGGCGGGGCATGTCCTGGCCGCCCGCGCCATCCTGCCCGACGAACGCGCCCAGATCGCCGAACAATTGCGGGAATGGTGCGCCGACCCGGAAATCGACGTTGTGATTTCGACCGGCGGCACCGGGTTGACCGGCCGCGATGTCACCGTCGAGGCGCACCGCGATGTCTATGAAAAAGAGATCGAGGCCTTCGGCACGGTCTTTACCATGGTCTCGATGGCCAAGATCGGCACCTCGGCGGTGCAGAGCCGCGCAACGGGGGGGGTCGCGCACGGCACCTATCTGTTCGCGCTGCCCGGCAGCCCCGGCGCGTGCAAGGATGCCTGGGACGAAATCCTTGCCCCGCAGTTCGATTACCGGCACAGGCCCTGCAATTTCGTCGAGATCTTTCCGCGGCTGGACGAGCACCGGCGACGGAAATAGCGCGCAAAAGCGTAACGGAGATGTTTCTTGGCGGATGGGCGCGCTGCGCCTATCTAGCGCAAGGCATTTGCCATTTTCCCGCCCGGGAAAGGAGCCGATAGATGCGATTTCTTCGCCGCAGCCTTGTGGGGTTGTTCCTGATTGCCGTGACCGTGGGTATCCTCGCTTATGCGGGGAACACGATCTATTCCTCGGTGCAGGCCCGCCTGTCGCAGGAACCGATGCAGCGCCCCCCGCGCGAACGGATCTTTGCGGTCAACGTGCTGAGCTATCAGCCGGGGCAGGTGACGCCCGTGATGACGGCCTTTGGCGAGGTGCGCGCGCGCCGCACGCTGGAATTGCGCGCGCAATCGGGCGGCGAGGTCATCGAACTGCACCCCGATTTCGAGGAGGGCGGCATCGTCCGCAAGGGCGAGTTGGTGCTGCGCGTGGACCCGGCCGATGCGCAATCGGCGTTGCAGGTGGCCCGCACCGATCTGGCAGAGGCCCAGGCCGATCTGCGCGATGCCGAACGCACGCTGGAGCTGGCCCGCGAAGAGCTGGAGGCGACCCGCGAACAGGCCCGCCTGCGCGAACGCGCGCTGGCACGGCAGCAAAACCTGCGCGACCGGGGCGTTGGCACCGATTCCGCCGTGGAAGAGGCCGAACTGGTGGTGGCCTCGGCCAATCAGGCGGTGGTGTCGCGCCGGCAATCCGTGGCCCAGGCAGAGGCCGCGCTGGAAACCACGCGCACCGGCCTGGAACGCGCCCGCATCAACCTGGCCGAGGCCGAACGCGATCTGGCCGATACAGAACTTTATGCCCCGTTGTCGGGCCAGTTCAGCGATGTCAGTCTGACCGAGGGCGGGCTTGTGTCCTCGAACGAGCGGGTCGCCGACCTGATCGACGCCAGCGCGCTGGAGGTGTCGTTCCGCCTGTCCACGGTGCAATACAGCCGCCTGCTGGACGAAGCGGGGAAATTGCGCCCCGCACCGGTGACGGTCGTTCTGGATGTCTTTGGCGCGGATCTGGAGGCGACCGGCACCATCACCCGCGAAAGTGCCGCCGTGGGCGAGGGGCAGGTGGGCCGGGTTCTGTACGCCCGTCTGGACGGTGCTGCGGGGTTCCGCCCGGGCGATTTCGTGACCGTCCGGATTGAGGAACCGCCGCTGGACGGGGTGGCACGCCTGCCGGCCTCGGCGATTAACGCGGCGGGCGAATTGCTGGTTCTGGGTCAGGATGACCGGCTGGAGGCTGTCGCCGTCACGCTGCTGCGCCGCCAGGATGACGATGTGATCGTGCGCGGGGCCGATCTGGCCGGGCGCGAGGTGGTCGCCGAACGCTCGCCCCTGCTGGGGGCCGGGATCAAGGTGCGCCCGATCCGCCCGGGCGCCGATGCGGGCGGGGGGCAGCCGCCGGACCTGGTTGAACTGAGTCCCGAACGCCGCGCGGCGCTGATCGCCTTTATCGACGGCAACCCGATGATGCCCGACGCGGCCAAGGCCCGCGTCAAGGCGCAGTTGGAACAGGATCGCGTGCCCGCCCGGATGGTGGAACGCATCGAAAGCCGGATGGGAGGCTGATCCATGTCCCGTTTCCCCTCTGCCGCGGGCGGCGTGCTGTCCTACTTCACCCGGCACCGCACCGCCGCGAACCTGCTGCTGGTGATCCTGATCGTGGCCGGTCTGGCCGCCGCGCCGCGGATGCGCGCGCAGTTCTTCCCCGACGTGGTGATCGACGACGTGACCGTGGCCGTCACCTGGGAGGGGGCGGGCGCCGAGGATGTGGATGCGGGCATCGTGCAGGTTCTGGAACCTGTGCTGATGGCCGTCGAGGGTGTGGAAAGCACCGAGTCGCGCTCCTCCGAGGGGAGCGCGTCGATCAACCTGGAGTTTGAGCCGGGCTGGGACATGTCGCGCGCCGCCGACGATGTGCAGGTGGCCGTGGACGGCGTAACCACCCTGCCCGACGAGGCCGAAGAGCCAGAGGTGCGCCGCGGCGCCTGGCGCGACCGGGTGACGGATATCGTGATTACCGGCCCCGTGGCGGTGGACCAGCTTGGCCGCTTTGCCGATGAGTTGGTGACGCGGCTTTATTCCGCCAACGTGACGCGGACCACGATCCAGGGTCTTGCCGCGCCGGAGTTGGTGATCGAGGTGCCCTCGGGCGAGTTGATCCGCCATGACGTGAGCATGGCCGAAATCGCCGCCGCCATCGCCGCCGAGGTCGACACCGCGCCCGCGGGCGACGTGTCGGGCGGCAGCGCACGGGTGCGGACCGGCGTGGAAAAGCGCGATGCCGACCAGATCGCCGGGATCGTGCTGCGTGCCAATGATGACGGATCGAAACTGACGGTGGGCGATGTCGCCACCGTGCGGGTCGAGGGGGTGGACCGCGCCCGCGCCTATTTCGTGGGCGAGAACCCGGCGATCAGCGTCCGGGTGGACCGCTCGGCCCAGGGGGACGCGATCGCGCTGCAACACCGTGTCGAGGATGTCGTGGCGGAATTGCAGTTGACCCTGCCGCCCGAGGTTTCGGTCGATCTGATCCGCACGCGGGCAGAGTTCATCCAGGGACGTCTGGACATCCTGCTGGACAACGGTCTGATGGGGCTGGGCCTGGTGCTGCTGCTGCTGTTCCTGTTCCTGAATGCGCGCACTGCCTTTTGGGTGGCTGCGGGCATTCCCGTGGCGATGCTGGCGACCATCGCGCTGATGTACCTGTCGGGTCTGACCATCAACATGATCTCGCTGTTTGCGCTGATCATCACGCTGGGCATCGTGGTGGACGATGCCATCGTCGTGGGCGAACATGCCGATTTCCGGGCCCGAAGGCTGGGCGAAAGCCCGGTTCAGGCCGCCGAGAACGCTGCGCGCCGCATGGCTGCGCCGGTCTTTTCCTCTACCCTGACCACGGTGATCGCGTTTTTCGGCCTGGTTCTGATCGGCGGCCGGTTCGGCGACATGATCGCCGACATTCCCTTTACCGTGATCGCGGTGCTGCTGGCCTCGCTTGTGGAATGCTTTCTGATCCTGCCCAACCACATGGCCCATGCGCTGACCCATTCGGCGAAACAGCACTGGTACGATGCGCCCTCGCGCGTGGTGAACCGCGGCTTTACCTGGTTCCGCCGCACGCTGTTCCGGCCCTTTATGGCGGGGGTTGTCTGGGCACGCTACCCGGTTCTGGCGCTGACGGTCCTGCTGCTGGCCAGCCAGGTCGGGCTGCTGATCCGGGGCGATGTGCCCTGGCGCTTTTTCAACGCGCCGGAACGCAGTTCGGTGACCGGCAATTTCGCGATGCTGCCCGGTGCCACCCGCGAAGATACCATGGAAATGATGCGCGAAATGCAGCGCGCCACCGAAGAGGTCGCCAAGCGTTATGAGGAGGAATACGGCGTCAACCCGCTGGATTACGTCCTGGCGCAGGTGGGCGGGACCACCGGGCGCGGCCTGGCTGGCGCCGATACCAAGGACGAGGATCAGCTTGGCTCTATCGCGATCGAGTTGATCGACGCGGACCTGCGCCCCTATTCATCCTTCCAGTTCGTGGGCGAATTGCAGGGCGCGGTGATCCAGCATCCCAAGGCCGAAACCGTCAGCTTCCGCGGCTGGCGCTCGGGGCCGGGGGGCGATGCGCTGGACGTGCAGTTTTACGGCGCCGATGCGGATACGCTGAAGGCCGCGGCCGAGGCGCTGAAAACCGAGGTCGCGCAATATGGTGAGGTTTCTGCCGTTCAGGACAGCATGGCCTATGACAAGGAAGAGCTGATCCTGGACCTGACGGCGCAGGGAACCGCCGTGGGGTTCACCATCGAGGAACTGGGCCGCGTGCTGCGTCACCGCCTGAACGGGATCGAGGCCGCGACCTATCCCGACGGTCCCCGCTCGGCCGCGATCCGTGTGGAATTGCCCGCCGGAGAGCTGACCGCCGATTTCCTGGAACGGACCCTCTTGCGCGCGCCCTCGGGCGAATACCTGCCGCTTTCGGATATCGTCACCGTCGAGCGGCGCACCGGCTTTTCGACTGTCCGGCGGGAAAACGGGCTGCGTGTGGTGTCCGTCACCGGCGATATATCCGAGGACGACCCGGTCCGGGCCGAAGAGATCATGACCGAACTGCAAGAGGTCATCCTGCCCCGGATCGAGACAGAACACGGTGTCGCCTGGCGCCTGTCGGGGCTGGCAGAGCAGGAGGACGAGTTCCTGAACGACGCCAAGTTCGGGCTCTACATGACGCTGATCGGTATCTACCTGGTGCTGGCGTGGATCTTCTCCAGCTGGACGCGGCCGGTGGTGGTGATGGCGGTGATCCCCTTCGGCCTGATCGGGGTGGTCTACGGGCACCTGCAATGGGGGGTGCCGCTGTCGATGTTCTCTATCGTCGGGCTGATCGGGATGGTGGGCATCATCATCAACGATTCCATCGTGCTGGTCAGCACGGTGGACGAATATGCCGAAACCCGCGGCCTGTTCCCGGCGATCATCGACGCGGCCTGCGACCGGCTGCGGCCCGTGCTGCTGACCACCGCGACGACCGTGCTGGGCCTGGCGCCGCTGTTGTTTGAGCAATCCCAACAGGCGCAGTTCCTGAAGCCCACCGTCATCACCCTGACCTATGGGCTGGGCTTTGGCGTGGTGCTGGTGTTGCTGGTGGTGCCCGCGCTTTTGGCCATGCAACAGGACGTGGGCAAGCAGGTGAATGCGCTGCGCCACGCCTTGCGCGCGGGCGGTCGCGGTCGTCCCGTGCGCTGGGTGACCGGGGGCGCGGCGGGGCTGATGGCGCTGTGGTTCGCGGCGACGCTGGGGGTTGCCGCTGTCACCGGCGCGCTGCCGGGCGCCGTGACGGCACTTCTGCCCGCGCTGGCGGGGTCGCCCGCCATGGTCGCGGCGCTGGGCCTGTTCCTGGCGGGATCGGCGGTACTGCTGGTGATGGCGTATTTCGGGGCGGCACTGGCCGTCGGGCTGGCGCGGCGAGCCTGAGGTCAGTTCCCCGCGCAGCCGCGGATATCGACGGCGCGTTCCTCACCCAGGACCGTGATCCGAACCGCAGAGCGGTCCAGCGCGAAGGGCTGCCCGGTGACCGGCACAAGGTCGGCGCGCGCCACGACGCGCATGCCCTGCCGCGCGGTCTGCGCCTCTGACACCCAGATGGAGGGGTCGGGCAGTTCGAACACCGCCGCCTCGTCCGGGCCCAGGGTGGGCATGTCGATTTTCGCCGTCAGGCGCAGGCCGTCGGCGATCGGCTCTACCTCGCAACGAACCTGGCCCACATGGGCCTGTTCGGCCGATACCGGGCGGGCGTCCAGCGCCGCGCGAATCGGTTCCTGCTGCCAGCCGCGCCCCTCGGTCGGCAGGGCACTGTCCAGCCGCAGGTCCATCGGCATGCAGATGTCGTGGCACACGCCCAGTTCCATATGCGCGCGCAGGGCGATCGGCTCGCCCGGTTTCGCGGGGGTCAGTTCCACGGGCAGGACCACCTGGCTGTCATAGCCGATGGTGCGCATTCCGTTTGAAATGAACACCTTGGGGGCTGGCCAATGCACCTGCACGCCCACCAGGTTCTGCGACCCGGACCAGTCAAAGCGCGGCGGTATCCCCGCATCGCCCGGCGCGCGCCAATAGGTCTTCCAGCCCGGCGCCAGGTCCAGCCGCAGCCCGGCCATATAGGTGCCGTCCTCGGTCTGCCAGCCGGGTAGCAGTTCGGCATGCAGAATCTGCCCCTCGGGGCTGCCGGCGGCCACGGGCTGGCCCAGCCCGGCACAGATTGCGGCGGCGGCGGTCAGTTGGCGAAGCGATGTCTTTCCCATGATCGATAACCTAGTCATCGGGCGGGAAAGCGGAATTCACATTCGGGCGAGAGCACCGCGAAAATTGTCTCACCCCGGCCTTGCGCCATGTTCCTGGCGGGCACATTCTTGGTCCATGCACGACACCGATGCCCCCCTTCAACTGCACGGAAAGCTGCTGGTCGCCATGCCTGGAATGGGCGATCCGCGATTCGAGCGGTCCGTAGTCTATCTTTGTGCCCATTCCGACGAGGGCGCGATGGGCCTGATCGTCAACAAGCCTATGGACGGGCTGTCCTTCTATGACCTGCTGACGCAATTGGACATTTCCCGCGCCCCCGGCGCCCGCGAGATCCGGGTGCATTTCGGCGGGCCGGTCGAACATGCCCGTGGCTTCGTCTTGCATAGCGGCGATTATGGCCAGGCGCGCGAAACGACCCTGCGCGTGGACAGCCGCTTTGCCATGACTGCCACGCTGGACGTGCTGGAGGATATCGCCGGCGGGAACGGGCCGCGGCAGGCGTTGCTGGCCCTGGGCTATGCCGGATGGGGGCCGGGGCAGTTGGAGGACGAGATCCAGCAAAACGGCTGGCTGACCTGCGAGGCCGCGCCCGACCTGGTCTTTGGCGGCACCGACGCCACGAAATGGGAACGCGCGATCCGCAGCCTGGGGATCGATCCGCTGCTCTTGTCGGCCGCTGCCGGACGCGCCTGACCGCGCCCCTTCTTCTTGGGAAAAATACCCCGGGGGGGTCGCCGGGGAACCCGGCGGCGGGGGCAGCGCCCCCCGCGGGCGGTGCAACAAGAAAAGGGCCCGCGCCGATGCGCAGGCCCTGCAATTTGCGCGCTTGCGGCGGTTCAGCCGCGCAGCGCCTCCAGCATCACATGCACGTTCTCGGGGTCGGCATCCGGGGTGATGCCATGGCCGAGGTTGAAGATATGCGGCCCCTTGGAAAACGCTTCCTTGATGCGCTTGGTCTCGTCGATCAGTTCCTGGCCGCCGGTGACCATCAGGTTGGGCGCCATGTTGCCCTGAACGCAGCCGTCAACCTGCACGTTCTGGGCGGCCCAGGTGGCATCGACGGAATTGTCCAGCGCCACGCAATCCGCGCCGGTCGCATTGGCGAACCCGATATACTTGTCGCCCGCCTCGCGCGGGAAGGCGATGCAGGGCAGGCCGGGATGGCGGGCCTTCAGCTCGGCGATGATCTTCTTCGCCGGTTCCACCGCGTATTTGTCGAACGCCTCGCCCTTCAGCGAGCCGGCCCAGCTGTCGAAGATCTTGATCACTTCGGCGCCGGCCTCGACCTGTTGCGACAGGTATTCGATGGTGGCGTCGGTCAGCAGGTCGATCAGCCCCTCAAAGGTGGCGGTGTCGCCGGTGCGCATCGCATGCGCCGGGGCCTGATCCTTGGTGCCGCGGCCGGCGATCATGTAGGTGGCCACGGTCCAGGGCGCGCCCGCGAAGCCGATCAGCGTGGTCTCGCTGGGCAGTTCGCGCGACAGGATGCGCACGGTTTCGTAGACCGGCGCCATGTGCTCGTGAATGTCGTCCTTGCCCTTCAGCGCCTTCAGGTCGTTCGCGCCGCCGATGGTGGACATCCGCGGCCCTTCGCCGGTTTCGAACCACAGGTCGGCCCCCAGGGCCTGGGGCAGCAGCAGGATATCGGCAAACAGGATCGCGGCGTCAAAGCCGTAGCGGCGGATCGGTTGCAGCGTCACCTCGGCCGCCAGGTCCGAATTGTAGCACAGCGACAGGAAGTCGCCGGCCTCGGCCCGGGTGGCCCGATATTCGGGCAGGTAGCGCCCCGCCTGGCGCATCAGCCAGACCGGCGGCACCTCCTGCACTTCACCCGCCAGAGATTTCAGAAGTTTTTTGGTTTCCGCCATCGTATTCCCCGTTTAAGAGTTCCGCCTGTCGTCCCCTGCTTGCGTCAGCATGTCAAGACGGGCCGAGTTGTCAGGACGACGTGACGCGATTAGAGGTTTGGCGCATGGCTATCACACTTCCTTCCCCCGCTTCACCCCTCAAGATCGGCACCCGCGGCTCTCCGCTGGCGCTGGCGCAGGCGTATCAGACCCGGTCGATGCTGATGGCGGCCTTCGATCTGCCCGAGGATGCCTTCGAGATCGTGGTCATCAAGACCATCGCCGACAAGGTGCTGGACCGCGCCCTGAAAGAGATCGGCGGCAAGGGCCTGTTCACCAAGGAAATCGAAGAGGCGATGCTGGACGGCCGGATCGATATCGCCGTCCACTCGACCAAAGACATGGGCGTCGAACAGCCCGAGGGGCTGGTGCTGGACACCTTCCTGCCGCGCGAGGATTTCCGCGACGCCTTCATCTCGCACAAGTTCGAGGGGCTGGCCCAGGTCGCCGAGGGCGCGGTGGTCGGCACCTCGTCCCTGCGCCGCCGGGCGCAGCTGCTGAACAGGCGGCCCGATCTGAAGGTGGTGGAATTCCGCGGCAATGTGCAAAAGCGCATGGAAAAGCTGGGCAACGGCGTGGCCGACGCCACCTTCCTGGCGATGGCCGGGCTGAACCGGCTGGACATGGCTGATGTTGCGCGTGCGACCATCGAACCCGAGGAAATGCTGCCCGCCGTGGCGCAGGGGGCGATCGGGATCGAACGGCGCACCGATGACGCGCAGGCCGCGCACCTGATGGAGGCGCTGCACGACAAGCAGACCGGCGAGCAGATGGCTGCGGAACGCGCGTTCCTGGCCGCGCTGGACGGGTCGTGCGAAACGCCCATCGGCGGGTTGGCCCAGCACGAAGGCGGCAATATCTGGCTGCGGGGCGAGATCCTGCGCCCCGATGGCAGCGAAAGCATCACCGGCGAGGATCGCGCGCCGATCGAGGATGCGGCCGAAATGGGCTGGGCCCTGGGCAAGAAGCTGCGCGAACAGGCCGGAGAGGGTTTCTTCGACTGGATCGACGACTGAGGGTTTCGCCTTGCTGACGCAAGGCGACCCGCCGGGGGCGTTGCCCCCGGACCCCCAGGGTATTTTGGCCAAGAAGAAGAATGGATACGTCTTCGATCTTCTTCTTGGTGCAAATACCCCGGGGGAGTCCGAAGGACGGGGGCGGAGCCCCCTTCGCGGTTTCCGCATCGAACTTCCGTTGGCCGCGATCCGGCGTTCATGCGTTGGGCGGTAGTACCTTGCCGGGGTTCAGGATGGCGTTGGGGTCCAGCGCGGACTTGATCGCCCGCATCACGTCCAGCGCCACCGCATCCTTGCGCCGCGCCATGGTGGACAGTTTCGACACCCCGATCCCGTGTTCGGCCGAGAAGCTGCCGCCGAGGGTGGCGACCTCGTCCTCTACGGCTGTGCGGATGGTTTCTTTCATCGCCTCGTCACCGCGCGTGGGCCAGACCACGTAATGCAGGTTGCCGTCGCCCAGGTGACCCACGGTGATGGTTTCCGCCCCGGCGTCGATCTGCGGCAGGCGGGTTTCCATCCGATCCAGGAAGGTTCCGACACGGTCCAGCGGCAGGGCGATGTCGTTGTCCACCGCCGGTTGCCGGGAAAAGGTGATCTCGGCGGCCAGTTCGCGGCGTAGCCACATTTCGGCGCGCTGCGCCTGGGATTGGGCGATCACGGCGTCCAGAACGGTGCCGGCCTCCATTTGCGCGGCGAGGGTTTCCTCCAGCAGGGCCACAAGTGGCAGGCGCCCGTCCGGCCCCGGTTCGGCATCGCGCGGCGCGGTGGCGCCGATCTCGACCATGACCGCGACGGGGTAGGTCTGTTCAAAGGGCGGGCGCAGGTCCGGGCGGCAGGTGGCCAGCCGCCGCATATAGGTGTCGGGCATGTATTCGAAGGCCTCGACCGCGCCGCCGGTGGCCTGTTGCAGCAGGTTCAGCAGGTCCAGCGCCGCGCCCAGGTCGGGCAGGGCCACCATCGCCGTGGCATGGGCGCGCGGCAGCGGCACCAGTTTCAGCACGGCGGCGGTGATGATCCCCAGCGTCCCCTCGGACCCGATCATCAGGTCGCGCAGGTCATAGCCGGTGTTGTCCTTGTGCAGCGCGCCCATTGCGTCCATCACCCGGCCGTCTGCCAGCACAACCTCCAGCCCCAGGCACAGCGCGCGGGTATTGCCATAGCGCAGCACGTTGGACCCGCCCGCATTGGTGGCCAGCAGCCCCCCGATCATCGCCGAATCGCGCGCGCCGAAGGTCATGGGAAAGGTCAGGCCATGATCTGCGGCGGCGTCGTGCAGGCGCGACAGGATCACGCCCGCCCCGACCGTGGCGGTGCGGGCGGCGGGGTTGATGTCCTGGATGGTGTTCAGGCGTTCGACCGAGAGCATCAGCGCCCCGTCTGCCAGCGCGCCGCCCGCCAGCCCGGTTCGGCCCGCAACGGGCACGACGGGCGTGTGCGTGGCATTGGCCAGCCGCAGGATCGCGGAAACCTGGTCGCGGTCGGCGGGGCGCAGCACGGCCAGGGGCGTGGCGGCATATTTCCCGGTCCAGTCGGTGGCGTAGCCGGCGGTGTCGGTTCCGGTCAGGACATGGGCCTTGCCCAGCAGGGCCTCTAGCTCGGCGATCAGGGACATTCGTTTTCCTTTGCTTACAGGATCAGCGCCGAGACCACGCCGAAATAGATCAACAGGCTGGCTGCGTCCTGGATCACCGTGCAGACCGGGCCGCTGCCCATGGCCGGGTCCGATCCCAATCGCTTGAACGCCCAGGGCAGGGCAAAGCCCACCACCGCGGACACCGCCCCGCCGGCCAGTACCGCGATGCCCACGGCCAGCGCCAGAAGGGCATCGCCGAACACCGCCAGCACGCCGCCGCCAGCGAGCAGCCCGAGTGCGGCGCCGATGGCCAGCCCGATGGCCATTTCATCGCGCAGCAGCGCCGCGATGGATACGTCCTGCGTGGACAGCCCCCGCACAGAAACAGATACCGCCTGCGCCCCGATGGCCCCCGCGATATAGACCAGCGCGGGCACGAAAAAGGCCACCGTGACGTTGGCTTGCAACGCCTCTTCGAAGCGGATCATCACCAGCGTGACGATGGTCGAGGCCGCCAGCCCGAACACCAGCCAGGGCAACCGGCGCGCAAAGCGGTCGCGCAGGGGGGCGTCCAGCGCGGCCTCTGGCCCCGCCTCATGGGCGCCGATGCCGGCCAGGCGTTGCAGATCCTCCATGTGTTCCTCGCGCAGGATGCGGAACAGCGCCTCTGGCGGGACCGCGCCGATCAGGTGGCCTGCGTCATCGACCACGGGCACGGCGATCATGTTCAGGCGGATGGCAAGCTGGGCGATGGCCTCTTGGTCGGCATCGGCAGTGACGGCCTCGTGCTCGGGCTCCATGATCTCGGCGATGCAGGCGGCGCCGTTGGCGAACAGGTCGTTGATGCGCACGATCCCCTGCAACGCCCCGCCCGCATCGGTGACGAAGATCGTGTCGGCGCAGGCGAAATGCTGGCCGCGCAGGGCGGCGATGACCTGCGCCACCGGGGTTTCGGGCCGGGCGGTGGGCACATCCGCGACCATATGTTCGCAGGCGGTATCGGCGAGGCAGAAATCGGGTGCGGTCATGGCGCGGTCCTGGGACAGGGGCGGTTGGCCCCGTCCTAGACCGATCGACCCGCCCCGCCTAGGGGGCAGCGCGTCACTGGGCGCGGTCGATCAGCGCCAGCACCTTGGGGCCCATCGCCTGCACGATCAGGGCAACCCCCGCGGCAGAGGGGTGGATGCCGTCCCCCTGCATGTAGTCGCGCATCGCCGCGCCCCGGTCGGGCAGATCGGTCAGGCCCTTCAGGAAGCTTTCGAAATACAGCGTGCCGTGGGTTGCGGCCAGGTCGGGATACATCGCGTCAAAGGCCGCCTTGTAGTCCGGCCCGTAATTGCCCGGCGCCTGCATGCCGACCAGCAGCACCGCGACCCCCGCGTCACCTGCCGCCGACAGGATGCCGTCCAGATTGGCGCGCGAGGCCGCCGGATTGATCCCGCGCAGCAGGTCGTTGCCGCCAAGCGCCACGATCATCGCGTCCACGTCCGGGGTTAGGGTCCAGCCGACGCGGGACAGCCCGCCCGCCGTGGTGTCCCCCGAAACGCCCGCGTTGATCACCTGCACATCGGCCCCTTGGGCGCGCAGCCAGGCCTGCATCTGCGGCACGAACCCGTCCTCTTGCGGCAGGCCATAGCCCTGGGTCAGGCTGTCGCCGAGCGCGGCGATGGTGATCTGTTCGGCCTGCGCCGCCCCGGCGGCAAACAGCACCGCAAGGTTGAGCGCGACCACCCGCGCCCCATATCCAAGGGCAGACACTCCCCGCAGCAGGCGCCCCATGACCGATCCGATCCTTTCGCTTGACGATGTCACCCTGACCCTGGCCGGCAATGCCGGCCCGGTTGAAATCCTGCACGGCATTTCCCTGGCGGTGAACCGGGGTGAAACGCTGGGGCTGATCGGGCCGTCGGGGTCGGGCAAGTCATCTCTCCTGATGCTGATGGGCGGGCTGGAGCGCGCCACCGGCGGCAGCGTCACGGCCCTGGGCCACGACCTGACCGCGATGAACGAGGACCAGCTTGCCCGGTTCCGCAGGCAGCATATGGGCGTGGTGTTCCAGTCTTTCCACCTGATCCCGACGATGACAGCGCTGGAAAATGTCGCAACGCCGCTGGAACTGGCCGGGCACCGCGATGCCTTTGACCGGGCCGAGGAAGAGTTGCGCGCGGTGGGGCTGGGGGCACGGATCGACCATTACCCCAGCCAGATGTCGGGGGGCGAACAACAGCGCGTGGCGCTGGCCCGAGCCGCAGCACCACGCCCGCATATCCTGCTGGCCGATGAACCCACCGGCAATCTGGACGGTGCCAACGGGGCGGCGATCATGGATCTGCTGTTCGGCCTGCGTGATCGGCATGGGGCGACGCTGGTGCTGGTGACGCACGCCGCGGATCTGGCCGCGCGCTGCGACCGGGTGGTGCGGCTGGCCGATGGCCGCGTCGCCGCGCAAGAGGGGCGGAGGGCCGCGGAATGACCCTGCCTGTCGCTGCCCGTATCGCCCGCCGCGAATTGCGCGGGGGGCTGCGGGGGTTCTACGTCTTTCTGGCCTGTCTTGCGTTGGGGGTCGCGGCGATCGCCGCCGTGGGCTCGGTCCGTGAAAGCATCACCGCCGGGTTGCAGCGCGAAGGTGCGGTGCTGCTGGGCGGCAATGCCGAGATGTCCTTTACCTATCGCTATGCGGAGGACGCGGAACGCGCCTGGATGGCGCGAACCGCGGAAACCGTGTCCGAGATCGTCGATTTCCGGTCCATGGTCGTGGTGGACCGCGACGGTGTGACCGAACGCGGGCTGACCCAGGTCAAGGGCGTGGATGGCGCCTATCCCCTGTTCGGACAGGTAGAGCTGGACCCCGCCGTGCCGTTGGCCGACGCGTTGGCGGGCAACGGGGCGGTGATGGAACGGGTGCTGGCCGACCGGCTGGGCCTGCGCCCCGGCGATACGTTCCGGCTGGGCACCGGCACCTATGAATTCCGTGCCGTTCTGACCCGTGAACCGGACGGGGCAGGGGACGGGTTCGGCCTGGGGCCGCGGCTGATCGTGCGGACACAGGCGCTGCAGGGATCGGGCCTGCTGGAACCCGGCACCCTGTTCGAAACCAAATACCGCCTGGCCCTGCCGCCCGTGGCCGACTTGCCCGCGCTGGAGGCCGAGGCCGAGGACCGCTTTGCCGATAACGGGATGCGCTGGCGCGATGCCCGCAACGGGGCGCCGGGCATGACCCGGTTTGTCGAACGGTTGGGGTCGTTCCTGGTGCTGGTGGGGCTGGCCGGGCTGGCCGTGGGCGGCGTCGGTGTTTCCGCTGCCGTGCGCGCCTATCTGGAGGGCAAGACGGCGGTGATCGCGACCCTGAAAACCCTGGGGGCCGAAAGCCGCACAATCCTGGCCGCCTACCTGATCCAGATCGGGGCGCTGGCGGCCCTGGGCATCGTGATCGGGCTGGTGTTGGGCGCGTTGTTGCCGCTGGCCTTTGCCCCGCTGATCCAGGCGCAACTGCCCGTGCCCGCCGAGATCGGGATTGCCCCCGGCCCGCTGGCCGAGGCCGCGCTTTACGGCGTGCTGACGGCGCTGGTTTTCACCCTGTGGCCGCTGGCCCGCACCGAAGAGGTCCGCGCAGGCGCCCTGTTCCGCGATGCGGTGGGGCGCACGCGGGTCTGGCCACGGCCCCGCTATCTGGTCGCGATCCTGGCGCTGGCCGGGGCGTTGATCGGCGTGGCGGCGTGGTTTTCCGGCGTGCCCGCGCTGGCGCTGTGGTCGGCCTTTGGCATCCTGGCGGCGCTTGGCGTGCTGGTGCTGGCGGCGGTGGCGCTGCGCTGGGGCGCGCGTCGGGCGGCACGGGCGCGGATCGTGCGCGGGCGCACGGCGCTGCGGCTGGCGTTGGGGGCAGTGGGCGGCCCGGCGGGCGAAACGACCTCGGTCGTGCTGTCGCTGGGGCTGGGCCTGTCGATCCTGGCCGCCGTGGGCCAGATCGATGCCAACCTGCGCAGCGCCATCAGCCAGGAACTGCCCGAGATCGCACCCTCGTATTACATCGTCGATATCCAGCCCAACCAGCTGGACGGCGTGCTGGACCGGCTGCAGGGCGATGCGGGCGTCAGCAAGGTGCAGACCGCGCCCATGCTGCGCGGCATCATCACCCGGATCAACGGCCAGCCCGCGCGCGAGGTTGCGGGCGATCACTGGGTCGTCACCGGCGACCGGGGCGTGACCTATGCCGCCACACCGCCCGAGGGCACCATCGTCAACGGGGGCGAATGGTGGCCCGCCGATTACGACGGCCCCCCGGTCATGAGCTTTTCCGACGAAGAGGCCGAAGAGATCGGCCTGAAGCTGGGCGATGATGTGACCGTCAACATCCTGGGCCGCGACATCACCGCCAAGGTGACCAGTTTTCGCGATGTGGACTTTTCCACCGCCGGGATCGGTTTCGTGATCGCGATGAACCCCGGCGCGTTGCAGGGTGCCCCCCACACCCATATCGCCACGATCTATGCCGAACCGCAGGCCGAGGCCGCGATCCTGCGTGACCTGGCCAGCGCCTATCCCAACATCACCGCGATCCGGGTGCGCGATGCCATCGACCGGGTGGCCGAGGTGCTGGACGGGCTGGCCGCGGCGATTGCTTATGGCGCGGCGGCCACGCTGGTGACCGGGCTGATCGTGCTGATCGGCGCGGCCGCGGCGGGCGAACGCGCGCGCGTTTTCGAGGCGGCGGTGCTGAAGACCGTGGGCGCGGTGCGCGGGCAGGTTCTGGCCTATTTCGCCCTGCGCTCTGCCCTGCTGGGGGCGGCGGCGGGGTCCGTGGCCATTGTCGCGGGGGGCGTCGCGGGCTGGGCGGTGATGGAATTCGTGATGATGGGCGGCTACGCGTTCGAGCCGGTTTCCGCCCTTGCCATCGTTTTGGGCGGCGCGCTGGCGACGCTGGCGGCGGGGCTGGGTTTTGCCTGGCGGCCCTTGGCCGCGCGGCCCGCGCGTGTGCTGCGCGCCCGCGAATAACGCCCCGCCGGGCGGGGAAGGTTCCCGGCGAAAGATCGGTCAACCGCCCCACTTGTCGCGAAAGCTTCACAAAAGCGGCGTGGGTTTGACTTGACTTGCCTGCCCCGCTGTCGCATCCGGCCCGAAACCTCGTGGAGTGGCGACTATGAAAATCGCGATGATCGGCACCGGCTATGTTGGTCTGGTTTCGGGCGTTTGTTTTTCGGATTTCGGGCATGAGGTGGTCTGCGTGGACAAGGACCCGCGCAAGATCGAGATGCTCGAACGCGGCGAGGTTCCGATTTTCGAGCCGGGCCTGGATCAGGTCATGGCGCGCAATGTCGACGGGGGGCGGCTGACCTTTACCGGCGATCTGGCCGCGGCGGTGGACGGCGCGGATGCGGTGTTCATCGCGGTTGGTACGCCGACGCGGCGCGGCGACGGGCATGCGGACCTGACCTACGTGATGGCCGCCGCCGAGGAAATCGCCAACGCGCTGACCGGCTATGCGGTCATCGTGACCAAGTCGACGGTCCCGGTGGGCACCAACCGCAAGGTGCAGGCAACCATCGCCCAGGCCAACCCGGCAGCGGATTTCGACGTGGCCTCGAACCCCGAATTCCTGCGCGAGGGTGCGGCCATCGACGATTTCATGCGCCCCGACCGGGTGGTGGTCGGCGTTGAATCCGGCCGCGCCCGCGACGTGATGGCAGAGATCTACCGCCCGCTGTTCCTGCGCGAATTCCCGATCGTCTACACCGATCTGGAAACGGCCGAGATGATCAAGTACGGCGCCAACGCGTTCCTGGCCGCCAAGATCACCTTCATCAACGAGATGGCGATGCTGTGCGAAAAGACCGGCGCCGACATCAAGGCGGTGGCCAAGGGGATGGGGCTGGACGGCCGCATCGGCAACAAGTTCCTGCATGCGGGGCCGGGCTATGGCGGGTCGTGTTTTCCCAAGGACACTTCGGCGCTGGCGCGGATCGGCCAGGATTACGCCTGCCCGATGAAGATCACCGAAACCGTGATCGCGGTGAACGACGCGGTCAAACGGCGGATGATCGACAAGGTGGTCGATCTGTGCGGCGGGTCGGTCAACGGCAAGGTGATCGCGGTGCTGGGGGTGACGTTCAAGCCCAACACCGACGACATGCGCGAGGCGCCCAGCCTGACCATCGTGCCCGCGCTGGTGGGCGGTGGTGCGCAGTTGCGGGTGGTCGATCCCCAGGGCCGGCGCGAGGGCGAGGCGCTGCTGCCGGGCGTGCAGTGGATGGACGATGCCTACAAGGCCGCGCAAGACGCCGACGCGGTGGTGATCCTGACCGAATGGAACGAGTTCCGCGGCCTGGACCTGAAACGGCTGGCCGGCGCGATGGCCCAGCCCCGGATGGCCGATTTGCGCAACATCTACCCCGTCGGCGACGTGCGCGATGCAGGCTTTGACGCCTATGTCAGCATCGGGCGAAAGGGCTTCGGCACCGAGGGTTAGGCGATCTGGCCGCGGCCGTCTGCCTCGTGGCCGCGTTCTGTCCCGCGCGCTGACGCGGGATGACCCCCATCCAACCGCTTTCCTCGCAGCCGAAAGAACCTGTTGCAGACGGCGCTGTGCGAATGGCTGGCTTGGGGCTGTCGGCTGACCGGGCGGGTCGTGTTCCCGCCGCCGCGCTGTTTGCGGGGCGAATAGCCCTTCCGCCCGCGCGCGGGGCGGCGTAGACAGGCGCCATGCCCGTGACCCTGACTTCGCTGTCCGACCTCGCCGCGCTGGAATTCGATGACATCATCGACGTGCGCTCGCCGGCCGAATACGCCGAGGACCATCTGCCCGGCGCAATTTCCCTACCGGCGCTTTCGAACGAGGAACGCGCGCGGGTGGGCACGATCTACACCCGGGAAAGCCCGTTCCGCGCCCGCCGTATCGGTGCCGCGCTGGTCGCGCGCAACGTGGCGACGCATCTGGAAACCGTGCTGGCCGACCGCCCCAAAAGCTGGAAACCGCTGGTCTATTGCTGGCGTGGCGGGCAACGGTCGGGCAGCGTGGCGCTGATGTTCCGCCAGATCGGCTGGCAGGCCGAAACGGTGGACGGCGGTTGGCGCAGCTATCGGCGGCTGGTTCAATCGGCCCTGTATGAGGCCCCCTGGCCCGCGCCGCTGGTGATCCTGGACGGCAACACCGGCACCGCCAAGACCGACATGCTGGCCCTGCTGTCGGACGCCGGCGTGCAGGTCATCGACCTGGAGGGGCTGGCCAACCATCGCGGTTCGCTGTTCGGGGGGATGGCCGGCGGGCAGCCCGCGCAAAAGGGGTTCGAGACCCGCCTTGCCATGGCCGCGCTGGATCTGGACCCGTCCCGCCCCGTGGTGGTGGAGGCGGAATCGTCCAAGATCGGCAATGTCCGTATCCCGCCCGCCCTGTGGAACGCGATGAAGGGTGCGCCCCGTGTGGAATTGCGCGCCCCCCTGGCCGCGCGGGCGGAATACCTGGCGCGGCGGTATCGTGACGTGACCGACGACCCCGCCCGGCTGTTGTCCACAATCGACGCCTTGCGTCGCCAGCACCCGCGCGACCGGATCGAGGATTGGCAGGACATGGCCCGGGCGCAAGCCTATGAAGCGCTGGCAAGCGGCCTGATGGAACATCATTACGACCCGCGCTATGGCAATCAGCGCGCCCGGTTTCAGGATCGGCCCAGCCTGACCGTCGATCTGGACCGTCTGGACCCGGCGGCGCTGGCCCAGGCCTTGCCCCGCGTGATCGCGGCGATCGAGGCCGCGCAGGGGGCATAGGCCACGTCAGGGCAGGGCGTGAAACTGTGCCATGAACCGGCGGTCGATCCGGTCCTTCCAGCGCCAGACCCAGGCGCCCTCTATCTGCAGGGGTAGGCGGTCGGCGGCGGCGCGCTTGCCGCCCATCGAGATCAGCTTCAGATAATCGCGCTGCGGGTGGTAGGGACGGCGGTCGGTGCCGGTCAACTCGGCCCGCAGGTTGTGCAGCAGGATCGGCGCCTCGCGCACGGCATAGACGCCCGCCTTGGGGCGGGGGGCGTGGGACAGGTGCGCGCAATCGCCCGCGGCATAAATGGTCGGATCGGTCACCGAGCGCAGGAAACGATCGACCGTCACGAAGCCATCTGTCAGGTGCAGCCCGGTCTCCGCCAGCCAGCCCTGGGGCCGGGTGCCCGCCGCCCCGATCACCAGATCGGCAGGGAGCGTTTCGCCACCGGCCAGTTCCGCGCCCGCAGCGGTGATGCGCGTGATCCGAACCCCTGTGCGCAAGTCGATCCCTTGCGTTGAAATCTGATCGCTCAGCGCCGCGCGCGCGCCGCGCCGCACGTCGCGCAGGATCTGCGTGCCCGCGTCCAGCAGCGTGACCCGTGGCGCCAGTCCCGCCGTTGCCAGCCGGTGCCGCGCGGCCAGCGCCAGTTCCACACCCGCCACGCCCGCGCCGATCACGGTGACATGCGGGGCGGCCCGGCCTGCGCGGGCGCGGGAAACGAAATCCTCCCACGCCTGGGCAAAGGCGCCCAGTGGTTTCGCGGGCACCGCGTGGTCGGTGAAACCGGGCAGGTCAGGCAGGTCAGAGGTGATGCCGATATCGACCGAGGCCAGGTCATAGGGAATATCCGGCTGGCCCGTGACGCGGATCACCCGGCGGTCGCGGTCGATGCCCGTCGCGCGGCCCAGCACCACATGCGCGCCCGCATGGCGGGCCAGGGGGTCAAGGTCGATTTCCAGCTGATCGCGTGTGTAATGACCTGCCACCAGCCCCGGCAGCATCCCCGAATAGGGGGCCGTCGGGCCGGGGTTGATGACCGTCAGGCGGACGCCGGGCAGCGGGTTCTGCCCCCACATCAGCAGAACCAGCGCATGGGTATGACCGCCCCCGATCAGAACCAGGTTGCGGGGGGCGGGCAGTGGATCGGTCATGGGCGCGGGCCTTTGCTGGTGGTTTTTCTGCATATAGGCCCGTGCGGCGTGCCGCGACAGGGGTCAGGGCGCGCGCCAGCCGCCCAGCCAGCCATCCGCGGCGGTGAAGACCGCGCGGCGGTGGTGGTCGGGCCGCAACAGCAGCGTTTCGATCCGGTCCAACGTGCCGCGCAGCACCGCAAAGGCGGCGCGGTCCGGGCCATTGCAGTGATCCGCCGGGGTGCCCAGCGGTGCGCCGGGGGGCGGTGAACCACCGTAAAGTGTGCGCGAGGGCGGGGAAAGCGCCTGCCATTGCGGCTCTGCCGCGTCGCCGGCGATCACATCGAACCGGGCGCGCAGGCGGATCTGCAGCAGCGCCTGCGCATCCCAGATCAGCAGCGTGGCGCGCGGGTCTGCCTGCAACTGGGCCACCTTTTCCGCGCGCAGGTCGGAATAGAACTCGACCGTACCGGCCTGCCGGTCGACCGCGCGCAGCACCACCATGCGCGCCTCTGGCCCCTCGGGGCCAGTGGTGGCCAGCACCGGGGTATGGGCCGGCAGGGTGCGGTTCACAACGCCGTCGAACAGGCGTTGCCAGACCGTGTCCAGCGTGCCCGGAAGGGTGGATATGTCACTCATAGCCCGTCATCTCCAGATAGCCCGTGCCGGGGTGGCTGCCGGTGACGCGCACCGGCCCTTCCCAGTAGGGGACAAGCGTGTCCATCCAGGCGTCATCGCGCAGCGCCTGCACGGTGATATCCACCCCCCGCGCGGGCAGCGCAAGGCGCCATTGCGTCGGGATGGCGCGCCCGGCGACGCGGGTTTCGGCCAGCGGTTCCATGTCCAGCGCGTCGGGGGACAGGGGCGTTGCGCTGCCGTCCGCCGCGATCCACGTGCCAGAGCGGAAAGCCGACCCCGCATCCCGCCCCCGCAGGCGAAAGGCCATCAGCTTGGCCCCATCCTCGAAATGCAGGGAAAACCAGTCCCAGCCGTCCTGCCCTTCGGCCAGCGGCTGGCTGGACCATTCCCGATCCAGCCAGGCCTGCCCGGTGACGGGCACCGCCCCGCCGGGCAGGGTCAGCGTGCCGGAAACCCGGTAGAAGGGTTGCGAATAGTAGTAACTGGCCTGCCCGGTTTCCGCCTTGACCGAAAAACCCGCATCCCCGTGCAGAACCAGCGGGCCATCGGCGCTCAGGTCCAGGTCATAGGCGAAATCGGCGCCCTGCGCGGACAGGCTGAGGGCGGACAGCGGATCGTCCCCCTGCGCGGCCTGACCGGCCATGCGCCATTCGTCGATCCACGCGGTAAAGGGGGCGGCGGTCACGCCTGCCTGCCCGGTGCCCCCGCGCGCCAGCCGCATGGCGCTGCGGTGGCCCGTTTCATCGGTCAGTGCCGCGTGGCCCATCCAGGCCTGCGCCGTGGACCAGCCCGTGCCCGGATCGCCCGGCGCCAGCGCATTGCGGAACAGCGTCCACTGGATGCCATAGGGCGTGCCGTCCGGGCCGGTCAGGTTGGCGGTCAGGTACCACCATTCGATCCGGAAATCGGGATGCGCGCCGTGATCGTCGGGAAAGTGCAGCGCCGTTCCCCGCTCGGGCAGGGCATAGCCGTTCGTCGTCTGGCCCAGCCCGGCAAAGCCTTGCGCCAGCGCGGGCAGGGGCAGCAGCGCCCCCAGCAGGATCAGCAGCCTAGCGTTCATCGGCAAACACCTTCAGCAGAGCAGTGGGCGACAGCCGGGCCAACCGCCAGGCGGGCCAGGCCGCCGCCAGACCGGCCGCCGCCAGCGCCAGAACGCCCAGCCACAGCCAGTCGGTCGGGAAGACATGCATCGGCAGCTTCCACCCGAAGGCGGCGACGTTGACCACCGCCAGCAACACCCAGGCCAGCAGCAGGCCCACCGGCACCGCAACGATCATCGTCAGCGCCGCCAGCAGCAGCGCGCGCCCCAGTTCCAGCCGCGCCAGCCGCGCCCGGGTCAGGCCCAGGGCCCAGACCGGGGCCAGTTGCGGCAGGCGCATCGTGGACAGGGTCAGCAGGCTGGTGAACATCGCGAACCCGGCCACACCCATGGTCAGCACATTCAGCGCGCCGGTCACAAGGAAGGTCCGCTCGAACACCATCAGCGAGATTTCCTTGACCCGGCCCTGGTCGATCATGTTGTCCGCAGGCAGGCCGAATTCATCGACCAGCGCGGTCTTCAGGCCGGGCACCTGCGCGGGATCGGTGCGGATGGCATAGCGGCGGCGGTCTACGTCCGGGTACAGCCCGGTCAGGTCGTCCACCCCGATGATGACCTGCCCCTTGGGATTGCCGTAATCGGCGTAAACACCCACCAGGGGCCGCGCAGCACCACCGGGCAGGGGGATCGCATCGCCCAGCGACAGCCCCGCGCGCCGCCAAAGCTGTTCGTTGACGATCGCGCCCTGCCCGCGGGCCAGGGTTTGCCAGACATCGTCGCGCCCCACGATCAGGGGCCAGTTGTCGGGATAGGTGCGGTGATCTGCGACGCCGTAGACCTCGGCCGGGCCGCCCAGAACAGTGCCCTCCACCTTCCAGATGGGCAGCAGGGCGTCGCTGCGCGGTTCCAGCCAGGCGTGCAGGCGCTGCGCCTCGGCCATGTCGCGGGCGGTGACGTACAGTTCCGAGGGCAGGCGCTGGTCCAGCCAGGCGGTAAAGGTCAGCCGAAAGCTGGACACCATCGTCCCCACCCCGATATTGGCCGACAGCGCCAGCAGCAACGCCATCAGCGCCAGCGAAAGCCCCGGCAATTGCTGCCGCGTATCGGCCCAGAACCATTGCGCCAGCGGCCCGCGGGCCAGCCGCGCAGCGCCTCCCAGCATCAGCGCCAGCAGGCCCGGCAGCGCCAGCGCCGCCGAAATCAGCAGCGCCCCCAACAGCAGAAAGCCGCCCACGATCCCGCTGCCGTAAACCCCCGCCAGCACCGCGATAACCGCCAGTGCGCCCGCCGCCGCCCCCTGCCAACGCAGCGCCCGGGCCGAGGCGCGCGCCCAGGCGGTGGGTTGCGCGGGGGCCAGCAGCGGCAGGCTCCACAGCCGCCACAGGCTTTGCCCGCCTGCCACGCCCGCGCCGGCCAGCGCCATGGCCAGCCCGCCCAGCCACCATGCGGGCCGCAGCGCCAGGCTGCCGGACACGCTGGCGCCATACAGCCCGCGCAGGGTGGCCGCGACATCGGGCAACAGCGCGGCGGCGATCGCATAGCCCAGGGCGACCCCGACCAGTCCGGCGGCCAGCGCCAGCAGCATCACCTCGGCCGCCAACAGCCCGACCAGCACCCGCAGGGGCACGCCAAGCGCGCGCAGGGTGCGGAACATCGCGCGGCGCTGCTCGAACGCCAGGCCGATGGCCGAATGCACGATGAACAGCCCCACCGCAAAGGACAGGAAACCGAAGGCGGTCAGGTTCAGGTGGAAACTGCCGGTCAACTGCGCCGTGTCGGCCTGTTGCAGCGGGGCGCGCCGTTCAAGCGCGGGCGCGATGTCGGTCAGCGCGGGGCGGGTCAGCGGCTGGTCGGGCAGGATCAGCAGGCGCGAGATCCGCCCTTCGGCCCGCAGCAGGGTCTGCGCGATGCCGATATCGGTGAACAGCATCCCCGGCGCCATGCCCCGCGTCGCCACCAGCGGGGGCAGGCCCGCCACCCCTTGCAGCGCCTCTACCGTTTGCGGCGCGGCATAGGCCAGGCCGGGCGGGGCGATGAAATCGGCAATCCGCCCCTCGCCCTGCATGGCGTCGGGCAGGCTGCCCGCAGGCGCGGTAAAGGGGTCCAGCCCGTAGACCAGCACGGAATTGCCCGCGCGGGACCATTGCCCCTCTAGAACCGGGGTGACCTGCCACCCGGCCCGGCGCAGGGTGACGAACACATCCTGCCCGATATGGGTCAGGCCGCGCGCGGGCACCAGGCTGTCCAGCCGATCCTGGTCCAGCACTTGCGCCGCGCGGGCATAGCTGGCGCGCGCCTCGGCGTTGATGGCCTGCACGCCCGACCACAGCGCCGTGGCCAGCGCCAGGCCCAGCAGCAGGGTGGCCAATTGCAGGGGGTGCCGCCGCCAATGGGACAGCAGCGCGGACAGGGCGACCCGCCACATCACGCCAGCCGTCCGCCGCGCAGATGCACCTGCCGGTTCAGCCGGGCGGCCAGCCGCGTGGAATGGGTGACCATCAGCAGACCTGCGCCGGTCTCGGCCACCAGTTCCAGCATCAGGTCCAGAACGCTATCGCCTGTCGCCTCGTCCAGATTGCCGGTGGGTTCGTCCGCCAGGATCAGTGCGGGCCGAGCGGCCAGGGTGCGGCCGATGGCGACGCGCTGCTGTTGCCCGCCGGACAGCTGTTCGGGGTAGCGGTCCAACAGTGCCGACAGGCCCAGACGGTCGGCCAGCCGCGCCGCCCAATCGGCGTCGTGCCGCCCGGACAGGCGCGCCTGAAAGGCCAGGTTCGCCGCGACCGTCAGCGAGGGGATCAGGTTGAACTGCTGAAACACCAGCCCGACCGTGTCGCGGCGCAGGCGGGCCAGGGTGGCGTCGCTGGCGCCGGACAGATCCTGCCCCGCAACCGCGATACGCCCCGCATCGGCGCGGTCCAGCCCCGCGCACAGGTGCAGGCAGGTGCTTTTGCCCGATCCCGATTCGCCGGTCAGCGCCACGGTTTCGCCCGCCGCCAGCGCCAGGTCGATGCCGCGCAGCACGGCCACGCGGGCGGCGCCGCTTTGATAGGATTTCTCGACTTGCTCGACCTTAAGCAGCATTGCCCGCCCCTGTTCCATGGGGCGCCTATCTAGCGCGCGGGCGGGCGGCGCACACCCCCGACGGGGCGCGGCACGGCGTCCGGGGATCAGCCTGCCGTGCCGGTGCGGTGGGCGGCCTGCGCGGCCCGCCCCTCGTCTGCGTCGGCCCAGACCGACAGGCGGATTTCCGGGCCGCCCAGCCGCGCCGAGGTGGCGTTGACGACGCGCACCCGCAAATGTCCGCCCCGCGTCAGGATCGGCGCGACCAGCCCGCGGGCCGTGGGGCCCAGATGGCCCAGCGTGATCCAGCGCGCGCGCCGCAGGCGGCCCAGTGGTCCGGCGGGGCGCGCATGGGCCATCACGGCGATGCCGCCCTCCGTTTCGGGGGAAAGGGCCAGCGGGTCGCCCGGACCCAGCCCCAAACGGTCGGGATCGTCGGTCAGCCCGACAACCGCGACACTGTGAATGATCGCCTGCATCATGATATCGCCGCCCGGTTGCGTTGCCGTTCGTGCCAAGCGCCCGCATTCCAGGCGGACGTTATCCTTGCTCGTGTGACCGAGTCCTAACGCGGGGCAGGTGATTCCAGAAGGGGGACTCAGCGTTCGGCGCGTGGACGGGTGGAAATCCGCCGGGCCAGCAATTCGCCCAGGACGCGGCTGGCCGGGTTGCGGCTGTCGACCGCGGCGCGCAATGCCTCTGCGACCAGGCCCAGGGGCGGGTTGGGATCCTCGATCTCGAACAGGACGCGGCGCCCCTCGGTGTCGCAGACGATCTGACGGCGGCCAAAGCACTCGCGCATGCCCAGGCAGGATCGACCGTCACGGCTGTGAAACACGACTGACATAGTTTTTCTCCGCGTCTACCGAACACCGGATTACGCCCGGTTGTCCCCACTGAATCCAGAGCCTTGTGGATAAAGGTCAAGATTCCGTTGCGCGGATGCAACGTTTTGGCCGGTTTGGCGGTTCAATCTGTGGTTGCTTGCCCGTAGCCGCGGGTGAACTGGGCGATTGCCTCGGCCAGTTGGTCGTCGTTCAGGACCGGCGGATCGCCCAGCAGCAACGCGCCGTGGTACTGTCTGGCCAGGGCCTCGACCTCGACGGCCAGCCACATCGCCTTGTCCAGGCTGGCTTCTGCGGCCAGCATGCCGTGATGGGCCATCAGGCAGGCCTTGCGCCCCTCCAGCGCCTCGATCACGCGATCGGACAGCTCTTGCGTGCCGAAGGTGGCATAGGGGGCGCAGCGGATATCCTCGCCCCCCGCGGCGGCGACCATGTAATGCACCGCCGGGATGTCCATGTGCATGATCGCCAGGGTTGTGCAATAGGGCGCATGGGCATGCACCACCGCGTTCAGGTCGGGGCGGGCCCGCAGGATGTCCAGGTGAAAGCGCCACTCGCTGGAGGGTTTGCGCAGGCCGTGCGGCGTGCCGTCCATATCCAGCCGCACGATATCCTCGGGCAGCAGATCCTCATACGGGATAGAGGTGGGGGTAATCAGGATGTAATCGCCCACCCGCACGCTGATATTGCCCGATGTGCCCTGGTTCAGCCCCACGGTGTTCATCTTCAGGCAGGCCGCGATGATGGCCTTGCGGGTTTGCAGATCGTCCATGGCACCCTCCGTTGCGGTTCGCCCCGCTATAGCGGCAAGGCGGTGGTCTTGAACACCGTGCGCAGCGCGAAAGAGGACTGCATCCGTGTCACACCCGGCAGGCGGGTCAGGTACTGGCGGTGGATGCGGGCGAAATCCTCGCTGTCGGCGGCCACCACCTTCAGCAGGTAATCGGCGCTGCCCGCCATCAGGTGGCATTCCAGCACGTCCGGCACGCGCGCCACCGCCTTTTCAAAGGCGTCCAGGATGTCGTCGCTTTGGCCCGACAGGGTGATTTCGACGAACACGGTTGTTTGCCGGCCCAGCTTGCGCGGATCCAGCAGGGCGACGTAATCGCGGATGATCCCTGCCGCCTCCAGCCGTTGCACGCGGCGATGGCAGGCCGAGGGCGAGAGGTTCACCCGCTCGCTGAGGTCGGCGTTCGAGATGCGCCCCTGTTTTTGCAGGACCGCCAAAAGGCGGCGGTCGATATCGTCAAGCTGCATTGCCGTGCACGATCCTTCGAATGATGCGCCGATGCTGTGCACGATTTCATTTCCAAACTGCCGGGGCAAGGGATGGAAATCAACGCATTTGCCGGGCGCCTGCGGCATTCTGTCAACACAGGATCAGGAGGATGGAATGCGGATCGGATGCCCGACGGAAATCAAGTCGCATGAATACCGGGTGGGGCTTACCCCCAACGCTGTACGCGAGGCCGTGACCCACGGCCATCAGGTGATGGTGCAGGCGGGGGCGGGGTTGGGCTCTGGCTTCACCGATGCCGATTACACGGCCGCCGGGGCCGAAATGGTGGACAGCGCCGAAGAGATTTTCGCCCGCTCCGAGATGGTCGTGAAGGTCAAGGAACCCCAGGCGGTGGAACGCGCGCAGCTGCGCGCTGGGCAGGTTCTGTTCACCTACCTGCACCTGGCGCCCGACCCGGACCAGACCCGCGATCTGCTGGACAGCGGTGTGACCGCCATCGCCTATGAAACCGTGACCGACGGGCAGGGCGGCCTGCCGCTGCTGGCGCCCATGTCCGAGGTCGCCGGTCGGCTGGCCCCGCAGATGGGCGCCTGGGCGCTGCAAAAGGCCAATGGCGGGCGCGGCACGCTGATGGGTGGCGTGCCCGGCGTCGGCCCGGCCGAGGTGGTGGTGATCGGCGGCGGCGTGGTCGGCACCCATGCGGCGCGGGTTGCCGCCGGGATGGGGGCGGATGTGACGGTGCTGGACCGCGCGCTGCCGCGTCTGCGCTATCTGGACGATGTGTTCGGCGGGCGGTTCAAGACGCGCTATTCCTCGGGCGGGGCGGTGGCCGAACTGCTGGAAACCGCCGACCTGGTGGTCGGTGCCGTGCTGATCCCCGGGGCAGAGGCCCCCAAGCTGGTGCGCCGGGCCGACCTGGCAACGATGAAGCCGGGCGCCGTGCTGGTAGACGTGGCCATCGACCAGGGCGGGTGTTTCGAAACCTCGCGCCCGACGACCCATGACGATCCGATCTATACGGTGGACGGCATCGTGCATTACTGCGTGGCCAACATGCCCGGCGCGGTCGCCCGCACCGCGACCATCGCCCTGGGCAACGCGACACTGCCGCATGTGCTGGCCCTGGCCGACAAGGGCTGGCGGCAAGCCTGCGAGGACGATCCGAACCTGCTGGCCGGGCTGAACACCCATGCCGGGCACCTGACCTACTATGCCGTGGGCCGGGCGCAGGGCATCGACGTGCTATCGCCGCATCTGGCGCTGAAGGAATAGGCGAGGGCGGTCATCACATCCGGCGGAGCGGGCCGCCTTTCGCCGCGCGGCCCCTTTCATCCGAACCTCAAACCGCTATCACGGGGCCGAACAAAGGAGGCCCCGATGACCGACCTGACCGATTTTCCGATCACCGCCCGCTGGGCGCCGCAAGACCCGTCCGCGATCCAGCTGTATTCCTTTCCCACACCCAACGGCGTGAAAGTGTCCATCATGCTGGAGGAAACCGGCCTGCCCTATGAGGCGCACAAGGTGGACATCAACACAGACGACCAGTTTTCCGAGGCCTTCGTCTCGCTCAACCCAAACAACAAGATCCCAGCGATCATCGATCCCGAAGGGCCGGACGGCCAGCCCATCGGCCTGTTCGAAAGCGGCGCGATCCTGATCTACCTGGCGGAAAAGACCGGGCAGTTGCTGCCCACCGATCCCCGCGCACGGGCCGAGGTGCTGCAATGGCTGATGTTCCAGATGGGGGGCGTCGGGCCGATGTTCGGGCAGATGGGGTTCTTTGTGAAATTCGGCGGCAAGGACGTGGCCGACCCGATCCCGCGCGACCGCTATGTGGGCGAGGCCAAGCGCCTGTTGGGCGTGCTGGACAAGCGGCTGGAGGGGCGCGATTGGATCTGCGGCGACTATTCCATCGCCGACATCGCCACAGCGCCGTGGCTGCGCGCGCTGCTGGTCGGCTATCAGGCGCGCGAGATTGTGGGCTGGGACGACTGGCGCAACCTGCCCGCCTATCTGGACCGCTTTCTGGCGCGCGACGCGGTGCAGCGCGGGCTGGCCCAGCCGCCCCGGGACTGAGCGCCCGCACAGGTTCGGCGTAGGGTGGGTGCCAACCCACCGCCTGTATCGAATGAGGAAAACCAGTGGTGGGTTTCACCCACCCTACGCCCCCGCCCGGATCAGCCCTTGCGCGCCTGCGCGATCATCGCCGCGGCGCGTTCGCCGATCATCATCGCGGGCGCGCCGGTATTGCCGCCGATCACCCGCGGCATGACGGATGCATCCACGACCCGCAGCCCCGCCATCCCCCGCACGCGCAATTGCGGGTCCACCACCGCCATGTCGTCCGTGCCCATCCGGCAGGTGCCGACCGGGTGATAGATCGAATCCGCATGTGCGCGGATATCGGCCTGCAGTGCCGCATCGCTGCCGTCATGGGGATAGAGCCGCGCGCCCCGCCAGGGCGCCAGCGCCTGTGCCCCCAGGACGCGTTCCACGATCCGGGCGCCGCGCATCAGCGTGTCCAGATCGTCCGGGTGGTTCAGGAATGCGGGGTCGATCCGGGGCGGATCGGCGGGGTTGCGGCTGGTCAGCCCGACGCTGCCCCGGCTTTTCGGGCGCAACCCGCAGACATGGCAGCTGTAGCCATCGGCCAGGTGCAGGCGGCGCATGTGGTCGTCCTCGATCCCGATGACGAAATGCAGTTGCAGGTCGGGCCGGTCCAGACCGGGGGCGGACGGCACGAAGGCCCCGGCCTCGGCATAGGGGGTGGCAAACAGCCCCTCGCCGGTCTTGCGCCACGTGCCCGCCGCGCGGCCCAGCCGGGCCAGTCCGCGCGGGTTCAGCCCCACCACGTCGCGCCGCAGGGATCGGTGGATGATGGTGTAATTCAGGTGGTCCTGCAGGTTTTGCCCCACGCCGGGCAGCACATGCACCGGCGCGATGCCATGGGCGGCCAGCTCGTCCTCTGGCCCGATGCCGGACAGCAGCAGCAGGTGCGGCGAGTTGAAGGCCCCCCCGGACAGGATCACCTCGCTCCGCGCGTCGATCCGACGCCGCCGCCCCCGGCGGCGCACCTGCACCCCCACCGCGCGGTTTCCCTCGACCAGCAGCCTTTCCGCCCGCGTGCGGGTCAGCACCGTCAGGTTGGGCCGTGCCAGCGCCGGGAACAGATAGGCGGCAGCGGCCGAACAACGCTCGCCCTTTTGCGGGCCGTCGCGGAACTGCTTGACCTGGTATAGCCCCGCGCCCGCCTGTTCGGGGCCGTTGAAATCGTCGTTGCGGGGGATCTGCACCTCGGCGCAGGCATCCACGAAGGCGCGGGAAATGCGGCGCGGCGCGCTTTGTTCGCTGACTTGCAGGGGGCCGTCGCCGCCATGCCAGGCATCGCCGCCGCGCGCGTTGCCCTCTACCCGCAGGAACCAGGGGCGCACATCGTCCCAGGCCCAGCCCTCGGCGCCCAATTCCGCCCATTCGTCGTAATCCCGCGGATGCCCGCGGACATAAAGCATCGCGTTGATCGCGCTGGACCCACCCAGGCCCCGCCCGCGCGGCTGGAACCCGCGCCGCCCGTTCAGCCCCGGCTGGGGCACGGTGTGGTAGGCATAGTTGTTGATCCGGGGCCGCCCCGAGATCATCGCCGGGATCAGCGCGGGCGCGCGGATGAAGATGTCGTTGCCGCCGCCGCCGGCCTCGATCAGGCAGACGGTGACGGACGGATCCTCACTCAGCCGCGCGGCCAGGACGCAGCCGGCAGAGCCGCCGCCGACGATGACGTAATCGTAGACCATGGGCCGCAGCCTAGCGGTGCGTGCGCGGGCCGGGCCAGCGTCCAAATCGCCTCAGCCCGGCAGGGCGCCGGTCAGGACGTAACGTAAAATCTGCACCACCTGTGCCGGTTCCTGCGCCACGGCCAGGGCGGCGGCGTCCACCTCTTTCAGCGCGTGGGCGTGGTCGGGGCCGTGCAGCACGATCAGTGACTTGCCCAGGGCCGCCGCATACCCCGCGTCAAAGGCCGCGTTCCACTGCTTGTATTTCTCGCCGAAGCGAACGACCACGATATCGGCGTCGGCGATCCCCTTGCGGGTGCGGATCGCGTTGACCATCGCGCCCTTGTGGTCGTGCCAGTACTTGTTGTCCTCGGCGCCCAGGATCGCCACGCCGCAATCGTCGCTGGCGGCGTGATCGGTGACCGGGCTGTCAAAGGTCACGTCCAGCCCCGCCGCCCCCTCGACGATCTGCTCGCGCCAGTCGGTGTGAATCTCGCCCGACAGGTAAACCTTCAGCGTCATGCGCTGTCCTCCTTGTTCCATGCGTCTTGCAGCAACTTTGCGACCGTGTCGTCGCTGACCTGCCCGAAGTCTTGGTAGTGCTGCCCTACCGCGCGAAAATCCCTTGGCGCCTGGAGAAAGACCAGCCGGTCCGTCATGCCCCGGAATTGCCAGATCAGATCCTGCGGGCCTACGGGCACCGCCAGCCAGACCTCGATCGGGCCGCGCTTGCGCAGGGCTTGCAGCACGGCGCGGGCCGTGGCGCCCGTGGCCAGCCCGTCATCGACCACGATCACCGTGCGCCCGGCGATGCGCTGCGGTTTGCGATCGCCCAAATACAGGTCGCGGCGGGTTTCGATCTCGGCCAGCTTGCCGGTGACCGCATCGGTGAAATCGGCCTGTGTCAGCCCGGCATGATCCAGCAGTTCGTCATTAAAGACGACCTCGCGCGCGCCGCCATCCACGACCGCGCCCGCAGCCAGTTCGGGATTGCCGGGCATGCCGATCTTGCGCACCAGCGCCAGGTCCAGCGGGGCATCCAGTGCCCGCGCGATGGGCAGGGCAACCGGCACGCCCCCGCGCGGCAACGCCAGAACCAACGGGTTTTCCGGCTCGAACGCCGCGACCTTTTCGGCCAGCAGTTGCCCCGCCTCTTCGCGGTTCTTGAACATCGCGCATCTCCTTGACCCTGTCGCGGGGCGAGTATGCCGCCGCGCGCAGACGGGGCCAAGCCCCGGCGATCAGCCGCGCAGGCTGCCGCCGGTGGCCTTTTCGACCTTTTCGACGATCTTCTTGGCGACGGCCTCAATCTCGTCCTCGGTCAGGGTCTTGTCCACGGGCTGCATGCGCACGGTGATGGCCAGGGATTTCTTGCCCTCGCCCAGGCTGCCGCCGATGAACTCGTCAAAGACGCGGACCTCTTCGATCAGGGTCTTGTCGGCGCCGGCGGCCGCGTTGACCACGCCCGCCGCCTCGACATCGGCATCCAGCACGAAGGCGAAATCGCGTTCCACCGCCTGCAGGTCGGACGCTGCCAGCGCGGGCCGCGTCGCGCCCTTCTTGCGCGGCATCGGCGGTTCCTCAAGATAGACGGTAAAGGCCATAGCGGGGCCCTTTACATCCATCGCCTTCAGCACCTTGGGGTGCAGTTCGCCAAAGACGGCCAGCACCTTTTTCGGGCCCAGGCAGACACGGCCGGACCGCCCCGGATGCCACCATTCCGGCGCCTCGCGCAGGATCTGGGCCTTGGCCGGGGCGCCGATGGCGGCCAGCACGGCCTCTGCGTCGGCCTTGGCGTCATAGACATCCACAGCGCGGCGCGAGCCATAGGGATCGCGCGGGGCCGCATGGCCCACCAGCAGGCCCGCAACCTGGATATGCTGATCCGCGGGTTCGGCGCCGTGAAAGGCGGGGCCGACCTCGAACAGCGACAGGTCCATGAAACCGCGCGCCTGATTGCGGGCCGCGGCCTGCAACAGGCCGGGCAGCAGGTCGGGGCGCATATGGCTCATCTCGCTGGAAATCGGGTTTTCCAGCGCCATCGCATCCGCGCCACCGCCGAACAGCGCGGCGCTGTCCGCGTCGATGAAGGAATAGGTCACGCATTCGTTGTAGCCGAGCGCCGCGCAGGTGCGCCGGGCCATCGCCTCGCGCTTTTGCAGGGGCGTCAGGATGCCGGTGGGCACGCCCACATGGGCGCGCGGCAGGCGCTTGCCCTGCAATTTGGTCAGCGAGGCCACGCGCGCGACCTCTTCGACGAGGTCGGCCTCGCCCAGCACGTCGGGGCGCCAGGACGGCACATGGGCCATGTCACCCTCCAGCCGGAAGCCGAGCGCGGTTAGCGTGGCGCGCTGTTCGTCCGCCGGGATGGACATGCCCACCAGGCTTTCGACCCGCGCGGTGTCCAGCTTGTAGGCGCGCGCGGTGTCGGGGATGGCACCCGCGACGACGACCTCGGACGGTTCACCGCCGCACAGGTCCAGGATCATCTGCGTGGCGGCCTCGATCCCGTCGGCGGTCCAGTCGGGGTCGATCCCCCGTTCAAACCGATAGCGCGCATCGGAATTGATCTTCAGCGCGCGGCCGGTCATCGCCGTGCGGATCGGGTCGAAATAGGCGGCCTCAAGGAAGACGTTGACCGTGTCCTCGGTGCAGCCCGAGGCCTCGCCGCCCATCACGCCGGCCAGGCTTTCGACCGTGTCGCCCACGGAAATCGCGGTCATGCCGGGTTGCAGGACGTATTCCTTTTCGTCCAGCGCCAGGAATTTCTCGCCCCCTTGGGCGGCATGCACCCGCAGCCCGCCCGTCACCTTGTCGGCGTCAAAGACGTGCAGCGGGCGGTTCATGTCGAAGGTAAAGAAGTTGGTGATATCGACCAGCGCCGAGATCGGGCGCAGCCCGATGGCGCGCAGGCGGTCCTGCAACCATTGGGGCGAGGGGCCGTTCTTCACCCCCCGGATCACCCGGCCGTAAAAGACCGGGCAGGCGCGTTCGTGGGTCTCGGGGTCGATGGTGACCGGGATCGGGCAGGGGAATTTCCCCTGCACTGGCGTCACCTCTACCGGCTTCAGCGTGCCCAAGCCGCGCGCGGCCAGGTCGCGGGCGATGCCGTGCACGCCCAGGGCGTCGGGGCGGTTGGGGGTAATCGCGATCTCGATCACCGGGTCCACCTTGGACGGGTCGTTTTCCGCCAGCCAGTCGATGAATTTCTGCCCGACCTCGCCCGAGGGCAGTTCGATGATACCGTCATGTTCGTCGGACAGTTCCAGCTCGCGTTCCGAGGCCATCATGCCATGGCTTTCCACGCCGCGGATCTTGCCCACCGACAGGGTCACGTCGATGCCGGGCACGTAATCGCCGGGTTTCGCCAGGACCACGGTGATCCCCTCGCGCGCGTTGGGCGCGCCGCAGACGATCTGTTTTTCGCCCTCGTCCGTGTCCACCATGCAGACGCGCAGCCGGTCGGCATCGGGGTGCTGTTGCGCGCTTTTCACCTTGGCGATGGTAAAGGTGCCCAGCTTGTCGGCGGGGTTTTCCACGCCTTCGACCTCAAGGCCCAGATCGGTCAGCGCGTCGAGGATCTCGTCAAGGCTCGCCTCGGTGTCGAGGTGGTCCTTCAGCCAGGAAAGGGTGAATTTCATCGGAACGGACGCCTGTTGGTGGGGTAACGGGTTGCGCGCGTGTCTAGCCCAAAGGGGGGCGGGGGGAAAGGGGGCCTACTCGTCCTTCAGCCGCTCGGCCAGGCGGTCCAGCCTGCCCATGCGCCACAGCTGGATTTCACGGGCCAGCCGGATCGCCGGTTTGAGAAAGAAAAAGGCAGAGCCGATGACGAACAGCCAGATCGCCGGCGTTTCCAGCGAGTTCCAGAAGAACAGGACCGAGCCGACAAGGAAACACAGGGCGGCGGCGAAATCGACCGCCGTATGGGCGATTTCATACAGCGCGTAGACGCGGCGGGTGTCTGCGTTGCGCTCGCGGTTGCGGTGCTGGAACAGGGGCGTCTTCATCGCGGTCTCTCGTCCGGGGATGCGGCGCAATCGGTGGGCTAGCCCTTGTCGGGATCCACATTCGCGGCAAAGGCCTTTTCGAAGGCGGCCTGTTTTTCCGGCCCGGCCTCGGTCTGGTGCAGCGCCTTCCAATCGTCATAGGGCATGCCGTAGAACGCCGCGCGCGCCTCTTCCTTGGACATCTCGATGCCCTCTTCGGCGGCGGCCTCCTGCATCCAGCGGGACAGGCAGTTGCGGCAGAACCCGGCCATGTTCATCAGATCGATGTTCTGCACATCGGGGCGGTCCTGCATCAGGTGTTGTTGCAGCCGACGAAAGGCGGCGGCCTCGATCCGGGTGCGGGTTGCGTCGTCCATTCTGTCCTCCCTCGGTGTTGCGCCTACAGCCCGGTGGCGGCCAATGCCTCCTCCAGCATCGGGGCCAGCCGGTCGGCCCAGGCGATCTGGGCCTGCGGCGTCGCGATAACATCGTTGCGCAACTCTATCAGCACGTTCAACCGCCCGTGGTCGATGGCGTGCCGGTCCACCGCGTCGCCGGGCAGGTGGCCGCCATAGGGTTCATTCTCGCCCACGCACAGGTCGGGTTCCTGCCGCAGCCGGTCGATCAGCGGGCGGGCCAGTCGGTCGTCGGCGGCGTGCAGCACGCCGATCTGCCAGGGCCGTTCGCCCCGCCCGCGCAGGCGGGGGGCAAAGCTGTGGATCGCAACATAGACGGTATCGGCCCGGCGCGCGGCCATCTGTTCGATCGCGCGGTGATAGGGGCGCCAGAAGGCGTCCAGCCGGCGTTCCAGTTCGGTGTCGTCCACGTCGCGATTCGCGGGAATCACCGTTCCGTCATACAGCCGCATCAGCAGGGTCGGGTCGTCCTCGCCCCGGTTGGGGTCGATCACCAGGCGCGAGAAGTTGGACATTACCAGCGGCGCGCCCAGCCGTTCGGCCAGCCGCCGGGCCACGCCCGCCGCGCCGGGGTCATAGGCGATATGCCGTTCCATATCCTGCGGCGAAAGCCCAAGATCGCCCCCATTCACGGAGGGTGGCACGGTGTTGGCCGCGTGGTCGCAGGTCACCAGCCAGCGCGACGCGGCCCCCGGATCGCATATTTCGAAAGGGTGGTAAGTCATGCCCATGTCATCTTTGCCAGTCACATCCCCTTACGGCAGGCGCGACGCAAGCGCCAGTTGTCTCGGGGGGCAATTTCGGCCTAGAGAGATGCATACCGGCGCATACCGCGCTGCGATCCGAACAAGAGATGGGGCAGGATGAGACGTCTACGCAACTTGAAAGTGGTGGCCACGCTGGGGCCGTCTTCCGACGATTACGACATGATCCGCGCCCTTGTCGAGGCGGGGGCAGACGTGTTCCGCCTGAATATGAGCCACGGCACGCACGACGAAATCGCCCGGCGCCACGGGATCATCCGCCAGATTGAGGCCGACATGCGCCGCCCCATTGCGATCCTGGCCGACCTGCAGGGGCCGAAACTGCGCTGCGGCACCTTTGCCAACGGCGCCGAGGAAATCGAGGAGGGGCAGGCTTTCCGCTTTGATCTGGACGAGGCCCCGGGCGATGCGACCCGCGTGCAGCTGCCGCACCGGGAAATCTTTGCCGCGCTGAAACCCGGCGCGACGCTGCTGGTCAATGACGGCAAGCTGCGGCTGACGGTGAAATCCTGCGGTCCCGATCATGCCGATTGCGAGGTCGTGGTGGGGGGCACGATTTCCAACCGCAAGGGCGTGAACGTGCCCGACGTGGTGCTGCCGGTGGCGGCGCTGTCGGACAAGGATCGCCGCGATCTGGATTTCGTGCTGGACCTGGGCGTGGACTGGATCGCGCTGTCCTTCGTGCAGCGCCCCGAGGACGTGACCGAGGCCCGCGCCATCGTCGGTGACCGGGCGGCGATCCTGTCCAAGATCGAGAAACCCTCGGCCGTGGCCGAGTTCGACGGCATTCTGAGTGTGTCGGACGGGATCATGGTTGCCCGGGGCGATCTGGGCGTGGAAATCCCCGTGCAGAACGTACCGCCGATCCAGAAACGCCTGGTACGCCAGTGCCGCGCAGCGGCCAAGCCGGTGATCGTGGCCACGCAGATGCTGGAAAGCATGATCGAAAGCCCGATGCCCACCCGCGCCGAGGTGTCGGACGTGGCCACCGCCATCTACGAGGGGGCGGATGCGGTTATGCTGTCGGCCGAATCCGCCGCCGGCCAGTACCCGATCGAGGCCGTGACGACGATGAACAACGTCGCCATCGAGGTCGAAAGCGACCCCACCTATCGCGACATCATCGAGGCCAGCCGCCAGGCCAACCGCTCGACCGTGGCAGACGGGATCGTCGCCGCCGCGCGCGAGATCGCTGAAACCGCTGATATTAAGGCGATCTGCTGCTTTACCGAGTCCGGCACGACGGCGCTGAAAACCTCGCGCGAGCGGCCGCGCGTGCCGATCCTTGCGCTGACGCCCTCGACCGCGACGGGGCGGCGGCTGTGTCTGTCCTGGGGGATCAACTGCTTTTTCAACGACAAGGTCGAACGCTTCAAGATGGCCGTGGTCAGCGCCGCCCGCGCCGCCCGCGAGGGCGGCTATGGCAAGGGCGAGGATCAGATCATCGTGGTCGCCGGCCTGCCGTTCAACATTCCCGGCTCTACCAACATCCTGCGCGTGGCGCCTTGCGAGGAAAGATTGATTTTCAACGTGGAACCGGAATAATGGCAAGATCCGCCATGTCCGGGAGAACGGAGTGGAAAGCGATCTTTTCCTTGTTGCCGGGGTGATCGCGGGGGTGCTGGCCGTGCCGGCCTTTCTGTCGGCCTATACCGACGGTCGGTCCCCGGTTGCCGCTGGGGTTATGGCCCTGATTGCCGGTGCCGCGATCGCCTATGCGGTGATCAGCAATCCGGTCGGCTACCAGATCGAGGATGTGCCCGAGGTCTTTGTCCGGGTGATCGGTCGGTTCCTGAACTGAGCGACGCGCCCGGATTGGGCCTTGCATGGGGCGCACGCCCTGCGTATACGGGCGCCTCACGCGCGGCCGGCCCATGTGGCATGCCGAGTCGCGCCCCCACCGCCCGCAAGAGGAGACGGAAATGCCCAAGATGAAGACCAAGTCGAGCGCCAAGAAGCGCTTCAAGGTGACGGCGAAGGGCCGTGTGAAATGCGGCCAGGCCGGCAAGCGGCACGGCATGATCAAGCGGACGAACAAGTTCATCCGCAACGCCCGCGGGACCGAGGTTCTCTCGGCGCCGGACGAAAAGCTCGCCAAGAGCTACATGCCCTATTCGCGCTAAGGAGGCCTGATCCATGTCCCGAGTAAAAGGTGGCACCACCACGCACGCCCGTCACAAGAAGGTCATCAAGGCAGCGAAAGGCTATTATGGCCGCCGCAAGAACGCCTTCAAGACCGCGACCCAGGCCGTCGACAAGGCCAACCAGTACGCGACCCGCGACCGCAAGCAGCGCAAGCGTAATTTCCGCGCGCTGTGGATCCAGCGGATCAACGCGGCCGTTCGCGCCCATGACGAAGATCTGACCTATTCGCGTTTCATCAACGGCCTGAACAACGCTGGCATCGAGGTGGACCGCAAGGTTCTGGCCGATCTGGCCGTGAACGAGCCCGAAGCCTTCGGCACGATCGTCGAAAAGGCCAAGGCCGCCCTGGCCTGAGCCTGACCGACTGACGACTGCGAACCCCCGTCCGGGCCGATCCCGGGCGGGGGTTTTTCATTGCGCGGGGGTCAGGTCGGTTCCGTCAGCCGGGCGCGGGCCAAACGGGCCTCTCCGGTTTCCTCGCCGAAGCACATGTCGAAATCGGCGCAATCGGTGCAGACCGGCGTGGTGCACAAAACGAACCCCTCGGCCTCGCACAGTTGGCGGTAGAAAAACCGCTTCCACTTCATGTTGTTCGTGTTTTTCGCGGCCAGCGGGCCGAAATGGCGGGTCAGCAGGGTGTTCAACTCGCCCCGGTCGCGCAGGCCCAGATCCTGCCACAGGTGGTCGGGTTCCATCGCGCGCCGGGCGATCATCATGGCGAACCAGCGGGTCAGGGGGGCATCGTGGCCTGCGTGCTGCATCAGCAACGCGCGGACCGAGTCCTGTTCGACCTCTGCCTCGGGCAGGGGGCCTGCCATGTCGGCCAGCGCCGCGCGCCGCGTGGGGAACAGCCGCGCCGCCAGCCCGTCCAGCGCCGCGCCGTCCAGGCCTGTCCGTGCGCACAGATTGTCGCCCTCGGACATCCCCAGGGCAAGCACCGAGGCCGCCGCGTGGCTGTCGAAACAGTCCCGGTTCACGGCGGCGGCCATCAGCAAGTCATATGCATCCTGCGCGTTCACGATCTCTCCTGCGGTTGCGCCCAGCGTTGGGGTGGGGGCGCGTGGCGTCAATCCCGGGGCCGGGGCGCATCCTGGCCTTACCCCGCAGCGCCCGGAATTCAGGCAGCCCCCCGGCCCCTTGCCGCCCCAGGCGGCACCCACGGTCCGGCCCGCGCTGGCGCATTTGCATTCCCCCGCCCCTGTGCTATCGACCGCGCGGGCACGTGACCGGAGGGCGATCCATGGATGAGCTGAGGCAGAAATACCTGAACGCGATTGCAGCCGCGGGCGACGAGACCGCGCTGGAGGAATTGCGCGTGCAGGCCGTCGGCAAGAAGGGCGAGGTCAGCCTGAAGATGCGCGAGTTGGGCAAGATGACGCCCGAGGAACGCCAGATCATGGGCCCCAAGCTGAACGCCCTGAAGGACGAGATCAATTCCGCCCTGGCCGCGAAAAAGGCCGCGCTGGCCGACGCCGCGCTGAATGAACGCCTGGCCGCCGAATGGCTGGATGTGACCCTGCCCGGCCGCCCGCGCCCCCAGGGCAGCGTGCACCCCGTGTCCCAGGTGACCGAGGAAATCACCGCGATCTTTGCCGATATGGGCTTTGCCGTGGCCGAGGGGCCGCAGATCGAAAGCGACTGGTTCAACTTCGACGCGCTGAACATCCCGCCCGAACACCCCGCCCGGCAGGAACATGATACCTTCTTCATGTCGCGCGCGGACGGTGACAACCGCCCGCCGCATGTGCTGCGCACCCATACCAGCCCGGTGCAGATCCGCGCGATGCAGGCCCAGGGCGCCCCGATCCGGGTGATCGCGCCGGGCCGCGTCTATCGCTGCGACTACGACCAGACCCACACGCCGATGTTCCACCAGGTGGAGGGGCTGGCGATCGACCGCGACATCTCCATGGCCAATCTGAAATGGGTGCTGGAGGAGTTCTGCCGCGCGTTCTTTGAGGTCGACGGGGTCGAACTGCGCTTCCGCGCCTCGCATTTCCCGTTCACCGAGCCGTCGGCCGAGGTCGATATCCGCTGTTCCTGGGCGGGCGGCACGCTGAAGATCGGCGAGGGCGACGACTGGATGGAAATCCTGGGCTCTGGCATGGTGCACCCCAAGGTGCTGCGGGCCGGCGGCATCGACCCGGATCAGTGGCAGGGCTTTGCCTTTGGCATGGGGATCGACCGGCTGGCGATGCTGAAATACGGCATCCCCGACCTGCGGGCGTTCTTTGACAGCGATTTGCGCTGGCTGCGCCATTACGGGTTCAGCGCGCTGGACATGCCGACGCTGCATGGTGGGTTGAGCCGGTGAGGCGGGGTGGCCTGTTCACGGAAATTTTGTTGACGTGCCCACATAGTGACCACATATTGCTTGTGAGTAAGGAGGCTTGATCATGACTCTCAATGAAGGATGGGGTGGATAACCCTTTGATCGAAATAAATCTTCCAGAAATAATGATTCGCTCTGGAAGCTCATATGGCCCTTGGCCTTCGGTCGGGGCCATAATTTTGTCTGCGTTTATCGGTGGTCTGGTCGCTTTATATTCCATAAACGAGCAACGAAAGATAGCACGTAAGCGTGCAACACTCGACATGCTTGCAAATAGAGAGTGGGACAGAGATTATCTTAAGGCCAAAGCGGAATTCAATAAGCTCAAGACCAGTAAAACCAGTCTAAATTTATGGGCTAGCCCTGAGCACGCGACCAGCCCGCAAGCGAACAACATCAGGAACATACTCAACGATTACGAGCTGACCGCGATAGGTATACGCGAGGGCATATTAGACGAGGAACTTTACCGTAGGTGGTTTAAGACGTCGTTTCTCCGCGATTTTGATATGGTAGAAAGCTACATTTCTGAAGTAAGGAAGAAAGCCGGGACGTCCAAGATATATGCTGAGTTTGAATGGTTGGCGAACCGTTGGAAAGAAGAGAAACAGCCAAGCCTGCCATTAGAAACAAGCCATCGAAAGCAAGCGTAGGGTGGGTGAAACCCACCACTTGGCCAAACACTCGCATCGGTGGGTTGTCACCCACCCTACCTATCTGCCCTGCCGGATCACGCGCAGGCACGTTGAGCCTTTGTAGCCCCATCGCGACAGGATGCGGCAGGGACATTTGGCGCGCTTTGTGCTAGCCGACCCATGCCGCGCAGGGGAGGGCGCGCCAACCGCCGAGAGGCCGCATGCACAAACCCGCCCCGCCGATCCAGCAATTCATCCCGAAAATAGCCGCCGTCCTGGCCGAGGGCTATGGCCTGCGCCATCTGCGCGCCGACCTGGTCGCCGGGCTGACCGTGGCCGTTGTCGCGCTGCCGCTGTCGCTGGCGATTGCCATTGCCTCGGGCGTGCCGCCGGACCGGGGGCTGATTACCGCCATCGTGGGCGGTTTCCTTGTCTCGCTGCTGGGGGGCAGTCGGTTTCAGATCGGCGGGCCGGCGGGGGCCTTTATCGTGCTGGTCATGGCCACGGTGCAGCGTCACGGGCTGGACGGGCTGATGCTGGCGACCTTCCTGTCGGGTCTGTTCCTGTCGCTGGCCGGTGCCCTGCGGCTGGGCGGCTTCGTCAAGTTCATTCCCTACCCGGTCACGGTCGGCTTTACCGCCGGGATCGGGGTCATCATCCTGGCCAGCCAGATGCGCCCGCTGCTGGGCCTGACGCTGGCGGGGCCGGAACCGGGGCCGTTCCTGGAAAAGCTGCCCGCGCTGTGGGCCGCCATGCCAACGCTTGACCCGCTGAACCTGGTGCTGGGGTTGGGGGCGTTCGGGTTGATCCTGGTGCAGCGCCGGGTGGCGCCAAGGGTGCCGGGGATGCTGCTGGCCATCGTTCTGGCGGGGCTGACCGTGTGGCTGCTGGACCTGCCCGTGCCCACCATCGGCAGCGCCTATGGCGGTATCGCCGCTGGCCTGCCCGCGCCGCACCTGCCCGATTTCACGCTGGCCAAGGTGCAGGCGGTGCTGCCCGACGCGCTGGCCTTTACCCTGCTGGGCGCGATCGAGTCGCTGCTGTCGGCGGTGGTGGCCGATTCCATGACCGGGCGGCGGCACCGGTCGAATGCTGAACTGGTGGGGCAGGGGGTCGCCAACATGGCGTCGGCCTGTTTCGGCGGTTTCTGCGTGACCGGCACCATCGCGCGCACGGCGACCAATGTGCGCGCCGGGGCGCACGGGCCGGTGGCGGGGATGATCCACGCGCTGACGCTGCTGGTCATCGTGTTGTTGCTGGCGCCGCTGGCCAGCGCCATTCCGCTGGCTGCGCTGGCCGGTGTGCTGGTCTCGGTTGCCCTGCACATGATCGACATCCGCGCGATCCGCACGCTGGCGCGCACCGCGCGGGCGGAACTGGCGGTGTTGCTGGCAACCCTGACCCTGACCGTGCTGCGCGATCTGACCGAGGCGATCGTGGTGGGGCTGGCCCTGGGCGCGCTGGTTTTCATGAACCGGATGGCACAGATCAGCGGGGTGGATGCCATGCTGGACGAGGCCGATACCGAATCCCGCCCGCAGGACCGGTCCGAGGGGCGCGAAACCATCGTGCTGCGGCTGACGGGGGCCTATTTCTTTGGCTCGGCCCCGGTGATCGAAAACGTGCTGGACCGCATCGCCGCCCGCCCGCGCCGCCTGATCCTGGACCTGGCCGATGTGCCGCTGCTGGACATGACCGGCGCGCACAGCCTGACCGGGTTCATCCGCAAGGCGCGGGACAACGGCATGTCTGTGACACTGGCCGCCGCGCGGGATCAGCACATGGACATGTTGCGCGCCGCGGGCCTGCCCGAGGGCGTCGTGCGCGCCCCGGACATGGCGGCGGCGCGGCGCGGGGGCTAGTCGATCCCCGCCGCCAGCGACGTGGCGATGAAGATCGTCAGCAATACGGATGTCGCGCCGGAAAGCAGGCCCAGGCTGGCGATGATGCCGTCCCTTTCAATCAGTCCGACACCAAAGATGAACAGCGACACCGCCGGAAACCAGCCGCTAAACGGGATCGGCAGAAACAGCGTAAAGGCGATCACGAACAGCGCCAGTCCCAGCAGGCGTTCGTGCCGTGGTGCGAACAGCCCCTCGAACCGGGGGGTCAGGTGCCGTTCCAGCCGCCGTGTGACCGGGCGCAGGCGCAGCACCGTGCGCCGTAGCTTGTCATGGTTGATCGTGGTGCGTGACAGCCGATTGGGCAGGCGCACATGGGGCAGGCCCAGCACCATCTGAGAGGTCGTCAAAAGAACTGGTAATGCGGTGATCAGGGACGAGCCGGGCGGCAAGGGCAGGAGCGTGACCAGTGAAAACACGACGATTGCCCAGCCGAAGGAACGGTCGCCCAGCCCCTCGACCAGATTTCCCAGCGTCAGTGTCCCCGCCGCGTCATGCGCGCGGGACTGGCGCAGGATCGGCATCGACAGCGACGGCCGGCGTTTGCTGTTGTCGTCCTGGCGGTGCGCCATTGGTCCCCCGGGTGGCGGCGGGGCCGGATGGCCCACCTGTGCAGCGCGGATATGGGCCTTTCCGGCGGGATTGCGAAGCCCTGCGCCCATGGGTCGCGCAGGTGGCTGAGGGCTTCGCCTGCCGGGGTGGGGCCCGCGCCCGCCTAGATCGCCGCCTTGCGGCTGGCCTCGATATAGATGTCGCGCAGGCGCCGTGCGACCGGGCCCGGGGTGCCATCGCCCAGGGAAACGCCGTCGATGGCGACAACCGCCGTGACAAAGGTCGAGGCCGAGGTGACAAAGGCCTCGTCCGCCTGCTTGGCCTCTTCGATGGTGAAGGGGCGTTCCTCCACCTCCATCTGGGCCTCGCTGGCGAATTTCAGGACCGCAGCGCGGGTGATGCCGTGCAGAATCTCGTTGCCCAGGTGGCGGGTGACGATCTTGCCGTCCTTGACGATATAGGCGTTGTTGCTGGTGCCCTCGGTGACAAAACCCTCGGCGACCATCCAGGCGTCATCGGCGCCGGCCTCTTTCGCCATCATCTTGCCCATCGAGGGGTAGAGCAGTTGCACCGTCTTGATGTCGCGCCGACCCCAACGGATATCGTCGATGGAAATCACGCTGATCCCCTTTTCGGCGGCGGGGCTGTCGATCAGCCCCTTGGCCTGGGTGAACAGGACCAGCGTGGGCGGCGTGTCGGGGCCGGGAAAGACGAAATCGCGGTCGGCGGGGGCCCCGCGGGTGATCTGCAGGTAGATCATCCCTTCGGACAGATCGTTGCGGGTCACCAGTTCGCGGTGGATGTCCAGCAATTCGTCCATGGTGACGGGGCTGGTCATGCCCAGCTCGCCCAGCGAGCGTTGCAGGCGCTGCGCGTGGCCGTGGAAATCGATCAGCTTGCCGTCCAGCACGCTGGTCACCTCGTAGACGCCATCGGCGAACAGAAAGCCACGGTCGAAGACCGAGACCTTCGCCTCTTCCTCGGGCAGGTAGGTCCCGTTCACATAGACTGTCCGGCTCATCGGCTTTCCTTTCGTTGCGGCGTTCAGCCCCACAGGAACGCCTCGGGCGGGTGCACGCCCTTGGCGTTGTAGCGCAGCGGGTGGGGCCGGTCTTCGGCCAACAGAAGCGGCGCGTCAAGGTCCGTCACCGCCGCCCCCTGCGCCACGACCACGGCAGGCGCCATCGCCAGGCTGGACCCGATCATGCAGCCCACCATGATACCGTAGCCTTCGGCCTTGGCCTGTTTCTTCAGGGCCAGTGCCTCGGTCAGGCCGCCGGTCTTGTCCAGCTTGATGTTGACCATGTCGTATTTGCCCTTCAGCGCGGGCAGCGAGGCGCGGTCATGGCAGGATTCATCGGCGCAGACGGGCAGGGGGCGCTCGATCTCGGCCAGCATGTCGTCGGCACCTGCGGGCAGGGGCTGTTCGACCATTTCTACCCCCAGCCGCACCAGGTGCGGGGCCAGGTCGGCGTAAACCTCGGCGGTCCAGCCCTCGTTCGCGTCCACGATCAGGCGGGCATCGGGGGCGCCCTGGCGCACGGCCTCCAGCCGGGGCATGTCCTCGGGCGTGCCCAGCTTGATCTTCAGCAGCGGGCGGTGAGCGTTTTTCGCGGCCGCCTCGCGCATCGCGTCGGGGGTGTCCAGCGACAGGGTATAGGCGGTGACCTGCGGTTTCGGCGTGGGCAGGCCCAGCAGTTGCCACACCCGCTTGTCCGCGCGTTTGGCGGCCAGGTCCCACAGTGCGCAATCCACGGCGTTGCGCGCCGCGCCCGGCGGCAGAAGATCCTGCAACGCGGCCCGGTCAAAGCGGTCGGGCAATCCCTCGATCTGGGCGGTCACGCTGTCCAGCGATTCGCCGTAGCGGGCATAGGGCACGCATTCGCCCCGCGCGATGGCGCCGTTGGCCTTGATGTGCGCGGTCAGCACCTCGGCGGCGGTGCGTGCGCCGCGCGAGATGGTGAAAGCCTGCGCCAGACGAAAGCTTTCGGGGATCACGGTCATATCCATGGGCGCACCCTACAATGCGGCCAGCGCATCCACCAGACGCCCGGCGCCCTGCCGGAACGGGTCCACCGCGGGCAGGCCCATGCGGTTCTCGATCTCGGCCAGGCAGGCCATCGCCTCATCCTCGCTCAGCGCGGCGGTGTTGACCGAGATGCCGACGACCTGCACGTCGGGGTTGGCCACGCGCGCCAGCGTCAGCGACAGGTCGCGCAGCGCCTCTAGGCTGGGCAACTGATAGTCAGGCAGGCCGCGCATATGCGGACGGGTCGGTTCGTGGCTGAGGATCAGCGCGTCAGGCTGGCCGCCATGGATCAGCGCCATCGTCACCCCCGAATAGGACACGTGGAACAGGCTGCCTTGCCCCTCGATCAGGTCCCAGTGGTCGGGGTCGTTGTCCGGGGTCAGCCATTCCACCGCACCGGCCATGAAATCGGCGACCACCGCGTCCAGCGGCACGCCGTCGCCAGTAATCAGGATGCCGGTCTGGCCCGTGGCGCGGAACGTCGCCTTCATCCCCCGCGCCTGCATCTCGCGGTCCATCGCGAGGGCGGTATACATCTTGCCCACCGAACAATCGGTGCCCACCGCCAGACAACGCTTGCCCGTGCGCCTCACCCCGTTGGCGATGGGATAGTCCACCTCGGGCACGCGCACATCATGCAGGGCGCGGCCGGTCGCCTCGGCTACCGCTACAAGGTCGGGTTCGTCGCGCAGCAGGTTGTGCAGGCCAGAGGCCAGGTCGAACCCTTCCTCCAGCGCGGTCACCAGCACCTTTTTCCACGCCTGGGAAATGACGCCGCCGCGGTTGGCCACGCCGATCACCAGGGTCTTTGCCCCTGCTGCCTTGGCCGCAGCCAGGTCCATGTCGGGCAGGCCAAGGTCGGCCTTGCACCCGTCCATGCGGAATTGGCCCACGGCATTGTCGGGCCGCCAGTCGCGGATGCCTTGGGCGACCTTGGCGGCCAGTTGGTCGGGCGCATCGCCCAGGAACAGCAGATAAGGTGTTTCGATCATCGCGGCGCTCCGTTTCGGCAGTCGGGCCAGAACGTAGCATCGGATCAGGGGATGTCATGCCGATTACGCCTGCGAAACCCTGAAATGACAGGAGGATATTCTGATAATCTTAGATTATGACGCATGAATATTCGAAATTTTATGCACGCACACAATTTATGCATCTTGCGGGGTGTTTCCGGCGATATCCGCGCGCGCTGCGCTGCGGCGAAATGGCTTGCGTGTGGGCGCGCAACATCCTACCAAACACAGCGACGCAAACGACACATCCTTACCAAGAGGCCTGACATGAGCTTCCGCATCCAGCCCACGCCCGTCGCCCGCCCCAACCGTTGCCAGCTGTTCGGCCCCGGTTCGCGCCCTGCGATCTTTGAAAAGATGGCCACCAGCGCGGCGGATGTCATCAACCTGGACCTGGAGGATTCGGTCGCCCCCGACGACAAGGCCGAGGCGCGCAAGAACGTGATCCAGGCGATCGGCGATATCGATTGGGGCAACAAGCATCTCAGCGTGCGGATCAACGGGCTGGACACGCCCTATTGGTATCAGGACGTGGTCGAGCTGCTGGAAAACGCGTCCGAGCGTCTGGACCAGATCATGATCCCCAAGGCCGGTTGCGCCGCTGACATCTACGCGGTCGATGCGCTGGTGACGGCGGTTGAGCGTGCCAAGGGCCGGACCAAGCAGATCGGGTTCGAGGTCATCATCGAATCGGCCGCCGGTATCGCCCATGTCGAGGAGATCGCCGCCGCCAGCCCCCGGATGCAGGCGATGAGCCTGGGCGCCGCGGATTTCGCGGCCTCCATGGGGATGGCGACCACCGGCATCGGCGGGACGCAGGAAAACTATTACATGCACCGCGAGGGCGAAAAATACTGGTCCGACCCGTGGCACTGGGCGCAGGCCGCCATCGTCGCCGCCTGCCGCACCCATGGCGTGCTGCCCGTGGACGGGCCGTTCGGCGATTTCTCGGACGATGAGGGCTTCCGCGCGCAGGCCCGCCGGTCGGCCACGCTGGGCATGGTCGGCAAATGGGCCATCCACCCGAAACAAGTTGCGCTGGCCAACGAGGTCTTTACCCCCTCGGACGAGGCCGTGGCCGAGGCCAAGGAGATCCTGGCCGCGATGGAAAAGGCCAAGGCCGAGGGCGCGGGCGCGACCGTCTACAAGGGGCGCTTGGTCGATATCGCCTCGATCAAGCAGGCCGAGGTGATCGTGAAACAGGCCGAGATGATCGCCAAGATCTGATGCGCCGAAACGCCGGTGTTTCGAAACGGGGCCCGCGTGGCCCCGTTTTCCGTTTCCGGGGCGAATTCCGGGCCGTTTTTCGTGACCCGACTGGGCGCGTGCAATCCCGTTCCTTTCACGCGTGTCCCCCTATGCGCCGGACTGCGCATCGCTATTCTTGCGCGCAACACGCGACAAGAATGCGCGCAACACGCGACAAGAAAGGGCATGACATGAGCGACACCGGCAGCATCAGAAACACCCAGGGCCGCGGGCGCCTGTTCGACAGCGTTCTGGACACGATCGGGGATACGCCCGCGATCCGGGTCAACAATATCGGCCCCGATCACGTCACGATGTACGTCAAGGCCGAGGCGTTCAATCCCGGCGCCTCGGTCAAGGACCGGCTGGCGATCAACATCATCGAGGCCGCGGAACGCGACGGTCGGCTGAAACCCGGGCAAACGGTGGTTGAGGCCACATCCGGCAATACAGGCATCGGCCTGGCCATGGTCTGCGCGCAAAAGGGCTATCCGCTGGTCATCACCATGTCCGAGGCCTTCTCGGTTGAGCGGCGCAAGCTGATGCGCATGCTGGGCGCCAAGGTGGTGCTGACGCCCAAGGCCGACAAGGCGATGGGCATGTACCGCAAGGCGCAGGAACTGGCGCAGGCGAACGGCTGGTTCCTGGCCCATCAGTTCGAAACTGCGGACAACGCAGATATTCACGCCGCCACTACAGCGCGCGAGATTCTGGCCGATTTCGACGGGCAGCGGCTGGACTATTTCGTGTCGGGCTATGGGACCGGGGGCACGGTAACGGGCGTGGCCCGCGTGCTGCGCGCCGCGCGCCCGGACACGCGGATCGTGCTCAGCGAACCTGCCGACGCCCAACTGATTGCCAGCGGGCGGGATCAGCAACGCAATGCAGACGGCGAGGCGGATGAAAGCCACCCGGCCTTTGCCCCGCATCCGATCCAGGGGTGGACCCCCGATTTCATCCCGCTGGTGCTGCAGGAAACCATCGACCAGGGGTTCTATGACGAATTGCTGCCGGTCTCTGGCGCGGATGGGGTGAAATGGGCGCGCGATCTGGCCGCGAAAGAGGGCATCCTGACTGGCATCTCGGGCGGGGCCAGCTTTGCCGTGGCCGTGCAGGTGGCCGAACGCGCCGCACCGGGATCGGTGATCCTGGCCATGTTGCCCGACACCGGCGAACGCTACCTGTCCACGCCCCTGTTCGATGGCGTGACCGAGGAGATGGACGACGAAGAGCGCGCGATTTCCGCCTCTACCCCTGGGTTCCGTGTCAGCTGAGCGGTCGTGAAACCGCAGGGCCGCGCCATCGCGCGGCCTTGCGTCCCGTGGCCGTCCTGTTGCAAATGCCGTCTGGCGCCGTCATATACGCGCCGATGAAAGCGGGAGCCTGGGCATGAACTACCTCGAATTCGAAAAGCCGCTGGCCGAGATCGAAGGCAAGGCCGAGGAGCTGCGCGCACTGGCACGCGCCAACGAGGAAATGGATGTCGAGCAAGAGGCCGCGGCGCTGGACCGCAAGGCGGCCGACATGCTGTCGGAACTGTACAAGGGGCTGACGCCCTGGCGGAAATGCCAGGTGGCCCGCCACCCCGACCGGCCCCACTGCAAGGATTATATCGAGGCGTTGTTCACCGATTACACGCCCCTGGCCGGTGATCGGAACTTTGCCGAGGATAACGCCGTGATGGGCGGCCTGGCCCGGTTCGAGGATCAGCCGGTTGTGGTGATCGGCCACGAAAAGGGGTTTGATACCAAAACCCGGCTGGAACGCAATTTCGGCATGGCCCGCCCCGAAGGCTATCGCAAGGCGGTGCGCCTGATGGACATGGCAGACCGTTTCAACCTGCCGGTCATCAGCCTGGTCGACACCCCCGGCGCCTATCCCGGCAAGGGGGCCGAGGAACGCGGCCAGTCCGAGGCGATCGCGCGTTCCACCGAGAAATGCCTGCAGATCGGCGTGCCGCTGGTCAGCGTCATCATCGGCGAGGGCGGATCGGGCGGCGCGGTGGCCTTTGCCACGGCCAACCGTTTGGCGATGCTGGAACATTCCGTCTATTCGGTGATCTCGCCCGAGGGCTGCGCCTCGATCCTGTGGAAGGACGCCGAGAAGATGCGCGAGGCCGCCGAGGCGCTGCGCCTGACCGCGCAGGACTTGTTCAAGCTGGGCGTGATCGACCGCATCATTCCCGAACCGCTGGGCGGGGCGCAGCGCGGGCGCGAGGACACGATCCATGCGGTCGGCCGCAACCTGACCGTAATGCTGCGCGAGATGCGCGGGATGGACCGTGCCGCGCTGATCGCCGACCGCCGCACCAAGTTTCTGGAGATGGGCGCCAAGGGGTTGGCCGCCTAACGGCGCGGAACGGTTTTCCGCAGCGCCGCCTTTGCGCTTGCCATCCCGGGAAAAAGTTCCATCCTTGGCGTGTCGCCAAGGAGGGTGACCCATGATCGACAAGTCCCGCCCTGTCACGTTGGATGCGCTGGATCGGCGTATCCTGGCCGCGCTGCAAGAGGACTCCAGCCAGTCGCTGGACGAAATCGCGCGGCAGGTGAATTCCTCCAAGACGCCGGTATGGAACCGCATCCGCAAACTGCGCGAGGCTGGCGTGATCCGGCGCCAGACCGTGATCCTGGACCCTGACGCGCTGGGGCTGGGAACATGCTTCTTCGTGCTGGTGCGCACGTCCGAGCATGAGGCCGAGTGGCAGCAACGCTTCCTGGCCGCCTTGCGCGACCGGCCCGAAGTGCTGGAGGCCCACCGCCTGGCCGGCGAGATCGACTATATCCTGAAGGTCCGCGTGCCGGATGCGAAAGGGTATGACGCGTTCTACCAGGCGCTGATCAAGGATGTGCGCATTTTCGACGTGACCGCGCTGTTGTCGATGGAAGAGATCAAGGAAACGACGGCGTTGCCGGTGTGAGGGGCGTTGCGCAGGGCCTGGCCATCTGGCGCGGCTTGCTGGCTTGCGGCCTGTAGGGTGGGTGTCAACCCACCGGCCCCCGACATCCACCCACATGGGTGGGTTGGCACCCACCCTACGACACCGCCGCGCCCCCCACCCCCCCCAAAAAAAACGCGCCGCTTTTCAGCGGCGCGTTCGGTGTTCGTGACGCTCTTGCAGTCCGGCCTCAGCCGATCGCCGCTTCCTTCACGTCGTCGTCGATGAAGGGCAGGTACTGGGCAAAATTCTCGGCGAACATGCCGACCAGCTTGGTGGCCTGCGCGTCATAGGCCTCGGCGTCGGCCCAGGTGCGGCGCGGGTCCAGCAGAACCTCGGGCACGCCCTCGACGGCCAGCGGCACCTCGAAGCCGAAATTGGGATCCTTGCGGAATTCGGCATCGTTCAGCGAGCCATCCAGCGCCGCGGTCAGCAGGGTGCGGGTGGCCTTGATCGGCATGCGAGAGCCGGTGCCGAAGGCGCCGCCGGTCCAGCCGGTGTTGACCAGCCAGCAGGTCGCGCCGTGCTTGGCGATCTTTTCGCGCAGCAGGTTGCCGTAGACCTCGGGGCGGCGCGGCATGAACGGCGCGCCGAAGCAGGTGGAGAAGGTCGGCTGCGGTTCGGTCACGCCCTTTTCGGTCCCGGCCACCTTGGCGGTGAAGCCCGACAGGAAGTGATACATCGCCTGCGCGGGCGTCAGCCGTGCGATGGGGGGCAGCACGCCAAAGGCGTCGCAGGTCAGCATGATGATGTTCTTGGGGTGCCCGCCCATCGCCGTGTCCGAGGCGTTGGAGATGTAGTGCAGCGGGTAGGCGCAGCGCATGTTCGCCGTCAGCGAGTCATTCTCGAAATCCAGGTCGTAGGTCTGTTCGTCGTAGACCATGTTTTCGACCACGGTGCCGAACTTGCCCGTTGTGGCATAGATTTCGGGTTCGGCCTCGGCGGACAGGTTGATCGTCTTGGCGTAGCAGCCACCCTCGAAGTTGAAGGTGCCGGTATCCGACCAGCCGTGTTCGTCGTCGCCGATCAGCGTGCGGGCGGGATCGGCCGACAGCGTCGTCTTGCCGGTGCCCGACAGGCCGAAGAAGACCGCCGTGTCCACCGGGTTGCCCGGCGCGTGGTTGGCCGAACAGTGCATCGGCATGATGCCCTTTGCCGGCAGGATGTAGTTCATCAGGGTAAAGACCGATTTCTTGATCTCACCCGCGTATTCTGTGTCGCCGATCAGGATCAGCTTCTTGTCGAAGTTCATCGCGACCACGGTCTTGGTGCGGCAGCCATGGCGTTCGGGGGCGGCCTTGAACGAGGGGCAGTTGATGACGGTGAAGCCGGGAACATAGCTGTCCAGTTCCGCCGGGTCGGGGCGGCGCAGCAGGTGGCGCGAGAACAGGCCGTGCCAGGCCATTTCGGTGATGACGCGCACGTCCAGGCGGTTGGCCGGGTCGGCACCGACATACAGATCCTCGACGAAGACTTCGCCGCCCTTGAGGTGTTCCATCATGTCGGCGTGCAGCTGGTCGAACGCCTCGGGCGTCATCGGGCGGTTGTTTTCCCACCAGATCGTATCTTCGACATCGGGGGTGCGCACGACGTGCTTGTCCTTGGGGGACCGGCCGGTGTGTTCGCCCGTGGTCACCAGGAAGGTGCCGCCCTGGCCCAGATGCCCCTCGCCCCGGGTGATCGCCGCTTCGATCAGGGCCGGTTCGATCAGGTTGTAATGGACCTTGTCCAGGCCCGTGATGCCCTGATCCTCAAGTCGCTGGTTGGGGTTCACCCGTCCGGTTTCCATGGTCGCGCGCTCCTTGCTGCCGCTGAACAGATGCCCTGCGCTATAGCATGACAACTTGATGACACAACCGGCGATCCCGGTCGTTAGCGCAATCATCGTAACGTTTTCGCTAACGTTAGCGCAATCATCCTGCGCGACGATCTGCGCGCGGGGATGTGATGTAAATTAGCAATGTCTCAGGAATTTCCCTATGGACTGGACCGCGTCACCGCGTCGATTCGCAGTTTGACGTTGATTCGCGCCGTCAAAAAAGGAAGAATGGTGCAAAAAATAAGGCCATTGAGCAGGACAAGGATCTCCCCATGTCAAGGATCGCGCTTGTCGATGACGACAGGAATATTCTGACCTCTGTTTCCATGACGCTGGAGGCGGAAGGATTCGAGGTGGAAACCTACAATGACGGCCAGTCGGCGCTGGAAGCGTTCAACCGGCGCCTGCCGGATATGGCCGTGCTGGACATCAAGATGCCTCGGATGGATGGCATGGACCTGTTGCAGCGCGTGCGGCAGAAAACCAACATGCCGGTCATCTTCCTGACTTCCAAGGACGATGAGATCGACGAGGTTCTGGGCCTGCGGATGGGCGCCGACGATTACGTCAAGAAACCCTTTTCGCAGCGTCTGCTTGTGGAACGCATCCGCGCCCTGCTGCGCCGGCAAGAGGCCATCGCCTCGGATGACGGACCGGCCCCCGAGGAAAGCAAGATCATCGAGCGCGGCAGCCTGACGATGGACCCGCTGCGCCACGCCGTTGTCTGGCGGGGCAAGGATGTCTCGCTGACCGTGACAGAGTTCCTGCTGCTGCAGGCGCTGGCCCAACGGCCCGGTTTCGTGAAAAGCCGCGATCAGCTGATGGACGTGGCTTATGACGATCAGGTCTATGTCGACGACCGGACCATCGACAGCCACATCAAGCGCCTGCGCAAGAAGATGCGCCAGGCGGACCCCGAATTCTCGGCCATCGAAACGCTTTACGGAATCGGGTACCGCTACAACGAAGAGTAGCGCCCGCATGGGAGGGCGCGCGGTGCGCGACACGCGGCGAAGTGACAGAGGCGATATCGTCCTCGGCGAGGATTGGGTCGGCACCGGCGAAGGGCTGGATGCCGAAATCCGCGTGCGCCGGGAAAAGCGTGGCCTTTTCACGCTGAATCGCTCGCCCCTGGCGCGCAAGATCATCATTTTCAACCTGATCGCGCAGATCGTGCTGATCTCGGGGGTGCTGTATCTGAACCCGGCGCGTGATAGCTTGCTCAGCCAGCGGGCCAACGGGCTGGTTTCCGAGGCCGAGCTTGTCGCCGATGTCTTTGAGGCGCAGCTGCCCGATGGGCTGCCGGTTGCGCTGGCCGCCGGGGACGGGCTGCAGGCCGATGCGATCGCGGCCACCCTGGACCTGGGGCCGGGGGTGGATCTGGTGGTGTTCGACCCGGCGGGGCAGGTTGTCGCCCGTGCCCAGGGGGCGCCGCGCGCGTTGCTGGTCGGCCGTGCGGCCGAGATCGGGCAGCGGGCAACGCCGATCACCGATTTCCTGAACGCGGTCTGGGGCAGCCTGGCGCGCCTGGCCGGTGGCGTTGCCGATCCGGCCGTTTCCGGATCTATCGATGATCGCCTGCGCGCACAGGCCGCTGCGACGCTGGCGGGCGGGCCGACCGTGCGCACCGGGATCGGCCCCGAGGGCAACACCGCCTTTACCGTGACCACGCCGATCCTGCAGGGGCAGCGTGTCGTCGGTGTGGTGGCGCTGGCCACGGCCAGTGGCGAAATCGACCGCCTGGTGCGGATCGAGCGTGAACAGGTCTTGCAGATTTTCGTCATCGCGATCCTAGTGTCGGTCGGTCTCAGCCTTGTGCTGGCCTCGACCATCGCCAACCCGCTGTCGGATCTGGCCGCCGCCGCCGAGATCGGGCGCGACCGCAACGCCCGCAAGATGAGTCCCGCGCGCGTGCGCATCCCCGACCTGACCGCCCGCCCGGACGAAATCGGCCGCTTGTCCGGCGCGCTGCGCGGCATGGTCGCGGCGCTGTACGACCGGATCGACGCGAACGAACAATTCGCTGCGGATGTGGCCCATGAAATCAAGAACCCGCTGGCCAGCCTGCGATCCGCGACCGGCACCCTGCGCATGACCCGGCGTGACGACCAGCGGGCCAAGCTGCTGGACGTGATCGAGCATGACGTCCGCCGCCTGGACCGGCTGGTCAGCGACATCTCGAACGCCTCGCGGCTGGACAGCGAACTGGTCAAGGAAGAGGAAGAGGTCTTTGATCTGGTGCACCTGCTGGGCAACCTGACGGATCACCTGGGCAACGAGGCGCGCGAAAGCGGGGTCGATTTCATCTCGGACCTGCCCCCGATGCCCATCGTGATCCACGGGCTGGAGGCCCGGCTGGCGCAGGTCTTCGTCAACCTCATCACCAATGCGATTTCCTTTTGTGCCGAGGGCGACGCCGTGCGCGTCTGGGCGCGGACCCGTGACAACCGCGTGCTGGTCGTGGTCGAGGATACCGGCCCCGGCATTCCGGAACAGGCCCTGACCAAGATCTTCAAGCGTTTCTATTCCGAACGCCCGCCGGGGCAGTTCGGCAATCACTCGGGCCTGGGGCTGGCGATTTCCAAGCAGATCGTAGAGGCCCATGGCGGCGTCATCTGGGCCGAGAACATCCGCCCGACCGAGGCCGATATCACATCTGAACCGCTGGGCGCCCGCTTCGTCGTGGGTCTGCCGCTTTAGGTTCGCAGGAACGGAGGAGCAGGCTGGATGGACCCACAAACGATCCATGCCAGTTGCGTCGCCGTAAAGGGCCGCGGCATCCTGATCCTGGGCGCCTCTGGCAGCGGCAAGTCCGGGCTTGCCCTGCAGTTGATGGCCCTGGGGGCAAGCCTGGTCGCCGATGACCGCACCGTGCTGGCGGCAGAGGCCGACGGGCTGATCGCCAGCGCGCCCGCCCCCCTGGCCGGGCGGATCGAGGCGCGTTTCGTTGGTATTCTGCGCGCCCCGCGCGTGCCCCGTGCCCGCGTGGTGCTGGCCGTGGACATGGACCGGGCCGAGGATCAGCGCCTGCCGCCACGTCGAGAGGCAAGTTTTCTTGATTGTTCCGTGCCCTTGCTTCACAGGGTCGATCAGCCATATTTCCCCGCAGCACTGCTGCACCACCTGATCTTTGGCCGAAGCGACTGATGCCCTCTGCTGCCCAGACTGCGCCTGCTGCCCCCGTCAACCGGGTCATCCTGGTAACCGGGGCGTCCGGTGCCGGCCGCTCGACCGCGCTTAACGTGCTGGAGGATCTGGGGTTCGAGGCGATCGACAACCTGCCGCTTTCCCTTGTTCCGCGCCTGCTGGACGGGCCGTCGCCTGCGCCGCCCCTGGCCCTGGGGGTGGATGCCCGTACCCGCGACTTTTCCGCCCATGCGCTGGCCGAACTGATCCGGCGCATATCGGCCGACCCGGAAACCGAGGCGGATATCGTCTACCTGGATTGCCGGCCCGATGTCCTGTTGCGGCGCTTTTCCGAAACGCGGCGCCGCCATCCGATGGCCCCGGCCGAAAGCCCGGAAACCGGCATTGCGCGCGAACTGGACATCCTGGGCCCGATCCGTGCGCTGGCCACGATCCTGGTCGACACCTCTGACCTGACGATCCACCAGTTCCGCGCCAAGATGACAACCCGCTTTGCCCCTGGCGGCACGGCGCCGCTGGCGGTGTCGCTCAACTCTTTCTCCTACAAGCGGGGGATGCCGCTGGGGCTGGACATGGCGTTCGACTGCCGGTTCCTGCGCAATCCCTACTGGCAAGAGGATTTGCGCGCGCTGGACGGGCGCGACGGGCCGGTGGTCGCCCATATCGCCGAAGATCCGCGTTTTACAGGTTTCGTGGAGCGGCTGGGCGCGCTGGTCAACTTTGCCCTGCCCGCGCATCGTGACGAGGGGCGCAGCCATATCTCGATCGGGTTCGGCTGCACCGGGGGGCAACACCGTTCCGTCGCCGTGGCCGAAGCCATGGCCAAGACCCTTGCAGAGGCCGGTTGGCAGGTGTCTATAAGGCACCGTGAACTGGAACGGCGGACGCAAGGCGCGCCCGCGCTGGCATCGGGGACGGGGGCGTGATCGGTATCGTGATCGTCGCACATGGGGGCTTGGCCCGCGAATACCTGGCGGCGGTCGAACATGTGGTCGGCCACCAGCCCGGCATCCGTGCAATCTCGATCGGTCCCGATGACGACCGCGCCGCCAAGCAAAGCGAAATCTGCGAGGCCGCCGACGCCGTGGACCAGGGCGGCGGTGTGGTCGTGGTCACCGACATGTTCGGCGGCTCGCCCTCCAACCTGTCGATCCGGGCCTGTGTGCCCTCTGACCGGCGGATCCTTTACGGTGCCAACCTGCCGATGCTGATCAAGCTGGCCAAATCCCGCCGCCAGAGCCTGGCCGAGGCAACGGCCAACGCCCTGGCCGCGGGGCGGAAATATATCGACAGCTACGATGCCGGGGCGCTATAGGACCGGGTCATGAGTGATACACAGATCCGTCATTTGGAAATCGTGAACGAAAAAGGGCTTCATGCGCGCGCCTCGGCCAAGTTCGTCGAATGCGTCGAGGCCCATGACGCGCGCGCCGAGGTGCGCCGCGACGGCGAGCATGCGCCGGGCGACTCGATCATGGGGCTGTTGATGCTGGCCGCTTCGAAGGGCACCACCATCGAGGTCGAGACATCGGGCCCAGAGGCGGCGAAACTGGCGGATGCGTTGGAACACCTGGTCGCCAACCGCTTCGGCGAAAAGATGTAACGGGTCCGTCCCGGGGAGACGGCAATCTTGGTCGACAGTAGCGAAATTCAACCCGCGCTGATGCAACGCGCGCCCGGCCTTGTGGGGCAGGGCGACGGCTCGCGCATCTCGGAAACCGGGTACGATCAGCGGCGCCTGTCCTATGCGCACACCTTTTCGAACCCGGTGCAGGTGCGCACCATCCAGACGATGGAATGGCTGACCGGCAAGCTGCACCTGCTGCGCCTGATCCGCCGGTTCGAGGCAATGGGCGTGCCCGACGGGCAGGGATTCTGGAGCCAGGCCCTGGGGGTCATGGGGATCGACCTGCAGACCCCGGCCGAACAGATCGCCCGCATCCCCCGAACCGGGCCGCTGGTGATCGTGGCGAACCACCCCCATGGCCTGATCGATGGCATGGTCCTGGCCGAGCTGATCGGCCGGGTGCGCACGGATTACAAGATCCTGACCCGCTCGCTGCTGACCGGCGTGGGCGAGATCGAGGATTTCATGATCCCCGTGCCGTTTCCCCATGACGCGGATGCGCTGGAACGTAACCTGGACATGCGTCGCCAGGCGATGGCCCACTTGGCCGATGGGGGCGTGATCGCGCTGTTCCCCTCGGGCGTGGTGGCGGCGTCGGACACGATGTTCGGCCCGGTGCGCGAACGCGACTGGAACCCCTTCACGGCGAAGCTGATCCAGCGGTCCGGCGCCGAAGTGGTGCCGATCCGCTTTCCCGGTGCCAATTCGCGCTGGTACCAGGTGGCCAACCGGCTGTCGCCGACCCTGCGCCAGGGGCTGCTGCTGTATGAGGTGCGCCACGCGCTGAACCGGCCCCAGGCCCCCATCGTGGGCGAGCGTATCCCCCGCTATGTGATCGAAAGCTGGTCCAGCAACCCGCGCGGCTTCGTCGGTTGGCTGCGGGATCTGACGTTGGCGCTGCGTTAGACGGCATTCCAATTGCGCGCCTGGCGGCGCATGCCTTTTGCGCCCTTCGGGCGGATTTGGGTATTTCTGCCAAGAAGAAGCGGAAGCGGTTCCGGCCTCTTGTCGTCAGGCGAGGGGGGGCGCTGACGCCCTGGGGTCAGCGCGTGGGGACCGGCGTATCGCCGCGGTAGTCGTAGAACCCGCGGCTGGTCTTGCGTCCCAGCCATCCAGCCTCGACATATTTCGTCAAGAGTGGGCAGGGGCGGTATTTTGTGTCGGCCAGCCCGTCATGCAGCACGTTCATGATCGCAAGGCAGGTGTCCAGCCCGATGAAATCGGCCAGTTCCAGCGGCCCCATCGGGTGGTTGGCGCCCAGTTTCATCGATTCGTCGATGGAGCGGACGTTTCCCACGCCCTCGTACAGGGTATAGACCGCCTCGTTGATCATCGGCATCAGGATGCGGTTCACGATGAAGGCGGGGAAATCCTCGGCCGAGGCGGCGGTCTTGCCCAGGGATTCGACCACGCCCAGCATGGTCTTGTAGGTGGCCTCGTCCGTGGCGATGCCGCGGATCAGTTCCACAAGCTGCATCACCGGCACCGGGTTCATGAAGTGCAGGCCCATGAATTTTTCCGGGCGGTCGGTGCGGCTGGCCAGCCGGGTGATCGAGATCGACGAGGTGTTCGAGGTCAGGATCGTTTCCGGGCGCAGATGGGGCTGAAGGTCTTCGAAGATCGCGGTCTTGACGGTTTCGCGTTCCGTCGCGGCCTCGATGATCAGGTCCAGCGGACCCAGGTCGGTCAGGGTCGTCGTGGTGTCGATCCGCCCCATGGCGGCGGTCTTGTCCTCTTGGGAAATCTTCTCGCGCGTCACCTGGCGGTCCAGATTACGCTCGATCACCGCGATTGCCTTGGACAGGGCATCGGGCGAGATGTCGTTAAGGAGGACCTGATACCCGGCCAATGCAAAGACATGGGCGATGCCATTGCCCATCTGGCCTGCGCCGATCACCCCGACAGTCCGGATTTCCATGCAGATTCCCCCGCGCTGTTGGCGCGACCTTACGGCCCGGCAGCCGCCCGGCGCAAGGGGCAAGGGATTGCTAAAATGCGCGTCTTAGCAGGTTGGAAACCCCTGCGTCCCACCCTCGGGGACGGGTGAGTCGAAATTGCGAGTGGGATGATGACCTTTGCCAAGGCGGGCGATGGCGCCCTGAACTATTACCCGTGCCGCTATGGGCGGTCACGGCTGGTCTTTCGCGGGCCGAAACGGACCCCCGAGCCGCCCTTTTGTGCGGTGATCGGGGGCAGCGAAACCTATGGAAAATTCGTGGAAACGCCGTTTCCGGACCTGCTGGAGGCACGCACCGGGATGATGACGTTGAACCTGGGCTGCCTGAATGCCGGGGTGGATGCGTTCCTGGGGGATCCGGCCGCGCTGGAGCTGGTCGCCCGCGCCCGGGTGCGTGTGGTGCAGGCCATGGGGGCGCAGAACATGTCCAACCGCTTCTATGTCGTGCATCCGCGCCGCAACGACAGGTTTCTGCGGGCCTCGGGGATGCTGAAGGCGTTGTATCCGGGGGTGGATTTTACCGCATTCGCGTTTACCGGGCACATGCTGGACCTGCTGCGCCGAAGCGCGCCCGATCTGTTCCCCGTCGTCGTGACCGAGTTGCAAATGGCCTGGCAGGCGCGGATGCGCACGCTGGCGGAACGGTTGGACGGCCCCAAGGTGTTGCTGGTCGTGCGCGGCGCGGTGGACCAGGACAATGTGCTGGGATCGGCGCCGGTGTTCGTCACCGACGCGATGGAGGCGGCGGTGGCCCCGGCCTTTGACCGGGTTGTTCGGGTGCGGGTTCCCCCAGGGGCGCGCGGGACGCAGGGCATGGTTTTTTCCGAGCTGGAGGGGCCGGCCGCGGCGGCCATGCCGGGGCCGGCCGTGCACGAAGAGATCGCCGCCGCCCTGGCCCCGGTGGTGGTGGACCTGGCCGGGAATGTCGGTTAACGCAAAAGGGCCCGCCGGTTGGCGGGCCCCTCTGATACCGTCGATGACCGGTGCGGTCAGAGCTTGTCGGTCAGTTCCGGCACCGCGTCGAAGAGGTCGGCGACCAGCCCGTAATCGGCCACCTGAAAGATCGGGGCCTCTTCGTCCTTGTTGATGGCGACGATGACCTTGCTGTCCTTCATGCCCGCCAGGTGCTGGATCGCGCCGGAGATGCCCACGGCGATATACAGCTCGGGCGCGACGACCTTGCCGGTCTGGCCCACCTGCCAGTCGTTCGGGGCAAAGCCCGAATCGACCGCCGCGCGCGAGGCGCCGACCGCGGCGCCCAGCTTGTCGGCCAGTTTCTCGATCATGGCGAAGTCTTCTTCGGAGCCTACGCCGCGTCCGCCGGACACGATCACCTCGGCCGAGGTCAGCTCGGGGCGGTCGCTTTCGGCGGCGGTGTCCTCGACCCATTCGGACAGGGCGGGGTTGCCGGCGGCGGCCACGTCCTCGACCGGGGCGGTATCGCCTTGGCCAGCGGCGTCGAAGGTCGAGGTGCGGATGGTCATCACCTTCTTCGCGTCAGAGGATTTGACCGTCTGGATCGCGTTGCCCGCGTAGATCGGGCGGTCGAACGTGTCGGCATCGACCACGCCCACCAGATCGGAAATCACCATGACATCCAGCAGCGCGGCGACGCGCGGCATGATGTTCTTGGCGTCCGTGGTGGCGGGGGCGGCGATGTGGTCGTAATCGCCGGCCAGCGACACGATCAGGTCCGCGGTCGGTTCGGCCAGGCGATGGCCATAAATCGCATCCTCGGCGACCAGCACCTTGGTCACGCCGTCGATCTTGGCGGCGGCGTCGCCCGCGGCCTTGGCCGAACTGCCAACGCACAGCGCGGTGACATCGCCCAGACCCTTGACGGCCGTCACGGCCTTGGCGGTGGCGTCGAGTTGCAGTTCACCATTGGTGACTTCGGCAAGCAGCAGAACAGCCATCTTACAGCACCCCCGCTTCGTCCTTGAGTTTCGCGATCAGCTCGTCGACCGAGCCCACCTTGACGCCCGCCTGACGCTCGCGCGGTTCGGCGGTCTTCAGCACGGTCAGCCGCGGGGCGGTGTCCACGCCGAAATCGGCGGCGGTCTTTTCCTCCAGCGGCTTTTTCTTGGCCTTCATGATGTTGGGCAGCGAGGCATAGCGCGGTTCGTTCAGGCGCAGGTCCACGGTGACGATGGCGGGCATCTTGACCTTGATCGTCTGCAGGCCGCCGTCCACCTCGCGGGTGACCACGGCGCTGTCGCCGTCGATATCCAGCTTGGAGGCAAATGTACCCTGCGACCAGCCCAGCAGGGCTGCCAGCATCTGGCCGGTGGCGTTCATGTCGTTGTCGATCGCCTGCTTGCCGGCCAGAACCAGACCGGGCTGTTCGGCATCGATCACGGCCTTGAGGATTTTGGCGACGGCCAGCGGCTCGATATCGTCGTGGATATCCTCTGCGGCGACGACCAGGATCGCGCGGTCCGCGCCCATGGCCAGCGCCGTGCGCAGGGTTTCCTGCGCCTGTTTCACGCCGATCGACACGGCGACGATTTCATCGGCCTTTCCGGCCTCTTTCAGGCGGATCGCTTCTTCCACCGCGATTTCGTCGAAGGGGTTCATCGACATCTTGACGTTGGCGAGATCGACGCCCGTGCCGTCCGCCTTGACGCGGACTTTCACGTTGTAGTCGATCACGCGCTTCACAGGTACAAGAACCTTCATCGGCGTGTCTCCTCAGGCTAGCGCGCCCCGGCGGGGCCGGGGCAGGTCAGTCGTTTGAGACGTGTTAGCGACTCTCGAAACGGGACAACAGACCAAAATCGACGCGACAGGATATTTCGACGCCGCGTTTCGGCGCTTTTCGATTGTTGCGGGCGGTTCAGGCCCCCGCCTGCCACAGCCTGTCGGCCTGTCCGTTGTCGTTTGCCACGCGCGCCGCGACAAAGAACCAGTCGGACAGCCGGTTCAGATACGCCTGCACGGCGGGGTTCACGGATTCCTCTGCGGCCAGCTTGGCGGTCAGCCGTTCGGCCCGGCGCACCAGGGTCCGGCAGACATGCAGATGCGCGGCCAGCGCCGTGCCCCCGGGCAGGACAAAGCTGGTCAGCGGCGGCAGCCCCGCGTTCATCGTGTCGATTTCGGTTTCCAGATGCGTGACCATATCCGTGCCGATCCGCAGGGGGGTGTCGTCGTCGCCGATATGCTTGTGCAGGTCGGCGCCCAGGCCGATCAGGTCGTTCTGGATGGTGGCCAGCCGTTCGGCCATTTCACCGCTCGCGTGCAGACGGGCCATGCCGACGGCGGCGTTCACCTCGTCCACGGCGCCATAGGCGCGGATGCGCGGGTTGTCCTTGCGCACGCGGCTGCCATCGCCCAACGCGGTTTCGCCCTGGTCGCCGCTGCGGGTATAAATGGTCTGCTCGGTCATGGTCGGGCCTTTCCTGTGGTGCCGTTTTCTGCACCCAACCTAGCAGCCGCGGCGCCAAAGGCGAGGGGTCAACCCTTGGCGATGATCCAGTCCAGCGCGGCGGTGGGCAGAACGCGCCGCAACCCGTCCATCAGGTAGGTCGGCGTGGTCACGTAATAGCGCGCGCGGGGGCGCGGCGATTCCAGCGCATGGGCCAGTTTCGCGCTGACCGCCGCGGGGGGCAGTTCGAAACGGTCCGGGCCGTCGCGATCCTCGTACAGGCGTTTCAGCAGGCTGTTGCGGTATTGGTCCGCCCGGGCGCTGTTGCGCCAATCTACCCAGCGGGTGAAATGCGGGATCGAATTGACCCGGATGCGCGAGGTGATCGGCCCCGGCTCGATCAGGATGACCTGGATCGGCGTGTCCCGCATTTCCAGCCGCAGGGTATCGGTCAGCCCCTCCAGCGCGAATTTCGTGGACACATAGGCGCCGCGCCATTTCATCGGCACGAATCCCAGCACCGAGGAACAGTTGACGATCCGCCCATGCCCCTGCGCCCGCATCACCGGGATCACGCGGGCGGTCAGGTCGTGCACGCCAAAGAGGTTGGTCTCGAAAATCTCGCGCAGGGCGCCGCGTGGCAAATCCTCGACCGCGCCGGGGCAGGCGAAGGCGCCGTTGTTGTACAGCGCATCCAGCGTACCGCCGGTGCGCGACAGCGCCTCGTCCAGCGCGGCGGCGATGCTGTCCTCATCGGCATAGTCGAGCGGGAAGCTTTCCAGCCCCTCACCCCGCAGCCTTTCGCAATCGCGCGCCTTGCGGCAGGTGGCAAGGACACGCCAGCCCCGTTTCGTCAGCGCATGGGCCGCGTCATACCCGATGCCGGACGAGCATCCGGTGATGAGAACCGATTTTTGCGCCATGTGCCTGCCCGATGCCTCTGGACCCCAATCTGCCCGCGCTTTACACAAAATCCATGACGGACGCCACCGACGACCCCAAGATGCACGCCCCCCTGGCCGAACCGCTGCGCCGCGCGATCGGCGAGCGCTATCTGACCTATGCGCTGTCCACCATCATGGACCGGGCGCTGCCCGATGCGCGCGACGGGCTGAAGCCGGTGCACCGGCGTATCCTGTTTGCGATGCGTGAATTGCGGCTGTCGCCTACCGGGGGGTTCCGCAAATCGGCCAAGATTTCCGGCGACGTGATGGGCAACTATCACCCCCACGGGGATGCCGCGATCTATGACGCGATGGCCCGCCTGGCGCAGGATTTCAACGTCCGCTACCCGCTGGTGGACGGGCAGGGCAATTTCGGCAACATCGACGGCGACAACCCGGCCGCCAGCCGCTACACCGAGGCCCGCCTGACCCCGGCGTCCGAGGCGCTGATGGAGGGGCTGTCGGAAAACGCCGTCGATTTCCGCCCCAATTACGACGGCACTTTGGAAGAGCCTGTCGTCCTGCCTGCGGCCTTTCCGAACCTGCTGGCAAACGGCGCCAGCGGCATCGCGGTCGGCATGGCCACCAACATCCCGCCGCACAACATCGACGAGCTGGTGCGCGCCTGCCTGCATATGATCGAGGCGCCCGATTGCCGGGATGATACGCTGCTGAATTTCATCGAGGGGCCGGATTTCCCCACCGGCGGCGTGATCGTCGAGCCCAGGGAAAGCATGGCCCAGACCTACCGCACCGGCCGCGGCGCGTTCCGCCTGCGCGCCAAGTGGGAGGTCGAGGATCTGGGCCGCGGTCAATGGCAGATCGTCGTTACCGAAATTCCCTATCAGGTGCAGAAGTCCAAGCTGATCGAGCGGATCGCGGACCTGATCCAGACCAAGAAGATCCCGATCCTGGCCGATATCCGGGACGAAAGCGCCGACGACGTGCGGATGGTGCTGGAACCCCGCTCGCGCAATGTGGACCCGGATGTGCTGATGGGCACGCTGTTCCGCAATTCCGACCTTGAGGTGCGGTTCAGCCTGAACATGAACGTGCTGATCGACGGGCGCACGCCCAAGGTGTGCAGCCTGAAAGAGGTCTTGCGCGCCTTCCTGGATCACCGGCGCGCGGTGCTGATCCGCCGCAGCCAGCACCGGATGGACAAGATCGACCACCGGCTGGAGGTGCTGGAGGGTCTGTTGATCGCCTTCCTCAACCTCGACCGGGTGATCGACATCATCCGCTACGACGATGAACCCAAGGCTGCCCTGATGGCCGAGGACTGGGGCCGCGACCATGTCCGCGCCACCTCGGAACGCGATTATGTCTCGCCCCTGCCGGGCGATGGCGCGGGCCAACTGACCGAGGTGCAGGCCGAAGCGATCCTGAACATGCGCCTGCGCTCTCTGCGCCGGCTGGAGGAAATGGAACTGACCGCCGAGCGCGACCGCCTGATGGCGGAACGCGCGGCGCTGGTCGACCTGCTGGCCCACGAGGATGTGCAATGGGCCACCATCGCGGGCGAATTGAAACAGGTGCGCCAGGATTTCGGCCGCAACGCCCCGGGCGGCGCCCGCCGCACCCGTTTCGCCGAGGCGAAAGAGGCCGAAGAGGTGCCCCTGGAGGCCATGATAGAGCGCGAGCCGGTCACCGTGGTCTGTTCGCAGATGGGCTGGATCCGCGCCATGAAGGGCCATGTCGAGGACACCGCCAAGCTGAAATACAAGGATGGCGATGCGGGCCGCTTCGTCATTCACGCCGAAACCACCGACCGGCTGTTGCTGGTGGGGGCGAACGGGCGCGTCTACACCCTGTCGGTCGCACAACTGCCCGGCGGGCGCGGCATGGGCGAACCCGTCCGGCTGAACGTGGATCTGCCCAACGAGTGCGAGATCGTGACGCTACTGATCCACCGTGCGGGGCAGAAGCTGCTGGTAGCCTCCAGCGCCGGGGACGGGTTCGTGGTCGCCGCCGACGAGGTGCTGGCCCAGACCCGCGCGGGCAAACAGGTTCTGAACGTCAAGGGTGACACCGTCGCCCGGGTCTGCAAGCCGGTTTCGGGCGATCACGTCGCCTGCGTCGGCGAGAACCGCAAGGTGCTGGTCTTTGCCCTGGACGAACTGCCCGAAATGACCCGCGGCAAGGGCGTGCGCCTGCAGAAATACAAGGATGGCGGGCTGTCGGACGCCACCACCTTTGCCCTGGCCGAGGGGCTGAGCTGGCTGGACCCAGCGGGCCGCACCCGGACCGAAACCGACCTGGCGGAATGGCTGGGCAAACGCGCGGGCACGGGCCGCATGGCCCCGCGCGGCTTCCCCCGCGACAACCGTTTCACCTGACCGCGCCGTTGCGCCGGGGCGGTGGCTGGGCTATCCCGGGCCCTGCGTCAGCCAGAGGGGGATCCATGCCCATTTCGCGTACCTTTACCCGTGCCGCGGCCCTGTGTGCCGGTCTGGCGCTGCTCGCCGGATGTGCGCCGGGCGCCGCAGACCTGAATGACCCGCCCGAGCCGCTGGGCGATTTCCGGCTGGGCTATGCCATCGTGGTGGACAAGAACGCCAAGATGGTTCCCCCCAGCCGCGAGGCCGAGCCCGGCGAGTGGGAGGCCGCGCTGAAAAAGGCGCTGGAGGATCGCTTCGCCCGCTATGAGGGGGATCAACTCTACCATATCGCGGTCAACGTGGATGGCTATGCCCTGGCCGTGCCCGGCGTGCCCGTGGTTCTGTCGCCGAAATCCATTCTGATCGTGTCGGCCAATGTCTGGGACGACGCGGCCGGCAAGAAGCTGCACGAAGAGGCCGAGCAATTGTCGGTTTTCGAGGAGTTCAGCGGCGATACCGTGGTCGGTTCCGGCCTGACCCGCACCCGTGAGGAACAGATCCAGAGCCTGGCCGAGAACATGGCCAAGCGGATCGAACGCTGGCTGGTCTCGAACCGGGAAGAGTGGTTCGCTTACGATCCCGCGACACAGCCCGCCCCCGAACCGGCCCCGGCCACGGAACCCGCCCCAGAGGAAGCCCCCGAACCGGCCGAAGCGGCGGGCGATCAGCCCTCCCCGGCCGCACCAACTGACGCTTGATTTCTTGCCCCGCGCGGCTTAGAGAGCGCGCGATGTTGAATCGGGCCCCGTCAGGCCCCCTAATCAATGAGGCGCCCGGACATGGCGAAGGAAAAGTTTGAACGTACGAAACCGCACGTGAACATCGGCACGATCGGTCACGTTGACCACGGCAAGACGACGCTGACGGCGGCGA
>NZ_SLXL01000010.1 GCF_004345735.1 Rhodovulum adriaticum
TTCGGGCTGTCCCAGCAGCAGGCCTCGGCCGACATCAACACCTATCTCGATGGTCGCAAGAGCAACCTGGTCTACGACCGCAAGGCCAAGTGCTACCGGCGGGGCAAGAATTTCCGCCCGCGCTTCTACCGGCCCGACGCGGGCGGGTTCCTGAACCAGCTTCAGGCGGTGGAGACGGGGCTGCTGCCCCCGGCCGAGAGCTGGATCGCGCCCTTGCCCGCGGTGGCAGGTGCGCCTTTGCCGGCGCGCGGCGTCGTTCCGGAAATTCTGCGCGAGGTCTACGGGGCGATCACGGGTGGGCTGGCGCTGGAGGTCGTCTACCAATCGATGTCGCGCCCGGAGCCGGTCGCGCGGGTCATCGAGCCCCACGCCCTGGCCTTCGACGGGTTCCGCTGGCATGCGCGGGCCTTCTGCTGGCGCGACGGGGTGTTCAAGGATTTCCTGCTTTCGCGGATCCTGGAGGCCCGGGAGTGCGGCCCTACGGAAAGCACCCCCACCGAGGACCGGGCCTGGCAGGAGGAGGTCGAGCTGGTGATTGCGCCGCATCCGGGGCTTTCCGAGGCGCAGACCCGGGTCTTCGAGATGGATTACGCGATGGAGGCGGGCGTGGCGCGGATCTCCGTGCGCCGGGCGCTGCTCTACTACGCGCTGAAACGGCTTGGGTTGGACACGGATCCGGACGCGCGGGCACCGCGGGACCAGCAGATCGTGTTGGTCAACCGGGGCGAGGTGATGGCGGCGCTTGGGGCGTGAAGCATTTCGCATGGGTAAGGGATTGTCCTTGCCTTTTGGCACATAAAATATAATTTCATGCCAAAGGAGGCAGGCCATGCAGTTCGCCACAATCCATCCGATCGCCGCGCGCCCCGACCTTCCCGTCATCACCGACGAGGAGGCGGCAGCGCTGGCACGCACCACCCTCAACCTGTTCCGCGCCTGGGGCCTTGCGGATAGCGAGGCGCGCGTGCTCTTGGGGGGCATGGCCCAGCGTACCTGGGCGCGCTGGAAGGCCGGCGATATCGGTCGCATCGATCGTGACCTCCGTGCGCGCATGGCGATCCTGATGGGCATTCACAAGGCCCTGCGGTACCTTTTCACCGACCCCGCACGTGGCTATGCGTGGATCCGCAAGCCCAACGAGGCCTTCGGCGGGCAGAGCGCGCTCGACATCATGATGCGCGGCGAGATCACCGACCTGATCGATCTGCGGGCCTATCTGGATGCCGAGCGGGGTGCCTGGTGAATATCCCTGTCCGCCGCGTGACATGGCCTCGCACTGTCCGCATCATCCGCTCGATCCACCCGCCCATCGACCTGTTCGAAGACATTGCCGACCCCGCCGATTGGGAGGCGCTGGCCTCGGCCGAGGCCAAGTTCAATCCGCGCATCCGCGAGAGCATCGGTGATCTCTCCAAGGTGCCCGTCGCCCGCCGCGTGACCGGCCCCGGTGCGAGTTGGGTCATGGCGCCCTTCGTCCATTGCTCGCCTCTGCGGCCGGGGCGGTTCTCGGACGGCAGTTTCGGCCTCTACTATGCGGGCGACCGCACCGAGGTCGCCATTGCCGAAACCATCCACCACCACGCCCGCTTCATGCACTCCACGAACGAGGCGCCTGGCTGGACGTCGCAATTCCGCGAACTGATCGGGTCCGTCGATGCCGATCTGGATGACGTCGCCGGCCGCGCCGACCTGTTGGATCCGGACGATTACCGCGCTTCCCAGGTCTTCGGGGCCGAGCGGCGCGCGGCCGGGTCGAACGGTATCACCTGGCCCAGCATCCGCTATCCCGAGGGCCGGTGCATCGCTGTCTTCTGGCCCGACGTGATCCCGATCCCGACCCAAGGAGCGCATTTCGCCTATCACTGGAACGGCGAGGCGGTGGATTACGTCAAGCAGTTGAACAGCGGGGAGGTGTGGCGCGTCTCATGACCCTGGAAGACGGATCGCGCATCGGCAATGGGGCCGTGATCGCGCGGCTGCGGCATCTCTATTCACAGGTTTTTCGGGGCGGGGGATTCTTTCGCCCCCTTTCAACCACTAGGTTATCGAAAACTGCCGGCAACAGGCATCACATTCAGGGCGGCCATGGAGCCGGACGAGGCAAGCGCGGCCCGGATCCTTGGGGCCGCGATCCAGACGGAGCGGATCTGATGAGGTGGCGCAACGACACCTCTATTGGACACCTCTATTGATTTGTGCGCACAAGTGGCGCACATGATCATCCTGTAAACTGTCCAGCCCAAGGAGGCGCGCCCTATGCTTTCCTTCACGGACGAGATCCGGGCCTTCTCCGGCAAGAGCACGGAGCGGATGCATTTCCGCACGAAAGCGCCGATCAAGGCGACCATCCAGCGCGCCGCAGCGCTGTCGGGCGTGGACGTTTCCACCTTCACGATGAGCGCCGCCCTTCGTGAGGCGGAGCGGATCATCGAGGCGCATGAGCACACCCGCCTCCAGGCGGTCGATCACGCCGCCTTTTTTGCGGCGCTTGACGCGCCCTCGGAGCCCGGGGAGCCGCTGTTGAGGGCGGCGGAGCGTTACAAGGCCCGCGTGGCGTCGCGTTGACGGAAGCTTAGGCCGACTATGAGCGGTTTCAGTTTCAGAGCCTCCCGGCCTACCCGATGAGGATGTTCATGCCGATGGGGGCCGCCGATGCCCTTCGCGAGAAGATGGGATTGTAGCCGGATGCGCAACGGCTCTGATCTGCACCTGGCGCCAAGGTCTGCTCCGGACCGGGACTACTCCGTCAAATCGTCCAGCGTGACGTCGAGGGCGTCCGCGAGGGCACGCAAGCTGGCGACCGAACCCTGTTTTCGGCCCGTTTCGATCTCGGCCACGGTGACGCGATTGACCCCGGCTTTCTCGGCGAGCATGGCCTGGGTCAGGCCACGCAGATCCCGGTAAACGCGGAGAGGGTTTTCACCGTCCAGCAGCCGGTTCGCGTAGTCAGCAGGAAGCAGTTCATCCGCTCCTTCGGCCAAGGCCCCCTTTGCCCGATCGTAGCTCTGCAGATCGGCAAGGTCTTCGGCCGCCGCCCGCAGGCGATCGTATTCCTCGCGCGGGATCGTCACCACCTCGTTAATGTCAGTCCCTTTCAGTCATAAATGCCACCACGTGGACCAATATCGAGAACCGCCAGGACATTGCCCTGATCATCCATGATTACGCGCCAGTCCCCGACCCGCAGCCGGACCCCCTCTCGCCCCTTGAGGGGCCTCACGTTGTTGCTCTGTGAAGCCGAGTCCCTCGCGTAGGCCTCAATCTTGGACCGGATCAGTATGGCCGTGTTGGCGGGCATCCGGCGCAAAACCCGGATCGCGGCCTTCGTGTAGCTTTAAGCTACATCTGGCGTTGCGTCAAGCGCAATGTCGCCTCAGGCGACAAGCGTGGCGAGCTTGGAGGGGAGGATTGATGCCGAACAACTCTTTAGCCAAGCGTCGCGCGCACGTTCGCCATCGGAATGAAGACGCGCTGCGGGTTCTCGGGCTCGCCGAGCGGCCGGAAACCAAGCTCTTCGTAGAAGTTCCAGCGACGGTCGAGGTGATCGTCCTTGAGCACATCAAGGACGATGGCCGCAGCGCCCATCTGATCGGCGATCCCGAGGCAGCGCCGCATGGCGTTCACGACGAGGGCGGTTCCGAGCCCTTTGCCCTGCATGTCTTCACGCACCGCAACCGCTCGAATATAGATGACAGGGATGTCTGGAATGCCAGCGCGTTGCCACTTCTTGGCGCCGAGCCCCGCTCGGACGGCCATTGCGCCGAGAGTGTAAAAGCCCAGCACGGCAGGATCGTCGCCGGCTGTGGCAATCCACGCAGCGACCATTCCGGTCTTGATCTGCTCCGAGAGCGACAACTTCAGAAAGTTGTCGATGGGTCCAAAGCCGCAAGAAAAGGCGTTGCGATCATGCAGCGCCTTGTCGAATTTTGCGATTGTCAGAGCGGGGACGTCCGCCGCGGTCTCAGCCGGCATCCTTCAGGAGGCCCTTCGACGCTTCCGCGGCACGAGCCAACCCGGGCACGACCTGACCGGGCGCCTCGACGGCTGCCTTGAATGCATCGAATGCCTCGACAGGCAAGACAGAGAGGGACATGCGTTGTTCCACCTCCTGTGCGCGCAGAAGGGCCGCTTGGCGAATGAAGTCAGCTTCCTGCAGGCCGGTTGCAGCAGCAGCCGCCTTGATGCGTTCTTCATCTGCGCGGTGCATGCGCAATTCCTTGCGCGCTTCCATCTTGCCCGGGGTCGGGCTCACAGTCTCGATGGCGAGCATGGCCAGCCTCCTTAGAGTTTTTCATGTACGGCAAAACGCCGTACATATCAACGATCATTATTGGTCGGGGCCATCGTCATCGTTCGAGCCTTTAACAACCACCGCCCCTTATCAAAGCATGTGGCGCCAAGCTTGAATAGCTTTCCGTCGCTATTCCGCAAGGACGACCTGGGCTGACCGGGCAGGTCTCCGGAATGGCGCCGGAGCCCGGACCGAAGGGCAGACCAGGCCGCGGGATCCTGCCCGGCGCAAAGCCTGATACCCGGTCGGCCATTCGCGTTCCGCCTGTTACTGGACGATGGGCGCGCCGACATCGACTCCAACCTTGTTGAAAACGCCATCCGCAGCCCGGCCATGAACCGCCGCAACGCGCTCTTCGCCGGCCACGACGAAGGAGGCCGCAACTGGGCCCGCTTCACCAGCCTGATCGGTACCTGCAAGATGAACAGCGTCGAACCCTATGCGTATTTGCGCGATCTGTTCACGAAACTCGCCAACGGCCATCTCGCCCAAGACATCGAGGCTCTGATGCCTTGGGCCTACGCCCAGCAGGGCCAGGAGGCATAGGGAACTCGTCTCGTAGTCCCTGACGAGCTACCGGCCACCCTCCGCTTCATCCCGCCGCGACACCGCGCAAGTGCCAAATCAATGGGGCGTGGCCGTCGCATACGGTAAGGACGTCCAGATCCCCTGCGAGCGCGAGGGCGATCAGGGGCCCGGAATCAGTTAGCCGGCTTCGGCCCGACGGACTGAGCCCGGACGTGGTTAAACCGACCTGAAATGAGGCACAAAAGCATCTTATATGATGATTATGCTGCATATGCGCTCCATATACTTGTTAGCGCACTCTTGCAAAAACGGAAGGGGCACGGCATGAGTGAAGCGCAGATACGCCATTATATCCAATAATGGGACATGTGGACACCATGACAAAAACAGCGCCGAAGGTTACGAAAGGAAGCGCCGTGCACCCTCGGGTGCACCGGGCGATGATAAAGCTCGGCCGCGATATGGCACTGGCCCGACGCGTCAGGTCTCTGTCGACGATCGACATGGCCGAGCGCATGGGCGTCGATCGCAGCACCCTGCGGCGGCTCGAGCAGGGCGATCCTGGCGTCTCACTCAACACTCTCGCGATGGCCCTGCACGCGTTGGGGCTTATGGACCGCCTCGAGGGCCTGGTCGACCGAGCGACGGACGATGTAGGTCTCCTAACTGCAGAGGATACGGTCCCCAAGCGCATCGCCCGCTCCCGTCCGGCGTCCACGCGGAGAACACCTGCCGGACCCCCTCGGTCAGAGAGCGCCGAGCCAGAGGGCTGGTGATGGCGCGCCGCGACATTGATGTCCGCCTCGGCGCCTCGGGCGTTCCCGTCGGAACGCTGATCGCCGACCAGGACGCGCAGCGGGAGACCTCGATGTTCCGCTACGCTCAGGCATGGCTCGATAACCCGCGCGCCTTCGCGCTCTCACCCTTCCTGCCGCTGCGGAATGCGCCCTTCTTCTTCAAGAAGGAGCGGCACATTTCCTCCCTGCCGAGCCCGGTCGAGGATGGGGCTCCTGACTCCTGGGGTCGCCGGATCATTAACAAGACTAGCGCGGGAGCCCATCTGGCCGATATCGACTACCTGATCGGAACGGACGATTTCCTGCGCATCGGAGCGCTTCGCTACTTCGATGCTCCGGGTCTAGAAGGCCAGGCCTTGGCCGAACCGCGCACGAGGAAGGGAGAGACCCGCGTGCCGATGCTGCACAGCATGCAGGACGTGATCCTGGCGGCCCGGGATTTCGAGGCAGATCCCGACGCTTATGTTGAGAAACGCGGCGTGCTGGTCGGTGGGGACATCTTGCGCGACGCGGTGGGATCTCTCGGCGGTGCTCGACCGAAGGTCAACGCGATGGACGAGGATGGCGCGCTCTGGATTGTGAAGCTGCCAAAGCAGAACGACACCTATGCCATGTCGCGCGCTGAGGTCATGGCGCTGCGCCTCGCTGAGCTTGCAGGCATCCGCGTCGCCGAGGCACATGTCCTCAACGATGCCCCGCATTTCCCCATGATCCGCGTCAGGCGTTTCGACCGGACCGGCGAGGGCTATGCGGCGCGCGTGCCCTACATCTCCGCGCAGAGCTTCGTGGCGGAAGATGACAGCAAGGCCTGGTCCTACGAGGATATCGCCATGCAGCTGAGGACTCATGGTGCGGATCCCGCGAGCGACATACAGGAACTCTACCGACGCCTGTGCTTCAGCATCCTGGTTCGAAACACCGACGACCACTTGCGCAATCACGGCTTCCTGCGGGCTGCAAGGGGATGGCGGCTCTCGCCGGCCTTCGACATCAACCCCGAGCACCGGTCCGGCGGCTACCTGCAGACCCCTATTTCGGAGATACACGGGGCGAAATGCTCCATCATGGCGGCGCTCGATGCAGCGCCGTTCTTCGACCTGTCCAGCTATGAGGCGCGTGCCATGATTCGCAGCATAGCGGAGATCGTTTCGGCGCGATGGCGGGAGATCGGGACGACCCTCCAGATGACATCGGTCGACTTCAACGCCATGAAGGCGGTCCTGGAGAACGAGGAAGTCGAGCATGCCCTGAGATTGTGAACCTCCCTAGAAAAGCCCCTCATGCGCGAAGGTCAGAAGCACGTCCCGGACCCTGAAAGGGAACAAGACGTTCGCATCCAGAAGCACCACGAAGGGGTTCGCGACGATGCTCATCCCTGATCGAATTCCTGACCGAGGCGGGCCAGATCATCCAGCGCATCCTCTCGGCGGCGTCTTTTACGATCCCGGTACGCCAACAGGGCGTTGAGCGGAACACACCGGTGTTTGCCGTCCGAGAGGACGAGCAAGGAGCCCAGGATGAGACGATTGCCGATGCGCAAGATTGCAGACGCCCTTCGCCTGAAGACGGCCGGGTTGGCGACCCGGAAGATCGCGGCGAGCCTGAACGTGGGCCAGTCGACGGTCAGCGAGTATCTCAAGCGTGCCGAGCGGGCGGGCCTTTCGTGGCCCCTGCCTGATGGCATGGCCTGCGCGCTCGGCCAGAAGGCCTGCCGCGACGGCAAAACCGTGCTCTATCATCGCCTGCCGCGCCTGTTCGCCGATCTCGAACTAGCGCAGGGCGACGGGAGCTTCCCGCGTATGTTCCGCCAGCTCGTCCGCACCGACCTGCTGATCCTTGACGACTGGGGACCGGACCGGCTCACCGCGATGCAGCGGCGCCACCTGATGGAGATCGTCGAAGACCGCTATCAGACCGCCTCGATCGCCATCACCAGCCAGCTTCCCGTCGCGGCATGGCACGAGGTCATCGGCGAGCCCACCTTCGCGGACGCGATCCTGGACCGCATCGTCCATAACGCCCACCGCCTGACCCTCGACGGACCATCCATGCGAAAGGCCGACACATGAGATCCGCCACACCCACCGCCGTGTGCGGGGCCGCGCCAGCGTTACAGGGCGCGCGCGGCCCCGCACACGGCTCCCGCGGCGCGAGGACCGAAACGCTTGACCAGGCCGGCTCAAGGCGGCATCACCAAACCACGCTCAGCGGCAACGTCGCGCGGTGACCGGATGATCGTAGCGCGTGACCGGATGTTGTCGGAATCGCTGACCGGATGCGTCGGATTGCGCAGTGGAGCCCTTCGCCTACCTGAAATCCACCCTCGAAGCCATCGTCGCCGGCCATCCGCAAGGCCGCCTGGACGAGTTGCTCCCGTGGAATTTCCAGCCGTCAAGCTGAAAGACAGGTGACCTGCGGACACCGCTTACGGTGCACTTTTCCCCCATCGACCCGCCGATCGAACCGAGCAACAAGAAGCCCCTGGAGGTCGCCCTCACCCAGGATGCAGGTCTGGACCATCGGGTGTGACTGAATGGCGGCCATCACCCCCGCAGCCTGGTGCTCGCGCTGGACCGCACCCATCTGGCCGGCTCGCGGGACCTTCAGGATATGCGTGGTCGGCGCTCCGCTCCCGGACACTGGAAGCTCCAGTCGCCCGTCTTCGAGCCGGGTCAGCGCAATCTTTCCCTGCACCCCGCAAGCGGGGAGGGATCGTCTGTATCGGGCGGCAGCCGCCGGTTTTCGCGCAGCGAGGCATGAGCCGGGTGAGTTTACCCGCCACCGCAAGCGGACCCGCCGCGGTGCGCAGATCGGCCGGCTGTCAATCGGCGCCGAGATGGTAGAGCAGACCCACGATGTCCCGCTCCGAAAGCCCGTGGCGCTGCATCACCTGGTCGCGCATCTCGTTCTCGAACGGCAAGTTCGCGAAGAATCCACGCGTGGCGACATCTCCGTAGGGTTCCTTGCGCACTGGCAAGGAAATGGAGATCGCGTGCGGCAGGTTCTTAGCGTGATAGGTGAAGGTCATCTCGCCCTCAGGATCTGACGAGAGCTGGCCGATCGGCTGTGCCACGGCCTCCAGATAGACATCGAGAACGGTCATGGGGTCTGGTCCGAGCGCGGCGGGGTGAGGGCGATCATGAGCCCGAGATCGCGGCAGATCTGCATGACCAGCCCCACATGCGCGCTTTCCTTGCCGCGCTCGATCGCGCGAATGGTTGTGCGCGAGATCCCGGTCTGGAGAGACAGTTCCTCCTGTGTGATTTTCAGTGCCTTGCGGGTTTTCCGGATGACATGCCCCAACGATTCCGGATCGTAAACAGGGATGGCTGGCGCAGTGGGAATGGACATATCGCAGCTCCGAATGATCGCGATCGTTTGCATTGTCTTTGGAGATACCAGCCTGCCGATTAAATGGCAACGATCGCACGCATTTTCTTCGGGGAAGGCACAATCACATGAAAAGAGTACAATCGTTGCCATCGATGGTATGGCTTTGAAGCTCTGAGTGAAGCTTCGTCTTGGCCGACCTTTTCAGCGCCATTATGCACACGCAAAGCAACCCGATGATCTTCTCGGTGCATTTATCCCAGAGCCTTTCAAAACCAGCTTGGGAGGCTGTAATTGCCCTGTCTTGGACTGTTGGACAGTCGGATACTTGTCCCGCCCTCTTGATCATTCTCTTGTGTTGGTTCTTGCATGTAGATCAAGCCTTGCCCGGTTGATGCGATAGACGCGCTTGCGCGTCGGCACCAGGCGTGCGGATGGGCGCCGTTGGAGCGAGCGGGCCGAGCCGTCTGGAATGATCAGGCCCGCGGCTGCTAGCGCGCGCGCGCCCCGCGCCAGAGGAAGCCGACCGCAGACCTCGCGTTTGAGGCAATCCGTCGTGATCTCGATCCAACCTTCGGTATGCCATCCGTCATGACGCGCCAGGTCGACCGTTTCGCCGCGGTCGAGGTTGGCGAAGCATGTTTCGAGGGAGTCGGAGAGAAAAGCGATCAGGCGATCCACGATGTCGGTTTCGCGATCTTTTGGGATTGCGCATCTCGCCTCGAACCAGAGCGTCGCCACCTCGCGCATTGCCGTCTGGATCGACTGACGCGACCAGGATACGATGGCACGGCGATCCGCAAGGAGCGCCGCAGTGTAGGCGGCCGCAAGCTGGTCCAGGACCCGCAGTTCGGGGCCTTCTAGTGTGCGCGTGACCTGGAGTGCCTTTTTTAGATCCTCGCGCGCGTGAAGGTGCAGTTTAGCAAGGTGGTTCTTGCCGCTCACCGGCCTCAGCTTCAGCAAGGTCCGGACGAAAGTCGGCCCGGCATGACCAAAGTGCTGTTGCGCGGCGGATTTCATTGCGACGCTGAAGTCGTTCGCCGAAGCGCTGGCGCCGATCTCCTGGAAGGCCCCATGCCGCCAAACCCCGGCGGGGATGTCGGCAAGCCGGACGGTCACGCCCTCGTGGATGTCCTCGCCGCGCCGCGCGAAGATATCGGTCAGGGCGTGCTCAGAAGTGGTCAGCGTGACCGTGCGCCAGTGCTTGACCGCGCGCAAGCTCATGTTGGAGTTTCCCCTCAGCTTTCCTGCGCCGTTCCCGGCGAGGTAAACCAGTTCCGAGAGTGCACGCGGGTCGCCGCAGGGGATATCGTCAAGGATGAGAGAAGTGTCGCGGGACCGGGCTGCGTAGAGTTCCATCCCCGCGGGGCTGGCATGCCAGCGCGGCAAAAGTGCTGGATCGTTCCAGACGCTCATCGCGGCCATGAGTGCCGTGGTCTTCCCGCTACTGCTACGGCCGTGGAGGTTGAAGCCACCGCTGCTCAGGCCAAGCATCCCCAGCAGTGGTCCGGCCAATGCGGCGGAAATCGCGAACAGCATGAGCGGGTTATGCTCGGACGGTTGGGCGACGAGCTCTTTCCAGGCGGCAAGTTCACCCGACGCGCGGGGTTCAACCTGGTGATCGCCCAAGATGTAAAGGGGCTCCTTGCGATGGGCCGGGGCAAGGACAGTCTTGTCGCTCAGCGCGAAACAGGGGCCTGACACGGTGTCGACCCAACCAAATTCATCCGTGATTTCGCCGTGCCTGTTGGGCCGCCATGCCCGCAGGAAGGCCAGCATCTTCGGCACAGGGCAGAAGATTTCCAATCCGCCATCGACAAGCCGCGTACAGACACCGGCACCTGCATTATGAATGTCTGATGCCTTGATAAGCAGCGTGTGCGGGAGACAGTCTCGGTCGATATAGCGGATCAGATAGGTGGTAAGCGCGCCAGTGCGTGATCTTTGGTAACTTGCGACCTGAAGTGGTCCGCAGATCATTTCCTCTCGGCCCTTCTTGTCGACTTTGACTATGCCGCCCCACGCCTGCGCCCGGTAACCGGGGGGCAGGCCTGGGATGGAATAGGGGTTTCCTTGGTCCGTCCTGTCATTGGGCTGACACGTGGGAAGGTCATCGGGTGGCGGGAAAATGCCGAGGTCTTCGAGGTTTGCCATAGTGAGGGGCCGTTCCGTGCGAGTATTGGTTTCGCCTCTTCAGCTAGTGGCGCTAGAGGGCTAAGGGAAACACCCGAAATGCCTCGGCCGTCGGTTTTCTGTGGATAAACCCCCGTTTGAAGCCAATTTAATCCTGAGATCGACGATGCTAGTCGAGATGTCCAACAGTCCAGCTGTCCAATGGCAGGCGTTTTGCTCTAACGGTAAAGGGTGTTGGACGCCCCGCACAGGCCCGCATAGGCGGGCACTGGCGCGGGAGCTATTCTTGGCGCGTTCCTCTCCTCCCGGAGTTGGCGGTTCTCCAGGCTGCCGCTCAACACTCAAACCCAACCGGAAGGTTCCAGTTTTAAACGGCCCTACTCGCAGGGGAAGGTCACGCTCTGCCTGTCGCAGATCTTAGGCTCGGGGCAGCAGGTCCCGGCCCTCATGCGATGGGTTTCTTCTTTGTCTAGGGGCTGCAGGCCATGGTAGGCGAACTGTAGCCAATATCGCGGGCGTGCCCCGAGCTCGTGGCGGCGCTAGCGTTTGCCCGTCTTCCCCACCTGCGGCTCCAGAGCGGCGATCCTTGGCAGTTTCTCGATGGTCCGTACCAGATTCTTTAGTTCCGTTCTGCCGCCATAGCAGCGTGCACCAGTACCTTTGCCGGCATGGCCAAGTATATCGTCTTTGTACTCGGTCTTAATCGTTGGATCGTTCTTCAATACGTCACTGACATAATGGCGTAGTGAGTGGAACGTCTTGCGGTCACGGTCCCTGATCCGATCCTGCAAGACCATGCGGAACGTATGGTCGAGTTGGTCGCCAAATCTGGTTGATTTGCTTTTCGGCCGAAGCTCCGGAAAAAGGTCGTTTTTCTTTCGGCTTCGGTGCTCAAGAAGGCCGAGCTCGATCAATTGGGAGTGGATTGGAACGAGCCGTTCGGACTGGAGGTTCTTGACACACCGATTCTTATTTGGACGAATGTCGAAGCACCAAGTGCCCTCGACGTTCTTGATGTCGCTTGTTGTCATACCAGCGATCTCTTCGCGGCGTGCACCTGACAGCGCGCAGATCAGGGGGACCCAGTATCGGCCGTCGGGGATGATGCGGTTGCCGGGCACACGGCGCCGACTCGGACCCTGGCAGCCGGTCCAGAGAGGGCTTTCGAAGAGCGCTTGGATTTCGTCCCGAGTAAAGGGGTTTCGCTCGTCCCTTTGCCGCCGCGTCCGGCGTTTGCGCAGTGCTGTAATGTCAAGACGACTGTCAAGATCATGGCCTTCCGAGCTTGCCTTCTGAAGCAGCATCCCGATGAAGGTCAGGTTTCGATTGATCGTGTTCGTTGCCATGCCCTTTTTCTCAGGCGGCAATTTTGCGGCTTCCGCTAAGATCTCGGACAGCGGTTTTTTGCGATCTGCTGGGCTTTTCCGATATGCCTTGGGCAGTTGTGCCAAGGTTTCGACATAAAGTGAGAGATGGTGTTGGCGGAGCTCTCGGATGTCTGCGAGACCGGTAATCTCGGTGAAAACGTCGACCACTTGGACAAGCTGGTTCAAGCCTTTCGAATCGACCTCCTTCTCCTTGTTTTTCACGAGGCGTTTGCAGATCTCCTTCGGGTCGGGATCATAGGGGATTTCTACCTGGCCTGGCGCTTGTGGGCGCGTCTCGGGCTTGCAAGCACTCTGCGGTGAGGTAGGGGCCTCGGAAGAGGCAGGCAGCGTCGATGGCGAAAAAAGATCAAAGGCTGGACCGCGCGCCCTCACAATTTCATCCCGGGTGGCCGCAACTGCTGGTGCCACGTCCTGGTTGGCCGCCTGTGCTACTGCTTCGATGGCGATCACCTTGCCTTTCATAAACAATTGGCGCAATTCCACATAGCGCAGTGCACTAATCTCTTTGTCACCGAGCACATCGCGCGCGATCGCACAGGTCTTGGCGTGTCGGCTCACCGACTGGAAGTCGCGCTTGTAGAGGTCCATCATCTCTTGTGCGCGGTGTAGAGTTTCGGGGGAATACTCCTTCTCCGCCAGGATTTGGTCGGTCTGCGGATCGAAAGTCGCGCTCTTGCCGTGCTCGGCTAACAGGCGGAAGCACTGGGCGGCGAGGTCGTCCAGTAGCTTGCTTTCTGCACGATTGCCGAGATTCGAGCTTTCCAGTTCCACGAGCTTTCGTCGCTCGATGCGTGCGATTTCCTCCCGAACAACATGTTCGAGCCATTTACGGGTTTCTTCCGGGGTCAGACGGTCTGAACGCATGAGATCGAAGAGATGGACACTTTCACCATGAAGGATGCCAGCGAGCCGTCGGGCAAGCTCCGGTTCACGGGTCATCAAGCTGACTTGTATATATGCGGTTTTCGTCGATTGCCTACAGGTGCGCGGAATACGCCGACGCCAAGTATAGACCGCACCGCGGCGGAAAACATGTGCAGCGATCGTCATCGGGGCCACCTCAAGATCGAGGCAGGTCCACCCTGTATGACAGCCGTGTATGACACATCGGTTCAGGCACCGGTGCCGGTCTGTCTATTTTCGTTCTATATCAATGACTTAATGTGGGATTTGGCTGGGGTGGTAGGATTCGAACCTACGATACACGGTACCAAAAACCGCTGCCTTACCACTTGGCTACACCCCAACGGTGCGCGCGTAGATACGCCGAGTGTGCGCGGGCTTCAAGCCCCATCTGGCGAAAAATCGTGCCTTTTTCGCGCTTGGTTCACAGCTCCAGCGGGGCCGCTTTCGCGAGCCGGTCAAAGCCCATCAGCGTCTGCACCAAGGCGGGCATCCGGTCCAGCGGGATCATGTTCGGCCCGTCCGAGGGCGCTGTATCCGGCGCCTCGTGCGTTTCGATAAAGACGGCTGCAATTCCCAGTGCGACGGCGGCGCGCGCCATCACGGGGGCGAATTCGCGTTGCCCGCCGCTGGCCCCGCCCAGGCCGCCGGGTTGCTGCACCGAATGGGTGGCATCCATTACCACCGGATAGCCGGTGCGCGCCATGATCGGCAGGCTGCGCATGTCGGCCACCAGCGTATTGTAGCCGAAGCTGGAGCCGCGCTCGGTCAGCAGCAGGCGGCGGTTGCCGGTCGATTCGATCTTGGCCACCACGTTGGGCATGTCCCAGGGCGCTAGGAACTGACCCTTCTTGACGTTGACGGCCGCCCCGGTTTCGCCTGCCGCCAGCAGCAGGTCGGTCTGCCGGCACAGAAAGGCGGGGATTTGCAGAACATCGGCGATCGCGGCCACGGGGGCGCATTGTTCGGGGGTGTGGACATCGGTCAGCACGGGCACGTCCAGGCTGTCCTTAACCTCGGCCAGGATTTCCAGCCCGTGTTCCAGCCCCACGCCGCGCTTGCCGCTCAGCGAGGTGCGGTTGGCCTTGTCGAAGCTGGCCTTGAAGATATAGCCCGCGCCCGCCGCCGCGCAGGCGTCGCGCATCGCGCGGCCGATCATCAGCGCATGTTCGGCGCTTTCCAGTTGGCAGGGACCGGCGATCACGGTCAGCGGGCGGGTATTGCCGACGGTCAGGCCGCCGATTTCTATGTCTGTCATGTCAGGCAGATACCTGTTCGCGGAGGACGGAAACGGTAAGAGAGATCATCAGGTATATCCCGGCAAAGATCAGGAACGCCAGCACCGTGTTTTCAAAGGCGCGGGGATAGGTGGGTTCGTCCGGGGCCACGGGGCTGACACCCAGCGACAGGTACCGTACCTGGCGGTTGGCCTCGATCCGGGCGGTTTCCATCTGTTGCAGGGCCTGTTGCAGCAGCAGTTGCCGGTTGGTCAGGTCTGCCTCGGCGATCCGCAGTTCGGCGGAAATCCGGGCCAGAGAGTCGGCGCCGCCGCCGCCCTCGGTCATCGAGGCGCGCAATTCCGCGACCAGTTGTTCCAGCCGGCGGATGTCGCCCTTTACACCATCGACCCGCGCGCTGTTGGGGCGCGGGTTGTCCAAGAGCTGTTGCAGTTGCAGGCGCTTTTCGCGCAGTTGCGTTTCGAACGTGGTGATCTGCCCCATCAGCGCGCCGGTTTCGCTGGCCGGGTCCAGCACGCCCAGCTTTTCCTGCAATTCCAGCACGCGTTGCTGGGCGGCGGCGACCTTTTCCTCGGCCTCTTGATAGCTTGCGCGCGCCCCGGCCATCTGATCCTCGCGCAGGCGCTGTGTCAGCCCGTCGACGCGTTCTTCGGCGTAAGAGATCAGCGCGTTGGAAAAGGCTGCGCTGGTTTCGGGGTCTGCGGCGATGACCTCCATCTTGAGGATGCCCTCGGTGGGATCGTAGCCGATCTTGACCGCCTTCTTGTACAGTTTGTAGGCCGCCTCTGACGTGCTGTCGGGCTGCAATTGCCGCAGCGGGTCGATCCAGTCCTGGCTGAAATGCGCGCGAAAGCCGCGGTCCTGATCCAGCCGCAGCATCGCGTCGCGCGATTGCAGATAGCTTTGCACCGCGATGGAATCCTGCTGCATGGCCAGCCCGGTGCCCTGGAACAGGCTGCCCAGGCCGCCGCCGCCGGTTGCTTCGGCCTGCTGGATGACGAATTCCGACTTGGTCGCGTACATCGGCGTGGCGATGGTGTAGTAGTAATAGCCCGCCAGCAGCGTGGGCAGCAGCACAAAGACCGAAAGCCGCGCGAACAGCAGGGCCAGGCCGCGCCGCCGGCGCCGCGCGATGTCGCGTTGGATGTCGCGCACCTCGCGCAGGCGGGATTCGGCGGGGGCGGCCAGCGCGGGCACCGCCAAATCCTGTTTCTCGGTGCGGGGCAGGGCGGGCAGGCTGCCGATTTCGCTGGCGCGGCCGGGGGCCTCGCTTTGGACCAGTTCCAGCATGTTGGCGCGCTGGAACGGGTCGATCCCCTTGGCGCGCAGCAGGCGCACCGCGTCGTAATCCGAGGTCGGCGCCAGCCCGTGTTTCTGGGCGATACGCCGGGCCATGCGCAATTGCCTGCCTGTCAGGCCCTCGCGCCGGATCGCGTCGATATCCTGATCCGCGCTGCGCGGGGTGTCGGGTCCGGGCTGGGACTGGACGCCGGTTGGCATCGGTGCTGTCACTGTGCCCTCTGCGGTGCGGGGTTCCGGGTTGGCGGCGCGCGCGGTGGGGAAGGGGGCGCTGCCGAAACCGTCCTCGGGCTCTGGCGGGCGTTGGTCTGCCGCGGGGGCGGTTGCCGCACCGTTGGCGCCGACCGTCCCGACAGGGTCCAGGCCCGTCCGCAAAGAGGTGTTGCGGCGGATGCGGAATTTCCTAGCCTTGGGTTTGGTAGTCATAAAGCGCCCTGGCCTCTTCGAGGCTGTCGAACATGAACATCTGCCCGTCGCGCAGCACAGCGGCCGTGCGACAGAATTTTTCCAGCGTTGCGGGCTGGTGCGAGGCGATCACGACGGTCGCGCCCTCCAGCCGTTCGCGCAGGATCGCGCCGGCCTTGCGGTTGAACGCCACGTCCGTGGTCGACGGCATCCCCTCGTCGATGAGGTATATATCGAAATCCAGCGCCAGCAGCAGCGAAAAGTTGAACCGCGCGCGCATCCCCGAACTGTAGGTGCCCACGGGCATGTCGAAATACTCCTCGATCCCGCACAGCCAACGGGAAAAGGCCTCGACGTAGTCGGGATCCAGCCCGTAAAGCCGCGCGATATAGCGGGCGTTCTCGGTGCCGCTATGCTTGTTGACGACGCCGCCCATGAAACCCAGCGGGAAAGAGATCCGGCAGGCGCGAGTCACCTTGCCCTCGTCGGGTTTTTCCAGCCCGGCCATCATGTTGATCAGCGTCGTCTTGCCGGTCCCGTTGGGGGCCAGGATGCCCAGCGAATTGCCCAGCTCCACCCGGAACGAAACACGATCAAGGATCACCTTGCGTTGCTTTCCGGTCCAGAAGCTTTTGCTGACGCCGTTGAACTCCAGCATGATTGTCCCCGCTCATGTCCGCCCTGCCTGTCCGGGCTGGAAACGGACTGGTTCGTGTTTGGAACCTAAAGATGTACTTGGGCCATATTATGTCGAGATGGGGGTGCGCAACAGGCGCTTGGCGCCCCTAACCCGGCCGCCGCCGAACCCCCATCAGCCGCGCGGCCAACAGGGCCAGCGGTGCCGCACCAAGGCTGAGCAGCAGACCGATCCGCGCCCCGTCCGCCGCATCGATCCCGTCCAGGACCGGCCCCGCATCGAACGCGCTGCCCGCGGCCAGCAGCGGCACGGTCAGGCCGATCCCGGCGACCAGCCCGATTACCGCCAATTCGCGCGGGCGCATTCCCGGCGGCACGGGCAGCCGCAGGGCACGGGCGACAGGCCCGCCGAACAGCACCACGCCCAGCGGCTTGCCCAGCAGCAGGGCTGCCAGCACAAACAGGCTGACCGGCCCCGCCGCGCCCAGATCTACCCCGGCGTTGCACAGGCCGAACAGGAACAGGATCGCACCGACGGGGCGCCGCAGCAGGTGCTCGGCATGGTTCAGCAGGTCGTTCAGATACCGCTCCGCCTCGGAAAACAGCCCGAAGGCCCGGTCCGCATGGGGCAGGGCAGGCACCACCGGCAACAGCCCCAGGGCCGGGTTCAACCCGCTTTGCTGCACGCCGTACCAGCTGATCGCCCCGGCCACCGCATAGGGCCAAAGCGACAGGCGCCGCCGCACCCAGGCCGTGTTGGGCTGGGCCGGGTGCCCCCGGTCCAGGTGTCGCGGCAGCCAGTTGAACAGGCCGAACGCCCCGGCCCCGGCGGCCAGCGGCACCAGCAGCCAGGCCGGTTGCACCGTGCCCGCAGGGTGCAGCACCGTCAGCAGGGCCATGGCAACCAGGTCGTCGGTGATTGCCAGCAGCAGCAACACGCGCACCGCCGGGTGCCCCGTACCGAACACCGCCCGCCCCACGACGAAGGCCAGCGCGATATCCGTGGCCATGGGCACCGTCCAGCCCCGTGCCAGTGCCGCCCAGGCATCCGGCCCCAGGAACGCCACCAGCCCCAGATAGACCGCGACCGGCCCGATCATCCCGCCCGCCGTGGCCAGCAGCGGCGCTGCCGCCTTGCGCCCGCGCAACGCCCCGCGTTTCAGGATCAGCGCCTCCCAGAGTTCCTTGAACGCCACGGCGAAGATCACCGACATCAGCATGCCGTTAACCAGGAACTCTACCGTCAGGACGCGCCGGACCTCGCCCGCCACCTCGTGCGGGTGGCCGATCCCGACGCCCTCCAGCAGGACGAATTCCACCGCGTTGTTGTAGGTGCCGGGCGCCAGGGCGGCCCAGGCCAGCCCCATTCCGATACCGGCCAGCAACAGCGCCGCATTATGGCCTAGGGCGTTCCACACACGATACATCCAAGGGTCCTCCCGCTTGGCCGTCTGGATAGGGCATCGGCCCGCGCCCGGCAACCGGCCCGGGTTTGCGCCGTCGCGCGATCCGGCCTAAAGCGGGGCGATGTCCGACCTGATCCGGGAAATCGCCGCCTGCCGCCTGTGCGCCGACCGTTTCGCAGAAACGGCCACCGCCCACGCCCCGCGCCCGGTGCCGTGGTTCGCGCCCGGCGCGCGCATCCTGGTCTGCGGCCAGGCGCCGGGGATGCGGGTGCACAAGGCGGGCAAGCCGTTCTTCGACCCCTCTGGCGACCGGTTGCGCGACTGGATGGGGATCGGCCCGGATATCTTCTATGACCGGACCCGCCTCGCGGTGCTGCCCATGGCGTTCTGTTTTCCGGGCTATGACGCGCGCGGCGCGGACCTGCCACCCCCGCGGCTGTGCGCGCAAACCTGGCACGACCGGGTGATGGCGCATCTGGGCGTGGTGCCGCTGACGCTGCTGATCGGCGGATACGCGCAGCGCTGGCACCTTGGGGTGGCGGCGCGCGGCGGGGTAACGGAAACGGTTGCCGCCTGGCGCGACCATGCGCCGGCGGTTTTCCCCTTGCCGCATCCCTCCTGGCGCAATACCGCATGGCTAAGGCGCAACCCCTGGTTCGAGGCAGAGCTTCTGCCGCTGCTGCGCGCCCGTGTGAAAGAGGTGCTCGCGTGACCCGACAAACCGCGCTCGACATCGCCCAGGCGGCCATGCAGGCCGCGCCCGACGACCCCGCGCCCCGGCTGCGCTATTACGGTCGGCTGGCCGGGACCGAACTTTTCCTGCTGCTGGAGCGCGAGGCAAAGGACGACCGCATCGCCCCCAGCGTCTTCACCCCCGAAGAGGCGGGCCCCCTCGTCCTGGCCTTCGACCGCGAAAGCCGACTGACCGATTTCACCGGCGCGCCCGCGCCCTATGCCGCGCTGCCGGGCCGGGCGCTTGCCCCGTTGCTGGCGGCCCAGGGGCTGGGTGTGGCGGTCAATCCGGGCACGGATCACGCCGAACTTTTGCCCGCCTCGGCCGTGGCCTGGTGGGCCGAAACGCTGGCCGCCCCTGCCCCCGCGCCCGTGGCCCTGCAGCCACAGGCGCTGTGCCCCCCCGCCGATCTGCCCCGGGACCTGCTGGCCGCGCTCGACACCTGCCTGGCGGCAATGGCGGGCCTGGCCGGGGCCGCCTGGCTGACCGGCATCCGATACCAGGGGGGCGGGCAGGGGCTGCTGCTGATCCTGGCCGACCCCGCACCGGGGGCCGAGGAGGCGCTTGCCCAGGCGGTGGCCCAGGCCCTGCGGTTCAGCGGGCTGGACAGGGGCGCACTGGATGTCGCCTTCCGCGCGGGCGATGATCCGGTCCTGAACCGGATCGCAACGGTCGGCCTGCGCATCGACCTGCCCGATCCGGCCCCGGTGGAACCTGTTCCCTTGCGCGATCCCGGCGCCCCCCCGCGCCTGCGCTGATCCCTTCTTCTTGGTCCAAATACCCATCCGCGGGCGCGTCAGCGCCCGCGGCCCGGCCCAACGCCGGACAAGCGGGCCTGCCCCGCGCCGACCGGGGGCGGGAGCCGCCCTCAATACCCCCGTGCGCGGTCGACCAGATGCAGCAGCGGCTCGCCCGCCTCGGACCTGCGGATATTCTCGGCGATCACGCGGGCGGCGCTGGCGGGGCGGGTTTCGGACGCGATATGCGGGGTTACCGTCACCCGCGGGTGGGTCCAGAACGGGTGATCCGCTGGCAGGGGTTCGCTGCGGAACACGTCCAGCGTGGCATGCCCGATCCGCCCGGCGTCCAGCGCGGCCAGCAGCGCGGTATCGTCGATCAGCGCGCCGCGGCCGGGATTGATCAGCACCGCGCCCGCGGGCATCCAGCCCAGCCGTTCGGCATTCATCAGGTTTTCGGTCTGGGCCGTCAGCGGCAGCAACAGCACCGCGATCTCGGCCCGTTCCAGCACCGCGCGCAGCCCTTCGGCCCCGTGATGGCAGGTCACGCCCGGTACTTCGCGCTGCGTGCGGCTCCACCCCTGCACGTCGAAGCCCAGGGCCACCAGCGCGCTGGCGGCGGCCTGTCCCAACGCGCCCAGACCCAGCAGGGCCACGGTCCGGTCCCGCGCCAGCGGGGGCGCGACCTGATCCCAGCGATGGGCGGGGTTCACGATATGCGCATCCATCCCCAGATGGTGGCGCAGGACGTGGCCCGCCACCCATTCGCGCATCCCTTCCTCCAGCCCCGCATCCACCATCCGGCACAGCGGCTGGGTCAGGGTGTCGTTGGTTACGATGTTCTCCACCCCGGCCCACAGCGACAGCACCGCCCGGCACCCGGTGAAGGGGGTGAAATCCGACAGCCCGCCATTTGGCGCGTAGACGACGTAATCCACCGTTTCTGGCGCCTCGGTTTCGGTTACGATGCGGGCTGCGATCCCGGCCTCTTGCAGGGCGGCGGTCAAGGGCGCCTGATATTGCGGCCAGCGCGCGGGCGGTGCGGAAAACAGGATCGTCAGCATCAGCGCCCCCTTGGCCTGTGGATATGCGCGCTTTGTACCAGCCCGAAGGCCACCATCAACACCAGCATGGCCGACCCGCCATAGGACACCAGCGGCAGCGGCACCCCCACCACCGGGGCCAGCCCCATGACCATCGCCATGTTCAGCGCGAAGAACAGGAAAAAGGTCGCCGCGATCCCCAGCGTCAGCAGAGAGGCAAAACGATCCCGGTTCTGCAGGGCAGAGGCCACGCAAAACGCCACGATCAGCACATAAAGGCTGAGCAGCGAGATACCGCCGACAAAGCCGAACTCCTCGGCCAGGGTGGTAAAGATGAAATCGGTGTGTTTTTCGGGCAGAAAGTTCAGACGTGATTGCGTGCCCTGCATGAACCCGCGCCCGGTCCAGCCCCCCGATCCCAGGGCGATCTTGGACTGGGTGATGTGATAGCCCGCCCCCAGCGGGTCGGACCCCGGATCCAGGAAGGTGTCGATCCGGCGATACTGGTAATCCTTCAGCAATTGCCAGCCGGTGCCCCGAGTCAGGAACACCGCCGCCACCAGCCCGCCGCCCATGGTTATGACCACTGCGAAATACAGCCAGTGCACGCCCGCCAGGAACATCACGATCCCGCCGCCCGCCACCAGCAGCAGCGCGGTGCCCAGGTCGGGCTGTTTCAGCACCAGGAAGGTCGGGATCAGGATCAGCAGCAGCGGCACCGCCACGAATTGCGGCCGGGAAACGCTGCGAATGTCCAGCCAGTCGTAATAGGCCGCCAACACCATCACCAGCGTGATCTTGGTCAGCTCCGAGGGTTGCAGCCGCATGAAGCCCAGGTCGATCCAGCGCTGCGCGCCCATCCCGACCGTGCCGAAGAATTCCACCGCGATCAGCAGGCCGACCGATAGCGCATAGGCCAGCGCGGCCGTGTTGCGCCAGAACCAGATCGGGACGAACCCGACGAAGAACATCGCCGCCAGCCCCAGGGCAAAGCGTTTCATCTGCGGCTCGGCCCAGCGGTCCATGCTGCCGCCGGCGACCGAGGTCAGCATCAGGAACCCCACCCCGGCCACGGCGCACAGCAGCAGCACCAGCGCCCAGTTCACATACAGCATCTTACGCAGGCCGGTGGGCATGGTCTTGAGGTTGTATTCAAGATAGCTCATGCCCGGCTCCTGCCGCTGGAGGGCGCGGTGTCGAAGCGGCGCAGCGGCAGCTTGCGCAGATCCTGTTCCACCTGCCAGCGCTGCCGTTCGGGATAGGCCGACATGGGGGGCAGATCGCCGTAAAGCGCGCGCAGGGTGATGTCGCGGGCAATGGGCGCGGCGACGGTGGACCCGCCGCCGCCATGCTCGACCACGACGGAAACGGCGATCCGCGGGGCCTCCAGCGGGGCGAAGGCCACGAACAGCGCATGGTCGCGCCGTTCCCAGGGCAGGTCTTCGTTGTTGACGACCCCGGCCGCCCGTTCGGCGGCGGTGATGTTGCGTACCTGGCTGGTGCCGGTCTTGCCCGCCAGTTCCAGCCCTTCGGCCACCACGCGCGCACGAAAGGCGGTGCCGCGCCGGTTGTTGACAACGGCCCCCATCGCCGCGCGGATCTGCGCCAGGTTCGCGGGATCGACATCCAGCGGCGCGCCGGGGTCATGGGGCTGTTCGATGCCATCCACGGATTTGACCAGCCGGGGGGTCAGTGCCCGGCCGGTGGCGATGCGCGCGCTCATCACCGCCAGTTGCAGCGGCGAGGCCAGCACATAGCCCTGCCCGATGGAGGCGTTCAGCGTGTCGCCCACCACCCATTCGGCGCCTCGGTTTTCCCGCTTCCATGCCTTGTTGGGCGTCAGGCCCGAGACCACCGCAGACAGCGGCACGTCATGGCGTTCGCCCAGTCCGAACTTGCGCGCCATGGCGGTGATCTTCTCGATCCCGACCCGCTGGGCGAGTTCGTAGTAATAGACGTCGCAGGACTGTTCCAGGCTTTGCAGCAGGTTCACGTGACCGTGCCCGCCGCGCCGCCAGCAATGGAAGCGGCGCCCGCCGACCTCCATGTGGCCGGGGCAGTAGACGGTTTCCTCAGGGTCGATCAGCCCGTCCTCAAGGGCCGCCAGCGCGGTGATCATCTTGAAGGTTGACCCCGGCGGATAGGCGCCCTGCACCGCCTTGTTCGACAGGGGCCGGTAGGGCGTTTCGGTCAGCGCCTTGTAATCGGCCACCGAAATCCCCCGCACAAACTTGTTCGGGTCGAAGCTGGGGGCCGATGCGATGCCCAGCAGATCGCCGCGTTCCAGATCCATGACCACGGCGGCGGCGCTTTCCTCGCCCAGGCGGGCCTGCATGAAGTTCTGCAGCCCCGCATCCACGGTCAATTGCAGGTCGGCGCCGGGTTGCCCGTCGATCCGGTCCAGTTCCCGGATCACACGGCCCACGGCGTTGACCTCGATCCGGCGGGTGCCGGCCTTGCCGCGCAGCCTGTGCTCTCGCTTGGATTCCACCCCGGTTTTGCCGATCTGGAAGCGCGGGATCTGCAACAGCGGGTCAGGATCCTCCAGCCGGGACAGGTCGTAATCGGAAACCGGGCCGACATAGCCCACCACATGCGCGAAATCCTGCCCCATCGGATAGAGGCGGGACAGCCCCACCTCGGGGGCGATGCCGGGCAGGATCGGCGCGTTCACGGCGACGCGGGCGACATCCTCCCAGTGCAGGCGGTCGGCCACGGTCACCGGGATGAACGGGCTGTGGCGCTGGATTTCCTTCAGTGCGCGTTCGACGGTGCCCGCGTCCAGGGGCACCAGGCGGGTCAGCCGGGCCAGCGCCTTTTCGGGGTCGCCGGCATCCTCGCGCACCAGGACGATCCGGTAGTTCTGTTCGTTCTCTGCCAGGATGCGGCCGGCGCGGTCATAGATCAGCCCGCGTGCCGGGGGGATTAGGCGGATGTTGATGCGGTTTTCCTCGGCCAGCAGGCGAAAGGTATCGGCCTGGGTGACCTGCAGATGCCGCATCCGCAGGGCCAGCACCCCGGCAAAGCCTGCCTGCAATCCGCCCAGCACCAGCGCGCGCCGGGTCAGGCGGCGCGGCAATTCCCCGGTATCGCGTATGGGCCGTTTCATCGCGCCAGCCCCCGCGGGTCCAGATCGCCCGGCGTGATGCGGCGCACACCTAATCCAAAGCGTGAGATCAGCACAACGCCCGGGTAGGCCAGCACGCTCAGAACCGCGCAGACCAGCGAGGCGCCAAGCGATCCGCCGGGCACCGCGAACAGGGCAAAGGCCAGCCCCTGCAGCACGAACACCGCCACGATGACCGCCGTCGCCATCAGCCATTCCGGGCCAAAGGGGGTTTCGACAGATACTTGCTGACGTGCCCGCAGGAATTCCGAGCCAAGCAGCACCAGCGCTGTCAGCAGGCCCGGCGGGCGCATCAGCATGATGTCCAGCATCAGGAACACCCCGGCAATCAGCCAGGGCGGCAGGTAGTCGGGCCGCCGGTGCAGCCAGGCGATGGTCAGGCACAGCATCAGGTCGGGACCGGGCAGCCCGCCGGGCATCGTGTCGATCGGCAGGATCAGCAGGAATATCAGCGCGCCCGCCAGCCCGGCATAAAGCAGCCGGTAAAAGCCCCGGTCCAGCGCGACGGGATCAATCATCGCGGGCCTCTGCGGTGCTGTCGACGGGCACTGGGCCGATGGGGGCAGGGGCGATCAGCGCGCCGGGGTCGTGCAGCACCTCGCCCGCGTGGCTGCGCAGCACCCGCAGGAATTCCAGCCGGTCGTATTCCGCCGACAGGCGCACGCGCAATTGCCGGTCCCGGCCAAGGGCCACATGCCCGACCAGCAGGCCCGCGGGAAAGACCCCGCCATCGCCCGAGGACACCACGCGGTCACCCGGCTGCACCAGCGCCGGATCCTCGACGAAGTCCAGCGCCGGGTTGGTAGAGTTGTCGCCGGCCAGCACCGCGCGCTGGCCCGAGGGCTGGATCGTCACCGGCACCCGGCTGTTGGGATCGGTCAGCAGGATCACCCGCGAGGTGGTCCGCCCCACGCCCGAGATGCGCCCGACCAGCCCCAGGCCGTCTGTTGTCGCCCAGCCGTCCACGATCCCGTCACGCGCGCCCACGTTCAGCAGCACCGACTGCCGGAAAGGAGAGCCGCTATCGGCCATCACCACCCCGGTGACATAGGTCAGCTTGGGGTCCAGCCGCACCTTGTTCAGATCCAGCAGCTTGGCGTTTTCCTGTTCCAGCTGCAGCGCGGCCTCTTTCCAGGCCTTCATCTGGCGCAGTTCGCGGCGCAATTCCTGGTTCTGCTCGGCCAGCCGGGCGTAGGACTGAAAGCCTTCGATCAGCTCCCACGTCTTGGTGACCGGCACCAGCGCCCAGTCGAAGCCGGGCACGACGCGGTCCACGATCTGCATGCGCATCCGTTCCACGCGGGGGCTGTCGATGCGCCAGAACGCGAACAGCGCCAGCAGGAACAGAACCAGCCCCGCAATCAGGAGCCGCCTGATCGGGCGGGCGTAGTCGATGGAACTGTTGCGGTCTGCGGCCAAGGGTGCCTCGCCTTGCGCGCGGCCATGGGGTGGCGGCGGATCAACTGTCGTAGTCTATCACATGCCGGAGCTGTTTTTCATATTCCAGCGCCTTGCCCGTCCCCAGGGCCACACAATTCAGTGATTCGTCGGCGACCGAGATGCCCAGCCCCGTCTGTTCGCGCAGCGCCAGGTCCAGCTCTCCCAGCAGGGCGCCGCCCCCGGTCAGCATCACGCCGCGGTCCACGATGTCGGCGGCCAGGTCGGGCGGCGTGGCCTCCAGCGCGGTCATCACCGCCTCGCAGATTTGCTGGACGGGCTCGGCCAGTGCCTCGGCCACCTGGGCCTGGTTGATCTCGATTTCCTTGGGCACGCCGTTCAGCAGGTCGCGACCGCGGATCTGCATGCAGGCGCCGCGCCCGTCATCGGGCATGCGCGCCGTGCCGATCGAGGTCTTGATACGTTCGGCGGTGGCCTCGCCGATCAGCAGGTTCTGCTGGCGGCGCAGGTAGTTGATGATCGCCTCGTCCATGCGGTCGCCGCCGACGCGGACCGAGCGCGCATAGACGATGTCGCCAAGCGACAGCACCGCAACCTCGGTGGTACCGCCGCCGATATCGACGACCATGCTGCCCGTCGGGTCGGTGATCGGCATGCCCGCGCCGATGGCCGCCGCGATGGGTTCGGCGATCAGCCCCGCGCGCCGGGCGCCCGCGGACAGAACCGACTGGCGAATGGCGCGTTTTTCCACCGGGGTCGCGCCGTGGGGCACGCAGACGATGATCTTGGGCTTGGTAAAGGTGGTGCGCTTGTGGACCTTGCGGATGAAATACTTGATCATCTCTTCGGCCACGTCGAAATCGGCGATGACGCCTTCGCGCATCGGGCGGATGGCCTCGATGCTGCCGGGGGTGCGCCCCAGCATCAGCTTGGCATCCTCGCCCACGGCCAGCACCTGCTTGCGCCCGTCCTTGACGTGAAAGGCAACCACCGAGGGTTCGTTCAGGATCACGCCGCGGCCCTTGACGTAGACCAGCGTGTTCGCCGTTCCGAGGTCGATCGCCATGTCCGACGAGAACAGACCGCCAAATCCTGTCATAACTTGCGCCACCCGCATTCCTGTAAATTGATGACCCGCGATTCCGCCGTGCGGGACGGTGGCCCTTATAGGCGCTTGGCGCCGGGGCGGTAAAGGGCGCATGCAAGCGCCGCGGCGCGGGTTCTTGCCGATTGCACCATTCGAATATGGATATCTGCTTCAGGTCAGAATTCCGGGGCGTGGCCGCCCCGGAATTGCACTTTTCAAGCAATCGCCGATTGCGATCTCGGCGCTGTTCGCGGTTGCGCCGATCTACACCGCCGCAGCGGTTTCGTCCGGCTTGCCCTTTTCGCGGCGGACCAGCAGGCGATTCAGGGCCGCGACATACGCCTTGGCCGAGGCAACGACCGTGTCGGTATCCGACGATTGGCCGGTCACGATCTTGCCGTCCTCCTCCATCCGGACGCTGACGGTGGCCTGCGCGTCGGTGCCGCCGGTGACCGCGTGCACCTGGTAGAGTTGCAGATGCGCCCCGTGCGGGAACAGCGCCTTGACCGCGTTGAAGGTGGCATCCACCGGCCCATCGCCCTGGGCGGTCACCTGGTGGTCCACCCCGTCGATCGTCAGGGTCAGGTCCGCCGATTGCGGCGCCTCGGTGCCGCAGATCACGCGCAGGAATTTCACCTGCAGCCGACCGTTGCCCTCATCCGCGGTGCTGTCGCGCATCAGGGCGATCAGGTCGTCGTCGTAGATCTCTTTCTTGCGGTCGGCCAGGGCCTTGAACCGGACGAACACGTCCTTCAGCTGGTTGTCACCCAGATCAAAGCCCAGATCCTTCAGCTTGGCGCGCAGGGCCGCGCGGCCCGAATGCTTGCCCATCACCAGGTTGGTGGCGGTCAGGCCGATATCCTCGGGGCGCATGATCTCGAAGGTTTCGGCGTTCTTCAGTACGCCATCCTGGTGGATGCCCGATTCATGGGCAAAGGCGTTCTTGCCGACGATGGCCTTGTTGTATTGCACCGCAAAGCCCGACACCGCCGCCACCTTGCGGCTGATCCCCATGATGCGGGTGGTGTCGATGCCGGTGGTGAATGGCATGATGTCGTTGCGCACCTTCAGCGCCATCACCACCTCTTCCAGCGCGGTGTTGCCCGCGCGTTCGCCCAGCCCGTTGATCGTGCATTCGATCTGGCGGGCGCCGGCCTCCACCGCGGCCAGGGCGTTGGCGGTCGCCATGCCCAGGTCGTTGTGGCAATGGGTTGCGAATATGATTTCATCCGCGCCGGGCACGCGTTCCAGCAGCATCGCGATCAGATCGGCGCTTTCGCGCGGGGCGGTATAGCCCACGGTGTCGGGGATGTTGATCGTGGTCGCGCCGCATTTGATCGCGGTTTCAACGACACGGCACAGGTAATCGTGTTCCGTCCGCGTCGCGTCCATCGGTGACCACTGCACATTGTCGCACAGGTTGCGGGCATGGGTCACGGTTGCCTCGATCCGCTCCACCATCTCGTCCTGCGTCAGCTTGGTGATGTCGCGGTGCAGGGGCGAGGTGCCGATGAAGGTGTGGATGCGCGGGCGCGGGGCGTGTTGAACGGCCTCCCACGCGCGGTCGATATCGGGCAGTTGCGCGCGGGCCAGGCCGCAGATCACCGAGTTCTTCGACTGCTTGGCGATGTCGCGCACGGCCTCGAAGTCGCCCTCGGATGCGATGGGAAAGCCGGCCTCGATGATATCGACGCCCATTTCGTCCAGCATGGCGGCGATTTCCAGCTTTTCGTCATGGGTCATGGTCGCGCCGGGGCTTTGCTCGCCATCGCGCAGGGTGGTGTCGAAGATCAGGACGCGGTCCTGTTCGGTCTTGTCGGTCATGTTTGATACTCTCTTGATATCCTCAGCCGTGGGGCGATGGCGCGGTGCACGATCCTCTGAGCGGTCGCGCCAAAACGGCACGCTCAGAGGCGGCTAAGGAGCAGCAGCAGGCCAAGGGGCAGCACGCGCAGGGCGCGCGGTGCGGGGGCGATATGTCCTTGGCGTTCCATCACGGCGTACTATAGGGGCTGCAAGTCCGAAGGGAAACCCCATTCTGGGCGCGTTCCGCGGCCGCAGGGGGGGAAGGATTGGCCGTGCGGCGGGCGGGCCCTAGCTGTGCCTCGGAAACAGGAGGCGGAATGGAACGGGCATTGGTGATCGGCGGCACGGGCGGGATCGGCGCTGCTGTCGTGGCTGAATTGCGCATGCGGGGCGTTGCGGTGGAAACGCTGTCGCGCAGCGCCGACGGGCTGGACCTGTGCGACGAGGCCAGCGTGCGTGCGGCGCTGGGCGCGCTGCAAGCGCCGTTCGACATGGTGTTCATGGCGACGGGCAAGCTGGACGGGGCCGGGCAGCCCCCTGAAAAGGCGCTGAAATCCGTCGACCCGGCGGCGCTGGCCGACCAGTTCGCGGTCAACGCCATCGGGCCGCTACTGGTGTTGAAACACGCGGTGCGCCTGATGCCGCGCGACCGGCGTTCGGTCTTTGCCGCGCTGTCGGCGCGGGTGGGCTCCATTGGGGATAACCGGATGGGCGGCTGGTATGCCTATCGTATGGCCAAGGCCGCGCTGAATCAGGGGCTGCACACGGCAGCCATCGAACTGGCCCGCACGCACCGCCAGGCGATCTGCGTGGCGTTGCATCCGGGCACGGTCGCCACGCCGTTTACCGCCGCTTACGCCGGGCGGCACAGGACGGTGGCGCCGGACCAGGCCGCAAAGAACCTGCTGGGGGTGATCGACGGGCTGACACCCGCCGAAACCGGCGGCTTCTTCGACTGGGCGGGCAAGCGGGTGGCATGGTGAGCCGGTTGGTTCTGGTGCTGGGCGACCAGCTGTCGCCGGGGCTGTCGGCCTTGCGCAACGCCGATCCGGCCCGCGATACCATCGTCATGGCCGAGGTGATGGCAGAGGCGTCCTATGTGCGGCACCACCCCAAGAAGATCGCCTTTACCTTTGCCGCGATGCGTAAATTCGCGGCCCGGCTGACGGCGGATGGCTGGCGCGTGGCCTATACCCGGCTGGACGATCCCGGCAACAGCCACAGCATCGTGGGCGAGCTGTTGCGCCGGGCCGGGGAAACCGGCGCGCAACAGGTGATCGCGACCGAGCCGGGCGAATGGCGGCTGATCGGCGCGCTGGAGGCCGCGCCGATCCCTGTCACGCAGCATCCCGACGACCGGTTCCTGTGCTCTCACGCCGAATTCGACGCCTGGGCCGAGGGGCGCAAATCCCTGCGGATGGAGTATTTCTATCGCCAGATACGGCGCAAGACCGGCCTGCTGATGGAAGGGGACAAACCCGCGGGCGGCAAGTGGAATTATGATTCCGAGAACCGCAAGCCCGCAGCCGATGACCTGTTCCGGCAGGGGCCGTTGCAGTTCGATCCGGACGAAACGGTGGCCGATGTTCTGGACCTCGTGGAAGCCCGGCTTCCCGACAGGTTCGGCACGCTGCGCCCATTCTGGTTCGCCACCGATGCGGATCAGGCCGAACAGGCGCTGGACCATTTTATGCGCCACAGCCTGCCCAGCTTTGGCGATTATCAGGATGCGATGCTGGCCGGTGACAGGTTCCTCTATCATGCCGTGATCTCGCCCTACATGAATGCGGGGCTGCTGGACCCGCTGGGCATCTGCCGCCGGGCAGAGGCCGAATATCACGCGGGCCGCGCCCCCCTGAACGCGGTCGAGGGTTTCATTCGCCAGATCATCGGTTGGCGGGAATTCGTGCGCGGCATCTATTTCCGCGAGGGGCCGGAGTATCCCCGTCGTAATGCGCTGGGTCATGACCGCCCTTTGCCCGCGCTTTACTGGGGGGCGGATACGGACATGAACTGCCTGTCCCATGCCGTCGCCCAGACCAGGGACGAGGCCTACGCCCACCATATCCAGCGGCTGATGGTGACGGGTAATTTCGCCCTGTTGGCGGGGATCGACCCGACCGCGCTGCACGAATGGTATCTGGCGGTTTATGCCGATGCCTATGAATGGGTAGAGGCCCCCAATACCGTTGGCATGAGCCAATTCGCCGATGGCGGCGTGGTGGGGTCGAAGCCCTATGTTTCGTCCGGGGCCTATATTAACCGGATGTCCGATTATTGCCGGGGGTGCCGCTACTCGGTCAGCAAGAAGACGGGCGACGGCGCGTGCCCCTTCAATCTGCTCTACTGGCACTTCCTGAATCGCCACCGCACCCGATTCGAGGACAACCCGCGCATGGGCCAGATGTACCGCACCTGGGACCGCATGGACGCAGCGCGCCAGGCTGCCGTTCTGGAGGGGGCAGAGGCCTTTCTGTCCCGGTTGGATCGGGGTGAAAAAATATAACTAATTGATAAGTATTATTCTTCCGGCCCCTTCCAGCGCGCGTAAATATGTCTTGGAAATTCCGGTATACAAGTGCATTCTAAAAATTGAATATGTCGGGGCGGACCCGGTTCGAAACTGACGCAAGGGCACCTTGTGACAGGCCGGCCGCAGCAAGCGGGAGGAAAATCCGATGGCACATGTCGTTGTTCTGGGCGCAGGTCTGGGGGGCACGCTGCAAGCCTATGAACTGAAGGAAACGCTGGAGGCGGGCGACAAGATCACCGTGATCTCGAACAAGCCCTATTTCCAGTTCACGCCCTCGAACCCCTGGGCGGGTGTCGGCTGGCGCAAGAAGGATGAAATCACCGTCGATCTGGCCCCGGTGATGGCCCGGCGCGGGATCGAATTCATCTGCGACGGGGCCAAGCGCCTGCATCCCGACCACAACAAGATCGAGTTGGACAGCGGGCGCGAGGTTGCCTACGACTATCTCGTGATCGCCACCGGCCCCGAGCTGGCCTTTGACGAGATCGAGGGGTTCGGCCCGGACAGATACACCCATTCCGTCTGTTCCATCGAACACGCCGCCGAGTCTGGCGACAAGTGGGAAGTGTTCTGCGCCAATCCCGGCCCGATCGTGGTGGGGGCCGCGCAGGGGGCCTCGTGCTTCGGCCCGGCCTATGAATACGCGCTGACCATCGACACCGACCTGCGCAAGCGCAAGATCCGCCACAAGGTGCCGATGACCTTCGTCACCTCGGAACCCTATATCGGGCATCTGGGCCTGGGGGGCGTGGGCGATACTAAGGGCATGCTGGAATCGCTGTTGCGCGACCGCGATATCAACTGGATTACCAATGCCAAGGTCGACCGCTTCGATGACGGCATGGCCCATGTGACCGAGGTCAACGAAGACGGGGCCGAGAAGAAGAAGCACGAACTGCCGTTCAAGTATTCCATGCTGCTGCCGGCGTTCCGTGGCATTCCGGCGGTGCGCGACATCGAGGGGCTGGTAAACCCGCGCGGCTTCATCCTGACCGACGAATATCAGCGTAACCCGAAATACCCCAACATCTTTGCCATTGGCGTCTGCATTGCAATCGCGCCCCCGGTGGCGACCCCGGTGCCGACCGGCGTGCCGAAAACCGGCTTCATGATCGAAAGCATGGTGACCGCCACCGCCCATAACCTGCCCGCCGTCATCAAGGGCGGAGCACCGTTCGAGCAACCGACCTGGAACGCGCTGTGCCTGGCCGATTTCGGCGACCGTGGCGCGGCCTTCCTGGCGATGCCGCAGAACCCGCCGCGCAACGTGGCCTGGGCGTCCAAGGGGCGGTGGGTGCACTGGGCCAAGCTGGCGTTTGAATGGTATTTCATGCGCAAGGTGCGAACCGGGATTTCCGAACCGTTCTATGAAAAGTTCATCATGAAGACGCTGAAGATCACCAAGTTGCAGCGCTAGGCGGTCGGCCCCACGGTCCGGCAAAACGGTTCATGCCCGGGGGGCGGGCGCCTCCCTTTTGAGGGCACGTTGAACAAGCGGCGGCAGGCGGTCCCGACCCGCCCGGCGTAGGGGGGGTGAAACCCACCGCCCTCAGAACAGGCTGCCCTGTTCGGGCGGCTCGTCCGTCTTGCGCCCGGCCTTGGTCCGCTGTCCCCCCAGGGCCAGCCGCCCGTCCTGGAACTGGATTTCCAGACCCGTTGCCGTTTCCGCCGCCGTCCGCGTGGTCATCACCTTGTCGCCCGACCACACCACGGCAAAGCCCCGGCGCAGGGTTTCCTCATAGCTCAGCCCTGCGCGCATACGTTCCAGCGCATCCAACCGTGTGCGGCGTCGGTCCATCCCGGCGGCAAGGGCGGTCTGCGCGCGCCGGTCCAGCTCTGCCAGCCGGGTGCGCTGTTCCTCGATCCGCCGCGCGATCACCTCGGGGCGCAGGCGGGCGGTGCGGGTGTCCAGATCGGCCCGGCGCTGGCGCAGCAGGCGGTTCAGGGCAGGGGCAATCCGTCCGGCCCGGTCGTCCAGTCGCCGCTGTTCCTCTGCGATGCGGCGGCGCAGCGTCGCCGGGCGCAGCGCAGCCGAGGCCTCGGACAGGCGCAGTTTTTCCTGGGCGATGCGCGCGCGCAGCGCGGCGGGCAGGCGGTCGGCGGCGCGGTCCAGCCGTTGTGCGGCGCTTTCCACCAGCGTTTCGGGCCGGGACAGGGCGCGCGACAGGTCGGCCAGCCGCTGGCGGCGGTGCTGTAACAGCCGGGACAGCGCGCCGCTGCGCCGGGCCTCCAGCGCGTCCAGCGTTGCCAGCAACTCCATCCGCACGGGCACCGCCATTTCGGCCGCGGCGGTGGGGGTGGGCGCGCGGCGGTCGGCGGCAAAATCGATCAGCGTGGTGTCGGTTTCGTGGCCGACGGCGGAAATCAGCGGAATGGCGGACTCGGCAGCCGCGCGCACGACGATTTCCTCGTTGAAGCCCCAAAGATCCTCCAGGCTGCCGCCGCCGCGCGCCACGATCAGCAGGTCGGGCCGGGGCAGGGCGCCGCCCGGGGTCAACGCGTTGAAGCCGCGAATCGCGCGGGCGACCTCGGGCGCGCAATTGGCGCCCTGCACCGCGACGGGCCAGATCAGCACCTTGCGCGGAAACCGGTCGCGCAGGCGGTGCAGGATGTCCCGGATCACCGCGCCCGAGGGCGAGGTCACCACCCCGATCACCTGCGGCAGATAGGGCAGGGTCTGCTTGCGTTCGGGCGCGAACAGGCCCTCGGCGGCAAGCTGGGCCTTGCGCTTTTCCAGCATCGCCATCAGCGCACCGACGCCAGCCGGCGCGATATCCTCGATCACCATCTGATAGCGCGACTGACCGCCATAGGTGGTCAGGCGGCCCGTGGCGATGACCTCCATCCCCTCTTCGGGCTGGGTGGCCAGGCGGCTGGCCACGCCCTTCCAGATGATGGCGGCCAGAACGTTCCGCTCGTCCTTGAGGTCCAGATAGACATGGCCCGACCGCGGTCGCGACACGCGCCCCACCTCGCCGCGCACGCGGACATGGGAAAAGGCGCCCTCAACCGTGCGTTTCACCGCGCCCGAGATTTCCGAGACGGTGAATTCGGGGGCGTTGGGCGTTGGGCCGTCATCGGCGATCAGGTCGGACATGGACACTCGCTTGTCATGGGGCGGGGCACAGCCTAGAACGCCGCGAACCGAAGGCCAAGCGGGGGCGGCACATGAATATCCTCATTCTCGGGGGCGGCGGGCGCGAGCATGCGCTGGCCTGGGCGATCCAGCAGAACCCGAAATGCGACCGGCTGATCGTGGCGCCGGGCAATGCCGGAATCGCGCAGATGGCCGAATGCGCCGCGCTGGATATCGAGGATGGCGGCGCGGTGGCCAGCTTTGCCGAGGAAAACGCTGTCGATTTCGTTGTGATCGGGCCAGAGGCGCCGCTGGCCGCGGGCGTGGCCGACCGGCTGGCGGCGGCGGGGGTGCTGTGTTTCGGACCCAGCCAGGCGGCTGCGGCGCTGGAAAGCTCGAAAAGCTTTACCAAGGAGATCTGCGCCGCCTGCGATGCGCCCACCGCGGCCTATGGTCATTTCAAGGATGCCGAGGCCGCCAAGGCCCATGTCCGGGCACAGGGCGCGCCCATCGTGGTTAAGGCCGACGGGCTGGCCGCGGGCAAGGGCGTGATCGTGGCGGGCACGGTCGAAGAGGCCGAGGCCGCCATCGACGACATGTTCGGCGGCGCTTTCGGCGGTGCGGGCGCCGAGGTGGTGATCGAGGAATTCATGGAGGGCGAAGAGGCCTCCTTCTTCGTGCTGTGCGACGGGGAAAACGTGCTGCCCATCGGCACCGCGCAGGATCACAAGCGGGTGGGCGAGGGGGATACCGGCCCCAATACGGGCGGCATGGGCGCCTATTCCCCGGCCCCGGTGATGACGGACGCGGTCTGCGACAAGGCCTTGGCGGAGATCGTAAAACCCACCATGGCCGAGATGGCCCGCCGCGGCACACCCTATCGCGGGGTGCTGTATGTGGGCCTGATGATCCAGAACGGCCAGCCGCGGCTGGTGGAATACAATGTGCGTTTCGGCGACCCGGAATGCCAGGTGCTGATGATGCGGCTGGGCGGGCAGGTGCTGGACCTGCTGATTGCCTGCGCCGAGGGTCGTCTGGCCGAGGCCCGCGTGAACTGGGCCGACGATCACGCGATGACCGTGGTGATGGCCGCGCAGGGCTATCCCGGCGCCTATGACAAGGGCAGCGTGATCGGTGGGCTGGATACCCTGCCCGAGGACAGCATGAACATGGTGTTCCACGCCGGCACCAAAGAGGTGGACGGCCGGATCACCGCATCCGGCGGGCGCGTGCTGAACGTCACCGCGCGGGGCGAAAGCCTGGCCCAGGCGCGCGACCGCGCCTATGGGATGGTCGATGCGATCGACTGGCCGCAGGGGTTCTATCGCCGCGATATCGGGTGGCGGGCGCTGTAGGGGTCAGGCGCCCACCGCCTTGCGCACCATGTTCCAGTAGATCCGCTCGACCCGGTCGCGGGACAGCCGCCCGGTGTCGCGATACCATGTCGTGACCCCGGTCAGCATGGCGATCACGGCCAGCGTGGCCAGTTTCGTGTCGGGCAGGGTAAAGACCCCCGCATCCTTGCCCGCGCGCAGGATATCCTCCAGCACGGTTTCGTAGCGTTTGCGCAGCCCCTCGATCACCGCGAAATTCGCGGGCTCCAGGTTGCGCAATTCCATATAGGCGATGAACACCGCGTCGGGCCGGTCCAGGTGGAACCGGATGTGAAAGCGGGTAAAGCTTTCCAGCGCCTCCAGCGGGGTTTCGCCCTTGGGCTCGGCCTGCCAGGCGGCCAATAGGTCGTCCAGATGGGCCTTCATCAGGTTGAACAGCAACCCCTGCTTGTCGGGGATGTAATTGTAAAGCGCGCCGGCCTGTACCCCCACCTCTGCCGCGATCTGCCGCATCGAGACCGCCGCATAGCCATGCTGGGCGAACAGCCGTTGTGCTGCGTCGCGCAGGCGCGGGCCGGTGATGTCGGAATGCGAGCCGGAGGTGCGTGCCATGCCCCATGGTTATATGAACGGGCGTTCATTTCAATCCCCCGTGCGCGGTGCTTGCCCCGGGGCGGGGCGCGGGGCTATGGTTCGCGCGGGCCGCATCGGGGGGCAGCGCATGGCAGGGCAGGGCAGATGGATCTGGGCGGTACCGGCCCTAGCGCTGGCCGCCTGCAGCCAGTTCCCCGAGGTCGATGCCGCAGCCCCCGCCTATGACGTGCCGCCGCCCTATCCCCGGATCGCGCCGCTGGACCAGGCGCTGGCCCGACTGCCGGATACGCCCATCGAAGAGGGTGCCGAGGCGGGAACCGCGCTGGCGGGGCGTGCGGCGGCGCTGCGCTACCGGGCGGCGCAATTGCGGGCGCGCGATTTCTAGCGGCGCGCGCGCCGCGTTGCACCGGCCCGCCCTTCGCGCTAACAACCCGCGAACCCAGACCTGACCCGGGAGCATCGCCCATGACCACCCCCCTGCGCCTCGGCATTGCCGGGCTTGGCACCGTTGGCGCCGGTGTCGTCAAGATCGTGCAGTCGCGTGCCAACCTGCTGGCCCAACGCAGCGGGCGACCGGTGGTCATCACCGCCGTTTCCGCCCGCACCCGTGACAAGGATCGCGGCGTGGACCTGTCCGCCTATGACTGGGAGGACGATCCGGTGGCGCTGGCCCGTCGTGATGACGTGGACGTGCTGGTGGAACTGATGGGCGGGTCGGACGGCCCGGCCAAGGCCGCGACAGAGGCCGCCATCGCCTCGGGCAAGGATGTGGTCACCGCCAACAAGGCGATGCTGGCCATCCACGGCCAGGCCCTGGCCGAGGCCGCCGAAGAGGCGGGCCGCGTCATCCGGTTCGAGGCCGCGGTCGCAGGCGGCATCCCCGTGGTCAAGGCCCTGACCGAGGGGCTGGCCGGCAACAGCATCGAACGCGTGATGGGCGTGATGAACGGCACCTGCAACTACATCCTGACCCGGATGGAGGGCGAGGGCCTGCCCTATGAAACCGTTTTCGACGAGGCCAACGCCCTGGGTTACCTTGAGGCCGACCCCACGCTGGATGTCGGCGGGATCGACGCGGGCCACAAGCTGGCGCTGCTGGCCTCTATCGCCTTTGGAACGCGGGTCGATTTCGCCGGTGTGGAACTGGAGGGGATCGAGCGGATTTCCATCGACGATATCCGCCATGCCGCCGATATGGGCTTTCGGATCAAGCTGTTGGGCGTTGCGCAGATGACCGGCCGCGGACTGGAACAGCGCATGTCGCCCTGCCTGGTGCCCGCATCCTCGCCCCTGGGCACGCTGGAGGGGCCGACCAACATGGTGGTTCTGGAAGGCGACGCCGTGGGCCAGGTTTTCCTGCGCGGTGCAGGCGCGGGCGAGGGGCCGACCGCCAGCGCCGTGATGGGCGACGTGATGGACATTGCGCGGGGCTTCCGGGTGTCGACCTTCGGGGCGCCGGCTGCTGCGCTGGAACCGGCCCGCGCCGCACGCGCCAGCGCCGCCGCGCCCTATTACCTGCGGATGGAGCTGGAGGACCGCCCCGGCGCGCTGGCCAAGGTGGCCACCGTTCTGGGCGAGGCGGGCATTTCCATCGACCGCATGCGCCAGTATCGGCACACCGACCCGACCGCGCCGGTGCTGATCGTCACCCACAAGACCACGCGCGATGCGCTGGATCATGCCCGCGCGGGTTTTGCCGCAACGGGCGTCGTGGCCGGCGACCCGGTGGCCCTGCGGATCGAGCAGGTCTAATCCCGCCGGAACAGCACCGCTTGCGCCTGCCGGTCGGTGCCGATGTTCTGCCGCCGTTCGGCAGCCAGGGCGCGGCCCCGCTGCACCGCCGGGCGCGTGCCTACCGCGTCCAGCCAGCGGGCCAGGTGCGGTTTGTCGTCCAGCGTCTGTTCCTGCCGTTCCCAGAGTGACGCCCAGGGCCAGATCGCCATGTCCGCTATGGAATAGAAGTCCCCCGCGACATAGGTATTATCGGCTAGTCGCCGGTCCAGCACACCGTAAAGCCGCGCGACCTCGGCGCGATAGCGGTCCTGCGCATAGGGCAGCACCTGCGGCGGGTCCAGATCGGTGGCGTAGTGCAGGAAATGATGCGCCTGTCCGGCCATCGGCCCGACGCCGCCCATTTGCCACATCAGCCATTCCTCGACCGCGATCCGGTCGCGCTCGGTTTCGCCGATAAACCGCCCGGTTTTGCGCACCAGGTACAGCAGGATCGCGCCGGATTCGAAGACCGAGACCGGCCCGCCCCCCGGTCCGTCCGGGTCCACGATAGCCGGCATCCGGTTGTTGGGGCTGATCTTCAGGAACTCGGGGGCGAACTGGTCGCCTGCGCCGATATCGACCATGTGCAGGTCGTAAGGCAGGCCCATCTCCTCCAGCGCGATGGCGATCTTCCATCCGTTGGGGGTGGGCCAGTAGTGGAATTCGATCGGTTGCATGGGGCCTCCGTTGCTGTTGATGCAAGGGTGGGGCGATCCCGCCCCGCGGCAAGATGTCTTGACGCCGGTGCAGCCGGGGCGTAGCCAAACGGCGTGGCGATTTGTTCACCGGATTGCGGGCCACGTTAAACAAACCGCTAAAAGGGTCAGGGCTTGCCCCCGGCGTCCGTGACGGTGGGGGCTTTTTCATGCGCGGGAGGGCGCGATGGGCAAAGGGAACTGGTCGAAACGCACGCAGGCGGTGCATGGCGGAACACGTCGCAGCGGATACGGGGAAATGTCCGAGGCGCTGTTCCTGACCCAGGGCTTTGCCTACCCGTCCGCCGAGGCCGCCGAGGCGCGGTTCCGCCAGTCCGGGCCGGATGAATTCATCTATGCCCGTTACGGCAACCCGACCGTCGCGATGCTGGAGGATCGCATCGCCGCGCTGGAGGGGGCCGAGGCCGCCTTTGCCACCGCATCGGGCATGGCGGCCGTGAACGGCGCGCTGACCGCGATGCTGAAGGCGGGCGACCGCGTGGTCGCGGCCCGGGCGCTGTTCGGATCTTGCCTGTATATTCTTGAGGATATCCTGCCGCGCTTCGGGGTCGAGGTCGCCTTTGTCGATGGCACCGATCTGGATCAGTGGCGCGCGGCGGTCACGCCCGGCACGGCGGCGGTGTTCTTCGAAACCGTGTCCAACCCCACGCTTGAGGTGATCGACGCCGCCGCCGTGGCGGACATCGCCCATGCCGCGGGCGCCCGTGTGATCGTGGACAATGTCTTTGCCACCCCGGTCTTTTCCCGCGCGATCGAGCAGGGCGCCGATCTGGTGGTCTATTCCGCGACCAAGCATATCGACGGGCAGGGCCGCTGCCTGGGCGGGCTGATCCTGGGGCGCGAGGCCGATATTCGCGGCCCCGTAGAGACCTACATGAAACACACCGGCGGCGCGATGAGCCCGTTCAACGCCTGGGTGATGCTGAAGGGACTGGAAACGCTGGAGTTGCGCGTGCGCGCCCAGGCCGCAGCCGCCCGCGCCATTGCCGAGGCGCTGGTCCCCCATCCGCGTCTGTCGCGCCTGATCTATCCCGGTCTGCCCGGCGATCCGGGCTATCCGCAATTCCCAGAGGGCGGCACGGTCCTGTCCATTGAGGTTGAGGGCGGGCAGGATGCGGCCTTTGGTGTTCTTAATGCGCTGGAAATATGGAAGATTTCCAACAACCTTGGGGACGCGAAAAGTATTGCCACCCACCCGGCCACTACGACGCACCAACGCCTGTCCGCGGATCGTCAGGCGGCGCTTGGGATCACGCCGGGGCTGCTGCGCCTCAGCGTGGGGCTGGAAGAACCGGCCGATCTGATCGCCGATCTGCGGGGCGCGCTCGACATGCTGTGATCGGCGGCGGGATGCAAAAGAATTGGACTTTCTTTCGCACGCGCCCATCTTTGGGGTCCGGCCCGAGGTTGCGAAGGAGAGCGCCCCGATGAACATGCATAACCGCGAGATCGACCGCCAGCCGACCCGCGACGAGGCAGAACACGCGCTGGCCGTCCTGCGTCAGTGGGCAGCCGGCGCCAGCGCGGCTGAGCGCAACACCCTGGACCCCGCGGTAGAGGGGCTGATGCCGGGGCCGGTGTCCGATTACCCCGCGCTCAGCCGCAGCTATCCGGCCGATTTCAAGGCCGATGCCGCCTACAAGGACACGCTGCCCGACCTGCAGAACGGGCCGTCCAGCCTGATCCGGGGCGCGCGCCGGGCAATCCAGCATGTGGGCATTTCCAATTTCCGCCTGCCGATCCGGTTTCACACCCGCGACAATGGCGATCTGACCCTGGAAACCTCTGTCACCGGCAGCGTCAGCCTGGAGGCCGAGAAGAAGGGCATCAACATGTCGCGCATCATGCGCAGCTTTTATGCCCATGCGGAACGCACCTTCAGCTTTGAGGTAATCGAGGCGGCGCTGGACAGCTACAAGGCCGACCTGGACAGCCTGGACGCGCGGATCGCGATGCGCTTCTCCTTCCCGATGAAGGTGGGGTCGCTGCGGTCGGGGCTGTCGGGATATCAGTATTACGATATCGCGCTGGAACTGGTGGAACAGGCCGGTGTCGCGCGCAAGATCATGCATCTGGATTACGTCTACAGCTCGACCTGCCCGTGCTCGCTGGAGTTGTCCGAACATGCCCGCCAGGCGCGGGGGCAACTGGCCACGCCCCATTCGCAGCGCTCCGTCGCGCGGATTTCCGTGGCGCTGGACCCCGAGGCCGAGTGCCTGTGGTTCGAGGATCTGATCGAGATCTGCCGCGCCGCTGTGCCCACCGAAACCCAGGTGATGGTGAAGCGCGAGGATGAGCAGGCCTTTGCCGAGCTGAACGCCGCCAACCCGATCTTTGTCGAGGATGCGGCGCGGCTGTTTGCCGAGGGGCTGCAACGCGATCCGCGCATCGGCGATTTCCGGGTGCTGGCCAGCCATCAGGAAAGCCTGCACAGCCATGACGCGATCAGCGTGCTGACCGAGGGCGAGACATTCGCCGCCGACAGCCTGGACCCCAAGCTGTTCGCGACGCTGATCCACGCCGGCTGAGCCGCTTGACAGGGCGTGCGGGCAGGGCCAAGCGTTAGGCCATGTTTGACCTGCGCCCCGTCGGATATGTGATCGGCCTGCTGGTCGCCGTTTTGGGGGCGACCATGCTGCTGCCGATGGGGTTCGACCTGGCGGCCGGCAATCCGAACTGGGAGTCCTTTCTGGAGGCCGCGGTCCTGACGGGCATCACCGGGGCGCTGGTCGCGATAGCCTGCGCCAACGGGGAAGAGGACCGCCTGTCGGTTCAGCAGACCTTTTTCCTGACCTCGGGCGTGTGGCTGGTTCTGCCGGTCTTTGCGGCCTTGCCCTTTGTGCTGGGCGCCCCCGAGATGCGCCCGGTCGATGCCTTTTTCGAGGCGATGTCGGGCCTGACCACCACCGGCGCCACGGTGATGAGCGGGCTGGAGGACCAGCCGCCCGGCATATTGCTGTGGCGGGGCGTGCTGCAATGGTTCGGCGGCGTGGGCATCATCGTCGTGGCCATGGTGTTCTTGCCGGAACTCCGGATCGGGGGGATGCAGATCTTCCGTTCCGAGGGGTTCGATACCTTTGGCAAGATCCTGCCGCGGGCCACGCAGATCGCGCAGCGCATCTCGGTCATCTATATCGCGCTGACTGTGATTTGCGGGATGTCCTACCTGGCGGTGGGCATGACGCCCTTCGACGCGACGGTGCACGCGATGACCACGGTCGCCACGGGTGGCTTTGCCAATTACGACGCGTCCTTCGGCGCCTTTGGGCCCGGGGTGGAGTACGTGGCGGTGGTGTTCATGCTGCTGGCGGCGCTGCCTTTCGTCCGTTACGTGCAACTGGTCGCGGGCACTGCGCAACCGTTGCTGCGCGACAGCCAGATCCGGGTGTTCCTGGGGATCGCTGTTGTGCTGGTTTTGGTGATGGCCGGCTGGCAGATGGCACGCGCCGGCGGCGCGGACGAGGACGCGTTCCGCAAGGCGCTGTTCAATGTCGTGTCGATCCTGACCGGCACCGGCTATGCCAGCACGGATTACATGCTGTGGGGCGCTTTTCCGGTCGTTCTGTTCTTCTTCATCGGGCTGATCGGCGGTTGTGCGGGATCGACCGCCTGTTCGATCAAGGTATTCCGCTACCAATTGCTGTTTTCCGCCATCCGCGTGCAGATCAAGTCGATCTACGCGCCGCACGGCATGTTCCAGCCGCGCTATCAGGGGCGGCCGGTGGATGACGACGTGTTGTCGTCGGTCATGTCGTTTTTCGTGTTCTTCGTCGTGACGCTGGGGACGACATCGGTTCTGTTGGGGGCAACCGGGCTGGATGCCACGACATCGCTGTCGGGTGCGGCGGCGGCGCTGGCCAATATCGGCCCCGGTCTGGGCGAGCAGATCGGCCCGGCGGGCAACTTCGCGGGGCTGAACGACCCGGCAAAGTGGATCCTGTCCGGTGCGATGCTGATCGGGCGGCTGGAATTGCTGGTGGTCTACGCGATCCTGACCGTCCAGTTCTGGCGCGCGTAAGGCGGGGGCGGGCAGGGCGCGGTTGATTGCGCCCCGCCCGATGCGTCAGTTCCAGCAGGACACCGGCACGGTCATGTCCGCCGCGCGGCGGCTGAGAACCGCGGGGGGCAGCGCGCCGTTGGCCTGGGCGGCGCCGGGGGTGATGCCGTTGGCCGTCAGGAAACCGGCGATCGCCTCGGCGTCGGCGGCATAGCGGACCGCCTCGGGCAGTTGGCGCGTACCGCCGGGCGGGGGCAGCAGGATGCCCAGCACCGCGCCGCTGGCGTCCAGAACGGGGCCGCCCATGTCGCCCTCCAGCGCCTCGATTTCCAGCCGGTTCAGGCTGTCCTCGCCGTTCAGGCCGCGCAGGTCGGCCATGGTGCCGAAGGTCAGAACCGGCAGATCCAGCACGTTGCCATAGGAGAAGCCCGAAACTGCGATATCCGCCCCCAGCCGGGGCACGGCCAACTGGAACGCCGCGTAGGCCACCGGGGCCAGCCGCACCGAGGGCTGCAGCAGGGCCAGGCCAAGCTGCGGGTCGGTGGCCCCAAGGCTTGCGTTCAGGTCGGGGCCGATAGTGATGCGGTCGCAGCGCGACAGCCCCTCCAGCGTGGTCAGCACGGTGCCCTCGCCATCGACGAAGAACCCGGTATGGGTGCTTTCGGGCGTGCGGATTTCCAGACCCGACATCATGTCGGCGCGCTGTGCCTCGGTCGCCTCGCCCAGGGTTTCGTCAAGCGCCACGTTCGGCACCGAGTCCAGGCTGTCGCGCATCATCGCAACGGCACGCTGCATCAGCTTTTCGTCGGCCTGCGGTTCCCAGATCAGGGCAAACCCCTTGATCATGCCGCCGGTCAGCGTGGCATAGGTATGCGAGGCGATACGTTCATTCCGGCCGGTGAGGGTAAAGTCGCGCGTGGTCCGGTTCCGCTCGCCCTCTACCGGCACGATCTTGAGGGTCTGCATGATGTCGTACAGACCATAGAGCGTGCCCTGATCGCCGCGCTGGCTGATCAGCAGGGCGCGCACGCCGCTGCCGTCGCGGGACTTGTAATGCACGAAGGGCGGCTCGTAGCGGTCGAACTGCACCAGGCCCAGAGGCATGTCGATGCGAATTCCTGCCTCGGGTTCTTCGATCTCGCGCATGCCCAGGCTGGCAATCTGGGTCTCGTACTCGTCCAGCAGTTGGGCGCGCTGGCGGGTGGTCAGAACGCCCGTGGCCTCATAGCCGCGGTCGGTTTGCCAGGCGGCCATGGCGCTGCGGGTGCCCGGACCAAAGGCCGCGTCGATGCCCGCGTTGTAATAGCCTTGCCATTGCAGCGCGATTTGCAGCTGCGCCCGCTCATCCCGGCTGAGCCCGTATTCCGAGCGCCGGGCCTCGGCCAGGGTTTCCTCGGGCGGGGGCGGCGGCGTGGTGTCGATGGCCGGGGCCGGTTCGGGGTCTGTGGCGGGCATCACCTGCTGCGCGGGGATCGGGGCAAAGGGGGTCTGTGCGGGCATGGCCTGGGCCGGGCGCGGCGCTTGGGTCGGCCAGACCTGTTCGCGGAAATCGCGTCCATAGCCGATGAAACTGTCGCGCGGGATCAGGCCTTCGGCCCGCAGGCGCCCGATCTCGGTCTCTGCCTGGTCTTGCGAATAGGGGCCGATGGCCAGCGCGTACCACCCCGTGGCAACGCGATAGGCCACGATGTTCGGAAAGACGCCGGAATAGGCGCGGGCGCGGTCCTGTGCCTCTTGCAGGCTGGCATGCGCCTCGATCTGTAGAAAGGCCTGATCCTGGGCCTTGGCGGGCATCGTGGCGGCAATCGTCAAGAACAGGATAACGAACAGTCTCTTCATAGGGTTCAGTCCCCTTGGATGATGTTATCGCGCGGAATTTTCCGCGAATCTGACTTGCAAGGTAGCAAAGTGCCACTGCATTGCACGCCCTTAGTGGCCCCGTTCCCGCTGGCTTGATTGACCCCGGGGCCGGGCTTGCCTATTGAGGCGCTGGTTTCACCGGCACGAGGGGCCATCGCGCGATGACTGTGGACAAGCCGCGGAGTTTTCAGGAAATCATCCTGAGGTTGCAGGGCTATTGGGCGGCCAAGGGCTGCGCCGTCCTGCAACCCTACGACATGGAGGTGGGCGCGGGCACCTTCCACCCGGCGACCACGCTGCGTTCGCTGGGCTCTCGCCCCTGGGCCGCCGCCTATGTCCAGCCCTCGCGCCGCCCGACCGACGGGCGCTATGGCGAGAACCCCAACCGGTTGCAGCACTACTACCAGTACCAGGTGCTGATCAAACCCAGCCCGCCGGATCTGCAAGAGCTTTATCTCGGCTCGCTTGCCGCCATCGGTATCGATTTCGACTACCACGACATCCGCTTTGTCGAGGATGACTGGGAAAGCCCGACGCTGGGCGCCTGGGGCCTGGGCTGGGAGGTCTGGTGCGACGGGATGGAGGTCAGCCAGTTCACCTATTTCCAGCAGGTCGGCGGCCATGACTGCCATCCCGTTTCCGGCGAGCTGACCTATGGGCTGGAGCGTCTGGCGATGTATGTGCTGGGCATCGATCACGTGATGGAGATGCCGTTCAACGACCCCGACGCGCCGATCCCGCTGAGCTATGGTGACGTGTTCCGCCAGACCGAAGAGGAATACTCGCGCTGGAATTTCGACGTGGCCGACACCGACAAGTTGTTCCAGTTCTTCGAGGCGGCCGAGGCCGAATGCGTCCGCATCCTGGATCATCCGCAGGACGATCCGCGCAGCGGCAAGCGGATCATCATGGTGCACCCGGCCTATGACCAGTGCATCAAGGCCAGCCACTTCTTCAACCTGCTGGACGCGCGCGGCGTGATCTCGGTGACCGAGCGGCAGGCCTATATCGGGCGGGTGCGCGCGCTGGCGAAACGCTGCGCGGACGCCTTCGTGGAAACCAATGCCGGGGGCTGGACGGCGGACGCCGCGGCCGAGGGGGTCTGACATGCCCGACCTGTTGATCGAACTTTTTTCCGAGGAAATCCCGGCGCGCATGCAGGCCGGTGCCCGTGAGGCACTGAAAAAGCGTGTGACCGACGGTCTGGTCGAGGCCGGGTTGACCTATGCCGCGGCCCAGGCGTTTTCCACGCCGCGCCGCCTGGTGCTGGCGGTGGACGGTCTGACGGCCCGCAGCCCCGATCTGCGCGAAGAGCGCAAGGGGCCGAAGGTGGACGCCCCCGAAAAGGCGCTGGAGGGGTTCCTGCGCTCTACCGGGCTGACCCGCGATCAGTTGGAGGCGCGCGACACCAAGAAGGGCCAGGTCTGGTTCGCCGTGATCGACAAGCCCGGCCGCCCCGCGGCCGAGATCGTCGCCGAGGTGCTGGAGGCCACGATCCGCAATTTCCCCTGGCCCAAGTCGATGCGCTGGGGCACGGGCAGCTTGCGCTGGGTGCGGCCCCTGCATTCGATCCTGTGTATCCTCAGCGATGAAAACGGCGCCGAAATCGTCCCGATGGACGTGGACGGCATCCGCGCGGGCGATACCACGCGCGGCCACCGCTTCATGGCGCCCGATCCGTTTTCCGTTGTGTCCTTCGAGGATTACGCCGCCAAGCTGAAGCGCGCCAAGGTGGTGCTGGACCAAGACGAACGGGCCGAGCATATCTGGCACGCCGCCACCAACGCCGCCTTTGCCAGCGGGCTGGAGGTGGTCGAGGACAAGGGCCTTTTGACCGAGGTCGCGGGTCTGGTGGAATGGCCCGTCGTGCTGATGGGCAAGATCGGCGAGGCGTTTCTGGACCTGCCGCCAGAGGTCTTGCAGACCTCTATGAAAGAGCATCAGAAGTTCTTTTCGGTGCGCGACCCGAAAACCGGGCGGATTGTTCGATTCGTGACAGTTGCGAACCGCGAAACCCCCGATGACGGCGAAACGATCCTGCACGGCAACGGAAAAGTGCTAGCCGCGCGCCTGTCGGATGCGGCGTTTTTCTGGGGCAACGACCTGAAGATTGCGCAAGACGGGATGGAGGAATGGCTGGACAGCCTGTCCCACGTCACCTTTCAGAGCGAATTGGGCAGCCAGGCCCTGCGCATCGATCGTATCGCCACCCTGGCGCGTGAGATCGCGCCGATGGTGGGCGCCGACCCGGACCTGGCAGAGCAGGCGGCGCGGGTGGCCAAGGCCGACCTGGCCTCGGAAATGGTCTACGAATTCCCCGAGTTGCAGGGCATCATGGGCCGCTACTATGCCCAGGCCGCCGGCCTGCCGGCTGAGGTCGCCGAGGCCTGCGAAATGCATTACAAGCCGCTTGGCCCGGCCGACGACCTGCCGCAGGCGCCGGTGTCTGTCGCCGTGGCGCTGGCCGACAAGCTGGACACGCTGGCCGGCTTCTGGGCCATCGACGAAAAGCCGACCGGCTCCAAGGATCCCTTTGCCCTGCGCCGCGCGGCGTTGGGCATTATCCGCATCATCCTTGAGCACGACCTGCGTATCGGCCTAGAACGGCTGATCGACATGCAGCTTTTGACCCATGTGCTGGCGCTGAACCTGGACACCGCCGAAGAGCGCGACCGCTTCTTCCTGGAACATCTGGTGGACGAGATCGCCCGCCACGGCGTTTTCGGCGCTGCCTTCCATGCGGTCATCGACAAGCTGACCCATAAGGACGAGCCGGTCGAGATCGAAGAGGGCACCTGGCTGGCGCGCCTGCGCAAGAGCCTGCCCGAGATGAGCGACGATCTGCTGGCCTTCTTCCATGACCGGCTGAAGGTCCACCTGCGCGGCGCGGGTATTCGCCACGACGTGATCGACGCCTGCCTGGCGATGCCGCAGGCCGATGACCTGCGCCTGCTGGTCAAGCGGGCAGAGGCGCTGAACGCGGCGCTGGCAACCGAGGATGGCGAAAACCTGGTGCAGGGGTTCAAGCGGGCCAACAATATCCTTTCCCAGGCCGAGGAAAAGGACGGCGTCGAATACCGTTTCGGCGCGGACGTGAAATTCGCCGAGGATGCCACCGAAACCGCGCTGTTCGCCGCGCTGGACGGTGCGGATGCGGCCATTGCCCCGGCGTTGCAGGCCGAGGATTTCACCGCCGCCATGGCGGCCATGGCCAGCCTGCGCGCGCCGATCGACGCATTCTTCGAGGCGGTGCAGATCAACACCGACAATGATATCGTGCGCCGCAACCGTCTGAACCTGCTGTATCGTATCCGTGAAACCTGCCTGCGCGTCGCCGATCTGACCCGCATCGAGGGCTGAGCGGCGCGACACGCCACGGCACGCTTGCCAGATGTCGCAACGGGCGTATGCTGCAGGGCAGGCAAGGGGACGCTGCGGTGCAGAAACAGTCTGAGTTCGTTGACTTTACCCAGATCACGCCCGGCGCGGACATCGTGCCCGCGCGCCATGGCGGGCGGGCGAAATGCCTGCAACGGCTGATCCGCCTGGGCCTGCCGGTGCCGCGTACCGTGGCCCTGTCCTTTGGCGCGGTGCACCGGATCGCACAGGGTGAAATGCCCGACATCGCCGCCTTGCTGGGGCTGTTCGGGCGGGCGCCGCTGGTCTCGGTCCGGCCCAGTTCGCAGGATCCCGATTGGGGCGGGCCGGCCTCTATCCTGAATATCGGCATGAACGACGCGCGCCACGCGGCACTGGTCGAAAGCCATGGCGCGGCAGCGGCGAACGCGCTCTACCTGTCTTTCGTTCAGGCCTATGCGGTGCATGTGGCCCGGCTGGACCCCGACATGTTCGAAGAAGAGGGCGACAGCGCCGACGCGCTGGCCGCCGCGCTGGAGGCCTACACCGAGGAAACCGACGAACCCTTTCCGCAAGAGCCCGCGCGCCAGTTGTCAGAGGTGCTGCGCTCCATGGCCCGCGCGTGGGAGGGCACGACCGCCCGGCTGTTGCGCCAGGCGCGCGGCGCGCCTGCCGATGCCGGGCTGGGGCTGGTGGTGCAGGCGATGGCACTGGGGCTGGGGCCGGGCGAAAGCGGGTCGGGCCTGATCCAGTTCGTCGATGGCAAGACCGGCAAGCGCCAGGTCACCGGGCGCTATCTGGGGCAAAGCCAGGGCCGCGCCGCCACCCGCGCGCGGCCTGGCACGCTTTACCTGGGGCGCGATCCGCGCGGCCCCTCGCTGGAAGAGCGCGCGCCAGAGGTCTTTGCCCAGCTCAAGCGGTATGGCGAAACCTGCCGGATCAATCTGCGCGAGGAAATGCAGATCGAATTCACGCTGGAAAACGGGTATTTGCACGTGCTGGATGCGGTGCGTGTGGCGCGCAGCGCGCGTGGCGCGGTGCGCATCGCGGTGATGCTGGCCGACGAGGGGATCATTCCCCGCGAAGAGGCGCTGTTGCGGATCGAACCCCGCGCCGTCAGCGAGTTGCTGCACAGCCAGGTGGACCCCTCCGATCCGCGCCATGCCATCGCGCACGGTATCGCGGCCAGCCCCGGTGCGGCGGTGGGGCGGCTGGTCTTCGGCTCGGCCGCGGCGCAGGCCAGTGCCGCGCGGGGCGAACCCTGCATCCTGGTGCGCCGCGAAACCACGCCCGAGGATATTCGCGGCATGCACGCCGCCGCCGGCGTGATGACCGAACGCGGCGGCATGACCAGCCACGCGGCGGTGATCGCGCGGGGGCTGGGGGTGCCCTGCGTGGTGGGGATGTCCGACATGCGCCTGCACCGCCGGGACGGGGTGCTGATTACCGCTGATGGGCACAAGCTGCACGAGGGCGACATCGTCACCCTGGACGGCACCAACGGCCAGGTTCTGTTGGGCGAGGGCAAGATGCTGAACCCGGCGCTGGACGACGCCTTTCAGGCGCTGATGAGCTGGGCCGAGACCGCCTGTGACATCGGCATCCGGGCCAATGCCGACACGCCCGCCGATGCCCAGACCGCGCGCCGTTTCGGGGCTGACGGGATCGGCCTGTGCCGGACCGAGCACATGTTCTTCGAGGCCGACCGGCTGACCGTCATGCGCGAGATGATCTTTGCCGCCGGGCCAGAGGATCGCGCCTCGGTGCTGGAGCGGCTGTTGCCGATGCAGCGCGAGGATTTCAAACAGCTTTTCGAGATCATGCAGGGCCTGCCGGTCTGCATTCGCCTGTTCGACCCGCCGCTGCACGAATTCCTGCCCCAATCGCGCGAGGGTGTGCGCGAACTGGCAGAGGCGCTGGACCTGCCGCTGTCGGACGTGTCGCGCCGGGTTCAGGCGTTGTCGGAATTCAACCCGATGCTGGGTATGCGCGGGGTGCGTCTGGGCATCAAGGTGCCCGAGATTTATGACATGCAGGCGCGCGCGATCTTTGAAGCGACGATCGAGGTCAGCCGCGACGGCGCGCCGGTGGTGCCCGAAATCATGATCCCGCTGGTCTCGGCCATGCGCGAGGTCGAACTGGTCAAGACCCGGATCGACGCGCTGGCCGCCGCGGTGCGGACCGAACGCGGCGTCGATTTCGATTACCGCCTGGGCGTGATGGTGGAAACCCCGCGCGCCGCGCTGCGCGCCGACGAGATCGCCCAGCATTCGGCCTTCCTCAGCTTTGGGACCAACGACCTGACGCAGATGACCTATGGCCTGTCGCGCGACGATGCGGGGCGTTTCATGGGATCCTATGTCAAGCAGGGTGTTTTCGTAGAGGATCCCTTTCACACGCTGGACACCGACGGGGTGGGCGAATTGCTGACCATCGGGGCCGAACGCGGCCGTCGCGCGCGGCCCGACGTGACCCTGTCGATCTGCGGCGAACACGGGGGCAATGCCGAATCGATTGATTTCTGCCGCCGGGCCGGGTTCGATTACGTTTCATGTTCGCCCTTCCGGGTGCCCGTGGCGCGGCTGGCCGCTGCGCAGTTGACCCTCGGGAAACCGCTTTTCCACGACTGAAGCGGGCCGCCGGGCGCGGCGGAATGTTGCATTACTGTCACATGTCTGGACTCTGCGGGGATTTGGGCGTATGGGTCGTGGCTGGACGCCGCCGCGGCGGTCTGATCTGGTGAGGACTCCATGGCCTTTTCCCTGACGCGCCTTGCGGGCGCGCTTGCGCTGTCTTTGATTGCCGTTAGCCCGGCCCCGGCCGAGATGCGTGGTTCGCAATCCAACGATCCCACCGTGATCCTGGGCGACAACCTGACCCGCCTGCTGACCACCGAACGCGTCGCGCTGCAACGCCTGGGCGACCGTCGCCTGGCGCGGCTGGCCGCGGCGCCGCGCCCCTTCGATGCGCCGACCTATTCCACCGCCTGGTTGGATGCGCGCCCCGCGGCCAAGGGCGGCAAGCAATGGGAATGCCTGACCGAGGCGCTGTATTTCGAGGCCCGCGGCGAAAGCGTGCAGGGCCAGTTCGCCGTGGCCGAGGTGATCCTGAACCGCGTGTCCTCGCCCGACTATCCCGATACGGTCTGTGGCGTGGTCAACCAGGGAACGGGCAAGCGCCATCAATGCCAGTTTTCCTATAACTGCGACGGCAAGGCCGAGGTCATCCGCGAAAAGGCCACGTATGTGCGCCTGGGCAAGATCGCGCGCTTCATGCTGGATGGGGCGCCGCGCCGCCTGACCGGCGGGGCCACCCACTATCACACCATCGCCGTGAATCCCCGCTGGGCCAGCCGTCTGCCGCGCACGGCGACCATCGGTGTGCATCATTTCTATCGCCAGGCCAGCCGCGCGCGCTGAGCGTTTGCTGTCGCTTGTGGCCGCTGTCCTGCCGCCTGCGGCCGGTCAGTGTGACCGGCGCTGCCTATCAAGGGCGGGAACGACCGCCCGGAGATCCCCATGAGTGACGATATTCGCCTGGCCTTCGCCCACCCGTCGGAACGGGCCGCGACGCTGGCCCCCGCGCGCCCGCTGCGCGACCGCATTTCGCTGCGCGACCACGTGGTCGAGGTCGAGATCGGCGCCTTTCAGCCCGAACGGGGCACGACACAGCGCGTGCGCTTTAACGTGGTGGTCGAGGTGCGCCCGCATCCCGCGCCGCTGGACGACGATGTGGACCGTGTCCTGTCCTACGACACGATCACCGAGGCGATCGAGGATGAACTGTCCTCGGAACGGCTGAACCTGCTGGAAACCCTGGCCGAACGCATCGCCGAACGCATCCTTGCCGAACCGCAGGCGATGCGTGCCTTCGTCCGGATCGAGAAGCTGGACCGCGGCCCCGGTGCGTTGGGGGTGGAAATCGTGCGCGACCGGGCCGCTGACATGCCCCGCCCGGTTGTAGCAATCGATCCCCTGGCCGAGGCTGCGCATCATCCGCTGGTCGTATTCCTGTCCAATGCCGCCATCGCCGCGCCGGATCTGTCGGGCTGGCTGGATCGCTGGCTGGCCGGGCCGCATCCGCTGGTGATCTGTGTGGGGGCGGCCGACACGCCGGCGCCGCAATCGGCGGTGCCGCCGGCGCAACGCCGCATCGATCTGCTGGCGATAGAGCAGAACGCCTGGGTGCTGGCTGGCCGCGATCCGCGCTGCGTGGTGCGCGGCAGCCGCACCGAAATCGACTGGGCGATGAAACACGGGCAGGCCACCGTCTGGGCCCCGTCCAAGATCGTGCTGGATGCGGTGGACGGCCCCTCGGCCAGCCCGCGCGACGCGCTGGCGCTGTCGGCATGGTTCGCGCGCGGGCTGGAGGCCGCCGAGATGCTGGTCGTGGGGGATCAGCCCTTGCCGCGGGTCGATGGGCTGAAGCTTGCTCATTTCACGCCCGTGGGTGTGGACAGCCGGTCCTGAGCCCTTGCCAATACCAAGAATTCCGGTCAAGCAACCCCCATGCGTCGTTACTTCCGTCCGATTGTTCAGAACGATCCCGCCCGCCCCTCCGATGCCCTGCCGATTGCCGGTGGCTGGGCCTGGTTCACCCGGGCCGAGGAGCTGAGCCGGGACGGGCCGCCGCGTATCATTCCCGCACATTCCATCCCGTTCGAGGAGCGCGCCGCGCTGACCGCGCCGCGTCCGGCGGTGGCGGGGCTGACCATGGACCGCCCGCGGATCATGGGCATCCTGAACGTCACGCCCGACAGCTTTTCCGACGGGGGCCGGTTCGACCGGCCCGAGGCGGCGCTGGCCCAGGGGCGTGCCCTGGCGGTGGCCTCTGACATCCTTGATATCGGGGGGGAATCCACCCGGCCCGGCGCGGCCGAGGTGCCGCTGACCGATGAAATCGCCCGCACCGCCCCGGTGATCGAGGCGTTGCGCGCCGCCGGTCTGACCTGTCCGATCTCCATCGACACACGCAAGGCCCCCGTGGCCGAGGCGGCGCTGGCCGCTGGGGCGGGGCTGGTCAACGATGTGTCGGGGTTCGATTTCGATCCGGCGCTTGCGGGGCTGGTCGCCCGGGCGGGGGTGCCGGTCTGCGTGATGCATGCGCAGGGGACGCCGGAAACGATGCAGGCCGATCCGCGTTACGACAACGTGCTGCTGGACATTTACGACGCCCTGGCCGAGCGGATCGCGCGGGCACAGGCCGCCGGCATCCCGCGTTCGCATATCGTGGTCGATCCCGGCATCGGGTTTGGCAAGACGGTGGGCCATAATCTGGCCCTTCTGCGCGGCCTCAGCCTGTTTCACGGATTGGGGTGCCCGATTTTGCTGGGCGCGTCGCGCAAGAGTTTTATTGGAATGGTATCCGGCGAGGAAGATGCCGCGCGCCGCGCGCCCGGCTCTATCGCGGTGGCGTTGGCGGCGATGGCGCAGGGCGTGCAGATCCTGCGCGTGCACGACGCGGCCGAAACCCGGCAGGCCTTGCGCGTCGATCTTGCATTGAAGGGAGTAGATAGCCATGGCTAGGAAGATTTTCGGAACCGACGGCGTGCGCGGGCAGGCCAACAGCTTTCCGATGACGGCCGAACTGGCGCTGCGCCTTGGCGCGGCGGCGGGGCGCTATTTCCGCCGCGACGGGTCCACAGGGCACCGGGTGGTGATCGGCAAGGATACCCGGCGCTCGGGCTACATGCTGGAAAACGCGTTGACGGCCGGGCTGACCTCGACCGGGATGAATGTGCTGCTGCTGGGGCCGGTGCCGACGCCGGCGGTGGGGTTTCTGACCCGCTCGATGCGGGCGGATGTGGGGATCATGATCTCGGCCAGCCATAACCCGCATCACGACAACGGGATCAAGTTTTTCGGCCCCGAGGGGTTCAAGCTGAGCGACGAGGCCGAGGCCGAGATCGAGGCGATCCTGGAAGGTGAGATCCGCTTGTCGCATCCGGACAATATCGGCCGGGCGCGTCGGATCGACGACGGGCTGTGGCGGTACGGCGAATACGCCAAGACGACCTTTCCTGCCGGGCGCCGACTGGACGGGCTGAAGGTGGTCCTGGATTGCGCCAATGGCGCGGCCTACCGCGTTGCCCCCGAGGTGTTGTGGGAACTGGGGGCCGAGGTGATCCCGCTGGGGGTCAGCCCCAACGGCGACAATATCAATGACGGGTGCGGATCGACCCGGCCGCAGGCCGCCGCCGAGGCCGTGCGCGCCCATGGCGCCGATGTGGCGATCGCGCTGGACGGGGATGCGGACCGCGCGATCCTGATCGACGAAACTGGCACCGTGGCCGACGGCGACCAGATCATGGCGCTGTTCGCCGAACGCTGGGCCGCCGAGGGGCGGTTGCGCGACGGGACGTTGGTGGCGACGGTGATGTCCAACCTGGGGCTGGAACGGCACCTGCAGGCGCAGGGCCTGCGGCTGGAACGTACCGGCGTGGGCGACCGTTATGTGGTTGAGGCGATGCGCGCGGGCGGGTGGAACCTGGGCGGCGAACAGTCCGGCCATATCGTGATGACCGATTACGCCACAACTGGCGACGGCATGCTGGCCGGGCTGCAATTCCTGGCGGCCATGGTCGAAACCGGGCAACCGGCCTCGGCCCTGGCGCGGCGGTTCGAACGGGTGCCGCAACTGCTGAAGAACGTGCGCTACGGGCCTGGCAGCACCCCCTTGGAAACCGGGCCGGTCCAGCAGGCGATTGCCGCCGCCGAGGCCCGTCTGGCCGGGCAGGGGCGCCTGTTGATCCGCAAATCCGGGACAGAGCCGGTGATCCGCGTGATGGCCGAATGCGAGGACGACGCGCTGCTGGTCGAGGTGGTGGACAGCATCGTGGCAGCGGTTGAGGGTGTCAGCCACGCGGCGTGATTGCGTGTTTCGTGCTGTTTTCAGGTAAGGGTTGGCGTCTAATGCGCCGATTTCGGATGTGGTGTTTTCGCGAGTGGTTCGATTTCTGCAACTCGCGCCGCGTCACCCCAACCGGAACAGCCGCCGCAGCGCGCCCCATTGGCTCAGCGCGACGCCTGCCAGGATCAGGGCCAGCGCGGCCAACAGGGCGGGCGGCAACGGCTCGCCCAGCAGGACGGCGCCAAAGATCACCGACCAGACCGGCACTTGGTAATTCGTCAGGCTCATAAAGGTGGGACCGGCGCTGCGGATCACCAGGATGCGCAGGAAGTTCGCCCCCGCCGTGGGCAGCAGCCCCAGAATTGCCAGCGCGGCCAGCGTCTGCGTGTCGGGCAGGGGCGGCGGCCCCTCCACCGCCCAGGCCACCGGCACCACCACCGCCGTTCCGATGAACAGCAGCACCGCCGCCAGCGCGACCGGATCCACCGGCGGCAGGCGGCGCGTCAGGATCGAGCCCGCAGCATAGCACGCCGCCGCCGCCAGGCAGGCAAGACGGCCAAAGACCTCTAGCCGGGCGCCCGTACTTTCAAAGGCCTGCCCGCCGATCAGCACCACCACACCCACGAATCCGATGGCAAAGCCCAGGGTGCGCCGCAGGCTCATCCGCTCGCCGGGGACGAAAAAATGCGCCAGCGGCAGGACCATCAACGCCACCGCCGCCATGGATACGCCGGCAAACCCGCTGGTGACATGCTGCTGCCCCCAGCTGAGCAGCATGAAGGGCACCGCAGAACTGAGCGCGCCGATGGCCAGGATCGACGGCCAGGCCCGCGCCGCCCCAGTGTAAAGCCGCCCGCCACGGATTGCCCAGATCGCCCCGGTCAGCGCCGCGGCAAAGCCGATGCGCCCGGCGGCCAGCCAGAAGGGCGTGATACCGCGCAGCGCAATCTCGATCACCATGAAGGTGGCGCCCCAGACCAGGCCCAGCGTGGCGACCATGGCCCAGTCGGCGGGGCGGATATCGGGGGGGCTTTGCATCGGGGACTCGTCGATAGGGATGAAACGAAATGACCCCGGCGCCGGGCCGGGGTCAATCCGAAACGTGATGGAAAAGAGAGGCTTAGTTCTTTTCCTTGTCCACCATCTTGCCGGCGGAAATCCACGGCATCATGCCGCGCAGTTTTTCGCCGACCTGTTCGATCTGGTGTTCGTCGTTCAGGCGGCGCGTGCCCTTGAAATAGGGCTGGCCGACGGCGTTTTCCTGCATGAAGTCGCGCACGAACTTGCCAGTCTGGATGTCGGTCAGAACCGCCTTCATCCGGGCCTTGGTTTCCTCGTAGGGCAGGATGCGCGGACCCGACACATACTCGCCATACTCGGCGGTGTTCGAGATCGAGTAGTTCATGTTGGCGATGCCGCCTTCGTAGATCAGGTCCACGATCAGCTTCACCTCGTGCAGGCACTCGAAATAGGCCATCTCGGGGGCATAGCCCGCCTCGACCAGGGTTTCGAAGCCCATGCGGATCAGTTCCACTAGGCCGCCGCACAGGACCGCCTGTTCGCCGAACAGGTCGGTTTCGCATTCCTCGCGGAAGTTGGTTTCAATGATGCCGGAGCGGCCGCCGCCGATGGCGGAGCAATAGGACAGGCCCAGTTCCAGCGCCTTGCCGGTGGCGTCCTGGTGCACGGCGACCAGGCAGGGCACGCCGCCGCCCTTGGTGTATTCGCCGCGCACGGTGTGGCCGGGCCCCTTGGGCGCCATCATGATGACATCGACGCCCGGCTTGGGCTCGATCAGGCCGAAATGCACGTTCAAACCGTGGGCAAAGGCGATCGCGGCGCCCTCGCGCAGGTTGTCATGGACGTATTTCTTGTAGGTCTCGGCCTGCAGCTCGTCGGGCATGGTGAACATGATCAGATCGCACCAGGCGGCGGCCTCGGCGATGCCCATCACGGCCAGGCCCTCGGCCTCGGCCTTCTTGGCCGAAGGGGAACCTTCGCGTAGCGCGACCGCCACGTTCTTGGCCCCCGAGTCGCGCAGGTTCAGCGCGTGGGCATGCCCCTGGGAGCCATAGCCCAGGATCGCCACTTTCTTGTCCTTGATCAGGTTGATGTCGCAGTCACGGTCGTAATAGACGCGCATGTGTTATCCCTCGTCGCAGCGTTTCCGGCGCCTGCCGGACCATATCCTGCGCTCCATAGCGGGTTTGGGCAACAAAGTGCAATGGCAAGCTGGCGTGCGGGTTACGCAGACAACCGAACCCCCATGCCCGCACGCATCAGCGTCTTGCGCACCGGCGGCAAGCCATAAAGCCCGGCAATGCCCGCCGCGCGCAGATCGCGCGCGATCCGCTCGCCCCGCATCGAGGTGCGATTCAGGATGTCGATGCCTGCGACACGCGCGGCGACCTCGGGGTGGCGGCGGCGGTGATACAGGTCCAGCATGCGGTCATTGCCGATATCGGCGGGGGCGGCGCGGGACAGTTCCAGCAGGACGCGGATGTCGGCCAGGCTCATGTTCAGGCCCTGCGCGCCGATGGGCGGGACCACATGGGCGGCCTCGGCGATCAGGGCGGTGCGTTCGGCCCACATGCGATGTGCGATCTGGCTGATGATGGGCCAGACGGTGCGGCGGGTTTCCAGTTTGAGCGGACCGTAAAGCGCGCCGGAACGCGCCGTCATCTCGGCGTTGAAATCGGCCTCTGGCAGGGCGGCCAGGCGCAGCACCTCTGGCCCGCGTTCCATCCAGACGATGGCAGAGCAGGGCCGGCCATCACGGTCGGGCAGGGGGACCAGCGTGAACGGCCCGCCCGAGCGGTGGATTTCGGTGGACACGTTGTTATGCGGTTCGGGATGGGTGACGGCAAAGGCCAGCGCCTTTTGTCCGTAGCGGATGGTCTTGGCGCCGATGTCCACGGCCTCGCGCACGGGGGAGTTGCGGCCGTCTGCGGCGATCAGCAGCTTGGCGCGCACGCGGGTTCCATCGGACAGGGTCACGCGGGCCTCGACATCGCGGGTCAGAACGCTGGCGGTGCCCGTGCCGGGGCGGAAGGTGACGTTGGGCAGCTCTTTCAGCCGGGCCAGGATTTCCCGGCGCAGCAGCCAGTTGGGCAGGTTCCAGCCAAAGGGCAGGTCGGACACGTCGCGCGCGTTGAAATCGCGGGTCACGCGGGGGGCGGGTGTCTTGCCGCCCGCATCCACGATGCGCATCACCTGCAGGTCCGTGGCAAAGGGGGCAAGCCGGTCCCATAGGCCCGCGTCCTTCAGCACCTTCAGTGAGGGTTGTAGGAAGGCGGTGGTGCGCAGGTCCGCGCCATCTGCGGTTTCCTCGGTCACCGGTGGGGCGGGGTCCACGCACAGAACGGAAAACCCGGCCGAACCAAAAGCCGCGGCCGCGGTGAGTCCGGCGACACCGCCGCCGGAAATCAGGATGTCGGTGGAATGATCGGTCATGTGGCGCCTCCTGAACCTCAGATAGCCCCTCCCGGCCCGAGGTCCAAGAGGAACCGGATCAGCCGCGCGTGATCAGCAGCAGGATGACCATGACAACGGGCACGGCGGCCACCGCGGGCAGGTACAGGCCCAGCACGCCCCACTTGATGACGGCCAGGGCCCACAGGCACAGCCCGCCGCCGATCAGGTACCAGATGTTGTCCTTGTCGCCGAACATCAGGTCGCGCAGGATCCAGCCAAACACCGGCACCGCCATCAGGATGCGCATCGCGCGGGACGGTTGTTCGATTGTATTCGAATGCATGCATATCTCCCTTTTGCCGGGCCATATCACCACATGCGGCAATTCGCAGAATGCGACAAAACGCCGCACCATGTGGCGGGGCGACCTGAAACCGCTATGCCACCAGCCGCCCCAGGAAGCCCGGCAGATCGTCGGTGTGATGATGGATGTGGGGCGCGTCGGCGGGGCTGGGCGCCACATGCACCGTGCGCATCCCCATCGCGTGCGGGGCGGCCAGATTGCGCGGGTCGTCCTCGAACATGGCAGCCTCCAGCGGCTCGATCCCGCCGCGGGCGAACACCGCCTCAAAGGCCGCGCGCTGCGGCTTGGGGCGGTAATCCGCATCCTCGACCCCGAAGACCCCGTCGAACACCCCGTCCAGCCCACGGGCCGCCAGCACGCGCTGGGCGTAATCGGCAGATCCGTTGGTATAAACGATCCGCCGGCCCGGTAGCGCGGTGATCCGTGCGCGCAGGTCGGGGTCCGGGTTCAGGTGATCCAGGGATATGTCGTGCACCTCGTGCAGGTAACGCTCTGGCGCGAGGCCGTGGATCTGCATCAGCCCGGCCAGCGTTGTGCCATATTCTGCCCAGTAGGCATGGCGCAGGCGATCGGCCTCGGGGCGCGTCACGTTCAACGCCTCCATCACGAAGGCAGTCATGCGCTGCTCGATCTGGTCGAACAGCCGCGCCTGGGGCGGATACAGCGTGTTGTCCAGGTCGAACACCCAGCCACGCACATGGGAAAAATCGCGTTGCACCATGGGGCTGGCTTAACCCGCTGCGGCAAAAGGCTCAATGCCCGGGGCTTGATCTGCTGCGCTGCAGAACCTTAATGTGGACCATCGTATGCAGGAGCCCCCGATGAAAGACACCCGCGCGACTCAAAAGGACGCCTACGAGATGATCCTCGAGGCGATCGATGTCGGCATTTATGGGCCCGGCGACCGTCTTGTCGAGAGTGAACTGGCCGAACGCTTCGGCGTGTCGCGGACCCCGATCCGCGAGGCGTTGCAACGGCTGGAAACGCAATCGCTGCTGGCCCGCGACGGGCGCAGCCTGATCGTCGCCTCGCTCAGCCATGACCAGATGGCCGAACTTTATGTTGTCCGCTCGGAACTGGAGGGGCTGGCGGCGCGTCTGGCCGCGCGCCACGCCACGGCCGAGGAGGTGCGCGTGTTGCGCAGCATGGTTCGGGACGACGAGGCGCTGCTGGAAGACCCTGCCGCACTGGCCCGTGCCAACCGGCGGTTCCACAAGCAGATCCACCTGGCCTCGCACAACCGTTATCTGGTGCAGCAGCTGGATCTGGTCTATCGGACGATGGCGCTGATGTCGACGACCTCGCTTGCGCTGGAGGGGCGCGGCTGCGACGCCCTGGCCGAACATGGGGTGATCGTGGCGGCGATCGAGGCGGGCGATGGCGACGCGGCCTATGAGGCGCTGAAAAGCCATATCTCGATGGCCTTCGAATCGCGTCTGCGCCACGATGCCGAACAGCTGATGGCCGAGGGCTGAGCCGCCCTAGCTGACGCCGTGGCGCGTCTTGTCCCAGTAGAAGGGGCGCGCGATCATTTCCCACACGCCCTTGTACAGCGCCAGCGTGGCCAGGGGGAAATAGACGTGCAGCGTGGGCAGCCAGGGGATCAGGCCCGGCTTGCCCGCCCGGCGTAACGCTTGAACGCCCACGGCCAAGGTGACCGTTTCACTGAACACGAACAGGCCGATCAGCCCGATCAGGGTGGGGGTCAGCCCTTGCGCGGCCAGCGGGTGCCCCATCCCCAGCAGCAGACCCCAGAAGGACCACAGGACCGGCATCAGCGCGAACTGGACCAACGTGCCCAGAAACAGGATCTGCACGCCGGCAAACCCCCAAGGCCCCAGTTGGCGCCATAGCTGCACCGGGGCGCGCATGTGGGTGGCCCAAGTCATTGCATAGCCTTTCAGCCAGCGCGAGCGTTGCTTGATCCAGGGCCAGGTCCGGCAATTGGCCTCTTCCTCGGTCACGCTGTCCAGGAATTCGGTGCGATAGCCATGGCGGGCCAGCCGCAGGCCCAGATCGGCATCCTCGGTCACGTTATGCGCGTCCCAGCCGCCCAGGGCCTCCAGCGCGGCGCGGCGGAAGAACAGCGTCGTGCCCCCCAGCGGCACGGGCAGGCCCAGCCGCGCAATCCCCGGCAGCACCACGCGGAACCAGGCGGCGTATTCCATGGCGAAACAGCGCGACAGCCAGTTCCGGTTGGTGTTGTAGAAATCCAGCCGGCCCTGCAGGCAGGCCACATCGCCCCCGCAGGCGTGGAAATGGGCGACCATGCGCTGCAACTGGTCGGGGGCGGGGGCATCCTCGGCGTCGTAGACCCCGACGATGGACCCGCGGCAGAATTCCAGCGCATAGTTCAAGGCGCGCGGTTTCGTTTTCAGCGCGCCGTCGGGCACGGTTAGGGTGCGGATCCACGCTGGCAGGACAGCGGTTTCCAGCATAGTTCGCGTGGGGGTATCCGCAGCCTCTGTCACCAGGCAGATGTCCAGCAGCGGGCGGGGGTAATCCAGCCGTTCCAGACGCTCGATCAGGCGCGCGGCGACCTCGGTTTCGCGGTGCAGCGGCACCAGAATAGAGACCACGGGCAGGCGGGCGATCACCGGCGGGGGCGACGGCGGGTCGGGGCGGCGACCGGCATGCAGCGCCTCGGCCAGGGCGCCGGCAGCTTTCAGCAAGGTGCCTAATGCCATCCAGGCCGCGGCCCACAGCGTCAGCGCGGCCAGTGCGCCCTGGGGGGCGACCAGCAACAGCGTCAGCACGGCCACCAGAAACAGCGCGACCGCCAGCCGTGGACCGGCGCCGGACCAGCTGCGACAGCTTTCCGTTTCAGGGACGCGGCGGGCGGCGTTTATGGCCAGGGCCGGGCCGAAATGCCGGGCCAGGGTATCCTGCACCTGCCGTTCGCTGCAAATCGTCATGATCGGCACGCCAAAGCCCGCAGGCAGGGCTGCGGTCTGGCGGGCGAAACAGTCGGGCCGGCTGGTGGCGATCAGCGTGGCAGACCCGATCCGGCGCAGGGGCATCCAGCCCTCGCGCAGGCAGCGCGCCACGCCCAGTTGCGCGACCAGGGTCTGGTCCGGCCGCAGATCAGCCGGTGCGGCGGCGGTGCCGTGGCAGCGGCACTGTGCGGCGACGATTTGTTCCGGCGATACAGCCCCCCGTGCGATCAGCAGATCCGCCAGCGGGATGTCCATCCGCGCGCGGTCTAGCACCGCGCGGTTCAGCGCGGCGGGTGTGATCGCCCCTTGGTCCAACAGCGCGGCGCACAGCCCGGCCTCGCCCCTGGGCAAGGACGCGCGCGCCGGGGCGGGCGGCGCGGGCGCAACAAGGGGAGCGATGAGGGACATGACTGACCTGCCTGAACGCGATCTGCGAAACTGGCAGGCGTAGGGTTAACAAAGCGTAAAGATCGCCCCGACCACCCAGCGGTCGAACGGCGCGGCGCCCGGCTCAGGCCCGTTGGGCCATCGCCGCGGCGAAGCGTTCGAACAGGTAATAACTGTCTTGCGGCCCCGGGCTGGCCTCGGGGTGATACTGCACCGAAAAGACTGGCCGATCCGCCATGCGGATCCCGCAGTTCGAGCCGTCGAACAGCGAGACATGGGTTTCCTTGACACCCTGCGGCAGGGTCTGGCTGTCCACGGTGAAACCGTGGTTCATCGAGGTGATCTCGACCTTGCCGGTTTCCAGGTCCTTGACCGGATGGTTGGCGCCGTGGTGTCCGTGGTTCATCTTGACCGTCTTGGCCCCCAGGGCCAGCGCCAGCATCTGGTGGCCCAGGCAGATGCCAAAGATCGGAATATCACGTTCCAGCACGCTCTGGATCATCGGCACGGCATATTCGCCGGTGGCCGCCGGGTCGCCCGGACCGTTGGACAGGAACACGCCCTCGGGTTCCAGCGCCAGCACATCCTCGGCGGTGGCGGTGGCGGGCAGCACGGTTACCTCGCACCCGGCAGAGGCCAGGCAGCGCAGGATGTTGCGTTTCGCGCCATAGTCGATGGCCACCACGCGATGGCCGGGCCCCTCGCGCCGGGTATATCCCTCGGGCCAGGCCCACCGCATTTCGTCCCAGCGGTAGGATTGCGCGCAGGTGACCTCGCGCGCCAGGTCCAACCCTTCCAGCCCGCAAAAGCCGCGCGCCTTGGCGACCAGCTTTTCGATGTCGAACTTGCCCTCGGGATCGTGGGCCAGGGCCACATGGGGGGCGCCCTGTTGCCGGATCGCGCGGGTCAGGCGGCGGGTATCGATCCCGCCAATGCCGATCCGCCCCTGCTTGGCCAGCCAGTTGGTCAGCGGTTCGGCCGCGCGCCAGTTGCTGGGGTCGGTCGGATCCCATTTCACCACCATGCCGGCGGCGACCGGGGCGGCGGTTTCGTCATCCTCGGGGTTCACCCCGACATTGCCGACATGCGGGAAGGTGAAGGTGACGACCTGCCCCGCGTAGGAGGGGTCGGTCATGATTTCCTGATAGCCCGTCATCGCCGTGTTGAAGCACAGCTCGGCGACCGTGTCGCCGGCGGCGCCGAAGCCCTGCCCATAGAAAAGCGTGCCGTCGGCTAGGGCCAGGCAGGCGGTTGGGCGGTCGGTGGGGGATGCGGGCATGACACTCTCCTGGTCGGCGATCGGGCGGAAACTAGGGGGGCGTGCGGAAAGAATCAAGAGGGGCGACAAAATGTGAAATTAAATAAAATCAGGCACATAGCGCTATTCACGCCAGCTTGTTTCGGATATGCGCCGCCGCTATTTTATCGCTTCCGCTCCCGATGGCGACAAGAGGATGCAAAATGGACCTGCGGACGCGCATCGCCGCTGCTTTGAAAGCGGCGATGAAGAACAAGGAACCTGAGCGGCTGGGCACCCTGCGGCTGATCAATGCGGCGATCAAGGATCGCGACATCGCGCTGCGCGGCGACGGGGCCGAGGATGGCGTCGGGGATGGCGAGGTGCTGTCGATTCTGGGGCGGATGGTCAAGCAGCGCCAGGAAAGCGCCCGCGCCTATGAGGAAGGCGGGCGCCTGGACCTGGCCGAGCACGAGCGCGCGGAGATCGCGGTGATCGAGGAATTCCTGCCCCGGCAACTGAACGACACCGAAGTCGCCGCCGCAATCGACAAGGCCATCGCCCGGCAAGAGGCGGACTCTATCCGCGATATGGGCAAGGTCATGGCCGCGCTGAAAGCGGACTATGCCGGGCGCATGGATTTCGGACAGGTCGGCCCCATGGTGCGGCAGCGACTGGCAGGCTAGAGCTTGCACCGGGCCGGGGGCGTGGCTAGACCTGCGACAAAAGGAGCATCGCTCCTCGGCCGTTTCTTGCCCGCAAGGGCTTGCGCCGGGCGGTAGCCGCGCCATCTAGGGGCGGCGGGGCGCGGGCGCGGGCCACGCGGGAAGACTGACAGGGCCAGCGGGCCGCAGACCCAGACAGGAGCGTGAAATGCTGAACTATTTCAAGAACGTGAAGCCGGAAGACTGGCCCGCCGTGATCCTGCGCGGCGCCGCGCTGGCGTTGATCGTGATCCACCTTTTCACGGCGTTCTTCATCTACTACCACATCATCTTCGTGATCACCGCGATCGTGCTGGGCCTGCTTCTGGCCCGCGAGATGTACGAGGATCTGGCGCAGCGCTTCTTCCGCCTGAAGGCCGAGGAATACGAAAAGGATCTGCGCGAGCTGAAGGAAGGCCAAGAGGCCGAACACAAGCACCCCAACCTGCTGATCGAGGGGCGGGCGGCCATGCGCGACATCACCGAGCGCAAGTCCAAGAACTGAACGTCCCCCCGCGTCCTCAGTCGAAGACGCGGGGAAACGTCTGCTGCAGCGCCACGTCCAGATCGGCCATCGTGACCGGCAGGCCCAGGTCCACCAGGCTGGTGACGCCATGGCCCTGGATGCCGCAGGGAACGATCCCCCCGAAATGGGAAAGGTCGGGTTCCACGTTGATGGCGATCCCGTGGAAGCTGACCCAACGGCGCAGTCGGACCCCGATTGCCGCGATCTTGTCCTCGCGCGGGCTGCCGTCGGCGGCCGGGGGCAGATCGGGCCGCACCACCCAGACGCCCACGCGGCCCGCGCGCCGCTCGCCCTTGACGTTGAACGCGTCCAGCGTGGCGATCACCCATTCCTCAAGCTGCCAGACGAATTGCCGCACATCGCGGCCGCGCGCGCCAACATCCAGCATCGTGTAAACCACCCGCTGGCCGGGTCCGTGATAGGTATACTGCCCGCCGCGCCGTGTCTGGAACACGGGAAAACGGTCCGGGTCGGTCAGGTCGCGCGGATCGGCGGATGTCCCTGCGGTGTAAAGGGGGGGGTGTTCCAGCAGCCAGATCGCCTCGGGCGCGGTGCCTGCGGCGATCGCCTCGGCGCGCGCTTCCATCCGGGCGCAGGTGTCTTGATAGGGGCTCAGCCCGGGCAGAATGCTCCATTCCGGGGTCATATGTTCACTTTCCGCTTTCCAGCCTTGACAGATGTCGCGCGGCGCCGCGACACTTGATTGCATTATGACTGCCACGCCGGTCCGCCGGCGGCGCCTTGCCCGGGGAGGGAACCGATGACCAAGAGACATATTGTAATGGCCTGCCTTGCCGCAAGCCTGACCGTGACGCCGGTGACGCGCGCGGCTGCAGATGGCAGCGACGTCGTAGGCGGCATCATTGGCGGGATCATCGGCGGCGCCATCGTGAACGAGGCGCAGCGCGCCAAGAGCAAGAAGAAGAAAACGGTCTATGTCAGCCCGGTGTCGGCCGCGACCCGCGCCCAGAACCGCGAGATTCAGACCTCGCTGAACTATTTCGGCTTCCCGGCCGGGGTGGTCGACGGCGTGATGGGGCAGAACTCTCGCAATGCCATTTCGCAGTATCAGGCCTTCATGGGATATGCCGTGACGGGCTCGCTGGCGCCCTACGAAAAGGATTTCCTGGTGTCGTCCTACCATCGGGCGATCGCGGGCGGACCGGCGACCAGCCAGATGGTGGCCGCCAGCCCGATGGGGCCGCGCGGGCTGCTGAAGGCCTACCAGCGTGAACTGGCCACCGGCGGTGCCGCTGGCATGGCCGGGGGTGCCATGGGCGGGACCATGGCCACGATGCCCGGCGCCGCGCCGGGCATGGCGCCGCCGCCGCAATCCATGCCCTCGGTGCCGGTCACGGTTCCCGCGGCCACGCCGCCCGCCGCCGCAACCCCGCCGGTCACGACCCCGCCCGCGGCTACCGTGCCGTCGATGCCCAACTTCATGGCCGGGGGCGACGGGCCCTCGCTGGCCTCTCATTGCAACAAGGTCAGCCTGTTGACCAACAGCAATGGCGGTTTCACCACGTTGGCCAGCATGTCTGACCCGGCCTTCGCGCTGAGCGAACAGTTCTGCCTGGCACGGACCTATGCGATTGCCGAGGGCGAGGATCTGGTGCGCAAGGTCGCCCAGATCCAACCCGACGAGATCGCCGCCCAGTGCGAGGCCCTTGGGCCGCTGCTGAAGGACCATGTCGCCGCTCTGTCCCTGAAATCCCAGTCCGAGGTGCTGCGCGATGTCAGTACCTTCGTGCTGAACGCGGGCATGGCGCCCGAGCAGCTGGCCGGCACCGCCAAGATCTGCATGTCCGTCGGCTATCGCAGGGATAACATGACGGTCGCGATCGGGTCGGGACTGCTGCTGGTGGTCTTGGGCGAGAAGGTCTACGCAGAACTGATCGGCCATCATCTCAGCCAGGGCTTTGGCACCTCGCGCCGTCCCGACCTGGCGATGGCCTGGTATGATACGGCGCTGACGGCGCTGGATTCCGGTGCGGTTGCGGTCTTCGCCCCCGGTCAGCCGGAACGCAACGCCCTGATCCGCAAGGCCGCCTACAGCCTGGGCGGGCGTGACAGCAGCCGTGCCGTACCCAGCTTTGACAACACGCCGAAGCCGACCGCCTTGCCCAGCTTCAGCGTCGAGAACTGACACCGCCACCGCGGCGCGGGGCCAGCCCCGCGCCGCGTGCGACCATCGCGAAAAAGCGAAAATTCCCCTTCACATCCCAAGGCCAAGCGGATAAGAACCCGCGCACTATCCGGCGCGTGCGGTCGTGGCGGAATTGGTAGACGCGCAGCGTTGAGGTCGCTGTGGGGTAACTCCCGTGGAAGTTCGAGTCTTCTCGACCGCACCATTTTCCAACAGAATCCAATCGGCAGATCGGGGTGTCACATGCCCTGTTCAGCTGGTGTGGCCGGTGCCCGTCACCCCTTGTCTGCGCGGGTTGGCTTGCCCTTGCTGCCCGGGTGCCGCAGTCGGCGCCACAGTGGCGCGATATCCAGTGCGGCGACCGCCACGCCCAGCGGGATCATCCAGAAGCCGAGAATTGGCAGGAAGCCCAGCAGGCCGCCGCAGATCAGCACCAGCCCCAGCACCAGCCGCAGGCCCGGCGGCACTTTGCGCCGGATCGTGCGCAGCCACTGTCTGAAGCGGCTGCGCAAGGTCGTGGGCGCGGCGTGCATGGGGTCTCAGTCCTCCATCGCCTCCAGCTCGTCGATCATGCCCGAGATCATCGACAGCCCCTTGTCCCAGAAGGCCGGGTCGGAGGCATCCAGACCGAAGGGCGCCAGCAAGTCCTTGTGATGCTTGGACCCGCCCGCCTTGAGCATCTCGAAATACTTGTCCTGGAAGTCTGTGCCGCTTTCCTCGTAGACCGCATACAGCGCGTTCACCAGCCCGTCGCCAAAGGCATAGGCATAGACGTAGAAGGGCGAGTGGACGAAATGCGGGATATAGGCCCAGAAGGTTTCGTACCCGTCCATGAACTCGAACACGGGGCCAAGGGATTCGCCCTGCACGCTCATCCAGATGTCGTTGATATTTTCGGGCGTCAGTTCGCCGCCGCGCCGGGCCTCGTGCAGCTTGCATTCGAAATCGTAGAACGCGATCTGGCGGACGACCGTGTTGATCATGTCCTCGACCTTGCCCGCCAACAGGGTCTTTTTCTGGGCGGGCGTTTCGGCGGCGGCCAGCAGCTTGCGGAAGGTCAGCATTTCCCCGAACACCGACGCGGTTTCGGCCAGCGTCAGCGGTGTGGAGGCCAGCAACTCGCCCTGCGGCGCGGCCAGCACCTGATGCACCCCGTGGCCCAGTTCATGCGCCAGGGTCATCACGTCGCGCGGCTTGCCCAGATAGTTCAGCATCACATAGGGGTGCACATCCGTCACCGTGGGATGGGCAAAGGCCCCCGGCGCCTTGCCCGGTTTCACGCCCGCGTCGATCCAGCCCTTGGTGAAGAAGGGTTCCGCGATCTCGGCCATCTTCGGCGAGAAATCGGCATAGGCCTCCATCACCGTGGCCTTGGCGGTATCCCAGTCCACGGTTTTCGGTTCCTCAATAGGCAGCGGCGCGTTGCGGTCCCAGACCTGTAGCGTGTCCAGACCCATCCATTTGGCCTTCAGCGCGTAATAGCGGTGCGAGAGCTTGGGATAGGCCGCGACCACCGCGTCGCGCAGGGCCTGCACGACCTCGGGTTCCACGTGGTTGGCCAGGTGCCGGCCCGTTTGCGGCGTGGGCATCTTGCGCCAGCGGTCCTCGATTTCCTTTTCCTTGGCCAGCGTGTTGTGGACACGGGCAAAGGTCTTGATGTTCCCGCCAAAGACCCGGGCCAGTTCGCGCGCGGCCGCCTCGCGGTTTTCGCGGTCGGGGTCGGTCAGGAAATTCAGCGTGCCCTCGATGCCGAAGGGTTCGCCGTTCACCTCGAATTCCAGCCCGGCGATGGTTTCGTCGAAAAGCTTGTTCCAGGCCGAGGCGCCCACCACCGATTGGTCGTGCAGGAATTTCTCCAGCTCATCCGACAGCTGGTAGGGCCGCATCGCGCGCAGCCGGTCGAAAACGGGCTTGTAGCGGGCCAGATCGGCATTTTCGGCAAAGACCGCATCCAGCCGCGCATCGTCGATGCGGTTGATTTCCAGCGTGAAGAAGACCAGCGGCGTGGTGAAGGTGGTGATCTTGTCCTGGCAGTCGGACAGGAACTTGGCCCGTTCCGCATCCACCGTGTTCTGGTAATAGCGCAGCCCGGCATAGGACATCAGCCGCCCCGAGATGCGGTCGATGGCCTCGTACCGGTCGATGCAGGTCAGCCAACCGGCGGCGTCCAGATCGGCCAGCTTGCCCTCGTAATCAGAGGCAAAGGCGGCGCATTCGGTTGCCAGCCAGTCCAGATCGCGGGCGATTTCCGGCGCGTCGGGGGCGGAATACAGGTCGCTCAGATCCCAGTCGGGCAACTTGCCCAGGTCGCCCCCTCCGCTAGCATTGGCGTCGAAGACGGGGGCGGGCGGGGTGATGCGCATGGGAAACCTCTTATCCTTTGTTCGCCCTAGAGATAGAGCGCTGTTCGCCCTAGAGATAGAGCGCGGGGGTAGGGGGCTTCAAGCCGTGGCAGGCCCCTTGCGCCGCATGGACAGTGTGCGGGTGGGCGGCTAGGCAGGCGGCAACCGCTGTCCCAGCTATAGGAAATCTCCATGCAAACCTGTTCCCTGTGCGGCGCCGAGGGCGCGACCGATTACACCGTGGGCCCGCGCGAGGACGTGATCGCGCTGTGCGACACCTGCCGCGCGGGGGTAGAACAGGCGCCGCAGGACGCCCCCCATTGGCAATGCCTGCACGAAGCGGTCTGGAGTACCGAACCCGCGGTGCAGGTCGTCGCCTACCGGGTGCTGAAGCGGCTGGTCGGGGCGCCCTGGGCGCATGAGTTGCTGGAAATCGCCTATCTGGAACCGGACGTTCTGACCTGGGCCGAGGCGGGCCTGTCCGACGATCCCGAGGTGATCCACCGCGACACGAACGGCGCGGTGCTGGCGGCGGGCGATACCGTGACGTTGATCAAGGATCTGCCGGTCAAGGGCGCAGGCTTTACCGCCAAGCGCGGCACCGCGGTTCGCAACATCGCGCTGGTGCCCGACAACGCCGCCCATATCGAAGGCCGGGTCGAGGGCCAGCGCATCGTCATCCTGACCGAGTTCGTGAAGAAGTCGTAAGGCCTGCCGGCCACCGGTGGGGCGGATCTACCCCCACGCGGCCAGCATCGCGCGCAGATCGTCCAATGTGTTGGCCTCTGCCACCGGCTTGTCCCGCCGCCAGCGCGCCATGCGGGGGAAGCGCAGGGCAAGGCCGGATTTGTGGCGCGGGCTTTCCTGGATGCCTTCGAACGCGATTTCGAAGACATGCTCGGGCTTTACCTGCCGCACGGGGCCAAAGCGTTGCAGCGTATTGCGGCGCACCCACTGGGTGATTTCGCGGAATTCCGCATCCGTCAGCCCGGAATAGGCTTTGGTGAACGGCACCAGTTCCCCATCGTGCCAGACCGCAAAGGTGAAATCGGTATAAAGCGTCGCCCGCCGCCCGTGGCCGGCCTGGGCATAGATCATCACCGCGTCCACGCTTAGCGGATCCAGCTTCCATTTCCACCAGTCGCCCTTTTTCCGGCCTGACAGGTAGGGCGCATCGGCGCGTTTCAGCATGACGCCCTCGGCGCCGATGTCGCGCGCGCCGGACCGGGTTTCGGCCAGGGCCGCCCAATCGTCAAAGGGCAGCAGCGGCGACGGGCGGATCGGCGCATCGGCGGGCAGGGCGGCGATGATCGCGTTCAGCCGGGCGCGGCGATCCGACAGGGGGCGCTGGCGGATATCCTGGCCGTCCTCCTCCAGTAGGTCATAGGCGGTGAACACCACCGGGGCCTCGGCCAGCAGTTTTTTCGGCACGCTTTTTCGCGTGATCCGCTTTTGAAGCGCGGCAAAGGGCAGGGGGCGGCCGTCCGCCCAGGCCAGGATCTCTCCATCCAGCGCGATGCCGGGGCGCAGGAAATCGCGGGCCGCCACCAGTTCGGGAAAACGGTCTGTCATCAACTCTTCGCCCCGCGACCAGACGAAATGATCGCCGCCCCGCACGATCAGTTGCCCGCGGATGCCGTCCCACTTGTATTCGGCCAGCCAGTTGGCTGGATCGCCCAGGGCATCGGGCGTGCCATCGACCTGGTAGGCCAGGTAGAACGGATAGGGGCGCGCCTGTTGCGCGGCCGGGTCGGGCGTCTCGATCAATCCGGCCCAGCTGGTGGTGGCGGGCGTCCAGTCGCCCATCAGGCGGTGGGCAAGCTCTGCCTCGTCAATTCCCGTGGCGCGGGACAGCGCGCGGGTCATCAGCTTTTGACTGACGCCGACGCGAAAACCCCCGGTCAGCAGCTTGTTGAACAGGAACCGCTCGGTCCGGTCCAGCCGGTCCCAGGCGGCCAGGATGCGGGCCTTGCGTTCGCTATCCTCCATGCCGGCAAGGGTTGCGATCTCGGCCATCCAGTCGGACAGGCTGGCCGTACTGGTGCCGCTGGGGTCGGGCAGAACCAGCGCGATGGTTTCGGCCAGATCGCCCACAACCGGATAGCATTCCTCGAACAGCCACAGCGGCAGGCCCGCCCGTTCCGCCGCCCATTCGCGCAGGCGCGTGGTCGTGACCGCGCGCCGGGGGCGGCGGCCCGACAGCAGCGCGACGGTCCATAACCTGTCATCCTCGGGGGCCTGGGTGAAATACGCGGCCAGCGCGTCGACCTTGGGGGTGATTTTCGTTGTGCGATCCAGCGCGGTGAACAGGGCGGCAAAGCGTTTCATGGCTGATCCGTGGCCGTGTCCAGCGACTCGCCCTCATAGGCGGTTTCCACGATGTCGGCGTCATAGCCCTGTTCGGCCAGCCAGCGGCGAAAGACGGCGGTGTAGCCATGGGTAACAAACACCCGCTGCGCCCCGGTTTCCCGGATCGCCGCGTTCAGCCCGGTCCAATCCGCATGATCGGACAGCACGAAACCGCGATCCGCACCGCGCCGCCGCCGCACCCCGCGCAGGGCCATCCAGCCCGAGGCGATCCCGGTGGCAGCGGGGCCAAAGCGCCGCGCCCAGGGCCCCGCCAGCGCCGACGGCGGGGCAAGGACCAGCGCGCCCATGTGCGCCTTGAGGTCCGTGTCGGGGGTGACAGGCACGGTCGCGGGCAGGGCGATGCCCTGGGCGCGCATCACGGCGCAGGTGGCCTCGACCGCGCCATGGGTCAGGATCGGGCCGATACCCGTATCCACGCCCGCCAGCAGGCGCTGTGCCTTGCCCAACGCATAGGCCCCCAGCAGGCTGAACCGGCCCTGGGCGGCATTTTCGGCCCACCATGCGTTTATGTCGGTCATCACTTCCGCCTGCGGGCGCCAGCGAAAGATCGGCAGGCCGAAGGTGCATTCGCTGACGAAGGCGTGGCAGCGGATCGGTTCGAAGGGGTCGGACAGGCCGTCCTGTTCCAGCTTGTAATCGCCAGAGATCACCCAGACTTCGCCCCCGACCTCTATGCGGATCTGGGCAGAGCCGGGCACGTGCCCCGCGGGGTGAAAGGACACCTGCGCATCGCCGATCCGCCGTGTTTCGCCATAGGCGATGGTTTCCAATGGAATGTCGCCCAATCGATGCCGCATCACCGGCGCGGCGCTGGCGGTGGCCAGATAGCGGCGATGCCCAGGCCGGGCATGATCGGCATGGCCATGGGTAACCAGCGCGCGGTCCACGGGCCGCCAGGGATCGACGAAGAAATCCCCCGCCGGACAGTAGATGCCGCGATCGGTGAAGCTCAGAACAGCCATGCGGGCGAGTATAGGGCGCGGTGACCGGGGGGCCAGAACCCCTCAGACTGGCTGGCGGGCATGGGCCAGGAAATGTTCCGCCGCCTGGTCGAAGACCCGGGCGCGAATCTCGGGGCGTTCCATCATCACCTCGTGCCGGGCGCCCCGGATCAGTTCCAGCCGTCCTTCGGGCCAGTCATCCATTCGCACGCGGATCGCCTCGGGGCAGACGATGCGTTCATCGGTGCCCAGCCAGGTCAGCACCGGCAAATCGGGCACGGGGGCGCGGATCAACTGGCGGCTTTCGCGCAGCGCCTCGTGCAGCCAGGCCAGGCTGGGGCCGCTGACCGCCAGTTCGGGATAGCGGGTCAGTTGGCGGCGCATATGGGCGAACATCTCTGGGTCCGTGGTCAGGTCGTTGCCCTCGAACGCATTGTCCAGCAACACGCCATCGCCCGCCTTGCCGGGCGTGTAGCGCCCGCCCAGCCCCAGCGGTCGGCTGGCGGCGCTGAGGGTCCAGGCCACCGGGCGCAGAGCGGGCGCCATCGAAATGCCCCACATAGGCGCGCTGAAGGCCGCTGCAGCCACATCCAGCCCCCGCATCAACGCGCGCAGGCCGATTGCCCCGCCCATGGAATGCCCCAGCAGGAAGAACGGCCGCGGCAGGCCCAGATCGCGCACAGCGGCCTGTACCGCGTCCACGTCGCACTGATAGGCGTCGAACCTGTCCACATGCCCCAGGCGCGCATCCCCGTGCAGCCGGTCGGCCAGCCCTTGCCCGCGCCAGTCCACCGCCACGGTGGCCAGCCCGCGGTCGCGGAAATCGCGCGCCGCCCGGCCGTATTTTTCAGCAAACTCGGTGCGCCCGCAGAAAAGCAGCACCGTTCCATCGGGCGCGTCGCGCCCCCACAGGGCAATGCGCAGGCGCACGCCATCGGCGGCCCGCAGCCAACGGGCGGTGCCGTCCGCCGGGCCGTCCGCGATGTCGCGATAAAGGGGGGCGGGTTCCACCGGGGCGCGGATCAGGTAAAGATTTGCGCCAGGCGCATCGCCATGCCCATGTCGCCGTCGATCTTCAGCTTGCCGGACATGAAGGCGGCGGTCGGGTTCAGATCGCCCTCCAGCATGTCGCGGAACGTGTCCAGCGTCGCGCTGAGCGTCACGTCGGCGGCGTCGTCGCCCAGCCGCGCGCCTTCCGAATCGATCACGATGGCGCCCTCGTCCTCGATATCGAACTTGGCCACGCCGTCGATGCCGCCCTCGATCTTCTCGCGCAGCACCTCCAGGGCCTGTTCCATCATCTCGCTCATGCTGTCTCCTCCGAAAATGTGAACGCGGGGCTGTCGCCATGGCTGGTGTCCGCGCTATGCTGATACACGTTATGGGGATCAGTTTGCGACTTCTCAATCCTGTCGTTGCGGCATTTTGTGCCGCCCTGCCGCTTGCGACGCCGGTCTGGGCGGATGGGGGGCGCGCCGCAGAGCTGTTGCAGGAATTGCAGCGCCCCGACCTGCCGAACTGGCAACGCGTCGAAGAGGCACTGTGGGCAGAGTGGTCGAAATCGGGTTCGGCCACGGCCGATCTGCTGCTCAAACGCGGACGCGACGCGATCGAGGCCGAGGACTGGCCCAAGGCCATCGCACACCTGACCGCGCTGACCGATCACGCCCCCGATTTCGCCGAAGGGTTCAACGCCCGGGCGCTGGCCTATTTCAGGTCGGGTCTTTACGGGCCGGCAGTCGCAGACCTGTCCCATGTGCTCACGCTCAACCCCGATCATTTCGGCGCGCTGACCGGGCTGGCCACCATCCTTGAGGAAACCGGGCGGCACGCCGCCGCGTTGCAGGCCTACCGCGCCGCCCGCGCTATACATCCCCACGATCCTGACCTAGAAGATGCCGTGAACCGGCTGGAACCCAAGGTGACCGGCCAGACGCTCTGAGGCGCGGGCGAAGGGGCAGAGAATGGCAAGCGAGGCGCGGATCACGGCGGTCCTCGGGCCCACCAATACCGGCAAGACCCACTATGCGATCGAGCGGATGCTGGCGCATCGGACCGGCGTGATCGGCCTGCCGCTGCGGTTGCTGGCGCGCGAGGTCTACGACCGCATCGTTGCCCTGCGCGGCCCCTCGGTCGTGGCCCTGGTCACCGGCGAAGAGCGGATCGTACCCGAGCGCACGCAATACTGGGTCTGCACGGTCGAGGCGATGCCGACCGGGCTGGGCGCGGATTTCCTGGCCGTGGACGAGATCCAGCTTTGCGCCGATCCGGAACGCGGCCACGTGTTCACCGACCGGCTGCTGCATGCGCGGGGCTTGCACGAAACGCTGTTCCTGGGGGCGGCCACGATGCGCGGGGCCATTGCGGCCCTGGTGCCCAAGGCGCGGTTCATGTGGCGGGAACGGTTTTCGACCCTGACCTACACCGGCGCGCGCAAGATCAGCCGCATGAAACCCCGCGCGGCCATCGTGGGGTTTTCCGTCGATACGGTCTACGCGAATGCCGAATTGATCCGCCGGCAAAAGGGCGGCTGCGCCGTGGTCATGGGTGCGCTGTCGCCCCGCACCCGCAACGCGCAGGTGGAGCTGTATCAGAACGGCGACGTGGATTACCTGGTGGCCACCGATGCCATCGGCATGGGGCTGAACCTGGATATCCGGCATATCGCCTTTTCCAGCCTGGCGAAATTCGACGGGCGGCGCATGCGCCTGCTGGCCCCCAACGAACTGGCGCAGATCGCAGGGCGTGCGGGGCGGCATACGCAGGATGGCACCTTCGGCGTCACGGGCGAGGCGCCGCAGCTGGACCCCGAGGTTGCCGACGCGATCATGGACAGCCGCTTTGCCCCGATCCGCAAGTTGCAGTGGCGCAATTCGCGGCTGGATTTCGGCACGCCCGAGCGCTTGATTGCCGCGCTTGAGGCGCCGACCTCGGACGACTGGCTGGTTCGCGCGCGCGAGGCCGACGATCTGCATGCCTTGAAAACCCTGGCGGCCGATCCCGCGCTGCGCGACCGGCTGGGGGATGCGCGGGATGTGCGCCTGCTGTGGGATGTGTGCCGCATCCCCGATTTTCGCGGCATTTCCGCGGCTGAACATACGGGCATGCTGGAACGGATCTTCGGGTTCCTGCAGGAAACGGGGCAGGTGCCCGACGACTGGCTGGCCGGACAGGTGCGCCGGATCGACCGGACAGAAGGCGACATTGACACGCTGTCGAAACGCTTGGCCTATATCCGGACGTGGACCTATGTCGCACAGCGAACGGGCTGGGTCGCGGACGAAGCCCATTGGCGCGGCGTGACCCGCGCGGTAGAAGACCGTCTGTCGGATGCGCTGCACGGTGCGCTGACGCAAAGATTTGTTGACCGGCGGACCAGTGTGCTGCTTCGCCGGTTGAAGCAGAAGGAGAGCCTTGTGGCCGAGGTGAACGACAAGGGTGAAGTGACGGTCGAGGGGGAGTTCATCGGCCGGCTGGAAGGGTTCCGGTTTCGGCAGGATGCCTCTAGCAGCCCCGACGAGGCCAAGACCCTGCGCCAGGCGGCGCTGGTCGCGCTGGGGCCTGAATTCAACCTGCGCGCGGATCGTCTGTATAACGCCCCCGATACCGAACTGGATTACACCGAGCAGGGCGGCCTGATGTGGGGCGAACACTCGGTCGGCAAGCTGGTGGCCGGGGCCGATCCGCTGAAACCCACCGTCGCCGCCTTTGTCGACGACGAGGCCGGGCCGGAGGTCGCCGAAAAGGTGCGCCGCCGCCTGCAGCATTTCATCGACCGCAAGATCGCCACCCTGTTCGAGCCGCTGCTGAACCTGCAACGGGACGAGGCGCTGACCGGGCTGGCGCGCGGCTTCGGCTTTCAGATGGTCGAGGCGTTGGGCGTGCTGCCGCGCGAAAGCGTTGCCCAGGATGTCAAACAGCTGGATCAGGACGCGCGCGGCGCGCTGCGCAAGCATGGCATCCGCTTCGGGCAATATACCATCTTCATGCCCCTGCTGCTGAAACCCGCGCCGACCCGCCTGCGGCTGGTGCTGGATTCGCTGGCCCGTGGTCTGGACGAGTTTCCCGAAAGCCCGCCGCCGGGCCTGGTGACGATCCCCGTGACCGAGGGGCTGCCGCAGGACTATCATCGCCTGTCGGGCTACCGTGCCGCGGGCAGCCGCGCCATCCGCATCGACATGTTGGAGCGTCTGGCCGACCTGCTGCGCGCCGAGGACAGCCGCGGCGGGTTTGAGGCCAAGGCCGACATGTTGTCGATCACCGGCATGACGCTGGATCAGTTCGCCGACCTGATGCAGGGCCTGGGCTACAAGGCAGAGCGGGGCGAACGCCCCAAGGTCAAGGCCGCGCCAGAGGCACCGGCGGATACCCCCGCCGAGGCAGAGCCCCCCGCCGAGGATGCCGCGCCGACGGAGACGGAAGCGGTTGAAGCCCCGGACGAGGCGCAAGAGGCCGAACAGGCCCCCGTGCCGACCGATGCGGACCAGCCCGCCGATGCCCCCGACACGGGCGAGGCCGCCCCGGAAATCGAGGTGTTCTATACCTTTACCTGGGCGCCCCGGCGCAAGGGCGGGGCCGCGCGTCCGCGCGGCGACCGTCCCCAGGGCAACAAGGGCAAGCCTCGCGGCAAACCGGGCGGCAAGCCCAAGGGCGGCCCGCGCCCCGACAAGGCCAAGAACTTCGAGGCCCGCCCGCCCCGCAAGGAAAAGCCGATCGACCCCGACAACCCCTTCGCCGCTGCGCTGATGGGGCTGAAGGACAAGAAGTAGCGCGTGACCGACACGCCCGCCCCACGCATCCGCCTGGACAAGTGGCTGTGGCAGGCGCGTTTCTTCAAGACGCGGACGCTGGCGGCCAAGGTCGTCGCCGGTGGCCATGTCCGCGTGAACGGGACCAAGACCGACAAGCCCGGCGCGCGGGTCGGCCCGGGCGATACGCTGACCTTTGCCCAGGGCCGCGATATCCGCGTGGTTCGCATCGTGGCGCCGGGCGAACGCCGCGGTCCCGCGCCCGAGGCGCGCACCCTTTACGATGACTTGACCCCGATCAAGGACAAGCCGCCCCCCGCCCCCCGATACGAGGGCGGCGGCCGCCCCACCAAAAAGGCCCGCCGCGGGATCATGCGGGGCAACATACCGCCCTTTGAATGAGCATCCCGCCGCTTGAATGATCGAACGCCCTGATTTAGCTAGGGGCCAACACGCAAGAACGAGAGTCTGCACATGACCTACGTCGTTACCGACAACTGCATCGCCTGCAAATATACCGACTGTGTCGAGGTCTGCCCCGTGGATTGCTTCTACGAGGGGGAGAACGCGCTGGTGATCCATCCTGACGAGTGTATCGACTGCGGCGTGTGCGAACCGGAATGTCCCGCCGATGCCATCCGCCCGGATACCGAACCGGACATGGACGAGTGGGTGGAGTTCAACCGCAAATACGCCGAGATTTGGCCCAACATCGTGACCCGCAAGGATCCGCTTCCCGAGGCGGCCGAGCGCGACGGCGAGGCCGGCAAGCGCGACAAGTACTTCTCTGAGGCGCCGGGCGAAGGCGGCTGAGCGATTCGCGCCCTCTGCCCGCTCTTCGGGCAGGAAAAGAAAAGTGGTCTCAAAGGGTTGACCTTGAGTCCGCCGGGTGGTGCTTTCCCCCGGCGGAATTTTCTGTTATCTTTGCTTCATAAATGGCCGACCGAAACCTGACCGCCACCCGCAGTGCTGCTCGTCTGTGGAGTGGTTTTTTAGCGCCGTAGTGAACTTGGCCTCGGGTCCGCAGGATCCGAAGGGCAGGTTTCTCTTTGCGGGCGCTTGCCAGGGGTCCATGCGAGGAAGAACTGAATGACCAAGACCAAGAAATCCGAGTTTCGCCCCAACGATTTCGTCGTCTACCCTGCCCATGGCGTGGGCAAGATCGTCTCGATTGAGGAACAGGAAATCGCGGGTATCCCGCTGGAACTGTTCGTCATCTCCTTCGAGAAGGACAAGATGACCCTGCGCGTCCCGACGAACAAGGCGACCGAGGTGGGCATGCGCTCGCTGTCCTCGCCCGATGTCGTGTCCGAGGCGATGCAGGTGTTGCGTGGCAAGGCCCGGGTGAAGCGCGCGATGTGGTCCCGCCGCGCCCAGGAATACGAACAGAAGATCAATTCGGGCGACCTGATCGCCATCGCCGAGGTCGTGCGCGACCTGCACCGCACCGACGACCAGCGCGAGCAGAGCTATTCCGAGCGTCAGCTTTACGAAGCGGCCCTGGAGCGCCTGACGCGTGAGGTTGCCGCCGTGTCCGGTGCCGATGAGGCCGCCGCGCAGAAACAGGTGGGCGAGGTTCTGGTGTCCCGGGCGGCCTGATCGTCCCCCAACGCCTATTGAACCGCGGCCCCCATGTGGGCCGCGGTTTTTTCATGGCCGGTCAGAGCGTGATCGGCTCCAGCACCTGCGGTTCGATGACATCGACCTCGGTCAGTGCGTCCTTGAGAAGCTGCGCCGACTGTTCCAGCAGCGGGAAGGTGCGGTAATGGCAGGGGATCACCGTCTTGAAGTTGAAGAAGGTCCGCGCCGCATAGGCCGCGCGCTGCATGTCCATGGTGAAATGCCCCCCCGCGCACAGGATGCCGATGTCCGGCGCGTGCAGGTCGTTAAAGATCTCCATGTCCGCCATCACGTCCGTATCGCCGGTGACATAGATCGTGTGGCCCTCGCCGCGGAGCATGAACCCAGCCTCGCCCCCGGTATAGATCGGCCCGTCCGGCCCCGACACGGATGACGAATGCACCGCGTTGACCATCGTCACGGCGACATCGCCCAGGGCGACCGTGCCGCCCTTGTTGAAGCCGATGACCTCGATCCCCTCTTTTTCCTGCCACCAGGTCATCAGGTCATAGATGCCCACGCAGGGGATGCCCAATTCGCGCGCGATGGCGATCGCATCCGCCGAATGGTCGCCATGGCCGTGGGTCAGCAGTACGTGGGTGGCCCCCCCGATCGCCTCGGCGCGCCGATCCTCGGGAAACATCGGATTGCCCGCCAGCCAGGGATCGACCAGCAGGATCTGATCCGCGATCTCGATACGAAAGCCGGAATGGCCGAGCCACGTGATTTTCATGGGAATCTCCCTATGTGAACCTTGGTCGGACCATAGCAAAGAGCACCGCGATTCCCCATGGACTGGATGCGCCAGATCGACGCCTACTGCGAACGCACCGACCCCGCCTTCTGGGCCGAGCCGGTGAACGCGCTGACCAACGCCGCCTTTCTGCTGGCTGCGGCAGTGATGTGGCCGCGGGTGCGCGGCCTGCCGCTGGCGCGCGCGCTATGCGTTGTGCTGGGGTTGATCGGCATCGGCAGTTTTCTGTTTCACAGCATCGCAACCACCTGGGCCGCGATGGCCGATGTGTTGCCGATTCTGGGCTTTATCCTGCTGTATCTCTATGTCGCGCATCGGGAGTTCTGGGGGCTGGGCCGCTGGTCCGCACTGGGGCTGACCGCGGCGTTCTTTCCCTATGCGGCGGCGACCGCACCGCTTTTCGGGTTGGTCCCCGGGTTGGGCAGTTCCGCCGGATACGCGCCGGTCGCGCTGCTGATCGGGCTGCACGCCCTGTTCCTGCGCCGCCGCGCGCCCGCCACGGCGCGCGGCCTGGCCCTGGGCGCGGGGCTGCTTGCCGTTTCGATCACGTTCCGCAGTCTGGACGACCCTATCTGCGCAGCCCTGCCGCTGGGCACGCATTTCATGTGGCATATTCTGAACGCGGTCATGCTGGGCTGGATGATCGAGGTCTATCGACGCCACGCCCGCCGCAGCGCCCCCCTCTGACCGCGGCGCGGGGTGGCGGCCCCGGGACAATGGGTATTTTTACCAAGAAGAAGACCCTGCCGCTTCTTCTTGGCTTAAGTACCCATATTCATAGACCCGCCACGGGCGCGCGGCCGGGGGGTCAGCCCGGCATGAACACCACGGTCTTGTGCCCGTTGGGCAGGACGCGGCGTTGCAGGTGCAGGCGCACGGCGCGGGCCAGCACGCGGCTTTCGATGTCGCGGCCGACGGCGACGTAGTCCTCGGGTGACAGCGCGTGGTTCACCCGCTCGGTTTCCTGTTCGATGATCGGGCCTTCGTCCAGGTCGGCGGTGACGTAATGCGCCGTTGCGCCGATCAGCTTGACGCCGCGTTCATGGGCCTGGTGATAGGGCTTGGCCCCCTTGAACGAGGGCAGGAACGAGTGGTGGATGTTGATGATCCGGCCGGCCAGCGCGCGCGACAGGTCGTCGGACAGAACCTGCATGTAGCGGGCCAGCACCACCAGTTCCGCGCCGGTTTCGGCGACCAGGGCTTTCAGCCGGGCCTCTTGTTCGGGCTTGGTGTCCTTGGTCACCGGCCAGTGGTGGTAGGGGATGCCATGGGCCTCGGCGGTGGGGCGGCTGTCCTCGTGGTTGGACACGACCGCCACCACCTCGGCCTGCATCCAGCCCACGCGGATCTGGTAGAGCAGGTGCAGCAGCGCGTGATCGAATTTCGACACCATCAGGATGATCCGGGGGCGCCGGTCCGCGTCCACGACCTCTGCCGACATGTCATAGCCGGTGATCACCGGCAGCAGGCGGGCGCGCAGGTCGTCGGCCTCGGCCGGGGTTTCGGTATCGAAGGCGACGCGCATGAAGAAGCGGTTGCTTTCAGGATCGCGGAACTGGGCGCTTTCGCGGATGTTCCCGCCAAGGGCTGTCACGGCATTGGAGACAGTGGCCACGATTCCGCGCTGGTCGGCGCAGGTCAGCGTCAGGATGAAATGGGTCGAGGGCATCGCAAGCTTTGCCTTTCTGGGATGATGGCCCGGGCGCGGGCGGGGATGTAGTGAGATAGACGGCCCATGAATTCAAGCGCCTTTCCCGTCGCGGCATTCCGCGGTCCGTGTGCGACCCTTGCAGCGCGCGCGGCGCGGGGCTAAACGCGGGGGCGAGATTTCAGGCACAAGGAAAGGCGGCCCCATGTCCATCGACATCGACACCGCGCGGCAGGTGGCGCACCTGGCCCGCATCGCCGTGCAAGAGGACGACCTGCCCGAACTGGCGCGCGAGCTGTCGGGCATCCTGACCTTCATGGAACAGTTGAACGAGGTGGATGTAGACGGCGTCGAGCCGATGGTCAGCGTCACGCCGATGCGGCTGAAGCGGCGCGAGGATGTCGTTACCGATGGCGGCATGCAGGACAAGATCCTGTCCAACGCGCCCGACGCGCGCGAGGGGTTTTTTGCCGTGCCCAAGGTGGTGGAGTAAGGCCGATGAGCGATCTGACCAAGCTGACCCTGGCCGAGGCCCGCGATGCGCTGCGCAAGGGCGAAACCACTTCGGTCGCCCTGACCGAGGCATGTCTGGCGGAAATCGAGGGGGCGGGTGCGCTGAACGCCTTTGTTCACCACACGCCCGAAATTGCGCTGGAACACGCGAAGGCTGCGGATGAGCGTATCGCAGGCGGGGACGCGCCCGCCATGTGCGGGATGCCCCTGGGGATCAAGGATCTGTTCTGCACGCGCGGTGTGCCGTCCCAGGCGGCCTCGCATATCCTGAACGGGTTCCGTCCGGAATACGAATCCACTGTCACGCAGAACCTGTGGGATGCCGGCGCGGTGATGCTGGGCAAGCTGAACATGGACGAATTCGCCATGGGTTCGTCGAACGAGACCTCGACCTATGGCAACGCGGTCAACCCCTGGCGGCGCGGCAATGACGATGCGCAGCTGACGCCCGGCGGCAGCTCGGGCGGGTCGGCGGCGGCCGTGGCGGCGGATCTGTGTCTGGCCGCGACGGGGACCGATACCGGCGGGTCCATCCGGCAGCCAGCGGCCTTTACCGGGATCGTCGGGCTGAAGCCGACCTATGGGCGCTGCTCGCGTTGGGGGGTGGTGGCCTTTGCCTCGTCGCTGGACCAGGCCGGGCCGATGACCAAGACTGTGCGCGACGCGGCGATCATGCTGGGCGCGATGGCCGGGCACGACCCCAAGGATTCCACCAGTGCCGATCTGGCCGTGCCCGATTTCGAGGCCGCGATCACCGGCGACATCCGCGGCAAGAAGATCGGTATCCCCAAGGAATACCGGATGGAGGGCATGCCCGCCGAAATCGAGAAGCTGTGGGCCGACGGGGCGGACATGCTGCGTGATGCGGGCGCCGAGATCGTCGATATCAGCCTGCCGCATACCAAATACGCGCTGCCCGCCTATTACGTCATTGCCCCGGCCGAGGCGTCCAGCAACCTGGCCCGCTATGACGGGGTGCGCTATGGTCACCGTGCCAAGCTGGCCCAGGGCGACGGCATCGTGCAGATGTACGAAAAGACCCGCGCCGAGGGCTTTGGCCCCGAGGTGCAGCGCCGGGTCATGATCGGAACCTATGTGCTGTCGGCGGGGTTCTACGACGCCTATTACAACCGCGCCCGCAAGGTGCGGACCCTTATCAAGCGCGACTTCGAGACGGTCTTTGCCGACGGGATCGACGCGATCCTGACCCCGGCCACGCCATCGGCGGCGTTTGGGCTGGGCGAGATGGCCGAGGCCGACCCGGTGCAGATGTACCTGAACGACGTGTTCACGGTGACGGTGAACCTGGCCGGTCTGCCGGGCATCGCCGTGCCCGCCGGATTGGACGGGCAGGGCCTGCCGCTGGGTCTGCAACTGATCGGGCGGCCTTGGGAAGAGGGCGACCTGCTGAATACCGCCGAAGTGATGGAGCGTGCGGCGAGCTTTGTTTCCTCGCCCTCCAAATGGTGGTAAAAGCGCGGGAACAAGAACTGCAAGACGACGAGAGCAGGAACGTCCCCATGCGTATGCCCCTTCCCGTGCTGGCGGTGCTGGCACTGGCTGCCTGTTCGCCCGAGGTGCCCGATTCCGCCGCCGGTGTTGGGTTCGACAGCTATGACAGCTATTCCGCCCGACGCGAGGCGGCGTTGCAGCGGGAGATGACCGTGCGTCCGCCCGCGGACCCGGTCCAGGCCGCGCCCGAGGCGCCGCTTTCGGCCATTGCCCCGCAGGCCACGGCGCCCGCCGCACCTGCCACGACCGGGGCCCCCGGCATTTCGGATGAGCAGAGCTTCGAGGCGGTCACCGCGCGCGAGACCATCGAAAGCGACCGTGAGCGCCTGGAAGCGCAGCGTCAGCAATACGTCGTCGTCGAGCCCGAGCCGCTGCCGGCCCGACCCGGCAAGACCGGGCCGAATATCGTGGCCTATGCGCTGTCCACCACCAACGCGGTGGGCGAACAACGCTATCGCCGGGTCACCTTGTTGGGAGGCGAGTCCCGCTTTCAACGCAACTGCGCGCGCTACGCGTCGTCCGACCTGGCCCAACAGGCGTTTCTGGATGCCGGTGGGCCGGAGCGTGACCGCATGGGGTTGGACCCCGATGGCGACGGGTTCGCCTGTTACTGGGATCCGCGCCCCTTCCGCCAGGCGGTGAACGGGGGTTGATAGGCGCGGTCTGGCGCCCTTCGCCCAATTTCGGGGACCGGCGCGGCGGCGCGCGGCCCGACATGGTGGTTCTACACTACACTGCGATGCTGGATGCGGCGGCGGCGCTGGACCGGCTGTGCGATCCGGCGGCGCAGGTGTCTGCCCATTACCTGGTGGCCCGTGACGGGCAGGTTTTCCAGATGGTCCCCGAAGAGGCCCGCGCCTGGCATGCCGGGACAGGGTGTTGGGGGGCGGTTGCGGACGTAAATTCCCGTTCCATCGGAATCGAATTGGACAATGACGGGATCACGCCCTTTGCCGCGCCGCTGATGGATGCGCTTGAGCCGTTGCTGGCCGATGTCATGGCCCGCCATGGCGTGCGGCCTGAACGGGTGATCGCCCATTCCGACATGGCGCCGGGGCGCAAATGCGATCCGGGCCGCCGGTTCGATTGGCAGCGCCTTGCGCGGCGGGGGTTGGCCATCTGGCCCGATGCGGGGGTGGGGGCCGCCCCGGATGCGGTGCGCTTTCGTCAGGCGGCCACCCGCTTTGGCTATGGTTCCGACTGGGACACGGACGCCGTTCTGGAGGCGTTTCGCCAACGCTTCCGCCCGTCTGCCCATGGCCCGCTACAGGGCGCCGACATGGCGCTGATGGCCGCCCTGGCCGCGCGCTTTCCCGTTGACCGGCCCGGGGTGGGTTCCTAAGTAGGCAGGGCGCGGATGGCCGGATGACCGCGGGCGGCAACGCACGAGGAAAGTCCGGACTCCACGGAGCAACGGTGCCGGGTAACGCCCGGCGGGGGCAACCCCAGGGAAAGCGCCACAGAGAACAGACCGCCCCGGTCCGCCGGGGCAAGGGTGAAACGGTGGGGTAAGGGCCCACCGCGGGACTGGCAACAGGACCGGCACGGCAAGCCCCACCGGGAGCAATGCCAAATAGGGATCCCGCGCGGGCAACCGCAGGCGGCTTCGGCCCAGGGGTCCGGGTTGGCAGCTTGAGGCGGATCGGCAACGATGCGCCCAGATGAATGGTCATCCACGGGGTTTCGGCCCCCGGACAGAATCCGGCTTACAGGCCATCCGCGCGCGACATCCCGATCCTTGGGGCAGACGGAAAGTCGGTCTAGGCTGGGCTGCGTGGGCTGCGCCTGCCTGTACGCTGACCTCTAGGATTGGGACCGATCGAATGAGTTTTCTTAGAACGATGGCCACGCTTGCCGTGGGTTTTGCCGTGGCCAAGGGAATTGACAAGTTCCAGGAAATGGGCGGAGGGGCCGGCCTTGCCAACTCGCTGAAATCGGCGTCGGCGGGGGGCGGGATCGGCAACCACGTTGCCGCGCTGATGACGCGCATGCAGGTGCCCGGCGGTGGCGAGGGGCTGAAGGAAAACGTCGGCTGGCTGGGCACCAAGGCGCGCGCGACGGGCGATGCGGCGATGATGGGTGTCGGCGGGCTGATGGCCGCGCTTGGCGGGGCCCAATGGGCGGGGTCGGGCAATGCCCGCGACCTGTTGAACGCCATGGGCGACGGCACGCCCCCAGGCGCCACGATGGAGGCCCATTCCAGGCTGATGATCCGCGCGATGGTGCAGGCCGCCAAGGCCGATGGTGAAATCGACGCGGGCGAGCGCGCGCATATCATGGATGTGCTGGGCGATGCCACGCCCGAGGAACGCGCCTTTGTCGAGGCCGAGATGGACCGCCCCGTCGATATCGACGCGCTGGTGGCCGAGGTGGGCAGCTACCAGCGCACGGCGGTCTACGCGGTGTCGGTCGTCACCGCCAACGTGCTGAACGCGGCCGAGATCGCCTATCTGGATCGGCTGGCCGCGGCGCTGCATCTGGGCCAGGCGGCGCGCCAGCGCATTCACAAGGCGATGCGCCTGCCGCAAGTGCTGTCGTAAGGCGCGGATACCTGCTTGACTCGGCCTCGTGGATCGCTACAACGCGGGCTTCATGGAATTCCTCGGGCGGCCCTTGCCGCCCGCGCGACGGAGAAGAGACATGGCGAAGCCGACGACCATCAAGATCCGCCTGAACTCGACCGCGGGCACCGGGCATTTCTACGTGACCAAGAAGAACGCCCGCACGATGACCGAGAAGATGGTGATCAAGAAATACGACCCCGTGGTCCGCAAGCACGTGGATTACAAGGAAGGCAAGATCAAGTAAGATCTGCCCCCCAGGGATGTTGAAGGGCCGTGCTATCTGGCGCGGCCTTTTCCTTTGTGCGCATGGCCCCTGGGCGGGGTGCGTGTCAGGCCAGGATCCGCTGGATCAATACCGCCAGCCAGATCATGCCGGCCAGGATCGCGGCCAGCAGCACGGCGAGCGAGCCAAGATCCTTGGCCTCGCCGGACAATTCGTGATGCTCGGGGCCGATGCGGTCAACGACCGCCTCGATCGCGGTATTCAGAACCTCGACGATCACGATCAGCAGCACGGCACCGATCAGGGCAACCGCCTGAACCAGGCTTTGCCCCAGCCAGGCGGCCAGGGGAACGGACAGCGCCAGGGCGCGCACCTCAAGGCGAAAGGCCTCTTCGCTGCGCCATATGGCGCGCAGCCCGGTCAGGGAGTTCCAGAATGCGGCCCTGAGCCGGGCAGGGCCCTTCAGCGTGGTCTTGTTCCTCATCTCTTCCTGTCCGTGGCGATGCGCGGGGGTACGAAAACAAAGGGGCCGGTGTTTCCACCGGCCCCCCGTGTCGGGATATGGCTGCCGATCACTCGCGATTGCCGAGGAATTGCAGCAGGAACATGAACAGGTTGATGAAGTCCAGGTACAGATTCAGCGCGCCCATGATCGCCGACTTGGCCAGCCATTCGCTGTCCATCGACTGGGCGTGCTGGATGTAGTCGGTCTTGATCTTCTGGGTGTCATAGGCGGTCAGACCGGCAAAGATCAGAACGCCGATGATCGAGATCGCGAACATCACCGCCGGCGAGGCCAGGAAGATGTTGACGATCGAGGCGACGATCAGGCCGATCAGGCCCATGATCAGGAACGACCCCCAGCCCGAGATGTCCTTTTTAGTGGTGTAGCCCCACAGGGACAGCCCGGCAAAGGCGATCGCGGTGATCAGGAAGGTCTGCACGATCGAGATGCCGGTGAACACCAGAAAGATCGAGCTGAGCGACAGACCCATCAGCGTGGCGAAGCCGTAGAAGTAGATCTGCGCGGCGGCGGCCGACAGCTTGTTGATGACGGCGCCGAAGGCGAACACCATGATCAGCGGCGCGAACATGATGACCCATTTCAGCGGCGAGGCGTAGATCGCCTGGCCAAGGCCCGTCAGGTACTTGTCGGCGCCGATCTGCGCGGCGGTCGGCACGTCGGTGACGGCCAGCCCCGAGATCGCCCAGGCCGCCAGCCCGGTGATCAGCATGCCCACGGACATCGTGCCGTAGACCTTGTTCATGTGGGCGCGCAGGCCCTCGTCAATCTGCGCGGTGCGGACACCTGCCTGACCGGCGCGGATCGTGTTGTAGTCAGCCATAGACTGCCTCCTTGATGGTCCCAAACCGGCGGGCAAGCATGACAAAGCCCCGCCATTGCCGGAAAATATCGGCGAGGACGGGGCTGTTTTCAAGGTGCGGACCAGCGCAACCCGCGCAAAATTTATCGATGGACGCGGCTCAGCGCAGCCAGCTGGGCGGCACGTCCCAGAGCGGACGCCGCGCTTCGGCGCGGGCGGCCTCGCGGCTCAGCCCGATATCGCGCAGCATGGCGTCGTCAAGCTGGGCCAGGTGGCGGCGCTGGCGCGCGGCGCCAAGGGCCAGCGCGATGCGCCGGGCAATGCCCATCGGGGCAAAGGTCATATGGGTGGGGCGGACATTCGTCGTAATATGCGCCATGGGAATACCTCTTTTGCGCTAGTGATGGGTCATCCCCCATCCATCATCGTTCTTGATATATATGCCTCTTCATGGTTCATTCTGCAAACGAATGATAATGATGTTTTGAATCAAGGATGCTGATGTGCCGCGAAATCTGGACATGACCGCGCTGCGCTCTTTCGTGGCGGTGGCCGAGGCGGGCGGGGTGACCCGGGCCGCGGGCTTCCTCAACCTCACGCAATCGGCGGTTTCGATGCAGTTGAAACGGTTGGAAGAGGCGCTTGGCCTTGCGCTTTTCGACCGTGCGGGGCGCAAGATCGCGCTGACCGGGGCGGGCGAGCAGCTGTTGGGATATGCCAAGCGGATGCTTTCGCTGAACGATGAGGTCTTTGCCCGCCTGACCGCCCAGGAATACGAGGGCGAAATCGTCCTGGGCGTGCCCCATGACATCGTCTACCCGGAAATCCCCAGGGTTCTGAACCGCTTTGCGGCGGAATACCCGCGTGTAAAGGTGCAACTTCTGTCCTCTTTCACGACGCGGCTGCGCGAGCAGTTCGCGCGGGGCGAGGCCGATATCGTCCTGGGGACCGAGGATGCGGTGGGCGCGGGGGGCGAAACCCTGAACGAGCGTTCGTTGATCTGGGTCGGCGCGATTGGCGGGTCGGCGTGGAAATCGCGCCCCCTGCGGCTGGCCTATGAACATAACTGCATCTTCCGCAAGCGGGTGCAGGGGGCACTGGACCGGGCGGGTATCCCCTGGGAAATGGCCGTGGAAAGCGAATCGACCCGCACGATCGAGGCCAGCGTCAGCGCGGATCTGGCCGTGCACACCGTCGTCGAGGGCACCGAGCCCCCCTATGTGGAGCGCATCCAGCATGGCGGCGCGCTACCGGAACTGATGACCACGCAGATCAACCTGTACGTGTCGGATGTGACCGGCGGCCCGGTGACCGAGGCGCTGGCCGCGCTGATACGGCAGGCCTACCGGACGGGGTAGGCGCGCCGCGGCGAGCGCCGGGGGCGCTGCCCCCGGACCCCCGGGGTATTTTGACCAAGAAGAAGAGGGGTGGGGCGATCAGTGGCTGCTCGGGGGCGTGTTGCACCTCAGGCAGTCGCGGCCCCGTCCATCGTGATGACCACCTTGCCTGTTGCCTTGCGTTGGCGCAGCAGGTCCAGCCCCTCGGCCGCGCGGCTCAGCGGCAGGGTGTGGCTGACATGCGGGCGAAGGTGCCCCTCTGCGTACCATTGGAACAGCCGTGACAGGCTGTCGGTCAGAACCTCTGGACGGAAGGCCAGATAGCCCCCCCAATACAGGCCCATCACGGTCAGGTTCTTCACCAGCAGGTGGTTGGCCTTGATTTGCGGCACCTCTCCGCTGGCAAAGCCGATGACCAGCAGCCGGGCGTCGGGGTTGCAGGCGCGCATGGCCTGTGTGGACAGATCGCCGCCCACCGGGTCGTAGACCACATCGGCGCCGCCCAGGGCCTTGACCTGGTCGCGCAGATCGTCGGTGGTGCTGTCGATCAGGTGGTCGGCCCCGGCCTGTTCGGCGATGGCCAGCCGCTGGGGGCCGCGCGCGCAGGCGATGACGCGGGCGCCCATCCGTTTGCCGATCTCGACCGCCGTCAGGCCCACGCCACCGGCCGCGCCAAGAACAAGCAGGGTTTCACCCGGTTGCAGCCGGGCCTTGTGATCCAGCGCGACATGGCTGGTGCCATAGGCCACCTGAAAAGCCGCCGCGTCGGTAAACGGCATGCCCTCGGGCAGGGGGACGCAGCGGGCCGCCGGGAAGCAGCCAGCCTCGGCCAGCCCGCCCGATCCGGCATAGACCGCCACGCGCCGACCCAGCAAGGCAGGGTTCGCGTCGCGGCCCACGGCCTCGACCGTGCCGGCCAGTTCCATGCCCAGCGTCACGGGCAGGGGGGGGCGTTCCTGATACTTGCCTTCGATCATCAGCAGGTCGGCGAAGTTCAGTCCGCAGGCAGCGATCCGCACCCGCACCTCGGAGGGGGCGGGCTGCGGCGCGGGGCGCTGAACCAGGGCCGGCGTGGCGCCGAACGCGGCGATCTCGAAGCTGTTCATGGCGGTTCCCTCTTTGCGTCGGGCGCAAGTTAGCGCCCTTGCAGAGGGGGCGCCAGCGGCCGAAGCGGTTTGCGGATTCGCAAAATGCAATGCCTGGCGGCGCATTTTGCGCTATGCAATATCAGGCGGCTCGCATTTTTGGTGGATTCCCCCGGCGCCAAGCTTGAAGTCTGATGTTTGCGCGGAATTAGTCTGCTGTAAATCAATAACATAAGGGGTTTCTTGGTGCGTGTGCAGCCGTTGCCATCATACTTGGCGCGGTTCTTGCTACTGCTTTTGGCAAGAAGAGGAGGCGAAGAATGAAGCACCCCGTGGATGTGCATGTCGGCAAACGGATCCGTCACCGGCGCTGGATGGTGGGCATGACCCAGCAGCAACTGGCCGAACGGGTCGGGATCAAGTTCCAGCAAATTCAGAAATACGAAACCGGCATGAACCGCGTCAGCGCGTCGCGCCTGTGGGACATTTCCGAGGCCCTGGATGTGCCGATCAGCTTCTTCTTCGAAGGGTTGAGCGATAAGGGACGCGCCGTCAGCGGCACCGTGCCCGAGGATATCCTCAGCGACAAGGAAGCGCTGGAACTGGTCCGCTCCTACTACGCGATCCCGGAAAACCAGCGCCGCCGCCTGTTCGAATTGGCGCGCGTGCTGTCGGACGGCTGACCGCAGTGCTTGACGGGTAACGGGCCGGGCGCTACCGCCAAAGGGGACGCGCCAAGCCCGGAGACCCCATGCGAGACCACCCCGAGGCCGACAGCCTGATTGCGACCGCCCATGCGCTGGCAGAGGCCGCGCGCGCCGCGACCCTGCGCCATTTCCGCAGCGCGGCGCTAAGTGTTCAGGACAAGGGGCAGGGCGGGTTCGATCCTGTCACGGTTGCCGACCGCGAGGCCGAGGCCGCGATGCGCGCGGTTCTGGCCGAACGCCGCCCGCGCGATGGCATCCTGGGCGAAGAGATGGACGACGTGGCCGGGGAAACCGGCCTGACCTGGGTTCTGGACCCCATCGACGGCACGCGCGGTTTCATGTCTGGCACGCCGACCTGGGGCGTTCTGATCGCGGTGTCAGATGCGCAGGGGCCGCTTTACGGGGTGATCGACCAACCCCATATTGGCGAGCGGTTCGAGGGCGGGCTGGGTCGGACTGAACTGACAGGCCCCGGCGGGGCACGCGCCTTGTGCACCCGGCCGCCGCGTCCGCTGGACCGGGCGATCCTGTTTTCCACCTATCCCGAGGTTGGCAGCCCCGCCGAAAGCGCGGCCTTTGCCGCGTTGTCGGACCGTGTGCAGCTGACCCGATACGGGTTGGACTGCTATGCCTATGCGCTGGTGGCCCTGGGGCAGGTGGATCTGGTGGTCGAGGCCGGGCTGCACCCCTATGACATCCACGCGCCGATTGCCGTGATACAGGCGGCGGGCGGCATCGTCACCGACTGGCGCGGCGGGCCGGCCCATGGGGGCGGACGGGTGATCGCGGCGGCCAACCCCGAGGTCCACGCCGCGGCGCTGGACATCCTGTCCGCCGCGGCGGGCTGAGCCCGCTCAGCGCCGGAGCCCGTTCACCCAGACCCCGGCGATGGCGCGGTCGTCGCCCATCATGATCGTGGGGAACAGCGCCTCCCACATATCCTCGGCCCTTGCGCTGCGCTGTGCGATGGCCGGGGTGGCGGCCAGGTTCACCGCGATCAGGTCGGCCTCCATCCCCGTGGCGATGTTGCCGATGCGGTCCTCCAGCCGCAGCGCCCGCGCCGCCCCGGCGGTCGCCAGCCACCACAACGCGGCCGGATGCAGGGCTTGGCCGCGCAGTTGCGCAACCTCATAGGCCGCCGCCATGGTGCGCAGCATCGAAAAGGACGACCCGCCGCCGGTATCGGTGGCCAGCCCGATGCGCTGCCCCTCATCCGCCAGTCCGGCCATGTCGAACAGGCCCGACCCGATGAATGTGTTCGAGGTCGGGCAATGGACCAGCGACGACCCGCTGTCGCGCAGGTGCTGACGCTCGCGCCCGGTCAGGTGGATCGCGTGCCCGAACACCGCGCCGGGGCCGGTCAGGCCCGCGCGTTCATAGACATCCAGGTAATCGCGCGCCTGGGGGTAAAGCGCGCGCACCCATTCGATTTCCTCGGTTTGTTCGCCCAGATGCGTCTGCATCAAACAGGTCGGGTGCGCGGCCCAGAGCGCGCCGAGCGCCTCCAACTGCTCTGGCGTCGAGGTGGGGGCGAACCGGGGCGTGATCGCGTAGGTCGCGCGCCCCTGTCCATGCCAGCGCGCAATCAGGGCGGCGCTTTCGTCATGGGCGCGCGTGGCGGTGTCGCACAGCCCCTCGGGCGCGTTGCGGTCCATGCAGGTCTTGCCCGCCACCACGCGCATCCCGCGCGCCCGCGCCGCGGCAAAGAAGGCGTCAACGCTGGCGGGATGAGTGGAGCAATAGCTGGCCACCGTCGTTGTACCGTGATTCAGCAGCAGATCCAGATAGCGACTGGCGACGGCGGCCGCGTGTTCCGGGTCGCCAAAGCGCATCTCCTCGGGGAAGGTATAGCGGTCCAGCCAGTCGATCAGCCGCTTGCCCCAACTGGCGATGATCCCGGTCTGGGGATAATGGGCGTGGGCATCCACGAACCCCGCGGAAATCAGGCAATCGCCCATATCCGTGATGCGTGCCTGCGGCCAGGCGGCGCGCAGGTCGGCTGCCGTGCCGTGATCGGCGATCCGGTCATCGGCCAGCAGCACGGCGCCCTGCGGTTCCACCCGGGCGGCGGCGGGTCCGGCGGTCAACGGATCGCCGGTAAAGGACAGCACCTGCCCAAGGATCAGTTCCGCATCGCCCATATGTGTCTCCGCTCTGGTGCGGCGCCACATTAGGCATGGATCGGGGGCGGGTAAATCGCGGCTCTGGGCTGTTTTCCTGCAGGGGCTTTGGATATGCTTTCATCAAAGCGGACATGAGGCAGTCCATGACCGAAGAGCAGATACTGGAAACCCCGCCCGAGGACGAGGGCTATGCGCTGGACGGCCGCACGGTGGCCGCGATCCGGCTGGCCATTGCCGCGGGCGACCGGCAGCGCCTGGCCGAGTTGCTGGACCCCCTGCACCCGGCCGACATCGCGGACCTTCTGGAACAGCTCGATGGTGGGCACCGGCGCGAATTGCTGCTGCTGGGCGCGGGGCTGTTCCAGGGCGAAATCCTGTCCGAACTGGACGAGGGCCTGCGCGAAGAGGTGATCGCCTTCCTTCCGCCGGACGTTCTGGCCGACGCGGTGCGCGATCTGGAATCGGACGACGTTGTCGACTTGTTGGAGGATCTGGATACCCCCCAGCAAGAGGCGATCCTAGACGCGCTGGAAGAGCCGGACCGGATCGCCGTCGAACAGGCGCTGGCCTATCCCGAGTTTTCCGCCGGCCGCCTGATGCAGCGCGAGGTCGTGCGCGCACCCGAACACTGGACCGTGGGCGAGGCCATCGATTACCTGCGCGCCAACAAGAAGACGCTGCCCGACCAGTTCTACCACGTCATCGTAATCGACCCGGGCGTTCGGCCGGTCGGCTACGTGACCTTGGGCAAGCTGCTGTCTTCAAAGCGCAAGGAAAAGCTGACCGCGCTGTTCGAGGACAGTTTCCGCACGATCCCGGTCAGCCAGCCCGAGTCCGAGGTCGCCTATGCGTTCAACCAGTATCACCTGATTTCCGCCCCTGTGGTGGACGATGCCGGGCGCTTGGTGGGTGTCATCACCATCGACGACGCGATGAATGTGCTGGACGAAGAGCACGAAGAGGACATCCTGCGCCTGGCCGGCGTGGGCGAGGGCAGCCTGTCGGACCGGGTCAGCGAGACCACGCGCCAGCGCTTCCCGTGGCTGTTCGTGAACCTGCTGACGGCGATCATCGCCTCGCTGGTGATCGCCCAGTTCGAAGAGGCCATTGCCCAGGTCGTGGCGCTGGCCGTGCTGATGCCCATCATCGCATCCATGGGTGGCAACGCGGGCACCCAGTCGCTGACGGTCGCGGTGCGCGCGCTGGCGACCAAGGACTTGACCGCATCGAACGTCTGGCGCGTGGTCCGGCGAGAGCTTGCCGTGGGCCTGATCAACGGGGCGATCTTTGCCATCGTGATGGGCGTTGTCGGGCTGGTCTGGTTCAGCTCGCCGCAACTGGGGCTGGTGATTGCCGCGGCGATGATCATCAACCTTGGGGTTGCTGCGCTGGCGGGTATCCTGATCCCGGTGACGCTGGACAAGCTGGGGGTGGACCCGGCGCTGGCCTCGGGCACGTTCGTCACCACCGTAACCGATGTGGTCGGGTTCTTTGCCTTTCTTGGCCTGGCCTCGGCGGTGTTGTTGTGAGCCTGGACAAGGCGGCGCTGCGGCGCGCGGCGCTGGACCGGCGCAAGGCGGCGCATGACCCGGCACGGGGGGCGGTGGCCTGCGAGCGGTTGATTGCCCTGTTGCGGCCCAACCTTGGGCGGCCCGTTGCGGGTTACATGCCGATCCGGTCCGAAATCGACCCGCGCCCGGCGATGACGGCGCTGGCCGCGCACGGCCCGGTCGCGGTGCCGGTGATCGCGGGCGCGGGGCGCCCACTGCGCTTTCGTTGCTGGTCGCCCGGTTGTGCCATGGTGCCGGGGCCGTTCGGTGCGTCGGTGCCCGAGCACGGCGACGAGATCGTGCCAGAGGTTCTGATCGTGCCGCTTGTCGGCTTTGATCGCTGCGGCGCGCGGCTGGGCTATGGCGGCGGGTTCTATGACCGCACGCTGGAGGGGCTGCGCGCCCGCGGCCCGGTGCTGGCGGTCGGGCTGGCCTATGCCGCGCAAGAGATCGCCCGCGTGCCGGTGGAACCGACCGATCAGCCGCTGGATGCCATCGTGACCGAGGCGGGTATCATCCACCCCGAAAACGGAGACTGACATGACCGGGGACGAGGGCAAGACCGCGATCCTGCATATTGGGCTGTTCAAGACCGGCACGACCTCTTTCCAGGCGGCGCTGGCGGACAACCGGCGGCGGATGCGGCGGCGGGGCTTCGATTTCTATCGGGGCGCTGTGCGGCGCGACACCCACGGCGAACTGTTCCGCGCCGCCGTGCGGGACGGGCTGGAATCCTTTGGCAGCCTGGCCCACCCGGACGAGGACAAGGCCGCGCTGCGCGAAAAGGTCCGGGCGCATATCCACGATTTCGTCCGGCGCACCCCCGCGCAAACGCTGATTTTCAGCGCAGAGGCGCTGTCGCTCTTGCGTAGCGAGGACGAGTGCCGCGCCCTGCGCGCGCTGTTCCCCGACACGGTTACCCGCTTCCGCATCCTGCTGGTGCTGCGCGACAAGCAGGAATTCCTGGCCTCTTACACGCGGCAGATCCTGCGGGTGAAGGGGCGGTGCCCTTCGGACGACCCGGCCTCGGCGCTGTATGTCGGGCCGGGGACATGGCTGACGGATTTCGACGGGCTGATCGCGGCCTATGAGGCAGTGTTCGGCCCGGTCGAGGTTCTGGACTACCGCCGCGAGGGGATGCTGCCCGCGCTGTTCGACCGGATCGGACTGGACCTGCCGGTGGACGAACGGCACTACGCCAAGAACGTCTATGACGGTGCATCGGGCCTGTCGGCGCTGCACAGGCAGGCAAGCGCGGGCTGGGCTCGCCTGCGAACGCGCCTTTTGCCCTTTGGTTAGCGCGGCGGCCCCTATGCCGAGGCTTGCGCTTCCACGCGCTGCGGCATAGGCGTTTGGACATGAAACTATTGTTCCTAGGGGATGTCATGGGCCGGGCGGGCCGCGCGGCGGTCAGCCAGCGGTTGCCGCAATTGCGCGCGGACTGGGGGTTGGATTTCGTTGTGGTCAACGGCGAGAATGCGACCTCGGGCGCGGGGCTCAGCCCCGATCACGCCAAGGCGCTGCTTGCGGCGGGGGCGGATTGCGTCACGCTGGGCGATCATGCCTTTGACCAGAAGGACATGCTGTCCTTTATTGAATCCGAGCCGCGCATCCTGCGGCCGCTGAACTACGCCAAGAGCGCGCCGGGCAAGGGCGCGCGCCTGTTCCAGGCGGCGGGCGGGCGCAAGGTGCTGGTGGCGCAGGTGCTGGGCCAGGTGTTCATGAAGCGGCCCTTCGACGATCCGTTCTCGGCCATGGACCAGGTGTTGCGCGCCCATCCCCTGGGCGGGTTGGCGCAGGCCGCCATCGTGGACGTGCATTGCGAGGCGACCTCGGAAAAGATGGCGATGGGCCATTTCTGCGATGGCCGGGCCAGCCTGGTTGTCGGCACGCATACCCATGTGCCCACCGGGGACGCGCAGATCCTGCCCGGCGGGACCGCGCATCTCAGCGATGCGGGGATGTGCGGCGACTACAACTCGGTGATCGGCATGGACAAGGCCGAACCGCTACGCCGCTTTGTTACCGGCATGTCCAAGGGGCGGTTCACCCCCGCCATGGGCGAGGCCACCCTGTCGGGCGTCTATGTCGAAACCGACGACCGCACCGGCAAGGCAACGCGCATCCGCATGGTGCGCCAGGGCGGCCGGTTGGAGCAGGCCGGACCGTGACGGCCATGTGCGGGACCAAGACCCTGTTGTGCGCGGCCGCGCGGGCGATAGAGTCGCGGTCCGAACAACACGTGAGGCCCCGCAGATGATCCCGCTTCCGCTTTCCGAGACTGGTATGGCGATCCTGTCGCTCGCCGTCGTGGCGGGGATGTTCGTGTTCTTCGTGCGTGAACGCTACCCGGCCGAGGTGATCGCGATTGCAGGGGCGACGGTGATGCTGGTTTTCGGCATCCTGCCCTATGAGGCGGCGCTGAAGGTGCTAGCCAACCCCGCGCCCTGGACCATCGCGGCGATGTTCCTGGTGATGGGGGCGCTGGTGCGCACTGGCGCGCTGGACTGGGTCACCCAGGCGGCCGAGCGCAGCGTGCAGCGCAGCCCGCGCCGGGCGGTGGCCGGGCTGCTGGGGTTCGTCGTGGGCGCCTCGGCGATCGTGTCGAACACGCCGGTCGTGGTGGTGATGATCCCGGTTTTCGTGCAGCTGTCGCGCAGCCTGGGGCTGTCGGCGTCGAAACTGCTGATCCCGCTCAGCTATGCCGCCATCCTGGGGGGAACGCTGACGCTGATCGGCACGTCTACCAACCTGCTGGTCGACGGTGTGGCCCGGGCGCACGGGCTGGCGCCTTTCTCGATCTTCGAGGTCACGCCGCTGGCCATCGTGCTGGTGGCATGGGGCATGCTTTATCTGCGTTTTCTGGGGCCGCGCCTGCTGCCCGATCGCGACAGCATGGCGAACCTGCTGTCCGACAAGTCCAAGATGAAATTCTTCACCGAGGCGGTGATCCCCCCCGACAGCAACCTGATCGGGCGCGAGGTTCTGGGCGTGCAATTGTTCAAGCGCGAGGGCGTCCGCCTGATCGACGTGATCCGGGGCAACGAATCCCTGCGCCGCAACCTTAGGGATGTGGTCCTGCAAGTGGGCGACCGCGTCGTCCTGCGCACCCAGATGACCGAACTGCTGTCCCTGCAGCGCAACAAGAGCCTGCGCCGCGTGGACCAGGTGTCGGCAGTGGAGACCTCGACCGTTGAGGTTCTGATTTCGCCCGGATGCAAGATGATCGGACAGACGCTGGGGTCGCTGCGGCTGCGGCGGAAATACGGGGTCTACGTGCTGGCCGCGCATCGGCGAAACCAGAATATCGGGCAGAAGCTGGATGATCTGGTGGTCAAGGTCGGCGATACCCTGCTGCTGGAGGGCGCAGCCCCCGACATCAAGCGACTGGCCGCCGATATGGGGCTGGTCGATATCTCGCAACCCTCGGGGCAGGCCTATCGCCGGACGCAGGCGCCCATTGCAATCGTGGCGCTGCTGGGGATCGTGGGGCTGGCCGCCTTGGGTGTGGCGCCGATCCTGATGCTGGCGCTGGTGGCGGTTGCGGTCGTCCTGCTGACCCGCTGCGTGGATGCCGAAGAGGCGTTTTCCTTCGTCGACGGGCGCCTTCTGGCGCTGATCTTTTCCATGCTGACCGTGGGTGCGGCGCTGGAACATTCCGGCGCGGTCCGCCTGATCGTCGAGGCCGTGGCGCCGGGGCTGGAGGGGCTGTCGCCCTTCTTTATCGTCTGGGCGATCTATCTGCTGACCTCGGTTCTGACCGAACTGGTGTCGAACAACGCGGTGGCCGTGGTCGTCACCCCGGTCGCCATCGGCCTGGCCCAGGCCTTGGGGATCGACGCACGCCCGCTGGTGGTGGCGGTGATGGTGGCGGCCTCTGCCAGTTTTGCCACGCCCATCGGTTACCAGACCAACATGATGGTGTATGGTCCGGGTGGGTACCGCTTCGTCGATTTCATGCGCACCGGGATTCCGTTGAACCTGAGCGTGGGTGTGCTGGCCTCGGCGTTGATCCCGTTCCTGTGGCCGCTGTGAGGTGATCTGATGCGTGTTCTTGCCTGCCTGAGCCTTGCTGCCCTTGCCGCCTGTGCCCCGCAACAGGGCGGGCAGCCCGAGGCGGTGAAACTGACCCGGGACAGCCTGACGGTCACCCTGTCGGGCGGTGCGCGCTGCGCGGCGTCCCGCGCCGCGGCCACGCCGACGCAAATGGGCTGGGCCGGGCGGCTGGACGATTGCCCCCTGCCGCTGGCCTATGAGGTGCGCCTGCAGGAGGGCACGAACCCGCTGCGCTTCATCGTGCTGGAACTGTTCGAGAGCCTGGGGCAGGCACAGGTCGTCGCCCCGCTGGCCGAGGTGGAGCTGGTCAGCGACAGCGGGCGGCGCTACGCTTTCCGCTCGCCGCCGCGGCTGGGGCCCGGCGACGACTGAGCTGCGGCTAAAGCGGCCAGAACACCAGGATCGCAGGCACCGAGACCGCGACGATCAACAGTTCCAGCGGCAGCCCCATCCGCCAGTAATCGCCAAAGCGATAGCCGCCGGGGCCCAGGATCAGCGTGTTGTTCTTGTGCCCGATGGGCGTGAGGAACGCGCAGGAGGCCGCGACCGCCACCGCCATCAGGAACGGGTCGGGATCGACGCCCAGCCCCTGCGCCATCTGGATGCCTACGGGGGCGGCAACCACCGTGGTCGCGGTGTTGTTAAGCACGTCCGACAGGGTCATCGTCACCACCATCAGCACCGTCAGGATCGCCCAGGCGGGCCATCCCTCGGTCCAGCCGACCAGCGCGTTTGCAATCAGTTGCGTGCCGCCCGAGGCATCCAGCGCCGTGCCCAGAGGGATCATCGAGCCCAGCAGCACCACAACGGGCCATTCGACATGGTCGTAGACCTCGGTCAGCGGCAGAATGCGGAAGAAGAGATAGCCCACGACCACCAGCCCAAGCGCGATGGGCAGGTAAAGCAGCCCGAAACTGGCCGCCATGACGGCCGCCACGAACAGGCCCACCGCCCCCCAGGTCTTGCGCGTATCGGTCACCGCCAGCCCGCGGTCGGCCAGCGTCAGGCAGCCCAGCCAGTCCACCACATCCTGGGCGGTGTCCTCGGGGGTCAGCAGCAGCAGGATGTCGCCGGGGCGGATCTGGGTCTTGCGGATTTGCGTGCGGATCGCCTTGCCCTGACGCGAGATGCCCAGCAGCACCGTGCGCCGCCGCCAACCCAGCCCGATGGATTGGGCCGTCTTGCCGGTGATGCGGGACTGATCTGGCACCACCACCTCGACGATGGACAGGCCCGCGCCCTCGGCACGCAACTGTTTTTCGCGGTCCTTCTCGGCGAAATCCAGGCTGAGGGCGGCGCGAAATTCGTCCAGCGCATCGGGCGTGGCCTCCAGCACCAGCGCATCGCCCGCGCGCAGGGGGGTGGCGCGCTGCGGGCCATAGCGGCGCTTGCCATCCCGAACCAGGCCCAGGATCGCCACGTCGTTCTTTTCCGCCTGTTCTTCCAGTTCATGCAGACGCTGGCCGATCAGGGCGGAGTCTTCGGGCACGGTCAGTTCCGCGATGTATTGGGCGAATTCCGCCATCGGGTTCTTGGCATGGGTGATGTGTTCGCCCCGCGGGATCAGGCGCCAGCCGATCAGCGCCACGAAGATCAGGCCCGCAATCGCCGCCGTTCCGCCCACGGGGGCAAAGTCGAACATTTGGAACGGTGCGCCCAGGCTGTCCTCGCGGATGCCGGAAATGATGATGTTGGGCGGCGTGCCGATCAGCGTGACCATGCCGCCCAGAATCGTGGCAAAGGCCAGCGGCATCAGCGACAGGCCCGGTGCGCGCCCGGCCTTGCGCGCGGTGGCGATGTCCACGGGCATCAGCAGCGCCAGCGCCGCCACGTTGTTCATAAAGGCCGACAGAACCCCGCCGATGCCGCCCATGATCGCGATATGCGCGCCCAGGCCCCGCGCGCTGTCCACCAGCGTTCGGGTAATCAGGTAGACCGCGCCCGAGCGCACCAGCCCCGCCGAAACGATCAGCACCAGCGCCACGACCAGCGTGGCCGGGTGGCCAAAGCCCGCAAACGCCTCGCTTGCGGGGACGACGCCCAGCACCACCGCGGACAGCAGCGCGGTAAAGGCCACCAGGTCATACCGCCATCGCCCCCACAAAAGCGCGGCGAAGACCGCGCCGAACAGCGCGAAGAGAATGATCTGGTCCTGGGTCATGGGCGCCTCCGTTGCGTGTAGCCAAGCGGATCGGCGCGGCATTTGCAACGGCGCGCGGGCTTGCGGCCCCCGGCGTGGCTGACATATAGAGACCCCCGTCGAGTTCAGCCGTCAAAGAGGGTTCCATGGCAGGCCATTCCAAATGGGCGAATATCCAGCACCGCAAGGGACGCCAGGATGCGGCGCGCTCCAAGCTGTTTTCCAAGCTGTCGAAAGAGATCACCGTCGCCGCCAAGATGGGCGACCCCGACCCTGAAAAGAACCCGCGCCTGCGCCTGGCGGTGAAAGAGGCCAAGTCGAACTCGGTCCCCAAGGACGTGATCGAACGCGCCATCAAAAAGGCCACCGGCGGCGACAGCGAGGATTACGAGGAAATCCGCTATGAGGGCTACGGCCCCGGCGGCGTTGCCGTGATCGTTGAGGCGATGACCGACAACCGCAACCGCACCGCGTCCAACGTGCGTTCGACCTTTACCAAGAATGGCGGGAACCTGGGCGAGACCGGCTCGGTCGCGTTCATGTTCGAACGCAAGGGTGAAATCACTTACCCCGCCGAGGTGGGCGATGCGGACACCGTGATGATGGCCGCGATCGAGGCCGGCGCCGAGGATGTCGAAAGCGGCGAGGACGGGCACACGATCATCTGCGCCGACACCGACCTGAACGAGGTCGCCACCGCGCTGGAGGCCGAACTGGGCGAAAGCGACTCGACCAAGCTGATCTGGCAGCCCTCGACCACGACCGAGCTGGAGCTTGACGGCATGCAGAAGCTGATGAAGCTGGTCGACGCGCTGGAGGATGACGACGACGTGCAGCGCGTCACCACCAATTTCGAGGCCAGCGACGAGGTTCTGGCCCAGCTCTGACCCAGGCCGGGCGAGCTATCGCCCGGCTGCATGGCGGATCGGTGCGGTTGCCCCCTTGCGTCCGCGCCCCGGTTGCGGTCACATCCGCGAATGGCCGACAGGACGGAACCGCAACAGGGGCAGTCGCCCCTTATCGGCATTCTGTGGATGCTGGCGACGGGCTTCAGCTTCGTCGGGGTTCTGGCCTGCGTAAAGACCGTGGGCGAAGGCGTGCCCGCGCCGCAGGCAGCGTTCCTGCGGTTCCTGTTCGGGCTTGTCTTTCTGGCGCCGACGCTGGCGGTTCTGATGCGGGGCGGGCTGTCGCGGGGGACGCTGGCGCTGTATGGCTGGCGCGGGCTGGTCCATGGGGCGGGCGTGATCTGCTGGTTCTATGCAATGACCCGCATTCCCATCGCCGAGGTTACGGCGATGAACTACCTCAACCCGGTTTACGTGACCATCGGGGCGGCGCTGATCTTTGGCGAGCGTCTGGCGCTGCGGCGTATCCTGGCCATCGCGGTGGCCTTTGCCGGTGTGCTGGTGATCCTGCGCCCGGGGTTTCGCGAAATCTCGGACGGGCATATCGCGATGCTGTTCACGGCGCTTTTCTTCGGCGGCTCTTACCTGCTGGCCAAGAAGCTGAGCGAGCAGGACGGGGCCGGCGTGGTTGTCGCGATGATGTCTGTGACGGTGACGCTGGTGCTGGCGCCGTTGGCGCTGGCGGTCTGGGTGCCGCCGACGCTGGCGCAACTGGGCTGGCTGGCCCTTACCGCGCTGTTTGCCACGATGGGCCACTATGCGATGACCCGCGCGTTCCGCGCAGCCCCCCTGACGGTGACCCAGCCGATCACCTTTCTGCAATTGGTTTGGGCGACGTTGCTGGGCTGGCTGGTCTTTGGCGAGCCGGTGGATGTCTGGGTGATACTGGGCGGCGCGATGATCGTGGGCGCGGTGGTGTTCATTTCCTGGCGCGAGGCGGTGCTGCGCCGCCGTGCGGTCACGCCGCCGCCCGAGGCCACGAAGCTGTGAACGCGGCTTGCCGTCGCAGGGCGGGCGGGCTACCTGCCGCCCATGCTGGAAAAGACTGACCTGACGGCCCGCACGGGCCTGCCCGATGCCCTGCGCACGCTGTTGCAGGACCATCCGCGCGACCTGTGGGAAAGCCATGAAAATTTCGATGGCCTGACCCGCTTCTGGATGGAACGGCACATGATGTTCCGCCGCCTGCTGGCCGGGATGACCACCCGGACCGAGGCGTTGCTGGACGGCAATATCGCGCCCGAACGCGCGCGGCACGGCCTGGGGCAGCAGGCACAGATGCTGCTGTCGCAATTGCATGCCCACCACCGGATCGAGGACGTGCACTATTTTCCCCGCCTCTCGGCGCTGGAGCCGGGCCTGCAGCACGGGTTCGAGATTCTGGACCACGATCACCACGCGCTGGACGAAAAGCTGCACGCCCTGGCCGATGCAACGAACCGCCTGCTGCGGGCCGAACCCATCCGCCTGACCGATCGTGCCGGTGCCCTGCACGGGGAACTGGCGGGTTTCAGCCGTTTTCTGGACCGGCATCTGCTGGACGAGGAAGAACTGGTCGTTCCGATCATCCTGAAAAACGGTGCGGAACTGGAAGGTTGACGCGCCGGGGTGATCGGGGGCAGGGGCGCAGCGGGAATGGGCGTTCTGACCTGTGACGACACAGGTTTGCCGAGGATTTCCCGGACCGGGCAGAGCGGGTTCAAACGCTCAAGGAAACCGATGCGCATTTCGCCCGGCTTTTCGGGGGGATCAACAGCGCGGTGCATCGCGTCGAAAGCGATCTTGAGCCGACCGACGATCTGCACCTGAACGAGATGCGCAAGACGCGCATGGTCCTGGACGGCGAGATCGCCGGGCCCTGTCCCAGGGCGCCGGCCTGCCGCTTTCGCCCCCCGCGCGCCGGGGCTCAGTCCTCTTCTGCTGCCGCGGGGGCTTCGCTCGCGTCCTCGGCGGGGCCTTCCACCTCGTTCTGGAAATTCTCGAAGAACTGGTCGGCCAGCTTTTTCGCCGTGCCGTGGATCAGCCGCGAACCGAGCTGGGCCAGCTTGCCGCCCACCTCTGCATGCACGTCATAGGTCAGTTCGGTGCCCTCGGCCACCTCGGCCAGCCGAACATCCGCACGCCCCTTGGCAAAGCCGGCGACGCCGCCCTTGCCCTCGCCCGCGATGGTGTAGCTTTCGGGCGCGACAATGTCCGACACCGCCACCGCCCCCTTGAAGGTGGCCTTTACCGGGCCGACCTTCTGCTTGACCACGGCGTCAAAGCCATCTTCCAGCGTGCCTTCCAGTTCCTGGCATCCGGGGATGCAGCTGCGCAGCGTGTCCGGGTCGGTCAGGTATGCCCAGACGGTTGCGCGGTCGGCCGCGATCATGCGGCTGCCGGTCAGTTCCATGCGTGTCCTCCCAAGTCTCCCTCCCTGTTTTTAGGGTGGGCGGGGCGGACAGGTCAAAACTATTCGGCAACCTCGTAGGGCAGCACGCCGCGCAGATCCGCGTTCACGCTGAGGCGCCGTTCCAGGGGCGGCACCGCGCGCTGGTGGCAATTGCGCCGCTCGCAGATGCGGCAGGAAATTCCGATGGGTTCAAAGGCCGCGGCGTTGTCCAGGTCCAGATCGTCCGTGTAGACCAGCGCGCCCGCGTGCCGCACCTCGCAGCCCAGGCCGATGGCGAAGCGGCGCACCGGCGCGCCCCAGGCGCCGCCCGGTTTGGACACGTCGCGCGCCAGGCAGAAATAGCGCACCCCGTCCGGCGTTTCGGCCAGTTGGCGCAGGAACTGGCCCGGCGTTTCAAAGGCGCGGTGCACGTTCCACAGGGGGCAGGCGCCGCCGTACCGGGCGAATTGCAGCGGTGCGGCGGAATGGCGTTTCGTGATGGTCCCGGCCTGATCCACCCGGACGAAGTAGAAGGGCAACCCCTTGGCGCCGGGCCGTTGCAGGGTGGACAGGCGATGCGCCACCTGCTCGATCGAGGCGCCGAACTGGTCTGCCAGCAATTCCAGATCGTGGCGGGTGGCCTGTGCGGCCTCCAGGAACCGGCTGTAGGGCAAGAGGGCCGCACCGGCGAAATAGTTGGCCATGCCGATCCGGGCGATGGCGCGGGCCTCGGGGCTTTGGAACCGGGCCAGGTCCAGCGTGGCCTCCAGCAGCTTGGCCTGGGTCAGCAGGGCAAGCTGGTGCAACAACTGGAAGCGCCGCGTCGGCCCGCTCAGCCGGTTGGGCAGGGTCAGCGTGCGGCTGCCCTCGTCATACTGGCGCAGGCCGGGGATGTCCGCAAAACGCAGGGTGATCCCGGCGCGTTCCAGCATCTCGGCGGCGCGGATCTCGGGGTCGGGGTTGCCGCCGTCGGGGCGCATGAAATGCTCGGCGGCGTGGTCCACCGCGTCGATGTAGTTGTCGCAGTAATGAAAGAAGTCGCGCACCTCTTCCCAGGGCGAGGGGCTGAGCGCGGCATCCTCGCGGCCCAACGCCTCGTCCAGCGAGGCCAGGCGTTCGTGGCTTTGCCGATAGGCGCGGTGCAATTCCAGAAACGCGCGGGCCAGCGCCGGGGCGTTGGAGGCGGCCAGCCGCAGATCGGCAAGCGGCGGCGCGCTGTCGCCGAAAACCGGGTCGGCCAGCGCCTCGCGCATGTCCGAAACCAGCCGTTCGGCATCCCCCGCCGACAGTTCCGTCACGTCGAACCCGAATTCCGAGGCCAGCGCCAGCAACACCGTCGAGGACACGGGGCGGTTGTTGTTCTCCATCTGGTTGAGATAGGGCAGCGACACGCCCAGCTTGGCGGCAAAGGCCTTTTGCGTCAGCCCCAGCCGCGTTCGCGTTTCGCGTAGTTTCACCCCGGCATAGAGTTTTCGAACCGCCATCATGCGTTCCCGGTTTGCGGATTAGCCGGAAACCTGAGTAGCCTTTGCAAAGCCCGCTCGCAAGCGGTCAGCCCTGCGGCGGGTCGGCGGGCGCGCCCTCGGCCAACGGCCCCTCGCGCAGGTCGATGCGGCGGACATACAGCATTGCCAGCACTGCGCTGAGCGACGTGGCAAGCATGATGCCCAGCAGGGGCCAGGCGCCCGTGCCCGGCGCAAGCAGCGCACCGGCCAGCGCCGACAGGCCCGCGCCGCCGCCGATCATGATCGCGCCGCCCAGCCCGCTGGCTGTGCCGGCCAGATGCGGGCGTACTGACAGCATGCCTGCCGTGGCGTTCGGCATCACCATGCCGTTGCCCAGGCCGACCAGCGCCATCACCCCGAAAAAGGCCAGCGGATGCGTGGCGCCCAGGGCGAAGAACGCCATGGAAATCAGCGGTGCCGATCCCGCGATCAGGGTGCCGCGCAGGATCATCCCGTTGATCCCGATCCGGACCGAGTAACGCCCCGAGATGAAATTCCCGGCCATGTAGCCCAGGGCCGCGATCCCGAAATAGAGGCCCAGCACCGCGGGCGACAGGCCGAACACCTCTGTCCCCACGAAGGGGGCGCCGCCCAGATAGGCAAAGAACGCCCCCGAGGCGAAGGACGCCGTCAGCGTATAGCCCCAGAACCGGCGCGAGCGGAACAGCTCGGGGTACTGGCCGAACTGGCCCAGCAGGCTGACCTTGCGCGGGGTCGCGGTTTCGCCGAGATCGGCCCAGGTCAGGGCCAGCACCGCGGCCCCTGACAGAAACAGAAAGCCGAAGCTGGCCCGCCAGCCGAACATCTGGTCCAGCACGCCGCCAATCGTCGGGCCGACCATCGGCACCAGTGCCATGCCCATCGTCACATAGCCGATCATCGACGCCGCCTGCGCATCGGCCACCATGTCGCGCACGACTGCGCGGCTCAGGACCATGCCGGTCACGATGACGGCCTGTGCCATGCGGAACGCCAGGAATACCTGTGCGTTGGGGGCCAGCAAACAGCCCAGCGTCGCCAGCAGGAACAGGCCCAATGACACCAGCAGCACCGGCCGCCGCCCGTACCGGTCAGAGATCGGGCCGATGACCAGTTGCAGGATCGCGTTGACCGCCAGGTACAGCGCCACGGAAAGCTGCATGACCGCGTAATCCGTACCGAACTCCTCTGCCATCATGGGCAGCGAGGGCAGGAAGACGTTCATCGACAGCGCAGCGATGCCCGACAGCAGAACCAGCGTCGCAATATGGGGTGGGGTGGTGCGATCGAGGAAACGCACCCGGGAAGGTGGGGTCATGCATGGCATGTAAGCCAGTGCTGCGCGCTTGTCTATCGGGCCAGTGCAGGGGAGGAGTGTTCGCAAATATTCATTTTGCGACAGCGGTCCGGAGAAATATTTGCAAATATTCCGAAAGGTTCTTTTATGTCGTGCAGGCCCCCGTTAGGTTGCCGCAAATTTCCGCGAGGGACCAGCACCGATGAAGGACATCCTGCAAGAGCTCGAACGCCGCCGCGACATTGCCCGACTGGGGGGTGGCGAGAAACGTATCGAGAGCCAGCACGCCAAGGGCAAGCTGACCGCGCGCGAGCGCATCGACCTGCTGCTTGACGAGGGCAGCTTCGAAGAGTTCGACATGTTCATGGCCCATCGGTGTACCGATTTCGGGATGGAGGAAAACCGACCCTACGGCGACGGCGTCGTGACCGGCTGGGGGACGATCAATGGCCGTCAGGTCTATGTCTTTTCCCAGGATTTCACGGTCCTTGGCGGGTCGGTGTCCAACACCCACGCGCAGAAGATCTGCAAGATCATGGACATGGCGATGCAGAACGGCGCCCCTGTGATCGGCATCAACGACTCGGGCGGTGCGCGCATTCAGGAAGGTGTGGACAGCCTTGCCGGCTATGGCGAGGTGTTCCAGCGCAATATCGAGGCCTCTGGCGTGGTGCCGCAGATCAGCGTCATCATGGGGCCGTGTGCGGGCGGCGCGGTCTACAGCCCGGCGATGACCGATTTCATCTTCATGGTGCGGGATTCGTCCTACATGTTCGTCACCGGCCCCGATGTGGTGAAAACAGTGACCAACGAACAGGTCACCGCCGAGGAACTGGGCGGCGCCTCTACCCATACCAAGAAAAGCTCGGTCGCCGATGCGGCCTTTGAAAACGATGTCGAGGCGCTTTACGAGGTGCGGCGGCTGGTTGATTTCCTGCCGCTGAACAACCGCGAAAAGCCGCCCGTTCGCCCCTTCTTCGACGATCCCGACCGGGTGGATGCCAGCCTGGATACGCTGGTGCCGGACAACCCGAACGTGCCCTACGACATGAAGGAACTGATCGTGAAAATCGCCGACGAGGGCGATTTCTACGAGATCCAGGAAGATTTCGCCAAGAACATCATCACCGGCTTCTTCCGGCTGGAGGGTCAGACCGTGGGTGTCGTCGCCAACCAGCCGATGGTGCTGGCCGGGGTTCTGGACATCGACAGCGCGCGCAAGGCGGCCCGCTTCGTCCGCTTCTGCGATGCCTTTGAAATTCCGATCCTTACGCTGGTGGATGTGCCCGGCTTCCTGCCCGGGACCAAGCAGGAATATGACGGCGTCATCAAGCATGGCGCGAAACTGCTGTTCGCCTATGGCGAGGCCACCGTGCCCAAGGTGACGGTCATCACCCGCAAGGCCTATGGCGGCGCCTACGTGGTGATGAGTTCCAAGCATCTGCGCGGCGACATCAACTATGCCTGGCCGACCTCGGAAATCGCGGTGATGGGCGCCAAGGGCGCGACTGAAATCCTGTACCGTTCCGAACTGGGCGACGCGGACAAGATCGCCGCGCGCACCAAGGAATACGAGGATGCCTTTGCCAACCCCTTCGTCGCGGCCGAGCGTGGCTTTATCGACGAGGTGATCCAGCCGCGCAGCACGCGCCGCCGTGTCAGCCGGGCCTTTGCCGCGCTTCGCAACAAGAAGCGCCAGATGCCCTGGAAGAAGCACGACAATATCCCGCTCTGAGCGATGGCGCGACGGGGCTGGCATATCCTGCGCGAACCGGGCGCATTGACGCTGGCACGCCACTTGCCGGTGCGCCTTGACCTGTGCGCCCGCGCGGGGTTTCCCGCCGCGCGCAAGGGGCGTCTGGCGCAGCAGATCCGCCAGGACATGTGGCGGGCGTTGCAGGATCTGCGCGGCTTTTCCCCGGTGGTGCGGGTCGAAGAAGCAAAGACCGGCCTGACCGTCACCGCCGGCGGGCGCGCGGCGCAGCCATTTCCCCGCGCCCGCGCCGAGGCGCGCATCGCCGCGTTGCTGGCCAGCCCGGCCCATCGCGCCCGCTGGCTGGCCCACGCCAGATTGCCGGGGGACGCATGAGCCCGCTGTTCCACATGATCCAGGGCGGCCCGCGCCCCGTCGCGCCGTTTTCCCACGCGGTGGAGGCCGATGGCTGGGTGATGCTGACCGGACAGATGCCCACCGATCCGGCGGCGCCCGATGCCCCCTTGCCGCAGGGCATCGCCGCGCAGACCCGGCGGGTGATGCAAAACCTCGGGATCGTTCTGAACGGCGTCGGGCTGGATCTGTCCCATATCGTCCAGTGCCGCTGTTACCTGACCGAATTCGACCGCGACTACGCCGTCTTCAACGACACCTATGCCGGATTTTTCCCCGCAGATCGCCGCCCTGCGCGGACCACCATCGGGGTGACCGGGCTGGCGGTTGGCGCGCTGGTTGAGGTCGACGCCCTCGCGCGGAGGCCGGTTTCATGAATCGGCCGCTGTTTCCATCCTCCGGGCCGGGCAAAGCCCGTTTTTGGCGGGGCGCGACGTTTCCCAAGATGCGACAATATCTTGCCGGGAGAAGCTTATCCGCCTCCCGCGATGCGTTTTTTCCGCCACATGGCCTGTTTGGGGGGCATGAAACGCGTGCAAAACCAAAACCTTTCGGTATCATCGCGGAAGGTTACGTGTTTGTGACCTGTACCTTGATCGGGGTGGGGCCAGCCCCCACCCGCAACAGTAACAGGAGCTTCGGATGTCCAAGAGCATCAAAACCCTTCTGGCCGTGTCCCTCGTCGCCTTCGTGGCGGCTTGCGCCCAGCAGGAAGAAGTTGTGTACGTCGAGCCCGAGCCGATCCCGGCCGAGCCGACCTACAACAAGTACTGATCGGGATAAGGGGCGGGTTCGTCCCGCCCCGTCCCTTCCGCACGTCCCGGCCCGGGGAGGTGCGGCATGCTGAAACATCGCGGTTTTCCCAGCCGCCTGCCGGGCACGGATTTCCAGTTCACCATTCGCCGCGCGAACAAGGCCGGTGCAACGCGCCTGACCGCGCGTGAACGCTATGCCGACCGCCGGCCGGCCGACCGACGGGCCGATGCAGCGTTCTTGGCGGCGCTGTGGGATTATTTCGGCGAGGCGCCGTTCGAGCGGGGAAACCTGGATGCCGGGCGTCTGTCCTGGCTTTTCGGCCGCGAGGTCGTGCCGGCCGAGGATCCCTTCGATCCCGAAAGCTATGAGGCGCTGTTGCGGATCGACCTGCCCCGTGCCCGCGCGGCGTTCCCGGATGCCTTTGACGGGGGGGGCTGGGAATGACCGGCTGCACCCTGTCTTGCCCCAATGCGACCGGCCCCCGCCGGTGGTGGAAAACCGCCGATCGCGGCCCTATGGGCTATTCCCTGGCCGGGTCTGCCGCGCTATCCTTTGGATGTTCGAACAACTCCCAAGGAGGCAGGGAAAAATGGGTGGTATCAAGCTTTTTGCCGCGTGCGCCGCGCTGGCGGTTCTCGCGGGCTGCATGTCCAACGACGGCGAGCGGGCGCTTGCCGGTGCCGTTGGCGGTGCGGTCGTGGCCGACGCACTGGGCGGCAATGTCGCGGCCGGTGCAGCGGCCGGTGCCGCTGCGGGCGCGCTGTGCGACGACGCGGGCGTGTGCAACTGATCTGATCGCGGGGGCCTTCGGGGCCGACGCGACCGTTTGTGACAGGGTCATCGGGGCAGTACGCCCCGGTGGCCCTTTGTTTTGTCAGCGCCGGGGCGGGGACGCCCGGGCGGAACGCTGGAAGGGACGGACATGTTCGACAAGATCCTGATCGCGAACCGGGGCGAGATCGCCTGCCGGGTCATCAAGACCGCCCGCAAGATGGGCATCCAGACGGTGGCCGTCTATTCGGACGCGGACAAGCATGCGCTGCATGTGCAGATGGCCGATGAGGCGATCCATATCGGCCCGCCGCCCGCGAACCAGTCCTATATCGTGATCGACAAGGTCATGGCCGCGATCCGGGAAAGCGGCGCGCAGGCGGTGCATCCGGGCTATGGCTTCCTGTCGGAAAACAAACTGTTCGCCGAGGCGCTGGAGAAGGCCGAAGTGGCCTTCATCGGCCCGCCCGCGAACGCGATCGAGGCGATGGGCGACAAGATCACCTCGAAGAAGATCGCGCAGGAGGCCGGCGTTTCCACCGTGCCCGGCTATATGGGCCTGATCGAGGATGCCGACGAGGCGGTGAAGATCAGCCAGGAAATCGGCTATCCGGTGATGATCAAGGCCAGCGCGGGCGGCGGCGGCAAGGGCATGCGTATCGCCTGGAATGACGAAGAGGCGCGCGAGGGCTTTCAGTCGTCCAAGAACGAGGCGGCCAACAGCTTTGGCGACGACCGGATCTTCATCGAGAAATTCGTGACGCAGCCGCGCCATATCGAAATTCAGGTGCTGGCCGACAAGCACGGCAACTGCATCTATCTGGGCGAACGGGAATGCTCGATCCAGCGGCGCAACCAGAAGGTCATCGAAGAGGCGCCCAGCCCCTTCCTGGACGAGGCAACCCGCAAGGCGATGGGCGAACAGGCCTGCGCCCTGGCGCAGGCGGTGGGCTATGCCAGCGCAGGGACGGTGGAATTCATCGTCGATGGCGACAAGAATTTCTACTTCCTGGAAATGAACACGCGGCTTCAGGTGGAACACCCCGTCACCGAGCTGATTACCGGCATCGACCTGGTGGAACAGATGATCCGTGTCGCCAACGGCGAGGCGCTGTCGATCACCCAGGACGACGTGAAACTGAACGGTTGGGCGATGGAAAGCCGCCTTTATGCCGAAGATCCCTACCGCAACTTCTTGCCCTCCATCGGGCGGCTGACGCGCTATCGTCCGCCCGCGGAATCGGCCCATGACGCGGCCGTGGTCCGCAACGATACCGGCGTCTACGAAGGCGGCGAGATCAGCATGTATTACGACCCGATGATCGCCAAGCTGTGCACCTGGGCCCCGACCCGGGCGGGCGCGATCGAAGAGATGCGCACCGCGCTGGATGCCTTCGAGGTGGAGGGGATCGGCCACAACCTGCCCTTCCTGTCGGCGGTGATGGATCATCCCAAGTTCTGCGCGGGCGAGATGACCACCGCCTTCATCGCCGAGGAATATCCCGAAGGCTTTGACGGTGTGACGCTGCCCGAGCCGCAATTGCGCCGCGTCGCGGCGGCGGCGGCGGCGATGTATCGCGTCGCGGAAATTCGGCGGGCGCGCATTTCGGGTCGGATGGACAACCACGAACGCACCGTGGGCAAGGATTGGGTCGTGGTCGCCCAGGGCCAGCGCTTTGCGCTGAGCATCGAGGCCGACCGGGACGGGTCGACCGTGACCTTTGCCGAGGGCGATACCCATCGGGTGACCTCGGACTGGACGCCCGGGCAATCGCTGGCCCGGATCGAGATCGACGCAGAGCCGCTGGTGCTGAAGGTCGGCAAGGCGGCGAACGGCTATCGCATCCGTACCCGCGGCGCCGACATGAAGGTGGCGGTCTACACCCCGCGCCAGGCCGAGCTGGCCGCGCTGATGCCCGAAAAGCTGCCGCCGGATACCTCGAAACTGCTGCTCTGCCCGATGCCCGGCCTGATCGTGAAGATCGATGTGGAAGAGGGGCAGGAGGTGCAGGAAGGCCAGGCCCTGTGCACGGTCGAGGCGATGAAGATGGAAAACATCCTGCGTGCCGAACGCCGGGGCGTCGTGACCAAGATCAATGCTGGCCCCGGCGACAGCCTGGCCGTGGACGACGTGATCATGGAGTTCGAATGACCCGCACGGCCACCCATGCCCTGCCGCGCCATGCGCGCGACCGGCGCGGGTGGCCGGCCGGTTACTGTCCGTCGCGGATTTCCTGCTGGCGCAGGGGCATCTTGTCGATGGACCGGCTGAGTTCGCGCACGTCCCACGGGAAGGGCTTGCGCAGTTTCACGCCGCCATCCTTGCCGATGAGCACCAGCATAAAGCCGCGCGGGCGCAGTTTCGTGCGCAGGGCGCTGCGGGCGGACGGGTCGGTGTCGACGATCACCACCACGTCGCGGGCCGTCAGTTCGTCCATGCGGTCCAGCAGCAGTTCCATCTGCTCGCGGTATCGCGGGTCTGCGGGGCTGTCGGCGAAAACGACCACGGGCCGCGCCAGCCAGTGGAAATCCTCGATCGCGATCCCCTCGGCCTGTAGGACCGCTGTAGGGTCCTGCTGCCAGCGGGCCAGCGGCGTGGCGTCCTCTACCGCGTGGGCAGCCGGGGCGAATGCCGTCAGCACGGCCAGCGCAAGCGAAACAAGACGTGTGTTCATGATGCCTCCTGTCGAGCCAGATATAGGCGCAGGCGGAAAGAAAGCGAAGGCTAACCCTGCGCAAGACGCAGGGCCGCAGCAAGAAGGAACGATCCGATGACGGACAAGACAGATCGCTGGGCCAAGATGGCCGAGAAAGAGCTACGCGGGCGCAGCTTGGACGAGCTGACCTGGAACACCCCCGAGGGCATTCCGGTCAAGCCGCTTTACACGGAAGAGGACACGCAGGATCTGGAACATATGGGCTCCGTCCCTGGCGAAGCGCCCTTTACCCGCGGTCCCAAGGCCACGATGTATGCCGGGCGCCCCTGGACGATCCGGCAATATGCGGGCTTTTCCACCGCCGAGGAATCGAACGCCTTTTACCGCAAGGCGCTGGCCGCCGGTCAGCAGGGTGTTTCGGTCGCCTTCGACCTGGCGACCCACCGCGGCTATGACAGCGACCACCCGCGCGTGGTCGGCGATGTCGGCAAGGCGGGCGTGGCCATCGACAGCGTCGAGGACATGAAGATCCTGTTCGATGGTATCCCGCTGGGCGATATCTCGGTCTCGATGACGATGAACGGCGCCGTGATCCCGATCCTCGCGAATTTTATCGTCGCGGGCGAGGAACAGGGCGTCGAGCGCAAGCAACTGTCGGGCACCATTCAGAACGACATTCTGAAAGAGTTCATGGTGCGCAACACCTATATCTATCCGCCCGAACCCTCGATGCGGATCATTTCGGACATCATCGAGTTCACCTCGACCGACATGCCGCGCTTCAACTCGATCTCGATCTCCGGCTATCACATGCAAGAGGCCGGGGCGAACCTGGTGCAGGAGCTGGCGTTTACGCTGGCCGACGGCAAGGAATACGTGAAGGCGGCGCTGTCGCGCGGGCTGGACGTGGATGCCTTTGCCGGGCGGCTGTCGTTCTTCTTTGCCATCGGCACCAACTTCTTCATGGAAATCGCCAAGCTGCGCGCCGCGCGTTTCCTGTGGCACCGCATCATGTCCGAGTTCGAGCCGAAGAACCCCAAATCGCTGATGCTGCGCACGCACTGCCAGACCAGCGGTGTCAGCCTTGCCGAACAGGACCCCTACAACAACATCATCCGCACCGCCTATGAGGCGATGAGCGCCGTGCTGGGCGGCACCCAGTCGCTGCACACCAACGCCTTTGACGAGGCGATCGCCCTGCCGACCGAGTTTTCCGCCCGGATCGCGCGCAACACCCAGCTGATCCTGCAGAATGAAACCAAGGTGACCAAGGTCGTCGATCCGCTGGCGGGTTCCTACTACGTCGAGAAGCTGACCGCCGATCTGGCCGATGCCGCCTGGGCGATCATCGAGGAAATCGACGAGATGGGCGGCATGACCAAGGCCGTGGCCACCGGCATGCCCAAGCTGCGCATCGAAGAGGCCGCCGCGAAATGGCAGGCGCGCGTCGACCGCGCCGAAGAGGTGATCGTCGGCGTCAACAAGTTCCGGCTGGAAAAAGAGGACGATCTCGACATCCTGGACATCGACAACGTCAAGGTGCGCGAGTCCCAGATCGCCCGGCTGGAAAAGATCCGCGCCACCCGCGACCAGGCCGCCTGCGACAAGGCGTTGGCCGATCTGGAGGCGGCGGCCGAAAGCGGCGAAGGCAACCTGCTGCGCCTCGCGGTGGAAGCCGCCCGTGCGCGCGCATCCGTTGGAGAGATCAGCATGGCAATGGAAAAGGTGTTCGGACGCCACAGTGCCGATGTGCGCACCCTGTCGGGTGTCTATGGCGCGGCCTATGAGGGCGATGACGGCTTTGCCGCGATCCAGAAATCGGTTGAGGATTTTGCTGAAGTCGAAGGCCGCCGCCCGCGGATGCTGGTGGTCAAGATGGGCCAGGACGGGCACGATCGGGGCGCCAAGGTGATCGCCACGGCCTTTGCCGATATCGGGTTCGACGTGGATGTGGGGCAGCTGTTCCAGACCCCCGAAGAGGCCGCGCAGGACGCCATCGACAGCGACGTGCATGTCGTTGGGATTTCCTCGCTGGCCGCCGGGCACAAGACGCTGGCGCCCAAGCTGATTGAGGCGCTGAAGGCCCAGGGCGCCGAGGATATCATCGTGATCTGCGGCGGCGTGATCCCGCAGCAGGATTACGAGTTCCTGTATAACGCCGGGGTCAAGGCGATCTTTGGGCCGGGCACCAACATCCCGACTGCGGCGCAGAACATCCTGCGTCTGATCCGCGAAGCGCGCGGGTAGGCGCGGCGACGCCTATTGCGATCGGGCCGGCTTGGCTTGCCAAGCCGGCCCGGGGGGGGGGGGGGGGGGGGGGGGGGGGGGGGGGGGGGGGGGGGGGGGGGGGGGGGGGGGGGGGGGGGGGGGGGGGGGGGGGGGGGGGGGGGGGG
>NZ_SLXL01000011.1 GCF_004345735.1 Rhodovulum adriaticum
GGCGGCACCAACCGCGGCAACATGGGGGGTGTCAACGCAACACAATCCCCCCATCAAGGCCAACCCGCATCCGCCAAAATCAATCTGCCGCCGCTTTCAACCCTGTTCCTGGTCCCGCAGACCTGATCGCCGCCGCGCCTGCTGTACGCGCGCCCCGGAAGGAAAACCGATGACATTGCACGACAGTATCGCCTTTGTCGAAGATGCCGCCCGCGCCGAGGCCGATGCCGCCCATGACGCGCTGATGACCGCGGAAACCAGTTTCGATGGGGAACGCGCAATCGCGCGCCGTCTGGGCGCGCGCGTTCAGGGGGACATGGCGGTTTTCGGGTTCTGGACGCCGGAACTGCTGGATGCCCGTGTCCCCTCGGGTGACATCTTTCTGGAAATCCTGCGCCCGGTAGAGCCGCTGGATTTGACGCGGGCGCATCAGACCATGCAGTTCCAGCGGGCCTGGGTGCCGGTAATCCGGCAAGAGGCGCATTGCTTTACCGCCGTGACCGGCCTGCGGGCAGGCAACCGCGAGCGGATCGGCGATTTCTACGCCCTGGCCTGGCGCGATGCCGAGGATCGCTGGCACCGGGTGCTGGACCCGCTGGCGATGTCGCTGCCCTTTGGCGCGATGGCCCCGGCAGAGCTGTATGATGTCGCGGCCATGCAGGCCGCGCGCGGCGACAGGGCCTATTTCCAGGCGCTGAAGGGGGCGGCCCCCCACAAGTTCGGGCCGCCGGTGAACATCCTGCAAATCCATGTTTCCACGGCCACCGCCGGGGGCACGCTGGCCAGTCTGACCCGGCATTATCAGCGCCTGGCCGAACGGGTGGCGCGCGACCTGCCGCTGGAACCCGCGGACCAGTTGTTCCTGGGCTATGAGGCGGTGCAATTGCTGCCCGTGGAACCCACCACCGTTTACGAGGCCGGGCCAGAGTTCTGGGAGGAAACCGAGGGCGACAGTGACAGCCTGACGGTGTCCCTGTTGCGGCCCGATACCACGAACTGGGGCTATGACGTGGTGATTTCCGGCATGTCCACGGTGAACCCCGTGCTGCTGGAAACCGGCCGCCCGGACGAGTTGGTGGACCTGGCCGAGGTTCTGCACAATTTCCCCGGCAAGCCCAAGCAACTGATCCTGGACGTGGTGTTCGGCCATGCGGACAATCAGGGCCTGCGGGCGCTGAACGGGCATTTCTTTGCCGGGCCGAACATGTACGGTCAGAACCTCGACTATCAGAACCCGGCAGTGCGGGCGATCCTGCTGGAAATGCAGCGGCGCAAGGTGGATTTCGGCGCCGACGGCGTGCGCGTGGACGGGGCGCAGGATTTCAAGCTGTGGGATGCCGCGGCCCAGAAAATGCGCCACGACGACGCCTATCTGCAATCCATGGCCGATATCGTGCAGGACGTGGCGGGCACCGAATACCGGCCCTGGTTCATCTTCGAGGATGGCCGCCCCTGGCCCGAGGAGGATTGGGAACTGTCCTCGACCTATCGCTCTGTCATCGACAGCCAGCGGGACGGGGACGTGTTCCAGTGGGGGCCGCTGACCTTTGCCCATAATACGCCGTTTCTGTACACCTTCTGGCTGTCCAAATACTGGCGCATTCAGGAAATGGTCGCGACCGGCGCGAACTGGATTTCAGGCACCTCGAACCACGATACGCTGCGCCGCGGAACCCAGGTGAACCCCAAGCTGAACGTGAATACCCGGCTGGGCCGGACGCGGATGGAGATTCTGGACAAGGCCTATGACAACCCCGCCGTCCATGTGCTGACCTATGTCGCCATGCCCGGTGTGCCCATGGATTTCCTGAACGCCATGGCGCGGGCCAGTTGGGGGTTCATCCGCAACCAGGACGACCGCTATGGCGTCAAGGTCGTGGCCGAAGAGGCGATCAGCCTGAAATGGCAGGTAGATGAATACAGCTATTCGGTGCCGGGCAGCTTTCGCCGGCTCAAGGAGCTGGGCTTTGAAACGCGCGAGGAACTGGCCCGTTTCATGGAATTCCTGCCCGCCCTGGTAGAGGTGACGGAATACAATCTGGAAGAGATCGCGCGGCTTTTGAACGCCTCGGAACCGCCGCTGGCCGGGCCGGAATTCAGCGTTGCCACGCTGAAGGAAATCGCGCGGGCGTGGATGGACGACATGCACGAATACTGCAACATCGCCAATTCCCTGCCGTCGCTGGATGCCGATCAGGCCGCCTTTTGCCTGGAGTTGCGCAATTTCCGCCGGGCACGCCCATGGCTGCGCGACAATTACGGCCCGTCCGACCGTTTCGGGTATCTGCAACCGATCCGGGGGCGCACCGTGTTCACCTCTCTGCGTCACGGGCCGGGCGGTGAGCAGGTGTTTGCCGTGGCCCATATGGAGGGCAAACAGACCGAGGAGATCGACCCCCTGACCCTGCCCGTTCCGGGGGTGCAGGGGACCGGCTGGCGGCTGGCGCTGCGCACGCCCTCGATCGGGGCGGATTACATGGGCGGGCCGATCACGCTGAAGGATTCGATGGCGCTGGTCTATGTGCGCGGGGGCTGAGGCACAGCCCTACGCCCGGTAATCGGCCATGTCCGCCGCCACCGCCGACAGCATGTTGGCCATCAGCATCGGGTCGGCGGCGTGCACGCGGCTCCAGGTCGGGATGAAAGGCGTTTCCGCCGGGCTGTCGAGGAAGACCTGCCCGGCCTCCATGATGTTGTGGGCGAACAGCTCGATCGTCATTTCCTCGGCATGCCGGTCCAGGCTGAGGCCGTTGAACTTGGCGTCGTTGTAATAGCTTTCCAGCGCGTCAAGGGCGATCCGGTAATAGGTGGCCTTCAGGGTGCGGAACACCTCTTCGTTGAAGACGGTGCCATCGGCGGCCAGCTTGCGGAACATCGACTTGCAGATGTCGATGGACATCCGCGACAGGCCCTTGGCCGCGTCGTCGGCCGAGACAGGCTGATGCTTGTGGTCGTAGATATCGGCGATTTCCACCTGGCAGACCGATTTCGGCGCCAGGTTGCGCCAGGCCTCGGACAATACCCCGATTTCCAGCCCCCAGTCCGAGGGGATGCGCAGATCGGGCAGCGGCGTGGTGCGCATCGCGAATTCGCCCGACAGCGGGTAGCGGAAGGAGCGCAGGTAATCCAGGTAGTCGCGGTCGCCGATCACCTTTTTCAGGGCGATCAGAACCGGGCTGACCAGCAGGCGGCTGACGCGTCCGTTCAGCTTGCCCTCGCCGATGCGGGGGTAGAACCCCTTGGCCAGCTGATAGGGGAAGTCGGGATTGGTCACCGGGTAAACCAGGCGGGCCAGCATCTCGCGCTGGTAGGTCAGGATATCGCAATCGTGCAGCGCCACCACGGCACTGTCCTTGCAGGCCATGATATAGCCCATGCAGAACCACACGTTGCGCCCCTTGCCCTGTTCGCCCGGCGTCAGGCCCAGGGCGTCCAGCCGGCTGTGGATTTCGCGCATTCGCGGGCTGTCGTTCCAGATCACGACATGGTTCTGCGGCAGCCGGTCGAAGAATTCCAGCGCGTGCCGGTACTGGTCCGCATCCGCGCGGTCCAGTCCGATCACGATGCGGTGCAGGTAGGGGACATTGGCCAGTTCGTTCAGGATGTTGGGCAGCGCTTCGCCCTCCAGCTCTGAAAACAGCGAGGGCAGGATCAGGCTGATCTTGCGGCTCTGGGTGAAGGTCATCAACTCGCGCTCAAGCGCTTGCAGCGTGGTCGAGCGCAGGTTGTGCATCGTCGCCACGTTGCCGTTCTGGTGAAAATCCGCCACGTGACCGTCCCCGCTATGTCAAAAGCCGTATTCAGTGATAACCCGTTCAACCGCCGCGTTCCAACCCTTCGGGCCGGGTGCGTCGATCCGCTGGATATGGCCCTGCGCCTCGCCCGACAGGGGGGGCAGGGGCGGGTGCGCGGGGTTCGCGATGACGAAACCCAGATCGGCCTGTTCCAGCATCTCGGCGTCGTTGGGCGCATCCCCCAGGGCCACCACAAAGGGCGTGCGGTGGCGCGCGGCGATATCGGCCATGCGCCCGGCCTTGGTGCCCCCAAAGGACAGCGTCAGGAACCGCCCGCCCGCGCGCGCGGTGACGCCGTGTTCGCGCAGCGCCGCGACAAAGGCGGCCTGCCCGTCCGCATCGCCCGACCAGATGCCGGGCTCGGAATGGTGGCGCCTGGCGGCCAGCGCGGCCTGCGCCGGGGGCAGGCCGGTGCGGCGGGCGATCTCGGCCACATCCCAGTCGCCGAAGCCCTGGTATTGGGCGCGCAGATCCGTCGGCACGCGGTCCAACGTGGCGCGCAATTCGTCATAGCGGCCGCCGCTCTCTGGCGCCTCGGCCCCCGGTTCCAGGATGCCGGCGCCGTTTTCCACGATGGCCGGGTGCGCGGCAAAGCCCAGTTCGGCCCGCAGCGGCGCGATTTCGGCCGCGGTTTTCGAAGAGGCCAGGATCACCGGAACCCCGGTGCGCCGCAATTGATCCAGTGCGGGTTCAGCCGCGGCGTAGGAATAGGTGTCGTGATCCAGCAAGGTGCCGTCGAGGTCGGTAAAGATCAGCAGTGCAGGGCGGGGCATCGTCGTCTCTGGTCGTCCATCTTGCCGCCAGATTAGGCAGTTTTCGCCAAAGTGCCAGCCCGTAGCGTTCCCCTTGCCCCGCCGCCGCAGCAATGCCTTACTGGCTGTCGAGGGGGGCGCAATGGACCGGCCGATCTTTCGCACCGAATCCGTGACCAAGGTCTACGATACCGGGGGCGCCAAGGTGCATGCGCTGGCGGGCGTGGACCTGGAACTGTTCGGCGGCGAGTTGGCGGTGCTGCTGGGGCCGTCGGGGTCGGGCAAATCCACCCTGTTGAACATTCTGGGCGGGCTGGATCACGCGACAACGGGCCACGTCTGGTTCCGCGAGCTTGAGCTGACCGCGCTGCGGGACCGGGGTCTGACGCGCTATCGCCGCGATCACGTCGGGTTCGTGTTCCAGTTCTACAACCTTGTCGCCAGCCTGACCGCGCGCGAGAATGTGCAACTGGTCACCGATGTCGCCCGCGACCCGATGCCCCCCGCGCAGGCACTGGATCTGGTCGGCCTGTCCCACCGTCTGGATCATTTCCCGGCCGAGATGTCGGGCGGCGAACAGCAGCGCGTGGCGATTGCCCGCGCGATCGCCAAGCGGCCAGAGGTGTTGCTGTGCGACGAACCCACCGGCGCGCTGGACAGCAAGACCGGCGTGCAGGTCCTTGAGGCGCTGAAGGACATCAACGACCGCTTTGGCACAACGACCGTGGTCATCACCCACAACGCCGCGATCCGAAAGATGGCGCATCGGGTCGTGCGATTCCATGACGGGCGCATCACCGGGGTAGAGATCAACGAAACCCGCCTTGCCCCGCACGAAATAACGTGGTGAGCGCGATGCAGGCGCTGGACAAGAAGCTGTTGCGCGATTTTCGCAGGCTGTGGGCACAGGCGCTGGCCATCGCGCTGGTGCTGGCCTGCGGGGTGGCGATCTTTCTGACCTCGTTCGGGATGTATCGCGCGTTGCAGGATACGCGCGCGGCCTATTACGAACGCAACCGTTTCGCCGATGTCTTTGCCGAAACCCGCCGCGCGCCCGATACCCTGACGCGCGAGATTGCGGCGATCCCCGGCGTGGCCGGGGTCGAGGCGCGGGTCACCGGCTCGGTCATTCTGGACATACCGGGGCGGGTGGAAACGGCTGTGGGCCAAGTGATTTCCCTGCCCGACGCGGGGCTGCCGCCGCTGAACCGCCCCCTGCTGCGCGCAGGCCGCCTGCCCGATCCGGCCAGCACCACGCAGGTCGCGGTGAACGAACCCTTCGCCAAGGCACATGGCTTTGGCCCCGGCGACAGTTTCGCGGCCACGATCAACGGGCAAAAGCGGCAATTGACCATCACCGGCACGCTGCTGTCGCCCGAGTTCATCTATACCATCGGTCCGGGCCAGTTGATGCCCGACAACGAGGGGTACGGCATCCTGTGGATGCCCGAACGCGCGGTGGCCGCGGCCTTTGACATGACGGGGGCGTTCAATTCCGTCAGCCTGAAACTGACGCGCGGCACCAGCCGGGACGAGGTGATCGACCGGCTGGACGATCTGCTGGACCCCTATGGCGGGCTTGGCGCCTATGGGCGGGACATCCAGCTGTCCAACAGTTTCATAGACGCGGAAATCGCCTCGCTCAAAAGTACCGCTGCCGTGCTGCCGCCGGTCTTTTTCGGTATATCGGCCTTTCTGGTGAATATGGTTCTGGGGCGTATCATCGCGCTGGAACGCGCCCAGATCGGGCTGATGAAGGCCGTTGGCTATACCGACCGCGAGGTCGCCGCCCATTACCTGATGCTGGCGGGGCTGGTCGGTCTGGCGGGTATCGGTATCGGATGGGCGGTGGGCAGTTGGCTGTCCCACGCGCTGGCCGTCCTTTATGCCGATTTCTTCGACTTTCCCTACCTGATCTATCGGGTCTCTTACGATGTCTATGTCATCTCGGCCGTCATCGCGCTGTCTGCGGCGGGGCTGGGGGCGGTGCGCGCGGCGCTGGCGGCGACGCGTCTGTCGCCCGCCGTGGCCATGGCGCCCGCCGCCCCGCCACGGTTTTCCCGCGGGCTGTTCGACCGGATGCTGGCCGCGCTGCGCCTGCCGCAACCGGCGATGATGGTGCTGCGCGGTATCCTGCGCTGGCCGGTGCGGTCCGGGCTGACGGTGCTGGGGCTGGCGCTGGCGGTGGCGGTGATGATGGCCGCGACCTTCACCGACGATTCGATGGACGAGATCATCGACGGCTTCTTCTACCAGTCGAACCGGCAGGATGCGCTGCTGCTGTTTTCGCAAGATCAACCCGCCAGCGTTCTGGAAGAGGTGCGCCGCCTGCCCGGCGTGCTGGCGGTGGAGGGGCACCTGTACCTGGCCGCCGAACTGCGCAACGGCCACCTGTCGAAACAAACCCCGATCGAGGCCCGCCGTCCCGACAGCGACCTGTCGCGTGCCGTCGATGCCGCGGGGCGCGTGGTTGTGCCCCCCCCCGGCGGGTTGATCCTTTCCGAACGGCTGGCCGCAGAGCTGGGCCTGCGCCCCGGCGACATGGTGGAAGCCGAGTTCCTGGGAACCAAGCGCGAAACCCACATGCTGCCTGTGTCGGGGCTGGCGGTGCAATACCTGGGGCTTGGGGCCTACATGGATTACGACAGCGCCAACCGGATGTTCCGGCAGGCGCCACAGGTCAGCACCGCCTCTGTCCTGATCGACCCCGCGCAAGAGGACGCGTTGCATGCCCGGCTGAAGGATCTGCCGGGGCTGGCGGGCACGATCATGCTGACCGATTCACGCCGCGCGTTCGAGGAAACCCTGGCCGAGAACGTACTGATCATGATGACCGTCTATGCGGTGATCGCGGTGCTGATTACCGTGGGCGTGGCCTATAACGGGGCGCGGGTGCAGCTGTCGGAACGCGCGCGGGAACTGGCCAGCCTGCGCATTCTGGGGTTCAGCCGGGCCGAGGTTTCCGCCATCCTGATCGGCGAGACGATGCTGCTGGCCGTGCTGGCCCAGCCAGTGGGCTGGCTGGTGGGCTGGGGGCTGGCGCTGGCGATCACGGCGGGGTTTTCCTCGGATCTTTACGCGGTGCCGCTGGTGTTGCGCCCGGCCTGTTTCGCCCAGGCCAGTCTGGTGGTGCTGGGGGCCAGCCTGGGTGCGGTGCTGCTGGTGCGCCGGCGGCTGGACCGCCTGGACCTTGTCGCGGTGATGAAGACGCGGGAGTAAGCGATGAACCTGTCTGCGCGCAACCTGATCGTCGGGGGGCTGTTGGCGGCCCTGGTGGGCGGCCTTTTCTACACCACACTGCGCAACCCGCCGGTGCCGGTGGATCTGCATGTCGTGGAACGCGGGCCGATGCAGGTCACGGTGAACGCCGATGGCAAGACCCGCATCCGCGACATCTATGAGGTGGCCGCGCCGATCACCGGTACCGCGCGCCGCTCGCCCGTGCAGGTGGGCGACCCGGTGGTCGCGGGGCAAACCGTGGTCGCGGTGGTCGAACCCGCCGCGCCCGCCCTGTTGGACAGCCGCGCCCGCCGCGAGGCCGAGGCCGCCGTGCGCGAGGCCGAGGCCGCCCGCCACCTGGCCGAAAGCGAGCTGCGCAAGGCGCGCGAGGATCTGGCCTATGCCCAAAGCCAGTTCGACCGGGTACAGGCGCTGGTGCAGCGGGGGGTGTCGTCGGTCACCACGCTGGAGGATTCCACCCAGCAACTGGCCATCGCCAAGGCGGCGCGCGACGCGGCGGCATCGGGTCTGGACATGGCCGAAAGCTCGCTGGAGCGCACCCGCGCGGTGCTGATCCCGCCGGAAGAGGACGCGCCCGGATCGCTGAACGGGGAATGCTGCGTGCGGCTGCACGCGCCCATCGACGGCACCGTGCTGGAGGTGGACATGATTTCCGAACGCCCGGTTCTCAGCGGTGCGCGGCTGCTGTCCATCGGGCGGCGCGACAACCTGGAAATCGTGGCGGACCTATTGTCGGCCGATGCGGTGCGCCTGCCCGCGGGCGCGCGGGCAACGGTCGACCGCTGGGGCGGCGAGGGTGTCCTGCAGGCCCGGCTGCGCAAGGTCGAACCCGTGGCACGCACCAAGGTCTCTGCCCTGGGGATCGAGGAACAGCGCGTCGATGCCCTGTTCGACATCCTGACCCCGCCCGAGGCGCGCGCCGGGCTGGGCGAGGGGTTCTATGTCTTTCTGCGCATCGTCGAATGGGAGGACACGGACGCGCTGCGCGTGCCGTTGTCGGCGCTGTTCCGCCGCGACGGGGGCTGGGCCGTCTTTACCGTGCAGGACGGGACCGCGCGGCTGACCCCGCTCCGGATCGGGCGGCGCGGGGAAACCGTCGCGCAGGTGCTGGACGGGCTGGCCCCCGGCGTGCGGGTCATTACCCATCCCTCTGACGCGGTGGCGGACGGGGTGGCGGTGTTGGATCGCGCGTCGCTGGAATAGGCGGCCAAGTCACATCTGCATGACAGGCGTTTGACAGTTCCGCATCCAGGCACCGCGCCCCGTCGCCGCGCGGCTGCGCGTCTCAGGATGAAGTGTTTTCCTGACTAGTGGACTATGGTATTCCCCCGTCATGCGAGACGACACCCGATATCGCGACGCCAGCCGTTCCGACTGGCCCATCGGCGGCAGCGACGCGCTGCTGGAGGCATTGCAGGCCGATTACCTGCCTGACCTCGGCCATGTGGACATGGGCGGGCTGTTGACCGACCCTCGGCTGGGGCGCGTGGCGCTGGTTTCCTCTTTCGGGGCGGAAAGCGCGGTTCTGCTGCATTACGTCACCCGGGTCTTTCCCGATATCCCGGTGCTGTTCATCGATACCGGCTGCCATTTCCCCGAAACGCTGGCCTATCGCGACGATCTGGCCGCGCGGTTGAACCTGAACCTGGTCAATCTGCGCCCCGACGCAGCCCTGATCGCCGAGGAAGACCCGACAGGCGACCTGCCGCGCCGCGATCCGAACATGTGCTGCACCCTGCGCAAGACCTTTCCGCTGGCCGATGCGCTGGAGGGGTATGAAACCTGGATTTCCGGGCGCAAGCGGTATCAGGGGCAGACCCGCGCGGCCCTGCCCGCGCTGGAACGCGATGGCACCCATATCAAGGTCAATCCGCTGGTCTTTTGGTCGCCCCAAGAGATTTCCGAGTATTTCAAGCTGCATGACCTGCCGCGCCACCCGTTGGTGGACCGGGGCTATGTCTCGATCGGGTGCGCGCCCTGCACCCGCCCGGTGAAACAGGGCGAGGACATCCGCGCCGGTCGCTGGGCCGACAACCCCGACAAGACCGAATGCGGCATCCACCTAGGCCCGGACGGGCGGTTCGTGCGCGGGCGCGGTCGCTAGGCGGCGCTGCCCCTATACCCCCAGGTAACGGTCGGCCAGTTCCTGCGTCATGGCGACCATCGGGCAGGTCCAGGCGGTGCGGCCCTTTTCCAGGATCACCGCGCGGTCGGCGACGTGGGACAGTTCCTTCAGCGATTTGTCGACCACCAGGATCGCCAGCCCGGTTTCGGCCTTCAGCCGCCGGATCGCCGCCCAGATTTCCGCGCGGATCAGGGGGGCCAGACCCTCTGTCGCCTCGTCCAGGATCAGCAGGCGCGGGTTGGTCATCAGCGCGCGCCCGATCACCAGCATCTGTTGTTCGCCCCCCGACAACAAGCCTGCGCGCTGCGCCCGCCGTTCGCCCAGCCGGGGAAACAGCGCCGTGACGCGCGCCATGTCCCAATGGCCCGGCCGGGCTGCGGCGATCAGGTTTTCCTCGACCGTGAGGGGGGCAAAGGCGCGCCGCCCCTCGGGCACCAGCCCCAGCCCCAGCCGTGCGGCGCGGTGGGGCGGCAGCCCGGCAAGGGATTTGCCCGCGAACCGGATCGTGCCGTCGCGATGGGGCAGCAGGCGGGTCAGGCAGCGGATCGTCGTCGTCTTGCCCATACCGTTGCGCCCCATCAGGGCGACGACCTCGCCCTCGGCCACGTTCAGATCGACGCCGAACAGCGCCTGGCTGTGCCCGTAAAAGGCGGTGATGCCATCAATGGCAAGCAGGGTCATTCCAGACGCTCCTCGCCCAGATAGGCGGTCTGAACCTCGGGGTTGGCGCGGATCTGGGCCACGGTTCCGCTGGCAATGATCCGGCCGGAAACCAGAACGCTGATCCGGTCGGCCAGCCGGAACACCGCGTCCATGTCATGTTCGACCAGCAGGATCGGCGCCTCATGGCGCAATTCGTCCAGCAGGGTCGTCATCTCGCGCGCGCCGTCCGGCCCCATGCCCGCCATCGGTTCGTCCAGCACAAAGGCGCGGGGGGCCTGGGCCAGCGCCATCGCCAGTTCCAGCCGCCGCCGTTCGCCATGGGCCAGATCGCCCGCGGGCACGGTGCGCCGGGCGGTCAGCCCCACCCGGTCGATCTGGGTCATGGCGGCGCCTGTCAGCGCGCGATCCGACAGCGCGCGCCGGAACAAGCGAAAGCTGCCCCCCCGCGCGCCCTGCACGGCCAAGGCCACGTTCTGCAATACGCTCAGACCCGGGGCCACGGCAGAGACCTGAAAGCTGCGCGCCAGCCCCGCCTGCGCGCGGGCGGCCACATCCTGCGCGGTCACGTCCCGCCCGTTCAGCAGAACCTGCCCCGCATCCGGCGCCAGATTGCCCGCGATCAGCCCGATCAAGGTGGATTTGCCCGCCCCGTTCGGCCCGATCAGGGCGTGGATTTCGCCGGGGCACAGGGTCAGGGACACGTCGTCGGTGGCCTTCAGCGCGCCGAAGGAAAGATGCAGGTTTCGAACCTCCAGCACCGGATCAGTCATGGGGCACCTCACGCCCGGCCAGCGTGCCGATCAGCCCGCCACGCGCGAAAAGCACAATGCCCAGCAGGATAAGCCCAAGGAAAAGCTGCCAGTATTCGCTGATCCCCCCCAGGAAATGTTCGAGAAGTATAAACAGCGCGGCACCGGCCACGGGACCGAACAAGCGGCCCACGCCGCCCAGGATCACCAGAACCATGATTTCGCCCGAGGTGTGCCAGCTAAGCATTGAGGGGGAAACGAAGCGGTTGAGATCGGCATAAAGCGCGCCCGCCAGCGCCGTCACCGCGCCCGACAGGACGAAGGCGGCAAGTTTCAGCCGGTAGGGACGGATGCCAAGCGCTGCCACCCGCGCGGGCGCCTGTCGCGCCCCGGCCAGCGCCAGCCCGAAGGGCGATCCGCCCAGCCGATGCGCCAGCCACAGGGCCGCCAACAGCACCGCATAGGCGAGGGCAAAGAAGTGCAGCGGGTCCAGCGTGTTCAGCCCCGGAAAGCCATTGCGCACATAGATCGCGATGCCGTCCTCGCCGCCATAGGCGGGCCAGGAAATCGCGAAGTAGTAAAGCATCTGGCCGAAGGCCAGCGTGATCATGATGAAATAGACCCCGCTGGTCCGCAGGCTCAGCGCGCCGATGGCCAGTGCCCCGACCGCCCCCGCGACCACCGCGCCCAGCCAGATCAGCGGCATCGACTTGGTCCCGGCCAGTTCAATGGGCCAGGTCATCAGCGGCTCATACGCCTGCACGGGGGTGGCCAGGACGGCCATCATGTAGCCGCCGATCCCGAAAAACGCCGCGTGGCCCAGCGACACCATCCCGCCCAGGCCCAGGGCGATGTTCAGCCCCACGCCGGCCAGCGCCAGGATCGCGACCTTGGTGGCCAGGGTGATGGCAAAGGGTTCGTCCAGCGCCTGGGCGGCCAGCGGCACCGCCAGCAGCGCCAGCGCGATTACTAGGTTCAACAGGGTTTCGCGCCGCATGCTCAGGCCCGCCCAAACAGGCCACCGGGCCGGATCACCAGCACGCCCGCCATCAGGATATAGATCAGCATCGAGGCCAGCGCCGCGCCGATTGACGTGGCCTCGGACGGGGGCAGAAAGGTGCCGAAGGCGACAGGCAGCAGGAACCGGCCCAGCGTGTCGGTCAGGCCCACCAGGATCGCGCCGACCAACGCCCCCTTGATCGAGCCGATCCCGCCGATCACGATCACAACGAAGGCCAGGATCAGTACCGGTTCCCCCATGCCCACCTGCACCGATTGCAACGCGCCGACCAGCGCACCGGCCAGCCCCGCCAGCGCCGCGCCAAGGGCAAAGACGATGGTGTAAAGACGCGAGATATCGACGCCTAGGGCCGCGATCATTTCCCGGTCCGCCTCGCCCGCGCGTATGCGCACGCCCAGCCGGGTCGCCCCGATCAGCCAGAACAGCCCCGCCGCCACCGCCAGCCCGATGCCGATCAGCACCAGCCGGTACAGCGGATACTCGATCCCGCCGGGCAGGGTGATCGGCCCGGCCAGCGCGGCGGGGATGTCCAGATACAGGGGGAACGACCCGAACAGCCAGCGCGTGCCCTCGGAAAACACCAGGATCAGCGCAAAGGTTGCCAACACCTGATCCAGATGATCGCGCGCGTAAAGGCGCCGGATCACCGTCAGTTCCACAATGGCGCCCGCCGCTGCCGCCGCGGCCAGGCTGGCCGCCAGCCCCAGCCAGAAATTGCCCGTGACCGCCGCCACACCCGCGCAGGCAAAGGCGCCGACCATGTAAAGCGACCCGTGCGCCAGGTTGATCAGCCCCATCACGCCAAAGACCAGCGTCAGCCCCGCGGCCATCAGGAACAGCATCACGCCGTATTGCAGGCCGTTCAGGGCCTGCTCGATCAAGAGCATGGCGGACAAGGGGAACTCCTAAGGTTGCGCGGGCGGGTCAGGGCCGCCCGCGCATTGGGCTTACATCTTGCACTCGCCCTCATAGGCGTTGCCGCGATCCTCCATCGCGGTGCCCACGATGCGGTTGGTCAGGATGTCACCGTCGCGCACCACCTCGCGCACATAAAGATCCTGCACCGGGTGGTTGCTGGGGCCAAAGGCGAAATCGCCACGGACCGAGTCGAAATCGGCGGCCTTCAGCGCCGCGCGGAAGGCGTCGGGATCGCTGATATCGGCCGTGCCCATCGCCGACAGCAGCAGGTTCGCCGTGTCATAGCCGTAAGAGGCATAGACCGAGGGCAGGCGGCCATATTCGGCGCTGAACGCCTGAACAAAGGCGGCGTTGGCGGCGTTGTCCAGATCGGGCGACCAGTTGGCCCCGTTCAGCACGCCCACGGCTGAGTCGCCCATAGCCTGGATGATCGACTGGTCAAAGGAAAATGCCGGGCCGATCAGCGGCAGGCCGACGCCGGAATCGGCATATTGCTTGACGAAGGAAATCCCCATGCCGCCGGGCAGGAAGATGAACACGCCATCCGCGCCCGAGGCCCGGATTTGTGCGATCTCGCCCGCGTAATCGGTCTGACCCAGCTTGGTATAGACCTCGCCCACGACCTCGCCCTCATAGAAGCGTTTAAACCCGGTCAGCGAATCCTTCCCGGCCGGATAGTTGGGGGCCATGATGAACGCCTTGGTGATGCCGGCGGTGGCGGCATAGGCGCCTGCGGCCTCGTGCAAATTGTCGTTCTGGTAACTGACCGAGAAATAGTTGGGGTTGCACCCCTTGCCCGCCAGCGCCGAGGGCGCGGCGTTGGTGGACAGGTAGAACTTGCCCTGGGCGGTGGCGGCGGGCACCACGGCCATGGCCAGGTTGGACCACACGATGCCCGTCAGAACGTCGACCTTTTCGGATTGGATCAGCTTGTCGGCCAGTTGCACGGCAACGTCCGGTTTGCGCTGGTCGTCCTCGATCACCACCGTCAGGTCGGGGTTGGCGGCCTGCTGCACCGCCAGCATGAACCCGTCGCGGGTGTCGATCCCAAGGCTGGCGCCGCCGCCCGACAGCGTGGTGATCATGCCGACCTTGATCGGCTCTGCCAGTGCGGCCCCGGCCGTCACCAGCGCCGCCGCCGCGGCCAGAAGGGTTTTCGTCGCGTTCATCGTCTCACTCCCCAGCGTTGCTGTTCGTGCCGCCCACCCGGACGGGGTGCGCGGGTATGCTATGCCGCGCATGCGGCGGGTCGCAAGCGGGGAGTGGGGTGGGCCGCTAAGTGAGCCGGTTAAGGCGGGCTTTGTGCGTCATCGGGCAAAGGCGCAGAGGGCCGCGCCCGACCCCGGGTGGGCGCGTCGCACGAGTTGGGCCGCTTGATTTATCGTGCCAAGACCCTCCGGGCGTCCCGCGGCTTGCGGCGTTGCAATCGCGCCCTCCCGGGGGAGGGTCGGGCGCGGCCCGGGCTGGTCGCCCGAGCGGGACAGTCTGGCGGCGCTGCGCCAGGGTTGGATTCCACATCGCGCAGACGGACTGGCATTTTCGCCCGATCCCAAGGTCGGACGCGGCCCTTCTCAAGCCGATCGAATGGATGCTAGTCGCCGTCCCAGCGGCCCAACGCCGCCTCGTCCGCGTCCTTGGCGGCGACCCAGCCCGCGCCCCCCTCGCGGTATTCTTTCTTCCAGAAGGGGGCGCGGGATTTCAGATAGTCCATCAGAAATTCCGCCGCGGCAAAGGCGTCGGCGCGGTGGCGGGCGGCTGTGGCGACCATCATGATCGCCTCGCCCGGCACCATGGGGCCGTGCCGATGGATCACTAGGCAATCGGCAAGCGACCAGCGGTCCATCGCCTCGCGCGCGATCTGTTCCAGCGCGCGTTCGGTCATGCCGGGGTAATGCTCGATCTCCATCCGTGTCAGGCTGTCATCGCCCCGCACCACGCCGGTAAAGGTGACGATGGCCCCGGCCTGGGTGTGCCCCTGGGCAAAGGCCCCGGCCTCTGCGCCGAAATCAAAGGGGGCGGCTTGCACGCGGATGTCCAACGCGTCAGCCCCCGGTCATGGGCGGAAAGAATGCCACCTCGCGCGCGCCGTCCAGCGGGGCGTCGAAATCGGTCAGGTCCTGGTCCACGGCAACGCGCAGGGCCGAGAGATCGGAAAACGCCAGCGCATAACGGTCCTCGCGGGCCTTCAGTTCCTCGACCAGCTCGGCCACGGTGGCGGCCTCGGTCTCGATCCGCTCTTTCGGCAGGCCGATCCGTTCGCGCACCCAGGCGAAGTAGAGCACGTCGATCATGTGGCCTTCTCCTCGCGCAGGTAGGGCCAGGCCTTGATGAAGTAATCGGCCCCGGTGATCAGTGTCAGCACCGCCGCCACGGCCAGCAGCCCGCTGCCCAGCATCGCCACGGTGGCCGAGGCCACCAGCCCCTGCGCCAGCAGCACGGTCAGCGCCACCATCTGAACGGTGGTTTTCCACTTGGCCAGTTTCGTGACCTTCAGCTTGCCAGCCTCGGCCCCCAGGAATTCCCGCAGCCCCGAAACGAACACCTCACGGAACACGATCACCCCGGCGGACAGGGCCAGCACCGGGTTGAACCCGATCTGCGCGACCACCGCGACCAGCGCGATCAGCACCATGGCCTTGTCCGCGATGGGGTCTACCATCGCGCCGAACCGGCTGGTCTGGTTGAATTTGCGCGCGATATAGCCGTCCACCCAGTCGGTGGCCGAGGCGCCGACAAACACGGCCAGCGCGACCGCATGCGCCGTGGTCCCGTCCCAGATGACGTAGATCAGCGGGAACAGCAGCGCCAGGATCAGCCGCGCGACCGACAGGATATTGGGGATTGTCCATCTCATGGGCGACAACCTATCGGTTCAGCCTGCGCGGGAAAAGGGCGCTTATCTCGGTTCGGGTAGCCAAATCGCGGCCCTATCGTCACCGTATGGCCTTGCCCGATCATCCAAAATGGCGATACCCACCAACACGCAAATGATTGCGTCGAGCTTATCCTCGAACGCCTTCCACTCCTTGTTTTGCGCAGTCGTCTCGGGTAACGAAAGCTGTGTTTTGACACCTTTAATCTGGTCGGATAAGCCATCTAAAACTCTCATCCAGATTTCCCGCAACCGTGCTTTGCGTTCCGGTGGCGTAAGATTTGGCCAATATCTGTTTTTTCTCTCGAATTTATAAGGCAGGCGCTCCGCTTCTCCCAGAAGCTCAATGAGAGCCGGATGTGGATAGGTCTCGACGAGCCGCCCTTCGCTATGCACGGTTCGCAAATTGTAGTGGATATCAGCAAAACCACTTCGCATCACGTCCGAGATTTGCCCGGGCCTGACGGTGGAGGGCGTGTGGGTCGAAGCCTTGCGCGCACCGTAAACACGGCTGACGGCATTGTCCGCCGCGCGCCGTCCCGTAATGCGATCAAGCGATAGGGGCATGTCCACCATAACGAGATCAGGTTCCTCCCCCGAAATCTCCTTTGAGCGTTCGATCAAAGGTCTTGGAAGCGGATTTCCAAGTTCCTCTTGGGTGTCCAGAAAGGCGCTATAGGAAGGCTCTAGCGCGATTAACTGCCACTCTGAGTGCTCCCGCACCGCTAGCGCCACACCGCTTGGGTTGGTGTCCGTCCAAGCGGCATCAATTCCAAGTACTACCTCAACCATCGTTCACACCTCGGTATGAAAAAAGTCATGAATCTTCTGTGCTAGGCTGTCGGAAATGCCGTCCACGGCCTTCAGGTCCGCCAGCCCGGCGCGGGACACCGCCTTGGCGCTGCCGAAATGGGTCAGCAGGGCGCGCTTGCGGGTGGCGCCGACGCCGGGGATTTCGTCCAGCGGTGTGGCGCCCACGGCCTTGGCCCGTTTCGCGCGGTGGGTGCCGATGGCAAAGCGGTGCGCCTCGTCCCGCAGGCGCTGGATGAAATAGAGGACGGGGTCGTTGTGGCGCAGGGCAAAGGGACGCTGGCCGGGGCGGTGGAATTCCTCCTTCCCCGCGTCGCGGTCGATGCCCTTGGCAACGCCCACGATGGGGATGTCCCGCACGCCCAGATCGCCCATGATCTGCACCACGGCCGACACCTGCCCCGCGCCGCCGTCGATCAGCAGCAGGTCCGGCCATGTCTCGCCCTGGCGGTCCGGGTCTTCCTTCAGTAGGCGCTTGAACCGGCGGGTCAGCACCTCTTTCATCATGCCGAAATCGTCGCCCGGCGTCAGGTCGTCGCCCCGGATGTTGAACTTGCGGTACTGGCTTTTGACGAACCCCTCGGGGCCGGCCACCACCATCGCGCCCACCGCGTTGGTGCCCTGGATGTGGGAGTTGTCGTAGATTTCCACGCGCTGCGGCGGCGCCTCCAGCCCAAATGCCTCGGCCAGCCCTTTCAGCAATTTGCCCTGCGCGGCACTCTCGGCCATCTTGCGGCCCAGGCTTTCCTTGGCATTGCGCAGGGCGCCGGCGACCAGTTCCGTCTTTTCGCCCCGCTGGGGGAAGGCGATGTCCACCTTGCGGCCCGCGCGTTCTGACAGGGCCTGGGCCATCAACTCCCGATCCTCGATGTCGTGGGACAGCAGGATCAGGCGGGGCGGTTCCTTGTTCTCGTAGAACTGGCCCAGGAAACCCTGCAGCACCTCCTCTGGCCCCGCGCCCGCGCCGGTTTTCGGGTAATAGTCGCGGTTGCCCCAGTTCTGGTTGGCGCGGATGAAGAAGACCTGCACGCAGGCCTGCCCGCCCTCCATATGCAGGGCGACGATATCGGCCTCGGCCACGCCGCGCGGGTTGATGCCCTGCACCGATTGCACCTGGGTCAGCGCCCGGATGCGGTCGCGCAGGGCGGCGGCGCGTTCGAATTCCAGCGCCTCGCTGGCCGCCTCCATCTCGGTGGCCAGGGCCTCTTGCACGCCGGTGGACTTGCCCTGCAGGAAGCGTTCGGCATCGCGCACGGCGGCGGCATAGTCGGCCTGGGAAATCCGGCCCACGCAGGGGCCGCTGCACCGCTTGATCTGGTACAGCAGGCAGGGCCGGGTGCGGCTGTCGAACATGGAGTCCGAGCAGTTGCGCAGCAGGAACACCTTTTGCAACTGGTTCAGCGTCCGGTTCACCGCGCCCGCGCTGGCAAACGGGCCGAAATAGGCGCCCTTGCGGGTCTTGGCGCCGCGATGCTTGGTGATCTGGGGAAAGGCGTGATCCCGGGTAATCAGGATGTTCGGAAAGCTTTTGTCGTCGCGCAGCAGCACGTTGTAGCGCGGCTTGAGCTGCTTGATCAGGTTCTGTTCCAGCAGCAGCGCCTCGGTTTCCGTGCGCGTGGTCAGGAACATCATCGAGGCGGTTTCGGAAATCATCCGCGCGATGCGCGGCGAATGACCCGAGGGCTTGGCGTAGTTCGCCACCCGCTTTTTCAGGCTTTTGGCCTTGCCGACGTACAGAACCCGGCTTTCGGCATCCAGCATCCGGTAGACACCTGGCGAATTGTCCAGCGTCGCCAGGTAGGACTGGATGCAGGCGTGGCCCGTGGGACGGTCCGAAGTGGGGGCGGTCGGGTCGCTCATCGTTGGGGGTGGTCCATGATTCCGGCCTTGGCTGCAACACTGCCCGGGCAGGGCGCAAGTGAAAACCTGTCCACGAAATCTGTGGATAAAGCTGCGAATAACCTGCGGGCAGGTGGAATTTTCCTTTGAATCCCGATGCCTTCATCGGTTTGCTTAAAAAATAGGCGATAATGCAAGGTGCTGATTTTAAATGATAAATTTCGGGACTTTTGCAAGCGCATGAAAATCTTAAAGAATTTCTAACGGTTTTGCGACGAACTGGCCGGCGGTGGACAACTCGGGCCTGCGGCCTACTCCACCCCCAGAACGTCCGGGGTCTGCCAGCCAAGGTGCTGTCCACCATCCACGGCGATCATCTGGCCGGTGACGGCAGGTGCCGACAGCAGGTAGTCCAGCGCGGCGCAGATGTCCTGCGGGTGGGCGCCGCGGCCCAGAACGGTGGCCGCGCGCTGGCGGGCGAAATGGTCGGGCGACTGGCGCCCGCCGCGCAGGGTGGGGCCGGGGCCGATGGCGTTCACGCGGATGCCCGGCGCCAGCGCCTGCGCCGCGGTGCGGGTAAAGGCCCACAGCCCCATCTTGGCGATGGTGTAGGTCATGAACTCGGGCGTTGGCTTGAATACGCGCTGGTCGATCATGTTGACCACCAGGCCGGTCGCGATCGGTTCGCCGTTTTCATCGGTCACAGCACCGGGGGCCTGCGCGGCAAAGGCCTGCGTCAGCACGAAGGGCGCGCGCAGGTTCGATCCGATATGCCGGTCCCAGCTTTCCTGCGTGGCGGTCTGGATCGTGTCGTATTCAAAGATCGAGGCGTTGTTGACCAGTACGTTCAGTGGCCCGCCCAGGGCCTGCGTGGCGCGGGGGATCAGCGTTTCGGTCTGGTCCTCGTCCAGCAGGTCGGCGCCCAGGGCCACGGCATTGCGGCCCATCGCCTGCATCTCTGCGACGACCTCTTCGGCGTCGGCGGCGCCGCTGGCATAATGGACGGCCACGTCATACCCGCGGCTGCCCAGGTGCAACGCCATCGTCCGGCCCAGCCGCCGTGCACCCCCGGTGACCAGTGCGCGCCCCGTCATATCAGCAACACCCCCAAATAGCCCGCGTACCCAAGCAGAAAGGCCGTTCCCCAGGCCCGATTCAGCGGCCAGCGCAGGAACACGAAGGGCGCCAGCAGGGCCGAGGTGCCCAGCATCACCCACAGGTCCAGGCGCAGCATCTCGGGCGGCAGCGGGATCGTGCCCACAAGGCTGGCCACGCCCACGATGGCCAGCAGGTTGAACATGTTGGACCCGATCACGTTGCCCAGGGCCACGTCCGCCTGGCGGCGCATCGCGGCCATGACCGTGGTCGCCAGTTCCGGCAGCGACGTGCCGACAGCCACCAGCGTCAGCCCGATGACGGTTTCCGAAACGCCCAGGTCGCGCGCGATACTGGTGGAGCTGTCCACCAGCAGGTCGGCCCCCAGCGGCAGGCCGATCAGCCCCAGCAGCAGGAACATGGCGATCTTGAACCAGGACAGACTGGGATCGACGCCTTCCAGGTCTTCCAGCAGCTCTTCTTCCTCGGCTTCGGCCTCGGCTGCGACGGTTTCCCGGCGATGCTTGCGCGCGGCGCGGAACGCGTCGAACAGGATCAGTGACAGCGCGGCCAGCAGCACCGCCCCGTGCATCCAGGTGATCGGCCCGATCATGCACAGCGCGATGAACAGCAGGCTGGCCCCGATCATCATCAGGTAGGTGCGCCGCGTGTCGCATTCATCGGTGCGCAGGCCGGTCATCAGCGCCGGAACCCCCAGCACCAGCAGCACGTTGGCGATGTTCGAGCCGACGACATTGCCCATGGCGATGCCCGGCGCGTCGTCCAGCACCGCCTGTACCGCGATCAGCATTTCCGGCGCCGAGGTGCCGAAGGCCACGATCGTCAGGCTGACGATCAGTGCCGGCACGCCCAGGCGCAGGGACATGTTGACCGCCCCTTTCACCAGGCTGTCCCCGGCGAACAAAAGCAGCGCCAAGCCCAGAGCGGCAGTCAGCAGGTCGCTTGTCATCGACGGTCAGTCCTTTCCGCAGGGGCAGGGGCCCCGGCCGATGCGATGGCGCCCGCAATGGGGGCATTTCGCCGGGCGGCGGGTCAGGGCGGCGGGCCGCCGGGGTTTGGGCAGGCGCAACCGGCCGAACATGGCCAGCACGGCCATCGCGATCAGGAACAGGGTGACGATTTTGACGATCATCGCTCAGAACCCATATCGCGCCCACAGCGCGCGGTGTTCCACCTCATCGGCCATCGCGCCGATCACCTGCCCGCCCAGCCGGGAAAACAGGCCCCGGCGGGGGCCATGCAGGGAAAACCGCGTGTCATCGCCCAGGCGGGTCTTCATCGTGGGCACAAGGTGGCCGATCCCGTCGATCAGGCCCAGGTCCACCGCCTGTTGCCCGGTCCAGACATCGCCGGTGAACAGGTCGGTGTCGGGTTTCAGCCGGTCACCCCGGCGGGCGCGGACATGGGCCTTGAACGCCTCGTGGATGGGGGTCTGCAATTCCATCAGGCGATCCACGTCCTCGGCCTTTTCGGGCTGGAACGGGTCCATGAAGCTTTTGCTTTCGCCGGCGGTATGCACCCGGCGTTCCACCCCGTAGCGGCCCAAAAGCTCGTGAAAACCGAAACTGGCGTAGATCACCCCGATCGAGCCCACCAGCGAGGCCGTGTCGGCGTGGATGTCATCGGCCGCGCAGGCCAGCCAGTACCCGCCCGAGGCGGCCACATCCTCGACAAACGCGGTGACGGGGGTTTCGGTTTCCTCGGCCAGGCGGCGGATGCGGGCGGCGATCAGCGCGCTTTGCACCGGCGATCCGCCGGGCGAGTTGATCGACAGCGCCACCGCGTCCGGCTTGCCTTTGCGAAAGGCGCGTTCGATCACCGGGGCAAGGCCTGCGTCCGACAGGCCCGATCCGGCGCGGGCATTGGCGGCGATCGCGCCCGACAGGCGGATCACCGCAACATGGGGCGGCGATTTCACGAAGGGGAGCCAGCGTTTCATGGGATCGCATGTAGAGTGCCCGGACCGGGCGAACAAGGCGCGGGATGAAATGGCCGCGCCCTGTTGCGCCCGCGCCTATGCCCGGCGCAGGTCCAGCGTGTAGGGGAAGGCCGGGTTTACCCCGCGCCACTGGGGCGTGCCGGGGCCCGCGCTGTGCCCGCCGGGCTGGAACCGGGTCAGGCGGCGGCCCTCGGCCTCCAGCGCGTTGATCGGGCGGGTTTCATGCGCCCGGCCGCCGGGATGGGCGACATGATAGGTGCAGCCGCCCACGCTGCGGCCCGCGAAACGGTCATGCAGGTCAAAGACCAGCGGCCCATGGGCCGGGATCGTAGGGTGCAGCGCCGACCAGGGTTGCCAGGCGCGGTAGCGGATGCCCGCGATATGGCTACCATCGGCCTGGGCGTGCAGCGGCACCGCCAGCCCGTTGCAGGTCAGGCTGTGGCGGTCGGGGTCAAGGCCGGTCAGTTTCACCTGCACCCGTTCGACCGAACTGTCGACATAGCGCGCGGTGCCGCCCGCGCCGGCCTCTTCGCCCAGGGTCAGCCAGGGTTCGATGGCGTTGCGCAGTTCGATCCCTACCCCGCAAACCGTTGTCTTTCCCGCGATGGGGAAGCGGAACTCTCGCTGTGCGTCGAACCATTCGGGGGCAAAGGCGACCCCGTGTGCGCGCGACAGATCCTGCAAGACCTGCCCGAAATCGGACCAAAGCGGATCGGGCAACAGGAACCGGTCATGCATGTCCGTGCCCCAATCGCGCATCTCGCCCCGGTAAGGCGTATCCCAGAACCACGCGATCAGCCCGCGCAGCACCAGCGCCTGTGCCATGCTCATCTGCCAATGCGGCGGCATCTCGAACCCGCGGAATTCCACCAGCCCCAGCCGCCCGGTGGGGCCGTCGGGGGAAAACAGCTTGTCGATGCAGATTTCCGCGCGGTGGGTGTTGCCGGTCATGTCGGTCAGCAGGTGGCGGAACAGCCGGTCCACCAGCCAGGGCGCGGCATGGCCTTGCGATGCCAGCCGGTCCAGTTCCGACATGGCGATTTCCATTTCATAGATCGCCTCGGGCCGCCCCTCGTCGAAGCGCGGCGCCTGGCTGGTCGGGCCAATGAACGTGCCCGAGAACAGATAGGACAGCGACGGGTGCGCCTGCCAGTAGCGGATGATCGAGGCCAGCAGGTCGGGGCGCCGCAGGAACGGGCTGTCGGCGGGCGTGGCGCCGCCCACCACGATATGGTTGCCCCCGCCCGAGCCAACGATGCGCCCGTCCACCATGAAGCTGATGCTGTCCAGCCCGCATTGCCGGGCCTCTTCGTACAGCGCGGCGGTGATCTCGCGCAGATCGCCCCAGTTGTGGGCGGGGTGAATATTGACCTCGATCACGCCGGGGTCGGGGGTGACGCGGATCACGTTCACGCGGGGGTCGCGGGGCGGTTCATACCCCTCGTTGCGCACGGGCAGGTCCAGTTCGGCGGCCGTTTCCTCGACCGCGGCCAGCAGGTCCAGATATTCCTCGACCGATCCGGTGGGCGGGTAAAAGACGTGCAGGATGCCGTCGCGCGGTTCCACCGTCAGGGCGGTGCGGATCGCCATACCCGGGGCCCAGACCGTTGCGCCGCCCTCTAGCCAATCGTCGGAATCGCCCACCTCGCGCAGGGTGGTATCCGCGCCCATCTGATCCGCGGGGGCGGGGGCGGCGTTCTGCGCGGACTGGCGCACCAGATGCGGGCGCAAGGCGCCGGGATCTGCCATCGGGTCGCGCTGGAACGGGCGCGGCGCGGCATCGCCCAGCCAGTTGAGCGCCCCCAGCGGCAGGCGGAACCCAAGCGGGCTGTCGCCGGGGATGGAAAACAGGTAACCGCGCCGGGTTTCCCATTTTTCCGACGCCCAGCGGAACCGGCGGCCCGTCGCGCGGGCCTGTGCCAGTTGCAGCGGGATGACATAGCCCGAGGGCGTGCCGAACCCCCGCGAAAACACACGCGTCAGACGGGCGCGTTCCTGCGGGTCGTCCAGCTTGCTGTCCTCGGGGGTCACGTTGGCGGGCAGTTGTGCCTCGCGCCCCAGGAATTCCAGCGGGTCTTCGTAGACCGGCTGGGCGCAATCGGTATCCAGCCCCAATCTCTCGACCAGCCGTTTTGCGAAGGCCCCCGCGCTTTGCGCGTTTGCGGCGCCTTTGCCCTCGGGGGCGATGCGGTCGGGGTCCGACCACAGCGGCACCCCGTCGCCCCGCCAGATCAGCGAGAACGCCCATCGGGGCAGTTGTTCGCCCGGATACCACTTGCCCTGGCCGTGATGCAGCACCCCATGGGGGGCAAAACGCGCCTGCAGGCGGCGGATCAGCGCGTCGGCCTTGGCCCGTTTGGTCGGGCCCACGGCCTCGACCGTCCATTCGCCCGCGTCGCGGTCGGTGGCCGAAACGAAAGTGGGTTCGCCCCCCATGGTCAGGCGCACGTCGCGATCGGCCAGCAGCTTGTCCACGGCCTGGCCCGCGCGGTCGATTTCGGCCCACTGGACAGGGGTCAGGGGCCGGGTAACGCGCGGCGGTTCCTTCAGCCGCACGACCTGCATGTCAAAGCCGAATTCGACCTCGGCGGGTTCATGCGCGCCGGTGATGGGGGCCGCGCTGCCCGGTTCGGGGGTGCAGGCCAGCGGAATGTGCCCCTCGCCCGCGAACAGGCCCGATGTGGGGTCCAGACCCACCCAGCCCGCGCCGGGCAGGTAGACCTCTGTCCAGGCGTGCAGGTCGGTGAAATCCTCCTCTGGCCCCGAGGGGCCATCCACCGCCTTTTGGTCGGCGGCAAGCTGGATCAGGTAGCCCGACACGAAGCGCGACGCATAGCCGAATTCGCGCAGCATCGCGGCCAGCAGCCAGCCGGAATCGCGGCACGATCCCAGGGCGCGCTTGATGGTCTCGGTCGGGGTTTGAACGCCGGGTTCCATCCGCACCGTATAGGCGATGGCGCTTTGCACATACTGGTTCAGCGCTACCAGCCAGTCATTTGTCGGCCCCTTGGGCTGCGGCGCGGCGGCCACGAACGCACGAAAGGTGGCGCTGTCGTCGATGCGTTTCAGATAGGGGATCAGGTCATGCCCTAGGGCCGCGCCATAGTCGAAGGGCACCTCGGCGCAGCCTTCCTCGACGAAGAAGTCGAAAGGATTGATCGCGACCATGTCGGCGACCACGTCCACCACGACCTCCAGCTTTTGTACTTTTTCGGGAAAGACCAGCCGTGCCTGCCAGTTGGCAAAGGCATCCTGCTGCCAGTTGAGGAAATGCCCGGACGGGTTAATCTGCAAGCTGTAGCTGCGGATCGGCGTGCGCGCATGGGGGGCCGGGCGCAGGCGCACCACATGGGGGGCCAGCCCGATGGGCCGGTCATAGCTGTAGGTGGTGCGGTGGGTGAGGGCGACGGTGATGCTCATCTGTTTTCAGCCTGCCTGTTCTTTGGGCAACCGGCGCCGGATCGCGGCAGCCGCGTCCAATCTATGCGGATTGCGTGCGAAAAGGGCAGAGCGGATTGCGCAGGCAGTGCGAGGGCGGCAGTCTGATCCCGCCCAGAGGTGAAATAATGTTCGACGAAATGTACGATGGCGCGAAATCGCGCAAGGAATACAAGATCATCGAGGATTGGGTTGCGCGCGAGGGGATAGAGGCGCTGCTGACCAAGCGGGACGAGGCTGAATCCCTTTTCCGGCGGATCGGCATCACCTTCGCCGTTTACGGCGAAGGGGGCGACCCGGACCGGCTGATCCCCTTCGACATGATTCCCCGCGTCTTTGGCCCCGCCGAGTGGGACAAGATCGAACGCGGGTCCATCCAGCGGGCCGATGCGCTGAACGCGTTCCTGCGTGACATCTATTCCGACCGGGAAATCATCAGGGCGGGCAAGGTGCCCGAGGCGATGATCCTGAACAACGAGGCGTATGAACCGGTTGTGCAGGGCTATACCCCGCCGCTGGGTATCTATTCGCACGTCGTGGGTGTGGATCTGGTGCGGGTGTCCGAGGACGAGCTTTACGTTCTGGAGGACAATTGCCGCACGCCCTCGGGGGTGTCCTACGTGTTGCAGAACCGCGAGGTGATGTCGCGGATGTTCCCCGAACTGTTCCAAAGCAACATGATCCGCCCGGTCGATGGCTATGGCGACATGCTGGCAGAGGCGATGCAGGCCGCAGCGCCGCCCATGTGCGAGGGGGAACCGACGCTGGCGCTGCTGACGCCGGGGCATTTCAACTCAGCCTATTTCGAGCATTCCTTCCTGGCTGACCAGATGGGCATCGAACTGGTCGAGGGGGGTGATCTGTTCGTCAAGGACAACCGGGTCTACATGCGTACCACGCAGGGGCCGGAACGGGTCGATGTGCTGTATCGCCGGATCGACGACGCGTTCCTGGACCCCAAGGCGTTCCGCCCCGACAGCATGCTGGGCGTGCCCGGCATCATCGACGCGATGAAGGCCGGCGGCGTGACCATCGTGAACGCGCCCGGCGCGGGCGTGGCCGATGACAAGGCGATCTATACCTACGTGCCGGACATGATCCGGTTCTACCTGGGTGAGGAACCGATCCTGCCCAACGTGCCCACATGGCGCTGTGCCGAGGACGAGGATTACAAATACGTCATGGCCCATCTGCCCGAACTGGTGGTCAAAGAGGTCCACGGTTCTGGCGGGTACGGCATGCTGATCGGGCCTGCGGCGACGAAAGAAGAAATTCAGACCTACGCCAAGCGGATCGAGGCTGACCCGGACGGCTTTATTGCACAGCCCACGCTGGCGCTGTCCACCGCGCCGGTGCTGACCGAACACGGGCTGGCGCCCCGGCATGTGGACCTGCGCCCCTTTGTGATTTCGGGCAAGACGACGCGGCTGATCCCCTCGGGGCTGACGCGGGTGGCGATGCGCGAGGGGTCGCTGGTGGTGAATTCCAGCCAGGGTGGCGGGGTCAAGGACACCTGGGTTCTGAACGCGGAGGTGAACTGATGCTGAGTCGCACCGCCAACGGGCTGTTCTGGATGTCGCGCTATGTCGAGCGCATGGAAAACGTCGCGCGCCTGCTGGATGCGGGCCGCCGCATGGAAAACCTGCCGCAGCCGCCGGGGGCCAAGGCGACGGAATGGCGGTCTATCGTCATTGCCTCTGGGTGCAAGACCACCTTTCCCGCGCCGTTGGACCAGGCCAGCCGGGACAACGTGCCCCAGCATCTTGTCTTTGACGCGGACAACCCCTCCTCGCTCCGCCAATGCGCCCGCTCCGCGCGCGAGAATGCCCGCGCGATGCGCACGGCGCTGACCTCTGAGGTGTGGGACGCGGTGAACCAGACCTGGGCCGAGATGCGCCGCCGCGGCCCCGACGACACGCTGGGCGGGCGCGACCTGTCCGAGTTCATCGATTGGGTGAAATCCCGCGGCGCGCTGATCCGTGGCCATATCGACGCAACCCTGCTGCGCGACGAGGGGCATGCCTTTATCGAGATGGGCAAGTGGATCGAACGGGCCGATGCGACCGCCCGGATCCTGGATGTGAAATACCATGTGCTGTTGCCCAGCAGCAGCGATGTCGGCGGCGGGCTGGACTATCTGCAATGGTTGCAGGTGCTGCGCGCGGCGAACTCTGCCACGGCCTATCGCCACCTTTACCGCCGCACCATCGACCCCGAGGGCGTGGTGGACCTGTTGGTGCGCAATGCCCGCAGTCCACGGTCGCTGGCGGCCGGGGCGCGCGGGGTCTGCAACGCGCTGGAGTCGATCGGGGCCCACACCAACGCACAGCGGGCCGCCCATGCCCGGGCCAAGGCGCTGTGCACCAAATTGCGGGCAGACGCGGTCGAGCAGGTGATTGCCGATGGCCTGCACGAATGGCTGACGGATTTCATTTACGAAATCAATGATCTGGCGGATCAGATCGGTGTTGCCTACGGTTTCGACGGACAAGAGGTCCGCCTGTCCGAGGCCGCACAATAGGCAAAAGGTCACGCAGGCCATACGATTGTTTCACTTGAAGCGCGGCATGCTCTGGACATAGATGGAGCGCTTGCCGTGGAGACGGATGTGACGATGACCTACTGCCTTGCGCTGAAACTCGGGGAAGGGTTGGTGTGCCTGTCGGACACGCGCACCAATGCCGGTGTCGATAACGTCTCGAAATATCGAAAGATGTTCACCTGGGAACTGCCCGGCGACCGCTCTATCGTGATGATGACAGCCGGGAACCTGGCGATCACCCAGGCCGTGATGAGCCTGCTGCAGGAAAATATCGACACCCCCGAATCGGGGATTGAGACCCTGTTTACCGCGCCCTCCATGTTCCGCGTGGCCGAGATCGTGGGCGACGCGATGCGGGTGGTGCAGAACAGGTACGGCCCGGGCCTGTCTGCAATGGGCGAAAGCGCGGTCAGTTCCATCATCCTGGCCGGGCAGCGCGCCGGTGGGGTGCCGCGCCTGTTCCACATCTACTCGGCGGGTAATTTCATAGAGGCGACCGAGGACACGCCCTATTTCCAGATCGGCGAACACAAATACGGCAAGCCGATCCTGGACCGGGTCATTACGACCGAAACGCCGCTGGAAACCGGGATCACCGCGGCCCTGCTGTCGATGGATTCGACCCTGCGTTCGAACCTGTCGGTGGGGATGCCGCTGGATCTGGCGGTCATCAAGGCCGATGAAATCGGCGTGGTGCACCAGCGCCGGATCGAAGAGAACGACCCGAATTTCCTGCACCTGTCGGACAGCTGGTCGTCCGCCCTGCGCAACGCCTTTGCCGAGATGGTGGGCATCCGCGTCTGAGCCCGGGCGCACCCCCCGCATCCACGCCCTGACAGGCCTGTCGCCGGGCGTTATTGCGCGTGAATCCGTTCGATATAGGCGCGCAGTTCCTCGGCCTCGTGGCGGGCATCGCGCAAACCGTCCATCGCCGCGCGCAGTTCGGCCTCGGTCTGGCTGAGCTGGCTGGTCAGTTCATGCTCGCGCTCATGCACGTAGGCCAGCGCCTGGTCGCGGGTCTCTTCGGCCTCGTGCAGGGCGTGGGCCATCTGGTCCAGTTCGCCCATCTCGTTCTCTGTCACGCGGGCCACGCGGTGGAACAGCCACGAGGCCAGCCACCCCATCAGGAATGCCCCGAACAGGATCAGCGTGGTCACGATCACGAATTCAGTCCTGTCCATCGGTCGTCTCCGTTTCTGTGTCGGGCGCGGGGGCCTCGGGGCTTTCATCCGTGGGCGAGGCTTTGGGGGTTTCGCCTTGCGACGGCCCATCCTCGGGCGGGGTGTCGGCGGCGTTATCGTCCCCGGCGGCCGGTTCGCCCTGCGCCGTGGCGTCCGGGTCTGCCCTGGTGGTGTCTTCTGCGTCGTCCTCTTGCCCGGGCGCAGCGGCATCCGGCGGCGGCAGCAGGCGGAAAGCGATCCGGCGGTTGGCCTCGCGGCCCTCTTCGGTATCGTTGTCGGCGATGGGCTGGGTTTCGCCATAGCCCTTGGCCGTCAGGTTGGAGGTAAGCACACGCCGCGCGATCAGCGCCGTCAGCACCGCGTCGGCGCGCTGCTGGCTGAGCGTCAGGTTCATTTCCTCGCGGCCCTGGCTGTCGGTATGACCGCCGATCTCGATCCGGGCGTCGGGGCAGGCGCGCAGCACGTCGGCGATCCGGTCGATCACCCGCACGGCGGCCCCCTCGATCCGTGTGGAGCCGGGGGCAAAGATGATCTTTTGTTCGGCCACAATCGCCTCGATCTGGGCCACGCATTGTTCGGGCGTGGGCCCGGTTTCGGCGGGTTCGGGCGGGGCGCGGTAGGCAATGTCGATATCCAGCGCGGCATCCTCGCCCAGGCGGTCGGTCAGGATGCGGGTCACGCGGGCCTGGGTATCCTCAACCTCGCTCAGGCCGCGCAGGTTCAATCCGCGCGGCGTGACAACCAGCGCGCCGTTGCGCAACTGGGCCAACGCCTCCAGCCCGGCCAGCACGCGCAGCGGCCAGCCTGTGGGCAGGTCGGGGTCTAGGCGCAGGCCGTCCTTGACCTGTTCCCGGCCAAAGCGGTCGCGGGCATAGCTGGCCGCCGCGGTGCGCGACAGCGTGTCGGGAATGCGCCCGCGCAACTGAACCAGCCCCTCGGGGGACAGGGTGGCGATGAATTCGCGCGGGCCGGCGCCGTCCTCTTGGGATTGTGCGCTCTCGGACGGGGGCAGGACGGCCTTCAGCGCGAAAACTTCGGGCAGATTGGCCTCCAGCGCGCCCGCGACCGTGTCAAAAAGGCGGGCGTCGGTGTCCGGCAGGGCGACCAGGGACACGTCCGCATCGGAAAAGGTCAGCGTGCCGCCGCCCAGTTCGACCACGGCGGCGATCCCGGTCACGACCGCGTCGGCCCAGTCGGCGGCGGGGGCGCCCAGCCCCACCTCGCAGTCGGCGCGGGCGGTCATGCCCGCCGCGCGGGCCGCGGCCAGGATCCGATCCGCCGCCGTGCGGCTTTCCGCGGCGCAGGCATCGAACCGGGCCCCGGTCGCGTCCATGCGGAAGCGCAGCGTAAAGGGGACGATGACCGGCCGCGGCGCCGAGATGTCCAGCAAGACGGTCAGCCCCTCGGGTGCGACGCGGCGCAGTTCACGCTCGACCTTGGCTTTTTCCTGGGCGCTGTCGGATACGGCGGTGACCGCCACGCTTTCGGCTGTAATGGAAATCTTGGACCGTTCCAGCCGCTTCAGCGCCTCCATGCCGAATTCCACGGCCGCCTGCCAGTCGGGCGGCACCTCATGATCGGCGGTTTGCAGCATCTCGGTGACGTGCAGGTTCTTGGCGATCTTTTCCAGTTCGGCGACCACCGGCGCGCGGCCGATTTCGCGCGGGATCAGGCCGATCACGGAAATGCCGCTCTCGTTGCGCAAGAGTTCCACGGTGAACTGCGGTGCATCCAGCGGCAGCGAGGGCGTGACCTCGATCTCGTCCAGAACAAGGGTGCCGTCCATCACCCGCCCGGCGGCCGACAGCGCGCGAAAACGATCAGCCTCGTTGGGCGCGGTGCCGGACAGGTGGATCTGCGTGCCGTCGGGGGTGACCGTGGCCCAGGTGATGTCGTCGGCAACCAGGGCGGCGCGGACCTCGCCGGCGGTGCGTGCCTCGATCGCGCGCACGGCCAGAACGGCGGTGCCCAGCGACAGCAAGGCCGCGGCCAGTACCGTCCCGGCTGCGATAATTCTGACAAGCGGCTTATGTGTCATCGCGCGTGGCCTTGGCGTTCATCGGGTGCCCTTCTCTAGGGGGTGGCGCGCCGCGCTGCAATCAGCCCAGCACCGCCAGTCCGAAAAACAGCACCGGGATCAGCCCCGCATCGCGGTTGGACCGGAACAGCGACAGGCAGGTTGCGCCATCCTCGGTGTCGAGGCGCGACAATTGCCAGTAAAGGTGCCCGGCAAAGCCCGCCACGCCCAGCAGCGCCACGAACAGCCCGGCCCCCGAGCTGTTGCCAACCAGCGCCAGGAACACCGCCATCGTCATCAGCGCCACCGATAGCAGCAGGAAGCGGTGCAGAATGCGGCCGGTCTGGGCGCCAAACAGCAGGGCGGTGGATTTCACGCCGATCAGGGCGTCGTCCTCCTTGTCCTGGTGGGCATAGACCGTGTCGTAAAAGATCGTCCAGGCGATGCCCGACAGGTACAGCAGCACCGCAGGCCAGCCCAGTGTGCCCGTATGCGCCACCCACAACAGCAGCGCGCCCCAGTTGAACGCTAGCCCCAGGAAGACCTGCGGCCAATAGGTGAATCGCTTGGCAAACGGGTAGATCGCTACCAGCGCCAGCGAACCGATGCCCATGGCGATGGCGTTCCAGTTGAAGGTCAGCAGGATGGCAAACGCCACCAGGCATTGCACCACCAGCCACACCATCGCGCCGCGCACCGTGACCTGCCCCGAGGGGATCGGGCGCGAGCGGGTGCGCGCCACCTCGCCGTCGAAATCGCGGTCGGTGATGTCGTTCCAGGTGCAGCCCGCGCCGCGCATCAGCACCGCGCCGATGGCGGTGCCCACGAACAGCCACAGGTCCAGCCACAGAAACCCCGTGCTGGCCGCGGCCAGGGTGATCGACCACCAGCAGGGCAGCAGCAGCAGCCAGGTGCCGATGGGCCGGTCCGCGCGGGACAGGCGCAGATAGGGGCGGGTCCATTCCGGGGCGTCGCTGTCCACCCAGTTGCCTTTGTAGGCGTCGAAGACCTGGCCTTGCGGCTCTGGCGTTTCGCCGGTCTCAGGCATAGTTTGACCCCCATGAGCGATATTGGTTCGGCAAAAGTCCGGCTCTATGTAGAGCAGCCCTTGGGGCAGGGGCAATCGGTTCCTCTGACCCGCGATCAGGCGCATTATCTCTTTTCCGTGATGCGGATGGGGGTGGGCGATGTAGTGCTGGCATTCGACGGGGCCAGCGGCGAATGGCTGGCCCGCGTGGCAGAGTCCGGCAAGCGCGGCGGAACGCTGGTTTGCGAGTCGCAGACACGCCCCCTGCAGATGCCGCCCGACCTGTGGCTGCTGTTCGCCCCGATCAAGAAGGCGCGCACCGATTTTATCGTGGAAAAGGCCGCCGAGCTGGGCGCCGCGCGCATCTGTCCGGTGCAGACCGCCTTTACCAATGCCGAGCGTATCCGCCAGGACCGCTTGCAGGCCCATGCGGTAGAGGCCGCCGAGCAATGCGGCGGAACCTATGTGCCCGAGGTCTGCAATCTGCAAAAGCTGGACACCGTTCTGGCCGATTGGCCCGAAGGCCGGCGCCTGATGTTCTGCGACGAGGCGCTGGTCGGCGCGGGCCGCAGCCTGGGCGATGCGCCGCGCGGCCCCTGGGCCATCCTGATCGGCCCCGAGGGCGGCTTTTCCGGGGCCGAGCGTGACCGCCTGCGGGCCTTGCCCTTTGCCCATCCCGTCAGCCTGGGCCCCCGCGTGCTGCGCGCCGATACCGCCGCCGTCGCGGCCCTGACCGTCTGGCAACAAGCCCTTGGAGACTGGACATGAACATGATCCGCCCCGAAGCGATGAAAGCGATCAAACGGATGCGCGAGTTGATCGGCGCGCTGGCCATGGCCCTTGTCGGCCTGTGGCTGTTCGGCGTCGGTGGACTGTTCTTCAAGGCGTTGGGCATCGGCGTGGTGGCCGGGGCCGGGGCGGTCGCCTTTGTCGGGTTGCAGCGCATGCGGTTCCGCACGCTGGATGACGGGCCGGGGCTGGTGCGCGTGGACGAGGGGCAGATTGCCTATTACGGCCCCGATCAGGGCGGGTTCGTCGCGCTGAGCGAGGTGCAGGAAATCACCCTGATCTTCGATGCGGCGGGGCGGCGCTACTGGCGGCTGTCCCAGGCGCGGATGGCGTCGGTGACGATCCCGGTCAACGCCCATGGCGCGGATGATCTGTATGACGTGTTCGTGTCGCTGCCCGGTGCGCGGACCGGGGCCTTTCTGACCGCGCTGGACCGCAAGGCGCATGAGGGCGAGATCACGCTCTGGCGACGGGCGCCCCGGCTGGCCTTGACTTGACCCCGCCACCGGCGCACCTGTTGCACCAACGAGCAGACCCAAGCAGCGGAGGCCCGGCGCCCCATGTCCATCCCCCAATCCGGCGGCGGTCCGATCGAGGATCGCGCGCAACTGGCCGAATACCTGGAAGCGGGCTGCAAGCCCAAGGACGACTGGCGCATCGGCACCGAGCACGAGAAATTCGGCTATGACAAGGACACCCTTCAGCCGATTCCCTATGACGGGGAACGGTCCGTCCTGGCCGTGCTGGAGGGGCTGCGCGACCGGCACGGCTGGACCCCGATCCACGAGGGGGACCATATCATCGGGCTGGAAAAGGACGGCGCCAATATCAGCCTGGAACCGGGCGGGCAGCTGGAACTGTCCGGCGCGCCGCTGGAAACCATCCACCAGACCTGCGACGAGGTGAACGAACACCTGCGCGAGGTGAAGGGCGTCGCCGATGAAATCGGCGTCGGCTTTATCGGGCTGGGGGCCGCCCCGATCTGGAAGCATGAGGATATGCCGATGATGCCCAAAGGGCGCTATCGGCTGATGACCGATTACATGGATCGCGTCGGCACCATGGGCAAGACCATGATGTACCGCACCTGCACGGTGCAGGTGAACCTGGACTTCGCGTCCGAGGCCGACATGGTGAAAAAGCTGCGTGTGGCGCTGGCGTTGCAGCCGGTGGCGACTGCGCTGTTCGCCAATTCCCCGTTTTTCGAGGGCAAGCCGAACGGGCATAAATCCTGGCGCTCGCGCGTCTGGCGCGATCTGGACCCGGCGCGCACGGGCACGCTGCCCTTTGTGTTCGAGGACGGGTTCGGGTTTGAACGATGGGTGGACTACGCCTTGGATGTGCCGATGTATTTCGTCTACCGCGACGGGAAATACATCGACGCGCTTGGGCAATCCTTCCGCGATTTCATGGCCGGGAAACTGCCCGCGCTGCCGGGCGAAACGCCAACCCTGTCGGATTGGGCCGACCACCTGACCACGATCTTCCCCGAGGCGCGCATCAAGAAGTTCATCGAAATGCGCGGCGCCGATGGCGGGCCGTGGCGGCGGCTGTGCGCGCTGCCCGCGCTGTGGGTCGGGCTGACCTATGATCAGGGCGCGCTGGATGCGGCCTGGGATCTGGTCAAGGACTGGGATGCCGAAACGCGCGAGGAATGGCGCGTCGCGGCCTCGCGCGACGGGTTGCAGGCCAGCGTGGATGGCCGGTCCATGCTGTCGCTGGCCGCCGAGGTTCTGCTGATCGCCCGATCCGGCCTGCGCGCCCGCGCCCGGCCCGGGCTGGGCGGCATGGTGCAGGACGAACGCCATTTCCTGCACGCGCTGGAGGACAGCATCGAAACCGCCAAGGCCCCCGCGGACGAGTTGCTGGAACATTACAACGGCGACTGGGGCGGCGATCTGAGCCGGATCTACGCCGACTTCAGCTACTAAGTGGGCGCGCGCCCTCAGCCCTGTTGGGAGATGGCGATCAGGTAACCGACCCCACCGGCGACCAGCAGGCCCAGGATGACGGCAAACGCAATCTTCCAGGCCGACCAGGGCCGTTCGCCCTGCACTCGCCCGGTCTGGCCGTTGACCACGAACCGGTAGCTGCGGCCGCGATACTTGTAGGCGGCCAGCCAGACCGGCAGCAGCACATGCTTGAACGTGACGTCGGACACCTGCGTTTCCAACGTGGCGATGCGCTGCCGGTCGCCGCCGATGTCAAAGGCCACGTCGCGCCGGATCACGCGATCCATCTTTGCGCGGGCCTCGTCATAGCCCTCGGGCAGGGTGACGGTATAGCCCTCGGCGCGGAACCCGGCCAGGTATTCGGGGTGATAGGGGGTCAGCGCGGACAGATCCCACGGTTCCAGCGCGTCGGTATAGCGCTTGGGCAGGCTTTTCGACGCCAGCACCAGCACATCGTCAAAAAACCGCGCAACCCGGCCCGCCACGGGTGTCCAGCGCACCTTTTGCACCCGGCGGGTGACGGGTTTGCCGCCGCGCATCGTGCGTTCGGTGACGTAATAGACGGTGCCGCGCGCGCCGGTATAGCGGCTTTTGGTGTCCGCATCGAAGGTCCAGTAGGGCACGTAGATGCCCTGCATCTTGCGGCCCTTGCGCGCGTATTGTTTCAGACCGTTCGGGGCGAACCACAGCCGGCCCAGCCAATCGCTCATCGCCTTGTGCGCGGCGCGTTCCTCCAGCACGAAAGGGATCACCGCGCGCGGTTTGATCCGCCGCTGAGGGCCGGTATCGGTGACCACGGGCGTTGCACAGAACGGGCATTCAGCGGCGTGGGTGTCGGCGTCCAGTTCCACCTCTGCCCCGCAATTGGGGCATTTCAGCAGGCGGACCTCCTCCATCTCGGCCTGGGGCAGGGCGGCGTCCAGCGCGGCGCGGAAATCCAGTTCCGTGATGGGGGCGGACCAGGGGCCATCGCCCTCGATCTCGGCGGTGTGGCCGCAATGGTCGCAGACCAACCTGCCCTCGTCCGGGGAAAACCGGAAATCCGCGCCGCATTGGTCGCAGGGAAAGCGGTGTTCGGTCGTCGGGGGCGTTTCCATCGGGGCCGCCTTGGTGGGTGCTGTGCGTTGGATGTAGCATCCGGCACGGCCCGGTGCACGCCCTCAACCATGCTACGGGCGCGTTTCCGGCCCTAGTCGGCGTAGCCCAGGGCGCGGTTGGCCGCGGGGCCGCCCAGCCGCTGGAACAGCGCCTCTTCGGCCTCGCCCCAGTCCAGTTCGATATAGCCCTCTGACTTGGTCAGGGTCGGCCGGGCCTTGGCCCGGGCCATAACCGCGGCGGGATCGGTGACCTGCACGCCCAGGAAATCGGCCAACTGGCCGATGGCGGATGCGGGATCGCCCATCAGATCCTCGAATTTCAGCACGATGGCGTTGGGCTGGTCCTGCCAGGCCAGATAGGCCCTGGCCTGCCGGATCTCGCGCCGGCCCAATTTCTCGATAAAGGCGACGGGACCACGGGTGCGGATATCCTCTGCCAGGCCGTCGCTCTTGCGCCCGGAGGTGGCGACGAAACGGGCATACGACATCAGGCTGGTGCGCAGGTCGCGCACACAACCGACGATGTGAAAGTTCTGCGTCATCCGTCTGATCGTTCGAGAGGGCCGCAGGTGCGAAGCGGCGAATTCCCTGTGCCGGATCAGTTTTAGACTGTGGCGCAGCGGCACACGGACATCGAATTTGCGCGGTTCAGACAGGCCGAGTTCCATCAGATACGGGTCGTATGCCTGCATTTTTCGACGATTTATGTGATAGTAAGTTTGCTGGAATCCCAATTCCGCCAAGATTGCGGCCAGAAGGTAGGTTCCCGCTTTTCGCTGCGTGGCAAGCAACACCTTCGGAGGCAAGGTTTCGTCGAGAAAGCGGTCGTTTGCCTTATTCATGGTCTTCCAGTGCCCCCAGCACATCCTCCCCAAGGGTCACGTTCCGCCCTTCGGCAAGGGCCTGTCGATACAGGTTGCGAAAGGCCAGGCGCTCTGCCTCGGGGTTGTGTTTGCCGTTGCGGGTCGCCCAGGCGATCGCGTCGGCATCGTTCTCGACCAGATCGTTATACTTGTCCACGTATTTCGTCCGGAAGAAGGTGAAGCCGATGACGTGCAGTTGCGCTGGCCGAGCGTCGATCAGATAGCGCAGCGCGACGAAACCCAGCGTCGGTTTGGCCGGTGCGATGGGGGCTGCCGCGTGCCGTATGAAGCGGGGGCCAAGCACGTGCACCTCCAGGTCCAGCCCCATCCGCCACAGGCCCAGCACCTTGCGGAACAGGCGCAGGATCTCGCGCCAGCTATACAGCACGAAGACCACGACCTGGGTGCCGCATTCCTGGGCGCTGGCGCGGTCCAGCCGCCCGGCATGGGATTTCGCCGAATTGCGCTGCTGGTTGCGGAAATAGAGGTTGTGATAGGCAAAGGGTGCGCCGTTGCGCGTCAGGGGCGTGTTGATGGACTTGTTCATCCGGCCCACGAAATCGAACGCGTCCGGGTCGATCCGGTCCAGTTCGTCATTGGCGCTTTCGGCCGGGCCGATCAGCAGCACGCGCTTGCCCGCCAGGTCCGGACCGCCGAAGCGCGGCAATCGGAAGGGGATGCGTTTGCGCCTGGGCAAGGGTGGTCTCCGGCTGTCGGTCGCGCACGGGCCGGGCCCGCGCAGGCGTGCACCCTACCGGCGGCCCCGGCAACATTCAAGCGGGCGGTCTCAGGCGTCGGGCGGGGGTGGGGGCGGCGCGACGGTGAAGAGTTGCGCCAGCTCGCGCACCTCCTCGGCCCGCATCCAGCCGTCCTGGCCCTGGGTCCAGACATAGCTGGCGCGTTTCAGGCTGCCCTCGGCGGCCATCCGGCCCATGTCGGCGCGGCTGAAGGGGCCGCGCGTCTGCCCGTTTTCGGCGATGTGCCAGACATGTTCGGGCGGGGGCGGGGGCGGGGGTGCGGCCTGCGCGGGGGCGGACTGAGCCGGCGCAGCCCCCCATGGCCCCATCTGACCGGCCATTGCCATTCCCATGCCTGCGCCCAGGCCCGCCGCCATGCCGCCGCCCGCGGGGTTCGTGGCGGCCGCGGTCATCGCCTCGGCGGCGGAATACTGGGTGAACTGGCTAAGATCACCGGCCAGACCCATCGAGGTCCGCTTGTCCAGCGCCTTTTCCACAGCCGGGGGCAGGCTGATGTTTTCAATGTAGAATTCCGGCATGGTCAGCCCGTAGCCTGCCAGGGTCTTCGACACCTCGCTGGCGATCAGCTTGCCCATCTCGGCGGTGTTGGCGGCCATGTCCAGGACCGGGATGCCGCTGCCCGCGATCACGCGGGAAAATTCCTGCACGATGATGTTGCGGATCTGAAAGCTGATCTCGTCCATGGTGAATTCGCCGTCGGTGCCGACGATTTCCACCAGGAACCGCGCCGGGTCCGTCACCCGCACCGAATAGGTGCCAAAGGCGCGGATGCGGGTGGGGCCGAATTCCGGATCGCGCAGCATCACCGGGTTGCGCGTGCCCCATTTCAGGTCGTTGAAGCGGGTGGTGTTGACGAAACAGATTTCCGACTTGAACGGCGACTGGAACCCGTGATGCCAGTGCTGCAACGTGGTCATCACCGGCATGTTGTTGGTTTCCAGCATGTACAGGCCGGGGGTGAACACATCGGCCAACTGCCCCTCATGGACAAAGACGGCCGATTGCCCCTCGCGCACGGTCAGCTTGGCGCCGTACTTGATTTCATGGCCCTCGCGTTCGAACCGCCAGACCATCGTATCGCGGGTGTCGTCGGTCCAGTGGATGACATCGATGAATTCGCCGGACAGGAAATCGAAAATGCCCATGGGTCAGGTTCCCCGGATCGGTGGGTTGTCGTCGTGCGGGGCGCTCAACTCTCGCCCCCCAGCAATTCCGCCACGATGGTTTCCACGACAGGCCGCGCCTCGCGCGGGGTCATGCCGGGGCGCAGGCGGCGGTCGTACAGGATCTTCAGCAACAGCTCGTCATGGCGGGTCAGCAGCGCGAATTCCTCGTCATCGTTGAAGATCGAGGGCCGCGCGACCGGGCTGTCATTGGCCAGGCCCAGCCCCTGGGCCAGTTCCTCGTGGATGCACGAGGTGCGCATGCGGTCGGGGTGTTCGCCCCGGATCAGCGCCACGGCGTGGCTGTAGGTGCTGCTTTGCCCGGTAGAGAAGGCCAGGACCATGCAGAAGGTGGACCGTGGAATATCGGTGATCGTGCGGATCGCCGCGGGGGTAATGCCGGGCACCAGCCGTTGCAGTTCCGGGCCGAAGGTCAGGCGGTCATCCTCGTTCAGGACGAGGACGTGGAAATTGGCGTTGCCCGGCGTGCCCATCCGGATCGGGTGGCCGGTCAGCCGCGACAGCCGCCCCGCATAAGCCGAAATCTGCGCCCGGTCCTTGGCCTGCTGGGCCTCGGGGACCGTGCCGCCAAAGACCAACCCCATTCGGATCGGTTGATCCCAGCGGCGCAGGCGGCTTTGGGTTTGGCGGGCGATCAACCGGCCGCCATCGCTGACATATTCGTCAAACAGCGCGATGCGGATGAAGTTTTCGACCAGCGCATCCTGGCCAAAGGGCGCGTCGGTCTGGCCGCCATCGGTGCGCAACAACCCGCGCGAGATCAGGTCGGACTGAACCCGCGCGAAATGCCGCGCGATGGCCTGGCTGGCGGGGGTGCGCGGGACGGGGGCGGTTTCAGGGCGCGGCGCCGGTGCGACGGGGGCCTGGGGCGTCGCGACCTGGCAGGCCGACAGCGCGGCCAGTGCCAGGCCCACCAGCCCGGATCGTCCGAAACGGCGCCGCGCCTGCATATCAGGCCCCGGGGACCGCGCCGGCGGCGGTGGCCCGCGATTTGGCCGCGGCCAGGGTGTCGCGCAGGTCGGTCTCCATCTTCTTGAGGTCTTCCTCGGCCTTGGCGCGGCGGGCCTTGCCCTCGTCGGCGATTTGCAGGCTTTCCTCGATGGTGGCGATCAGGTCGGAATTGGCCTTTTTCACGGCCTCGATGTCGAACACGCCGCGTTCCATTTCCTCGCGGACGATCTTGTTGGCGGCGCGCAGGTTTTCCGCGTTGGCGGTCAGCAGCTCGTTGGTCAGGTCGGTGGCGCCGCGCACGGCCTCGGCGGCTTCGCGGCTTCGCTGGATCGTTACGGCCTGGGCCAGTTGAGTTTCCCACAGTGGCACCGTGTTGACGAGGGTCGAGTTGATCTTGGTTACCAGCGACTTGTCGTTTTCCTGAACCAGCCGGATCGAGGGCAGCGATTGCATCGTCACCTGCCGGGTCAGTTTCAGGTCATGCACCCGGCGTTCCAGATCGTCGCGCGCGGCGCGCAGGTCGCGCAATTCCTGCGCCTTGATAACCTTGTCGCCCTCGGGGGCGGCGTCGATTTCCTTTTCCTTGGCGGGGATGGTGTGGGCGTCCAGTTCCTTCAGCTTTTCCTCGCCAGCGGCGATGTAAAGGGCCAGTTCGTCGTAGAACGTCAGCGTCTTTTCATAGAGCTTGTCCAGCGACTTGATGTCTTTCAGCAGCGTGTGTTCGTGGGTCAGCAGGTTGTCGGTAATCATGTCGATCTGGCCCTGCACGGTTTCGAACCGGGCCAGGAAATTGGCAAAGGGCGCGGTACGGCCCAAAAGGCGTTCCCACCAGCTGCGCTTGCGCCGCACATCCAGTTCGGACACCGAAAACCCACGGATCGTGGTCACGATCTCGCGCAGGGAATCACCGGCGGGGCCGACATCCTTGTTGCGGACATCGGCCAGCATGGCCTGGCTGATCTCTTGCAATTCGGCCTGCGCACCCGAGCCGAAAGAGATGATGGAATTGGTATCGCCCATGTCGATTTCGTCCATCCGGGTGCGGATGCCCAGGGCGACGGTCTGGTCGGCGGCCGCCAGCGGGACGATCTCTCCGGCCGGTTCGGGCAGGATCACGGCGGTCAGCTGTTCCACATCGGCAAGGGCCGCTTCTGCCTTTTGACGAACGTTTTCCGACATTTTCTACTCTCCCGTAATGGGCGCGGCCGGGTCGGGGCGCACGCCTTCACGCTGCAACCTTTCGCGCAGCACTTCAATCTCGACATCCAGATCGGCGCGGTCATCAAGCAGAAGTGCGCGTGTTCTGGCCGAAAAATTGGCCTCCAGGTCATCCAGAAGCGTTTGGTAATCACGTCGGGCTGCACCATCGCGGGTGCGGCCGTAGAAATCGGCGAACTTGATCGTCGCGTCGCGCGCGCCCAGCAGGTAGACGACCAGGTACTTGCGCGCGGCGGTCAGGTCGCGGGGGTCTTCTTCGACCGTGCGGAACATCTCGCGCACGGTCCCCTGAAAGCGGTCTACGCGTGCCTCCAGCGCCCGGTCGCCGGCCCGGCGGATCGCCTGCTGCATTGCGGCCAGGTGTTTTTCGGCCTCGTCGATGACGCGGGCGACGCGGTCCTGCTGAAAGGTGTCCACGCCCTCCATTCCCTTGTCGGTCAGCGGGTCCAGGCCAAAGGACAGGCTGTGCAGGCCCGCCCCCAACACCGCATAGATCAGGGGCGGCAGCAGGCTGCCATCCGGGGAGAACCCGGCCAGGAACAGGCCCAGCCCGGTCAGGACAGAGCCAAAGATCTTGCGCGGGATCGCCGGGCGGCGGGCGATCTTGCGGGCGTGCCAGGCATCCTCGGCGCGCAATCCCTCGCGCGTCAGCCAGGCGGCCAGGATCAGCGCGCCAAACGCCGACAGCGCCAGCGCCAGCCCGGTCGGGTCCGAGGTAAAGGCCCGCGGCAACAGCACCAGCGGCACGAAGAAGGCGACATTGGCCCGCCCGCCCGCGCGGCTGGGCGCCTTGCCGTGGAAGGGATGGCGCGGGGGCGGCGTATCACCGGCCGGGGCCTGGGGCGTCGGGCTGTATTTTCCGCCGAACCGCCGGGCCATCACGCACCCCCCACGAAGGCGACGTAGACGATCAATGCCAGCAACAGGGTGAATGCCAGCTTTTGCAGACCCGATCCCGACATGGCACCCCTTTCACAGATTACTTATCCATGGGATGCGACAGCGGGATGAAATGCAAGCCCGTCGGTTCGTGCTCAGCGTCTGGGGCGCCGTTTCGGGCGGGGCTTTGCCGGTTGCTGGAAATCCTTGTCCAGCCCCAGTTGGTCGCGCACCACGCGGGGGCGCAATTCCTCGACCGCGCCGGGTTTCAGATCGCCCAGCCGGAAGGGGCCATAGCTGACGCGGATCAGGCGGTTCACGGTCAGGCCGACCGCCTCCATCGCGCGGCGAATCTCGCGGTTGCGGCCCTCGCGGATGCCGACCGTGACCCAGGCATTGGCACCCTGCTGGCGGTCCAGGGTCACCTCCATCGGCTGAAACCGCTCGCCCTCGACGGTGATGCCCGCGCGCAGGGGGGCGAAATCCTCGTCCTTGGGCGCGCCCTTGACCCGGGCGCGGTACTTGCGCAGCCAGCCGGTTGTGGGCAGTTCCAGGCGGCGCTTGATCTCGCCGTCATTGGTCAGCAGCAACAACCCCTCTGAATTCAGGTCCAGCCGCCCCACGGACATCACGCGCGGCATGTCCTCGGGCAGGTTGTCGAACACGGTCGGGCGGCCCTTTTCGTCGCGCGCGGTCGTCACCAGCCCGGTTGGCTTGTGATACAGCCAGATGCGCGGCGGGTCGGGGTCGGCCAGGGGCTGGCCGTCCACGGTGATCTTGTCGGTGGGGGTGACGTTCAGCGCGGGGCTGTCGATCCGGCGCCCGTTCACGGTCACGCGCCCGGCCTCGATCATGCGCTCGGCCTCGCGGCGCGAGGCGACCCCGGCGCGGGCCAGCACCTTGGCGATGCGGTCGCCCTTGTTCGTATCCTTGTCCATGCGCCCCCTTTACGCGGGAACGGGGCGGCGGGAAAGCGCCTTGCGCGGCCAGGGCGCGCGCGGCATGACGTGGGGATGAGCCCCTTTCGCAGCCATATGCAGGCCGCCCTGGATCAGGCCCGCGCCGCCGCCGCCCGCGGCGAGGTGCCGGTGGGCGCTGTGGTGGTCGCCCCCGATGGCCGAGTGGTCGGCGCCGCGGGCAACCGGACGCGCGAGTTGAACGACCCCACGGCGCATGCGGAAGTCCTGGCGCTGCGCGCGGCCTGTGCGGCGGCGGGGTCGGAACGTCTGCCGGGGCATGATCTGTACGTGACGCTGGAACCCTGCCCGATGTGCGCCTCGGCAATCGGTCAGGCCCGCATCGCGCGGCTGTATTACGGGGCGGCGGACCCGAAATCGGGCGGCGTGGCGCATGGGCCGCGCATCTATGACCACCCGCAAAGCCACCACGTCCCAGAGGTTTACGACGGCATCCGCGCCGCCGAGGCCGAAGTGCTGCTAAAGACCTTTTTCGCCGCGCGGCGGGGCTGAGCGTTCAGCCCCCCGGCAGTTCCAGCAACTGGCTGCGCCCGGCCTTGATATAGCGCAGGCTGTCGGCGCCGATCGCGGCGACCTGTCCGCCGTCGATATTGTCGCCGACCTGAACCTTGACGTATTGCCCGGTGGGCAGCCGGACCAGCGCGCGGCGGTCGCTTTCGGTGCCGTAGACGCCGATCAGGCTGACCTTGCGCAGGTTGATCGCACTGGGCACCGTCGCCTGCTTGGCGACCGAGGCCGAAGTGGGAATGCTGGGTGCCGTTGCCGCGGCGGCGGCGGGCACCGCCGGGGCCAGCGCGGCCAGTTCCTCTGACAGTTGCGCGGGCCGGATGCGCGGCAGGGGCGAACGGGCCAGCGCCAGTTCCGAAGACGGCGCGTCGGGCGTTTCCGCGGCGGCCTCGTCCTCGGGCGTTTCGGTGGCTTGCGTGTCCTCTGCGGGGGGCAGCAGCGCGTCGGGCCGGTCGGCGGGGCGAATGTCGGGCTCCGCCCCGGTGTCCGGTTCCGCTTGTGCGGGCAGTGCGGCGGCGGGTTGGGCGGTGTCCTCGGGGATCGCGGGCGCCAATTCGGCGGGCCGCAGGCGTGGCCGCACTGCGCCATCCGGCGGGGTGGGACCCAACACGGCGGCCGGGCGATCCGGCGGCACGACGGGGGGCGGGCCTGCGGTCACTGCGATCTGGGGCGCGTCTGCGGGGGGCTCGGTCGCGGCGGGCATGGCTACGACCGGGGCGCCGCCGCGCGCCGTCGTCTGCGGGCTGGGCGGCGTGTCGTTGCCGCGCTGCACCGCCGGGTCGGGCAGGGCCACCTTTTCGGGGGGCAGAATCGCCGAATCCGGCCGGGGCAGGTACAGCGCGTCGATCCGGCCCTCAGTAGGGGGCAGGGGCGGTTCGGGCGCACGTTGCCAAAGGCCGGTCGCGGCGTAGCTTTCGGCGGCCTGCTCGGGCGAAAGGGGCACGCGCGGCTGGACCGGCGTTTCGGCGATGTCCACCGGCGGCGGCGCGATCAGCGTTTCCTGTGGGCGGGGCACCGGGGGTTGTTCGGGCAGGGCCGCGATCTGGGGCGGGCTGTCGGTCGGTGCATCTTGGCCCAGGAAGAACAGCGCCCACAACCCGGCCACACCGGCAAAGGCCAGCACGGCCACGCCCCCCATCAGGGCAGGCCGAATCCGTTGGCGCGGTTGCAACGCCGCGCCGGTGCGCCGCGCGCCGAACACCGTCAGGGCCTCTGCCTCGTCGCGCGGGGCGGGGGGGACGACGGCGCCGGGCGCTTTCGGGTTGGCCTCGCGCTTTAGCGGATCGGCGGGTTTCGGGGCAGGCGCCGTGGGTGCCTTTTGCGTCGGTTTGGGCGCGGGGGCCGCTGCGCTTTGCGGGGGTGTTTTCCGGTCGCCCGGTCCCGGCTGTCCAAGGGCAGGTGCCGCCCCGTCGCGCCCGATCTGGCGTTGCAGGGCTGCGCTGGCGCGGGTCAGCGTATCGCCCAGCTTTGGCAGGCGGGGCTGTCCGGCGCGGGGTTTTGACGGGGTGGCGGGGCGCTGCGGTTTCAGGGGCAGACGGTCGGGCAGTCTGGTGGCAAGCGCCGCGATTTCCTGCCGTGCCTGCCCAATGGCGCCGGTAACCGAGGTGCGCGCGCGATGGGCCAGCCGCGTCGCAGAGCGGAGTGTTTCTGCGGGCGCGGGCATGCCCTTGCCCGCCGCGGCAAGGCGCTGCCCCCCCTTGCCGACCTTGGCCAGAAGGGTGTCTGCCGCGCGCTTTTCCGGTTTCGGCGCAAGGGCTGCGATCTTGGGTTGCTTGGGCCAGGGCTGTGTCGGCGCGTCTGTCTTTTCGACCTGCGGAAGGGCGGCGACAGCGCTGTCGCTTGTGCCGGGTTTGGGACGGATGCCGGTAAAGCCGGTCTTTTCCGGGGCCGTCGCCGCATCCTGGGCTATGGGCGCACGGGGGGCGGTGTCCGGGGTGGGGGCCGCCGTCGGTTCGGACGTGCCCAGGGTAAACCGGGCGGGCGGCTTTGCCCCTGCGGGTGGGGGTGGCACGGCCGCCGGGGCCGCGCCCGTATCCGCGCGGCGAGAGGCAAAGCTGATCTTCGGTTCGGGATCGACAGGGGCAGGCCGGTCCGCCGCCGGGGCCTTGGGCTGTTGCGGGGTGGCTTTGGCGGTGCCGCCGGATCGGCGCGGTGCTGCGGGCTTGGCACGGGCCGGCCGTGGCGGCGTGGTGCCGGGATGGGCGGGGGCCGTATCGGCCTGCGGTCGCTGCCCCTTGTCCAGCAAGGTCTGGGCCAGGTCGGTCGGGCCGAAGAACGGCTCGCCCTCGAACACGGATTTGTCCTGGGGCGCGGCGACGAAGCAGACGGGATCGAAATCGTGCGTCTTGGCGAAGCTTTCGGCCTCTTCCAGGGTTTCGCGCGCCACCACCGCCAGCCGCGCCGTATCCCCGTCATCGGTCCAGTCAAAGACGAGGTCGTCCACCGCGTAGGGGGTAAGCCCGTCCAGGGTGCGGCGCAGGCTGTTGCGCTGTTCCGTCTTGCTTTGCGCGGCAAGCGGCTGGGTCGTGTACAGGATCAGCGAGTCGGGAATGACCAGCTTGGTTCGCAGCGGCCCGTCGGACAGCGATTGCGCCGTCTCGCGCATCAGGCGCAGCGTGTCCGTCAGCCCGGGATCGTCGAGCGACGCCTCGCCAAGGCTGCGCCACCCGCCCTTGGCGCGGTGCAGCAGTCCGATCCTGTCCTCGGACAGCGTCAGGGCAAAATTCGGTCTCATCGCGGCATTTATACCAGCAAGGTGCCGGGGAAAAAGAAAAACAGCCCGGCCCCTGCGGGAAATCGCCGGTGTCCCGTAGCGGCAGAGGTTTCCCTTGCGCCTTCGCGCTGCAAGTCCGACGCTGGGCCGACATCTGACTTGCGCGGAGGGAAAGATGCGCGTTCTGGCGATGATTGCGATGGTCCTGTGCCTGCCCGCGGCGGCCCTGGCAGACGAATCACCCCGGCTGACCGTGACCGGCACCGGCGAGGTGGACGCCGCCCCCGACATGGCCACCCTGCGTTTCGGGGTGGAACATGAGGATCGCCGCGCCGAGGCGGCGATGGCCGCGGTTTCGGCGGACATGGCGCGGATCCTTGAACGCCTGTCCGCCGCCGGGGTGGCCCCGCGCGACATGCAGACCAGCGGGCTGAGTCTGTCGCCGGTCTGGACCGGCTACGATTCCGGCAAGCGGCGCGAAATCACGGGCTTTCACGCCAGCAACCAGCTGACCGTGCGCGTTCGCGGGCTGGAGGGGATCGGCGGCCTGCTGGACCGGGTCATCACCGAAGGTGCCAACAGCTTTCAGGGGATCAGTTTCGGCCTGCAAGGGCCAGAGCCGTTGCAGGACGAAGCCCGCCGCCGCGCCGTAGCCGAGGCGCTGCGCAAGGCAGAGCTTTACGCCGAGGCGGCAGGCGTTTCCCTGGGCAGCGTGATCTCGATCAGCGAATCGGGCTCTTCGGACCCGCGCCCCGTGATGATGGAGGCCGCGCGCATGGCCTCGGCCCCCGTCCCCGTGGCCGCGGGCGAGGTGTCGCTCTCCGCCCGCGTTACCATGGTGTTCGAGATCGAGAACTAGCCTCAGACCTTGGCCAGCGCCTGGTCGAGATCCGCGATCAGGTCGTCGGCATCCTCGATCCCGATAGAGACGCGCAGCACGTTCGGCGCGGCGCCCGCGGCGATCTGCTGCTCTTCGGTCAACTGCCGGTGCGTGGTCGAGGCAGAGTGGATGATCAGCGACCGCGTATCGCCCAGGTTGGCCACGTGGCTGAACAGGTTGACCGCATCCACCAGCTTTACACAGGCCTCGTAGCCGTCCTTCAGGGCAAAGGTGAACAGCCCCCCCGTGCCGCGGGGGCAGATCCGTTTCGCCCGTTCCGCATAGGGGGACGAGGGCAGCCCGGCATAGGTCACGGCCGCGACCTTGGGGTGGGTTTCCAGCCAGCTGGCCACCTTCAGCGCGTTCTCGCAATGGCGCTGCATCCGCAGCGACAGGGTTTCGATCCCCATCAGCGTGTAATGCGCGGCCTGCGGGTTCATCGTCATGCCCAGATCGCGCAGGCCGACGGCAATACCGTGAAAGGTAAAGGCCAGCGGCCCGAAGGTTTCGTGGAATTTCAACCCGTGATAGGCGGGTTCCGGCGCGCTCAGCGAGGGGAACTTGTCGCTGGCGGACCAGTCGAACTTGCCCGAATCCACGATGGCGCCGCCCGTGACCGTACCGTTGCCGGTCAGGTATTTCGTGGTCGAATGCACCACCAGCGTGGCGCCATGCTCGATCGGGCGCACCAGATAGGGCGTGCCCGAGGTGTTGTCGACGATCAGCGGCAGCCCGGCTTCGTCCGCGACCTTGGCAATCGCGTCCAGGTCGGTGACATAACCGCCGGGGTTGGCGACCGCCTCGCAAAAGATGGCGCGCGTATCCTCGTCGATGGCGGCCTTGACCGCGTCGATGTCGTCGAAATCCACGAACTTGGCCGACCAGCCGAATCGCGTGATGGTCTTGGAAAACTGCGTGACCGTGCCGCCGTAGGCCCGGGTCGAGGCCACGACGTTGCGCCCCGGTTCCATCAGCGGGAACAGCGCCATGATCTGCGCCGCATGCCCCGAGGAACAGCAAACCGCGCCCACGCCGCCCTCCAGCGTGGCGATCCGCTCGGCCAGCACGGCGACCGTGGGGTTGGTCAGCCGCGAGTAGATATAACCGACCTCCTGCAGGTTGAAGAGCGCGGCCGCATGATCGGCATCGCGAAACACATAGGCCGTGGTCTGATAGATCGGCGTTTGCCGCGCGCCGGTGGCCGGATCGGGCCGCGCGCCCGCATGCACCTGCAACGTGTCGAAACCAAGTTGACGTTCTTCGCTCATCGGTTTGTCCCTCCCGAATTCCCGTTGGCCCGCAGGATTAGGCCATCGCCCCGCGCCCGGCAACATCGCTGGCCCGCGAAAAGGACCGTCTTCCCGTGCCGCGGCCCGGTCCGGAACACGGGTTCACCGGATCAGGCCCGGCGCGATGTCCTGTCCTTCTTCTTGGGCAAAATACCCAAATCCCGCCGCCTACAGCGCGCCCAGACGGTTCAGGATCGTGCGCAACTCGCCCTCTTGCGCCTCTGTCAACGGCGCTTGCGGGGCGACCGGCGGGCCGCAATCGAAGCCCTGCAGCTTCAGCCCCGCCTTGATCGCCGCGGCCAGGTTAAAGCGGGCAAACGCCTCGTTCACCGCCCACAGCTTGCGTTGCAGGGCCATCGCGTCGTCCCACTTGCCCGCCTTGCACAGATCGTACAGCTGAACGCTTTGCCCCGGCACGATGCAGGATGGCCCCGCCATCCAGCCCAGCCCCCCGATCAGCATCACCGCCACCGTGATATGTGACGAGGCGGCGAATACACCGATCCGCCCCTCGGTGCGGTTCAGGATCGACAACAGCCGCCCGGTATTGGTCGAGGCATCCTTCAGATAGGCGATGCGGGGGTGATGGCTGAGCGTTTCGATCGTGCCGGGCGACAGGTCCGATCGCTGGAAATTGGGGTTCGTGTACATCGTCACCGGCAACGCGGTGGCGTCGGCCACGGCGCTGAAATAGTCCACCACGCCCGAATCGGGCACGGGGAAATACGCCTCCATCACGGCCAGGATGCCATCCGCGCCCAGGGCGGCCCAGTCCCGCGCCTGGGACACCGCATCCGCCGTCGCGGTCGAGGCGACGCCCGCGATCACCGGCACCCGGCCCGCCGCCGCCGACACGACCGTTTCCACGACCTGGGCCTTCTGGTCGCGGGTCAGATACGCGAACTCTCCGGTCGATCCCAGCGGGCACAGCCCATGCACGCCCTGTGCGATCAGATGTTCGCACAGGCGGGTCAGCATCGCGCGATCCACCTGGCCGTCCGGCGCCAGCGGGGTGGCGATATAGGGAATGACACCCTGCAAGGTCGTTGTCATCGGGCCTCCTTACCGCATCCACAGGCGGTGACGTTTCAACGTGTTGCGGATCGCCTTTTCGCGTTTCGGCAGGTCGGCGCGGTCGAACAGGGCACGCGCCCGCGCGCCGCGCCCCTGAAAGACGAAGCGTTTGAACGGTTCGTGCGCCTTGATGACCTTCTTGATCTTGTTCGGGGCGGTGACCGTTTCCAGCACCTCGACCGCGCGGTCGCTTTCGCGGGCATAAAGCAGCGGCAGCAGGCGCCAGTGGCAGGTGACATCGCCGTCCAGTCCCGCCAGTTCCGGCCCGGGCCGTCCGCCGCCAAGGGAATGGATCACCAGCGGCAGGGCCACCTGGTCCAGCCACGGGTCCAGCGACTGGCAGACCAGTTCCGCCGGCGGGTCGTCACGGATCGCTGTGGCGTAGTCCAGGAACCGTTGCCCAAAGGCGCGCGGGCAGCGGTAGAAGAACCAGCCCGCGTTGAAATAAAGATAGCGCTGCCAATATTCGTCGGGCCACCCGGTATCCAGAGAGCTGTCGAAATCCAGCTCGAACTTGTCGTAGAGCGATTTCCAGGTGGCCGTGTAGCCCGGCCCGTACAGCTCGATCTCGGGCCAGGTCCCCTCGCGCCGCATCGAGGCAGAGGGCCGGTCGAAATCGAAGGGGATGTCGCTTAACGCGCCGGTGACCAGCGTGTCACTGTCGAAAAACACGAAGGGTTCCCCCTCGGGCAGGGCCAGCAGCGCCTCGATCTTGTTGCCGTAGGGATAGTCCGATCCGAACCTCTGGCTGTCGAAGGGCAGGATCTCGGCACCCAGATCGGCCAGCAGGGCGCGCAGGTTCGAATCCTGCAAGCGCGGATCGGTGGCCCATAGCGGGCCGGGCTGCGGCTCTGCCACGAACAGGCGCCCCGCAAAGCCGGGATCGGAATGGCGCAGCGATGCGGCAAAGACCGCGGCTTCGTAGCCCCACCGACCGTCCTGCCCCACGATGACGATATTGAAGGGTTGGCCCGCCTTGCCTTTTGCCGCCATACTCTGTCCTGCCTCGGTGGTCTTTGCGGGCAGTATAGGGGCAAAGCGGCGCCCCAGAAAGGCCGCTGCCCCCGCGAAACGGGAGGATGCTGAAATGATGCGTTCGCTTGCCCTGGCGCTGTTGCTGGCCTGGCCGGGGATTGCCCCGGCTCAGATGTTCACCGATCCGGTGCAGGTCGCCAGATCCTGGACCTGACGCGCCCCAACTGGATCGCTGTGCGCGAATATGACGGACAGGATCTGGTCTATTACACCCACTTGGCCAGCTATCGCTGCGCCTTGGCAGAGGTTCGGATTGGCATCAACACCGACACCGCCGCCGTTCTGTTGCCGATGGAACCCTGTTACCGGGATGAAACCCCGCCGAACGCGGTGCGCGAGACGCCCTATATCGCCTTTCCTCTGGGCAGCGTGTCCCGCGTCGCGGTGGCGATCACCTACGCGGATGGCGAAACCGATGCCGCGCTGTTCGGCCGGGCGGGCCTGATCCGGCCCTGAGCAGCCGTGGGGCGGTTGGGCGCGATCCGGTGTCCGCACTGAAAAATGATCTGGCGCAAAGGCCTCAACCGCCCGGCATGCTATGGGGGATGGGCGGTTTTCCCTCTGTTGCACCCGTAGCTTGGGAGGCCGCGGGGGGGGGAGAACATGAAACTATCTGAAATTCTGAAAGGAACGCTTTTGGGCGGTGTTGTGCTGCCCCTGAGCGCGGCGGTGGCAGGGGCCGAACTTGCGACCGTCACCACGATGCTGAACGTGCGCACCGGGCCGGGAACGAATTACCGCGTTATGGGGGCCCTGCCGACCGGGACGACCGTCGATGTCATCCAGTGCGAGGGCAATTGGTGCCAGGTCCGCCTGAAAGGGCCCGATGGCTGGGCCAGTTCGCGCTATCTGGCCTTCCAAAGTGCGCCGGCGCCGTCGTCGCCGCTGTACCTGTGGTGGCTGGTGCCGGGGGTGATCCATCTATTGCATCAGGAGTTCAAGGACGACAAGCCGCGCCACCCGCATCACCCGCCGCCGCCGTATTACCGTCGTGACCGCGATGATATGCGGCCGCATGGGCATCGGCCGCCGCCGGGGTATCGGCCGCGTCCGCATCATCAACAGGATGCGCGACCGGGACCGGGTGCGCGCCCGCGTCCGGATCAGCAACAGCCGCCGCGCTATCGTCCGCGGGCCGATCAACGCCCGCCGCAAGGGTATCGCGCACGGCCGGGGCAACGGCCCGGAACCTATCCCTGGTGGTGGCACAACCGCCGCTAGTGCGAGTGATAAACGCGTGGGCAGGCCGGTAACCGCGCGGCCCACGTTTCCAGACGCGCAGCACCTGATGGTAGGCGCAGCCGGTCGAAAGCTGTTGTTATCGGGGGGAAGTGGTGGGCGACCCTGGAATCGAACCAGGCATGGGTCTCCCCGGCGGATTTACAGTCCGCTGCCGCACCTTGCAGCGCGTCGCCCTAAGTGGGCGGTTGCATAAGGTGCGGGCGGGGCACCGTCAACAGGAAAATCCTTGCCGCGGCGCGGGGGATTGCGCATGGTCGCGCCCTGATCCGGCAAAGGGGTGAGATCGTGGCCAAAAAGCCCACCTGGGTGATCGAGAAGGAACGCGCACGCCGCGCTGCGGCGGCGGAAACGCTGTGGCTGTTCGGCTTGCACGCGGTGCGCGATGCGCTGGCCAATCCGGCGCGGGACAAACTGCGGCTGGTGGTGACGAAAAACGCCGCCGACAAGCTGTCCGACGTGATCGCCACGGCGGGTGTGACGCCCGAGATTGCCGATCCGCGCAAGTTTCCCGTGCCGCTGGAGCCGGGCGCCGTGCATCAGGGCGCGGCGCTGGAAACCCGGCCGCTGGACTGGGGCAAACTGTCCGATCTGTGCGCCGCAGGGCACGGGCCTGCCCGCGTGGTGCTGCTGGACCGTGTCACCGATCCGCATAATGCGGGCGCGATCCTGCGCTCGGCCGAGGTGTTCGGCGCGCGCGCGGTGATCGCGCCGCATCGCCATTCGGCCCCGGAAACCGGCGCACTGGCGAAAACCGCGTCGGGCGCGCTGGAACGCCAGCCGTACCTGCGGGTGCCCAACCTGGCCCGCGCGATGGCCGAGTTGCAGGGCATGGGCTATACGCTGCTGGGGCTGGCCGGCGAGGCGGAAACCGACCTGGGCGCGGCGCTGTCGGGTCTGGGCGACAGGCCGGTGGGGCTGGTGCTGGGGGCCGAGGGGCCGGGCCTGCGGCAATTGACGCGCGATACCTGCGATGCCTTGGTGCGTATTCCGGCCGCCGGTGTGTTCGGGTCGCTCAATGTCTCCAACGCGGCGGCCGTCGCCCTATATGCAGCGGCAGAGGCTGCACGGGACTGAGCGCGCCGCGCGGAAAAATCTTCACGACAATCCTTCCTGGCTGCGTGTCGATCACGCTTGCATGAGTGGACTGGAATGTCGCCCTGCGCGCCCCATTTCTTGCAGATGAGGGGCAGGGCTTTGGAACGGCCTTGTCCCGCTTCACTGTCCCTCGTTCCGCGACTTGCGCCCGGTGCTCTGGCCCGGGCGCCTTTTTGTGGGTAGCGTTGCGCCATGACTGACATCGGCGACGACCAGATCCGAACCATTTTGCAGCGCGCCCGCGTCATCGCGGTTGTTGGCCTGTCCGCCGATCCGGTGCGGCCCAGCCACTATGTCGCGCGATACCTTCAACGCCGGGGCAAGCGGGTGATCCCGGTCAACCCGCGTCTGGCCGGGCAACGCGTGCTGGGCGAACCGGCCTATGCCGACCTGGCCGCGATTCCCGCCGATCTGCCCGTGGACATGGTGGATATCTTCCGCCAGTCTGACCACGTTCCCCCCATCGTCGAGGAGGCGCTGGCCAGCCTGCCCGCCCTGCGCACGGTCTGGATGCAGATCGGCGTCCGGCATGAGGATGCCGCCGCCCGTGCCCGCGCGGCCGGGTGCGACGTGGTGCAGGACCGCTGCCCCAAGATCGAGTATCAGCGCCTGTTCGGCGAATTGCGCATGGGCGGATTTGCCACCGGGATCGTATCCTCGCGGCTATAGCGGTTCCGGGCGCTCAGGGCGCCATGAAACGGCGCCGGGCCTCTACGGCGGTATTGTAGCGCTGGTCAAGCTCGGCGATCAGGGCCATCGCCAGGCGTTTTTCCTCATCGGTTTCGGCGGCTGCGTAGGCCTGTTTCGCTTCTTCCAGCAGCGCCTTGATTCGGAATTCCTCTGGCAGGGCGCCGGCCTCTGCCATCAGGCGCACGGCGACCTGCGTGGCCATGTCGGTAAAGGCCAGCCCGCTGCGGTCGGGCAGGGGCTGGCCCTCGCCCCGCAGTCCGGTCAGCTGGCCTTCTGCGATGGCCTTGCCGATCTGGCGCTCAACCAGTTGGCGCAGCGAACGGGGCATGGTTTCAATGCGGCGCGGCGGTCAGCGCACGCGCTTCCACTTGCCGCCCTGGCGGCAGATGCCCATCACGCAGCCCTCGACCGACAGGAAGTCGCCCTGCAACTCCATCTTGGAATTGTAGGTCTTGCCGCGGTCGGGGGCCCAGACCTTGCCGTCGCCGTAGCGGCCCGGCCCGGTGGGCACCATGTCCCAGACGATGGCCTTGCCGACATTGTCGCTGTCGATCTGGCGGCCCTTGCCGTCATAGGCGCGGATCAGGGTGCCGCACAGTTTGGGCCCGCAGGGGGCGATGCGGATGTGGCCGAAATTGCCGTTGTCGTCCAGGCCAGTCTGCCAGACGCCCTCGGCCGGGTCGGCGGCAAAGGCGGGGCCGGCCAGCGCCAGGCCAAGCGCGGCAAGGGCTGCGATGCGTTTCATGTGATCCTCCCGTTTGATGGGGGCAGTGTGACGCTTGCCGGGCCGCCCGGGCAAGCGTGACGTGGGGTTGCGTTGCATTCGGGGGGGAAAGCTGCATAACGGCGCCAAACCCGGCCAGACGGAGCGCGCCCCATGATCCTGTATCCCGCTATCGACCTGAAGGACGGCCAATGCGTGCGCCTGCTGCGCGGCGAGATGGACAAGGCCACCGTGTTCGGCGACGACCCCGCGGCGCAGGCGCGGGCCTTTCAGGATGCGGGCTGCGAATGGTTGCACCTGGTGGACCTGAACGGCGCCTTTGCAGGCCAGCCGGTCAATGCGGCGGCGGTCGAGGCGATCCTGGCTGCAACGGACGTGCCCGCGCAATTGGGCGGTGGCATCCGCGACATGGCCACGATCGAGATGTGGCTGTCCAAGGGGCTGGCCCGCGTGATCCTGGGCACGGTCGCGGTGGAAAACCCCGAGCTGGTGCGGCAGGCGGCCAAGGCGTTTCCGGGGCAGGTCGCGGTTGGCATCGACGCGCGCAAGGGCCGCGTCGCCACCAAGGGCTGGGCCGAGGAAACGGATGTCATGGCGACCGACCTGGCGAAAAGCTTTGAGGACGCGGGCGTGGCCGCGATCATCTATACCGATATCGACCGCGACGGGGCGATGGGCGGCCCGAACGTCGCCGCGACCGAGGATCTGGCCCGCGCCGTATCCATCCCGGTGATCGCCTCAGGCGGGGTGTCCTCATTGGCCGATCTGGTGGCGCTGCGTGATACCGGCGTGATTGCCGGGGCGATTTCGGGCAGGGCGCTGTATGACGGGGCGCTGGACCTGTCGGCGGCCCTGTCCGCGCTGAAGGGGTGATCCGATGCGCCTTGCCCTTGCCGCCTATCTGTTGCCGGTGACGCTGCTGGCGCTCTACGGGCTGCTGGTTTTGGGGCTAAAGCTGGTCAGTGGCTGCCCGCCCGCCCACGGCCCCTATGAACATTGCATGGTTACGGGGGTCGATTTCGCGGGTTTCGTCAATTCCGGGGGGCGGCTGGGGATGGTGTTTGCGCCCATCGCCCTGGGCTGGCTGGTGCTGGGCGGGTTGGCCTATGCCCTGGCGCGCCGGTTTCGCGCCGGAGAGTGAGCCGCGATTGCACCCCGGCCGCGCAGCGCGTATCACGGGCGCGACGCAATCCCGGACCCTGCCCATGCTGAAAACCCGCATCATCCCCTGCCTTGACGTGGCCGACGGCCGCGTGGTCAAGGGCGTCAACTTCGTCAATCTGATCGATGCCGGCGACCCGGTCGAGGCGGCCAAGGCCTATGACGCCGCTGGCGCGGACGAGCTGTGCTTTCTCGACATCCACGCCACCCATGAAAACCGCGGCACGATGTTCGACGTGGTGCGCCGCACAGCGGAACAGTGCTTCATGCCGCTGACCGTGGGCGGCGGCGTGCGCACGGTCGAGGATGTGCGCGCCCTGCTGCTGGCGGGGGCGGACAAGGTCAGCTTCAACTCGGCCGCGGTGGCGAACCCGGACGTGGTGCGCCAGGCCGCCGATCAGTTCGGCAGCCAGTGCATCGTGGTTGCCATCGACGCGAAACAGGTCAGCCCCGGCAAGTGGGAAATCTTTACCCATGGCGGGCGCAAGCCCACGGGCATCAACGCGGTGGAATTCGCGAAAACGGTTGTGGCCAAGGGGGCAGGGGAAATCCTGCTGACCAGCATGGACCGGGATGGCACCAAATCGGGCTTCGACCTGGACCTGACGCGCACGATTTCCGACGCGGTTGATGTGCCGGTGATCGCCTCGGGCGGGGTGGGGGAGTTGGACCACCTGGTAGAGGGCGTGACCAAGGGCGGCGCCAGCGCGGTACTGGCGGCGTCGATCTTTCATTTCGGCACCTTCACCATCGGCCAGGCCAAGGCCCATATGGCCGCCGCCGGCATCCCGGTGAGGCCGGCATGAGCGCGCTGGAACGCCTTGCCGCCACCATAGAGGCCCGCAAGGGCGCGGACCCGGATACGTCCTGGACGGCCAAGCTGCTGGCCAAAGGCCCGGAAAAATGCGCCGAGAAATTCGGCGAGGAATCGGTCGAGGCCATCATCGAGGCGGTCAAGGGCGATCGCGACCGCCTGACATCCGAGGCGGCGGATGTGCTGTATCACCTGCTGGTGATGCTGGCCGCGCGCGATGTGGCGCTGGCGGATGTTCTGGCGGAACTTGAACGGCGCGAGGGCACATCCGGCATCGCCGAGAAGGCCGCGCGCTGAGCCACGGTTTTTCGCGAAAAACCGTGGCTGCGGGGTTAGCCCAGGCGGCGGAATTCCGACCGCCCCGTCCGATTGTCGAAAAACGGCACGCTTGCGGGGGGCAGGCCCGTTTGGGTCAGGCGCGCCACCTCGGCCAGCACGACCTCGGTGATGAAGGGCAGGTCGAAGCGCCGCGCCTCGGCCAGCGGAACCCATTGCAGGTGGCTCAGTTCTTCCTCGGCGCCGGAAAAATCGTCGGGATCGTTGGCCACGGCCTCGGCCTCGACCAGGAAGAAGCGCGCGTCGAACCGGCGCGGCCGTCCCGGCGGGGTGACCGCGCGAAAGACGAAATGAAACCCCGCGGGCGAGGGCAGATGCCCGCTGTCGGCAAAGCCGCGCCAGCCGCGGGGCGCGGGGCGGTCCCAGGCGCCCGGCGTGCCAAAGATCAGGCCGGTTTCCTCCCACACCTCGCGGATCGCCGCCGCCACCAGGGCCGAGGCAAGCGCGGGGTCGGTTTCAGCGCGCAGGCGCGCATCGCAATTGCCGGTCAACGGGCAGGCCAGCGGCACATCGGCATCGGTGGCGTCCACGGCGCCGCCGGGGAAGACGAATTTGTTGGGCATGAAGGCCGCGCTGGCGCCGCGCTGGCCCATCAGGACGCTTGGCACGCCGCCTTTGTCGCGCAGCACGATAACCGTTGCCGCGTCGCGGATCGGCGGATCGCCTAGGTCCTGTCCCCGAAGCCGTGCATCCGTTTCGCCCATTGCAATGCCACCATCACCCCTTTCAGACGGGGTAGAAGGTATAGGGCCAAGCCCACGCAGCCAATGGTGAAAACAGAGGTAACCACCAGCGGATCGGGATTGAAGGCAGATACGACCCAGGCCAGCAGCGGCGTCATCAGCGCCCCGACGATCAGCACGGTCAGATAGGCCGGGCCGTCATCGGAATGGTGGTGATGCAGATCCTCGGTGCAGACCGGGCAATGATCGCGCACGGTCAGGTAGCCCACGAACAGCGGACCCGCCCCGCAATTGGGGCAACGCTTGCACCAGCCGCGAATAACGGCCTCGCCCAGCGGTCTTTGATCGGACTCGCACATATGTCCATCGGTCGTCGTCATGGCCGCGCCTCCTGCCGCGCGTGTCCCTAAAGGTAGGAAACAGGCCCCTATTTCCTAGAGGACGCGCTGTCCTTGCGGCGGGATGTCGCAAAATATCCGCCGCCCCGGCGACGGAAGTTCCTGGCCGCCGCGTATCAGGGGCACAAGGCGGCCAGAGGGGCCGCGATGGAATGCCAACCAGCGAAGGAGATGACAGATGACACGCATGCGCAAGGGACTGGCGATGACCGCGATGGCGGCCGGTGCGGCCGCGGTATTCGTTGCCGGAACGGTCGGTACGGCCAGCGCCTGGGGTTTTGACCGCGCGGCTGGGATGTTCAGCCAGATGGATGCCGACGAGGACGGCAAGCTGAGCCTGGAAGAATTCAGCGCCCGCGCCAAGGCGCGCTTTGAGGGGCTGGACAAGGACGGCGATGGTTTCCTGACCAAGGAAGAGGCCGCCGAGCTGCGCCCGCAAGGCCGGCGCTGGGACGGCCCGCGCGGTGGCCATGGCCGCGGCGGTCCGGGCATGATGCCCTATGGCCAGCAGATGGGGCCGGGCATGCAGGGTGGCCAGCAGATGGGTCCGGGCTATGGCGCCTTCGGCGGCATGCAGGGCACGGGGCCGATGGGGTCCGGCGGTTTCGGTGATCCGACGCTGACGCCCGAGCAGCGCGCCGAGCGCGCGGGCCAGCTGGTCGAACTGCTGGATGCCGATGGCGACGGCAAGCTGTCCGCCGAGGAAATGGCCAGCCGCCCGGGGCCGGAAATGATCTTTAACCGGGTCGATGCCGATGGCGATGGCGCGATCTCGAAGGAAGAGTTCGACGCCGCGATCGAGAAATTCGGCGGCCGCTTCGGCCCGCGCGGGATGATGCGCTAAAACGTGGTGCGGCGGGGCCGGACGCGCCCCGCCGCATTGCCGCACCGACCGGGACCGGATAGGCCGGAGGCAGGATGGACATGGCCTTGGACGCATCGGGCGAGGAAACGGACGAAGACCTGCTGGCCGCTTACGGTCAGGGCGACGCCCGCGCGGCGCGTATCCTGACGCTGCGGCTGACACCGCGGGTTCTGTCCTTTGCCGCCCGCCTGCTGGGCGACGCGGCCGAGGCCGAGGATGTCGCGCAAGAGGCGATGCTGCGGCTTTGGCGGATGGCGCCGGACTGGCGAACGGGCGAGGCCAAGGTATCCACCTGGCTGTTTCGGGTGGCCTCCAACCTGTGCACCGACCGGCTGCGGCGGCGCCGCAGTCAGGGGTTGGACAGCGTGCCCGAGCCCGAGGACGACACGCCGGGGGCAGAGGCGCGGCTGTTGACCGAGGCCCGCGCCCGTGCCCTGCAAGAGGCGCTGGACGGGTTGCCGGAGCGACAGCGCCAGGCCGTGATCCTGCGCCATCTCGAGGGGCTTGCGAACCCCGAGATCGCGGAGATCATGGAGATCAGCACCGAGGCGGTCGAAAGCCTGACCGCCCGGGGCAAGAGGGCGCTGAAGGCGGGGTTGACCGCGCGGCGCGGGGAATTGGGGTTGCACGATGACTGAGCGGATGGACCGGGATGGACCGGCGATGACAGACGCGGAACTTGACTCGCTGTTCGAGGCTGCGCGGGTATCTGCGCCCGATCCCTCGGCGGCACTGCTGGCCCGGATCATGGACGATGCCATGGCCCAGGCCGGGGCGCGGGCCGTGCCCGATCCCGCGCCCGCCCCGCAGCGGCGGCCAGGCGGATCGGTGCGCCGGCGCCTGCTGGCCTGTGTCCTTGCCGGGCTGGGCGGCTGGCCCTCGATGGCCGGGCTCGCAACCGCGGGCGTTGTGGGAATATGGATCGGCTATGCCGATCCGGTGGGGCTGGATGCCGTGACCACGGCGATGCTGGGCGGCGGCTACGGGCCGGCCGATCTGGCGCCCAGCCTCGATACATTCTTGCAGGAGGGCTGAGCATGGCCGACACGGATACGACCAAGACCCCCGCGCCGCGTACGCGCACCTGGGTGCGGGTGGCGCTGATCGTCAGCCTGGCCCTGAACCTGCTGATTGTCGGCATGATCGGCGGTGCCGTTGTGGGCCATCGCGGCGGCCCCCCGCGCGCGGATATGGGCGAGGCCGCCTATGGCCCCTATGCCCGCGCCCTGGCCGATGAGGACCGCGCCGCCCTGCGCCGGGCGATGCGGGCAGAGGCGCCGCGCCTGCGCGAAAACCGTATGGCGGTACGGCAGGGGTTTCGGGATCTGCTGGGCGCGCTCCGCGCCGATCCCTACGAACCCGGCCGCGTCGCCGATATCCTGGCCGAGCAGGAGGCCCGGGTGCGCGACCAGGGGCAGATCTGGCGCGGTCTGTTGGTGACGCGGCTGGAAACCATGTCGCCGGAAGAGCGGGCCGCCTTTGCCGACCGGCTGGAACGTGTCCTGCGGCGCGGTCCGCCCGTCCGGGACCATCGTGACGGGCCGCGGCGCTAGGGCTGGGCACACCCGCTACCGCCCGAAAGGCATCGCATTTTCAATGTGATGCCTTCGGTGCGTTGGGGTTTTCCTTGCACATCACCGGGTCCGCACTGCGCGATGGTACGCGGGGCGGCGACGCCCCTTTCGTTAGCGTGCTCAGCCGTCTTCAGGCGGCGGTTCGGCTGATCTCGACCATGTTGCGCCCGCCCGCCTTGGCGGCGTAAAGCGCGCGGTCGGCCTCTGCCAGCAGGTCGGCGACCGCGCGTTCCGCGCCGGCCCCGGCGACCACTGCCCCGCCCCCCATGGTCACGCCCAGGCTGACGGTTGCCGTGATCGTTCCCGGGCTGCCGGGCAGGGTAACCGGGCTGCCGCCGACCGCCTGGCGCAAGCGCTCTGCCGTGGCCAGCGCACCGGCGCGATCGGCGTCGGGCAGCGCGATCAGGAATTCCTCTCCGCCGATGCGGGCCAGCAGGTCGGTATCGCGCAGGGCGCGTTTCAGCCGGTGAGCCACCTCCATGATGACGCTGTCGCCCGCCGCGTGGCCGTGCCGGTCGTTGACCTGCTTGAAGCGGTCGATATCCAGAACGATCACCGCGAAATCCCGGCCGGACTGCGCCGCGCGCCCGGCCATGCGCGCCAGTGCGGGCAGGGCATAGCGGCGGTTGTAAAGGCCGGTCAGCGCATCCGTCACCGCCAGGCGCAACCCATCCTCCAGCGAGGCACGCAGCCGTTCGGCTTGTCGTTTGCGCCGCAATTGGTTGCGGATGCGCAGGACCAGCTCTTCGGGGTCGACGGGTAGGGGCAGGATGTCGGTCGCGCCCAGATCCAGCGCCATGGCGGCCGTGTCGCCCGATGGCGCCTCGGTGGCGAACAGGATGGCGGCGTGGCGCGTTTCGGGGCGGATGCACAATTCGCTGACCAGACCCAGCCCGGCGGGTTCATGGCCCGGATCGGTGCCGATCACGAACAGGTCGGGCGTGGGGCTGTCGGGGGGCGGCGCCAGCGCCTGGGCACGGGTCATCGTGGTCAGGCGGTCGCGGCACCGGCCGGTCAGGGCCTCGCGCCAGCCACGCGCCAGCCGCGGCGGCGCGACCAGCGCGATGCGGCCCGGTCCCTCGAACCCGTTGGACGGCTCCGCAAAGCCGAGGGCGGCCTGCGCCGCGCTGCCCTGGGTCAGGTCGTGATTGCGCGCATGGGTGCGCAGCAGGCTACGGACACGGGCCAGCAGGCCGGTTCGGTTCAGCGGCTTGGTCAGGAAATCATCGGCGCCGGCCTCCAGCGCGCGCAGCCGGGCCGCCGGGTCGGGCGAGGCGGTCACGACGATCAGCGGCAGGTCGGCGGTTGTGGGCATGCTGCGCAGGTGACGGCACAGTGCGACCCCGTCCATGTCGGGCAGCCCCACGTCCAGCAGCACCATATCCGGCGGCTCGCGCGCGATTTCTGTCAGCGCGTCCTGTCCCGTTGCCGCCTGGGCCACCCTGTAATGGGCCCGTTCCAGCAGAACCTTCATGACGATTCGGTTGGTGGCCAGATCGTCGACGATCAGAACCGTGCGGGGCATTTCCGGGGCCCTCCCTGCGGACGCGAAACGCGGAACTCTTGACTTGCAACACGGGCTTCAGTTTCCGGTAGGAAGGGTTAACAAACTCTTTAACACTGTTCGAAGTGGAGGGGGCAGATGCACGACGAGTCCGAGCTGCTGGCGTTGCGGGCCCTGGCATGGCTGGTGGGCAACGACGAATTGCTGCCCGTCTTTCTGGGGGCCACCGGCGCGGGCGAGGCCGACCTGCGCGCGCGTGCCGCCGAGCCGGAATTCCTGGCCTCCGTTCTGGATTTCCTGCTGATGGACGATGCCTGGGTCATCGCCTTTTGCACCGCCGAGGGCCTGCCGGGCGAGGCCCTGTTGCGGGCGCGGGCCGCGCTGCCCGGCGGGGCGGACCCGCACTGGACCTGACCGCTTGCGTTGCGGCGCCTGTCCCGGCAAGAGGGGGTGACAGCAGCAGGCAGGTTTCATGGGCAGATTGACCGCGATCCTTTTCGACAAGGACGGCACGCTTTTCGATTTTCACGCGACCTGGGGCGGCTGGGCGGCCGATTTCCTGACCGAACTGACGGATGGCGCCCCGGATGCCATGGCCCGGTTGGGGGCGGCCATCGGTTTCGATCCCGCCACCACGCGGTTTGATCCGCATAGCCCGGTGATCGCGGGCACCCCGGACGAGGTCGCCGCGCTGATGCTGCCCCACCTGCCGCAGATGACCCCGCGCGCGCTGCTGACGCGGATGAACGCGGCGGCGGCCAGGGCGCCGCTGTGCCCGGCCGTGCCGCTGCCGCCGCTGATGGCCGATCTGGCCGCGCGCGGGCTGGCGCTGGGGGTGGCGACCAACGACGCCGAGGCCCCGGCGCGCGCGCATCTGTCCGCCGCGGGTGTGCTGGAGCGGTTCGATTTCATCGCCGGCTGCGACAGCGGGTTCGGCGCCAAGCCGGAACCGGGGCAGTTGCTGGCCTTTGCCGGGGCGGTGGGGTGCGCGCCGGACCAGGTCGCGATGATCGGCGACAGCCGCCACGACCTGCACGCGGGCCGCGCGGCGGGGATGACCACGATCGGCGTTCTGACTGGCCCGGCCCGGGCACAGGATCTGGCCGACCTGGCCGATGCGATCCTGCCCGATATCGGCCACCTGCCCGATTACCTGAGCGCCGACGCCGGTTAGGGCGCGGTCCTGCGCCCCCTTGTCTTGGCGGCGCCGGGGGGGCTAGATATCGGCATACCATCCATTGCAGCCACAGGATTTCCCGATGTCCCCGACCGCGCCCACCGATTTCAACGACCGGATGCTTTCCCTCGGTCTGGCCCGTGTTTCCGAGAGGGCGGCGCTGGCCTCGGCCAAGCTGATCGGCCATGGCGACGAAAAGGCCGCCGACCAGGCCGCCGTCGATGCCATGCGGACCGAACTGAACCGGCTGGATATCCAGGGCGTTGTGGTCATCGGCGAGGGTGAGCGCGACGAGGCGCCGATGCTGTATATCGGCGAAGAGGTCGGGTCGGGCGAAGGTCCGGCGGTGGATATCGCGCTGGACCCGCTGGAGGGCACGACGCTGACCGCCAAGGACATGCCCAACGCCCTGGCCGTGATCGCGATGGGGCCACGCGGGTCGATGCTGCACGCGCCCGACGTGTACATGGAAAAACTGGCCATCGGGCCGGGCTATCCCGAGGGTGTGGTGACGCTGGACATGTCGCCCGCCGAACGGGTGCGCAAGCTGGCCAAGGAAAAGGGCGGCGATACCGATGACATCACCGTCTGCATCCTGGAACGCCCCCGGCACGAGGCCCTGATCGCCGAGGTTCGGTCCACCGGCGCGGCGATCCGCCTGATTACCGATGGCGACGTGGCCGGTGTGATGCACTGCGCCGAGGCCGATCGGACCGGCATCGACATGTACATGGGGTCGGGCGGGGCGCCCGAGGGGGTGCTGGCCGCCGCCGCGCTGAAATGCATGGGCGGGCAGATGTACGGCCAGCTGCTGTTCCGCAACGATGACGAGCGGGGCCGCGCGGCCAAGCACGGCGTGACAGACCTGGATCGCGTCTATGCCCGCGACGACATGGTGACCCGCGACGTGATCTTTGCCGCGACCGGGGTGACCGACGGTTCGCTGCTGCCGGGGATCAAGCGTGAGGTCGGCTGGCTGACCGCCGAGACCCTGCTGATGCGGTCCAAGACCGGCTCGGTCCGGCGGATGACCTACCGCACGCCCATCGAGTGAGGCATGGCAGACCCGTTCCTGGGTGTTGAATGCTCGGCCACCGGGCGGCGCTGGCGCGGCCCCTCGGCCGAACAGGACCGCCAGGCCGAGGCGCTGGCGCAGGCCGCGCGCCTGCCCGCGCCGGTCGCCGCTGTTCTGGCCGCGCGCGGCGTGCCGCCCGAGGGCGCCGCGCCCTTTCTGGAGCCGACGCTGAAGGATTTGCTGCCCGATCCGCTGTCCCTGCGCGACATGGGGGCGGCGGCGGAACGCTTTCTGGCCGCTGTCAGCGGGCGCCAGCGCATCGCCGTGTTCGCCGATTACGACGTGGATGGTGGCGCCTCGGCCGCGCTGCTGCTGACCTGGCTGCGCGAGATGGGGTTGGCGGCGACGCTGTATATCCCCGACCGGATCGACGAGGGGTACGGCCCCAACGTCCCGGCGATGGAACAGCTTGCCCGCGACCACGACCTGATCGTCTGCGTCGATTGCGGCACCCTGTCCCATGATCCGATCGCGGCGGCCAGGGGCGCGGACGTGATCGTGCTGGATCACCACCTGGGCGCGGAAACCCTGCCGCCCGCGCTGGCCGTGGTGAACCCCAACCGCCAGGATGAAGATGGCGATCTGGGGCATCTGTGCGCCGCGGGCGTGGTGTTCCTGATGCTGGTCGAGGTGAACCGCCAGATGCGCGCGGCGGGGATGTCCGGCCCCAATCTGTTGGCCTTCCTGGACCTTGTCGCGCTGGCGACGGTTGCGGATGTGGCCCCCCTGACCGGCGTCAACCGCGCGCTGGTCCGGCAGGGGCTTAAGGTGATGGCCAAACGCGCGCGCCCCGGTCTGGTGGCGCTGGCGGACGTGGCGCGGATGGACAGCGCGCCGACGCCCTATCACCTGGGTTTCCTGTTGGGGCCGCGGGTCAACGCGGGCGGGCGCATCGGCAAGGCGGATCTGGGCGCGCGCCTCTTGTCCACCGCCGACCCGGCCGAGGCCGCGGCCATTGCCGAACGGCTGGACCAGCTGAACACCGAACGGCGCGAGATCGAGAATGCCGTGCGCGCCGCAGCGCTGGACCAGGCCGAGGCGCGCGGGCTGGATGGCCCACTGGTCTGGGCGGCGGGCGAGGGCTGGCACCCAGGCGTGGTAGGCATCGTGGCCAGCCGGTTGAAAGAGGCCACCAACCGCCCCGCCGTGGTGATCGGGCTGGACGGGGACGAGGGCAAGGGATCGGGCCGTTCCATTTCCGGCGTCGATCTGGGCGCGGCGGTCCAGCGGCTGGCGGCAGAGGGGCTGCTGGTCAAGGGCGGGGGGCACAAGATGGCCGCCGGGCTGACCGTGGCCCGTGACCGGCTGGAAGACGCGATGGAGCGTTTGGGCGAGTTGCTGGCCCGGCAGGGCGCGGGCCAGGCGGGTCCGGCCGACCTGCGGCTGACCGGCCTGCTGATGCCGGGCGCTGCCACCGTCGAGATGGTCGAGCGGATCGAACAGGCCGGCCCCTTTGGCGCAGGCGCCCCCGCGCCGCGCTTTGCCTTTGCGGACATGGCGCTGTCCTTTGCCCGGCGGGTGGGGGACAGCCATCTGAAGATCACCTTTGGCGACGGGATGGGCGCCCGGCTGGAGGGCATCGCCTTCGGCGCCTTCGACGGTCCGCTGGGCCCCCTGCTGGAGGAGCACGGCGGCGCGCGCTTCCATCTGGCCGGCCGGCTGGACGTCAACACCTGGCGCGGCCAGGCCCGCGTGCAACTGCGCCTGGAGGACGCCGCTCGCGCCGCCTGAAAAAAGCGTGGACGGGTTGAAAATTCCTCTTGCGCCCCCCGGCCAGTTTTCCTAGATAACGCCGCACGCGCTGGATGGCCCGTTCGTCTATCGGTTAGGACGCCAGGTTTTCAACCTGGAAAGAGGGGTTCGATTCCCCTACGGGCTGCCACTTTCTCCAGAATACCGCTATCCTAAAACAGCGCGGGTTATGATCCCCGCTTGCCCTGGAAATGGTTGGCAGGGCTGGTGTTTAACCCCACCGGGTGTGGCATCTGCGGCCCGCTCAGCCCCGGCCTCTGCCTGATCCTTGCCGGACTGATCGGTCGTGTCCTGTGCCCCGGCGTGGTCTTTGCGGCGATGCCGCTGGCCTGCGCGTCGCACGATGTGCGGCGAAGCGGCCGTTTGTCCCTGCCTTGCGCTGGATCAATGCCCCTCGCGGCGGCGCGGGTGAGGGTGGCCGTGGCATCTGATCCGGCGTCGGACGCCCGCGCAGGCGGAACATCGGCTGCGTTTCGGGCTGCTTCGCCGCCGCGTTTGCCCGGGCGGGAGGAGTGAGCGCAAAATGACACGCGTGGCATTCGGGGTTTGGGACGGGACCGTTCATGTGGCGGCGCCAGGGGCGGTTGACGATGGGGCCGATCCGCTTGTCCTTGAGAATTTCGACGAGTTCGACGAAGGCAACGCCATCCGCGCCTTTTTCGGGGATCGCGGTTTTCTGGTGTTCGATGACAGCGTCAGCCTGATCGATGCGCTGTACTACTATATGGCCAAGGCTGCGGAACAGTCCTGCGGGGCCTGCACCCCATGCCGGATGGGCACGGTTCTGGTGCGCGATGCGCTGGACCGGATGCGGCGGGGGCTGGATGCGCCGCTGGACCTGGATCAGATCGCCACGCTGGGCGCGCAGATGCGAGAGACCTCTCTCTGCGGCTTGGGGCAGACCTGCGCGGTCGCGCTGCTGGGCGCGGTGCAGCATTTCCGCGAGCGGCTGGAGGCGGAAACCGCGACGGGCCGGCCGATCAAGGCCCAGCACGGCATGGCCTATGTCACCGCCCCCTGCATCGAGGCCTGCCCGTCCAAGATCAACGTGCCGCGCTATATCGATTATGTCCGCGATGGCAAACCCGAGAATTCGCTGGGGGTGCTGCTGCAGAAATACCCGATGGCGGCGACCTGCGGACGGGTCTGCGTGCGCTATTGCGAACAGGCCTGCCGCCGCAAGTTCGTGGACGAGGCCGTCGGCATCAAGACGCTGAAACGCTATGTCGCCGACCAGCAAAGCGGCCCGCACGCGCTGAAATTCACCCGCGACATGATCCGCAAGCCGCTGAATCCCGACATGCGCGTGGCGGTGGTCGGCGCGGGCCCGGCGGGGATTTCCTGTGCCTATCACCTGTTGTTGCGCGGCTATCATGTCGATGTGTTCGAAAAATCCAGCCAGGCCGGTGGCATGGCCCAGATCGGCATCCCCAGCTACCGCCTGCCCAAGGACACGCTGGCGCTGGAAACCGACATCATCGCGGATCTGGGCGGGCGGTTCCTGTTCGGTCAGCAGCTGGGGCGGGACTTCTCGATCGATGATCTGTTCGCGCAGGGGTACAAGGCCGTCTTTCTGGGTCTTGGCTGCCAGGCGGGCTCGCAATTGCGGGTCGAGGGGGAAAACCCCGCCACCGCGGGCTATTTCAGCGGCATAGATTTCCTGCTGAAGGTGCATGACCACGTCGACGGGATCGCGCCGCTGGCCCTGTCCGGCGAGGTTCTGGTGGTCGGCGGCGGAAACGTTGCGATGGATTGCGTGCGGTCGGCCCTGCGGCTGGGGGCCGAGAACGTGCATGTCATCTATCGCCGCACGCTTGCCGACATGCCCGCCGATCCCCATGAAATAGAGGATGCCAAGGCAGAGGGCGTGCGCTTTCACACCCTGTGCAACCCCGTGCGTATCCTAACGGAAAACGGCCGGGTGACCGGCGTGGAACTGGCCCGGATGGAACAGACCGAACCGGGCGAGAGCGGCCGGCGCAAGGTGCGCCCGATCCCGGGCAGCGAATTCACCATGAAATGCGACGCGCTGATCGCCGCCATCGGCCAGCAGGTGGAGGACGGCGCGCTGATCGCGGAGGACGGCATCGATCTGGACCGCTGGCAGTGCGTGGCCGCCGACGGCACGACGCTGGCCACCTCGCGCCCCGGTGTCTTTGCCGGGGGCGATTGCGTCACCGGGCCGTCCACGCTGATCTACGCCATGGCCGCCGGGCTGAAGGCCGCGCGCAATATCGACGATTGGGTGCAGCGGGGATCGGTTCGGTTTTTCAAACGCTCGCGCATGCGCAGGCTGATCGCCGACAACCGGATGCTGGCCAATGACGTGGTCGAAACCCCGGTGCGCAATGCCTATCGCGTCCACAATCCCGAACTGGACCCCGAGTTGCGCAAGCACATGTTCGAAGAGGTCGAACAGACCATCAGCGCGAAAGAGGCCTATGCCGAGGCGCAGCGCTGCATGCGCTGCTACCGCGTCTATTCCGTCGTCACGAAACACCCGATCCCGGAAGGAGCGCGCTGATGTGCACCATTGCCCAGACCGGCCAGGACGGTCGCGACCCCGCCGAGGCGACCGTGTCGCTGACCATCAACGGCACCGCCTGCACGGCCTTTCCGAACGAAACGATCCTGTCCTGCGCGCGGCGGCACGATCTGTATATCCCGACGCTGTGCGAGTTGGACGATATCGATCACACGCCGGGCACCTGCCGGGTCTGCGTGGTGGAAATCCTGCAGGCCGGCAAGGAGGCCCCCCAGATCGTGACATCCTGCAACACCCCCGTCCGCGAGGGGATGGAGGTTCAGACCCGCAGCAAGCGCGCGCGCGACATGCAGCGGTTGCAGGTCGAGTTGTTGATGGCCGATCACCTGCAGGATTGCGCGACCTGCATCCGCCACGGCAATTGCGAGTTGCAGGACCTGGCCCAGTTCGTCGGCCTGACCGAGAACCGCTTTTTCGACCGCGCGCGGACAGAGGCGCGGCCGATCGACCTGTCCTCGCCCGCGATGGTGCGCGACATGACCCGCTGTGTGCGCTGCCAGCGTTGCGTCGCCATCTGCCGCCATCACCAGCAGGTCGACGCCCTGGTGATGGAGGGCACCGGCCTGGACCGTGTCGTCGCCCTGCGTGACGCCGACGATTACCCGAACTCTGTCTGCGTGTCCTGCGGGCAATGCGTGCTGGTCTGCCCGACCGGCGCGTTGGGGGAACGCGACGAAACCGACCGCGCGCTGGATTATATCTGCGACCCCGATCTGGTGACCGTGGTGCAATTCGCCCCTGCCGTGCGCGTGGCCTTTGGCGAGGAATTCGGCATGCCCCCCGGCACCAATGTCGAGGGGCAGATCATCGCCGCCTGCCGCAAGATCGGCGTCGACGTGGTGCTGGACACCAATTTCGCCGCCGATGTGGTCATAATGGAAGAGGGGACAGAACTGCTGAAGCGGCTGAAGGAGGGGCGGCGCCCGACCTTTACCTCTTGCTGCCCGGCCTGGATCAATTTCGCGGAAATTCACTACCCGGAAATCCTGTCGATGCTGTCCTCTACCAAGTCGCCCCAGCAGGTGCTGTCAACCATCGCCAAGACCTATCTGCCCGAAAAGCTGGGCGTTGATCCGTCGCGGATTCGCGTGATCTCGGTCATGCCCTGCGTGGCGAAAAAGGACGAGGCCGTCCGCCCGCAATTCGTCCATGACGGGCAGCCGGAAACGGATCTGGTGCTGACCACCCGCGAATTCGCCCGCCTCTTGCGGCGCGAGGGGATCGATCTGAAGGATATGGAACCGTCCACCTTCGATGTTCCGTACATGAGTGCCTATTCCGGCGCAGGCGCGATCTTTGGCACCACCGGCGGCGTGATGGAGGCCGCGGTGCGCACGATCTATGCGGTGGTCAACGGGCGCGAACTGGACAGGATCGAACTGACCCAGCTGCGCGGCTTTGACGGGATCCGCGAGGCAAGCGTCGATCTGGGCGGCCCGGTTGGCAAGGTCAAGGTCGCGATGGTTCATGGGCTGGGCGACACGCGGGCGCTGGTCGAATCCGTTCTCAGCGGGCAGGCCGATTACGATTTCATCGAGGTCATGGCCTGCCCCGGCGGCTGTGTCGATGGCGGCGGGTCGCTGCGCTCTAAAAAGGCGTATCTGCCGCTGGCGCTGAAACGGCGCGAAACGATCTACGACGTGGATCGGCAGGCCAAGGTGCGCCAGTCGCACAACAATCCGCAGGTTCAGGCGCTGTACCGCGAGTTTCTGGAGGCGCCGAATTCCGAGATCGCGCACCGTCTGCTGCACACCCATTATCAGGACCGCAGGCACGCGTTGGAACACACGGTCAAGGAAATCTGGGACGACATCACCATGAGCACGATGGTCTACTAGGTCGGCCAGGATGTCGGACCAGTAAAGGAGCATGGCATGAGCGTGCCGCGTCTTGCGCCACCGAATCGCCGCGCCGTCCTGCGCGGCCTGGCGGGCATGGCGGCGGCGGGCCTAGCCCCGCCGCTGGCGGCTGGGGGGCAGGGGGCGGACCCACTGACGCTGTGGGGGATCCCGGCCACACCCTCGGCGGTGTTCGCGCGGGCCGTGGCCTCGGGCGCCATGCAGGCCGCCGCGCCGGGCGCGCGGTTCGATGTCTGGAAAAGCACCGATCAGATGCGGGCGGGCATTGCTTCGGGCCGGTTCCGGCTGTTCGCGACCTCTAGCTATGCGGCTGCCAATTTCTTCAACCGCGGGGCGGGCACCCGGATGGTGAACGTGGTGTCCTGGGGCGTTCTCTATGTGATGGCGCGGGATGAAACGATCACGGGGATCGAGGACCTGGCGGGCCGCAAGGTGCTGCTTTCGAACAAGAACGAGGCCCCCGACCTGTTGTTCCGCATGGTGTTGGGGTGGGCCGGGCTTGACCCGGCGCGGGACGTGACGCTGGATTACGTGGGATCGCCCGCAGAGGCGGTGCCGCTGTTTCTGGCCGGACGTGCCGATGTCGCGGTCATGCACGAACCCGCCGCCACCGCCGCGCTGATGCGGGCCGCGACCGCCGGGGTGCCGCTGTTCCGGGCGCTGGATGTGACGGAACTGTACGGGCACTACACCGGGCGCGGGCCGCGTATTCCGCAGGTGGGGCTGGCGGCCAGTGCCGAACTGGTGGAAACCGCGCCTGCGGTCATCGCCGCCGCCCACGCGGCCTGTGTCGAGGCCGGCGCCTGGGTGCGCGCGCATCCGCAGGCGGCCGGGGCCGCCGCAGGCCCGGCCCTTGGGCTGCCTGCGGATATTGTGGCGCGATCGCTGCCCTTCGTGCATCTTGATGTGACCTCGGCGCGCGAGGCCCGCGCCGATATCGAGCATTATTTTCAAAACCTCATGGCGCTCGCGCCGGGGATTGTCGCCGGCAGGTTGCCCGAGGCGGATTTCTACTGGGGCTGAGTGGGGCATTGGTGCGCAACAGAAACGGCAATGCGTGGCTGTGGGGCCTGGTCAGCATCGGCCTGTTGCTGGGCCTGTGGGAATGGGGGCATCGGGCCTGGGGGCCGCTTGTCCTGCCCGGCATCGGCGATACGGCGGGGGCGCTGTGGAGGATGATCCGCGACGGTACCGCCGGGCCTGCGCTGATCGGCACCGCCGGTCATGCGGCCGCGGGCTGGGCCTGTGGCGTGCTGGCGGGGTTGGCCGCCGGTACGCTGGCCGGGCTGCGCGAGGCGGTCCGGGGCGCGTTTGAGCCGGTTGCGATCATCCTGCTCGGGGTGCCGGCGATTGCCTGGGTGGTGCTGGCGATCCTCTGGTTCGGCGGGTTCTGGGCAGTGGTCTTCACGGTGGCGGTGGCTACCGGGCCTTTGGTTTTTGCCGCCGCGATCCACGGGGTCCAGAGCGTCGATGGCGGGTTGCTGCGCATGGCGCGCGTCTATCGGGTGCCGTTCGCGGCCCGGCTGTTGCACATGTACGTCCCGCATATGCTGAGCCATGTCTTCCCGGCGCTTGCCACGACGCTGGCCATGTCGTGGAAGGTGGCGGTGATGGCCGAGCTTTTGTCAGGGGCGGGCGGTATCGGCGACGGGCTGGCAACCGCGCGCGCGCATGTCGATACCGCCGCCATGATGGCTTGGATCGTGGTGGTCGTCGCCGTCCTGATTGCGGTCGATCTGGTGCTGCTGGCGCCCTTGCAGCGCCGCCTGTGGGTCTGGCGTGACGACGCGCGGAGTTCCGGGCCGTGACCGGGGCGATGCTGCGCTTCGCGGGGGTGGACTTTGCCCATGAGGGCCAGCCGGTTCTTCGCGGGCTTGACCTGGCGGTGCCCGAAGGGGGGATCACGGTGATCTCTGGGCCGTCGGGCAGCGGCAAGAGTACCCTGATCGCCCTTGCCGCAGGGTTGCTGACGCCGGATGCGGGGCGCGTTGACCGGCGCTGCGACAGCTTGGGCGTGGTGTTCCAGAACCCCGCCTTGCTGCCCTGGAAAACGGCGCAGGAAAACGTTGCCTTTGCCCTGTCCGGGCGTGTCTTGGTCCGGCGCGACCGTCGGGATCGGGCACGGGCCGCGCTGGCCGCGGTGGGGCTGGCCCCGGGGGATGCGGACAAGTACCCCCGCCAACTGTCGGGCGGCATGTGCCAGCGGGTCGCGTTGGCCCGCGCCCTGGTTGTCGAGCCCGATCTGCTGTTGTGCGATGAACCTTTCAGCGCGTTGGACGGCGATCTGCGCCGTGCGCTCTGGCAGGTGCTGGGCGAAATTCACCGGCGCAGGGGCCTGACCACCCTTTTGGTCACCCACGACCCCGAAGAGGTGTCCGCGCTGGCCCGCGGGGGGCTGGCGATCTCATGCGGGCGCCTTGATCGCGATGGGCGCCTTCGGGGCGGATGATGCGGCGTGTGGTCGATCCGTGGGGTCAGGCGTTGTCGCGCAGCACGCGCCCCGCCAGGTAAAGCGATCCGCAGATCACGATCCGGGCGTTCGGGCTGTCGGCGGCGATGCGGGTCACGGCGGCGGTCACGCTGTCGGCGGTGGTGGCGGTCAGGCCCGCCTGCCGGGCCGCGGCGGCGGCGGTCTCGGCGGGCAGGGTGTTGGCCTCGCCCGGAATGGAAACGGCGGTCAGCGTTTCGGCGACCTGCGCCAGCGGGGCCATGAAGCCGGTCACGTCCTTGGTGTTCAGCATGCCGCAGACCAGGTGTACCGGGCGCGGGGGCAGGGTGGCCAGTGCTGCGGCCAGCGCGGTGCCGGCGGCGGGGTTGTGCCCGCCGTCCAGCCACAGGTCCGCCCGGCCAGCGGCCTGCACCAGCGGGCCCGTGCGCAGGCGTTGCATCCGCGCGGGCCACTCCGCATCGGTCATGGCGGCCTCATAGGCGGGGTCGCCCATGTCCAGCGCGCGCAGGGCGGCCAGGGCCGTGCCCGCGTTCTGCACCTGGTGGGGGCCGATCAGGCGGGGCAGGGGCAGGTCCAGCAGACCGCGTTCATCCTGATAGATCAGCCGCTCGCGTTCCTGCCAGACATGCCAGTGCTGGCCATGGGCCAGCAGGGGGGCGCCCAGCCGGGCGGCGCGGTCCTCGATCACCTGCAAGGCGGCGTCCTGTTGCGGGCCGACGACGCAGGGCACGCCGCGTTTCAGGATGCCGGCCTTTTCGGCGGCGATCTGGGGCAGGGTGTCGCCCAGGAATTGCTGGTGGTCGATGGAGATCGGCGTGATGACGGTCAGCGCGGGGCGGTCGATGACGTTGGTTGCATCCAGCCGCCCCCCCAGCCCGACCTCAAGCAGGCAGTAATCCGCCGGATCGCGGGCAAAGGCCAAGAGCGCGGCGCAGGTGGTGATTTCGAAATAGGTGATGGGGGCGTGCGCATTGGCGCTGTCGCACTCGTCCAAAACCGCCGCCAGCGCGGGTTCGGAAATCAGCCCATCGGTCAGACGAATGCGTTCGTGAAACCGCGCCAAGTGGGGCGAGGTATAGGCCTGCACCCGCTTGCCCGCGCCCTGCAAGCCCGCCCGGATCATCGCCAGCGTTGAGCCCTTGCCGTTCGTGCCCGCAATATGGATCACCGGGGCAAGGCGTTGCTCGGGATGGTCCAGCGCGGCCAGCAGGCGCCAGACGCGGTCCAGCGTCAGGTCGATCACCTTGGGGTGCAGCGACATCATGCGGTCCAGCAGGATGTCGCTGGTGGCGGCGGTCACTCTTCGTTTTTCCGGTCGGGATAGGTCGGCCGGGGCAGGGGTTGCTGCGGGGCGGTCTCGACCTCGGCGGTGGCCTCGGCGGGTTCGGGTTTTTCCGGCCCGGTGGCAAAGCTGGCCGGCGGCGGCAGATCGGCGATCACCGCGGGCGGCAGGCCCATCAGCATCCGCGTGATGGTAATCAGCTCTTCGCGCAGCTTGGTGCGCGGCGTCACCCGGTCCAGCATGCCGTGATCCAGCAGGTATTCGGCGCGCTGGAACCCCTCGGGCAGCTTTTCGCGGATCGTCTGTTCGATCACCCGCGGCCCGGCGAAACAGATCAGCGCGCCGGGTTCGGCAATCTGCACATCGCCCAGCATCGCGTAAGATGCGGTCACGCCTCCGGTGGTGGGATGGGTCAGCACCACGATATAGGGCAGCCCCGCCTCTTTCAGCATTTGCAGCGCGACCGTGGTGCGCGGCATCTGCATCAGTGACAGGATACCCTCTTGCATGCGGGCGCCGCCGGCGGCGGAAAACAGGATGAAGGGGCGTTTCAGATCGACCGCGCGTTTGGCACCGGCGATGATCGCGTTGCCCACATACATCCCCATGGACCCGCCCATGAAGCTGAAATCCTGCGCGGCGGCAACCACGGGCGTTCGCCCGATCTCGCCCTCGGCGACCAGCATCGCCTCTTTCTCGCCGGTGGCCTTCTGGGCCGATTTCATCCGGTCGGGATATTTCTTCTGGTCGCGGAACTGTAGCGGGTCAGCGACGGGTTTGGGCACCTCGACCTCGGTGAAGATGCCGCCGTCGAACAGCGTCAGAAAGCGGTCGCGCGGCCGGATGCCCATGTGGTGGTCGCAATGCGGGCAGACATTCAGGTTATCCGCCAACTCGCGGTGGAACAGCATCGTGCCGCAGGCATCGCATTTGGTCCACAGGTTCTCTGGCATCTCGCGCCGCGAGAACAGCGAGTTGATCTTGGGCCGGACGTAGTTGTTGATCCAGTTCATCGGCTCGTGCCCTCCGCGTCGGTCTGAGGGCACGAAATAAGCCGCGCCGTGCCGGATTGCAATCGCGCCTGCGCGGTCAGATCAGCGCGCGCAGCAGCCGCCACACGATGAAGATGGCCAGGATGTCCAGCCCCAGGGCCAGCGGCGCAGCGCCGGTATCGGTCAGATCGAACGGCGTGACGTAAAGCGACAGGCCGGTGATCGTCCCCTTGACCGAGGTCAGCAGCAGTGCGCTGCAGTTGTTGATGAAATGCCAGCCCATCGCCATGCCCAGGCTGCCCGAACGCTCGGTCAGGTCGGCCGCGGCCAGCGCAAAGCCCAGCACCGCCGCCAAGACGATCCAGGCGTTGGCCCCGGCCATCGGGTTGTAGTGCAGCGCGGTAAAGGCCAGCGCCGGCAGCCCCATCCAGATCGCCCGAGCGGCAAAGCGGGCGGCCAGTTGCTGTTGCAGGTAACCGCGAAAGACCAATTCCTCGGCGCTGGTCTGAATCAGAACCAGCACCAGCGCGGCGGGCAGCAGGCGGGCCCATGTGCCCGGGTCAAGGTTGGGGTCCAGCGGGGTGGTCAGCATCACCAGCCCGAACATTGCCGCGTAAACGGGCAGCAACACGCCAAGCGCCCGGAAGAACCCGCGCAGCGTGTCGCGCAGGGGGCCGAACAGCGTGCCCGGTTCGCGATAGTGCAGGGCGGGCGTCGCGATCACGACCCCCAGCCAAAGCCCGACGAAGCTGCCCAGCAGGAACAGCGTCTGCGCGGGGCTTGAGGGGGCGCCCAGCCCTTGCAGCCAGCCGAAATAGTTCAGCGGCCCCAGCACCGGGTAGGCGGCGATCAGCATGATCGCAAAGACCCCGGTGGAAATCAGCACGATGGCCGCGACGCCTGCGATCAGGCGCCAGATTTCGGGATAGGGGCGGGCTGGATCGACATAGGCCTCGAACAGGGGGGTGCGCATGGAACCTCTCGGCAGGCGGGGATCGCGCGACAGGTAGCGCGCGGGCGCGGCGCATTCAACTGTCCGCAGGGCGCGAAAAAGCGGCGCGTCCGGGGGACTGACTATAGGCGAATCCCCCCGCCATCCCCATATTCAGGGTATGAGCATCCTGTTTCTTGTCATCGTGGGCATTGCGGCCGGGTTCCTGGCCACCCGCCTGCTGCGGGTCGAGGCCGACATTCCCACCACCATCGCCATCGGCATTGCCGGTGCGTTGATCGGCGGGCTTGTCCTGCGGCTGTTGCTGGCCCTGACGGGATTTGCCGCCGGGCTGCTGGGCGCGGTGCTGGGGGCGATGGCGCTGCTCTGGGCCTGGGAGGCGCTCCGCCGCCGCTAAAGGCAGGCCGCGACCGTAAAGCCTTGGGGGATGCCCGCGTCGTTGCCGTCCAGCACCAGATCGGCCATGACCTGCCCGACCTTCGGCGCCAGCCCGATACCGATCTTGAACCCGCCATTGGCGATGTAATGCCCCGCCCGTCCGGGCCATGCGCCCAGCATCGGCGCGATGGTTTTCGCGCGGGGCCGCACACCCGCCCAGCGTTCGATCACCGGGGCCGTGGCCAGTGCGGGGCAGGCCATCCGCGCCCGTGCGATCACGTCGTCCAGCTGCGCATCGGTGCTGTAGGGATCGTCAAAGTCGCGTTCGGTGGTCGATCCTACCGCCACCGTCCCGTCATGGTGCGGCACGATCAGCAGCCCGCCGGCATATAGCTGCGGCGCGCCGCGCGCGTCATGTTCCAGGATCGCGGCCTGTCCCTTGACCCCGCTGCCCACCTGTTTGTCCAGCTCGACCGATAGCGCCGCCAGCCCCGGATAGCCGGTGGCCCAGATCACCCGCCCCTCGATCGGCCCCTCGGCGCCGCAGGCGACCTCGCCCCCCAGGGCAATCACCCCGGCCGCCAGTGCCGCGCAGGCGTCGCGGGGCGCGATACGGGCCGACAGGGTGTCGTGGATCAACAGGCCCGTGGGCGTAAGCGGCGCGAAATCCCCGGCGTGGTCCGCCGGAACCACCCGCCATGCGGCCCGCCCCTGCCACAGGGTTTCGGCCTCTGCCGCGCGTTCCTGGGCGCGGTCCAGCGCGGCCTGATCGGCAATCGGCTGGTAGCGGCCCACCCGGCCATAGCCCGTGGCCTTGCCCGACACCTGTTCCACCCCGGCCCAGAAATCGTCGCCCATCAGCAGGCTGTCCAGCTGGAACGCCTTTTTGTCGTTCCAGCGTTCGGGCACATGGGGGGACAGCGCGCCGACCGGCGTGCCGCTGGCCCCCGCGCCGGGATGCGACCATTCCACCACCCGCACCCGCGCACCGCGTCCGGCGCAGGCATAGGCGCAGGCCAAGCCGAACACGCCCGCGCCCATCACCGTTACATCCACCGTTGCCATTGCCGCGGCCCTCTTTCATTCTCGGCGCTCTGAATTCCTGCCATCTAGGACAGATCATGTCGCAGCGCCAGCGTGCCGATATCGAGTGGAAGGACGGTGCCGTGCCGGTGGCGACCCGGTTCGACGATCCCTATTTCTCAATCGCCGACGGGCTGGCGGAAACGCGGCATGTCTTTCTGACCGGCAACGACCTGCCTGCGCGGTTCACCCCGGGGTTCCGCATCGCCGAACTGGGCATCGGCACCGGGCTGAACCTGCTGGCCGCGCTGATCGCCTGGCGGGCGGCGGGTGTTGCGGGGCCCTTGCGATATACCGGGTTCGAGGCGTTTCCGATGGACTGGGGGGATATGGACCGCGCCCTGCGCGCCTTCCCCGAGGCGCATGCGGTGGCCGGGCCGCTGGTCCATGCCTGGCGGGCGGGGGCGACGCGGTTCCAGAGCGACGATCTGGACGCCGAATTCATCTTTGGCGATGCGCGCGAAACCCTGCCGCGCTGGGCCGGGCGGGCGGAGGCCTGGTTCCTGGACGGCTTTGCCCCGGCGAAAAACCCCGAACTGTGGTCGCCGGAACTGATGGCCCAGGTCGCGGCCCACACCGTGCCGGGCGGCACGGCAGCGACCTATACCGCAGCCGGGTTCGTTCGCCGGGGATTGGCCGAAGCCGGGTTCGAGGTCGAGCGCCGCCCCGGTTTCGGGCGCAAGCGGCACATGACTGTCGCGAGGCTGTCCGCATGACCGAGCAGAATACAAGGTTGGGCATCCTGCTGATGGTTGCCACGACCCTGGTCTTTGCCTTGCAGGATGGCATCTCGCGCCACCTGGCCGCCGAATACAACGTGCTGATGGTGGTGATGATCCGCTACTGGTTCTTCGCGGCCTTCGTGATCGCCGTGGCCGCGCGCAAGGCCGGCGGCATGCGTGCGGCGGCGGCCACGCGGCAACCGCTGGTGCAGGCGTTCCGCGGGCTGCTGCTGGCCGCCGAGATCTGCGTGATGGTGGCCGGTTTCGTCGCGCTGGGGCTGGTGGAAAGCCACGCGGTCTTTGCCTGCTACCCGTTGCTGATCGCGGCGCTGTCCGGCCCGGTGCTGGGCGAGCGCGTGGGCTGGCGGCGCTGGGTCGCGATCGGCGTGGGCTTCGTCGGCGTGCTGGTGATCCTGCAACCGGGGCTGCGCGTCTTTGCGCCCGCTGCGCTGATCCCGTTGGCTGCGGCGCTGATGTTTGCGCTGTACGGTTTGCTGACCCGCTACGTCGCGCGGGCCGACACGGCGGCGACCAGTTTCTTTTGGACCGGAACAACGGGCGCGGTGGCAATGACCGCCATCGGCCTGTGGGTGTGGGAGCCGATGGCCGCCCCCGACTGGGGCTGGATGGCGCTGCTGTGCGTCACCGGCGCGCTGGGGCATTTCCTGCTGATCAAGACCTACGAACTGGCCGAGGCCAGCGCCGTGCAGCCTTTTGCCTATCTGCAACTGGTCTTTGCCAGCGCCTTGGGGATGGCCGTGTTCGGCGAGAGGTTGGAACCCCATGTCGCCATGGGTGCCAGTATCGTGGTCGCGGCGGGTCTGTTCACGCTGATCCGCGAGCGGCGCACCTGAGGCACGGGCAGGATTTGGGTATTTTGACCAAGAAGAAGGCTCAGTCCGCTTTCAGTTCCTGAGACAAGCGCAGCGTTTCGGTGCGGCCTGACAGGCGCGCGCGGTAGACGGCCAGCGATTCGGTCACGCGCATCACGTAGTTGCGGGTTTCGCGGAACGGGATCATCTCGATCCAGTCCACCACGTCCACCCCGGCGGATCGCGGATCGCCCCGTTCCGCGACCCAGCGGTGGGCGCGGCTGGGGCCGGCATTGTAGGCAGCGGAGATCAGCACCGGGTTTGGGCCGAATTCGTCGGTCAATTGCGCAAGATAGGCCGCGCCGAGGCGCGCGTTGTAGCCGGGATCGCCGGTCAGCCCGGAGGAGGAATAGGGGATGCCGACCTTGGCGGACATGGCCTGTGCGGTGGGCGGCATCAGCTGCATCAGGCCGCGCGCCCCCGCCCCCGAGATCACTGCGGGGTCGAATTCGCTTTCGCGCCGCGCGATGGCCAGGACCAGTTCGGCGGGTACGGGGTGATCGGCCTCGGCCAGGTCGGTGAGGGGGAAATAGGCCTGCATCATCACGTTCAGGTCGCGCGCGGCCACCTTGGCGAGCCTGACCGCGATGTGGTGTTCCCCCAGTCGCAGGGCGAGGCCTGCAAGCTGTTGCTGGCCCTGTGCATCGGCGGTTTCGGCCAGGTGGGTCAGGAACCATTCCGCCAGGTTGCGTTCGCCCGCCTCGTGAAACATCAGTGCTGCGCGCAGCACCGATCCGTCCGCCCAGGGCGCCTCGCGCCAACCGGGATAGGTTTCGCCCCCCGTCAGGGCCGGGTCCATCGGCAGGCCCGCGCGTTCGGCGGCAAGCTGTCCGTAGAACGCGGTCTGGTGCGCGGCGGCATCGGCATAGGCGGTACGGGCCTCGGCGTCGCGGCCCATTGCCTCTAGCGCGCGGCCGCGCCAGTAGCCGCCGCGCGACAGGCTGATCGGGGTTTCGACGGCGGCCTCGAACCGCTGGAAATGGTCCAGCGCGGTTTCGGGGGCGTTCAGCAGGCGCAGCGCGATGAAGCCGGCCAGCCATTCCAGGTCGGCATAGGCATAGTCGGCCCCGGGCGCGACATGGTGGCGCGCGGCCAGGTCATAGGCGCGTTGGCCCGCGCCCTCGCGCATCAGTTGCCTTGTGTAGATGCGGCGCCAGTTGGCCCAGTCCAGCGAGCGGCCGAGTGCCGCGGCCGAGGTGCTGCGCGCCTCCATCAGCTCGATCGCGTCCTCGGCGCGGCCCTTGCGGGCGCGCCACAGGAACCGTTCATAGGCTAGGCCGGGGTGATCGGCGAACGGGGCGGGCACCGCAGCGATGCGGGCATCCACGCCGGGGGCGCGGGCGCGCAGGGCGATGCGGGCCTCTGCCAATTCCTCCCAGCCCTCGGGGACAAGGCGCAGCATGCGCCGGGCCTCGTCCCCCTCGCCCTGCCACAGCATTTCGTCGATGCGCGCCGCGTGATGAGGGGCCAGGGCCTGGGCATAGCGCGAGAGCAGCGCAGCCTGCGGCCCCGATCCCAGCGGCAGGGTGCGCCAGGCCAGCACCGCCAGTGCCTGGGCATCGCCGCCATTGCCCATCGCGGCATGGGCCTGCACCAGACGCAGCGTGCCCGTCCCGGTCAGCGGACGTTCGCCCCCGAAAAAGGCCAGAACGTCCGCAGGGTTGGCATCGGCGGGGATCTTGCCCTCGCCACGGGCGCGCAGCCGGTCCAGCCCGGGCCAGTCGGCGTTGCGGCGCAGGAAGGCCAGGTAATCGGCGAATGTGCCCTGGCCCGCGCGCAGGCGGCGCCATTCCACGATGTCCAGCGCCACCTGCCCGGCGGGGGTGGCGGCCTGGCGGGCGGCCTGCCAGTTGTCGGCGCGGACCTCGGCCATGGCGCGGGTCAGCGGCGTTTCGTCCTGTGCCGCCGCCGGGGCGGCCAGTGAAAGAAGCAGGATCAGCACGAACGGGCGCATGGCGGGCAGGCTCTGGTTGGGGGAGGGGATGACAAAGGTTCTCATGCAGGGGTGGGGCGGACAATTCACAAACTTGGCAACGGGCCAAGGGCGCTATAGGGTCCGGCGCGGCCTGGGCCGGGGGCGAGTCGCCCCAGGCTGCGGTTTCAGTTGAACACTACCATGCGAAAGGAGCGTGTCATGATCAAAGGGTCCCTTCCTGCCCTGGTGACGCCGTTCAAGGACGGTGCAGTGGATCGCGATGCGCTCAAACACCTGGTGGAATGGCACCTGGAAGAGGGCAGCCACGGCATCGTTCCCGTCGGCACCACGGGCGAAAGCCCCACCCTGACCCATGCCGAGCATGAGATGGTCATCGAAGAAGTGGTGAAGGCTGCCGATGGCCGCGTGCCGGTGATCGCAGGTGCGGGGTCGAACAACACGGTCGAGGCCATCCGCTTCATGCAGCATGCCGAAAAGGTCGGCGCCGATGCCGCACTGGTGGTCACGCCCTATTACAACAAACCGACGCAGGCCGGGATGATCGCGCATTTCACCGCGCTGCACGATTGCTGCGAATTGCCGATCATCATCTACAACATTCCGCCCCGCTCGGTGGTGGACATGCTGCCCGACACGATGGGCGAGCTGGCGAAACTGCCCCGCATCATCGGGGTCAAGGATGCCACCGGCGACCTGAGCCGGGTGCCCAAGCAGCGGATCACCTGCGGCACCGATTTTCTGCAATTGTCGGGTGAGGATGCGACCGCCTTGGGGTTCAACGCCCATGGCGGGCGGGGCTGTATCTCTGTCACGGCCAACGTGGCGCCGCGCCTGTGTTCCCAGTTCCAAGAGGCCACGCTGGCCGGGGATTACGCCAAGGCGCTGGAATTGCAGGACAGGCTGATGCCGCTGCATATCGCCATCTTCCTGGAGCCGGGGGTGGCCGGGGCGAAATATGCGCTGTCGCGGCTGGGCAAATGCACCGAAGAGGTACGCACGCCCCTGGTTGGCCTGACCGACGCCACCAAGGCAAAGATCGACGAGGCCATGCGTCACGCCGGCCTGCTGAACTGAGCCATGGATGCGCCGCTGCGACCGGGTGAGGTGGTGGCCGACGGGCTGGCAGAGCCTGACGGCCCCCGCCTGCGCATCATCGGGCGCATCCGGTCGCGTTGGGGGGCTGGCGACTGCCCGCGCAATATAGGCACGGCCCGTGCGCAGGGCGGGGTCGGCAAGGTGGAACTGGACCCCACCTTTGCCCCGGCGCTGGACGGGTTGGCGGTGGGGCAGCCGGTTGTTCTGCTTTACTGGCTGGGGGGCGCGCGGCGCGATCTGCTGCGGCAAAGTCCGCGCCATATCCAGGGCACGCGCGGCACCTTTGCCATCCGCTCGCCCAACCGGCCTAACAGCATTGGGCTGGCAACAGTGCGCATCACGTCGCTGGACGTGGCCGCCGGAACGATGGGTATCGACGCAATCGACTGCTATGACGGTACGCCCCTGATCGATATCAAGCCCTGGGTCGAGCGGGCCGACCTGCCGCCCGCCCGCTGACACGGCCTATTCTACCGTGATCGTGATCGGCTCGGATCGCACGGGCGGATCGTGGGGAATGTGATTGGCATCCCCCAGCAGCAGCCACAGCGTATATGTGCCGGGGTCCATGTCCAGCGTCACCTCTGTCTGGCCGCCGCCGAAATGGATGTGATTGTCATCGGCCGGCACCCCCTGGCTGTAATCGACCGTGTCGGGGTCAACGTCGATTAGCAGGTGGTGATGGCCGGTCATCGCGTTGTCCACCCCGGCCGGGGCAACGCCCATGCCCTGTAGCCCGAACCGGACGGTGACCGGAGAGGCCACGGTGGCGCCATCTTCGGGTGCGACGATATAGGCGCGGGCGTCCTCGGGGGCGGGGCTGCGGTCCTGTGCGGGGGCCGCGACCGCCACGCTTGCGAAAACCAGCGCGCTGGCGAATACCTTGTGAAGTGACATGACAGACCTCCCTTTCTGTCGATCCTCCGTTAGCAACAGCTAGCGCGGCCCGTGGTGCAATCAATCGTGTCCGCAACGCGGGCCTTCGCAGGTCAGGCGGGCTCTGCTAGGCTGCCCCTATCGGAGAGACCATGACCCAGCCCCGCGCCCTGGCCCGCCTTGGCGGGTTCTACTACCTGACCATCATCCTGTGCGGGCTGGGGGCCGAACTGTTCGTGCGTGGCGCGCTGATCGTGCCGGGGGCGGCTGCCGATACCGCGGCGCACATCCTGGCCGCGCCGGGGCTGTTCCGTCTGGGTTTCGCGCTGGACCTGACGATGGTGCTGGCCGATATCGCGCTGGCGGTGGTGTTCTTCGTCCTGCTGCGCCCGGCGGGGGAAACGCTGGCGCTGGGGGCGATGGTGCTGCGGCTGATGCAGGCGGGGGTTCTGGCGGTGAACCTGATGGCCTATTACGCCGCGCTGCTGGCGTTGCAGCGCGGGCAAGGCCCGGACATGGCGCTGTTTCTGCTGGACCTGCACCGGCATGGTTACGACCTGGCGCTGGTGTTTTTCGGGGCGCAATGCGTCGTGCTGGGTGTGTTGCTGATCCGTGCGGCGTGGTTTCCAACTGCCTTGGGCGTGTTGTCCATCGCAGCCGGTGGCGTTTACCTGACCGGCAGCGCGACGCTGTTCCTGGCGCCGGGGGTGAACGCGGTGATCCAGCCGCTTTACGCGGTTCCGGTCGCGGCGGAACTGACCCTGTGCCTGTACCTGCTGATCCGCGGCCTGAATACGGCGCGCTGGCCCGCCACTGTCTGAGCCGCCTTTCAACCCGCCGCGCTTTCGCCTATATGCCCCCCACCATGGCCAAAGCGAAATCAGACCCCAACTACAAGGTGATCGCCGAGAACCGGCGCGCGCGCTACGATTACGCGATCGAGGACGACCTTGAATGCGGGATCATCCTGCAAGGGTCCGAGGTCAAATCCCTGCGCGAGAACGGCGCTAACATCGCCGAAAGCTATGCCTCTGTCGAGGAGGGCGAGCTGTGGCTGGTCAACGGCTACATCCCCCCCTACGAGCAGGCCAAGACCTGGGGCCACGAGGAACGGCGCAAGCGCAAGTTGCTGGTTTCGCGCAAGGAACTGGCCCGGTTGTGGGGCGATACACAGCGCAAGGGGTATACGCTGGTCCCGCTGGTCCTGTATTTCAATCACAAGGGCATCGCCAAGCTGAAGATCGGCATCGCCAAGGGCAAGAAGACCCAGGACAAGCGCGCCACAGAGGCCAAGCGCGACTGGCAACGCCAGAAACAACGCCTGCTGAAGGACCACGGCTGACGCCCCGGCCTTGCCACGGGTTCTACACCGTTCTAAGCATTTCCGAACGTTGCAGGGGTGCGGAGGGGTGCATGGCTTATAACGATCCGAAAACGCTGGTCTCGACCGAATGGTTGGCAGAGCATCTGAAAGACCCCGACCTGCGCATTCTGGACGGGTCGTGGTACCTGCCCACCGACCCGCGCGACCCGCGGGCCGAGTACGACCAGGCGCATATCCCCGGCGCGCGCTTCTTCGATATCGACGAGATTTCCGATCATCGTTCTGACCTGCCGCACATGGCGCCCCCGGTGGAAAAGTTCATCGCGCGGATGCGCGCGATGGGCGTGGGCGACGGGCATCAGGTGGTGGTTTATGACGGCATGGGCCTGTTTTCCGCCGCGCGGGTCTGGTGGACCTTTCGCCTGATGGGTAAGACCGACATCGCCGTTCTGGACGGCGGCCTGCCGAAATGGCTGGCCGAGGGGCGCCCGACCGAGGATCTGCCGCCCATGGTGCGCGACCGGCACATGACGGTTCAGCGCCAGGCGCATCTGGTCAAGGATGTCACCCAGGTCGCCGCGGCCTCCAAGCTGGGCGATTACGAGATCATCGACGCCCGCGCCGCCGGCCGGTTCGAGGGGCGCGAACCCGAACCGCGGCCGAACCTGCGCTCGGGCCATATCCCGAATTCCAAGAACGTGCATTTCGCCACGCTGCTGAACGGGGACGGCACGCTGAAGGCGCCCGACGACCTGCGCGCGGTGTTCCAGGCGGCGGGCGTGGACCTGAAGAAACCCGCGATCGCAAGCTGCGGTTCGGGCGTGAATTCGGCCATGATCTGCCTTGCGCTGGAGGTGCTGGGCCACCGCAACCACGCCGTCTATGACGGGTCGTGGACGGAATGGGGCATGTATAACGACCTGCCCGTCGCCACGGGAAGCGCCTGATGCTGGCGGGGCTGTCATCGCAGACACCCGACAAGATCATGGCGCTGATGCGGGCCTATGCCGCCGATCCGCGCACGGACAAGATCGACCTGGGCGTGGGCGTGTTTCGCGACCCCGCCGGACGAACCCCGGTGATGGCCGCGGTCAAGACAGCCGAGGAACGGCTGTGGCGTAATCAGGACACCAAGACCTATGTCGCGCTTGAGGGCGATCCGGCCTATCTGGCGGCGCTGTCGGGGCTGGTGCTGGGGGATGCGGTCCCCGCAGACCGCCGCGCGGCCATTGCCACGCCGGGCGGCACCGGCGCGGTGCGGATGGGGCTGGAACTGGCCCGCCTTGCCAATCCGTCCGCGCGCATCTTTGTGCCCGATCCAAGCTGGCCCAACCACGCCGCGATCATCGGCTTTCTGGGGTTGGAGCGGGTCGATTACCGCTATTACGACGCGCAGGCGCGCGGGCTGAATATCGAGGGCATGCTGGCCGATCTGGGCCGTGCGGGGCCGGGGGACGTGGTGCTGCTGCATGGGTGCTGTCACAATCCCACCGGGGCGGACCTGTCCGCGCAGGACTGGCAGGCGGTGGCCGGGCTTCTGACGGAAACCGGCGCGATGGCGATGGTGGACATCGCCTATCAGGGCTTCGGCGCGGGGTTGGAGGCCGACGCCGAAGGGCTGCGCATCCTGGCGGGGCAGGTGCCCGAGTTGCTGGTCGCGACAAGCTGTTCCAAGAATTTCGGCATCTACCGGGAACGCGCGGGCGCCCTGTTCGCGCTGGCCCCGGACGGGCCGACACGCGATCTGGCGCAATCGAACCTGACCATGCTGAACCGGCAGACCTATGCCTTTCCGCCCGACCACGGGGCGCGGGTGGTCACCGAAATCCTGACCGATCCTGACTTGCGCGCGGATTGGCAGGCGGAGCTGGAGGGCATGCGCCTGCACATGCAGCGCCAGCGGCAGGGGCTGGCGGACACGCTGCGCGATCTGGGCGGGTCGGATCGTTTTGCCCATCTGGGCGCGCAGCGCGGCATGTTTTCCCTGCTGGGCGCCACGCCCGACCAGGTGGAACGGATGCGGGCCGAACATGGCGTTTACATGATCGGCGACAGCCGGATCAACGTGGCGGGCCTGTCGCCGGACCTGATCCCGCGCGTGGCGCAGGCGATGCTGGCGGTGGGGCTGTAGGCGCGGGCCTCAGATCATGCGGATCACGCCCTTGTCCACCGACAGGACATAGCCGCGCCGCGCCACGTTGCGCACCATCAACTCGCTGACGATCTGGTTGCCCAGGGCGTCGCGCAGCCGCTTGATGCGGGTGGCGCCGGCGGCCTCGTCGCAATCTGCGGCGGGCTTGCCGGAAATCAGCGCCTCGATCTCGGCACCGCTCAGCATGTCGCCATCCATCCGGGCCTCGGCCAACAGGGCCAGGGTCTCGATCGCGGCGGGGGTCAGTTTCAGGGGGCGGTCGTTCAGGATCACCGTATTCTCATCCCGGCTGATCAGCAGCGAGGACACGCTGAGGCCCGCGCGCTCGATCTCCGACATGCGGCGGTTCAGGGCGATGATCGTCAGCAGAAAGACCAGCGCCGCGATCAACAGCGCGGTGGCAAAGGCCAGCAGCACAAAGATCACCATCCGGTAGGACGCCAGCACATCGGAAAAGGCGGTGCCCGACTGGGCCAGGATTTCCAGCAGCTTGATCTCGGCGTCCGAGGTCAGGTGATCGTTTTCGACGAACAGCCGTTCCACCCGCGCGTTGAACGCGTTGGCGTCGGGCAGGGTTAGGAACAGCAGGATCGCCGCGCCCAGCAGGATCGCCACGATGGCGACGATCCCGGCCACGACCACGCGCCCGGCATGCAGCCGTCTGTCCGCCCCCGGCGTGTCTTTTCGCGCCATGCGCCTGTCCCTCAGTATTTCAGGAAATAGCTGCCGGCGCTGCCCTGCCGGTCGGCCAGCCCGTCGCGCCCGAACAGGGACATGACGTTCAGCAGCTTCCAGCCGCCGCGGCCGATCCGGCGCTCGATCTCCTGTGCGGCGGCGCCCCGGCTGGAACAGGCCCTGTCGGGCAGTTCGATCACGCCGTAATGCAGGCGCAGGGGGCTGTCCTGCTTGGCCTTGTAATCGGCATAGCATCCGGCGGCGGCGGGTCCGGCCAGGGCGAGGGCCGCCAGCGCGGCGGCAAGGATCAGGGGGGCGCGTGTCATGGGCAAAGCATGTGTCAGGCGCGGCGGCTATTCAATATCAACCGCGCCCCGGGCGGCGGCAAAGGCGTGTTTCCGGCCGGTTATCCGATAACACGGGGCCGATATTGCCTGTCACGGCGCAGCGGGGCGAGGGTCGGGCCAGTTACCGACCGGGGCGGACCGTCCCGGCACGAACAGGAAGGAAACAGACCATGACCCATCGATTTCTTGCCCCCGCGCTGGCCGCCGCGCTTTTCGTTACGCCATTGGCCCCCAAGCCCGCCCAGGCGGATCAAGAGGATCTGGCCCGCGCCCTGTTCGGGGCGGCGGCCGTGTTCATCCTGATCGAGGCGTTTGACGACGACGACCGCGATTACCGCGGCAACCGTCCCGCCCATGTGCGGCATGGCCCGCCGCCGCGCCATCGCGGCTATTATGCCCCGGCGCACCGTCGTTACGTGCCGGCCAGCTGCGTGCAGAGGGTCAAGACCCATCACGGCAAGGTGCGTTTCGTGTCCAAGCGCTGCCTGCGCCGGTCCGGGGTCGCCCTGCCGCAGGCCGGGCAGATCCGCCTGCGCGGCCCGCGCGGCGAGATGACCGGCTATCGGCTGAAGCGGCTGGAGAGTGCGGGCTATCGGGTGCGGCGCGACCAGGGTCGCCCGCCGCGCCACGGCGAACGCTGAGGGGCGGTCAGGGCTTGCGCCCGGGCGCGCTCGGCGCTTGAGTGTGCGCCATGACTTCGCTGCCCGATTACACGCTGGAACAGGCGGCGCGTGCCCAGGGCGCGCGCGTCGTCGTCGGCGTGGACGAGGTCGGGCGCGGCCCGCTGGCCGGGCCGGTGACCGCCGCCGCGGTTTGGCTGGACCCCGACCGCCTGCCTCCCGGCCTGAACGATTCCAAAAAACTGACCGCGAAGCGCCGCGTGGCGCTGGCCGCCGCGATCCGCGATTGCGCCGAGGTGTCGGTCGCCCATGCCAGCGTGCAGGAAATCGACGCGCTGAACATTTTACAGGCCAGCCACCTGGCGATGTGCAGGGCAATCGCGGGGCTGTCGTGCCTGCCCGACATGGCCCTTGTGGATGGCAACCGCTTGCCGCGTGACCTGCCGTGCCCGGGGCAGGCTGTGGTGCGCGGGGACGGGCAAAGCCTGTCCATCGCGGCGGCCTCCATCGTTGCCAAGGTGACGCGCGACGCGATCATGGCAGATCTGGCGCAGCAATTCCCAGGATACGGTTGGGAAAAGAACGCAGGCTATCCTACCCCTGCGCATCTGGCGGGACTCCGAGATATCGGTGTCAGCCCACACCATAGACGTTCTTTCGCGCCAGTGCACAATATCTTGTGCGGGGCGTCTTCCTAACCCCCTGATTCAAAAAAATAAATTGACGCCGAATCGGCTTTGACTCACATTGGGGCCAAGACACGACGCCGGATAACCGGCGCGCGACAAGAGGCAGTGTGACAAGATGACAAAAACAATGGGGGCGGTGACGCTCCCCCTCAACACTATTCTTTCCGGCGACTGCATCGAGCAGATGAATTCCCTGCCCGAGGGCAGCGTGGATCTGATCTTTGCCGATCCGCCCTACAATCTGCAGCTGAAGGGCGAGTTGCACCGCCCCGACAATTCCAAGGTCGATGCGGTGGATGACCACTGGGATCGGTTCGACGGGTTCGCCGCCTATGACCGTTTCACCCGCGACTGGCTGGCCGCCGCGCGCCGGGTTCTGAAACCCGATGGCGCGATCTGGGTGATCGGCAGCTATCACAACATCTTTCGTCTTGGGGCAGAGTTGCAGAACCAGGGCTACTGGATCCTCAACGATGTGGTCTGGCGCAAGGCGAACCCGATGCCGAATTTCCGTGGCAAGCGGCTGACCAACGCGCATGAAACGCTGATCTGGGCGTCGAAATCGGAAGGTGCGAAATACACCTTCAACTATGAGGCGCTGAAGGCCCTGAACGAGGGGGTGCAGATGCGCAGCGATTGGGTGCTGCCGATCTGCACCGGGCATGAGCGGCTGAAGGACGAAAAGGGCGACAAGGCCCACCCCACGCAAAAACCCGAAAGCCTGCTGCACCGGGTGCTGGTCGCCACCACGAACCCGGGCGACGTGGTGCTGGACCCGTTTTTCGGCACCGGCACGACGGGCGCGGTGGCCAAGATGCTGGGCCGTGACTTCATCGGGATCGAGCGCGAGGAAAGCTATCGCAAGGTGGCAGAGGCGCGGCTGGCCCGTGTGCGCCGCTATGACCGCGAGGCGCTGGCGGTATCTGCCTCCAAACGCGCCGCGCCGCGCGTGCCCTTTGGGCAACTGGTGGAACGCGGCATGCTGCGCCCCGGCGAGGTGCTGACCTCGCCCCGTGGCAAGACCGCCAAGGTGCGCGCCGACGGGACGCTGGTGGGCGATGACGTGACCGGGTCGATCCACCAGGTCGGCGCCGCGCTGGAGGGGGCGCCATCGTGCAACGGCTGGACCTACTGGCATTTCAAGCGCGAGGGCAAGACGGTGCCGATCGACCTGTTGCGCCAGCAGATCCGCGCCGAGATGGGCGAGCGCCCGAACTGATACCCGACATATGACCGCCTGTGCCGTGGCATGCCCGCCGCGGCACGCCCTTGCCCCGCCATGCCCAATGGCGGGGCCTTTTTGACAGGGGGCATGGGGCGGCGCGCTTGACTCTACCCCCCATCCGTGTCTTTAAGCGCAGCCAATACCCGGAATGCGTCATGCCTTCCGGTCCCGGGTGCGACCCGGGATCGCCCCCCGTCAGCGAGGTTTCGCCCACGGGGGCGCTCAGCGTTTGGGCCCGGTGCCCGGCTGACATTCAGGCGTCCCTTCCCATATGAGGGGGCAGGTGCAACGGTCGAAGGAGGGCCAGGGCCATGTTCGAAAGTCTTTCCGACCGGCTGTCCGGCGTATTCGACCGGCTGACCAAGCAGGGCGCGCTGTCCGAGGATGACGTCAAGACCGCCCTGCGCGAGGTGCGCGTCGCCCTGCTGGAGGCCGACGTTTCGCTGCCCGTGGCGCGCAGCTTCGTCAAGTCGGTGCAGGACAAGGCGACCGGCCAGGCGGTCACGAAATCGGTCACGCCGGGCCAGCAGGTCGTCAAGATCGTCCATGACGAACTGGTGAACGTACTGACCGGCGAGGGTGAGCCGGGCCATCTGAAAATCGACAACCCGCCCGCGCCGATCCTGATGGTCGGCCTGCAGGGCGGCGGCAAGACGACCACCACCGCGAAACTGGCGAAACGCCTGAAAGAGGTGAACGGCAAGCGGGTGCTGATGGCCTCGCTCGACGTGAACCGCCCGGCGGCCATGGAACAGCTTGCCATTCTGGGCAAGCAGATCGAGGTCGACACCCTGCCCATCGTGCCGGGTCAGCGCCCCGTGGACATCGCCAAGCGCGCCAAACAGCAGGCCGCGATGGGCGGCTATGACGTCTACATGCTGGACACCGCCGGGCGCCTGTCCATCGACGAAGAGCTGATGGCCGAGGTCGAGGCGGTGCGCGACGTGGCCAACCCGCGCGAAACCCTGCTGGTGGTCGATGGCCTGACCGGCCAGGACGCCGTGCATACCGCCGAGAATTTCGACGAACGCATCGGGATTTCCGGCGTGATCCTGACCCGGATGGACGGCGACGGGCGCGGTGGTGCGGCCCTGTCGATGCGCGCGGTCACCGGCAAGCCGATCAAGTATGTCGGTCTGGGCGAAAAGCTGGACGCGATCGAGGAATTCCACCCCGAACGGATTGCGGGCCGCATCCTGGGCATGGGCGACATCGTTTCGCTGGTCGAAAAGGCCCAGGCCACGCTTGAGGCCGAACAGGCCGAGCGTATGATGAAGCGCTTCCAGAAGGGTCAGTTCAACATGAACGACCTGCGGATGCAGCTGGAACAGATGCTGAAAATGGGCGGCATGGAGGGCATCATGGGAATGATGCCCGGCATGGGCAAGATGGCCAAGCAGATGGAAACCGCTGGCTTTGACGATTCCATCCTGCGCCGCCAGATCGCCCTGATCCAGTCGATGACGAAAAAGGAACGCGCCAACCCGCAGATCCTGCAGGCCAGCCGCAAGAAGCGGATCGCCAAGGGCGCGGGGCTGGAGGTGCAGGAACTGAACCGCCTGCTGAAGATGCACCGCCAGATGGCCGACATGATGAAGAAGCTGGGCAAGAAGGGCGGCCGCGCCATGCTGAAAAAGGCGATGGGCGGGCTGATGGGCAAGGGCGGCATGCCCGGTATGCCCGGCATGGGCGCCGATATGGACCCCAAGGCCCTGGAAGAGGCCGCGCGCAAGATGGGCGGCGGGATGCCGGGCGGCATGGGCGGCATGGACCTGCCGCCGGGCCTGTCGGGACTGGGCGGCAAGAAGAAGTGATGACCGCCATTCCGACCATAGACACCGCGCGGCTGATCCTGCGCGCGCCGGGTCCGCAGGACTTTCCGGCGATGCGGGCGTTCTATGCCTCGGATCGGTCGCGTTTTGTCGGCGGCCCCAAGGATGCCGAGGGCGCCTGGCGCCAGCTTGCCACCGAGATCGGGCATTGGGCGCTGTGCGGCTATGGCCGCTGGATCGTCGAGGACAAGGCGACCGGCACCGTCTGCGGGATCGTCGGGCTGTGGAACCCCGAGGGCTGGCCCGAACCGGAAATCGGTTGGGATCTGTTCGACGGGTTCGAGGGCAGGGGCTACGCCACCGAGGCCGCCGAGGCCGCCCGTGCCCATGCCTATGAAACCCTAGGCTGGCGCACCGTGATCAGCCTGGTCGATCCGGCCAACCGCGCGTCGGCCCGCGTGGCCGAACGGCTGTGCGCCCGCCCTGATGGCGAGTTTACCCATGCCGTGTTCGGCACCGTCATCGTCTATCGCCACCCCGTCCCCGAGGTGTGCCTCTGATGCCCCACGCAGATATCCCCGTGATCCAGACCGAACGGCTGGTCCTGCGTGGCCCCGCGCCCGAGGATTACCCGAAGTTCGAGTCGACCTTCACCAGCTATCGCTCGCGTTTCATGGGTGGCCCGCTGTCGGAATACGAAAGCTGGATGCTGTATGCCGCCGAGATCGGGCATTGGCAGATCCACGGCTTCGGCATGTGGATGATCCATGACCGCGAAACCGACGCCACGATGGGCATGGCGGGCGGCTGGTTCCCCAAGGGCTGGCCAGAGCGTGAAATCGCGTGGATGATCTGGCCCGCGGTCGAGGGGCGCGGCGTCGCGCTGGAGGCGGTGCATGCGGTGCGCAGCTGGTGCTATGACCATCTGGGCTGGGATACGGTGGTGTCCTACGTGGACCCCAAGAACGTCAGTTCCGTGCGGCTGTGCGAACGGCTGGGCGCGCGGCTGGACCCGCAGGCCGAAAGCATCGACAGCCACGATGTCGTCTATCGCCACCCCTCGCCGGCGCAGCTGCGCGGCACGCAACTGGCCGACGGTATCGCCATGGAAGTCCGCAACTACATCGATCCGCTGTTCAAGCCGAAAGGAGTGCCCCTTGACTGACGACGCCACCCGCGCCGCCGAGATCCTGGCCGAGCACCGCGAAAGCATCGACCGGCTGGACGCGATCCTGATCTACACTCTGGGCGAGCGGTTCAAGCACACCCAGGCCGTGGGTAAGCTGAAGGCCGAACATGGCTTGCCGCCCTCGGACCCCGCCCGCGAAGAGGCCCAGATCGCCCGGCTGGAGGATCTGGCCCGCCGTGCCGATCTGAACCCCGAATTCGCCAAGAAATTCCTGACCTTCGTCATTCAGGAAGTCATCCGTCACCACATCGAACACCAGAAATAGGCAGGCATCCTGCCCAGAACGCCAACGAACAGGAGATACTGACATGGCACTGAAACTGCGTCTTGCCCGCGGCGGCTCGAAAAAGCGCCCCTTCTACCGCATCGTCGTGGCCGACAGCCGCATGCCGCGCGACGGCCGCTTCATCGAGAAGGTGGGCACCTACAACCCGCTGCTGCCGAAAGATAGCGAAGAGCGCGTGAAGATGGACATGGAGCGCGTGCAGCATTGGCTGGGCCAGGGCGCCAAGCCGACCGACCGCATCGCCCGCATGCTGGAAGCGGCCGGCGTTCTGGAAAAGAAAGAGCGCAACAACCCCAAGAAGGCCGAGCCCGGCGCCAAGGCCAAGGAGCGTGCCGAGGAAAAGGCCGCCAAGGCCGCCGAAGCCGCGGAAGAAACCGCGGAATAAGCCATGGGCCTGCATGCCCCATGCCCGGATCGGTTCGCGCCCGCCTTTCGCGATCAGCTGGCAGAGCTGATGCGCTGGCGGCGCGATGTTCGCCATTTCCGGACGGACCCGGTGGACGAGGCGGTGCTGACGCGCTGCCTCGACGCCTTTCGGATGGCGCCGTCGGTGGGCCTGTCCGAACCCTGGCGCATCGTCCGGGTTGAAAGCGATGCTGCCCGCGCCGCGGCGCGGGCCAATTTCGAAACCGCCAATGCCGCGGCGCTGGCCGGTTACGACGGCGAAAAGGCCGCCCTTTACCCTCGGCTGAAACTGTCGGGCATGGACCGCGCGCCGGTGCAACTGGCCGTCTTTTGCGACGAGGCCACGGCGCAGGGCGCCGGGCTGGGCGCGGCCACCATGCCGGAAATGCGGCGCTACTCGGTCGTGTCGGCCATCGCCATGTTCTGGCTGGCCGTCCGGGCCGAAGGTCTGGGCCTGGGCTGGGTCTCCGTTCTGGACCCCGATCGCTTGGCCCGCGATCTGGACGTGCCCGGCGACTGGGCGCTGGTGGCCTATCTGTGCATCGGCTGGCCCGAGGTGGAACGCGACCACCCGGAACTGGAGGATGCCGGCTGGGAACGCCGCGCGCCGCAGCTGCATATCGAGGAGCGCTAGATGGAAGATCGGGTCTGCGTCGGCGCGATTTCCGGGGCCTTCGGGGTGCGGGGCGAGGTGCGGCTGAAAAGCTTCTGCGCCGAGCCCGAGGCGATTGCCGATTATGCCCCGCTCTACACCGAGGATGGCACCCGCCGTTTCGAGGTAAAGCTGACCCGCCCGGTCAAGGGCGGCTTCGCGGCCCGGCTGACGGGCATCGCCACCAAGGAGCAGGCGGACGATCTGCGCGGCACGCGGCTGTTTGCGGATCGCGATGTCCTGCCCGCCCTGCCCGAGGACGAATTCTACCACGCCGACCTGATCGGGCTGGAGGTGGTCGATACCGGTGGGCAGGTACTGGGCCGGGTGCATGCGGTGCACGACCATGGCGCGGGCGACCTGCTGGAAATCCACGGGCCCGGGCTGAAATCCACGGTGCTGCTGCCCTTTACCGGCGAATGTGTGCCCAATGTCGATCTTGCAGCCGGGCGCCTGATCGCCGATCCTCCTGACGGCCTGTTTTCCTGATCTGTCCTTCCATCTGCGAGGCGACCATGTCGAACACGATCTCTACTGTCTTCACCGTTATCCTGCTGGCCGGTGCGCTTGTCGCCGGGGCCGCACAGCAGGCGTTCTGGGTCATCATCGTGATTGCGGTCATGGCGACCGTGGCCAATGCGGTCAGTCCCGCCGCCCGCGCGGACCGCGCCAAGCAGGGCAAGGGGCTGATGCAGGCGCTGCCCGGCCTGGTGCTGAACCAGCTGATCTGGGTGAACCTGGTGTTCCTGATCGGTTACGGCGCGGCCTGGGCGATGGGCGGGCCGCTGATCGCGGCGCCGGTCTGGCTGACGGTGGGCCTGTCGGCGGCGGGGCTGGCGGGGACGCTGGCCGCCTCGCTGCGCGGCTGATCGGGCCTCCATGTCCGACAAACCGCGTTCGCACGGGCGCCTGTCCATTTCTGCAAGCCTGGTGCCCCGCGACCTGATGGAGGAACGCCCGCGGCTGCGCGGGGCGTGGACGGCGCGTATCGTCACCCTCTTCCCAGAGGCGTTTCCCGGCGTGCTGGGCCTGTCCCTGATGGGCAAGGCGCTGGACCAGGGGCTGTGGGCGCTGGAAACCATCGACCTGCGCCCCTTTGGCGAGGGCAAGCACAGGAATGTGGATGACACGCCCGCGGGTGGGGGCGCCGGCATGGTGCTGCGCGCCGATGTCGTGGGCGCCGCGCTGGACCAGGCGTCGACCGGCACGCCCCGCGACCCGGCGCGCTGGCCGGTGATCTACCTGTCGCCGCGCGGCCGGCCCTTTACCCAGGAAATGGCCCGGCGCTTTTCCCAGGCCGAGGGCCTGACCCTGCTGTGCGGCCGGTTCGAGGGGGTGGACGAGCGCGTGTTGCAGGAATACGGGGTCGAAGAGGTCAGCCTTGGCGATTTCGTGCTGTCAGGGGGCGAGATCGCGGCGCAGGCCTTGATTGACGCGACCGTGCGGCTTATACCGCGCGTGCTTGGGAATCAGGCTTCCACCGAGGAAGAGAGTTTTTCTGACGGGCTGCTTGAGCATCCCCAGTATACGCGTCCCGCCGTCTGGAAAGGCCGTGCGATACCCGACATTCTCCTGTCGGGGCATCACGCGAACATCGCCGACTGGCGCCGGGACATGGCCGAAAGGCTGACAAAGGAACGCCGCCCTGACCTCTGGCGGGCTTATTGTGCGCAGCACGGTAGGGACCCGGATGGAGACCAAGAGCTCTGAGGGCTGCATCACCTTCGCGGAAAAAACCGCGAGCAGAAATGGAGAACCCGCGATGGACCTGATCGCGCAGCTCGAGGCGGAACAGATCGCCGCACTCGACAAAAAGATCCCCGACTTCAAGCCGGGTGACACGATCCGCGTCGGCTACAAGGTGACCGAGGGCACCCGCTCGCGCGTCCAGAACTACGAAGGCGTCTGCATCGCGCGCAAGAACGGCAAGGGCATCGCCGGTTCGTTCACCGTGCGCAAGATTTCCTTCGGCGAGGGTGTGGAACGTGTGTTCCCCCTCTACTCGACCAACATCGACAAGATCGAGGTGGTGCGCCGCGGCCGTGTGCGCCGCGCCAAGCTGTACTACCTGCGCTCGCGTCGGGGCAAATCGGCCCGGATCGCCGAGGACACCAATTACAAGCCCAAGACCGGGGCGTAAGGAGCGGCGCGATGAAAAAAGGCATTCACCCCGATTACCACATCATCGATGTCAAGCTGACCGATGGCACCGTGGTTCAGATGAAATCCGCCTACGGCAAGGAAGGCGACACCCTGGCGCTGGATATCGACCCGTCGGTGCACCCCGCCTGGACTGGCGGCAGCGCGCGCCTGATGGATACCGGCGGCCGCGTGTCCAAGTTCAAGAAAAAATACGAGGGCCTGGGCTTCTGAGGCCAGAGACCCGACCATTCGACAGGAAATGCCGCCCCCCGGGGCGGCATTTTCGTTTCTGGCGGAATGGCCGCAGGCAGGTGTCGGTTGAATGCTACATTTTGACGGGTCATGGGGCGCCGCCACTTTTCCCTGTACCGCGCACAATTTATAGAGGCAGCGGGCAGGCGATCCTATCGGGTGCACAGCATAGGGGTTCATGTGGCGCATATCATCGTAGTCGGCAATGAAAAGGGCGGTGCGGGCAAATCCACCGTGTCCATGCACGTTGCCACGGCACTGGCCCGGATGGGCCACAAGGTGGGCGCGCTGGACCTGGACCTGCGCCAGCGCAGTTTCGGCCGCTATATCGAGAATCGCCGCGCGTATCTTCAGCGCAGCGGGCTGGACCTGGCGACGCCCGACTACCGCGAACTGCCCGACATCGCCGAGGACGACCTGCAACCGGGCGAGAACATCTATGACCGGCGCCTGTCGGCGGCGGTGGCCGATCTGGATCAGGATATGGATTTCATCCTGATCGACTGCCCCGGCTCGCATACCCGGCTGGCGCAGGTGGCCCACACGATGGCGGATACGCTGATAACGCCGCTGAACGACAGTTTCATAGATTTCGATCTGCTGGCCCGGCATGACGGTGCAACAGGCCGCATCCTGGGCCCCTCTATCTATTCCGAAATGGTCTGGAGCGCCCGGCAGTTGCGTGCGCAGGCGGGGCTGAAACCGATCGACTGGGTGGTGCTGCGCAACCGGCTGGGTGCCCAGCAGATGCATAACAAGCGCAAAATGGGCACGGCGCTGCAAAACCTGTCGCGCCGGATCGGGTTCCGCGTCGCGCCGGGGTTTTCGGAAAGGGTGATCTTTCGCGAGTTGTTCCCGAACGGGCTGACCCTGCTGGATCTAAAGGATACCGGGGTAAGCAATCTGAACATGTCGAACATCGCCGCGCGTCAGGAATTGCGCGACCTTGTCGCGGCGCTGAACCTGCCCGGTGTCGGCGCCGTCGCGTGACCGCTACATCTTGATCCTGGATTTCTCGGCCTTGGAGTAGTTGCTGAAATGCCCCTCGGTCGCGGCCTGTTTGCGGGCGCTGGCAAAGATGCCCTCGGCCTTGCCCGGCGGGGCGACGCGCGACACCCGTTGCGACAGGTCGGTGCTGCTGCATTCGGGGCAGGCGGGGGCGGTTTCGTCGCTTGCGCGGACCAGCAATTCGAACTCTGCCGCGCAGGACCGGCAGCGATAGGCATAGATCGGCATGGCGTGTTCCTTTCGGGGCCGTTTGCTGATGCTATGGGGGGCGACCGGCCCGTGCGTCAACGCAGGGGCGGGGCAGGGGCGCCCAGGCGGGGGCGCATGCTGTCGCAGCGCCTGAAATGCAGGCAGGCCGCCCGGCCCTTGGGCAGTCAGGCAGGCGCGGGGGCGCGTGCCCCGGATTCGACGGCCTGCTGCGCGTGGGCTATCAGGTGGTCCAGAAAGGCCTGTGCGACCACGGACAGGTGCTTGCCGCGCGGATAGGCGACCTGCCATTGCCGCAGCAGCGGGAAGCCGTCTACATCCAGCACCTTCAGCTGGCCGGTCTGCCCCTCCAACGCCAGGGTATCGCGGGACAGTGCGGCCAGGCCCAGCCCGCCGATCACCGCCTGTTTGATCGCCTCGTTGCTGCCCAGTTCCATCCGCATCGGCAGGGTCAGCCCCCGCGCGCGAAAGAAGCGTTCCGCCGCCAGCCGCGTGCCCGATCCGGGCTCGCGCAGCACGAAGGGTTCACGCGCCACCCGTTCGGGCGGGATGTTGCGGCTGCCCACCAGCGGGTGGTCGTGGCGGGCCAGGATGACCAGCGGGTTGTCGGCGATTGCGGTGGCGATCACGTCCAGCCCCTCGGGCGGGGTGCCCAGGATGCACAGGTCGTCCTCGTTCCGGGACAGCCGTTCCAGCACGGTCTGACGGTTGGTGACCATCAGGGCCACCTCGATCCCCGGATTGGCGTCGCAAAAACTGCCCAGCAGGCGGGGCAGGAAATACTGTGCGGTGGACACGATCGCCAGGTTCAGCTTGCCCTGGCGCAGGCCGCGCATGTCCGCCAGCCGCATGTGCATCCGTTCCACCGCGTCCAGCGATTCGCGCGCGCCCTGGGCGGTGACCTTGCCGGCCTCTGTCAGGAACATCTTCTTGCCGATTCGCTCGAACAGGGGGTGGCCCAGCCGATCCTCCAGCTGTTTGACCTGGGCAAAGACTGCCGGCTGGGTCAGGTGCAGCTCTTCAGCCGCGCGGGTGTAGCTTTCGTGGCGGGCCACGGCGAGGAAAACGCGAAGTTGGCGCAGGCTGGCGGGCATAATAATAACCAATAACCTATTCTGTCGCTAAAAACTATTCAGTTTGGTATTTCCTTGCAAGCTGCCATGTTCCCCCCGACCCGCCCAGAGCGGGCGAGGGACAGCATCAACGCGGAGGAGGCGACATGGCTGCCAAAAAGTATGATGCCGGTGTGAAGGAATACCGGTCCACCTATTGGGAACCCGAATACTCGATCAAGGAAAGCGATGTCCTGGCGGTGTTCAAGGTCATCCCGCAACCGGGCGTGTCCCGCGAAGAGGCCGCCGCCGCCGTGGCCGCCGAAAGCTCTACCGGCACCTGGACGACCGTCTGGACCGACCTGCTGACCGATCTGGACTATTACAAGGGCCGCGCCTACGCGATTGAGGATGTGCCGGGCAGCGACGATGCGTTCTACGCCTTCATCGCCTATCCGATGGACCTGTTCGAAGAAGGCTCGGTAGTCAACGTCTTTACCTCGATCGTCGGCAACGTGTTCGGCTTCAAGGCCGTCCGCTCGCTGCGTCTGGAAGATGTCCGCTTCCCGCTGTGGTTCGTGACCTCGTGCTTTGGCCCGCCGCATGGCATCAATGTCGAGCGCGACAAGATGGACAAGTACGGCCGCCCGCTGCTGGGCTGCACTATCAAGCCCAAGCTGGGCCTGTCGGCCAAGAACTACGGCCGGGCGGTGTACGAGGTGCTGCGCGGCGGTCTCGACTTCTCAAAGGATGACGAGAACGTCAACTCGCAGCCCTTCATGCGCTGGCGCGACCGCTTCCTGTTCTGCCAGGAGGCCATCGACAAGGCCGAGGCCGAAACCGGCGAGCGCAAGGGCCACTATATGAACGTGACCGCGCCCACCGTCGAAGAGATGTTCAAGCGCGCCGAGTTCGCCAAGGAAATCGGTACCCCGATCATCATGTCGGACTACCTGACGATTGGCTGGGCCGCGCATAACTCGCTGTCCAAGTGGTGCCGCGACAACGGGCTGCTGCTGCACGTTCACCGTGCGATGCACGCCGTGATGGACCGCAACCCCAATCACGGCATCAACTTCCGCGTTCTGGCGAAACTGCTGCGCCTGCTGGGCGGCGACCACCTGCACTCGGGCACCGTTGTCGGCAAGCTGGAAGGCGACCGCGCCGCGACGCTGGGCTGGATCGACCTGCTGCGCGACCGCCATGTGAAAGAGGACCGCGATCGCGGCATCTTCTTCGATCAGGACTGGGGCGCGATGCCGGGCGTGTTCCCGGTGGCCTCTGGCGGCATCCACGTCTGGCACATGCCGGCGCTGGTTTCGATCTTCGGCAACGACTCGGTGTTGCAGTTCGGTGGCGGCACGCTGGGCCACCCCTGGGGCAACGCGGCGGGTGCCGCGGCGAACCGTGTGGCGCTGGAGGCCTGCGTTCAGGCCCGCAACGAGGGCCGCGAGCTGGAAAAGGAAGGCAAGGAAATCCTGACCGCCGCCGCCCAGCACAGCCCGGAACTGAAGATCGCCATGGAAACCTGGAAAGAGATCAAGTTCGAGTTCGACACCGTGGACAAGCTGGACACTCAGCACCGCTAAGCCGCGCCACGACCCAAGGAAAGGAACGCAGATATGAGCATTCAGGACTACAAGTCGCGGCTTTCGGATCCGGCCAGCCGCAAGATGGAAACCTTCTCTTACCTGCCGCCGATGACGGACGACCAGATCCGCAAGCAGGTGGAGTGGATCGTGAAACACGGCTGGAACCCGGCCGTCGAACACACCGAGCCCGAGCATGCCACCTCGAACTACTGGTACATGTGGAAGCTGCCGATGTTCGGCGAAACCGATGTCGATGCCATCCTGGCCGAGCTGAAAGCCTGCCACGAGGCCAACCCGGGCAACCATGTCCGCCTGATCGGGTACAACAACTACACCCAGAGCCAGGGCGCCAACATGGTGGTCTATCGCGGCGAGGCCGTCTGATCTGAACCTGCCCGCCGCGCCATAGGGTGCGGCGGGCACACCGCATAGGGAGGGGAGCCCCATGAAGGACATGATCGAGCAATACCGCGTGACGGACGAGCCGTATTACCGCGCCGTCGCCGACGAGGTGGACCTGTTCGAGGCCGCCTATGCCGCCAAGATGCCGGTGATGCTGAAGGGGCCCACGGGCTGCGGCAAGACCCGGTTCGTGGAACACATGGCCTGGAAATTGGGCAAGCCGCTGGTCACCGTCGCCTGCAACGAGGACATGACCGCATCCGACATCGTGGGCCGGTTCCTGCTGGATGCCGATGGCACCCGCTGGCAGGACGGGCCGCTGACCTTTGCCGCGCGTCATGGTGCCATCTGTTACCTGGACGAGGTGGTGGAGGCCCGGCAGGACACGACCGTCGTGATCCACCCCCTGACCGACAACCGGCGCGTCCTTCCCCTTGAGAAGAAGGGGGAATTGCTGAACGCGCACCCGGATTTCCACCTCGTGATTTCCTACAACCCGGGCTATCAGAGCCTGATGAAGGACCTCAAACAGTCCACCAAGCAGCGTTTCGGCGCGCTGGACTTCAACTATCCCGAACACGCCACCGAGGTTGAAATCGTCGCCCACGAATCCGGTGTGACGCCCGAGGACGCGGACAAGCTGGTGTCCATCGCCGAACGCGCCCGCAACCTGAAGGGTCACGGGCTGGACGAAGGGATTTCCACCCGGATGCTGATCCACGCGGGTTCGCTGATCGCGGGGGGCATCGCGCCGGTCGCCGCCTGCCACATGGCGCTGGTCCGTCCGATCACGGATGACCCGGATATGCGCGACGCGCTGGACGCCGCCGTCGGCACCTATTTCTGAGAGCGGGGGCCATGTCATGTCCTTCGCGCTTGAGGACCATGCCGAACTGACCGACGAACTGGACGACGCGCAGCGGGCGATTCTGGAACAATGCTGGCCCGACGCGATCCGGGTGCTGTCGCCCCGGGGGCTGGATAACTGGCTGAAGGGGGCGGTGGCGCTGGCCCATATGGGCCGTGGCGATCACATCGTGCGCACTTGGATCGAGGTGGTGCCGATCCTGGCCCGCGACCTGGGCGAGGATGTGATCCCTGACCTGGCGCAGGCCTGCCTTGGCTTTGCCTCGCGCACCTCGGGCGCCGTGATCGAGCGGGTGATAGCCACCGCGCCCGTGGCCTCGCGCCGCCTGTCCGACCCGGACCTGTTCCGCACCTACCTGCAATTCCTCAACCAGCTTCTGGCCCAGGCCCCGCGCGGGCTGCGCCCGATGCTGGAACATCTGGAGGAATTGCTGGATGTCCTGACCCTAGGCGGCCTGCGCCGCTGGGCCAACTGGGGCGCGCAGGCGCACCGAACGAATTTCGAGGAGATGACGCGCTATTTCAGTCTGGAAAGCGCCGAATCCCAGGCGATCCTGCAGAATGAACGCAAGGGAACCCTGTTCGTCGACATCCACCGCCGGATCGGGATGTATCTGCGTGCGCTTTGGGGCCGTGATTTCCTGATGCGCCCCACCGCGGGCGATTTCGAAACCCGCGAGGGCGCGAAGCCCTATATCGCCGAGTTCTTCCTGCACCTGCCCGATGCCTATGACGATTGGAACGGGGAACCGGGGCTGGACCTCTACCGCGCGGCCGCCGCCCACGCCGCCGCCCATGTCGCCCTGACGATCGCCGCCATCCCGGGGGACGAGTTGAACGCGCTGCAACAGCAATGCGTCGGCCTGATCGAGGATGCCCGGATCGAGGCGCTGTCCATCGCCCAATTCCCCCGCCTGCGCGACCTGTGGCGCAAGTTCCACGCGCCCTCGACCGATGGCACGATGGGCGCCCAGTTCGACCGGATCGCGCTGGGGCTGCTGGATCCCGAGGCGCAGATCGACGATCCGGTGGTGGATTGGGTGCGGGACGCGTTCGCCAAGGCGGATTTGTCGGATGCCGCCATGTCGCGCGAGCTGGGCCTGCATCTGGCACACCAGCTGCGCAACCGCCCGTTTTCCGCCTATCGCGACGTGCAGGGCGCACCCTATCGCGACGACAACCGCTATATCTGGGAATTCGAGGAGATCGACTGGGAAAAGGGTTTCGCCCCTGCCCCGGAACAGGTGCGCAAATACGTCTCCGTCTCCGAGATGGTGAACGAGGTAGAGGTCGAGACCGCCGGCGACGACGCCCAGGAAATCTGGGTGTCTGAGACCGAGTTCTTTGACGACGACGGCCTGTCCTTCAACGAAAAGGAGGGCAAGGAGCCCACTTCGCCCCCGGTCCCCTATGACGAGTTCGATTACAAGATCCAGATGCACCGCCCCTCCTGGGCAACGGTGCTGGAAAAACGCCCGAAACTGGGCGACCCGTCCGAGATCGACGCGATCCTGACGGAGAACCGCAAGCTGACCCAGCGGATGCGCCATCTGCTGGACGCGATGCAGCCCCAGGGCGTGCAGCGCATCCGCAAGCTGGAGGACGGCGACGAGATCGACATCAACGCCGCGCTTCAGGCCATGGTCGATATCCGCATGGGCCAGCAGCCCGATCCGCAGATCATGATGCGGTCTGTCCGCAAGGTGCGCGATATCGCGGTGATGACGCTACTGGACCTGTCGGAATCCACCAACGACCAGGTCGCCGGGCAGGACCAGACGGTGCTGGACCTGACCAAGGCGGCCACCGTCCTGCTGGCCGAGGCGATTGCCAAGGTCGGCGATGCCTTTGCGCTGCACGGGTTCTGTTCCGACGGGCGGCACAACGTGTTCTACCAGCGGTACAAGGATTTCGACCAGCGATGGGACGAGATGCCCAAGGCGCGCCTTGCGGGCATGCAGGGGCAGTTGTCCACCCGGATGGGGGCCGCGATCCGCCATGCGGGGCATCACCTGGGGCAGGTTCAGGCGGCCAAGAAACTGATGCTGGTCATCACCGATGGCGCGCCCGCCGATATCGATGAGCGCGACCCGCAATACCTGCGCCAGGATGCCCGCGCCGCCGTGCTGGAGGTTGAAAAACACGGGGTGATCCCGTTCTGCCTGACGCTGGACCCGCGCGCGGATCAATACGTGGCGCAGATATTCGGGCAGCGGAACTTCTTCATCCTCGACAACGTGGAACGCTTGCCCGAACGGCTGCCGCAGCTTTACGCGGGCCTGACCCGCTAAGCCCCGGCAGAAAGAAAACCGCCCCGGCGTTTGGCCGGGGCGGTTCGCGTTTCAGGTCAGACGGCGGGGATGCCCCCGCGCGCCGATCATTCCTGCGACAGAGTCGCGATGTAGGCGTAGATGTCGCGCACTTCCTGCTCGTCGCGGGCATTGTAGGTCATGCTGCCGCGGGCCTTGGGGTCGCCCAGGTATTCACGCAGGAACTCGGTCGGGTTCTTGGCGTATTCCACGACCAGGTCTTCGGTCCAGACCAGGCCGGCCTCGCCCGCCGCTTCCATCGACTTGGAGTAACGGAACCCCTCGATCGTGCCGGCCGCACGGCCGGGCATGCCGTACTGGTTCGGACCGACGCGGGCACCGTTGCCGGCCAGCATTTCGCCCGACGGGGCGGTGACAACGTGGCAGGTGGCGCACTGGCGGAAGGCCTTCTCGCCGGCCTCCGGGTCGCCGGTGAACGCGGCGGCCATGACAACGGCTTCCTCAGCCGGGGCCTCTTCGGCGGCGGCTTCCTCAGCCGGTGCTTCTTCGGCGACGGCTTCTTCCGCCGGGGCTTCTTCGGCGACGGCTTCCTCAGCCGGAGCCTCTTCGGCAACGGCTTCCTCAGCCGGGGCCTCTTCGGCAACGGCTTCCTCAGCCGGGGCCTCTTCGGCGGCGGCTTCTTCAGCCGGGGCCTCTTCGGCGGCGGCTTCTTCAGCCGGTGCTTCTTCGGCGGCGGCTTCTTCAGCCGGTGCTTCTTCGGCAGCGGCTTCCTCAGCCGGGGCCTCTTCGGCGGCGGCTTCTTCAGCCGGGGCTTCCTCGGCGACGGCTTCCTCAGCCGGAGCTTCTTCGGCAGCGGCTTCCTCAGCCGGGGCTTCTTCAGCGGCGGCTTCCTCAGCCGGGGCCTCTTCGGCGGCGGCTTCTTCAGCCGGGGCCTCTTCGGCAGCGGCGGCGGCGATCTGGTCGAAGGCGTTCTCGGTCTCTACCGCTTCCTCGGCCGGGGCTTCTTCAGCCGGAGCTTCTTCGGCGGCAGCCTCTTCAACCGGGGCTGCTTCGACGATGGCGGCGGACTTGCCCGCCAGTTCGGAAGCGCGTTCGGCCAGCTCGGCGTATTCGGCGGCCAGGGCAGCGGCCTGTTCGGCCAGGGTCAGCGCGCTGGCGACATCGGCGGGCGTTTCAACGGCGGGCGCTTCGACTTCGGCAACTTCCTCAACCGGGGCCTCTTCGGCGGCGGCTTCTTCGGCCGGTGCTTCTTCGGCGGCGGCTTCTTCGGCCGGTGCTTCTTCGGCGGCGGCTTCCTCAGCCGGTGCTTCTTCGGCGGCGGCTTCCTCAGCCGGTGCTTCTTCGGCGGCGGCTTCCTCAGCCGGTGCTTCTTCGGCGACAGCTTCCTCGGCCGGGGCCTCTTCGGCGGCGGCTTCTTCAGCCGGGGCCTCTTCGGCGGCGGCTTCTTCAGCCGGGGCTTCCTCAGCCGGTGCTTCTTCGGCGACAGCTTCCTCGGCCGGGGCCTCTTCGGTGGCAGCTTCTTCCGTCACCGCTTCCTCGGCAACGGCGGCTTCGGCCACTGCCTCGACGGCGGGGGCGGTGGGGGCCTCATCCTGACCGCTGTAGGTCACGGCGTAGAAGGCAACGCCAATTGCCGGTGCGGCAACGATAAGACGGATCAGGTTTTGCGCGCTGTTGTTAGACATTTTTCATCCTTTGCATTCCGCTGCCGTCGGACGGGACCATCCCGTGCGCGGCAGGACATCCTCCTGCTGTTCCGGCGAGAGTGTATAAGACAGGCCTCCCGCGCCGGGCCCCGGCATCGCTACGGATCTGCATCCGCACGCGCGCCCAGCCGCCACGGCGCAGAATAACGCGAGCGTGAGGCGAGAACAGCCCCTCATCCCGGACTGCGACGCTGCTACGCGGGCTTTGGCCCTTGTCAGCGGGAAAAAGTCCCCATTGCGCCGGGCAGAACCGGGAAAAGCGCGGGGTGGCCGTGGTCATCGGGCGAATCGCCAGGGCCTATGCGGCCCGGTCCCCGGCCAGACGTGCCATTTCGCGCAGCGCCCCTGCAACGTCGCGGGCCCAGCCATCGGCGGCCAGCCGGGCGGCGGCCTCGGGCTCGGTCGCGATATAGGCACCGCTGAGCAGGATGCGGGTTCGCGGGGCGGCAGCGCGCAGATCGGGCAGCAGCGCGGCCAAGCTCCGTGCGGTGCGGGCCGATCCGATCGACAGGCCCAGCAGGGCGTGATCCTGCTCGGCCAGCTGATCCAGCAGCGCGTCCTGCGATTCGCCCAGCGACAGGTCGATGTCCCAGCCGTTCTGGCGCAGGCTGTCGGCGGCGATCACCACGCCCAGCGTATGGGTTTCGCCCGGAAGGGTGGCGAACAATGCCTGCCGATTACCGCCGCGACCGGGCCGGGGCGGGTCGCGGCGCAGGTGATGAACCAGCCGTTGCAGCCGGCCGACCGCCTGGGCCACCACGACGAAGGAGATTTCGTCGTTTTCCCATTGCTCACCCAGCATCCGCGCGGCGGCGGGCAGGTGGCTGTGCAGGATGTCGCCGTCGGGAACACCGCGCGCGCGCAGGTCATCTATCATGGCGCGTGCGGCGTCGATACCGGGCGCGCACAGCGCGGTGCAAAGGGCGCCCATCTCGGGCAGGGGCGGGGCCGGTGTCGCCGCCGGGTGCACAACGGCAGCGGCCACCCGGCGCAGTGCGGCCTGCGCCACGTCGTGAAGGGTGTCGTGGGGCAGGGTGTGGCAGCAGGGCGTCGGACCCACAGCGCGCACGTCACCCGCAATCCGAAGCTGGTCGGTCGGCATTCTCATCTCCCGCGGTTCCCGTCGGCCGTCCTTTCGCGGCGGCCGTTTCGCACACCCTGACCCCAGTGCCGCGCAGCGGGCCTTGACCTGCATCAAGGCAACCGGCGAAAGCCCGCGCCGCGGCACCGGGCATGGTGTCGCTTGGCGCCTCTTTGCCCTTGAAAAATTGGCGGATCGGGCGCAATTACCTACAATCCTTCCGCAAGGAGGGGAAACGAAACTCAGGAGTGACCATGGCCAAGGAAGAAATGCTCGAATTTCCCGGCGTCGTGAAGGAACTCCTGCCGAATGCGACATTCCGGGTCGAGTTGGAAAACGGCCATGAGATCATTGCGCATACGGCAGGCAAGATGCGGAAGAACCGCATCCGGGTTCTGGCCGGCGACCGGGTTCAGGTTGAAATGACCCCCTACGATCTGACCAAGGGTCGGATCAACTACCGCTTCAAGTAAGCCGTTTTGCGGCTGATCCTCGGCTCTGCCAGCCCGCGCCGGCGGGATCTGCTGGCCCAGATCGGCGTGGCGCCCGACGACGTGCGCCCGGCCGATATCGACGAAACCCCCGAAAAGGGCGAACTGCCGCGCCCCTATTGCGCGCGCATGGCCGTCGAAAAGGCCCGCGCGGTGCGGGCTGCGCCGGACGAACTGGTGCTGTGCGCCGATACGACCGTGGCGCTTGGCCGCCGTATCCTGGGCAAGCCCGCCGATGCCGGCGAGGCGGCGCAATTCCTGCTGGCGCTCTCGGGGCGGCGGCACCGCGTCATCACCGCGGTCGCGCTGCGGCTGGGCGCGCAATTGTGGGAACGCGATGTGGTGACCACGGTGCAGTTCAAGCGCCTGTCGGACGAGGAACTGAACGCCTATCTCGCCAGCGGCGACTGGCAGGGCAAGGCGGGCGGCTACGGCATCCAGGGGATGGCCGGCGCCTTTGTGCCGTGGATCAACGGGTCGTTTTCCGCCGTTGTCGGGCTGCCGCTGGCCGAAACCGCCGCGCTGCTGGCCGGTGCGGGCTATCCACTGTGGAAGGAACGGGCATGAAGGGACGGATGGTGATCCTGGATCGCGTCGGCGACCGGGCGGCGGCGGCGCTGATGGTGGATGGCCGGTTGCAGGATCTGCTGATCGACCCGCCCGACGACCGCCCGGGCCTAGGTGCCATCTTTCGTGCTATCGTTGATCGGCAGGTCAAGGGGCAGGGCGGCGTGTTCCTGCGCCTTCCGGCAGGTCGGGCGTTCCTGAAACAGGCCAAGGGGCTGCGCCCCGGCCAGGGCCTGTTGGTGCAGGTCACCGGCTATGCCGAGGCTGGCAAGGCCGTGCCGGTCACGCCCAAGCTCTTGTTCAAGAGCCGCCACGCCATTGTCACCCCGGACGCGCCGGGGCTGAACATCTCGCGCAAGATCCGCGACGAGGACGAGCGCGACCGCCTGCTGGAACTGGCGCATGAGGGGATGGAGGGGGCGAACCCAAGGTTCGGCCTGATCCTGCGTTCTGCCGCCGACGGCGCCCCCGAGGATGAGATCGCCGCCGACATCGCCGCGATGCGCGATCTTGCCCAGGCTGTCTGCGCGGAACCCACCGACGGCCCGCCCGAGGCCCTGCTGGACGCCCCCGATACACATCTCACCGCCTGGCGCGACTGGGCCGACCCCGCCCCCGACATGGTGGTCGAGGATACCGGCAGCTTCGAAACCCATGGCGTGTGGGACGCGATCGCCGCTTTGGACGGCCCCACACCCCTGCCCGGCGGTGGTACACTGTATGTCGAACCGACCCGCGCGCTGGTGGCGGTGGACGTGAACACCGGCCCCGACACCTCGCCCGCGGCGGGGCTGAAGGCCAATATCGCCGCTGCCCGCGACCTGCCGCGCCAGCTGCGTTTGCGCGGGCTGGCCGGGCAGGTCGTCGTCGATTTCGCCCCGATGCCTAAAAAGGACAGGCTGGTACTGGAACAGACCCTGAAATCCGCCCTGCGCGCGGATGCGGTGGAGACCAGCTTCGTCGGCTGGACGCCGCTGGGCCATGCCGAACTGACCCGCAAACGCGAACGCTTGCCCCTGACCGAGGCCTTGCCGCGATGACCTGCCCGATCTGCAAGAAGCCCGCTCACCCCGACTACCGCCCCTTCTGCTCGCGCCGCTGCGCGGATGTCGACCTGGGGCGCTGGCTGTCGGGCAGCTACGCCGTGCCGTCGGACGACCCCGAGGATGCCGAGCGCGCCGCCGAGGAACTGACCCGCCAGCCCACGAAACCCCACTGAATTTTCTTGCTGACCCCTCTGGACACCCCCGCAGACCCCGTCTAAAACCCCGCCACCCGAAGCGATCCGCTTCACCCGTGCCCGGGTAGCTCAGGGGTAGAGCAGTGGATTGAAAATCCTCGTGTCGGTGGTTCGATTCCGCCCCCGGGCACCATAGCATACGCTAAGATACTGTTTTGCCTCAGCTTTATCTCAGGATAGAGCGAGCGTAGAACAGGGTGGAGAACAAAACTGCACCCCACTCATTTGTGAAAGACGGCGTCTACTACTTCGTGAGGCGCGTCCCCAAAGACCTGCTGCACCACTACACGTCACCGAAAATCTCATTCTAGCTGCGCACGAGGTCGGCATCGGTCGCTACCTCTCGCGCACTGAGAGCAGCACAACGGCTCGACGAGCACTGGTATTTCCTCAAGATCAACGACTGCGATCTACCGGGGAAGCACATGCTGCGCTTGGCGCAGAACACCAACGCTGTCCCTGCCGCGATGGTCATGACTGCCGCTGCAGCTGAAACCGTGAAGCTCTCGGAAGCCGTGGGCATCTACCTTCGGCTCAAGGGTCAAGGTCGCCCGGTCACCTTCCACCGCGCTGCTGAGCGGTCCTGTGGCTATGTCATCGACGTGTGCGGCGACAAAGACATCACTGCCTACACCAAGGCAGACGCAAAGGCCTTCCGCGACGATCTGATCAAGCGTGGACTGGCAGGCAGCAGCATGACGCGCGTCTTCGGAACGGTGCGCTCGGTCATCAACTTCGCTGCCGCCGAGATCGGCATCGACATCACCAACCCATTCGGCAGGGTCTACTACGACCGCAACGCAGGAGTTGAGGATCGGGAACCGCTGCCGCTCGATGTCATTCGCACCCTACAGAGCGAGTGCCGCAAGCTCGACGATGATCTGCGCTGGCTGGTCGCCTTGGTGTCTGACACCGGGATGCGCCTCGCTGAGGCTGCAGGTCTGTTGAGAGAGGATCTCAAGCTCGATGATCCGATCCCGAATGTGGTCGTGCGAGAGCATCCGTGGCGGCGCTTGAAGACGGCAGGCAGCAACCGGAAGGTCCCGCTCGTGGGCGCAGCGCTCTGGGCCGCTCAGCGTGTCCACGACAGCGTCAAGGACAGCGAGTTCGCCTTCCCGCGATACAACAAGGACGACCAGACCAATGCCAACTCGGCGAGCGCGGCGCTGAACAAATGGATGAAGCCATACGTCAGCGAGAAAGGGACCATGCACAGCTTCCGTCACTCGATGCGTGACCGGTTGCGGGCTGTGGAGTGCCCCGCCGACATCGTGGATCTGAACCGCCCCGGGTTTACCGGAGAGTTTCTGGTTCAATGATTAGGCTGCTTTTTCGTTGGCTTTCAAGCGTGCGTAGAATGCCTCCTCTGCTTC
>NZ_SLXL01000012.1 GCF_004345735.1 Rhodovulum adriaticum
AAGCAGAGGAGGCATTCTACGCACGCTTGAAAGCCAACGAAAAAGCAGCCTAATCATTGAACCAGAAACTCTCCGGTAAACCCGGGGCGGTTCAGGTCCGCCTATGCCCAATCCCTGACAGAACGCCCGATGAAGGGCATGCTGACCGGGCCGGTGACGATCCTGCAATGGTCCTTCGTCCGTGACGACCAACCGCGCGAGGCGACCTGCCGCCAGATCGCGCTGGCCATCCGCGACGAGGTGATCGACCTGGAGGCTGCCGGCCTGCCTGCGATCCAGATCGACGAACCGGCGTTCCGCGAGGGGCTGCCGCTGCGCCATGCGGACTGGTCGCACTATCTGAACTGGGCGGTGGATGCGTTCCGGCTGTCCTCCTCGGGTGTGCGCGACGACACACAGATTCACACGCACATGTGCTATTCCGAATTCAACGACATCATCGCCGCCATCGCCGAGATGGATGCCGACGTGATCTCGATCGAGACATCGCGCTCGGACATGGAACTGTTGGATGTGTTCGGGCAGTTCAAATACCCCAACGAGATCGGGCCGGGCATCTGGGACATCCATTCGCCCCGCGTGCCGCCGCAGGCAGAGATGGCCGCGCTGTTGCGCAAGGCCGCCGAGGTGATCCCCGCCGAACAGCTTTGGGTGAACCCCGATTGCGGGCTCAAGACCCGCGGCTGGCCCGAGGTGAAGGCCGCGCTTGCCAATCTGGTGGCGGCGGCGCGGGGGATGCGGCGGACGGCACTGGCCGCCGAATAGGGTATCGGGGCGATGCGCGGGGGAATGGCCCGCGCATCCCCCGGCCTGCATTCAGTGCATCCTCGCGCCCGGCCGCGCCGCGGCCAGCGCCGCGACCGCGGACCAATCGACCCCACGGCCCGCAAAGGGCGCGCGGGCCTGCGTCAGAAACTCCAGCCGGTCGGGCCATTCAGACAGGGCGCCTGTGGCCCGCCCGCAGGTCAGGACCGTCCGCCCGGGACGCTCTCCGGCCAGCCATGCGCCAAGCGCCCGCGCACGCCGCGCATCGCCCGCATCGATTCCAAGGCGTCCACCATAGACCATGACAGGGCATCCTTCGGTGGCGTCCAGAACCGGGGCCAGGGTCCGCGTCTGGGCCGCAGGCAGGAATTTCACCGAATACCCCGATGCGCGCAGCAGGTCGGCCTTTACCATCGCGCCGATAATCTCTGTGGCATTCTCGGGCACCAGCAGGACGACCGCCCCCCGAGACTGGATCGGTTCGCAGGACCGGCCCGCGCGTAACAGCAGTCGGTTCAGCCGGACGCTCGCCAGGGCGACATCCAGCCCCGTGAACCTGTCCTCGGTCCAACCCTGCGCAAGCATTCGGCACAGCGCATCGGTGAAAGCCGCCCGCGCGCGCGGCGAGGTCAGCAAAACCTCGGGCAAGGGCGCAAGCGCGGCCTCGCCCCCCTTGGCAAGGGGCTGGACAAGGTCAGCTGCGAGATCCTCCCAGATCGGACCGCCCAACCCATCCGCCAGGTAAAGCCGGGCAGCGGCATCAAAGGCGCGGGCTGCCTGCGCCGCCCGGGTGCGGCCGCGATCCCCGCCGGCCAGCGGAACCAGGATGGCCGCGCCATCGGATCCGGTCGGCCCGATAACCCGCATCGACCAGTCCGAAAACCGCCGCTGCCCGATCCAGCCCGCACATAGAACGGCGACCTCCTCATGGCGCGGATCTCGCTCGATCCGGGCCATCAGGTCACACACCTCTGCCGCCGGCCCTTCGAGCCACTGCAAAAACAGCCCGTGGCCGTGCAGCAGAACGCCGGACACCCCCCTTTCGCGGTTCTGCCCCGCCGAGGCAACGGCAAGCGCCTCGGCCTCGGGCCGGGTCAGCGCGCGGCGGGCGCGGCTGACATAGGCCAGCCTGAACACATTCGTTTCATCGGTCCGTGCGGGAAGCGCTTCGCTCAGCAGCATCCATGAGATCTCCACCCTGGGTGGCGGGATGTGGCCGGGTGCGCATGACCTGTCCGGCCGCCTTGGCCGGTCCGCACCGTGTCCGCCGGGGCACCCCGCCCGTTGTCAACACCAAGCAGATGGCAGGTCTCCTGGCTCGTGGGTCGTCGCCTGTCCGGACCTTCCCGGGCACATCGCCCAGTGGCATTTCCGAACCCGCTCGCCACATACAGTTGCGGGGGCAGCCGCGGCCCTGGCACAAGGCCTTACCGCGTTCCCTTTTCAGGCACGCCCCAGTCGGACGCGCACACCATCTGGCACGATGCTAAGTGACCGCGCCCCCCTTGTCGAAGGAAACCTGCCAACCGCGACACCGCCATTCCGAATTTGACCTGGGATCGCATTGATCTGCCACGGAACAGATCGACCCGCGCAAGAGCGCGCGATGGCCGGTCTATGGCGCCACGCAACGCCAATCGGCGCGCCGTCCTGCAAAGGCCCGACTGGCAGCCCCGCCGGATCATGTCGTGGACTGGGCAGATCGATGACGGGGTACTGCCAGCGCCGTCGAACGTAGCTACGCCCGAATCTCCCCCAGCACCTGCGCCGCACGGCGGATGTGGTGGACTTAAGGAAACGGCGACAGGTTCAGTGAACCCGGGCGCACCTCGCAAATATCTGCAAGCCACTGAAAGGACTGGTGGGCGATGAGAGGCTCGAACTCCCGACATCCTCGGTGTAAACGAGGCGCTCTACCAACTGAGCTAATCGCCCGATGCACGGGGTTTAGACCGCGCCGCGCCCATAGCGCAAGCCCCTGCCCCGCACGATCTTGTCCCGTTCAGGTTGCGGCTGCTTCAGCGCCGGTCGCTAGCTATCCCCTGCCGCCAGGCCGGGGGTCCACATGCGTGGCTGCGAAAACGCCAGCCACCAGAGAACGGCGGCATAAATTGCAGAAAATGGTGGGTGATGAGAGATTCGAACTCCCGACATCTTCGATGTGAACGAAGCGCTCTACCACTGAGCTAATCACCCGGTAGCGCGGCTTTTAGCTTTCCTCGCCAGGCTCTGCAAGGGGGGTTTTCACCTCTTCGGCGGCCTGGTCTGCCGCTTGCTGCGAGCGGCGAATCCGGGTGATCAGGACCTCGCCGTTTTCCTTGTCCTTGCGGTTCGTGACCATCAGCTTGCCGAAGGGCTGCAGGTTCATCGTCCGGCCCTCAGACACTGTCTGTCCCAGCACCGCCAGCATCGCCTCGACGACGGGTTTGACGTGCTTCTTCTTCTCGCCCGAGGCGGCGACGACCTTTTCGATCAGGTCGCTCTTGCGCAGTTCGTCCGCCGTTTCGCCAGCCCCGGTATCGGCCTGCTCCGCACCCTCGGTCACGCTGGCGTCGGGGGCGTTGCGGGCGGTGGTGGCTTTGCGAACGGCGGTCGTGCTACGCGTGCGCGTGGTCGTTGCTTTGGTCATGCTGCCCCTGCTGATTGTGGTTCATGCCTCTTGAACCGCATCATATCGAAGGACGCAGAAAATTTCCATCCGCAATACCGGCGAAAACGAAACGCGGCGCGCCACTTGGGCGCGCCGCGTCATGTCACATGTCAGCGTATTGCGCGGGATCAGTGGGCGATCTGGCCCGCCCCGGCGCCTGCGGCCGCCTTGGCGGCCTGCGCGGCGGCCTCTTCGGCCTCTTCGTCCCAATCGATGGCCTCGGGCTGGGCGACCAGCGCGTGATCCAGCACATCCCGCACGTCAGAGACGGGAATGATCTCCAGCCCCTCCTTCACGTTGTCGGGGATTTCGCGCAGGTCCTTTTCGTTTTCCTGGGGGATCAGCACGGTCTTGATCCCGCCACGCAGCGCGGCCAGCAGCTTTTCCTTCAGCCCGCCGATGGCCAGCACCTGCCCGCGCAGGGTGACCTCGCCGGTCATGGCGATGTCCTTGCGCACCGGGATGCCGGTCAGCACCGACACGATGGAGGTCACCATCGCAATGCCCGCCGACGGACCGTCCTTGGGCGTGGCGCCCTCGGGGACGTGAACGTGGATGTCCCATTTTTCGAACCGGGGCGGTTTCACCCCAATCTCGGGCGCGATGGAGCGGACATAGCTGGAGGCCGCATCGATGGATTCCTTCATCACCTCGCCCAGCTTGCCGGTCGTCTTCATCCGGCCCTTGCCAGGCAGTTTCAGCGCCTCGATGGACAGCAGGTCGCCGCCCACGCTGGTCCAGGCCAGCCCGGTGACCACGCCGATCTGATCCTCTTTCTCGGCCAGGCCATAGCGGAACTTCTTGACGCCCAGGAAATCCTCCAGCGTGTCGGGCGTGATTGTGACCTTTTCGGCCTCTCTCTTGATCAGCTTGGTCACCGCCTTGCGGGCCAGCTTGGCGATCTCGCGCTCCAGGTTCCGCACGCCCGCCTCGCGGGTGTAGTAGCGGATGATGCCGGTCAGGGCCTCTTCGGTCAGTTCGAACTCGGACGCCTTCAGGCCGTGGTTCTTCATCTGCTTGGGCACGAGGTGGCGCAGCGCGATCTCGCGCTTTTCGTCCTCGGTATAGCCCGCAAGGCTGATGATCTCCATCCGGTCCAGCAACGGCCCGGGCATGTTGTAGCTGTTGGCCGTGGTCAGGAACATCACGTTGGACAGGTCGTACTCGACCTCCAGGTAATGGTCGACGAAGGTGCCGTTCTGTTCGGGGTCCAGAACCTCCAGCATGGCGCTGGCCGGATCGCCCCGGAAATCCTGGCCCATCTTGTCGATCTCATCCAGCAGGATCAGCGGATTGGTCGTCTTGGCCTTTTTCAGCGCCTGGATGATCTTGCCGGGCATGGAGCCGATATAGGTGCGCCGGTGGCCGCGGATTTCGGATTCATCGCGCACGCCGCCCAGGGAAATACGGATGAACTCGCGCCCCGTGGCGCGCGCCACGGATTTGCCCAGCGAGGTCTTGCCCACGCCCGGCGGGCCGACCAGGCACAGGATCGGGCCTTTCAGCTTTTTGCTGCGCTGCTGCACGGCGAGGTATTCGACGATGCGTTCCTTGACCTTTTCCAGCCCGTAATGATCGTCGTCCAGAATGCTCTCGGCCCGGGTCAGATCCTTTTTCACGCGGGATTTCACGCCCCACGGGATCGCCAGCATCCAGTCCAGGTAATTGCGCACGACCGTCGCCTCGGCCGACATCGGCGACATCGACTTCAGCTTCTTGATTTCGGCCTCGGCCTTTTCGCGCGCCTCTTTCGACAGCTTGGTGTTCGCGATGCGCTCTTCCAGTTCGGCGATCTCGTTCTGGCCCTCATCGCCATCGCCCAGTTCGCGCTGGATCGCCTTCATCTGTTCGTTCAGGTAATACTCGCGCTGCGTCCGCTCCATCTGGGATTTCACGCGGGTCTTGATCTTCTTCTCGACCTGAAGGACCGACATCTCGCCCTGCATCAGGCCGTAGACCTTTTCCAGCCGCTCGGCGACGGACAGGGTTTCCAGCAGTTCCTGCTTCTGATCGACCTCGACGCCCAGATGCCCGGACACCAGATCGGCCAGCTTGGCCGGCTCGCGCGTTTCGGCCACCGCCGACAGCGCCTCTTCGGGGATGTTCTTCTTGATCTTGGCGTAACGCTCGAACTCGGCCCCGACAGAGCGCAGCAGAGCCTCGACCGCGGCGGGGTCACCCGCCACCTCGTCCAAGGTTTCGGCGTGGGCCTCGAAAAAGGCCTCGTTCTCGACGAAATCAGTGATGCGCACGCGGGTCTTGCCCTCGACCAGCACCTTCACCGTGCCGTCGGGCAATTTCAGCAGTTGCAGCACGTTGGCCAGAACCCCGGCGCGGTAAATACCGTCGGAGTCGGGATCGTCCACCGCCGGGTCGATCTGGGCCGACAGCAGGATCTGCTTGTCGTCCTGCATCACCTCTTCCAGCGCGCGCACGGATTTCTCGCGCCCGACGAAAAGCGGAACGATCATGTGGGGGAATACCACGATGTCGCGCAGCGGCAGGACGGGGAAGGATTGACTCAGTTGCTCGGTCATATGGGTTCCTTGGCTATGGCAAGAGGACACCGGCCCCGATCGCGGCAGCCTTGCGGCCCTCTCCTGTCTGGCACAATATCTGGGGCCGGACGGCCCACATTCAACCAGAGTCTTCGTTGCGGCTTGGGATTCAGCATGCCCGTCCGCGCCTGCAGGCGCAAGCGCGGTTTCCGGCGGTTTCGCCCTAAAGCGGCGGGATATCGCCCTGGGCCCGCTGGGCGTGGAACGCCTCCTGCCAGTCGGCAAAGCGCCCCTCGGCGATCGCCGCACGCATGCCGGCCATCAACTCTTGATAATAATGCAGGTTGTGCCAGGTCAGCAGCATGGACGCGATGATTTCCTGCGCGCGAAATACATGATGCAGGTAGGCGCGCGAATAGTTGCGGCAGGCCGGGCAGGTGCACTGTTCGTCCAGGGGGCGGGGATCGTCGGCGTGGCGGGCATTCTTGATGTTCACAACGCCCCGGCGGGTAAAGACCTGCCCCGTCCGCCCCGACCGCGTGGGCAGAACACAATCCATCATGTCGATGCCGCGGGCCACCGCACCGACGATATCGTCGGGCTTGCCCACGCCCATCAGGTAGCGCGGCTTGTCCACCGGCAGGCAATCGGGGGCATAGTCCAGAACGTCGAACATGGCCTCTTGCCCCTCGCCCACGGCCAGGCCACCGACCGCGTAGCCGTCAAAGCCGATGGCTTTCAGCGCCTCGGCGGATTCCTCGCGCAGCTCGCGCGTCACGCCGCCCTGCATGATCCCGAACAGCGCATGGCCCGGCCGGTCGCCAAAGGCGGCCTTGGACCGTTCCGCCCACCGCATCGACAGGCGCATGGCGCGGGCGACCTCCGCGTCGGTGGCGGGCAGTGCGGGGCATTCGTCGAAACACATCACGATGTCCGACCCCAGCAGGCGCTGGATTTCCATGCTGCGTTCCGGGGTCAGGGTGTGGCGCGAGCCGTCGATATGGCTTTTGAAGGTCACGCCCTCCTCGGTCAGCTTGCGCAGTTCGGCCAGGCTCATCACCTGAAAGCCACCGGAATCGGTCAGGATCGGCCCCTGCCAGTTCATGAAACGGTGCAAGCCCCCCAGCCGGTCGATCCGTTCCGCCGTGGGCCGCAGCATCAGGTGGTAGGTGTTGCCCAGGATGATATCGGCCCCGGTCGCGGCCACGCTGTCGGGCATCATCGCCTTGACCGTGGCCGCCGTGCCCACCGGCATGAAGGCCGGCGTGCGGATTTCGCCCCGCGGCGTCGAGATGACACCACTGCGTGCCTTGCCATCGGTAGCCTTAAGATCGAAGGTGAACGCAACCGTCATAGTTCTTCCCGCCTGAACCCCTAGACGAGGGTTCATAGGCGATTCTGACCGGAATCCAAGGAGACCCCGCATGAGCGAGACCGAAATCCCCGAACCGGACCTTTTCCGCCTGGGCTGGGAAGAATGGGTCGCGCTGCCGGGCCTTGGGCTGCCGGCGATGAAGGCCAAGGTCGATACCGGGGCCAAGACCTCGGCGCTGCATGCATTCGACATCGAACCTTTCGGCCCGGCCAGCCGCCCCAAGGTGCGGTTTGCCATTCACCCGATTCCCGGGCGCGAGGATCTGTCGATCCCCTGCTCGGCCGAAATCGTGGACCGGCGCGAGGTCATCTCCTCCAACGGCGAATCCGAATGGCGCTATGTCATCGCGGCAGAAATCCAGATCGGCCCCCGCACCTGGCCGATCGAACTGACCCTGACCAATCGCGGGGGCATGGCCTATCGGATGTTGCTGGGCCGCCAGGCATTGGGCGAGGATGTTGTCGTCAGCCCGGGCGACAGTTTTTGCCAGCCAAAGCTGTCCTATGATGTCTATCACACGTCCGAGGTGCGCCAGGTCGCGCCGCTGCGCGTTCTGCGCATTGCCGTGCTGTCGCGCGAGGGCAAGAATTACTCGACCACCCGGCTGGTGGACGAGGGCGAGAAGCGCGGCCATGTGGTCGAGGTGATCGATACCACCCGCTGCTACATGGCGCTAAGCGCGCTGTCGCCCGAGGTTTATTACGACGGCACGCGCCTGCCCCGCTACGACGCGATCATCCCGCGCGTGGGCGCCTCCGTCACCTCTTACGGGACGGCCGTGATCCGCCAGTTCGAAACCATCGGCACCTATTGCGTGAACGGGTCCGAAGGCATCACCGCCAGCCGGGACAAGCTGCACGCCCACCAGATCCTGGCCCGCCACAAGATCGGCATGCCGATGACGGCCTTTGCCGCCTCGCCCAAGGACACGAACAACCTGATTTCGCTGGTCGGCGGGGCACCGCTGATCGTGAAACTGCTGGAATCGACCCAGGGCAAAGGCGTGGTGCTGGCCGAAACGAAAAAGGCCGCGGAATCGGTGATTACCGCGTTCCGGGGGCTCAAGGCCTCGTTTCTTGTCCAGCAATTCGTAAAGGAGGCCGCGGGCGAGGATATCCGCTGCCTGGTGGTCGGCAACAAGGTGGTCGCCGCGATGAAACGGACCGGGGCCGAGGGCGATTTCCGCTCGAACCTGCATATGGGCGGCAGCGCGACGGCGGTGCGCATCACCAAGGCCGAGCGCGAAACCGCCGTGAAGGCTGCCCGCGCCTTTCGCCTGAACCTGGCGGGGGTGGACCTGCTGCGCTCGGAAACCGGGCCCAAGGTGCTGGAGGTCAACTCCTCGCCCGGGCTGGAGGGGATCGAGAAGGCCTCGGGCAAGAACATCGTCGGGCTGCTGTATGACGAGATCGAGAAGCGCGCCCGACCGCTGCCCATCCCCAAGGGGCGGCGGCGCAGCTGACGCCGATCACATCGCCGTGCGCACGGGGCACATCCCGTCGCAGGGCGATTGACCGGGCGCGTCGCCGGACAAGCTGTTCCCCCAATGACCAGGAGGGAACCGATGTTCGACAAATCCCACGACCCGGTGGCGGAGCTGAACCGCCACAAGACACCCGAGGATTTCGGCGACCGCGTGGCGCTGCGGCTGGTGAAATTCATGCGCGTCTTTGCCGACGCGTTCTTTGCCAAGCGCTATGGCCACCGCGCAGTGGTGCTGGAAACCGTGGCCGCCGTGCCCGGCATGGTCGGCGGCATGTTGCAGCACCTCAAGGCGATCCGCCACATCCGCGACGATCAGGGCTGGATTCGCGAATTGCTGGACGAGGCCGAGAACGAGCGGATGCACCTGATGACCTTCATCAAGATCGCGCAGCCCACGGTTCTGGAACGCGCGATCATCCTTGTCGGGCAGGCGCTGTTCTTCAACGCGTATTTCTTTCTCTACCTGCTGTTCCCGCGCATCGCGCACCGCGTCGTGGGTTACCTGGAGGAAGAGGCCGTCATCAGCTACACGCAATATCTGGCGCAGATCGACGCCGGGCAGGCCGAAAACGTGGCCGCGCCGCGCATCGCGATCGACTATTGGTCCCTGCCCGAAGACGCCCGCCTGCGCGAGGTGGTGATCGCCGTGCGCGCAGACGAGGCCGGACACCGCGACCGCAACCATGAAATGGCCGACAGCCTGACCGGCTGAATACCCCTCAGACCGGGTTTTGCGCCCCCGCGAAATACAGCAGCCGCCCGTCCTCGTCGAAGATCGGGCGGATGCGCAGCCGGTTCATGAAGGGCGTGCCATCCTTGCGGTAATTCAGGATGTCGATGGTAAAGGTCGTCTGCGCCTTCAGGGCATGGCGGATCGCCTCTACCGCGTTGGGGTCGGTCCCCTCCCCCTGCAAAAACCGGCAGTTCTGGCCCACGGCCTCTTCGGCGCTGTAGCCTGTCTGCCGCTCGAATTCCTCGCTGACATAGATCATCGGGTTGTCGGGCAGGTGCGGATCAGAGATGACGACGCTCATCTCCTGCTCTTCCGTTTCCAGCAGCCCGCGCGCCTGGTCAAAGGACAAGTTCATCTTCGGCCTTCCTTTCTGCTTGCCCAATCGCTATCCCGCCCGTGTGGCCGGGACAAGTCAATCGCGCTCTGGACGGCGCCGCGCCCTTTCCTTATATCTTTTGTAGGAATTGCAGGAGCCCCAATGTCCGAGCCTCAGGAAAAGCTCGAGGGAACGCCCCTCATCAAGCCGTCATCGACCGAGCACCCGCTTTACGAGCAGGTCGTCGAGGCATGCCGCAGCGTTTATGACCCGGAAATCCCGGTCAATATCTACGACCTGGGTCTGATCTACACGATCGAGATCGACGCCGAGAACGCGGTTCACATCACCATGACCCTGACCGCGCCGGGCTGCCCGGTGGCGGGCGACATGCCCGGCTGGCTGCAAGAGGCGGTGGAACCCGTGGCCGGCGTCAAACAGGTGGACGTGGACATCACCTGGGATCCGCCCTGGGGCATGGACATGATGTCGGACGAGGCGCGGCTGGAACTGGGCTTCATGTAGGCGCGATGCCACTTAACCCGCGCTGACATCAGCACGGACGCTGACACCTGTCGGTGTGCGCCTCTATATTCCCGGCTCAAACACTCAAGAAACCGGCACATTCCGCCAAACACGGCCCGCGCCCCTTGAGTGCCCCGGTGCAAGCCCCTACCCTTAAGTGGGAAAAGGGAGCCACGAAACATGTTCGGAATACCCGGCAAAGCACCGGTCACACTCACCCCTGCCGCGGCGGCGCAGGTGGCGAAACTCATGGCGCGCGACAGCGGCGCCGGTCTGCGTATCGGCGTCAAGAAGGGCGGCTGCGCGGGCATGGAATACACGATGGAGGTCGTGACCCAGACCGACCCCCTGGACGAGGTGGTCGAACAGGACGGCGCCCGGGTGATGATCGCGCCGATGGCCCAGATGTTCCTGTTCGGCACCGAAATCGATTACGAGGTGTCGCTGTTGGAATCAGGCTTCAAGTTCCGCAACCCTAACGTGGTGGATGCCTGCGGCTGCGGCGAGTCGATCAAGTTCCGCGACATGGACGCCCCCGCCGAAGGCTGACCCGCCCACGCGGCGAATTGGGCTGTTCCGCCGCGCGCCCAAATGCCCTAGGAAAGCCGTCAAAGCAATTCCAAGGGAGTGAGGACATGCGCAAGAAACTGGCCGCCGGCAACTGGAAGATGAACGGCACCGCCGCCGCCCTGGAAGAGGTGACGGCCCTGGCCGGCGCCCACCCCAGGCCCGTTGCCGACATCCTGATCTGCCCCCCGGCCACACTGATCGACCGCATGGCCACGGTCGCCAAGGGCACGGCCATCGCCCTGGGCGGGCAGGATTGCCACGCCGCCCATACCGGCGCCCATACCGGCGACATCGCCGCGCACATGCTGGCCGATGCGGGCGCGACCCATGTCATTCTGGGCCATTCCGAGCGCCGCACCGACCACGGCGAAACCGACGCGGATGTCCGGGCCAAGACCCTGGCCGCGCTGGATGCCGGGCTGGTCGCCGTGGTCTGCGTCGGCGAAACCGAAGGCCAGCGCGACGCGGGCGAAACGTTGAACGTGATCGGCACGCAACTGGCCGGATCGCTGCCCGACGAGGGCGTGACCGGCGCAACGGTCGTCGTCGCCTATGAACCCGTCTGGGCCATCGGCACCGGCCGCGTGCCCACCATCGAACAGATCGCCGAGGTGCACGATTTCATGCGCGCCGAACTGGCCAAACGCTTCGGCGATGTGGCCGAGGGCATCCGCCTGCTTTACGGCGGGTCGGTCAAGCCTGCCAATGCGGCGGAAATCTTCGCAACCTCGAACGTGGATGGCGCGCTGGTGGGCGGCGCCTCGCTGAAGGCGGTGGATTTCTCGGCCATCATCTCGGCGCTGGAAGTGGCCTGAGCGGCACCCAGTATCCCGAAACGCACAAAGGGCCGCGCGATCTGCGCGGCCCTTTTCGTTTGGCTGGCGCCACCCACAAGGGGCGGCGCACCATCTAGTTCACGATGATCTCTGGCCCCATCAACGCCGTTGGCAGCGCGGTAGACAGCCAGGGCACATAGGTCACCAGGATCAGGAACACGAACAGCACGCCCAGGAAGGGCAGCGCCGCCTTGACCACGCGCATCATCGGCATGCCCGCCACGCCCGAGGTCACGAACAGGTTCAGACCCACCGGCGGCGTGATCATCCCGATTTCCATGTTCACCACCATGATGATGCCCAGATGGATCGGGTCGATCCCCAGTTCGATCGCGATGGGGAACACCAGCGGCGCCACGATCACGATCAGGCCAGAGGGTTCCATGAACTGACCGCCGATCAGCAGGATGATGTTGACCATCACCAGGAACATGATCGGGCCAAGCCCGGCCTCCAGCATCGCGCCGGCGATCTGTTGCGGGATCTGCTCGTCGGTCAGGACGTGTTTCAGGATCAGAGCGTTGGCAATGATGAACATCAGCATGATGGTCAGCTTGCCCGCATCCAGCAGGGTGCGCCGCGTATCGGCATGGACGAAGCCGGTCAACAGCGCCTGCGGGCGGCGCATCAGGCTGACCGGGGCGCCCCCCTCGCCCGCCGCCTTCAGCGGGCCCATGTCGCGGTAGACAAAGACCGCGATCACGAAGGCATAGACAGAGGCAACCGCCGCGGCCTCGGTCGGGGTAAAGATGGCGCCGGTCACGCCGGGAATGCCGTAGATGCCGCCCATGATGATGACGATCAGCATCAGGCCCCAGAACGCATCCCTGAAACTGGCGGCAACCTCGCCCCAGCCCTGCCACTGGCCCTTGGGCATGTTGCGGATCGTGGCAATGACATAGATCGACACCATCAGCATCAGGCCCGCCAGCAGACCCGGAATGACGCCCGCTAGGAACATCCGGCCCACCGACACATCGGTCGCCGAGGCATAGACCACCATCACGATGGAGGGCGGGATCAGGATGCCCAGCGTACCCGCGTTACAGATCACACCGGCGGCGAAATCGTTGGTATACCCCACCTTGCGCATCGCCGCGATAACGATAGAGCCGATGGCAACCACCGTCGCGGGCGACGACCCCGACAGGGCGGCGAACATCATGCAGGCGAAAACGCCCGCAATCGCCAGACCGCCGCGCAGATGCCCCACGCAGGCGATGGAAAAGCGGATGATCCGCCGCGCCACGCCGCCCGTCGACATGAAGCTGGAGGCCAGGATAAAGAACGGGATCGCCAAGAGCGTGTAATGCCCCGCCATCGCCTGATAGAGCGATTGCGCAATCGACGCCAACGACGTGTCCGAAAAGGCCAGCAGGAAGATGATCGAGGCCATGCCCAGCGACACCGCGATCGGCACGCCGATCAGCAGGAACCCGATCACCATCGTGAAAAGAAGGACGACATCCATAATCAGTTGCCTCGCTCGGCGGCCACTTCCTCGACCGCGTCTTCAGCCTCGTGGCTGACGATCAGCCCCTCCTGGCGGCCGGTCACGATGCGCCAACCCGCCTGCAGCAGGCGATACAACATCAGCGCAACCGCGAAGGGGATCATCGTGTAGGGCAGCGCCACCGGGAGCTTTTCATACGGATCCTCGCCCTCGGGCAGGAACAGATACTCCAGCGGCGCGCGCAGGATCTCGGGCATCGGGATCCGCTCTGTCGGGACGTAGCCGCGGTAATCCCAGGGTTTCATGTCCTCGAACCCGGTGGGGAACCAGCGGCCCGTGGTCGGCGCAAGGTTGGCATAGGGCGCCCAGTAATCATACGCGCCCTTCATCAGCAGCAGCGCATAGGCCATACAGACGGCCAGCGCCAGGAACGCCATCAACCGCCGTGGCCCGTGGCCCAGCATGTTGATCACCGCGTCCACGCCCAGGTGCATGGTGATCTTGAACCCGTAGGCGATGCCGAACAGCACCAGCCAGGCAAACAGCACCAGCGTCAATTCCAGGCCCCAGATCAGGCCGGAATTGAACCCGTATCGCAGCACGACGTTGACGAATGTCACCAGGGCCATCAGCCCCAGCAGCGTTGCGATCACCGTTTCCTCGACCGCGTGCACGGCTCGCGCCAGCGCGGTCTTGGGGCGGTAAGATGCGCTCATCCCCTCGGCCCTCCGGTCATGTTCGGCTAATCCCTCGAAAGGCGACGGCCCGAGAATCGGGCCGTCGCGTGATATGCAAAGCGCCTTAGTTCTGCGCGTTGATTTCCTGCGCGGCGGCGATGGTGTCGGCGCCAACGTCACCCTCGAACTGGGCCCAGACCGGCTTCATCGCGTCGACCCATTCCTGGCGCTGCTCGGCGGTCAGCTGGCGCACTTCGCCGCCGGCGTCGATGATCGCCTGCTTGGCGGCCTGGTTCACAGTGAAGGACTCGGAGTTGCGGGTCTCGGTCACCTCGGCCAGGATGGTGGCCAGCTGGTCGCGCACGTCGGCATCCAGACCGTCCCACCACTCGACCGAGGTCACGACCAGGTAGTCCAGGATGCCGTGGTTGGTCTCGGTGATGCCGTCCTGCACCTCGAAAAACTTCTGGCCGTAGATGTTCGACCAAGTGTTTTCCTGCCCGTCGACGACGCCGGTTTGCAGCGCGCCGTAGACCTCGGAGAACGCCATCGGCTGCGGGCTGGCGCCCAGAGCCTCCATCTGCGCGACCAGAACATCAGAGGTCTGCACGCGGAATTTCAGGCCCGCGGCATCGCTGGGCGACAGCAGCGGCTTGTTGGCCGAGAACTGCTTCATCCCGTTGTGCCAGAAGGCCAGCCCCAGCAGGCCGCGGCGCGCCATGGAACCTTTCATCGCCTCGCCGGTCTCGGACGCCTGGAACGCGTTCACCGCATCGATGTTCTTGAACATGAAGGGCAGATCGAAGATGCGGAACTGCTTGGTGTATTTCTCGAATTTCGACAGCGAGGGCGCAGCCATCTGCACGTCGCCGTTCAGCATGGCCTCCAGCACCTGGTCGTCGTTGTAAAGCGTGGAGTTGGGGTAGACCTCCATGCAGGCCACGCCATCCATTTCGGCGTTCACGCGCTCGGCCAGCAGGGTGGCAGCGATGCCCTTGGGGTGGCGGTCAGAGTTGGTGACGTGGCTGAACTTGATCACCATCTCGCCATCGTCGCAGGCCGCGATCGCGGAACCGGCGGAGAAAGACAGCGCCACGGCAGCGGCGGCGGCAGTCACGAATTTCATGTGCTATCCTCCCAGATAACCGTTCTGATTGTACCGCCCGTTTCGGGGGCGGTGACCGACTATCACCGATGATAGCCGATGTCTCAAGAAAAACGAAAGCAGCGCCCCGCGCAGCCGCCCCGACGCCTGCGACAATCGTGCTTGATCTGTGTCATGGTCGCGCGGCCCGCGTTTTGGAAAACCCGTGCGGACGGGAAACGCCGGGCCCGCGTGCCCGGTCCGTGCGAAGGAAGAGGGGTTTCCCCACCCTGCGAGGACACCTATAGGAGAGGAGCGGGACCGAAGGCCCCGTTGCGTGATACATCATGAACCAGCAGAGCGCCGTGACCCAGACCGCCGCCAAGAAGACCCTGCCCGACGCGCAGACCGTGACCGAGGTGCGCCACTACACCGACGATCTGTTCTATTTCCGCACGACGCGGCCGCAGTCCCTGCGCTTCCGCTCGGGCGAATTCGTGATGATCGGGCTGCCCGGCGACGACGGCAAGCCGATCATGCGGGCCTATTCCATCGCCTCGCCGTCCTGGGACGACGGGCTGGATTTCTACTCGATCAAGGTGCAGGACGGCCCGCTAACCAGCCGCCTGCAACATATCAAGCCCGGCGACGAGATCATCCTGCGGCCCAAGCCGGTGGGAACCCTGGTGCTGGACGCGCTGCTGCCCGGCAAGCGACTGTGGTTCCTGGCCACCGGCACCGGCATCGCCCCCTTTGCCAGCCTGATGCGCGACCCCGAGACATACGAACAGTATGACGAGGTCATCATGATGCACACCTGCCGCCATGTGGCAGAGCTGGAATTCGGGCGCGAGCTGGTCGAAAGCCTGCCCGAGGATCCGCTGATCGGCGAGTTCGTCGGCGACAAGCTGAAATACTACCCCACCACTACCCGCGAAGACTTCAAGACCATGGGCCGGGTGACCGACAACCTGACCTCGGGCAAGGTGTTCGCCGATCTGGGTCTGGGAACGGACAAGATGGACCCGGCGATCGACCGCGCGATGATCTGCGGTTCGCTGGCGTTCAACAAGGATCTGATGGCCATCCTGGATGGCTGGGGCCTGCGCGAAGGCGCCAATTCCGAACCGGCGGAATACGTGGTCGAAAAGGCCTTCGTCGGCTAAATCGCGACGATGTAAAAACAAAACCCCGCAGGCCATCGGCTTGCGGGGTTTTTTCGTTCGGGTGCGCGCTGGCGTTGGCTTACTCGCCGAGCGCCTCTTGCACGCGCGTCTGCACCTCGTCGATCAGGGACGGGGCGGTCCGTGCACGCTCTACGATCTCGATCAGCGTGCGTTTTTCCGCCTCGCCAAGGTCCGATCCCTCGATCCGCGCGACCAACGCATCCGCGTCGAACCCTTCCGATGCGGGCGTCGCCGCCTGTTCGGCTGCCTCGGTCGCCGTATCCTCGGCAGGGGCCGTTTCTTGGGCCGGTTCGGCGGCCTGCTCTGTGGCGGCTTCCTCTGTCGCCTCGACCGCGTCCGTCGCGCCTTCAGCGGCTTCGGTTGCCATATCTTCCGCCGCTTCGCTTGCGTCGGTGGCGATGTCTTCAGCGGCCTCGGCCGCATCGGTCGCCATATCGGCAGCACCTTCAGCGGCTTCGGTCGCCGTCTCTTCCACTGCTTCGCTAGCATCGGTGGCGATGTCTTCGGCAGCTTCGGTCGTTTCGGTCCCCATCTCGGCCGCGTCTTCCGCCGCTTCGGTCGCCATATCTTCGGCTGCCTCGACGGCCTCTTGCGCCATATCGGCCGCGCCTTCGGCGGCCTCGGTCGCGGTTTCCTCAACGGCCTCGACCGCGTCCGCTGCCATCTCGGCGGCGGCATCAGCCGCTTCGCCCGCGGCGTCCATCACCTCGTCCGCGGTTTCCTGCACCGCCTCCACCGCGTCTTCGGCCGCGGCCGTGCCCTCTTCAATCGCCTCCTCCGCCTCGCTCACGGCCTCTTGGGCTGCCTCCTCGGGCTCGGGCGCCGTCGATTGGCTGGCATACCAATAGTAACCGCCCCCGGCCAGGGCGGCGAGCACGACGACAATTGCAACTATACGTCCCATCGCGGTCTTCCCTCCGACTCTGCGATCATCCAATACCCTAAGGGTGGGTGCGCGCACGCCCCACCGCAAGCCCATGCGGCGCCGCAGCCCCGATCCGGCGGATTAGCCGCTTGAAACACCCCATCGCGGCGGGTAATTTGAGATCTGGACAACAGCAACGGCAACAGGAGCATTCCCATAGCCCGCAGACCGCACAACGCGCCCCCCACGCGCGACACTGGCCCCCGCGTCAACCAGCGCATCCGGGCCCCCGAAATCCGTTTGATCGGCGCCGAGGGCGAAAATATCGGCGTCGTGCCGCCCGCCAAAGCGATGGCGCTGGCCGAGGAGGCTGGGCTTGACCTGGTCGAAATCTCGCCGAACGCCACGCCGCCGGTCTGCAAGATCATGGATTTCGGCAAGTATAAATATGAAACGCAGAAGCGCGAAGCCGAGGCCCGGAAAAAGCAGAAGATCATCGAGGTCAAGGAGGTCAAGTTCCGCCCGAACACCGACACCCATGACTACGGCGTCAAGATGCGCAACGTCTTCAAGTTCCTGGAAAACGGCGACAAGGTGAAGGTGACCCTGCGGTTCCGTGGGCGCGAGATGGCACACCAGAATCTGGGACGCGAGTTGCTGGAACGGGTGGCCGAGGACGTGAAGGAAATCGGCAAGGTCGAAAACATGCCGAAGATGGAAGGCCGCCAGATGATCATGATGATCGGACCGCTGGCCAAGTAACGGCGACCGACCCACCCCCGAATGCGAACGCCCCGCCCCTAGGCGGGGCGTTGTCGTTTGGCAGGGCCGGACACCGCGCTTGACGGGCGCGGGCGTGGGCGGCACGCTCGCCCGATCCCGCCATTTTCGCGCAGGCCAAACGCCATGACATATGCCGATATCCTGTCCTTTGCCCTTGTCGCCACGCTATTGACCCTGACACCGGGGCCCAACGGGGTGTTGATTGCCCGCACGGTGCCGGGGTCCGGGCGGCTGGCGGGGTTTGCCAATATCGCGGGCTTCGTCACCGCCTTCGGGCTGCACGGGGCGCTGTCGGTCCTCGGGATCTCGGTCCTGCTGGTGCAATCGGCGCAGGCCTTCATGGTGGTCAAGCTGTTGGGCGCCGGCTACCTGATATGGATCGGGGTCAAGGCGCTGCGCGCCGCCTTTGCCGCCGATCCGCAGGCAGGAACCCCGCCGCCGCCGCGTCGCCGGTCGCTGCGCGCCGCCTATGCCGAGGGGGTGTTGACCAACGCGCTGAACCCCAAGGTTTCGATGTTCTACCTGGCGGCGTTTCCACAGTTCATTGCCCCCGGTGAAACGCCAGTTGCCGGGGCATTCCTGCTGGTCGCGCTGCATGCGGGCATCGTGGCCGCTTGGTTCGGCACGCTCACGATGATGTTCGCGCGGCTTGCCCGCGCCACCCGGTCAGGCGCATTTCGCCGCTGGGTCAACGGAATCACCGGGCTGGCCTTCGTCGGTTTCGGCGCCAAGCTGGCGACCTATCGGCCCAACCTATAGCGTGCAGGCCCCGCGCCCTGGGGACGCGGGGCGCGCGTTTTCACACCGCGTCGCGCACGGCCCGGGCGGTCATCACCCCCACCAGATGCGCGCGGTAGTCCGGCGTGCCGTGCAGATCGCCGATCATGTCGTCGGACGGCACGCTCAGCCCCGCGATGGCCTCGGGGCTGAAATCGGCGGACAGGGCCGCCTCGGCCTCGGTCCAGCGGAACACGCCCTCTTCAGACGCGCCGGTCACGGCCACGCGCACCCCGTCGGGGTATTTCGCCACGAACACCCCCACCAGCGCAAAGCGTGAGGCGGGCTGTTCAAACTTCATATAGGCGGCCTTCTCGGGCAGGGGGAAGCGGACCTCGGTGATGATCTCGCCCTCGTCCAGGGCCGTTGCGAACATCCCCTGAAAATAGTCGTCCGCCGCGATCTGGCGCGCATTGGTCACGATGGTCGCGCCAGAGGCCAGCGCCGCCGCCGGGTAGCAAGCCGAAGGGTCGTTATTGGCCAGGCTCCCGCCGATGGTACCGCGGTTGCGCACCGCCGGATCGCCGATCTGGGCGGCCAGACAGGCCAGGGCCGGATAGCTGCCCGCCGCCTGCTCCGCCACGGCGGCATGGGTCGTCGCCGCGCCGATGGTCAGCGCGCCATCGTCGGCCCGCACGCCGCTCAGTTCAGGGATCGCGGTCAGGCTGACCAGTTTCGAGGGCTGCGCCAGACGCTGTTTCAGCGTCGGGATCAGCGTCTGCCCGCCGCCCAGGGCCTGAGCGTCCTCGTCCTGCAGCGCGGCCAGCGCCGCGTCCAGCGTGGCGGGGCGGTCGAAATCGAATGCATACATGATGTGCCTCCTCAGCCCTGCATGGCGGCCCAGACGCGCGCGGGCGTCAGGGGCATGTCGATATGGGTGACGTTTGTATGGCCTGACCGTTGCAGCGCATCCACCACCGCATTGACCACGGCAGGGGGCGAACCGATCGCCCCGGCCTCGCCACAGCCCTTTACGCCCAGTGGGTTATGGGTGCAGGGCGTCTGGCAGGAATGGTCGACTGTAAAGGACGGCATGTCACCGGCCCGCGGCATGGCATAGTCCATGTAGGAGCCGGACAAGAGCTGGCCGTATTCGTCATAGGCCGCACCTTCCAGCAGGGCCTGCCCGATCCCCTGGGCCAGCCCGCCATGCACCTGCCCGTCCACGATCATCGGGTTGACGATATTGCCGAAATCGTCAGCCGCCGCAAAGGAACAGATTTCCACCTTGCCGGTGTCGGGGTCGACCTCCACCTCGCAGGAATAGGCACCCGCCGGATAGGTGAAGTTGTTGGGATCGTAGAAGGCCGTTTCCTCCAGCCCCGGTTCTATTTCCTCCAGAGGGTAGTTGTGGGGAACGTAGGCCGCCAGCGTGACATCGCCCCAAGCGACCGACTTGTCGGTGCCGGCCACGGTGAAGGCGCCGTCCTTCAGCTCGATATCCTCGGGCGCGGCCTCCATCAGGTGGGCAGCAATCTTCTTGGCCTTGGCGATGATCTTTTCGGTCGCCCGCACCATCGCAGAGCCGCCGACCGCCAGCGAGCGCGAACCATAGGTGCCCATGCCCATCGGCGTGTTGGCGGTGTCGCCATGGACGATTTCGACCATGTTCTCATCAATGCCGATCATGTCGGCCACGACCTGCGCGAACGAGGTTTCGTGCCCCTGCCCGTGGGAATGGCTGCCGGTCATCACCACCAGACCGCCGGTCGCGTTCACCCGCACCGTTGCCGATTCATACAGCCCAGCACGCGCGCCTAATTGGCCGACCAAATGCGACGGCGCGATCCCGCAGGCCTCGATATAGCTGTTGATGCCCAGGCCGCGCAGCTTGCCGCGCGCCTTGCTGTCGGCCAGCCGTTTTTCGAACCCGGCCAAATCCGCGATCTCGGCCAGCTTGTCCATCGTGGCGTGGTAATCGCCGGTGTCGTATTCCACCGCGACGGGCGTGGCATAGGGAAACTCGGTGATGAAATTCTTGCGCCGAATGTCCACCGGATCCATCCCCATCTCGCGCGCGGCCTTGTCGATGACGCGTTCCAATTGGAACGTCGCCTCGGGCCGCCCTGCCCCGCGATAGGCATCAACTGGCACGGTGTTCGTGAACACCGCCTTGACGTTCACATAGATCAGCGGGGTCTTGTAGTTGCCCGCCATCAGCGTACCGTGCAGCCATGTGGGCACCGAGGGCGCGAAGGTGGACAGATACGCCCCCATATTCGCGTAGGTTTCCGTGCGCAGCGCCTGGAAATGCCCCTCCGCATCCAGTGCCAATTCGATCTTGGTGACGTGATCGCGGCCATGGGCATCGGTGATGAAGGATTCGCTGCGCGTGCAGGTCCATTTCACCGGGCGGCGCAGCTGTTTCGCGGCGAAGGTGCAGAACGCCTCTTCGGCATAGTGGAAGATCTTGGAGCCGAAGCCGCCGCCGACATCGGGCGCCACCACCCGCAGCTTGTGTTCCGGGATGCCGAGGACAAAGGCGCCCATCAGCAGCCGGATCACATGCGGGTTCTGGCTGGTGGTATAGAGTGTGGAGTCCCCGGTCGCAGGCGCGTAATCGCCCACCGCCACGCGGGGTTCCATCGCGTTGGGGACCAGCCGCTGGTTGACCAGTTCCAGCGTGGTGACATGGGCCGCCTTTTGAAAGGCCGCGTTCACCGCCTCGCGGTTCTCCTCGACGAAGCCCCAGTCATAGCACAGGTTGCCGGTCAGATCGTCGTGCACCTTGGGCGCGCCTTCCGCCAGCGCGGCCTTCATGTCCAGGACGGGTTCCAGTTCCTCGATATCGACCTCGACCGCCTCGGCGGCGTCGCGGGCCTGCTCCAGCGTTTCCGCGACGACCACGGCGATGGGATCGCCCACATGGCGCACCTTGCCCTGGGCCAGAACCGGATGGCCGGGTTCCTGCATCGGCTGTCCGTGCCGGTCGGTCACCTGCCAGCCGCAGGGCAGACCGCCCACGCCCTCGAAATCCGCGCCGGTAAAGACGCGGATCACGCCGGGCATGGCCGCGGCCGCGGCGGTATCGACCCCGTTCAGCCGCCCATGGGCCACCTGGCTGCGCACGAAAACCGCATGGGCCTGACCGTGCAGGTTGATGTCGTCAGTATAGCGGCCCTGTCCCGTCAGGAACCGCACATCCTCGCGGCGCTTGGACGGCGCCCCGATGCCGTGATCTTTCGGCATGTCTTATCCTCCCTGTTGACGCGGACCTCCCCGCCCGCGCGGCCGCCTATTCGGCGGCGATGGCGCTCACGTCCTGGCCCGAGGCCGCCATGATCGCCTTGACGATGTTGTGATAGCCGGTGCAGCGGCAGATATTCCCCTCCAGATAGGCGCGGATCTCGGCCTCGCTGGGGTGTGGATTATCGGCCAGCAGCGCCGCGGCCGACATCACCATACCCGGCGTGCAGAACCCGCATTGCAACCCGTGGTGATCCTGGAACGCCTGCTGGATCACGGAAAGCGAGCCGTCGGCATTGGCCATCCCTTCGATCGTCACCACCTCGGCACCCTCGGCCTCCTGCGCGAACATGGTGCAGGATTTCACCGCGCGGCCGTCCACATGCACCACGCAGGCACCGCATTGGCTGGTGTCGCAGCCCACATGGGTTCCGGTCAGCCCCAGCCCCTCGCGCAGGAACTGCACCAGCAGGGTGCGGCCTTCCACCTCGCCGGACACAGGCCGTCCGTTCACGGTCATCGAGACCTTGGTCATTCCTCTCCTCCCTGTTTATTGACCTGAGTAAAGCACGCAGGTTGCAGTTTGAGAACCATTCAATTTCGCGGGCGCGGCGGCTCAGCCCTTGCGCAGACGCTCGACGATCTGGGACAGGATGGATACAGCGATCTCACCGGGGGTTTTCGCGCCGATATCCAGCCCAACCGGGCCGTGGATGCGCGCGATCTGCGCAGGCGTGACCCCGGCCGCCTGCAGCCGCGCGACGCGCTTGGCATGGGTGCGGGTTGACCCAAGGCAGCCCAGGTAGAACACGTCCGAGGCCAGCGCCGCCAGGATCGCGGGATCGTCCAGCTTGGGGTCGTGGGTCAGGGTCACGACAGCGGTGCGCCGGTCCAGCCCGTGGGCGGCCAGCGCGGCATCGGGCCAATCCTCGACGATTGCCTCCCCCGGAAAACGCGCGGCAGCGGCAAAGGCCGGACGCGGGTCGATCAGCGTGGGCGACAGCCCCGCCAGCCGCGCCATGGGGACCAGTGCCTGTGCGATATGCACCGCGCCGATAATCGCCAGGCGCAGGGGCGGATTGTGGATGTGAACAAACCAGTCCCCCTCGAAGCCGGACTTGTCGCTGCGCATCCGCTCGGCGATGACCGCCCCAAGCTCCGGGTCGCGCCCATCGGCCAGTCGCCGTGCGCCCTGCTCGGGCGCGATCAGGTAGGCAATGGGGCGGCGCGCGGCGCGGGCGGCGACCAGCTCGGCCAGTATGGATTCCGGTAGCGCCGCCCCCACGGGTTCCACCAGCACGCGGATGCGCCCGCCGCAGGCCAGGCCCACGGCAAAGGCGTCCTCGTCGCTGACACCGAATTCCAGCAGGCGGGGCTGGCCATCGGCCAAGGCGTCCATCGCCTCGGTCACGACGGCGCCCTCCACGCAGCCGCCAGAGACAGAGCCCGCCATGTCGCCCGCGCCCGAAACCGCCAGCTGGCTGCCGACCCCGCGCGGCGCGCTGCCCCATGTTTCCAACACCGTGGCCAGGGCCGCGCCCTTGCCCGCGCGGTGCCAATTCAGCGCGATCTCGGGGATCGCGTCGTGATCCGTCTGGTTCATGGTTCATCCTCCCTGCGCCGATTGTGCCGCGCAGACAGGCCAAGGACCAGAACGGAAAACGCCGTGGACCGGGGTCCACGACGTTCAGTGTCATTTGTCGGGTCGGCTTATTCCGCCGGCTGGGTGCCCGCCGGCGCCTTCTTGCGCGAGAAACGGCGCGGCAGGATAAAGGCGATCACGATGAAGGCCGCCCCGATCGCGAGCCCGGCCAAGTCCCCCTGCAGGTCCGGAAAGGCCGCCGGGTAATCGGCGCCGGGAATCGCGCCCAGCGTGATCTTGTCCCCCTCCAGGACGCCGAGATCCTTCCACACGGGATAGGACAGCATGTAGGCCGCCGCGCCCAACAGGCCGCCCGCGACAAAGAACAGCGCGTCGATCCGGCCCACGGCCAGCGCGCAAACGCCGGTGCCGGGGCAAAAGCCCGACATGGCCCACCCCAGGCCCAGCATCAGCCCGCCGATGAACACGCCGACATAGGCGGTCTTGACCGACATGTGGCCGACATCGACCAGGCCCAGCATCTGCCCGCCGAAGGTCAGCACCGAGGCCACGCCGATGGCCAGCAGGATGGTCTTCATCAGGTGCAGGTTGGTCAGGTTCAGCATGCGGCCGATCCAGTTGGGATTGGTCGCGCCGATGCGGTCCAGCACGAAACCGAAGGCCGCGCCGATGACGATGGCAAGAACGATGGTCATCATGGCTCAGCCCTCTTCCTTGAACATGTAAAGCGCGGTCGGAAAGGCCGCGAGGAAGGCGCCAAGCGCAAAGATGTAGCCCGAGATCGCCGTCTGCGACATGCCCGACATCATATGCCCCGAGGTGCAGCCCCCCGCCAAGCGCGCGCCGTAAAGCACGATGAACCCGCCGGCAAAGGCCACCAGCCAGCGCTTCAGCACGTTGCCGCCGTAATTGGCCCGCCAGATCGCGGGAACCATACGTTCGCCCTTGGGCACGCTGTTGCGCAGGATCGAGGAGATCAGCGCCCCCAGCATCATCGCGCCCACGAAGATGAAGGAATAGTTGACCGGGTTGGCCACGGCCTTGGCGTATTTTCCGTCCGATTTCGCCAGGTAGGCGTTGGTCGAGGTGTAGGCCCCATCATCGGCCTGGGTCACGATATCGGGGTTCTGCATGTCCCACAGAATACCGTCCAGAATGACGAACTGCGTGGACACCCCGATCGGCTTGACCAGCAGCACCGCGAGGAAGAACACGAGCCCCAATGCAAGCCCGCCGTATTTCCAGTTTAAGACCATGGGTTTACCTCCCCGTGACATTCGTTTCTTTGAATGTAACTGTCGCGCGGCAGGTTGGTTCCGATCCAGAAGAAAAGCCTGCGCCTGTATGCGGCATTTTGTCGCCTGCTTTTCACGCCTCCGCGACATCCGCGGCCGGGGGCGGCAGCGCCCCGCCGGGGGCCTCCCCCTCCAGCCGCACCGCCCGTTCGCCATGGGCCTGGCCAAGCCGCCCCTGCGCCAGGGGGATGGCGCCCGCCCCCTCCAGCCGCACGCGCGCGAGGGCCGCGGCGGGCAGAACCAGATCCTGCCCGGGCGCAAGCTGGCGCAGCGCCGCCGCCGGCATCTGCATCCGCCACAAGACCGCGCGCAATGGCACCCGCGCAGCCAGAACGCTGTCCTGCAATGCCCCGGCGGAAAAAGGTTCGGCCCCGCGGTCAGGCGAGGCAGGCGCCTGCGGGCCCGGCAGGGCCAGAAACAGCGTGCCGCCGCGCGCGCCCTCGCCCAGGGAAACGGTCGTGGCGAATCCACGATAGGCCCCCGGCGCCAGGCGCAGGGCCAGGTGGCGGGCATCCTCCAGAACCGGGCCCTGGGCATAGCCGCGCGCCCAGTCGGGCCCGGTTTCGCCCCCAAGCGCGGACAGCATCGGATCGGTGAAATCGGCCAACACCGCCGCATCGGTCGCGGTCAGCGGACGCAAGGGCGGGGCCTGGGCGGCAATATCCCCGGTCAGGCACCATTCCAGCAGCGCCAGCGCCAGCTCTGCGGAAAAAACGGCCAGCCCGACGCCGGATGCCCCGCGCAACAAAAGCGGCAGCCCTGCCCCCGGCAACACCTCTGCCAGCCCGCCCAGCGCGGGGGCGCTGACCGTCACCTTACCGGCGACCAGCGTCAGGCCCAGGCGTTCATGCCCTGCGCGCGCCACCGCCAGCGGCAGGGCCGCGGCCACCGCCTGCACGTCACACGCCCCCACCCCGCCATCGGCAGGGGCGAACAGACGTTCCATGAGGGCCCGGTGCGTGTCGTCCATCTCTGCCTGGTTGCCGCTGCGTGTTTTCCTGCGGTGTACCCCCGGCAAGGTTGCCAAATCGTTGCCATCAGGCAGCCGCCGCCATCTCGCGCGGCAGGGTTAGGCGGAACGCAGCCCCCGGCCGACCATCGCGATAAACGATCGACCCGCCCAGGCGCAGCATGATCTCGCGGCAGATCGCCAGGCCCAGCCCCGCCCCACCGGCAGAGCGGGGATCGGACAGACGGGCGAATTTCTCAAATATGATCGCCTGGCTTTTCTGGGGAATGCCGCTGCCGTTATCGGTGAAATCCACCGCGACACCCTCTGCGGTGCTGCGAACGCTGATGCGCAGTTCAGGTGCGGACGCATCGCAGTATTTCTGCGCGTTGGAAATGAGGTTGATGAAAACCTGGCTGAGCCGGTCGCCATCGGTGACAATCTGCACCCGCTCGGCCGCCGGATCGCGGGTGATGCGCAGTGCGTGCCCCCCTTGCAGCCGCGCGGTCGCCGCAAGCGCCCGTTCGATCAGGTCGTGCAGATCGACAGGTTGCAGGTTCAGCGTCACCTGCCCGTTTTCCAGGACCGACAGATCCAGCAGATCGTCCAGCAGCCGGGTCAGGCGCAGGCTTTCCTCGTGGATGATGCGCGCGTATTTTCCCAACTCCTGGGGCGAGAGGTCCGCCCCCTCCATCAGGATCTCGGAAAACGCCCGGATCGAGGTCATCGGCGTGCGCAGTTCGTGGCTGATCTGGCTGAGGAACGCGTCCTTCTGCACCGACAGTTCGGTCAGCTTCTCGTTGGCTTCGCGCAACTGACGGGCGGTGCGGGCCAGTTCCTCGGATTTGGCCTCCAGCTGGCTGGAATATTCCATCATCTGGGCGGTCTCGTCGGCCACGGCCATCAGGTCCTCGACCGAAACCGAAGAGCGGCCCACGATCTGGCCCACCATCGCATGCGCGGTGGCCGCGCCCACGGACCCTGCCAGAACCCGTTCCAGCTGTTGCAGGAATTCCGGCGTGATCTCGGGCAGATAGCCCTGGCGCCCCTGCCCCGCCGCCGCCCTCTGGAACAACCGCTGCGCATCCTCGGCCCCCAGGATGCGCTGGGTCATCAGCAACAGATCTTCGGCCTCGGCGCGGCCCTGGCTCCAGCCCTGGCCGGCGCTGGAGTGGTCAAAGACATTGACGAACTGCGCGCCCTGCAACCGCTCCATGGGCGAGGGGAAATCGAACAGCGACACCGTGACGAAGGCCAGGACATTCGCGAAGATGGAGAACACCACCGCGTGCACCAGCGGGTCCATCCCATCCAGGCCGAACAACGCCTGGGGGCGCAGCCAGCCGATGCCGCCCGGCCCCTCGGCCAGCAGGGTCGCGCCCATAATCGCCCCCTCGCCGAAGCTGGGCAGGAACAGCGTGTAGGCCCAGACGAAAAACCCTGCCAGCAACCCGGCAATCGCCCCCTTGCGCGTCGCGCCGCGCCACAGGATGGCGCCCAGCAGCGCCGGCAGCACCTGCGCCACCCCGGCAAAGGCGATCAGCCCGATGGCGGCCAGGGCCTCGGACCCGCCGGTAAGGCGATAGTAGAGATACCCCAGCAGCAGCACCCCTGCGATGGACAACCGCCGGGACCGCAGCACCAGTTTGCGCACATCCCCCGACATCGTGGCCCCGTGACGGCTGAGGTTCAGGAAAAGCGGCATCACAATATGGTTCGAAACCATCGTGGACAGGGCGATGGCGGCCACGATGACCATAGAGGTTGCCGAAGAAAACCCGCCCAAAAACGCCAGCGTCGCCAGCCCGTCATGCCCATGGGCCAGCGGCACGGTCAGCACGAACAGGTCGGGGTTGGCGCCCGGCGGCATCTCGTCCAGGCCGATCACGGCGATGGGGACGACGAACAGGCTCATCAGAAACAGATAGGCGGGAAAGGCCCAGGACGCGGTTGCCAGGTGGCGCTCGTCCTCGTTTTCGACCACCAGCACCTGGAACATGCGTGGCAGGGTCAGGATCGCTGCGGCGGCCAGAAAGGTCAGCCCGGCCCAGCGCCCCGGCTGGATCGGCATTCCGGCAAGCGCCGAGGCATCGATACGCGCCAGCGCCGCAGCGGCACCGCCAGCGATCCCCCAGACCACGAAGATCCCGACGGCGAGCAGCGCCACCAGCTTGACCACGGCCTCGACCGCGATGGCGGTGACCACGCCGTGGTGGCGTTCGTTGGCATCCAGGTTGCGCGTACCGAACAGCACCGTGAACAGCGCCAGCCCCACCGCAACGGTCAGCGACGCCGAATTCAGGTCCGAGGCCAGCCAAGGCCCCACGCCCCCGGGCGCGAACACGGCAAAGGACAGCGTCACCGATTGCAGTTGCAGCGCGATATAGGGCGTGGTACCCACGACTGCGATCAGGGTAACGATGACACCCAGCGTGTTGGATTTCCCGTAGCGCGAAGAAATCAGGTCGGCGATCGAGGTGATCCGCTGGGTCCGTCCGATGCGCACCAGCTTGCGCAGGGTCCACCACCAGCCGATAAAGACCAGCGTCGGCCCAAGGTAGATCGTGACGAACTCCAGCCCCGACCGCGCCGCGTAGCCGACCGCGCCGTAGAACGTCCAGGCGGTGCAATAGACCGACAGCGACAGCGTATAGATCATGGGCGAGCGCAACCAGCCGCCGCGCCCGCGCGCCGCCCGGCGTTCCGCCCAGAAAGCCACGCCGAACAGGAACACGACGTAGACCAGACAGATCGCCACAAGCAGGTCGAAGGAGATCATTCCGCCCCCTCCTGCCCCCCGGCCTCTGCGCCGGGCTTGGCCGGATCGGGGGCCGGGGCAGAGGCCGCGCACAGCCGCCGGGCCAGCAGTGCGGCGGTGGCGATCAGCCCGAACCAGGCCGCGAACAGATAGATCAGCAGCCCCGCGCCCAGACCGTCATCGGCATCCAGAACCGGCAACAGGAACAGGCAAAGGCCCAGCAGGGGCAACAGGCGCGCCAGGTCCATCAGCCGGCGGCGGCGATACCCCTCTGGGTCGGGAAAGGCCGGCGCGCGGGCCATCGTCTAGCCGCCCGCAAGATCGCGCACCGAGGCCAGGACCTCGGTGTTGGAAAACGGCTTGGCCATGAAGCGGCTGACGCCCATCCGCTCGGCCATCTCGCGGTCCTTGACCTGGCCCTTGGCGGTCAGCATCAGGACCGGCAGCGCGGCCAGCGCCGCGTCCGCGCGAATGTCGCGCAGGATGTCGAACCCCGAACGCCCGGGCAGCATCACGTCGAGAATGACGATATCCGGGGCCAGCGCGGACACCCTTTGAAAGGCGGTCGTTCCCTCGGAATGGGTGTCCACCTGCCAGCCGTCGCGCGACAGGATGAAGCGGATCGCCTCGATGATATTCGGCTCGTCCTCTATCAGAAGGACATGTTTGCCCATTCCGTTTCCCCCCGCATGCGGAACTGCGCCCGCTTTGTCAGACGACTATCCCCGCAAAGCGCGCCCCTGTCAAAACCCGTCCGCCAGGATCGACGGCTCGCGCCGGGCCACGCAGTCGCGGCGCGGGCAGATCCGGCAGGACGTGCCGATGGGCTGGGGCGGCGTCTGGGGCAGGTTGGCCACCTCTTCGGGCAGGATCAGCATCGCCGCCTCCAGCACCTGCGGACCGTCGAAGCCGGAGTTCAGCACCGGCTGGCACAGTGCATAGGTCAGGAACCGCGCGTGCGCCCGTCCGGAATGTTCGACCACCGCACGCAAGGGCGCCATGGGACGCGACAGCGCCTGATAGAGCGGCCATAGCGGACAGGCCGCCCCGAACCGCGGCAGGGCGAACCCCGCCACCGGCTTGCGAAAGGTCAACGTGCCCGAGCCATCGCAGGTGACCAGCCCGATGGGACCGCCTGCCAATGCCTCGGGCAGGGCCGCCAGCCGCCGGAACGCGGCGCCGGGATCGACGCCGTAGCGCTGCGCCAGCCGGCCGGGATCCAGCGAAAGCGCGCGCGCGGCCTCGGCGAAATCGGCCAGCGGCATCAGTTCTGCATCGCGGCGATACCGGCGCAACCAGGCCAGCGCCAGGTCGCGCGCCGGTCCCGAGGACAGCTCGGCCGCGCCATCGACCAGGCGTTCCGGCGCGGGCGGCAGGGCCCGTTCCAGTTCGGCGACGTGATAATGGCGGGCGCGCAGAAAGGCCTCGACCTCTTCTTGCGGGGTGGTCTGTCCCCCGGCCTCTTCGGCGCCCTCGTCCAGATAGGCGACCAGCGCCTGTGCCCCGTCCGCCAGGCGCTGGCTTTCCTCGGACAGGTTGCGGTGAAAACGGCGCTGCCAGTCCGGATCGATATCGTCGGTCTCGTTCAGGATCGCGGCGGTCGACCGGATCGCCGTCACGGTCGAGATCACCTCGTGCAGCGAGGCCGACAGGAACGGATCGTGGGTCAGCCGATCGGTCAGCATCTCTACGGTACGTTCCAGTTCGGCGACCCGGCGGTGACGGTCGGCCAGCAATTGCGCCCAGCCCGGAAACCGCCCGGCGAATTCCTCGATCCGGGGCAACTCGTCCTGGGCGCCCTTGTGACCGGCCGCGGCCTCGCGCAGGGCCTCGATCTGGGCGGCCCCCGCCCCTTCGGTCAGGGCGCTGGCCTCGACATCCAGGGCGCGGGCGATCTCGACCAGCAACTTGCCGCCGATTCTACGGCGGTTATGCTCGATCAGGTTGAGGTAGGAGGCCGAAATCCCGACGGAACGCGCCAGATCGGCCTGCCGGATGCCCAGCACGGTGCGCCGCTCGCGGATGCGGGTGCCGGTCAGGGTGGAACGGGGCATGGCGTGAAACCTTGTTTCTTTCCAAGGACTTTCTGCGGGCGCGCGATAATTTGTTTACAAGCCTTCGCAATCCTCTGTGGATATATTTACAAAAAAATCGTTCTCAGGAAAGCAGTTGTTGCCAAATTTTCGCACTACCCGCGATAATTGCCCTGCTTTGTAAAGCAATGGGTCCGCGCAGAGGAGGCGCAGGCCCGCTCACATCACGGGAGGATGTACATGACGAATTCGACCTTCACGCGCCGCGGCGTGCTCAAGACCGGTGCGGTCACCGGCGCGGGCCTGGCCCTGCCGACGATCTTCACCTCGTCCGCCTCGGCCTTTACCAACGAACCGACCGGCAGCACGGTCAAGTTCGGTTTCAACGTGCCCCAGACCGGCCCCTACGCCGAAGAAGGCCTGGACGAACTGCGCGCCCAGGAACTGGCCGTCGAACATATCAACGGCATGGGCGATGGCGGCATGCTGAACACCTTCACCTCCAAGGCGCTGGATGGCACCGGCATCCTGGGCAAGAAGGTGGAATTCGTGACCGGCGACACCCAGACCAAGTCTGACGCCGCCCGCGCCAGCGCCAAGTCGATGATCGAAAAAGACGGCGTGGTGATGATCAACGGCGGCTCGTCCTCGGGCGTGGCCATCGCCGTTCAGGGCCTCTGCCAAGAGGCCGGCATCATCTTCATGGCCGGTCTGACCCACTCCAACGACACCACCGGCAAGGACCGCAAGGCCAACGGCTTCCGCCACTTCTTCAACGCCTACATGTCGGGTGCCGCCCTGGCCCCGGTGCTGGAGAAGGAATACGGCACCGAGCGCCGCGCCTATCACCTGACCGCCGACTACACCTGGGGCTACACCCAGCAGGAGTCGATCCAGTCCTTCACCGAGGCCATGGGCTGGGAAACCGTCAACAACGTGCTGACCCCGGTCGGCGCCGGTGACTTCTCGTCCTACATCACGCCGGTCCTGCAGTCGGGCGCCGACGTGCTGATCCTGAACCACTACGGCGGCGACATGGTGAACTCGCTGACCCAGGCGGTGCAGTTCGGCCTGCGCGACAAAATGGTCAACGGCAAGCAGTTCGAGATCGTCGTGCCGCTCTACTCGGAGCTGATGGCCGCCGGTGCGGGCGAAAACATCAAGGGCGTGTTCGGTTCGATGAACTGGAACTGGCAGCTGCAGGATGCGGGCACCAAGGCGTTCGTTCAGTCCTTCGGCCAGAAATACGGCCGTCCGCCCTCGAACTCGGCGCATACCTGCTACGTGCAGACGCTGCTGTACGCGGATGCCGTTGCGCGCGCCGGTTCGTTCAACCCCTGCGCCGTGGCCGAGGCCCTGGAAGGCTTCGAATTCGACGGCATGGGCAACGGCCCGACCCTCTACCGTGCCGATGACCACCAGTGCTTCAAGGACGTGCTGGTCATGAAAGGCGCCGAGAACCCGACCACCCAGTACGACACGCTGGAAGTGGTCGAGGTCACCCCGCGCGCCCAGGTCGAGTATGCCCCGAACCACCCGATGTTCGGTGGCGACGCGGCCACGCTGGGCACCTGCAACGACGGCGCCTGATGCCGGCATGAACCCGTCCGGCCGCGTGCGACCCTGCGCGCGGCCGGCCTTCACGTCAGGGCAAGGCCAAGGCGGCCGGCCCGGACGCGCCAGACCTAAACCGACATCACGGGTGGGGACACGATGGACGCGATCCTTCTGCAAATCCTGAACGGGCTCGACAAGGGCTCTGCCTATGCGCTGATCGCGCTGGGCCTGACGCTGATCTTCGGCACGCTGGGTGTCGTCAACTTTGCCCATGGCGCGCTGTTCATGATCGGGGCCTTCTGCGCCGTCGTGATGCAACGCCTGCTGAATCTTTCCTACGAGGTGGTGGACCCGACCCGGACCGACTTTCTGGGCAACCCGCTGAAGGTCCAGATGCCTTACGTCGAATCCTGGTTCGGGACCGAATTCGGCGGCGGGCTGATCGAGTGGTCTGTGCCGCTGTCGATCCTGCTGGCCATCCCTGTCATGGTGGGGCTGGGCTTTGCCATGGAACGCGGCCTGATCAAGCATTTCTACAAGCGCCCCCATGCCGACCAGATCCTGGTGACCTTTGGCCTGGCGATCGTGCTGCAGGAAATCATCAAGTATTTCTTCGGCGCCAACCCGATCCCCACCACATCGCCGGACCTGTTCTCGGGCTCGTTCGATTTCGGGGTGCTGCTGGGCTTCGATCCCAACACGATCATCTACCCCTACTGGCGCATGGTCTATTTCCTGTTCGCGCTGATCATCATCGGTGGCGTGTTCTCGTTCCTGCAATTCACCACCTTCGGGATGGTGGTGCGCGCGGGCATGGCCGACCGTGAAACCGTGGGCCTGCTGGGCATCAACATCGACCGTCGCTTTACCATCATGTTCGGGCTTGCCGCCGCGGTGGCGGGGCTGGCCGGCGTGATGTACGCGCCGATCCTGTCGCCAAACTATCACATGGGCATGGACTTCCTCGTGCTCAGTTTCGTGGTGGTCGTGGTCGGCGGCATGGGCAGCCTGCCCGGCGCCGTGCTGGCCGGGTTCCTGCTGGGCATCCTGCAGAGCTTTGCCTCGATGAACGAGGTCAAAAGCATCATCCCCGGTATCGACCAGGTCATCATCTATCTGATTGCCATCATCATCCTGCTGACCCGCCCGCGGGGGCTGATGGGCCGCAAGGGCGTGATGGAGGATTGAGAACATGCTTGGACTGAGCGCAAAAGACACCCGTTTCCTGCTGATCGTCGTCTTCCTGACCCTGGCGACGCCGTTCCTGCTGCAACCCTTCCCCGAAACCTCCAGCCTGGCGCAGTTCAACGCGGGCTATCCGGACCTGATGCAGAAATTCGCGATCTTCGGCATCTTCGCGATCGGGTTCAACATCCTGTTCGGGCTGACCGGCTACCTGTCCTTCGGGCATGCCGCCTTCCTGGGGGTGGGATCCTACACCGTGGTCTGGATGTACAAGCTCCTGGGCTACAACGTTCTGCCGGGCCTGGTGCTGGCGATCATCATCTCGGCGCTGTTCGCGCTGGTGATCGGCTTCATCTCGCTGCGGCGGTCCGGGATCTACTTCTCGATCCTGACGCTGGCCTTCGCACAGATGAGCTATAACCTCGCCTACTCGGTGCTGACGCCGATCACCAACGGGGAAACGGGCCTGCAGGTCTACCTGAACGACCCGCAGATCCTGATGGGGGAAAACTCGCCCACCAGCCCGCACCTTTTCGGGATCGTGATGCGCGATTCCACCCAGATCCAGATGGGCGACTGGCTGTTCACGATGAACAACGGCTACTACTTCTGCGCCGTCATCGCGATCATCGCCTTCTACATCTCGCTCCGGATCTTCCGCTCGCCCTTCGGCATGATGCTGCGCGCGATCAAGACCAACCAGACCCGGATGAACTATACCGGCCTGAACTCGCGCCCCTACACGCTGGCGGCCTTCGTGATCTCGGGCATGTATGCCGGCCTGGCCGGTGGCCTCTTGGCCGCGATGGACCCGCTGGCGGGCGCCGAGCGGATGCAGTGGACCGCCTCGGGCGAGGTGGTGCTGATGACCATCCTGGGCGGTGCGGGCACCCTGATGGGGCCGGTGCTGGGCGCGGGCTTCATCAAGTATTGCGAGAACATCTTCTCCAAGATCAACGATGGGGTTCTGCACGGCTGGTTCGCCTTCATGCCCGACGGGATAGAGGATTTGATCGTCGCGATGATCCATCCCTTCGTGGGCAAGGGCTGGCACCTGACGCTGGGCATCCTGTTCATGCTGGTGGTCATCTTCCTGCCCGGCGGCCTGGTCGAGGGGGGGCAGCGCGTCGCACGCCTGTTCCGCCGCAACAAGAAGGCCGGCCCGGGCGACAAGGACCCCGAGCATCACCCGAAACAAGCGCCCCACGTGGCCGAGTGAGGAGACGGATCAATGGGTATCCTTGAAGTCAAAGGCGTGAACAAGCGCTTCGGCGGGCTCCAGGCACTGGGTGACGTGAACCTGTCGGTGGCAGAGAATACCGTTCACGCCATCATCGGGCCGAACGGCGCGGGCAAGTCCACCTTGCTGAACTGCCTGGTGGGCAAGCTGATCCCCGACACCGGCTCTGTCATGTTCGACGGGCAGTCGGTGCTGGGGCGCAAGCCGCACGAGATCAACCAGATGGGCATTTCCCGGGTGTTTCAGACGCCCGAGATCTTTGGCGATCTGACGGTGATGGAAAACGTGCTGATCCCGTGTTTCGCCCGGCGCGACGGTGCATTCCGCATGCGTGCCTTCGAAACGGTGGCCCATGAAAAGGACATCGTCGAGAAGGCCCTGCAAATGCTGGAGGACGTGAACATGGCCGACAAGAAGGACATGCACGCGGCCTCCATGTCGCGCGGCGACAAGCGCCGGCTGGAAATGGCGATGTGCCTGGTGCAGGAACCGCGCCTGCTGCTGCTGGACGAACCCACCGCCGGCATGGCGCGGGCCGACACCAACAACACCATCGACCTGTTGCGCGAAATCAAGGAAAAGCGTGACATCACCATGGCGATCATCGAACACGACATGCATGTCGTGTTCTCGCTCGCTGACCGGATCACGGTGCTTGCCCAGGGCACGCCGTTGGTTGAGGATGTGCCCGAAAAGATCAAGGGCCACCCCAAGGTGCAAGAGGCCTATCTGGGCCAGGCGCACGGATAAGGAGGAGCGGAGATGAACGTCAAACCCGACTTCAACAAGAACGCCAACCAGGCGGCGACCGCCCCGGCCTTTCTGTCGGTCTACGATCTGCACGCCTATTACGGCGAAAGCTACATCGTGCAGGGCGTCAGCTTCAACGTGCACGAGGGCGAGATCCTGGCCCTGCTGGGCCGCAACGGCGCGGGCAAGACCTCGACCCTGCGCGCGGTGGCGCGGCTGTCCGATCCGCAGGTCACCTATGGCGAGATCTGGCTGGACCACCAGCCGCTGCACATGATGGCTGCCCACCAGGCCAGCGCGGCGGGCCTGGGGCTGGTGCCCGAGGACCGGCGCATCATCTCGGGCCTGACGGTCGAGGAAAACCTGCAACTGGCCCAGATCGCACCGCCCATCGGCTGGACGCTGGACCGCCTGTACGACCTGTTCCCCCGCCTGGGCGAGCGGCGCAAGCAGGAGGGCGTCACGCTGTCGGGTGGCGAACAGCAGATGCTGGCCATTGCCCGTGCGCTGGCCCGCGACATCAAGGTGTTGCTGCTGGACGAACCCTACGAGGGGCTGGCCCCCGTGATCGTGGACGAGATCGAAAAGACCCTTGTCCACATCAAGGAACAGGGCATCACCACCGTTATCGTCGAGCAGAACGCAATCCGCGCCCTGGAACTGGCCGACCGGGCCGTGATCCTGGATACCGGGCAGATCGTCTTTGACGGCACCGCTGCCGAGGTGCTGAAAGACGAAGCCTTGCGCGCCGAATACCTGGCCATCTAGGTCAGGATGCCCCGGCCCGCGCGGCCGGGGCTTTCACATAAGAAACTGCCCATTAAGAGGGATTTGGAGATGACCGAACCGACCTATCCGCCCAGCGAGGAATTCGCCAAGGCCGCGCATATCGACGCGGCCAAGTACGAAGAGATGTACAAGGCCTCGGTCCAGGACCCCGACACGTTCTGGGCAGAGCATGGCAAGCGAATCGACTGGATCAAGCCCTATACCGAGGTGAAGAACACCAACTTCGACATGGGCGAGGTGGAGATTCACTGGTTCCGGGACGGCACCCTGAACGTGGCGGCCAACTGTATCGACCGGCATCTGGCCAAGCGCGCGAACCAGACGGCGATCATCTTTGTCCCGGACGAGCCGGGCGACCCGGTGCAGCACATCACCTATGCCGAACTGCATGAAAAGGTGAACCGCTTTGCCAACGTGCTGCTGTCCCAGGGCGTGATGCGCGGCGACCGGGTGGTGATCTACCTGCCCATGATCCCCGAGGCCGCCTATGCGATGCTGGCCTGCGCGCGGATCGGCGCGATCCACTCGATCGTGTTCGCCGGTTTCTCGGCCGACGGCCTGGCCAACCGGATCAACGACTGTGGCGCCAAGGTGGTCATCACCGCCGACACCGCCCCCCGCGGCGGTCGCAAGACCAACCTGAAATCGAACACCGACGCGGCGCTGCTGCACTGTTCCGACAAGGTGCGCTGCATGGTGGTGAAACACACCGGCGACCAAACCACCTGGATCGACGGGCGCGACGTGGACGTGCTGGCGCTGATGGAACATGCCAGCCCCGACTGCCCCGCCCGTGAACTGGAGGCCGAGCACCCGCTGTTCATCCTCTACACCTCTGGCTCCACCGGCAAGCCCAAGGGCGTTGTGCACAGCTCGGGCGGCTATCTGGTCTATGCCTCGATGACGATGGAATACACCTTCGACTATCACGAGGGGGACATCTTCTGGTGCACGGCCGATGTGGGCTGGGTCACCGGCCACAGCTACATCGTCTACGGGCCGCTGGCCAACGGCGCGACCACGGTGATGTTCGAGGGCGTGCCGACCTACCCGGATGCGGGCCGTTTCTGGCAGGTCTGCCAGGATCTGAAGGTCAACCAGTTCTACACCGCCCCCACCGCGATCCGCGCGCTGATGGGCCAGGGCCCCGAATGGGTGGACAAGTACGACCTGTCCAGCCTCAAGGTGCTGGGCTCGGTCGGCGAACCGATCAACCCCGAGGCCTGGAACTGGTACAACGACCATGTCGGCAAGGGGAAATGCCCCATCGTCGACACTTGGTGGCAGACCGAAACCGGCGGCCACCTGATCACCCCCCTGCCCGGCGCCACGCCGCTGAAACCCGGCTCTGCGACGCGCCCCTTCTTCGGGGTGCAGCCGGTCATCCTGGAACCCGAATCGGGCAAGGAGATCGACACGACCGAGGCCGAGGGCGTTCTGTGCCTGAAGGACAGCTGGCCCGGCCAGATGCGCACGGTCTGGGGCGATCATCAGCGCTTTCAGGACACGTATTTCAGCCACTACAAGGGCTACTACTTCTCCGGTGACGGGTGCCGGCGCGATGCGGACGGCTATTACTGGATCACCGGCCGCGTGGATGACGTGATCAACGTGTCCGGCCACCGGATGGGCACGGCAGAGGTCGAATCGGCCCTGGTCGCCCATGCGGATGTGGCCGAAGCCGCGGTTGTGGGCTACCCGCATGAAATCAAGGGCCAGGGCATCTACGCCTATGTCACCCTGATGAACGGCGTCGAACCCAGCGACGAGCTGCGCAAAGAGCTTGAGAAATGGGTCCGTACCGAGATCGGCCCGATCGCCAAGCCCGACCTGATCCAGTGGTCGCCCGGCCTGCCCAAGACCCGTTCGGGCAAGATCATGCGCCGCATCCTGCGCAAGATCGCCGAAAACGACTACGGCAGCCTGGGCGACACCTCGACCCTGGCCGATCCCTCTGTGGTCGATGACCTGATCGCGAACCGGATGAACAAGGGCTGATCCCCAGCCCCGCGGCATCGAAAGGGCCGGTGCGATGGCACCGGCCCTTTTCCATACGTCCCGCGCGGACGACCCGCCGGATCAATCCGGTGCCGGACCGTTCCGCAAATCAGCACCCCGGCGGCGTCACCGTTCCCATTTCGCTGATCTCGCTCACACCGGGTTCGCATTCGCTCACCGGCTCTTGGGCGCAGGCAGCCAGCAGGGCCACCACCCCGAAGCCGAGAATCAGGCCCCGAACCTTCTTGCTGCGTGTCATCGATATCTCCCTTTTCAGTCGAGCTTGACGCCCAAAAATGAACTACACCGTTCAGTAAAGGTTTGCCTTGATCCGGATCAAGACCTGTCCGGCAGGATCAGTCCAGCCCGCGCAAAACCTCGCCCAGGGTGTCCACGATGCGGTCGATCTGGGCCTTGTCGATCATCAGCGGCGGGGACAGGGCGATGATGTCGCCGGTGGTGCGAATCATCAGCCCCTTTTCGTAGGCGTCCAGGAACGCAGCAAAGGCACGCTTGGTCGGCGCGCCCGGAATCGGCGCCAGTTCCACCGCACCGACAAGCCCCATGTTGCGAATATCGATAACGTGGGGCAGGTCCTTCAGCGAATGCAGCGCCTCCTCCCAATAGGGGGCCAGGGTGGCGGCGTTTTCGAACAGCCCCTCTTCGCGATAGGTGTCCAGCGTGGCCAGGCCCGCCGCGGCGGCAATGGGGTTGCCGGAATAAGTATAGCCGTGGAACAGTTCGATCAGGTGTTCCGGCCCCTCCATGAAGGCGTCGTGAATCGCCGGTGTCGTCAGAACCGCCCCCATGGGAATCACCCCGTTGGTCAGCCCCTTGGCGGTGGTCATCATGTCAGGCAGCACCCCGAAATAGTCGGCAGCGAAACTGGCGCCCAGCCGCCCGAACCCGGTAATCACCTCGTCGAAGATCAACAGGATACCGTGTTTCGCCGTGATCTCGCGCAGGCGTTCCAGATAGCCCTTGGGCGGCAGCAGAACGCCGGTGGACCCGGCCATGGGTTCCACGATTACCGCGGCAATGGTCTCGGCCCCGTGCAGGGCGACGATGCGCTCCAGCTCGTCGGCCAGATGCGCGCCGTGTTCCGGTTGCCCCCTGGAAAAGGCGTTCTCGGGCAGGTGGGTATGCGGCAAATGATCGACGCCGGTCAGCAAGGCCCCGTAAACCTTGCGGTTATTGACGATCCCGCCCACCGAAATGCCGCCGAAATTCACCCCGTGATAACCCCGCTCGCGCCCGATCAGGCGGGTGCGCTGCCCCTCGCCCCGGGCGCGGTGATAGGCGATGGCGATCTTCAGCGCGGTCTCGACCGACTCGGACCCCGAATTGGTGAAGAACACATGCTCCATCCCCTCGGGCGCCATGTCGCGCAGCGCGCTGGCCAGTTCGAATGCCTTGGGATGGCCCATCTGAAAGGCCGGGGCATAATCCAGTTCCCCCGCCTGCGCCTGGATCGCCTGCGTGATCTTCGGCCGGCAATGGCCCGCGTTGCAGCACCACAGACCGGCGGTGCCGTCCAGCACCTCGCGCCCGTCGGCGGTGTGGTAGAACATCCCCTCTGCGCCAACCAGCATGCGCGGCGCCTTCTTGAACTGGCGGTTCGCGGTGAACGGCATCCAGAAGGCGGACAGGTCGTTGGGCACGGGTTTGCGATCAAGCGCCATGAGTCACTCCAGTATCTTGGGTCGCCCGCGGACGGACGACCCGGTTGCAATTTTCCGAAAGGATGGGCTGTTGATTATGAAATGAAAAGAAAAATCCCTGCCCGATGAGGGCCTTGGCCCCGCCAAACGCATGCCTGCAAGGGCAAAAAGCGCCCTGATCCGCTTTCCTTGGGTTTTTCCCTCGCGTATAAGCGGCCCAATTCCAACGCAGGATGCGGGCGCGCCCAGGCCGGGCGGCAAACGCGCAAGCGATCGAGGACTGGCATGACGAAAACTTCCCACGAGTCGGACGTGGCCTTCATTCAGGCGCTGGCGGAACTGCTGCGCGAGCACGACCTGACCGAGCTTCAGGTCAAGCGCGAATACGGCGAGGACGACTCGCTGGATGTGCGGGTGTCGCGCAGCGCCCCGGTGGCCGCGCCGGTTCAGGTGGCCGCCCCCGCCGCCCCGGCCCCCGCGCCCGCCGCCACCCCGGCACCCGCCGCAGAGGCCCCGGCCGAGGATCCCGCGCTGCACCCCGGCGCCGTGACCTCGCCCATGGTCGGCACCGCCTATCTGCAACCCGAACCGGGCGCCGATTCCTTCGTCAAGGTTGGCGATGCGGTCAAGGAAGGGCAGACCCTGCTGATCGTCGAGGCCATGAAGACGATGAACCACATCCCCGCGCCCAGTTCCGGCACCGTCAAGCGTATCCTGGTCGAGGACGGCGCGCCGGTGGAATTCGGCGCCCCCCTGATGATCATCGAATAAGGCCCCGCGCATGTTCGAGAAAATTCTCATCGCCAACCGGGGGGAAATCGCGCTGCGCGTCATCCGCGCCTGCCGCGAAATGGGCATCCGCTCTGTTGCGGTGCACTCCACCGCCGACGCCGACGCCATGCATGTGCGTATGGCCGACGAAAGCGTCTGCATCGGCCCGCCCGCCGGCACCGACAGCTACCTGTCGATTCCCGCGATCATCTCGGCCTGTGAAATCACCGGCGCACAGGCGATCCATCCCGGCTATGGCTTCTTGTCGGAAAACGCCCGTTTCGTGCAGATCGTCGAGGATCACGGCCTGACCTTCATCGGCCCCTCGGCGGAACATATTCGCATGATGGGCGACAAGATCACCGCTAAGGAAACCATGAAGGCCCTTGGCGTGCCCTGCGTGCCCGGGTCCGACGGCGGCGTGCCCGACCTGGAAACCGCCCGCACCGTGGCCGCAGAAATCGGCTATCCGGTCATCATCAAGGCCACCGCTGGCGGCGGTGGGCGCGGGATGAAGCTGGCCCGCACCGCCGATGATCTGGACCATGCCTTTCAGACCGCCCGGGCCGAGGCGAAATCCGCCTTCGGCAATGACGAGGTCTATATCGAGAAATACCTAGGCCAGCCGCGCCATATCGAGATTCAGGTCTTTGGCGACGGCAAGGGCCGCGCGGTGCATCTGGGCGAGCGGGATTGCTCGCTGCAGCGGCGCCACCAGAAGGTGTTCGAAGAGGCCCCCGGCCCCGCCATCGACGCCGAAACCCGTGCGCGCATCGGCAAGACCTGTGCCGAGGCGGTCGCCAAGATCAACTATATCGGCGCGGGCACGATCGAATTCCTGTACGAAAACGGCGAGTTCTACTTCATCGAGATGAACACCCGCCTGCAAGTGGAACACCCCGTCACCGAGGCAATCTTCGGTGTGGACCTGGTGCGTGAACAGATCCGCGTCGCCGAGGGACAGCCGCTGTCCTTCACCCAGGACGAGCTGGAGCTGAACGGCCACGCCATCGAGGTACGCATCAACGCCGAGCGGGTGCCGCAATTCGCCCCCTGCCCCGGCAAGATTACCGCCTATCACGCGCCGGGCGGCCTGGGCGTGCGGATGGATTCGGCGCTGTATGACGGCTATTCGATCCCGCCCTATTACGACAGCCTGATCGGCAAGCTGATCGTGCACGGCCGCGACCGGGGCGAGGCGCTGGCGCGTCTGAACCGCGCGTTGGGTGAGTTGATCGTGGATGGCGTCGATACCACCGTGCCCCTGTTCACCGCGCTGCTGCGCGAACCCGAGATCCTGCGCGGCGATTACGACATCCACTGGCTGGAACGCTGGTTGGAGTCCGGCCCCGAATTGTAAGGGGCGGCCCCGCCGGGGCGGAAGCGATGGACGACACGCGCCTGACGCCCGAGTTGCTGTTGCACGCCTATGCGGCGGGCATCTTTCCCATGTCCGAATCGCGGGACGATCCGGATATCTTCTGGGTGGAACCGCGACTGCGTGGCATCCTTCCGCTGGATGGTTTTCACATTTCCCGCAGCTTGCGCCATACCCTCCGGCGCGCGCCCTTCACGATCCGCACCGATACCGATTTCGCAGGGGTGGTCCGGGGATGCGCCGACCGCGAGGAAACCTGGATCAACGCCACCATCTTTGACCTGTACGCCGCACTGCACGCGATGGGCCATGCCCATTCGCTGGAGGTCTGGGAGGGCGATACGCTGGTCGGCGGCGTCTACGGGGTCGCCCTGGGCGGCGCCTTCTTCGGCGAAAGCATGTTCTCACGCCGCACCGACGCATCCAAGGTGGCGCTCGCCTACCTGGTGGATCGCCTGCGGCAGGGCGGTTTCACGCTGTTCGATACGCAGTTCCTGACCGATCACCTGGCCAGCCTGGGCGGGATAGAAATCAGCCGCGACGACTACCGCGCCCGCCTGGCCGCCGCCCTGAAGGTCAGGGCCGGGTTTCACTGGGCCGGGCCGTTGCCCTCGCCCGAAACGTTGTTACAGCGCAGCACCCAGACATCGTAGCGCGGGTGGTCCAACGGGTTCAGCGCCGGGCTGGAGGCCAGCATCCACCCAGAAAACAACGCCCCGTCCCGGCCATCCTCAAAGATCGTCAGATAGGCATAGGCGTCCGAGGCCGGGTTGTCCTCGGGGTAGCGGCATTCGCCCAGGGTCACCGCCAGCCGCCCCACGCGCCCGGTCTGCCCAGGCTGCAGGTTCAGGTCCAGCGTTTCGCCGGCCATCTTGTCCAGCCCGCGCAGCACCGCGCCATCGGGGGCGACGGCAGCCACGATACGGGGTGTGGCCGGCGGGTCGTCCATTTCCAGCAGAATGCCGTTTTCGATGGGCTGGTCATACATTTCCAGCGGTCCGCTTTCGGGCTGCAAGGGGTCCATGTCCAGCGGACCGATTTCCAGGTCCATCTCTGGCAGGTCGTCCAGCGGCGCAGCGTTCCACCCCTCGGGCGACCAGCCGGATAGCGGGGCTTGCCCCGTTTCCTGGGCCGCAACAGGCACAGCGGACAGGGCCAGCGAAAGGAGTGCCGCACGCCAGGTCACGGGGTATCCTCGCCAGAGGATACGAACTTCAGCAACAGGCTTATCAGGCTTACCGCGCCCTGCGTGTCCAGCATTTCGTCCCCGGGTTCCAGATCAAAGGGCGACCCGCCGGGCACGAGTTCAAGGAAGGTGCCGCCCAGCAGCCCCTCGGACGCGACAACGGCGGTGCTGTCATCGGGCAGGACGATATCGTCTTTCACGGTAAAGCGGGCATCGGCGCGAAATGTCTGCGGGTTCAGATCCAACCCGGTGACGGTGCCGACCTTGACGCCGGCCAGCCGCACATCGGTCCCGACCGAAACCCCCTCGGCAGAGCGGAAACTGGCGGTCAGTTCATACTGCCCGTCCGCCCCCGCGCCCAACCCGGCCGAGTTCGCGGCATAGACCAGGAATCCAAACGCCAGCGCCAGAACGGCGCCACCTGCCAGTACCTCGGAGGGGCTGTTCTCGGCCATGGTTATTCGGGCTGCCATGCCTCGTAGTCGCGCCGCTCTGCCGGTTGTGCCTGGCGCAGCGATCCGGTCGGCGCATAGGCCATCGGCGTGCCGGTCAGGTTGGCCACATGCGGTTTCTGCCACGGCTTGGTCGGCAGCGGCGCCTCTGTCGGGGGCGCGTCATAGGTGTGATGCAGCCAACCGTGCCAATCGGGCGACACGCGGCTGGCCTCGTTTTCGCCGTTATAGATCACCCAGCGGCGCTTGCCGTCGCGGGACTGGTAGAACACGTTGCCCTGATCGTCCTCGCCAACCTTCTGACCATGGCGCGCAGTGAAAAGCCGGGTGCCGATGGTTTCGCCGTTCCACCAGATGACGTATTTCAGCAGGCTGTCGATCACGCCCATGGGCTCCTCCCGATCCTTTGGGACTGTATGGCGCATGCGCGCCTCTAGGTCCAGTGCCCCGCATACGATGGCGCACCGACGATGCGGGTGTTTGGCCAAGGACAGTCTTGCGATGGCACTGGCCGCCCCGCCCCCGTGGGGATCACGGGACGCCCGGTCGGGATCACCCGGCGCTTGCGCCGCCCTTCTTGTGATCGACGTAGATCATCAGCGGGGCCGCGTCGGAATTCACCGTCTCGTCGTTGACCACGACCTCTTCGACGCCCTCCATGCCGGGCAAGTCGAACATCGTGTCCAGCAGGATATCCTCCAGGATCGAGCGCAGGCCACGCGCGCCGGTCTTGCGGGCAATCGCCCGCTTGGCGATGGCCGTCAGCGCGTCGTCGGTGAAGGTCAGCTTGACATCTTCCAGCTCGAACAGGCGCTGGTACTGACGAACAAGGGCGTTCTTGGGCTTGGTCAGGATTTCAACCAGCGCGTCCTCGTCCAGATCCTGCAGCGTGGCGATCACGGGCAGACGGCCGACGAATTCCGGGATCAGGCCGAACTTCAGCAGGTCTTCGGGTTCCAGCTCCTTGAACATCTCGCCCACGCCGCGGGTATCGTTCGCCTTCACATCGGCGCCAAAGCCGATGGCAGACCCCTTGCCGCGCTGCGCGATGATCTTTTCCAGCCCGGCAAAGGCGCCGCCGCAGATGAACAGGATGTTGGTGGTGTCCACCTGCAGGAATTCCTGCTGCGGATGCTTGCGCCCGCCCTGCGGCGGCACGCTGGCAACCGTACCCTCCATGATCTTGAGCAGGGCCTGTTGCACGCCCTCGCCCGACACGTCGCGGGTGATGGACGGGTTGTCGGACTTGCGCGTGATCTTGTCGACCTCGTCGATATAGACGATGCCGCGCTGCGCGCGTTCGACATTGTATTCGCTGGCCTGAAGCAGTTTCAGGATGATGTTTTCCGCATCCTCGCCGACATAGCCCGCCTCGGTCAGGGTGGTGGCATCGGCCATGGTAAAGGGCACGTCCAGAATGCGCGCCAGCGTCTGCGCCAACAGCGTCTTGCCGCAGCCGGTCGGCCCGATCAGCAGGATGTTCGACTTGGCCAGTTCGATGTCGCCGGATTTGCCGACATGGTTCAGCCGCTTGTAGTGGTTGTGCACCGCGACCGACAATACGCGTTTGGCGTGGGCCTGGCCGATCACGTAATCGTCCAGCACCTCGCAGATTTCCTTGGGCGTCGGCACACCCTCGGAGGATTTCAGCCCCGCGGATTTGGTCTCTTCGCGGATGATGTCCATGCACAGCTCGACGCATTCGTCGCAGATGAACACGGTCGGTCCGGCGATCAGCTTGCGCACCTCGTGCTGACTCTTGCCGCAGAACGAGCAGTAGAGCGTGTTTTTCGAGTCGCTGCCGGAAGTATTCGCCATGTCGGTCCTCTGGGCTTTCTGACTGGCCCGCCTTGCGGAGGGGGGACGTTGCATCCGAACGCCCCTGACCTGTCAGCGTAGGACAGGTCGTTTCAGGGCACAACGCCAAAATCCGGGGCGTCGTGCGGGTGAAAAACCGGGCGCGCGCAGGCCCGCCCGGCCAGATGTATCAGCTGGCGCCGTCTTCAAGCGCCTCGCGGCTGTCGACGATTTCGTCGATCAGGCCCCACGCCTTGGCAGCCTCGGGATCCATGAAATTGTCGCGCTCCAGCGCGTCGACCACGGCCTGGAATTCCTGGCCCGTGTGTTTCACGTAGATCTGGTTCAGCCGGTCCTTCAGCTTTTGCGTTTCTTGGGCGTGGATCATGATATCCGTCGCCTGCCCCTGATAGCCGCCCGAGGGCTGGTGCACCATGATGCGCGAGTTGGGCAACGAGAACCGCATGCCCGGCGCCCCCGCCGCCAGCAGCAGCGACCCCATCGAGGCCGCCTGGCCGACAACCAGCGTCGACACCTTGGGCTTGATGTATTGCATCGTGTCGTAGATCGACAGGCCCGAGGTGACGACACCGCCGGGGCTGTTGATATACATCGAGATGTCCTTGGTCGGGTTCTCCGCCTCAAGGTGCAGCAACTGCGCCACGATCAGGCTGGCCATCCCGTCATGGACCGGCCCGGTGACGAAGATGATCCGTTCCTTCAGCAGGCGCGAAAAGATGTCATAGGCCCGCTCGCCGCGCGAGGTCTGCTCGACCACCATGGGCACGAGGTTGTTCATGTAATGCTCGATCGGATCGGTCATGTGTGCCTGCCTTCGATGTTCAATGGGACAGAACTAGTCCCGGGTGCCAAACGGAGTCTTAGTGCCGCGCCCGGACCCCTGCAAGGGCAGGCGGGCGGTTTCGCGCCATGCGGTTGATCCGCACGCCCGGCGCGATAACTGACAGGCAAACGGCCCGCGAAAGAGGCACAGAATGAGCGATCCCATTTCCCCGACCCGCCGTGCCGCCCTGGAACGGCTGTCGCGTTTCGTGCCTCATGCGGGCCGCGACTATGCCGCCCGGCGCAATTTCGACCTGGGGCCGGGCCAGCATGTCCATGTCTCGGGCCTGTCGCCATGGCTGCGTCATCGCACGATCACCGAGCAGGAGGTGCTGCACGCGGTCCTGGCCCGGCACACGCCCGCAGCGACCGAGAAATTCGTGCAAGAGGTGTTCTGGCGCACCTACTGGAAGGGATGGCTGGAACGCCGCCCCGCGACCTGGGCCGAATACCGGGCCGGGGTCACGCGCGCGTTGAACCGGATCGACACCGAGGACGGTCTGCGCACATGCTGGGCGGCCGCTTGTCGGGGCGAAACCGGGATCGACGCGATGGACGCCTGGGCGCGAGAGCTGGTCGACACCGGCTATCTGCACAATCACGCGCGGATGTGGTTCGCCTCGATCTGGATCTTCACCCTGCGCCTGCCGTGGGAACTGGGGGCCGATTTCTTTCTGCGCCACCTGCTGGACGGCGACCCGGCCGCGAACACGCTGGGGTGGCGTTGGGTGGCGGGACTGCACACCCCCGGCAAGCACTACGTCGCCCGGCCGGACAACATCGCGAAATACACCGAGGGGCGGTTTCACCCGCAAGGGCTGGCGCCCGCCCCTGCCCCGCTGGACGGCCCGGCCCCGCCGCCACCAGGCCCGGTGCCCGCAGCCGCCGCGCTGCCCGATGGCCGCGTCGGGCTTTTGCTGACAGAGGACGACCTGTCCCCTGGCTGGCTGATCGAGGAGGGACTGCAACCCGCCGCCTGCGCGGCGCTGCTGTCCCATGGGGGGCGCTCGCCACTGGCGGTTTCAACGCAGGTCGCGCGCTTCACCCGGGGGCTGGCCGGCGATGCGCTGGACCGGCTGGGCGCAACCGGGCCGCTGTCCGAAAACCCGCAGGACATTGTGGATTGGGCCGCCGCAGAAGGGCTGAACGCGGTTGCCACACCTTATGCGCCTGTCGGGCCTGCGGCCGAGGCGCTGGACCGCCTGGCAGATGCGCTGAACGGACATGGCATCGCATTGACCCGCCACCCGCGCCCCTATGACCTGCGCGCCTGGCCCCATGCGACCCACGGGTTCTTTCGCTTCAAGTCGCGGATACCGGACCTGCTCTCGGCGATGGGTCTTGGCGACAGCCCGGCCACAGAGGCACGACTGCCAGGCCTCTGAGCCGTTTCAGCCCGCCGGGGGGCTTTTCTTGATGTCACCCAGGTCCAGAACCGGCGCCACGTCCAAGTGCCCGGCGTCCAGCAGGCCCGCCACCCGTTCCAGCGCCGCCACGATCATCGCCTGTTCCCAGTCGGGCAGGCCATCGAAAGCATGGACATATCGGTCATGCAGGGGATCGGGCGCACGCTCGATCGCGTCGCTTCCCGACTGCGTAATAAAGATGTTCATCTGCCGACGATCGGTTTCGGACCTGCGCCGTTCGACCAGCCCCTTTGTCACCAGCCGGTCGACCAGCGTGGTCATCGTGGCCTGGGACACCCCCATGCGCGAGGCCAGCGCCTTGGGCGTGCTGCGCCCGGTCTCGGCCACGATCTGCAAGACCCGAATCTGCACCGCGGTCAGACCCGCGGCCTTGGCCAGCTCACGACCGTAAAGCTCGGTCGCCCGCAGGATGCGCCGCAGCGCGACAAGGCTGATATCCGACCGTTTCACCACCCGCCCTCCGGCCATGCATGTGCCCCCTTTTCCATCAAGCGCGCCCCGACGCAAGCAGCAAAAATTCGCAAGACAAAGCTTTATTTCGGATACGCGCCAAGGTGAAGTTTTCATGTCGAAGCGATATGGGGTGCATTAAACGCAAAAAATACGAGCGTTTACCCCAGATTTCGGGCCATAAGCTTAGCCTGTTGAAATTTCTTATGACTAACTATATATCTTCGCGTGACAGAAACGAGGACAGGACCTATGGGCCAGACCATCACTGCCAAACTGCCGGCCAAGGCCGCGCCGATCACCTTCCGCATGCCCTCCAGCGAGGATGGCGCCGCGATCTGGGATCTGATCCGCGCCTGCAAGCCGCTGGACGAGAATTCTGTCTACTGCAACCTGCTGCAATGCGATCACTTCCGCGACACCTGCATCGTGGCGGAAATGGACGGCGACATCGTGGGCTGGATTTCGGCGTATGTTCTGCCGAACGACCCCGAAACGCTGTTCGTCTGGCAGGTCGCGGTGTCGGAAAAGGCGCGCGGCCGCGGGCTGGGGCGCAAGATGCTGTTCGCCCTGCTGGAACGCGAGGCCTGCGCCGAGGTGTTCCGCCTGCAAACCACGATCACGCCGGACAACGGCGCATCTTGGGGTCTGTTCCGCAGCTTTGCCCGCTCGCTGGGCGCGCGGCTGGAGGATGAACCCTACTTCAAGCGCGACACCCATTTCGAGGGCAAGCACGAGACCGAGCACATGGTCACGATCGCGCTGGCCGAGGAGCTGCGCCTGGCCGCCTGATCGGCTGCCCGCGTCGCCCAAGATTCAAGAAACCCGAAAGGTACCCCATGTCGACTGCACAGACAGCCGAACCCACCATCTATGAACGCCGCGAATCCGAAGCGCGGAGCTATTGCCGCAGCTTCCCGGTCAGCTTTGCCAAGGCCGAGGGCGCGACCCTGACCGATTCCGACGGCAACAGCTATATCGACTTTCTCGCCGGGTGTTCGTCGCTGAACTATGGCCATAACGACCCCGACATGAAGGCCGCCCTGGTCGAGCATCTGACGCGCGACGGCATCGCCCACGCGCTGGACATGCACACCGAGGAAAAAGCCGCCTTCCTGGAAACGATGGAACACCTGATTCTGCGTCCGCGCGGGATGGACCACAAGGTGATGATGACCGGCCCCACCGGCACCAACGCGGTCGAGGCCGCGATCAAGCTGGCGCGCAAGGTCACGGGCCGCAAGAACGTCATCTCGTTCACCAACGGCTTTCACGGCATGACCCTGGGCGCGCTGGCGCTGACCGGCAACGCCGGCAAGCGCGCGGGCGCGGGGGGCGTGTCGCTGAACGACGTGACCCGCCTGCCCTATGAGGGCGCGATGGGCGACGACATGGACACGCTGGCCTATATCGAGGCGATGCTCACCAACCCCTCTTCGGGGGTCGAGCCGGCCGCCGCCTTCGTGGTGGAACTGGTGCAGGGCGAGGGCGGGCTGAACGCCGCCTCGGCCGAATGGGTGCAAGGCATCGCGCGCATCGCGAAAGAGCATGGCGCGCTGCTGATCATCGACGACATCCAGGCGGGCGTGGGCCGCACCGGCAGCTTCTTCAGCTTCGACCACATGGGCATCCAGCCCGACATGGTGACGCTGGCCAAATCGCTGTCGGGCTTTGGCCTGCCGTTTGCCTGCCTGCTGATCAAGCCGGAACACGACATCTGGAAACCGGCCGAACATAACGGCACCTTCCGGGGCAACACCCATGCCTTTGTCACCGCCCGCGTGGCGCTGGAAAAATTCTGGTCCGACGACCGGCTGCGCAACCAGATCGCGCTGAAATCCCAGGTGCTGGAGGAACGGCTGCACGGCGTCGCCGCCCGCATCGACGGCGCCCGGATCAAGGGCCGCGGGATGATGCGCGGGGTGGATGTCGGCAATGGCGAGCTGGCCGCGCAGATCTGCGCGGAATGCTTCCGCCGTGGCCTGATCATCGAAACATCGGGCGCCCATGACGAGGTGGTCAAGGTGCTGGCACCGCTGACCATCCCGATGGAACAATTCAAAGAGGGGCTCGATATCCTGGAGGCGGCCGTCGACACCCTCGTCCCTTTTCCGGTCGCCGCGGAGTGAGCCAATGATCGTACGTGACTTCAACAAGCTGAAAGACACCAACCGCGCCGTGTCGGACGCACAGTGGACCAGCGTGCGGATGCTGCTGGCCGATGACGGGATGGGCTTTTCCTTCCACATCACCACGCTTTACGCGGGCAGCGAACACACGTTCCACTACAAGCACCACTTCGAAAGCGTCTATTGCATCTCGGGCAAGGGCGCGATCACCGACCTGGCCACCGGCGAAACGTTCGAGATCACGCCGGGCGTGATGTACGCGCTGGACCAGCATGACAAGCACACGATCCGCGCCGACGAAGACCTGGTGATGGCGTGCTGCTTCAACCCGCCCGTGACCGGTAACGAGGTCCACCGCGAGGACGGCTCTTACGCGCCGCCCGCGAGTGCGGCGGAATAAATTTACCCAAAAGGGGCGCGCGCGGGGCCAACCCGCGTGCGGAACATGACAGTGACCAAGCGACACCATACCGTCGAGAAAATCGGCGGCACGTCGATGAGCCGCGTCCATGAACTGGCGGAAACGCTGTTCATCGGCGACCGCGAAGGCACCGACCTGTATAACCGGATCTTCGTGGTCTCGGCCTTTGGCGGCATTACCAACCTGCTGCTGGAACACAAGAAATCCGGCGAGCCGGGGGTTTATGCCCTGTTTTCCAATGCCGATAACGACCAGGGCTGGTCGGATGCGCTGAACACCGTGGCCGAGGCGATGCGCAAGGCCCATGAGGGCGTTCTGAACCACCCCGCCGACCGCGCCAGCGCCGACGATTTCGTGCGCGAGCGGATCGAGGGGGCGCGCTCCTGCCTGATCGACCTGCAGCGGCTGTGCTCTTACGGGCATTTCCGCCTGTCCAGCCATATGGCGGTGATCCGCGAACTGCTTTCCGGCCTGGGTGAGGCGCATTCAGCCTTCGTCACCGCACTGATGCTGCGTCGGCAGGGCGTCGATGCACGCTTCGTCGATCTGTCGGGCTGGCGCGACGAGGACAGCTATACGCTGGAGGAACGCATCGTCGCCGGGCTGCGCGACGTGGATGTCAGCCGCGAAATGCCCATCGTCACGGGGTACGCCCAGTGCACCGAAGGATTGATGCGGGAATTCGACCGCGGCTATTCCGAGGTCACGTTTTCCAAGATCGCCGCGCTGACCGGCGCGGCCGAGGCGATCATTCACAAGGAATTCCACCTGTCCTCGGCCGACCCGAAGCTGGTGGGCGAGGAAAACGTGGTCAAGCTGGGGCACACCAATTACGACGTGGCCGACCAGCTGTCGAACATGGGGATGGAGGCCGTGCACCCCAAGGCTGCCAAGATGCTGCGCCAGGCGGGCATTCCCCTGCGCGTGACCAACGCGTTCGAGCCGCATGACCCCGGCACCCTGATCGACGAGGCAGAGGCCGAAACCCGCCGCGTGGAAATGGTCACCGGCCTGGGCGTCTACGCGCTGGAGCTGTTCGAACAGGACATGGTGGGGGTCAAAGGCTATGACACCGCGATCCTGGAGGTGCTGACGCGGCACAACGTACGGATCGTGGCAAAGACCTCGAACGCGAACACCATCACGCATTACCTGGACGCGCCGCTGAAATCCGTCCGCCGGGTCGAAAGCGACCTGGAAAAGATCTACCCCGGCGCCACGCTCAAGGCGCGCAACCTGGCCGTCGTGTCGGCCATCGGGCGCGATCTGTCCGGGCTGAAGGTTCTGTCGCGCGGCCTGGCCGCGCTGGAAACCGCCGGGATCGAGCCGGTGGCGGTACAGCAGACCACCCGCGACGTGGACGCGCAATTCGTCGTGCCCCGCGACCGCATGGACGAAGCGATCCGCGCCCTGCATGGAGTACTGGTCGAGGAAAAGCGCCAACGCCCGCGCCTGGCGGCGTAAGGGCGGCGCAGAACTGAACGGGGAGGCCCTGCCGCACGGCGGGGCCTTTTCATTCGGCGGGGCCGCTCCCGCCCCCGGCCGGCGCGGGCAAGCCCGCTTGTCCGGCGTTGGGTTGGGCGCGCCCGCAAGCGGGCGCGCGCCTCCGGCGGGGGTATTTGAACCAAGAAGAAGGCCAGGATCACGCGGAATTTTCCCTGCGGTATTTCCCGAAGGCCGGTTCCCTTGGCATAAGGAGGAAAACAATTCTCCAGGGAGACCCGAAAATGACGCTGATCGCCCGCCTTGCCGCGCTGGCCGCCCTGCTTGCCCCCCCCGCCGCCCTGGCCGAACCTGACCCGGCCGACTGGGATGCCGTCCTGGCCGAGGCGCGCGGGCAGACGGTCTACTGGAACGCTTGGGGCGGGGCGACGGCGACCAATGCCTTCATCCGCTGGGCGGGCGATACGGTGGAGGCGCGGTTCGGCGTTACGGTCGAGCATGTGAAGCTGTCGGACACGGGCGACGCGGTTTCCCGTGTGCTGGCCGAGAAGACGGCCGGCAAGGACACGGGCGGCGCGATCGACCTGATCTGGATCAACGGCGCCAATTTCGCCGCGATGAAGGAAGCGGGGCTGCTGTTCGGCCCCTGGGCGGAGGAGCTGCCGAACTGGCGCTATGTCGACGTGGCGGGCAAACCGGCGGTGACATCCGATTTCACCGTACCCACCGAGGGGCTGGAGGCCCCCTGGGCCATGGCGCAGGTGGTGTTCTATCACGACACCGCCCGCCTGCCCGACCCGCCGCGCACCATGGCGGCGCTGCTAGACTGGGCGCGGGCGCATCCGGGTCGCTTCACCTTTCCGCAGCCGCCCGATTTCCTGGGGTCGACCTTTTTGAAACAGGCGCTTTACGGGGTGGTGGACGACCCCGATCTGCTGCAACAGCCCGTGGAGATGGCGGATTACGCGGCTGTGACAGCGCCGCTTTGGGTCTTTCTGGACGAACTGACCCCGCAGTTGTGGCGGTCGGGGCGGGCCTATCCGCAGACCGGGCCGCGGCAGATCCAGTTGATGGCCGATGGCGAGATCGACCTGGCGATCTCTTTCAGCCCCGGAGAGGCCTCTACCGCGATCGCGAACGGGCAATTGCCCGACACGGTGCGGACCTATGTGCTGGAGGGGGGCACCATCGGCAATGCCAGTTTCGTGGCGATCCCCTATAACGCCACGGCCAAGGCCGGCGCGATGGTGCTGGCCGATTTCCTGCTGTCGCCCGAGGCACAGGCCCGCGCGCAGGACCCGGACGTTCTGGGCTATGGCACCGTGCTGGCGATGGACAAGCTGTCGGAGGCGGACCGCGCGCGCTTCGCCGCGCTGGATCTGGGCATCGCAACGCTGAGCCCCGAGGACCTGGGCCCCGCCCTGCCCGAGCCGCACCCCAGCTGGATGACCCGCCTACAGGACGACTGGATCGCGCGCTATGGCGTGGCCGACTGAGCGATGCGCCCGCTGCGCGCGGCCCCCGCGCTGACGCTGATCCTGATGCTGGGGCCGGTGGCGGCCGGTCTGCTGGGCACGCTGGCCCCGGCACTGGGCGTTCTGCCCGCACTGGGGGGCGTGCGGCCCGGGCTGACGCCGTTCGACACGCTGCTGCACTGGCCCGGATTACCGCGCGCGGTGGGGCTGTCGCTGGGCACGGGGCTGGCGGCAACCGCAATATCGCTGGCGGTGGTCGTGCTGTTTGTCGCGGGCTGGCAGGGCGGCCGCGCGATGCGGGGCTTGGAACGGCTGCTTGCCCCGCTTTTGTCGGTGCCCCATGCGGCCGCGGCCTTTGGCATTGCCTTCCTGATCGCGCCCTCGGGGTGGGTGGCGCGGGCATTGTCCCCATGGGCCACGGGCTGGGACCGCCCCCCGGACCTGCTGATCGTGCAGGATCCTTGGGGCGTGGCCATGGTGGCCGGGCTGGTCGCCAAGGAGGTACCGTTCCTGCTGTTGATGACGCTGGCCGCCCTGCCCCAGGCCCGGCCGGTCCAGCGGATGGGCGTGGCGCGTGCCCTGGGCTATGGCCCTGTCACGGGTTGGCTGAAGGCCGTGTTCCCGGCGGTCTATGCCCAGATCCGCCTGCCGGTCTACGCGGTGCTGGCCTATTCGATGTCGGTGGTGGACGTGGCCATCATCCTGGGCCCCAACACGCCGCCGCCCCTGGCCGTACAGGTGGTGCGCTGGATGGCGGACCCGGACCTTTCGATGCGCTTCACCGCCTCGGCGGGGGCGGTGCTGCAACTGGTGCTGGTGGTCGGTGCGCTGGCCCTGTGGCATCTGGGCGAGCGGTTGGCGGGCGCCACAGGCCGACGCTGGGCCACAGGCGGGGCACGGCGCCATGGCGACGGCGCGCTAAGGGCACTGGGGCTAGGCGCCGTCACGCTGGCCGGGCTGGCGGTGGTGGCGGGGCTGGCCGGGCTGGCGGTCTGGTCAGTGGCCGGGTTCTGGGCCTTTCCCGACGCGCTGCCCGGCGGGCTGAGCTTGCGTCACTGGGGGGCGCAGGCGCCTGCCCTGGCCGACACGGCGGGGCGCACGGTCTGGATCGCGGGGGCGGCAACGGCGCTGGCGATGGCATTGGTGCTGGCCTGCCTGGAGGCCGAGCACCGCTTTGGCCTGACCCCCGGGGCGCGCAGTCTGTGGCTGCTATATGCGCCGCTGCTGGTGCCGCAGGTGGCCTTTCTGCCCGGGGTGCAGACCCTTGCGCTGATGGGCGGGGTCAATGTCGGTATGGGCGCGGTGATCCTGGGCCACCTGGTGTTCGTGTTGCCCTATGTCTTTCTGTCGCTCGCCGCGCCATGGCGGGCTTGGGATCGGCGATACGCCACGGTGGCCGCGGCCCTGGGGGCGGGGCCTGGGCGGATCTTCTGGACGGTGCGCCTGCCAATGCTGGCGGCACCCGTACTGACGGCGGCAGCGGTAGGATTTGCAGTGTCGGTCGGGCAATACCTGCCCACGCTGCTGATCGGCGGCGGGCGGGTGCAGACCCTGACGACCGAGGCGGTGGCGCTGGCCTCGGGCGGGGATCGACGGGTCATCGGGGTGACCGCGCTGATGCAGACGGGGGTTGTGGTGCTGGGCTTTGCCCTGGCGCTGGCACTGCCCCGGGTCATCGCACGCAATCGACGGGGGCTGCGGCCGGAATGAGCGCACAATTGCACCTGGACAACCTACAGATCACCTGCAACGGCGCCCCGCTGGTCGCGCTGGACGCCACCGTGCACGCCGGAGAGGTGCTGAGCGTCATGGGCCCCTCGGGCATCGGCAAATCCACCCTGCTGGCCGCAGTGATGGGCACGCTGCCCCCCGGTTTCGCAATGACCGGGCGCATCCGGCTGAACGGCCAGGACATCACCCACCTGCCGCCGGAAAAACGACGCGTCGGCATCCTGTACCAAGAGGAACTGCTGTTTCCCCATCTCAGCGTCGCGGGCAACCTGGCCTTTGCCCTGCCGCGCCACCTGAGGGGGCGCAACAAACGGCGGGCGCATGTCGACGCCGCCCTGGAACAGATCGGACTGGCAGGCTTTGGCCCGCGCGACCCGGCCACGCTGTCGGGCGGGCAAAAGGCGCGCGTCGCGTTGATGCGGATGCTGCTGGCAGAGCCGCGCGCCCTGCTGCTGGACGAACCCTTTTCGCGGCTGGATGCGGCGTTGCGCGGCCAGATCCGGCAGTTGGTTTTCGACCGGGCGCGGGCGCAGGGATTGCCGGTGTTGCTGGTCACCCATGACGCCGCGGATGCGCAGGCCGCCGGGGGGCCGGTGGTGGAGCTGGGCTAACGTTCGTCCACCATGCCGCGCACCTGTTCGGACCGCACCCGGCGCAGGATTTCCACCATCAGCGCGGTGTATAGCCCGATATTCAGCAGCCCGTTGGCCGCGGCCATGCCGCCCAGGATGCGCCATTCAATCGGCAGCAGGATATCGCCGAACCCCAGCGTGGTGAACGCCACAAGCGAAAAGTAGGCCGCCGGTTCAAGGGTCTGGAACACCCCCACCCCGACAAAGGCCAGCGCCCAGATCCAGACAGAGGCCGTCATCACCCCCAGCACCATCAGCACCGCAGCGATCAGCACCAGCGCCAGCTTCGGCGGGTGCGGGCGGCGGATCAGCCACGGGTTGGCAAGCGTCACCAGCGTTTCGGCCAGCCAGAACGCCCCGGCCGCGATCAAGATCGTGGCCAGGATCAGGCCGGTGCCGATTCCGATTTGCAGCAACATGGCCTTTGTGTCGCCGGAAACCGCGCTGCCGTCCAGCCCGCTCAGCCCTCGGCCGCTGCCACGTTACGCTTGACCGACAGGAAACTGTCGGGCGTGACCGAAATCGTGTCGATGCCATAGCCCACCAGCAACCGCGCAAAATCCGGGTCGTTCGACGGCGCCTGTCCGCAGAACCCGACCTTGGCGCCGACCGCATGGGCGCGCTCGATCACCGAGCGGATCATCCATTGCACCGCCGCGTTACGCTCATCGAACAGGGACGCCAGTTCGCCCGAGTCCCGGTCCACGCCCAGGGTCAGCTGGGTCAGGTCGTTCGACCCGATGGAAAACCCGTCGAACCGCTTGGCGAATTCCTCGGCCAGGATCACGTTAGAGGGCACCTCGCACATCACATAGACCTGCAACCCGTTTTCCCCGCGCCGCAGACCGTTTGCCGCCATGACCTCAAGCACGCGGTCGGCCTCTTCGGGGGTTCGGCAGAACGGGATCATCACGACCACATTGTCAAATCCCATCCGTTCCCGCAGGTGCCGGATCGCCTGGCATTCCAGCGCGAACCCCGGCCCATAGGCGTCGGAGTAGTAGCGCGAGGCGCCGCGAAACCCGATCATGGGGTTTTCTTCCTGCGGCTCGAACCCGCGCCCGCCCAGCAGATCGGCATATTCGTTGGTCTTGAAATCGCTCATCCGCACGATCACCGGCTCAGGATAGCTGACGGCGGCGATCCGGCTGAGGCCCATCGCCAGCTTTTCCACGAAGAACCGCTTCTTGTCGGCATACCCGGCGGTCAGCGCATCGATCTGCTCGCGCGTCTCGTCGTCCAGCGTCTCGGGGTGGATCAGCGCCATCGGGTGCGCCTTGATCGCGTTGTTCACCACGAATTCCATCCGCGCCAGCCCCACGCCGCCCGCGGGCAGTCGCCACCAGCGCAGCGCAGCCGAGGGGTTGGCCATGTTCAGCATCACCCGCGTTCTGGTCGCGGGCATCTCGGACAGCGCGATGTCCTCAACCTCGTAATCCGAAATGCCTTGGTAGACGAAACCAGTCTCACCCTCGGCGCAGGAAACCGTCACCTCTTGTTCGTCATGCAGGATATGGGTGGCGTTTCCCGTACCCACGATGGCCGGCAACCCCAGTTCGCGGCTGACGATGGCCGCATGGCTGGTCCGGCCGCCATGATCCGTCACAATGGCGGCGGCGCGTTTCATGATCGGCACCCAATCGGGATCGGTGATCGAGGTAACCAGGATCGCGCCGTCTATGAAACGGTCGATATCGCGCGCGCTTTCGATCACACAGACCGGGCCGGTGGCAATCGCGCCGCCCACCGACAGGCCGGTCAGCAATTCCTTGCCCTTCGTTTTCAGGGTGTAACTGCGAAAGGCCGCGGCATCGGCGCGCGACTGCACCGTTTCGGGCCGAGCCTGCACGATGAACAATTCGCCCGTATCCCCGTCGCGCGCCCATTCCATATCCATCGGGCAGCCATAATGCCGTTCGATGGTGGCGGCCATGCGGGCAAGCTCCAGGATCTCGGCATCCGACAGGACAAAGCGGCCCCGCTCGGCGCGCGAGGTCGGCACGTTGCGGGTTGATCGCCCGTCGCGGCCGTAGATCATCTTCTTTTCCTTGGCGCCCAGGCTTTTTTCCAGGATCGGCATCAGGTCGGGCCGGTCTAGGAAGGGCTTGTAGACCTGGTATTCATCCGGCGTCACCGCGCCCTGCACCACGTTTTCACCCAGCCCCCAGGCGGCGTTGATCAGCACCATGTCCGGATAGCCGGTTTCCGTATCCAAAGAGAACATCACGCCAGACCCGCCGGTGTCGGACCGCACCATTTGCTGCACCCCGATGGACAGCGCCACCTTGGCGTGATCGAACCCCTTGAGTCGGCGATAGGTGATCGCCCGATCGGTGAAGAGCGAGGCAAAGCAGCGTCGGCAGGCGGCCAGCAATGCCTCTGGCCCCTGCACGTTCAGATAGGTTTCCTGCTGGCCTGCGAAACTGGCGTCCGGCAGATCCTCGGCGGTGGCCGAGGACCGCACCGCGACCGACACGTTTTCAACCCCGGCCCTGTCCGACAACTGGGCATAGGCGTCCCGGATCTGGGCCAGGATGTCGTCGGGCCAATGCCCCTCGCGGATCATCTTGCGGATGGCGGCGCCCGCCTCGGCCAATTCGATCCGGTGGCTGTCCAGCGCGGCCAACGTATCCGCGATGCGCGCGTTCAGATCGTTGTGGTCCAGATAGGCGCGGTAGGCATCGGCGGTGGTGGCAAAGCCGCCCGGCACCTTGATCCCCTGCCCAGCCAGGGTGGCCACCATTTCCCCCAGCGAGGCGTTCTTGCCCCCCACGGTCGCCACATCGCCGCGGCGCAGGTCTCCGAACCATTTCACGAAATCGCCCATCTGCACTCCTCCCATCGCGTCTGGGTTGTTCCGTGCAAGGCTAGGCACAGGGCGCATCGCCCTGCGTTGATCCGTATCAAGGCCGGGTGGGCCGCTCAGCCGGCCCCGGCCAGGCTGTCGCGCGCGGCCCGTGCGATCACGATTTCCTCGTTCGTGGGGATCACCAGGATGCGCACCCGGCTAAGGTCGGTGGAAATGATCCGCTCGCCCCGCAGGTTACGGCCGGTGTCCAGTTCCATCCCGATCCAGCCCATGCCCTCGCAGACCTTTTCGCGGATATGGGCCGAGTTTTCGCCGATCCCCCCGCAAAAGACCAAGGTGCTGATCCCACCAAGGGCCGCAGCCAGCGCGCCCAGTTCACGGCGGATGCGGAACACGAAATAGTCGATCGCCTCGCGCGCGGGTTCGGTGCCCGCGGCCTCCAGCGTGCGCATGTCGTTGGACAGGCCCGACAGGCCCAAAAGGCCGGACTGGCGATACAGCACATCCTCGATTTCCTTGGGCGTCATCCCCTCGTTCATCAGCATGTACAGCAGAACGCCGGGGTCCAGCTGCCCGCAGCGGCTGCCCATCGGCAACCCGTCCAGCGCCGAGAACCCCATCGAGGACGCAACCGAACGCCCGCCCATCAGCGCGCACATCGAGGCGCCATTGCCCAGATGCGCGACGATGGTCCGGCCCGAATGCAGGTGCGGCGCCGTCTTTTCCAGCGTTTCCGAAATGTATTGATAGCTGAGCCCATGAAACCCGTAACGCCGCACGCCCTGGTCGTAGAACTTGCGCGGAATCGCGAAGGTGTCGTTGACCCAAGGGTGATGCCGGTGAAAGGCCGTGTCGAAACAGGCCACCTGGATGGCGTCGGGAAACAGCTCCAGCGCGGCGCGCGCGCCTGACAGGTTGTGTGGCTGGTGCAGGGGGGCCAACGGCTCGAACTGGGCCAGGCGGTCCATCACCGGCGGTGTCAGGCGGGTGGGTTCCGCGTAATCGGGGCCGCCATGGACGACGCGGTGGCCCACCGCCGCAAGCCGCGCATCGGGGCGCTGTTCGCGCAGGAAGTCCACCACGCGGGCAAGCGCGGTGCCATGATCGGGCACATGATTGCGCCCGTATTCCTGGTCCAGTAGCACCTGCCCGTCGGCGCCCTTGGCCTTGATATGGGCGCGTTCCCCCTGCCCGATCCGTTCCACCAGGCCCAGGATGCGCGACTGCGGTTCGCCCTGCAGATCGCCCAGTTCGAAAAACCCGAATTTCAGCGAGGACGACCCCGCATTCAGTGTCAGTGCGTGGGGCATGGGCCTAGCTCCGTCCACTCAGGCGGGCATCGTGCAGTGCTGCCACCGCGCAAGAGGCCAGCCGCGCCATGTCATCGTCCGAGCGCGAGTTCAGGATGATCGGTACCCGCGCACCCATCACCACGCCAGCCCCCTCGGCATGGCTGATATAGGCCAGTTGCTTGGCCAGCATGTTGCCCGAATCGAGGTTCGGCACCACCAGCACCTCGGCCCGGCCCGCCACCTGCGAGGTGATCCCCTTGGTCCGCGCGGCCGAGATGTCCACGGCGTTGTCCATCGCCAGCGGCCCGTCCACCATACCGCCGGTGATCTGGCCGCGTTCGGCCATCTTGGACAACAGCGCCGCATCCAGAGAGGACGGGATATCAGGGTTCACGGTTTCCACCGCCGACAGCACCCCAACCTTGGGCACCTCTATCCCCAGGGAAATCGCCAGGTCGATGGCATTCTGACAGATGTCCAACTTGGTGCGCAGATCGGGCGCGATGTTAATCGCCGCGTCCGTGACCAGCAGCGGATGCGGCACCCCCGGCACGTCCATCACAAAGACATGGGTCAGCCGGCGCCCGGCGCGCAGGCCGTTTTCCTTGCGCAGCACCGCCTTCAGCATCACGTCGGTGTGCAGATGCCCCTTCATCAGCGCGGCCGCCCGCCCCTCGGCCACCAGATCGACGGCAAGATTGGCCGCCCTTGCATGATCCGGCGCATCCACGATCTCGATCCCGTCCAGCACGGCGCCCAGCTCGGCTGCCGCGGCGGCGATCTTGGCGGCGTTCCCGATCAGGATCGGCGCGATGATCGTATGCCGCGCCCCCAGCAGCGCGCCGCCCAGCGATTTCGGCTCTTCGGGGGCGATCACGGCGGTCGGCAGCGGCGCCAGCGGCTCGGCCCGTTCGATCAGCGCGTCGAAATGGCGGTGCCGTTCGATCAGCAGGCCGGGGATTTCCAGATCCTCGAACACCATCTTGCGCGGTGGCGTCTGCACCTCGGCCTCGCCGGTCAGGATCACCGCACCGTCGGATTTGCGGATAACCTCGGTCGCCATGATCAGCCCATTGGGCGGGCACTTTTCGGTCACGGTCACCCGCGCCACCAGTTCGTCGCCCGCATGGGCGCGCTCCTTGAACACAAAGTTCTGCGCCCGGTACAGCGTCCCCGCCCCCGGCAGCACGTTGCCGATCGCCGCCGAGACCAGCGAACCCACCCACAGCGCGGGGGCGATCGCCTCTTGCCGGCCATCGCCATCGCCATCATGGCGGGCAAGGTGCATCGGGTTGTGATTGCCCGAGGCCGTGGCAAACACGTAGAAATCATCCTCGGTGCAGACCCGCACGATCTCGGCCGTATCGCCTGGCGCGATCTCTTCGAAGGTGCGGTTTTCCTCGATCCTCATCCCGATTCTTCCTTTCGTCGGTCATAGATGCGACCCATCCGCTGCACGGGTCGGGCCGCCTTGGCGCGGGCCTAGCATGCGGGAACGACAGCGCGGTAACAACGCCCCGCCCACGCAATGCGCACGCAAACGGTCACCGCGCGCCCTGCCCCGGAAAACTGTTGCGGTTCTGATCGCGCCAAGGCTACGTTTCCCGTGACTGGGATGTCTCCGCGCGCTGCGCGGGACGGGAAACGATTTGTTGGCATGATGCTTTCGCAGATTTCTTTTTCGCGGATCACGATCCGGGCAATAGCGGCTGGCCTGGTGGCAGGTCTGGCCTTGGGCAGCACCGCCGCCGGGGCAGCACAATCCATCGGGCGGCCCGGGGCGGTGCAACTGGCATTGCAGAATGCCGCCGCGCTGGAGGTCCGCTCAAAATCCATCATGGAGTTGCAGGTCTTTCGCAACGCCCAGACCGCGACCGGGCCGGGCGGATTGCGGCTGCGTCTGGTCTCGACCAAGCCGTCCACCAACGCCTGGTTCTTGCTGGAGGTAACCCAGCCCGGCATCGGGCGCGACACCTACCACCTGGAAAACACCGACCCGCACCATGTCACCGTCGGGCTGACGCCGGGGCCGAACCCCGCCCTGTCGCTAAGCGTGGAGGGCACCGAACACCTGTGCCGCCCCTGGTCCGGCGATGATGCGCTGGCCGCGGCGCGGGCCGAGGGCCTGCCCTACATGCCGGTCTGCAACGGACGGCTCAGCCTGCGCAACCCCGCCTCCGGCGCCCGCTCCAACCTGGAACGGACGGCCGAATTCCTGCGTGACAACGTTTCCTTCGGCGAATCGCTGGTCGGCTTCGTCAAAAGCACGCTTTACAAGGACAAGTACCTGGAAAGCGGGGATGTCCTGGATACGGACGAGGCCGGGCGCGTGGCCGAACGGCTGGGGCGGGCACAGCTGGCCGACTACCCGGTGATGTATACGACCATGGCCTTTGACCTGGTCGGCGGCAGCACCGACCGGATGCAGATGGGCGCCTGGTACGCCGTCGCGGGGGCGCCGGGCATCTATGCCAGCGCGATGCAACCGCGGATGATCCACCCCGACATCCTGAACCGCCGGGGCGAGGTCAACTGGCTGGACGGGGTCGAAAGCCGGGCGGATGTCTACCTTGTCGGATTTGACATGTCGCAATTCGAGATCGGCTATGAAATCGGGACCGAGCATCCCCGCCTGGGCTGGTCGTCGCGCCCCTCGGGCGCGGGGCGCAACCACCGCATTCCCTGCCCCGACGGGTTCAACCGCCCAGCCCCCCTGGCAATGACCGGGATGCTGAACCCCGCCCATGCCAATCGCGCCGCCGCCACCTTTACCGGCGGGTTCAAGCGCGACCACGGCGCCTTTCGCTTCGGACCCAAGGCCACGACGAATTACGGGCACCATTACGGCTTTGTGGTGCATGGCACGGTGCTCAGCCGGCTGCATCCCGACCTGGCCACGTTCTACGTGCTGAATGACGGCACCATCGGCATGAAGACCTGGACCGAGGCCGACAACGCCACGCTGGGTGACATCCGGTTCGCCCGGCAGAACGGCGTCGCCCTGATCGAGGACGGCACCCCCGGCCCCCTGGTCACCAGTTGGGGCGGCGGCAACTGGTCCGGCTCGGCCAATGCCGACCTGCGCACCCTGCGCGCGGGCGCCTGCCTGAAACAAGAGGGCGACATACCCTTCCTCATGTATGCGTGGTTCTCGACCGCGACGCCCTCGGCGATGGCGCGCACGTTTCAGGCCTATGGGTGCGACTATGCCATGCTGCTGGACATGAACGCGCTGGAACACACCTACATGGCGCTTTACACCCCCGACGGTCAGGGCGGCATCGATCAGCGGCACCTTGTGTCGGGCATGGCCCGGATCGACGCCCGCCGCCGCGACGGCAGCCGCATTCCCCGCTTTATCGGTTATCCGGACAACCGCGATTTCTTTTACCTGTTGCGTAAAGAGGAGGACGGGACATGACCCACCCGCTGAAGGCGGTGGCGCTGGCTGCGGCCTGCATTCTGCCGCTGGCCCAGCCGGTCGCCGCCCAAAGCCTGGCCGAAGCCAACGCCCAGCTGTTCGACGAGTTGCGCAGCGTCCGTGGCGTCAGCGGCGCGCGGCTGGAACGGATCAAGGCGATCTTCGCCCGCTCGGGGTTTATGGGTCAGGGCAATCCCGCCATCACCCGCCACGCCATGAGCCGCGCCGAATGCAACGCGCGCGCGGGCGGCAACGCGGTTGCTGCCTATTCCAACCGCCAGTTCGAGCGGATCTGCGGCGCGAAATTCATGGCACCGCTTTACGATCCCCGCACCCAACGCCCCGAGGATGCCACCGCCTGCATCGACCAGTTCGAATACCCCAACATCCCGTGCACCTACCCGGTGGTCTGGGTCAAGGCCAAGGAGGCGGCCGAGATCTGCGCCGCCGAGGGCAAGCGCCTGTGCGACGCCCATGAATGGGAGGGCGCCTGCGCGGGCGCCCTGACCCCGCCCGACTACCGCTTCGACTTGGCCGCCGGGATGTCGGCCAGCGGCGCGGTCAACCGGATGCGCGCGGCACATAACGCGAAATACGCGCCCTCCAAGCAGTGGAGCTATGGCGCCAATTTCCGCCGCGGCGTGTGCGCCCAGGACAGCGTGAAAAGCCCGACCTGCCCCGGCGGCGGCTTTCGCAATTGCGGCTCTAACACCTATCCGACGGGGGCCTTCAGCGGCTGCACCAGCCCGTTGAAGGTCTACGACATCAACGGCAACGCGGCCGAGCACATGAACCTGCCGCTATCGCCCGACCAGATGACCAGCCGCGGCAGCACCTCGCTGGGTGTGACCGAGATGAAGGGATCGTGGTTCATCTGGGACAAGTATCAGGCCCATCCCGACTGGTGCCGCTGGCGCGCGCCCTACTGGCACGGCAGCCGGGTGATGAGCCCAGGCAGCCACGAGAATTACCACCTCGGGTTCCGTTGCTGCAAGACCGTCAGGTAAGAACCTGAAAAGAAGTATTATTTCCAAGATCAAGGGCGCCTTATGGCGCCCTTTTTCATTTCTGGGCGAATGGATAAAGCGGTAAGAAACCAGATCAGGATCGACCGACAACTATCTGCTTTAAATAGAAAATACTTCGCGCAGGGAATGGAAAAGGGGCGCCCTGATGGCGCCCCTTCCCCGCACTCACAAAGGCCCGGATCAGCGATACAGCGAGGCCAGTAACCGTTCCGGCGCCGGGATCGGCCCCTCATCCGACAAAAGCCCGGCATAGGCCTGGTTGGCCAGCAGGTCGGACAGCGGCACCGCACGGCCATCGACATAGGCCGTCTGGCTGACCAGCCGCACGCCATGGCTGTAATCCGCGTAGAGCGCGCCATGCACCGTCGACAAGGGCTGGATCGGACGCCCGTTAGGGCGGTGCCACCCATAGATCGCCACCCGGCCCGGATTCTGACGCAGGCGGTTGGTCAGCACCAGGTCCTTCTTCTGGCCCGCGGTCAGCACACCGGCGCGGCCGCCGGTCTGGGCGTCCACCGTCTGGTTATGCCGCCAGAAATAATCCATCGAGGTCATCTGCGCGCCCGGCGTCATCGGACGGGGCGACAGGCGCAGACCTGCCTGCTCAAAGATCGCATCCACCATCCGCGTCGTCGGCAGCAGGAAGCCGAAGCGATCGGCGATCTGCGCCGCAGCGGGCAGGCCCATCGGAACGCGGATGAAATCGCTGTCAGACCCAAGCGCCAGGTAATCCGGGGTGACACAGATCGTCACCTCGATCGGCTGACCATCGGCGCGGCGGCCGGCCACGGTCACCGGGGTCAGCTTGCGCAGAAAGGAGGGCATGTTGCCCGACAGCATTTGCTGGGCAATCAGACGGTCGCGATCCGCACCCGGCAGCCCGTCCATGCGCGCGGCCAGTGCCTGTCCGCCGGGCGCGCCGCGCGGACGGCGCGGGATGCCACGGGTCAGCGCCGAGGAACAGGCCCCCGAGGCCTGGCGGCGCACCATCGCCGACGGGGCCAGGGCCACGGGCGTTACGCGGGCCGGGGCGGCGGCAGGTTGCGCAGCGGGCGCAGCGGCGGTTTTCACGACCGGCGCCGGTTCCGCGCTGCGGCGGATCATGGCGACGCGCTGCACCAGCGCCTGCGGCCGGGCATTGGGCCGTGGCGAGCGGTCCAGACCAGGCGCGGCAAGGGGCGTTTCGGCCATCGCTATTGCCTCCTCGTCGGGCTGGGGCGCCTGCGCCAGCTTGCGATCCGACGGCATGACACCCGCGGGTCGGGCGACGGGGCCACGCGGGGCGGCGGCCCTGCGGGGGGCGACACCCTCGGGCCGGGCGGCGGGGCGAAGATCGGCCACCGCAACCTTACGCGGGTCCGGCGTGTCGGCAGCCATGTCGGGCCGGGCCACCGGGCGCACATCATCGGCCGAGGCCATGGCGACCGCCCCGCTTTGCGCGGCATCATCCACCGGCATTGCACGGGCGCCGCTCAGCGGGCGTTCGACGGGCCGCAGCCCGGCCAGCGGGTGCAGATCGCCCGGGCGCGCGGGCGGCATCGCCGCAGGCTGCCCCGCGAAAAGCGACATGCCGCCGGGCAAACGGGTGCCCTCGGCACTGGGGCGGTACAGCGCGGTCCGCAGGTCCAGCGCGTCCTCGCGCACATGCGCCAGGGCGGCAAGCTGGGGGGCAGCATCGGCCAGCCCGCGCAGCGACAGCCGCGCCACGGGCGCCTCGGCAGCCGGAACGGCCGGGGCGGATTCACTGACCGCCGCCACGCGCGCACCCGGCGCGGACAGCATTCCAGCGGCCGGGGCCGGGGCGTCCGAAGGGACCAGCATCACGGCAAGACCCGTCGTGAACAGCGTAACCGCGGCAATCGCGGCCACGCCTGCAGGGCGCAGGCCCCGGTGATAGAATTTCTGTGACATGTCGAATCCTTTAGCCGCATCGCCGTGACCTCACAAGCTGGCGCAACGCCCTTGCCGGGCGGTGAATCGCCGACGGGCGGAAAACCGCTGATTGCACGGCTGCATCGGCAGCCCACCGCGCAGGTTTCCACGGCCGCGCGGGTCTTGCGCCACTGGGGCGATCATGGACGTATGCGCCCGTCGGATTCGCGAGGAGAACGCAATGCAAACGCAGCACGGGCCGTTGAGCATCGATTGCTTCAAGGCCTACGATATTCGCGGCCGTCTGGGGGAAACGCTGGACGCCCCCATCGCCCGGCGCATCGCCCGCGCCTTTGCAGAGGTTCTGAACGCCCGGCGCGTGGTGCTGGGGCGGGATTGCCGGGCCTCTTCGCAGGAACTGGCCGATGCGGTGACAGAGGGGCTGACCGCCGCGGGCGCCGAGGTTCTGGATCTGGGCCTGTCGGGCACCGAAGAGATGTATTTCGCCACAACGCATCTGGGGGCGGATGGCGGGATCACGGTCACGGCCTCGCACAACCCGATGGATTACAACGGGATGAAAATGGTCAAGGCGGGCTCGGCGCCGCTGGGGTCCGAAAGCGGCCTGGCGGAAATCCGGCGCGTGGCCGAGGCGGGCGATTTCGGCCCGGACCGCCCCGGCGGCTGCGTGACGGATGCAAGCGGCAGCCGCGCCGCCTATGTCCAGCAAGTGCTGTCTTTCGTGGATGTCGACGCGCTGCGGCCGCTGAAGATCCTGGTTAACGCCGGCAACGGCGCGGCCGGGCCGACATTCGATACCATCGCGGCGGAACTGGCGGCGCGGGGCGCGCCGCTCAGCTTCGAACGCATGCACCACACCCCCGACGAGCGCTTTCCCAACGGCATTCCCAACCCCCTGCTGCCCGAAAACCAGCCGGTGACGGCCCAGGCCGTGGTGGACAGCGGCGCCGACATGGGCGTGGCCTGGGACGGGGATTTCGACCGCTGCTTCCTGTTCGATCACACCGGCGCCTTCGTTCCGGGGGAATACGTTGTGAGCCTGCTGGCCGATATCTTCCTGACCAAGGAGCCGGGCGCAACGATCATCTATGACGCGCGCGTGATCTGGAACACGCAGGATGTCGTTGCAGGGGCCGGCGGGAACGCGGTCGCCTCGCGCACGGGGCACGCCTTTCTGAAACAGGCGCTGCGCGACACCGGCGCGGTCTATGGCGGGGAAATGTCGGCGCATCACTATTTCCGCGACTTCATGTGCTGCGACAGCGGGATGATCCCCTGGCTGCTGGTGGCCGAACTGATGGGGCGGCGCGGCGCCAGCCTGGCCGATCTGCTGGCCGAACGCCGACGCGCCTATCCCTCTTCGGGCGAGATCAATTTCCGCCTGCGCGATCCCGCCGCCGCCATCGCCGCGGTCGAGGCGCGCTTTGCCCCCCAGGCCCGCTCGATCGACCGGCTGGACGGGCTGAGCCTGGCCTTCGACGACTGGCGCTTCAACCTGCGCAGTTCCAACACCGAACCCGTGGTGCGCCTGAATGTCGAGGCGCGCGGGGACGCGGCGCTGGTCGAGCGCGGCGTGGCCGCGGTTAGAGATATCCTGGACGCCACGGGCTGAGCGAAACAAGGTCACACCCCGGCCCCTGATGCGCCCCGCGGCTTGGCGGGGCGCGGGCGGCAGGCTATAGGGCAGCGGTCAAGCATCCGCAGCAGGAGTTCCGCGTGCCCGACCTGACCCCCGAATACGGCGAACCCGTCATCCGCACCATCGCCATGCCCGCCGACACCAACCCCGCCGGCGATATCTTCGGCGGCTGGCTGATGTCGCAGATGGACCTGGCCGCGGGCAACGTGGCGGCGCGGGTATCGCGCGGACGGGCGGCCACCATCGCCGTGGACGAGATGGAGTTCCACAAGCCGGTGCAGGTCGGCGACGAGGTGACGCTTTACGCCCGGCTGCTGAAGGTGGGGCGCAGTTCCATGCGGATCGAGGTGCGCGCCTGGCACCGCCCCCGCTGCCAGGAATGGACCGAACAGGTGACGCGCGGCGTCTTTACCTTCGTGGCCATCGACGCGGACGGCAAGGCCCGCCCCGTGCCGCGGGACAGCGACGCAGTGCAGGCGCTGGACGCTGCAGCCCAGGGCTGAGGCCGCTGATCGCCTGGCCGTAGGGCAGGTGAAACCCACCACCTTGGCCCGCATTTCGGGCGGTGGGTTGGCACCCACCCTAGCCCAACGGCCGCACCGCCTTCCTGGCCCCGTTGGCATTCCACCGCTTCAGGCCGCGTTGCCAAAACCTTGCGGCCGGAACCTGACCTTGGCCTCGGGGCCACGGGGGTCGAGATCATAAAGCTGCGGGCGGGCCAAAAGGTAGGCCCGCCAATTGCCTTCGGGATAGGTGCTGATCCGGGTGCCATGCTGGGCAAACATCCTGCCTGAGAGCTGGGATATCTGCATTCCCGTGCCCTTCTTGCTATTGGCTGCAATCATTGCACGGATTTTCCGGTCAAATTCGGAAACCGGTACGGCCGGTTCTTTCGGCATCGCACTGCTGCCGATTTCGACGAAGGTGCAACAGGCGCTGCGAAACGCCTCTGGCGTCTTTGCCTCGCCGAACCCATTGACGGACTTGCCATACTCGCGCAGGCGGTGAGCCAGATGGGTGAAATCCTTGTCCGAACTCGCGATGAAGAATGTCCCTATCCCGCCCACAAGCGCCAATTCCATCGCGTCTATCGACAGCAATAGGTCAGCCGCGTTCTTGCCTGTGCCCGCATGGATAAGACGGTACCCCACCGCATCGTGCCAGCCAGAGTTGCGTTGCGCATCGGCATAGACCCGGACGACATCGGGCACGCCTTTTGCGCGGGCCGCTTTCAGTATCGTGGCGCCATGGGCGCCGCTGACATTGTCGCCATCAACCAGAACCGCCGTTCGAACGGCCATCACATGCCCCGCTACCAGAAACCATTCCTGGTCAACCTCGGCGGGAAATATGGCGGAAGTTCAGCCGCTTGATAGCATTAACATGACTGAGGCAGCCAAGCCCCTCAGAACGCGTTGAAGGTCAGCGTCGTCAGGGAACGGTCGATGTTGGGAATATCCAGCAGCTTTTCGTTGATGAACTTGCCCACATCCTGATCCTTGGGGATGTAAAGTTTCATCAGCAGGTCGTATTCGCCGCTGGTCGAATACAGTTCCGAATGGATTTCGCGCAGCACGATTTCCTCGGCCACCTCGTAGGTCTTGCCCGGGCGGCAGCGCAGTTGCACGAAGACACAGGTGGTCATGGGGCGGCTCCTTTGCTCGGTTGGGCGCAAACCTAAGCGCCCCGCCCCGCCCCGGCAAGCGGCAAAACCCGGCTTGGAGCGCGCCGCGCCACGGTGTAAGCAGCACGGGCGAGGACAACGGAGGCCCCCATGCGGACGGCAAGCATCACGCGCAAGACAGCGGAAACCGACATCTCGGTCGAGGTGGCCCTGGACGGCACCGGCGCCTATGACATGGCGACCGGCGTGGGGTTCTTCGACCACATGCTGGACCAACTGGCGCGCCACTCGCTGATCGACATGAAAATCCGCTGCGCGGGTGACACCCATATCGACGACCACCACAGCGTCGAGGATGTGGGCATCGCGCTTGGCCAGGCGCTGGCCCAGGCCCTGGGCGACAAGCGGGGCATCCGACGCTATGGGGCGTACCTGCTGCCGATGGACGATGCGCTGGTGCGCTGCGCGCTGGACCTGTCGGGCCGGCCCTATCTGGTGTGGAACGTGGATTTCCCCACCGCCAAGATCGGCAGCTTCGACACCGAACTGGTGCGCGAGTTCTTTCAGGCGCTGTCCACCCATGGCGGGATCACCCTGCATGTGGATGCGATCCACGGGATCAACAGCCACCACATCGCAGAGGCTGCGTTCAAATCCGTCGCCCGCGCCCTGCGCGAGGCGGTGGAAACCGATCCGCGCAAGGCGGATGCGATCCCGTCCACCAAGGGGGCGTTGTGAACCGATGCTGACCGCCATCGTCGATTACGAATCCGGCAATCTGCACTCGGCGCAAAAGGCGTTCGAGCGCATCGCGCGCGAGGAAGACGCGGGGCTGGTGATCGTCACCGCCGACCCCGACACCGTGCGCGAGGCCGACCGCATCGTGCTGCCCGGCGACGGGGCCTTTCCCGCCTGCCGCCGGGCGCTGTTCGACCATAGCGGTCTGTTCGAGGCGATCGAAGAGGCCGTCATCACCGGGGCCCGCCCCTTCATGGGCATCTGCATCGGCATGCAGATGATGGCCTCGCGCGGGCTGGAATACCAGGAAACCCCCGGTTTCGACTGGATCGGCGGCGAGGTGGTGCGCATCGCGCCCAGCGATGCGTCGCTGAAGGTGCCGCATATGGGCTGGAACGACCTGGTGATCGATACTCCCCACCCACTACTGGACGGTATCGCGACGGGCGATCACGCCTATTTCGTGCATTCCTACCAGTTCCGCGTCACCGATCCGGCGCATCTGCTGGCCCATTGCGACTATGGCGGGCCGGTTACGGCCATCGTCGGGCGCGACACCATGATCGGCACCCAGTTCCACCCGGAAAAAAGCCAGGCGACCGGCCTGCGCCTGATCGCCAATTTCCTGAACTGGCGCCCCTGACGCCTAGCCCGGACGTTGCCCCACGGCGCGGCCCACCCCCTCGGGCCGCGGCAGGGCGGCATGGGCCTCGGCGATCTCGCCCAGCCGTTGGGCGATCTGCGGCGCGGGCGGCGCGGTGCGACGGCTCTCCAGGCTGACATGCAGCAGCAGGTGTTCGCCCGTCGCCAGCAACCTGTCGCCTGCATACATCTGGTGGAACAGGTGCATCTTCTTGCCTGCGCCGTCCAGGCAGGTGGTTTCCACCCGGAACCGCGCACCGGCATGCACCTCGGCGATGTGGCGGATATGGGTTTCCACGGTGAAATAGCTGCCGCCGGTGGCGATATAGGCCGCATCGCAACCGATGATTTCCATAAAGCGGTCGGTCGCATCGGCAAAGGCGTAGAGATACCGCGACTCGGTCATGTGGCCGTTGTAGTCGGTCCAGTCCAGCGGCACGGCACGGTCCTGCGTGACGATCGGCCGGGTGATATCGCCGGGCGGAAGATCCCGCGCGACATCCAATGCGGCCAGATGCGCGCCCGCCCCCTGCCCGGTCCATTTCAGCGCGCGCAGAATACCGACCAGATCGGTATCGCGCGCCCGCGTGCGCGCGGCGGCATCGTCGGGGGCAGCGGCCAAGAGGGCCTGCGCGATGCCCTCGTCCATGGCCGGAAGGGCCGGCAGATGATCGCCCAAACCGGGCTGCGCAGTGGCCTGCGCGGCCTCTGCCCCGGCCAGCGCACAGGTTTCGGCCGGTCCCATCTGCGCCCAAAGCGGCCCCAGACCATCACGTATCGCCGCGTCGATCTCGGTCGTGCTGGCGCGCCCTTCCTTCAGCAGCCACAGCGCCTCGCGCCACAGGGCAGCGGACAGGCGGGCGGACACGCGGCCCGCCCCCGCGGCCGTCTGTGTCTGCGGGGCCATGCCGATCCCTGTCAGAACCTCCCGCGCGCGGTCCAGCGCCCCCTGCGGCGCGTCGGGCGCGGCAACAAGTTCGACCAGCGGCACCAGATAGACCGGCACCTGCGGATGCGCGATCAGAACGGAGAGCGGGCGCGCGCCCGGCCCGCTAAGATCCTCGGGCGACAGGGTGCTGCTGGACGACGCGACGATGGCCCCGTCCGCGCAATGTTCCTGCACCTTCTGAAGCAGCGCGCGTTTCAGGTCCAAACGCTCGGGCACGCTTTCCTGCACCCAATCGGCGCCGGTCACGGCCTGGGAAATCGTCGGAACGATCTCGACGCGTCCCTCTGGGGGCAGCGGCGTATCGTGCAGCCCCGGCAAGGCGCGGCGCGCGCGCGCCAGTTCGTCCTCCAGCCGCTCTGCCGTGGCCGGGTCCGGGTCGAACACGCGGACCGCCCAGCCCATCAGGGCAAACCGCGCCGCCCAACCGACGCCGGTCTGCCCGGCCCCCAGGATCGCCACGACCCCGGTCATGCGGTCTTTGCCCCGCAGCTCTCGATATCAGGCGACATCGCTCCCCCACTCGCGCATATGGGGATAATGCCGCGTGATCCCCGACCGGCAAGCCCTGGGCCATCGCTGGGGCCAAGGCGCGGGCGCGGCGTGCCCGCGATGCAACGCCCGCGTGTCAAAACGGCATCGGATGCGCCTTGTGCAGCGCGGCGATATCGGCCAGCACAGCATCGGACAGCGTCAGATCCGCCGCGCCCAGGACGGTGTCCAGCTGCGCGGTAGAGGTCGCCCCGATGATCGGCACCACCGGGAAGGGCCGCTGCGCGACGAAAGCGATCGCCATCTGCACCGGGTCCAGGCCATGTTCGTTGGCAACCCCAAGATAGCCCGAGATCGCCTCCCACACACGGGGGGTGATGCGCCCGCCCAGATCGGCCACGCGCGACCGGCGCGTGCCCTCGGGCGTGACATCGCCTGCGTATTTGCCCGACAACAGACCGGCGGCCAGCGGCGTATAGGCCAGCAGCGTGACATCCTCGTTCACGCCCAGTTCCGCGAGGTCGGTGTCATACAGACGGCAGAGCAGCGAGTATTCGTTCTGGATCGACTGGGCGCGCGGCAGGTTCCGTTCCTCGGCCAGGCGCAGCCATTGGGCGGTGCCCCAGGCGGTTTCGTTGGACAGGCCGAAATGGCGGATCTTGCCCTCTTTCACCAGCGCGTCCAGCGTTTCCAGGCATTCGACCATATGCGCCAGCGTTTCATCCCGGTTCTGGGCAGAGGCGTCGTAATTCCAGTTCTGACGGAAATGATACGACCCGCGATTGGGCCAGTGGAACTGGTAGAGGTCAATGTAATCGGTCTTCAGCCGCCGCAGCGATCCCTCGACCGCGTCGCGGATCGTGTCGGGGTGAATGCCGCGCCCCTCGCGCACGAAACCGCCGTTGTCACCAGAGATCTTGGTGGCCAGGATCCATTCGTCCCGGCGGCCGGTCCTGGCGAACCACTCGCCGATGATCTCTTCGGTGCGGCCCACGGTTTCGGCCCTGACGGGGGCGACGGGGTACATCTCGGCGGTATCCATGAAATCGACGCCGCGGTCCCGCGCCATGTCGATCTGGGCGTGGCCCTCTTCCATCGTGTTCTGGCTGCCCCAGGTCATGGTGCCCAGGCACAGCGCCGATACTTCGAGGCCGGTGCGGCCCAGCGTGACTTTCCGCATGGTGTTTCCCTGATGTCTTGGTTCCGGGGCAGACTTATCGGCTGAGGCGCGTGGGACAACCCCCCGGACAGCGAAAGCCGTCATGCGAAACCGATCCGCCGCGTGGGCGGCATCGATGAATTGAGAACATTTGCAGAACATTTTACCCTGTGGCCATGACCGCCCCGATTCTGAACCGCGCCCCCTACCGCGACCGCCCGGCCCTGCCCCTGCTGGACGGGATCGCGCTGCCGCTGGCCCGCACGCATGAATTCTGCGGCCCCGCACGGCACATGCTGGCGCTGCTGGCCGCGCGCGCCCTGTCCGGGCCGGTGATCTGGATCGCACCCGCCTGGGGCAGCGGACAGCTTTACCCCGATGCGGTGGCCGCATGGGTGGCGCCGGGACGGCTGATCTGCGTCACGCCCCGGCAAACCGCGGATTTGCTGTGGTGCATGGAAGAGGCGCTGCGCAGCGGGGCGTTGCCGCTGGTGGTGGCCGACCTGCCCTGCCCGCCCGCGCTGACGCCGGTGCGCCGGCTGCACCTGGCCGCCGAGGCCGGGGCCGGCACGGGCCGGGCGGCGCCGCTGGGCCTGATCCTGACGCCCGGCGCGGGGGGTGCGGCGGGGGTGGAAAGCCGCTGGCACATGGCCCCGCGCCATACCCGCGGCACGACCGAATGGCACCTGGAACGCCGCCGCGCCCGGATGGCCCCGCCGCGTGCATGGACCCTGCGGGCCGAGGGGCGGCAGCTGGCCCTGCACCCGACAGCGCGGCACCCCGCCTGACCGCCGAACCGCCCGAAATCGTCGCGCCGATGTCGCTATTTGTGGTGCCCGGCCCGCGCCATGGCGGTAACAGCCTGACACGCGCCTGATGATCTCTTTTGCCGCCCTGTTCCTGTCGGTCGTTCTGCTGCAACTCTCCTCTGGGGGTGTGGGGCCGCTGGATGCGTTGTCGGGGCTGGCCCTGGGCTTTACCACGGCCGAGGTGGGTCTGCTGGGCTCGGCCCATTTCCTGGGCTTCTTTATCGGCTGCTGGTGGGCGCCCCGGTTGATGGGCACGGTGGGCCATTCCCGCGCCTTTGCCGCCTTTACCGCCACGGGCGCGATGGGACTGCTGGCGCATATGATGGTGGTGGATCCGCTGGCCTGGGCGGTGATGCGGGTGGCCACGGGGCTGTGCGTGGCGGGCAGCTACACGGTGATCGAGGCCTGGCTGAACGCCCGCCTGACGAACGAGACGCGGGGCCGCGCCATGGGCAGCTACCGCATCGCCGACATGGGCGCGGCGCTGGCCGCACAGCTGCTGATCGGGGTGCTGCCCCCGGCGGCCTACCTGTCCTACAACCTGCTGGCGTTGATCTGTATCGCGGCCCTGCTGCCGCTGACCCTGTCCACCCTGCGCCCGCCTGAAACCCCCACCGCGCCGCGCCTGCGGCCCCGGCTGGCGATCACGCGCTCGCCGCTGGCCGCGGTGGGCGTGGTGGTCGCGGGGCTGTCGGGGGGCGCGTTCCGCATGATCGGCCCCGTCTACGGGCAAGAGGTGGGCCTGCGCACCGACCAGATCGCGCTGTTCCTGGCGGCCTTCGTGGGCGGCGGCGCGCTGGCGCAATACCCGGTGGGATGGCTGGCCGACCGCTTCGACCGGCGCCGGGTGCTGATCGGGCTGTCGGTGGCCGCGATGGCGACCTGCGGGATCACCGTGGCGTTGAGCGGGGCGGGCACGACGGCGGTCTTCGTGTCGGCGGTGCTGTTCGGGGCGGCCAGCTACCCGGTCTACTCGGTCTCTGCCGCCCATGCCCATGACTGGGCCGAAAGCCACGAAAGGGTGGAACTGTCGGCGGCGCTGATGTTCTTTTTCGCGGTGGGGGCCACGATCTCGCCGCTCTTGGCCTCGGGGCTGATCGACCGTTACGGGCCGGACGCGTTGTTCGCGCTGATCGCAGCCTCTCATGCGGGGCTGGTGATCTTTGGCATCGCGCGCATGTGGGTCCGCCCGGCCAAGGGACCGCGCACCCGCTATGTCTGGACGCCGCGCACCTCTTTCATCATTGGCCGCCTGACCAAACCCAGCCGCGAGGCAGATCGGTCAGACAGCCGCTAGCCTTCGACCGGACCCTGCGTTAAACGGGGCCAACCCAGGAAACAGGCAGGCAGACCCGCAGCATGGCACGTATCCTTATCACCTCGGCGATCCCCTACATCAACGGCATCAAGCATCTGGGCAACCTCGTCGGCAGCCAGTTGCCCGCCGACCTTTACGCCCGCTACGCGCGGGCGCGGGGGCATGAGGTGATGTTCCTGTGCGCAACCGACGAACACGGCACGCCCGCCGAACTGGCCGCCGCCAAGGCCGGCAAACCGGTCGAGGATTACTGCGCCGAGATGCATCAGGTGCAGGCCGACCTGGCGCGCGGCTTCCGGCTGTCCTTTGACCATTTCGGGCGGTCATCCAGCCCGCAGAACCATCGGCTGACACAGTATTTCGCCGGCCGCCTGGCCGAGAACGGCTATATTGAGGAGGTCACGGAACGCCAGGTCTTTTCCAAGGCCGACGACCGCTTTTTGCCCGACCGCTATATCGAGGGCACTTGCCCGAACTGCGGCTATGACAAGGCCCGCGGCGACCAGTGCGAGAACTGCACCAAGCAGCTGGACCCCACCGACCTGATCGACCCGCGCAGCGCGATTTCAGGCTCCACCGACCTGGAGGTGCGCGAAACCAAGCACCTGTATCTGCGGCAGTCCCTGATGAAGGGCGAGCTGGAGGAATGGATCGACTCGAAAACCGACTGGCCGGTGCTGACCACCTCCATCGCCAAGAAATGGCTGCATGACGGCGACGGGTTGCAGGATCGCGGCATCACCCGCGACCTGCATTGGGGCATCCCCGTGAAAAAGGGCGAGGACGACTGGCCGGGGATGGAAGGCAAGGTGTTCTACGTCTGGTTCGACGCCCCCATCGAATACATCGCCGCGGCCGCCGAATGGGCCGAGGCCAACGGCAAGCCCGAGGCCGACTGGCGCCGCTGGTGGCGCACGGACGAGGGAGCCGATGACGTGCGCTATGTCCAGTTCATGGGCAAGGACAACGTCCCCTTCCACACGCTGTCCTTCCCGGCGACGATCATGGGGTCGCGCGATCCGTGGAAGCTGGTCGATTACATCAAGTCGTTCAACTACCTTAATTATGATGGCGGCCAGTTCTCCACCAGCCAGGGGCGCGGCGTGTTCATGGACCAGGCCCTGGCGATCCTGCCCGCCGATTACTGGCGCTGGTGGCTCTTGTCCCATGCGCCCGAAACCTCGGACAGCGAATTCACCTGGGAGAATTTCCAGCAAGCCGTGAACAAGGATCTGGCCGATGTGCTGGGCAATTTCGTGTCCCGCGTCACCAAGTTCTGCCGCTCGAAATTCGGCGAAGAGGTGCCGGCAGGCGGCGCCTGGGGCGCGCGTGAACAAGCGGTGATCGACGAGTTGTCCACCCGCCTGGCCGCCTATCAGGCACATATGGAGGCGATCGAGATCCGCAAGGCCGCGGCCGAGTTGCGCGCGATCTGGGTGGCGGGCAACGAATACCTGCAGGCCGCCGCCCCCTGGGCCGTCTACAAGCAGGATCCCGATGCCGCAGCCGCCATCGTGCGGTTCGCGCTGAACCTGATCCCGCTTTACGCGACGCTGTCCGCGCCTTTCATTCCCGATGCCAGCGACACGCTGCTGACCGCGATGAAGGCAGAGGACGCTGGCTGGCCCGACGACATCGCCGCCGCGCTGGAAACGCTTGCACCCGGCCATGCCTTTGCCGTGCCCGACAACCTGTTCCGCAAGATCGGCGACGACGAACGCGCCGAATGGCAAGAAGAGTTTGCAGGCGTGCGTCGCTAACGCCGCAGGCATATCCCTCGCCAGGACGGAGGTCGCGAACATGGCAAAGAACCGATACCAACGCCGCCTGCGCCGCAGCCTGATGGCCATGGGTGTCGACATCAAGCTGCGCCGGGTGGCCCGAAACAAGGGCCGCCGCCGCATCCACTTTCTGCATATCGGCAAGACGGCTGGCACGCAGATGAAACATGTCGCCCAGCAGGTCAACGCGCAGTCCAAGACGGTTACGCTGGTCAAGCACGGGCATGATGTCTTCCTTAAGGACTTGCCCGAGGACGAAGCCTATTTCTTCTGCATGCGTGATCCGATCAGCCGGTTTCGCTCTGGCTTTTATTCGCGCAAGCGCAAGGGACAGCCCAAGACCTATAACGAGTGGACGGACTACGAACGCGCGGCCTTCGAAACATTCGAGCACGCCAACGACCTGGCAGAAGCGCTGTTCGCCGAAGACGAAACAGGCCTGCGCGCCTTCGGCGCAATGAAATCCATGCGGCACACCGCGCAGAACCAGTCCGACTGGTTCTATTGCTGCGGCAACTTCCTACAGGTGCGCCCGCCCGTCTGGGTTCTACGGCAGGAGAGCTTTGCGCAAGACCTTGAGAAATTCGCAAGCCGCGCGGGGCTGGATGTCGCCTACCATCTGTCAGAGACCCCCGCCCACGCACATCGCAATGACTACAGCGCGGTTCCGCCCCTGTCCGAACGGGCGCATGACAATCTGCGGCGGTGGTATGCACAGGATTTCGAATTGATCCGGGCATGCGAGGCATGGCGCGCGGCCCAGAACTGAGCAGAGGTCGTTAGAGGACCGTCAGCGCACCGGCCAGCCAGGGCACACGCTGCACGGCCGGCGCCACCACCGTTTCGGCCAGCAGCGCCCGCATCCGGGCGGCGATCCGGGCGGGCATGTCGTCCAGCACCCCGGCGCGCGCGGTCAATGCAATCTGGCGCGACAGCGGCGCCCCGGGCAGCGGGTGCAGGTCGACCGCCGCGGCAAAGCGCTGCCCGTGCAGCCAGGCCAGCGGCGTCAGGATAGTCCAGCCCGCACCGCCCGCGACCATGGCAAGGATCGCGTTGTAGCTGTCCAGTTCGAACCGGCCAGCCGGGTTCATGTCCTGCGCCGCCATGTGCGCGGCGATCTGCCGACCCATCTGGTGGCGCTGCGTGTAATGCAGGAACGGAAACCGCATCAGGTGATCCAGCACGCAGCCCTGCGGACCGACCGCCCCCCTGGGCGCCGCGATCACAAAGGGTTCGGACAAGAGCGGGTGCACCTCCATCCACTTGTCGGGCGTGGCCGACTGGGCCGTGACGACGACATCCAGCGCCCGGGCATCCAGCAGGCCCAGCAAACGGTGGCTTGGCCCGGTCTCCAGCTGAAACTGGCTGCGGGTCAATTCCTCGGCCATGCCGGACAGCAGGCGCGGGGTCACGTCGGTTTCGAAATCCTCGATCATGCCCAGCCGCAGCAACGGCAGCGCGGCCAGGTCATGCGCGGCGACCTCGGCCCGGGCCTGCTCGGCCTCGGCCAGAATGGTCCGGGCACGACGCAAGAAGACCTCTCCGGCGGCGGTTGTCGCAAGCGGTCGCGTGCCCCGGTCGATCAGGGCCGCGCCCAACGCCGCCTCCAACGCGGCCAATTGCTGGGAGAGCGCCGAAACGCTGGCCCCCAAACGGCGCGCCGCCGCCGACAGCGTGCCCTCGTCCACGACCGCGACGAAGACCTCAATCCCCCACAAGGTGAACCGGCCCGGCGGCTGGCCCATGGCATGCCCCCCGTGACCGCTGCGTTGGCGTTAGCCGTTCATCCGCGACAGTTTGTCCTGCAACTCGGCAAGCTGGCGCTTTATCTCGTTCAGGTCGTCCCCGCCCCCCTCGCCATCCGGGCCGGTACCGGCGCCGCCGGTCCATCCGCCGGTCATCGCTTTCAGAAAGGCCTCTTGCTGCGCGCGCATCGCCTCGAAGCCGGGCATGGCCGCCATCGGGTTCATGGCGTTCATGTTCTCCATCATCTTCGACTGGCCCTCGCGCAACATCTCGAAGCTGGAGGCCAGGAATTGCGGCACGACACTTTGCGCAGAGGTAGTGTAGCTGCGCACCAGATCGGTCAAGACATTGATCGGAAGAACGTTTTCGCCCTTGCTTTCATGCTCGGCAATGATCTGCAGCAGGTATTGGCGGGTCAGGTCATCCCCGCTTTTCAGATCGACGATCTGCACCTCGCGGCCCTCGCGAATGACGCGGGCGATATCCTCCAGCGTCACGTAATCGCTGGTTTCAGTATTGTAGAGACGGCGACTTGCGTAGCGCTTGATCAGCAAAGGCTGTTTCGCGTCGGTCACGGGTACGTCCTCCTCCTCGCAATGCCGCGTGTGCAGCACATCGTAAGGTAGACGCTGCGGAAGCAAAAAAAAAGGGCAGGCGCATGGCGCCTGCCCGGGAAACCCGTCGACAGGGAGGAGGAGTCGCGGGAAATCCTTGAAACCGGACCGATCAGGCGGTGGTGGCCTTCTTGGCGGCTTTCGTCGCTTCGGCGGTGGCCTTCTTCACCGCGGCGGTCGCGTCTTCCGAGAAGTCCTTGCCGGCGGCCAGCATCAGCTCGACGGTTTCCATCTGGACCTTCTTGGCGACCTCGGCGAAGGCGGCCATGTTCTCGGCGGCGGCTTCGGCGCTGGCCGAGGCGAAATCGGTCATCGCTTTGGTGTAATCGGTGGGCTCGTCCTTGACGGTGGTCATGGCGCCCATCTGGGACAGGGTGTCCTTGGTCCACTTGGACGAGATCTCGGTCGATTTTTCAGCGGCTTCCAGGGCCACTTTCGACATCTTCTCGGCCAGGGCGGCCTGGGTCTTGAACGCGTCCTGCATGGCCTTGGGGTCCATGGAGAAGGACGACATCATGTCTTGCATCATCTTGGTGAAATCTTGCGCGTCAGCCATTGTAACTCTCCTTCGTGGCGGGCGGGCACCCCGCCGTTTTTGATCCTGAGAAGAAGATACATGCTGCAGCGCAGCATTTCAAGGTTTTTTGCTGCAGCGCAGCATATTTCGCGCAACCCCTTGCCCTAGGACGGTTTTCCCCCGATCACATAGGTTCCCGGCGCATCGCACAAACCCTCGCCGGGGTCGCGCGCGGGCACTTTCTTGCCGGATCGGCGGGTCAGCCACGCATCCCAGCGGGGCCACCAGGACCCCTCGTTGAAATCGGCCCCGGCGCGCCAATCGGCGGCCGACAGATCCTTGAGCGGGGCCTCGCTGGTGTAGTGGCCATATTTCTTCTTGCTGGGCGGGTTCACGATCCCGGCGATATGCCCGGATTGCGACAGGATAAACGTCTTGGACCGCGCGCCCATCTTGCGCACCCCTTCGTAAGAGGCGTTCCAGGCCGCGATATGATCGGTTTCGCAGGCCACGGCACAAACCGGCACCTTCACCTCGGAAATCTTCACCTTCTCGCCGCAGATGGTGAAACCGTCGCGCGCGAAACAGTCGTTCTGGCAAAGCCCGCGCAGGTATTCCATCACCATCGTCGCGGGCAGATTGGTGGAATCCCCGTTCCAGTAAAGCAGGTCAAAGGCCGGCGGCGCCTCGCCCATCATGTAGCTGCGGATCGCCGGCCGGTAGATCAGGTCGTTCGAGCGCAGGTAGGAAAAGGTGCGCGACATGAAGAAACTGTCGAGATAGCCCTTTTCTGTCACCTCCCGCTCGATCCCGTCGACGAAATCGTTGTCCAGGAACACGCCCACCTCTCCCTGGTCGGAGAAATCCGTCAGCGTGGTAAAGAAGGTGGCCGAGCGGACCGACGTATCGCCGCGACGCGCCATCAGCGCAAGCGTCAGCGCCAGCGTGGTGCCCGCGATGCAGTACCCGACAAGGTTGACCTTGTCCTCGCCGGTAAGCGCCTTGGCCTGCGCGATCGCGGTCAGGTAGCCCTCTTCGACATAGTCGTCCATCCCGACCGCCGCGTAGGATGGATCGGGATTCACCCAGGAAACCACGAAAACAGTATAGCCCTGATCCACCAGCCACTTTATCAGCGATTTCTGCGGGTTCAGGTCCAGCACGTAAAACTTGTTGATCCAGGGCGGAAAGATCACCAGCGGCGTGGCATGCACCGTTTCGGTGGTCGGCGCATACTGGATCATCTCCATCAGGCGGTTGCGAAACACCACCTTGCCCGGCGTGGTGCCCAGGTTTTCCCCTACGCGAAAGGCGTTCTTGTCGGCCAGCGACACCAGGATCTCGCCGTCATTGGCCTCGATGTCGCGCACCAGGTTTTCCAACCCATCGACCAGCGACTGCCCCTCGGTTTCCACCGCGCGGGATAGCGCCTCGGGGTTGGTGCCCAGGAAATTGGTGGGCGAGAACAGGTCGACGATCTGCTGGGTGAAATACTCCAGCCGCTTGGCATCGGCGGTATCCAGCCCCTCGATATCCTTCACCGCGCGATGGATCGCCTCGGCGTTCATCAGGTATTGCTGCTTGATGAAGTTGAAATAGGGATGCGTCTTCCACAGGGGGTTGGCAAAGCGCGGATCGTCCGGCGTTTCGTCCGGGGGCGCCTGCAGCGTGCCGCGCACCAGCGCCTGCTGGGCCTCGACATAGTGTTTCAGCGCCTTGCCCCAGTAGGAAACCTGATGCTCGATCAGCTTGGACGGATTCTGCATCACCTCGGCCATGTAGGCCGCCGCAGCCTTCATGTAGAGTTCCTGCCCCGGTCCCTGAAGGTTCGGATCGACGCGCCGCTTCGTCGAAACCGCAGATACCAGCCGCTCCGTCAACTCCTCCAGCTTGGCGATATTCTCGTTCATCCGTTCCAGATTGGCGGATTGTGTCTCGTTCGTGGGGGCGTCATCTTGTGTTGTCACGGCGCGCTTTCCCTTTTACCTTTGCACATGCAGCAAAGCCGCCTCCCCGGCCGTCGCTGCCCCGCATCTCCGATATACTATCGGAAAAGGAGTGGCGAATGAAATACATGGCGACCTACGACCTGATGGAGACGGCGCGCAACACCAACCAATGGCTGGGCGCGACCGCGCAGGCACTGGGATCCTACCCTGCGGTCAGCCTGTGGCCGAACCCGTTCTTCAAGATGGTCGCCGCCTGGGGCGAGGTGACGGAACGCACCTTTGCCCGGATGGTCGCCAAGCCGGACTGGAACATCAATTCCGTGGTCGGCGCGGACGGGCGCGACCATATCGTGTCGGTGGAAAAACGGGTCACGCGCCCCTTTGGCGACCTGATTCAGTTCCAGGTCCATGGCCGCCCGCAAAAGGCCCGGCGCGTGCTGCTGGTCGCGCCGATGTCGGGGCATTACGCGACGCTTCTGCGCTCCACCGTGGCCAGCCTGCTGCCCGATTGCGAGGTTTTTGTCACCGACTGGCATAACGCGCGCGATATTCCCGTGTCCGCAGGCAAGTTCGACGTGGAGGACTACACCCTCTACCTTGTCGATTTCATGAAACATCTGGGCCCCGACACCCATGTCATCGCGGTTTGCCAGCCTGCGCCGCTGACCCTGGCGGCCACCGCCTATCTGGCTGGCGACGATCCGGCGGCGCAGCCCCGCTCGCTGACGCTGATCGGCGGGCCGATCGACCCGGACGCCGCGCAAACCGATGTCACCGATTTCGGTCGGCGGATCACCATGGGCCAACTGGAACAACTGGCGATCCAGCGCGTCGGGTTCAAATACGCGGGCGCCGGGCGGCTGGTCTATCCGGGGCTCTTGCAACTGGCCTCGTTCATGTCGATGAACGGCGACCGCCACTCGCGCGCCTTTTCCGAGCAGGTGATGAAGGTCGCCAAGGGCGAGGCGGGTGATCACGACAAGCACAACCGCTTTTACGACGAATACCTGGCGGTGATGGACATGACGGCCGAGTTCTACCTGTCCACGGTGGAACGGGTCTTCAAACGGCGCGAGATCGCGCAGAACATGTTCGAGGTGGCAGGCCGCCGCGTCGACATCGGCGCGATCACCGAGGTTGCCGTCAAGACCGTCGAAGGCGCGAATGACGACATCTCGGCCCCCGGCCAGTGCATCGCCGCGCTGGACCTGTGCACCGGCCTGCCCGACAGCAAGAAGGCCAGCCACCTGGAACCCGGCGCGGGCCATTACGGCATCTTCGCGGGCAAAAGCTGGCGCAACAACATCCGCCCGCTGGTGCTGGATTTCATCGACGCCAATTCCGGCAGCCCGGAACCGCGGCGGGCGCATCTGAAATCGGTCTGAGCCAGAGGCCGCGCCCAAGGGCGCGGCGCGCCTGCGGCGCATGGGTATTTGTACCAAGAAGAAGGGGAAAGGCGCGCGTCAGGCGGGCAACAGTTCTGAAATCGCCTGTTCGACCAGCGCCAGATTGTCGGGTTCGGAAAACCTGTGATCGGCGCCCTTGACCAGTGTCAGGCGCGCATCCGCGCAGTCGATGTGGTCCAGCAGGCGCAGGGCGGTGGCGACCTCGACATCCTCGTCCGCGGTGCCCTGCAACAGCCGCACCGGGAAGGGCAAGCGCAGGGGATCGCGCAGGACCAGGTTCTCGCGCCCATCCTCGATCAGGCGGCGGGTGATCGTGTAGGGGCTGTCGTCGTAACCGGAGGGGATCTCGATCCGGCCAGCCCCCATGATCGTGGCGCGCTGATCCTCGGCGAACGAGGCCCACATGCTGTCCTCGGTGAAATCCGGCGCCGCGGCGATGCCCACCAGCCCCACCACCCGTTCGGGCAGAGCGCGCGCCAATAACAGCGCGATCCATCCCCCCATGGACGAGCCCACCAGAACCTGCGGCCCGTCGGTCAGCGCGGTGATCGCCGTTTCGGCATCCTGCGCCCAATCGCCGATGCAGCCCTCGGCAAAGGCGCCAGAGCTTTGCCCGTGGCCGGAATAGTCGAAGCGCAGGAAGGCCTGACCGCGCGCACGCGCCCAAGCCTCCAGGTGCTGCGCCTTGGTGCCCGTCATGTCGGACATGAACCCGCCCAGGAACACAACGCCGGGGCCTGCCCCGTCGGTCCGGTGATAGGCCAGGCGGCGGCCTTGCGGGGTGTCCAGATAGGCGGGCGCGGTCATGTCATTCTCCGTTCTGCTGTCCCGAGTGAGGGTAGGCAGCCCCCTGCCCGCCCGCAAGGGCCGCCCTTGCCCAGCCCCGCGATTCGGGTCATCAGTGATCCATGACCGGACCCCGTTACACCCCGCTTGCCGCCAGCCTGCCCGCGACCGTGCCCTTTGTCGGGCCGGAAACGCAGGAACGCAGCCGCGGCCGCCCCTTTCGCGCGCGGCTGGGCGCGAATGAAAGCCTCTTCGGTCCCTCGCCCCGCGCGCTGGCCGCGATGCAGGAAGAGGCGCGGTATATCTGGAAATATGGCGACGCGCAGAACCACGACCTGCGCGCGGCGCTGGCCGGCGCGTTGAACGTCGCCCCCGAGAACATCATGGTCGGCGAGGGCATCGACGGGCTGCTGGGATATCTGGTGCGGCTGCTGGTGGCGCCGGGCGATGCGGTCGTCACCTCTGCCGGCGCCTACCCCACCTTCAACTACCATGTGGCGGGCTTTGGCGGTGTGCTGCACAAGGTGCCCTATGCCGGCAACCACGAGGATCCCGATGCGCTGATCGCCAAGGCGGCCGAGGTCGGGGCCAAGCTTGTCTACCTGGCCAATCCCGACAACCCCATGGGCAGTTGGCATTCGGCGGACCGGGTGCACGCCATGATAGAGGCCGTGCCCGAAGGCACAGTCATGGTGCTGGACGAGGCCTATGTCGAGTTCGCCCCCGAGGGCACCGCGCCCGCCATCGACCCCGACGATCCGCGCGTGATCCGCTTTCGCACCTTTTCCAAGGCGCACGGGATGGCAGGCGCGCGCGTTGGCTATGCCATCGCGGCGGCACCGCTGATCGCCTCCTTCGACAAGGTGCGAAACCATTTCGGCATGTGCCGGATCAGTCAGGCCGGTGCGCTGGCCTCGCTGCGGGACCGGGCCTGGCTGGACGAGGTATGCGCCCAAGTCGCCGCCTCGCGCGAGCGGATCGCGCGGATCGCCAGGGACAATGCGCTGACCGCGCTGCCCTCGGCCACCAATTTCGTTGCGGTGGATTGCGGGGCGGACGGCGATTTTGCCCGGCGCGTGCTGGCCGAACTGGCCGAACGTGACGTGTTCGTGCGCATGCCGGGCGTGGCGCCGCTGGATCGGTGCATCCGCATCTCGGCCGGGCCGGACGACCAACTGGACGTGCTGGCTGAGGAACTGCCCCGGGCGCTGGCGGCGGCGCGCGGCTGAGTTACGCGAAGGTGATGACGCGACCGCCCGCCCCGTGGCAGGATGGCGTCATGGACGACCGGCCGCAAAGACGCGTCGAGAATTACACCGTCCCCTTCCTGATCGTGGCCGGGGTGTTCCTGTTCTTTGCCCTGCTCGTGGTTTGGGAATTATGGGGCTACAACCGCGCCCTTGCGCTGGCGCTGGCATTGTGGGTGGCCTTGCGTGTCACATCCGCGTGAATTTGCCACAAGCCCCATCGCAAAACCTGACTGAAAAATGCATGTATTCCGCGAGCGCCTCTTCGCGCGCCTGCGGATCCACCAACAGTCAGGACATGACATGCGACAGACCCTTCTGATGGAGAAATACCCGGTCTTCGATCTGGACCTGGACAAGAGCGAAACCACCTGCACCAGCGTGGACGACATCCTGGACCGGCTGAAGGCCAAGATCGACGCCCATCCCAAGGTCGCCTATATAGCCACGTTCGACCATTATAGCCACACCCAGTCCATCGACGGCACCATCGCCGAGGACATCAAGGACGCGCGCAACATCGTGTTCTGCTTTGGCGTGGCGCTGCCCAACGCCCATGTTCTGGCCGTGCGCCCGCGCTCTATCGGGGTGGCCGACCTCGGCGACCGTTTCCATATCTGCTTCATGGAACCGCCGATGGAAGTGGCCACCAAGGAAATGGAAGCGTGGTGCCGGGAACTGGTGGACAAGACCTGATCTCAGCAGGGCCGAGGCCCCCCGACATTTCGACTGCGTGAAAGGCCGTGCCCCTGTCGGGCACGGTCTTTTCTGTTTGGGCGGGGCCTAGCGCCCCGCGACGACCGCCGCCGCCGCGCCCAGGGCGCCGCGCCCGTGGGGGATATCCAGCGCGTCCAGCCCGGCCTCTATGCTGCCAAGCGCACCCAGCACCATATGCGCGTTCACATGCCCCATATGCGCAATGCGGAAGAAGCCATGCCAGGCCGGATCGCCGGGGGCCGCCATGCCCAGGCCGATGCCCAGGGTAACGCCGGCGGTCTCGCTCAGCCATTCGCGCAGGGCCGTGCCGTTCGGCGCCCCCAGCTGAACCGCGGTCACGGCATGGCTGCGGCAGGCGGGATCGGCGATATTGGCCTCCATCGGGCCATCGGCACCCCAGGCATCGATGGCGGCCCAGACGGTGCGGGCCAGCCGTTCGTGGCGGGCCCAGGCGGCCTGCATCCCCTCTTCCTGCACCAGCATGTCCAGCGCGGCGCGCAGGCCGTACAGGTGGTGCGTGGGCGCGGTGCCCCAGAAATACTGGTAGAATTCCTGCGGATCGGCGCGCATCCGCCAATCCCAGTATTGCGTCGCCATGTCGGCGCGCGCCCGCGCGGCCTCGGCCCGGTCGTTGAAAAAGACGAAGCCCAGGCCGGGCGGCACCATCAGCCCCTTCTGGCAGGCCGACACCATCACGTCGACGCCCCAATCGTCCATCTCGAACCGGTCGCAGCCCAGCGAGGCGATACAATCGACCATCAGCAGCGCCGGGTGACCCGCCGCGTCCAGCGCCGCGCGCAAGCCCGCGATGTCGTTCTTCACGCTGGTCGCGGTGTCCACATGGACAACCGTGACGGCGCGGATTTCATGGGCGCGGTCCTCGGCCAGCCGGGCGGCGACACGGTCCAGGTCCACGGGCGCGCGCTTGCCGAAATCCATCACCTCGACATCGGCGCCCAGGCCCTGCGCCACCTCTGCCCAACCATGGCCGAACCGCCCCGTCGCCAGGGCAAGGATCTTGTCGCCCCGGGCCAGGACGTTGGCAAGCCCGGCCTCCCACGCGCCATGGCCGTTGGAAATATACATCGCCACCTTGTGCCGGGTGCGCGCCACGGCCCGCAGGTCCGGCAGCAGGCTTTCCAGCAGTTGCACCATCGCGCCACCATGGATTTCCGGGGCGGGGCGGTGCATGGCCTGCAACACGCGATCCGGGATGACGGAAGGGCCGGGAATGGCAAGATAGGGGCGGCCGTGGGAAAGGGGCATGGGCGACTCCGGATTGAACCGCATTCCAGTTAGGCCCGGGCACGCCGGGCGTCAATCGCTTGTCACAGCGGGCCATCCGGGCTATCCCCCTAGCCTGTTTGCCGCCGTCGGAGCGCCATGACCAACCTTCTCAAATCCCGCCTCGACGCTTTAGAGCGCTACATGCGGCGCAAGCTGGATGGCGACATTTCCACCCCGGCCGGGCGGCGGGCCGCGTTCTGGCATTTCCAGCTGATGGACCATGCGTTCCTGCGCATCCTGTGGACCAACCTGCACGAAATCGCACCGGGGATCTGGCGCTCGAACCAGCCGGACCGCCGGCGGCTGCATCGTTATCACGCGATGGGCATTCGTACCGTCGTGTCGCTGCGCGCCGCTACCCCGTCCAGCCATATGCTGTTCGAACAGGAAACCTGCGCCGAGCTGGGGATGACCTTTCTGACCGCCACGATCCGCGCCCGGCGCCTGTTGCCGCCCGAACGCTATCTGGCGCTGCTGGACATCTTTGAAACCGCCGAACGGCCGCTATTGTTCCATTGCAAATCCGGCGCCGACCGGGCCGGGCTGGCCGCAGCGCTGTATCTGATGCATATCGAGGGCAAATCGGTGGAAGAGGCCGCAAAGATGCTGTCGCCGCGCTACCTGCACTCGCGCAACACGCGTACCGGCATCCTGGATCACATGCTGGCCGCCTATGCCGCGGATACCGCCGACCGCCCCATGCCGATCCGTGAATGGCTGGAAACCCGCTACGACGCGGCAGCCATCACCGAGGATTTCAAGCGCTGGCAAGCCGCCGGGGGCCGGCGGTGAGCCCGGCGCAGGACGGCGGCACGCTCCTGCGCTGGATCTGGGCGGGCTACCTGCGGCGCCATCTGCCCCTGATCGGCCTGGCCCTTGCGCTGATGACGATCGAGGGCGCGATGCTGGGGCTGCTCAGCTATCTCATCAAGCCGATGTTCGACGACATCTTCGTGGCCGGCAATCGCGGCGCGATCCCGCTGGTTGCCAGCGCCGTCTTCGGGGTGTTCCTGATCCGCGCGGGCGCGGGGTTTTCCCAGCGGGTGCTAATGGCGCGGGTCGGGCAACGGGTGATGGCCGCAATCCAGCACGACCTGGTGCGCCACATGCTGACGCTGGACAGCCTGTGGTTCCAGAAAACGCCCCCCGGCCACCTGATCGAACGGGTGCGCGGCGACACGCTGGTCATCGCCAATATCTGGAACACGGTCCTTGCCGCGGCGGGGCGGGACGCGGTCGCGCTGTTGTCGCTTTTCGCGGTGGCCCTGTCGATCGACTGGCTGTGGACGCTGATCGCGGTGGCCGGCGTGCCGCTGCTGGTGGTGCCGATCATGGCGCTGCAACGCTGGGTGCGCCGCACCACCCGCAACGCGCGCGGCGCGGCGGCGCATATCTCCACCCGGCTGGACGAGATCTTTCACGGGATGACCACGATCAAGCTGAACCGGATGGAACGGCGCGAGGCCGACCGCTTCGGCCAATCGGTGGACCGGTTCGTGCATGCGCAGATCCGGTCCGAGGCCGGGCAGGCCGGCATTCCGGCCCTGATGGACATCGTGGCGGGCCTGGGGTTCCTGGGCGTGCTCAGCTATGGCGGATTGCAGATCATCGACGGCGACAAGACCGTGGGCGAGTTCATGAGCTTCTTCACCGCGATGGCGCTGGTGTTCGAGCCGCTGCGCCGGATCGGCCGCGTTTCGGGCGCATGGCAGGCCGCGCTGGCCAGCCTGGAACGCCTGTATGCCGTCTTTCTGGAACGGCCCACCATTCTGTCGCCCGCGCGCCCGGCCCGCCTGCCCGCCCCGGGTGGCGCCTGCGATATCGGCTTTCGGGACGTGCATCTGGCCTATGACGACACGCCCGTCCTGAACGGGCTGAGTTTCACGGCCAAGGCGGGCGCGGTCACGGCCCTGGTCGGCCCCTCGGGGGCGGGCAAATCGACCGTGTTCAACCTGCTGACCCGTCTGATCGAACCGCAGCGGGGCCAGATCACCCTGGGCGGTGTCGCGGTAGAAACGCTGGAACTGTACGATCTGCGCGACCAGTTTTCCGTGGTCACGCAAGAGGCGCCGCTGTTCGACGAAACCATCCGCGACAATATCTGCCTTGGCCGCGATGTGCCCCAGGACCGGCTGGACGAGGTGCTGCGCGCCGCCCATGTCATCGACTTCCTGCCCGCGCTGCCCGACGGTCTGAACAGCCCCGCGGGGCCGCGCGGATCCAACCTGTCGGGGGGGCAGCGCCAGCGGGTGGCGATCGCGCGGGCCTTGCTGCGCGACGCCCCGATCCTGCTGATGGACGAGGCGACATCGGCCCTGGATGCGCAATCGGAAAAGGCCGTGCAAGAGGCGCTGGAGCGGCTCAGCCAGGGCCGGACCACGCTGGTTATCGCGCACCGGCTGGCCACCGTGCGCAATGCCGACAAGATCGTCGTGATGGACAAGGGCCGCCTGGTCGAGGAAGGGCCGCACCAGGCGCTGCTGGACCGGGGCGGGCTGTATGCCGGGCTGTACAAACTGCAATTCGCCTCGGAAAGCTGAGCGCCCTGCCCTATGTTCGCGGTAGGGAGGGACCAGAAGGAGACCGACATGCAGGACGAAACTGCCACCGACCGCACCGTGTTCAGCCTTACCGGGGGCGACCGGATCCATTTCCTGCAAGGGCTTGTCACCAACGATGTCAGCGACCTGTCCGGGCGGCTGGTCTATGCCGCGCTGCTCAGCCCGCAGGGCAAGTACCTGGCCGATTTCTTCCTGACCGCGCAGGGAGAGGCGATCCTGCTGGACGTGAAAACCGACCTTGCCCCCGCGCTGGCCCGACGACTGGGCATGTACAAGCTGCGCGCCGATGTGCAGATCGCCGAAACCGGCCTGCATGTGATCCGCGGGCTGGGCACGCCCCCTGCGGGCGCCCTGCCCGATCCGCGCGCGACTGAACTGGGCTGGCGCGCCTATGCCGATACCCCCGCAGGCCCCGAAACCACCGACTGGGACGCGCTGCGCGTGACCCATTGCATCCCCGAAAGCGGGGTCGAGCTGATCCCAGACGACACCTACATCCTGGAGGCCGGGTTTGAGCGGCTGAACGGCGTCGATTTCCACAAGGGTTGCTATGTCGGGCAAGAGGTCACCGCCCGGATGAAACACAAGACCGACTTGAAAAAGGGTCTTGTGACCGTGTCCATCACAGGTGCGGCCCCCGTGGGCAGCGAGATTACCGCCGGGGACAAGCCCGCAGGCACGCTATTCACCCAGTCGGGCGGGCGGGCCATCGCCCATCTGCGCTATGACCGGGCCGAGGGCTTGATGCAGGCCGGGGACGCGACGCTGACCTGGGATCATGGCTGACCGCGCCAGACTGGCGGACCTGCTGGGCCAGCCGGTGGCAGCGGTCACGCCCCTGCATGGCGGCGACCTGTCGGAGGTGTGCGAAATCTGTCTGGCCGATGGCACCGCGCTGGTGGTCAAAACCGGCCCGCTGGTGGCGGCCGAGGCGCGGATGCTAACGGCCATCGCCCGGACCGGCGCCCCCGCGCCCGGCGTCATTGCGCAATCGGGCGACCTGCTGGTGATGGAACGGCTGGTTGAAACCCGCCCTCACCCGGCGGGCTGGGCGGCCCTGGGCGCCGCGCTGAAGGCCCTGCATGCCAGCACCGGCACCGCCTATGGCTGGGCGGAGGATTACGCCTTTGGCCCCGCCGCGATCCCCAACGCGCCGTTGCAGAACTGGCCCGCCTTTTGGGCCGAGCGCCGCCTGCTGGCCTGGCCCCAGGCGCTGCCCCGCGACATTGCCCGGCGGCTAGAGGCCCTGGCCACCCGCCTGCCCGACCTGCTGCCACATCACCCGGCGCCCGCGCTGCTGCATGGGGATCTGTGGACCGGGAACGTGCTGTTCACCGCAAATGGCGCCGCGCTGATCGACCCGGCCTGTTACCATGGCGATGCCGAGGTGGACCTGGCCATGCTGCACTTGTTTGGCAAGCCCGGCCCCGGTTTTGCCGACACCTACGGCGCGCTGGCGCCGGGATGGCAGGATCGGCGCGCGATCTACACCCTTTGGCCCGCGCTGGTGCACCTGCGCCTGTTCGGCTCGGGCTATCGCGGGATGGTCGAGAACTGCCTGAGCCAAGTAAAGGCCTGACACGCCCCTTTGGCCCAACGGAAACCCTGTTTGCGACGCGCACGGCACGGCCCCCCGGTCACACAGCGCACGCTTCGAACAGCCCGGCTATCCTGTTCTTCTTCTTGGCGAAAATACCCGGGGGTCCGGGGGCAGCGCCCCCGGCGGGGGGGGGGGGGGGGGGCGCCCCCCCCCCCCCCCCCCCCCGGCCCCCCCCCCCCCCCCCCCCCCCCCCCCCCCCCCCCCCCCCCCCCCCCCCCCCCC
>NZ_SLXL01000013.1 GCF_004345735.1 Rhodovulum adriaticum
GCAGTTCGGACGGATAGGCGGGGGTGAATCTCTGCTTCGTCATAGGGCTCATCCTTTGAGTGTTTTACTCTCCGGTAAACCCGGGGCGGTTCAGATAGCCTAACCGACGGCGCTCAGCCGTCACTGCCTTAATGGCCCGCGCAGATCGGAATCGTCCGGACGCACGCTGCGATACCGCACGCTCGACCGATCGGCGCCCAGAACTGAACACGCCCGCCGCTGGCTCACCTGGGGCGCGTCGCGCAGGTGCGCCGAGGCGTTTCGCCTGGCCGCGGGCGTCACCATTTTTTGACGCGACATCCTTCAGCATCGCGTTATCCAGCATCTGCTCGGCGAGCAGCTTCTTCAGCTTGGCGTTCTCATCCTCCAGCGCCTTCAGCCGGCGCGCGTCCGACACCTCAAGTCCGCCGAACCTGGCTTTCCATTTGTAGAACGTTGCCGAGCTGATCCCATGCTCGCGGCACACATCCGCCGTTGTCACGCCGCTCTCCTGCTGCTTCAGGATCGCGATGATTTGCTCTTCGCTAAACCGTGATCTCTTCATTCCGTCCGTCTCCGTCGTTGGGACGGACCCTACCTCAAACTGGAGGAAAAAAGGGGCTCTGGTCAGCAGCCTGTCTGAACCGGCATTCAGGCGTAGGTGCGTTCCTCGATCGGGGTGCGTTCGATCCTTTCCTTTATGCCTGACAGCATCGCCTCTTCGGCGCGATTCATGCGTGCGTGCGGATTCCAGACGACATGCACGTCTATGGCGGGGCGGCGGTCGTGCGGGGGCAGTGGCCACAGCAGGCCATCCTCGACATCCCGGCGCACCACGTGGACCGGCAGCGGGCCAACCCCCAGCCCCGCGATAATCATGCGGCGGACCTCTTCCAGGTGGCTGGACTGGCCGACGATCCGTTCGCCCAGCTCTGCCTCTGCCCGCATCAGCGTCACGGGCCGCAGAACGTCGTGCAGCCTGTCGGTCTCAAAGCTGACTGTGGGCAGACCGGCCAGGTCCTTTTGCGTGATGTCGCGGCGGCCGAACAGGCGATGCGGCGGGCCGCAGTAGAAACCGAAGAATTCGCGATAAAGCCGCAGGTATTCCAGCCGTGGGTTGCGTTGGCGTACAAGGCAAATCGCCAGTGTCGCGGCCTTGGCGGTCACGGCGGCCAGGGCATCGCGGCTGGTCATCACGTCGATCGACAGGGTCGCCTTGGGGTGGTTGGCGTGAAACTCTGCCAGGGTTGCGTCGAATAGCGGGCAGACCACGTGAGAGGCCACCGCGATCTTGACGTGGCCCTGAACCTCGTCCGTTACCTCGCGCATCAGGGTCGAAAGCCGCAGGATCGACCCCTGGATTTCAACTGCTTCGCGATACAGCAACTCGCCCGCTTCGGTCAGGCGGAAATGGCCCGGGCGCCGCTCAATCAACCGCTTGTCCAGCCGATCCTCCAGCCGTTTCAGGGCAGCCGATACCGTGGGCTGTTTCAGGCGCAGCTTTTCGGCCGCGCCGGTGACCGATCCGGCCTCGGCCAGGACGACGAAAGTCCGCAGCAGGTTCCAGTCGAGTTCCCGCATCAGGCGGCCGGGGGCGTCGGTGGTACCGCGAGGCATAGACATGATCGATAACCACAATTCCTATTATCTATTTGATCTATGAATGGCATCCCGCCACGCTTCGATCAACACCCCTGACAAAGCAGGCTGGAATGTCCGTCGAAACCCGCGAAGCGCGACAGCCCTGGATTTTGCTTTCCCCCGCACTCAGCGCGGTGGCGCTGTTGCTGTTCGTGCCGCTTGCCTTCATCGCGGTCTATTCGTTCTGGCTGCGGACCGCGACCGGCGCCGATCAGGTGGGGTTCTATTTGGACAACTGGGCAGAGGCGCTGATCGATCCGTTTTACCGCGACATCCTGCTGAACACGCTGAAGATCGCCGCGATCACCACGCTGGTTTGCGCGGTGATGGGGTATCCGGCGGCCTATTTCATCGCCCGGTCCAAGGGGAACAAGGCGATCCTGCTGTTGTTGCTGATGCTGCCGTTCTGGATCAGCTACATCATCCGCACGATGAGCTGGATCAACATCCTGGGTGTGTCCGGCGCGGTGAACTGGGTGCTGACCGGAACCGGCATCGTCGATGAGCCGATCCAGATGCTTTATAACCAGACGACGGTGATCCTGGGGCTGGTACATTTCCTGCTGCCGTTCATGGTGCTGAACGTCTTTGTCAGCCTCGATGGCATCGACACCACGCTTGAGGATGCCGCCAATTCGCTGGGCGCGACGCGCTGGCAGGCGTTTCTGCAAGTCACCCTGCCGCTGTCCTTGCCGGGGCTGGCTGCGGGCGGGCTGCTGTGTTTCGTGCTGGGGGCGGGCACCTATATCACGCCGCTGGTGCTGGGCGGGCCACGCGATGCGATGTTCGCCAACCTGGTGTTTGAGGCGATCATCACGCAGCTGAACTGGCCGCTGGGCAGCGCGCTGTCGCTGATGCTGCTGGCTGTGCTGGGTGCGCTGGTGCTGCTTTACAACCGTTATCTGGGCATGGCGCAACTGATGAAGGGGCTGGGCTGATGGGCTGGCAACTGGTGCGCCTTTGGACCCTGCTGGTCTATGCCTTCATGTTCCTGCCGGTCGCGGTGGTGGTGCTGTTGTCCTTCAACGCCAGCCAGTTCGGCAGCTTTCCGATGACCGGGTTTTCCTTTCGTTGGTTCGTGGAACTGGCCCAGAACGACGCCATCCTGCGGGCGTTCCGCACCTCTATCATTCTGGGCCTGCTGACGGCGGCGATTTCCACGACACTGGGTGTGCTGGCCAGCCTGGCGTTGGTGCGTTACCGGGTGCCGGGGGCCAATGTCATTTCCACCCTGCTGATCGCGCCGATTCTGGTGCCAGAGGTGGTGCTGGCGGTCGCGCTGCTGCTGTTCCTGAACTTCCTCAACGTGAACAAAAGCTTTGCGCTGCTGCTGGCAGGCCATGTCATTTTCACCCTGCCTTTCGTGATCCTGGTGGTGCAGGCCCGCCTGGTCAGCATCCGCCGCGATATCGAGGAGGCCGCGCTCAGCCTGGGCGCCAGCCCGCGCCAGACCTTTTTCGAGGTGACGCTGCCGCTGATGCTGCCCGCGGTTCTGGCCGGTGCGCTGTTCGCCTTTACCATCAGTTTCGATGACATCACCGGCACGCTGTTCTGGAAACCGGGCGGGGTGGAAACCGTGCCGACGCAGATCTTTGCGATGCTGCGCAACTCGATCAGCCCGGAAATCAATGCGCTTGGGACGGTGATGATCCTGCTGACCGTGGGCCTGCCCTTGCTGGGGCTCGCGCTGGCCCGGGCGCTTGCGACAAGGCGCGGCGGATAGAACCGCGCCGATCATAAGAACAGCCTTCCAACAAGGAGACCGACATGACCAGAAAGATGGACGACACCACCCGCTATCACCGCCTGCGCGAACGGTATCTGAACGGCGATCTGGACCGGCGCAACTTCCTGGGTCTGCTGGGCGCGGCGGGCCTGGCCTATGGCGTGCAGACGCCCTTTGCCAAATACGCCCATGCCGCGGCAGAACAGGTGCGCTTCGACGGCTGGGGCGGCGTGGTGTCCGAGGCGTTCCGCGAATACGCCTTCGATCCCTACACCGCCGCGACCGGCGTGAACGTGGTCGATGGCACCTTTGGCGGGGCGGACGAATACCTGTCCCGCGTCAAGGCCAGCCAGCCGGGTGAATTCAACATCGCCCATCTGTCGGGCGTGTTCGATTACGTGCGCTACCACAACCTCGAACTCAGCTCGGAACTGAACGAGGCCAATATCCCCAACCTGGGCAACGTGATCCCGGCGCTGGTCGACGTGCTGCGCAAGCCCACCGGCGGGTCGCTGTCGGCGGTGCCCTATGACTATGGCACCACGGGTCTGGCCTATAACCGCAAGTACATCTCTGACGAGGAGATGCAGGAAAAAGGCGCGATGCTGCTGATCGACCCGGCCTACAAGGGCAAGATCGGCGGCTGGGGCGAGTGGAAGACGCGCGTCTGGTACGCCGCCCTGCAGACCGGGCAGAACCCCAACGGGATAGAGGATGTGGATGCCGTCTGGGACGCGATCCGCGCCCATCGCGACCTGGCGCTGAAATACTGGTCCTCGGGGGCCGAGTTGATGAGCCTGCTGGCCGAGGAAGAGATCTATGTCACCGAGGCCTGGTCGGGCCGGGTCAAGGCGCTGCAGGACCAGGGCCACGACATCGGCTACTACGACCCGCCGGGCGGCCTGGGCTGGCAGGAATGTCTGTTCGTTCTGCGCGGCTCGCCCATGCCGGAATGCGAAGAGTTGCTGAACTTCATGCTGGAAACCGAAACCGCCATCGCAGTGGCCGAGGGGCAGAACTACCCGCCCGCGCTGGACCCCAACAAGGTGGAGTTGACCGACAAGGTCAAGGCGCTGCCGGCCTTCGATCCCAGCGGCACGCTGGCGGGGCTGAACTTCTTTGACCCGCCCTACTGGAACGGGAAAGAGGCAGAGTGGTCCAAGACCTTCGGCCGCGTGCAAAAGGGCTATTGATGCCTGACGCCCCCGCCCGCCGGACGGGCGGGGGCACCCCCTTCGGAGGAAAGCCATGAGTTCCGTCATCCTGCGCGATATCGTCAAGCGCTTCGGCAGCTTTACGGCTGTTCAGCAGACCTCGCTTGAGATCCCCGAGGGCGAGTTCGTGACCCTGCTGGGGCCGTCCGGCTGCGGCAAGACGACGACGCTGCGGATGATCGCGGGGCTGTTGGATCCCACCGAGGGCGATATCGAGATCAAGGGCCAGCGCGTCAACGACATCCCGATCCACAAGCGCAACCTTGGCATCGTGTTCCAGAACTACGCGCTGTTCCCGCACAAGACCGTGGCCGACAACGTGGCCTTTGGGCTGAAATACCGCAACGTGCCGAAAGACGAGGCCGCTCGCCGCGTGGATGAGGCGCTGTCGCTGGTGCAACTGCCCGACGTGGGCGACCGCTACCCCAAGCAACTGTCCGGTGGGCAGCAACAGCGGATCGCCCTGGCCCGCGCCATCGTGATCGAACCCGATGTGCTGTTGCTGGACGAACCGCTGTCGGCGCTGGATGCCAACCTGCGCGAGGATATGCGGGTGGAACTCAAACGCATCCAGGATCGGATCGGCGTGACCACCGTTTTCGTGACCCACGACCAGTCAGAGGCGCTAGCCATGTCCGACCAGATCGTGGTGATGAGCGAGGGCCGCGTCGAACAGGTCGGCCCGCCCGAGGCGGTCTACAACACCCCGGCCAGCGAATTCGTCGCCAATTTCCTGGGCGCCTCGAACATCCTGCCCGCTCGCTGCACGGATCGCGCGAACGGCCATGTCGCGCTGCAGGCCGACATTTTCGGCAACGTTGCCGTCCCGGCAGAAAAGGCCCCGATGGTGGCGGGCGCAGGCCCGGCCAAGCTGGTCCTGCGGGCCGAAAAACTGCTGCTGGCCGACCCCGGCACGCCGCTGAACGGCGAAATCGCGGTGGATGCCACCGTGGAAACGGTCGACTACCAGGGGCAGGCCGTGCGCTATTTCGTACGCGCGGGCGACACCCAGTTGCAGGCCATCAACATGATCGATCAACACCCCTTCCCCGAGGGGGCGCAGGTGTCGCTGCGGCTGCGGCCGCAGGATTGCGCCGCCCTTCCCGCATGAGGCCCCAATGACCGAACGACCGCCCTCTTACCTGTTCTACCAGGGCCGCAACCGCAAACCCGTGCTGGACCAGGCGCGCGGCGTCTACATGTGGGACGTGGACGGCAAGCGGTATCTGGACGGATCGTCCGGCGCGATGGTCTGCAATATCGGCCATTCCAACCACAATGTCCTGGCCGCCATGCGCGAGCAGATGGAACGCGCGACCTTTGGCTACCGGCTGCATTTCGAAACCGAGGCCAGCGAGAAACTGGCCCACATGACCGCCGCGCGCACGCCCGAGGGGCTGAACAAGGTGTTTTTCGTTTCGGGCGGGTCCGAGGCGGTGGAAAGCGCGATGAAGCTGGCGCGCCAATGGGCGGTGGCCACGGGGCAGGGGCAGCGGTGGAAGGTGATCTCGCGCAGCCCGTCCTATCACGGCTGCACGCTGGGGGCGCTGGCGATCACCGGCTACGCGCCGCTGACCGCGCCCTTCGATCCGATGATGCGCCCCATGCCCAAGATCCCCGCGCCGCGCGCCTATCTGGACGGGCTGGACCCCGACGACCCGATCACCGGGCTGCATTACGCCGACATGCTGGAAGAGTGCATCCTGCAAGAGGGCCCCGAGACGATCCTTGCCTTCATGGTGGAACCGGTCGGCGGGGCCTCTACCGGGGCGCTGGTGCCGCCCGCGGGGTATATGGAGCGGGTGCGCGAGATCTGCGACACCTACGGCATCCTGATGATCGCGGATGAGGTCATGACCGGCGTCGGCCGCACGGGGCGGTTCCTGGCGACCGAACATTGGGGCGTGGTCCCTGACATGATCGTCATGTCCAAGGGCTATGCCGCCGGTTACGTGCCGCTGGGCGCGATGGTCGCCCATGACCGGCTGGTCGATCCGGTGCTGGACGAGGGCGGCTTTCAGCACGGGTTCACCTATGCGGGCAATCCGCTGGCCTGCGCCGCGGGCGTCGCCGTTCTGGAAGAGGTCGACCGACAGGGCCTGTGCGCCAATGCCGACGCGATGGGCGCGGTGCTGAAATCCCGGCTGGAGGGTCTGATGGCCCGCTACCCGATCATCGGGGATGTGCGCGGCAAGGGCTTGTTGCTGGCCTTTGAATTCGTCGCCGACCCGCACACGCTGGCGCCCCTCCCGCGCGAGCTGAAGGCCTATGACCGCTTTGTGCAGATCGCCTATGAAAACGGGCTGATCGTCTATTCCCGCCGCACCCGTGGCGGGATCGAGGGCGATCATATCCTGGTCTGCCCGCCGCTGATCGTGACCGAAACCCATATCGACGAGATCGTCGAGATGCTGGACCTGTCGCTGACCCAGTTCATGGCCGAGGTCGAACCGGCCCTTGCCGTCACCGCGTAAATCCCATGTCCAAGATCATCATCACCTGCGCGCTGACAGGGTCGATCCATACGCCCAGCATGTCGCCCCACCTGCCGGTCACGCCCGACCAGATCGTGGACCACGGGCTTGCAGCGGCCAAGGCAGGCGCCGCGATCCTGCACCTGCATGCACGCGACCCCGACACCGGGCGCCCCTCGGCCGATCCTGCGCATTTCATGGCCTTCCTGCCCCGGCTGAAACAGGGCTGCGACGCGGTGCTGAACCTGTCCACCGGCGGCAGCGCGGTGATGCGCCTGGAGGACCGCCTTGCCGCGCCCATGGCCGCCGCGCCCGAGATGTGTTCGCTGAACATGGGGACGATGAATTTCGCGCTGTACCCCATGGCCGCGCGGGTCACCGCGTGGCAGCACGATTGGGAAAAGCCGTTTCTGGAGGGCACCGACGATCTGGTGTTCAAGAACACCCCGCGCGACATCGAAACCGTGCTGACCGGGCTGGGGCGCGATCGCGGTGCCCGCTTTGAATTCGAATGCTACGACATGGGGCATCTTTACATGCTGGCCCATTTCGCGGATCGCGGGCTGGTGCAGCCGCCCTTCTTTATCCAGTTCGTGTTCGGCGTGCTGGGCGGTATGGGGCCGGACCCGGAAAACCTGACCCATATGGTGCGGCTGGCGGACAAGCTGTTCGGGGGCGATTACATGTTCTCGGTGCTGGCGGCGGGGCGGATGCAGATGCCGATGGCCGCGCAGGCCGCTGCGATGGGGGGCCATGTCCGCGTGGGGCTGGAGGACAGCCTGATGATTGCCCGCGGGCAATTGGCGACCAGCAACGCCCAGCAGGTCGAAAAGGTCCGCGCCATCGTCGAGGCATTGGGCCGCACGCCCGCCACCCCCGCCGAGGCCCGCGCGATGCTGGGGCTGAAGGGCGCGGACAGGACGGCGATCTAGGCGATGCAACAGATCACGATCCGCATGGCGGACAGCGCCGATCTGAACCGCGTGGAAACCGGGTTGCGTGCCCTTGCCGCCACCTTGGGCGATCCCTACCGCGCGGACACGGCCACATTGCGGGCCGCGTTGTTCGGGGCGTGCCCGTCCTGTCACGCGGCGATCGCGCTGGAGGGGGACACCCTGCGCGGCGTGGCCGTTTTTTCGCCCGTCTTCTCGACCATCCGGGGGCATGCGGGGCTGTTCGTGTCCGACCTGTGGGTGGCCGAGGGCGGGCGCGGCGCGGGGCTGGGCCAACGTCTGCTGGCCGCCGCCGCCCGGCAGGCCGCGCAGGTGTGGGATGCGCGGTTCCTGCGGCTGGTGGTCTATGACGACAATCCCGGCGCGCAACGTTTTTATCGCCGGCTGGGCCTGACGCCCGCGCCCGGCGACACCCTGATGACACTGGACGAGGACGGGCTGAACGCCCTGAAAGGAACAACATGAAGGCGGTTTTCGACGAGCGGCAATGGCACCATGACCCCAAGCATTTCATGGCCAACGGCGCGCGCCTGCCCAACCCCGAACAGCCCAGGCGTATCGAGGTGCTGAAAGCCGCGGCCGAGGTCGCGGGCTGCGTGTTCCAGGCGCCGGGCGATGCGGGCCTTGGCCCCATCGCGGCCCTGCACAGCCCCGAATACCTGACCTTCCTGAAAAACATCTACACCCGCTGGCGCCGGATAGAGGGCGCGGGCGACGAGGTGATCCCCAACATCCACCCCGCGAACCGCACCGACGGTTACCCGAAATCCGCAGTCGGGCAGGCGGGCTATCATCAGGCCGACACCGCCTGCCCGATTGCCGAGGGCACCTGGGCCGCTGCCTATTGGTCCGCGCAAACCGCCATCGCCGGGGCCGACCTGATCGCGGGCGGGGAACGGGGCGCCTATGCCCTGTCCCGCCCGCCGGGGCACCATGCCTTCGGCGATCTGGCGGGGGGGTTCTGCTTCCTGAACAATTCCGGCATCGCGGCGGAACGGCTGCGTGCGCGCGGCCTGCGTCCTGCGATTCTGGACGTGGACGTGCACCACGGCAACGGCACGCAGGGCATTTTCTACGACCGTGACGATGTGCTGACGATTTCCATCCATGCGGATCCGGCGCGGTTCTATCCCTTCTTCTGGGGCCATGCGCAGGAACGCGGCGCGGGGCGCGGCATCGGCTATAACCTGAACCTGCCGCTGGAACGGGGCACCGGGGACGAGGGCTATCTGAAAACCCTGGACACCGCGCTGGAGCGGATCGCCGGTTTCGGTGCCGACGCGGTGGTGGTGGCGCTGGGGCTGGATGCCTTTGTCGACGATCCGTTCAAGGGGCTGGCGGTCACCACCCCGGGCTTTGCCCGTATCGGCGCGGCCATCGCGGCCCTTGGATTGCCGACCCTTTTTGTGCAGGAGGGCGGCTATATCTGCGACGGGCTGGGGGGCAACCTGACATCCGCTCTCAGCGGATTTCTGGAGAATGGCTGAGGCCCGCGCCGCAGGGCATGCGCCCTTGGCCTGACGGCTACCGCCCCGAGAAGACCGGCGGGCGCTTTTCCAGAATCGCGTCCACCGCCTCGGCGTGGTCCTCGGTCTGTTGGCAGGCGCCCTGATACGCGGCGGCCAGCTCCATCACGCTTTCCAGCCGCGTGGTCATGCCCTCGCGGATCAGGCGCTTGGCCATGCGCAACTGGCGCGGCGGGTTCCTGGCGATCCGCCCGGCCAGATCTAACGCCTCTGGCAACAATGCCTCGGGCGCGACCACGCGCGAAACCAGGCCCCAGGCCAGCGCGGTGTCGGCGTCGATGGGATCGGCGGTAAAGGTCATCTCGGCCGCGCGCGACAGCCCGATCTGGCGCGGCAACAGCCAAGCCCCCCCATCGCCAGAGATCAGCCCGACCCGCGCGAAATTCTCGGCAAAAGTCGCGTTGGTTGCGGCGATCCGAATATCGCACATGCAGGCCAGATCGCAGCCCGCGCCATAGGCCGGGCCGTTTACGGCGGCGATCAACGGCACCTCGCAGTGCCAGATCGCGCGCGCCATGCGCTGGATGCCGGTGCGATAGGCATCCTTGGCCTCGATCGCGTCACCGGCAAAGATCGAGTGTTTTTCCTGCATATGCTTGAGGTTCCCGCCCGAGGAAAACGCCAACCCCGCCCCGGTCAGGATGGCGCAGCGCACGCTCTGGTCCGCTGCGATCCGGCCCATCGCGTCCACCACGGCGTCGCACAGGTCCGCATCGGTCAGGGCGTTGCGGGTTTCGGGCATGTTCAATGTCAGGGTGGCGATTGCCCCCTCTTGGGCGATCAGCAGCTTGTCGGTCATGTGTTGTCTCCTTCGGGGCGCAGGATCATCCGTGCATCGGCTATATCATGGCCATCGGCGCGCAGGATCACCGGGTTCAGGTCGATTTCCCCGATTTCGGGATGGGCCAGCGCAATGCGCGACAGGGTCAGCATCAACTCGACCAGGGCCGCGCGATCAACGGGCGCAGCGCCGCGCACCCCCTCCAGAATGCGGGCCGCGCCGATCTCGGCGATCATCTCGTTGGCGTCCTCGGCGGACAGCGGCAGCGCGCGAAAGGCCACGTCCTGCAATACTTCGACAAAGATGCCGCCCAGCCCGAACATCATCACCGGGCCGAAGGCGGGATCCTGCACCACGCCAAGGATGGCCTCGACCCCGGGCGCGGCCATGGGGGCCAGCATCACGCCGTGCAGATGCGCATTTGGGTCGTACGCATTTGCATTCGCGTAAATCTCTGCAATGGCGTCCCGGACCGCCGCCGCGCCGCTCAGGTTCAGTTTCACCCCGCCCGCATCGGATTTGTGCAGGATGTCGGGGCTGACGACCTTTGCCACCAGCGGGCCGTCGCCCAAGCGGCGCATCGCTGCGTCCAGATCCTCGCCCGCGCGGGTAACCACATGGGGCGACAGGGGCAGGCCGTGGGCGGCCAGCAGATCGCGCGCCTCGGGCTCATAAAGTGCTGTGCGCCCCGCGGCCCGGGCGCCCGCAACGATCGCGCGCGCCGGATCGGGGGCCAGTGGCCGGGTGGCGGCGGGTGCGGCGGCCAGACGCCGGACCGCCTGGCCCCGGCGGACCAGTTCCGCAACCGTGCGCACCGACAGCGCCATGCCGGGAAAGACCGGGACCTGTGCCGCCGCCAGCGCGGCCAGCGGCGCGGTGCCCAGACCCGCATAAACGCTGTGCACGATCAGCGGCTTTCCGGCATCGGCGGCGATTTCGGCCAGCCGCTGTGCCGCCGCCTGCTCCGCCGCGCCGAGCGAGGCATCGAAACGTTCGGCATAGCCCCCGAACATGCCTACGGTCAGCAGGACATCGACACCCGCATCCTGCAGGATTGCCTGGGCACAATCTGCAAACAGCCCCGGGTCGGCATCGGTGCCACCGGCAACATCGACCGGGTTCACGCAAGAGGCAGCCGCCGGCAGCAGGTCGGCCAACCGCGCCCGCGTCGCGCCCGAAAGGGTGGCCAGGTCCACCCCCGCCTCGACCAGCGCATCCACCGCGACCGTGGCATGCCCCCCGCCATCGGCCAGGATGGCAACGCGACTGCCCATTGGCAGCGGCAGATGGGCCAGCGCATGGGCAATCGGCAGCAGGTCGTCGGGGCTGTCGACCACCGTGGCACCTGCCTGCCGCAACAGGCCCTGCGTCAGCGCAAAGCCCGAGGCCAGCGCGCCGGTATGAGATTTCGCCGCGGCCTGTCCGGCGGCGGTTCGGCCGGACTTGCAGATCACGACCGGCTTGGCCTGCGCTACGTGGCGGCAGGTGTCCAGAAAGGCGCGCCCCTTCTGGAAGCCCTCGACATAGAACACAGCCGCCCGGGTGGCCGGATCGCGCCCGAAATGGTCCAGGTATTCGGCCAGGTGCACATCCATCTGGTTGCCCACGCCCGCATAGCTGGAAAACCCGATCCCGCCGCGGCGCCGGGCCTCGCTGACCAGCGACAGCAGCATGTTGCCGGACTGGGAACAGACGGCGATCCCGCCCGGCGTGGCGCCATCGACGCCCACCAGGTTCATCGCGTTGTGCAGGTTGAACAGCCCGTTGGTGTTGGGCCCGATCAGGCGCACCCCATGGGCGGCCGCCGCCTGTCGCGTGGTCGCGTCGATTTCGGCCCCGGCGGCCCCGATTTCGCCAAAGCCCGCGGCCAGGACCACGGCCCCCGGAATGCCCTTGGCGCCACATTCGGCCAGGATACCGGGCACCGTTGCGGCGGGGGTGCAGATCAGGGCCAGGTCGATATCCCCAGTCACGTCCGCCACGCTGGGCGATGCGGGCAGGCCCAGGATTTCGGGCGCCTTGGGATGGATCGGGTGGATCGTGCCGCCATAGCCGTCGGCCAGCAGGCGGCGGATCGTCTGGAAGCCGCGCTTGCGCGGATCGTTGGACGCGCCGATCACGGCAATGGCGCGGGCGTTGAACACACGGTCCAGAACGGTGGGTGTCAGGTCATCTCCGCGCATGGGTCATTTCCCCCGGAACTGCGGTTGGCGTTTCTCGGCAAAGGCGGTGATGCCCTCGGCCCAGTCCTCGGTCAGCATGCAGGTGCGCAGGGCGGACAGTTCCGCCGCCAGCCGCGCGCCATGCTCCATCCGGCCGTCATTCAGCAGCGCCTTGGCAAAGCGCATGGAATAGGGCGCCTTGGTCGCGATCCCGGCGGCGAACCCCAACGCGTCGTCCCAAAAGCGTTCATCGTCAAAGGCGCGGTTGGCCAGGCCCAGGCGCACGGCCTCCTCCCCGTCGATCCGGCGGCCGGTAAAGATCAGCTCGCGCGCCATGGTCAGGCCCACCAGACGGGGCAGGGTGCCGGTGATCCCGCCGCCCAGATGGGTGCCGATCGATACCTCGGGAAAGCCGATCTGCGCCCCCTGCGCCATCAGGATGAAATCGCAGGCGCAGGCCATTTCCGCCCCCGCCCCCAGGGCATAGCCGTTCACCGCCGCGATCACCGGCTTGGGGTGGGACTGGAGGCGTTCGCAAACCGTGTTGCCCAGGGTCAGGTAGTCGAGCTTTTCCAGATCGCTGCGGGCCTGGGCGGCGTGTTCCTTCAGGTCGGCGCCCACGCAAAACGCCCGGCCGGTGCCGGTCAGAACGATCGTGCGGATCGCATCGTCCGTTGCCATCGCATCAAGCGCGGCCAGGGTTTCGGTGTAAAGCTCTGTCACCACGGCGTTCAGCCGGTGGGGCCGGTTGAACCGGATCACACCCACCGGGCCGTGGGTTTCGCACTGGATGGTTTCGTATGCCATTGGAGTGTTCCGCGTTTCCTGTCCGATCACGAACAGCATCGCGAAAGCACGCCAGTTTTTCATTGGAAGTTTGCAAAACAAATGTTCTTATTCGGCCATGGATGCCACGCTGCGAACGCGTCTTTGCGCGCGCCTTGTCGATGAGATCGAGACACTGCCGCCCCGTCTGCAGGCAGCGGCCAAGTATGTCGTGGACAACGGCAACGATTTCGGGCTGGACCCGATCCGGGTCAGCGCGCGCAAGATTGGCGTCAGCCCCAACACGCTGGTCCGGCTGGCCCGACATCTGGGGTTTGACAGCTTTGACGGGCTGCGCGCCCCCTTCCGCACCGCGCTGGTCGAGCGGCACGACAGCGACAGCGGCGTGACCTGGCTGCGCCGGATGGCCGGCGCCGGGCCCATGGGCGCAGCCCAGGCCAAGGTCGCGCAGAATGAGTTGGACATCGTCGGGCGCTCGCTGCAATTGCTGCGCCCTGAACTGGCGGCAGCCGTCACCGATGAGCTGACCGGGGCGCGCAACGTCTATGTCACCGCCACGCGGGCCAGCTATACCCTGGCCTATTACTTTCACTATGTGGCGCGGATGGCCCTGCCCAACCTGCACCTGATCCCCCGCAACATGGGCAGCCCGCTGGACGAGATGATCTCGGTCGGGCCGGGGGATGTGCTGATGGCGATGACCTTTCCGCCCTACAGCGCGGAAACGATCAAGGCGCTGCGGCTGGCCCGCGCCCGCAAGGCACGGGTGATCCTGCTGTCGGATTCGGAACTGGTCGCCCCTGACATCCGGCCCGATCTGTTCGTGCAGGTGTCGACCCATTCCACCCACCATTTCGGCTGTCTGTCCGGCGCGATGGCGGTTCTGGATTGCCTGCTGGCCCATCTGGTGCAGGCCGGCGGCGACGAGGCCCGCGCGCGGATCGCAACCTATGAATCGTTGCGCGAGGATTACGGGGCCTATTGGCAGCCCAAACTGCCCAGGGTCCGGCGCTGAGGCTCAGGTTTCGATATCGAGGGCGCGGATCATGCGGTCGCGTTCCTCCAGCGCGTTGCGGGTCGACTCGGGCCGGGCGGCGGCGCAGCCGTTGATCAGGCATTCCCCCGCAAGGATGAAGGTGGACAGGGAGTTGGAGATAAAGCTTGTCTCATGCGGGGCGAACAGGGCGACCTCGGCGTGCCGCATCAGGGGCGAACTGACCATGTCCGTGATCGCAAGAACCCGAACGCCTTTCTCTGCCGCGGCGCGGGTCACCTTGATGACCGGGGCGGAATAGGGATTGCAGCTGGCCACGATCAGCACATCGCCGGGGTGCAGGGCCGCCAGCCCCTCGGCCTGGCCCAGGGCGTTGCTGTCCAGCAGGCTGACATCGGATCGGATCATGCGCAGGCCGTAGACCAGAAAGCTGGCGAAGGCATGGAACTGGCGGATACCGTAAACCGACAGGCGCGGGGCCTCGACGATCATTTCGACCGCGCGATCGAAGGCTTGCGTATCGAACCCGTCCAGAAAGCGGTCGGTATTGGCCTGGGTTTCCCGGCACAGCCGCGCCGCGTTGGCCTGACTGGGCGCGTCTGCGGTATCCAGCGCCCGGCGTGCCTGTTGGGTGTAAAAGGCACCGGGCGTGTTGGCTGACCGCAACAGAACCTCTTGCAGGGCCCCGAAGCCGGGATAGCCCAGGGTGCGCGCCAGCCGCGTGATAGTCGAGGGGTTCACTCCCAGCCGTTCGCCAAGCGTGGTGATCGACACCAGCGCGGGATCGCCTTGCAAATCCAGCATTTGCCCCAGGGCGCGCCGGGCCTTGGGGCCCAGCGGAATGTCCACCTCGCCGCGCGCGATGCCCAGCAGCAGCGCGCGCAACTCTTCGACGGTTTCAGGCGGCGCGATGTGGGATGTCGCCGCTTCGGTAGGCGGCGTGTTCGCTGACCCGGTCATAGATGGTCCATTCCACGTTGTTCTTTCCGATACGGAACAGTGCCGTGGCCAGCGTGTTCTCGCAATCCGGGTCTTCGGGATCGTCGCGCCGGATCGGCAGGCCCGGCCCGCCGGTATCGCGCAGGATTGCCAGCGCATCGTCCACGCCATCGGCCAGTAAGGCATCCCCGCGCGCCTGCCGGTCGCGGGAAGAGGCGGTGACGATCTGCGGCCCGTCCATGCGCAGGGCATGGTTGGCATGCAGGGCGGGGGCCGCGATCTGGTGTGTCGCCGGGTGGCCGGTTCCGAATTCGATACCGATCAGGCCGTGGTCCCCCCGTTGGCCGAGGGTGAAGTGAAAGCCGCCGCTCGGCGGGGCGGCCTGCAACAGCGGCAGGGCCTTGTCCCGCGTGCCAGCGGCCAGCGTCGCGCGGCCCAGCACCATACGCGGCACCTGCGGTTCGATCCCCAGCAGGCGCAGGTTGTTTACAGCCTGCACCAGCCCCGCCGTGGTCAGCGCGAATGTGTGCCCGGGCAGCGAGCCGGGATAGCAGAAGGACAAGAAGCCGGGGCCGCTGTCTGGCTGCACCTCTGCGACAAAGCAATGCCCGCGGAAGAAGGGCAAGCCGTCCTCGTTATGGGCAATCACCGGGTGTGGTCCGGGCAGTTGAACGGTGGTGCAGCCATCGGGCGCCGAGGCCAGCAGATCGCCCCGGCAGTTCCACGCCATCACCTGCCCCACGGGCAGGTCCAACCCGGCGGCCAGCCCCTCGATCTCGGCCCAGATCGCGGGGAACCGTTGTTGCGTGTTGCGGGTCAGGCGCGCCAGCCGGTCGGCGTGGTCGGGGGCATTCACCCTGTGCCAGATCGGGCTGGCGATCAGATGGCGATGCACGGCATCGCGACCATGCGCGCCAAGGCTGGCCCCGATGTCGAAGGGCGTACCGGCCGCCTGCTGCCAGCCCAGATCGTTCCGCCCGCTATTCGACATGCTGCAAGAAGTCCTTCATCCGGTCGTTGGGGGGCGTGTCGATCACCTCGCGCGGGTGGCCGTCCACGGCGATCTTGCCGTGTTCCATGAAGATCAGGCGCGTGCCGACCTGCTTGGCAAAGCTCATCTCGTGGGTGACGACGACCATGGTCATGCCTTCGGTCGCCAACTGGCGCATCACGTTCAGCACCTCTTGCTTCAGCTCGGGGTCCAGCGCCGAGGTCGGCTCGTCGAACAGCATCACCTTGGGCTTGACCGCCAGGGCGCGGGCAATGGCCACGCGCTGCTGCTGACCGCCGGACAGTTCCGCCGGGTAGTGTCCCGCCTTTTCGGCAAGGCCGACCTTGTCCAGCAGGTCGATGGCGACCTCTTCGGCCTGTTCCTTTGACAGTTTCCGCACCTTGCGCGGGCCAAAGGCCACGTTTTCCAGGGCGGTCAGTTGCGGAAACAGGTTGAACTGCTGGAACACCATCCCGGCCTCTCGCCGGATCTCGCGCAGCTGTTTCTTGCCCCCCGTCACGCTGAGGCCGTCCACGATCAGATCGCCCCCGGTGATCGTTTCCAGCCCGTTGATGCAGCGCAAGAGCGTGGACTTGCCCGACCCCGAGGGACCGATCAGCACCACGACCTGGCCCTCGTCGATGGACAGATCCACATGGTCCAGCACCTTGAGCGGGCCGAAATGCTTGGAGGTCTGGCGAAACTCGATGATGCTCATAGGATCCTCATCCGCTTTTCGGTCACACGCAGGATCAGGGTCAGGGTGCCGGTCATGATCAGGTAGATGATGGCGACCGCGGTCCAGATCTCGACCGCGCGAAAGTTGGAGGCCATGATTTCCTGGCCGGTGCGGGTCAACTCGCCCACACCGATCACGATGAACAGCGACGTGTCCTTGAGACTGACGATGAACTGGTTGCCCAGCGGCGGGATCAGTCGGCGAAAGGCCAGCGGCCCGACGATGTAAAGCAGCACCTTCCAGTGCGGCAGGCCGATGGCCAGCCCTGCCTCCGTCAGGCCCTTGCTGATCGACAGGAACGCGCCCCGCACGATTTCCGCGATATAGGCGCCTGCATTGACCACGATCGCCAGGATCGCCGCTGACATCGGGTCGATGCGGATATCGGCCAGAACGGGCAGGGCGAAGTAAAGGAACATCACCTGCACGACGATGGGCGTGCCGCGAATGGCCTCGATATAGACGAATGCGATGGCGTTCAGCAGCCAGCCGCCATAGGCGCGCATCAGACCTGCCAGCGTGCCCAGAACCATGCCGCCGACAAGGCCGAGAATGGTGATGTATACGGTTGTCTTGGCACCGGCCAACAGCGCCGGCAGGTAGTCGAAGATGACGGACCAGTCCGTTTCCATGGGTGACCTCCGCGCTTAGCAGGGAAGGGAAGGCCGGGCAAAGCAGCCCGGCCCAGGTTCGGAACGGATCATTCGCCGGGCTTGGCGCCGAACCACTTTTCGTAGATGGCGTCATAGCGCCCGTCCGCACGCATGTTGGCCAGGGCCGCGTTCACCGACTCGACCAACTCGCTGCCCTTGGGAAAGGCGATGCCGTATTGATGGGCCATCATCTGGCTGCCAACGGCCTTGACCTGGCCGTTGCCCGCCTGCGCGATGTAATACAGCACGTTGGGCGTATCGTGCATGGCGGCATCGACGCGGCCGGTGCGCAGTTCCAGATAGGCGTTGTCGATATTGGGGAACTTGCGCAACTCGGTATCGGGCAGGTTCTCTTCTGCCCAGTCAGAGGCCGAGGTTCCGGTCTTGACCGCCAGCGTCTTGCCCGCCAGATCGTCCCAATCGGCGACCTCGCTGTCGGTGGGCACCATCAGGCGAAAGCCGCTGTCATAGTAGCCGTCCGAGAAGTCGATGACTTCTTCGCGCTCCGGCTTGATCGTGATCCCTGCCAGCGCGACATCGACCTGGCCGGTCTGCAAGGCGGGAATGATCCCGGCAAAGTCCATCGGGCGCAGGTCGTATTCCATGCCGATTTCGGTGGCGATGGCATCCCACATCTCGATGTCGAAGCCGGTATATTTGCCGTCCTGCTTGAATTCGAAGGGGACAAAGGCGGTGTCGGTTGCCACCACCAATTCGTCCGCGCTGGCCTGTGCCGCGGTCAGGGAAAGGGCGGCGGCGGCCGCGAGCTTTACGAGCGTCTTCATGGGCGTTCTCCTGTTGGTGTGCAAATTTTTTGCATGATCGTTCTTGTGCAGAGGAGCGTTACATGCCGCAATCGTTCACGCAAGTATTTTTGCATAATTATAAATTTGATGCTTTTCTTTGCATTTTTGCACGGGCGATGGGGGGCAAACGCTTGAAAACAGGCGCCGGCAAGATCGGCGGCGGCCCGCCCCGACGCTGTCGTTCCGGGAAATGGACGCAGGCGGGCTTCGGCGGTATCACTCGGTTTGCATTCCCATTTCTGGCCGGATACCGCGCAATGACCCAGGATACGACCGCCCCCGACATGCCGCCCCTGCCGATGCTGGACAAGGCGCGCGCGAATCTGCGCGCCGCCTGCGACCGGCTGAACATTCATCCCGATGTGTTCGAAGAACTGAAATGGCCGCGCGAAACGCTGTCGGCCAGCCTGCTGATCCGGATGGACGATGGCAGCCGCCGCGCGTTCAAGGCCTGGCGGTGCCGCTATAACGACCGGCGCGGGCCGACCAAGGGCGGCGTACGGTTCCACCCCAACGTGTCGCTGGACGAGGTCGAGACACTGGCCTTCTGGATGACGTTCAAATGCGCGGTGGCCAACCTGCCCTTCGGGGGCGGCAAGGGCGGCGTCTGCGTCGATACCAAGGCGCTGTCGGCCTCCGAACTGGAACGACTAAGCCGCGCGTATATAGAGGCCTTCGCGCCCTTTGTCGGGCCGGATCGCGATATCCTGGCGCCGGACATGTACACCAACGGTATTGTCATTGCCTGGATGGCGGACGAATACAGCGCGATCACCGGTGCGCCGCTGCCCAACGCGATCACCGGCAAGCCGCTGGCCTTTGGCGGGACGGTCGGGCGCACCGACGCGACGGCGCGGGGCGGGTTCTTTGCGCTGCGCTACCTGCAGGGCTCGCTGGGGCTGGACCCGAACAAGGCGACCGTGGCGATCCAGGGCTTTGGCAATGTCGGTTATCACTGTGCCAAGCTCTTGCATGCCGATGGCTATCGCATCGTGGCGCTGAGCGACTCGCGCGGCGCGATCCATGACCCGGACGGGTTCGATCCGCTGGCCGTGATGGAACACAAGCACAAGACCGGCACGCTGCTGGGGGCGCCGGGGCACGGCCAGACCCGAGAGATCGGCAACGACGAGTTGCTGGAACTGGAGTGCGACGTTCTGGTTCCCGCCGCGCTGGAACGGCAGATCACACCGGAAAACCAGGCCCGGATCAAGGCGCGCGTCATCCTGGAGATGGCCAACGGCCCGGTTTCGCCCGCCGCCGATGTCTGGTTGGCAGAGCAGGGCACGGTTATCATCCCCGACATCCTGGCCAATTCCGGCGGGGTGACGGTCTCGCATCTGGAATGGGTGCAGAACCGTTCGGGGTTCTACTGGGATGCCTCGCGCGTGCGCGACCACCTGCGCAACGTGATGGAAACCGAAACCCAGGCCGTCTGGACCCTGCACAACGAGATGGGGCTGTCGATGCGAGAGGCGGCCTATGTCCACGGCCTGCGCCGGATCGCCGAGGCGGTGGAGGCGCGGGGAACCCAAGCCTATTTCGACGGGGCGTGAGCATCGGGTTTCACCCGGCGCAGCCCGCCTGCGGCGGCGAAATGCAGGCCATCCCCGTTGTCTTTCTGTGCTCCGCGTAAGCTAGGGTGGGTCATGGCCCGTTCCGGCACGCATCCAACCGCCTGTGGCAGGTTGCCGATCAGTGCCGCAGCGCCAGGGGTTTGGGCGATGCGGCATTGCGGACGGCTGGTGAGCCAATCCCATTGCCCATATAGTGCGCTGCGCAAGATCGGTGCGACAGGGGCGGCGGCAGGCCACCTGCGCGGTACCGATGCCCCAATAACGTGGTCGGGAATGAATGACGGGTAAAAAGGCAGCACGCCAGAAGCAGATCCTTGCGGAATTGACCACGACGCCCACCATGCGGGTCAGCGCCCTGTCCGAGGCGTTGAGCGTGACCACCGAAACGATCCGGCGTGACCTGGACGAGTTGGCCCGGCAAGGGCTGATCAGCCGGACCTATGGCGGCGCGATGCTGCGTCAGCAGGCGGAGCCGACCCTGACCCAGCGTCACAACGAGTTGGTGACCGAGCGCGAGGCGATCGCGCGGATCGCCGTGCCGATGCTCAAGGATGCGCGGGTCATCATGATCGGGTCGGGCGCGACTACGGTCCATGTCGCACGGCGGCTGGTTTATGAGTTGAACAACATCACCGTGATTACGCATTCCTTCGGGGTGGCCACGGCGCTGGCCTTCAACCCCACGATTTCGGTGATGATGGCGCCGGGCCTGTACCATTCGGGCGAGGGCGCGATGCACGGCGCGCAGACGGTGCGATTCCTGTCGGATTTCACGGCGGACTGGGCGGTGCTGGGGGCTAGCGGCCTGTCGCCGGACGGCCCCAGCGACGCATTGATCGAGGCGGCGGATGTCTATTCGGCGATGCTGCGCCAGGCGACGCGCCGAATGGTGGTGGCCGACCATACCAAGTTCGACCGGATGTCCACCGCGCGGTATGCGCGGTGGAGCAATATCGACGTTCTGGCCAGCGACCGCACGCCCACCGGCCCGATGGCCGCAGCGCTGAAACGGGCCGAGGTGGAAACCCTGATCGCGCCCGGCTGAACGTTCAGGCCAGGATGTCGGCCAGCGCGTCCGCGAACTGGTCGGCCTCGTCCCGGGTCAGGCACAGGGGTGGGCGCACCTTCAGCGTGGCGCCGAACCGTCCGGCCGCGCCGATCAGCACGCCGCGGGCCTTGAACCCGTCGATCACCTGCACCGCGAAATCCGGGTCCGGCGCCATGTCGCGCGACGGGTCGCACAGATCGACACCGATGAACAGGCCCGCCCCGCGCACCGCCGCGACCCGTGGGTCGGTATCGGCCAGCGCGGACAGGCGGTCCAGCAGGTAGCGGCCCGTTTCGCGCGCGTTGGCTTGCAGGCCCTCGGCCTCGATCACGCGCAGCACGGCGGCCCCGGCGGCGGCGGCCACCGGGTTTCCGCCAAAGGTGTTGAAATAGCCCACATCGGTGCAGAACGCGGCCAGATGATCGGGACGGGCGGCCATGCCCGCCATGGGAAAGCCATTGCCCATGGGTTTGCCCATCGTGACGATATCCGGTTCCACGCCGTGGCGGGCAAACCCCCAGAAGGCATCGCCCGTGCGGGCAAAGCCCGGCTGTACCTCGTCGGCGATGAACAGCCCGCCGGCGTCGCGGATCGCCTGCACCGCCGGGCGCAGGAAGCCGGGCGGATCGGCAAAAATCCCGTCGCTGGAAAAGATCGAATCCACGATCAGGGCGGCGGGCCTCAGCCCCCGCTTGTCCAACTCGGCAATGGCCGCGCGCAGGCTGGCGGTGAAGCCTTCGGCGATGTCCGGCCCGTAGTTTTCCTGCGACGGGGTGGGGATGGCCACCACATAGTCCGGCAGGCTGCCGCGCTTCAGCGCCGAGGGCGAAACCTCGGTCACGAAGGCGGTGTTGCCGTGATAGGCGTTCTCGGTGACGATCACGCCCGTTCCCCCGGTGGCCTTGCGCGCCACCCGCAGGGCCAGATCGTTGGCCTCGCTGCCTGAACAGGTCAGCACCACGTTGGACAGTGCCGCCGGCAGCTTGGCCTTCAGCGCCTCAAGATAGGCGTCGACCACGTCCACGATATAGCGGGTGTTGGTGTTCAGCCGCGCCATCTGGTCGGCGACGGCGCGCACCACCTCGGGGTGGCTGTGCCCGACCGAGGGCACGTTGTTATAGAAATCCAGGTATTTCCGGCCATCCGCTGCGGTCATCCACGCGCCCGAGGCCGACACCATCTGGATCGGTTCGCGGTAGAACAGGACAGACGCCGCGCCAAGGTTGTCCAGCCGCCGCGCCACGGCAGGGGCGGCGGTTTCGGCCTGCGCCTTGTCAAAGGCGTTCATGTCCAGGATCGGACGCACGGTTCCCTTGGAATCGACGGTCATGCCGCGCCCCCGTTCAGGTAGGCCTCGGCCAGGTCCAGCGTGCCTTGTGTGTAGGCCTCCAGCCCGGCCTCGCGGGCGGTTTCGGTTTCGCGGTGGCTGGCGATCCAGGCGGTCAGCAGCAGGCGGCGGAACATGATGAAGGTCGGGATCATCTCGACATGTTCGTCCGACAACGCGGCGACGCTGCGATAGCCGCGGACCCAGGCCTCTTGCAGGTCGGGGACGATCGGGTTGGTTTCCAGGAAGGAAATTGCCGCAGCGAAATCGTAGATGAACCATGAAAAGCCGCAATCGTCGAAGTCGATCACGCCCAGCCTGTCCCCATCCACCAGCAGGTTGGCAAGCCGCAGGTCCGCATGCACCAGTCCGAACCGATCCGGTCCGGCGCCATAGGCGGCCAGCCTGTCGCGCAGCGCATCGCTCAGCCGCTCCAGCGTCTTGCGCCCGTCGGCGGTCAGGCCCAGTGCCGCGCGCCAGTCGCCCCATAGGGGGTCAGCGCCGAAGGCGGTGTCGTGGTTCCAGGTCTTGCGCGTGAACCCGGCGGGCGGGGTCCAGGTCCGGGTGTGCGCATGCAGGCGTGCGCTGATCGCGCCCAGGGTTTCGAAGCCGGCGGCAAGGTCGCCCTCGGGGTCGGGTTCCTGACCGGGCATGAAGTCGAAGGCGACGACGTGCCGAATCTGGCCGTCATCCTCGAATCGGGCGATCAGGTTTCCATCGGCCATGGGCAGCGGTGCGGGGGTTTCCACCGCCCCGTCTTGCCGCAACGCAGCAATCCAGGCGAGTTCCGAGGCAATCTCGCTCTCGCTGTGGTAGTTCGGCCTGTGAACCCGCAGAATTACGGGTGAGTCGCGCCCCGGATCGTCCGCACGGAAGGTCGCGTTTTCCGACAGACTCAACAGGCGCACCTCTGTTTCAGGGGCCAATTTCCATTGGGTCAAAAGCCCTTTTGCCCCTGCCTGCAGACGATCCACGAAATCACTGTGATAGAGACCAGCCATTGCGTTGCCCTTTTTATTTGCGCTTTCAAAATCTGTAGGGCCATAAATTGTGACTTGCAACATTTTTGCTTGCCAATGTCCAAAAAAGCGGGAATCGTCAGGGTCAGATGCTGCGCTGCAACATCGCGTTGACGCCACTTGGGCGGACTGACGACCGAGGCCGGTCAGCGCCTGCCAACACAGAAGAGGACATCGCCATGACCATGACCCGCCGTGCCTTTACCGCCAGCCTGGGCGCCCTTGCCGGCAGCGCCGCGCTGCTGCCCGGCCGCCCTGCGCTGGCCTCCCGCGAGGACGAGCTGAACATCCTGTGCTGGGAAGGCTACAACACCGACGACGTGCTGAGCCCGTTCCGCAAGATGCACCCCGGCGCCACCGTCCGCGCCGAAAGCGGCACCTCGGACCCGGACATGATCAACAAGCTGCGCGCGGGCGAGGTGAACGTCTGGGATCTGATCAACCTCAACCAGCCCTGGGCGCGCGGCCAGCTGCTGCCCGAGGGGCTGATCAAGCCGCTGAGCAAGGACCGCTTCCTGCCCTACTTCGAGAAGATGGCCCCGGAATTCTCGGGGCCCTATCCGCAGGCCTTTGCCGATAACGGCGACCTGATCGGGATGCCGCAGCGCTATGGCCCGTTCTCCTTTGTGGTCAACACCGACAAGATCAGCCGCGAAATGGCCGAGGATCAGGGCTGGAAGCTGTTCCTGGATCCCGCGATGGCCGGGCGCTATGGCGTGCTGACCTACGACAATTGGAACCTCATCCACATGTGCCTGACGGGCGATCTGAACCCGTTCCAGCCGCTGGACGAGGCCGGGTTCGAAACCTTCGACGGGGTGGCCAAGCAGATCTTCGGCGGGGCCAAGCTGCTGACCGACGACCTGGTGGCGATGAACACCGCCCTGATCAACGGCGAGATCGACGCCTACTTCACCGGCGGCACCTATACCGCCAGCCCCGCGCGTCTGGACGGGCTGACCAATGTTCGCGGCATCACCCCGAAATCGGGGCCGATCGACGGCAAGGGCGGCGTTGTCTGGATCGAGCTGACCTCGCTGGTCAACAACCCCGATCCCTCGCCCCTGGCAGAGGATTTCCTGGAATTCGTGCAGAAACCGGAAATCTGCAAGGCCGTCGGCTTTGCCGAAGGCACCTATAACCCGGTGGCCCAGATGGGCGACCCGGAGGTGGCCGCGCTGTGGGATGCCGAAGAGCGCGACGCGATCCAGTGGGACAGCCTGCCCGAAGAGATGGAGCGGTCGGTCGAGTACGACGTTGTCGCCGATTACGACAAGCTCATGCAGATCTACACCGCGGCCAAGCGCGGCTGAGCCCTTTCAACATCCGGTCCCGCGCGCCCCGGCGGCGGGGCCGGTTTCACCAGGCGAAAGACAAGAGAATGAGCGATACCACGCCGATTTTGCGCATCAACGCCCTGACCAAGACCTTCAACGAGTTCACCGCGCTGCATGCCATCGACCTGAAGGTGCACGACGGCGAGTTCCTGGCCATCGTCGGCCCCTCGGGCAGCGGCAAGACCACGCTGATCCGGTTGCTGGTGGGCATGGACGAACCCAGCGACGGTTCCATCTGGCTGCGCGACCAGCGCATCGACGAGATGCCCGCCAACAAGCGGCCCACCTGCATGGTGTTCCAGTCGCTGGCGCTGTTTCCCCACATGACCGTGGGCCAGAACATCGAGTTTCCCCTAAAGCTGCGCAAGGTCGCGCCAGAGGATCGCAAGGCCCGCGCGCTGGAATTGCTGGATCTGCTGCGCCTGCCGCAAGACTATTATTCCAAGCGTATCGACCAGTGTTCCGGCGGTGAACGGCAACGGGTGGCGCTGGCCCGCGCGCTGGCCTTTGACCCGGAAATCCTGTTCTTCGACGAACCGCTGTCGGCGCTGGACTACCGCCTGCGCAAGGCGCTGGAAAAAGAGCTGAAGGATCTGCACGCCCGCACGGGCAAGACCTTCATCTACATCACCCACAGCCTGGAAGAGGCGATGGTGATGTCCGACCGCATCGCCATCATGCGTGCAGGCCGGTTCGAACAGATCGCCCCCGCAGAGGAAATCTATGCACGCCCGGTCAGCCGGTTCGTGGCAGAATTCATGGGCGAGGTGAACCTGTTCCCGATCCGCGCGGGTCAGGCCGAGGGCGTGACACTGTCGCCCGCAGCGGCAAGCGCGTTTGGCGGGGCGACCGGCACGCTGATGGTCCGCCCCGAGAGCCTGCAATTCCTGGAGGGCGAAGAGCACGCCGAACTGACCTTTGCCGGCCGGATCGAGGCCGAATACATGCTGGGGTCGCGCGTGCAATACACCGTCACGCTGGAGGGCGGGCAGACCCTGATCGCCGAGGTTCTGCGCGAAAACGCCATGCCCGGCGGCCCGGGCACGCCCGTTCGCCTGGGCTGTGCCGCCGCGGCCTGCCACCTGATCGCGGAGGCCTGAGATGCAACGCCGTGATCGTCAACTGGGCCTGCTTTACGCAGCCCCCCTTACACTGTTCCTGGTCCTGTCCTTCCTGGCGCCGATCCTGCTGGTGGCGGGGTTTTCCACCATGCCGGCCAAGGTGTTCGACCTGGCGCATATGCCTGATTTCTCGGCCTACGGGGAATTCCTGCGCCAGGGCTACTGGAAATCCGTGGCCTGGTCGCTGGGCATGGCGCTGGTCGCCACGCTGATCCTGTTCGTGATCTGCTGGCCGCTGGCCTATGGCATGGCCAAGGTGTTCAAGCGCTTTACCCTTGTGCTGACCATCGGCGTGGTGATGACGCTGTTCGTGTCGGAAAACATCCGCCTGTTCGGCTGGGTGCTGACCCTGATGAAGGGCGGACTGATCGAGGGGTACATGCGCCACTGGTTCGGCACAGGCTTTGACGGGCTGTTGTATAACGTGCCGTCGATCGTGTTCGGGCTGGTCTACGTCTACCTGCCCTTCATGCTGTTCCCGCTGGCCCAGGGTATCGCCATGGTGCCCGACGACGCGCGGCAGGCCGCCTATGACCTGGGCGCCACGCGCTGGCAGATCCTGCGCGAGATCGAACTGCCGCTGGCCGCCCCCGGTATTCTGGTGGGCAGTTTGCTGTGCTTCGTGCTGTCGGCCGGTGCCATCGCAGAAAGTAAGCTGTTGGGCGGGCAGGCGGTGATCGTGATCGCCGACGAGGTGGAAACCGCCTTTACCTACGGGCAGAACTGGCCGCTGGGCGCTGCGCTGGCGATGGTGCTGATCGCCATCGTGGGCGGGCTGGCGATCTGGGGGATCGGCCGGGCCGATCTGGACCGCATGATCGGGAGGAAAGGCTGATGAAACCCTCTGCATTCACCCGTGCGGCCCTGCTGGTCTACGGCATCGCCATCCTGGCCTTCCTGTACCTTCCGCTAGTCTCGGTCGGCTTTGCCTCGGTGTCCAAGGGGCGCTACCTGTCTTTCCCGATCCGGCGTTACGCCACCGGCTGGTATGGCGAGGCGATGGCCAGCGACACGGTGCGCGATCTGCTGTTCGTGTCGCTCAAGGTCGCAGGCATCGTCACCGTGCTGTCGGTCGTGATCGGCTTTTTCGGGGCGCTGGCCTTTGCGCGCTATAACTGGCGCTTTCGCAAGACCTATCAAAAGCTGATCCTGTTGCCGATCTTCTTTCCGCAGACGGTGCTGGGGCTGGCGCTGCTGATGTGGTTCAACGCCATCGGCGTGATTCCCAGCTGGAAGACGGCGATCATCGCCCACATGGTCTGGATCGCGCCGATCGCCACGCTGATCATCTCGATCCGCGCCTACAGCTTCGATCCCGCGCTGGAAGAGGCCGCGCGCGACATGGGCGCGGGCACCTGGACCACCCTGCGCGAAGTCACGATACCGCTGTTGATGCCGGGGATCGTTTCGGCCGGGCTGTTCGCCTTTCTGCTCAGCTGGGGCAACTTCCCGCTGTCGCTGTTCACCACCGGGGCGGATTCCACCCTGCCGGAATGGCTGTATGCCAAGATGGTGTCGGGTTACTCGCCGCTGGTGCCGACCGTGGGCATCCTGACGGTGGCCGCCTCTGCCACGCTGCTGGCGGTGGGGCTGACCGTGCCCTGGGTGCTGAAACTCGTGAAACGCAAGACTGCCGCCTGAAAGACAAAGGAGAACTCCACATGCTGACATCCATCGCAGGCAAGGCCACCATCGTTACCGGCGGCTCCAAGGGCATCGGCAAGGGCATCGCCAAGGTCTTTGCCGCGCAGGGGGCCAAGGTGATGATCGCCGCCCGCGGCGAAGAGGCCGCCAAGGCCGCCGTGGCCGAGATCGAGGCCGCCGGTGGCACCGCCGCCTATCACCTGTGCGACGTGGCCGATTGGGACGATGTGCAGGGGCTGGTCGCGGCCACGACTGAAACCTTCGGCGGTGTCGACATCCTGTGCGCCAATGCGGGCATCTTTCCGCAGGTCAAGATGGTCGACATGACCCCCGAGGATTGGGACAACGTCATGTCCACCAACCTCAAAAGCACCTTCCTGCTGGTCAAGGCCTGCATCCCGGTGTTCGAAAAGGCGGGCAAGGGCCGGGTGGTCGTCACCTCGTCGATCACCGGGCCGGTCACCGGCTTCCCCGGCTGGTCGCATTACGGCGCCTCCAAGGCCGGGCAGCTTGGCTTCCTGAAAACCGCGGCGATGGAGTTGTCGCGCTACAACACCACGATCAACGCGGTGATGCCCGGCAACATCTACACCGAGGGTCTGCAAGACCTGGGCGAGGATTACCTCAAGACTATGGCCGCCTCGATCCCGCTGAAACGGCTGGGCGCGGTCGAGGATATCGGCAACGCTGCGCTGTTCTTCGCCTCGGACGAGGCGGGATATATCACCGGGCAGCAGATCGTCGTCGATGGCGGGCAGATCTTGCCCGAAAGCCTGGAAGCCCTGGAAGAAATCTGAAAACGCAGGCGGCCCTGCGGGGCCGCCCGCCGCAGCGGGGGCCCCGATGACCTGGAAAACCGCCTACCGATCCTTCTACTACGAAACCGCGCCGGAACCCGACGATATCGTGCTGCCCCCGGCCGAAACGGCGCTGTTGGTGATCGACATCCAGAACACCTATCTGGAGCCGAAGGACACGCCAGAGGAAAACACCCGCTGGCAGCCGTTTTTCGACCGGATGAACGACATCGTCATCCCCAACACACGCGCCTTGCAGGACTGGGCGCGGGACAAGGGGATTGAGGTCATCCACGCCCGCATCGCCTGCCTGAAAGAGGATGGCCGCGACCGCTCGCTGTCGCAGAAGAAGCCTGGGTTCAACTACCTGCTGCTGCCCAAGGACCGCGCGGACAGCCAGATCGTGGATGCCGTCGCCCCGATGGACGACGAGATCGTGGTGACCAAGACGACCGACAGCGCGCTGACCGGCACCAACCTGCGGATGGTCCTGCACAATATGGGGATCAGGAACGTCATCGTGGCGGGCATCTTCACCGATCAGTGCATCTCGTCCAGCGTGCGCAGCCTGGCCGACGAAAGCTTCAACGTGGTGGTGGTCGAAGATTGCTGCGCGGCGGCGACGGATGCGCTGCACCGGCACGAGCTGGAGGTCATCAACATGATCTACTGCCATGTTGTCAGCAGCGAAGAGGTGAAGGGATTTGTCGCCCCCTGACTGCCGGTTCCCGGCGGCCAGTCGGCCAGGGGACGTGCCCTGCCCGTGATGGTGGGGCCTTCAGGCGGGCGCTGTTTAATGGCGTACCCGACTGCGACGTGACCCGCGCGCGACTTCGGTCCTTGCGCGGTCAGCCCTCGGGAACCACGACGGCCGCGGAAATTTTCGACGGAACCCGGTTCGTTGGCCGTATAGTCGGGATAAACGGTCATCTGTTTCCCCAAACGCGCGGCTAGGACACCCATGCTGATATCTATTCTGCCCTCTCTCTTGCGGCTTGCGCCTTGGGCTGCGGTCGCTGCGGCGCTGCTGTTCTGCGCGGTGCCGCTTGCGGCCCAGCCGATGGGGGCGCCGCCGGGAATGGCGGGCGGGCTGGCCACCGCCGTCGGCGTTATCACCATGGAAACACAGCAGGTTCCGTTTGCGACCACCGTTCCGGGGCGCGCCGTGGCCTATGAACAGGTGGACATCCGCCCCAGGGTCGGCGGGATCGTGTCAGAGATCGTCTATCCGCCGGGCCGCCCGGTCGCTGTCGGCGATGTGCTGTTCCGTATCGAGGACCGGACCTATCGCGCCGAGGTCGCCGCCGCCAAGGCCGAGGTCGCGCTGGCCGAGGCGTCGGTTTCAACCGCGCAGGACACGCTGGCACGGTATGAAAAACTTGTCGGCATCGGCGTGACGGCCGAGGAGTTGGCGACCGCGCGCGTCTCGCTGTTGCAGGCAGAGGCCGACCTGAGCGCCGCAGAGGCGGCCTTGCAGGTTGCTGAACTCGACCTGGACCGCACGGAAATCAAAAGCCCGATCGCAGGCTTTCCCGAGGTGCCCACGGTTTCGGTCGGCGCGCTGGTGACGGAAAACCAGACCGACGCCCTGACAACGATCACGCGGATCGATGCCGGATCGCTGCGGGTCGGCGCGGGGGTGGATATCCGGCTGGAGCTGGAAACAGGCGAGGCCTATGCCGGTCAGGGCAAAATGGTTTCGCCGGGGGCCAGCGTTTCAACCACGACGGGCACCACCGAAATCCGGCTGCAATTCGACAATCCCGAACGGCGCATCCTGCCCGGGCAGTTCCTGCGCGTCGATATCGTTCTTGGAACCACCGAGGCCATCCTGGTGCCCCAGGGCGCGACAGCGCGCGCCGCGTCGGGGGAATTGACGGCCTTCGTTGCGGTCGATGGCAAGGCCGAACAGCGCATCCTGACCGAACAGGGCAGCTATCAGAACGCCTGGATCGTGACCGAGGGGATCGCCGCGGGTGAGGCGCTGATCGTGGACGGTTTGCTGAACCTGGGCGACGGGGCCGCGGTGGCGACCGTGCCGGTCACCATTTCCGCAGACGGGGTGGTGACCGAGACCGCCCCTGCGGCGACAATGGACGGGGGCTGAGCGGTGGGAACCTTTTTCATTGCGCGCCCGGTCTTTGCCTGGGTGCTGGCCCTGCTGACGATGCTTGCCGGTGTGTGGTCCTTCGTGTCGCTGCCGGTGTCGCAATACCCCGACATCGCGCCAACCACCGTCCGGGTATCCGCCAGCTATCCCGGTGCGACCGCGGCGGCGGTCGAAAACTCTGTCACCCGCGTCATCGAGGATGCGATGACCGGGCTGGAAGGCATGATCTACATGACCGGGCAATCCAGCCAGGGGTCGGCCTCGTTGTCGCTGACCTTCGATGACAGTGTCGATCCGGTGGATGCCCAGAACGAGGTTCAGACCAAGGTCGGCCAGGTCGAAAGTCGGCTGCCGACCTCGGTGCAGACCCAGGGGGTCAGCGTCCAGCGCTCGACCTCTTCGATCCTGATGGTGGGGGCACTGGTTGCCACGCAGGGCGGCTATACCACGCTGGAGTTGGGCGACATCCTGTCGGAAACCGTCGAAGGTCCGATCGAACGGACCGAGGGCGTGGGCGGCCTGAACTCCTTTGGCTCGGGCTATGCGATGCGGATCTGGCTGGACCCGATTTCGCTGGCCCGCCACCAGTTGACGCCCAGCGATGTCGTCACCGCGCTGGAAAACCAGAACACCACGGTTTCGGTCGGGTCGCTGGGGGATCAGCCCACGGTCCGGGGGCAGCAATTCACCGCCACCATCACCGCCCAGAGCCAGTTGACGGGTGTCGCGGAATTTCAGCGCATCCTGCTGAAGACCGACGAGGATGGCGGCGTCGTGCGCCTGTCCGACGTGGCGCGGGTCGAGATCGGGCAAGAGGATTACGGTGGGGGCTCGCGTTTCAACGGGCTGCCCGCGGCCGGTTTTGGCGTCAACCTGGAAACCGGCGCCAACGCGGTGGATACGGCCCGCGCAGTGCGGGCGACGATGGACCGTCTGGCGCCCTCTCTGCCCGAAGGGGTGGAATTCCGCGTTGCCTATGACACATCGCCCTTTGTCGAACTGTCGATCGAACAGGTCTACCAGACCCTGGTCGAGGCCATCGTTCTGGTCTTCCTCGTGCTGCTGGTCTTTCTGCAATCCTGGCGCGCGACGCTTATTCCGCTGATCGCGGTACCTGTCGTGCTGCTGGGCACCTTTGCGGTGCTTTACGCGACGGGCTACTCGATCAACACGCTGACCATGTTCGCCATGGTGCTGGCCATCGGTCTGCTGGTGGACGACGCCATCGTGGTGGTCGAGAATGTTGAACGGCTGATGGAGGACGAGGGCCTTTCGGCGCTGGAGGCAACCCGCAAAAGCATGGGGCAGATCACATCGGCGCTTTTGGGGATCAACGTCGTGCTGGCTGCCGTGTTCCTGCCGATGGCTTTTTTCGGCGGCTCGACCGGGGTGATCTACCGCCAGTTTTCCATCACCATGGTCACGGCGATGACGCTGTCGCTGCTGGTGGCGGTGATCCTGTCGCCGCCGATGTCGGCCCGTCTGCTGCGGCCCAAGCCGGGGCGGACACGCTTTGCCCCGGCGCGCTGGTTCAACGAGGGTCTGGCCGCCCTGACCCGGGGCTATGGCGCGACGGTGCGGGCAACCTTGCGCGCGCCGGTCGCGATGCTGGCGGTGCTGGCGCTGGTTCTGGGCGGTGCCTGGGCGGTCTATGACCGGATCGAAAGCTCTTTCATCCCGACCGAGGATCAGGGCGTGCTGATGACGATGGTCAGCTTGTCCGAGGGATCGACCGCGCAGCAAACGCTGGAGACCGTGAAAAAGGTCGAGGCCTATTTCCTGCAAGAGGAATCCGCGGCGGTGGAGTCCACTTTTGCCGCGCTTGGCTTCGGCTTCAGCGGGAACGGCCAGAACAGCGCGATGGTTTTTGTCAAGCTGCGGGATTTCGATGCGCGCGCGGGCGACCCGGCGCTGTCGGCGGCGCAGGTGGCGATGCGCGCCAACCGCACCTTTCTGTCGGACCGGGCAGGGCAGATCATGGTGATGCAACCGCCCGCGATCATGGGGTTGGGCAATACCGGCGGGTTCACGATGTACCTGGTCGACCAGGGCGGCACCGGCGCGGACGCGCTGAAGGCCGCAGCCGAAGATCTGGTCGCCCGTGCCGCGCAGAATGCGCTGGTGACGAATGTCGATGCCCGCGGAACGGACGAGGACAGCGCCCTGCGCATCGACATCGACACCGAAAAGGCCGAAAGCCTGGGCGTGTCGCTGTCCGGGGTGAACCAGATGCTTTCGATCATCTTTGCGGGGGCAGAGGTGAACGATTTCGTTCTGGGGTCGTCCCTGCGCCCGGTGATCGTGCAGGCCGACGCCCCCTATCGCATGCAACCCGAGGACATCCTGAAATGGTACGCGGTCAACAGCGGGGGCGAGGCGGTGCCGTTCGCATCCTTCATGACCACGGCCTGGGAACCTGTCGCGCCCTCGTTGCAGCGCTATGGCGCGACCTCGGCGCTGGAGGTCTCTGGCTCGGCCGGGGCAGGGGTCAGTTCGGGCACCGCGATGCAGGCCATGGAAGATATGGTCGCGCAGATGCAGGGCGGCTACGGCGTGGCCTGGACCGGGATCAGCTATCAGGAACGGCAGTCGGGCGACCAGGCGCCTATCCTCTATGCGATCTCGGCGCTGGTGATCTTCCTTGCGCTTGCGGCCCTTTACGAAAGCTGGTCGATTCCGTTCTCGGTGATGCTGGCGGTGCCGGTGGGCATACTGGGGGCGCTGGCGGCGGCCTGGGCGTTCGGGCAGTCCAACGATGTCTATTTCAAGGTGGGGATGCTGACCACCATCGGGCTGGCCGCGCGCAACGCGATCCTGATCGTCGAGTTCGCCGAGGATCTGCGCCGCCAGGGTGCCACCATCGCCGCCGCCGCGGTAGAGGCCGCCCGCCTGCGCCTGCGGCCGATCCTGATGACGGCGATGACCTTCATCCTGGGGGTGTTGCCGCTGGCCACAGCCACCGGCGCGGGGGCGGCGGCACAGAATGCCATCGGGACCGGCGTGATCGGCGGCATGGTGGCCTCTACCTTTATCGGCATCTTCATGGTGCCGGCCCTTTACGGCCTGATCATGGGGGTGGTCGGGTGGATCCAGGCGAAAGGCGCACGCCCATGACCGATGCACGATCCCCTTTCACGGCCGTTTTCCTGGCTCTGGCGCTTGCGGCCTGTAGCGTCGGTCCGGATTACGCACCGCCCCAGCAAGAGCTTGCGACCCGCTTTGCCGAAGGCGCCGCCGACCCGATTGGCGAGGCCAGCGCGCAGCAGTGGTGGCTTGGCTTCGGCGATCCGATGCTGGACGATCTGGTGCGGACCGGGCTGGCCCAGAACCTGGACATCCAGAGCGCACTTGCCCGCGTGGCCGAGGCCCAGGCCGCGGCGCGGGCCACCGGGCTGCCTGCGCAGATCGACGGCGCGGCAAGCTGGCAGGCCGCCCGCTCGGGCGGAGAGGGCATCGCCACCGACACCAGCGGCACGGCCTCGTTCAGCCCGTCGCTGCTGCTGGACCTGTTCGGCGGGGAACGCCGCACGCGCGAGCAGGCCCTGGCGCAGCTGCAATCTGCCGAACTGGGGGTGGGCGAGGCGCGCCTTGCCTTCCTCTCGTCGCTGGTCAGCGGCTATATCGACCTGCGCTATTATCAGGCGGCGCTGGCCGTGACACGGCAAACGATCGCCAGCCGTGCCCAGACCCTGGCGCTGGTCCAGCAGCAGCGCACGGCCGGGCTGGCGACCGAACTGGACGAGGCGCAGGCCCAGGCCTCGCTGGACGAAAGCCGCGCCTCGCTGCCCAGCCTGGAAAGCGGTTTTTACGCGTCGAGCTATGCCATTGCGACATTGCTGGCCCTGCCGGTTCAGACCCTCCAGTCGCGGCTTGAACGCGGTGCGGCCCAGCCCCACCCGCGCGGTAATGCACGGGTCGGCGTGCCCGCCAACCTGTTGCGCAACCGTCCCGACATTCGCGCCGCCGAACGCGACTATGCCGCCGCGGTGGCCGCCATCGGCGTGAGCGAGGCCCAGCTTTATCCCTCGGTCAGCATTTCGGGCACCGTTACCGCCGCGCAAAACGATAGCTGGTCCTTTGGCCCCGCGCTGTCGCTGCCGGTTCTGGGGCAGGGCGTGTTGCGGGCCAACCGGGACCAGGCCATCGCCCAGGCGGATCAGGCGCGGCTGGAGTGGCGCAGCGCCGTGCTGGGCGCGGTCGAGGAGGCGCAGGCCGCCCAGACCGATTATCTGCGCAACCGCCGCGCGGTCGCCGCCTACCGCCGCAACGTGGCCTCTTACGACCGCGTGGTGGCGCTGTCGCGCGAGACCTATGACGGCGGCACGACCACCCTGATGGATCTGTTGGAAAGCCAGCGGTCGCTGGCCAGCGCCCGGCTGTCGCTTGCCTCTGCGATGCGGGATCTCGCGGCCAGTTGGGCGACGCTGCATGTCGCGGCCGGGTTGGGCTGGCAACTGCCCGCCAGTGCGGGGCAGGGCCGTCCGGCCGGTTCGGGCTAACGCACCGCCTCGATGATCTCTTCCATCACCTTGGCAGAGGGCATGGGCACCACCAGCGCCACCGTTTCGGGCAGGCGGGCCACGCCGATATCGGCCGGGTCGTTTTCCACCCCGATCAGCCCGGTGCGGAACCCGTGATCGGCCCAGGCGATGGCCTGAAGCTCGGGGTCGATCAGCGCCTCTGCCAGGCGTCCGCAGGCTGGCGTCAGCGAGATCAGCGGATGCGAGGCAAAGATGGTGGGTTCCGGGTAAAGCACCCGGATCTTGGAGCGGATCAGATCGGCATATTGCGCGTTCTCGGCCAGGAATTCGACCATCTGGTTTTCATACCCCACGATGATCGGCCGCGCGCCCATGCCCTGTTTCAGGAAATTCTCGAAGATGTCGCCCGAGGATGCCTCCATATGGCCCATCGCGTCGAAATACGCGGTCACCCGGGGCAGCACGGCGGGCAGGCTGTCCTGCGTCGGGGTCTGCCCGCTGTTGAACACGGTCGCCAGAAGCCCCGACCAGATATTGCCCGAATTCGACTTGGCCGGATGGGTCGAGAATACCTTGAACGGGCCGTAGATGTTCAGCCCCAGGTCTTCCTTCCAGCGGGTGCCCGCCTCGATCAGCCGGCCCATCGCCTGCACGTCGGCGGCAAGAAACCCGTCCTCGCGCGCGCGAACGGCCCCGGCCTCGATCAACGCGTCGGCCACGTCGGACCAGGCGTAGAACACGATGGGCGAGTTGAAGATGGTCTCGTCCCCCAGCACCGTGCGGCCGCTGTCGCGGGCCAGTTCCACCGCGACCATGTTCGAGGGCCAGAGACAATCCCGCCCGGTGACGGGCAGGGTCGTGACCATCTCGACCGAACCCGCCTTGGTGGCCTGCAGCGTGATCTTGTAGCGCCCTTCCAGGATCCGCTGGACCTTTTCGTTGCGCAGAAGGGCCGATTTTTCGCCGCCGTAATAGATTGACACGCTCACCGGATCCCGGGTGGTGACGTTGCGGGTCAGGGTGGAGAGATCGAGCATCGAGACGCCCACCGCGACGGCGGCCACAACCGCCAGCAGGATCAGGCCAAGAAGGGTTCGGTTCATGTCATCATCCGCGTTTCATCTGGGTGGCCAGCGCGTCGACTTCTACTTCGAGCGCGGCAAAATCGTTCTCAAGGCAGGCCTGGTCGATCCGGTCCAGAACCGGGCCGTAGGAAAGGATGCGCGCGCGCAGCCGCGCCACGCGGTCGGCATGGTTTTCGCGGGCCAGCCGGGCAAGATCGGCATAGCGTTCGACCGTTTCCACCATATGCGGCAGGTAAGAGGTGACGAAGCGCCGGGTGGAGCGGTAATCCTCGGGGTCGGCCAGGATCTTCTGCCGGATCGAGCGCAGGTGTGCGGCCATGCGGGCGATCTCTCCGCGGTCGGTCTTGGGGCCGTTTTGGGCGGCGGCGGACAGGCGCGCGGCGGCGGTTTCCAGCGCCTCGGCCGTGCGGCTCACGTCGGCGGCGGTGACCCGGTGGCCCAGCACGATTTCATCGGCCGGGGTGCGGCGCCCGACAATCAGCAAAAGTGCCCCATAGGTAACCGCGGCCAGCCCGAAGGCCGCCCACCAGACAAGCTGGACCCCGAAGAAGAGGCCCAGGAACAACGCCGCGGCCAGGGTTGCGGCCACGATCTGGCGCAGACCGTCGGGCAGGCGCATCAGTTATACCCCTTGGCGCTGCGCAGCGCCTTGGCGATGTCGGAACCTGCGTGGAATAGCCGTCCCACGGTGGCCTGGTTCAGCTCTGTCAACTGGGCCTCGTCGGCCTGGCCAAAGGCGATTGCGTGGATCGGAACATCGCGCCCATAGCCGGTTTCGTCCAGGTGGCGCAGCATCACCGCGCGATTGTCGGTTTCCGAGGCGCCATCGGTCATCGCCACGATCGCGGGCAGATAGTCGAACAGGCTGCCATCCTCGGCCCAGGGTTTCAGCGTTTCCAGCGCAGCGTAGATCGCCCGGTAAAGGTCGGTGCCGCCCTCGGCGCGCAGCGCCTGCACCTGGGCCAGCGCCTGGCCCAGCCCTGCGGGGTCGTCGCCCTCTACCCGGATCGGGTCGAAGGTCATGTGGTTGAAGGGCAGCAGGATCGTCACGTCCCGGCGCGAGGGTTGCAGCAGGTTCACCGCCGCCGACTGGGGGTCCAACAACAGCGCCATCGCCTGTTTCACCTCGGCCAACGGCTGCCCCTCCATCGAGCCGGACACGTCCAGCACCCAGACGGTCAGCGAGGGCTTGCGCAGTTCGGTCTGGTACAGCCGCAGCGCCTCGCCGATGACTGCCGAGGCGGGGGCGGGCACCGGGGCAATCTCGCGCGTCAGGTCGATGCCCCAGCCGGTGTTCCAGACCTGCGGATCGGCGCTTTCGGCGAACAGCCCGATCAGCCCGGCGCGGCGGCCCAGGTCGGACAGAACCTGTTGGGTGTCTTCGGACAAAAGGTGCTGTTGCAGGGCCAGGAACGCCTCTTCCCTGGCCCTGTCGCCCTTGTCGACATAGCCCAGCGGGCTGTCGGCAACAGACAGGCCGTTGGCCGGGTAGATCGCGTAAAGGGGCGCCTCGCCCCGCGCCGTCAACGCCTGGTTGGCCTCGATTATCAGCGCCTCGTAGTTGAACATCGCATCGAAGGTGTCCGGCGCGGCAAGAAAGCTGTCCTTCAGCCAGCCCGACGACCCGGACGAGCGGTCGACCTGGGCCAGCAGGTCGCGCACCTCGGCCAGCACGTCCTCGTCGGCCAGATGCTGTTCGGTCAGCACGTCGGGGTTGCCTGCCAGGGCATAGAGAAACCCGAAATAGGCCGAGGCACCGGAATTGGACTGGGTGGCCGAGGTCATCGCCAGGCGGAATTCATTGTCCCGTGCCGCGCGCTGGATGTCCTGTACGGTGATATCCTCGCGCCCGACCCAGCCCAGCCTTTCGGCGATGGGGCGCTTCAGGCCCAGCACCACGGGCGAGCGCAGGATCGATTCGCGGTGTTTCACCCGTTTGCCGGTGTCGCCCAGTTCGATCCATATCGAATTGGCCGGCCAGACAGCATCATAGGGCATCGTGTCGGGCGCGGACAGCGCCCGGGCGATGTCGACCGAGCCGAGATAAGTCATTTCGACATCCACGCGATTGGCACGGGCCCAGTCCATCACGATGGGTTCCAGCGCCTTGTTTTCCGAGCCCGAGACGATGTGCAACTGCGCACGCGGCCCGACGGTATTGCCGAGCATGAACAGCGCCCCCAGTGCGCCAAGGATCACAAAGACGACGACGGGGATCAGCTTTTTCATCGGAGCGCTCCTGATTTGCTGCCGATCATAACAGAAAGCCTGCATATGACATCGCCATGACTGGCGTTTCGGCCTTTTCATTGGGGATGCCGGGCGACGGTCAGCCACCACGGACCTGTACCGCTTGCGGACCCGATCCAGGTATCGGCCATCAGGGGCGCCGGCCTGATCCGGAGGGCCACGCCCGGCGCGCGCGGCTAGAGCGGCGGATATTGGCTTGCCGGGCGATGGATGGACGATCAGACAGGCTTGCCCATCTTGTGGACCATGGCGCATTATCGCAAACAATGGCCGAGCGCTTGCGCGAGGAATTCGAGAGGGAAGTTGTGCGATGAAACGGCGGACCGTTCTTGCAAGCCTGCCCGCGGCCATGGCGCTTGGCGGATGCTGGACCCGACCGGTCGAGCTATCCGGTGCGGGCGCCACTTTTCCCGCCCCGCTCTATGCGCGGTGGATCGCGCTGTTCGAACGCGCGCATCCCGAGATCAGGGTTAGCTACCGCGCCATCGGCTCGGGCGGGGGTATTCGCAACATCACGGCCCAAGACGTGGATTTCGGGGCCTCTGACGCGCTGCTGAACCCTGACGAGGTAAAGGCGCTGCCCGCCCCGCTGCTGACCATTCCGACCGTTTTGGGCGCGGTGGTCGTGGCCTATAACCTGCCGCAGTTCGACGGTCAACTGGTGCTGTCCGGCAAGGTTCTGGCGGATATTTACCTGGGGCGCATCCTTCGCTGGAACGAGGCCCCCATCGCGGCGCTGAACCCACAGGCAACCTTGCCCGACCTGCCGATCCACGTCGCGCACCGGGCCGACTCCTCTGGCACGACGAGTATCTTCACCGATTACCTCTGCCGGATCTCCCCCGAATGGCAAAGCTGGATCGGATGCGGAAAGATGGTGCGCTGGCCGACCGATGCAGATCTGGCCGGGCTTGGCAGCGACGGCATCGCCCATCAGATCCAGTTGGAACCCGGCGGGATCGGCTATCTAGAGGTCAAATATGCCCTGAACGCGGGCCTGCCCTATGCGACCCTGGTGAACCGGGCCGGGTATCCGGTGCGCGCCACGACCGAAAGTGTCCAGAGCGCGGAACTGAATACGCCTGCCACGGACGACAGCCCGATCAAGCCTTCGGTCGTCGATGCGCCCGGCGAGGACAGCTATCCGCTTGCGGCCTTTAGCTATCTGCTGGTCTATCGCGATCTGGGCTATTTGCCGCGGGACAAGGGGCAGGCCCTGATTACCTTTCTGCGGTGGTGCCTGACCGAGGGGCAGATTCAGGCCCGCAAATTGCACTACGTGCCCCTGCCCGCGCCTTTGCAGGATCATTTCCTTGGGGAAATCGAGGCTCTGGAACGGACAGTGGCCTGATCCTGCCCGGTATCGGTGGGGCGCGCCGCAGACCCCCGCGCCGTGGCCGGAGGGCGTGGTGCAGGACGGCCCCGGCCGTGTGCCACATCGCGCCGCGTGCGGCCAACCACTTGATACAAGTCATGGTCCCCCGTCCGCCCGGCCATAGCATGGCAGCGCGGATCGCGGATGGCCCATGCCACGCCGCACTGGTCCGCCGCATTGGGAGGGGCCGTGTCGCAGGTTGTCGAGCTTTCCGGGCGGTCGCCCGGCCTGGTCGTGATGTCCGATGCCCATGTCGGCGCCTTTTGGGACCGGGTCGCAGAGGCTGCGCAGGGGGTGGGCGATGTCATCAACCCCAACCGCGAACTGGCCGGTTTCGTGGCGCGCATGGGTGCGCGGGATCTGCCGGTGGTCAGCCTGGGCGACGCAGTGGATTACGCGGTGGACGCGTATGACGGCGGGCCGGGGATCGACAATCGCGACCTGTTCTACCGCGCCATTGCCCCCATCGAGGGGCGCTTTGCAGAGATTCCGGGCAATCACGATCACCGGGGCGGGGCCTATAACCTGCGGGCCTGGGGGCTGGAGCATGTCAACCTGGATCGCGATACGCTGAAGCGTCTTGCCCCGCGGATCGGGCACACGCGCCTGCGCGCGCCCTGGCGCGAACTGGGCGCGATCCGGCCCGGTGCGGGCGGGGCGCTGGCCGGGTTTCGCGGGGTGCAGTCCCCGGCGCGGCGGCGGCCGGGCGGGTTCGACTGCGTGATGCTGAACGCCCACGGGGACGGGTTCCTGCACCCGGCTGGGCTGGCGCGGCTGGGCTGGCGCGCGGCGGGCGCGCGCTTGGCCGGGCGCCGGGCGAATCTGTCGATCGATTGCCTTGGCCCCGGTCCGGACGATCTGGCCGCGCTGGACCGGCTTGGCCCGCTGACCGGCGCGGGTCCGGTGCTGACGCTGGTGCATGCGCCGCTGGTCGCCGCGCGGCGGCGGCTGTGCGATGGCGTGCAGCTGGACCCGGTCCGCTTTGCGGCACAGCGGCGGCGGCATGGGCTGGATCATCACGTCATCGCGCGCGGCGGGGGCGCGCTGCTGGCGCGGTTACGGGCCGGGGCGTTGGGGCAGGGGGGCGCGGCCCCCCGCAGCCAGGTTCTGCTGGCCGGGCACACGCACCGGGCGCGCTATCATCTGGTCGATGCGGCCAGCCTGACCCTGCGAGAGGTGGACCTGCCGACCTTCAACGCGGCCTGGGGCGATCCGGGGCAGATCAAGATGGCCACGGTTTTGCCACTGGGCGTGATCGACAGCCACGACGATACCCCCCGCCTGGGCTGGGCCGAGATCGGCGCGGACGGGCTGCACGAGGTTGTCAGCCGGTCCTTCGTCCGGCGCGGCGCCCGCTTTGCCGAGGTGGCGGCCGGGCCGGGGGCGCGGGCCGTATGATGGCGCAACTGGTGATCGGGATCGACGTGGGCTCGACCACGGTCAAGACGGTGCTGGTCGATGCGGCCACCCGCGCCATCCTGTGGTCGCGCTATCAGCGCCACGGTGCGGCACAGGCGGCCACGGTATTGGCCCAGCTAGAGGCGCTGCAAGCCGCCCATCCCGAACTGCGCGCCGGGGCGTGCCGCATCTTCGTCACCGGCTCGGGCGCGCGTCCGCTGGCTGATCCGCTGGGCGCCGCCTTTATCCAGGAGGTCAACGCCGTCACCCTGGCCGTCGATGCCCTGCACCCCGATGCGGGCAGCGTCATCGAACTGGGCGGGCAGGACGCCAAGATCATCCGCTACGTCACCGACCCCGCGACGGGTGAGCGGCAGTCCGATGCGACCATGAACGACCGCTGCGCGTCGGGCACCGGCGCAATCATCGACAAATGCGCGATCAAGCTGGGGCTGGACGGCGCGGCGGCGGCCTCCGTGGTGTGGTCGGGCGACCGGCTGCACCCGGTGGCGGCGAAATGCGGGGTCTTTGCCGAAACCGATGTCGTGAACCTGATGAAATCGGGCATCGACCGGGCAGAGATATTCTGCTCGCTGCTGGATGCCATCGCGGTGCAGAACCTTTCGGTACTGGCGCGCGGGGCAACGCTGCCCGAAACGGTGATCCTGCTGGGCGGTCCCAACCTGTACCTGCCCGCGTTACAGGCCTGCTGGCGCGACCGGATCGCCCGGTCCTGGGCGCAGCGCGGGCATGTGCCGCCGCCGGGGCGGGGAATGGATCAGTTGGTGATCGTGCCGCCCAATGCGCATCTTTATGCTGCCTTCGGGGCCTGCCTGCACGGGCTGTCCCGGCCCGCATCCGAGGGCTGCTATCGGGGTATGGCGCCGCTACGCGCGCATCTGGAACAGGTCGGTGAACGCGGTCTGCGGCGCGATGCCGGGCCGCCGCTGGTGCGCGATGCCGCGGAACTGGAGGCGTTTCGCGCCCGCTATGAAATCCCGGCCCACCGCCCGCCCTCCCTGCGCCCCGGTGAAACGGTCCGGGCGTGGATGGGGATCGATGGCGGTTCGACGTCGTCCAAGGCGGTGTTGCTGGGCGATGACGGCGCGGTCCTGTTCAAGGCCTACATGCTGTCGCTGGGCAACCCGATCGACGATGCCCGCGCCCTGATCGCCGATCTGCACGGTCAGGTGGCCCGTGCCGGGGGCCGACTGGACATTCGCGGCGTCGGCACGACCGGCTATGCGGGCGGGGTGCTGGGCGATTGCTTGGGCGCGGATGTGACCTTGGTCGAAACGGTCGCGCATCTGAACGCCGCGCGCCACTACCTGCCCGATACGGATGTGATCTGCGATGTAGGCGGACAGGACATCAAGGTGATGTTCCTGTCGGGGGGCGAGATCCGCGATTACCGGCTGTCGAACCAGTGTTCGGCCGGGAACGGCATGCTGTTGCAGGCGATGGCCGGGCAGTTCGGCATCCCGCTGGAGGCCTATGCCGACCACGCCTTCCGCGCCCGTGTCAGTCCCGAATTCAGCTATGGCTGCGCGGTGTTCCTGGATGCGGACCGGGTGAGCTTTCAGAAAGAGGGCTATGCCCCGGACGAGTTGCTGGCCGGGCTGGCGCGGGTGCTGCCCCGGAACATCTGGCAATACATCGTGCAGGCGCCCCGGTTGTCGCAGTTCGGGCGGACCTTCCTGTTGCAGGGAGGCACGCAATACAATCTGGCTGCGGTCAAGGCGCAGCTGGATTACATCGCCCAGCGGGTGCCCGATGCACAGGTCGTGGTCCATCCCCATCCGGGCGAGGCCGGCGCCATCGGCGCGGCGCTTGAGGCGCGGCAGACCGTGGGCGCGGGGCTGTCGCGCTTTGTCGGGCTGGCGGCGGTGGCAGAGATGGCCGTCACCCTGCGCAGCGACGAGGGCACGCGCTGCCTGCTGTGTGACAACCGGTGCAAGCGGAACTTCATCGATGTGACGCTGTCGGGTGGCGGGCGGCGGCAGGTCATTTCCGGTTTTGGCTGCGAACGCGGGCGGCTGGAAACCGAAACCGCGCCCGATCCGGTGGCCGCGCGTGCGCGCAAGGCGGCGCAGCGGCGCAATCCCAACCTGGCCGAACGCGAGGCCAAGCGTAGTTTCCGCCACATGCCCGGGGGCGCCATCGAGGACGCGGCGTTCCATGCCGCGTGCCGGGCGCGCCCGTCCGGGCTGGTGGCGCGCGCGGCGGCGCTGGTCGCGCCCGCGCGCATCGCCCGGCGCGAGGCCGTCTTGCAGGCGGCGCGGGCCCGTTATCGGGTGGGCCTGCCGCGGGTGCTGAACCTTTATGCCACCGCCCCGCTTTGGCGCGGCTTTTTCCAGGCGTTGGGCATGGCCCCGGGCAATGTCGTCTTTTCCGGTCCGACCACGCCAGAGCTTTGGCAGGATGGGGCGTTCTATGGTGCGAACGATCCCTGTTTCCCGGCCAAGCTGGCCCAGGCCCATGTGCACGACCTGGTCACGCGCCTGCACGCGCGGGCGCCGCTGGACGCGGTGTTCTTTCCTGCAATCACCCATCTGCCGACCTTTCTGGACGATGTGATGGACAGCGCGGCCTGCCCCGTGGTGGCGGGCGCGCCCTGGGTGGTAAAGGCCGCGTTCACGACGGAAACCGATTTCTTCGCCCGCGCGGGGGTGGCGTATCTGCACCCCACCGTGACCCTGGTCGAGCGGCATTATTTCCACAAGCAGATGCAAGAGGCCTTTGGCGCGCGACTGCGGGCGGGGCGGGACGAAATCGCCCATGCCTGCGATGCGGGCTTTGCCGCGCTGGCGCGGGCCGAGGCAGAGATACAGGCCGAGGGTCGCGCCCTGATCGAACGGCTGGAGCAAGAGGCGCGCATGGGCATCCTGTTGCTGGGCCGCCCCTATCACGCCGATCCTGGCATCAATCACAAGATCCTGGATGCGTTTCAGGCCCACGGCTTTCCGATCCTGACCATCCGCGCGCTGCCCAGGGATCGCGCCTGGCTGGCGCGGCGCTTTGGCGATGGGCCCGACCTGCTGGGGGTGCGCGATGTCTGGCGCGAGAACTACGCCGCCAACAGCGCGCAAAAGGTCTGGGGCGCGAAATTCGCCGCCCGCCACCCCAACCTGGCGGTGCTGGATTTGTCATCGTTCAAGTGCGGGCAGGATGCCCCGACCTATGGCGTGGTGGAATCGATCGTGAATGCGGCGGGCACGCCCTATGCGGCGGTGCACGATATCGATGCGAACAAACCCTCGGGGACGATCAAGATTCGGATCGAGACCTTCGTGCATGCCCTGCGCCAGCACCAGGCCCGCCTTGCCGCCGATCAGGAGGCATCTGCCGATGCCCTATGACCGCCCCTGTCCGCCCCGCCGGGCGCCGCACCCGGAACCCCGTGACGCGCAGGGGCCGCATTACCGCGAGCAGGTATTCGATCATTTCAACGACGCCGAGAAGGACAGCACCGTGATCCTGACCGGCGGGCTGAGCCGCAGCGCCGATATCCTGGTGGCGGCGGCGTTGCGCGGGGCGGGCTACCGGGCGCGGGCCTTTCCGGTCCCTGACCGTCGCGCGCTTGAGGTCGGCAAGGAATTCTGCGGTCGCGGCCAGTGCAACCCGGCCTATTTCATGATCGGCAACCTTGTGCGCTATCTGCAAACCTTGCGCGATGAACAGGGCCTGTCGCCTGCGCAGATCAACCGCGATTACGTCTTCATGACGGCGGCGGCCTGCGGGCCGTGCCGGTTCGGATCCTACATCACGGAATACCGCCGCGCCCTGCGCGAGGCCGGGTTCGAAGGGTTCCGCGTGATCCTGCTGGAACAGAAGGCGGGCGCCAAACAGGCCTGCGGGTCGGGCCACGGGATCGTGCTGGACCGCAGGCTGTCGCTGGGGATCGTTTCGGCGATGATCGCGGCGGATGTCCTGAACCTGATCGGTTATCGCACCCGCCCTTACGAAACGGTGCCCGGTGCCACCGACGCGGCGCTGGACCGTTGCCGGACCATCGTGGAAACCGCGCTGGCGCGGCGCACCAGCCTGCGGGCGGCCCTGCGCCGCTGCCAGCCCTTGCTGGCGGGGGTGGCGGTGAACCGCAGCCAACCCCGGCCCAGGGCGGCGCTGATCGGGGAATTCTGGGCGATCACGACCGAGGGCGACGGAAACTATGGCCTGCAGCGGTTCCTGGAGGACGAAGGCGCCGAGGTGGAGGTTCAGCCGCTGAGCGTCTGGTTGTTGTATCTGGTCTGGCAGGGCCAGTGGGACACGCGCCGCCGCATCGACCTGCCGGGTCGGGATGGCGGGCGGCAGGGGCTGGCGGGCAAGCGTCCGCGCATCCGGCTGATCCGTCTGTGGGCGGCGGAGAGGTTGATCCGGCTGGTGTTTCGCCGGCTTGCCCGCGCGGCGGGGCTGCGGGGCTATGCGCTGCCCGACATGGGCCGACTGGCGCGGCTGGCCCAGGCCCATTACAGCCCCGAATTGCGCGGCGGCGAGGGCCACCTGGAGGTGGCCAAGCTGATCGACGCCGCCGAGCGGGGCGATTGCGACCTGGTCATCAGTGTCAAGCCGTTCGGCTGTCTGCCCTCCTCGGGGGTGTCCGACGGGGTGCAGGCGCGGGTGCGGGCGCTGCACCCCTCGGTGATCTTTCTGTCCGTCGAAACCACCGGCGATGCCGCCGCCAATGTCTATAGCCGGGTGCAGATGGCGGTGTTCAAGGCGCGGGCGCAAATGGCGGCGCGGCAGGGGCGGTCTGCCCCGGTGCGCGGCTGATCGGACGATGGATCGGGGCGCGGCCTGTGCTACCTCTGGGGGGCCGCAACAGGGGGCAGAACCGATGAACAGCATCCCGGCCGCTTTCGGCACCCATGGCGCCGCAAGACCCCGACCGCGGGTCGGGCGGCGGTGATCGGGGGCGATCATGGTGCAGCCCGCGATGCCCCTCCTTCCCGATAGCGGCGCTTGGTCGGATCGCCTGGCCCGCCTGCTGGTGCGGCATCACCTGCTGGCGTTGCTGCTGGGCGGGCTGCTGGTGCTGCGGCGGTGATCGGGGGCGATCATGGTGCAGCCCGCGATGCCCCCCCTTCCCGATAGCGGCGCTTGGTCGGATCGCCTGGCCCGCCTGCTGGTGCGGCATCACCTGCTGGCGTTGCTGCTGGGCGGGCTGCTGGTGCTGGTGTCGGTCCTTGGCGTGCTGCGTGTCGGATACACGGCGGACAACCGGGTCTATTTCGGCGAGCGTAACGCCGATTATCAGGCGTTCGAACGGCTGGGCGACATCTACGCCCTGTCCGAGACCGTCCTGTTCGCGTTCGTCGGCGATACGGACCTTTGCACCCCGCCGGTGCTAGAGGGGCTGCGCGACTTCACCGCCGAGGCCTGGCTGCTGCCCGATGCTCTGCGGGTGGATTCCATCGCGAATTTCCAGCACAGCGAAAGTCGCGGCGACGAGATCATCGTAGAATCGCTGATCCCCGAGGACGGCGCGCTGAGCGCGGCGCAGGCGCAGCGCATCAAGCGGATTGCAGAAACCTCGGACGAGTTGCTGAACCGGCTGATTTCGCCGGGCTGCCGGGCGTTGGGGGTTTCCGTGAACCTTGTCCCGGAGGGCAACGCCACGGTTTCCAGAACAGAGGTCGCCAGGATCGCGCGCAGCCTGCAGGCCGAATGGCAGGACCGCCTGCCGGGCCTGCGCATCCATGTCAGCGGCACCGTGATCGGCGATGCGGCGATCAGCGCGGCGGCCGAGCGCGATACCAGGCTGCTGGTGCCCGCCGGTTTTGCCTGCGTAAGCGTGCTGATGGCACTGGGCCTGGGCACGTTCAGCGGGTGGCTGGGCACCACGCTGGTCACGCTGGGCGGGGCGCTTGCGACGCTGGGGTTTGCCGGGTGGCTGGGGATTGCGCTGATCCCGGCCACGGCGGTCAGCCCGCTGGCCGTGATGGTGCTGGTCAGCGCCTCTTGCGTGCATGTCGTTCTGGGCTGGACCCGGCGCATCGCCGAGGGGCAGGACCGCACCGCCGCGACCGTCGCCGCGGTCGAGGAAAACCTGTCCGCCATCACCGTGACCAACCTGACCACGGCGATCGGTTTCCTGTGCCTCAACTTTTCCGAATCGCCGCCCCTGGCGCAGATGGGCACGATCGTCAGTCTGGGGATTGTCGTGGGGTGGCTGCTGACGGTGCTGGCCCTGCCCGCGATGCTGCTGCGCCTGCCCGATCTTCGCTTTCGTCCGCTGCGCCTGTCGCCCGCCGCGCTGGAGCGTCTGGCCGGGTTTGCCCTGAACCAGCGGGGTATCCTGACCGTTTTCGCCTTGTTGTTCCTGGTGTCGCTGGCGGGGCTTGCGCAGATCCGTTTCAACGACAGCCCGCTGAAGTATTTCGACGAAAGCTTTGCCTTTCGGACCGACAGCGATGCCATCGAGGCGGCACTGACCGGCATCGAGAGTGTCCAGTTCTCGCTGGACAGCGGCGCAGAGGGTAGCGTTTTCGCCCCCGCGTTCCTGAACCGGGTCGACCGATTTGCAACCTGGATGCGGCAGCAGGACGACGTGGTTTTCGTGGGCAGCCTGTCCGATATCGTCAAGCGGCTGAACCACACGCTGGGCGACGGTGGGCCGGGGGGCCATGACATCGCGCCGACGCAGGCGGCCAACGCCCAGGCGATGATGCTGTACGAGTTGTCCCTGCCCGCCGGGCTGGACATGAACCAGATGCTGAACATCGACCGCACCCAGACCCGCGTGGTCGTTCTGTTGCGGGATGTCGATGGGCAGGCCATCGTCGATTTTGCCGATACGGCCGAGGCCTGGCTGCGCGCGAATGAACCGGCCATCGCCACGCAGGCGGTGGGCTTTGGCGTTGCCTTTTCGAAGCTGACCCAACGCAACAACCGCGCGATGGTCTACGGGATGCTGACCGTGCTGGTGCTGGTTTCGGGGCTGATGATCCTGACGCTGCGCGACCTCAGGCTGGGGCTGGTCAGTCTGGTTCCGAACGTCTTGCCCGCGATTTTCGGCTTTGGGCTGTGGGGCTGGTTCGTGGGCGAGGTCAACCTGGGCTCGACCGTTGTTACGACCATGACATTTGGCATCGTCGTGGACGACACTGTGCATATCCTGACCCACTATCGGCGGCGGCGCCGACACGGGCTTGAGCGGGAAGAGGCGCTGCGCCAGACTTTTCGTACGGTCGGCGCGGCGGTGATGGTATCCTCGGTCGCGATCTTCAGCGGGTTTGCCGTCATGACGCAAAGTGGATTTGCCCTGAACCAGCATATGGGCGGCTTGACCGCCCTGGTGATCGTGCTGGCGCTGCTGACCGATCTGCTGCTTTTGCCAGCCGTCTTGAGAAGGACAAACCAATGATTTTGCGCAGATTGCTTTTCGTCATCGCTATGCTGGCCGCCGGGGCGGGCGCCGCCCTGGCCCAGACACCAGAGCAGAGGGGCCAGCAGATCGCCGCGCGCGCGGACGCGGTGGCCACCGGCTTTGGCGATTTGCAGGTCTCGGGGGAAATGACGCTGCGCACGCCCACGGGCGCCACCAGTTCGCGCCGCTTCGCGATGAAGACGCTGGAACTGGGGGGCGGGCGCGAAACCCGATCGCTGCTGGTGTTCGACTGGCCGGGCGACATTCGCGGCACGGCGCTGCTGACCCATGCCTTTGACAACCGACAGGATAGCCAATGGTTGTATCTGCCTTCGGTCGGCCGGGTGAAAAAGATCACCGGCGGGGGGCGCTCGGGATCCTTTGTGGGCAGCGAGTTCGCCTATGAGGACATGGTAGAGCAGGACGTGGCCAGCTTCAGCCACCTGTGGCTGCGCGACGAGCCCTGCCCCAACGGCGCGGGGCGGTGTCACCTGCTGCAGCGCACCCCGCGCTACAGCTCGGGCTATGCGCAGCAACTGGTCTGGATCGACACTGCCGCGCTGCGCTATCAGGCCGTTGCCTATTTCAACCGCCGCGGCCAGCGGTCCAAGACCCTGACCATGAGCGGCTATCGCCAGTATGGCGGCCGGTACTGGCGGCCCGCACGGATGACGATGGTCAACCATCTGACCGGCAAAAGCACGATCCTCGAGTGGAGTGGGTATCGTTTCAACACCGGCCTGCGGCCGGGGGATTTCACGCGCGAGGCAATGGCACGGTGATCTGCGCGCCCGGCACATCTTGTGAACCGGGACTGATGCGGCAAGGATGGTGCAGGCTCGGTTTGCGCGGGCGCGAAGGGGGGCAGGGTGAAAAAAGCAGGGTCTCTGGGCATCGTCTGGCTTGCGGCGCTCTTGCCGGTTCCGCTTGCCGCGCAGGGCCTGTCGGTCGAGGGCGAAATCGGCCTGGCCGCGCGCAGCTACACCCAGAACGGCGCCCTGCCAGGGCAGGCGGGCAGCGGCACCGAGATGATCGGCGCCATGCGCCTGGCGGTCAGCGGGGGGCTGGGCTTTGGCGATTTCACCGCCGAGCTGAAGGGCCGCACCAACGCACGCACCGGCGCCACGTCCCTGGACCTGTCCAAGGCCCATGTCAGCGGCGATCTTGACGGGGTGCGCTGGCTGGTGGGCCGCGATGTCGTGTTCTGGGGGGTGACGGAGTCCTACAACCCGGTGAACGTCATCAACCAGCGGGGCGATTTTGCCTCGACCGGGGAGGAGGACCGGCTGGGCCAGACCATGGCGATGCTGTCCTTCGAGACCGCGGGGCTGGGGAATTTCAGCCTGTACGGTCTGTTCGGGTTTCGCCCGTTCGATGAACCGCGGCGCAGCGACAGGTTGCGCTATTACGTGGCCGGCGACGACCGGCGGACCCTGTACGAAAGCGGCGAAGGTGTCGATTTCGCCCTGCGAAATACCAACACGGTGGATCTGGGCAACGGCTCGCTGGATTATGCGGTGTCGCTGTTTTCGGGACGCGACCGGCAGCCGGTCTATCTGCCCGGCTGCGCCTTCAAGACCGCCACGGTGAGCGAGGCGACCTGCGACGCGGTCAATGCCGATATCCGTGCAAGCTACGAAAGCCTGTCCGGGCGGGGCAATGCCGGTCTGCTGGCGCAGATCTTCGGCGCGGCCAGCCCGGCAACGCGGGCCTTCCTGCTGGGCGGGGACAGCGTCGGGGCCGTTCCCTATTACCAGGACATGCAACAGGTCGGGCTGGAACTGGCCTATGCCACGGGCGACTGGCTGTTCAAGTTCGAGGGCGCACAGCGGTTCACCGCGCGGGACAACTATTTCGCGGGCGTGATCGGGGCCGAATATGCCTTTGGCGATGTGTTCGGATCGGGCGGCGGGCTGACGGTGACGGCGGAATACCTGTATGATGATCGCTCGGCCCTACAGCCGCCCACCTTCGTCGAAGATGATGTGTTCCTGGGGGTCCGCTACGATTTCAACAACATGTCGGGTGCCTCGTTGTCGGTTGGTGCGCTGCGCGATCTGGACAGCCGTGCGATGGTGACAACGGTCGAGGCCTCGTGGCGGCTGGCCGGCAATACCCGCGTGTCGGTGTCCTCGGCGATCATCGACGCGGACGATCCGTTTGATCCGCTGTCAGCGCTGGACCGTGACGATTTCCTGGAAATCGGGCTGGACTATTTCTTCTGACGATCCGGCCCACCTGCACGGCGACGCAGACCGCTGTTCGATGCGCAGAGGCACCGCCGCTGCATGGGGCGGCGGTGCCGGGTTTTGTTCGTGCCTACCAGCGCGCGGCGCGCACGGGTGTCACGATCCCGGTGGGCTGGTTCTGTTCCACCTCGCGGTGGACATTCGCCGCGGGCATGGCGACCGCGTCGCGGCCGCGCACGTAGCTTTGTTCCAGCACGATCTCGCGATAGGCCTTGTTCAGGGTGCGCGCGCGTTCGGGCGAGGGGAACAGCAGGGTCGAGATGTCCTGTTCCAGTTCCGCCGCGGCCTGCGGATCGACGCTGCCATCGGCGGCGATGAACCGCGCGATGATCTCGGCGTTGTTGCGGAATTCGTCCCCCGCCCCGTTTTCCTGCAGGTAGGTCAGCAATTCGCGCTGCCCGTCTGCGCGGACGGGTTCGGGCGTGCCGGCCAGCGATTTCTGGGTCCAGTGATACCAGCCGCGGGCATGGGCGGTCTGGCTGGGCAGCTTGCGCGGAAAGGCATAGGCCGCGTCGTCGGTTACGCTGACCCCACCGTGGCAGCCGATGCAGAACACCGTTTCCTCAAAGCTTTGGGGGCGCAGGTCGCCGGCCGCATCCTCGATAAAGGCCTGGTAGCGCCAGCCGGTGCCGTTGGCGATGCCGGTTTCGAGGCCGCCGTCGAAAATGTCGATCCGGTCGGGGAAGGCCGCGCGTTCCTTGACCTCGGCCAGGCCGCCCTGTTCCAGGTCGGCGTAGGTCTGCCATTTCGACTTGATGCCGTAGCGGACCTCTTTGATGCGGGGGGCCATGGAAACGGCGCCGCTGCTGACATCGATATAGCGCACGGTGTGCAGGAATTCGGTCCCCAGCGGGAACAGGCCGGCGGCCAGCTTTTCGCCCTTGGCCGCGCCGACCCAGGACATGAACCGTCCGTCGATCGGCATCCAGTCATAGGCGATGTGGTCGGCGGTGCCCAGCGTCCCGTCCTTGTCCAGATCCACGCCCAGGCGGGTTTCGTCCACCGGGTCGATGGCGACATCGGCGCGCTGGATCAGCGCCTCGGTGATGGCCAGGTTCACCTTGTAGATCTCGGGGTCATAGGCGCCCGTTTCGTCGGTGCGGAACGGTTCGGCCAGGCGGATCAGCACGTCGTCGGTCGATCCGTTGGTGGGCCAGAACCCGCCGGGCAGCGGCACATAGGCAAAGGCGCGCCAGCCGGTCGGCGTGCCGTCGGGGGCGTGGTCGAACCCCTCGGCGTCGAAGTTGAAATGGCAATCGGGGATGTAGCCCGCCCAGGCGCCGTCGCCGTCCTCGTCCCAGTTGGCGGGCGGGTTGGCCAGCTTGCGCGCCAGGGTGATGGTTCCGTCCGCGTCGAAATAGTTGGACTGGGCGACATAGGCGTCAATCTCGGCATCGGACACGGCGGCGATGGCGGCAGAGCGGTCCACGAACAGGTTGGTCCAGGGGTTTTTCAGCGCGGCGCGCGGAAAGGCGTATTCGGTTTGCAGATCCTCGTCGCCGACGATGTAGTTCGGCGCACGGGCATCGACGTGGCAGGTGAAACAGGGGTTGTAGGCGTTTCCGGCCTCATCCAGCGTGTTCGTGTAGCACTGCGACGGGATATAGGCCGTCGGATTGGTCAGATGCTTGTCCCAGAGCGGCTCTGCCATGGCCGAGCCGGCGGCCAGGATCAGGGTCAGTGCGGTGGCGGTGCGATGCATGGGGTCGGTCCTGTCACGTGGATGAAAAGGGGAGGCGCCAAAGCGCCTCCCCCGATGATTGGCAGACGATCAGGTCTTACTTGGCCGGGAAGGGGCCGACATAGCCGAAATAGGCCATGGCGTCGGCCGGATCGGCCAGCTTGTCCTCGTCCGATTCACCGTAGGGGTGCTGGATGACCGCGGTCAGGTAGCCCCAGCCGTTGATGTTCGGGTAGTAGTAGGGCGAGGTGGTTTCCGACCCGTAAGGCGTGGTCATGATGCGGGTCAGTTCGGCCGTATCCATGTCCAGCGCCCAGATGGCGTCGTTCTGGTGGCCCGAGCCGGTGTCCTCGCCGATGATCAGCGTGTTGGTGCCGGTCATGAAGGTCACGTTGTCGGGGTTGGAGATGCCGTCGATGTCGCAGCTGTTGTTCGCGAACTCGCTGTCGTCGGCATAGTCCATCATGGTGCCGGCGATCACGGCCTTCATCGACTGGGCGACGTAGTCCGAACCGATTTCGGCGTCAGCCGCGACCGGCATGCCGTAGACGGCGCCGCACTTGTTGGTTTCCAGCTGGATGTGGTCGGGGCCGCCGACATCCTGCTTGGCGCCGCCGTTCATGCCCTTGGCGATTTCCGACATCGCCACGAACAGGGTCGAGGAGGCCGGGTCGAAGGTGATGCCCTCTTCCTTGCGCAGCTCGGTGGTGGCGCCCATCATCGCGGCGTAGCGGCGGGTTTCCAGACGCGAGGCGGCGATTTCCATGCCCTCTTTCACCGCCAGGCATTCATGGCCGTTGGTGGTGTTGATCGAGGTGAAGCCTTCGGCGCAGGTGCCATCCTCGTTCGGGGCGGCGGCGTCGAAGATGTCGGCAAAGGCCGGCTTCTGGTCGACGACGGCCTTGATCTCGTCGGCGGTGGCGTGGCCCAGGCTGATCCACTCCATGTCGAACGCGCCCGCGCCCTCACCCGAGGTCTGGGTCAGCTTGGTGGCGTACAGCGTGCCGGCCGACAGGTCGCCCTCTGCGTCGGCGACGAACATGAAGAAGCCGACATTGGTGCCGTCATCGGACATGTAGGTGGTCTTGCCGTCGGGCATCACGTAGGCCAGTTCCAGCGCCATGCGGCCCATCGCGTAATGCTTGGTCACGGTCTCTTCGCCGGCTTCGTTCACGGCGACCTCGACCGGATAGCCCCAGGTGTAGGGGTTGAACACGCCGCGGAACTCTTCCAGCGACATTTCGGCCGGGTTCAGGCCAAAGTAGCGGGCCATCGGGTAGAAGTAGTCGTCGATGTCTTCCAGCGCCTCGGCTTCATAGACTTCGCGGGCGTTGGGTTCGTACTCTTCCGAGCCCAGATGCGTGGTCCAGGGCGTCACGGAACCGGCGCAGGGCACCCACAGGCCGCCAACGGCCGAGAAGTCGACCGGACGGGTCCAGACCGGGGTCAGCATGCCGGTGTCGGCATCCTGGTTCAGTTCGGTCAGGTACATCGCACCGGGGCGCGATTCAAAGTGGCTGACCGAGAACAGTTTGTCGCCCACGGGCAGCAGCGAGGAAAAGTCGGTATCGACCGAGATGTGCTGCGAGCCGTCGGCGCTGACCACCGGGTTGCCGTCCTTGTCGATCAGCAGGCCCCAGGTGCCATCGCCGATCTTGTCGCCGCCGCGGGCGATGACGTGATAGCCGATTTCGGCGGTTTTGCCGTCGATGGTCACGCTTTCCGAGGCGATCGCGGCGCGTTTCAGTTCATCGGTGTTCGGGAAGGCGACGGGCGCGAATTCAACGCTGTCGGCGAAGGCGGGCGCGGCCAGAAGGGCAGTGCTCGCCAGCAGCAGGGTCTTGCGGGTCATGGGAAACCTCTGGGTTTGGGTATTGCCTGGAGGGGAGGGGGCAGAACCACTCTCCGCCCGGTGTCGGGCGAAACTCACACTAGAGATGCCGCTTAATGGAATTATGACAAATCCAAACCCGCGACGGGTTGTCCGCCGGGCGCGCGCAGTGTGCGGGCCGGGTCAGTTCTGGCCTTCCCATGGCGGGAAATACTCGAACAGGTAATCGACCACCGCCTGCATGTTATCGGGGCGGTTCTCGATATCGGTCATGTCGATCACATGCTCGATCCACTCGTCCCGCGTCTTGCCCTCGCTGTTGGCGATGTTGCGCAGCGAATGGCAGCGCGTGCATTCCTGGCGCACGATGCCCAGGCGTTCATCCTTGGGCAGTGAAATCGCCCAGGCCGACTGGCCGGCAACGGCGACAGCGGACAGGGCAAGGGGCAGAAGGGGGCGCATCGATCAGTCTCCGGTGACACGTCTTGGTCTGGTTCCGGGGCGGAATATGTCACGCGCACATGTCAGTTCCGCGAGCCTTCCCAAGTCCGGGCGCGACAAAACACCCCGGTTCACGGGGCGGTGGGGCAGTGTGCAATCTCAACTCTCATCGCGGGGGAGATGTCGTCTAGACTGTCCCCAGATCCGCCTTAGCGCAGAAAGAGTCGGGCCATGGCCTATCGTGTAAAACGCTCTGACAAATCTGTTCAGGCCGCGCTGCGGCGTATCGCGGTCCAAGAGATCGACGCAGGCCTTGCCGAACTGGATAACCCCGACATGGACCTGCATGACAAGGTCCACCAACTGCGCAAGCGGGCCAAGCGGTTGCGCGGGTTGTTGCGCCTGGTGCGCCCGGCCTTTCCCGGCTACGCGGCGGAAAACGAGGCGATCCGCGATGCCGCGCGCCGCCTGTCTGGGCTGCGCGACAGCGAAGGGATGGTGGAAACCTACGACAAGCTGGTGGCCGCTGCGCATCTTTCGGGCTTTGCGCGGGTGCGTGCGCATCTGGTGTCCCTGCGCGATGCGGCCGCTGCCCGCGCCCATGTTGAACAAGATCTTGCTGCGTTCCGGGCGGCGCTGCTGGATCTGCGGGGCCGGGCGGCGAAGTGGCGCCTGACCGAGGACGGGTTCGCCGCGATGCAGGACGGGCTGGAAAAGGCATTCGCCCGCGCGCGCAAGGCCCGTGCCGCCGCGGCAGAGGATCCCGCCGTGGAGCGCATTCACGACTGGCGCAAGCGGGTCAAGGACCACTGGTATCACACCCGTATCCTGGCGCCGCTGAATCCGCAGGTCATGGATCACCGCGCGCAGCAGGCGCGCGACCTGTCCGAGATGTTGGGCGATCACCACGATCTGGATGTGTTGGACTACTACATCGCCCGCGCCGCGGACCTGCCTGGCGATCCCGCCCTGTGGGCGGCGTTTCGCGGGCACATCGCCGCGCGCCAGAACGTGCTGGAAAACGAGGCGCAGAACCTGGGCGCGCGGCTTTTCGCCAGCCCCGCCCGCGATCTGGGCAGACGCTGGGCGCGCTGGTGGAAGCATTGGAAAGGGGCCTAACCCCGCCCACGGGAAAGAGGGGCTGTGCCAGGCCCCTTGGGGCCCGGCGGTTTGCTGCTGTGCCTTAGCCGCGGGCCAGTGCGCCCTCGATCAGCTTGACGGTTTCATCGACCCCGTAAAGCGCGATGAACCCACCGAAGCGGGGGCCCTGGCTGGCGCCCAGGATCACCTCGTACAGCGCCTTGAACCAGTCGCGCAGCGGGTCGAACGCGTGATCCTTGCCGACCGCAAAGACGAGGCTTTGCAATTCCTCGGCGTCCAGTCCGCCCTCCCAGGTCTTCAGCCGGGCGACCAGATCCTCCATCGCGGCGCGTTCCTTTTCGTCGGGCGCGCGGAACTGGCGCGTCGGCGCCACGAAATCGCGGAAATAGCGCACGGCGAATTCCGCCGCCTCGTCCAGGTGGGGGTGGGTTTCGGGCGACGCATCGGGCGCGTACCGCTTGATGAAGCCCCACAGCCCGTCCTTGTCGTCCGCCCCGGCGACAGAGGCCAGGTTCAGCAGCATCGCAAAGGGCACGACCATGTCCGATTTCGGCGGGTTGCCGTTATGGATGTGCCAGACCGGGTTGGCAAGTTGCGCCTTGGTGTCCTGATCGGGGAAGGCGCGCAATTGCTGATGGTATTCGTCCACCGCCTTGGGGATCACATCCCACCACAGCCGCTTGGCGGTCTTGGGCTTCTGGAACATGAAGTAGGACAGGCTTTCGGTGGCGGCATAGGTCAGCCACTCGTCGATGGTCAGGCCGTTGCCCTTGGATTTGGAAATCTTTTCGCCGTTCTCGTCCAGGAACAGTTCGTAGGTGAAGTGTTCTGGCTTCTTGCCGCCCAGGATTTCGCATATCCGGTCGTAGATCGGCGTGTTGGTGGAATGGTCCTTGCCGTACATCTCGAAATCGACATCCAGCGCGGCCCAGCGGGCGCCGAAATCGGGCTTCCACTGCAGTTTCACGTTGCCGCCGGTGACCGGCAGGGTCCATTCGCAGCCTTCTTCGTCATCGAAGGTGATGGTGTGGGCCTGCGCGTCCACGTGTTTCATCGGGACATACAGCACCCGGCCAGTTTCGGGGTGGATCGGCAGAAAGATGGAATAGGTCTGCTGGCGTTCTTCGCGCAGGGATTTCAGCATCACCGCCATGATGTCGTCATAGCGTTCGGTCGCGCGTTTCAGCACCTCGTCGAAACGGCCGGATTTGTAGAACTCGGTGGCCGAGTAGAATTCGTACTCGAACCCGAAGGTGTCCAGGAACCGGCGCAGCATGGCGTTGTTGTGATGGCCAAAGCTTTCATGCGTGCCAAAGGGATCGGGCACGCTGGTCAGCGGGCGCTGCAGGTTTTCGTGCAGCATTTCCTGGTTGGGCACGTTGGAGGGCACCTTGCGCATGCCGTCCATGTCGTCGGAAAAACAGATCAGGCGCGTGGGGATGTCGCTGATCGCCTCAAAGGCGCGGCGGATCATCGTAGTGCGCAGAACCTCGCCGAAGGTGCCGATATGCGGCAGCCCGCTGGGGCCATAGCCCGTCTCGAACAGCACGTACCCCTTTTCGGGCGGCCGTTTCTCGACGCGTTTGAGCAGTTTCCGGGCCTCTTCGAAGGGCCAGGCCTTGGAACTCATCGCGGCGTCGCGCAGATCGGACATGTCAGCACTCCAGTCGGGCCGGGCCCCATGCCCGGCAAGGCCCGTGTCCTATTGCCCGGTGTGGGCTACGTCAATATTCTGCGCCGCAACATGCCCGAAGGAGGCCGAAATGAGCACCGAAACCGCCCCCCTGACCGCCCCCGACGCACTTGTGGCCATAATGCTGGCCGTCTCGGCCTCGGATGAAACGATCCGCACGGCCGAACTGGTGACGATCGAGCGGATGGTGAACCACCTGCCGGTCTTTGCCGATTACGACGTCGAACGCATCCCGGCCGTGTCCAGCGCCGTGCTGGAACTGTTCGAGGAATACGACGGTCTGGACGCGCTGTTCGGGCTGGTGCGCGAGGCGCTGCCCGAAAAGCTGTATGAAACCGCCTATGTACTGGCCTGCGATGTCGCCGCCGCCGATGGCCGGCTGGGCGAACAGGAACTGCGCCTGCTAGAGGAAATCCGGTACGAGCTGAACATCGACCGCCTGGCCGGTGCGGCGATCGAACGGGCGGCGCGCGCGCGCCACATGGTGGCCTGATGGTTCCTGCCGATCTGCCCGACCGTTTCTGGCCCTTTGCCGATGCCTTTGTCGCCGGGGTCAAACTGGTGATCGACCGCCCCCGGGGCAGCGCGCACCCGCGCTTTCCCCAGATCACCTATCCGTTGGATTACGGCTATCTGGACGGGACGCGCGCCATTGATGGCGACGGGGTGGATGTCTGGCGCGGCAGCCTGGGGGCGGGGCGGGTTACTGGCGTCGTTGCCTCGCTGGACCTGACCAAGCGGGATGGCGAGTTGAAACTGCTGCTGGACTGCACCGCCGCCGAGATGGACCTGATCAACGACTTTCATAACCAGGCGGAATGGGTCGCGGGGGTGCTGATCACACGGCCCGCGGGCGTTTGACCGGCTGGTGCAAACCGTTGACCGCGCAGGACAGCGGGAAAACGGTCTGACTGCCCCGTGCTGCGTTCCACGCGGGCCGGTTCGTCACCCGTAGAGCAGCCCCCATCGTGCCACCAGCGCCCGTTGCAGCGTCCGCGACCGGCCGATCCAGGCGCGCCCGCCGGGTGGGCGGTCGCGTTGGGCCACGGTCAGGCGGGCGCGGCGATCCTCGTCCGCGGTGAAGATGGCGAAGGCCAGGTCGCGGCCATCGGGCCCGGTTGCATAGCCCGCCAGCGCCGAGACGAAATTCAATGTGCCGGTTTTCGCACGCACCTTGACCGGGTGGCCGGACATGACCTTGCCGTTGGCATCGCGGATCGGGATGTCCTTCATCAGCGGGTTCAGCGGGCCGTCGGGGCCCACCGCGACCAGCAGGCGCACCATCTCTGCCGCTGAGATGCGCGAGGCGTCGGACAGCCCGGAATGGTCCACGAACCGGGCCCGGCGCGTGCCCACCCTGGCCGCAATCCATTCGGTCATCGCCTGCCCCGAGGCCGCCAGCCCCGTGGGCTGGCCCCCGCGTGCCAGGGTCGCGGCCAGGCCGACCGTTTCGGCGGTCAGGTTGGTGGAGTATTTCAGCATGGCGCGCAGGATCTCGGACAGCGGCGCGCTGAGGTGATGCGCCAGCAACGCGCCGCGGGGCGGGGCCGGGGCAGGGCGCGGGTCGGGCAGGCGCAGCCCCTGGGCGCGGGCCAGGGTGTGAAAAACCTCGGCGCAATAAAGCGCGGGCCGCCGCACCGGCAGCCAGCGCGCCCCGCCATTGCCGAGCGCGCCCTGTGCCACCGTCCATTCGTCCACCCCTCCCATCGAGGAATAGGTGTAGACCGGCGCGGCGCGCTGGACCACGCGCATGCGGGCCACGCCCACCTCGGGGCGGTAGCGCCGGGCGCGGGCATCCATCGTGACCGCGTATCCCGTGCCGTTGCGGCGCCACTCGAAATGCACCCGGTTGAAATTCAGGTTCAGCCCGGAAATCGCGGGGTTATAACCTGCGTGATCCGGCTGGCCCGGGTCGATCGCCGCCAGTTCGGGCAAAGCGCCGGAATGGTATAGGAACCGGCCCGTCACGCCGCGTATCCCGGCGGCGGTCAGTTTGGCCACCAGATCGCCCAGCATGTCGGTATCCAGCGTCGGATCGCCCCCGCCGACCAGCACCAGATCGCCCTGAATGCGTCCGGACCTGACAGGGCCGGTGGCGATAACCCGCGTCTCAAACCGATGATCGGGGCCCAATGCCTCCAGCGCGTAGAAGGCCGTTCCCGCCTTGGTGACCGAGGCGGGCGGTAGGCCCAGCAGGGGGTTATGCACCTCCAGCATCTCGCCGGTACGGGCATCGGCCACGGCCAGGCCGATCTTGCCGCTCAGCCGCGCGTCGGCCAGCAGGCGGTCCAGGGCCACCGCGCGCCGGGCCAGTTCGGGCCGGGCAACAGGGCGCGGACTGCGCGCCAGCGGCGTGGCCAGCGCCTCGCTTGCCACGCTGGCGGTTGCGGCGGCCAGAAATGCACGCCGGGACAGGGGGATTGCCGGGCCCTTCATGGCAGAGAGTGAAGCAAATCCGCCCCTTCGGAGCAAGCGCGCAGCGCCCCGGGGACAGAGTGTTTCAGTGTTTTACCACTCTCCACGTGCCCGGATGTCCGAGGACGAGATGTGGACCAGCGGCACGTTCAGGAAACACCAGGCCGGTGTGTCCCGCAATGCCAGCGCGCGTGAATGCGTGGCCGGCACCCGGTAGCGTGCAAACGCGATCGCCGCCCTGGATCGCCGTGCGCCAACCCCCTGGCCGGGCCGGGCCAGTACGCCCACCGGGACGTTTTGCAGGATCCATTCCCACCGATCCCAACGGTGGAACGTCATCAGGTTGTCCGCGCCCATCAGCCAGACGAAATGCACGCCGGGGTACAATGTCCTCAGCTGGCCCAGCGTCGCCGCCGTATAGCGCGTGCCCAGCCGGGCCTCGATATCGGTGATGGTCACGCGGGGGTCGTGCATGATCCGTTCCGCCGCCGCGATCCGGCGCGCCATCGGCGCGGGGCCCTCGGGTTTCAGCGGGTTGCCGGGGCTGACCAGCCACCAGACGCGATCCAGTCCGAACCCCTTCAGCGCGGCCCGCGTGATATGGGCATGCCCCTCGTGGGCGGGGTCGAATGACCCGCCCAGAAGGCCGATGCGCATGCCCGGCGCAGCTTTGGGAAATCCGGTCCGCATTGCGGTCCCTCCGTTGCAACCGACGCGCACGTTAACCCGCCCCGCATTGCCCTTGTCCAGCGGAATCGCTATGTCAGCGGGCAACTCAGGCACAAACGCATGAAGGCGGTTCCCGATGGCTTCCTACCAGTATGTCTACCACATGGACGGTGTGTCCAAGACCTATCCCGGCGGCAAGAAATGCTTTGAAAACATCCGCCTCAGCTTTCTGCCCGGGGTCAAGATCGGGGTCGTGGGCGTCAACGGCGCCGGTAAATCCACGCTGCTGCGCATCATGGCCGGCTGGGACAAGGATTTCACCGGCGAGGCCTGGGCCGCCAAGGGCGCCAAGGTCGGCTACCTGCCGCAGGAACCGGAACTGGACCCCAACCTGTCGGTCCGTGAAAATGTCATGCTGGGCGTGGCCGAGAAGAAGGCCAAGATCGACCGCTTCAACGAGATCGCGATGCAAGTGGCCGAGGACTATTCCGACGATCTGATGGAGGAGATGACCACCCTTCAGGACCAGATCGACGCGGAAAACCTGTGGGATCTGGACAGCCAGATCGACGTCGCGATGGAGGCCCTGCGCTGCCCCCCCGACGACGCGCCCGTCGAAACCCTGTCGGGCGGGGAACGCCGCCGGGTCGCGCTGTGCAAGCTGCTGCTGGAAGCGCCCGACATGCTGCTGCTGGACGAACCGACCAACCATTTGGACGCCGAAACCATCGCCTGGCTGCAAAAGCACCTGATCGAGTACAAGGGCACGATCCTGATCGTCACCCACGACCGCTACTTCCTGGATGACATCACCGGCTGGATCCTGGAATTGGATCGCGGCCGCGGCATCCCCTACGAGGGCAATTATTCCAGCTGGCTGGAACAAAAGGCCAAGCGCCTGGAACAAGAGGCGCGTGAGGACAAGGCCAGGCAGAAGCAACTGGAACGCGAACTGGACTGGATTCGCGCAGGCCAGAAGGCGCGGCAGGCGAAATCCAAGGCTCGTATCCAGGCCTATGAGGAAATGGCCGGCCAGTCGGAACGCGAAAAGCTGTCGCGCGCCCAGATCATCATCCCCAACGGCCCGCGCCTGGGCGGCAAGGTGATCGAGGTCGAGGGCCTGAAAAAGGGCTATGGCGACCGCCTGCTGATCGAGGATCTGACCTTCGCCCTGCCGCCGGGCGGTATCGTCGGCGTTATCGGCCCCAACGGCGCGGGTAAATCGACGCTGTTTCGCATGCTGACCGGGCAGGAACAGCCCGACGAGGGCAGCATCACCTTTGGCGACACGGTGCAGCTGTCCTATGTCGACCAGTCCCGCGACGCGCTGGACCCCGACAAGACGGTGTGGGAGGAAATCACCGACGCGCTGGACATCGTCACCCTGGGCGACGCCGAGGTGAACAGCCGCGCCTATTGTTCGTCCTTCAACTTCAAGGGCGGCGATCAGCAGAAAAAGGTGGGCCTGCTGTCAGGCGGGGAACGCAACCGCGTCCACATGGCGAAACTGCTGAAATCCGGCGGCAACGTGCTGCTGCTGGACGAACCGACCAACGACTTGGACGTGGAAACCCTGCAGGCGCTGGAAGCGGCGCTGGAGGATTTCGCCGGCTGCGCCGTCATCATTTCGCACGACCGCTTTTTCCTGGACCGCCTGTGCACCCATATCCTGGCCTTTGAGGGCGAGGCGCATGTGGAGTGGTTCGAGGGCAACTTCGAAGCCTACGAGGAAGACAAGATCAGGCGGCTGGGACCGGACAGCGTGGAGCCGAAGCGGGTGAAGTACAAGAAGTTTGCGAGGTAGGGTGGTGTGACCCAAAGGCGATAGTAGCCGCCAAAAGACAACCTGGAGCTTACAAGATGTAAGCTTTCTGGTATTACTCTCGCAATCTTCAAGGGTTTGATTGTTGGGGTGGCTTAATTTGCCTAACGAAACGGATAAAGTGAAGGGTCGAGTTGAAGACCTTGTGAGGTCTCGCGGTTACTCCGAGGCAGAATTCTCTGAATTGACTAACTCAAAAATTCTAATTGGCTGCTCTAGAGCAACGGAGTATCTCTCTGCGGCGAAGACAGCAAAAAAACACGGTATTGGCGCCAAGAAGCGGCATAGAATTGCGCGAGGTTCCAAAACTGTAAGGGACCAGGCGGAGAAGAGGGCTGAATACGGATTAAGGAAGGGATACTTTCGGAATATAGGTGATTTGCGAGTTTATCTGGAAGGTTATGTGCGGGAAAAGTGCTTGAAGGTTCTGGCCGATCCAATCGAGCGAGATGCTAAGGAAAGAACTAAATGACACAAGTTCCGGTAACGCCAAATAAAAGGCGCGCAAATAAGGATGAATCTGAGCGTCACAAGCTCTTGGTTGAGTTGCCAAAGGTCGGGATTACGGTTGTCGCATTTTTCGCGACTACTAGCGCCTTGATTCTTCGTTTATCTCCTGATTCTGGAATAGTGCCTCAGTTTTATCTTAGGGCGATCTTTTTCCTGGGAATTTTTTTGACCCTTTGGATGTTTATTCGAGCTTATGGGTATATAGCGGAGGTCACGCAAAATGTCGGAAAAAGCTGTAGCGATAAGGAGCGTGAAGACAAATTTGATCATCTGATGGCAGAAGACTATCTTAAGTTTAAAAGGGCATTGGAGGCCTGTGTGCTATCGTGGATTATTATATTGCTCATATTCGTTCTATTCGCTTAGGGATTTAATTGCTTAAGAAAATTATATTTCTGTATTCTTATGTAATGCTCGGTGTTTCTGCGGGCCATAAGTGTGCGCCCTCTAACTCCCCCCCTCACGGCCTTTCGAACCGCCACGCGATGCGCTGTCCCGGGTTGGCGCGGATCGCCGCGATCATGTGGTCGAAGCGGTCCGTCATCCCGAAACCCGCCAGCCGGGCGCGGGCGGACTGCACCCCGGCGATAAGATCCTTGTCGCGCATCCGGGTGCAGGCGGCGCGGACCAGGGCGGCGGCGTCGGGGGGCTTGCGGCAGAAAAAGATCATCGTGCTGTCGGGGCAGGGGGCCAGGGGCACGAAATGATCGGCCAGCCGTTCCATCTGCGCGGCGATCCAGGGTTGGCGCCAGTGGAAATAGTCCTGCTGAATCACCAGCGCCCCCCCGGCGATCAGCGCCGGGTAGAAGGTTTGCGACATCCGGTCGATGGCCTCGGTCGATTTGCAGGCGTCCAGCACCAGAATCTCGATCGGGCCGCCATGCCAGCCGTTTTCCTCGATCTCGCCGGGGTGCAGGGTGACCCGGTCCGACCAGGGCGACAGTAGGGCCTGCGCCACGGGCAGGATGTCGCGGCCGCGGAACGGCGGGATGCCGGCCGGTTGCAGCACTCGCTTTTTCACGCCGCTGGTGGCGGTAAAGCGGTCGTAGCCATGGATCGGCGCGCCATGCCCGGCCTGGCGCTGCCCCTCGGCCAGGCAGGCGGTGGACCCGCCCGCGAAACACCCCAGATCCACGATCGCGCCGCGCCCCTGCGCCCAGTCCCGCGCGGCCCAGAAATACAGCTTGCGCTCTGTCTCGCTCAGCATGCTGGGCACCTTGCGCGCCACACCCAGTGAGGTGGGGGCGATGGCCTCCCACGGGGCGGCGGCAAAACGCGCGCGGATATCGTCCAGGGGGGGCTGCTGCATGCGGCATTGCTTAGCACCGGGGCGGGGGCAAAACCAGCGGCCGCGGTCGAAAAGCGGCTTGAATCTCTGGGACGGGTGGCGTAATCGGTCCCCCGGACCTTAGGGGTGTAGCTCAGTTGGTAGAGCATCGGTCTCCAAAACCGAGGGTCGGGGGTTCGAGCCCCTCCGCCCCTGCCAGGTCCACAGCCAGAACATCGTCGGGGTGACGGGCCGGGTCGGCCCTTGCAAAGCGCGGCAGCACAGCGTATCCCGGCGCCGTTGCAAGATACGGATCGGAACCTTCACCGCCATGGCAAATCCTCTTCAGTTCATTCAGCAGACACGCGCGGAAATCTCCAAAGTGGTCTGGCCGACGCGGCGCGAGGTGGTGCTGACGACGATCATGGTCCTGATCATGGCGACGCTGACGGCGATCTTCTTCTTCTTCGTGGACTGGTTGATCCGCAGCGGGCTGCAACTGATCCTGGGCTTTTTCGGCTAGGGTCGGGGTTTCCGGCAAGCGGGGCCTTGAAACGGCGTGCACGCGGCGGTAAGCGGTGCGCTACTCTTGGCTCCGGCGTGCATCGATTCGGGGATGCGCGCTGTTTTGTATTCTGCCAGAGACGCAAGTGACGAAATGAACCGGCTACGAGCCGGCGGATGCGAGGTGACGGTCGACATGGCGAAGCGGTGGTATTCGGTGAGCGTGCTCTCGAATTTCGAGAAAAAGATCGCCGAGCAGATCAGGCATGCCGTCGCCGAGGCCGGTCTGGAAGACGAGATCGAAGAGGTGCTGGTGCCCACCGAAGAGGTGATCGAGGTGCGGCGCGGCAAGAAGGTGACGGCAGAGCGGCGCTTTATGCCCGGCTATGTGCTGGTCCGCATGGAGATGACGGATCGCGGCTATCACCTGATCACGTCGATCAACCGTGTCACGGGGTTCCTGGGCCCGCAGGGCAAACCGATGCCGATGCGCGACGAAGAGGTGAACCACATCCTCCACCGCGCTGAAGAGGGCGAGGCGCAGCCGCGTTCGCTGATCAGCTTCGAGGTGGGCGAGAACGTGAACGTGACCGACGGGCCGTTCGAGGGCTTTGCCGGCATGGTCGAGGAAGTGGATGACGACAACCAGCGCCTGAAGGTGACGGTGTCGATCTTTGGCCGGGCGACCCCGGTCGAACTGGAATTCGCGCAGGTCGCCAAGCAGGCCTGACGCGAGAGCCGTGGGAGGTTCGCGGGCGCGCCCGTGGGACCGGACCACTAAACCGATGCGCCGCCCTCGCGTGGGTTGGCGCGGTGACAAAGAGGAGACGGCCAGATGGCCAAGAAGCTCGCAGGCACGATGAAACTGCAAGTGCCCGCCGGTCAGGCGAACCCCAGCCCGCCCGTGGGCCCCGCGCTGGGTCAGCGCGGCATCAACATCATGGAATTCTGCAAGGCGTTCAACGCCAAGACGCAGGAGATGGAGCCGGGCGCGCCGTGCCCGACCATCATCACCTACTATCAGGACAAGTCCTTCACGATGGACATCAAGACGCCGCCGGCGTCCTATTTCCTGAAGAAGGCCGCCAAGCTGAAATCCGGGGCCAACAACCCGGGGCGTGAAACCGCCGGCAGCGTGACCGTTGCCCAGGTTCGGGAGATCGCCGAGGCGAAGATGAAGGATCTGAACGCCAACGATGTCGAGGCGGCGATGAAGATCATCCTGGGGTCGGCCCGCTCGATGGGCATCGAGGTGAAGGGGTAAGCGACATGGCGAAACTTGGGAAACGTACCCGCGCCGCGCGCGAGGCCTTTGCCGGCAAGGAAGACGTGACTGTCGAAGAGGCGGTCGCGCTGGTGAAATCCAACGCCAACGCGAAATTCGACGAAACCGTCGAGATCGCGATGTGCCTAGGCGTCGATCCGCGCCACGCCGACCAGATGGTCCGCGGTGTGGTCACTCTGCCCAACGGCACCGGCAAGACGGTGCGCGTGGCGGTCTTTGCCCGCGGCCCCAAGGCCGAAGAGGCGAAAGAGGCGGGCGCCGATATCGTGGGCGCCGAAGACCTGATGGAAACCATCCAGGGTGGCACGATCGAGTTCGACCGCTGCATCGCGACCCCGGACATGATGCCGATCGTCGGCCGCCTAGGTAAAATCCTGGGCCCGCGTAACCTGATGCCGAACCCCAAGGTCGGCACGGTGACTATGGACGTAAAGGCCGCCGTCGAGGCCGCCAAGGGCGGCGAGGTTCAGTTCAAGGCCGAGAAAGCCGGCGTCGTGCATGCCGGTGTCGGCAAGGTCTCGTTCGACGAGGGCAAGCTGGTCGAGAACGTGCGCGCCTTCGTGGATGCGGTGAACCGGGCCAAGCCCTCGGGCGCCAAGGGCACCTACATGAAGAAGGTCAGCCTCAGCTCCACCATGGGGCCGGGCGTGTCAGTCGATGTGACTTCGGCCACCGGCAACTGAGCCAGGCAATACCGATCAGGGAAAGGGCGTCGCGGTCGCGGCGCCCTTTTTCCGTTTCGGCGGGTGTCAGGTAAGGCCCCACAGGTCGGCGGTGTCGAACTGTGTCCAGCCGACAAGATCCGACAGGCCGTCGCGCCCCTCGATCAGGACGATGTTTTCGACGTTGCGGACCTCCAGCCCCAGCCCGGCCAGGGCGGCATCCGGGTCTGCCCCGGTCAGGGCCTCGCCCTGGGCGGCCAGGGTTTCGGCGGACAGCACCAGGTAAAGCGTGTCCTCGCCATAGCCGCCATCGATCAGGTCGGTTGCGATCTCGCCGCCGATCAGGTTCGGTTCGGTGAACAGGAAGTTGTCCGCGCCGAACCCGCCCAAGGCCGTATCCGACCCGGTGCCGCCGATCAGCAGATCGTTGCCGAATCCGCCGCGCAGCGTATCGTCGCCGGGGCCGCCGCCCAGGATGTCATTGCCGCCTGCGCCGGTCAGCTGGTCGTTGCCCGACCCGCCGGACAGCAGATCGTCATCGCGCCCGCCGTTCAGCCAGTCGTTGCCACTGCCGCCCAGGATCAGGTCGTTGCCCGCGCCGGTCGCCACCAGATCGTTTCCGCCATAGGCCAGGACCAGATCATCCCCCTGATCCTGAAAGGCCCAGTTGGAATAGTCCGTCAGGGCGGAAACCGGGTCGGTCAGTGCGTGGGCAACGTATCCGCCGATGATCCCGTGCGTCGCGGTCGTGGGGTGCAGGCTGTCCCAGAACGCGACCTGATCGGCATCGTAGGCGTCCAGGTCTTCGGGTGCGCCCTCTTGCAGGGTCAGGTCCAGCGGGGCCAGCAGGCCGAAACCGGCGGGATCCTCGGTGATTGCGGTCGTGACCGCCTCAAGGTTCAGCATCCTGACCGGCACCCCCTCATCGGCCAGCCCGGCGACCGTGGCCTCTAGAATGCCGTTGCTGATTTGCAAGAACAGGTCGGCCTGCGCTTTCTGGTCCGGGGTGGCATCGGCCAGCGACGGGAAGAAGGTCGCCATGGGCAGGTTGGATACGACGACCTCGCCCAGGCCGTAGTCCACGATATCGCGAACCGCCTGCGCCGTCGCGCCCGCGACCTGATACAGCGTGGTGATCGCCGTGCTCCACAGGTTTTCCTGGTCGGACAGGTCGATGGCGCCATAATCGTTGGCGCCGATCAGGAAGAAGGCCGTTGTGTCTGTCAGGTCGGTGCCCTGGTAATCGCCGTAGAAGCGTGAAAGCTGCCCGGCGAGGTTGATGTCCTGGGCAAGGCGCGGGTCGTCGGGGGGAACCAGCAGGGCCTCTTCGTAGCCGGATTTGATGATCCGCTCGCCCAGTTCGGCCACGCCCAGGGCCTTGGCGGCGGCAACGGCGTAGTTGTCGGACACCGTCAGGCCCAGCAGGTCGGCGACATATTCCGAATAGACGGCCCCGTTGCTGATCCGTCCGTCCGTTCCGATTTCGGCGCGGTAGCTTTCGTCGACCAGCCCCTCTGTCAGGGCCAGCAGGTTGCCGTCGTCCGTCAGGCTGTCGCCGAAAAAGACAAGTTGCGGGGAAGGGAGCGTCATATGCTGGACCTCGCGCGGAAGGGACCGTATACCCGACGCAGGATGGGTCCGGGGCGCCGCCCGGTCAAGCCGGGATACCCGTAGAACGGGCATGAAAATGACACTCGGGGCTTGGCATCCGGCGCGATTAGTCCTAACAAGCCCTACGGCTCTGGAGCGCGCGATTCGTCCCGCGCTCCTTTGCTTTTCGTCAAAGACGGTGGGTGGGGCAACAGCCCCTTAATTCCCTGCCTGAGACGGGACACGACCAGAATGACCGGGGATAGACCTCGGGCGGTTTTGGCTCAGCCCCGTTTGACGGATCTGAACGCCGGTTCGCCGGCAAGGAAGAGCCGGGGGGCAACCCCCTAATTGGAGTGAAACTGTGGATAGAGCCCAGAAAGAGAAAGTGGTCGAGGAACTCGGCCAGATCTTCGAAAGCTCTGGCGTCGTGGTGGTTGCGCACTACGCGGGTCTCACGGTTGCCGAGATGCAGGACCTGCGCGCGCGTATGCGTGAAGCGGGCGGGTCCGTTCGCGTCGCCAAGAACAGGCTCGCCAAGATCGCCCTCGATGGAAAGCCCTGCGCCAGCATCGCCGACCTTCTGACGGGCATGACCGTGCTCACCTACTCCGAAGACCCCGTGGCAGCAGCCAAGGTCGCGGAGGGTTTCGCCAAGGATAACGACAAGTTCGAGATCCTGGGCGGCGCCATGGGAGAGACGGCCCTGGACCGGGCCGGTGTCAAGGCAGTGTCCGACATGCCGTCGCGCGAGGAGCTTATCGCCTCCATCGTCGGTTGTATCGGCGCACCTGCCAGCAACATCGCCGGTGCCATTGGCGCGCCCGCTTCCAACATCGCGAGCATCCTCTCGACCATCGAGGAGCGTGCGGAAGCCGCTTGAGCAACATGTGATCCCGCGTGAGGTGCAGATACTTCGCGTTGGAACAGGAAATGTGAAAGAACGGAACAGAACATGGCTGATCTGAAGAAACTTGCCGAAGAGATCGTGGGTCTGACCCTGCTCGAGGCGCAGGAACTGAAAACCATCCTGAAAGACGAATACGGCATCGAGCCCGCCGCTGGCGGCGCCGTGATGATGGCCGGCCCCGCGGGTGACGCCGGTGGCGACGCTGCCGAAGAGCAGACCGAATTCGACGTGATCCTGAAAGCCGCTGGCGACAAGAAGATCAACGTCATCAAAGAGGTCCGCGCGATCACCGGCCTGGGCCTGAAAGAGGCCAAGGAGCTGGTCGAGGCCGGCGGCAAAGCCGTCAAGGAAGGCGTCGACAAGGCCGAAGCCGAAGAGATCAAAGGCAAGCTCGAAGCGGCTGGCGCCGAAGTCGAGCTCAAGTGATCCGGGCGCGGGCGCTGGCCCGCGATCCCATGTGATATGGCTGGGTCCGGGGTTTTCCCGGGCCCAGCCGAACCTGTCTTGGAAAGGGCTTTCGCGAACGAGCCTTTTTCAAGGTGCGGTTCGAGGTTCGGGAGCGGCCGGTGGGACGGCCGCGGGAATGGAACCTGACCCCCTTGTTTCGTGAGCGGTGCACCGCCGGAGCCCGACGGCAGGTGCGGCCGCGACAGACGAAAGGTGAGACCACGACATGGCGAAAAGCTACGTTGGCCAGAAACGACTCCGCAGGTATTACGGCAAGATCCGCGAAGTGCTGGAGATGCCGAACCTCATCGAGGTCCAGAAATCCTCCTACGACCTGTTCCTGAACTCTGGCGACGGCCCCGCGCCGGCCGATGGCGAAGGCATCCAGGGCGTGTTCCAGTCGGTTTTCCCGATCAAGGATTTCAACGAGACCGCGGTGCTGGAGTTCGTCCGCTACGAGCTGGAAGCGCCGAAATACGACGTGGAAGAGTGCCAGCAGCGCGATATGACCTATTCCGCGCCGCTGAAGGTCACCCTGCGTCTGATCGTTTTCGATGTGGACGAGGATACCGGCGCCAAGTCGGTGAAGGACATCAAGGAACAGGATGTGTTCATGGGCGACATGCCGCTCATGACGCAGAACGGGACCTTCGTGGTCAACGGCACCGAGCGTGTGATCGTGTCCCAGATGCACCGCAGCCCGGGCGTGTTCTTCGACCACGACAAGGGCAAGACGCATTCGTCGGGCAAGCTGCTGTTCGCCTGCCGGATCATCCCCTATCGCGGGTCGTGGCTGGATTTTGAGTTCGACGCCAAGGACATCGTCTTTGCGCGCATCGACCGTCGCCGCAAACTGCCGGTGACCACGCTGCTCTACGCCCTGGGGCTGGACCAGGAAGGCATCATGGATGCCTATTACGACACGGTCGATTACAAGCTGGAGAAGAGCCGCGGCTGGGTCACCAAGTTCTTCCCCGAGCGGGTTCGCGGCACACGCCCGACCTTCGACCTGATCGACGCAGCCACCGGCGAGGTGATCTGCAAGGCCGGCGACAAGGTCACGCCGCGCCAGGTCAAGAAGCTGGTGGACGAGGGCAAGGTCACCGAGCTGCTGGTGCCGTTCGATCAGATCGTGGGCCGCTACGTCGCCAAGGACATCATCAACGAGCAAACCGGCGCGATCTATGTCGAGGCCGGGGACGAGCTGACCTGGGAGGTCGACAAGGACGGCGAGGTGACCGGCGGCACCCTGAAGGCGCTGCTGGATGCCGGTGTTACCGATATCCCGGTGCTGGACATCGATAACGTCAATGTCGGCCCGTATATCCGCAACACCATGGCGCAGGACAAGAACATGAACCGGGAAACCGCGCTCATGGATATCTACCGCGTCATGCGCCCCGGCGAGCCGCCCACCGTCGATACCGCGACCGCGCTGTTCGACACGCTGTTCTTCGACCCCGAACGTTATGACCTGTCCGCAGTCGGCCGGGTCAAGATGAACATGCGCCTGGCGCTGGATGCGCCCGACACCCAACGCACCCTGCGCAAGGAAGACATCATCGCCTGCATCAAGGCGCTGATGGAACTGCGCGACGGCAAGGGCGAGGTGGACGATATCGACCACCTAGGCAACCGCCGCGTGCGGTCGGTCGGCGAACTGATGGAAAACCAGTACCGCGTCGGCCTGCTGCGCATGGAACGCGCCATCAAGGAACGCATGTCCAGCGTCGAGATCGACACGGTCATGCCGCAGGATCTGATCAACGCGAAACCCGCGGCGGCCGCGGTGCGCGAATTCTTTGGTTCCTCGCAGCTGTCGCAGTTCATGGACCAGACCAACCCGCTGTCCGAGGTTACCCACAAACGCCGCCTTTCGGCGCTTGGCCCGGGCGGTCTGACGCGTGAACGCGCGGGTTTTGAGGTGCGCGACGTGCACCCGACCCATTACGGCCGCATGTGCCCGATTGAAACGCCGGAAGGTCAGAACATCGGCCTGATCAACAGTCTGGCGACCTTTGCGCGGGTCAACAAATACGGCTTTATCGAAACGCCTTACCGCAAGGTGGAAAACGGCCATGTGACCGACGAGGTCCATTACATGTCCGCCACCGAGGAAATGCGCCACACCGTTGCCCAGGCGAACGCGAACCTGGACGATAACGGGCATTTCACGAACGACATGGTGAACACCCGCCAGTCCGGCGAATACACCATGGCCCCGCGCGAACAGGTGGACCTGATCGACGTGTCGCCACGCCAGCTGGTGTCGGTCGCGGCCTCGCTGATCCCGTTCCTGGAAAACGACGACGCCAACCGCGCGCTGATGGGCTCGAACATGATGCGGCAGGCGCTGCCGCTGCTGCAGGCCGATGCGCCCTATGTCGGCACCGGCATGGAGGCCAAGGTGGCCGTCGATTCCGGCGCTGCCATCCTGGCGCGGCGCAGCGGTGTGGTCGACCAGGTGGACGCCCAGCGGATCGTTATCCGGGCCACGGGCGACCTGGCGCCGGGCGATCCGGTGGTGGACATCTACCGCCTGCGCAAGTTCCAGCGCTCCAACCAGAACAGCTGCTATAACCAAAAGCCGCTGGTGAAGGTGGGCCAGGAGGTCGGCAAGGGCGAGGTGATCGCCGACGGTCCGTCGACCGACATGGGGGAACTGGCGGTCGGCCGCAACGTGGTCGTCGCCTTCATGCCCTGGAACGGCTACAACTACGAGGACTCGATCCTGATCTCGGAGCGCATCGCGCGCGACGACGTGTTCACCAGCGTCCATATCGAGGAATTCGAGGTCGCGGCCCGCGATACCAAGCTGGGCCCGGAAGAGATCACCCGCGACATCCCCAACGTGGGCGAGGAAGCGCTGCGCAACCTCGACGAAGCGGGCATCGTCTATATCGGCGCCGAGGTCGGCCCGGGCGACATTCTGGTGGGCAAGATCACCCCCAAGGGTGAATCCCCGATGACGCCCGAGGAAAAGCTGCTGCGCGCGATCTTCGGCGAAAAGGCGTCGGATGTGCGTGACACCTCGCTGCGTCTGCCGCCGGGCGACTACGGCACCGTGGTCGAGGTGCGCGTCTTCAACCGCCACGGCGTCGAGAAGGACGAGCGCGCCCTTCAGATCGAGCGTGAAGAGGTCGAGCGCCTGGCGCGTGACCGGGACGACGAACTCGCCATCCTGGAGCGCAACATCTACGCCCGCCTCAAGTCGATGCTGCTGGGCAAGACCGCGGTGAAGGGGCCGCGCGGCGTGGCCGCGAATTCGCCCATCACCGAGGATCTGCTGGAAGGCCTGAGCCGCGGCCAGTGGTGGCAGCTTGCCCTGGAGGGCGAGGAAGACGCCGCCCAGGTCGAGGCGCTGAACGCTCAGTTCGAGGCGCAGAAACGCGCACTGGAACACCGTTTCGAAGACAAGGTCGAAAAGGTGCGCCGGGGCGACGACCTCCCGCCGGGCGTGATGAAGATGGTCAAGGTCTTCATCGCGGTTAAGCGCAAGCTGCAGCCGGGCGACAAGATGGCCGGCCGCCACGGCAACAAGGGCGTGGTGTCCAAGGTTGTCCCGATGGAGGACATGCCGTTCCTGGGCGATGGTACCCCGGTCGATCTGGTGCTGAACCCCTTGGGTGTGCCTTCGCGGATGAACGTGGGTCAGATCCTGGAAACCCATATGGGCTGGGCCAGCCGGGCCCTGGGTGAACAGGTGGGCACGGCGCTGGCGGAATACCGACGTTCGGGCGACCTGACGCCGGTGCGCGACGCCATGCGCATCGCCTATGGCGACGAGGTCTACGAAGAAGGCGTCGCCGAGATGGACGAGGAAACCCTGGTCGAGGCCGCCGGCACCATCACCCGTGGTGTGCCGATCGCGACCCCGGTCTTCGACGGGGCGCGCGAGGACGACATCAACGACGCGCTGGTCCGCGCCGGCTTTGACACGAGCGGTCAGTCGACCCTTTTTGACGGCCGCACCGGCGAGGCGTTCGCGCGCAAGGTCACCGTGGGCGTGAAATACATGCTCAAGCTGCACCACCTGGTGGACGAAAAAATCCACGCGCGCTCGACCGGGCCCTACAGCCTGGTCACCCAGCAGCCGCTGGGCGGCAAGGCGCAGTTCGGCGGTCAGCGCCTGGGTGAGATGGAAGTCTGGGCCCTGGAGGCCTATGGCGCCGCCTACACCCTGCAGGAAATGCTGACGGTGAAGTCGGACGACGTGGCCGGCCGGACGAAGGTGTATGAATCCATCGTCAAGGGCGAGGACAATTTCGAGGCCGGCGTGCCGGAATCCTTCAACGTTCTGGTGAAGGAAGTCCGCGGCCTCGGGCTGAACATGGAACTCCTGGATGCGGAGGAGGACGAGTAGGGCGACGCCCTAATGGTGGGTTTCATCCATCCTACGCCGGTTTCGTAGGGTGGGTGCCAACCCACCGCGCCTTCCCCCTTCCGCACCCCATCCAAGGATCGAGAGATGAACCAGGAACTGACCACCAACCCGCTCAACCCGCTGGCCGCGCCCAAGCAATTCGACGAGATCAAGGTCTCGCTCGCTTCGCCTGAACGCATCCTCAGCTGGTCCTACGGCGAGATCAAGAAGCCCGAGACCATCAACTACCGCACGTTCAAGCCGGAACGCGACGGCCTGTTCTGTGCCCGTATCTTTGGCCCGATCAAGGATTACGAGTGCCTGTGCGGTAAATACAAGCGCATGAAGTATCGCGGCGTCGTCTGCGAGAAATGCGGCGTCGAGGTGACCCTGCAGAAGGTGCGCCGCGAGCGCATGGGCCATATCGAACTGGCCGCGCCCGTTGCCCATATCTGGTTCCTGAAATCGCTGCCCTCCCGCATCGGTCTGATGCTGGACATGACGCTGCGCGATCTGGAACGCGTGCTCTATTTCGAAAACTACGTCGTGATCGAGCCGGGTCTGACCGACCTGAACTACGGTCAGATGATGACCGAAGAAGAGTTCATGGACGCCCAGGACCAGTATGGCGCCGACGCCTTTACCGCCGGGATCGGCGCCGAGGCCATCCGCGAGATGCTGGCCCAGATCGACCTGGAGTCCGAGGCAGAGCGCCTGCGCGAAGAGCTGAAAGAGGCCACCGGCGAGCTGAAGCCCAAGAAGATCATCAAGCGGCTGAAGGTCGTCGAGAGCTTCCTTGAATCCGGCAACCGCCCTGAATGGATGATCCTGACCGTGATCCCGGTCATCCCGCCGGAACTGCGCCCGCTGGTGCCGCTGGACGGGGGCCGCTTTGCGACCTCGGACCTGAACGACCTGTACCGCCGCGTCATCAACCGCAACAACCGCCTGAAGCGGCTGATCGAACTGCGCGCGCCCGACATCATCGTGCGCAACGAAAAGCGGATGCTGCAGGAATCGGTGGATGCGCTCTTTGACAACGGCCGCCGCGGCCGGGTCATCACCGGCGCCAACAAGCGGCCGCTGAAATCGCTGTCCGACATGCTGAAGGGCAAGCAGGGCCGGTTCCGCCAGAACCTGCTGGGCAAGCGCGTCGACTTTTCCGGCCGCTCGGTCATCGTGACCGGCCCGGAACTGAAGCTGCATCAATGCGGCCTGCCCAAGAAGATGGCGCTGGAGCTGTTCAAGCCGTTCATCTACTCGCGGCTAGAGGCCAAGGGCCTGTCCTCCACCGTCAAGCAGGCGAAGAAGCTGGTCGAAAAGGAACGCCCCGAGGTCTGGGACATCCTGGACGAGGTGATCCGCGAACACCCGGTTCTGCTGAACCGGGCGCCGACGCTGCACCGTCTGGGCATTCAGGCGTTCGAGCCGATGCTGATCGAGGGCAAGGCGATCCAGCTGCACCCGCTGGTTTGTTCGGCGTTCAACGCCGACTTTGACGGCGACCAGATGGCCGTGCACGTCCCGCTGAGCCTGGAGGCCCAGCTGGAAGCGCGCGTGCTGATGATGTCGACCAACAACGTGCTGTCGCCGGCCAACGGCGCGCCGATCATCGTGCCGTCGCAGGATATGATCCTGGGCCTGTATTACATCACGATGCAGCGCGACGGCATGAAGGGCGAAGGCATGGTCTTTGCCGATGTCGACGAGGTGCTGCACGCCCTGGACGCGGGCGAGGTGCACCTGCACGCCAAGATCACCGCGCGGATCAAGCAGATCGACGAGCACGGCAACGAGGTGCTGAAGCGCTGTGAAACCACCCCGGGCCGCGCCCGGCTGGGGGCGCTGCTGCCGCTGAACACCAAGGCCCCGTTCGAGCTGGTCAACCGCCTGCTGCGCAAGAAAGAGGTCCAGCAGGTCATCGACACCGTCTACCGCTACTGCGGCCAGAAAGAGTCGGTCATCTTCTGCGACCAGATCATGAGCCTGGGCTTCAAGGAGGCGTTCAAGGCGGGCATCTCCTTTGGCAAGGACGACATGGTGATCCCCGAAAGCAAGTGGGACATCGTCGAGGGCGTGCGCGAACAGGTGAAGGAGTTCGAACAGCAATACCTGGACGGTCTGATCACGCAGGGCGAGAAATACAACAAGGTCGTCGATGCCTGGTCGAAATGTTCCGACGCCGTGGCCGGCGCCATGATGGAAGATATCTCGGCCGTGCGGGTGGACGATGCCGGCGCCGAGATGGAACCCAACTCGGTCTACATGATGGCCCACTCGGGCGCGCGGGGTTCCCCGGCGCAGATGAAACAGCTGGGCGGCATGCGCGGCCTGATGGCCAAGCCGTCGGGCGAGATCATCGAGACGCCGATCATCTCGAACTTTAAGGAAGGCCTGACCGTGCTGGAGTACTTCAACTCCACCCACGGCGCCCGTAAGGGTCTGGCCGATACCGCGCTCAAGACCGCCAACTCGGGTTACCTGACCCGGCGTCTGGTGGACGTGGCGCAGGACTGCATCGTGCGCAGCAACGATTGCGGCACCGATAATGCGATCACCTGCGAAGCGGCGGTCAGCGACGGCGAAATCGTTGCCTCGCTTTCCGAGCGCCTGCTGGGCCGCGTTGCCGCCGAGGACGTGCTGAAGCCCGGCACCGACGAGGTGATCGTCTGTCGCAACGAGCTGATCGACGAGCGCAAGGCCGAGGCGATCGAAGAGGCCGGTGTTGCCAGCGTGCGCATCCGCAGCCCGCTGACCTGCGAGGCCGAAGAGGGCGTCTGCGCGGCCTGTTACGGTCGCGACCTGGCGCGCGGGACCATGGTGAACGTCGGCGAGGCGGTGGGCATCATCGCCGCCCAGTCGATCGGCGAGCCGGGCACGCAGCTGACGATGCGGACCTTCCACATCGGCGGCATCGCGCAGGGTGGTCAGCAATCCTTCCAGGAGGCAGGCCAGGCCGGCAAGATCGTGTTCCAAAACCCCAACCTTCTGGAAAACGCCGCCGGCGCCCAGATCGTGATGGGCCGGAACATGCAGATCGCCATCGTGGACGAGAACGGGGTCGAGCGCGCCTCTTACAAGGTGGGCTACGGGACCAAGGTCTTCGTCACCGAGGGGGCGTCGGTCGAGCGTGGCGAGAAACTGTTCGAATGGGACCCCTACACCCTGCCGATCATCGCCGAGAAGGCCGGCCGGGCCAAGTTCGTGGACCTGACCAGCGGTATCTCTGTCCGCGAGGAAACCGACGACGCCACCGGCATGACCCAGAAGATCGTGTCCGACTGGCGCGCCGCGCCCAAGGGCAACGACCTGAAGCCGGAGATCCTGATCGTCGATCCCGAAACCGGCGAACCTGTCCGCAACGAGGCCGGCAACCCGGTGACCTACCCGATGTCGGTCGATGCCATTCTGTCGGTCGAGGACGGGCAGGACATCAAGGCCGGTGACGTGGTCGCACGTATCCCGCGTGAAGGCGCCAAGACCAAGGACATCACCGGCGGTCTGCCGCGGGTGGCCGAACTGTTCGAGGCACGCCGTCCCAAGGACCACGCGATCATCGCCGAGATCGACGGCTATGTCCGGTTCGGGCGCGACTACAAGAACAAGCGCCGTATATCGATCGAGCCTGCGGACGACAGCCTGGAACCCGTGGAATACATGGTGCCCAAGGGCAAGCACATCCCGGTACAGGAGGGCGACTTCGTCCAGAAGGGCGACTACATCATGGACGGCAACCCCGCGCCGCATGACATCCTGTCGATCATGGGTGTCGAGGCGCTGGCCGATTACATGATCGACGAGGTGCAGGAGGTCTATCGTCTGCAAGGCGTGAAGATCAACGACAAGCATATCGAGGTGATCGTTCGCCAGATGCTGCAAAAGTGGGAAATCCTCGATAGCGGGGAAACCACGCTGCTGAAGGGCGAGACCGTGGACAAGGCCGAGTTCGACGAGGCCAACGAGAAGGCCATCGCCAAAGGCGGCCGCCCGGCGCAGGGCGAACCGATCCTGCTGGGGATCACCAAGGCCTCGCTGCAGACCCGGTCGTTCATCTCGGCGGCATCGTTCCAGGAAACCACCCGCGTGCTGACCGAGGCGAGCGTTCAGGGCAAGCGCGACAAGCTGGTGGGCCTGAAGGAGAACGTGATCGTCGGCCGCCTGATCCCGGCTGGCACCGGCGGGGCCAGCCAGCGCGTGCGCCACATCGCGGCCGAGCGCGACCAGAAGGTGATCGACGCCCGTCGCGCCGAGGCCGAGGCCGCTGCGGCCCTGGCGGCGCCGGTGGAAGATATCGCCAGCGATGCTGGCGATGCGGGGCTTGTCGAAACGCCCGAGGGCCGCGAAGAATAAGCCGCCCGATCCGCGAAAGATCAGACGCCCCCGCCGGAAACGTCGGGGGCGTTTCTTTTTGCCAGCCGCCCGAGGCCGAAGAGAAACACGGTCTTTCCGCGGCGCAAGAAATCGTCGCCAAGATTTTTCCGTTCCCGGGCGAGTGTGTTGACGCTGTAGGGGGTAGGGGCATTATTCCAACCGGGCGATACCTTGCGGCGTGCAGCCCGTTTGGCAGGCGCGCCGGGTTCAGTGCCCTTACCATTCCGCTGATTGGCCGCAGGAGTGTTGACACCCCTTCCGACTCGACCTATAGACGCTTCACTCGGGCCGGCGGCCCTGTCTGCCATGCCTGAAATCAGAACTGATGTGGTCACGATCCGGGCCTCGGCCCCGATCCTCTGGAATTCCACCGCGTCGTTCCCGCGATCAGGGAGCGTATGCGGTTTTCGCGTTTCGTGAACGCATGGAACGCATGAGAGACGAGAATTGAACGGGTTGCAACACGGGGAACCGGAATGCCGACAATCCAGCAGCTGATCCGCAAGCCGCGGCAGCCGAAAGTGAAACGCCAGAAGTCCATGCACCTGCAGGCCTGCCCGCAGAAGCGGGGCGTCTGCACGCGCGTTTACACCACCACGCCGAAGAAGCCGAACTCGGCCATGCGGAAGGTTGCCAAGGTGCGCCTGACCAATGGTTACGAGGTGATCAGCTACATCCCCGGCGAAAGCCATAACCTCCAGGAACACTCGGTCGTGCTGATCCGCGGCGGCCGGGTCAAAGACCTTCCGGGTGTCCGCTATCACATCCTGCGCGGTGTGCTGGACACCCAGGGCGTCAAAGACCGCAAGCAGCGCCGCTCGAAATACGGCGCCAAGCGTCCGAAGTAAGGAGAGACGTCAATGTCCCGTCGTCACGCTGCCGAGAAGCGCGAAATTCTGCCCGACGCCAAGTATGGCGACCGGGTGCTGACCAAGTTCATGAACAACCTGATGATCGACGGCAAGAAGTCGGTCGCCGAGCGTATCGTCTACAACGCGCTGGACCGCGTCGAGGCGAAGCTGAAGCGTGCCCCCGTCGAGGTCTTTGCCGAGGCGCTGGACAACGTGAAGCCCTCGGTCGAGGTGCGTTCGCGCCGGGTCGGCGGCGCCACCTACCAGGTGCCGGTCGAAGTGCGCCCCGAGCGCCGCGAAGCGCTGGCCATCCGCTGGCTGATCACCGCCTCGCGCGCCCGCAACGAAAACACCATGGAAGAACGCCTCGCCGGCGAGCTGATCGACGCGGTTCAATCGCGTGGTACCGCCGTGAAGAAGCGCGAAGACACCCACAAGATGGCCGAGGCGAACAAAGCCTTCAGCCATTACCGCTGGTAACCCTCTCTGGCCCTCAGGACCTGACCCATGGCACGCGATTATCCCCTCGAGCGCTACCGTAACTTCGGTATCATGGCGCATATCGACGCCGGCAAGACCACTTGCACCGAGCGCATCCTTTTCTACACCGGCAAGTCCCACAAGATCGGCGAAGTCCATGACGGCGCCGCGACCATGGACTGGATGGAGCAGGAGCAGGAGCGCGGCATCACCATCACTTCGGCTGCGACGACCACCTTCTGGGAACGCACCGAGGATGGCCAGTCGGCGCAGACCGAGAAGCACCGCTTCAACATCATCGACACCCCCGGCCACGTCGACTTCACCATCGAGGTGGAGCGTTCGCTCGCCGTGCTCGATGGTGCCGTTGCCGTTCTGGACGCCAACGCCGGTGTTGAGCCGCAGACCGAAACCGTGTGGCGTCAGGCTGACCGCTACAAGGTTCCGCGCATCGTGTTCGTCAACAAGATGGACAAGATCGGCGCCGACTTCTTCAACTGCGTGCGCATGATCCAGGACCGCACCGGGGCCACGCCCGCGCCGATCCAGATGCCCATCGGGGCCGAGGATCAGCTGGAAGGCATCGTCGATCTGGTCACCATGGAAGAGTGGACCTGGAAAGGCGAGGATCTGGGCGCGACCTGGACCCGTCAGGAAATCCGGGCTGACCTGAAGGACAAGGCCGAGGAAATGCGCGCCGAACTGGTCGAGCTTGCCGTCGAGCAGGACGACGAGGCGATGGAGGCCTACCTGGAGGGCAACGAGCCCGATATCGACACTCTGCGCAAGCTGATCCGCAAGGGCACGCTGTCGATGTCCTTCGTTCCGGTTCTGTGTGGCTCGGCCTTCAAGAACAAGGGCGTGCAGCCGCTGCTGAACGGCGTCATCGACTACCTGCCGGGTCCGCTGGACGTGCCGCCCTACATGGGCTTTGCGCCCGAGGACGAAACTGAAACCCGCAACATCGAGCGCCGCCCCGGCGACGACGAGCCGTTCTCGGGTCTCGCGTTCAAGATCATGAACGACCCCTTCGTGGGCTCTCTGACCTTCACGCGGATCTACTCGGGCATCATGTCCAAGGGTGAATCGGTTCTGAACTCGACCAAGGGCAAGAAAGAGCGCATCGGCCGTATGATGATGATGCACTCCAACTCGCGCGAGGAAATCGAGTGGGCCGGTTCGGGCGACATCATCGCGCTGGCGGGCCTGAAGGACACCACCACCGGCGACACGCTGTGCGATCCCAAGGCGCCGGTCGTCCTGGAAACCATGACCTTCCCCGACCCGGTGATCGAGATCGCGGTCGAGCCGAAAACCAAGGCCGACCAAGAGAAGATGTCCCAGGGCCTGGCGCGTCTGGCTGCCGAGGATCCGTCCTTCCGCGTGGAAACCGACCTGGAATCCGGTCAGACCATCATGAAGGGCATGGGCGAACTTCACCTCGACATTCTGGTCGACCGCCTGAAGCGGGAGTTCAAGGTCGAGGCGAATATCGGTGCACCCCAGGTGGCCTATCGCGAAACCATCAGCCACGAGGCCGAAATCGACTACACCCACAAGAAACAGTCGGGTGGTTCGGGTCAGTTCGCGCGGGTCAAGATGGTCGTTTCCCCGACCGAGCCGGGCGAAGGCTACAGCTTCGAGTCGCTGATCGTCGGCGGTTCGGTGCCGAAGGAATACATCCCCGGCGTGGAAAAAGGCATCAACTCGGTCATGGATAGCGGCCCGCTGGCCGGCTTCCCGGTGATCGACTTCAAGGTCAAGCTGATCGACGGTGCCTACCACGACGTGGACTCCTCGGTGCTGGCGTTCGAAATCGCGGCGCGTGCCGCGATGCGCGAGGGCCTGAAGAAGGGTGGCGCCAAGCTGCTGGAACCGATCATGAAGGTCGAGGTGGTGACGCCGGAGGAATACACCGGCAACATCATCGGTGACCTGACCTCGCGTCGGGGCCAGGTGCAGGGGCAAGAGACTCGCGGCAACGCGATCGTCATCAACGCCTTCGTGCCGCTGGCCAACATGTTCGGCTACATCAACAACCTGCGCTCGATGTCCTCGGGCCGCGCGCAGTTCACGATGCAGTTCGACCACTACGAGCCGGTGCCGCAGAACATCAGCGAAGAGATCCAGGCGAAATACGCCTGATAGGGACACCCGCCGGGCGCGCGTTTGCGCGACGCCCGGCCCACAGAACAAGAGGAGGCCATCATGGCGAAGGAAAAGTTTGAACGTACGAAACCGCACGTGAACATCGGCACGATCGGTCACGTTGACCACGGCAAGACGACGCTGACGGCGGCGA
>NZ_SLXL01000014.1 GCF_004345735.1 Rhodovulum adriaticum
GAAGCAGAGGAGGCATTCTACGCACGCTTGAAAGCCAACGAAAAAGCAGCCTAATCATTGAACCAGAAACTCTCCGGTAAACCCGGGGCGGTTCAATCGCCCGCTTCCTGATCCGCGCCCCCGAGGGCTGGACGGTCGAATACCGCAACGGGGACGCTCTGGACCTGAGACCGGAGAACCTCGATCTGGTCCGGGCAGGTGGCTGAACGGTAGCGGCTGAGCGCCTCAGAGCGACTCACTGAGCGCCAACATGGATTTCCGGGTGGGCAGGGTGCGCCGTGCGCCTTGCCTGCTCAGCGACTCTCTCCGGGCCTCTCCGGGGCTGTCGATTAGGGCCTAACCTTGGTGTGCGCTCCCCGGATGGTGTATTACATGGTGGATGGACGAGGTGCCCGGCTTGCTGCCCGAGCGGTCCCATGCGGTGCCCCCACCTCCGACGCTCTCCTAATCAAATCTCCCTCGCTGTTCTGGCGGGATGCTGGCTGGCTGCGATCTGCGGTCGTTGTCTTGGTCGTCTCCTCCCGTGGAGCCGCGGCCCCGGCACCCCTCCCGAGCCGCGAGGGCTCACCCTGCGTCACTCGACGCGACCGACCCCCGCCGCTGCTGAAAGCCAGTGGCTGGCAGGGCCGGACCATTTCACCCAAACGAGGAACCGACCAAGCATGTTGGACAATTCCACCCCGAGCCCCGCCGATGGGCTCACCGGGTTCAGACCCCTGACCCTTTCCGAGTTCGCCCGGCTGAAAGAGGCCGACGAAATCGCCACCGCGCACCTGCACTGGAAACAGGCCGACCACCTCAAGGCCAAGCGCCGCGCCCGCTGGCCGATCCCCTGCACCGACGAGGACGGCACCGATTGCTACCTTGTCCCGCTCAATGACCGGCACGAGGCGTTCGCCTTGGTGGAAGCCAAGGACTTCTGGAAGGTCTATGACAGCGGCATCCGTGGCATGTGGTCTATCAACAACCTGCCCAACGGCTTCTCCCTAGCCCAGGTCAACGTCCCCTCCCGTGACGAACAGGGCACCAAATACGGCACCATCAACCTCGCCCGGCTCATCCTCGGCCCGGCGCTGCACCGCATCGAACATCGCAACGGCAACGGCCTCGACCTGCGCCGGAAGAACCTTGCCCCCTCCGCGCCGCCTTCCCGGCGTAAGCGGCCCGCCACGATGCCCCCAGAGGTGGCCCGGATGACGGCACGGGTGCGGGACCGCATGGCCGCAGAGGTTCGCCTGTCCGTGGTCGCCCACGGCTGACCGCGAGCGGATGACACTGGCCGGGGTGGGTTACTCCATTGCTTCCCCCACCTCGCCCGCGTCTGCCGCCTTCTTCACCCCAACGCCCGCTCCATCGCCCGTGTCGTCACCCTCAGCTTGGCCGGGGTGCCACCATAGACCCGATCCCCGACCTCTCCGAGGGCGTGGCCTAGGATGATGTTCTGATCCAGCGAGGCGACCTCGGCCAGCCTCAGCCGATCCTTCATGTTGTGGCGCAGCGAGTGGACGGTGTGGCGCTTGTCGGTCGTGATCGCCCGCACATGCTTCATCAATGCCGCAGAGGCCGCGTCAGAGCCCCTAGCGCGGCCATAGCCGGGGAACAGCATGTTGCCCTCTCGGGGCAGCTTGAGGGCTTCCTTCGCGGCTTCCAGAGCGTCACCGACGAGCGGAACGTGTCGGATGGACGCCTGAGTTTTCAGGCGCCGGTTCTCATGCCATGCGACCTTGATATGCGGGAACTCGCCGGTGGTCTCCACGTCCTCGACCCTCAGCCCCGTGACCTCGGCAAGGCGGCACCCGGTGCCTTCCAAGAGCCGCCAGATCAAAGCCAGATCGGGCTTCGCGCTGTGACAGATGCGCTCCCGCACGGCCTTCAAGACCGCCGGGGGCAGGGGGTCGCGTTTCTCGCCCTCTCCGACGCTTCCACGGCCCTGAGCCTGTGGCACCGAAAGGTTGTTGAACGGGCTCTTGAAGGTGGCGGGCAGGTCCATTTCGGTGGCCGCGTGATTGATGATCGCCCTGAGCCCGTTCAGGTAGCGCGCAACGGACGAGGGGCTGATCCTCTCGCCGTTCGACTTCACCTGATCCAGCATGAAATCGCGCACCCTGCGGGCATCGTCGCGGGTCAATTCGGTGAGCACCGGATCACGGCCCAGCGCCTTGCAGGTCAGGTCGACCACCCGATTCACCTGCCCCTCAAAGCGGTGGAAGGTCTCCGGCGTCTCCTTGCCCCGGCGCTCTGCCAGATAGAGCTTCTTGGCGTCCTCAAGCGTGGGCTCTGGCCGCGCCGTCGCTATCCCGCCATTCCGAACAAGGTTGATGGTCAGCCGGTCAACGTCCGTCGCGCCGATCGGATCAAGTGTCTCAGGGTCTTGGCGGTAGCGGCTGACGATGCGGTCAATGATCGCCTCACGGGTGATCCAATCGGTTCCCTGCGGGGCCAACTCGGTGGCGCGGGCAAGGGCGACCTGATACGCCTCCCGCTCTGTTGCCTCGCCTCGGTCGGCTGCCTCGCCGTGCTCGACCTGTTGCAGCGCCTTGGCAATCTCCCGCTCCACTTCGGCGTGGAACCTCGGATAGGCGGCAAGGGCCTCCTTCTCGGAGTCGCCCAGCTTCTTCTTGAATTCGCGCTTGGTGATGACTTCTGAGACCGCTTTGGGCACCCTGCGGCGATACTGCCAGCGCCCCGATTTGGTCTGTTCGACGTGCTTCAAAACAAGCCCCATGTGTGCCCCGTGTGTGCCCAGATGTGCACCGGGCGGAGCGCCATGTCACTTAGTTTGTTGATATTTCGCCATTTTCACAAGGAAATTGGCTCCGGCGGTAGGATTCGAACCTACGACCAATTGATTAACAGTCAACTGCTCTACCACTGAGCTACGCCGGAACGTGGAGGCGCGTATAGCAAGGCCGCCGGGCCGCGTCCAGAGGGTTTTGCGGGAAATTTTCAGGGGCCGGTCACAGAGCTTTCCAGCGCGTGCTGGCGGCCATTTCTGCCATTGGTGCGGCGCGGTTTTCGTCTGCCAGTTCAATGAGGTGCGCCAGGACATTGCGCTGTGCCGCACCCAGCAGGGCGGGGGCAACATCGGTGTAGATCGCGTGGGTCAGCGCTGCGGGCGTGGTGGGGCCCTGGGCAAGCGCGGCCAGCACCTGTGCGCGGCGGGCGCGGCGGTGGGCGGTCAATTCGGCGATGCGTGCCGGGCCGTCGTCCACCGGGGCGCCGTGGCCGGGATACAGGGTCCGCTCTGCCCGGGCGGCCAGCCTGTCCAGCGACGCCATAAAGGCCGCCAGATCGCCATCGGGGGGCGAGACCATGGAACTGGCCCAGCCCATCACGTGATCGCCGCTGAACAGCGCGTCCCGCCAGGCAAAACACATGTGGTTGCCCATGTGGCCGGGGGTGTGCAGCGCGGTGATCTGCCAGTCCGCTCCGGTCACGACCGCGCCATCGGCAAGGGTCCGGTCGGGGGTGAAATCGGCATCCACCCCTTCGCCGCCGCCCAGCCCCGACAGCGCGGCCAGGTCTGGGCGCCGCCCGGCCGCGCTGTCGCCATAGGCCAGCACAGGCGCGCCGGTTTCCCGCGCCAGGGGCCGGGCCAGCGGCGAATGATCCACGTGGGAATGGGTGACCAGGATATGGCTGACCCGTTCCCCCGGACCCAGGGCGCCCAGGATCGCCGCCCTATGTGCCGGATCGTTCGGGCCGGGGTCGATCACCGCCACGGCCCCGTGCCCCACGATATAGGTGTTGGTCCCCCGGAACGTCATGGGCGAGGGATTGGGCGCCAGAACCCGGCGCAGGCCGGGGGCGATCTGCTCGGGGTGGCCGGGAACGGGGTCGAAATCCATCTTGCGGCTTCCTCTTGCAGGGTTGCGCGGCTAAGCCTGTAGCATGGCACGGAGCTGGATTAAACGAATGCTGCCGCGGGGGCTGTATGGCCGGGCCGCGCTGATCCTGTTGGTGCCGGTGGTAACCCTGCAACTGGTGGTGTCCGTCGTCTTTATCCAGCGCCATTTCGAGGATGTCACGCGGCAGATGATCCGCAGCATCTCTCCCGAATTGAACTATCTGCTGGACACGGTGCAGGCGGCGCCGGATGTGGACACGGCGCGGGGGGCGGCGGCGGATCTGGGGGCGGCGCTGGCCCTGCGCACGACCCTGCCGGGCCAGCCGCAACCGGCCCGGGGCGCGCGCCTGTTCTACGACCTGTCGGGCCTGGTGGTGGTGGACGCGCTGTATGATACCGTGCCCGCGGTCACCGGCATCGACCTGGCCCGGAACGAGCGCGAGGTTCGGCTGAGCATGGCCACCCGTCACGGCGTGCTGGAGGTGGTGTTCGACCGGCGGCGTGTCTCGGCCTCGAACCCGCACCAGTTGCTGGTGCTGATGGTGTTCACCGGGCTGCTGATGACGCTGATCGCGTATCTGTTCCTGCGCAACCAGTTGAAACCGATCCGCCGCCTGGCCGAGGCGGCCGAGGCCTTCGGCAAGGGCCGGGCGCTGCGCTACAAACCCTCTGGCGCGACCGAGGTGCGGGCCGCGGGCCGGGCCTTTCTGGACATGCGCGACCGGATCGAACGCCAGATCGAACAGCGCACCCTGATGCTGTCGGGGGTCAGCCACGACCTGCGCACGCCGCTGACCCGGCTGAAGCTGGAACTGTCGATGGCAGAGGATAGCCCCGAGACGCAGGCGATGCTGCGCGACCTGTCCGACATGGAGCGCATGATCGACACCTTCCTGGATTTCGCCCGGGCCGATGCGCTGGACGATCCCGAGCCCTGCGACCCGGCCGCACTGTTGCGGCGCGTGGCAGCGGGGGCGCGGGCATTGGGCGGGCAGGTCACGCTGGGGCCGCTGCCCGTGGACGAACAGGCCACCCTGCGCCCGCTGGCGGTGGAACGGGCGTTGCAAAACCTTGTGGGCAACGCCATGCGCCATGGCAATCAGGTGGCACTGGGGCTGGAACTGCGGCCACGGCAGCTGATCTTTACCGTCGAGGATGACGGGCCGGGCATTCCCGATGACCAGCGCGATGCCGCGATGCAGCCGTTTCAGCGGCTGGATACCGCACGCACGCTGGACAGCGGCAGCGGGGTCGGGCTGGGGCTGGCGATCGCTGCCGATATCGCGCGCGGCCATGGCGGCGCCTTGCGGCTGCGCAACAGTGCGGATCTGGGCGGTCTGCGGGCAGAACTGATCCTGGCGCGCTAAGGCTCAGGCCTCGGCCAGGGCGCGCTGGCGGCGGTCGTATGAGGATGGAATGCCCAGCATCTCGCGATATTTCGCGACGGTCCGGCGGGCCAGGGTCACGCCGCGCTTGTCGGCCTCGCGCACGATGGCGGCATCGCTTAGGGGTTTGCGGGCGTTTTCCTGGCGCACGATCTCGCCCACCACGGCGATGACGGCATCCTGCGACGGCCCTGTATCGCCGCTGCCGGGGGTAAAGGCCCGGCTGAAGAAGGCCCGCAGGGGCAGTGTGCCCCGGGGCGTTTCGATCAGGCGCCCGGCGACGGCGCGGCTGATCGTGCTGGGATGCAGGTTCATTTCCTCGGCCAGGTCCTGGGTTGTCAGGGGAGCAAGGTGGCCCTGACCCTTTTCCAGAAAGGTTTCCTGCCGGCGCACCAGCGCGGCGGCGGCCCGCAGCAGCGTGGACTGGCGCCGTTCGACCGTGCGGCGCAGCCAGCGCGCCCGCGACAGCGCCTGCGCGCCATAGCTGCGCGCCGCGGCATCGCCGCCGGGATCGGGGGCATCGCGCACGGTGATCGCGGGCAGGGTGGAATGGTTCAGTTCCACCACCCAAGCGCCATCCTTGCGGACCACGCGCAGGTCGGGGGGCAGGATCGGCGCTGGATCGGCGGCAAAGGCAAGCCCCGGCTTTGGGTCCAGCCCGCGGATCGCGCGCAGGGCGTTGCGCACATCGTCGGGCGTGCCATCGCACAGGTCGGCCAGTTCGTCGATGCGCCCGTCGGCGATCATCGGCAGGTTGTCCAGGATGACCGTCAGTTCCCATGTCAGCAGGCCGCGATCCTCGGCCTGCAGCTTCAGGCAATCGGCCAGGTCGCGGGCGAACAGCCCCGCCGGTTCGAACTGGCGCATCCGATCCAGCACGGCCTGCGCCACGGGCAGCGGTACACGCGCAGCGGCGGCGATGGCCTCGACCGGTTGGGACAGCCAGCCGGTGGGTTCCAGCGCCTCGGCAAAGGCGTCGGCGACCCGGCGTGCCGTAGGGCTGGAAAAGGCCAGCGCGATCTGGCGGGCGACATGGTCGTAAAGACTGGGCTTGCCGCTGGCCAGGGCGGCGACCGGATCCCAGTCCGCGCCGCGCGCCGCAACGGCCGAGGGTAATTCCGGCACCGGTTCGGGCAGCTTGACGTCCAGGCAGGGGTTGGACAGTGCCTCTTCGGCCAGGTGGGCGGACAGATCGAGATTGCTCATCTGAAGGATCTTCAGCGACGCCTGCATCCGGGCGGTCATGGCCAGACCCTGGGTCTGGCGTTGGGTGAGCATCATCTCCATCGGTTCAACCTAGCACGTTTCCCCGGGCGTGGCAGATGGGCGTTGGGGCTGCCGCCCTGTCCATCCGTGCCCCCCGGTCACGACCCCGCGGGCCGCGAGATCGGGCGCACCCCGGCCAGCGGCACCATGTTGCCGCGCGACTGGGTGTAGATCTTCAGCGCCTTTTGCTGGCGCGGGCTGGAATCCACGAAATCCGCATGGGCGCGTTTCAGGGCGCGGCGGGCCTCGGCGAATTTGCCGTCTTCGTCCAGCGCGTCCATGTCCACCTTGGACATGTAATCGCCCATCCGTTTCATGATGTGCAGGCGGGCGCGGTTCAGAACTTCGGGGTCGAAGGTCAGGTCGAGAAAGGCGAACATGTCCTCTGCAGAGGACAGGCCGCGCATCCGGTCCAGCACGCCGGGGCTGACGGTCTGGGTCATGGCAGGCTCCTTTCGGTGGGGGGGCAGGGGGCGGGCCGACGCGACAGCGCCTCGGCCCGGGCGGTCAGGATGGCCAGGTCGGCCGGGGTGGCGGGGCGTTTCGACCGGCTGGCCCAGTCGCGCAGCAGCGGCAGCACCGCCCGCGCGGTGGCGGGGTCTGCGGGCAGGCCCGCATCAGTCAGGGCGGCGGTCAGGGCGGCCAGGCCGGAATGCTTGCCCAGCACGATCTGACGCGCCCGGCCAAAGCGGGCGGGCGAAAGCACCGGCGCCTCATACGTGGCGGGGTCTTTCATCAGGCCATCCACATGGATGCCAGATTCGTGGGCGAACACGTTACGCCCGACGATCGGCCGGCCCAGGCACAGCTGCCGACCAGAGGCCGCAGCAACCAGTTCGGACAGGGTGCACAGGCTGTCCAGTGCAACACCGGTCGCACGGCCCTGTACGGCCAGCGCGGCAACGACCTGTTCCAGTGCGGCGTTGCCTGCCCGTTCGCCCAGACCGTTGACCGTGACCGACAGATGGGTCGCGCCCGCGCGGGCGGCGGCCAATGTGTTGGCGGTGGCAAGGCCCAGATCGTCATGGGCGTGGAATTCCAGCGGCAGCGCCCCCTGTGCCAGAGGCGCGACCAGCGCCATCGTGGCAAACGGATCCATCAGGCCCAGCGTATCGGCCAGCCGCAGGCGGATCGCACCGGCCTGTGCGGCCACGTGGGCGATCTGCCCCAGAAAGGCGGGATCGGCGCGCGAGGCATCCTCGGCCCCGACCGACACGGCAAAGCCCGCGGTGCTGGCCATGCGCACCAGCCGGTCCAGTTCGGCCAGGGCCCAGTCGCGATCGCGGCCCAGCTTGGCCGACAGGTGGCGGTCCGAGGCGGGCACCGTCAGGTGCAGGCGCGACAGGCCGGTCAGCGCGGCCATTTCCAGATCGCTTTCGCGCAGGCGGCACCAGGCCACACCGGCGGCGCGGGTCAGGCGTGCGCCCGCATCGCGCATCGCGGCAACCTCGGCCATGCCCATGGCGGGCACGCCCAGTTCGATCTCATCCACGCCGGCGGCATCCAGCGCGGTGGCGATGGCAATCTTTTCGGCGGCAGAAAAGGCGACGCCGGCGGCCTGCTCGCCATCGCGCAGGGTGGTGTCGCAGATGCGCGGTACGGGGGCAAAATCCCCGGGGGCGACGGGGGCGGTCACGGCGTCCCCCTCAGCGAACCGGGGCGGGCACGACCAGCACCGCGCGGCCCAGGGCCTCTGCCAGGCGTTTCTGCAACCCGCCCAGGGTCAGGCCCGCAAGCTGGCAGTCCGAGCAACTGCCCCGCAGCGCGACGCGCACCCGCGGGCCGACGATGTCCACCAGTTCGACATCGCCGCCATCGGCGCGGAATTGCGGGCGCATCTCGGTCAGCACGGCCTGGGCGGCCTCAACCTCTTCCTCGGGGCTCAGCGCGCGGGCGGGGCCGGACTTGGGGGTCGACGGTTTCAGCGGCGCGATGGCCAGCGGTTGCGCAATGCGTGCGCCCTTGGCCGCGCGAAAGGCAGGGGGTTGGGCGTAATCCTTCAGCGCGGCGGCCAGTGCCTCGGTTGCCACGCGGACTGCGCTGCGCTCTTCCTCGGGCAGGCCGCCCAGCAGGGTTTCCAGGTCATCGGCGGTGATGGCGCGGGCCTCGGCCAGGGTCTTGGCGCACAGTGCCTCGGTCAGGGCCGAGGCGGCGGCGATGTCGGGGCCGCTGCCGGTGCTTTCGAACCGGGCCTTGGCGATCACGCCGCCCTCTATGCGCAGCATCAGACGCAGCGCGTCGCCCGTGCGCACGGAACCGGCCTCGCCCAGGGCGTTGGCATCGGCCAGGGTGCCGCGGTTGCGGGGGTTCAGGAAATGGTCGGTGAGTGTCGGGGAATAGTCCAGCATTACATCCCCCTCAGCAGAAGGATTTGCCGCAGCCGCACCCGGCCGAGGCATTGGGGTTGTCGAAGACGAAGCCCGAGCCCTCCAGCCCGTTGACGAAATCGATGGTGGTGCCGACCAGATAACCCTGGCTGTCGGGGTCGATCAGGACGGTGACGCCCTCGGCCTCGACCACGGCGTCGGTTTCCTCACGCGACAGTTCCAGCGCCATGGCATATTGCAGGCCTGCGCAGCCCCCCGACTGCACCATCAGGCGCAGCCCGGCGATGGGCTGTCCGGCACCTTCGATCGCGGTGGCCATGGCGTCGCGTGCGGCTTCGGTAATCTGGATCATCGGTGTCTCCTGTCGGTTCGCGGTCCTCTGTCAGAAATAGAAGCATGAAGCATGCCAAGCCTGGGCGGCATTATTTTTCAAGGCGTTGATCCGCGTGGGCGGGACGGTGTCGCGATTGTCGCGCCGGGGTTTGGCGGGTTTGCGACAGAAAGCGCCCTGTCGGGCGCTGGCCTCCGGCGGGGGTATTGGGACCAAGAAGAAGGGGCGCGCAAGACGGCAGACGGCCCGCCGGGGGCGGGCCGTTTCCGTGCAGCGGGTGGCGCTCAGGCGGCTTCGGCGGGGGCGTGGGTCTGGCAGGCCGAGGGGCAGACGCGGGCGCAGGCGCCGCAACCGATGCAATCGTCGGCGTCGGCAACGACCATCACCTTGCGCTCGATGTCGTCTTCGTATTCCTCGTCATCGACATCGACGATCATGTCCTCGTCGGTGACGCCTTTCAGGGTCAGCACGTCGCGCGCGCAGACCTTGTAGCAGCGGCCGCAGCCGATGCATTTTTCCACGTCGATTTCCATCAGGAATTCAGGCGTGTATTCGGTCCCGCCGCGGGTGGTGGCTGTGATGGGCATGGCTCAGGCTTCCTCTGCGGCTTTCTTCGCGGCTTTCAGTTCCTTGCGCGCGGCGGTCAGTTCCTTGAAGACCTCGAAGGTCTCGGCGGCGACTTCGGGGATCTTTTCCCAGTCGGTGGGCAGTTCCTCGGCCAGATCGTGCAGGTTCATCTTGGCGTTGGTCGAGCGCATCGACAGTTTCTTGACGCGTTTTTCAAGCTCTTCCAGGCTCATGTTCGGTTCCTTGGCTTGTTGTGGTTTGGCTGTCGGAAGGTCTCAGGCCTGGGCGGCGTCGGGGAAGCGCGCGACCATGTCTGCGGCGTCTTGCGTGGCCTTTTCGCCCGCCTCGGCCAGCTTGTCATAGCTTTCAAAGCCGAAGCGGTGGATGTCGCGGACATGTTTGGACAGCACGACCAGCCGCCCGGACAGCAGAACGATACGGCCAAAGCCCTCGTGGTGGATCTTGGACATCTGCGCGGCGCGGGCCCCGCTGCGCTTTTCCAGCAGCAGGGCGACGGCGTCGTAGAATTTTTCCACGCGCCACAGCAGGTCGGGGTCCGGGTCGCCCATGATGGGCATTTCGCGGCGTTCCTCGGCGGTGACGATGTATTCTTCCAGCAACTCGGCGTCGGACTTGTCCTCCCAGCTGCCATAGCTGTCCTCGGCGCGGATCACCGCGATCAGCTGCTTGATGAAGTCGCTGGCGGGCAGTTCACCGCCGCGGGGCAGGGTGTCGGGCGCCACGCTCATTCGGTGATCTCCTCGGCGTAGTCCTCGGCGAAATCGGACTTGGGTTTGCCCAGCACCTTGCGCAGGAAGGGGGGCGGCGAGCCGGCCAGCATTTCCTGGGTCTGGGCGATCACGTCGGCGATGGGTTCGGGCTCGCGCCGTTTGATCGGGTGGATGCCGGCGCGCACCACCTTGGCCGCGGAAGGCCCGCCGATGGCCAGCACGAACAACAGCGCGCAGCCGCTCAGCGCCTCGACCTTGGGGGTGATGCGGTCATCGACCGAGTTGTGTTCGCCTTGCTGGTCGGTCACGTCGCCGAATTCCAGCACCTCCACCATGCGGGCCGTTTGCGGCGTCACCTCGTAGAGCGCGAATTTCTTCGCCGATCCGAAATGGGCGTCCAGATGCTCCATATCATTGGTGGCGATGGCGATTTTCAGGGGCGTTTCGCTGGTCATGGTTTCCTCCGGCTCAATGAGGCGCAGTCTGCGGGCGGTCATGCTCGAACTCCGGGCTGATGGGGGCGGCGCCGAAATCCTCGGGGCGCGCGGTGTGGGATTGGGCCAGCACGGCATTCGCGACCTCGAACAGGAAGGCGCGGGTGCCGCGATAGCCGACGCGGCAGGCATCCTGCGCGCCCAGACGGTCGTTGATGGGGAAGCCCACGCGGATCAGCGGCAGGCCGGTGGCGGCCGCGGCGTGGCGGGCATGGGCGTGGCTGATCAACAGGTCGGCGCCCGTCTTTCGCGCGCCGTCCTCCAGGTCGCCCAGATCGCCTAGGATCGCGGTGTCGCTGGGGATCGCCTCGACGATCGGGTTGGCGGGCGAGGTGATGACGGTGCACACCGCCTCGGCCCCCATTCCGGCCAGCGCCGATGTCAGCGCGTAGGCAAGATCGGCATCGGCGGCAATGGCGTAGCGCAGGCCGCCGGTCTGGAAATGGGCGTCCAGCATGGCATCCTGCAACCGGGCGCGGTCACGCTTGATCGCGGGGGGGGCATCTGCATAGCCTGCGACGTTCATCAGCGCGGAGACGAAATTGTCCACCGCCTGTAGTCCCGTCAGCGCGGGGAAGACCTGTACCGGCATGTGGCCCCGCTGCCCCAGCAGATCGGCCGCGCCGCGCATGCTTTCGCCGATGGCGAAGGTGACGGCGGATTTGGCCATCGCGGGGATGTCGTCAACGGGCGTGCCGCCCAGCGAACAGCCCGACCAGTCGTCGGCCAGATGCCCGTCCAGCGAGGAGGCGATATCCGGCAGGACGATGGGTTTCAGCCCGAAGGCCCGGATCAGGCGGACGATTTCCTCGACCTCGGCGGGGGTCAGGTAATTGGCGGGCAGCAGGTTCACCTGCCGCAGGTCGGGGTCGCGATGCAGGGGGTCGATTTCGGGGACCATCGTGTCGATGATCGCGGTTACGGCCTTGGCCCAGCCATCCTCCATCGCGCCGGCGAAATCGGGGGTAGAGGCATACACAACCTGCAGGTCGCCCAGATCGGGGCGCTTGGCCAGGATGTCGTCCAGTTCGCCCGGCACATCCTCGCCCCGGGTTTCGGTCAGCGCGGTCGAGGCGATGCCGATAAAGCGCGGGTTGGCGCGTTTCTTGAGGTTCGCCAGCGCCTCTTCGATCTGGTCGGCCCCGCCCAGGATGGTAGAGACCTCGTTCATCGCGGTGGTTTGCAGCGGGATCGCCTCGCGGAAATGGCGCACCATGTGGACCATGGCAAAGGCGGTGCAGCCCTGCGCGCCATGGAACAGCGGCACCGCGCGTTCGATGCCCAGATAGGCCATTGCGGCGCCAAGGGGCGCGCTGGTTTTCAGCGGGTTGGTGGAAACGGCGCGGCGCGGGCGGGTCAGGCGGGCCATGGGAGTCAATCCTCGAAATCGGTGGGGTCGTTGGCAAGCCCGCTGACCGGGCAGCGGTCCTTGATCCGGGGGCGGTGACCGGCAAAGGGGCGGTCTTCGTCCCAGGGGGCGGGGCGGCGGACATCGTCCCAGACGGGGTTGTTCGCGGAACGGTCGATGGCGCGGACCAGGTCGACCATGCCCATGTAACCGGCGTAGGCCTCGTGCTTTTCCTGGTTCACGTCGATCCAGGGCACCCGCGCCTTGAGGCCCACGAACTGGCTGCGCGCGCCCGACATCAGGATGTCGGCGCCGGATGCCTTCAGCGTGGCATACATGTCCTTGGGCGCCATGTTTTCGTACATGTGCGCCTCGGTGCCCATCACCTCGATCACGCGGGCCTTGTCGTTATCTGTGGCCTTGCGGACAGAGGTGCCGACCACCTCGACCCCCATTTCCTGCAGGGCTGACACGACCGACCAGCTTTTGTGGCCGCCGGTGTAAAGCAGGACGCGCTTGCCCTGCACGCGCGGGCGGTAGGTTTCCAACTCGGCCCGGACCTTGGCCTCTTCTTCCTCGATCAACGCTTCGCAGCAGTCGATCAGGTCGGCCCCGGCGCCGCGCTCGACCAGCATGCGGCACATGGTGCGCAGGGCCTCTGACGTGTCCGAGATGCCGTAGAAGGACCCCTCGAAATAGGGGATGCCGTATTTTTCCTGCATCTTGCGGGCCAGGCCCTGCAGGGCGTGCGAACAGACCAGCATGGACACGCGCGCGCGGTGCATCTGGGCCACCTGCTTGTACCGCGCGTCGGCGGACAGCGAACCCAGGATTCGGATGCCCAGCCGGTCCAGCAGCGGTTTGACCTGCCACAACTCGCCGCACAGGTTGTAATCGCCCATGATGTTGATGTCGTAATCGGTGGTCCGCTCGGGTTCTTGTGTGCCGATCACGTGGCGGAACATCATTTCGCCGCCCAGCTTGCAGCCCAGGTTCTTGGACCCCGCGAACCCGGGCACGTCCACCGGGATGGCGGGCGTGCCGAAGGCCTCGGTCGCGGCCTTGCAGACCGCGGCGATATCGTCGCCGATCATCGCGGTGACGCAGGTCGAGTAGACGAAGACGGCGGGGGGCGCGTGCTTTTCCACGATCTCGCGGATCGCGCGATACAGCTTCTTCTCGCCATGGCCCATGACGATGTCCAGTTCCGTCAGGTCCGTGGTAAAGCCGGTCTTGTATAGCATCGACCCCGAAGAGGCCGAGCCGCGGTTGTCCCAGGAGTTGCCGCCGCAGGCCAGCGGCGCATGTACCAGGTGGGCCACATCCACGATCGGTTGCAGGGTAATCATCGCCCCGTCAAAGGCGCAGCCGCCCGCCGCCGCACCTGGCGTCAGCGGCTTGGCGCAGCCCTTTTTCCGATCCGCGGCGGATTTGGCGCGGTTGGTGGCGCAGGCTGGCTCGTTGAAGGCCTCTTGCACGGTTTGCTTCAGGGCGTCGGACATCTGGGCTGGCTCCGCATTGTTGCAAAAGAAGAAGCAGGGATCGTGCCATCTGCCCCATCCCCCGCAGGAAGCGGTGCGATTTCAGGGCTGTAGCCGATTGCCGCCTGTGGGCGGCTGGCGCGGGGGTAGGGCGGAATGGCGGGTTTTGTCGGGTGTGCGACACTCGCGATCCGCCCGCCCTGTGTCCCGCCACCGGGGGCGGTCACAATCGCGTCAGGGTCGGGCGATCCCCGCATTCGCCATATAGTGTATTTGGAATATATGTTTTACTGCGCCCACATATCGTCACCAATTCAAGGGGAGGTCCCATGTTCAAGACCCTCAAGATCGCCACCGTCGCCCTGGCGCTGGCCGCCACGCCCGCCCTGGCCAAGGATGTGAAGGATCTGGCGACCGTCGTTACCGACGCCAACCCGCAGACCCAGTTGATGAGCATGGTCCTGACCAACCAGGCGCTGGATCGTGGCGTGAACACGCAGATCCTGCTGTGCGGCCCTGCCGCTGACATCGCGCTGAAAGAGGCCCCCGAATCGGCCACCGCGCCGCAACCGCCCAAGGGCGCCAGCCCGCAGGCGCTGCTGATGGCCGCCATCAAGAAGGGCGCCAAGGCCGAGGTCTGCGCGATCTACCTGCCCGGCAAGGGGCTGGCGGCCGACGCGCTGATCGACGGTGTCACTGTGGCCCAGCCGCCGGCCATGGCCCGTGACCTGCTGCAAAGCGGCACCCGCGTCTGGTCGTTCTGACGCATTTGCGCCAAATCAAGGCAGGACCGCGGGGTGGGTGGTTTCGTTTCATTCGTTATGAAATCACCCGAGGGAGGCCCAGATGCTTCGCCTAGCCGCAGTCCTGTTCACCCTGATCTCCGCTACCCTGATGGGTGTGGGTATCGTCGCCGTCCTCGTTGCGGGTTATGGCACGACAACACCGATTCTGGCCGCGGCCGCGGTCGGGCTGGTGGTGTCCGTGCCTGTCTCCGTCATGGTGGCGCGCGCCATCTACTGACCGTCGATCGTCCGGCGGTCAGGTGTCATTACTGATCGTCGGAGGACCAGTCATGTCGGTCACGGGTTATTCGCGGATGCAGATCCGCCTGCATTGGGCGGTGGTCGTCCTTGTCGCGCTGCAATTCCTGTTCAGCGGGGGCATCGCCTCTGCCTTCGGGGATTTCCTCGAAACCGGGGAAAAGGCGTTTTCCATCTTCGTCGCGGGCCACGTCGTGGTCGGCCTTGCTATTCTGATCCTTGCGGTCTGGCGGATCGTGCTGCGGATGCTGCACGGCGTGCCGGCGCCCGATGCGTCGCATTCGCCCGCGCAGATCATGGTCGCGCGGGTCATGTATGGGCTGTTCTACCTGCTGATGGTGCTGCTGCCGGTGTCGGGTATGGTGGCCTGGTCGCAGGGGTCCGAAATCGCGGGCAATGTCCACTCGGTGCTGCGGGCGGTCATGCTGCTCTTGATCGTGCTGCATATCGCGGCCGCGCTGGCCGGGCAGTACATCAAAAAAGACGGCACCATGACCCGGATGATGAAGCCGGTCGACTAAGCTAGAAAGGCGCGCACCGCCGCCTCGAACTCGCGCGGTTTCTCGGCGTGCAGCCAATGGCCCGCGCCGGGAATTTTGGCCAGGCGGGCGGCGGGGAACAGCGCCTTGATCTTTTCGCGGTGCTCGGGTCGGACATAGTCCGACGCACCGCCGGACAGGAACAGCGCGGGGCCGGTGAACGGCCCCGTTTCCGTTTCCGGCCAGCCCAGGATATGCGCCATCTCGGCGTCCAGCGCATTCAGGTTCAGCCGCCAGCGGGGCGGATCGGCCTTCAGATCCAGCGATTGCAGCAGGAAGGCGCGCACCGCGCGGTCGTCGATATGTTCGGCAAGCGCTTGGTCGGCCTCGCTGCGCCGGGTGATCCCGTGCAGATCCAGCGCCCGCATCGCCGCGATCAGGTGCGCCTGGGTATGGCCATAGGCCACCGGCGCGATATCGGCCACGATCAGCCGGTTCACCAGGTCGGGCCGGGTCAGCGCCAGCATCATCGCCGCCTTGCCCCCCATGGAATGGCCCAGCACATCGGCCCGCCCGCCATTCGCCGCGATGACCTGCGCCAGGTCGTCGGCCAAGTCCGCATAGCGGTTCTGATCCGCGCGAAAGCTGTGCCCGTGATTGCGCATGTCCACGCTCAGGACATGCCGGTCGTCGGACAGCCGTTTGGCGATCGCGCCCCAGTTCCGGGCCGATCCGAACAGCCCGTGCACGATCAACAGCGGCGGGCGCGCGGGATCGGGCGTGCCATTGGAATAGGTCGTCAACATGGGAGGGACATAGACCGGTGGGACGGGTGAGACCAGAGGGGGGCAGGGGCCCAGTTGGGCGATCTCGATTGCCTTGGGGCGGTGGTGTCTGCTTTGCGGACGAAGCGGACCCGGCATGATCGATGCTATGCAGTGTGGTATAGCTTGGGAAGAGCAACATATAGAGAGCAATCTGGCGATGCGTCCTGACGAATACTGGAAGAATTTCAATCTTGGCACTGAGCTAGATATTGCCGGTAGATTCCTGTTCAATGGGCTGCAAGCATTTCACGAAATGAGAAACTTCGCGGCCGAAGAAGATGCCTTTGAGTTCCTCTATGGTGTCGCTGTGGGGATCGAGCGATTGCTAAAAATTGCGGTTATCATGACCGAACACGATGAGGTCACGGATCAAAGCGAGTTTGAACAGGGGCTCATTACTCACAGCCACCAAGAGTTAGTCAAGCGCCTTAAAGAAAGCCATGATATCAATCTCGCTAGCGTACACAATGAATTCATCGGAATTCTTTCTAGCTTCTACAAATCTCACCGTTATGGCCGCTACAACTTGGCATCGGTGTATGCTCCAGCGCGCGGGCGGGACGACCTCGTTGCCTTTTTACAAAAGCATCTGAGTATCAAGATCGACATTGAAGGCATGTTCACGATCACGCCCAATGAGCGCCGCCACAAGAAGTTCATTGGTAAGGTGATCTCAAAAATCGTACTTCCGATTTTCAAAGTCGTTAGAAGCGAGGCGGGCAGACTCAATCTCTATACATATGAGATCGAATACGGGTCCAAAGCTTCAAAAATATTTATTCGAGAAAGTTTCGATTTCGAAGATGAGGATATCTTGCAGGTCGAGTTGATCGCTTACTTCTCTTCGAGAGAGGCATCTGGCCCTAACATTAGATTCATACGTGATCTCATTAAGCCGCTACCATTCGATCCGGCATTGGAAGCCGACTACCTCGCAGCGTTGAGATCGGATCGCCAGAAGCAGGGCGTGCTCGACGAGTTGGAGGTGCACTACGAGGATGTCGAAGATTTCAGAGAAAGGCGCGAGATGCTGGAGGTGGCGACTTCTGACCACTTGAGTTACGGCGACGTTGAAGAGGACAGCGAGGGCGACCTAGATCAATGGCCTTGAGAATGTCCTAGAAGGGCTCTGACCTGCCATCCATCCGCCCCACCGAGCCATGGATCGGCGGGGCCTGTCGTTGGGGAGGGTAGCCCGGGGCGGCCTTGGCCGCCCCCCTTGTTTGCTCAGAGTCCCGGATACAGCGGGAAGCGCGCGCAAAGTGCCTGAACCTCGCCGCGCACCTTTTCCTCGACCGCGGCGTTGCCCTCTTCGCCATTGGCGGCCAGCCCGTCCACGACCTCGGTGATCCACTTGCCGATCTGGGTGAACTCGGCCTCGCCAAAGCCGCGGGTCGTCCCGGCGGGCGACCCCAGCCGAATGCCGCTGGTGATCGTCGGCTTTTCGGTGTCGAAGGGGATGCCGTTCTTGTTGCAGGTGATATGGGCGCGTCCCAGGGCCTTTTCGGTGGCGTTGCCTTTCACGCCCTTGGGCCGCAGGTCCACCAGCAGGACATGGCTGTCCGTGCCGCCGGTGACCAGGCTCAGCCCGCCCTCAACCAGCGCCGCGCCCATGGCCTGCGCGTTCTTGATGACCTGTTCCTGGTAGGTCTTGAACGACGGGTCCAGCGCCTCGCCAAAGGCCACGGCCTTGCCGGCGATCACATGCATCAGCGGCCCGCCCTGAATGCCGGGGAAGATGGCCGAGTTGAATTTCTTGGCCAGCGCTTCGTCATTGGTCAGGATCATGCCGCCGCGCGGGCCGCGCAGGGTCTTGTGCGTGGTGGTGGTGGCGACATGCGCATGCGGGAAGGGCGAGGGATACAGCCCCGCCGCCACCAGACCCGCGAAATGGGCCATGTCCACCATCAGGTAGGCACCGACCATGTCGGCGATCTCGCGGAAACGGGCAAAATCCAGAATGCGCGGAATGGCAGAGCCGCCCGCGATGATCATCTTGGGCTGGTGTTCCTTGGCCAGTGCCTCGATCTGGTCGTAATCGACCTCCAGATCGCTTTCGCGCACGCCGTATTGCACGGCGTTGAACCACTTGCCCGACTGGTTCGGGCGTGCGCCGTGGGTCAGGTGGCCGCCTGCGTCCAGGCTCATGCCCAGGATGGTGTCGCCCGGTTGCAGCAGCGCGGTGAACACGCCCTGGTTGGCCTGGCTGCCGGAATTGGGCTGGACGTTGGCGAAGCCCACGCCGAACAGCTTGCACGCCCGCTCGATCGCCAGGTTTTCCGCGATGTCCACATACTGGCAGCCGCCGTAATAGCGTTTGCCCGGATACCCTTCGGCATATTTGTTTGTCATCACCGAGCCCTGCGCCGCCATCACGGCGCGGCTGACGATGTTCTCGGACGCGATCAACTCGATCTCGTCGCGCTGGCGGCCCAGTTCCAGCCCGATGGCGTGGGCAATCTCGGGGTCGCGGGCGGCGAGCGCCCCTGTGAAGAAGCCGGTATCGGCGGTGTCGGTCATCCTGCAATCTCCTGCTGGGGCCTGTGCGGCGATGGAGGGGGTTCTAACGAAACTGGCAGGCGGGCAAAAGCCCCTTGGCACCCCGCCCGGCACCGCGTCGCGCCCTTGTGTTTCCGATCCGCGCAGGCGAAGAGGGAAGGGGAAACGCGACGGGGGACGGCCGATGACCGCAGCAGGCAAGCTAGCCTTCCTGGCCAGCAACTCCACAGACGCGCAGGACGCGTTGCAACGGCTGACCGACCGCTATGGCCAGGTGCCCCCCGAACAGGCCGATGTGATCGTCGCGCTGGGCGGCGACGGGTTCATGCTGCAAACGCTGCACGCTACCCAGGCGCTGCCTGCCCCGGTCTACGGGATGAATTGCGGCACCGTCGGTTTCCTGATGAACGAATACCGCCCCAAGGGCCTGACCGCGCGCCTGGAGGCCGCCGAAAAGGCGATCCTGAACCCCCTGCGCATGCGCGCCACCCGCCCCGACGGCACAGTGGCCGAGGCGCTGGCCATCAACGAGGTCAGCCTGCTGCGCGCCGGTCCCCAGGCGGCCAAGCTGCGCATCAGCGTGGACGGCAAGATCCGGCTGGAGGAACTGGTCTGCGACGGCGCGCTGGTGGCCACGCCCGCGGGCTCCACCGCCTACAACTACTCTGCCCATGGCCCGATCCTGCCCATCGGCTCTGACGTGCTGGCGCTGACGGCGGTTGCCCCCTTTCGACCCCGGCGCTGGCGCGGCGCGCTGCTGCCGAAATCCGCGCGGGTGCGTATCGACGTGCTGCAACCGGAAAAACGCCCCGTCATGGCCGAGGGCGACAGCCGCGGTGCCGGTATCGTGGTGGCGGTGGAAATCGCCTCGGACCCGTCGGTTGCCCACCGCATCCTGTTCGATCCCGGCCACGGGCTGGAAGAACGGCTGATCCGCGAGCAGTTCCTGTAACACCCCGCGCCCCCCGCCCATCCTGCTTTGGCCAAGAAGAAAACGCGCCCCTTCTTCTTGGTCCAAATACCCCGGGGGGAGTCCGCAGGACGGGGGGCAGCGCCCCCCTGTGCCCTTGGCCGGATGTCCCGCGCCCGGACGATGCGCGCGGCGTTCAGCTGGCCGCGGCCTGGCGCGCCCAGGATTCGCGCTTGCGGTAAAGCGTCGAGGGCGAGACATCCAGCACCCGCGCGGCACGCGGGACAGAGCCGCCCTCGCGCGCGATGGTTTCCTCGATCACGATTTGCTCGATCTCGGCCAGCGGGCGGCCGATTAGGTCGTCCATCACGCAGGTATCGCTGTCGTTCGGGGCGGATGCGGGCTGGCGTGTGGCGCTGCAATGCAGCCCCAGCGGCAGCATTTCGCGGGTGACCAGCGGCCCCTCGTTCAGCACGACCGCGTGGCGTAGCACGTTCAGCAATTGCCGCACATTGCCGGGCCAGGGCAGGCGGCGGAACAGCGCTTCGACATCGGCGGACAACCCGGTGAAGTGTCGCCCCTCCTCGTCCGAGAACCGGACAAGGGCGTGGCGGGCGATCTCTATCACATCATCGCCGCGGTCGCGTAGCGGGGGCAGGTGGATCGGCACGACATGCAGCCGGTAGAACAGATCCTCGCGCAGGCGGCCTTGGCGCACCTCTTCTTCGGGGTCGCGATTCGTGGCGCAGACGATGCGCACGTCCACCTTGCGCGGCCGCGACGCGCCCACCGGCTGGATCGTCGAGGTCTGGAGGAAGCGCAGCAGCTTGGTCTGCAGGGCAAGGTCCATCTCGCAGATCTCGTCCAGGAACAGCGTGCCGCCATCGGCCATGGCCGCGGCCCCCGGCTTGTCGGCGACGGCGCCGGTAAACGCGCCCTTGAGATGGCCGAAGACCTCGGATTCCAGCAGATCGCGCGGAATCGCCGCACAGTTGAGTGGCACAAAGGGTCCGTGTGCCCGGTCCGAAGCGGCGTGAATGGACTGGGCGCAGATTTCCTTGCCCGTGCCGCTTTCCCCGGTGATGAAGACCGTCGCCATCGACGGGGCCGCCATCGCAATGCGGTCAAGGACCTGCGCCATTCGGGACGAGGATCCTATGCAGTCGGGGGCCTCTGCCTTGGGGGGTGCCGGGACGGGCCGACGCCGGGCCTGGGGGATCGAGGTCTGGAACATGGCTGCACTCGCACTGGTTGCAAGACCAGTCTTACTCTGCATGCCATTTCCGACCAACCTGTCTAAAAGTGCAGGTCTGGGTTGCATTCGGGTGGCCGGATACCCTTTCTCGGCAGCGGCGCGGGCCGAAGCCCGCGCCGCCCTCAGTCGCGTGCGGGGCGGGGCTCAGCCCGCCTTGGGATAGCCCAGGCCCTTCAGCGCTTCGGCGATCTCGTCCAGGATGGCGGGGTCGTCGATGGTGGCGGGCATCTTGAACTCTTCGCCATCGGCGATCTTGACCATGGTGCCGCGCAGGATCTTGCCGGACCGGGTCTTGGGCAGGCGATCCACCACGCAGGCCAGCTTGAACGCGGCGACCGGGCCAATCTGGTCGCGCACCAGGCTGACGCATTCCTTGACGACCTCGGCATGGTCGCGGTCAACGCCCGTCGTCAGGCACAGAAAGCCCATCGGCAGCTGCCCCTTCAGGTCGTCCGACACGCCGATCACCGCGCATTCGGCCACGTCGGGATGGCTGGCCAGAACCTCTTCCATCGCGCCGGTGGACAGGCGGTGGCCGGCCACGTTGATGACGTCATCGGTCCGCGCCATGATGTAAAGATAGCCGTCCTCGTCCTTGTAACCCGCATCGCCGGTTTCATAGTAGCCGGGGAAGTGGTTCAGGTAGGACTTGTGAAAACGGTCCTCGGCGTTCCACAGGGTGGGCAGCGTGCCCGGCGGCAGCGGCAGCTTGATCGCGATGGCGCCCAGGGTGTTCGGCCCGACCTCGTGTCCGCCCTCGTCCAGGATATGCACGTCGTAGCCCGGCATCGGCACCGAGGGGCTACCGACCTTGACCGGCAGTTCCTCGATCCCCAGCGGGTTGCCCGCGATGGCCCAGCCAGTTTCGGTCTGCCACCAGTGGTCGATCACCGGCACGCCCAGCTGGTCCTGCGCCCAGTGGATGGTGTCGGGGTCGGCCCGTTCACCGGCCAGGTACAGCGCCTTGAGGCAGGACAGGTCGTATTTCTTGACGAACTCGCCCTTGGGATCCTCGCGCTTGATCGCGCGAAAGGCGGTGGGCGCGGTGAAGAAGCTCTTGACCTTGTGCTCCGAGATGATCCGCCAGAAGGTGCCCGCATCGGGCGTGCCGATCGGCTTGCCCTCAAAGACGATCGTCGTGTTCCCGCTGATGAGCGGGGCATAGCAGATATAGCTGTGGCCCACGACCCAGCCCACGTCAGAGGCTGCCCAGAACACATCGCCCGGATCGACGTTGTAAAGATTCTTCATCGTCCAGTTCAGCGCCACCAGGTGCCCGCCGGTGGGGCGCACAACGCCCTTGGGCTGGCCGGTGGTGCCAGAGGTGTACAGGATATAGGCGGGGTGGTTGCCCTCTACCGGGACGCATTCGGCCGGCTCCACGCCGTATTGGAAGCCGTGCCAGTTATAGTCGCGCCCCTCTTCCAGGTGGGCGACCTCATATTCGCGCTGAAAGATCACGCAGAAATCGGGCTGGTGGGTGGATTGTTCCAGCGCCCCGTCCAGCAGCGGCTTGTAATGCACGATCCGGCCCGGCTCGATCCCGCAGCTGGCCGCGATGATGCATTTCGGTTTCGCGTCGTCGATACGGACAGCCAGTTCGTGCGCGGCGAACCCGCCGAACACGACCGAGTGGATCGCACCCAGACGCGCGCAGGCCAGCATCGCCTCCAGCGCCTCGGGGATCATCGGCATGTAGATGATGACCCGGTCGCCCTTTTCCACACCCTTGGCGCGCAGCGCCCCGGCCAGCTGCGCGACACGGTTGCGCAGCATGACGTAAGAGATCGACTTGCGAGTGCCGGTGATCGGGCTGTCATAGATGATTGCGACCTGGTCGCCCCGGCCGTTTTCGACGTGCCGGTCCACTGCGTTCCAGCAGGTGTTGACCATGCCGTCGGAAAACCACTCGTACATCGGGGCGTTTTCGCCGAACAGCGCCTTGGAGGGCTTCTTGTCCCAGTCGATCGCCTCGGCGGCATCCATCCAGAACCCTTCGGGGTCCGACTTCCAGCCTTCATAGACCTCGGAATACGTCATGCGGTCTGTCCCTCCTTCAGTGTTTGGTAATTCTGTTACGCAGCGAGGCGCTGGGACGCAAGATCGAAACCCGGACGTTACGTCGCTGTTCGCGTGAATTTCGGGGCGGAACGCGCGGCTGGTGCCTTGCATCCGCGGGGCGGTCGCCGCAGATTGTCGGGCAAAGGAGTATCCGATGCCGCTTTTGTCCGCCGCGCGCGCGGTGCGCGAGAACGCCCACGCCCCCTATTCGCGCTTCAAGGTGGGGGCGGCGATCCGGGGCGCAGACGGGCAGATCTACACCGGCTGCAACGTTGAAAATATCGCCTCGCCCGAGGGAACCTGCGCCGAGGCGGGGGCCATCGCGGCGATGGTGGCGGCGGGCTGCACCCGGATCGAAGAGGTCGCGGTGATCGCTGACGGACCCGCCCCGATCACGCCTTGCGGCGGTTGCCGCCAGAAACTGGCCGAATTCGCCGCCCCCGAGGTGCGCGTCACGATGGCCACGCTGTCAGGCGAACGGCGCGAAACCACGGTCGGCGCGCTATTGCCGGGGGCTTTCTCTGCGGCGCACATGCCCGGCCGCTGAGATGGACGCGCGCACCATCCTGACCCGTCTGCGCGATGGCCAGCCGCTGAGCGAGGCGCAGCTTGCCTGGTTCGCCACTGGCCTGGCCAGCGGGACGGTCACCGATGCACAGGCCGGGGCCTTTGCCATGGCGGCGCTGCTGAACGGGCTGACCACGCCCGAACGGGTGGGCCTGACCCGGGCAATGCGCGACAGCGGCAAGACGCTGAGCTGGAACCTGCCCGGCCCCGTGCTGGACAAACATTCCACCGGGGGGATCGGCGATTGCGTCAGCCTGGTGCTGGCGCCTGCGCTGGCGGCCTGCGGGGCCTATGTGCCGATGATTGCCGGGCGGGGGCTGGGCCATACCGGCGGCACGCTGGACAAGCTGGAATCGATCCCCGGCTACCGTGCCGAGGTGCCCGTTTCGGCGCTGAAATCCATCACCGGGCAGATCGGCTGTGCCATCGTGGGGGCCTCTGCCGATATCGCACCGGCGGACAAGCGGCTTTATGCCGTACGCGACGTGACCGGCACGGTCGAAAGCATCGACCTGATCGTGGCCTCTATCCTGTCCAAGAAACTGGCCGCCGGGCTGGAGGGGCTGGTGCTGGATGTCAAGGTGGGTTCCGGCGCCTTCATGAAGGATATGCAGGCGGCCGAGGCCCTGGCCCGCGCGTTGGTGGAAACCGCGCAGGGGGCGGGCTGCATGACCACGGCGCTGATTACCGACATGTCCCAACCGCTGGTCGCCGCCGCCGGCAACGCGCTGGAGGTGATCGAGGTCATGGAAACCCTGACCGGCATCGGTGTCACGCCTGCCCTGTGGGACATCACATGCGCCCTAGGGGGCGAGGTTCTGGCCCTGGGCGGGTTGGCGGCCGACGCGGCGGACGGGGCGGGGCGGATCGCGCGGGTGCTGGACAATGGCGAGGCTGCGCTGAAGTTCGGCGAGATGGTGGCCGAGATGGGCGGGCCCGCGGATTTCATCGAACGCTGGCCCGACCGGCTGCCCGCTGCGCCCGTGGTGCATGAATTGCGCGCACCCCGCGCGGGCTGGGTGCAGGCCATCGACGCCCATGCAATTGGCCTGGCCGTGGTGGGGCTGGGCGGCGGCCGGCGGCGCGAACGGGATCGTATCAATCCCTCGGTCGGGCTGTCGGAAATCGCGGCGCTTGGCGATGAGGTCGGCCAGGGCGAGGTGCTGGCCCTGATCCACGCCACCAGCGAAACCGACGCCGAGGCCACCGCCGCCGCGCTGGCCGATGCCTTTACCATCGCAGAGGCTGCGGCCGATATCCCGCCGCTGGTGCATCAAAGGATCCTGTCATGACCCGCGCCTTTCTGGTGGTGATGGATTCGGTGGGGATCGGCGGGGCGCCGGACGCGGATCGTTTCTTCAATGACGGTGCCCCGGATACTGGCGCCAACACGCTGGCCCATATCGCGCAGGCCTGCGCCAGAGGCCGGGCAGAGCAGGGGCGCAGCGGCCCCCTGCACCTGCCCAACCTGGATGCGTTGGGGCTGGGCGCGGCGCTGCGGCTGGCCAGCGGGGCGCAGGCGCCGGGATTGGGTGCGGTTCCGCAGGGCCTGTGGGGCGCGGCGAGCGAGGTATCGCCGGGCAAGGATACGCCCTCGGGCCATTGGGAACTGGCGGGCGTGCCGGTGCCCTGGGACTGGCACTATTTTCCGCGCCAGGTGCCCGCCTTTCCCGCCGATCTGCTGGATGAACTTTGCCGCCTGGCGGGGACAGAGGGCACGCTGGGCAATTGCCATGCCTCGGGCACGGAAATCCTGGCGCGGCTGGGGGCAGAGCATCTGCGCACCGGCTGGCCCATCTGCTATACCTCTGCCGACAGCGTGTTACAGATCGCCGCGCACGAGGGGGTGTTCGGGCTGGATCGTCTGCTGAAGCTTTGCGCCGATCTTGCGCCGACATTGCATGCCATGCGGGTGTGCCGGGTGATCGCGCGGCCCTTTGTGGGCGATGCGGAAGCCGGGTTCACCCGCACCGCCAACCGCCATGACTATGCCATCGCCCCGCCCGCGCCGACGCTGTGCGACTGGGTGCAGGGGGCCGGGCGCCGGGTGCAGGCCATCGGCAAGATCGGCGACATTTTTTCGATGCACGGTATCGACGAGGTGCGCACCGGCCCCGACGCGGTGCTGATGGACCACCTCGCCGACCTGATGGAAGAGGCGCCCGATGGCAGCCTGACCTTTGCCAATTTCGTGGAGTTCGACAGCCTTTGGGGGCACCGCCGGAATGTTGCGGGTTATGCGCGCGCGCTGGAATGGTTCGATGCGCAATTGCCGCGCATCCTGGGGCGGATGCGGCCGGGCGATCTGATCCTGTTGACCGCGGATCACGGCAACGACCCCACCTGGGCCGGGACCGACCACACCCGCGAGCGGGTGCCGGTGCTGGGTGCGGGGCTGGGGGCGCGCGGGATCGGGCTGTGCGCCTATACGGATGTGGCCGCCAGCGTCGCCGCGCATCTGGGCGTGCCCGCGAAGGGGCCGGGAAACAGCTTTCTGTAAGATGCGCCGACTTGTTGAACCGACCGGAGACCGCCGATGACAGAGCACCTGACCGTCGTGTCGCACCCCCTTGTCCAGGACAAGCTGAGCCGGATGCGCGACAAGGACACGCCCACCGCCGAGTTTCGCAGCCTGCTGCGCGAGGCCGGGCAGCTGCTGGCCTATGAGGCCACGCGCGACCTGCCGATGACCACGCGGCGGATCGAAACGCCGCTGTGCGAGATGGACGCGCCCGTGCTGGCCTGCGGCGCGCCGGTGCTGGTGTCGATCCTGCGGGCGGGTAACGGGTTGCTGGACCCGGTGATGGATCTGCTGCCCGATGCGCCGGTGGGTTTTGTCGGGCTTTACCGCGACGAAGAGACCCTTGAACCCGTGCAATACTATTTCAAAGTGCCCGCAGAGATCGCCGAGCGGCCGGTGATCGTCGTGGACCCGATGCTGGCGACCGGCAATTCCTCTGCCGCGGCGGTCGCGTTGCTGAAACGGGCCGGGGCGCGCGATCTGCGTTTGATGTGTCTGGTCGCGGCGCCCGAAGGCGTGACCTGCATGAAGCGGGCCCATCCCGACGTTCCCATCGTGACCGCCGCTGTGGACGAGTGCCTGAACGAGCACGGATATATCGTTCCGGGTCTAGGGGATGCGGGCGACCGGACCTTCGGTACAAAATAGAGCAATTGTTTCTTTACTCGTACATCCCCATCAGGCATGATTCGCCCATAATCTGTGGGGGATGTCATGGGGTTCGTTCGTTCGGCCATCGCTTTGGCGCTGGCTGTTGGGGTAACCGTTTCCGCGGCGCATGCGCAGGCGCTCCGCAAGGATGACGGGCCGGCGGAATACCCGCCCGCCAGTTTTCAGGGTCGGCAATTCGTCGACAGCCAGGGCTGTGTCTATATCCGTGCCGGTTATGCCGGGCAGGTGTCTTGGGTTCCGCGGGTCGGCCGGGATCGCAAGGTGTTGTGCGGGTTCAGCCCGACCTTTGCCAAGGCCGCAACCCGCCCCGCCCCGGCGCAAGTGCGCCAACCGCAAGCGCCTGTCCGTGTCGCGCGGCCCGCGCCCACGGCCCAGGCCCCCCGCGCGGTGCAGCCGTCCCAGCCAGAGGCGCCGGTACGCGTCGTGCGCCGCACCACCACCGCCCCGCAGGCCGCGCCCAAACCCACCGCGCCCAAGCGCGTGGTGCGCACGGCCCCCGCCGTCAAACCGCGCCAACCGGCCTGCCCGGGCGCATCGGCGCTCAGCGCGCGTTATATCAACGACGGCTCGAAATATCCCGTCCGCTGCGGCCCGCAAGAGATCGACCCGACCGCGGGGTCGGTGACGGTCCGTCCCGGCAGCCGCGCGGGGAGTTCTCCGGCCACCGTTCCGCTGCGCCCCGCGCCGCTGACCGTGCCCGAGGGGTATGAACGCGTCTGGGAGGATGGCCGCCTGAACCCCCATCGCGGCCGTCGCACCGCACGTGGCGAATTGCAGATGGCCCAGATCTGGACCGACGAGGTGCCGCGCCGCCTGATCCAGGTGCCCATGAGCGACCCGCGCGTGATCCATGTCTCAACGCAGGGCAAGTCTCGATAATTCTTCAGGATAACAAGCAAGTAACACGTCGAGCAACAACACGTAGGAAGCGCCCCGTTCGCGGACGGGGCGCTTTCCATTTGCGTGCTAACGCTTGGGGCGGCTTGCGGATCAGGGGCCGCAGATGCCCTGCAGGCGGATCCAGTCGCCGTCGGACAGCACTTGGGGGACGTTTCGCCCGCGCATCGGGTCGGCCTCGATCAGCGGCAGGACACTCTCCCCCGAGGCGTCCAGCGCATAGGCATAGGGCACCGAGGACAATTGCGCCGCCGCGAACCGGGCCAGCAGTGCCGCATCCTGCGGCAGTGGTCTTGGCGTTGCATTCAGAACCGTCTTGGCGTGGGCCTCCAGCGCGGCGTCGGGCAGGCGTCCGCTGGTCAGCAACCGCAGTGTCGCCAGCGGCCCTGCCGTGCGCAGCAATTCCGCCAGGGGATCGTTCCGCGCGGCCCGCGCCGATTCCGCCAGGATGAAACCGGCCGCTACCGCCGGGTCTTCGTGGTCCTCGACCAACGCGCGGTTCAGCAGGATCAGCCCGCCGGGCAGGTGCGCCGCCCGCCCCGTGCCCCCGGACAGCACAACGACCTGCGCGCCTGTCTCGGGCAGCACCCGCGCGGTCAGGCGTTCCAGCGCGGCCACGCCATCGCGCGCATGGCAGGCGGGGCCGTTGATCCGGGTGATCCGGGCCAGCACGTCCCGGCCGATCTCGGCGCGCACGCTGACGGGCACCACCGTTACCGCGTGGCGCGCCAGCGCGCCGGGCAGCCAGAACAGGGCCAGGGCGGCAAACCCGGCGGTGAACAGGCCCAGCAGGACCAGGCGCAACCGTCCGGCGCGGGGGCGTTCGCGGGCGATGGCGGCGCGGACGGCCTCGATCGCCTCGATCATCACGGGTTCGTCCACTTCCAGCGTTTCGTCGCCGTCCGGGTCGGGGGTGTAAAGCGCGGGCATCCGGCCGGGATTGATCCGCGCGATGGCCGCCAGCGACCAATGCGTCAGCACCCGTTCCGCCGTGTCGGAAATCACCAAAGAGGCATCCCCAAAGGACAGGATCACGTCGCGCCGCTGGGCCTGGGCGGTTTCGCGCCACAGGCCTGGGCTTTCCAGCCGTTCATATCGCGTAAGTGCCGTCATTGCGGCCTGTGGTCCTGCTCTGCCTGGTGGTGCCGGTGGGGCAGGATAGCCCAGCCCCCCGGCGGTGCCAATCTTACAGCTTGCGGGCGATGTCGCGCAGCTGGAACTTCTGGATCTTGCCGGTCGAGGTTTTCGGCAATTCCTGGAAGATCACCTTTTTCGGGGTCTTGAACCCGGCCAGCCGCTCGCGGGCAAAGGCGATCAGCGCGTCCTCGTCCACGCTGTGCCCGTCCTTCAACTCGACAAAGGCGCAGGGCACCTCTCCCCATTTCTCGTCCGGCTTGGCCACCACGGCACACAGCAGCACGTCGGGGTGGTGCATCAGCACGCCCTCGACCTCGACCGAGCTGACGTTTTCACCGCCCGAGATGATGATGTCCTTGGCCCGGTCGGCGATCTGCAGATACGTGTCGGGGTGCTGCACCGCCAGGTCGCCGGAATGGAAGTAGCCATCCTGAAACGCCTCGCGCGTGGCGCGCGGGTTCTTCAGATAGCCCTTCATCACGCCGTTGCCGCGGAACACGATTTGGCCCTGGGTGGTGCCGTCCATCGGTACGGGGGCGTTCTGGTCGTCCCAGACCTGAACGGGTTCCATAAAGGGCATGGCCACGCCCTGACGTGCCTTTTGCGCGGCGCGGTCGTCGCCGGTCAGGGGCTCCCACTTTTCGTGCCAGGTGCATTCGGTGGCCGGCCCATAGGTTTCCGTCAGCCCGTAGACATGGGTGATGTTGAAGCCCATCGGCTCGATCTTGGCCAGTGTCGCGGGGGCGGGCGGGGCGCCTGCGGTGAACACCTCGACCACGTGGTCGAACGGGCGCTTTTCGTCGTCCTTGGCGTTGACGATCATGTTCAGCACGATGGGCGCGCCGCCGAAATGGGTCACGCCCTCATCCGCGATGGCGTCGAAGATCGCCTTGGCGCTGATGTCACGGCAGCAGACCAGCGTGCCGCCCACCGCCGGCATCATCCAGGTGTGACACCAGCCGTTGCAGTGGAACAGCGGCACGATGGTCAGGTATTTCGGATGCAGCGTGATGCGCCAACTCAGCACCTGGCCCATGGCGTTCAGATAGGCGCCGCGGTGGTGATAGACCACGCCCTTGGGGCGGCCCGTGGTGCCCGATGTGTAGTTCAGCGAGATGCTTTCCCATTCGTCCTGGGGCAGGATCCAGTCGAAATCGGGGTCGGCGGCGGCCAGGATATCCTCGTATTCCGGGTAGTCGCCGAAATCATGCACGCCCGCGGCGTCGTCGCCGACCTCGATCACCTTGGGTGGCTCGTTTTCCATGTCCTCGATTGCTGTGGCCAGCAACGGGATGAACTGCGGGTCGCACAAGACGACCTTGGCCCCGGCATGATCCAGGATATAGCTGACCGTGTTTGCATCCAGCCGGATGTTGATGGTGTTCAGAACCGCGCCGCAGGCGGGTACGCCGAAATGCGCCTCGGCATGGGCGGGGACGTTGGGCAACAGCGTGGCGACCACATCGCCCGGTTTCACCCCCATTGCGGCCAGGGCCGAGGCCAGCCGCGTGACGCGGTCATGATACTGGGCATAGGTGTAGCGGCGATCCCCATAGACCACCGCGTCGCGGTCGGGAAACACCTGCACCGCGCGTTTCAGATAGGACAGCGGCGTCAGCGGCACGTAATTCGCCGCGCATTTTTCCAGACCCGTTTCGTCGGCCAGCCAGCCCATATGTAGTCCTCCCTTGATGTTCGTCTTTCGGGGCGGAGTGTGGCGCCGCGGGGGCGCTTTGAAAAGGGGGCAGAGGCGGGCGCGCGCCGGTTGCAACGGGGCCGGTGAAGGGCGGTGCGGTCCGCCCTGGGGCGGGTTGCCTTGCATCCCCCCGCAAGGGATGTCGCGTGGGTGTCACCGCCATCGGGCAAGGGCTGAATTGTCGTCAGGTGCGGCCCAGTCCCCCGGTCCGGCGGGAAACTGATGCTAATCGTTCGCCTTTGACACGAATGCGTCCCAATCTGGTCAAGGTGGCGTCCTCTTAACCTTTCGATAGTGAACCGTTCGCGGGTGACTCGCGCCTTGTGCCGGGTTTGCACGCCCGGCGGGCAGTGGTTCGGGGTCACGGACATAAACGGGGTATGCAATGCTGACTGGTCTGAAATCTGCGTTCGCCGATGCGATCGGGCCCGTGCCAGATGCCAGGCAGTGCGGGCAGGCGGGGGCGGACTATCCGTGCCGGTGCTGCGCGTCGGGCCTGATAGCGGGGACGCGCGTTGCCACGGACAGGGGGTGGCAGGCGGTACAGGATCTGGTGCCCGGGCAGCCGGTGCTGACCTTCGACCGCGACTTTCAACCGCTGCGGACCCTGCGCAGAGAGTATCACTGGTCGCCGGTGGCGCGGTCCGCGCGCGCGTTCTGGCCGCTCAGCGTGCCGGTGGGGGCCCTGGGCAACGCCATGCCCCTGACCCTGTTTCCGGAACAGAATGTCCTGCTGGAATCCGACCTGGCCGAGGCGCGCTATGGCGATCCCTTCGTCCTGGTGCCCGCGCGCCTGTTGGATGGGCTGCGCGGTATCTTTCGCGCGCCCCCCGCGAATGACCCGACCGAGGTCATAACGCTGCAATTCGACCGTGACGAAAGCGTTTTCGTCAATGGCGGTGCCCTGGCGTTCTGCTTTGCCCTGGCCGAGGGGGAGATGATGCCCCTGGATGCCCTGTGCGACTGTGGGGCTCAGGGGGCGGGATACATCGTTCCCGCCCCCGATGAGATGCCGGACCTCCTCGCCGCGCTGTCAGAGGCCTGGACCCCGGTCTAGGCCGCCTGCGCGTCGGGCGCGAAACGCCCGTAGAAGGTATCGCCCGCCTCGGCCATCTCGCGCAGCAGGGCGGGTGCGGCGAAGCGGTCGCCATGACGCGCCGCCAGGTCGTCGCACAGCTCTACCGCCTTGGCCGCGCCGATCATGTCCAGCCACGACAGCGGCCCGCCCGACCAGGGCGCAAAGCCCCAGCCCAGGATGGCGCCCACGTCCCCCTCGCGGATGTCCATCAGAACGCCGTCCTCCAGCGCGCGGACGGCCTCCAGCACCTGGGCGAACAGCAGGCGGTGCTGCACCTCGCTCAGTTCCGGCTGATCTTCGGCCTGCGGGTATTTCGCCGCCAGCCCGTCCCACAGCCCGGTGCGCTTGCCGCCCTCGTCATAGGCGTAGAACCCGGCCTTGGCCTTGCGGCCCAGGCGGCCCTCATCGGCCAGCCAAAAGATGACCTCGTCCACCGCCGCGTCGGGATAGGCGTCGCCCATCGCCGCGCGGGTCGCCTTGGCGATCTTGACGCCCAGGTCGATCGAGGTTTCGTCCACCAGTTGCAGCGGCCCTAGCGGCATGCCCACCAGTTTCGCGGCATTCTCGATCAGGACGGGGTTCACGCCCTCGCCGACCATGCGGATGCCCTCGTTCAGGTAGGGGATGATGCAGCGGTTGGCGTAGAAGAAGCGCGCGTCGTTCACCACGATGGGCGTCTTGCGGATCTGGCGCACGAAATCCAGCGCCTTGGCCACGGCCCGGTCGCTGGTTTCCCGGCCCTTGATGATTTCCACCAGCAGCATCTTTTCGACCGGGCTGAAGAAGTGGATGCCGATGAAATCGGCGGGCCGGTCGGCGGCGCGCGCCAGGTCGGTGATCGGCAGGGTCGAGGTGTTGGTCGCGATGATGCAATCCTCGCCCACGACCGCCTGCACCTTTTGGGTCACTTCGGCCTTGATGCCGGGATCCTCGAACACTGCCTCGATCACCAGGTCACACCCCTCTAGCGCGGCGTAATCGGTGGTGGCGGTTATGCGGGACAGCACCTCCTCTTTCTTTGCCTCGGTCGCCTTGCCGCGCTTGATGCCCTTGTCCATGTAGTTGGCGGTATAGGCGCGGCCCCTATCGGCGGCCTCTTGTTGCTGGTCGATCAGAACGACCTGCATCCCCGCCTGGGCAGACACCAGCGCGATGCCGGCGCCCATCATGCCCGCACCCAGGATGCCCAGTTTCTGCACCCTCTGGTCGGGCACATCCGCAGGGCGCACCGCGCCCTTTTCCAGCGCCTCCTTGTTGATGAACAGCGACCGGATCATCGCCGCAGAGGACGGGTTCAGCAGGACATGGGTGAACCAGCGCGCCTCGATCCGGATGGCGGCGTCAAAGGGCACCAGCGCCCCCTCGTAGACCGCGCTCAGCAGCGCCTTGGCCGCCGGATACACGCCCTTGGTCTTGCCGTTGACCATGGCCGACGCCCCGACAAAGGTCATGAAGCCCGCAGGGTGATAGGGGGCGCCGCCGGGCATCTTGTAGCCCTTTTCATCCCACGGCTTTACGATCTTGGGCCCCGACAGCACCCATTCCTTCGCCGCGGCGACAGGGTCGTCGGCCACCTCGTCGATGATCCCGGCCGACTTGGCCTTTTTCGGATCGACGAGTTTTCCCTCCAGCAGGTATTGCGAGGCGCCCATCGCCCCCAGTTTCCGCACCAGTCGCGTCGTGCCGCCGCCGCCGGGGAAGATGCCGACCATGATTTCCGGCAGGCCGATCTTGGCCTTGGCGTTGTCCGCGGCAAAAATGCGGTGACAGGCCAGCGGCAATTCCAGCCCGATGCCCAGGGCCGTGCCGGGCAGGGCGGCGGCGATGGGCTTGCCGCCCTTGTTCTTGTCGTCCATGCCCGCGCGCTCGATCTTGCGCAGGATGGCGTGCATGGACATCACGCCGTCGAACAGGCCGCGCGCGGGGTCGTCCCCGGCCTCGTCCCGCATCTTGGCGATCACGTTCAGGTCCATCCCCCCGGCAAAGTCCTTCTTGCCGCTGGTGATGACCACGCCCTTGACCGCATCATCGGCCAATGCGGTGTCGATATGGGCGTCCAGTTCCTGAAAACCGGCCAGCGACATGACATTCATGCTGCGCCCGGGCACGTCCCAGGTGATGATCGCGACGCCGTCCGCGTCGGTCGCATAGTGAAACTCACTCATTAGGGAACTCCAAAACTTTAATGCGTTCGGGCGAAATGATGTCGGGTGCCCCTCCAGTCTCGATGTTCTTCATACGTGGATGCCAGCCTTTGTTGATAAGATCGATTGCTTCTTCAATCGTATCCACGAGTTTGAAGTTTCCGCCTTTCTTGCGTTCCTTTGCTGTAACGTCGCCCCGGTGGAGTTGGTATTTCCCTTTGGATGCCATGGGATAAAGACGATGGAGCGCTTTCGAGCGGCTCGGTACTCCGATAACTATCTTCATTTTCAAACCCTTTCGATGATGGTGGCGGCGCCCATGCCGGAGGCAACGCAAAGCGTGGCCAGCCCGGTTTCCTTGTCCGAAAGCTCCAACTCGTCCAGCAGGGTGCCCAGTATGATCGCGCCGGTGGCCCCCAGCGGGTGGCCCAGGGCGATGGCACCGCCGTTCTTGTTCACAACGGCCGGGTCCACGTCAAAGGCCTGCATGAACCGCAGCACGACGGCGGCAAAGGCCTCGTTCACCTCGAACAGGTCGATGTCGGAAATCTGCATGCCTGCATCGCGCAGAACCTTTTCCGTCGCGGGCACGGGGCCGGTCAGCATGATGGTCGGGTCTGTGCCAATCTTGCAGGTCTGACGGATACGCGCGCGGGGTTTCAGACCCAGTGCATCGCCAAACGCCTTGTTTCCGACCAGCACGCCCGCCGCCCCGTCGACAATGCCGGAGGAGTTGCCCGCATGGTGCACATGTTCGATCCGTTCAAGATGCGGGTATTTCAGCATCGCCACCTGGTCAAAGCCGGGCATGACCTCGCCCATCTCCTTGAAGGACGGCTTCAGCGCGCCGAGGCTGTCCATGTCCGTGCCGGGCCGCATGTATTCGTCGCGCTCCAGAATGGTCAGCCCGTTCACATCGCGCACCGGCACGACGGACTTGTCGAACCGACCCTCTGCCCAGGATTGCGCGGCGCGGCGCTGGCTTTCGACGGCCAGTGCATCCACATCCGCGCGGCTGAACCCGTATTCGGTGGCGATGATGTCGGCCGAAATGCCCTGCGGCACGAAATAGGACTTCATCGCCAGGCTGGGGTCCACGGCGATGGCGGCGCCGTCACTGCCCATCGCGACACGGCCCATCATTTCCACGCCGCCGGCGATATAGGCCCGGCCTGCGCCCGCGCGCACCTGGTTGGCGGCCAGGTTCACGGCCTCCAGCCCGCTGGCGCAAAAGCGGTTGATCGACAGGCCCGGCACGCGTTCATCCAGGCCTGAGGCCAGCACCGCGCTGCGCGCCAGGCAGCCGCCCTGCTCGCCCACCTGGGTGGCGTTGCCCCAGATCACGTCCTCCAGCTCGTCGCCGGTCAGGCCGTTGCGCGCGACCAGCCCGTCCAGCACCAGCGCCGACAGGCGCAGGGCCGTCACCTCGTGCAGGCTGCCATCCTTGCGGCCCTTGCCGCGCGGCGTTCGGATCGCGTCGTAGATATAGGCGTCGGTCATGGGTACCTCTCGCGGTTGGTGTCAGGCCCGGTCGGCGGGACTGCCGGGCATCAGGTCATAGGGATGTTTCCAGCCGGGCAGGGCCGCGATGCGGTCCAGCCAGGCGGCAATGGCGGGCCAGTCCGCCCGGTCAAAGCCGAAGGGTTCCGGGTAGTACAGATACCCGCAGCAGGCTAAATCGGCGGTGGTCGGGCCATCGCCCACCAGCCAGTCGCGCCCCTGCAAGACGCGCTCCAGCGTGGCCAGTGCGGCCTGCACCCGGCCCGACAGCCAGCCGATGGCCTCGGCCGGGCGCTTATCCTCGGGCAGGAAGTTCATCAGGAAACGCAGCGCGCCCGCCTGGCCCGACATCTTGTGATTGTCCCAGAACATCCAGCGCAGCACCTCGCGCGCCTCGGCGGCGTTGCGCCCGCCGAACCTGCCGGTCTGCTCCGTCACCCACATCTGGATCACGCCCGACTGGCTGAGCGTCTGGGTATCCGTGACCAGCACGGGCACCTCGCCCATCGGGTTCAGCGCCAGGAATTCGGGGCTGCGGGCGCCGCCGTTGAAGAAATCGACGAAGACGGGTTCCCACGCTACGCCCGCCAGTTCCATCGTCAGCGCCGCCTTGTAGGCGTTGCCGCTTTCGCCGAAGCAGTACAGCTTGTTGGTCATTTCGCGCGCCCTCCCTTGCGCCCGTGTCGCGTTTACCCGGCGGGGCGCCTGATGGCCGCGTTCCGCCGTGGGTATTTTTCCCAAGAAGAAGAGGCGACGCAGTAACCCGGCATTAAGCTTAACACGCCAGTCTTGGCCTTGCGGTACAGGCTGGGGAGCCGATGGCCGCCCAAGGAGAAGGCCCTCTGCCCGGCGCCTCTCCCCCGGCGACAGTTCGGGGTGCCGTTCGGGTGGAGGGCTGATCTGCCCCCTTCTTCTTGGTCAAAATACCCATGGCATGACGCAATCGGCCGGGCGCACCGTCTGAGGATCATCGCTTCCGTGCCTCCAGCTCGGAATTGAACAGGCGCAGCCGGTGGGTCAGGTTGTCGTGGTCCGTCACGCTGTCGAAATTCTCGAAGATGAAGGACAGCGCCTCGCCCTCGTCCAGGCCGGCCTCTTGCGCAAAGCGGCGCAGGCGGCGGTAGCCGTCTTCGGTCATGGCCGCGTTGAAGCGGCGGGTCAGGCGAAAGCGTTTCGGCATCTTTCCCTCCGGTCGCGCAGGTCAGAACGCGGCGGTGTCCAGCGCCATCACGCTGTCGCCGCCGCTGCGGATGCGGGCCAGGTGCAGGGCGGTGGCGGGCAGTTGGCGGGCCATGTAGTATCGCCCGGTCGCCAGCTTGGTTTCATGGAAGGCGGGGTTGTCCGTGCCCGCCGCAAGGGCGGCGCGCGAGGCGCGGGCCATCTTTGCCCACATCAGACCCAGGCAGACATGGCCGAACAGGTGCAGGAAGTCGTAGCTGCCGGCCAGCGCGTTGGCGGGGTTCTTCATGCCCTCGGCCATGAAATACATCGCGGCCTCTTGTAAATCCTTGGACGCCGCTTTCAGCGGGTCCAGGAAATCGGCCTTCAGTTCTTCGTCCGCCTCGTTTTCCTTGATGAAGCCTTTCACCAGGTCGAAGAACGCCATGACCGCCTGTCCACCGTTCTGGCCCAGCTTGCGGCCGACCAGGTCCAGCGACTGGATGCCGTTGGTGCCCTCGTAGATCATGGTGATGCGCGCATCGCGCACGAACTGTTCGGCGCCCGCGTCGCGGGTAAAGCCGGTGCCGCCATAGGTCTGTTGTGCCAGCACCGTGGTTTCAAACCCCTTGTCGGTCAGGAAGCCCTTGATGACCGGGGTCAGCAGGGAAATCATCGCCTCGGCCTGCGCGTCCTCCGCGCGGTGGGCGCGGTCGATCATTTCCGCCCCCCAGAAGGCAAAGGCGCGCGCCCCTTCGACAAAGCTTTTCTGGTGCATCAGGTTTCGCCGCACGTCGGGGTGTACCATGATCGAATCCGCCGGGCCGTCGGGATTGGCGGGCCCGGTCACCGCGCGGCCCTGCAGCCGTTCCTGTGCCCAGGCGACCGCATTCTGGTAGGCCACCACGCCCTGGGCATAACCTTGCAGGCCCACGCCGATCCGCGCCTCGTTCATCATGGTGAACATCGCGCGCATGCCCTTGTGTGCCTCGCCCACGAGGAAGCCGGTGGCGCCCTCATAGCTCATGACGCAGGTGGCGTTGCCGTGGATGCCCATCTTGTGTTCCAGGCCCACGCATTTCAGCGCGTTGCGCTGCCCGGGATTGCCATCCGCATCGGGCAGGAATTTCGGCACGATGAACAGCGAGATACCCTTTACCCCGTCCGGCCCGCCGGGGATCTTGGCCAGGACCAGGTGCACGATGTTGTCCGTCAGGTTGTGTTCGCCAGCGGAAATCCAGATCTTGGTGCCGGTGATGGCGTAGCTGCCATCGGCCTGGGGCTCGGCCTTGGTGCGGATCAGGCCCAGGTCGGTGCCGCAATGGGGTTCGGTCAGGTTCATCGTGCCCGACCAGGTGCCCGCGATCATCTTGGGCAGGTAGGTTTCCTTTTGCTCGTCCGAGCCGTGGACATGGATCGCCGACATCGCGCCGTGGGTCAGGCCCTGATACATGTTGAAGGCCATGTTGGCGGATACGAACATCTCGCCCACCGCGGTATTCAGCAGATAGGGCATGCCCTGCCCGCCATAGGCGGGGTCCGCGTCCAGCCCGATCCAGCCGCCCTCGCACATCTGGTCATAGGCGGATTTGAAGCCCTCGGGCGTGCGCACCGCGTCGTTTTCCAGGGTGCAGCCCTGACGATCGCCCACGGTATTCAGCGGCGCCAGCACCTCGGCCGAGATCTTGCCGGCCTCTTCCAGCACCGCGGCGGTGAAGTCGCGTTCCAGCTCGTCGTAGCCGGGGATGTCGGATTGGCTGACCTGCATCACCTCGTGCAGCAGGTATTGCATGTCCTCGGTCGGCGGCGTGTAGATCGGCATGGCAGTCCTCCCCTGACTGTCGTCCTGACGTGGTCCGTTGGTTTCGGTCTATTCGGCGGCGCGGGCGCGGGCGAATTCGGCCAGCTTCGCCTCGCCCCAGGCCAGATCCTCTTTCAATTCGGCGATGGCCTCGTTCAGTTCGGCGCGGCGGCGTTCCATGTCGGCCAGACGTTCCAGCGCCAGGTCGTAGGTGCGGCGCAGCTGCGTTTCCTGCCCGTCGCCGCGGTCGTAGAGGTCCAGCAACTGGCGCACCTCCTCCAGGCTGAAGCCGAAGCGCTTGCCGCGCAGGATCAGTTTTAGCCGGGCGCGGTCTCGGCGCGAATACAGGCGTTTCTGGCCTTCGCGGCGCGGCGACAGCAGTTCCTTGTCCTCGTAGAAGCGCAAGGTGCGCGGCGTCACGTCAAAGCGGTCGCACATCTCGCGGATGGTCAGGTCTGTGTCGCCCATGGCTGGTCCCGGTCTATCCCTTGCACACCCGAACTGCGTGTTTAGGTCGCAGGATACAACCCAAGATGACGTTTACGTAAACGGAACGCTGCGTCACTGGGATCGGTGACGCGACGGCGCGGGGATTTCAGAACCGGCCGGCGGCCACGTCGTCGCGCAGGGCCTGCAATTCGGCGATGGAGGTGTCCAGCTGTGCGCGCTGATCCTTCAGCGCGGCAAGCTGGCGGTCGGCCATGTCCAGCAGCGCGGCCATCTGCGCATCGGTGCCCTTCTGATCGTAGAGCAGCAGCCACTGGCGGATTTCCTCCAGGCTGAAGCCAAAGCGCCGCCCGCGCAGGATCAGGGTCATGCGGGCGACCTCGCGCGGGGTATACCAGCGGGTGCGCCCCTCTTTCTCGGGGCTCAGCAGCTCGATATACTCGTAATAGCGCAGGGTGCGCGGCGTCACGTCGAACTTCGCGCACATCTCCTTGAAGCTGAGTCGTTCCTCTGACATCGCCTCGGTCCCGGCTGACATGCTATCCCTCTTTCTAGCTATTCAATTTGTCTGCCGCTGGCAAATCGCTTCGATGTGTGCGGCGGCATTCGGCGCAAGGCCGGGTTGCGACGGTTCACCCTTGCGGCAAAGTCGGCAAGGGCCAATAAACGGGTCGAAAGGACGGCGAGCATGGATCAGGACAAGGCTGGGATCGCCCGGCAATTCATTCAGGCGATCCCGCATTCGCGGGCGCTGAACATGCGCGTGGAATTGCTGGGCGCGGGCATGGCCGAGATTTCGATGCCCTATGACGAACGCCTGATCGGCGATCCCAAAAGCGGGGTGATTTCCGGCGGGGCGGTGTCCGCGCTGATGGATACCTGTGGTGGCGCCGCGGTCATGAGCCACCCCGCCGCGCCCGCCAGCACCGCCACGCTGGATTTGCGCATCGATTACATGCGCGCGGCCACGCCGGGCCAGCGCATCACCGCGCGGGCCGAATGCTATCACGTCACCCGCTCGGTCGCCTTCGTGCGGGCCACCGCGATGGATGAGGACCATGAAAACCCGGTGGCCACGGCCACCGGCGCCTTTACCCTGGAACGGCCCAAGGGGGGCACGACATGACCCGCCGCCCCCCCGAACCCGTTCAGGTCATCAAGCAGCGCCGCGATGCCGCGCTGTCGGCCTTGGTCCATGGCGTGCCCTACCTGCAATTCCTGGGGGTCGAGTTCGAGCGCCGCGGCGACGAGCTGACCGCGATCCTGACCTATGACGACAAGCTGATCGGCAACCCGATGCTGCCCGCCCTGCATGGCGGCGTGACCGCCGCGTTTCTGGAGGCCACGGCCATCATCGGCCTGTCCTGGTCGCTGATCTGGGACGATCTGGAAACCGGGGCGCTGGACCCGCGCAGCCTGACCCCCGATGCGCTGCCGCGCCTGCCCAAGACGATCGATTTCACTGTGGATTACCTGCGCGCGGGTCTGCCGCGCGATGCCTATGCCCGGGCGCGGGTCAACCGATCCGGGCGGCGCTATGCATCGGTGCATGTCGAGGGCTGGCAGGACAACCGCGCGCGCCTGTTTGCGCAGGCGACGGGCCATTTCCTGATGCCGTCGCGCGATGACTGATATCGCGGCCCACCGGGCTGCACCCGAATTGACGCATCGCAGGGTTCTGACGATTGCCCTGCCCATCGTGCTGTCGAATGCCACCGTGCCGATCCTTGGTGCGGTGGATACGGGCGTGGTCGGCCAGATGGGGCAGGCCGCCCCCATCGGTGCCGTGGGGATCGGGGCGATCATCCTGTCGGCGGTCTACTGGATCTTCGGCTTTCTGCGGATGGGCACAACGGGGCTGACTGCGCAGGCCTGGGGCGCGCGCGATCACGCCGAGGTCGATGCGATGCTGTCGCGCGGGCTGATGATCGGTACGGCGGCGGGACTTGTGATGATCCTGCTGCAGGCGCCGCTGTTCGCGGGGGCCTTTATGGTGTCGCCCGCCAGCGCCGAGGTTGAGGCATTGGCCCGCCAATACATGGCGATCCGGATATGGTCCGCGCCTGCGGCCATCGCGATCTACGGCATCACCGGCTGGCTGATCGCGCAGGAACGCACCCGTGCGGTGCTGGTCATCCAGCTATGGATGAACGGGCTGAACATCGCGCTGGACCTGCTGTTCGTGCTGGGCTTCGACTGGGGGGTGCGGGGCGTTGCGGTGGCCACCTTCCTGGCGGAATGGTCGGGGGCCGGGCTGGGCCTGTGGCTGTGCCGGGGCGCGTTCCGGGGCACTGCGTGGCGCGACTGGCCGCGCGTCTTTGACCGGGCGCGGCTGCGGCACATGGCGGGGGTGAATACCGACATCCTGATCCGGTCGCTGCTGTTGCAGGGGATCTTCGTGTCCTTCCTGTTCCTGGGGGCAGATTTCGGTGACGTGCCGCTGGCGGCCAACCAGATCCTGCTGCAATTTCTGGAAATCACCGCCTACGCGCTGGACGGGTTCGCCTTCGCGGCAGAGGCACTGGTGGGCCAGGCATTGGGGGCAAGGTTGCGCGCGGATCTGCGCCGCGCGGCGCTGATGACCAGTGCCTGGGGGTTGCTGATCTGCATCGCCATGGCGCTGGCCTTTGCCATGTTCGGCGGTGCGATCATCGACACGATGACCACCGCCCAGCCGGTGCGCGATGCCGCGCGCGCGTACTTGCCCTACATGGTCGCCGCCCCGCTGGTGGGGCTGGCCGCGTGGATGCTGGACGGCATCTTTATCGGGGCGACGCGGACCAAGGACATGCGCAACATGATGCTGTTGTCGGCGGCGGTCTACGCCGCTGCGGCCGCCGCCCTGGTACCGGCCTACGGCAATCACGGGCTGTGGATCGCGTTCCTGGTGTCCTTCGTGGTGCGGGGCATCACGCTGGGCCTGCGCTATCCCGCGCTGGAGGCGCAGGCAGAGCGTTAGAGGATTTCCAGCACCCGTTCGGGCGGGCGGGCCAGAACGGCGCGACCGTTGGCAAAGACGATGGCCCGTTCGATCAGTTTCGGGTGGTCGGCCATCGCAGCCAGCAACCGGTCCTCGTCGTCGTCCTTTGACAGGCCCAGTTCGCGGAACAGCTTTTCCTTGGGGCGCATCATGTCGATGGCGCGCAGGCCCAGCGTGTCGCGCGCCGCGGTCAGTTCGGCCAGGCTGGGCGCGTCGTCCAGATAGCGGCGGACGGTCGGGGAAATCCCGCGCCCCTCGATCAGCGCCAGCGCCGCGCGCGATTTGGAACAGCGCGGGTTGTGCCAGATCACGACGCCGGTCATGTCCATTCGTCCCGGCCGGTGCCAACGGCCTGGGCCACGTTGGCGAACCCGTCGCGTTCCAGCAGCGCGTCCAGCCCCTCGACGATCTCACGCACCAGGCTGAGCCCGCCATAGACCAGCGCGGTATACAACTGCACGGCGCTGGCACCTGCGCGGATCTTGGCATAGGCCTGTTCGGCGGACCCGACACCGCCCACGCCGATGATCGGCAACCGACCCTCGGTCAGGCGCGACAGCCGGGCCAGAACGCGGGTGGATCGGTCGAAGAGCGGCGCGCCCGACAACCCGCCGGTTTCCATCTGATGCGGGCTGTGCAGCCCGGTGCGCGCCAGCGTGGTGTTCGTGGCGATCAGACCGGAAATGCCGCTGTCCAGCGCCACCTCGGCCACATCGGCCTGTTCCGCCTCGCTCAGGTCCGGGGCGATCTTCAGGAAGACGGGGATCGGGCGGTCCAGCCCGGCGCGTGCGGCCATCACACCGGCCAGCAGCGCCGACAGTGCCGCCTTGCCCTGCAGATCGCGCAGCTTTTCGGTGTTGGGCGAGGACACGTTGACCGTGGCGAAATCCACATGCGCCCCGCAATGGGCCAGCACGGCGGCGTAATCGGCGGCGCGGTCCTCGCTGGTCTTGTTGGCGCCCAGGTTCAGGCCGATTACGGCGCCTGCGGGCCGCACGGCCAGCCGCGCGCCGATGGCCACCATCCCGTCGTTGTTGAAGCCGAAGCGATTGATCGCGGCGCGATCCTCTGTCAGGCGGAACAGGCGCGGGCGCGGGTTGCCCGGCTGGGACAGGGGCGTTGCGGCGCCCACCTCGATAAAGCCGAAGCCCGCGCGCGACAGTGGTTCCAGCGCCACGGCGTTCTTGTCATAGCCTGCGGCCAGCCCCACCGGGTTGGGCAGGGCCAGCCCCGCCAGGTCGGTTTCCAGGCACGGGCTGCTCAGCCGTCCGGGCAGGGGCACCAGCCCGGTTTTCAGCGCCGCCAGCGACAGGTTGTGCGCCCGCTCGGGGTCCATTCGGTGAAAGGCGGCCAGTCCCAGCCGTTCCAGCATCGTCATACCACGCCCTCGGGAAAGATGTGTCCGGTGGCCCCCAGCGGCAGGGACTTGTCCCACACCACGTCGGCCATCCGCATGTCACGGTACAGATGGGGAAACAGCGCGCCGCCGCGCGAGGGTTCCCATTTCAGCGCATCGCCCAGGGTGTCGGCCTGTAGCGCGACCAGCACCAGGTCGCTTTCGCCGACGAAGTGCTTTTCCGCGGTGCCGGTCACCTGTTCCGCAGTGGACAGGTGGATAAAGCCATCAGCCAGGTCCACCGGCGCACCCGACGTGCGCCCCGCGGCGCGGAAGGCATCCCATTCGGGGCGGCGGAATATCTTGTAGATCAGCATGGGGCTGACATGCCCGCTGGCGCCCGCCCGGTCAAGCGCGGCGCGCCTGTCGCGCTTGCCAGAGCGGCCCGGCTGGCCTATCGCACCCTCATGTGCAGCCAACACCCAACTTTCCCGTGACGCCGCGCGCGGGCTTTGTGCTGGGCGGTGAAACCATCGCCCCGGGCACCCGGCGCACCGTGGACCTGCCGGTTTCGGTGCTGTCCGATCACACGCCGGTCACCATGTCGGCCCATGTCGTCCATGGGCGCAGGCCCGGGCCGGTGGTCTTTGTCAGTGCGGGCGTCCACGGGGACGAGGTAATCGGCGTTGAAATCGTGCGCCGCCTGCTGGGCCTGCCGGTTCTGGCCACCCTGCGCGGCACGCTGATCGCGGTGCCTATCGTCAACGCCTTCGGCTTTCTGAACCTGTCGCGCTACCTGCCCGACCGGCGCGACCTGAACCGCTGCTTTCCAGGCTCGGCCGAGGGATCGATGGCCGCGCGGCTGGCGCATCTGCTGATGGAAGAGGTCGTGTCGCGTGCCGATCTGGGGATCGACCTGCATTCGGCTGCCGTGCACCGCACCAACCTGCCCCAGGTCCGCGTGGCGCCGGGCGAGGATGCGCCGATGCGCCTGGCCGAGATCTTTGCCGCGCCGGTGATCCTGCGCTCGGAATTACGCGAGGGATCGCTGCGGCAGGCGGCGGCGGCACGCGGTGTCGGCATGCTGTTGTACGAGGCGGGTGAGGGTCTGCGATTCGACGAAACCGCCGTGCGGGCCGGGGTGTCGGGCATCCTGCGGGTGCTGCACGACCGGGGCATGATCCCCGCGCGCGGCGTGCCGCGGGCGCGGCGGGCCTCGCTGGTGTGCCGGGCCTCGCGTTGGTTGCGCGCGCCGCAGGGCGGGTTGTTGCGCACCTTTCGGTCAGAGGGCGACGTGGTCGCCCCGGGTGAGTTGCTGGCCATCGTGTCCGACCCCTTCGGCGAGGTGGACGCCCCCATAACCGCGCCAGAGGCCGGTATCGTGGTGGGCCGCGCCGTGCTGCCCGTCGTGAACGAGGGCAATGCCGTTTTCCATCTGGCCTCCATCGCCTCGACCGACCATGCCGAGGATCGGATCGACGCGTGGAACGCAGAACTGGAGGCCGAAAAGCTGTTTGATGAGGACGAGATCCTCTAGCGCCGCGCGGGGCAGGGGCCTAGGCTGGCCGCATGTGTGGACGTTTCGCGTTGGCCCTGCTTGCCGATGAGGTGGCCCGTCAGTTTCAGGCGGCCCCAGTCAACGACCTGCCGGACCTGCCCGATTACAACATCTGCCCGACCACCCAGGTTCTGACCGTCACCGCCGCCGGCGGGGATCGCCAGTTGCGGCCCATGCGTTGGGGCTTCGTCCCGCATTGGTACAAGACCGCGACCGACGGCCCGTTGCTGATAAACGCTCGCGCCGAAACCATTGCGTCCAAGCCCGCCTTTGGCCAGGCCGCGCGGCAGCGGCGCTGTATCGTCCCGGCCAGCGGCTTCTACGAATGGCAAAAGGATGCCGAGGGCACCCGCCTGCCGTGGTATGTGCACCGCAGCGATCGCATGCCGATGGCCATGGCCGCGATCTGGCAGGACTGGGGCCCCGAGGGTGCGCGCCAGTCCACCTGTGCCATCGTCACCACCCAGGCCAACGCGGGGCTTGCCCATATCCACCACCGGATGCCCGTGATCCTAGAACCGGCGGACTGGCCGCTGTGGCTGGGCGAGGCGGGGCACGGCGCGGCGCGGCTGATGCGCCCCGCAGGTGCGGGCGTGGTGCATTGTCACCGGGTCGGGCGCGCGGTGAATTCAAACCGCGCCAGCGGGCCGGATTTGACACAGCCGATAGAGGATTGATCCGATCCCTGGGCCATGGCTGGGCCACAAATGCGTTTCGGGCGATGAACGGCAAAACCGGCGGATGCGTTGAAAAATGCGTTAGCTTCTGTTTTTCCGAAAAAGAGTTCTTTTCCTTTCCAGAATTGCATTATAGTCAGAGCGCGCACAGGAGGATTTGGAAAATGCCCGAACTGGAAAACATGTCGCTGAGCGAATTGAAGGCGTTGCGCAAGGATGTCGATGCCGCCATCGCCTCGTTCGAGGAGCGCAAGAAAGCCGAAGCCCGCGCCGCCCTTGAAGAAAAAGCGCGCGAGATGGGCTTTTCCCTGGATGAAATCGTCAAGGCCAAAGGCCGCCGCGCCAAGGTGCCCGCGAAATACCGCAACCCCGCCGAGCCCTCGCAAACCTGGAGTGGCCGGGGCCGCCGCCCGAAATGGCTGGAAGAGGCGCTGAACGCTGGCAAGTCGCTTGAGGATTTCCTGATCGGCTGATCTATCGGCGCGCCTCTATTGCAGCCCCGCATTAATAGGGCTGCTTAAGGTTCTTTTTCTCCTTTTGGGGGAAACCCGATCCGGAAAATCTTTTCTTGGGTGAAAAGGGCGTGCAAAAGAATGGTCTTGACCGGCGCGCGCGGCTGGCCTACCTCCGGGGTCCACGCGGGTATAGCTTAATGGTAAAGCCCCTGCCTTCCAAGCAGGCTATGTCGGTTCGATTCCGTCTACCCGCTCCATCCCGACCCTTGGCGTACACGGCGGCGTGAGCAGGATACGCTCTGCGCTTGTTGTCTGTCCCGACCGGCCCTAAAACCTGTTGGGAAAGGAATGGCCATGTCGCCCGGAGCGCCCCCCCTGGAAGATCGCGAAAAATCCCGCCGCATTGGCGCCCTGCGCGCGTTATGGCCCTTCGTGCTGCCCTATCGCAAGCTGCTGGCCGCCGCGCTGACCGCGCTGGTGGTGACGGCGGGTGTGTCGCTGGTGCTGCCGATGGCGGTGCGCCGTGTGGTGGATGGGTTCGAGACCGAGCAGGTCACCCAACTGGATGGCTATTTCGCCGCCGCCCTGGGGATCGCCGCGCTGTTCGCCCTGGGCACGGCGCTGCGGTACTATCTGGTGACGCGGTTGGGCGAACGGGTGGTCGCGGATATCCGCAACACCGTCTTTGACCGCATGATCGGGATGAGTCCTGCGTTTTTCGAGCGCATCATGACCGGCGAGGTTCTGTCGCGGATCACGACGGACACGACGCTGATCCTCAGCGTGATCGGGTCGTCGGTGTCGGTGGCGCTGCGCAACGTGCTGATCCTGTTCGGGGGGCTGTTGCTGATGCTGGCCACCTCGCCCAAGCTGACGGGCCTGGTGCTGCTGCTGGTGCCCGCGGTCATTGCGCCGATCGTGGTGCTGGGGCGGCGGCTGCGGGCGCTCAGCCGGGAAAATCAGGACTGGATCGCCGCGTCCTCGGGTAATGCGTCAGAGGCGCTGCTGTCCGCCCAGACGGTGCAGGCCTTTACGCACGAGGGCGCCAGCCGCCAGCATTTCCACGAGGTAACCGAGAAAAGCTATGTCGCCGCGCGCCGCCGCATCGGCACCCGTGCGGTGATGACCTCGATCGTGATCTTCCTGATCTTCGCGGGCATTGTCGGCGTGCTGTGGATGGGCGCGCGCGATGTCCGCGCCGAGGTGATGAGCACCGGCGAACTGGTCCAGTTCCTGATCTACTCCGTCATGGTGGCCGGTGCTGTCGGCGCCATGACAGAGGTTTGGGGCGAATTGCAGCGCGCCGCCGGGGCGACCGAACGGCTGGTCGAGTTGCTGCACGCCCATGACGCGGTACAGGATCCGCCCAGCCCCCGCCCGCTGTCCGCGCCGGTGCGCGGCGACATCCAGTTCCGGGATGTGCGGTTTGCCTATCCCTCGCGCCCGGAAACGCCGGCGCTGAACGGCGTCAGCCTGCATGTGAGGCCTGGGGAAACCGTCGCGCTGGTCGGTCCCTCGGGGGCGGGCAAATCGACCATCGTCCAGCTTTTGCTGCGTTTTTACGATCCGCAGTCGGGCGCCATTCTGCTGGACGGGGTGGATCTGCGCGACATGACGCGCAACACCTTCCGCCACCACATTTCGCTGGTGCCGCAGGATCCGGTGATCTTTGCCGAAACGGCGCGTGAAAACATCCGCTTCGGCCGCCCCGAGGCCACCGACGCCGAGGTCGAGGCCGCCGCCCGCGCCGCCGCCGCGCATGATTTCCTGTCCGCCCTGCCGGATGGCTATGACACCTTTGTCGGGGAACGTGGCATCATGTTGTCGGGCGGCCAGAAACAGCGCATTGCCATTGCCCGCGCCATCCTGCGCGACGCGCCCGTCCTGCTGCTGGATGAAGCGACATCGGCGCTGGATGCCGAATCCGAGCGTGCGGTACAGCACGCCGTGGACGAGATGGCCGCCAGCCGGACCACCCTGATCGTCGCCCACCGCCTGGCCACCGTGAAAAAGGCCGACCGCATCGTGGTCTTTGACCAGGGCCGGATCGTGGCCGAGGGCACGCATGAGGCACTGGTTGCCGAGGGCGGGCTGTACGCGCGGCTGGCCCGGCTGCAATTCACCGACGGTATCGTCGACGCGGCCTGAGCTGTCGCGCCTTTGTCTTCGAGAATCGGTTACGCTTTGCGGGCCTGTATTGGTTTGCTCGGAGGATGAGAGATGGGCCTGTGGAAATTCATGAAAGGCGCCGGCAAGCGGCTGTCCGGCCGCGCCGAGGCCGCCGAGGCGCCCAGCGAGGACGAGCTGAAGAAGGAAATCGCCGATCTGGGTCTTGAGGCCGAGGGCCTGGAGATTGCCGTTGAGGGCGACAAGGTCACCGTCAGCGGCGCGGCCGCCAGCCAGGAAGCCAAGGAAAAGGTCATCCTCGCCGTGGGCAATATCGCGGGCGTGGCCCAGGTCGAGGACGCGGCCGGCGGCACCGAGCCGGTGTTCCACACGGTCGAAGCGGGCGACTCCCTTTGGGCCATTGCGGAAAAAACCCTGGGCAACGGTGCGCGCTATACCGAGATCTTCGAGGCCAACCGCCCCATGCTGAGCGACCCCGACAAGATCTATCCCGACCAGGTCCTGCGCATTCCGCAGGGCTGATTCCGCCGCGGCAGCCCCCGTTCTGACGCAGCGTAGCGGGGGCGCCGCGACTTGCGGCGCGCGTCATTTCCTCGCATCCTGATTGCACGATCAGGGACGGCCCGAAGAAACGGGCCGCAGGGAGGAGAGACAATGGCCGCCTATGCCACCCGCGCCGATCGCGACGCGATCGAGGCTGAATCCGTATGGCATGCGCGCGATGTGCCGCGCAGCATGTATGATTTCCTGACCGCCGCGCGCGATTCCAACCCGGACGGGCCGGCGGTGTCGTTTCAACTGATGTCGGACCCGGGCGCGTCTGCCGAAACGCTCAGTTGGGCCGAATTGCACGAACAGGTTACCCGCGCGGCCAACCTGTTCCGCCGCCTGGGCGTTCGGGAAAATGACGTGGTAGCCTATGTGCTGCCCAACGCGACGGAAACGGTGGTGACCCTGCTGGGCGGCGCGGTGGCGGGCATCGTAAACCCGATCAACCCCCTGCTGGAACCCGAACAGATCGCTGCCATCCTGCGCGAGACCGGGGCCAAGGTGGTGGTCACGCTGAAATCCTTTCCCAAGACCGATGTCGCGCAAAAGGTGGCAGAGGCCGTGCGCCACGCCCCCAAGGTGGACACGGTGCTTGAGGTCGACCTGTTGCGCTATCTGGGCGGGGCCAAGCGGCTGATCGTGCCGCTGATCCGCCCGGCTAATCCCGACCGCAAGCATGCGCACGCGGATTACATCTGCTTCCGCAAGGCGCTGATGAAAGAGCGCGGCGACGCGCTGGATTTCCCCGACAGCCATGAGGACCGGATCGCCGCCTATTTCCACACCGGCGGCACCACCGGCATGCCCAAGGTGGCCCAGCACAAGGTGTCGGGCATGATCTACAATGGCTGGCTGGGCGCACGTCTTTTGTTCCGTCCGGACGACACGGTGATCTGTCCGCTGCCGATGTTCCATGTCTTTGCCGCCTATCCGGTGATGATGTCGGTCATCGCCTCGGGGGCGCATGTGGTGCTGCCAACGCCTGCGGGCTATCGCGGCGACGGCGTGTTCGACAATTTCTGGAAGCTGGTGGAACGTTGGGGCGTGACCTTTGTCATCACCGTGCCCACGGCCATCGCCGCGCTGATGCAGCGCAAGGTGGATGCGGACGTGTCCAGCCTGAAATACGCGTTTTCGGGGTCTGCGCCCCTGCCGGTGGAATTGTATAACCGCTTCGAAAAGGCGACCGGGATTACCATCTGCGAGGGCTACGGCCTGACCGAGGCCACCTGTCTGGTGTCGATCAACCCGCCCGACGGGCTGAAGAAGATCGGCTCGGTCGGGTTGCCCTTCCCCCATACCGAGGTGCGCATCCTGCATTTCGACAATGACGGGAATTTCGTGCGCGAATGCGAGACCGACGAGGTGGGCGAAATCTGCGTCTCAAACCCCGGCGTGTTCGAGGGATCGACCTACACCGAGGCGGAAAAGAACCGAAACCTGTTCGCCGAGGGCCGGTTCCTGCGCACGGGCGATCTGGGGCGGCTGGATGCGGACGGGTATCTGTTCATCACCGGGCGGGCCAAGGATCTGATTATCCGCGGCGGCCACAATATCGACCCCGCCGAGATCGAGGAGGCCCTGTCGGGCCATCACGACGTGGCCTTTGTCGGGGCCATCGGTCAGCCCGACAGTTTTGCTGGCGAATTGCCCTGCGCCTATGTGGAACTGGTGGACAGCGCCAACACCACGCCATTGGAATTGCTGGAATATGCCAAGGTGCATATCCACGAACGCGCCGCCATCCCCAAACATATCGAGATCCTGGACGAACTGCCCAAGACCGCCGTGGGCAAGGTGTTCAAACCCGACCTGCGCAAGCGCGCCATCGCGCGGGTCTATGACGCGGCCCTGGCCGAGGCCGGACATGCCGTCCGCGTGGCCGAGGTGGTCGAGGATCGCAAGCGCGGCCTGGTCGCCCGGCTGATACGCGAGGGCGAGGTCGACGACGAGGCCGTGTTGCACCTGCTGGGCAACTTTACCCGGCCTTGGGAATGGGCGGACTGACCGCGCGGGCCGTTTCGTCGTTCCGCCTCTCGGGGGCTGGCAGCAGATCGGCGATGGGCTGGTTCAGGATTTCGGCCTCGGCCCCGGCCAGCCGATCCAGCAACGCGGCCAGCCCCCCGGCCTGCGGTGCCCCCGCGCCCGCCGTCTGGCCCAGCGACAGGTTCAGATCCTGGGCCAGTTGCCTGATCTGTGTGCGGTGCAGATCGCGGGTCAGGCCGATCCCGCCCGCCTCGGTCGCCACGACGTAGCCCTTGGCCAGCAGGGTTTCCAGAACCGCCTCTCCGGTGCCCAGGGGGGCGATGTCGGCCAGCGCCTCGGCGTTGCTGACGCCGTCGTTGCGGGCCAGTTGGCCCAGCATGCCCATCGCGATGTCCAGCCGCCGCGCCGGCGTGGCCGGGCCTGCATCGGCCGCGCCCCGGCTATGCCACCAGTCCGGAAAGGCCGCGGCGAACAGCGCGCCGAAGATGATGACGCTCCATGACAGATAGAGCCAGACCAGAAAGATCGGGATCGCCGCCAGCGCGCCATAGATCGTGGCATAGGTGGACCCGCTGGTCAGGAAGGCGTTGAAGCCGATGCGCAGCACCTCAAAGCTCAGCCCGCTGATCGCCCCGCCCAGGGTCGCGTGGCGCAGCCGCACCGGGCGGGCGGGCACCAGCTTGAACAGCAGCGTCAGAAAGGCGATCTGTCCCAGGATCGCCAGCCCGCGCCGCGCCAGTGTGGCCGTCAGGCCCTGCGGCTCGGGCACCGGGCCGTCGCCCGCCCAACGGGCCGCAGCCCCCATCAGGTCCGAGGTCAGCGTGAAACTGGCCGCCAGCAGCAGCGGCCCCGCCGTCAGGATCGCCCAGAAGATCAGCAAGCGCAGCACCGGCGGGCGGGCCCGATCCACCCGCCAGATGCGGTTCAGCGTCGTTTCGATCGTGGACAGCAGCAACACCGCCGTCACCGCCAGGCCAACCACGCCAAAGGTGGTCAGGTTGCGCGCGTTCGCGGCGAAGGTGGCGATATGGGTTGACAGTTCCGCCCCGGCCTCGGGCACCAGGATACCCAGCAGGAAGGTTTCGATGCGCGTGGCCACCGACTCGAACGCCGGAAAGCCGGACAGGATCGCCAGCATGATGACCATCAGCGGCACCAGCGCCAGCAGCGTGGAATAGGTCAGCGCACCGGCGGCCAGGGTCAGCCCGTCGCTGCGGAACCGGCGCAGCGCGAAACGGATGAAATGGCCCAGGTCCGCAACCGCGCGGAGGGCGGGCCAGTCGGTGAATCTGGTCTTGCCGCTCATGCCTTGGGCTATAGCAGATCGGGGCGCGACCGTCGCCCCCGGGGCGCGGGCTTTGGCCTGTGGGTCTTTCGCGTTAGGGTGGCGCCGACCGGCAACTGACAGAGGCCCGCATGACCCATATCCTTGCCATCGACCAGGGAACGACCTCCAGCCGCGCGATCCTGTTCGATCGCGACATGACGGTGGTCTCCGCCGCGCAAGAGGAATTCCCCCAGCATTACCCCGCCAGCGGCTGGGTGGAACACGACCCCGCCGACCTGTGGGCGACGACCGCCGCCACATGCCGCGCCGCGATCGAGCGTGCAGGCCTGCATGCCGCCGATGTGGCGGCCATCGGCATCACCAACCAGCGCGAAACCACGCTGATCTGGGACCGCAAGACAGGCCGTCCGATCCATAACGCCATCGTCTGGCAGGACCGGCGCACCGCCGACACCTGCCGCACCCTGCGCAAGGCGGGGCACGAGGCGGCGGTGACCCAAATCACCGGCCTGCTGCTGGACCCCTATTTTTCCGGAACCAAGGTGAAATGGCTGCTGGACAATGTCGACGGCGCGCGGGCGCGGGCCGAGGCGGGGGAACTGGCCTTTGGCACGGTGGACAGCTGGCTGATCTGGAACCTGACCGGCGGGCAGGTGCATGTGACCGACGCCACCAACGCCGCGCGCACGATGCTGTTCGACATTCACCGCGGGGAATGGTCGGACCAGATGTGCGCCATGCTGGACATCCCCATGTCCCTGTTGCCCGAGGTGCGTGATTGCGCCGCCGATTTCGGCACCACGCGGGCCGACCTGTTCGGGCGGGAAATCCCGATCCTGGGCATTGCGGGCGACCAACAGGCCGCAACCATCGGGCAGGCCTGTTTCGCGCCGGGCATGCTGAAATCCACCTATGGGACGGGGTGCTTTGCGCTGTTAAACACCGGGGCCGATCCGGTGGCCTCGGACAACCGTTTGCTGACAACCATCGCCTATCAGTTGGACGGGCAGCGCACCTATGCGCTGGAGGGGTCGATTTTCGTCGCCGGGGCCGTGGTGCAATGGCTGCGCGATGGGCTGCGGATCATCCGCGCGGCCAATGAAACCCAAGCCCTGGCCGAAACCGCCGACGCGGGTCAGGACGTGGTGCTAGTGCCTGCCTTTACCGGGCTGGGCGCGCCCTATTGGAATGCCGAGTGTCGCGGCGCGGTCTTCGGGCTGACGCGCAATTCCGGCCCGGCGGAATTCGCCCGCGCGGCGCTGGAAAGCGTGGGCTACCAGACCCGCGACCTGCTGGAGGCGATGCAGGCCGATTGGGGTGCCGCGGGCGATACCGCGCTGCGCGTCGATGGGGGGCTGAGTGCGTCTGACTGGGCGATGCAGTTCCTGGCGGATATCACCGGGGCGCCGGTGGACCGCCCGAAGGTGCTGGAAACCACCGCGATGGGGGCCGCCTGGCTGGCCGGTCAGCGCGCAGGGATCTACCCGGGGATGCAGGAATTTGCGCAGGGCTGGGCGCTGGAACGCAGTTTCGCCCCCGCGATGGACAGTGATCAGCGCGAGGCCCGTTATGCCCGCTGGAAACGCGCCGTCGCCGCGACCATGGCCTTCTGAGATGGGGCCATTCGCCTTTCGCACCGCGGGCCGCATCCTGTTCGGCCGGGGAATGGCGGCGCAGGCCGCCGGTGAAATCGCAGCGCTTGGAACCCGCGTGCTGTTGGTGCGGGGCGGGCATGGCTTTGCCGATGTGCTGGCGGGTGACCTGACGGCGGCGGGCTGCGCGGTGCTGCAAATCCGTGGCCGGGGCGAACCGGACCTGCCCACGCTGGAGGATGCATTGGCGCAGGCCCACGCCTTTGGCCCCACGGTCGTCGTGGCCGTGGGCGGCGGGTCCGTCATCGACCTGGGCAAGGCGCTGGCCGCGCTGGTGCCCGCGCCCGGCCCGGTGCTGGACCACCTAGAGGTCGTGGGAAAGGGCCTGCCGCTGGTGGCCGCGCCGCTGCCCTTCGTCGCGCTGCCCACCACTGCGGGCACCGGGGCCGAGGTGACGAAAAACGCCGTGATCGGCGTGCCGGATCACGCCCGCAAGGTCAGCCTGCGCGACGATAGAATGCTGCCTGACCTGGCGCTGGTGGACCCGGCCCTGACCGACGATTGCCCGCGCGCGGTCACGCTGGCCTCTGGCCTGGATGCGGTGACACAGGTGATCGAACCCTATCTTTCGGCCAAGGCCAACCCGATGACCGACGCGCTGTGCGCCGCCGCGATCCCGCGCGGGCTGGCCGCACTGGCCCGGTTGATGCAGGCCGAGGATGCGGGCGCGCGCGACGACATGGCCTTGGTCAGCATGTGCGGGGGCATTGCGCTGGCCAATGCGGGGCTGGGCGCGGTGCACGGGCTGGCCGGTGTGATCGGCGGCCGGTACGGCGCGGCGCATGGGGCGATCTGCGGGCGGCTGCTGGTGCCGGTGTTGCGGACCAATGCGGCGGCGATGCGGGCGGCGGGTATGGATATGGCGCGCATGGCGCAGGTGCAGGGCTGGATCGGGGCGGTGTTTGGGGCCGATGATCCGCTGGCCCGGTTCCAGGGCTGGATCGACGTACAGGGCCTGCCGCGCATGGCCGATATGGCGCCGGGGCTGGCTGCGGCAGAGGTTGCGCAGGCCTCGGCCGCCTCATCCTCGATGAAGGGGAACCCGGTACCGCTGGACGCGGAAACCCTGGTTCAACTGCTGGAGAGCGCCTGACCCGTCTCCGTTGCACCCCGCCGCAAGGCCCCCCATATCCCTGCCGAACCGTTCAACCGAAAACATGGAGAGGCGAATGGGATACACGCGCACGGCGCTGTTGATGGCGGCGATGACCGGCCTGTTCATGGGGCTGGGCTATCTGTTGGGGGGCACGGGCGGCAGCCTGATCGCGCTGGTGATCGCGGCGGGCATGAACGTGCTGACCTGGTGGAATTCCGACAAGATGGTTCTGCGGATGCACAACGCCCGCCCCGTCGGGCCGGGGCAGGCCGCCGGGCTGCACCGGATGGTGGCAGAACTGGCGCAGAATGCCGGGCTGCCGATGCCCGCCGTCTATGTCATCGACGAGGATCAGCCCAATGCCTTTGCCACCGGGCGCAGCCCGGACAACGCAGCGGTGGCGGTAACGACCGGCCTGATGCGCACCCTGAACGAACAGGAACTGGCCGGGGTGATCGCCCACGAACTGGCCCATATCCGCAACCGCGACACGGCGATCATGACGGTCACGGCCACCTTTGCCGGGGCGATTTCCATACTGGCCAATTTCGCCCTGTTCTTTGGCGGGCGGCGCGAAGAGGGGCCGGGCATCGTGGCCACCATCGCGATGATGATCCTGGCGCCGATGGCCGCCGCGCTGGTGCAGATGGCGATCAGCCGCACCCGAGAATACGCCGCCGACAAGGCCGGGGCGGAAATCTGCGGCAACCCGTTGTGGCTGGCCTCGGCGCTGGAGCGTATCCAGCAGGGGGCCGCGCGGATCGACAATGACGCGGCCGAGCGGAACCCCGCCACCGCGCATATGTTCATCATCAACCCGTTGCACGCGCACAAGCGCGACAACCTCTTTGCCACCCACCCGGCGACCGAGAACCGCATCGCCGCGTTGCGCCAGATGGCGGGCGCGGGCGCGTTGCGGCCCCGGACCACCGCCCAGCCCTGGGGGCAGCCGGCGAAACGGTCCGGCCCCTGGGGCTGATTACGGGCAGACGGGCAGCGCGGCCGGGCGCCCCGGCGCGGTGAACAGGCGCAGCGTCACGGGTTTGCCACGGCTGTAGTTGAACCCCGAAACTTGGGTCACGCCGGGTTGGCCCGGCGGCAGGTCCGCGCCGCCATCGGGCAGCTTGGACAGTTCGATCCAGGCAAAGCGGCCCGGGGATTGGGCCAGGATGTCCAGCGCCTGTTGCGCATCCACCATCTGTGTGTGCCGTCCCAAGTGGAACACCGCGCTTGGTTCGGGATAGCCCACCACGATTGCCGGGCCGCGCAGGCAGGCATGCTGTGCGGTGGCCTGGGCCAGGCGCGGGCTGACCCACAGATCGGTCGCGCGGGGCAGGGCGACGGCGACCAGCGTCCAGACCATCACCAGCGCCGACAGCCCGGTCGCGGCCAGCCCCGTGGCCGTGCGCGCCCTGAACAGCCAGACCAGCCCGGCCATGCCAAGCGCCAGCGCGGTCAGCGCCCCGGCGATTGTCGCGGGCGCGGCGCCATCGCCGGCGGCCATTGGCAATGCGATGCAGGCACCGGCCAGGATCAGTGCGCCGGGCAGCCACCCCGCCGCCCCGGCCCAGCCCGCGATCCCGGCAAAGCGCCGCTCGCCCCGCAGCAGGGCCATCGCCGCCGCCCCCGCGATCAGCAGCAGCGCAGGATACAGCGGCAGCGGGTAATGCAACAGCTTGGTCGGCACCGCCTCCAGCAGCAGCCATCCGGGCACAGCCCAGCCCAGCAGGAACAGCATCTCGGGGCTGCGGCGGCGTTGCCAGGCCAGCGCCGCGGCCAGGGGTGCCAGCACCGTCCACGGCCAGAAGGTCAGCCAGAATGCCAGCAGGTAGCTGCCCGGCGGCGCGCCGTGGCTTTCCTGTCCGCCCGCGATCTTGGCCGACAGATCGGTGCCCAGCGAGGCGGCCAGGAACTGCCCCTCGCTGACCCACAGGATCGCCACATACCACGGCAGCGCCAGCAACAGCGCCCAGGCCAGGCCGGGCAGCGGGCGCAGGGCGCCCAGCCAGCGCAGCCGCCGGGTGAAAAGCGCCACGGTCAGGATCGCCCCCAGAATGGGGGGCAGCACCAGCGGCCCCTTTATCAGCAGCCCCGCCGCCAGCGCCGTCCAAAAGATGGCCGGTACGCCCCAGCCGCGCACCTGCCCCAGCCAGGCCCGCGCCAGCGCCCCCATGGCCAGGATCGTGGCCAGGTGCAGCGCCGCGTCGGTCTTGGCGATCCGCGCCTCGACCTGCAAAAGGAACAGCGCGGCCGCCATCGCCCCGGCCAGCCAGGCCGCAGGCCCGCCCACCAGCGGACGCCCGGCCCAGCCCAGGGCCAGGCAGGCCAGCACCGCCGCCGCCAGCGAGGGCAGGCGGTAGACCCAGATATCGCCCGCATGGTCCGGGCCCGCGGCGCGCAGCGCGGCGGCCTGCGCCCAGTAGATGCCCGCCGGTTTCTTGTGGCGGGGTTCCTCTTGAAAACGGATGTCGATCCAGTCGCCGCTCTCTGCCATCTGGCGGCTGGCCTGGGCATAGCGGGCCTCGTCCCGGTCGGTGACGGGCAACTGGTCCAGCCCCGGGGCAAAGGCCAGCAGGGCCAGCAGCAGGATCAGCAGCAGGATCAGCAGCGGGGCCAGACGGCGGGCCAACGTTCGCATTTTCGGCCTATCCGGGGTTGCGCGTCGCGGCGGCGCGGGCCTCGCGCCGGATCAGCATCAGGTTGCGGGTATAGACGATCAGCCCGGTGGACTGCCCGATGATAAATACCACGTCCTGACGGTACAGCGCATAGGCAAACAGGATCGCTCCGCCCAGGATCGACAGGTACCAGAAGGCGACCGGCACATAGGACCGGCCCGCCCGTTCCGAGGCGATCCATTGCACCAGAAAGCGCGCGCCGAAGGTCAGTTGCGCTGTCAGGCCCAGAACGACCCACCAGAATTCGGTCCAGCTGTCGATGGACAGGAATGAAAACAGGCTTTCCTGCATGGCCGCCCCCGGGGCTTGTTCGCGTTTCGCCCGCTATAGGGCCTATTGCGCTGCAAAGACAGCCCCCATCCCGGGCCGGGGCGGCGATGGGCCGGATTTCGCGCCCGGACCGGTGGAAACGGCGCATCACTCGGGTATGAATGGGGCAACCAACAGCCGGGGAGAGTGGCGATGAAACTGATGCGCGTGGGGCAGGTCGGGCAGGAACGGCCCGCGGTGATGGATGCGGACGGGCAGATCCGCGATGTGTCCGGGCATTTCCCGGATTTCGACAATCTCAGCGTGGCGCCGGAATCCCTGCAGGCCCTGCGCGGGTTGGATCTGGCCGCGATGCCGGTGGTGGCACCGGGCACCCGGATCGGCCCCTGCCTGGCGGCGGTGCCGAATTTCTACTGCATCGGGTTGAACTACGCGCAGCACGCGGCGGAATCGGGGATGGCCCCGCCAAGCGCGCCGATCCTGTTTTCCAAGGCCAGCACGGCGCTGGCCGGGCCGTTCGATCCGGTGGTTCTGCCCGCAGGCGTGGACAAGGCCGACTGGGAGGTGGAGCTGGGCGTGGTGATCGGGCGGTCTGCCTTCCGCGTGACGCAGGGCGACGCGCTGGCCCATGTCGCGGGCTATTGCGTGGTCAACGACCTGTCCGAACGCGCCTATCAGATGGATCACGGCGGCCAGTGGATCAAGGGCAAGTCGCTGCCCGGCTTCGGTCCCATCGGGCCGTGGCTGGTCACCGCCGACGAGGTGCCCGACCCCCAGGCGCTGCGCCTGACGCTGGACCTGAACGGGGAGCGGGTGCAGGACGGCGGCACCGACGACATGATCTTTTCGGTTGCGCAGATCGTCAGCCATCTCAGCCAGTTCCTGCGGCTGGTGCCCGGCGACATCATCGCCACCGGCACGCCCGCAGGCGTGGGTATGGGGATGAAACCGCAGCGTTTCCTGCGCCCCGGCGACGTGATGGAACTGGAGGTCGAGGGGCTGGGCCGTCAGCGGCAAGAGGTCGTGGCGGGCTGAGCACCGCATCGGCGGCGGCCCGGGCTGGTCGCCCGGGCCATAATCGAAAAGGCCGTGACCTCAGGCGAAGCGCACCTCTCGGTCCAGCGGCATTTGCCGTATCCGCTGCCCGGTCGCGGCAAAGATCGCGTTGGCCAGTGCGGGGGCGGCGGGGGGCACGGTGGGTTCCCCAATGCCGCGCACCGTGTCGCCGGTTTCCAGCGCGCGCACCATGATTTCCGGGCATTCGGTGATGCGCATCGCCGGATAGGTGTCGAAATTCTCCTGCTCTGGGCGGCCATCGGCATAGGTCAGCGCCGCGCCGATGGCGTGGCCCAGCCCCCAGATCACGCCACCGTGCATCTGGTTTTCGATATTCACCGGGTCCAGCACGCGGCCCACATCTGCGGCGGCAAAGGCCCGCGCAATCCGCAGGCCCCGGGGCGTCTGGCGAACCTCGACCACCTCGGCGCAGGGCACGCCGAAGGACAGGCAAAAGGCCAGCCCGCGCGCGGCGCCTTCGGGCAGGGGGCTGCCCCAGTTCGACATTTCGCCCACCGCCTCCAGCACGGCGCGGGACGGCGCATGGGTGCACTGGCGCAACCGTTCCTCCAGCGGGTCGGCGCCGGCGGCGTGGATCAACTCGTCCAGCAGGCATTCGTGGAAGAACGCGTTGCCCGACGCACCGACCGAACGCCAGGAACTGACCGGCACCGTTTCCGGCGCGCGATAGCCCGTGACGCGGTAATGCGGGATCGCCAGCGGCTGGTCCCAGGCGCCGTTGACGATGGCGGTGTCGGCCCCCAGCGGGTTCAGTCCCAGGCGCCCCATCTGCGAGGCGCTGACCGAGGGCGCCGCGATCGACAGGTCAAGTGCTGCCACGCGCCCCCCCTCGACCCGACCCTGTCCGCGCGCGATGGCGGCGGGGCGGGGGAAGTCGTGGGTCATGTCCTCTTCGCGGGTCCAGGTCATCTTGACCGGGCGGCCGGGTACGACGCGCGCCAGCAGAACGGCCTGGGCGATGAAATCATCCTCCAGCCGGCGGCCGAAACTGCCGCCCATGGGCAACGCGCTGAGGACGATCCGGTCTTTGGGCAGGCCGGTCAGTTCCGCCGCCGTGTCGATGGCAAAGCGCGGGATCTGGGTGCCCGCGCGGATTTCCAGGCCCCGGTCGGTCAGCCAGGCAAAGGCGGTCATCGGTTCCAGCGGCGCGTGCGCCAGGAAGGGCACGCGGTATTCGGCCGTGATGTCCGCGCCCTGGGCCAGCGCCTGTTCCACGTCGCCGTCATCCTTTAGCCGGCTGTCCTGCGCATCGTCGGTAAAGGCGCCGGCGATACTGTCGAACAGGGCCTGGGTCGTGGCGGGGTGGGCGGCAGGCCCCCAGTCAAATTCGATTGCCTGCGCGGCCTGCATCGCGCGCCATGTATTGTCGGCGATCACGCCCGCGCCGCCGGGCAGGGGCACCACCTTGACCACGCCGCGCATCGCCTCGGCCGTGCTGGCGTCAAACCCGTTGAGTTCGCCGCCCCGGCGCGGGTTGGTGCGCACGGTGGCGTGCAGCATGCCCTTGGCCCATTCGTCGATGCCATAGCGTGCGGTGCCGGTCGATTTTGCTACGATGTCCAGCCGCTGCATCGGTTTGCCCAGCAGGCGCCAGTCGGCCGGATCCTTCAGCGCCACGTTGCGCGGGCGCGGCACCCGGCGGGCATAGGGGGCCAGTTCGGTATAGGGCAGGGCGGTGCCGTCGGGGGCGACTACCGCGCCCGCGCGCGTGGTCAATTGATCCTCTGCCACGCCCAGACGGTTGGCGGCGGCGGCCACCAGCATCGCGCGCGCGGTCGCGCCCGCCTGGCGCAGCCGGTCATAGGCATCGGGCACGGTGGACGACCCGCCGGTGATTTGCAGGCCCATCAGCTTGCTGACCGTCTTGCCAAAGCCGCGCGCCACACCGGCCTGCCAGCCGTCATCGGTGGCGGCAAAGGGCATGCCCTCGGCCACGATGGCGGCGTTGTAATAGGCGGGCGCGGGCGGGCCGGGATCGGTGCGGATTTCGTCCCAGGCCACGTCCAGCTCCTCGGCCAGCAGGGCCGCCTGAACCGAGGTCGCGCCCTGCCCCATTTCCGCGCGCGGTGTAATCAGCGTGACGCCGCGCGCGTCGACCAAAACATAGGCGGTCAGCGGCGTGATAGCACGCGGCAGTTCATCGGCCAGCGGAAAGGCATAGGGCTGTTCCAGCGAATACCAGCCCACGGCAAAGCCGCCCGCCACCGTGGCCGTGCCCAACAGGAAGGTGCGCCGCGCGATCTTGGCCCCTTTGCCCATGGCTTAACCCTCCTGCATCTTTTGCGCCGCGGTTTTCACGGCGGCCTGGATGCGCGGGTAGGTGCCGCAGCGGCACAGGTTGCCCCACAGCGCATCCTTGATCTGGTCGTCGGTCGGGGCGGGGGTTTCGGCCAGCAGGGCGGCGGCGGTCATGATCTGGCCCGACTGGCAATAGCCGCATTGCGCCACCTGGTGTTCGATCCAGGCGGCCTGCACCGGGTGGGGGGCGTCGGGTGTGCCCAGCCCCTCGATCGTGGTGATGGGTCCGGCGACATCGCCCACGGGCAGCTGGCAGGATTGCATCGCCACCCCGTCCACATGCACCGTGCAGGCCCCGCATTGCGCCGCGCCGCAGCCGTATTTCGTGCCGGTCAGCCCCAGCATGTCGCGCAGCACCCACAGCAGCGGCATGTCCGGTTCGACGTCGATGTCGATTTCGGTTCCGTTCACCGTCAGTTTCAAAACCAATCCTCCTGGCGGTCGCAACGAGTCGCCTATGCTTTGTGCACCTTAGGGCGGCAGGGTGGCAATTCATCCCCACCGCCAATCAAATACGGCAGACCCGTCACGATCCGTCGCGAATCCGCAGGCCCGGCTTGCAGCCCGGCGGGTTTTCCGCACATATCCCGCTAACGCCCCTATATCCCTAGCCCCGGAGGCCGCCCCGTGACTGCCGCTGATCTGCGCGCGAGCATCTTGCGTCACCTGACCTATTCGCTCGGCAGCGATGCCGACCATGCGACACAACATGACTGGCGCATTGCGCTGTCTCTGGCGGTGCGCGACCGGCTGGTTGAAAGCTGGTTCACCGCGTCGCGCGCGACCCGCGCGGCCGGGGCCAAGCGGGTCTATTACCTGTCGATGGAATTCCTGATCGGCCGCCTGCTGGAGGATGCCATCGTCAACCTGCGGCTGGAGGACGAGGCGCGCGAGGCGCTGAACGGCCTGGGGCTGGACCCCGTGACGGTGATCCAGGACGAACCCGATGCCGCCCTGGGCAATGGCGGTTTGGGGCGCCTGGCGGCGTGTTTCATGGAATCGCTGTCCACCTTGTGCGTGCCGGCCTTTGGCTACGGTATCCGCTATGAACACGGCCTGTTCCGCCAGTCCTTCGAAGAGGGGCGTCAGGTCGAGGCCCCCGAAGAGTGGCTGACCCAATACCACGCCTGGGAGTTCGAGCGCCGCGACGTGCGGTTCAAGATGTGTTTCGGCGGCGAGGTGGTCGAAGAGGGCGGCAAGACGGTCTGGCACGGGGACCAGGCGGTGATGGCGCAGGCCTTTGACACGCCGATCATCGGCTGGCAGGGGCGGTGGGCGAACACCCTGCGCCTGTGGTCGGCGCAGCCGCTGCACGGGTTCGATCTGGACCGCTTCAACCGCGGGGAATACGCGGCGGCGGCAGAGCCCGAGGCGCTGGCCCGCACCATTTCCCGCGTGCTGTATCCCGACGACACGACCGAACAGGGCAAGGAACTGCGGCTGAAGCAGGAATATTTCTTCACCGCCGCGTCCTTGCGCGACATCCTGCGCCGGTTCGAGGCCGAGGGCGGCCAGCTTGCCGATTTGCCGAAACGCGCGGCCATTCAGTTGAACGACACCCACCCCGCGATTGCCGGGCCGGAACTGGTGCGCCTGCTGCATGACGAACGCGGCATGCCGCTGGATCAGGCCATCGCCACCGCGCGCGGCTGCCTGTCCTACACCAACCACACCCTGATGCCCGAGGCGCTGGAGCGCTGGTCCGAGGGGTTGATGCGTTCCCTGCTGCCCCGCCACATGCAACTGATCGAACGGATCGACGCCGCCCACGCCGCCGAGCAGCCCTCGCGCAATGTCAGCCTGAGCAGTGATGGCGAGGTGCGCATGGGCGAGCTGGCCTTCGTCATGGCGCACAAGGTCAACGGCGTGTCCGCCCTGCATACCGACCTGATGAAACAGACGGTCTTTGCCGAACTGCACCGCCTGCACCCCGACCGTATCGTGAACGAAACCAACGGCGTGACGCCGCGCCGCTGGCTGCTGTCGGCCAACCCGCGCCTCAGCGCGCTGATTACCGACACGATTGGCGTGGATTGGGCCCACGACCTGGAACAGTTGGAAAGGCTGGAACCCAGCCTGACCGATCCCGCCTTCCTGGATGCCTATGCCGCCGCCAAGCGGGCGAACAAGGTCGATCTGTCGGACTGGCTGGCCGCAGAATACGGGCTGTCGGTCGATCCCGACGCGATGTTCGACGTGCAGATCAAGCGCATCCACGAATACAAGCGCCAGCACCTGAACATCCTGGAAACCATTGCGCTGTGGCGCGACATCAAGGCCAACCCGGATGGCGATTGGGTGCCGCGGGTCAAGATCTTTGCCGGCAAGGCCGCGCCGGGGTATTTCTTCGCCAAGGAGATCATCCGCCTGATCAACGACGTGGCCGCCGTCATCAATGCCGACCCGGTGACGAACAAGTATCTCAAGGTGATCTTCCTGCCGAACTACAATGTCAGCCTCGCGGAACGGCTGATCCCGGCCGCGGACCTGTCCGAACAGATTTCCACCGCGGGCAAAGAGGCGTCCGGCACCGGCAACATGAAATTCGCCCTGAACGGCGCACCCACCATCGGTACACTGGACGGGGCCAACGTGGAAATCCGCGACCGGGTGGGGGCGCGCAACTTCTTCCTGTTCGGGATGACCGCTGACGAGGTCGAGGCCCGCCGCGCCGTGCCCGATCATGCCCGCCAGGCCATCGCCGCCGACCCGCGCCTGTCCGGCGCATTGATGGAGATTTCGCGCGGCACCTTCTCGCCCGCCGAGCGGCACCGCTATCGCGGGGTCGTGGCCAATCTTTCGGGCGATGACTACTTCCTGGTATGCTCCGATTTCACGGCCTATTGGGATGCGCAGCGCCGGGCGGATGCGGCCTTTGCCGATGCGGATGGCTGGCGGCGGATGGCGGCCTGCAATACCGCGCGGTCCGGCTGGTTCTCTTCGGATCGCACGATCCGGGGGTACATGTCCGACATTTGGGACGTTGCGCCGCTGGACCCCTGAAAAGCGGCGCTAGGCAAGGCCGGGCTTCGCGCCTAGGGTGGGACCATGACCCGCAGGACACCCCCCGATACCACCGCCTTTCCCGCCCCCGATCAGGCCCGCCGGGTGCAGGCGGGCCTGCATGACGATCCCTTCGCGGTGCTGGGACCACACATGCATCAGGGGGGGCGGCACGTGGCGGTGTTCCACCCCGGCCTGGCCACGCTTGAGGCGCTGACCGACGACAAGGTTTACGCCCTGTCGCGGCACCCTGACGCCCCCGACCTCTTTTCCGGCCCTTTTCCTTGCGCTGGTGTTTACCGTCTGCGCGCCACTGACGGGGATGGGCATGTTTGGGACTTCGACGATCCCTATCGGTTTGGTCCTGTGATCGGCGAGATGGATGAGTACCTGCTGGGCGAGGGGACGCATCAGCGTTTGTGGCAGGTTCTGGGGGCGCATGTTCTGGTGCATGAGGGGGTTTCGGGCACGCATTTTGCGGTCTGGGCGCCGAATGCGCGGCGGGTTTCCGTCGTGGGCCCCTTCAACCAGTGGGACGGGCGGCGCCATCCGATGCGGCGGCGCGGTGCGAC
>NZ_SLXL01000015.1 GCF_004345735.1 Rhodovulum adriaticum
AGTTCGGACGGATAGGCGGGGGTGAATCTCTGCTTCGTCATAGGGCTCATCCTTTGAGTGTTTTACTCTCCGGTAAACCCGGGGCGGTTCAGACCGCCTCGGGGTTGTTCTCGAAGCGCATCATCCACAGCCCGTCGCCCTCGCTCAGCAGCCCGCGCAACTGCGCCTCGGTCATCAGGACGTGAAGGCTGCCCGCCCGGTCCAGCGGGACGCGCACACAGTCGCGCCCGTGCTGGTCCACACAAGGGGCCGGGAGGGGTCGCCCGGCCAGACACCAAGTGACGCAGAGGCGTTCCAGAGCGGCGAGGCGCTGGGCTGCGTCCTTGGTGGTCGGGGCGATGGGCTGGAGGTTGTAGAGGCGGTAGGGGTCGCTCATCCCCAGCACCTCACACCCGCACCAGACCCATGCGCACGGCTGCGCCGAACGACACCTCGGGATGACCCGGAACGGTGATGCGCCATTCCTTCGACAGGCGGTCCTGGCGGATCATCTTGCGTTCCGCCGGGGTCATGCCTTCGACCATCTCAAGGAAGCCCTCGGGGTCCGTCTGGGGCATCTTCGCCAGTCGCTCGACAGCGATCCGGCCAAGTTCCTTCATGTGGTCTGCATCGTTCTGGATTGCGGCGTGGCGGGCTTGCCGCAGTTCCTCGTCGGTCAGGGTCTCGCTCAGCGTGGCAATGGAGGCTCCGACCCCGGACAGGGTGGCCTCGGACTGCGCCACATAGCCCGCGTAGACCTTGGCGACCATTTCCTCGGTCACGCCTTCGGGCATCCCCTCAGCGGTGGGGATTTCCCCGTGGTCGGCGGCATCGTGAAGGGCGCGGTCCACGACATGGGAGCCGAGGGCCTGATCCGCGCCTTGCAGGATTTGCCCGGCCTGATCGGCGGCGGCTTGCCATTCCGCCTCTGTCCGGCTTGCGGCCTTGTCCTCGGTGTCGTTCTGGTCGCCCGCCGCGTTCGCTTTCTCAGTCCCCGCGACGGGCTGTTCAAAACCCTGTTCGGGCGTCCAGCCCTGGGGCAGCAGACCACCGGCAATGGCGGCGTCAATCGTGGTCTCCCCGAAGCCGGGGATCATCACATGACCGGGGCGCAGTTGCGAGGGGACATAGGCCGTCCTGGCGCGATAGTCGGTCAGCGACTCGATCTGCCCGCCACGCAGCCTGATCTCGCCTTTCTGGGCGATGATGATGTCGGCCTTCACGGCATTCGGATCGGGCCTGTTGGGGTTCCTCGCCTCAAGCTCTTGTTGCCATTGGGCGAGTTGGTCGGCGCTGGGGGCGTCCGACATGTTCATTTCGATGAAGTCAGCCATGATCTTGGTCTTTCCTCTGGGGTTGTTGATGATGATTGGAGAGAGGGGACGCGGTAGGTGGGGGCACCTCACGCGGCAGCACATGGGACCACTCGGGCACCAAGCCGGGCACCTCGTGCATCCCCGTGTAGGCAGCATGTATTTCACCCATTGGGGGCTGCTGTCCGATGATAGGCCCTAATCCCCCGAAGGTGGTCCGAAGGTGGAGCCCACCTCCCCCGTCCTCCCCTCCCTCCCCTAATCATGGTGTCAGCGCATTGCTGAGCGGATCAAGACCACCGCAGCCACCGGCGTTCACGAGTCCTCAGCAGCCCCGTAGAGGGCCACCAAGGGGTTCCGGCAGGGGCAAGGCGGCGGCGGGCCGCAGGTGGCGCTGTCTGGGCCGCTCAGCCGCGCAGGGCGCTCAGAGTCGCTGTGGCCTACGCCACCTCTGCCGCACCGAGTCCGGCGGAAACCTCCCCGGCGATGCCGTCCACGACCTCCTGCGACAGCACCCCGGCCTCGGCCAGCTTGGCGAGCGCCACAGCCACCGCAAAGCGCGTCTCAGGGCCGTCCAGCGGTGCCCCGGTGCTGACCGCCTCGGCTGCCTGATAGAGGGCGTCAGCGGCGTTCCTGAGCGTTCTCACGGTGTCGCGGGTGTCGGGGTGCCAGTCGCGGTGGTGGCGCTGGGCGTTGGCGTCGAGGATGTCAGCGGCGGCGCAGAGGTGGTCCAGAATGGCGGTAGTGTTGGTCATCGGTGCTGTCCTTTTGGTGCGTTGAACAGGGCCAAGAGGGCAGCGCGGCGAGACCAAGTAAAGCATTGATTTGGTTGCGATACAGGGACCATCTGGGGTCGCGTGAGAGATAGTCCCGACACGGGGAACAAGACCATTGGGAAGGCTGCGTTGAGGCGTTCGGCTCGGAGGCTGGAACGGGGCCGCGAAGGGTGAGCGAATGGTGCCTTTGCGGGGACGATGTGGACAAAGACAGATAGCCAGGCGATGTGGCTTAAATGCAACACATCAGGACCGCAGGGGGCCGGGAGTTGCCCAACAATCTCCCTACCACGCCCCACGGCCCCGCAGAGCCGCCATGAGCGGGGAGCGCGTCCACCTGCGCTCAACCCACCCGGCAGCCTAACCCCCGCTCAGTGACTCGCTCCGGGGCGCTCAGCCGCTACCGCTCAGGCAACCCCATCGGCCTCGTTGAGTATCCGGTAGACGCTCGCCCTACCGATGCCCACGCGCCGCGCGATCTCGGTCCCGCCCACGCCCTCGCGGTGCAGCTTCAAGACCTCATCCGCCTTCGCCCGTGCCGTGGGCTTGCGGCCCTTGTATTTCCCCGCGGCCTTGGCCTTGGCGATGCCCTCCCGCTGGCGCTCTAGCATGATCTCCCGCTCAAACTGAGCGATGCCGCCAAGGACGGTGAGAAGCAGCCGCCCCGTGGGTGTCCCGGTGTCCAGGTTCAGGTCCAGCACCCGCAGCGCCGCGCCGCGTTCGGTCAGGGTGTCGAGGATGTCCAGAAGGTGGGCCACCGACCGGGCCAGCCGGTCCAGCTTGGTAACAACCAGCGTGTCACCCTCGCGGACATAGGCCAGCGCCTCGGCCAGCTTCGCCCGCTCTTTCACGTCCACCGATGAGACCTGTTCCACGAACAGCCGTTCGCACCCGGCAGCCCTCAAGTCCCGCTCCTGCCCCTCCAGGCCCGCTGTCTGGTCCAGCGTCGAGGTGCGCGCATATCCCACAAGCATCGTCTCGCCTCCTGCGTCTCGTAATGTGTCTCACAAGGTCTAAAACGTGATAGGCCGTTGTGTCTCAGAATGTCAAGGCCATTCCATTGGGACAGCTTTCCGGGCAGCCCGAGACGACTCACTAGGGCAAGCCCTGTGAGACAGAAGGAGGCAGCGCGAGCGTGGCGCGAAGGTGGTCCGGTGCGAGTGTCGCGCGGGAGTTCCGGGGGCTGGTGGGTGGGCCTCAGAGACCGGGGGCGCAGTGCTTGGGCGACATGCCCGGCCAGCTACACCGAGAACGCCACCCCCCACGGGGGGACGCGCGGAGCATCAACCGTCGAGTTCGGGGCCTGAGATTTTTCTACGATTTTCGAATGGGCTTTCCAGTGGTGCGCTTGACCGCATAGAAAGCGAAGTCGGCAGAAACGGAGATTGACAGTGTTCTTCACGAAGACGGCAAAGGCCATCGCTTGGTTGATGGTCTTGCTTGGCGGCTCTCACGCAGTTCTCGGCTTCGCAATGGCGATCTTGGGAGATCAAGCAATGGCACCTAGGTATCTTGGGACAGACACCACCGGCGAGGCAATTGACGAGGGCCTAAAGGTGCTCTTGATCGGTGCTGTGGTGGGCATGTTGGCGGAGATCAGCGGTTCCATAGCGGCAATCGCGCCCAGGGATGCAGACGAGGAATAACCTCCAGCCTTGTTATTCCTTCCAGAACGTTTCGGAGTGGAATAAACCGGCGATAGAAAAGTTGAAGGAGCGACGATGTTTTTTACGAGGGTCGGACGGATTGTCGCATGGATTGGAGCCGTTGTGGGCTTCCTCATCGTGATCCAAGGATACGAAATTCAAATAAATCAAACAGCGTCGGTGGCTGCAGATATACTTCCCATAGACACAGCACAAAAAGCGTCTGCACAGGCAAAGGCGTTCATCAGCCAAGGATATGTCGTGCTTTTTTGCGCCCTTGTCATGGGCATCTTGACCGAAATCAGCAGGTCAGTTGCCCGACGCAGCGAAGACCTCTTGCCAGAAGCCGAGGAAAGCCAGTAGTTTCAAGCACACAAATCCACCACGTCCGGCACACACGCCGGGCATCCGGGTTGAAGCGCATGTCGCGCAAAGCGTTGATATAAAGGCGTTTGAGGCCAGTGAGACCACGTTGGGTTTGGTCCCGCCAGCCCTACCGCCGGAGCCAATCACCCTTGATTTTATTGGGGAAATTGGCGTGAAGCCAATCCTACTAACAACCTACTATCGCTTTAGCGTTGGTTGGCAAGGGCGGTTCGGCCCCGCCTTCGCTCACGAAGACGTGACCACATGTCGCCTTACCTACGGCTTGGCGCGCAATCCGTTCTAAGCCGCTGGCGATTGCTTCGCCTGAAGTTCGGGGGCCAATTGAGGTATGTTCCAAAGAAGGGTGTTTTCATGGACGATACTACGCTACGTGGCATTGCGGCGGTTTGTTCGGTTGCAGGATCAGTCCTGCTCGCTTGGCGGGTTACGGGCATACTAAAAGCGTTGGGCGAGGTTGCGACGATGCACGACCGCAACTTCAAGGAGTTAGCTAAGCCAACCGGCGATGTGGTTCTTGCGGGCGGAACTTCAAAGTGGATTGAAAACGCTCAGAAACTCTGGCTGTTGATCTTGGGGTTTGGACTGTCGATTTTAGGCGGTGTCCTCCAATTCATTTCGATCCTTTGATTTAGGCCATCGCAGAAAAAGCCGCCCCCGTAGGGACGGCAGTTGCCCTTGGCACTTAAGGGAAGGATCGTCAGGCGGCGACTGCGTAGGTGCTGCGGCAAACTTCTAGTGTGCGGGCACGATGCGACGCGGTGACGGTGTAGAGCGGCACGGCAATCAAGGCGGTTTCGGTCAGGTCCGCGCCGGAAAATACCGCCTGACCCGGCACGGCCCCGGCCTTAAACGCCCCCCCGACGAAAAAGGGCAGCGTTACCCCATTCAGCGGAAATGGCGGCCCCTGAAGGATTCGAACCCTCGACCTGCCGATTAGAAGTCGGCTGCTCTATCCAGCTGAGCTAAGGGGCCCCTGGGGGCGTTTTGCCTGCCGGGGCCGTGTTGCGCAAGCGTTCAGTGGGTCCAGGCGCCGCGGCGGTTGGTGGCGAAATTCTCGGCATAGCCCGCGGGGCGGACGTTATGCTTGCGCGGGCGGGGGCGCAGCACCACGGCCTCGATCCCGTGGCGGCGGGCATAATCCAGCGCGGCCTCGCGGCTGTCGAATTTCAGACGCACCTGCGTTTGGGTATCCGAAGACCCGGTCCAGCCCATCAGCGGGTCCAGTTCGCGGGCCTCGGCGGGGGCGAATTCCAGCACCCAGTGATGGGTCTTGGCCTGGCCGGACTGCATGGCGGTTTTCGAGGGCTGGTAGATGCGGGCGCGCATGTGGTGGTCTCCTCCCAGGAAATCATCCTGGTTTTTTTTGGGGCCGCGTTGCGGCCGGATCAAGAGCGGTGCCCCGCGCCTCAGATATTCTCGAAGCGCGGCATGCCCAGGACGTGATAGCCACCGTCCACGGTGATGATCTCACCGGTGGTGCAGGCCCCGTGATCCGAGGCCAGGTAGACGGCGGTGCCGCCGATGCATTCCAGCGTCGCGTTCTGGCGCAGCGGCGCGTTGCTTTCGGTGTGGCGAAAGGTCTTGCGCCCGCCACTGATCGCGGCGCCGGCCAGCGTCTTCATCGGGCCGGGCGAAATGGCGTTCACGCGGATCCCCTCGGGGCCCAGGTCAGAGGCCAGATAGCGCACGGTCGATTCCAGCGCCGCCTTGGCCACGCCCATCACGTTGTAGAACGGCGTGACACGGTTCGACCCCTGGTAGGTCAGGGTCAGGATCGTGCCGCCGTTCGGCATCAGCGGTTGCGCGCGGCGGGCCACGTCGATCAGCGAGTAGCAGGAAATCGCCAGGCTGTTCTTGAAATTGTCCCGTGTGGTGTTGATGAAACGGCCGGTCAGCTCGTTCTTGTCGGAATAGGCGATCGCGTGAACGAGGAAATCGAGCGTCCCCCATTCCTGCTCCAGCCGGCCGAACGCCTGTTCCAGCGACGCGTCGTCTGTCACGTCCACATCGACCAAAAGGTTGGACCCCACGCTTTCGGCCAGCGGCTGGACGCGCTTGCCGAAATTTTCGCCCTGATGGGAAAAGGCCAGCTCGGCCCCCTCGTCGGCCAGGGCCTTGGCAATGCCCCAGGCGATCGAGCGGTCGTTGGCGACCCCCATGACAAGGCCGCGCTTTCCTTTCATCAACTCAGGCATGGGACATCATCCGTGATACTTGCTGAGAACGAGGGAGGCATTGGTGCCGCCAAAGCCGAAGCTGTTGGACAGCACGCTGTCGATTTCCACGCCCTCACGCAGTTCGGTAACGATCTCTTCGGGCCGGATTTCGGGGTCGAGTTCGGTGATGTTGGCAGATGCGGCGACAAAGCCTTTCTGCATCATGATAAGCGAATAGATCGCCTCGTGTACGCCGGTGGCGCCCAGGGAATGGCCGGTCAGCGACTTGGTCGAGCCGATCACAGGCGCCTGGCCGTCGCCAAAGACGTTGCGCACGGCCTTCACCTCGGTCACGTCGCCCGCGACGGTCGAGGTGCCGTGGGCGTTGATGTAATCGACCTTGCGCCCCTCGGGCAGGGTGGCCAGCGCCAGCTTCATCGAGCGTTCGCCGCCCTCGCCGGACGGTGCCACCATATCATAGCCGTCGGACGTGGCGCCGTAGCCGGTCACCTCGGCATGGATCTTGGCACCGCGGGCCTTGGCGTGTTCCAGTTCCTCCAGCACGACCGTCCCGCCGCCGCCGGCGATCACGAACCCGTCGCGCGTGGCGTCGAAGGGGCGCGAGGCGGTTTCGGGCGTGTCGTTGTATTTCGACGACATCGCGTTCATCGCATCGAACAGGCAGGACAGGGTCCAGTCCACCTCTTCGCCGCCGCCGGCAAAGACGATGTCCTGCTTGCCCATCTGAATCAGCTCGGTGCCGTTGCCGATACAATGCGCACTGGTCGAACAGGCCGAGGTGATCGAGTAGTTCACCCCCTTGATCTTGAACGGCGTCGCCAGGCAGGCAGAGTTGGTGGACGACATGCAGCGCGTCACCATGAAGGGGCCCATGCGCTTGGGGCTGCCCTTTTCCTTGACGATGCTATGGGCGGTGAAGAAGTTCGAGGTCGACGGCCCGCCCGAGCCCATGATCAGGCCGGTACGCTCGTTCGAGACATCCGCCTCTTCCAGACCGGAATCGGCGATGGCCTGTTCCATCGCGATATAATTGTAGGCCGCGCCCATCCCCATGAAGCGCAGCTGCCGCTTGTCGATGGCCTCGGCCAGGTCGATCTGCGGGATGCCCGCCACCTGGCTGCGAAAGCCATTCTCGGCGTAGACGGGTTCGAACCGGATGCCGGATGTCCCGGCGCGCAGGGAGGCCTCGACCTCGGCGGCGTTGTTGCCGATGGGAGAGACGATGCCGAACCCCGTGATGACGACGCGGCGCATGGGTTCTCCTTTCCTGATGTTCAGCTTTCCGACAGGGCGACCTTCATGTCCTTGACATGATAGATCGTCTCGCCGTCGGCTTCGACCCGGCCATCGGCCACACCCATGGTCAGCCGGCGGGTCTGCACAGCCTTGGTGAAATCGACGTAATAGGTCAGCATCTTGCGGTCGGGGCGGACCATCCCGGTCAGCTTGACCTCACCCACGCCCAGCGCATAGCCGCGCCCCTGCCAGCCGCGCCAGCCCAGGTTGAAGCCGGTCAACTGCCACAGCCCGTCCAGGCCCAGGCAGCCGGGCATGATCGGGTTGCCGGGGAAGTGACAGCCAAAAAACCAAAGATCGGGTTTGATATCGAACTCGGCCACGACGTGGCCTTTGCCATGCGGTCCGCCATCGGCGCTGATCTCGGTGATGCGATCCATCATCAGCATGGGCGGTTCCGGCAGCTGCGCGTTGCCGGGGCCGAACAGTTCGCCCCGCGCGCATTTCAGTAGCTCCTCGCGGTCGAAGCTTGTCGGATAATCACTCATGCAGGCGCAGCCCCTTTCCATCGGCGTTTTTTATCAGCCCCCCGTCTATCACCCAGCCTCGCAGAGTGGCAATAGCGGCTGGAGCCTGCGCCAAATCTGCGCAGTTTGGGGGCCAGGCGCCCGATTGGGTTTAAAATTATTTGAATTCCGAGGGGCGAATCCCCATATATCAAGCATGACACATTTCAACCTTACCCCCGATCAACCCGAGGCGCTCGAGCGCAGCAGTCGCTGGCTGTCCAAGGCCGGTTTGCGCCCGACGCGTCAGCGTGTCAGCCTCGCCGCCCTGCTGATCGGCGACGGCAAGGACCGCCACGTCACGGCCGAAAGTCTTTATGCGGCCTCTTGCGCGAGCGGCGAGAAGGTCTCGCTCGCGACCGTATACAACACCCTGCGCGCCTTCTGCGATGCGGGCCTCATGCAAGAGGTCATGGTCGACGGCACCAAGAGCTATTTCGACACGCGCGTCGACGACCACCCCCATTTCTTCTGGGAAGGCGACGGGAAACTGACTGACGCCCCCTCGAACGAACTGGAAATCGCCCGCCTGCCGAACCCGCCCGCTGGCGCCGAGATTTCCAAGGTGGACGTGGTGATCCGCCTGCGCAGGGCCAGCTAGGTCCAGCCTTTTCAGTTCCGCCGACTCAGGGCGATGATCGTGACCGCGATCATCGCCCCTGTTGCATTGAAGATCAGATCCAGGCCGGTGTTGTAGTAGCCCCCCACATTGGTATCGGGCAGGCCCAGCACGGCAATGAACTCTATGATCTCGTTCACCGCACCCAACCCCATCGCCCCAAGCGCGGGATAGGTCAGCGCCGTCCAACTGCCCCGCGCATCCGGGAAATGGCGCGTCAAAAGGTGCCACAGCAGCCAGGCGGTCACGCCGAACCCGTAGGCATGCACGACCTGGTCGTATTTCAGGATCGTCAATTCGCCGCTGCCCATCAGCGGCCAGACCACCCAGGAATACAGCACCCCTTGCCCCACGGTGACCCCGCCGCCGGCCATATGCGCCAGCCCCCACAGGCTGAGCGCCCAAAGCAGCGGCGCGGGGAATTCCGCCTTGCGCAGCCCGCGCGCCACCAGGCCGATCACCGCCAGCATGGTCAGCACATACCAGATGAATTCCAGGTTGCCGCGCGCGATGAACCAGACCGCAAAGCCCGCCACATAGGCCGCAGTGAACCAGAACACCGCCCATTCCCGACGCTCGATCCTCATCCCGGCCTCCTCAGAACCATTGCCCCGGCTCCATCAGGCCCAGATCCAGCAATTGCTGCGAGGTCCATTCGAACGGGATCGAGTTGTGCCACCTGAAATCGTGGATATCAAAGCGCGAGCCGGCATTCCCCCGCAGCGCCTTTGCCGCACGGAACGAACAGATCGCCGCCGTCAGGTTGTGGTGCCAGGGGCAGGCGTAGGTATTGTATTCCTCGATATTGAACAGGTGCCCGGCCTTCATCTCCAGCCCCGGCTGGGCACGGAACAGCGCGACCCGGTCGATCCGGCGACCCGCCTTTGGTACATGCTCTTCGAATCGCCAGCGCAGCCCGCCGAAGAAATCCAGTTGCCGTTCCTTGGGATGGCCGGTGTCCGGGTCGGGTCGGGCCAGCGCGTAATAGCCTGCCTTGTCGATCATCGCCGTTTCCAGCGACACCGCCTCGGGAAAGCGCGACAGATCCTCGGCATACAGGTCCACCACATAGGCCACCATCGCGTCGCGCCGCTCTTCGGTGTGGAAGGCCAGCATTTCGCCCACGGTGCGGGTCTCGCAGAACGGGTAGAACAGATATTCCGCGTTGTAGCAGTAATAGAACCACAGCCCCGGCGCCGCCGCGATCAGGCGGTTCACCGCCCGGGGCACGGCATTCTCGGCGCGCAGGTCGTAATCAACCCGAAAGACGTTGGTTGCGATCCCCTCGGGCAGGTCCAGCGCCGGCGGGGCAAAGCAGACGATGGCGCTGAACCCCAGTTGCGCATGGTGGCGGATGGTGGTGTCCAGTTCGACCCCGTCCTCGGCCATGATCAGCGCGACCGGCCCCTTGTCCAGCGCCGCGCGCCCGCCTGCCAGGAACGCGTCCAGCCCGCCATAGCGCTGCCCTGACATTCGCCCACTCTCCCGTATCTATCGCCTGCGCAAAGAAGGCTCTGACAATTGGGCGGTGGATGCAAGCGTTGCGGCAGCCGGACGCATTGTGTAGGGACACGGCCCAGACCCCGGACAGCACGGCAGCGCCATGACCCAGCCCAAGAAGCTATATATCAAGACCTATGGCTGTCAGATGAACGTCTATGACAGCGAACGCATGGCCGAGGCCCTGGGCGCGTCGGGCTACGTGCCCACCGACGCCCCCGAAGACGCAGACATGATCCTGCTGAACACCTGCCACATCCGCGAAAAGGCCGCCGAAAAAGTCTATTCCGAACTGGGCCGGCTGAAGGGGCTGAAGGCGGGCAATCCCGACCTCAAGATCGGCGTCGCCGGCTGCGTCGCCCAGGCCGAGGGCGAAGAGATCCTGCGCCGTCAGCCGCTGGTGGACCTGGTCGTCGGCCCGCAAAGCTATCACCGCCTGCCCGAGCTTGAGGCCCGCGCGCGCAGCGGAGCCAAGGCGCTGGACACCGATTTCCCCGAAGAGGACAAGTTTGACCGTCTGGGCGCCCGCCCCAAGGCACAGCGCGGTCCCACCGCCTTTCTGACCGTGCAGGAGGGCTGCGACAAGTTCTGCGCCTTCTGCGTGGTGCCCTATACCCGCGGGGCCGAGGTCAGCCGCCCCGCAGCCCGCATTCTGGACGAGGCCCGCGCACTGGTGGATCGCGGCGTGGCCGAGATCACGCTGCTGGGCCAGAACGTTAACGCCTATCACGGGGTCGGGCCGGATGGCGCCGATTGGGGTCTGGCGCGGCTGATCCGGGAACTGGCCCGGATCGAGGGGCTGGAACGGCTGCGCTACACCACCTCGCATCCCAACGACATGGAGGACGACCTGATCGCCGCCCATGGCGATTGCCCGGAATTGATGCCCTATCTGCACCTGCCGGTTCAGTCGGGCAGCGACCGCATCCTCAAGGCGATGAACCGCAAACACACGGCAGAAGAGTATCTGCGCCTGATCGACCGCATCCGCGCCGCACGGCCCGATATCCTGCTTTCGGGCGACTTAATCGTCGGTTTCCCCGGCGAAACGGACGCGGATTTCGAGGATACGATGTCCCTGGTGCGCACGGTTGGTTACGGCCAGTGCTACTCCTTCAAGTATTCGCCCCGCCCCGGCACCCCCGCCGCCGAGCATGACCAACTGCCCGAGGACGTGAAATCCGAACGGCTGGCCCGGTTGCAGGCCCTGCTGAACGCCCAGCAAGAGGCGGCACAGCAGGCGATGGTCGGCCGCACCGTCGGCGTGCTGTTCGAAAAACCGGGCCGGATGCCCGGCCAGCTGGTCGGCAAGTCGGATCACCTGCAGGCGGTCCACGTGGACGCCCCGGCCGAGCTGGTGGGCCGGATCGCCCCCGTGCGCATCGTCAAGGCCGCACCCAATTCGCTGGGCGGCGAACTGGCCTGACCCGCAGCGGGGCTGTCGCTATCAGGCCACACGTCCAGCGCGAAAGGCCGCCCGCGCGCGGCGCCATGCCGTAGGCGGCCACAATCCCGCATCTGGCAGACTATTGTTTCCCAATTCACCCCAATACGTTGGAAAAGCTTGTTCACAAGACCGGCAGATTTGCTAAGCTTCCGGGTACGCGGTGACCGATAACCGCCTTGGGCATCGGGGGGCCGCGACCAAGGTCTGGGGGCAAAGCTGTGATTTCTAGTAAATTTTTCAGGGTCCGGCGCGCACTTGGGATCGGCCTGCTGGCCGTCGGGGCCGTTGCGCTGATCGCGGCGGAACCGGCCGCGGCGCAACAGCGGGTGATCCAGGGCGAACGCTACGTGCCCACCATCTGGGTCGATCCCGATGGCTGCGAACACTGGGTTATGGATGACGGCTGGGAGGGGTACATGACCCCGCACGTGACCCGGCAAGGCATCCCGGTCTGCCGCCGTGGCAACACCTGCGGCGTAATCAATGCGGATCAGCTGTTCGCCACCGACAGCGCGCATATCACCACCGCCGGCCGGGCGCGGTTGCAGGACTTCTTCCGCACCACCAAGGCGCGGGCCTTCATCATCTCGGGGCACACCGACAGCCGCGCCAGCGACGAATACAACATGGCCCTGTCCACGCGCCGCGCCAACGCCGTGGCCCAGGTGGCCAGGCAGATGGGCGCCCGCATTTCCGACGTGCGCGGCTATGGCGAACGCATGCCGGTCGCCACCAACCGAACCGCGGCGGGCATGCAGCAGAACCGCCGCGTCGAAATCACCTGCCTTCGCTGAGGGAGCGAGCACCATGAACAAGCTCAAGGTCATCGCGATTGCCGCGCTCGCCGCCTCGGTCGCGGGGTGCGTCGACAACAAGGTCGACAAGACGGTGGACCGTTTCGTCGACGCCAAGGATCTCAGCCAGTTGCGCGCGGGCATCTGGGTCGATCCCAACGGCTGCGAACACTGGATCATCGACGACGGGATCGAGGGGTACTTGTCGGCGCGGCTGGACAAGTATGGCAAGCCGGTCTGCTCGGGCATCGCGCCGCCCAATACCGCCATCGGCCCCTACAAATCGGGCACGCGCGTCGGCGACCCGATCTGACGGAATGCGGCGCCACGCGCCCGTGTTTCGACCGCCAGGCCCCGGCCTGGCGGTCATTTTTGTATCAAACCCATGAAACATTACACCGAATGCTTGCGGTATAGCCGGGCCGTTGGCACCATATCTGGGTAATTCTCACAGACGGAGTCGCTCTTGCCCCTCAGCGCGCTGTCCCCTCCGCAAAGCGATGCGGACCAGTCGGAAACCCGCCTGGAATTTGCCGACAACCGCCTTTTGATCGACCTGTGCGGCGAGTTCGACCGCAACCTTGCCCAGATCGAGCACAAGCTGGGGGTGCACATCCTGCGCCGCGGCAATCAGCTGTCCGTCATCGGCGAAGGGCCTGCGCGCGGACAGGCCGCCGATGTTCTGGGGCAACTTTACGCACGGCTTGAAAGCGGCAAAGAGGTCGACGCTGGCGATATCGACGGGGCGATCCGCCTGGGCGATTCCGCCGACGGCACAGGCGCCCGCGACGGCGACCAGCTGGAGATGTTCCAGGGCGGGCGCGTTGAAATCCACACCCGCAAGAAGCTGATCGAACCGCGGACCGAGGCACAGCGCGCCTATGTCCGGTCGCTGTTCGAAAACGAACTGGCCTTTGGCATCGGCCCGGCCGGCACCGGCAAGACCTACCTGGCCGTCGCGGTGGCGGTGAACATGTTCATCGGCGGTCATGTGGACCGGATCATCCTGTCCCGCCCGGCGGTAGAGGCGGGCGAAAGGCTGGGTTTTCTGCCCGGCGACATGAAGGAAAAGGTCGACCCCTACATGCAGCCGCTATATGACGCGCTGCACGATTTCCTGCCGGGCAAGCAATTGGCCAAGCTGATGGAGGAAAAGCGGATCGAGATCGCGCCGCTGGCCTTCATGCGGGGGCGCACGCTGGCCAATGCCTTCGTCGTGCTGGACGAGGCACAGAACGCCACCACGATGCAGATGAAGATGTTCCTGACGCGCCTTGGCGAAGGGTCGCGCATGGTCATCACCGGCGACCGGTCCCAGGTGGACCTGCCGCGCGGCGTGGCCAGCGGGCTGGCCGATGCGGAACGGCTGTTGGGCGATGTCGAGGGCATTTCCTTCAACTACTTCACCGCCAAGGACGTGGTGCGCCACCCGCTGGTGGCCCGGATCATCCAAGCCTATGATGCGGCCGACGCCAACGCCTAGCCGCGAAACGGACCCTTGATGCCCCTTGTCGACACGCTGAGCGAGGATGCCCGCTGGGACGCCCTGGGCCTGCCCGATCTGGCCGAAAGCGCCGCGCGCGCCACGCTGGACCATCTGGGCCTGCCCCCCGAGACCTGCGAGATTGCGCTACTGGCCTGTGACGACGCCCGCATCGCGGACCTGAACGCCGAATTCCGCGACAAGCCCGGCCCCACCAATGTCCTGTCCTGGCCGGCCGAGGAGCTGGCGCCAGACGCAGATGGCGGCGCCCCTATCCAGCCCACGCCCCCGCTGCCCGGCATGGCGCTGGAACTGGGCGACATCGCCATCGCCTATGACACCTGCGCGCGCGAGGCCGCCGAACAGGCCAAGCCATTGGCCGATCACGTCACCCATCTGGTGGTGCATGGCTGCCTGCACCTGTTGGGATATGACCACATCCGGCCGAAAGATGCCGCACGGATGGAGGGGCTGGAGGTCGAAATACTTGCAAAGCTGGGCCTGCCCGACCCATATGGCGAGCACGGGGCATGACCCCAAAGCATCTGGACCGGAGAGATGGGCGACGAAATCGACGGATCGTCTAGCGCCGCGCAGGGCGCGCTTGAGACTGAACAATCCGAAAACCGCGGCCTGCTGGGCCGTCTTGTAGCCGCGATACGGCCTGACCCGGCCCTGTCAGATGCAGAATCTGATGGCAATCCGGGGGGCGATGCCACCCACGGGGCCGGCATACCGCCGGGTATCGTCAACCTGCGCCGCATGCGGATCGAGGACGTGGCCGTCCCCAAGGCCGAGATCGAGGCCGTCCCCCTGGACATCGAAAAGGACGATCTGGTCGCGGTGTTCCGCGAAACGGGCCTGACCCGGCTGCCGGTCTATGACGGGACGCTGGACACCCCGGTGGGGATGATCCACCTCAAGGATTTCGCGCTGCGGCACGGCTTCAACGGCAAGGGCGCGCCCTTCGCGCTGAAGGATATGGTCCGCCCGCTGCTGTACGCGCCCCCCTCGATGCCGCTGGGGGTGCTGCTGCAAAAGATGCAAAGCCAGCGGATGCATATGGCACTGGTGATCGACGAATATGGCGGCGTCGACGGTCTGGTCACGATCGAGGATCTGATCGAACAGGTCGTGGGCGAGATCGAGGACGAGCACGACATCGACGAGGGCAACCTGTGGTCGGTTGAGAAGCCCGGCGTCTACCTGGTACAGGCCCGCGCGCCGCTGGAGGATTTCGAGGCCGAGATCGGCCTGAAGCTGGCCGATGCCGAGGACGAGGAAGAGATCGACACGCTGGGCGGGCTGCTGTTCATGATGATCGGCCGGGTGCCCGTGCGCGGCGAGGTCATCCGCCACCGCGACGGGGTGGAATTCGAGGTCATCGATGCCGACCCGCGCCGGATCAAGCGGCTGCGCGTCACGCTGCCCGATCAGGGCGATGCTTGACCCCATGCAGGCGCGGCTGACCCGTCTGTGGCAGCGGCGCGGCGTGCAGATGGCAACCGCCATTGGCCTGGGCGTAGCGCTGGCCCTTGGGCAGGCGCCCTATGGGCTGTGTCCGCTGGCCCTGGCGGGGCTGACGGGGCTGACCTTTCTGATCTCGCGCGCGGATGGCCCCGGACAGGCGGCCCGGCTGGCCTGGGCCGGGGGGGCGGGGCATTTCGCGCTGGCCCTGTCCTGGATCGTCGAACCCTTCCTTGTCGATATCCGCACCCATGGCTGGATGGCCCCCTTTGCGCTGGCGGGCATGGCCGGGGGGCTGGCGCTGTTCTGGATGGCGGCGGGGGCGTTCGCGGGCTGGGCCGGGCGCGGGCCGCGCGGGCGCGCGCTGGCCTTTGCCCTTGCGCTGGCGGCGGTGGAACTGGCGCGCGGCTATGTTCTGACCGGCTTTCCCTGGGCGCTGGCGGGCCATATCTGGATCGGCACCGCGCCGGTGCAACTGGCCGCGCTGACCGGGCAATACGGGCTGACGCTGGTCACAGCGCTGGCCGTGGCACTGCCCTTTGCCCTGCCCCATGGCCCCGGTCGGATGCTGGGCGCGGGGCTGGGCGCGGCCCTGCTGGGCGGGGTGGCGCTGTGGGGCGCGGCCCGACTGGACACGCCCCTGCCCCCACGACCCGAGGCCCCGCAGATCCGCCTGGTCCAGCCCAACGCGGCGCAGCACCTGAAATGGCGGCGCGACATGGTGCCCGTCTTCTGGGAACGGCTGATCGGTTACACCGCCGCGCCCGGCGTCCCGGTGCCCGACCTGATCGTCTGGCCCGAAACCTCTGTCCCCTACCTGCTGAACCACGCCGACGGCGCGCTGGCCACGATCGCCCTGGCGGCGGACGGGCCGCCGGTCATGCTGGGCATCCAGCGCCGCGACGGGCCGCGCACCCATAACAGCCTGGCCGTCATCGGGGCGGGCGGGCGCGTGACGCAGCTTTACGACAAGCACCATCTGGTGCCCTTTGGCGAATATATCCCGCTGGGCCATATCCTGGGCCGTTTCGGGATCAAGGGGCTGGCCGCGAACGATGTCTATGGCTACGCCCCCGGCCCCGGCCCCCGCGTGCTGAACCTTGGCCCGCATCTTGGCCAAGCCCTGCCGCTGATCTGCTACGAGGCGGTGTTTCCCCAGGATCTGCGCACTGACACCCGGCCGGGCTGGCTGGTGCAGATCACCAACGACGCCTGGTTCGGCACCCGGTCCGGCCCCTACCAGCACCTTGCACTTGCACAATTGCGCGCGGTGGAAACCGGCCTGCCGATGGTGCGCGCGGCCAATACCGGCGTTTCGGCAGTGATCGACCCGATGGGCCGCATCACCCACAGCCTGCCGCTGCACACCGAGGGCGCGCTGACCGCCCCCCTGCCGCCGGCGCTGAGCGCAACACCCTATGCCAGAACCGGCGATTGGCCGATCGCTGCGCTGCTGCTGGCAGCGCTTGCTGGATTCGTCGCACGCCGGGCCCGGAAATAGCGATTGATTCCCGGCTGTGTCGGGCGTAAGCCATTAAACTTGAACCGCTACAACGGCTTCCTGGCGTGGCGGGGATATTCATAACGGAGCACCTTCACATGACCCGCGAAAACTACGTCTTCACCTCCGAATCCGTTTCGGAGGGCCACCCCGACAAGGTCTGCGACCGCATTTCCGACGCGATCCTGGATGCCTTCCTCGCCGAAGAGGCCAACGCCCGCGTCGCCTGCGAGACCTTCGCCACGACCGGCATGGTCGTGATCGGCGGCGAGGTGGGGCTGTCGGACCAGGACAAGCTGAAGAATTACATGGGCCGCATCGCCGAGATCGCCCGCGATTGCATCAAGGATATCGGCTACGAACAGGAACAGTTCCACTGGAACACCTGCCATGTGCTGAACTTCCTGCACGAACAGTCGGCCCATATCGCGCAAGGCGTCGACAAGGACGGCGCCGGCGACCAGGGCATCATGTTCGGCTATGCCACGAACGAAACGCCCGAACTGATGCCCGCGCCGATCCAGTATTCCCACGCGATCCTGCGCCGCCTGACCGAGGCCCGCAAATCCGGCGCCGAACCCACCCTGCGCCCGGACGCAAAATCGCAGCTGACCGTGCGCTACGAACACGGCAAGCCGGTGGCGGTCGACTCCATCGTGCTGTCCACCCAGCACGCCAGCGAAAGCCAGACCTCGGACGACATCCGCCAGATCGTGGAACCCTATATCCGCGAGGTGCTGCCCGACGGCTGGATCCATGACGGGACCGAATGGCACGTCAACCCGACCGGCACCTTCGTGATCGGCGGCCCTGACGGCGATGCGGGTCTGACGGGCCGCAAGATCATCGTGGATACCTATGGCGGCGCGGCCCCCCATGGCGGCGGCGCGTTCTCCGGCAAGGATCCGACCAAGGTGGACCGCTCGGCCGCCTATGCGGCACGGTACCTGGCCAAGAACATCGTTGCGGCCGAACTGGCCGACCGCTGCACGCTGCAACTGTCCTACGCCATCGGCGTGGCCAAGCCGCTGTCGATCTATGTCGACACCTACGGCACCGGCAAGGTTCCCGAAGGGGTGATCGAACAGGCCGTGGCCAAGGTCATGGACCTGACCCCGCGCGGCATCCGCGAACACCTGGCGCTGAATCGCCCGATCTACGCGCGCACCGCCGCCTATGGCCATTTCGGCCGCGCGCCCGAGGCCGATGGCGGCTTCAGCTGGGAACGCACCGACTTGGCCGCCGAGTTGAAGGCCAACGTCTGAACCACGGCGCCGGGCCAGGGCCCGACGCTTGGCGGGGGCGCGTACCTGACGGTGCGCGCCCCCTTTGCCATCCGGCCGCCGGTCTCGCGAACGCACCGGGCGCTTGTGCCCCACCGCCACTCGTTTACCGTTCTACCCCGAGGGAGAACACGGGAGGACGGGATGAGCGGGGAAACCTTGCGCCACGCGGCACTGATGCTGGCGGCCGGGAGCGGCATACCCGTTCTCGCCGCGCTGAACGCGCAGCTTGGCGCACGCATCGGTTCACCGGCGGCGGCAGCGGTCGTGCTGTTCTGCGTCGCCCTGACCGGGGCGGCGGCCACGATGGTTGCGACGGGTGGGGCGGACGGGCTGGCCCGGCTGCCCGGCCAGCCCAAGCACCTGTTCCTTGCCGGGCTTTTGGTGGCCTTCTACGTCCTGTCGATCACCTATGTCGCGCCACGCTTTGGCGTGGGCAACGCGATCTTCGTGGTGCTGTTGGGGCAAATGATCTCGGCCGCGGCGATCGACCAGTTCGGATTGTTCGGTGCGGCCATCCGCCCCCTGACGGCAATGCGGGCCTCGGGGATCGGGTTCATGGTGCTGGGGCTTTTCCTGATCCAGCGCGGCTGAGGGTTGACCGCCGCGCAGACCGGGCCTAAGGCCGCGCCCCATGAGCGACAGCACCGATCAGCCCCGCCGCGCCTGGCGCAATTTCTACGGCCGCCGCCACGGCAAGACCCTGCGCGACAGCCAGCGCGGCTACCTCGACCAGGACCTGGCCCGGCTGTCCCCCGGCCCGGTAGACTGGGACGACAACCCCGACCGCCAACCGCTGGACCTGGACGCCCGCTTCGGCAACGGGCGCGAGATCTGGCTGGAAATCGGCTTTGGCGGCGGGGAACACATGGTGCACCAGGCCAGCCTGAACCCGGATGCGGCGATCATCGGGTGCGAGCCGTTCATCAACGGCGTCGCCATGCTGCTGGGCAAGATCCGCGCGGCGGGGGTGGACAACGTCGCCGTCCACCCGGGCGATGCGCGCGACCTCTTCGACGTGCTGCCCGCGGCCAGCCTGTCGCGGGCCTTCCTGCTCTACCCCGACCCCTGGCCGAAAAAGAAACACCACCGCCGCCGCTTCGTCACGCCCGAACACTTGGACCCGCTGGCCCGCGCGATGAAACCCGGCGCGATCCTGCGGGTGGCCACCGACATCCCCGACTATGTCCGCCAGGCGCTGATAGAGGTGCCGCGCGCCGGCTTCGACTGGCTGGCCGAACGCCCCGCCGACTGGCGCACGCCCTGGGACGACTGGATTTCCACCCGCTACGAACAAAAGGCCCTGCGCGAGGGACGCACGCCCCATTACCTGACCTTCCGCCGCCGATAGGGGCGCACCGTCCCCCTTCTTCTTGGTGAAAATACCCAAATCCCGACCGCGCGACCGGGCACCCCGCAGGGGGCTTGGCGCTGGACCGCAGCCCGCGCATGCGCTACCCCGCCGGTGCAGATGACGTGAAAGGATGCGCCCCATGTCCGTCCATGGCGACCCGATCCCGATGACCGCCCGCCGGGGCGCTGCGCTGAGCGGCACGGCAGAGGTGCCCGGCGACAAATCGATCAGCCACCGCGCGCTGATCCTGGGCGCGCTCAGCGTCGGCGAAACCCGGATCACCGGCCTGCTGGAGGGGCAGGACGTGCTGGATACCGCCCACGCGATGCGCGCCATGGGGGCAGAGGTCACCCATCACGGCCCCGGCGAATGGACGGTCCAAGGTGTGGGCGTGGGCGGCTTTGCCGAGCCTGCGGACGTGATCGATTGCGGCAATTCCGGCACCGGCGTGCGGCTGATCATGGGGGCGATGGCGACCTGCCCGATCACCGCGACCTTTACCGGCGATGCCTCGCTGCGCAAACGTCCGATGGGGCGCGTCACCGACCCGCTGGCGCTGTTCGGGGCACAGGCGGTGGGCCGCGCGGGCGGGCGGCTGCCGATGACGATCGTCGGCGCGGCGCAGCCGGTTCCGGTGCGCTATTCCGTGCCGGTGCCCTCGGCCCAGGTGAAATCAGCGGTGCTGCTGGCCGGCCTGAACGCGCCGGGCGAAACCGTGGTGATCGAGCGCGAGGCGACGCGCGATCATACCGAACGCATGCTGGCCGGTTTCGGCGCCGAAATCCGGGTAGAGGACAGCGACGAAGGCCGCATCATCACCCTGACCGGCCAGCCGGAACTGACCCCGCAAACCATCGCCGTGCCGCGCGATCCCAGCTCTGCCGCCTTCCCGGTCTGCGCCGCCCTGATCGTCGAGGGATCGGACGTACTGGTACCCGGCATCGGGCTGAACCCCACCCGCGCGGGGCTGTTCACCACCCTGCGCGAAATGGGCGCCGGCCTGACCTATGAGAATGAGCGCGAAGAGGGCGGCGAGCCGGTGGCCGACCTGCGCGCCCGCTTCTCGCCCGACATGCGCGGCATAGAGGTTCCGCCCGAGCGCGCGCCCAGCATGATCGACGAATACCCGATCCTGTCGGTCGTCGCGGCCTTTGCCCAGGGGCCGACCGTGATGCGCGGGATCAAGGAATTACGCGTCAAGGAAAGCGACCGCATCGCCGCCATGGCGGACGGACTGACTGCCTGCGGGGCGCGGGTCGAAACCGGTGCGGACTGGATGACCGTGCACGGCATGGGGCCGGGCGGCCTGCCGGGCGGGGCCACCTGCGCCACCCATCTGGATCACCGCATCGCCATGTCGTTCCTGGTTGCGGGGCTGGCCGCACAGGCGCCCGTCACCGTGGACGATGCCGGGCCGATCGCCACGTCTTTCCCGGTGTTCGAACCGCTGATGGAACGGCTGGGCGCGACCTTCGACGGGGCAGAACGGTGCGTGTGACCGGCAGTTGCCTGTGCGGCGCGGTGCGCTACCGCGTGAACGGCCCCCTGCGCCCGGTGATCGCCTGCCATTGCACCCAGTGCCGCAAGACCAGCGGCCACCACGTCGCCGCCACATCCGCCCCGCGCGACAGCGTGGAAATCGCGGGACAGGTGAACTGGTATCGTTCTTCGCCCGCGGCGCGGCGCGGGTTCTGCCCGGTCTGCGGGTCAAACCTGTTCTGGGATGGGCCGGGCACGCATCTGTCCATCTTTGCCGGCACGCTTGATGGCGATCCGGGCGTTCGGCTTGCGGGCCATATCTTTTGCGCCGACAAGGGCGCCTATTACGAAATCGAGGGCCCCCTGCCGCGCGCCGACGGGGCGGACCCGGAACTGACGACGCAGGTGTCATGAGCTTTACGGTTGCCATCGACGGACCCGCCGCAGCGGGCAAGGGCACGATCAGCCGCGCGGTGGCCGCGCATTTCGGCTTTGCCCATCTGGACACGGGCCTTTTGTATCGCGCGGTGGGGGCGCGCATGCTGGACGGGCTGGACCCGGTCGAGGCCGCCCAGACCCTGGACCCGGCCAGCCTGGAACGCGACGACCTGCGCAGCCCGGCCGTTTCCCAGGCCGCCAGCAAGGTGGCCCCGATCCCCGAGGTGCGCGCTGCCCTGCTGGATTTCCAGCGCGCCTTTGCCGCGCGTGCCGGGGGGGCGGTGTTGGACGGGCGCGATATCGGAACGGTGATCTGCCCCGACGCGCCGGTCAAACTGTTCGTGACCGCATCCGACACCGTGCGGGCCGAACGCCGCTACCGCGAATTGGCGGAAAAGGGCGTCGAAACCACGTTCGACGAGGTGCTGGCCGAGATGCAAGAACGCGACCGCCGCGACAGCGAGCGGGCCGCCGCACCGCTGAAACCGGCCAAGGACGCGGTGGTGCTGGATACCTCGCAGATGTCGATCGACGAGGCTGTGGCCGCAGCGGTGGCCGCGATCGAGGAACGGCGCGGCTGACCCCTTGCGGCCCGCTGTTGCCGGAAAACCCCAACGCTGGACCTTTGCCCCGGTGGGGCTGTGCGACTCGCCCGATCCGTGACATCAGGTCGGCGTCCGAAACACGCAACACACAGGAGGCGTGACATGCATATCACCCATCACGCCCCCGTATCGCGTTTCGGCCAATGTGTCGGCTTCCAGGTATCGTGGCGAACTTTTTCGCGGCGATGATCTGCCCGGCCTGACCCGTCAGGCCCCCGCCGTCACCCCTTCCGACCAGCCACCGTCCCGACCGTAAGCGCACGCGCGTTTCCCGTCTGGACTCTCACCATTTCAGCACAGGGCGCAGTGTCTCGGGAACGGGGCCTGTGAAACGAAACATGAACAGCATCGCAGACCGGCGGGCGGGCCGGATCGAACCGCCAATACCCATCGCCATCGTCATCGAACAGCACGGCGCCTGGCGCGTGCTGGGCGTGGCGGTGGCCGCCATTCTGGACGGGCGGGGGCGGCCGGGGGATACCCGGCTTCACCTGCTCAGCAACCATTTGCGGCAGGATATCGGGCTGCCGCCCCTGCCCCAGCGGCGCCGCGGTCCGCCGCCGTGGCTTTAGGCAGGACCCCGCCCGGGCCGCGCCGGGCGGGTCTTCCCCCTTGCGGGAAAAGGTGAAACGCTATATAGCAGCGCCCGTCGACAAGGCGCCAAGACCGAACAACGAAGACGAGCAGGGGTCGGAAATATCCTCCGGCCCTCTTTGTTTTACGGCACCGCCCGCACAGACCAACCCAAGACCGGCGGAGACAACCGCCCGGCCAGACAAAGCGTTAGTAAAGGAAACCAGAGACCACATGGCTCAGAACGCATCCATGGAGGAATTCGAAGCCCTCCTGAACGAAAGCTTCGAAATCGACACGCCTGCCGAGGGCAGCGTCGTCAAAGGCCGCGTCATCGCCGTAGAGGCGGGCCAGGCCATCATCGATGTCGGCTACAAGATGGAAGGCCGCGTCGATCTGAAAGAATTCGCCAACCCGGGTGAACCCGCCGAAATCGCCGTCGGCGACGAGGTCGAGGTCTTCCTCGACCGGGTCGAGAACGCCCGCGGAGAGGCCGTCATCAGCCGTGAAAAGGCCCGCCGCGAAGAGGCCTGGGACCGCCTGGAAAAAGCCTATGCCGAGGAACAGCGCGTCGAAGGCGCGATCTTCGGTCGCGTCAAGGGCGGCTTCACCGTCGATCTGGGCGGCGCCGTTGCGTTCCTGCCCGGGTCTCAGGTGGACGTGCGCCCCGTGCGCGATGCCGGCCCGCTGATGGGTCTGAAACAGCCCTTCCAGATCCTCAAGATGGACCGCCGCCGCGGCAATATCGTGGTCTCGCGCCGCGCCATCCTGGAAGAGTCCCGCGCCGAGCAGCGCGCCGAGATCATCGCCAAGCTGACCGAAGGCGACGCCGTGGACGGTGTGGTCAAGAACATCACCGAATACGGTGCGTTCGTGGATCTGGGCGGTGTGGACGGCCTGCTGCACGTCACCGACATGGCCTGGCGCCGCGTCAACCACCCGTCCGAGATCCTGTCGATCGGCGAGACCGTCAAGGTTCAGGTCATCAAGATCAACAAGGAAACCCACCGTATCAGCCTGGGCATGAAACAGCTGCAGGACGATCCGTGGGATGCGGTCGAGGCCAAGTTCCCGATGGGCACCGTGCACAAGGGCCGCGTGACCAACATCACCGACTACGGCGCCTTCGTGGAGCTGGAACCGGGCGTCGAGGGCCTGGTTCACGTCAGCGAAATGTCCTGGACCAAGAAGAACGTCCATCCCGGCAAGATCGTGTCCACCTCGCAAGAGGTCGATGTCATGGTGCTGGAAATCGACACCGCCAAGCGCCGCGTGTCGCTGGGCCTGAAACAGACCATGCGCAACCCGTGGGAAGTCTTCGCCGAGACCCACCCCGCCGGGACCGAGGTCGAGGGCGAGGTCAAGAACATCACCGAGTTCGGTCTGTTCATCGGCCTGGACAACGACATCGACGGCATGGTGCACCTGTCGGACCTGTCCTGGGATCAGCGCGGCGAAGACGCGATCCAAGACTACCGCAAGGGCGACATGGTCAAGGCCGTGGTCACCGAGGTGGATGTCGACAAAGAACGCATCTCGCTGTCGGTCAAGGCCCTGGGCGGCGATCCGTTCGCTGAGGCCGTGGGCGGCGTCAAACGTGGCTCGATCATCACCGTCACCGTGACGGCGATCGAGGAAGGCGGGATCGAAGTGGAATACGAGGGCATGAAGTCCTTTATCCGCCGCTCCGACCTGTCGCGTGACCGCGCCGAACAGCGCCCCGAGCGTTTCCAAGTGGGCGATCACATCGACGTTCGCGTGACCAACATCGACAACAAGTCCCGCCGTCTGGGCCTGTCGATCAAGGCCCGCGAAATCGCCGAAGAGAAAGAGGCCGTCGAACAGTATGGCAGCTCGGACTCGGGCGCCTCGCTGGGCGACATCCTGGGCGCCGCGCTGAAGGGCGACGACGACTAAGGCAGCCTTTCCCGGCCTGCCAACGAACGGCCCCGCCGCAAAGCGGGGCCGTTTCGCGTCTGTCGAATCAACTTCGACAACGACAGCGCGACCGGGCAAGGCGTGACGAACGATTCCCCCGGTCAAGCCTGAAAATGCGCGCTGAAACGGCGCAGGTTGCCATCCTCCGCCACGTTCTTTCTGGGTTTTCAAGGCTTTCTGTTTCGTCACAGGGCAAAACGGGACTATAGTCCCGCACAATTCGCCGGGGCATAACTGGGTTAGAACAGGGACAGGGCGACATGATTCGATCCGAGTTGATCCAAAAGATTGCCGAAGAGCACCAGCTCCAGCTCAACCAGGCCGAGAGTGTGGTGAACACCATCTTCGAAGAGATCATCGACGCCATGGCACATGGCGACCGGGTGGAACTGCGCGGCTTTGGCGCCTTCTCGGTCAAGAAGCGGGACGCGCGCACCGGGCGGAACCCGCGGACCGGCGAATCCGTCGAGGTCGAGGAAAAGCACGTTCCCTTCTTCAAGACTGGCAAGCTCCTGCGGGACCGCCTGAACGGAAAATAAAAGAGATACATCCAAAATGCGCTACATCCGCCTTCTCTTCCTGCTCGCCCTCGCGATCTGTCTGGTCGTCGTCGCCATCGCCAACGGCACGCCGGTGACGCTGACCCTGCTGCCCGAAGAGCTTGCCACCTTTACGGGTGTTTCCCAGTCCGTCGAACTGCCGCTTTATGCCGTGGGCTTCGGTGGCGTGCTGACCGGGCTGCTGATCGGCTTTTTCTGGGAATGGGCGCGCGAGGGCAAATATCGGGCCACCGCCTCGCGGCAAAAGCGTGAAATGGCGCGGATGCAGCGCGAGCTGGACAAGCTGAAGGCCGAGCAGCACCGCAACGAGGGCCGGGACGAGGTTCTGGCCCTGCTTGAAAAGGGCGGGTCGGCCAAGTAAGGCCGCGCCATGTCCGCTGACATCCGTATCAAGATCTGCGGCCTGCAAACGCCGGCCGTAGTCGCCTGCGCCGCACAACTGGGCGTAGCCTATATCGGGCTGGTCTTTTTCCCGAAATCGCCCCGCCACCTGGGGATAGAGGCCGCGCGCGCCCTGGCGCTGGACGCCCCGCCGGGCCTGGCCAAGGTGGCGCTGACCGTGAACGCGGACGATGCGCAGTTGCAGGCGATGCTGGACCGCGTCCCGATCGACATGTTGCAACTGCACGGCACCGAACCGCCCGAGCGCGTCGCAGAGATCCGCGCCCGCTTTGGCCTGCCAGTGATGAAGGCCGTGGGCGTCGCCGATGCCGACGATCTGCCCGCGCTGGACACCTATGCAAAGGTCGCCGACCAGTTGCTGGTCGATGCCAAACCGCCGAAAGGGGCCGATCTGCCCGGCGGCAACGGGCTGGCCTTTGATTGGCGGCTGATCGCGAACCGTCGCTGGGCGGTGCCCTGGATGCTGGCCGGGGGGCTGACGCCGGAAAACGTAGCCCAGGCCATCGCGCTGACCGGCGCGCGACAGGTCGATGTGTCCTCTGGCGTCGAATCGGCGCCCGGGGTCAAGGATGAGGCAAGGATGGCCCGTTTCGTGGCCGCCGCACGGGGAGAGTCCGAAACATGCGCACCCTGCTGACCCTGATCGTTCTGGTTGTCGGGCTGGCCCTGGCCGCCGCCTTTACCAAGCCGACAGAGCCCGATTTCACCGCCCAACTGGAAACCTGGCTGATGGCGCAGATCGACGCCGCCGAGATCGACAGCGAAACCGACCCGGCCCGCGCCGCGCTGTTGGCCGCGTGCAAGCTGGGCCGCAGCCAATGCGTGCAGGTGCTGCGCGCGATGATCGAAGTGGAGTACGAGGACCGCGTCCTGTATTCGCGGGCCACGGTGACCACCGGTCGCCAGGATCCGGCCATCTGCTACGGCCTGTTCACAAAGATCGTCTGCACGCGCCCCTGACCCCTTGCCGATACAGTTGGAGGCGGCTAGGCGCGTCCAAGCCACCGGAGTTTTTCAATGGCCTTTGTGCGACATATCCAGAGAGATGATCGCGAGATCCGTTCGATTCATCCAACTCAGCTTGACTGTAAATACATCGTCCAAGACAAGGATGGACGGAAAGTCCTCCAACTGAATACCTACGGCTCTGAGGATCGTGACATCCCAGGAAAACTAAGCCAAACCCTGCAGTTCAGTGAAGGCTCCGCGAAAGAACTATACGAAATCCTAAAGCGGGAATTTGGATTCTAGGGGGCACCATGGCCAACGATCTGTTCAACTCCTTCATGACCGGCCCGGACGACAAGGGCCGCTTCGGCGATTTTGGCGGGCGTTTCGTGTCGGAAACGCTGATGCCGCTGATCCTGGAGCTTGAGGCGCAATACGAACACGCCAAGACCGACCAAAGCTTCTGGGACGAGATGCACCACCTGTGGACGCACTACGTCGGCCGTCCCTCGCCCCTCTACTTCGCGGAACGGATGACCGAGCGTCTGGGCGGGGCCAAGATCTATCTGAAACGTGACGAGCTGAACCACACCGGCGCGCACAAGATCAACAACGTGCTGGGCCAGTTGCTGCTGGCCCGCCGCATGGGCAAGACGCGGATCATCGCCGAAACCGGCGCCGGTCAGCACGGCGTCGCCACCGCCACGGTTTGCGCGAAATTCGGCATGAAATGCGTGGTCTACATGGGTGCCCATGATGTCGAACGGCAGAAACCCAACGTCTTCCGCATGCGCCTGCTGGGCGCCGAGGTGGTGCCGGTCACCTCTGGCCGCGGCACGCTGAAGGACGCGATGAACGACGCGCTGCGCGATTGGGTGACCAATGTGCGCGACACCTTCTACTGCATCGGCACGGTGGCGGGGCCGCACCCCTACCCGGCCATGGTCCGCGATTTCCAGTCGATCATCGGCAAGGAAGCCCGTGAACAGATGATGGCCGCCGAGGGACGCCTGCCCGACACGCTGATCGCCGCCATCGGGGGCGGATCGAACGCGATGGGCCTGTTCTATCCCTTCCTCGACGACAAGGACGTCCGCATCATCGGGGTAGAGGCCGGCGGCCACGGCGTGGACATGAAGATGGAACATTGCGCCAGCCTGACCGGCGGGCGCCCCGGCGTGCTGCACGGCAACCGCACCTACCTGTTGCAGGACGAGGACGGGCAGATCCTTGAGGGGCACTCGATCTCGGCCGGGCTGGATTATCCCGGCATCGGCCCGGAACACGCCTGGCTGCACGACACCGGCCGCGCCGAATACGTTGCGATCACCGATGCCGAGGCGCTGGAGGCGTTCCAGTTCTCCTGCGCGACCGAGGGCATCATTCCCGCGCTGGAACCCAGCCACGCCCTGGCCCATGTGATGAAGATCGCGCCCGAGTTGCCCGCAGATCACATCCTCTGCATGAATATGTGCGGCCGTGGCGACAAGGATATCTTTGCCGTGGCGCGTCACCTGGGCGAGGAGATGGAGGGCGAATAACGCCCTCCCTGACCGCTTACAGCGCGTAACGCTCCAGAATCTCCAACGGCACGATCCGGCAGGCGGCCTGGTGCGTGGCCGCCAGATCCACCTGCGGCGCGCAGCCCTCGTCATGGGCCTGCAGGAACCGCGCCGCGCACAGGCACCAGCGATCCCCCGGCTTCAGCCCCGCGAAACCGTATTCTGGGCGCGGGGTGGACAGGTCGTTGCCGACATAGGCCGAATAGGCCAGGAATTCCGCCGTCATCACCGCGCAGACGGTATGGCTGCCCGCATCTTCCGGCCCGGTGTCGCAGCAACCGTTGCGATAGAATCCGGTCATCGGCGCGGTGGAACAGGGTTTCAGTGGTTCCCCGTGAACGTTCAGCGACGGGACAGGCATAGGCACTCCTCCTACCGGAATCGGTCGACCAGCTTTTCCAGGGGCGTTCGGGTGTCCTGCTGCGGCTCCTCGGCCCTGGCGGGTTTCGCGGGGGCCTCGGCCTTGGCCGCGCCGCCGGAACTGCGCGGCGGCGCCACCCGCAATCCCACCGCGTTGGAAAACCCAGCGGCGTCGCCCTCGGCCAGGGGCACCGCCCCGTCGGAAATCCCGCGCATCAGATCGTCCAGCCAATCGCGGTCGGCCTTTGCGAAATCGCTCAGCACATAGCCGGACACCCGATCCTTGTGGCCGGGATGCCCGATCCCCAGCCGCACCCGGCCATAGTCGGCCCCCAGATGCGCATGGATCGACCGCAGGCCGTTATGACCCGCATGCCCGCCGCCCTGCTTCACCCGGCATTTGCCCGGCGCAAGGTCCAGCTCGTCGTGGAACACCACCACATCGCCCGCCTCCAGCTTGAAGAACTGCACCGCCGCGGCCACGCAATCCCCGGATCGGTTCATGTAGGTCTCGGGCTTCAACAGCACCACTTTTTCGCGGCCCAGCCGCCCCTCGGCCATCTGGCCCTGAAACTTGGCCCGCCACGGCGTGAATCCGTGATCGGCGGCAATCCGATCCACCGCCATGAAACCGATATTGTGCCGGTTGCCCGCGTATTTCGCGCCGGGATTGCCCAGCCCCACGAAGAGACGCATTCGTGATGTCCTCGCGCTTGCAGTTTGCGCCTTGATGCCCTGAACTGCCCCGAAAAACCAGTCTTGCACCACAAAAGGAAGGGATCGCGATGTACCTGACAATGAACCGGTTCAAGGTGGCCCCCGGCCACGAAGAGGCGTTCGAGGCGATGTGGAAGAACCGCGACAGCCACCTGGAAACGGTGCCCGGCTTCGTCTCTTTCCATCTTCTCAAGGGGCCGGAAAAAGACGGCTACACGCTCTACGCCTCGCATACCTTCTGGGAAAGCGAGGCCGCCTTTACCGCCTGGACCAAATCAGAGGCCTTCCGCGCCGCCCACAAAGAGGCCAAGGGCGCCTCGGACATGTATCTGGACGCCCCCGAACTGGAACTGTTCGACTCGGTCCAGTCGATGGGTTGAGGGCACACCGCCCCCTTCTTCTTGGCAAAAATACTCATGGCCCCACGCGTGGGGCCGGGCGCCAGCTGGGGGCAAGGGCGCATAAAAAACGGGGCCCCGCAGGGCCCCGTTCGGATCGGCACGCGATGGGCGGGGATTACTCCTCGCCGCCCTCTTCGCCTTCGTCCTCTTCTCCGTCATCCGAGGCACGCAGCCCCGACGGGGCCGAGATGTTGGCGATCACGAAATCGCGGTCGGTAATCATCGGACGGGTGCCCTGGGGCAGATCGACATCCGAGATGTGCACGATGTCGTTGATGTCCAGGCCGGACACGTCGACGGTGATCTTTTCCGGGATATCGCCGGCGGTCACCTTCAGTTCCACCTCGGGGCGGACCACGGTCAGCACGCCGCCACGCTTCAGGCCCGGCGACTGTTCTTCGCCCACGAATTCCACGGGGATGAACAGGTTGATCCGCGAGGTGCGGCGCAGGCGCATCAGGTCGACGTGGATCGGCAGATCCTTGACCACGTCACGCTGCACGCCGCGGCAGATCACGCGCACGTCCTCTTGGCCCTCGACCTTGAGGTTGAACAGCGTGGACAGGAACCGACCGGCCTTCAGGCGCTTGATCAGTTCGTTGTATTTCAGGTCGATCGGCAGCGGATCGGCGCCGCCACCATAAACGATGCCCGGAACGAGATTGTCGCGGCGCGACTGACGAGCGGCCCCCTTGCCTGTCCCCGTCCGTTCCGTGGCGTGAAGATCAGGGATCTCACCAGCCATGTTTCGGTCTCCTAGATTAAAGGGCATCCTCCAAGGGTGTATGCCCGGATGAAGCCGTGCCCTTAACCGAGACTCGCCACGATGGAAAGGGCAAAAGGGCCGCTCAGGCCCATTTGCCCTCGAAATCCTCGGGCACCAGCAGGATGTCGCGGGTCAGCCCCTCGATGGACTTGCGCCCGCACAGCGCCATGGTGGTGTCCAGCTCCTTGTGGATGACCTCCAGCGCGCGGGTCACGCCCGCCTCTCCCATGGCGCCCAGCCCATAGATGTAGGCGCGGCCGATATAGGTGCCCTTGGCCCCCAGGGCCAGCGCCTTCAGCACGTCCTGGCCCGACCGGATGCCACTGTCGAAATGCACCTCGATCTGGTCGCCCACGGCCCGCACGATAGAGGGCAGTGCCCGGATCGCCGACAGCGCGCCATCCAGTTGCCGCCCGCCATGGTTGGACACGACGATCGCATCGGCGCCCACGTCCAGCGCGCGGCGGGCGTCCTCGGCATCCAGAATGCCCTTGAGGATCAGCTTGCCGCCCCATTGTTCCTTCAGCTTCCTGACCTTTTCCCAGTCCAGGCTGGGGTCGAACTGTTCCGCCGTCCAGGTCATCAGGCTGGAGGCATCGGTCACCCCCTTGGCGTGGCCGATGATATTGCCGAAGAAGCGGCGTTTCGTGCCCAACATGCCCAGGCCCCAGCCCCATTTGGTCGCCAGGTTGGCCATCGTGGGCAGGGTCAGTTTCGGCGGGGCGGACAGGCCGTTTTTCAGATCCCTGTGCCGCTGGCCCAGGATCTGCAAATCCAGCGTCAGCACCAGCGCGGAACAATTCGCATCCTTGGCCCGCTGGATGATGTTGGCGACGTATTCCTCGTCGCGCATCACGTAAAGCTGGAACCAGAAGGGTTTTGTCGTGTGCGCGGCGACATCCTCGATCGAACAGATCGACATGGTGGACAGGGTAAAGGGCACCCCGAATTTTTCCGCCGCGCGCGCGGCCTTGATCTCGCCATCGGCGGCGTTCATCCCGGTCAGCCCCACGGGGGCCAGCGCCACGGGCATTGCTACGTCCTGCCCGATCATCCGCGACGCGGTGGACCGCCCCTCCATATCCACGGCAACGCGCTGGCGCAGGCGGATATCGGCGAAATCGGTGGTGTTCTCGCGAAAGGTCTGCTGCGTCCAGCTGCCGGTTTCGCAGTAGTCGTAGAACATCCGGGGCACGCGGCGCTGGTACAGGCGGCGCAGATCTTCGATTTCGGTGATAACGGGCATGGGGCAGGCTCCTGCGAGTGGTAAAGGGGAATTACCAATCGCAGCAAGCGGCCGCAACGCCCATTCCCGCGCGCGCCCGGATCATTTGCCGTCGGTCGCGTCCGTCTTCAGGAAATCGTAATCCACCACCTGGCAGGTATTCCCGCTGGCACAGCCGCCGCAACTGGAACAGGCGGGGGCCGCGCCCCGGCGCCGGCGCAGCATGCCGCGAAACAGAAAGGCCAGCGCCAGCCCAACGGCCAGGGCGATCAGGCCGATTTCATACCCGGCCAGGCTGGTTTCCGCCGCCAGATCGATCTGCGGGGTCTCGGTCATGGGCTTTCCTCCCTTGCCGCCTGCCCGGGCAGCCGTAGCCAGGGCTTGGGCAACGCCACCACCAGCAGCGCCCCCAGCCCCAGCAGGTAGATCGCGGTCATCGTTTGCAGCCCCGTCAGGTGCAGCGCACTACCCGCCGTGAATACCGCGCTGGCCACGCCCAGCCCCAGGGCCGTCGGGAAGATGATGGAAAAGGCCATCCAGCGATAGCTGTCAGTCTGCACGCGCACCATGATCACGGTGGCCAGGCAGGGCGGGTAAAGCGCAAAGAACAGCATCAGCGCGACAGCCGACAGCGCGGTGCGCCCCTCGGCGGCCTGCTCGGTGCCCATGCGTTCCTCCAGCGTCTGGTTCTGCCCGTCATCCTGATCGAACAGCACGCCCAGCGTCGCGACCGAACTTTCCCGCGCCGCGAAAGAGGCCAGAAGCGCGACGTTGATCTTCCAGTCGAAATCCGCGAACTGCGTCACCGGCTCCAGGCTGCGGCCGATCATGCCCAGGAAACTGGACTCGATCTTGTCCGAGCGCATCTCGCGGCGCAGGGTCGTGCGGGTGCTGGCCAGCGTCCGCAGGGCGCGCGCCGCGGCCTTGTCATCGGCCTCGCGCGAGCGGAGCATGAAGGGCGCGAACGCGGGGTGGCGTTCGGCAATGCGTTCGTCGATAGCCTCGGCCGCCGCCCGCCCGCCCGCGTTCAAACGCGCGGACTTGTAGCCGGTGTAGACATTGACCAGATCGATCAGCGCCGCCTGGTCGGGCACGGCGGCACGGTGCGGGTTGCCCGCCAGATCGTCATAGAACTGCGTGATCGCCGCCTCTGCCCGATCCTGATAGGCAATCTGACGCTCGGCCGGCACGCCGGGGAATTGCAGCAGCACGTAGATTACCACGGCGATCGCGACGACCACGGTGCCCACCTTCTTGATATACAGCCATGTCCGGTCAAAGGCGCGCTGCGCCACGCCGCGCAGGGTCGGCAGGTGGTAGTTGGGCAACTCCATCACGAAGGGGGCGGTTTCATGCCCGCGCAGCACCGATGTCGTCAGCAGCTTGGCCACCAGCAACGCCGCAATCACCGTGATCGTGGACAGGTAGAACAGCATCAGCCCCTTGGCATCGGGGAAGTAGATGTTGATCAGCAGGGTATAAAGCGGGATCTTGGCCATGCAGTTCATGAACGGCACGGTCAGGATCGTGGCCATTCGCGCCCGGTGATCGGGAATACCCTTGGTCGCCATCACGCCGGGCACCGCACAGCCGCCCGCGAACACCCCGGCCAGGATAAAGGGCAGCGTGGACTGCCCGTGCAGCCCGAACCTGTTCAGAATGCGATCCAGAATGAAGGCGATCCGCGCCATATAGCCCGAATCCTCCAGGATCGCGATCAGCGCGAACAGGATCAGGAAGATCGGCACATAGTTCAGCAGCGTGTTGGCGGAATCCACCATCCACAGCCCCAGCGACCGAATTTGCGGGTCCACCAGGAACCCCGCATCGGGCAGCACCCCCGCAGCCAGATTGCGAAAGCCCGCCAGGATCGGCCAGGTGACCTTGGTCAGTTCATAGCCCTGAACGATGGACAGCTGGTAGATCGCCCAGACCGTCGCCATCAGAAAGACCGGCGCCAGCCAGCGGTTCAGCAGAAAGCGGTCGATCCGTTCCGAGATCGGCACATGGTCTGCCTTGGTATTGGTGATGCAGGTCGCAACGATGTCGGCGGCCAGCCCGTCGCGGGCACGGGCGATGCGGTCTGCGGCACTTTCCTGTCCGGGCGCGGCGGCCCGCAGGCGGTGCGCCCGGTCCAGGATCGGATGGGGGTTGTCCAGCCGTTCGGTCAGCAGCCGCTCGGCCTCGCTGTCATCCTCCAGCAGCTTGACCGCCAGCCACCGGGCCGAGACATCCCGCAGCGCCGGTTCGTCGGCCAGCAGCGCCTGCAAGTCCTCAACGGCCGGTTCCAGCGGCCCGTAATTCAGCGTGGCAGGCTGGGTGTGGCGGGCCTGTGCGATCGCATCGCGCAGAATCTCGCCGCCCTGCCCCTTGCGGCCGATGACGGGGATGATCGGGACGCACAACCGGCGTTCCAGTGCCGCCAGGTCGATCTCCAGCCCGCGCGACTCGGCCACGTCCATCATGTTCAGCGCGACGATGACCGGCACGCCCATTTCCAGCAGCTGAAAGGTCAGCGGCAAGCCCCGGCGCAGGTTCGAGGCGTCCAGCACGTTGACGACGACATCGGGCCCATCGTCCAGCAGGAATTCGCGCGCGACGCGTTCCTCGGGCGAATAAGAGGTCAGCGAATAGCAGCCGGGCAGGTCCACCACTTCGACTGTCTGGCCCGCATGGGTGTAGCGGCCCGATTTCTTGTCGACGGTGACCCCGGGATAGTTGGCGATGTGCTGCGTCAGCCCAGTCAGCAGATTGAACAGCGTGGATTTGCCTGCGTTCTGTTGCCCGGCAAGCGCGACAAGGCGGCGGTCAGACATCTTCGACCTCGATCTGCGCGGCCTCGCGGCGCCGCAGAACGATGAAGCTGTCGCCCACCTGCAATTCGATCGGGTCGTTCAGCGGCGCGTTGCGCACCACCTTGACCTCGCGGTCGGGGCGAATGCCCAGATCCAGCAGGCGCTGGCGGACCGCGCCGCACCCCATCAGGCGGCGGATGCGGCAGGTCGTGCCGGGCGCACAATCGTTCAGGCTGTCGCCCACCGGGCAGACCGCGCACAGCCCCATTCCCATGCCGTGGCCCTGCCCGGACCCCTGACCAAGGCGCCCGCCACCGCCCGAACCACGACAGGCACCCTGCCCGCCCTGACCCGCGCCGCGCTTGCCCCAGCCTTTGCGCCCGAAAAATCCACGTCCCATGCGTGCCGTCCCATCCTGCTGATGCAGGCTGCCGCCTGGCGGCAGCCCCATGTGTTTCCTGTCGCGCGATCCCTCAGGACTGGCGCTATTTCAACTCGTATGCCTTGATCCAGATCACCGCATCCTGGCTGAGTTCCTTGCCCTGGTGTTCGGTTTCGGGGCCGGAGCCGAGGGCGGCGAAGCCCCAGTGGCCGGCGCGCGGGATGCCGAAGGTGAACACGCCGTTTTCATCGGTGATCGCCACCAGCGCGCCACCCGGCATCGCGCCCACGCTGGCCGCGCCCGCGGCGTTGGTGTCCATGTCGGGTTCGGCCGCGATGTATTCGATCTCGATCTCGGCGCCGGGCACCGGTTCCCCCTCGGACAGCAGCTGCGCCGAGAAGGTGGAGCCCGCGATCACGTTGTTCGGCTTGTTCAGCGGCACGAATTCCGTGGGCAGGCCGGCCGGTTCGTTCCACCCCGTGGGCACCCCGCCCTTGTTGAAGAAGACCTTGGTGATCTGCTGGATATAGATGTCCTCGGACCCCTCGTAATAGGGCGCGGGCGTCAGCGCGACGATATAGTCGCCGTTGCGTTTCACCGGCAGCGTGGCCTGATAGGCGGCGGCCGTGTTGTCCGCCCCGGCAAAGGTGATCGGCGACAGCGACCCGGTCAGGTCGATCCTGTCGCCCTTGAACAGGGCGAACAGATCCTCGGGCGTGCCCATGTCCATGGCGTGCCCGTTTTCCATCGGGTGCCAAAAGATCAGCTTCAGCGGCACGTCGCCGGGCCGCTCGATGTTCGGGTCGGGGCTGTAGACCAGCTGGAAATGGGCAAAGGCGGGCGCGGCGGTCAGCGCCGCCAGGGCGGCAGAGGCGAAAAGGCGTTTCATCATGGTCATCCTCGGATGGGTCAGTAGATCTCGTCGGCGGGCACTTCGATGGTGTGCCCCTCGCCGGCGTCGAACAGCACGCTGAAGGCGCCCGCAGGCTTGTCGAAGGTGAACTCGCTGTTCTCGTCCATCTTGGCGTCGATCAGGATGTTGCCGTCGCCATCCCGCACCGCCATGCGCACCCCCGCCGCAGAAGAGCCATCCGAAAAGCCCCCCTCGCACAGAACCGTGCCGTCCCCGTTGTCATAGCACGCGCAAAGCGGCGTATGCGCCTGCGCAAGACCCCCAAAAGAAATAAGAGCCGCGGCAAGCGAAAGGGTGGATATCGTCGAAATGCGCATGGTGTCCTCGTTGTTCTCGCGGCACCGGCAGGCGCCGCGCTATGCGACCAGCGATACCCCTGGCGGCGGGCTTGGGGCGGTGATGGGGTCAGGCAACTATAACCAAGTAATACTGTCAAGAATGCCAACCGCGGCATTCTGTCAAGACCGAAAAAGAAATACGCGGCGCCCAGGATTTGGGCGCCGCGCCGCAGCATAGTCCGAAAGCAGAGCGGAGATGACGCAGATCGCGCGCCCGGTGGCCTACACCCCCAGGCAGTAGCGCATGACCGCCTTTTGTGCGTGCAGGCGGTTTTCGGCCTCGTCGAACACGACCGAGGCGGGGCCGTCCATCACCGCGTTGGTGACCTCTTCCTCGCGGTGGGCGGGCAGGCAGTGCATGAACAGCGCATCCGGTTTCGCCGCGGCCATCAGCCGGTCGTTCACCTGGTAGGGGCGCAACTGGTTGTGCCGCCGCTCGCGTGCCGACTGGGGATCGTGCATTGAGATCCAGGTATCGGTGACGATCAGGTCCGCCCCCTCGACCGCACGCATCGGGTCGCGCTCGATTTCCGCCTTCACGCCGGCGGCGCGGGCCTCTTCCAGGAAGCCTGCCTCGGGGTCCAGCGTCGGCGGGCCGGTAAAGGTGAAGTCGAACCCGAACCGACCCGCCGCATGGATGAAGGAGGCACAGACATTGTTGCCGTCGCCCGACCAGACCACCTTGCGCCCCGCGATCGGGCCGCGATGTTCCTCATAGGTCAGGATGTCGGCCATGATCTGGCAGGGGTGGCTGCGGTTGGTCAGCCCATTGATGACCGGCACGCTGGCGTATTCCGCCATTTCCAGCAGCGTGGCCTCTTCGAACGTGCGGATCATGATCAGGTCGACATAGCGCGACAGCACGCGGGCGGTGTCGGCGATGGTCTCGCCATGGCCCAACTGCATGTCGTTGCCCGACAGCACCATGGTCTGCCCGCCCATCTGGCGCACGCCCACGTCAAAGCTGACCCGCGTCCGGGTCGAGGGTTTTTCGAAGATCAGCGCCACCATCCGCCCGGCCAGGGGCTGATCGTCGTCGGGCGCCCCCCGGGGGCGGCTGTTGCGGGCCTCTTTCATGGCGCGGGCCTGGTCGATCATGGCCCGCAGGTCAGCGGTATCGGTGGCGTTGATGTCCAGGAAATGGGTCATTGCGTGGCCTCCTTTCCGGCCAGCGCCGCGGCGGCGGCATCGAGCCGGGACAGGGCCTCGGCGATTTCGTCATCGGTGATCGTCAGGGGCGGCAACAGACGCACCACGTTGTCGGCGGCAGGCACCGTCAGCAGGTGCCGGGCATAGCCCGCCTGCACCACGTCCGTATTCGTCACCTTGCATTTCAGACCCAGCATCAGGCCCATGCCGCGCACCTCTTCGAAGATGTCGGGATGGCTGGCGACCAACCCCTCCAGACGCTGGCGCAGCAGGCCGGCCTTGCGGTTCACCTCGTCCAGGAAATCGGGCTGGGCGACGATGTCCAGCACCGTCTTGCCGACCGCACAGGCCAGCGGGTTGCCGCCATAGGTGGACCCGTGGGTGCCCGCGGTCATGCCGCTGGCGGCCTGTTCCGTGGCCAGCACCGCGCCCAGCGGAAAGCCGCCGCCGATGCCCTTGGCCACCATCATGATGTCGGGCGCCGCGCCTGCGGCCCATTCATGGGCGAACAGCCGTCCGGTCCGGCCCATGCCGCACTGCACCTCGTCATAGATCAACAGCGAGCCGGTCTGATCGCACAATTCGCGCAGCCCTTGCAGGCAGGGGGCGGGCAACGGGCGAATGCCGCCCTCGCCCTGTACGGGTTCGACCAGGATGGCGGCGACGTTTTCGTCGATGGCGTTCTGCAGAACCGACCCGTGCACGCCAAAGGGCAGATGGATGAACCCCGGCAACAGCGGGCCAAAGCCGTGGGTCATCTTTTCCGATCCAGCCGCGGCGATCCCGGCCGAGGACCGGCCATGGAATGCGCCCGAGAAGGTGACGATGTTCACCCGGTCCGGCTGGCCCCGGTCGTGCCAGTACTTGCGGGCCATCTTGACCGCCAGTTCACAGGATTCCGTGCCCGAATTGGTGAAGAACACCGTATCGGCAAAGGTCTTTTCCACCAGCGCGTCGGCCAGGGCCACCTGTTCGGGGATCTGGTAGAGGTTGGACAGGTGCCACAACCGGCCCGCCTGCGCGGTCAGTGCCGCCACCAGCGCAGGATGGGCATGCCCCAGGGCATTGACGGCGATCCCCGCCCCGAAATCCAGGTATCGGGTGCCGTCCGCCGCGATCAGCCAGGTGCCTTCGCCCCGCTCAAAGGCAAGCGGCGCGCGGTTATAGGTCGGCAGGACAGAGGGGATCATCGGTGAAAACCTCAAAAGTGGAAGCCAAAGGGGTGCCCCAGCCAAGGGGCCAAGTCAATGTCGGGAAAGAGAGGCGCGTTGGCGCACGCGCGGGCGGCCGATCCTGGGGATCAGCGGCGGCGTCGGCGGGCGACGATATGAAACGCGATGTTCATGGCCGTGGCTTTAGCGGGGCCGGGCCGGTCTGTCCAGTGCGCCGATGCCTCAGCCCAGGGTGACATCCAGCACCATCATCAGGATCAGCCCCGCCGTCAGCCCGGCCGTGGCGCGGTTCTGGTGGCCGTGGCGGTGGGTTTCGGGGATGATCTCGTGGCTGATGATGTAGATCATCGCCCCCGCAGCAAAGGCCAGCCCCCAGGGCAACAGGTGCACCGACACCGACACGGCGCCCGCCCCGATCAGCCCGCCCACCGGCTCGATCAGGCCGGTGGCCAGCGCGATGGCAAAGGCGCGCAGGCGCGAATAGCCCTGCCCGCGCAAGGCCACGGCCACGGCCAGCCCCTCGGGCGCGTTCTGCAGACCGATGCCGGTTGCCAGCGACAGCCCGTTGGCGACGTTGCCGCCGCCGAACCCCACGCCGACGGCCATGCCCTCAGGGAAATTGTGGATGGTGATGGCAATGACAAAAAGCCAGATCTTGGCCAGCGCGGCGGCCTCTGCGCCCTCGCGGCCCTCGATGAAATGTTCGTGCGGCAGCGCCTCGTTCATCGCGGCCACGGCCAGCGCGCCCAGGGCGATCCCCGCCCCTGACAATAACGCGGCCAGCACCACGCTGCCGTAAAGATCCTGCGCCGCATCGATCCCCGGCAGGATCAGCGAAAAGAACGAGGCCGACAGCATCACCCCCGCAGCGAAACCCAGCATCGTGTCATTGGCCTGGCGCGACACGCTGCGCCCGACCAGCACCGGCAGCGCGCCGACCCCGGTCATCAGACCAGCGGCGAGCGAGGCAAGAAGCCCGAGGAGGAGAACGCTCATAGGCTGCACCCTGCGATGCGCGGCCGACATGTACGGACGCGCGGACGGGTTCAGCCTGCCGCACGGGCCGGTCCGTATGCAATGCGACCGCCGCGCCCAGCGGAACGCGGCACCGCCGGCGATGCCCCGCCACCACGGCCCTTGCCCGCGCGCGGCCCCCGCGTTACGCCCAAGGCAGGCCAGATGGAGGGTACCATGGAAGCGATTTCGGAAAGCCGGTGTTTCGGCGGGGTGCAGGGGGTTTACAAGCATGCCTCGGATGCCTGCGGCTGCGACATGACCTTTGGCCTGTTCCTGCCCGCCGAGGCAGAGGACGGCCCGGTGCCTGTGCTGTGGTACCTCTCGGGCCTGATGTGCACCCACGCCGAGGCGATGGAAAAGACGGGCGCCCAGCAATGGGCCGCCGAACAGGGGATCGCGCTGGTCTTTCCCGACACCTCGCCGCGCGGCGAGGGCGTGGCGGACGATCCGGCCTATAATCTGGGATCGGGCGCCGGGTTCTACGTCAACGCCACGCAAGCGCCCTGGGCGCAGAACTACCAGATGTGGGATTACGTGGCCGAGGAACTGCCGCGCCTGCTGGTCAACAACGCCGCCATCGACGAGAACCGGCAGGCGATCATGGGCCATTCCATGGGCGGGCACGGCGCGCTGACCATCGCCATGGCCTATCCGGGGCGTTTCACATCCGTTTCCGCACTGGCGCCGGTCAGCCATCCCAGCACCTCTGACTGGGCGAAAAAGCCGATCCACGCCTATCTGGGCGAGGGCAACGTGGACTGGACGCGCCACGACGCCTGCCTGTCGCTGCGCGCCAACGGGTTCAACGGGCCGATGCTGATCGACCAGGGCACGGCGGACCCCTTCATTGATGCGCTGATGCCCGAGGCGCTGGCCGCCGCGATCATCGAAACCCGGCACCAGGGCACGGTGCGGATGCAGCCGGGATACGACCACAGCTATTTCTTCATCTCCACCTTCATGGAGGATCACGTCGCCTTCCACGCCGAGGCGCTTTACGCGTGAGCCGGGTTCTGGTCGATGCCGACGCCTGCCCGGTCAAGGCAGAGGTGCTGCGCGTGGCCGAACGCCACGGGGCGCAGGTGATCTATGTGGCCAACGGCGGCCTGCGCCCGGTCCAGCACCCGCTGGTGCAGATGATCTATGTCGCCGAGGGCCCGGACGAGGCCGACAAATGGATCGCCGAGGCCGCCGGGCCGGGCGACGTGGTGGTCACGGCCGATGTGCCGCTGGCCGCGAAAGGCGTGGCCGCGGGCGCGGCGGTGCTGAACCACAATGGCGACGCCTTCACCCAGGCCAACATGGGTGAAAAACTGGCCACCCGCGACCTGATGGCCGACCTGCGCGCCGCCGACCCGTTCCGGCAAGGCGGCGGCAAGGGGTTTTCCAAGGCCGACCGCGCGCGCTTTCTGGATGCGCTGGAACGGGCGTTGCGGGCGGCACGGAACGCCGCGAAAGATGGGGCCTGACATGACAGCGGATGCAGTGGTTTTCGACATCGGCCGGGTGCTGATCGACTGGCAGCCCGAGGAATTCTATGACCGCGCCCTGGGCCCCGACCGGCGGCGCACGCTGTTCGACGCGGTGGACCTTTACACCATGAACGCCCATGTCGATCGCGGCGCCGATCTGCACGACGCGGTCGAGGCGCTGGCCGCCGCCCATCCCGGTTGGGCCGCCGAAATCCGGCTGTGGCGCGACAGCTGGCTGGACATGGCGCAGCCCGAAATCCCCGGCTCGGTCCGCCTGCTGCGGGCGCTGAAGGCGCGCGGCGTACCGGTCTATGCGCTGACGAATTTCGGCATCCAGACCTTCGAGATCGCCCGCGCCGCCTATCCCTTCCTGGATCTGTTCGACGCGCGCTTTGTCTCTGGCCACCTGCGGGTGATGAAACCCGAGGCGGAAATCTACGCGATCCTGGAGGCCGAGACCGGCCACGCGCCGGAACGGTTGATCTTTACCGACGACAATGCCGACAATGTGGCCGCCGCCGCAGCGCGCGGCTGGCAGGCGCATCTGTTCACCGGGCCCGACGGCTGGGCCGCACAACTGGTGCGCGCCGGGCTATTGACGGAACAGGAGGCCGCCCATGGCTGAAATCATCGGGTACGACGAGGGCGAGGCGCGCATGACATGGCCGGGCCTCTGCACCGCGCTGGAGGTCGGGCATACCCTGCCCCGCGCGCAGATCACCGACAGTTTTCTCTATCGCGGCGCCGATACGCTGTTGTCGCGCGCGGCCTGGATCGACGGGCTGGGGCTGGCGGTGAAATCGGCAACGATCTTTCCCGGCAACGCAGCACGCGACCTGCCCAGCGTGAATGGCGGGGTCAGCCTGTATTCCGACAGCGACGGCACGCTGTCCGCGATCATCGACTTTCACCTTGTGACCAAGTGGAAAACCGCGGGCGACAGCCTGCTGGCCGCGACCAAACTGGCCCGCAAGGACAGCCGCGACATCCTGATCGTGGGCGCGGGCAGCGTGGCGCGATCCCTGCATGCGGCTTATTCCAGCGCCTTTCCCGATGCACGTTTCACCGTCTGGAACCGCTCGCGCGCCGGGGCGGAACGGCTGGCCGCCGCCTGTCCGGGCGTCACCATCGCCGACGACCTGGAAACCGCCGTGCGCAGCGCCGATATCGTCACATCCGCCACCATGGCAACGGAACCGCTGATCCGGGGCGACTGGCTGCAACCGGGCCAGCATGTGGACCTGATCGGCGCCTTCCGCCCCGACATGCGCGAGGCCGACGATACAGCGTTGCAGCGGGCGCGCGTCTTCGTCGACAGCCGGGACACGACCCTGGATCATATTGGCGAGTTGAAGATCCCGCTGCAAAGCGGCGCGATCAGCCGCGACACGGTGCTGGCCGATTACTACGACCTGCAAGGCGGGGCCTTTGCCCGCCGCACGGATGACGAGATCACGCTGTTCAAGAATGGCGGCGGCGCGCATCTGGACCTGATGACCAGCCGTTACATCCTGGATGCCTGGCAGACGCGCCCCGCCTCTTGATCGCGGGGGGGGCGGCCTTCAGGCCCGGTAGCGGGCCAGGAACATGTCCACCGCCCCGTCGATCACGCGGGTCATCTCGGCCTCGGCAAAGCTGTGGCCGCCGCCGAACATCGTGCGGGTATAAAGGTCCACCTTGCACAGCTCTGCGAACTGGTCGGCGGCAAGTTCCAGATCGTCGATGGCCAACTCGCCGCGGGCGCGGGCCTCGGCCAGGTGCCCGACGATTTCCTGCCGCAAGCGGAGCGGCCCGGATTCGTAGAAGGCCGCGCCCAGGTCGGGGAAACGGTCGGCCTCTGCCACGCAGATACGGAACACCGCCTGGTTGAACGGCGCCAGGAACGAGGCCAGCATGTGCCGCGCGGCCTGTCGCAGGACGGTGTCGATGGGCGCGGAAAAGTCGATCTCGCTCAGCGCCTCGCCGGTCTGGCGGTCGCATTCCAGGCGGAACACCTCCATGAACAGCAGGCGCTTGTCCGGGAAATAGCTGTAAAGCGTGGCCTTGGACACGCCGGCGGCGCGGGCGATCTCGTCCACGCTGGCCCCTTCGAAGCCGTCGCGCAAAAACACCTCGCGCGCGCCTTCCAGCACCTGGTCGAACTTGCGACCCCGTTTGATCCTGTCGCTGGGTGCGTTCATCGGTGCCTCTCTGCTCCCCCGCAGTCTAAACCCGCCGGTTCACTTTTCGCAAGCCGGGCGCGGCGATTGGCGGACTGGCCTGTTTTCGCGGTTGCGGCATGATCGGGCTTGCACACGGTGCCAGCCACCTTATTTTAGAATTATTCTAACAAACCGGAGCCTGCCCATGATTCCCGGTCTGAGCCAACGCCGCCGATTTTCCGACCTGTCCGAACAGGAAGTCCTTGCACTCGCCATTTCCTCGGAAGAGGACGACGCGCGCATCTATCGCAGCTATGCGGAACAGCTGCGCGCCGATTACCCCGACAGTGCCCGCATCTTCGAGGACATGGCCCGCGAAGAGGACGGCCACCGCCAGCGCCTGATCGAAAAGCACCGCGAACGGTTCGGCGATGTGATCCCGCTGATCCGGCGCGAACATGTGTCGGGCTATTACGCCCGCCGCCCGGTCTGGCTGGTGCAGAACCTCGGGATCGAACGCATCCGCGAAGAGGCCGAGATGATGGAACGCGACGCCCATCATTTCTACCTGAAAGCCGCGCAAAAGACGCAGGATGCCGCCACGCGCAAAATGCTGGGCGACCTGGCCGCTGCCGAGGCCGGGCATTCCGCCTCTGCCGAGCGGCTGACCGAACGCCACCTGGACGAGGACAGCAAGGAGGCTGAGGAACGCACCGCCCACCGGCAATTCGTGCTGACCTGGGTGCAGCCGGGACTGGCGGGGCTGATGGACGGGTCGGTATCCACCCTGGCGCCGATCTTTGCCACCGCCTTTGCCACGCAGGACACCTGGACGACCTTCCTGGTCGGTCTGGCCGCGTCGGTCGGCGCGGGGATTTCCATGGGCTTTACCGAGGCCGCGTCCGATGACGGCGAAATCTCGGGCCGCGGCTCGCCCATCAAGCGCGGCATCGCCTCGGGGGTGATGACAACGCTCGGCGGCCTGGGTCACGCGCTGCCCTACCTCATCCCGCATTTCTGGACGGCCACGATCATCGCAATGATCGTTGTGTTCGTGGAACTGTGGGCCATCGCCTGGATCCAGAAGAAATATATGGAAACGCCATTCTTCCGCGCGGCCTTCCAGGTGGTGCTGGGGGGGGCGCTGGTATTTGGCGCAGGGGTACTGATCGGATCGGCCTAGGCTGCCGCAAGGGGTTTCGCCGCGCCTGCGCGCGGCGACCCGCCGGGGTATTTGGACCAAGAAGAAGGGGGCGGAGGCGCGTTGTCCCTAGCTGCGGCCCCAGTCGGTGGCCTGCATTTCGCGCAGACGGCTGGCGGTGCGTTCGAATTCGAACACGCCCGCGCCCTCTAGATACAGCATTTCGGGGGCGGCTGCGGCCGAGGCGATCAGGCGCACGCGGGCCTCGTAGAGGGCATCGATCAGGGTGACGAAGCGGCGGGCCTCGTTGTAGTTTTCGCTCGACAGCATGGGGATGTCTTCCAGCAGCAGCACGCGCACGGCCTGGGCGATGGCCAGGTAATCGGCCGGCCCCAGCGGTTTGGCGCAGAAATCCCAGAAGGTGGCGCGGCCCACGCCATTGTGGAACTGCGGGATTTCGACATCGCGCCCCTGCACCTGCAGGATCAGCGGCGCGCCCGCCCCTTCGGTGAAATCGGCCCAGATCGCGGCCATGGCCTCGCGCGCAAGGCGGTCGGCGGGGGTGAAGTAAATATCCGCCCCACTCAGCCGGTTCTGCCGGTAATCGGTGGGCGAGGCCAGGTGCATGACCTCCAGCCGGTCCTTGATCAGCGCGATGAAGGGCAGGAAGCGGTCCCGTTGCAACCCGTCCTTGTACAGGTCGTCGGGCACCCGGTTCGAGGTGGTCACGACGCTGACCCCGGCGGCGAAGAGCAGCTCGAACAGGCGGCCCACGATCATCGCGTCGGTAATGTCGGTGATCTGCATTTCGTCCAGGCACAGCAGGCGCAGCCCGTCGGCCATCTGTGCCGCGACCGGGCGCAGGGCATCATCCGCCCCGTCGGCGCGCGCGGCATGCAGCCCGGCATGGACCTCTTGCATGAAGGCGTGGAAATGGACGCGCCGCTTGCCCTCGATCCCGGTGTGTTCCATGAAAAAGTCCATCAGCATGGACTTGCCGCGCCCCACGCCGCCCCACAGGTACAGCCCGCGCACAGGTTCGGGCGGGGGGGCCTTGCGGAAAAGCCGTTTCCTGGGCGGGGGCGGGGCGTTTTCCAGCGCGCTGCGGATGCGTTCCAGGGGCGCCAGCGCAGCGATCTGGGCCGGGTCGGGCCGCAAGTCCCCCGCGGCCACCCGTGCATCGTAAAGGTTGCGCAGCGTCTTGCCCATGAAAGGGTTCTAGGATGCTGCGCCGCAGAAGGAAAGAGGGGCGCGGGCGGGGGGGGGCGCCCCTAATCCACCCGCCGGATGTGCAACTGGTTGCCGATATTCTTGGTCTCGAAGCGTTTCAGCTCGCGCACCAGGTCGGACAGCTTGCGCTTGCCGTAGGTGCGGGTATCGAAATCGGGGTTGTCGGCGGTGATATACTGGCCGATCTGACCCAAGGCGTACCAGTCGTCGCCTTCCTGTTCGATCTTGTCCATGGCCCGCAGGATCAGTTCGATCGCCTCGCGCGGGGCGCGTTTGCCGGCCGGGGCGGGTTCGGCGCTGTCGCGTTTGACGGGGGCCGGATCCTCGACGATGTTCTCGATCAGAATGAAGCGGTTGCACACGTTGCGCAGGGCGACCGGCGTCTTGGATTCGCCGATACCGATCACGTCCAGCCCCTGTTCGCGGATGCGGCTGGCCAGACGGGTAAAATCGCTGTCCGAGGAAATCAGCACGAAGCCGTCGAAGCGGCCCGAATGCAGGATGTCCATCGCATCGATCACCAGCCCGATATCGCTGGCGTTCTTGCCCTTGGTATTGGCGGTTTCCTGGTGCGCGACCAGGCCCAGTTCCAGCACCTTGCCGGCCCAGGGTTTCAGCCGGTCCGACGACCAGTCGCCATAGACCCGGCGCAGCGCCGGTTCGCCATAGGCGGTGATCTCTTTCAGGATCGCCTCGGCATAGCGGGCGGGGATGTTGTCGGCGTCGATCAGGACGGCCAAGAGCGGCGGCTTGGGATCGGGCATGTCGGTCCTTCGGATTGGGATGCGGCACCTTCGCCCAGAGCGGCGGCAGGGGCAATGGGGCGGACTCGACTCTGTGCCGGGCGGGGGTTAATTTTGGAACATTAAGGGAACATTTGCCATTGCCATGCCCGCCCGCCGCATCCTGTCCCTGTGGTTTCCCCGGCTCGCCACCGAGCGCGCCTTGCGCAAGATGCGCACCCTGCCCGCCGACCCGCTGGCCGTGGTGGCGGATCGGGGCGGCGCGCAGGTCATCGCGTCCCTGACGGTTCAGGCCGAGGCCGCGGGCCTGCACCGAGGCCAGCCCCTGCGCGATGCGATGGCGATCTGTCCCGATCTGCTGACCCGGCCCGCCGATCCGGGGGGCGAGGCTGCCTTTCTGGCCGGATTGGCCCGCTGGGCGGACAGGTTTTCGCCCTGGGTCGCGACCGAGGGGGATGCCGCGCTGGTGCTGGACATCACCGGCTGTGCCCACCTGTTCGGCGGAGAGGAGGGGATGATCGCCGCCGCGCAGGCCGATTGCACGGCCCTGGGGCTGAGCCTGCACGCAGGGCTGGCCGATACGCGCGGCGCGGCCTGGGCCCTGGCGCGCTTTGCCGGGCGGACGGCGCGGCATCACCGATCCGGGACCACCGCCGCCCCCTGCATCGCACCACCGGGCCAGACGCGTGCGGCCCTGGCCCCCCTGCCCCTGGCCGCGCTGCGGCTGGACGCGGACACCGTGGCCGCCCTGGCCCGACTGGGGGTGCGGCGGATAGAGGATCTGCTGGGCATGCCGCGCGCGCCGCTGGCCCGCCGGTTCGGGCAAGGGGTGGTGCTGCGGCTGGATCAGGCCCTGGGCGCGGTGCCCGAGCCGGTCTCGCCCACCCGCCCCGCGCCGCGTTTCGCCGTGCGGCTGTCCCTGCCCGACCCGATCGGGCTGGAGGACGACATCCTGGCCGGGATCGACCGCCTGCTGCCCGTGCTGTGCGACCGGCTGCGGGCGGCGGGACAGGGCGCGCGGCGGCTGCGGTTGCAGGCCTTTCGCTGCGATCATGGGGTAGAGCAGGTGGAAATCGGCCTGGCCCGCGCCGGCGACAGCCCCGCGCGGATACGGCCCCTGCTGGCGCTGAAACTGGCCGGGATCGATGCCGGTCCCGGCCTCGACCGTCTGCGGCTGGAGGCCCATGTGACCGAGCCGCTGCCCCCCCGCCAGCAGCCGGGCCACGCCGCGCCCCCGCACGGGGCGGCGGACGGCGACACCGCGCTGGACGACCTGATCGGCCGGATCGGCGCACGCGTGGGGCTGGAGGCCGTGACGCGCCTGGCCCCGGCCGACAGCCATATTCCCGAAAAGGCGTACCGGGTGCTGTCCGCCGCCTGGTCGGCCCCGGTGACCGACTGGCCCGCCCGCGGGCGCACCCGCCCGCTGATCCTGTTCGCGCCGGAACTGGTCAACGCCCCCGACCGGCCCGGCCCACCCGCACGGTTTCGCTGGCGGCGGCGCGACTTTGTCACCGCCAGCGCCACGGGGCCGGAACGGATCGCGCCGGAATGGTGGCTGGACGATCCGGCCTGGCGGTCGGGGCCGCGGGATTACTGGCGGGTGGAAACGACGAACGGTGCGCGGCTGTGGCTGTATTACGCCCACGGGGGCGAGATGTCCTCTGGCTGGTTTTGCCAGGGGCAATTCGGCTGACCATGGGGGCGTTCCGCGAAAAGGGCCCGGTGCCGCGCGCTGGGTGGGGGCTGTTGAACCGCGACACCGGGCAGGCTCTTCGCTACGGGGTCAGGATCGCGGGAAAAGGCGACAACGCCATGCCGGGCGGGGGAAATTCCGGTGGAAAAATCGCGGCAAAATCCGGGCAGGTCTTGATTTGCGCGGGCAGGGGCGGCACCGTTGCCGGATGAACGTCGTGACGCCTCCGCCGTTTTCCGGCCCAGCCGCCCCCGACAGGGTTGCCTTCGACCGGGTAGAGATGGGCGTGATCCTGACCGTTTACGGCCGCATGGTCGCCGCGGGCGAGTGGCGCGATTACGGCATTTCCTGCCTGCGCGAGGTTGCGGTTTTCGCGGTCTTCCGGCGCACGGCGGAACACCCCCTGTACCGGATCGAGAAACGGCCCAAGCTGCGCCAGCGACAGGGCATGTATGCTGTCATCGGCATGGACGGTCAGGTTCTGAAACGCGGGCACGACCTGAAAACCGTGCTGCGCGTGCTGGAGAAAAAGCTGATCCGCCCGGTCGATTAGGGCCGTTTATGCGCGGTCACCGGGCCGTCGCCCTGCGCCTCGATCCGGGCGATGGCATCTTCGATCCGTTCATAGGCCACGGACATGGTATGCGCGTTGGCGTGGATCATCACGTCCCGTTCCACCACCAGCGCGACATGCCCCTTCCAGAACAGCAGGTCGCCCCGTTCGGGCGGCGTGCCCGGGGGCAGAACCCGGCCCAGGTCGCGCGCCTGTTGGTCGCTGTCGCCGGGGCAGGGCCGGTGGCAGGCCAGATGCGCCATCTGGACCAGCGCGGAACAATCCAGCCCCCAGATCGCGTTGCCGCCCCACAGGTAGGGCGCGCCGAACAGCATCTGCGCCACGGTCACCGGATCGGCAAAGGGCGCATTGGCAGGCCGCAGATGCGGTTTGGGCACGAACCAGCCCTGCGCGGTTTCGAAAAACGCGCCAGAGGCCGACACCACCCGCAGCCGCGTGCCAAAGGACAGCGCCCAAATCTCGGGCCGCTTCAGGTCGGGGGCGGAATAGGCGTGGCTGGCGGGCACGGCGACAATATGGGTCGGCTCGGGCACATCGGCGGCCAGCGCATCGGCGGGGATATAGCCCACATAACCGTCGCGTGCGGCGCGGCCAAAGGCGTGGCCGTCGTGGATGTCCAGAACCTCGAACCCCTCGCCCAGCACAAGCTGGCGGTCGCGCGCGCCGCCCGGCAGGGCCAGCAGGTCCACCAGCGGGCGGGTCACGCGGTGCAGGACCGGCGCGACATAACGCTGGGCCGCCACCTGACCGCGCAAGGTTTCGGCCGCGACGCGCCCATTGCCAAAGGTTTCGCGCCGGTCGGTCACAGCCCCAGCACCTGCGGCAGCGCGCCCAGCAGCGCCCGCGCCCCCTGCCCCACGCCGCCCTTGGGCCGGGCGGGGGCATCCGCGGGTTGCCAACCGTAGATGTCGAAATGGGCATACCGCGCGCCGCCGGCAAAGCGGCGCAGGAACAGCGCGGCAGTGATCGACCCCGCGAACCCGCCCGCAGGCGCGTTATCCAGATCGGCGATCCCCGGTTCGATCATCTTTTCATAGGGCGCGTGGAACGGCATTCGCCAGACCGGATCGGCCCCCGCCGCACCGCCCGCCGCGATTTCATCGGCCAGCCCGCCGTCATCGGTGTAGAACGGCGCGATATCGGGGCCGACGGCCACCCGCGCCGCGCCCGTCAGCGTAGCCATCGAGATCAGCAAATCGCTGTCCGCCTCTGCCGCCAGGGCCAGCGCGTCGGCCAGCACCAGCCGCCCCTCTGCATCGGTGTTGTTCACCTCGACCGTCAGGCCGTTGCGGGCGGTCAGGATGTCCTGCGGGCGGAAAGAGGTGGACGCGACGCTGTTTTCCACCGCCGGGATCAGCACGCGCAACCGCAGCGGCAGGTTCAGCGCCATGATCGTTTCGGCCAGGCCCAGAACGGTCGCCGCGCCGCCCATGTCCTTTTTCATCAGGCCCATGGAGGCGCCCGGCTTGATGTTCAGACCGCCGGTGTCGAAACACACGCCCTTGCCCACCAGCGTCAGGCGAGGGCCGGCATCGCCCCAGGTCATCTCCAGCAGGCGGGGGGCCTGCGGCCCGGCGCGCCCCACCGCGTGGATCAGCGGAAAGTTCTGCGCAAGCAGGTCGTCGCCGCGAACCGCGCTGGCGGTGGCCCCGTGGCGCGCTGCCAGGGCAAAAACCGCATCCTCCAGCGCCTCGGGGCCCATGTCCGCGGCGGGGGTGTTGATCAGATCGCGGGTCAGGAATTCGCCCGCTGCCAACGCCTCGACCCGTGTGGCATTCACGCCCGCGGGCGCCACGAAACCCGCCTGCACCGGCGCCTGCGCGCGGTAGCGGTCGAACCTGTAGGTGGACAGCAGCAGGCCCAGGGCCTCGGCCTCCAGCGCGGGGCCGGTCAGGGGGCTGTCCAGCCGGTAGGTGCCTTGCGGCAGGCGCGCGGCAGCACCGGCCAGGTGGAACCGGCCCCGCGCCTGCGCCGCAGCATCGCCCAGCCCGGCCACGGCCCCGGCAAGCCCGCCCCCGTCGCCCGGCAGCAGGGCCAACTCGCCCAAGCCTGCGGCAAAACCCGTGCTGCGCAGCCATGCGCCCTGCTCTGCCGGGCGCGCCGCCAGAAACGCCTCCAGCCCATCCTCTGGCACCGCGAAAAGCGGCAGCGCATCGGCATCGTTGGCGGCGAAACGGGGGGTTTGGGGCGTCATCGGCATCGGTCCTTGGCTGGTGTCGCGTCTGCCGCCAACGTAATCGCCCCCGCGCCGCCCGCAAGCGCGATCAGCCCGAACGGTGCTGAAGCTCCGCCGCGATCCGCTGCGAACGCCGGGCAATTCGGATCAGCCGAGCCTGTGTCGCCGCCAGCGCCACCGCATCCCCCGAGGCCGCCGCCCGCACCACGCCGCGCGCCGCATCGCCCAGGCTGAGCAGACCCAGCGCATCGCCCAGCGCCGCGATCTGCCCGGCAAAGTCGATGCAATCCGCCGCCCGGCCGTGCCCCACCGCCAGGGCCAATGCCTCTAGCAGGCCCTCAAGCCGGACCAGCGACAGCGACAGCAGGTCCGCGGCGCGGGCCTCTCCAAGATCCAGGAACATGTCCGCCAGCCGTTCGCTATCCAGCCTCAGCGGTTCGTCCTGCCGCATCGTGACAATCACGCTCACTCGAAACCCTCCACGCACCCCCGGGGCAGAGTCGCGCGGCAAGCGTCAAGAAAGTCTTGCCCCGTGGGTACGAAATCACTCGAATTCCATGAAAACCGACAGTATTCACGTTTGTCGGAAAAACAGGAGAGACGGATGCCGCCCATCACCCCCCTGCCGCAGTACCTGGCGCAACGCTACCACGGCTGGCGCGCCATGTCCTATGCCGAGAACAAGGCCTGGTACCGGCGCCTGGCCGAAGAGGGGCAGCGCCCGCGGGCCATGGTGATTTCCTGCTGCGATTCGCGCATTCACGTCACCTCGATCTTTGGCGCCGATGAGGGCGAGTTCTTCATTCACCGCAACATCGCCAATGTGGTGCCGCCCTATGCGCCGGACGGCGACCACCATGGCACCTCTGCGGCGGTGGAATACGCGGTCACCGTGTTGCGGGTCGCCAACCTGGTTGTTCTGGGCCATTCCCAATGCGGCGGCGTGAAGGGCTGCCATGACATGTGCGCGGGCAACGCCCCGCATCTGGAAGAGAAAACCAGTTTCGTCGGGCGCTGGCTGGACATCCTACGCCCCACCTACGAGCGCAACGCCGACATCGCGGATGAGGCCGAGCGCCTGCGCGCGATGGAGAAAGAGGCGGTGCTGGTATCGCTGGAAAACCTGATGACCTTCCCCTTCGTGCGCGAGGCGGTCGAGGCCGAAACGCTGACCCTGCACGGGCTGTGGAACGATATCGGCGCGGGCATCATAGAAAGCTACGACCCGGAAAAGGACAGCTTTCAGCCGGTGTGATCTCAGGGCGGCCTGGCGCCGCTAGTGCGCCGGGGCGTTGACCGGGTCCAGCAGCGTGCGCCCGCCATCGATCGTCATGATCTGCCCGGTCAGGAACTGCGCCCCGTCCGAGGCCAGGAACTGCACGGCCTCGGCGACCTCGCCGGGTTTGGCGATGCGGCCCAGCGGGGTATGGTCCTTGATGTCCGACCGATAGGCGGCGTTGTCCTTCAGGGTTTCCTGCAAACTGGCCGACAGCACCGAACCGAAAGCCACGGCGTTCACCCGGATGCGATGCGGGGCCAGCGCCACCGCCATCGAGCGGGTCAGCTGGTCCAGCGCGGCGGTACTGACCGAGTAGCCCAGCAACGCCGGGTGGGTGCGGCGCGCGGCGATCGAGGACAGGTTGATGATCGTGCCAGCGGCCGTGGGGGCGGTGACGCTTTCTGGGCTTTCATCCTCTTCAGCCTGGCGGATCATCCGTTTCGCGACGCATTGGCTCAGCCGCAGGCTGGTCATCAGGTTCTGCTGCAACAACTCCTCGACCGCATCCCCGTCAGGGTCCAGCGGGTCCGAGGGCTGCATCTGCCGGCTGGCATTCACCAGAATGTCGATCCGGTCGAAGGCGTCGATCGTGGCCGACAGCAGGTTGGCGATGGTCAGCCGCTCGCGCAGGTCGCCGGCAAAGAACCGCCGGTTGTCCTCGGGTTCGGCGCCCAGTTCCTCGACCAGGCGGGCCTCGTCGATATCGGCGAACATGACGTTGGCCCCGGCCTGGGCGAAATGGCAGGCGATGGCACGGCCCACGCCATTGGCCGCGCCGGTGACGATGGCGGTCTTGCCAGCAATCGAGAAGGACATCGGATCACTCCTGTTAGGTGGCGATCAGCCCGGGCGGCCCGCCCCCGGACCACGGACGCCACGGCGCGGATGCGACGCGCGCAGAACCTTGAAACCGGGATCACCCCCGATTTCTTCTACCTTGGTGAACAGCCGGTCAAGGTCACGCTCATAGGGCAGGTGACGATTGGCAACGACATAGGCCACCCCATGAGGGGCCAGCAGCCCCGCCGCAGACATCAGAAACGCCTGCCCCAGGGCGGGATCGGCGGCCCGCGCGGTATGGAAGGGCGGGTTCGTCAGCACAATGTCGAACCGTGTCTCTGACCGGAACGCCGTTGCGTCAGCCCAATGAAAGCTTGCGCGCGGGTCTGAAACATTGGCGCGCGCGCAGTCCAGCGCGGCATGATCTGCCTCGACCAGGTGCATTTCCTTGATGCCGGGATGGGCGGCCAGCGCCTCGCCCGCCAGATAGCCCCAGCCCGCCCCCAGATCGGCGACGCGCCCCTTCAGCTTGGGCGGCAGCGCCGCCAGCAGCAGCGCAGAGCCGCGATCGACATCATCGGCGGAAAACACCCCCGGCGCGGTGCGATAGCGCCCGTCGATCAGCGCGCCCGGCCCCGGCACCCAATCGGCGAACGCGGCGGGATCGCCCTGCATCGCGAAGGTCTTTCCATGGGCCTTGGCAAAGGCTTCGCTCAGCTCTGCCCCGGTCTTGCGGGCGGCGCGCAACAGGCTGTCCACGCCGTCGGTCTTGGCCCCGTCGACGATAACAGGCCCCCCGCCGGTCAGGCGCAGCGCCTGTTCCACGCGGGCACGCGCCACCGCCTTGGCCCGCGGCACGAATACCAGCGCGGCGGCGAAATCGCCCTGGGCGGCGATATCCACTTGCCAGCCGCGCGCCGCCCAGGCCGCGTGATCGGGGGCAAAGCCCTGCACGATCTGCACGCGTTCTTTGGGCAGGGCGGACAGGTCCGCATCAGCAGTGGGACCGATCACCAGGATACGGCCGGCTTGGGGCAGCGCGACGGCGCCGGCCTCCAACGCGAGGGTCAGACGGGACTGGGACATGGGCGGGCGCGGGCCCTATTCCTTTTCCATGGTGCATTGCAGCGGGTGCTGGTGGCGGCGGGCGAAATCCATCACCTGCGCGACCTTGGTCTCTGCCACCTCGAAGGAAAACACGCCGACCACCGCGACGCCCTTCTTGTGCACGACCAGCATCAGTTCGAACGCCTGAGAGTGGTTCATCCCGAAAAAGCGTTCCAGAACATGCACGACGAATTCCATCGGCGTGTAGTCGTCGTTCAGCAACAGCACCTTGTACATCGGCGGGCGCTGCGTTTTCGGGCGCGTCTTGGTGATGACCCCGGTTTCACCCTCGGGATCGTCCCCCTTTTCGGCCATCATGCGCAGGTCGGTCGTCACGGGTACTGACTCCGGAACAGGAAAGACTGGTCAGGTCGTTGGTTGAGCGCCTTTATATATCCCACGCCGCCCCCGTGAAAAGGGCCGAGCCCACGGCGCGCGGCGATTGCGGTCATGACGATCACATCTTTGTCCGGGGTGTTTGCGGCATCGTCCAAGCGTGCTAAGGTCCGCTGCAGAAAAGCGCTTGGCACGAACCGGGCGACACCGAGGCAGAATATGACTGGCGAGATGCACCGTCCGGGGCGGTATGCCCGAATCGTGCTGTTCCTATGTGCCCTGACGGTCGGTCTGACTGTCGGGGGTGTGTCCGTGCGCGCCGCGCCCTATGCGGCGATGGTCGTGGATGCACGGACGGGCGAGGTCCTGCACGCCCGTAACGCGGATACCCGCCTGCACCCGGCCTCTTTGACCAAGATGATGACGCTGTACATCGCGTTTCAGGCCGTAGAACATGGCGAAATCGGTCTGGACGACATGATAACCATCTCGCGCAATGCCGCGGCCGAACCCCCGTCCAAGCTGGGGTTGCGCACAGGCCAAAAGATCAAGTTGCGCTACCTGATCCGCGCGGCCGCCGTGCGGTCGGCCAACGACGCAGCCACTGCCATCGGCGAGGCGATCTCGGGCTCGGAAGAGGCGTTTGCCGCCCGGATGACCCGCACCGCGCGCGCGATGGGCATGACACGCACCACCTTTAAAAACGCCAATGGCCTGACCGCCGAGGGGCACCTGTCCACGGCACGCGACATGACGACGCTGGGGCGGCACATCCTTTACGACTACCCCGAGTATTACAACCTGTTCTCGCGGATATCGACCCATGCGGGGATCAAGACGGTGAACAACACCAACCGGCGGTTGCTGAGCAGCTATCAGGGCGCGGACGGGATCAAGACCGGCTATACCAGCGCGGCGGGCTTCAATCTGGTGGCCTCGGCGCAGCGCGGGGGCAAGCGGGTGATCGCCACGGTGTTCGGCGGGCGCTCGACCGTAACCCGCAATGCCAAGGTGGCCGAATTGCTGGACTTGGGGTTCAAGCGCGCCCCGGCCAGCGTGGCAATGCGCCGCCCACCGCTGCCCGACTACCGATCGGTCGCCAGCGGCCGCACGGTGACAGCCGATCTGGTGCTGCGCCGGTCCATGCGCCCGGTCCCGCGCCCGGGGGCGGCCCCGGCGCCCGAACTGATCGCCACGCTGACCGAAAGCGTGGCCACGACGGTAGAGCAGGCGCAGGCGGAGCTGGCCGCAAGCGCAGCCGCGCAGCGGCCCGGGGTCCTGCCCCTGGCACGCCCGGACACCCTGGCGGCGGCAACGCCCGCACCTGCCCCCATGCCCCTGCCCGCCGCCGAGCCCGAGGCCGGGCCGGTTCGGGAAATCGTGACGCGGATGTCCTCTTCGGGCGGGCGGCACTGGGGCATCGAGGTGGGGCGCTATCCCTCTCGCTACAAGGCGGAACGCGTCCTTTTGCAAACCGCCCTGCGCGAGATTGACACCCTGGACGAGGCCCTGCGCAAGGTGGTGCGCGACCCGCGCGGCTATCAGGCCCAGTTCGTCGGCATGTCCCAGCAAGAGGCCGCCCGCGCCTGCCGCCGGCTGGAGGCACGCGGAACCACCTGCACCCCGATCGGCCCGTCGTCCTGAACCGGACTAGCGGCGCGGCAGGCGCAGCGTATCGCCCGGATCAAGGAGCGGCGATAGGGCAACGCGGGCATGGGCGTTGGGCCGGCCCGCAGCCACGCAATCGGCGATGATCTCGGCGGCCTTGGCCCCGATTTCCCGGCGCCGGATGTCGATGGTGGCCAGCTTCATCGGCAGCCCGTCCAGCAATTCGATCCCGTTGAACCCGCCCAGCCCCAGATCGCCGGGCACGTCGATCCCCTCGCCCAGACAGTACAGCAGCCCGCCCGCGGCGATCATGTCGTTGGAGTAATACAGGAAATCCAGATCCGGGTTGCGGGACAGGATCGCGCGCGTCATCTCGCGCCCCTTGGCCAGGCCCGAACCGCCCGAGTAGAACTCGTGATCGGCAACCTCGATCCCCTCGCGCGCCAGCGCCCCGGTAAAGCCCTCGAACCGTTTGCGCGCGCGGTGGTCCATCGGCATCTTGGTGCCCAGGAACCCGATCCGGCGATACCCCGCCGCAGCAATGGCGCGGGCCATGTCGGCCCCCGCCCGACGATGCGAGACTCCGACGACAGAATCCACCGGCTCGCCATCCAGGTCCATGATTTCCACCACCGGAATGTCGGCCGCACGCAGCATGGCACGGGTGGCCTCGGAATGTTCCAAGCCGGCCAGGATGATGCCCGAGGGACGCCAGGACAGCATCTCGTACAGCACCTTTTCCTCGTGCGGGGGATCGTAGCGGGACAGGCCCACAACCGCCTGTAGGGACGTGTGTTCCAGAACCTCGTTGATGCCCGACAGAACCTCGGGGAAGACCATGTTCGACAGCGAGGGGATGATGACACCGACCAGGTTCACCCGCTGGCTGGCCAGCCCGCCCGCGATCTTGTTGGGCACATAGCCCAGCCGCTTGGCCGCCGCCAGCACCCGCGCGCGCGTCTTGGCGGACACATCGGCACTGCCGCGCAGCACGCGGCTGACCGTCATCTCGGACACGCCAGAGGCTTCGGACACGTCGCGCAGCGTCAGCGGACGGCGCGGTGGGGGCGGGTCGGATATTGTCAAGGCAGGGCCCTGTACTGTCGCGGTGTCCGCCGTGATACCCGGATGCGGCCGAAATGTCCAAGCCGATCCACCCTTGCATGGCCACCGCTTTCCGAGGACAAAGGCGACACGCGGCCCCGTGGCTCAACAGGATAGAGCAGCCCCCTCCTAAGGGGCAGGTTGCAGGTTCGAATCCTGCCGGGGTCGCCATCTTCCCCTTGATTTCACTCGATACTTTGCACGCGAACCGTGTTCTTGCGGACTGCGAGCCGTCGCCCAAAAGGTTCGGTGTGCGCCCTTTGTTCCATCTCCCCGTGTGTCATGCTATGGCTTGGGCGATTTCCAGCATCAGCGAGTTGCCTATGAAGTACGTCCCGCCGTCTCTTGATCTTAACGCCTTCAACTGCCCGTATTGCCGGGCATTCGCGCATCAAGATTGGTTCGCGGGAGGTGCCCGCCATTTCGCTCGGAACCTGCCCCTAGGCGACATTTTCAAGAACGCTGCGCTCACACAGCGTAATGATCCGGCGCTCTTTAACACTGAAAGCAGTCAGTCCTGCCTTGCCTTAAGCAGCGTCATGTTCAGCAAATGTGCGAGTTGTCATAAAGTGACGGTGTGGGTCCATGACAGAATTGTTTTCCCACAAACCGGGGAAGCTCCGGCGGCAAACCCGGACATGCCCGACGACATCCGGCGGGACTATGACGAGGCAAGCACGATCCTCGACCAGTCGCCCAGAGGGGCAGCAGCTCTTATACGCCTCGCTATCCAGAAGCTTTGCAAAGAGTTGGGCCAACCCGGAAAAAACATCAACGACGACATTGGCGCATTGGTGAGGGGTGGGCTCGACCCAAGGGTGCAGCAGGCTCTCGATGCCGTCCGCGTCATCGGGAACAGCGCCGTGCATCCCGGTCAAATCGACCTGCGGGACGACCGGGCGACAGCGGAGACGCTCTTCAAGCTCCTCAACCTCATCGTGGACAAGACCATATCCGAGCCCAAGCACGTCGCAGAGGTCTATGCCTCGCTGCCGTAAGGCGCGGTGAAGGCTATCGAAAAGCGCGACGGCAAGGCATAGGTCTGCCCCTTTCTCGGGAACGAGTTGCTATTTACCTACGAAACGGCCCGGGCGCAGCAACACGGGCCTACACCCTCCTGTCTCCTGTCTCCCGACGTTCAGGGCGCGGGCGTAAGGGCGTAGATCGGGATCGGTCCCTGTGGGGTGACGGTAAAACGCCCCTTTACCCGAATGATCCGGCTGAAGCTTACGGATTGTGCCAGGCCATAGTCCGCGGGCTGCACCCTGAGAACGATACCGCCGCCCACGTCGCAAGAGTCGAGGTTACCCGGAATGAAAAAGTATTCTTCGGGTGCATCCATATAGGGGTTCTTGTCGATGCATCCGGCGTTGTAGTCCCCTGTGCCGATCGGAACATCGATCAACAGGTCCAGGGTCACGCTGTGCCCGGCCATTTGCGGCACGCTGCGGACAAGGCGCGCGTTATCCTCGGCGCAGCGGGGATAGTTGCACAGCATCATGTCGGAAAGGTCGAACTCTGCCGCGGCGGCGGACCGTCCGCCCAGCCCCGAAAGCGTGGCGATCACGGCCAGCAGGGCAAAGGCGAACCGGGGGTGTTGCATCCTCATTTGCAGAACCCTCCCTTGCTGACGAACCCCCAGAATTCCTTTTCCTTTTCGTAGGCGATGCGCATGATCTGTCCGTCGAACAGCCCCCAACGTTCGAAGAACGCAAGCGCCTCGGGTTCATGCGCGCGAACGTGGGCCTCGAAGTCGGCCTCTTGCGTCTTGGAAAGCACATCCCCCGCGATCCGGTAGGCCACCACGACATCCAGCGCGGGGGCCATCCGAACACAGGACCCCTCTGCATAAAGTGAACTGTCCAGGTACCAGCCGGGTCCGGCGTCCAGAAGGTCAAGGTAGGACCTCACCAGATCCACCAGATCATGCCCGGTGCCGTTCTGCGATATCGCATCGTAGCGGATCTTGAACTTGATCGCGTCCTGGGGAATGCGCATTTCCAGGAAATCTGCGAAACGCGCGCGTCTGGTCGTGGGCTCGTGGTCCTTGGCGGGTTCTTGCGCCGCGCTGGCACCGCTGCCCGGCGAATAGTCCGAGGGCGGAACAACCGCGACATAGCCCTGCCCGGCAGAGCAATAGGCATCCTCTGGCAACAGGCCCCGCGCCACGAGTTGGGGTTTGTGTTGCTCAAAGCTGCCGACCGGAAGGGTGCCGACGGTGATGGCATACCAGCCATTGTTTGTCTGCACGACATCCAAGCTGGGGCGGAGCACTTCGGGCAGGTCGAACTGGACATAGATGCGCACGTCGTCAAGCGTCGGCCGCGATGCCACCGTGACCGCGCACTTCCCCTCGGGAACGATCTGGGCGGGGGCCTGCTGGGCGGCCAGCGCCGCGACGAGGGAGATTGAAAAAACTGCTGCTCTCACGGCGGGGCCTTTCTGGATTTTCCTTATGAAATAGCCACTTGCCCCGAAACCCTTCGGCACCATGGCGCATTGGCGGGACGTTCGCCGCTTCGGATGGTCAGGTCAACCGCCCACCCGCCGCGTGCGGCGATGTCACCCTGCATGCCGCCTGACGGCGCAGGAATCCGGCGTGGGGACATTGCACGAATCCAGACGGCGTTCGCCGATCCGGCACAGGCCGCCTATTTCAACGGCCGCCCGGGCCGAGGCGCCGGGAAACATAGATTTGGTGATTTCGCAGGACACCATCGCCAATATCCGCGAACGTCTGCGCATCATCGCCGAGAACGGGCTACAAGGCCTGGCGTTGTTCGTGACGGCTGCAGGCTTCTTAGTCCTGCGCGATCTGGGTCTGATCCGCGGCAACTACCGCCAAGGCAAACCCGTAGCGAAGCCGGGCTAGATCACCAACGGTGGGGAAAGGTCCAAGTGGCGCGCTGGGGAGGACTGCCAGATTCTATATATTTCAGAGAGTTAGGTGAGACTTAGACATTTTGCGCCCTCATACATTTTCAATGGGTTATATCACCCAATGTCAAACCCCTGGCACCTTGGCTTGCGTCAAGCATGAAATTGAGGAGGGGCGCATACACTTTTTCGACGGGGCCACGCCAACCAGAACCCGGAGAAAGAGAAAAACGGTAGCGTCACCGCAGAGGGTACCTCCGACACCCGATAATACCACAATCTGATAGCCGACCGTTGCGCTCATTCCATCACCCCACACCGCAATACGCTAAGCCGTGGAAGGCCCTCGCAGCCGGCGCCATTGCCCGCAACGGAACAGACCCTTGAACCGCCCCGGGTTTACCGGAGAGTTTCTGGTTCAATGATTAGGCTGCTTTTTCGTTGGCTTTCAAGCGTGCGTAGAATGCCTCCTCTGCTT
>NZ_SLXL01000016.1 GCF_004345735.1 Rhodovulum adriaticum
AGCAGAGGAGGCATTCTACGCACGCTTGAAAGCCAACGAAAAAGCAGCCTAATCATTGAACCAGAAACTCTCCGGTAAACCCGGGGCGGTTCAGACAGGAAACGGGTAGCCATCCAGCCCGTACCAAAGTTGGATCGAATTTGTGTCCACTGCCCTTCTTCTCGAAGCTTTTCAACGCGGCCCCCCTCGCTCAAGACACCCATCACGGCATTCGAAGTAGACGGTCCAGCACGTTGATTGACACGCGTCCCTGTCACATAGACGTAAGCGGCGTCGGCAGTTTGCGATGAGGGAACCGCTGACGGACTGTAGGGTGTGGATCGCGAGTTCGATGATTCAAACAATGATCCAACCAATGCGAAGAATCCGACAGCGATCACCAACGGCACCATGATTTGGCGTTGAGCCTTGCGCACGGCACGCCGAGGTGCATTGATCGCGCGGGTCACGGAGACCGGACGGGGTCTCGCCTGAACGCTTCTGGTACTATGCTTCGGTGCTGGTTGAGAAGTCCTGTCGTCGGCCGCTGCCCTTTTCTGTGCCGGATTCTCCCGTTCCAGTTTCAGGACTTTGTACAGGCTGGCATACTGAGCTTTGCTCAGGCGCGTCTTCGTTCCATACCGCTGAAACCGTTCAGCCATATTTGTAAGGAAGGACACTTCCCAATCGTTTGCCTGACCGGACCGCAAACGCGCATCAATACGCGATTGAATCTCTTTGGTGCGTTCCGGAGAAAAAGGCATCTAGGAAAAACCTGGGCGAGTGTTGATCTGTGGAACAAATGTCTTCTGCCACACGGCCACACTAAGCTGTAATTGCATAGAGATACCATCCAGCCATTCCCGAAACCAGATTGGCCGGACTACAAACACCAAGCCTGTCGATGCCCATTGTTGGAGTTAACTGCGACACCGCCGATGTTCGCACACATCTGGGAAAACGACGAAAGGGCCGCCCGAAGGCGACCCTCTAAACTCACGTCTCCGCGGTCTTCTTCGCCGGGTCCGCAACCCGCATGACCGTCAGGCCTTTCGCTTCCGCCTTCTGCCCGAGGTTCAGCGCCACCCCGTTGCCGCCGAAGAGAACAACCCCCGTCGCCGCGAACTTATCGTCCAGCATTTCGTCGTTGCACTTGAACGGTGCCGCCCGCCCATGCGCGGACCAGCGCGGATCGAAGCGCGCCTGTGCTATCCCGCGTGCTCGGGCCCACCGAGCCGCGATCATCTCCGCCCCGTGCTTGCCACCCTTGTGGCAGAGGAAGATCTCCTGATTGCGGTTCTGCCTGATCCGTTCGCGAACCTTGTCGAGCGTGTTGAAGATCACATCGACATCGGTCCAGTCGGTGGCGCCCGAGACAATCAGGGGAACCCCCTCGACTTTCGACTTCTCGGCAGTCTCGCGGTCGTGCTGCTCGAGGAGCTGCCGCGCCTCGAAGACCGCCCCGGTCTCTTGCGCCCGGACGCTTGCGCGCGACCCAACTGCCGGGATGAAGGCGTGACCCGTCTCGATCTCGTAGCATTCCGCCGCCGCCTCGCTCATCACCTCGATGGCGCTGACGATCTCGCGCAGTTGCAGGAAGCGGGCCTGCGCCTCTTCGAGCGCGGTCTCGGCGATCTCCGATCCATCGTGGGATTTTGCCAGTGCGCCGATCTTGTCGGCGGTGCGGTCGACCTCCTTGCCGAGCGCCACCTTGCGCCGCTGCAGGATCGTGGCGAGCCCATGGGCCAGCGGTTCGATTTCTGCCTCAAGGCCGGTCCCGCGCAGCGGACCGAGCAATGCCTCGAAGCTCTCGCGGATGATGCGGTCGGTCAGGATGTGATCTTCCGGGATCGGCAGCTGTGCGTCCTTCTCGGTCAGTCCGAAAAGCTCGATGGTTTCGTAGGTGTTCGCTTGATCGTATGCCATGTCTGTTCTCCAGATTTCGGTTGTTCGACCACCACTTGAGTGTGGTGGCATGGCCGAATGCCTGGTTTCCGAATCTGCCCGGGTCAGGGACGGCGCAGCCGCCGGCTTGCCGGGCGCAAAAGTTTTCCGTGCGCAACACACGACACATGCGCGCCCTCACCCACGGGACCGCCCCGCGTCACAGGCCCGGCCTTCGCCGAAAAGTTTTGCGATCCTTGACGCGGGCTGATTTGGGGGCCATCCGGAGGATATGCTTCCGCACTCATGTGTGTGTGTTTTGACGGTAGGTTTGCCCGACCCGAGCAGGCAAACGGCCCGACCGGACGCGGGAGACGGATGAAGCGGCGGGATCGTTTTGCCCCGCAAAACAGACCAGAGCGCAATCCGGCGGAGCGGCCGGGGAGGGACGTGCTCGCGAGGCGGGCAAACCGGGATGCCAGGCGCAACGCCGCGGTGAGGCCGCATGGCCGAATGCGCGACGGACCGAAGGGCCGTTCTCCCCTGCGACACGCGAAGCCAAGATGGGGAGGCTAGAAGCGTTAAACCAAGGTTGATGTACAGGAAACTCCCCTGCCAACTATACTAAGTTCCTATCAGAGCATGCGACATGGACAGAAAGCCGACCTTCGCGGCGACACATCGTACCTGTGCTCTAGATTCTCTGTAAAATACCAAATCGGCATGTCTGTGAGGTAAGTCTTGGGTGTAATCCGGACTGGACGGCGATATATAGATATTATGCCTGCCGATTTCTCTGCCTTATCGCCCTCCGAGTTCGAGGCGCTTTCAGCCGACCTTATCGGGCGCGCTCTTGGTATCCGCTTCGAGCAATTCGGCGAAGGAGCTGATGGTGGAATAGATGGACGCCACGCGCCGGAGGCGCAAAGCCTGACGATCCTACAAGCTAAGAGATACGAGAGATCTGCTATCTCAGCTTTGAAGCGTGAAATGTCGAAGGAGCGCGCGAAGATCGATCAGTTGGCGCCCGATCGCTACATCCTGTCAACGTCCGTAGCGATGACCCCACAAAGGAAGCAGGACCTCGTGGAGATTTGCGGCCCCGCCATTCGATCTCCGGGAAACATCTTCGGGCGCGAGGATCTTGAGGCATTGCTGCGCGCGCATCCTGACATCGAGGAAGCTCATCCCAAGTTATGGATCCCCGCGAGCGGGCGTACGCTGAAGCGAATGCTTCATGAGACGCTGGATGAGCGCGAGGGCCACCTGAAGCCTCCTTCGGTCCTTCGAGCGTTGCTTCCAAAGCCAGGGATCGGCGGAAAGGTGGAGTCAGAGGCGGAAACGCAACGGGATACCCTGTTCCTTGTCGGAGCGCGCCCCGACCACGATCACTTCATCCTTTGGCTCGGTCCAAAGCTCGAAGCGCACGGATATCGCGTTTTTTCCGAGATCCTGACTCTCGAGCCTGGAGACAGATGGCACAAGGAGATTGGAGTGGCGTTGGAGCACCGCGCTGCGAAGGTTCTGGCAGTGGCGGGCGCGGCCACCCGCGCCAACGACGACGCGATGGACCTGATCGACAGGGCGAAAACGCTTGCTGCAAGTTTTGGCGACACTCGCCTGATTATCCCGTTACGGATCGAGGAGGGGGCCAAGATTGATGGCCTCCGCGATGCGACGCCTGCCGATTTCGCGCGGGGTTGGGCAGAAGGGCTTTCGAAGCTTCTGGAGACGCTGCGTCGCCAAGGCGTAACGCGCCGACGCGAGCACATCGCGGTCGCAGCTCAATGGGACAGCTTCCGCAAGCGTGGTGCTGTTCCGCTAGTGCGCGAGCCAGAGTCCTTGGTCTCGAATTGGATTCAGATCTTGGAAATGCCCGATGAACTCCACTTCTACGAGGCGGCAGGAGCGGTCCAGACCGACGTCCTCAAGAGGCGGGTGCGAGGGCTGTCGTTTCCCGCCGTCGCGCATGAGCGAGGCGTGATCACCTTCGCTGCGCCCCCTGATGTTGGGGAAAGCCTCGAAGGCGTAGCGAAGTTGCGCCTACGGACTTCTGTGCCGGTTGTCGATGCGGTAGAAAAGGGTATGCCTGAGATAGGCGTCGCGGGACGTGATCTGTCGAACATGCTCACGGGCCTGTTGCGCGATGGATGGGAACGGCACTGCAGGAATATTGGCATGGTCGCCTATGCGTATTCCAACGGCGATGGTTTCCATGTGTCCCCTAACCAGGTCGCGATTGGTGAGCGGGTGCCCTGGGGGCGACAAGGTGAGCGCCGGTCGTCGATGCTGCGCAACATCGCCCGAAAGCATGTTTGGTCCTATGGGGTGACGGCGATTCCCCGAAACTGGCCTTTCTGGCACTTCCGTCTGAAAGCGCGCGTCCTTTTCGCGATGGATAACAATACGGAGCAGGGCGAACGCATAGATGATCCGAAGAATATGCATCGCCTTCGCAGATCGGGCTGCAAGGGTTGGCGCAACAAGCAATGGCACGGACGGCTTCTGGCATTCCTTCAGATCATGTCGGGTGACTCAGCCTACATTCGGGTTCCGCTGGCTCCAGGCCAGGACATGCTTCTTTCCTCTGAGCCCCTTCTCTTCACGTCGCCGGTCAGTACAGCTCTTCCTGACGTGGGCGACCCGGATGCCGAGGAGCAGGACGAAAGCACGCTCGGGCGGCCAGAGGCTGACGACGACGATGCTGAGCCCGAAGGAGACGGTAAATGAGGTTTCCCGAAGCAAGCTTGATCGTAGATCACTTCGATGAGCCAGAACTCGACTTCCGCCATGACCAGAGGAGCCACCACCCAAAGGACGGCCTGTTTCTCTATGGACCTCATGACGGCCCTCGGAAGCTTCGAGAAGTCCGAATTGGGGTTGTGGGAACGTCGGACGGGATCGGACACTTCCGATCTTGGAGCCGCCGGCTGCTTTCCGGGATACCGGTGCCGCCTCCGGGGCCGACGGAGAAGAAGGACCGTCTTCATCTCGCGGATTTCGCCGGGCTCGAAGAGACATTCGGCATTACTTTCGATCCAGATCGGCTCAGGTCCCTGACGGTCGAGTTTGACGCCATCGAGCGGGCGACCAGGGTGCAGAACATGCACGAGGCCGTCGATGCGGTCGCCCGTATCTACACTGAGCGCGTCCACAAGTTCAGGCGCAACGAGGAGGGTTCGATTGATGTATGGATGTTCGTCGTGCCCGAGATAGTCTACGAGCGCTGCCGTCCGGAATCGAGGCGGACCGGTTTGACCCTGGTCGCTGGAAAAACGCCCAAGAAGCAGCGCGCAAGGTCACCCCAGTCGTTCCTTTTCATGGACGAACGGTTCGATCCGCGCATTGAGGACGTGTTTGACGACATTCCCGACTTCCGTAGGCACATCAAGGCGACTTTGCTCTCGATCGCGCCCTCTCAGATCCTGCGCGAGTCGACCCTTGAGCCGACAGCGTTCCTCAACAGTGCGGGCTATCCGAAGCGAACCACCCAAGACCCTGCGACAGTGGCGTGGAACATCGCGACGGGGCTTTACTATAAGACACAGGACCGTCCACCCTGGCGGCTGTCGAACGTGCGCGAAGGAGTATGCTACATCGGGATGGTCTACAAGAACCTCCCAAACAACCGCGATAATCACGTCTGCTGCGCGGCGCAGATGTTTTTGAGTGAAGGCGATGGCGTGGTGTTCCGCGGCGCGAATGGCCCTTGGAAGACCGGCAAGTACGAATACCATCTAAACGCTGACGCCGCGAAAGAACTTCTAGAGACTGTGATAGAAGCGTACCGGGATCTGCACTCCGAGCCGCCCAAGGAACTCTTCATCCATGGGCAGGCGTCATTCAACGACGAGGAGTGGCAGGCCTTCTGTCAGGCGGCTCCGAAGGGGACGAACGTCGTCGGTGTACGGATCAGACCTACGGGTGGTGACGCAAAGCTCTTCCGTGCAGGCGACTACCCCGTGATCAGAGGAACGGCTCTAAGTTTAGACGAGAAGAACGCCTATCTTTGGACGAGCGGCTACGTCCCGCAGCTGGATACGTATATCGGGCCTGAAACACCCAACCCGCTTATGGTGACGATCCTGCGCTCAAAGCATCATAAGCCAGAGATGCGGACGGTACTTGCTGACATCATGGGACTGACAAAGATCAACTACAACTCGTGCAACTTCAACGATGGGTTGCCGGTAACAGTCCGCTTCGCAAAGATGGTCGGAGACATCCTTGTGATGGGTTCGGCGCGGGAGGGCGGACCGCAGCCATTCAAGTACTATATTTGACCGGGCTGTTTTCGGGTGTGTGTTCGGACGCGGGGCAGGCCGTTCTAAGGGCTGCCGCCATCTTATGTTTTGGGGCCGTTCGCAACCTGAACGCGCCTGGCAAATCACTAACTGACCTTACTTTCATGCAAATGGACATTGTAAGAGGGGAACCGTGATCCCACGGCTCCCCTTTCGGTGCGGATCGTCTAATCTCGCGCGTTGGTCACGCGACCAGCGACAGCCCTGCGCCTGCGTCCTGTGGCTGCTCACCGCTGTCGATGAACGGGATGATCGAGAAGGTCTGCCCGCCGCGCTGCTCTTCGTTCTGCACGGCGTTGACGCGCAGGTCACCGTAAGGCGTGTTGATCAGCAGCGTCAGGTAGTCATTGCCCGTGCGGCTGCTTTTGGCCATCCACGCCGAGCCGACGCGGATCGGTGTGCCCCGGGGCGAGCTGACCTCGATCCGGTAATCGGGGTGGGTCTCCTCGGTTTTGTAGCTGTTCTCGATCAGGATGAACTCCAGATCGAACATCATGTTGGCGATGTAGCCGGCGAAGGCGTTGTCGGCGTCCATGGCGGTGAGCTCGCCCGAGATCGAGCCGGATTTCATCAGGCCGTTAGAGACCAGCGCGATGATCTCGAATGCGCCGCTTTGGGTCGCGCGCGCTTCTTTCGTCTGTACCGCGTTGACCCGGAAAGGGCCGAGGCCGACATCGATCTGCATCGAGATGTAGGGGTTGCCGCTGGTATTGCCGGTTTCGTTCCAGGCCGTGCCGATGCGCACCTTGCGGCCCGACTTGTTGATCGCCGTCACGTCATAATCCGGGCTGCGCGCGGACATCTTGGCCCGTGCCTCAAGCTGGATGGCGATGTCAAATCGCGTCGAGTGGATCATGCCGGTGTATTCGGCGGCGGCGGTCTCGACATTGCGGGTGAGGGTTCCTGCGAACATGGGATGGTTCCTTTTGGATTGGCCGGTGCCTGACGTTCTTGCCAGCGCATCCGGGATTGCTTTCTCGACCCCTCCTGGGATCACAAACCAGAAAGCTTGCTTTCCTTTCAGCCCCGCCCACGGGTCAGAGCTGCCGTCCGAGTGGGCATGCCCCCGCGCGTTCGGGTGCTGCGCCCCTCCCCTGCCCGTCTGGTCTTGATTGGCTACCCGGATTTTCCGCGCTGTCCTTCGATTGCGCGATGAAGAACTCCGCCTCTTTTCCGTTCAACCGGTGCCCGCTCCGGTCGGTCAGGCCGATGCAGCTACCGTTCGGCACAAAGGTGATGAGGTACTGACCGAGCCGGTCCTTGTGGACAACGTAGCCGGTATTGGCCCAGTGCACGGTCTGACCGGCATCGACGGCCGCCTTGATGTCTTCGAATGTCATGTGATCCTCCTCAAAAAGATTGCTGGGGAAACGACGCAAGAAGCCTGATCTTCCGACCGGGCTTCTATGCAGCATTCGTTTGGCAAACGACCGAGAGCTGTCAGGCGCTTTGCGTGGCTTGCGTCGCGCGCGCCGCCATCCAATCTTTCAGGCCGAGAACCGTTCTTCCGGCGGCCACCTCGAATGCCCAAGCAACCCTTGGATCGCCGCAGGGCTCCCCGCTGAGGTGCTGCTCGATATGGCCATTGGCCATCCATGGCTCAGGCTGTATCCGTCGCAGCCAGTCCGCCATGCTCGGAATGCGGCCCTGGCAGTCTTCGCGGACATGCTGCTCGCCGATCCAGCGCACGGGGATGTCCCGACCCGCGCTATTGGTCAGGGTCAGACCGAAGACACGTTCGGCCTCGAACAGGCCTTGAGCATGATGACGCAAGGCGCGGTGCGTGAAGAGGGCGAGGTGTTCTTTCGAGGCGTCGAACCAGTCGTGGATGTCCTGATAGTCAGATGGCACCCCACCGAATTTCCGGGCAGAGCTTTCAGCATGATGAAGCGGATGGGCCATCTCAAAGCCCGTCGTCATAGCTGTGCGAGCATTCAACGTAGCGGTCGGCGTGATCGAGGGTGATGCTGTCTGCTGCAATGTCCCAGGTCAGCGTGCCGTAGCCGCCCTCGTTGTTCTCGAACCCCGGATGATGGTGATAGGCGAGTGACCAGGCGAAATCGCCCACGGCGGTGACAAGCGCTTCCGGCAGTTGGACCTCCGCAGGCTGCACATTCACGTCCTCGACATTGCCGGAGTCGCCATAGCCTTCGTATTCGGCGGTGACCTCGTTGATGCCAAGCGCGCGCAATTGCACGATCAGTTCCGCTCGGGTTGCTTTCAGGGTGGTTTCGTGCTCGGCGCGCCACTGAGCCGCCATTGCGGCATAGTCGATCTGGGGATTGGTCATGGGTCTGTCCTCTTATCAGAAGTTGGGGGGCCAGGCGTCGCATTGGTCAGCGCGCGCCCGGAAAGCGCAGACCGGCCAAATCCCGATCCGCGACGCCCGACCCAAAGCCCGCTTTGGCTTTTCAGGCGGCTTGGTCTGCCGCGTTGCTGGTTCCCTGCCCCACAATCCGGGCCAGAATGCTGACCGTGTCGATCCCGTCCCCATGCGGCAGGAACACCCGCAGCTGGAAGGCAATGATCTCGGTGAAACACCCCATGGCCTTGAGGCCTTCGATCATGCCCTTGTCCGCACCGCCCAGCTCAAGGCGCATCTCGCCTGCGACCCGGCGACGGGTCAGCGTCAGACCCCGGCCCAGATCGACCGGCGTGGTGGTGCCAAGAGCCGCAGTCAGCATCTCCTGTGGCGTTTGCGGGTTAGAAACGAGGAAGCTGGCGCGCAGCGCGGCCGCCCCTTCCTCGCTCAGCGTGCGCCCGATCATGGCGGTCGCCCCGTCCGGCGTGACGCGGTAGATGCGTTCATTCGTGGTCGGGATGTCCTTCCAGATCGGCAACAGCAGCCCGGTCAGCAGGTAGAGCTTGGTTGTGGTGGTTTTTGGCAGGGACGCTGCCTCGGCATCCCAAAGCTTTGCAAACTCGGGCCTGTCGATGTCTTCCCAGGCCGAAGACGTGAACCGAGCCTCTTCGAGATAGCTAGACCCGTTTGGCCGCACCGCCTTGCGCATCAGTGTGACAATATCCTCGTCATACATCTGCATGGGGCGCGCCGAGATGAGCGCCGCGCGACCGGAGGCGCGATTGACCATCGGTAACTTGTCGGGATTGCGCGACATGGCCTCTTCGGCGTCCAGCACATACACTGGGTCGGTGACCTCCAGCCCGATAATCCGCGTCACGGCGCCGGATTTCGGGCAGGTCCAGAGATCCTCGGTGGAGACCTGTTCTATCTTGTCGCCGCGTAGGGTTTCCACGCCGAGATCGAGCGTGCCCGCCGCGCGCGCCCGTTCCGTCTGATCGGCAATCCGGCGCATGAACTCGGCAAAGAGTGCGTTCTGCATGTGGATGGGAAGGGCAAGCACCCGGTTGAGAAACCGCTGGATCGGGGGAAGCTCCTCAAGGAGCACCCCGTCCTTGTCGATCAGCCGCAGGGCGGTCCAGTCGGTGAAGCTCTCGTAGCTCATCGCCTCAGCGCGCCCGGCGGCAAGATCGGCGAAATACCCACGCAGCGCCGCTCGCGCGATCGGGCTTTCGAGATTGTCCTCCTCGCGGAACATGCCTTGCGAGCCGGTCTCGCGCTGACCCTTGGTCAAGGCCCCCAGCTGGTCGAGGCGCTTGGCTATAGTCGAGGTGAAACGCTTTTCGCCATGCACATCCGAGGTGCAGACCCGGAAGAAGGGCGCGCTGACTTGGGCAGAGCGATGCGTGCGGCCGAGCCCCTGGATGGCCGCATCGGCGCGCCAGCCGGGCTCCAGCAGGTAGTGCCGCCGCCGTTTCTGGTTCTTCGCCGTTTGCGCCGCATGATACGACCGGCCCGTACCGCCCGCATCGGAGAAGATAAGGATATCCTTATCACCGTCCATGAAGGCTTGGGTTTCGGATGAATTGCTGCTGGCGGCGCGCTTTTCGATGAAGAGATGACCATCCTCGGCCTTGAGGGGTCGGATGGACCGCCCCGTGACTTCTGCCACGGCCTCGTCGCCAAAGGCCCAGAGGATCTGATCCAGCGCCGAGGGGATCGGCGCCAGCGTCATCAACTCCATCATGGCCGCGTCACGCAGAGCGAGCGCCTCGCGCGAGACGACCAGCGCGCCAGTTTCATCCCGAAGCGGCTCAGCCACCATGTTGCCGTCGATCTCCACGAGCTTTTGGGCATGGATCGGAAAAGCCTGTTCGAGGTAGGCGAGAACATAGTCGCGTGGCGTCAAGGCACCCTCGACGAGTTCATCCTCCGGGTCCATCGTCTCAAGCCGACGCTTCAACAGGCTCTCACCCGTCGAGACCACCTGGATGACGCAAGCCTTGCCTGCCGCCAGATCGTCCGCGATGGCGTGGATGATGGTCGGGGCCTTCATGCCCATCAGCAGATGATTGAAGAAACGCTGCTTTGTGCTCTCGAAGCGGGACTTGGCCGAGGCGCGTGCTGCCGAGGCATTGGTCTCTCCCGAGGCATCGTTGACGCCGGTGGCTGTCAAAGCGGCTTCGAGATTGTGGTGGATTGTGCGAAAGGCTCCCGCATAGGCGTCGTAGATCTCGATCTGGGCCGGGGTGAGCGCGTGTTCGAGCACGTCATACTCCACGCCATCGAAGCTGAGGGCGCGGGCCGTGTAGAGGCCGAGCGTCTTGAGATCGCGCGCGACCACCTCCATGGCGGCGACACCGCCAGCTTCCATCGCAGAAACGAAGCTCTCGCGGCTTGGGAAGGGGTATTCCGGCCCCTGCCCCCAGAGACCAAGACGCGCGGCATAGGCCAGGTTGTGCACGCTCGTGGCACCCGTGGCCGAAATGTAGAAGACGCGAGCGCGGGGTGCTGCCAGTTGCAGCCGCAGGCCTGCAAGGCCCTGCTGGGAGGGTTTGACCCCCCTGCCCTGCTCGGACCCGGCCGCGTTCTGCATGGCATGGGCCTCATCAAAGGCCAGTACGCCGTCGAAGTCTTCGCCCATCCAGTCGAGGGTCTGGCTCAGTCGCGTGGTGCCACATTTGCCCGCGGACCGCAGCGTGGCGTAGGTGACGAAGAGGATACCGTCGCCCATCGGGACGGGCTGATCCGGTTTCCATTTTGAGAGCGGCTGGATGTCGGCTGGCGAGCCGCCGAGATCGGTCCAGTCGCGGATGGCGTCCTCGATGAGCGTGGCGGATTTGGAAACCCAGATCGCCTTTCTGCGCCCGGCCAGCCAGTTCACGAGAATGAGCCCCGCGCATTCGCGCCCCTTGCCGCAACCGGTGCCGTCGCCGAGGAAATAGCCAAGGCGATAGGCACGTGCGTCTGGATCATCATCGGCGCGCGTCAGCTTGGTCTGGTCGTCATCGATCGCGAACCGACCCGGCAGGTCGCGCCCATGGGCGTCATGCGCCATGATGATGGTTTCCAGCTGCGCCTCGGAGAGATGTCCCTCCTCGATCAACCGTGCGGGCAGGCGCAAGTCATCACTGCCCGTGTTTGAGGGCATGGGCGGGGCAACCGAGGCCATGGCGATGCTCTCGACGAGCGGCGTGGGATGTTCTTGCGCACCCGCGATCTCGATCCGCTGCGGACGGTAGCGCGCATAGATGTCCGAGATGGGCGTGTTGTCGCGCGGGATATCGAGGCTCTTGAAAGTGAGCGGGACAACGGCATTGGCCCGAGATTTGGAGGCGGCGACAGGCGCAGCAGCGGTCTTGCGCGGGGCAGATGATGGAACGATCGGTCGCGCATGAGGGATCGCTTCAGCCCGTTGGACGGGGCGCATCTCGGGCCGGGTCGCGGCAACTGCGTCGACAAAAGGAAGGGCTTCATCCAAGTCCCGGACACTGGCGCGGATCATTTCGCCGTCCTCCTGCACCTTGTCGAAGACCATCAGCTGGGTTTCGACAGAGGTGCCGAGCTTGCGATAGACCTGTCCCGGCATCGTCAGCGCCAATCGCGGCGTCAGGAGACCGCAGGCGCGGGACCAATGCGCGGCATCGCGTTCGGGCGTGAATCCCGGCGGCATGATCGCCACCAGCCGCCCGCCGGGTGCCAGGCGCTTTGCAGCCGCGATGAGATGCTTGGCGGCGATGTGCTTGTCTCGGGAGCGATCGACCGAGGAGGCGAAGGGCGGGTTCATCACCACGACCTCGGGTAGAACCGGCGTCTGCAGCAGATCATCGATATGCTCGCCGTCATGGCCTGTGACCTCGCCGCCGAAAACCGCGCGCAGGAGGCGCTGGCGAAAGGGGTCGATCTCGTTGAGCAGAAGCGTGGCACCGGCCCGGGCGGCGAAAGCAGCCAGGGCACCGGTGCCAGCCGAGGGCTCCAGAACGGTCTCGCCCTTGCGGATCGCCGCGGCCCGCAAAACCAGCGCCGCGAATGGCAGCGGCGTGGAAAACTGCTGTAGCCGGATCTGCTGCTCTGACCGGCGGGTTTCCGTCAGGAGCCGTGAGGCAAGTAGCCTTGCAGCGGCGGTGTCACCTGCCGCGCCGTTCCCACGCAGCAGCACCTGGACAGCCGCTGCCTGCATCATGTCATAGGCCATGCGCCAGTCCCAGGCGCCACCGGCATCGCTGCCATGAAACGTCTCGCGCATGATACGCGCGAGCGCTGAACTGCGCAGGGGCTGGTCATCGACCTCCGTGCCGATTTGCGCGAGGGCAGAGGCGAGATCGGCTTCGGAGATTGCGAGAGCCGGGTTGGCCGTTCTGGGTTTGGACATGGGGATTTTCCTTTGGATCAGGGTCTGAGTTCCAAAGGACAAAAAGCCCGCTTTCGCTTTTCAGGGTGACGTAGTCAGACCGCGCCGACCTCAAAGGCTTGGTCAGGACTTGGGTTCGACCTGCCGCTTCGCATCAATCAATGCCTGTGCGGCCTGCATCACCTGAACCTGAGATGTTCCCGAGCGTGCATCCTCCAGCGCGGCCTGCACCTGCGCGCAAAACCACGTGTCATAAGAATTCGCTTCAGCGGCCACGGAAATGCTCCTCGAGCCCGATATCCAGCAGCTTGCCGAGGTCATCGGGCATGTCTGCAACGCGCACAGCAATTGGGAAACGGTGCCCCGTCAGGTCAGGCGCGCATTGCTCCTCTAGACCGAGGTGCTGCCTATCCTTTTCCGTCTCATTCATTGTGCTTTCTCCGACCGCATTATCAGCCGATGCTACATCTTCGAGCGTGGCGTCGTAAATGATAATGCCAAAGGGTCATAGCAAGCTGGCCCACTTACCGATCGGGCACCGCTTCAAGGGATTTCTCGAACCGCTTGCCTGCCGCTGCAGCTTCTTTCAAGAGCGCGTCGAAATTGTCAGGTGGGTTGCCATCTTCCAGCATCCCTTTGAACGTCGCATAGGCATCCGTCTTGCTGCCATAGGCGCGCAGGGTCTTGTCGTCGTTCACCCATGCCACCACGATGACCTTCGCATCGCTGTTGAACCGGTAGAACAGCCGATACTGCTGGAAGAATTTCGCCCGGAACCAGTGCTTGCGGTGATCGCCGAGTGTGCCGCCTTGCCGGAAGGCGGCGGCACCCGGATCTGCAGGTATGGCCTCGGTGACCAGCTTGAAGATGGCGGCCAGCCGTTTCGTCGGGTTTTTCTTGTGCCAGGTCTTGGGATCGCGAGCCTTACGCGCCTCTACCTCCTCGACCAGCCCTTCGAGCTGGTCCAGAAAGAGTGGGTGCGCATAAATCGACCATCCATTCACGACAAGGGGCGCTTGGGCGGGCACGCTATCGCCGCTCATTCATCCTCGAGCGATAGCGGCGCATCGAGATCGACATCAACGTCTCCGACCAGTGCTGCAAGACGGTCATGCAAAGCCCCATCGAAAGCCCGAATGCGGTCCGGATGCGCCTTGATATCGGCCTCGACAAAATCGAGAAAGGCTCCGAGCACGGGATCTTCCTCGTCGCTGCGCACGGGCTCGATATAGACCCTGCCACTCGGCTCGGTGCAGTAACGAATCTGGTCGCCCTTGCCCAGCTTGAGCTGTTTGCGCACACCCGCCGGCACGGTCGTCTGATACCGATCCGTGAGTTTCGAGACATCTTGTGCGAGGGCTGTCATGGCAGTCTCCTGAAGAAAAGGGGCTTTGCTGCCCGCGATAGGTAATGCATTTGCATTGCCTTGTCAAGACAAGCCGCAGCATCTGCTGTCGCCGGGCAGGTCGATGAACCGTCCGGCGCAGGACCTAATTTCGCCCCGCCAGGAACTCCGCCAGCACCGGGCTAGCCGCACCTTTCGTGGAGCTGAGCAGCTCCGAGCCCGCAAGCGAGGCCTTCGACAGGCGTACGAGCCCACCAGTTTCCTCGATGCGGTAGCAGCGGCGCTTTTGCCGCCCACGCCTGTAGTGGGTCGCGGTGACAATCTGGCAGGTACTGCCATCGGTGAGCGTCACAGGGGTGGCGAGCTTGATCTTGTCGCCTTCCTCGTAGTCCGGGATCGCAGCCCAGTCCTGGCAGCGCTGGCGCCAGGCATGAGCATAGCTGTCTGGGTCTTTCAGCTCGGACAGCAGGGCCAATAGGCTCAGTGGCGCGCGGGATTCGACCGGTCCCGCGCTTTCCTCCATGTCCTTGTAGCCCCAGCAGCCGTCATCATATCGGGTAAGGAATACGGCGGCGAAAGTGATCGAGCCGTCAGGATCGGTGACATAGGTCGCGTCCTCGACAGGGGTGCCGTCGCGATTGGTAACCCTAGCCGCTGCATACCAGGTGGAGCCAACCTTGCAGGCCTTGACCAGTTCAGTTTTGCGCGTGTCGCCCTCAAAGGTGCAGAGCCGGGCAATTTCCGCTTTCTCATCCGCGTAGGATTTGACGCGGCCGTCGGTGTAGAACAGCCATCCCATCTCAGAGTCCTTTCTCTCATTGGGGAATTGTTGTCGCCAATGTCCCGAGAGGGCCGCCGGCCCGGCAGGGTATTGGCGATGCATGTTTGAGAAAGGGCGCGTTACGCCGCCCTCCGGTCATCGATTTCCATCAGCGCATCGAGCGGCACGCGGTAGGGCTGCATGGCGTCAAAATCCTCGCAATTGCCACAGTTCTGCACGATCGCAAAGGTGTCGCAGGCATCCTTGAGGATGACCCTGAAGGTGCCACCGAGGCCCGAGGGCACTTCGTAGGTCCCGCCGATGAGATAGTCCGAGGCCCGGCGCACGAAGACGCGGATGCTGTGGCCATCGGTGGTGAGCCGGATGGCCCCTCGCCCCCGGTCGATGAGCACCTGCACGTCATCCAGGATGTCGGTGTAAAACTGGCCGGTCAGATCGCGAAACGCCATGCGGCGCTGCGCCATCCAGTCGGTGTCCCGAAACGGGTTCATGCCGTCGGCGAAGGCGAAGGAGGGATCGGCCTGCTCGGTGGTAACGATACGGGTGGTCGTGCCATCGATGCCGTTTGAGCGCAGATGCACACCATTGCCGACGATGAGGATCAGGGCCGGCCTGTCCACGGGCCCGTTCCAGTTGGGCAGGAAGGTCTTGCAGGCACGCGCATGTGCGATTTGCGCCGCAACAGCGGAGGCAGAGAACTTGAGAATAGCCATGGGGATGTCTTTCTGTTCGGTTTGGAAGGGTCGACCCGCGCGGGCGGCATGGTCCACGCGCGGGTCGCGTGAGGACTCAGGCCGCTTGCGCGATGTCGCCGTCAGGCTCCGGGGTTTCCGCCGCGGGCTCCGCCTCATCACAGGCGACACCGGCTGTCTGCATCATGGGCGGGCACCAGGCGGCCACGGCAGCGCGCTGCGCGTCCGTGAGCGTGGCGAAGGGCTCGGCGAAGAGCTTGTCACAAAAGGCGACGATCTCCTTCTTGCTCGACGAGGCCAGCGTCACCGCCTCCTGGGCGAGACCCAGATCCTCGCCGAGGATCTTCAGGAGCCAAGCCTTCTTGAAGCGGTTGAAGAGCGCCGCATTCGGCGTCCAGTGGGAGCGGATGTCGGGCATGATCTCGATCTCGAACGCATGCATCAGGCTGTCGCGCTGGCGGTCCCGCGCGAAGCAGGACTGCGTGGTGCTGGCCGTGGCATAGGCCACGAGCTTGGCCTTTTCGCCTGCCTCCAGCGCGCGAAACGCCGCGAACTGATCGGCGGGCGCGCGGGTGTCATCGAGCCAGGAGAGGTCCAGCGCCTCATGCGCCGCCGCCACCTGCTCGAGCGAGGTTGCGTCGATCTCGTCCATCTTGGCATGGCTGCGGTATTCCTTGCGGGCATCGATCTTGATCGCCTGCGTGACACTCATGCCGCTGGCCAGAACGTCGCTCACCAGCTTGAAGAGCGTCAGATCGAGCGTAGCTTCCGGATGCAGCGCCATCGCGGCCCCAAGCGCCATGGCTCGCTCGGTCTTGAGGTCCTCAGCCAGTGAGGCCGGATAGGTGATTTCGCCGGCGTCTGGGGCCTCCTCCCCGGTCGGGCTAGCCGAGGAGCCGCGCGCGCCCTCCTTTTTGACGGTGTCTTCCGGGCGGACGAGGCCAACATGGAGGGTCACCTGCCCGCCCGACCAGGACGCGATTACCCCAGACCGCGCGAGGTCCTCGGCGCTGTAGGCCTCCTGCAGGTCGCGGGCTTCCTCTTCCAAGGCGTCCACGCGCTCGTAAAGCGCGTTGTAGGCACCGTCCTCGAGCCCCTCATCCTCCATCTCGAGCTGCAGTTTCTCAAGCTCGGCGGTGATCTCATCGATGCGCTTTTGCGCAGCCTCATCAGGCTCGATCGGGCCGGGATAAACGCGGCCGTAGTCGGCCATGGTCGCGTAATCATAGCGGACCATGGCATCGGCCCAGGCAAAGCCCAGCTTTATGCGGGCCTCTTCGGCGGCGGCACCGAGCTTCTCGAGCAGGATGGTCTCGACCAGCGCGGCGTCTTCGAGCACGGAATGCTCTTCCAGAAGGTCAGCGGCGACAGCGCCGCCCCGCGCCTCGTAGTCCGCGCGCACGAAGGCCCCGATATCGTCACTGACCTGCACGCCGCGGGATTTGAGCGCCTGGCGGACCGTATAGGCCTGCAGGTAGCTATCTTCCTTGGTGAGCGCCTCGAAGACTTCGCGCTGCACCTCCTGGCTCGGATGCTCCGCAAAGGCCTTCATCGTGTCGAGCGTGATCGTCTTGGCCCGGGCCGCGGCGCGGATGTCGGGGTGGATTAGGCCATAGCGCAACCGGCCTTTCACGGCCGCCACCGTGGTGCCGAAGGTCTTTGCGATCGTCTCGGGCGTCTGGTCGTCGACCTCCATCATCCGCGCGAAAGCCTCGAACTCGTCGATGGCATTCATCGGCGCCTGGGTGATGTTCTCAGCGAGCGACAGGGCCGTGGTGACATCGCAATCCTCTGGCACAAGACGGCAGTCGATCTTGGCCTTCGCCGTGAAGCCTTTCGCGGCCCTGTCCGCGACCAGCTCCTTCAGCGCGGCATGCCGACGGCCACCGGCGAGGACAGCATATTTGCCGTCGAGCTTCTGGACCATGAGCGGCTGCAGGAGACCCAGAACGGCGATGCTTGCCTTCAGATGGGCGATGTTCTCAGGATCATAGGTTTCCGGCGAGTTGCTGCGCACATTGGCGGGATGTGAGACCAGATCGCCGATGGCGACGGAGACGGGTTTGAAGCTTGTGGTCATGGCGTTTCCTTTTCGGTGGGTTTGGAGCGGCCCGCGCATTCAGATGCGCGGCCAATCCCCGTCTTCAGGGATCACCACAACAAAAGGCCCACTCTCCCTTTGAGGGGTCAGCGGGCCTTCATCGCCTGGGCTGTCAGGAGGGGTGTCCCCTCCCCTACCAGTCGCGCGCCAGCATGATGGTCAGCACGCGCATGGTGGTGGCGGGATTGTCCGGGGCCTCGGCGCCATAGCGGAAGTCGGAATCCGCTTCGTACAAATCCAGTTTCCAGAACACGGTCTCGCCGCGGACCTCGACCGCCCCGAAATCATGCCATCCTTCGGGATCGTTCTCGGGCTCGAAGGTCTCGAACATGCCCGTGGCCTTCACCGCCTCGGCCATGAAGCCGTCACCGGCATTCATAATTGAGCGGGTGACATGCATGCGGCCCTGAATAGACTGGGCGGTTGGCACACCGAGGCACGCGAGCTTGCGAAACGCGTCGTTCTGCGCTGCGATCACACTCGGATCAGGGCGGTCTGTCTGGGGTTGTCCTGTCATGGACATGGGGTGCTCCTTTGAGAAGTTGAAACACCCTTCCAAAAGCCAGCTTTTTCTTTTTCCCCCTGGCGGCAGGACAGAAGCAGAAGGGGCCCTACCCGAACAATCGCTTGGGTCTGTAATTCGGGTTGGGGATGGTTTCGATCCAGCCGCCTTGGTGCTTGATGGTCTCAAGTGCCGCCGAGAGCGGATAAGCGCCCTCGGACGGGCTCCACCAATAGGCGCCGTGCTTGAAGGTGATGATCTTGCGGCGGCCGTCGTTGAAGCAGGCCACCCGCAGCGTCTTGGGTTCCTTACGTGACATGGGCGTCTCCGTTCTCCCTGTGGTCAGGCGGCCTTGGCTCGGCCCCCTGCCCTGCCCGCCTCCGATCTGGCGATCAGGTAATCACAGGCGCGCTGCGCATCCGCGGCGTGCTTGAAGATCGCACCCTTGTCCGACCGAAGAACGCGCAACCAGTTATGGAGGTAGGCAGCATTCATCTCGAGCGTATGCGCCGTAAAGCCGAGCGTCTGACCCAGGAACACCGAGGTCAATTCCGCGACGATCTCCTCGCGCGCGTAAGAGGTGTTGCCAAACTTCGAGAACCCGAAATCACGGTTCAGTCGATGCCGGGCCTTCGTGGCATGGGCCAGCTCATGCGCCCAGACCCCGTAGAAATTGCGCGGGTCCTGGAACCGCGTGATGGATGGCATGTAGACCTTGTCCACGGGGGGCAAATAGTACGCCTCCGTGCCCGTGAAGACGGTCGTGATGTCGATGGCATCGAAAAACGCCTGCATGTGCGGGATGGGCTCGGACGGCGGATGCTCGGGCGCGGGCTCCGGGTCTGGGAAGAAGCTGTCGGGCAGGCCATCGATCTGGCAGGCATTGAACACGCGGTAGGATTTCTGGAAGCGGAAGATGCGGGCTTCCTCGGAGCGATCATCGCCATCGCTGCGGTCGTCCTCGCCGCCCGCGTCTTTCCGGCTTTGGCCGTAATAGACGACGACAGAGGATTTCTCGCCCTTGCGGACCTTTGCGTCCAACGCATTGGCCTGAGGCAGAGTCATCCAGAAGGGAGAGCTGTGGCCCGCCATCACGGTCCGCATCGTCAGCAGGAAGTTGTTCACCCCCTGGTAGGGTTCGCCGCCCACGCGCAGGGGGCGTGAGCTGCCGCCTGCGGTCCAGGGCTTGCGCCACGGCAGGACGCCGCGCTCGATGATGCGGATGATTTCGTTTGTGATGACCTCGGAGGCATCGAATTTGGGCGTGGGGGATCGGGCCATGGCTGGCCTCCTTTCGAATGTTTGTGAGAGGGAGTGGTGATCAGATTGACTGACGGGGCCGCGGATCGTTGACGATCCTCGCGCCGAGCCGCTCGACCGTGTCGATGTAGGTGGTCAGCGAGACGCACCTGCCGGCACCTGAAAGGTCAGGATCGACAGATCTGTCCCGCGCCACCCGCGGCAAGTTCGCGAATGCGATAACATCGGTGACGGGTCGGATATCGATGAACGGGGTCCCTCGTGCGACCGCAAGAGCGGCCAAGGGAAAGCGTTCGATCGGCGCGAAAGTCGACATTGTGGTCCAGCCGAGATGAAGGAACGTCCCACCCTCCCCGCAGATCACATGCGCGTTTGGCAATAATGCCGCCTGCCTGAGGTAGCCAAGATCGCGCAGGACGGTCTCGCGCTCGAGTTGCCGCGATAGCGCCGTCTGGCCAGTTCTGCGCAGCTCTCTATGCCGCCACCAGGAGGCGGCGGTTGTGCGGAGCACGCGCAAGACACCTGTTTCCATTAGAATGCCCTTCATTAGGAAAGACAGACCGGAATCCGGTCCGGACCCATCCGAGGGACCCCAAAGGCCCTCATCCGTCAGTCACAAAACCCGAAGGACACTTTTACTTTTCAGCAGCCAACTGGTCCGGGGTAACGGCCGAGGGTCCGACACCACCGCGGACCCCAGTGACGGCATGCAGTAAGTGGCGGTTTCGATCCAAGATCGGCAAGCCATATCGGCAACTCCGGCCCGACTGCTGCAGTCTTTCTCATATTATCAATAGCTTATCTGACGTTCTCGATCGGCAAAAGCGCTCCAACGGTGACCTCTCAGGCCCAAAGATCAGGATTTGCTTCGTTCAGAGCACTGCAGCGTTACGGATAAGCACGGGAAACGAAGGCGCAGCGCCTCCTGTCAGCTTGAATTTCAGCGATGTTGCCGCTATATACCGTCAGTATCACCGTAGGAGCATAGATCATGCACATCACGAACTTTGCTGAAGCTGGGCAATTCGAACCGCGCAAGATCGCCGCGGTGCTACGCACATCAGCAGAAGAGATCGCATTGACCGTCGGCTTGGGCAAAGACGCGTTGCAGAGGCGAGCCCGCATCGGTTCGGACAAGACGCAGCGCCGCCTGCGCGAATTGGTAGAGGTGCTGAACAAAGTTGAGCCCCGCTTCGGCTCGGAACTGATGGCCTATGCATGGTACCGGTCAGAGCCCCTGCCCGGCTTTGATGGCCGGACAGCCATGCAGCTGGTGCAGGAAGGCAAAGCTCAGCAAGTTCTGGAATACATCGATGCGGTCGATGCGGGCGTCTTTGCCTGATGCCGCTGAAAGATGGACGCTACACAGGGTCACTCTATCGCGCCCTGAACCCGGTCTATGCGCGTGAACCTCTGTCCGGACGAGGCGCTGAACTCTATGGAGGGCGCTTTAACGCCAAGGGCACCCCTGCCCTCTACACCTCGCTGGATCCCGCGACCGCTCTTAGAGAAGCCAACCAGGTAGGCAGCCTGCAACCCACGATCCTGGTGTCCTACAAAGCCGACCTTGGGCCTATTTTCGATAACCGCGATCAGGACAAGCTCGAACGGTATGGTGTGACCGAGGCGATGCTTGCCGACTCTGCATGGCGCATGAAGATGCTCGATGGCCAATTGGTACCGACACAGGAGCTAGCACGCGCCCTTATAGCAGATCGGTTTGCGGGGCTTCTGATCCAAAGCTTTGCGAAGGGTGCGTCATCAACGGACTTCAACATCGTCCTGTGGGCCTGGACTGCCAACAAGGGTTCTTTGGAAGTGGTGGATGACGAAAAGCGGCTGTCGCGCATGTGAGTTGTGAGACTTGGTGCCGGATCTGTCCACCGCGGTGGACATCGGCGGGTCGGAGGTACATGGATTGACTGTGTAGTATCGCCCTAGTGGAATTTGGCTCTGTCGCTTTGATGCATGTGGCGAGACCGCGCGTCATTGGACTAGTTGATGGCCAGACGTCCACCGCGGTGGACACTAGGCGGTTTGCATAGCAGTTTTGGATAGACGCTTGATCAAAGCCACTGGATCAAACTGGTCTTGACGTTGGCCCAAGGTGATACTGTGAAAGTACGCTCCAAAATCCCTGATGCGTTGTCCAAGTTGTAGCATGATGAAGATCGCGCATGACGCTTTCTGAGCTCCTACTGCATTCTTGGCTTTCTCAAATGTTTCTGGGTGAATCCCCATCATGGGTGCAAGAGTTCGAGCATGGTTTTCAATGTCCAACCAGTCTCTAAGTCTCTCTGTGGAGAACGATGTCGCTTGATCGCAGACTGAGGTTAGCAAGTCTGGTTTCAGAGCTTCATTGCCTGTGTTGCTATCTAAATCTTTTTTTTCTTCTTCAGACATAGATTGGTGCCGGACAGTTTGTCCGTCATTGGCGGGCAACTCCACAGTTTCTGGTGGGTTATCTGGGGTATACAAAGTCTGGCATTCTTTGTCCGTGTCGGCGAGCAGCGCGTGGTATTCGGTAAGGCTCAGCTTCCTGCGTAGAGCTCTCCGTGCGTGGTTGATGAATGTGTTGCTGGGATCATGCTCTTCCAAATGGGCGAGCTTTGTCAGGATCTGTTTGCGGACAAATATCCGATCCCGCCGGTTATTTTCCATCTCATGTGCGATGGCGATAAGCTCGCTCGCACGTTGGAGGAGGGGGGTTAGAGACAGTCCATAGCTGATGCATTCCCCGCTGGATGAGCGAACGCGGTAGCGCTTTCTGTTCGAGCTGTCATTGCGTTTGATGAACCCGAGTTCGACGAAGCGGTTGATGTGCCTGCGGAGTGTCCGTTCGTCGATTCCGCCGACGCGCTGGCAAATCGAGTCGTTGGACGCGAAAACCGTTTCGCCATGGCCGGGCTTCAAGAAACTGAGCATGGCTTGAAGTGTTTGGATATGGCCAGGACGCAGACCGAATACGCTACGTGCATCTCTTAGTGCCCTGAAGATGGTCCAGATGTCGGTTTCAGCCGCAGAAATTGAGCCGCGTGATGCATCAGCATCAGCGGTTCTGATCGATAGTTTTGTAAATGCCATGGTTTCTTCACGACGACCGTTCGGCCCACAACTTCCCAGTCTCTTCCCGAGATTTCGCTCAGAAAAAGGCAATAAAAACCCGTCCACCGAATCGGTGACTCTTGACCGGTTTGCTGGAGGTTGCTACATCATGAGTGCTAATCGAATGATGAGGGCTCTCCAGGGGAAACTTTGGGGGGCTCTTTTCTTTCTGGTCTTCGCTTTTCTCCTCTGCTCGAGTTACTCTGTGTGGCTCGGGGCTTAGGACCCAGAGCCGCTCTCATTCCGCCACTGTTCGAAGAGCTTCAAAAGCGCTGCCTCCGCGCGCTCTTCGATCCATTGGCCGAATTCTGGGTTGTCCTTCTTGGTGATCTTGATAGCGATCGTTTTCTGGTCGACTGTCAGCGTTCCCACAGAGCTACCGTCCCCATCTTTGACAACGGACGTTAGGCTGCGGTTGGCTTGCTTCTTGTCGCTACGCGCCTTGTTCGAGCAAGCCGAGTAGACTGCCTGAAACTTATCCGCGCTTGGAGTGTCGTCGGGCAGGGCGGCGATCACCTCTTTGGCTGTGTTCACCAGATCTATCTTTTTCGACAAAGCGGCCAGGTCACCCCATTGCCGTCGTCCGATGCCATGTGCCGGCCCGATCAGCTGTACAAGCCCTTCTGGCAGTTGCTCTATGACGACGCGATGATTGGACACGCCCTGCCGTGTCAAGCCGAGAGCATCCTGAATGACGTTTGGCTTGTAACCTGATTCCTGCATCTCTTTGATAAAAAGAGATTTCTCAATGAAAGACGGGTCTAGTCGGAGGTTGTTCTCTTGGCCCTGTGCGATCAGAGATGCGTCGTCATCCAGGCTTCGAACGATCGCCTTGACCGTTCCGCCGACCATGCGGATCGCTGCGAGCCTGCGTCGTCCGTAGATGATACGGTATCTGTCCGGTTGCGCTGATGGACGGACCATAATTGGTACTTGTTGCCCATGCTTGCGAATGCTTTCGGCCAACTCATCAATACTGGAATCCTCCAGCACCAACCGATCGCGCAGACCATCCATGTCAATCTGATCGGGCTCGATGTCACGGATCGAATTCGCGGTAATCTCGCGCAAAGAGTCGCGCAATCCGCCAACAGATCCTGGCAGTTTTGCTGCTTTTGGCGGGGTAGGGGAGGGGGCCGCGCTCTCCTTCTCGTCCTTTGGAGGCTGATTGAAGATATTTCGGGCCATCAGCGACGCCCCCATGCCATTTGGATTGTCTGTTCCAACTCATCTCCAACGCCATTCACGCTGGTCAGAGCGCGATCAATCGTTTTTCTAATGAATTGGCTCGGATCAACTTCGTAGACGGTTTGCTGGGTCATACCGGCGTCCGAGATTGCTGTAGATTTCAGCATTGGCTCAGTCATGACCTGTCCGGCCAAGATCGATCTCAGGTAGCCCGCCATCTGGGTCTGAGGCCCGTCCGACGGCTCGTATCTCGTGATCAAGAACTTTACGAAGTCCCATGTAACGCGCCTGCCAATGGCTTCTTCGACAGCCTTTACCGTTTCCGAAGCAAGTTTCAGGAACTGGCTCATTGAAGCAATGTCGAGCATGCCAGGCACGACCGTTACTAGGAGTCCCGTCGAGGCTGCCAACGCCGTTAGGGTCAGAAAGCCAAGTTGAGGTGGGCAGTCGATCAGAACGATGTCGTAATTCGCCTCTACTTCCTCAAGCGCTAAGGCAAGACGCTCCGCAAATATGGGTTGCACCCGGCGGGCGAGGGCGTTTGCCGTCTCAGTTTCGTATTCCGAGAGCATCAGGCCCGCTGGGACCATATCGAGCTTATGGAAGTAGGTTTTTTGGATGACGGCTGAGAGCGGAACTTGTTCCTCATATCTCAGGGCATCATAGATTGTGCCGCCTTCGGCGAACTCGAGCTCTGGCCGAAAGCCGAAAAAGGTGGTCAAACTTGCCTGCGGATCGAGATCCAAGACCAACACTCGGTAACCTCGCAAAGCATACCGTTGTGCAAGATGGATCGTTGCTGTTGTTTTTGACGATCCGCCTTTGAAATTGACGACAGATATCACCTGGAGACGATCGCCTTCACGTCGACCGGGGCGGTAGCTTTCTGCGTTCTTTCCGGTGCGCCCCAGAATGTCGCGCAGCTTATCGATCTCTTGGGCTGTGTAGAACCGGTGTCCGCGGTTGTCTGTATGAACTTCCGGGAAGCTGCCGTCCTTGTGCCGGTTGCGCAGGTTAGATGTGCTAACGCGCAGGAGGCTGGCAACTTCGGTAGAACTGAATCGGCGCAGGGACTTTCGTTCTTCGGGCTCGAAAGCGATCTTCATCTGGCGATCCAAAGATTCAGCCAGATTGTCGGCAAATGCTCCGATGTCGGAAGAGCCTATGCCTTGCGCGTATCCAACGTTACGATCATCCATGTCCTGCCGCCCACTCTCGGCCTCTGTTGAGGCTCTTGGTCATTCTGACGGTGTACAGCGCGACTGACGCGTTTTACCGTCAGAATGGGAATGCCACGATCAAGTGAGTCCGGCAAGAAGAATCTAGATGTAGTGTGAAAGTTATCCACAGCGCCAATACGTACAGTCACATCAAGATAACTGCAAGTTGTTGATTTTATGGTGATAAATCCAAAAGACCGTGCTTCAAGCCATTCATGGGGATTGTTTGGATGGTATTGGCTAAACCCATGCAACCAATGGCACAATTGACCTTCTGACGGTGTTTAGAGCGATAGATTCAGCTGTTTGAGCCTCTGCTAGTTACAGTTGGGAGTGAGCCGATTCTGATGAAATTAGGCCAAGCCGCTCCGCTCGTTCGAGCAACATTTTGACCGAAGACGGCTGCCAGCTGGCACGACCTCGAGGGGTCCGTTCGCGCATCGACTCTAGCCGATCGCAGATCGCCTGCAGCGTGATTTCGGGGTCCGCGCCTTTGATCGCTGCGACGATGGCCGGCAGGCGGTCATCGGTTTCGCGGCGTCCGGCGCGGCCAAGCACCTCGGCAGGAAGGAACCCGTCGCGCACATATGCCTTCACAGCGCGGAGCAGTCGGCCTTGTGTCCAATGGTGATCTGGGGGCAGGGGGGCATTGATAATTCGCAGCACGTCTTCCCAAGCCATATCGGGGCGCAGGCGGCGCACATGAGGCACCCAATCCTGCGCGGTCTCGTTCAGGCGTTCCATATAGCCGTCCTGCCGTGCCAGCCGCACCTTGCGCAGCGCGGCGGGATCCTTGGCGCGTAGCCCTGGGTTGCCGCCTACGCGCCCTTTGGCGCGCGCAGAGGCAAGCCCGGCCTTTGTGCGCTCGCGGATCAGAGCGCGTTCGAACTCAGCCGCAGCGCCCAGAACCTGCAACGTGAACTTGCCCTGGGGCGAGGCAGTGTCGATCGGGTCCTGGAGCGAGCGGAAGAACGCCCCCTTTCCCTCCAGTCTTTCGATCACCTCCAGCAAGTGCGACAGAGATCGCGCAAGCCGGTCGATCCGCACAACGACCAGCGTATCGCCGCTCTGGACGCGTTCGAACACGCGTGCCAGCACCGGTCGCGCGCGATTGCCGCCCGAGGCGTGCTCTTCAAAGATCTCGGCGCATCCCGCAGACTGCAGGGCCTCAGACTGGGGCAGGGGGGTCTGATCCTCTGTGGAAACACGGGCGTAGCCTATCAGGGGCATGAAAACGGGCCGTTTGCAATTTTATGTATCATCAATAAACGACCGTTTGAAAACGAATGCAAGCAAGTGATCTCTTGTCGTGCTGGTGCACAATCCCCTTGGTTTTCTTGCACTGAGCGCGATCTGAGAGGTTCCGCCGACAGTCGCGCGTCCGTACTATACAAAGAGCGCGGGCAACTGCCACAAAATCGCTTGGGTAATGTGCATAATATAGATATTTTGCACATATGAAGCCGCAAGCATCTACTTTTCCTGATGATTTTGACGACCCCCTCATCACCACCGAGGGGGATGTGGGGGCTCACGAGGACGACCTCTGGTTCCTGCCGGGGCCGCTCGAAGAAGAACCGGATGATTTGCCGCCCGGGCCACGGGCAGAACCGTCCGACATTGCTGTCATCGACGACTGGGCAAAGGCGGAAGCGGCTCAGGCTGCGCGGCTGGCAAAGGTGGCTGGACGCCTGGGTGCGCTGGATGACCGCTTGCTGCGTGGCCCGGATGGCTGGCGACACAGACTGGCACTGATCGAGGCGGCAGACCTCAGCTGGCTTGCAGGGGATCGGGTGAGTTCTGACCGCCTCGCTCTTTGGATATCAATGCGATTGTCTGGCGCACAGGATGACCCGAATGCCTTGGCAAGAGTTGGCTGGGCTGTTCGCCGCCTGATGGGTGGTCCGGGTCCAATGGTCGATCTGGCGGCCTTTCTGGACCGCCGCGATCCCGAGAACATCGAGGATGCCACCGAGCGGCTAGAGGAGCGCGCGGGCGGATGGCTGGAGGTGATGAAATCAGCTGTTCATCTACACCCGATCACGCGGGCTTGCATGGGGTTTCACCTCTGGAGCTTGGCGGGTCTCGGGCAACAAGGCGACCAGATCGAAGCAGCCGTTACCGCGGCAAGGATCACGGCCAGCGACGGAAAGGGAGCGAACTTTGCACCACTAGCTATGGGTGGGGCAGGGGGGTTGCGCGCGTCGGGCTTACCACCGGAGCGTCTTGCTCGCTGGCTGGATGGGATGGAGACTGCCTGCCTGACCGCGATGCGGCACTTGGACTATATCGAGACATGGTCAGCGAGGACAGAAGCAGAGATGAGCTCGCTCTCAGGCAAAACTCCACCGGCTTTGCGTGCCGTGCTGACCGAATGGCCGCTCCTCTCCGCACCGATGGCCGAGGCCCTGACCGGCACTAGCCGAGCGGCGGTCCAGCGGAACCTGACCTGGATGGAAGAAAGGGGATTGGTCCGTGAGGTAACAGGGCAGGGAAAGTTTCGAATGTGGCGGACAGCAAATTAGAATTTGCCTAAATGCGAACAAGAACATGCCCAAGCGGGATTTCAGCCATTCAGTTTCCAGTAAAATACGCGACCTTCAGGAGAGGCGCGAGCACCTCGAAGCCGCGGTGCCGGATCGAGCGATAAATCTTGCGGTAACTCTGTGCCTGCACCTGTCCGAGTTGATCAGCTTGGCCGGCTACGGCCTGATTCGTGGAAGCGGATGTCTAGGAAACTAGGGGCACCTCAGAGCGCGGTTTCTTCGCTGCCCGCGATATTGGTCACGGTGTTCCTAGCGCGGAAGCCAAGGACTGTCCGGTTTGATTGCCGCGGATTTCCTCAAGAAACCTTTTAGGCCTCCTCCCTCAGCGCATCTATGACGGGGCATTCGGGCACATCGTCTCCGCTACATTGCGCCACGGTGGACGACAGGACGTGCTCAATGCGCTTGAGATCCGCGATCTTGGCGCGGACTGAAGCGAGATGCGCATTTGCCAGACCCTGCACCTCGCCGCAGGTCTGGGCCCCGCCATCGACCAATGCGAGCAGATCGCGAACCTCGTCGAGCGTGAACCCCAACTCGCGCGCGCGCATGATGAAGCGCAGACGCGCGACATGTCTGTCATCGTAGACGCGATAATTTTTGCTGGAGCGCGGCGGCTCGGGCATGACGCCGATGTTCTCGTAGTAGCGAATAGTTTCGAGATTGCAGCCGGTCAGCTTGGCCAGATCTCCGCGCCTGAGGACCTTCACCGATCTGTGATGATTATTCACACCAAACCCCCTTGAGCCTGTACCAGCTACAGACCCTAGATTGAGATCATCACTGAGGCAAGGATGATTCGAACCATGACTGAAACCACATCCGCCGGCCGCCAGTCGGCAATGGGCGAAACCCCGGCAGCTGACAAAAAGGCATGGGCGACAACCGGGCTCGGCGTACTCGGCGCGCTGGCCATGACCTCCTGTTGCATCCTGCCGCTGGTGCTGGTGAGCTTCGGCGTCACCGGCGTGTTCATCGCCCAGTTGGGCGCGTTCTATCAATATAAGTGGATCACCTTCGCACTGAGTGCCGCTTTCATCGGATACGGCTTTTACAAGGCGTATAGCCCGATCCCGGCCGAAGCCTGCGTTGATGGCACCTGCGCGCGACCGATGAACCGAACACTCATGCGGTCCATTCTCTGGATTGCCAGCGGGATCGTCGCCGTGGCGATGATCTTCCCCTACCTGACCCCCTACATCCTGTCCTACTGAAAGGCGTAACCGATGAAACATCTCTCTCTCGCACTCGCAACTCTCGGCATTCTGGCCGCAATGCCCGCCAGTGCCGAAGAACAGCGCATCAATGTCGGTGTCGCCGAACTGACATGCCCGACCTGCTCGTTCACCGTCGCGGCGGCGATGCGCGGCGTGCCCACGGTCGAAATCGTCGACTTCCAGGAAGGCGAGGAGTTTGGCACGGGCACTTACGTCGTGGCCTTCGACGATCAGGCGGCCAACCCAGACATGATCATCGAGGCGGTTCTGGCCAATGGCTATCCGGCCGAGGTGCTCCAGGCGGGGGAGTCCTGAGCACGGAAGGACGGGTATGGCCATGGATGACAAACATTTGGGCGGGCTTCTGGCCTTCATCATTGCCGCGCCGATCATGGTGATCTGCTGCGGCGGCGGTGGCGTCATCCTAGCCACCATTCTCGGCGGGATTGGCGGGTGGTTGATGGGGCTCGGCGGAATAGCCGCTGTCGTCGCGGCAATTGGCGCGGCGCTGGTTGTTCGCGAGATCAGGCGCAGGGGATCAGCAGGTGTCGATGGCGCACCGGATGAGACTTGCACCAAAACCCGGGCCGCCGGTGAGAGTATCCACCGCCCGGCCGATTTCGCGGCCGAGTAGAGCAACGCACCGGCACAGGTCTTTGGGCTGTTCGGGTCGATCCCGGATCCGGTGGCACCACGCAATTGATGCACCAGACATGAGGAAACAAATTACGATGCCTTCAGACGACACATCTTCGAACGGCCTTTTGAAAGTGGGCATCATCGGCACCATCATTGTGGCGCTCTGCTGCTTTACGCCCATTTTGGTGATCCTCTTCGGCGCGGTCGGCCTGGCCGCCGTCGTCGGATATCTCGACCTCGTGCTGTTTCCGGCACTGGGCATCTTTATCCTGCTGACCATTTACGCGCTCTGGCGCAAGAACGCGCGCGGCTCGGCGTCCTGAGGGAAACTGGGCTGACATCCATCCAAATAGCGCCTCAGACAAAGCATTGAAGAGAAAAACCTTATGACGAAGAGCTACGACCTTATCGTGATCGGCGGTGGAACCGGTGGCAATGGCGTCGCCCGGATGGCGGCGAATGCCGGCTGGAGCGTCGCCAGCATCGACAGCGAGCCCCATGGCGGCACCTGCGCCCTGCGCGGTTGCGATCCCAAGAAGATGCTGATCGCCGTCACCGAGGGCGTCGAGTGGGCGGAAAACATGAAGGGCAAGGGGCTGGAGGCGCAGCCTTCGGTCAACTGGTCCGACATGATCGCCTTCAAGCGCAGCTTCACCGACGCGATGCCACCGCGCATCGAGGCCGGGCTGGAAAAGGCCGGGATCGACGTCTTGCACGGAGAGGTACGGTTTACCGGCCCCGATGCGATCGAGTTGAACGGCGAGACCCTGAGGGCGAAGCATTTCCACATCGCCACCGGTGCCCGACCGATGACGCTGAACATCCCGGGCGAGGAGTATCTCGCCACCTCGACCGATTTCCTGGAACTGCCCGAGCGTCCCGACCGCATCGCCTTTGTCGGCGGCGGGTTCATCGCGATGGAATTCGCCCATGTGGCCAAGCGCGCGGGCGCGCGCGAGGTGACCGTGCTGGAGATGATGGACCGCCCCCTGGGCAACTTTGATCCCGATCTGGTCGCGATGCTGGTCGAGGCGACCGCAGAGCTGGGCGTCGATCTGCGCACCAAAGCGAAGGTGGCGAAGATCGAGAAACAGGGCGACGAAGTCGTGGTCACCGTGGAACGTCACGACGGCACCGAAACGATCACTTGCGATCTGGTGGTGCATGGCACCGGCCGCGTGCCCAACATAGACGGGCTGAACCTCGAGGCCGCTGGAGTCGAATACTCACGCCGTGGCATCAAGGTGAGCGACGCGATGCGCGCCACCAACCCGGCCATTTTCGCGGCCGGCGACTGCGCTGATAGCGGGTTGAATCTGACCCCGGTCTCGGCGGCAGAGGGACGCATCGCGGGGAAGAACATTCTGGGCGGCAAGGACGCGCGGGAGATCAAGTATCCGCCGATCCCGTCAGTGGTCTTCACCCTGCCCATGGTTGCTACCGTGGGCTTGTCGGAAGCGGCGGCCAGGGAGCAGGGGCTGAAGTTCGATGTGCATTTCGAGAAGACGGAGGGCTGGTATTCGTCGCTGCGCGTCGGCGCGAAACACACCGGATTCAAGGTTCTTGTCGAACGGGGCAGCGGGCAAATACTCGGCGCGCACCTGATCGGACCAGGAGCCGAGGAGCAGATCAATCTTTTCGCCATGGCCATGGGTGCCGGGCAGACCGCAAATCAGATCAAGGCGATGATTTTCGCTTATCCCAGTTACGCCTCCGACATCGGGTCGATGGTGTGAATTGAAATTTGACCGCCGCCAAGATGGTGGCGCCCGGTTCAAGTAAAGGAAATGAAAATGGATCAAACCGTCAAGGAACATGATTGCTGCTCTTCGAAGGATGTCGGCGCCGACAGTTATGACCTGATCGTCGTCGGTGCGGGCTCTGCCGGGTTCTCGGCTTCGATCACTGCAGCTGAAGCCGGAAAGCGGGTGGCGCTTGTCGGGCACGGCACCATCGGCGGCACCTGCGTGAACGTCGGCTGCGTTCCGTCCAAGGCGATGATCCGCGCCGCAGAGGCGGCCCATGGTGGCGCGTCCGCTGCCCGGTTCCCGGGCATTGCGTCCTGCGAACATGCGGTGGATTGGCCAGCCGTTGTGAAAGGCACGACCGATCTGGTCGCGGAGATGCGGCACAAGAAATATATCGACCTGCTGCCCGCCTATGAGAACGTCACCTATATCGAGGACGGCCCGGCGCGATTGGTCGAGGGTGGCGTCGCTGTCGGCGGGCGGGTGATATCCGCCCCGCGCATCCTGATCGCCACCGGCTCGCGCCCCCATCAACCTGCCATCAAAGGCATCGACACCGTGGAGACCCTCGATTCCACCGGTCTGCTGACCCTGCCCGACCGGCCCGAAAGCATCATTGTGCTGGGCGGCGGCTATATCGGCTGCGAGTTGGCGCAGATGGCCTCAAGGCTGGGGGTGAAAGTCACGCTTGTGACCCGCTCGCGCCTTCTGCCCGGCGCCGAGCCGGAGGTGGCCCAGGCGCTGACGCAAGCGCTGAAGACCGAAGGCATCGCGGTCGAGACCGGTCTTGCTTACGTCTCGGCCGCGAAAGCTGCGGGCGGCGTCATTCTGACTGTCGAACGCGATGGAAAGACCGAGGTTTTGTCCGCCGAACGGCTGGTTGTGACCACCGGACGGGTGGCCAATTCCGAGAACCTCGGGTTGGAAGACCTCGGGATAGAGACCGACGCGCGCGGCTCGATCAAGGTCGGTCCTGACATGGCCACGACGCGGGCCGGCGTCTGGGCGGCGGGCGATGTCACCGACCGTGACCAGTTCGTCTACATGGCCGCCTACGGTGCCAAGGTGGCAATCAACAATGCCCTTGGACTGGAGCCAATGCGCTATGAGAATGCGGCGATGCCATGGGTCGTGTTCACCGACCCGCAAGTGGCCGGTGTCGGCGTTTCAGAGGCTGGGGCCAAGGCGGCGGGGCACGAGGTCAAGATCAGCGTGATCACGCTCGACAACGTCCCGCGCGCCGCCGCGGCCCGCAACACCCGCGGCGTGATCAAGCTGGTGGCCGACGCCAAGACCGACCGCCTGCTGGGCGGCCAGATCGTGGCGCCCGAAGGCTCGGACACGATCCAGACGCTGGCAATGGCGCTCAAGTTCGGCATGACCTCCAAGGCCCTCGGCGAAACGATTTTCCCATATCTGACCACGGTTGAAGGGCTGAAACTTGCGGCCCAGACTTTCGACAAGGATGTGGCCAAACTCAGCTGCTGCGCGGGGTAATGCCATGGTGCTGAAGGAAAGGACCGATCTTCTGTCGACACTTCCCGGTGCGTTGATCGCTTGGGGTCTGCCCATTGCAGCGATGATCTTGGCGATCGGTATCCCGCATCCGATCAAGACCTGGTGTCGCGTAGCCCTTAATTGTGAGATGGGAAATCCAACGAAATCAACGGCTGAGTTTTGCCCTTAAATATGAGATTTTGCCTTTAATTCTGATATTTTTGCCCTTAAACCTGAGACAGGGTTCACAGACATTTGCGGCAAATATCGATGAATGATGATGGCGAAGACTCCGTTGCCGTTGGTGCTGAAGAGGCGCGCAGGGCCGCGGTGCTGCGCCCTCTTGTTCAGGCATATCTCAATGGGACTGGCAGCCTGGAACGTGGCATCAATGACGCCGTTTGGGAGCTTGGTGTCAGCAGGGCGACGGTCTGGCGTTGGATAAAACGGTTGGCGGAAGAGGGTGGGCGCACCAGCGCTCTGGCTCCGCGGAAACGGGGCCGCCCGACCGGGACGATGTTAATATCCAGCAAAGTCGAAGCGGTAATCGAGGAGCACCTTCGCCGCTATTTCTTGCGCCGGGAGCGTTCGAGCTTGTCGCGCGTCGTGACAGAAATCCGCAGCGCTTGCTGGCAGGAGGGCTTGCAACCGCCGACACGGCGAACGGTTCAGCGTCGTCTGGATGCGATGGATGCCCGCGAAGTTGCGAAGGCACGAGAGGGCGCAAAGGCGGCCCGCCAGAAATTTGCGCCGGTCACAGGTGAGAACAAGGCCAGTATGCCACTGGAGATCGTCCAAATTGATCATACACCGGCGGACATCATTCTTGTCGACGGCTTTGAACGCAAACCAATTGGGCGGCCTTGGGTCACGCTGGCGATCGACGTCGCAACGCGGATGGTGACCGGATATTACACCTCTCTCGAGGCACCTTCGCGTCTGTCAGTGGCGCTTTGCCTGACACAGGCGGTGACCCTCAAGGAGGAACTTCTTGCGGAATTGGCGTGCGATGTTCCTTGGCCGGCACAGGGCAAACCGCACAGCATCCACGTCGATAACGGTCGCGATTTCCGGTCGCGCGCCTTTCGGTCGGCCTGTGCGGATTGGGGGATCGATCTGGTCTATCGACCGCCAGCAAGTCCTCACTTCGGTGGTCACATCGAACGGTTGATCGGCACCATGATGGGGGCCGTTCACCTGTTGCCGGGAACAACGCAATCCTCGATCGCGGCAAAGGGCGACTATGACGCCGAAAGCAAGGCCACGATGACGTTGAGCGAATTCGATCGCTGGTTTGCTCTGGAAATCTGCCGTTACAACAACAGCATTCATTCAAGTCTTGGCTGCACGCCCGTTGCCAAATGGGAGGCGCTCTCAGAGCAAATGACAGGCGACATCCCCTTCGAGATGGAAGCCTTTCAGGTGAGCTTCCTGCCGAGTGAACTGCGCAAGATCAGGCGTGACGGCATCCATCTGTTCCAGATAAGGTACTGGTCCGATGCCCTTGCAGGCCACATTGGGCGCGGGGATGGAAAGGTGGTCGTTCGCTACGATCCTCGCGATATCTCAATGATCTGGGTCGAACTGGACGATGGCCGGTATGTTGAGGCGCGGTACAGAAACCTGGAAATTCCGCCCGTCTCGCTCTGGGAATATCGCGAAGCGATGAGGAAGGCCCGTGCCCTTGGCAAGTCCGGGTCTAATGAGCTGGTGCTGGCTGAGCTGATCCGACAGCAACGCCAGATCGAAGCTGAAAGCCGGGGCCTGACGAAGGCCGAACGCAGAACCCGTGAAAGAAAAGGGACATTGAAGGGCACGAACTCGGCCGTCTCGACAACCGAAGGGCTGCGCCCGATCGATACGGGTGATACATCGCGCCCATTGTTCAAGGTGGAGAGATGGTGAATTGAGGGCAGGGACAACTGAAGAAGACGGCCGGATCGCCCTCATTCAATCGGATATCTGGATCGGCTTTCCTCGGGCGGAACAGGTGTTGGACCGCTTGCAGGGCATGATCGAAGCGCCACGACAAACCCGTATGCCTGGGCTTCTTGTGCATGGCGCCTCCGGGATCGGAAAGACGATGATTGCCCGAAACCTGTCGCGCAAGTACGCACCAGAATACGATCCGGCGTCGGGCATCACCCGCACACCGCTTCTGCTGTTGCAAGCGCCGCCCGCACCTGATGAACGGCGGTTTTACCTGCACATCCTGGCCGCCGTCGGCGCCCCGGCGACGGCTCTTAGCGCCCGCGCTCAAAATGTGGCTTCCCTCGAAGTCCGTGTCATCGCGCTCTTACGCGACCTTGGCCTGCGGATGATCATGATCGACGAGGTCCACAATCTCTTGGCCGGGACCCACCGCGAACAGCGCCGATTTCTCAATGTCCTGCGGTATCTCAGCAATGAACTCGAGGTGTCACTGGTCTGCCTTGGGGTCAGCGAGGCCGTCGATGCTATTCGCGGTGATATCCAGCTTGCCCGACGGCTGGACGAACATCATCTGCCAAACTGGCGCGACGATGCCGAGTTCTCGGACATGATCCAGACCCTTATTGCTGCCATGCCACTGGAAAAGAAGTCCAACCTGAAGGTCAAATCTCTCAAGCAGGTCTTGGCACTGACCGGTGGGGTGACCTCGCGCATCTTCGCTCTGGTCAAGGATCTTTCCATCGACGCCATTATCACAGGCGAGGAATGCATCACCGATGACGCAATCGCAAAATGGACGCCGGTTTGGTCGCGCCATGCGAACCCCCATCGGCGGCTCCAGAAGTCCCGGGTGTGAAGCCGCACCCGCTGCCCAAGACTGTCGCGCCGCTGCCAGACGAGTTGTTGTCAGGTTGGTTGTCTCGGCTGGCGGCGGCCAACTACTGTGATGATGCGGAACTACTGGCTCATCTCAGAATCGATACCGCGCATGGCACCGCCTTGGACTTCAACGTCGACGCGGCTGCGGCGGCGAAGATTGCCAACGCCGCACGGGTTAACCCAGATGTTGTTCGATCTTTGACCTTTCCGGCAATGACGCCACGAGAAGCCTCACTGACGGCTCAGATGCCATTCCAGCATTGCCTGCGATGCTCCAGAGAGGGTCTTTTGCTCAGGCATTGGAGGCGGGCCTGGGCATTTGACTGCCAAGTTTGCGGGACGAGACTTGTGCAGACCCTTGGCAAACTCCGTGAGGAACAAATATCTGGAAAACTGATATACCGAGCGCGCCGCGGGGCAGAGATGCTTGAGTGCGCCGCGCGCTCGCGCGGCCCCAAGCAACTTCGGCGCGCAATGCGCGCAGTCACCTTTGCCATGTCACTCAAAACCTTCCGCGGGGATCCGTCGTTCGCTGTCCAGAACCCCAGATCGGAAGTTAGGCTGTTCTGCCTCGCCGCAATCGCCGCCGCTCGATCTCATCCCTTGGCTAAGGCAGCCATCGTCAGCAAAAGCATCGACGACTATGCAAGGGTTGCTCTCTTGCGCGCCTTCGAGAAGGAGCCTCGATTGCTTGCCGCGGTTGATCACATCGCGCAAAGGTGCGCGAGAAACAGGGGCCCCATGACAGCCGTATCTCACAATTAAGGGCAAAAATTGTCGCCAAACGCGTCGCGTCTCAGATTAAAGGGCAACGCGACAGCAGCCTTTGCAGCCGCTATCTGGACTATATCAAGATCCCGCGCGTGGCGCTCGTCGAGACACTCTGTTTCGAGCTGCAGCGTGACCATGTGAAACCCATGCTGTTCCGTCAGCCGCCGATAGGCCCGGTTCAGCAGGTCCGCGGCCTCTGCGGGCTCACCATGGCGGATATGGGCAGAAAATGCGTGTTTGCCGCTGGTCAGCGTCCAGGCATGCACATGGTGAACGTCCAGAACCCCGTCCTGGCCGCGCAGGTCCGTCGTCACAGCCTCGAGATCCGTTCCCTCTGGCGTGCCTTCCATGAGGATGTGGACCGCTTCCTTGATGACGCCGACGGAGGCCCAGAGGAGAACCACCCCGAACGCCATGCCGAGGATCGGGTCAATCGCCAGAAAGCCGGTGAACTCGATCACTAGAGCGGTGACGATGATCAGGAGGCTGCCGACAAAGGTCTGGATGATGTGCCAGAGCGCACCACGGGCATTCAGATCGTCCTTGCTCGATTGCCACATCAGCCCCAGCGAGATCACTTCGGTGACCAGGCCTCCGAAGGCGACCCAGAGCATGGGACCCGTGGCCAGGTGAATCGGATTCCCGAGCCGCATCGCGCCCATCCAGATCACCAGAAGCGCCATACCGAGAAGAAAGCCGCCATTCACCAGTGCCCCGATGATCTCGGCGCGGTACCAGCCGAAACTCCGCGCCGAATCCGCCGGGCGGCGCGCAATGCGCTGCGCGATGATGGCCACCAGAACGCCGCCAACCGCCGACAGGGTGTGAAACGCATCCGACAGGACGGCAATCGAGCCAGTCCAGAGCCCGACGGCCAGTTCAATCACGAAGTAGACGCCGGTGAGCCAGGCCGAAATCACAAGGGCCTTGCCGGAACTCGGCATATGCCCGGCGTGGGAATGACTGGCCATATCAGCTCTCCTTCCGTTTCGTACCGGTCTTTCGCGTCGCGGCGAAGAGAACCGACAGGCCGGTAAAGCCACCCAGCGCAAGTGCGGTCCATGTGGCAGTGCGGGCATCGCCGTTCATCGCCTGGCTGCCCATGTGAGCGAGCAAGAAACTCGCTGGAATAATCCCGGCCATCGTGGCCAGCGCGAACCTCCAAAGATGCAGCTTGCTCAGACCTGCGGCGTAACTGATCATATCGAAGGACAGAAACGGCAGCAGGCGACTGCCGAAGACCAGGAAGGTCAGAGTGTTCTGGGACCCGAACAGGCCTGCGTTAATCTTCTGACCGAGATGACGCTCAACGAAGGGACGACCCAAGCCGCGGGCCAGACCAAAGGCGGCAAGCGCACCGAGTTCCGCACCTAGAACGACGAAGAGCGTCCCGTACGTGTGTCCATAAGCCGCTCCGGCGGCGAGTGCGATTGGCGTCGAGGGCAGGGGGCTTGCGACAATAGCGATTGTCATGAGCGCCACGATGACAATTGGTCCGGCAAGACCTGCCGCCTCGATCCAGCGGTCAATTTCCGCGCGATCCGGCAGGCGAATGTCAACGCCAAGGACGTCCGGGAAGGCCAATGCGACGACTCCCATCAGGAACACCGCCATAAGAAGGATGCGCATCATCATGGATCAAAACACGGCATAGAGCAGAACGAAGAACGTCGCTGCCAAAAGGTCAAAGGCCACGCAGAATGGAATATACCAGTTCGGAATCCGGGCGAGACGATAAGAATTGTGGTGTGACATGTCCCAAAGGGCGTGAAGGGCCAAGCCCAAGGGGAGGAAGGCCCACTGCCATATCAGCCCCAGGAACGCTGCTAAGCCGAACAAAAGGGCGACCGCGAGCTCTGCCCAGAACACGCGCGCTCTGCCGTCCGCAGCGCCAAAGCCGATATAGGCACCGCCAATCAAAGCAAGCGTGATCGAAGCAAGAGCTATCGAGCTTTGCTCATCCAAAAAAAGGTGAGCCGGCAATGTGAGAACGACAAGCAACACGCCAACCCATACGGGAGATTTCAAGATATCCCCGTGTCGATGGTGCGATACGTGATCGCCTGTCTTTTCGAAAATCTGTGCCATGGCTTTGTACCTAGGGATTCCAGCAACTGGAAGGTCAAGGGCTATTCATCCACGCGCGCAACGCAGCGCTCACTCAACCGTTCCACGGTGAGGTCAAAGGACCGATATCAGGACGTATTTGACGCTGACGCCAAGCTCATGTCCGACGCGCGTGGCGATTTTCAGTCATCTTTCGCCTTCTGCCAGACTTGCTGGCAGGCTGAGTAAAGAAACGTCGCTGACCAGGTCAGCAACATGAAGCCCAAAAGCGATTGCAGCATCAGCAATAGTCGAAAGGGCCCGACCACCTCTATGGACGAATAGCCAAGGGTCGAGAACGAGATGCCCGTAACATAGAGAACATCCTGAAACATCGGAGGGCTGTTGCTGAACGATTGCGGCAGAACGCTTGCCACCACCATCGTGTTGAACACGGCGAGCGTCACAAGTTCCAAGACATGCAGCAACAGCAACGTGGAAAACGTCAGGATGATCCGAAAGCCGGAGCCATCCGACCGCTGCGGGGAAAACTTCAGAATGCCCGACAACGCATAATGATGGACAATTCCCATCACGATCGCCGCGCATATTCCGACAAACATAGCCATCAACTCGGTCATACACCCAAACCCGTCTTCCTGTTCAAACAGGTCAATTTGACCATACATCAGGCTTTTAGCACAACGGGACCAATTGATTCTTCACTGGTCAGGCCAACGCGGGGGGCAACCCGTTCAGGGCGACATCCACCGGAACGGTCGGCAAGTTCGATGCGATCCAGCCAGGCCCTTCGCCTGATCCCAACATCCCTTCCGAGATATCGGCGTAGCCCGAATAACCAGCTTGTCTCAACGCTCGAAGCAGCGATGCGGAGCGTCCGCCAGTGGCGCAGATCAGTCCAACAGTGCGATCACCGCTCAGTTCCTTGGCCCTGAACAATCGGTCCGGAAAACCGGACGCGTGCATGCTTATCGGCCATACACCAGCACCTACGCCGGTTTCTTGCCACTCTTTGTGCGTTCTGACATCGATGATCCGCGCCGTATCCGATAGAAGCGCGTCAAAGGCATTCTCTGCCGACCAGACAGATCGGCTCTGCGCCAACAGCGGTGACGCCGCGACGGTCAGCACCGTCATATGAGCACCCAGAACGAAACGGCGCCGGTTCAAATCAAGAGCCATATTCGAAAACCTCATCCTTTGATCGGTTGCGATCCCAAAGGTCACATAACATACGCGCGACGCTACCCGGGAGCACGACACGGTGCAGGCACAGATTTGTATCCATCTGTAGCAAGGGACTGACCTGATACAAACGGCTACAATTCTGCCCATGAAACAGAATGCAACGATGATCTAGGAAGGACGCCATGGGACCGCCACCTCATATCCTTATCGTGGACGACCACGCTCAGATACGCGAAAGCGTCGCGCGCTTCCTGGAGAAGAACGGAATGCGCACGACCGTCGCCAGGGATGCCGTGGAGATGGATGCCAAGCTGGCCACTGGTCACTTCGACCTCCTCGTGCTCGATGTCATGATGCCGGGCGAGGACGGTTTGTCGGTTTGCCGCAGACTTGCGCCAGAGGGTGATCTTCCGATCATCATGCTGACGGCGCTTGGTGAGGAAACGGATCGGATCGTGGGTCTGGAAATCGGTGCGGACGATTATCTCGCCAAGCCGTTCAATCCACGAGAACTGCTCGCCCGCATCAAGTCGGTTCTTCGGAGAAGCAACCGCGACGAACCTGTGGCCGGAAGCCTCGCTGGGAGGAAAGTCTCTTTTGCGCACTGGATACTGGATACCGACCGGCAGGTGCTGATTGACGAGTCCACCACCGAGACCCCATTGACGACCTCCGAGTTCAAATTGCTGGCGGTCCTGCTGGAACGCGCGAGGATGGTGCTCAGCCGTGACCAGTTGCTTGACCTGACCGCTGGTCGGACGGCAGGCCCGATGGATCGCACCATCGACAATCAGATCAGCCGTCTCCGCCGCAAAATCGAGCCGGATGTACTTAGGCCCAGTGTCATCAAAACGGTGCGGAACGGCGGATACTGTCTGGCTGCCGATGTCGAGGATGCGCCGTGATGCGCCGTGCGATGAGATCTCTGAGCGGCCAATTGATCCTGCTTGTGGTCGCGGCACTTGTCGTGGCCCAGGTGATCAGCCTGTTCCTGTTCGCCGACGAGCGCAGCCTTGCGATCCGTGCAGCTTTAGGATTCGAGGCCGCGGGTCGCGCAGCGAATGTCGCGCGGTTGATCGAAGAGGCCCCGCTGGATCTGCAGGACTCGATCCTTCGCGCGGCAAATTCGCCTCTGATCCGGTTCGATCTGTCGGACGCTCCGATCGTGGATCACACCGGTCATTCGGACGGCGGCATCGTGGAAGCGCGCATACGCGCCCTGATGGATGACAGCTACAGCCGGGATATTCGCGTTGAATTGCACGAGGTCGAGGGCGAGTTGCGGCCTCTTCCCAATCTCTCGGACGAGATGACAGAAATGCATCTCGCGATGATGCGCGGAGAGTTGACAGCGGTTGAAATGAACCTGTCCATCGCCATCAAGGGAGCGCGTTGGCTGAATGTCGGAACGCGGTTCGAGCGACCGCCGATCCAATGGCCTTTCTATTCGATGCTGACCTTCGGGATTTCCGCCGGACTGCTTCTGGTGGCGATCTTCTGGTTTGTAATGACGCGCCTGACGCGTCCTTTGCGGCACCTGTCGAAGGCCGCGGACCATCTTGGCCGGGGCGAAGATGTGGGCGAATTGGCGGTCACAGGGCCGACCGAGGTCAGAGATCTGACCGTCGCATTCAACCGCATGCAACGACGGCTGACCCGGTTTGTCAGTGATCGTACACGTATGCTCGCAGCCCTTGGCCACGATTTACGCTCGCCGTTGACTGCCATGCGTGTCCGCGCGGAGCTGGTTGACGAAGAAGAGACGCGGGACAGCCTCATCGCATCGGTCGAAGAGATGCAGAGTATGGTCGAAGCGACGCTCACCTTTGCACGCGGCCTTACCGGATCCGAAGGTGCCGAAGTGGTCGATCTGCGCAATTTTCTGGACAGCTTGTGCAGCGATATGGCGGCACACTGCACCTTTGCCCCGAGTGATGATGTTGCCGTGCGGCTTCGACCCAACGCGTTCCGAAGGGCACTGAGGAACTTGCTTGAGAACGCCGTTCGCTACGGTGGTGCCGCAAAAGTCAGCTGGGCGACCCACGGTTCGAACCTCGTACTCAACATCGATGACAATGGGCCCGGCATTCCCGTCGACCAGTTGGAAAAGGTCTTCGATCCGTTCTATCGCCTCGAGCAATCGAGGTCTCTGGAAACGGGCGGTTATGGGCTTGGGCTCTCAATCGCGAGGACAATCGTCCAATCCCATGGCGGCGATATCCAGCTGGTCAATCAGAACAGCGCGGGTTTGCGCGCTGTTGTCACCATCCCGTTGGATGAAACCGAACTGATCGAAGGAGAAACAGATGAAACTGAACGCGTTGATCCTGCCGTTGCTGGCCAGCTTGCCCGCCAGCATGGCGCAGGCTGATGGACCAGGCTCCTGGACGGGGCACATGTGGGGCAGTGGCTATGGCTTTATGGGCGGCTTCATGATGCTCGCCTTCTGGGGTGCGCTGATCGCATTGGTGGTGTTTCTGGTGTTCAGGCTGCGGGACAATGGCACCCGTCCCCCGGACTCGGACGCGCAGGAAGCGCTCAGGCGCCGCTTTGCAAATGGGGAAATCGACGAAGAAGAGTTCCGTCGCCGCAAAGCAACGCTCGACGAATAGACCCCGCCGCGGACGCCAAAGCCGTCCGACGCGACGCCCACCGACGCTGAATAGGAAAGAACGCCATGGTCCCGGAAATTGGTCACTTCGCACTGGCCCTCGCACTGGCGCTTGCGCTTGTTCAGAGTGTTCTACCGATTGCAGGTGCGTCGCGTAGAAATGCCGTCTGGATGAAATCCGCCCAGGCGACGGCAATAGGACAAGTGCTGTTTGTGGCCATCGCCTTCGCAGCGCTGATGCAGGCTTTCATCGTCAGCGATTTTACCGTCAGGAACGTCGTCGAGAACTCCCATTCGCTCAAGCCAATGCTCTACAAGGTGGCCGGGACCTGGGGCAGCCATGAGGGTTCGCTGCTGCTCTGGATCCTGATACTCGCGGTGTTCGGCGCGGGCGTCGCCTGGTTCGGATCGAACATCCCCGCCGAGACCAAGGCGCGCACCTTGTCGGTGCAGGCGTGGATCAGCGTCGGCTTCCTGTCCTTCCTGCTGCTGACGTCGAACCCCTTCGAGCGGGTGTTTCCGCCGCCGCTCGACGGCAATGACCTCAACCCGTTGCTTCAGGACATGGGTCTCGCCATGCACCCGCCGCTCTTGTATTTCGGGTATGTCGGCTTCTCCATCGTGTTTTCCTTTGCCGTTGCGGCTCTTCTGGAAGGGCGCGTCGATCCGGCCTGGGCCAGATGGGTCCGCCCGTGGACATTGGCCGCGTGGGTCAGCCTTACGGCAGGTATCGCTCTTGGATCGTGGTGGGCCTATTATGAACTGGGCTGGGGCGGCTGGTGGTTCTGGGACCCGGTCGAGAACGTGAGCTTCATGCCCTGGCTTCTGGGCACGGCGCTGCTGCATTCCGCCATCGTCACCGAAAAGCGCGACGCGTTCAAAAGCTGGACCATCCTACTTGCCATCCTGACTTTCTCGCTTTCGCTGCTCGGGACGTTCATCGTCCGGTCAGGCCTGCTTACATCCGTGCATGCCTTCGCCGTCGATCCAGAGCGCGGGCTTTACATTCTGGGTCTGCTGGCCGTGTCCATCGGTGGGTCGCTGGCGCTCTACGCCTGGCGGGCGCCCGAAATGGAGCCGGGTGGTCTGTTTCGCCCGATCAGCCGCGAGGCCGGGCTGCTCGTGAACAACCTCATTCTGGCCGCCGCTACGGGAACGGTCCTGTTCGGGACGCTTTATCCACTGATCCTGGAGGCTGTCACCGGGGACAAGATCTCGGTCGGTCCACCTTTCTTCAACGCGGCCTTCATTCCGATGATGCTGGCACTGGTCGTGTTCATGGGTCTTGGTCCATTCCTGTCGTGGAAGCGGGCTGATATCGCCGGTTTGCTCGATCGCATCCAATTCGTGGCCGTGCTGGCGGTCATTGCAGCCTTGGCCGCATGGTATCTTCTGAACGGTGGGCCGATCATGGCCTATCTTGCCATCCTCGGCGCAGCGTGGCTGCTTTTTGCGACCCTGCGGGAATGGGCGCTACGCATCCGTCTGTTCGAGGTTTCCCTTGCAGAGAGCGCGAGACGCGTGCGCAACCTGCCACGCGCCTCTCACGGTATGACGCTTGCCCATGCCGGCGTCGCTGTGTTGATGATGGGGATGATCGGCTCGACCGGATGGAAGAGTGAGGAGATCGTCTTTGCCGCCCCCGGGACCGAAGTCACGATCGCCGGGTTCGACATCACCTTCGAAGGGGCCGCAAAGGTTCAAGGGCCGAACTACATCGCGGATCGCGGCACCCTTGTGGTGCGTCGGGATGGCGAATTGGTCACGACACTTTTCCCGGAACGGCGGTATTACCCGGTCGCGGAAAGCCAGACGACGGAGTCGGCCATCCGCTCCACATTGGCGGGTGATCTCTATACGTCGATTGCAACGCCAGCCTCCGATCAAGTGAACAACGCCGGAGCATGGACCCTTCGGATCCTCTATGAACCGCTCGTCAACCTGATCTGGATCGGCTCGATCCTGCTGGTGATCGGTGGCTGTTTGTCCTTGTCGGATCGCCGTTTGAGGGTCGGGGCGCCGCGCCGTGCCAAACAGCCAGCCACCGATGCCGTTCCTGCCGAGTAGGAGAGAAGATGAAACGTCTCATTGCCGGGCTGCCGTTTATTGCGGCGGTCATATTCGGTGGGTTTTTTCTCTGGGGGCTCAATCCCGACCGGGATCCCAACGAGATCCCTTCCGTCCTGATCTCGCAACCGGCCCCGGCGTTCGACCTCGATCCCGTGCCGGGGTTGGAGACACCCGGCCTGGCCCGAAGCGATCTTGTCGGCAACGAACGACCGGTCGTGGTCAATGTCTTTGCGTCCTGGTGCGTGCCCTGCCGCGCGGAACATGCCGTGTTGACAAGATTTGTCGAACGAGACGGCATGCGGTTGTTCGGAATAAACTACAAAGACAAACCTGAGGATGCCGTGAAGTGGCTCAATGACCTCGGCAATCCCTACGAGCGGATCGGGTCCGACCTGTCGGGCCGGACCGGGATCGAATGGGGCCTGTCGGGCGTGCCGGAAACCTTCATCGTCGATAGCGATGGCACCGTTTTGTTTCGCTATGTCGGGCCGGTCGTGGGTCCGGACGCCGTCGAACGGTTCACGCAAGCCCTGAAGCAGGCAGGCGCACTGCCAAATGGAGCAGGTTCATGAGACAGTTGATTTTCGCGTTTTGCATCGGGCTCCTTCCCTTTGCCGCCAATGCGGTGGAACCGGACGAAATGCTGACCGACCCGGTATTGGAACAGCGTGCGCGGGAGATTTCCAAGGATCTACGATGCGTCGTCTGTCAGAACCAGGACATCGACAGTTCGAACGCGGGTGTGGCGCGGGACTTGCGTCTGCTCGTACGCGAGCGCCTGGTCGTTGGAGACAGCGACGCGGAGGTGATCGAATACATACGGGCGCGGTACGGGGATTACGTGCTGCTGAAACCGCCTCTGGAGCCTGCGACCTACGCGCTTTGGTTCGCTCCGATCGCTTTCGTTCTGATCGGGGTTTTCGTTGGTGGCGGGCTACTGATGAGTCGGCGAAAGCAAGAGGCATTTGAAGACTTGGGCTCGGAGGATGAGAACACCGTGTCCGAAATTCTCAGGCAAAACGAAGCGGGGGATGCGTCATGATCTGGGGTATTTTCGTTCTTTTGACGCTGGTCGCAATCGGAATTGTCCTCTACCCGCTGCTGCTGTCCAAATCGAACACTCTCACCAGAGGGGATGCGGTACCGGCGATCCTCGCCGATCAGATGCGGGAAATCCAACGAGACATGGACCGCGGTTTGATTTCTGAACAGGAAGCTCAAGCGGCCAGACTCGAGATCAAGAAACGGATCCTCGCGACGACCCGCAATTCGGAAGAAAAAGCCGGATCATCCCGTAATGGTGGCAGAGTCACTCTCGTTGTCGCGGCGGTCCTCGCGCCGGTTATTGCCGCGGGCTACTATCTGACGATGGGATCGCCGGAGGTTCCTTCAATGGCCTTCGCTGCCCGTGCAGAGGAGCGGGCACAGACTGATGAAGTGACGGCGCTGGCAATACAACTTCGCGAAAGGCTTGTATCCGATCCGACCGGCGGCCCTAGCGAAGGGTGGATGCTGTTGGGCCAGACCTATCAGCGCATGGGCAGAGCAGCCGATGCCGTCGAAGCCTTCGAAGTCGTTGCCGAACGGGAGGATGCCACCTCCGCGACATTCTCCATGCTGGCAGAGGCTGTCGCGGTTGCCAATGACGGCGTTGTTATTCCACGGGCGAAATTGGCCATTGATCGCGCTTTGGACCTTGACCCATCCAATCCTGCGGCAACCTACTTCGAGTCTCTGTATTACTTTCAGCAAGAAGAGACGCGTAAGGCCTACGATCTGCTTGTTTCACGACTGAATCAGGAAGAGGCTTACGTTCCCTGGATGGAGACCTATGCAGCGCAGATCAACCGGATTGCAGCGGCAGCTGACCTTCCGGTCGTCAATCTACCCAGCGGGCCGACGTCGCAACCAGGCCCGAGTGCCGCAGATGTCGCGGCGGCGTCGGAGATGAATGACGCGGATCGCGCGGAGTTCATCCGATCGATGGTCTCGCGGCTGGCCGAGCGTCTTGAGGATGAACCGGACGATCTGGATGGTTGGATGCGGCTGGCAAATGCCTATACCGTCCTTCAGGAGCCCGATCGCGCCGTTGAGGCCTACCGCAAGGCTGAAGCGCTGTTGGAGCAGCAGCCCGCCAGTGATCCTCGGCGTGCGGCGGTCCGTGCCGCGCTTGAGCGGCTCGGCGGCTGACTACTGCTCGGTGTCCCGGTCGAGCAGGTCACTCCTGTCCGGCAACCTTTGCGGAAACATCCCGACCACTGGCTTGCGCCAAGGCGTTCATCACGTCCTCGGTTTTTAGCAATTCGGACAGCACAATGCCGTTCGGTGCCGATGGTCCGTAGACGGCATTGAAGGGGATGCCGTATCTGCCGAAACTCTCAAGGTAGCGGGAAATGCGCGTGTCCGGGCGTGTCCAATCTGCCTGCATCGCCGTGACTCCAGGCGCTTCAAGCGCGCTCCGGACTGGCTCCCGATCGATGATAAGTGTCTTGTTCGCTTTGCAAGTCAGACACCAGTCAGCGGTCACATCGACAAAAACGACCTCTCCTGCGGACACGCGTTTCGCTATTTCCGAACGATCAAATGCGATCCAAGCCATTGCCAACTGCGGCGTCGAACGCGCAGGTGCTGATTGCTGCAAGAGAGGACCTGCGGCAATGGCCAGGACAAGGCTGGCTATGGCAATAGACCACCTGAATTGGGACTGCACATTCGGGAGAGATAGTATCAGAACGGCGAGACCGGACAACGCCGCGACCGCGATGACAGACGCAAGCCCGGCGACACCGTCGAGCACCCAGAACAGCCACACGGCGGTTGCAAGCAACAAAACCCCCATGACGCTTTTGATGATCAGCATCCATCGACCAGGCTTGGGCATGAATGCGACCAGACGCGGGAACGCGGCGATGACGAGATAGGGCAGGGCGAGGCCGAGCCCGAGGCTCGTAAAGACGATGAGGATGTCCACGCCACGCCCGGCCAAAGCAAAGGCCACCGCGGTGCCGAGGAACGGTGCCGAACAAGGCGTCGCCATGACGGCACCGAACATGCCAGTGAAAAAGTCGGCGGAATACCCGTTGCGTCCTCCGGCCCCTGCAAGCCGCGTCTGCATGCCGTGTGGAAGGGCGAACTCGAACGCTCCGAACAGATTTGCCGAAAAGACGAGCAGGACAGCGATCATCGCCGCAAGAAACAGCGGGCTTTGAAACTGCAAACCCCACCCGACGCTGAGGCCTGCCGTCTGGAGCGCCCAGAGGACGAGCGCCAGACCCCACATGAACGTCATGATGCCGGCGCTGGCAGCGACGAAACCGAACCGGACACGGGTTGTGTCGTGATCGGTGTGTTTGAGCACAGACGACACCTTGATGGACAGCACCGGCAGCACGCAGGGCATCACATTCAGGATCAATCCGCCCAGCAGCGCGATCGCGGCAATCCAGATCAGTTCCATCATGTCCGGTGTCGTGGCGGCCAGTTCAAAGGGTGGTGCTATTCCTTGCGCCACGCGATCCGCGATGATCGTGAAGGCCCGGTTCTCGCCGTCGGTGACGGTAATCGACGGAGCCACTGTCACATCCGTATTCGACGAGAGGATCGGCAAGCGCGCCCAAAGCAAACGATCCTCTTCTCCCAAACGGATATCGGGTTTGCCAAGCGCAACACCCATACCCAGTTCGGGAAACACATCCGGCGACTGGAGTGGTTCATCGACGCGAAGGCTGACGATCAACTCCGTGAGGTCTTCGTCGATGAAGGCATTTGCCTCGCTGACGCCGCTCGTCTTGGCCCCTTCGGGGACGCGCTCGGAAAACGTACCGATCAGCCCAGCCGAAGTGCTGTCGATGACGTTGCCCCGTCCGAGGCGAAGTGACAGGTCAAACTCTTCCGGGACACAGACATTGGAGCACACCAGCAGTTTGACCTGCGCGGAAAGAGTCACAGGTGCGCCGGGATCTTTGAGCGTTATGCGCAGCGGAAAGACGACTTCACCCGCATAACCAAAATTTTCGATGCCGAAGGCGGTGAAGCGCGTCGGGGCGGGCCACATGAATTCGACATCTGCGACGTTTTCGGAACCGCTCCATTCGACCGAAGGCGGTATTCCCACCTCGCCCGCCGACCGCCAATAGGTCTTCCAGTTTTCGTTCAGTTGAAGGTGAAGCCCGGCTGACAGAGTCTGTGTGTTCTCGGGAACGCCGTCCTGTACACTAATGAGATGCGCGGTGAGTGGCGCGCTCTGGTATTCAGCAGAGGTTGCTGCCGCGACACTTCCAGAGACAACGGCCAGGAGCACGAAGGGAATAAGCAAAACCCGTCGCAGGATCAAAAGGCAATCGATCAAGATACCTGCTTCCTTCCCATATTTTCCGCAGATTTCGCCAGGACGGCGGAAATTGCGTCAAAGTCCACCTGTGGCAAAACCCTGACGACCGTCCGCACAGACAATTCGCGCAACGCCAGTCGCAGAAGATGAAAGGGTTCGACACCCATCCGGCAGAAGGTCTGACGCTTGCTTCGTGGACACGATAGCCTTCAGATCTAGGCAGTCTGCAAGGCTTCCCGCGCAACCTCCAAGTAATGTAACCATCAACAGCAATACGAATACCTTTGCTTTCCCTCGCACATCACTGCCTGTTGCGGGCGACGCTAGGAATCACGGAACTTATGGGCTCGGGCGCTTCCTCGATAGTATCGTTTGCCTTGTCGGAATGGCACGATTTCCCCATGAATCTATGCATCACAAGATGCGCTCCAACGCACAACAGGAGCGGGGCGAAAGCCGATGCATTGCCCCACATACCCGCAAGCGTTCCGCCAGCGAGAAAAAAACCGATCACGGGCAACAGCATCACAATGCAACACGCCATCATTCCGTAATGCATGAGCTTGTCTGTAATCGGCTTATTCTTGGGATTTTCGTCGTCCATGACACCCTCTTTGTCTCGTTCCTGGCGTCATTTGCGACCCTCCAGCAGGGTAAGGTCAAGGATACAAATGGATACACTTCTCGCGGCCTTGTCAGGTTGCCTGATGCCGGGTCTCCCGTAAAAGACATGTACAAACCGTAGGCTAGGAGTGTGTCATGACGACATCGCGAAACAACAAGATCAATCGACGAAGCCTGTTGGGGTATGCGGCTGTCGCTTTGGTTGCACCAAGCGTGGTTCGAGCCGAAACCATTCGCCGCAACATTTCTTCTTTCCGAGTTCATGACTGGCAAGACCATTTCGACACGCTCGGCAAAGGGATCATCATCTCAGACACCGTGACGATGGCGCTACAGCACTGGACAGCGGACGGCGAGATGCGGATTTACCCGACATCCGTTCCGCTGACCGACGAACTCACCAAACGCGGTTACACTGAAGTGGTGGAAAAACGCAAAAACCCCAGTTGGGCGCCGACGCCCTCCATGCGGGAACGCAATCCGGAATGGCCGGCACGTATCGAGGGGGGTGATCCGGACAACCCCTTGGGTACTCGCGCACTGTACCTGTCGTGGCAGTACTACCGTATTCACGGGACACAGGACACGCGCAAGATCGGCCGCCGGTCGTCAAACGGCTGCATCGGTTTGTTCAACGAACAGATCGAGGAAGTCTACGAGCGAGCGCCTGTCGGCACTCAAGTCAAACTCATCTGACCCAACGGGCAAGGCGGAAGATACAGGCATGGACAAATTAACTGCGCTGATTGGTGCCGTTTTTGTTATCGGCGGGGGTTTTGCCGTTTGGCAGTTCGTTGGAGCCGAAGATTTAGCGGTTGGCCACTCCATGACGCCACCTGACACAAGCGAGATTGCCGAAGGCGATCCGATCGTCCAGGTCCAGCTGCCTGACGCACTCTCGCAGCAGGCGGCGCTTGGGAAGAACATATTCGAGGCAAAATGTTCCGAGTGTCACGGCGAAAATGCCGCCGGTCGCAACGGTGTTGCGCCGCCTCTCGTGCACAAGATCTACGAACCGAGCCACCATTCGGACATGGCTTTTGTTCTGGCAGCTCAAAACGGCGTCCGTGCACATCACTGGAATTTCGGTAATATGCCTAAGATCGAGGGATTGACCCAAGGAGACGTCAAGATGGTGGCCGCCTATGTCCGCGAATTGCAGCGGGCCAACGGGATCAACTGATGCGTTGGTCGAAGACGAACCGATGGATTCTGTCGGCCGTTTTCGGCCTTTTCCTTGTAGTACTCGGGGTGCCAGAGGCGCCGGTATATCATGGTGAAACGTCGTTGGGGCAGGAATACCATGGTCACGAAGACGCAGGGCCATCGACCGAGGCCTCTGGCCACTGCCATCCAGGCCTCGATTGTTCTGTCCCGGCAGCGTTATTGCTTCAGCCGAACATGGCGTACGAGCCTTCTTTTCTGAAAGCCGTCATGCAAGACGGCGCGATCCAACGAACCGAATTGCGCCCGATCAGCGATCCTCCACCGCCCCGACGGTGGGTCTGATTTCACGTCGCTCGAAAAGCAGACCCAAAGAAGGATCGAAGACATGAAAAAGACGACTATCGTAGCGGCAGTGTTGATTGCAGGTACTGCGGTCACGGCATTCGCGCATAGCGGTGCCACCGGCATCGTGAAAGAGCGCATGGATGCCATGCTTGCAATGGGGAAGGCGGTCAAGACCGTGGCCCCGATGATGCGGGGCGAAACGGCCTATGACGCAGAAACAGTGCGCGATGCCGCGCGCCTGTTCCAGCAGCACGCCGGTGAGAGCATGACAAAGCTGTTCCCAGAGGGCACAGGGGGCATGCCCTCGGAAGCCAAGGACGAGGTGTGGACCGACTGGGAGCGCTTCGCGGCATTGGCAAGTCAGCTGGAAGAATACTCTGAGGGCCTGGAACGCGCAGCCGACAATGGATTGGGCGGCATGAGCGGCAATACCTCCATGGATGGCGCCTCGATGATGGGCGGCGGGTCAATGATGGGAGGCGATACAACCATGATGGGCGGGAGCACGATGATGGGCCGAGGCGACATGATGGATGCGGCCGCCATTGCCGAAATGCCCGCCGACGCAGCATTCGCGATGACGACCCAGGTCTGTTCCGCATGCCATGAACGCTTCCGGGCGGAAGAAGACTGACCATGCGCCGGTTCTTGACACTCGTCAGCGGGGCCGCCGTGCTGGGCGCGGCCAGCCTCGGCGTCGTGATTGCATGGCCTGTCGGCAGTGCAGTGACTCCGATTGCAATAGAGGGCAATGTCGACCGGGGCGCATATCTGGCGCGCGCCAGTGGGTGCATTGCCTGTCATACCAATTTTGAAGCGGGCGGCGCACCACTTGCCGGAGGGGCGCCGCTCGAAACCCCGTTCGGAACGTTCTACCCGCCCAACCTGACGACAGACCCGGAACATGGCATGGGCGAATGGACGGCAGAACAGTTCGCAAAAGCCGTGCGGCAAGGCATCGGCCCCGATGGAACGCCGTACTATCCGTCTTTCCCGTACACCTTCTATGCGGATTTTTCTGATCAGGATATCGCTGACCTCTGGGCGGCGTTTCAAACCGTGCCGCCCGTGGACGAGCCTGCACCAGAAAATGATGTCAGCTTCCCATTCGACCAACGATGGGGGCTGAAGCTCTGGCGAGCGGCGTTCTTCTACGATCCGGATACCGAACCGATTGAAGGGCGAAGCGACGCATGGAATCGAGGACGGGAATTGGTGCGCGGTGCGGCACATTGCGGAGCCTGCCATACGCCGCGCAATCTTGCGGGAGGCCGCGATATCGGTGCTTCCTTTGCAGGCAACGCCCAGCTTCCCGGTGGCAGCAAGGCCCCCGCGATACGGCCAAAAGACCTGGTCAAAAATGACTGGACGGTTTCAAACCTCGCTTATGCGCTCCAGACCGGCATCACCCCTTCGGGCGATGCTTTCGGCGGCAGCATGGCGGAAGTGGTTCGCGAGGGAACTCGGTTTCTGACACCTGCCGATCGCGAAGCGATGGCGCTTTTCCTGCTGAACAAGGACACGGTCGAGGCGGAGAACCCCGCGTCGAACTAACACCACGCGGGGGCAACACGCCCCCGCTTTCTCGAGGATCGAAATGAGACAAACACGTCGGGATTTCTTGCGCCATGCAACACTGGCGGCCTGCGCGGCGGCCATCCCGCAGTCGGCTTTTGCCGCGACCCCGTTCGAGGACCTGATTGCCAAGGTTGCACGTCGACAGCTTCTTCCGGACACCTACCCGGAAACAGAGATCTGGGGCTATGACGGCCTCGTTCCGGCCCCGGAAATCAGGGTCACACAAGGCGATCGGGTGCGTCGCAGGTTTCGCAACGAGGTACCCGATCCCAGTTCGGTTCACTGGCACGGAATCCGGATCGACAACGCGATGGATGGCGTTTCAGGGCTGACCCAAGAGGCCGTAGCGCCGGGTGGAACCTTTGACTACGACTTCGTCGTACCGGACGCGGGCACCTATTGGTATCACGCGCATAATCGCTCATACGAGCAAGTCGCGCGTGGTCTGCGCGGTGCCTTGATCGTCGAAGAGGTCGATGGACCGGACATCGACCGCGAGGAAGTCATCGTTCTGGAGGACTGGTTGCTCGACCCTGAGAGCGGGCAGCTGTTCGACAATTTCGAACAGCCCATGATGATGAGCCACGGTGGACGTACCGGCAACTTTATCACGACCAACGGGCGCTATGACCTGACCTTGCCCGCGCAGCGCAACGAGCGCATTCGCTTGCGGATCATCAACGCAGCAAGCGCTCGAATTTTCCCGCTGAGGCTCTCTGGATTCAGTGGCTGGACGGTGGCCGTGGATGGAATGCCAACCGGCCAACCCCAGTCGGTTGACGGCGAGTTGATCCTCGGCCCGGCACAGCGCGTCGACTTAATTGTGGATGTGACCGAAGACGAAGGCGGCACCGCCCAATTGCTTCGCATCGGCGATGATGATCAACTGACCCCGTTGGTGAGTTTTCTGGTCAACGGCACAGCCAGTTCAGTACCAAGAGGCAAGCCACTGCCGTTGCCGCCGAACCCCGCGGCACACGCCCCGGACCTTGCCGATGCGCGTGATTTGCGACTGGTCATGTCCGGCGGGGCAATGGGGCGAATGCAGTCCGCATTGCTTGGCGGGGAACGTCTTGGATTCCGTCAGCTTGCCCAAGCGGGCAAATTCTGGGCCCTGAATGATGTCGCCGAAATGACCTACACGCCACTGGCCGATCTATCCCTGAACGAGCCGGTGCGCCTGAAGATCGAGAACCAGACCGTTTTCCCACATGCGATGCACCTGCACGGGATGCATTTCCGCGAGCTGCGCCCCGACGGCGCGTTCGGGCCGATGCGGGACACGATCCTGTTGGCCGGCAACGAGTCCCGGGAGATCGCCTTTACGGCAGACAATCCCGGCAAGTGGCTGTTCCATTGCCACATGCTCAGCCACGCCGCATCTGGCATGACAACCTGGATACGGGTCACATGAGATATCTCGTTTGGTCCCTTCCGATCACTGTCGCAGCAGCCGCCTTCACGTATTGGCTCTCGACCAGTGCATCCTCGGATGTCGGCAGCGCGTCCAGGGCGGAGAGCTACGACATCGAAGAAGGCGCGTTGCTCTACGCAGAAAACTGTGCGTCTTGTCATGGCGCGGGTCTGGAAGGCCAGCCGGAATGGCGAACGCCCGGCGCGGATGGGCGCCTGCCAGCACCACCACATGATGAGACGGGTCACACCTGGCATCATCCTGACAGCCTGCTCTTCGATTACACAAAACTGGGGGGTGCGGCGCTTCTGGCGCGTCAGGGCGTCGAATTCGACAGTGGCATGCCCGGTTTCGCAGACGTGCTGACCGACCAGCAAATTCACAACATCCTGGCCTTCATCCGGTCCACCTGGCCAGACCGCATCCGCGAAGTCCAGGCCGCGCGGACAGAAGCCGACGAACAACGGGGAGAGAACTAAAATGCGTTTCAGACAAGCCTTCACGACGGTCGCGATAGCTGCCTTGCTTCCGATACCGGCACTCGCGGACGAACTGTCAGAGTCCCGGGTCAAGGAACTTGTGCTCGAGGCAATCCGCGAGAACCCGGAGATTGTCATGGAGGCCGTGGCGATCCTCGAACAAAGGCAGGCGCAAGCGCAGGAGCTCAGTCAGGCCCAAGTTCTGAATGACCAGCGCGATCTGATCGAGAACGATCCGAATGCGCCGGTTCTCGGCAACCTGGAAGGGGACGTCACTGTTGTGGAATTTTTCGACTACAACTGTCCCTATTGTCGGCGGGTCAAACCCGAGGTGCGGGCTTTGATCGAAGACGATCCCAACATTCGCCTCGTCTATCGTGAATGGCCCATTCTCGGAGACGGATCGGTGTTTGCCGCGAAAGCGGCCTTGGCAGCGCGCAAGCAGGACAAATACGAAGAGTTTCACTGGGCAATGATGGGGCTGGAAGGCCGCGCGGAAGAGGCCTCCGTGCTGCGCGTGGCCGAGGAGATCGGCCTGGATATCGCGCAGTTGCGCAAGGACATGGAGGCCCCCGAGGTCGAAGAGCACATTGCGACCTCCATGCAACTGACCCAAGCTCTGGGCTTTAACGGCACGCCGTCTTTCGTGATCGGGGATGCGCTGGTCCCGGGCTTCGTCGAAAAGGCGCAGCTTGCCGACTTGGTCGAGGAAGCCCGCAAAGTCGAAGACTGAAATTCTGTGCCCGGACCACCCTTGGGTGGTCCAGGCACTGCATCAAGCGGCCGCAGGTTCCACGTTGTAGCCCGCATCCCGAATGATCGCTTGGACCTGATCGGCTGGTAACACGCTGTCGACATGCACCTGTCGGGCAGAAAGGTCACATTCTACGCCTGCATTCGGATCTGCGCTCTTCACCGCGCTTTCGATTGCTGCGGTGCAATGCCCACAGCTCATGTCCGGAACGCTGAACTTCATCGGAACCACTCCTTGATCTGATTTCTATCGGTGACATGGGGCTTCCCCCCGCTGGAAGGTCAAGTGAAGAAATTTATTTGGCGCCCTCCCATTGACCCTCCAGTAACTGGAAGCCTCATATTCCACTTCGAATGGAAAAACAGGTGACACATATGCCCGAACCCAAACAGATCAGCCTGCCGATCGAAGGCATGTCATGCGCGTCCTGCGTTGGCAGGGTCGATCGCGCATTGAATGCAATCGACGGCGTAGAGGATGTGTCGGTGAACCTTGCCTCGGAAACTGCTCGCATGAGCGTGGACGCGCTCAAGCGCATTCCCGACATCATCGAATCCCTTCGCGAGCTGGGCTACCCCGCGCGGAAGGCCAGGGCCGAACTCACGATTGCAGCGATGTCCTGTGCCTCTTGCGTCGGGCGGGTCGATAAGGCGCTTGCCGCGGTGCCCGGGGTGGTCGAGGTGAACGTCAACCTCGCCTCAGAGACGGCGACGGTCATTTACGTCGAAGGTCTTGTCACGACATCCGATCTGATCGAATCAAGCGGCGCGGCAGGGTATCCAGCAACCGTGGCAACGGCCCAGGCCGGTGACGACAGAGTTGCGCGCAAGGAGGAAGAGGCTCAGGCGCTTGCCAAACGGGTCACCTTTGCGGCCATCCTCGCCTTGCCGGTCTTCCTGATCGAAATGGGTGGCCACGTCATTCCGGCCGTTCATATGCTGATCGAGACCACGATTGGCCAGCAGACGAGTTGGCTTCTTCAGTTCGTGCTGACGACAATCGTTCTCTTCGGCCCGGGCCGGACGTTTTACACCAAGGGTTTCCCGGCCTTGTTCCGGGGTGCCCCCGACATGAACAGCCTCGTCGCGGTCGGCACCGGGGCGGCTTACCTTTATTCCGTGGTTGCGACATTCGTACCGTCGGTCCTGCCTGACACGCTGCGCACCGTCTATTTCGAGGCGGCAGCGGTCATCGTCGTTCTGATCCTTCTGGGGCGGTTTCTTGAAGCGCGCGCCAAGGGGAGAACGGGCGCGGCCATCCAGAAGCTATTAGGGCTTCAGGCGCGGACTGCACGCGTGATGCGGGACGGAGAAAGCGTCGAGATCGAGATCGATGCGCTGGTTCAGGGTGACATCGTCATCGTGCGCCCTGGTGAACGCATCGCGGTCGATGGCGAGGTCATCGAGGGGACCAGCCGCGTCGACGAAAGCATGCTGACAGGCGAGCCGATCCCCGCTGAAAAAGGTGCCGGAGATACGGTGACCGGCGGGACGGTCAACGGCGCCGGAAGCCTACAGTTCCTCGCCACGCGGGTCGGCGCCGACACGACCCTGGCGCAGATTATTCGCATGGTCGAAGAGGCCCAGGGCGCCAAACTGCCGATCCAGGGATTGGTCGACCGGATCACCTTGTGGTTCGTGCCTGCCGTGATGGCGATCGCGGCGGCGACCGTGCTGGTCTGGCTGTTTTTCGGGCCTGATCCGGCCCTGACGATGGCGCTGGTCGCCGGTGTGTCGGTGCTCATCATCGCGTGCCCCTGCGCGATGGGGCTTGCGACGCCGACCTCGATCATGGTCGGGACGGGACGTGCTGCGGAAATGGGTGTCCTGTTCCGTAAAGGTGACGCCTTGCAGCAACTTGATTCCGTTGATGTGGTCGCCCTCGACAAAACAGGCACGGTGACCGAGGGGCGACCCGCACTGACTGACCTTGTGCTGGCGGAAGGGTTCGATCGCCCAACAACGCTCTCGAAGATCGCTGCCGTGGAGTCGCTCTCCGAGCATCCTGTCGCGGACGCCATCGTGCGGGCCGCGCGGGCCGAGGGCGCACCTCTTGTGGCGGCCGAAGGCTTTCAATCGGTCACAGGTTACGGCGTGCGCGCCGTGGTCGAAGACGTGGAGGTGTTGGTTGGGGCCGACCGCTACATGGCGCGCGAAGGCATTGACGTCTCGGCATTGGCTCCAGAGGAAACGAAGATCGCAAGCAAGGGTCGCACGGCGCTTTACGCTGCCATAGATGGGCGTGTCGCCGCCGTGATCGGCGTGGCCGATCCGGTCAAACCGGCAAGCCGCGCAGCCATCGCAGCGCTGCACGAAAAGGGTCTTGCGGTTGCGATGATCACCGGCGACAAACGCGAAACCGCCGAAGCCATCGCCCGCGAAACCGGTATCGACCACGTCATCGCCGGCGTCCTGCCGGACGGCAAGGTTGCGGCGCTCGACAGTTTGCGCCAAGGGAACAAGCGCATCGCCTTTGTCGGCGACGGGATCAACGACGCCCCGGCGCTGGCGCATGCCGATGTGGGCATCGCCATTGGAACCGGCACCGATGTGGCCATCGAATCTGCGGATGTCGTCCTGATGTCGGGCGATTTGCGCGGCGTGGTGAACGCCTTCGAAGTATCGCGGCGGACCATGCGCAACATCCGGCAGAACCTGTTCTGGGCCTTTGCCTACAACGTGGCACTTATTCCGGTCGCTGCCGGGGTGCTTTATCCCGCCTTTGGGTTGCTCCTGTCACCAATCCTTGCGGCGGGTGCGATGGCGTTGTCCTCGGTGTTTGTCCTGACCAATGCCCTGCGGCTGCGGCGCATCGCGCCTGCGATGGACGAGCAGCGCGCAATCCCGGCAGAGCTGGCAGCCGCCACTCCTGCTCCAGCAGAATAACGGAGGTTCGACATGAACATCGGAGACGTTGCCCGACAATCGGGTGTGCCCCCAAAAACAATCCGCTACTACGAGGACATCGGGCTGATCCGCCCGAACCGTAGCGAGAACGGCTACCGCGCGTTCACCGAGAGCCACATTCACAAGCTGGCGTTTCTGGGTCGCGCACGGGCCTTGGGGTTCACCATCGAAGATTGCAGGACGCTCCTGTCGCTCTACGAGGATGAAAACCGCGAAAGCATGCAAGTGAAGGCGGTTGCGGAAGACCATCTGCGCCAGATCGAGGAAAAGATCGCGAAACTGCAATCCATGCGCGCGACGCTCGCCGAACTGGTGGAAAAATGTGCCGGGGATCACCGGCCCGACTGCCCCATCATCGAGGATCTGTCGCCGGAGCGGTTGGCCAAGTGACAGGCAAGAAGGGGCTGTACCTCAGAACCAGATCGCGCGGACCGGCATCCAGATACCCATGAAGATCATCATCAGGTTTTCCGTCAGCGAAATGAACCCCAGCGGGACGGAACTGTCACCGCCGACGCAGGCGCATTTCAGCTCTCTCTTGTCGATATAAACAGCCTTGAACACGCTGACAGCGCCGACCGTGCCGATAAACAGGGCGACAGGCGCCGAGAGCCACAGCAGCGCGCCGGCAGTCATCAGGACACCTGCCAACGCTTCGCCGAACGGGTAGACCTTGCCGTATCGCACCCATTTGCGCGCCAGCAGATCGTAGTTGAGGAACATCGTCGAAAACCCTTCGACATCCTGCAATTTCTGGATCGCGAGAATGGTCATGGACAGCGAAATGAACCATTCGAACCCCCGCAAGGTAAGGACCGACCCGTACTGGTGCCAAGACAGGCCCAATGCCAACAGCGCGGCAACGGAAAAGATCGCGATGACCGGCTGGTAGGTCGTGTCGCTTTGCTCTTCCTCGGGTGGGTCAATGTCGAAAAACACCCTGAGATCGTCGTAACCGCCGATCCGTTCGTCCCCGATGAAAGTCTGCGGCGTCGTCTCGACCCCGTGCTTCTCCATGAAAGCATCGGTGTCTTCACGGGTGTCAAGCGGATGGTCTTCCACCTCGAAGCCTTGCCGCTCCAGCAGGTCTTTCGATTTCAGACCGTAGGGGCAGACATGGCCCGGCATGACCATGCGATAAAGCTGCGCGGATTTACTGTCTGTGTCGTAAGCCCCCGGTTTTTACCGCAGCGGCTGGTCCTTGACGCGGGCGATGATGTCGGGTTCGGCGACGAAGTCTTCGAGGAAGCTGTGCCACTCT
>NZ_SLXL01000017.1 GCF_004345735.1 Rhodovulum adriaticum
GTCGCGCAATGTGACATCGGCAAGCGGCAAGCGCTCGGAGCCGAAATCGTCGCGGGCGACCCGCCATGAAACCAGGATGACCGGCACGTTCGGTACTTGCCGGCGCAGGATTAACAATTTCTCCAGCACCTCGTCGATCCCACCGAAGTCATCGACGTGGATCAGCAAGGCGCCCCAACAGGATGGGTCCACCCTCAGCGCGGAGAACGCACTGCCCAACTGGTCCGTCAGCCCGACCGACAACCCCGCTGCCCGCATCCAACCGATATTGGCGCCAAAATCGCCCCGGCTCCGCATTGCAATCAGAACCGGACGTGTTGCCGGAAATTCGATACTGAACATGCGGGTAGGGTATGCCGGCAGCAGATCCAGCGTTCCGCATGCCATCTCAGAAGGTTCCCGCCGCCCGGGCGAGCTTCCGGGCGACGGGGCCGAAACGAGGCGGAGGGCCGACGCTCGTCTCGGGTTCGGTTGTGGGTCGACCTGATTTGAAGCCTGTGACATGTCGTACCCTTTTTCCTTTCGGAACTAGCAGAATTATCCACTATCTTTACTTTAGATTTTATTCTAATCTTTACCCATAATTGTATTGTATTACTTGGCGCCACCGAAAGCAGTGGCACGGAGGAGGGCAGCGCCGACCATTTCGGGGTAGGCGGGAATGTCGGCTTAGCGCGGACCGACAAACCCGCCACTCACCGCGCCCGCTACGGCTGTCATGGTTTCGCCTTGCCCGGCAGGGTCGGCTGGCTTTGCCGAGCGCCCTGATGGGCGCGCTGAGCACATCCCCAAGCCCGGCGGTGGCGGAGTCTGCCTTTGTGCCGCTGTCCATTTTGCCCGATCCCGTGGATCAGCCCGTTTCTTTTTTGACCGCCGTTGCCGCGCAGGATGGTCCCGGGGTGATGACGATCGACGTCGGCCCGATCTGCGCGTGCGCATTCCCGGCTATGTCGCGGTGGACCGCGCAGCGGCGCTGGTGCGGGCGCTGCGAGAGGCTTCGTGATTGTCGCCGGCCAACGGCTGCCGATCCTGATTGCGACGAAGCCGGTCGACTTCAGGTGCGGGCACAACGCTCTGCTCGTCGTTCCCCCAGGCGAGTACGATCACCTTGGCAGTGCTGTCGAAGCGGAAGAAGAGCCTATACTGCTGGAAAAAATTGGCCCGAAACCAGTGCGTCCGGTCCTCGCCGAGCGTTTCGCCTTGACGGAAGGCCGGAGCGGCGGGGTCGGGAGTGTCCTGAACTTTGTGTATCCGGCCCGGCCCATGCGGTTTCAGATGCTCAAGCGTCGAAGCGCTCGCCGAACATTATGGCGAACTGGTTGCGGGCGGCAATATGGGTGAGAAGCACCATGTCCTCGCGCTGCCGCCGGCTGGGCGGGCGCCGCCGCCAGGCGCGCAAGCCGCGATCGGAAACCTTGAACAGGGCGCATATGCTGCCGAGGCATCCAGGGAACGGGCGTGGACCCGGATCCTGTTGCCATCAAGCGCAATCTGGTCGGTCTTCAACCCTGCCGGTAGAAAATCTCGTCGCGAAAACCATGAACCCATCGGCAACCTCCATCAAGTTCGCCGAGATATAGCGTTCTGGCAACTCAACTGCACCAGATGCGCGACAGAGCCAATCTTGATGGGGTGGATGCCCCCGCCCGACGGCATCGCGATGTTTCAAGATGGTGATGCTGAAGTCAACCTAAGAAGAGGAGGCATCCATGAATGAGATTAGCATCGCCGGCGTCGACCTGGCAAAGCAGGTCTTCCAGCTTCATGGCGCTACGTCGGACGGGCGCGCGGTTTTCCGCAAGAAGCTGTCCCGGCCGCAGTTCGCGAAGTTCATGGCAGCCCTGCCGCCATGCATCGTGGCCATGGAGGCTTGCGGGACCGCGCATTACTGGGGCCGGGAACTCGCCCGGCTCGGCCATGACATCCGCCTCATCCCGCCCATCTATGTCAAACCCTTTGTGAAGCGGCAAAAGAACGATAGCGCGGATGCGGAAGCGATTGCCGAGGCGGCCCAGCGGCCGACCATGCGGACGGTGGTGGTGAAGAGTGCCGCGCAGCAAGCCCGCGCGATGCTCTTCCGCACCCGCGATCTGCTCGTTGGTCAGCGCACCCAGCTGGTCAACGCACTGCGCGGCCATCTCGCCGAACACGGCATCGTCCTGGGCAAGGGCATCGGCAACGTCGAGCGCCTCGCCCTTCGCATGGAAGAGGATAACCTGCCTGACCTGGTCCGGCACCTGGGGCGCCTCTATCTCGATCAGATCGCGCGACTGGGAGCCGAGATCGAAAAGCTGGACAACCGCATCGTTGCCGCCGCGAAAGAAAACGGGGTGGCCCGAAGGCTTCAGACCATGCCCGGGATCGGCCCGATCTGCGCGATGGCGATTACCGCCTTCGCGCCGGATATGCGTGAGTTTCGAAGGGGGCGTGACTTCGCTGCCTGGCTTGGCCTTGTGCCGCGACAGCATTCGAGTGGCGGCAAGCAGAAGCTGGGCTGAACCTCGAAGATGGGTCAGCGCGACATCCGACGCCTGCTGATCGTTGGGGCGATGTCGATCGTCCATTGGCGAGGCCGTGACGGTGGGCGGCCGGGATCATGGCTCGCGCGCATGCTGAACCGAAAGCCGCGCATGCTTGTGGCCATCGCGCTGGCCAACAAGATGGCACGCATGGTCTGGGCCATGCTCGTGCGACAAGAGGATTACCGAGATCCAACCGGCGCGGTCTGCTGACCGCGGCGTGCGGAACGTCGGCGATGTGAGGAGAGCAATGACCCGTATGGGCAAATGATCGAACAGATCCGGGTCGGGAAAACCAGTGGCATGCAACGAGCCCAGAGCTCGCAATTTTGATCTGGTTCCCGATCCGCGCATCACCATACCGGCCCGCGGCATGTTTTGGCCGCACCTGAGAGGCCTGAAACATGACCGCACTCGATCACACGCTCAAAAGGTCAAAGAAAACCCTTGCATCGAAGGGGGCATCCAAACATGCATGCCGATCCACAAATATGCTATCGGCAACAGCCCTCCGCCTTCGACACTACCACCGCTGTTGCTGCTCCGCACAGGCGGGCGCCGGCCCGGGATCGTTTTTTAGTGTCTCCCTCTCCTCCGTCACGAGACGCAGCTCGCGGCGAAGCCGTTCGATCTCCTTGACCAGTTCTGCCTCTTTCTGCGGCACCGTGCCCGCGTCCCCGTGGGCCTTGATCCACTTGTTCAGCGTCGACAGCCCAACCCCCAGATCCGCCGCAACCTGCCGGCGCGGCAACCCGCTGGTCAGCGCGATCCGCACCGCCTCGCGCTTGAATTCTTCCGTCCGCTTTTCTGCCATCGTCCGTCTCCTTGATCACATGTCACGCTCTCAAGAACCCGGCACTTTTCCGATGCAAGTCCACCCCGGAGAAACTCCATTCCTGTTCCGCAGCAGGGATGGCATCGCAGGCCCCGGAAATCAGGAACAGGTGGGCGCGAGACGCCGCTGACCGTGAACCCAGCAATGCGCAATCCTTACCTCGGGCCGCTTACCCTCCGAGATGGCCTTGTCAGTCGGCCATAACCCGGATACTCGCCAATCTGCAGGATGCCATCGAAGCCGGTCAGGAGCGCCAAGCGGACAGGCCATGAAATCACGGCGCGATCACTGATCCACGCACTTTTCAAATTGACTATTTTCCGATCACAACCACCGAAGGAAAGCGCCTTCCCTCATTACAAAAATGACACACCAACCGGGGAGAGGTCGATGAGGCGTTGTCATGTTGACAATTTATCCTGCTCGGCCTTACCTGTCCGAGTGTAGAACAAGGTGCACCAATTCAGGCATTCGGCCTGTGGGTCCTAGATGTAACTAATGGTTGTGTCTCGGCATCGGCTCGGGGCCGGGTGTCTTTGCGGAATCCGAGTTCCGCACGGGGTGAACATGAAATCTCGAGTACTTGGCCTCGCAACAGAAACCGTGATCGCCTCAGGGTTTTACTTGGCAAGTTTCGCGATGGTCTTGGGGGTACTTTTTCCTGCGCAGCGTGTGCTGGTACCTGGGCTAGATGGGTACAGCAGCTTATTGTTCCTGCCTCATGGTGTGCGCGTCCTCACAGCTTGGCTTCTGGGCTGGCGCAGTGTTTTTGCACTGGCACCGGGCGCAGCACTTGCGCATGCGTGGCTCTTGGGCGACGGGGCCTTCGAGTGGCCGCTCGTCGGGGTTTTCCTGCTTGGCATCACCGTTGCGCCCCTGACATTCACCATACTAAGAAGCATTGGATGGAAGAGCGCCAGTTCCGAACATGATCCTGTCTGCTGGCGGACAGTTCTTGCGGCTGGTGCGATCGCTTCCATCCCTAACACGCTCGTTGCAAACACCCTTTTTAACGCACCTTCACAGGATTACGTCGCCTACTTCGTGGGCGACTTTTTTGGCCTCTTGACCCTAATGGTGATCATGATCCTGGGCCTGCGTGCCTGGCGGATGACACTGTAGGTTCGTTACTGCGCGTACCTCATGGCGAACACCGCCATCGCGGAGGCCAAGGCCGCCGAATTGCCCATGTCTCCTATGCCGCGGAGATCAACCCGCAGACGCTGCCCTTGCCGCGCGCCAAAAACACAGCGCGCCGAAGGTCGAGGCCTTCTTCGACTGGTCCGAAAGCCAACTCACGCGGATCCCCGGCAAGGGAGATCTGGCCCAAGCGTTCCGCTATGGGCTGGCCCGCCGGGCCTCATTCAGCCTCTTCCTCACCGATGGCCGCGTGGCCATCGACAACAACCCCGCCGAGCGCGCCCTGCGCCCGATCGGTATCGGCCGGAAGAACTGGCTCTTCGCGGGCGCCGACACCGGCGCCGAAACCCTAGCCCGCGCCATGACGATCATCGAGACCGCAAAGCTGAACGACCTCGATCCGCAGGCCTATCTCGCCGACGTGCTCGACCGTATCCACGATCACAAGATCAACCGGCTAGACCAGCTCTTGCCGTGGAACTGGGTGCCGGTGGCCACCGCTCAGGCCGAGGCCGCCTGATCAACCGCGGTGCCAACCGGCCGGTTACAACAGATCGGGCGAGCAGCAGCAGGATCGCCTTGTCCCTCATCCGACAGGATTGGGAAATGTCGCACCCGTCGATCAACCGAACGATGTCCTGCGCGGGCAGATATCCCGCTGCGCGATCGCCTGGCAGCGCGTCTCTCGGCCGGATGCCGGGGCGACCGGATACCCTGCAAGCCGTGACCGGATCAAATCGGAATTACTAACCGTGTGTTATCGGGAACGCTAACCGGATGAGCCTAGAGCGTGCTCCAGATGACGAGAGCCTGTCCCGAGGGTCTTTGCTGAGCAGGGTCAGGGGAACTCAGGGTTGAGATTGCCCGGCCTTGGCTGCGTGTCTTCATCCATGATGCCGGTTAGGCGATAAGCACCAGTTTTTCGGCCTCGGGGCACGGTGAGCATGCCCCTCGCCGTCAGGCGTTTCAGCGCGCGGTAGTAGGTTGGCGTCGAGATGTCGCGACAGAAAGCGTGTTCGCGGAGATCACGGCTGGAGATTTCCGCATCGGCGTCCGCCATCTCTGACATGGCGTAAACGATACGCCGTTCTTCGCCCGACAGCTGGTCCATGCCGAGGTCACGCTCCATCGCGGACAGCAACTCGTAAAGCTTGCTGAGTTGCGCCATTCGACCGCTTGCAAAACGTTTCATACTGATTTCCTCCCGGCTGCAGCACCACTCACGGAGTATAGCATATACTTTATAGGTATGCTTGACGAATAAGCTATTGTAAAGGGGGTAAAAAATCTTCTCATGGTTGAATTTAAGGGCGGCCCTACCGCTTCGGGTGAGGGCGTGTCGTCTTGTTGGGCAGTCGAGGCAGCCTGCCCTTTTCGTATCAATTCGATCCTGTTTTCGGATGCAGATGTGTTGGGCTCGATCGGGTCGTCTAGCTGCTTTGCTGCGCAAAAATGCTTAATTCGAAGCCGGCTGCGAGGGCCTTGCTCTCCCGCGAAAAATCTCATAATGAAAGTCGCGGATTGTGTTCCGGCCAAGTGGTTGGCCAATCTGAGGTAAGTGCGTCCGACGTGAAGGGCATTAGCCAGTCACGGTGCGGTAGCTATGTTTGGGTGTGTTTTGGTTGCTCTCTTTAGTGTCGATCGTCTGGCGGTCCTGCGCCGTGTGTTGTGTCACCCAGAGAATGCTGGGCGCCCGCTAAACAGAATTTTTCGTTCGCTCAGATGGATCATCCGGCTGTTTCTATATGCCTGGCGAGACGAGGGGGTCTTCCACTGGACGGGTGTTGCGCGCTTGAGTGTACTGAGGCGAGCGACCCGGCGCAGATCTCAAGCTCCGCTACGTTCTTAGAGATCGTACGGAAATGCACTCCAGTCACCTTGATTTCGTTGAGACAGAGAGCTTAGTCGATATCGGCTGAGTGGTGAGGTTGCGCGAGATTTCGCGTCAGGGTTGCGAGGGCCGACGTGCTGAAGGTCGATCTCGCTCCAATTTTGCCTTGGTGCAGCAAGACGATGAAAAACCCTTTGCGGAGCTGGTTCGGCAGCGCGCGCAGGGGCTTGCTTAGAAGGGCAGGGGACGCGGTGCGTGCCCCTTGTCGCGACTGGACGCAGGCGTCCACGTCGGGTGAGCGATCAGCTCCTGAACGGGCAGGCTCGAATTGTGTCGTGTCGGGCGATCGCTTCGCGCCCTGTGTCCGAGAGTGAGCATTATTGGGTGCCCGCAAGGAATTCCCAAAACCTCCTTGCTCCACGCTGAAAGGTGCGCCATATCTTGAGGCGCAAGGTGAAGTGGGGTGCTAGCATGCGAGAATCGACTGTAACAACAAAAGGCCAGACGACCCTTCCAAAAGATGTCCGCAAAGTTCTTGGCCTGCAGCCGGGCGACAAACTGCGCTACATCCTGCTTGATGGAGAAGTGCGTATCTTGAGGGCCCGGCCAGTCCTGGATCTTGAGGGCGCTCTGAAACGTCCAGGCCAAAAAACCGTGACGCTGGAGGAGATGGATGAGGCCATCGCGGCGGGCGCGGTTGACCCGAAGCAATGATAGCCCTCGACACAAATGTCCTCGTGCGTTTCCTGACCCAGGACGATCCGGATCAGGGACGCATGGCGAGCGAGCTCGTCGCTGGGCTCACGGAACAAAATCCCGGTTTCGTCGCGAGAGAAGTTCTGGTGGAACTCGTCTGGGTGTTGGAGAGGAGTTACCAGTATAAGCGTTTCGAGATCGCGCGCGTGCTAGAAGGTTTTTTGTCAGCCTCGGAGCTGGACATCGAGGAAGGCGATAGCGTTGGCGCAATTCTTCACCTGTACGAAGGGAAGGGGTTCGGGTTTTCCGATCTGATGATCCGGCAGGCTGCACGAAGAGCCGGCGCCGCTGCCCTGAAGACCTTCGACAGGAAAGCCGCTCGCCTCGACGGGGTCGAGTGGATTGGCAAACGGCACCCTCAGTAGGCGGCGTTATCGGCTGATCGCTTCGCGCTCCTTGAGTTCGAGAGTTTGCGTTATCGGGCGTTTGGGGGCCGTGCGGTATCGCCTGCGGTTGTCTTGATGGTCGCTGTCAAACACGTTGTCGCTGCTCATCGCTACTATCCCCCGTCCGGTCTAACGCTCCTGCAAAAGGATCCCCATGAAAAGTCCCATTTTACTCGACTGCACCTTCCGCGATGGTGGATACTACAACGCGTGGGATTTCCCGCCCGCGCTCATCAACGACTATCTCGCTGCGATGAAGGCTGCGCAGGTCGACGTTGTCGAACTGGGGTTTCGGCTTCTCAAGAACGCGGGGTTCAAGGGGGCCTGCGCCTTCACGACGGACGATTTCCTGCGCAGCCTCGCGATCCCGGACGGGTTGGCCGTTGGGGTGATGATCAACGGCTCTGATCTTTGCCCCGGGAACGGGCGCGAGCTCGCGTTGGCGCACCTGTTTCCTGAAAAGGCCGAAATGACACCGCTCGATCTCGTCCGGATCGCATGCCACTTTCATGAGGTCGAGACGGCATTGCCCGCGGTGGGGTGGCTCGCGGAGCGCGGCTATCGGGTCGGCTTCAACCTCATGCAGATCGCGGATCGGAGTGACGATGAAATCCGCGCGCTGGCGGAAATGGCGCGGGACTGGCCGATTGACGTGCTGTATTTTGCCGACTCCATGGGCTCGATGACGCCCGAGGATACCGCTCGTATCGTTGGCTTGTTGCGCGAGGGCTGGGACGGACCGCTCGGCATCCTCACCTACGACAATATGGGGTTGGCGTTGTCGAACACCCTGCGCGCGCAGGCTGAGGGGGTATCCTGGCTTGATGCCACGGTGACCGGGATGGGGCGTGGGCCGGGCAATGCGCGCACCGAGGAACTTGCCATCGAGGCGGAACGGCTGCGCGGGCGGCCTGCCAACCTGGTTCCGTTGATGTCGCTGATCCGCAAGGAATTTGCGCCGATGAAGGCGGAATTTGGATGGGGCTCCAACCCCTATTACTATCTCGCCGGCAAATACGGCATCCACCCCACCTATATCCAGGAGATGCTGGGCGACGCGCGCTACGGCGAGGAGGACATCCTCGCCGTGATCGATCACCTGCGCGCGGAGGGCGGCAAGAAGTTCAGCTTCGACACGCTGGACGGGGCGCGGCATTTCTATCGCGGCGAACCGCGTGGCAGTTGGAAACCTGCTGACATGATGGCGGGGCGCGAGGTGCTGATCCTCGGCACCGGGCCGGGTGTGGTCGCCCACCGCCCCGCGCTGGAGGCCTATATCCGCGACGCCCGGCCGCTGGTGATCGCCCTTAACACCCAGGAGGCGATCGCGCCCGACCTGATCGACCTGCGCATCGCCTGCCATCCCGTCCGCCTGCTGGCCGATGCCGAAACCCATGCGCGCCTGCCGCAGCCGCTGATCACTCCGGCCTCCCAGCTGCCCGACTCCTTGCGCGCCGAGCTGGGCGACAAGGAGCTGTTCGATTTCGGTCTCGGCATCGAGCCTGGTCGCTTCGCCTTCCACGAAGACCATTGCATCGCGCCGACCTCGTTGGTGCTGGCCTATGCGCTGGCGGTCGCGACCAGCGGGCAGGCCGAAAGCATCCTGATGGCCGGCTTCGACGGCTATCCCGCGGGCGACGCGCGCAACGACGAGACGGCGGCCGTCCTCGACGCCTATCGCGCCCATGCCGGCGAGGAGCGACTGATTTCGGTTACACCCACGCGCCACCGGTTGCGCAGCGCCAGCATCTATGTATCCGCCCTCTGAGTCGCTCCGGGCCATGCCCCCGCCCTGTCATCGCCTTCCTGCTCTGCAGCAAGGGCAGCGAGCGGGTGCCGCGCAAGAACATCCGTCCTTTCGGTCCCTTTGCGCATGGGCTGCTCGAGATCAAGCTGGGCCAGCTCCTCGCTTGCCCTGAAATCGACCGGGTGGTGCTCTCGACCAACGACGAAGAGATCCTCGATTTCGCCCGCAGTCTCGTCTCGGGCGGCGACCAGGCCGAACTGCGAGAGATCTTCGCTGCGCGCGGGCTGGATGGGTTGTCCGACGGTGGCATCTTCGGCAGCCCCGACCGCAAGGACACGATCCTCGCCCGCGAGCTGGGCACTGGCACCATCCGCCGCCCGCCGCTGTTTCCAGGTGGCAGCCGCTATGATCACGAGGCCGCGGTGCGGGCGGACCTCGATTTCGTCTTCGTCTCGGGCTGGAGCGAGATGTCGGAGTGGCAGCGCTAAATTGAGCGCCATCAACTCGCTTCGATCCGGAGTGTTGGTGATTTGGCGCTCCAAGAGCGTCGAATCCCAAATATCTGCTGAACGGGCGTTGAGATAGGTAAAAGCGGTGATGCGGCGGGCGCTTCGGACTGGCAGAGAACGACTGCCGGTTTTCTCGCTCGCCTTTCCTCGTTCTCCCGGGATTAATGGAACCGTCTCGAATGATTGATATCCGAACTCTTCGGCAAGGCGTGGGCCTCCTTACCCGCGAAGAACGGCGCGAGGCTCTGCGCGTTCTTGTCGTGATCGTGATCACCGCCCTCATGTCGGCGGGTATGGTCGGGTCGATCTTTCCTTTCCTCTCCGTGCTCGCCGATCCGGGGCGTATTCAGACCGTACCGGCGCTCGCGCGTGCCTATGACTGGGGGGGGTTTGAGAGCGATCATGCGTTTCTCGTGGCCCTCGGGCTCGGTTCCATCGTGGTGATCGTCGTCGCCAATCTCGCCAAGATCGCGCAGGTCTGGGTCGTCAACCGGTTTGCCTTGATGCGCATGCACGTGCTCAGCCACCGCCTGCTCGGCGCTTATCTGGCCCAGCCCTACGCCTTCTTTCTCACAAGTCATAGCGGCGACCTCGGCACGCAGATCCTCAGCGAAACCCAGCAGGTTGTGCAGAGCTTCTTCCGTCCCATGGGAGAAGCTGTGGCCGCCCTTTTCACGGTGGTCTCCATCGTGACACTTCTGCTCTGGGTCGAGCCTCTCATCGCCCTTACGGCCTTCGTCGTACTCGGCGCGATCTACAGCGGGACATTCGCTCTGACGCGCCGCTTCGTCACGCGTTGGGGACGCCTGCGTGCCAGAACGAATTCGGAGCGGTTCCGGATCGCGGGTGAGGCGCTTGGCGGCGTGAAGGATATCAAGCTTCTCGGGCGCGAGGCTGCCTATCTCGACCGCTACGCCGCGCCGTCGCGTCGGATGGCAGGGGTCATGTTGCGCGTAGTGGTGCTGGGCCAAGTGCCCATGAATGTCGTTCAGATCGCGCTCTTCGGAGGCGTTGTTCTGCTTTGCCTTGCCCTGCTCGATCCTGCGGCCCTGGCGCGAGGTGAAGCGCTGGCGAATATTCTGCCGCTCCTTGGTATCTTCGCCTTTGCCGGGCAGCGGCTCATACCGGAGGTCCAGAAGCTCTACCAGGGGTTGACGCAACTTTCCTTCGGGGCCTCCGCTGTCGCTCGGGTGCATGCCGATCTGTCGCTATTGAAGTCCGGAGCTGCCCTACCGCGGGACATGCCGCAGGCGTTGGGCCTCAAGGACAGCCTTGAACTTCGGGCGGTCTCGTATCGGTATCCGAACGCGGAAATGCCCGGTCTTGCGGACATCAATCTCACGATCCGTGCGGGGGAGCGGATCGGAATTGTCGGCTCAACAGGGGCGGGAAAGACAACCCTTGCGGATATCGTGCTTGGCCTCCTGTCTCCGACCGAAGGGTGTCTTGTCGTGGACGGCACAGAGGTCATGGCCAAGTCCTTGCGCGCCTGGCAGCAAAGTGTCGGCTACGTGCCGCAGGACATTTTCCTGACGGATGCCAGTGTCGCCGAGAACATCGCGCTCGCGCTCCCCTTTGAAGAAATTGACCGGAACAGGGTGGAAGCCGCAGCCAGGATCGCGCAGATTGATAGCTTCGTGCGCGAGGAGTTGCCGGACGGCTATGAGACGGCGATCGGCGAGCGAGGCGTGCGGCTCTCGGGCGGGCAGCGCCAGCGGATCGGGATCGCACGGGCGCTTTATCATGATGCCGATCTTATCGTCTTCGACGAGGCCACAAGTGCGCTCGACAACCTTACCGAGGCAGAGGTCATGGCGGCGATCGACGCACTGCCTGGATCGAAAACAGTCCTCATGATCGCACACCGGCTCAGCACGGTGAAATCCTGTGATCGCATCCTTGTGCTGGACCACGGGCGGATCGCGGGCTTCGACACCTGGGATGCGCTGATCAACACCAACGCGGCCTTCCGCTCCTTTGCGGACCCTTCAAGGGCCGCGTGATCTTTTCCAACGATCGCGGAACATTTTATGCTTGAGAACTCGACGATCCTCGTGACCGGCGGGACCGGTTCGTTCGGTCATGCCTTCCTGCCAATGACGCTTGAACGGTTCACCCCGAAGAAAGTCATCATCTTTTCGCGCGATGAGATGAAGCAATGGGAGATGGCCAAGCACTTCGGCGATGATCCGCGCGTACGTTTCTTTATTGGGGATGTTCGCGACAGGGAGCGTCTCTATCGCGCCTTTGCGGGCGTCGATTACGTGGTTCATGCGGCAGCCACAAAAATCGTGCCCACGGCGGAGTATAACCCTTTCGAATGCATCAAGACCAATGTCAACGGGGCCATGAATGTGATCGATGCGGCCATCGACATGGGTGTGAAGAGGGTGGTTGCCCTTTCTACCGACAAGGCATCGAGTCCGATCAATCTTTACGGTGCATCCAAATTGGCATCGGATAAGCTGTTTGTTGCCGGCAATGCCTATTCTGGAGAGCATGATACGCGGTTCTCCGTCGTTCGCTACGGCAACGTAATGGGGTCGCGTGGTTCGGTGATCCCGTTCTTCATGTCGATAGCAGACAAGGGCGTTTTGCCCATAACCGATCCGCGCATGACGCGATTCATGATCAGCCTGGAGCAGGGGGTAGAACTGGTCTGGCACGCTTTCGATGACATGGTTGGCGGCGAGATCTATGTGAAGAAAATTCCCTCGATGAAGGTGACCGACATTGCTCATGTCGTCGCTCCCGAAGCGCGCCAAGAGACCGTTGGTATCCGCCCCGGTGAGAAGTTGCATGAACAGATGATCGGCATCGAGGATGCGCCTTACACCTATGAATACGAGGAACACTTCAAGATCCTGCCAGCCATTAACCACTGGGCCAGCGACCCGGCGCGGATCAAGGGCGGGCGCAAGGTGGCCGAGGATTTCCTCTATACCAGCGATCTAAACCCGGACTGGATGAGCGACGCGGCACTTGCAGGCTGGATCGAGGCGAACCGTGCCAAGATCGGGGCGATCTGATGATCCCCTATGGTCGTCAAATCATCAGCGATGATGACATCGCGGCAGTTGCGGCCATTCTGCGGTCGGATTTTCTGACACAGGGGCCTGTCGGGCCGCGTTTCGAACAGGCAGTTGCAGAACGCGTTGGCGCAAATCATGCGGTGGCGGTCAATTCGGCGACATCCGCCCTGCACATTGCCTGCCTGGCGCTCGGCCTTGGGCCCGGTGATCTTCTCTGGACCTCTCCCATAACCTTCGTCGCCTCAGCCAATTGTGGGCGCTATTGCGGCGCAGACGTGGATTTCGTTGATATCGAGCCCGAAACGTTCAACATTTGCCCGAGTGCGTTGGCCGCAAAGCTTGAGGCCGCAGCCTGGGCAGGGCGCCTGCCCAAGGTCATCGTCGCGGTGCATATGTGCGGTCAATCGCCCGACATGGTTCGGATCGCAGACCTGGCCCGGGCCCATGGGGTGCGCCTGATCGAGGATGCAAGCCACGCTATCGGTGCAGATTTCATGGGTGGGCCGGTGGGCGGGTGCACCTATTCCGACATCACCGTGTTCAGCTTTCATCCGGTCAAGATCATCACGACCGCAGAGGGTGGGATGGCCCTGACCAATGATCCAGAACTGGCGGCGCGGATGGAACGTCTGCGCAGCCACGGGATCACCCGTGAGCCAGATTTGATGACGCATGCGCCGGACGGCCCGTGGTATTACCAGCAACTGGAGCTTGGGTGGAATTACCGCATGACGGAAATGCAGGCCGCACTGGGGTTGAGCCAGTTGGGTCAGCTTGACGCTTTTGTCGCCCGTCGTCGGGAACTTGCTGCGCGGTATGACGATGCACTGGCCGATCTGGCACTGAGGCGGCCCGGTCGCCAGGCAGGGGCCTGCTCTGCATGGCACCTTTACGTCATCCGGCTGGACGACCGGACGCGCCATCGTGGCGTGTTCGAGGCATTGCGCGCAGGGGGCATCGGCGTGAACCTGCATTACATCCCGGTCCACCTTCAGCCCTATTACCGCGAACTGGGCTTCGGTTCTGGCGATTTCCCCGTCGCCGAGGATTACTATGCGCGTGCCATCTCGATCCCGCTGCATGCGGGGCTCACGGATGATGAACAATCCAGTGTCGTTGACGCGATTTCGCAGGCGCTCTCGACGTGACTGTTTGTTTGATACCTGCGCGAGGCGGTTCCAAGCGAATTCCGCGGAAGAATATCCGCGAATTCTGCGGCAAGCCCATGATCGCCTGGTCGATCGACGCAGCAAGAATGTCCGGCTGTTTTGATAGGATCGTGGTGTCTACCGATGACGATGAAATCGCCAGGGTAGCGCTCGACTGCAGTGCCGAAGTTCCCTTTTGTCGTCGTGCCGCGCTTGCCGATGACCATACGCCGACCGTCCCTGTCATTGCCGATGCAATCGACCAGTTAGGTTTGGCAGAGTGCACTCCGGTCTGCTGTCTTTACGCGACAGCGCCGTTTGTGGCTCCGGGAGATCTGCGCGCCGGATTCGAGAGGCTTGAAGAGAACAGCGCGCCCTTTGTGCTGGGTGTGACGACCTTTGCCTTTCCCATTCAGCGCGCCTTGCGCCGAGATGCGTCGGGGAGAGTAGCGATGTTCGACCCCGCCCAGATGCAGACGCGATCTCAGGATCTCGAGGACGCTTGGCATGACGCTGGCCAGTTCTATTGGGCGCGCGCGGCAAGCTGGAAAAGCTGCAGCGGGATATTCGAGGCCGGCGCCGAGGGGCTGCCCTTGCCCCGGTACCGCGTTCAGGACATCGATACCGAAGAGGATTGGTGCCGGGCAGAATGGCTGATGCGGGCCATGCAATTGGGAAAGAACCCATGACCATCGCCTTCCGCGCCGATGCTTCGTTCGACATCGGGACCGGCCATGTGATGCGCTGCCTCACCTTGGCGTGCGCGTTGCGCGAGGCCGGGGCGGAGTGTTGCTTTGTTACCCGCGCGTTGCCGGGGCACCTTGCGGATCGTATCGCAAACGAGGGGTTCAGGGTCTCCTTGCTGACCACGCCACACGGGGCGGCGCCGGATGGGCCTCCTGTGCATGCCGCCTGGGCCGGGGTTTCCTGGATACAGGATGCGGCAGAGACGAAGGCCGCGCTTGCCGCCGATTCGCCGGACTGGCTGGTGATGGATCACTACGCCTTTGATGCGCGCTGGCAGGCGGCGGCGCGACCCGAGGGTGCGAAATTGTTGGTGATCGACGATCTTGCCGACCGGCCGCACGAGTGCAATCTTTTGCTGGACCAGAACCTTGGGCGCGTGGCCGGGGATTACGATAGGCTGGTCCCGGCAACATGCCTGCGTCTGATCGGCCCGCGATACGCGGTGTTGCGCCCGGAATTCGCCGCCATGCGCGCGCAGGTGCTATCTGACCGGGCCGGGCGCGGGTTGCGGCATCTGCTGATCACCATGGGCGGGGTGGACAAGGCCGACGCGACCTCAACCGTGCTAGAGGCGTTGCGTGGCATACCTCTTCCTGACCCCTTGCGCATCACCGTCATCATGGGGTCGCGCTCCCCCGCCCTCGACCGGGTGCGGCGGTTGGCGCAGGACATGCCTCGACCGACAGAGGTGGCCGTGGATGTCGCGGACATGGCCGCGCGGATGGCGACGGCCGACCTGGCCATCGGGGCGGCCGGCAGTACGACGTGGGAGCGGTGCTGTCTGGGGCTGCCCAGCATCATCGTGGAAGTGGCGGAAAACCAATCGGGCATTGCAAGGGCGATGACCAAGGCGGGCGCCGCGCTTGATCCCGGGCCGCTGCACGCCGCGGAGTTTGCGCGCAACCTGCAAGACGCGCTGATCCGTGCCGGCGATCCGGGTCGTCTGTCCGACCTGTCGGAAAAAGCCGCCGGGGTCTGTGATGGTGAGGGCTGTGGCCGACTGATAGCCCAACTCGATCTTTGCTCAACCGTCAATAGGATTGTTTCTTGACTAACTTTGGCAACCTTCGCGTCCTAGAAGATACGGATTTGGAGTTGATCCGATCATGGCGCAACGCGCCTGAAGTCGCATCGAAAATGTATACGCGACACTATATCTCGGAATCAGAACACAAGCTCTGGTGGCAAAATGTCCGAGAGCGTGATGACCAAAGTTATTTCTTATATGAGAAAGCCAATATCCCACTGGGAGTTGTGAGTTTGAGTCAAATTGACACAATCAACAAGAATTGTTTTTGGGCGTTCTACGCAAGCCCGTGTGCGCCTCCTGGAACTGGTTCTAAGATGGAGTTTCTTGCCCTTGAACACGTTTTTGGTTTTTTGGGCATGAACAAGCTCTCCTGCGAAGTGTTGGCCTTCAATGAGCCTGTTATTAAGCTTCATAAGAAGTTTGGATTTCGGGAAGAGGGTAGATTTCGCGAGCATCATCGCATTGATGATAAGCACGTTGATATTATCCGTCTTGGCATGCTGGCCCGAGAATGGTCGGGCGCGCGCGAAGAAATGAAAGATCGCATTCATGGAAATTAGAAACCGCGCCGGTATGGGTCATCTAGCCATAGCTAAGCGCCCCATCGGCCCCGGCCACCCGCCCTATGTGATTGCCGAGATCTCGGCCAACCATAATGGCGACCTGGACCAGGCGCTGAGGATCATCGACGCTGCGCAAGCCGCCGGCGCGGATGCGGTCAAGATCCAGACCTATCGTCCCGATACGATCACGCTGAAATCCGACGCGCCAGAGTTCCAGATCACCGAGGGATTATGGGCCGGACGAACGCTTTACGACCTGTACGAGTGGGCGCATACCCCGTGGGAGTGGCACGAGGCCCTGTTTGCCCATGCCGCGCGGCGCGGCATCACCCTGTTTTCGTCGCCCTTCGATCCGACGGCGGTGGACCTTCTGGAAGAGTTGGGTGCCCCGGCCTACAAGATCGCCAGCTTTGAGGCGGTGGACCTGCCATTGATCCGCTATGTGGCGTCCACGGGCAAGCCCATGATCATCTCGACCGGCATGGCCGATTTCGAAGAGATCACCGAGGCGGTGGAGGCCGCACGCTCTGGCGGGTGTAAAGAGCTGGCCCTGCTGCATTGCGTTTCGGGCTATCCGGCACCGGCGGCGGACTATAACCTGGCGACGCTGCGCGATATGGCGGCACGGTTCGATTTGCCCGTGGGGTTGTCGGATCACACGCTGGACAACACGACCGCGATCGCCAGCGTCGCACTTGGTGCCGCGCTGATCGAAAAGCACGTGACGCTCGACCGCAACGTGGGCGGACCTGATGACAGTTTTTCGTTGGAGCCAGGCGAGCTCGCCGCCCTGTGCCGCGATGCAAGGACCGCATGGGACGCGTTGGGCAAGGTGGACTATGGCCGCAAGTCGAGCGAGCAGGGCAACGTGAAATTCCGAAGGTCGTTGTATTTCGTCCAGGATATGAAAGCGGGCGACGAGATAACCGAGGCGTGTATCCGCAGTGTCCGGCCGGGATATGGCCTGGCCCCCAAATGGACCGACGATATTATCGGTCGCAGGGTGGCGCGTGATGTCAAAGCGCATATGCCGGTGCAATGGGAGTTACTCGGGAAGAATGACTGTTGATCTGTGAGTGAGGAGCGTTTCGTGAAGAAGCTCAGAACAATTTTGCCGTCGCATAGGTTCACGGAGTGTCAAAGGCAAAAAATAGCGGAGCTTGCCGAAACCGGGATCGTGGTTGATTTTGACGATTCGCGTTCCGGAAGCATCGCTTATGGACAAGGTGCGAATATTGGGGATCAGGGGGCTGGCGTCATTGATCTTAGCTCCAGCGATAAGGCTCGGATCTCTGAGATTGTTAAAAAGGTGATTTGTGACCCTAATGTTCAACTGTTCCTCCTGCGGCGCAACGATGGCATTTCACGAAAGTTTAGAAGTCGACATGCTTTAAGGGTCCAAAATGAACTAATAAATTTCGTTCACATTGTCTATTTTTTCCATCTTCGGAAGCAGATAGATTTTTTGATTTTATCCTCTACACCTCACAGCCTGCGGAACTATGTAGAAACACTGATCTATCAAGAGTTGGGTGTGGCTGTATTGATTATTGAGAGAACGTTTTCGCCTAAGTATCATTCGATAAGAGTTGGTCTTTCAGGTGGCGGGGAACTGCTTCCGCTCGGAGGGATGAGTGCCAATGAAGGAGAGGCCTATGAGAATGAGGTGGCGGATAGATTGAATATTGCCTCCGGGAATTATTGTCATGCTATTCCAGATTACGAAAGGCGAAGATTGGAAGTAAATGGGGGTGCGGTTTTCTCGGCGTTGGTTACTGCCAGAAAAAACCGATTTCGACTGGGCCGGACGTTGCACGCGGTAACGATGTGGCGAGAGCTGAAAAGATTTTCTTCTCAGTCTTTGCCTGAGAAGTATGTTGCGTTTTTCTTGCAGTATCAGCCCGAGAGAACCTCATTGCCCGAGGCGGGGATATTTTGCAATCAGTATGAGGCAATTCAGATGCTTCGGCGAGCGGTGCCAAAGGATACGGTTGTTCTTGTAAGGGAGCACCCATCCACTTTCTCGAATAATTGCGACAAAATATGGAGGTGGTCCGGTTTTTATTCCGAAATTGATGCGATAGACGGTGTTGAAATTTGCGATATCGAGTCCAATCCTTTTGATGTAATTGACAGGGCTCAGGCTGTCGCAACACTCACTGGGACCGTGGGCTTTGAGGCTCGTGCGCGAGGGGTGCCCGTGGTATTTTTTGGAAAACAATTTTTGCCTGATTCACCTGGAGTTCATAGGTTTCAGACATATGATCGTCTGGAAAAGTTCTTGTCAGAAAGTTGCGCGCGGATTGGCGATGCTGATTTGGGCGCTTTTCAAGAAGCACTCTGCGGCGCTTCTGCGTTTGTGTATCGAGCCAAGGAGCATTCAGAATTCGATCAAAATACATCCTCGGTCGTGGACGCTTTGCTGGAGATTTCGAGTTCCGAAAAGGCGAGGCAATACATCTTTAGGTTGTGCGGGTCCGAGCCGAAGGTGTATCGCGGATGAAATGTAGTTCCGGGACTGTGTTCACCTATTGGGCTCAAGGCTTCGATGCCGCTCCTGATCTGGTGAAGGGCTGTGTGGCTCAAATCAACGCCGTGTCGGCAAACCAAGACGTCAAGCTGCTGGACAGCGAAGACTTGGAACTAATTCGACCTGCCATCCCCTTGGCGGACGCAACCTGGGACAGTCTCGGCCTGGCTCTGCAATCGGACCTTATTCGCACGGCCCTTCTGCTCCGTCATGGCGGGATATGGATGGATGCAACCGTTTTCCCAGTAATCGATATGCATGTTTGGCTCGAAGAGAGAATGCAGGCTGGCCTCTTCTTCTTCCAAAAGCCGGGAAGAGATCGCCTTATCTCAAACTGGTTCATTGCCGCGGAGCCTGAGCATCCCATCCTCATCGCCCTCCTCCACAAGCTTTGCCGTTACTGGGAAAGCAGCGCCCTAAAGGATCGCAGCGGAAGACCCGACACGAAGATCGCTCTCGTAGGTCGGGCAATCAACCGGCATCCGAGCCTGACGCGCCTGTGGCTGACATCGCCGATGCGGTGGGCGCTGCGCCGCCCGCCCTATCTGATCTATCACTACGCGCTGAATGACCTGATCGCCGGCGACCGGCGCCTGCGCAGGATGTGGAACGACATGCCGTTCGAATCCGCGGTGCCGCCCCATGCGCTGCAGCGCGCCGGTTTACAATCCCCTCTGACCGCCGAGACGAAAGCGCTGATCGATCATCCTCAAACCCCGCTCTTCAAGCTGACCTGGAAGGTGCCGGAACCGCAGGTGCCAGCCGGATCCGTTGTCGACTATTTGTTTTCCAAATCCAGCGCTGAGAAACATGATCATGCAGTGCATTAGAACTCAAAAGATCGATTGCGGTATCTGTCTTGCTCTGGACCTGTCCCTCGCAGTGGTGGGAAAAGGCATAGTGCTGTCATGGGCTTCAGCTAGCTCGCAGCATGCTGGCTAACCAAGCATCTCTTGCCCCAGGGCAGGTCCATAAACGAATTCGCCGCCCGGCCGACGTTCCGGCGCGTGCGGTTAAGATAATGGCCGGGATGCTGCTCGCGCCGCCGCTGCTGTTGGTCGAGGCGTGGCGAACAAGGAGCCACCGGTACCGGCACCTCTTGCTGACAGCCTTCTTCGCCGTTTACGGCGCGACGATCGGGATCGCCTACGACCCAACTGGGGCAGGTGCCGACGGCGTGCGTCATCTCCTGAAAGTGTACATCCATTACGGCGATCTGGCTTTCGACGATTTTCTGCGCGAACTTTGGGAGATCCTGACCTTTCAAGTGGGGACATCACCGAACAAGGACGTCTACATCCATGTGATATCCTACTTCGTCGGAGGTGTCCTTGGCGTACCAGCCCTGTTCTTTTTTGTCGTCGGAGCCGTCTACGGGTACTTCTTCTCCGGGTCTATGCTGATCATCTTTCGCGACTGGGGAAAGGCCCGGTTGCCGTTGATCACACTGTTCCTGATCGCGAACTTCTTCTTGTTGAAGAACATCGAGGGCGTGAACACCGTGAGAACCTGGACTGGGCTCTGGGTCCTCGTCTACGGCTCGCTTCAGTATTACAGGACGCGCCGTCTTCGGTATCTCGTTCTCATGGCAATGCCGCCCTTCATTCACGTCGGTTACTTCGTGATGGCCCTGCCGGCCTACGCCGTGCTCATCTTCGGGAGTCGTGTGTCTCTCTACGCTGTGCTCTTCATCCTTTCGAGTACGACGACGCTGATAAGTCCAGGCTCCTTCGTCGAGGTTGCGTCCACGACGGAACGGGGAGTTAGTTCTGTGAATTCTTATTATCGCGAAGAGACTGCAAGTGCGGAGCAGGTGCTGGCACAGACTTCTGGAAACCGAATTTGGTTCGTGCTCGCGAAGCTCAATGTCCAAAGATGGGCTCTGAATGTTTTCATCTACACGCTTCTCGTCTGCGGTGTCCTTACACTCACGATGAACGCGTACGAACGCTGGATTGCTTCCATCGGCCTTCTTACGCTCACCTTGTCGAACAGCTTGTGGTTCATGTACGCCATCCACAACCGCGCATGGACGATCGGCGCGGTTTTCCTTGGAGCCGCCTTCATCATGATTCGGCTTCGGGTTGCTGATCGCTTCAAGGTGCCGAGGGGGAAGTCCCTATATCAGCTGGGCATGGTAAGCAGTGCCGTCTTGTTCGTGCCCTACTTCGCTTACAATCTTTCACTTTTCCTAGACTTTCCGAGTTTCTTCCTACTCGGCGCCCCCTTCACGGTCTGGCTCGACCCCTCGGTTAATCTGACAATCAAGGAAGCGCTTCGCGCCTTGATTTATGGAATTCTCTGATGCCCGAACGCACCCGCATCCTGATCGTCCTGACCCCTCCACTCGATCCGTCGACGGGGGGGGTTCAAATGAGCACTGTGAAGATGGCTCGTATGCTCAATTCTCAGGGGTTTGAGGTGGGCGTGTTTTCGTTCGAGGCCCACGGCCATCGGGCTACTGAAAACGTGGCGTTATTTTCTGCCCCTGAAAGCGGAAATGTCGCCAACAAGTCCAATCACGCGGCGCTGGTCGATGCCATCAGCAGGTTCAAGCCGCACGCCGTGATCAATCAGATGCCCTATGAACATGCCATCACGGAGACGTTGAGGCGAGCCTCGACCGTTCCGCGGATCGGGTGCCTGCGCAATACGCTCTACTCCGTACGAAACAACCTCGATGCTTACGCCGAGAATATGCTGCCTCGTCCGATAAAGGCCCTTGGCAAGTCGGCCATTGGCCGGGCCGCGTTACTGGCATTTCACCGCCAGAGGCATGCGAAAGACCTCAGGCAGATCCTTGCGACCTATGACCGCTTCGTCATGTTCGCTGAACCGAACCTGGAAGAGCTCGCGTACTTCGTCCCGGATTACGATCCGCAGACCATCGCGCTCATTCCCAACTCTATCCCGAACGTGGCAGATCGGGTTCCTCACAAGAAAAAGCGGCTGCTCTGGCTGGCTCGGGTTTCTGTCCACCAGAAGCGGGCTGATCTCATCCTTCCGATCTGGCGAAAGATCGCCCCTCAGCTGCCCGACTGGACGCTCGACATTGTGGGCGATGGCCCGTTCCTGGATGACATCCGGCAAGAGATTTCCAGGGACAGGCTCCCTCGCATAGAGCTACACGGGCGACAATCCTCAATGCCTTTCTTCGCGCGGTCGGAAGTGTTCATCATGACCTCCGACTTCGAGGGTTTTCCGAACACCCTGATCGAGGCGCAAAGCCAGGGCGCGATTCCGGTGGTGGTCGAAAGCTATCCCATGGTCCGCTGGCTGATCCGGCCTGAGGAAAACGGCCTGTTGACGCGCAAGGGCGATGTCGAGGGGATGGCGCGCGCAGTTGTCGACCTGTGTCGTTCCCAGGATCGACTCACCAATATGGCGCAGGGTGCGCTCAGGTCAGTCGAGCGTTTCACCGAAGAGAAGGTGGCGTTTGAATGGCGTAGCCTGATAGATGAGTTGATCGATACCAATCCCGCTAGTTCCCGCTGATCTGAGTTTTGCTTGGCACCGGCAGCAGATTGACCTGCTGGCCGCAGGGTTATGGAGTTTAGAATGATTTCCTCTGTCTCGAAAAGGATTGGTCACGCCCTTGAAGCGCGGCTTCTTTCGCCATCGGTTTATGTGAAAAAAGATTTTTATCGGCGCACAGGGCGACGCCTTGATCTCGCGCATCCTACCACATTCAGTGAAAAAATTCAATATTTGAAGCTTTATAACAGGGATCCTGATCTTACCAATCTTGTTGACAAGATTGAGGTAAAAAATTTTATCAGGAATGAAGTGGGAGAGAAGTACACGATCCCATCGGCAGCCATATTTTCAGGTGTTGACGAAATCAACCTGGAGACACTTCCGCGACGATGCGTTCTGAAGGCCACTCACGGTTCGGGTTGGAATTTCTTCATCAAGAATAAGGATCAGGTTGATCTAAGGGAAATCAGGGAATTTTTCAAAAAGTGGCTTGGGAAGAGTTATTATATGTATTCGAAGGAGTGGGCGTATAACGGAGTTCGTCCGCGGATAGTCTGCGAGCAATTGCTTCTGGACGAAAGCGGCAATGTGCCTGATGATTACAAAGTGTTTTGCTTTAATGGCCGCCCAAAATACGTTCAGGTCGATCACGATCGTTTCACATTTCACAAAAGGGCTTTTTTCGATGTGAAATGGAGAAAACAACCTTTTACGATAGGATATCCTTTTTCTGAGAAGCAGATTGTCGCCCCGGTTTGTCTTGATGAGATGCTTCATGTAAGCGAGACCATAGCAGGTATCGCGCCCTTTGTGAGGGTTGATTTTCTCGTGCACGAGGAGCGTCCGTTTATTGGAGAGCTGACATTTTACCCAGGCAATGGTATGGAGAAATTTATGCCCGAAAAATGGGATTCGGATCTCGGCGCTTGCCTTGACGTGTCGGAAATAAACGCCTGATGACTTCGAGTATGGATCAGGGAATGACCGAACGGCCAGACCTATATATTCATATCGGAACTGAAAAGACCGGATCGTCTTTTCTTCATACTATGTTGGTGAGAAGTAGGGAGGATATTTGTCGCTCCGGATTATGGATGCCACTGGGATTGGCGCGCCACGAAAGGCGAATGCAACGCGGTCTCGTCAGCGCCGGAAACGCCTTCAGGCTTTGCCTTGCTTTGAAAGCCGAACCCGCTTCGCAAAAACTGTCCACGCTTCTTCATGACTGGGGAAGACAGGCGACAGAGCGTTCCGTTGGTAGAGTGCTGGCAACCAGTGAACTTCTTTTGCCCGAGTTGCATTCGGATGGTGGGTTGGAAAGGCTGTTGCTGGCGGCCCAAAAAGCTGGTTTTGGACGTTTGCATTTCCTCCTCATCCTGCGCGCGCCCGTCGAACAATTACTGTCACTTTACAAGCATCGCGCCAAACGGGGAACGGCTGGCGAGATCGCAGAATGGTGTGCGTCCGGGTATCGCCTGCCCCATGAACTCGCCGGGTTTCGCCGCCAGGCCGAAGCGCTTGGCATTGACCTTACCGTCCGGGGGTACAGCCGAGAGAAGGGCGCGTTGGAGCGGCGGTTCTTCGTCGACTGGCTGGGCGTGCCGGTTCCCGATGTGGCCGTGCCTGCCAGGGTAAACCCATCCCTGACCCTTTCGGAACTGGCGCTGGTTCGGCAGATGGCAGCTGTCCGCCCCGAACTGGTAGAGCCCCTTTACGAGGCGATGAGCGCCGTCGATCCCGGAGAGAAGGTTCAGGGACAGGCGCTTTCGCACTACGCACGGGCGGTCGCCACACAGGTGGTCGCCGAGCATGCCGCGGAATGGGAGGAGTGGAACCACCTTCTGCCCGCCGACGAGCGCCTGCCCATCCCCGAGGCTCCGGCCGACCTGCCACCACGACCCGACGAACTCGGGTTCAGCGAGGTCCAGATGCAAGCGCTGGCGGATTTCATGGCAAGAACTGCAACCTCAGGCTTTGTGGCCGAGACCGCCTGGAAAAGCCGGATTCGGCCGCGCCTTGGCCGTGTGAAACGTGCAATCCTGCGGCCGGACTGAACCATGATGCGGAAATCTCGCGTCCTCGTGATCCTGCCCAGCTATGATGCGGGCGGGGCGGAGAATTATGCCCTCCGGCTGATACGTCATGCCGGAACTGAAACGTTCGAATGGCATGTGACCACGGGAAACCTGCGCAATGCGCGCCTGGAACCTTCTTTTCGGGAAGCGGGGGCGCAAACGCATCACGCAACAACGGGGTTCTTGTCGCCGCGCCAGGCGCTCGGTTTCCGCCGTTTTCTACGCGCGCATTCTTTCGACGCTGTCATGAGCCTGAACGGCGTCTTCTCGGGGCTTGCCATGCGGCTTGCGCAGGGGCAGGGTGTCCCAAAACGCATCGCGTGGCACCGGCGATCCACCCCCGCCTACAAGCCGACCCTTTTCAGGCGCCTATACGCGGCGCAGGCGCTGAGATGGCTCGAAGACTCTAGCACCCATATCCTGTCGAACAGCCGGACGGCCCTCGATCATTTCCACGGACCTTGCTGGGAAAACGATCACCGGTTTCAAGTGATCCCAAACGGTGTGGATGCCGACCGGTTCAAGCCGCGCCCGGAAGAGCGTACCCGTTTGCGGGCAGAACTGGGTATTCCCCCGGACGCCATCGTGATCGGTCACGTGGGGCGGGTCGATCCCGCCAAGGATCATGAAACGCTGTTTGCGACCGCGCGCTTACTCAAGGCGCAGCTTGGGACGATCTACCTGCTGCTTGCGGGAACTGGCACGGACAAGGACGCCTTCCGTCAGCGGGTTCGAAAAGCCGGTCTTGCGGATGCTTACCTCGGGCTTGGCGTCCGCACGGATACTGAATGCATCTACCAAGCGATGGACGTGTTCGTTTTCCCATCCGTGACCGAGGGACAGCCAAACGCCTTGATCGAGGCGATGCTGTGCGAAGTTCCGATCGTTGCATCGAATATCGAGCCCATTCGCCATGCTGTTCCAGACTGTTTGCATGGCCGCTTGTTTCCATCGCAAGATTCAGTTCGGGCTGCGGCGATTGTTCGCGACACCCCCGGCGATAAGGGGGCGGACACCGCCGCTGTGCGCCACTGGGCACGCGACCGATATGCCCCCGACCGAAATTTTAACGCCCTGCTGGATATTTTGATATCGTGACACGAAAACTCCTTTTTGCCCATGACGACAAAGTCACCCTGGATCAGGACAACAGGCCGGTTTCGTACAACTACACACGGGGACTTGTTGAGCGTTATCGATACATGGCGGATCATGTGACCTTCGCCGTCCGGGGTGATGCGCGCGAGCCTGTTGCGTGGTTTTCCGATGCGACGCTTATCTGTCTGCCCGATATGAAGCATGGCAGAAATCTTGCCAAGATGCGCAAGTCCGAGGGTCGTGTTGCCTCTTTGGTGGCGGATCATGATCTGGTGGTTGCGCGGCTCCCTAGCCTTATCGGGTCCTGGGCATTGAAAAGCGCCGGGAAGATGAACAAACCAGTGCTGGTGGAATTCGTTGGCTGTCCATGGGACGCTCTATGGAACCACAGCCTGAAGGGAAAACTGGTAGCACCGTATTTTCGCGCCAAGAATAGACGCCTGATGCGTCGGACCACCCATGCCCTTTATGTCACGGAAACCTTTCTGCAAAAGCGCTACCCGAGCTCGGGTGAACAGATCGCATGCTCCGACGTTGAGACCGTCATGGCGGATCGCCGCTTGTTCGAAAGACGTCTCCGGCGGCTGAATGGAATTCGGGAGGGTGATAAGCCCATCACACTTGGGACGGTCGCCAACCTGGATGTGCCATACAAGGGGCACGACCTCGTGATCCGTGCTCTTGCGGCTCTCGGGGAGGCGCGGCATCGCTTTGTTTACAAGCTCATCGGACCGGGGGAGCCAAGCCGCCTGCAGAATCTGGCGACCGCCCTCGGCGTCGTCGATCAGATACAATTCGCAGGGCCATGCCCGCGTGAAAATATACCCCAGGCATTGGACGGTATTGATATCTATCTCCAGCCAAGCCGCCAGGAAGGCCTGCCACGGGCGGTAATCGAGGCGATGGCGCGGGGATGCGTCGTCATCGGGGCGAGAACGGGTGGAATCCCCGAACTTCTTGTTGATCCGTGGATCGTCCCCAGAGGAGACTGGAGACAGATCGCTGCGCGCCTGAGGACGGTCGAGACGCTTCCCCTCGCCCAGGCCGCTTCTCGGAATTACGAAAAGGCTCATGAATTCGATATGGACGTGCTCGCGCGCAAGCGACGAGACTTCTATGATGTTTTTCTCGCGGATCACGGCTTGATGCCCGCGATCGGATGCTGACCCTCCCATGATTCTTCATCCAGAAAAGACAATGCAGGGTGTGCGGATCGTCCATGCGGCGACCAGTGCCAACATGCTGACAGCGTTCGGTCGCGTAATGGCGGATCGACTGAACGAAGAGGGCGCCGAGCTTTACTTCGTGGCCTCGTCCCGTCCCATTTACGGGCGCCCCGCTGACAAGACTGAACTCGCCGCGATGGGGGGCACGCCCCTCACGCTGCCGCTTGAAAATAATATCCGTCCCTGGAACATCGTCGCGAATACCTATCGGTTCTGGCGTATTCTGCGCCGCCTGCGGCCCTCGGTCGTTCACACGCGCGCCTCCGTTATGGGGATCGTGGGGCGGCTCGCGGCCTGGTTGGCTGGCGTTCCTTGCGTCGTGCACCACCAGGACGATCTTTACGCACGGGAAGAGCAGTTATCGCCGCGCAGACGGCGGCAAGCTGCCGCGCTGGAGCGATGGTTCGCCAATCGCAGCGATTGCACGTTCGTTGTCAGCGATGCCGTTTCGGAGGCGGCTCAACGCCTTGGGTTTGATGCGACGAAGGTCATCAATGTCGGACATGACTTGAGCAAAACGATCCGGAACGGTGCCGTCATCCCGCGCCCCGCGCGGGATGACGTGGCGCTGTTTGCGAAACTCGGCATCAGGGAGGACAACTTTCTGGTCGGCTCGGTGACCCGGCTGGAGGCGCATAAGGGCGTTGATACGCTTGTTCGAGCCGCAGCGCAGGTGGTGGAGGACGCGCCGCAGGTCCGTTTCCTTGTTCGCGGCCGTGGGCCGGCGAAGGCACAGCTTGAAGAGATGATCGCAGAATGCGGGCTAAGAGAGCGGTTTTTCCTCGTGGAGGACTGGCTGTCTGATCGAGAGCTTGTCGAGCTATACAAGTCTTTCGATCTCTTTGCGCTGCCAACACGACGTGAAGGTTTCGGCATGGCATTTGCCGAGGCCATGTTCCTCGGTGTCGTGCCGATTGCTCCCGATATTCCCCCGGTCAACGAGGTCGTCCGGCCGAAGACCGGGCTTTTGGTTCCACCGACCGATACGGCATTTGCCGAGGCCATTCTCTGGTCCGCGAAGCATCCCGCCGAGATTGCCAGCCTGCGCCAGACAGCCATCGCCGACGCAGAGGCGCGATGGGGTGGAACGCGCGCCGCGGACGCTGTTATCGCCACCTATACCCGCCTTCTCAAGGGGTCTTGATGTCAATTGCACGGCTGATCGTTGACAACCTGCGTCATGCGCGGGGCTGGTCCAGTGACGAAAAACTCCTGGTCATCAATGTGGATGATTACGGAAATGTGCGGCTTGCCAGCGCCAGGGCGCGCGCGGAACTGGAGGCACGGATCACCGGGTTTGGCGGGTATATGGATTGTTTCGACGCCCTCGAGACACGCGAGGATCTAGAGGCGCTTTTCGAAGTCCTGGAGGGGGTGCGCGATTGCGCGGGTGAACCCGCCGTGATGACGGCCTATGCTCTCTCCGCCAATCCGGATTTCGAACGAATCCGGGCTGAGCGGGTATATTCCTATGAGCCTCTGCCGACGACCTTTGCACGTTGTGCCGCCCAGGCGCCTGCGGCCTATGAGGGCGCGTGGGAGCTCTGGCGAGACGGCGAAAGGGCGGGGATATTCCGGCCACAGTTTCATGGGCGCGAACATGTCAACGTGGCGCTGATCGAGACCAAGCTGGCCCAGGGGCATGCCGATCTGGAGGCCAACCTGGCCCTTGAAAGCATGGCCGGGCTGAGCGGGGTAGAAGAGATGCCTGGCGTGGGCTTCACGCATGCTTTCGGGGGAGACAACCCGAACCAGTTGGACCGGCAGAGAGAGATATTGCGCGACGGAGTGAAGCTTTTTGAATCGGTTTTCGGCTTTACGTCGAAAACGTTCACGCCACCGGCACAAAAGCTGCCGCGCGCCTTGGTCAACGACCTGCGGCCGATGGGGGTCCTGACCCTGGACCGGCCTTTCATGCAGAGACCCGCGCGCGGTCGATTCCCGCGCCTGCCGCGTCTCAGCTTTCCGACAGCCCCGCAAAAGAGGCGACCGGGTTGCATCGTGCGGACCGTCAGCTTCGAGCCGGGGCAGGGCAGCTATTCCGACCCCATCGGACATGCCCTGCGCCAGATCGAGCAGGCCTTTCGCTGGCGCAAGCCCGCCGTGGTTTCGTCGCATCGGGTGAATTTTGCGGGCCATATCGACGCGGAAAACCGGCGCAAGGGCCTTCGCGCACTTGACGAGCTCCTACACCGGATCGTTGCGACCTGGCCCGACGTGCGTTTCATCGGCGCAGATGACCTGGCGCAAACAATGCTTGGGAAAGGTCACGAGGCACCATGAAACGTCTGCTCTATCTGGCCTACTATCTTCGTCGCATGAATTGGGACTTGTTGCGCCGTTTCATGCGGCATGTCGAGGCAAGGAATGGCATATCGCCCTCGCGCCAGGTCGTGGCAATGGTTGTGAATTCGCTTCGTTACAATGTCTCGCCACTCGAGGTGTATCAGTTCGGCTTTTTCGGCGCCGACAAAATAGAAAAGGGCCGCTGGGCGGGGACCGGGACCATGTACGAATTCCAGCGCCACGCGAACCCACCGGGAGAACGAGCTATTCTCGATGACAAGAGGAAGTTCCACGACGCCTATCGAAAGTTCTTTCGTCACGAGGTTGTTACGCTTCAGGAAATGGAAGAGGATCGGACCCTTGCTTTACGAATGCTTGAACGGTATTCCGAGTTAGTGTTTAAGCCGGCACAAGGGAATTGCGGCGGCGGGCTTGTTTTCGCGGCCAGTGCGCAATTGAACGCTGAAAACCTGCCGGACTGGATGCGCGCACGGGGCTTAGACCTGGTCGAGGAAAGCATCCGTCAACATCCCGATTTTCAGGCGCTCTCGCCCTCCGCCGTGAATACCGTGAGAATATTCACGTGCCTCGATTCCAGCGACCGTTGCCAGATCCTGGGATGCCGGCTTCGAATTTCGGTTAATTCCTCGGTTGATAACATGGCGGCCGGCAACATGGCCGCACCGGTCGACGAGGTCACCGGCAGGGTGTGCGGCCCGGGCGTCTATTCCGACATCACCAAGACGCCCGAAACCGTGCATCCTGTCACCGGAGTTCCGATCGAGGGCTTTCAAATCCCTTATTGGCCCGAAAGCCTGGCTCTCGTGCGTGAAGCAGCTGTCCTTCACCCGCAGAACCGATCAATCGGCTGGGATATCGTGATCACGCCGGATGGGCCGGGGCTCATCGAGGGCAATCACGATTGGTGCAAGCTGGTCTGGCAATTGCCAGTCGGGCAGGGGCTCAAGCATATGCTGGGGGAGTGCGCTTTGAATGGCTGAGAACGCCTATCCTGCGGCCTTTGTCACCTATGGATGGTGCCGATCTGCCTATACCGTGGTGCGGTCGCTCGCGGCACGGGGTGTCGAAGTCCATGTCGGCGACAGCTCTCCCTTTGCCATGTGCCGCGTGTCGCGCCACACGGCAAGTTTCACCCGTTTGCCTGACTTCTTTGCTGAACCGGAAGCCTATGTGAGAGTCCTTGGGGACGCGCTCGTCAAAACAGGGGCAAAGATCCTTTTGCCTTGTTTTGAAGATGTCGAGCTTGTCATCCGCCATAGAGAGCAGCTGCCTGCCGACGTCTGGGTGGCTGTTCCCGATCTCCAGAACTGGGCGATAGCCGAAGACAAACTCGACTACATCGAGCGCGTTGGTGCCGCAGGGTGCCCTGTGCCCGTGACATACCGGGTCGAAAGCCGGACAGAGGTGCAGCGTCTAGCGGGCATGTTGGAGTTCCCCGTAGTGCTCAAGGTGCGGATGGGAAATGGCGCGCGCGGTGTCGAGATCGTTGAGACTGCTGATGAGCTGGAACCGCGCTTTTTCGCCCTGATCGAGGAATTCGGTCTCCCCGAAGGTCGCTGGCCGATTGTCCAACAGCATCTGCGCGGCCGAAAGTTCAAGCTCGACGGCGTCTTTCGCCACGGCCAAAGCCTTGCCACGAGTGTCTTCGAGATCCTGCGGTGCAAGGGTGCGGGCAAGTTCGGCACTTCGACCTTCCGGCGGACAGTCGATTTTCCCCAGATCACACGCGATGCCATTCGGGCGATGGAAGCGCTGAACTGGCATGGTATGTTCAACACCGACTGGATCTGCGATGAAACCGGAACGGCGCGGTTGATAGACATCAATGGTCGGCTCAGCGGGGCGGTCGGTGTCCCGTTCGCGGCTGGTATGGATTTGCCTTGGATCTGGTATCAGGTCTCGGCAGGTCTTGATGAGATCCAGGCCGAAGATGCGCGCCCGGGCGTTCATGTCCGCTGGCTGGTCGGCGACGGGATCGCGCTGGTGGAACATGCGATGGACGGGAAATTTCGGGAGGCGGCGAAAATCCTCGTGCCCCGGCCCGGTTGCAGGCATGACGATTTCTCGCTCACCGACCCTTTGCCACTCATGGCAGAGGGGCTCGACTATTTCATGAAATTCGCGCGGGCCCGAGGCTCTACGCGTCCGATGACGGAAGGAATGGTGCGCTGATAGCGCGCCCGATATCACCATGAAAATCGCGATCCACGACAGCCCCAATGGTTTCCATCCGCGCTGGAGAGCCTATTGCCAAGAGCTCGGCATTCCTTTCAAGCGCGTGGACTGTCACGCCTCGGACATCATTGAGCAACTCGCCGATTGTGACGGCCTGATGTGGCATCACAGCCAAGGGAACCCGCGCGACCTCATCGCGGCCAAGGCCGTGCTCTCGGCGTTGGAACATGCTGGCGTGCCGGTCTTTCCGGACTGGCGAACGGGATGGCACTTCGACGACAAGGTTGCGCAGAAATACCTGTTCGAGGCGATTGGCGCCCCATTGGTGCCGACCTGGGTCTTTCTGGACCGGCAGAGTGCCCTCGACTGGGTCGAGAAGACCGACTTTCCCAAGGTGTTCAAGCTGCGGGGCGGTGCGGGGTCGGCCAATGTGCGCCTCGTGCGCAGCCGGGGGGAAGCGCGGCGGCTCGTGCGGCAGGCCTTCGGCCGCGGTTTTCCGAATTACGACGCCTGGGGCAGTCTGAAAGAACGCTGGCGGCGCGTCCGGCTGGGCAAGGCAAGCCCGGCGGAGGTTGCGAAGGGGGTCGCCCGCCTCGTCCATCCGCCGACCTTCTCCCGCGTGCTGGGACGAGAGCGCGGCTATGCGTATTTCCAGGAGTTCATGCCGGATAATGCCTCGGACACGCGGATCATCGTGATCGAGGGAAAGGCCTTCGCGCTCAAGCGTTTTGTCCGGGCGGGCGATTTCCGCGCATCGGGAAGTGGTGATTTCGCCTATGGGCGGGAGGAGTTCGATGAACGCTGCGTTCGGATCGCTTTCGATGTCACGGACCGGCTCGGTGCAAGCTGCGCCGCGTATGATTTCGTTTTCGATGCTGAAAAGACCCCTCTGTTGGTCGAAATCAGCTATGGGTTCCTCCCGGACGGTTACGACGCGTGCCCCGGATACTGGACACCGGACCTGACTTGGCATCCGGGCGCCTTCAATCCCCAGGGATGGATGGTGGAGGCTCTTCTCGAGCAGATTGAGCATCGCCGGGGCGATTTGCGCGGAGCGGCTGTCAGTGCGAGCAGCATGTATTCGATTGCATCTTCCTGATGACGTTCCAGACTCTTAAAAAATACGCGGCGCCCTATTACCGCAACCTCGGCGGCTGGCGCACACGGCGGAAGATCCTCGTGATCGAAAGCGACGATTGGGGCAGCATCCGCATGCCCTCGCGACAGGTCTACGAGCGGTGCCTGAAAGCGGGGTATCCCGTCGATCGAACATGGTATGAGCGGTATGACTCGTTGCTCAGCGAAGATGATCTTGAATTGCTGTTCGGTGTTCTGTCGTCCTTCCGGGATGCCGAGGGACGCCATCCCGTCATCACGGCGAATGTCATCGTCGGAAACCCGGATTTCGCGGCGATCGAAAAGTCGGATTTCCAAAACTACCATTACGAACCCATAACCGAGACCTTTCAGCGTTACCCGAAACACCATCGCTGTTGGTCGCTTTGGCAGGAAGGACAGAGGCACGGCGTCCTGATGCCCCAGTTCCACGGTCGTGAGCATCTGAATGTCGCGATGTTCATGTCGGCCCTGCGGGATGGAAATCCCGACATGAAGTTCGCTTTCGACAACAGAATGCCGGGCTGCATCCCGAAAGGTCCGCAGCGCGGTCCCAATTTATACGTCGAAACCACCCGCTTCAGGTCGAAAGCTGAAAAGGCCGCCGTGTTGGATGCAACCCTTGAGGGTCTGGATCTATTCGAGAATCTTTTCGGCTTTCGTTCCAGGACTTTCATTCCGACGAACTATGTCTGGAGCAGCGATTTCAACGCAGCCGTCCGTCACGCGGGTGTTGAAGCCTATCAAGGTATGCGCTTGATGAAGGAACAACAGTCGGCTGGCACGAGCCACCCGGTCCGACGCAGGCTTGGGGACCGGAACGACTTCGGCCAATTCTACCTCGTGCGGAATGCTAATTTCGAACCATCTCAGAGTGCTGAGCCTCGTTTGCGCGCCGTCGACAGGTGTCTGCACGATATTCAGGCCGCCTTTCAGATGGGAAAACCCGCAATCATCTCGTGCCACCGCCTCAACTTCTGCGGGTTCATTGATGAAGCCAACCGCGACCAGAACCTGAAGGCGCTGAAGGCCATGCTTACTGCGGTACTGCGCAAATGGCCGAACGTCGAGTTCGTGACGTCGGAGGAGATGCTGGATATCCTGAAGAGCACCCCGCGCGAAGGCCAAGGTGCGTCGTGGGCATGAACCCTCGTGTACGAGCTCATCAAGTTTCTTTCCCTCTTCACCTATCCTCTCGGCGTCACATTCCTGCTCGCGGGCGCCGCAGTTCTGTGCCGTGCGCTGGGACGGAGGCGGCTTGCGGCTGGACTTGGAGCGGTGGCTTTCATCTGGCTCTGGGTCTGGTCGATGCCTGTGACGTCGGAACGTCTGCGCGGCGGGTTGGAGGCGCGGTATGCCAACTTGCCCGTAGGGCAGGCGCCAGAGGCGGACGCGATTGTCGTTCTTGGGGGCGCCTTCAGCACGAATGAGGCTTGGCCTTACCCCAATGCCAGCGGATCGATTGATCGTTACTGGCACGGGGCGCGGCTCTACCATGCCGGGCGCGCGGACCTTATCGTTCTGACTGGGGGCGGATCTCCGAACCGCCCCGACAAGCTGACCGAGGCCGAGGCGGGCGCGCTTTTTCTGGTCGATTTGGGGGTACCGCCATCCGCGATCGTTCTCGATACCGCCTCGCGCACCACGCGGGATCACACCGATTATCTGGAGCCGATCTTGCGGGAGCGAGGTCTTGAGCAGTTGCTGCTTGTCACATCGGCAACACACATGCGGCGCGCCGAAGCGGTGTTCCGTCGGGCGGGCTTCGATGTCGTGCCGGTGGCAACAGACTTCTCGGTTGGCCCGGACCCCGTCAAGGGCCCGCGCCGGTACATGCCGAGTGTTGGTGCCCTCGGTGCCAGCACGGCAGTTATTCACGAATATCTCGGCTATTGGTTCTATCGCCTCCTCGGCAAGGTGTGATCGCTTGGCACGGTGCCGCTGTCCGGGCAGGGACCGACCTGTTGACCTGACCGATCCCGCGCGTCGCTGAGCCACTATTCTCTTCGTTCCTCCACGAAACCGCATGACGTGCTGTCAGTGCATTGCACGACAGGCGTCTCGCGGCATTCCTCCTTAAGTTAGACAGGAAGATATCCCGATGCTTGATAATGCTCGGCCGCCCGAAGCCTTGGCTTCGGCGCTCGTTGAATTCGTCCGTTCTCTTTATGAGACGGACGAGTTCATCCCCCTGCATGTCCCCACACTCGGAGAGGCGGAAGCGCACGCCGTGTCCGAGGCGGTGAGGAGCGGCATGATCTCGACTGTCGGCCCACAGGTTGGCGCCTTCGAGGAAAAACTCGCAAAGATTACCGGGGCCCGGCATGTCGTCGCGACGGTGAACGGCACGGCAGCGCTGCATCTCGCGCTTCTTGGGGGCGGAGTGCAGCCGGGTGATGAGGTGATCACCCAGGCCCTGACCTTTGTCGCGACCGGCAATGCCATTCGCTATTGCGGGGCAGAGCCGGTGTTTCTCGACGTGGATCGCAACGGGTTGGGCTTGTCGGTCGAAAGTGTCGAGCGGTTCCTGGAGGAAAACGCCCTTCGCGAGAAGGACGGCAGCGTGATCAATCGGCAAACCGGACGTCCCATCCGCGCCTGCTTGCCGATGCACACGAACGGGCATCCCGGCGACATGGCGCGGATGTCCGAGATCTGCGCGCGCTGGGGCCTTGCCTTGGTTGAGGACGCGGCAGAGGCGCTCGGGAGTTATCGGGACGGTCTGCATGCAGGGCGCGTCGGGCAATGCGGTATCCTGAGCTTCAACGGCAACAAGATCATCTCGACGGGTCAAGGCGGCGCGGTGATAACCGATGATGCCGCGATTGCGGCACGGGTCAGGCACCTGGCGGCGGTCGCAAAGTGCAACCACCCTTGGCGCTATGAGCACGATGCTATCGGCTACAATTACCGACTGCCTGCGCTTAATGCGGCTCTTGGCCTCGTGCAACTCGATCGTCTGCCGGCCTTTTTGGAAAGCAAACGCGCGATTGCCGCCGTCTATACCGACTGGTTCGAGGAACACGACCTGCCGTCGGTCCGTGAACCGGTCGGGGCAAGCTCCAATTTCTGGTTCAACGCGTTTCTGGTGGACTCGATCGGGACGCGCGATGCCGTCTTGGAGTGGACCAACGCGCGGGGCGTCATGACACGACCCCTCTGGGACCCTCTCAACACGCTGCCGCCCTACCGCGATTGCCAAACCGACGACCTCTCGAACACGAAGTGGTTGTTCGAGCGTCTGATCAATGTCCCCTCAACGCCGAGACTCAAATGACCTGTCTTCCCGAAGATCCCCGCATTGCCATCATCGGTCTGGGCTATGTCGGGCTGCCCTTGGCGGCGGCCTTTGCCCAAGCCTATCCGGTGGTCGGTTTCGACATCGATCCCATGCGGATCAAGGAACTCGAGGCCGGGCGCGACCGGACGCGTGAGCTTACGGATGCGGAACTCGCCGAGGCGGTGGCATCTGGACTACGCTTTACCGATGACCTCGCGGCGCTGGATGGGTGCAATACATTCATCGTGACCGTGCCGACTCCCATCGATGCACATCGCCGCCCGGATCTACGCCCTCTGCTCTCGGCGAGCGAAACGGTTGGGCGGATCATTCGGCCCGGATCGGTGGTGGTTTTTGAATCGACCGTCTATCCGGGGGCGACCGAAGAGGACTGTATTCCGGTCATCGAGCGGGTCTCTGGCCTGAAATACAATGAAGATTTCTTCGGAGGCTACAGCCCGGAACGGATCAATCCCGGCGACAGGGAGCACCGCGTCGCCGATATCGTCAAGGTGACCAGCGGCTCCACACCTGAGGCGGCGGATTTCGTTGACGCGCTTTATGCCCGGATCATCAAGGCGGGCACACACAAGGCCGAAAGCATTGCGGTGGCCGAGGCCGCCAAGGTGATCGAGAATACGCAGCGCGACGTGAACATCGCACTCGTCAATGAGCTTGCTATCGTTTTCGAGCGCTTGGGGCTTGATACGGAAGCTGTTCTCACGGCCGCGGGGACCAAGTGGAATTTCCTGCCCTTCCGCCCAGGGCTGGTTGGTGGTCACTGCATCGGTGTCGACCCCTATTATCTGACACACAAGGCGCAGGAGGTGGGCCACCACCCCGAAATGATCCTGGCGGGGCGTCGGTTGAACGACGGCATGGGCGCCCATGTGGCCGACCGGGTGGCCAAGGGGATGATCCGCCGCGGCATGTGCCTTCCCCAGAGCCGTGTGCTTATCCTTGGCCTTGCCTTCAAGGAGAATACACCGGATCTGCGCAACACCCGCGTCGTCGATATCGTCGATGCGCTTTCCGAATATGGGGTGAGCGTCGACATTCACGATCCCGAAGTCGATGCGGCGGAGGCAAAGCAGGAATACGGGCTCGTCCTCGTGCCGCATCCGGAGCCCAAAAGCTATGATGCCGTCATCCTGGCCGTGGCGCACAAGTGTTTCGTCGATGGTGGCGCTGCAAAGCTGCGAGCCTGGATGAAACCGGATGGCTATCTGTTCGACGTCAAGTATGGCCTCCCAGCCGCATCGGTAGACGCGCGCTTGTGACGAGGTCGCTCCGCGCGCGTCGGCTCTTGTCGCCATCCAATTCCCCAAAATGAAAGCTGGCCTAATGAATGCCCTTGACCTCATCGGACGCGATGAGCCTCTTTTCCAATCCGATCTCACCTGCGTTGAGGCCGACATCGCGGCACATGTGTCCGCCAGCAGGTTCCTTGTCATTGGCGGTGCAGGGTCCATCGGCCAAGCGGTGACGCGCGAGATCTTCAAGCGCAATCCCCGCGCCCTCCATGTCGTCGATATCTCGGAAAACAACATGGTCGAACTGGTGCGCGATATCCGCAGCACGCTGGGCTATATCGACGGTGATTTCCGCACCTTTGCCATCGACTGTGGATCGGTCGAGTTTCGGGCGCTGGTGGACTGGGCCGGGGGGTATGATTACGTCCTGAACTTGTCGGCCCTCAAGCATGTCCGCAGCGAGAAGGACCCCTTCACGCTGATGCGGATGGTCGATGTCAACATCCTGAACACGATCGAGACCTTGGCAATGGCCCGGTCACATGGGGCAACCAAGTATTTCTGCGTCTCCACCGACAAAGCCGCTAACCCGGTGAACATGATGGGCGCGAGCAAGCGGATCATGGAAATGTTCCTGATGCGTGAAAGCGACACGCAGCCGATCTCGACCGCGCGTTTTGCCAATGTCGCCTTCTCGGACGGATCGCTGCTGCACGGGTTCAACCAGCGCTTCATGAAGCGCCAGCCGATCTCGGCTCCGCGCGATGTGCGGCGCTATTTCGTCACGCCGCAGGAATCGGGGGAGCTTTGCCTGCTGTCCTGCCTGCTTGGGGAAAACCGTGACATCTTTTTTCCCAAGCTTAGCGAAAAGCTTGACCTGATCAGCTTTGCCGAGATTGCCGATCGGTTTCTCAAGTCCCTGGGCTATGAGCCTTATCATTGTGCCAGCGAAGAGGAGGCCCGCGCGGATGTCGAGGGCCATATCTCGCGGGGCCGCTGGCCTTGTTATTTCTTCGATAGCGACACCACCGGCGAGAAGCCCTTCGAGGAATTCTTCATGGCGCATGAAGAGGTTGACCTCGACCGTTTCGAGAGCATCGGAGTGATCCGCAACGACCTGGCTTTCGAAAGCGACAGGCTCGATGAGTTTCTGCGCCATATCGCGGACATGAAGGCGCGCGGCACATGGGGCCGTTCTGACCTCGTCGCGCTGTTCAATCGCATGCTGCCCGATTTCGCACATGCGGAAACCGGCAAGTTCCTTGATGATCGGATGTGACCTATGCTCAAGCTTGACATGACACGGGTGGCAGATCTGCTGTTGTCCACACTCTTCATTCTTCTAGTAGTGCCGCTTTGGGTGATCGTGATCCCGGTTCTGCGATTCACCGGCGAGGGCGAGGTGTTCTACCGCCAGCCGCGGGTCGGGAAGGATGGGCGCATCTTCAACCTTCTGAAATTCGCGACCATGCTGAAAAACAGCCCGAACATGGGCACGGGGGATCTGACACTGCACAACGACCCACGCGTCCTGCCAGTAGGACGGGTCCTACGCAAGACAAAGATCAACGAGTTGCCGCAGCTCCTGAACGTCTGGAAAGGGGACATGAGCATCGTTGGGCCGCGTCCGCAGACCCCACGGATCTTTGCGCTCTACCCTCAAAATATCCAGGACGACCTGAAGAGAATTCGTCCCGGCCTCTCCGGTGTCGGCCCCATCCTTTTTCGGGGGGAGGAGAAGATGCTTGAGGGGGCCAATGACCCGCAGGCGCTCTATGAAAGCACGATCATGCCATACAAGGGCGAAGTCGAGCGGTGGTATCTCCATAACCGCTCTATCCGGTCTTATTTCCTAGTTATTGTCATGACGGTATGGGTGATCCTGTTCCCCAGGAGCGGGGCTGCCTGGGCTGCATTTCCAGGTTTGCCAACAGCTCCGAAGGAATTGGCCACATTCTGGAGGTGAAAGCCTGCCGTCTTCGAGCGGATGTCGTGCCGTTTCTGCACAGAGTCCCTTGCCAAAGCTCCGAGGATAAGAACATGAAGACCAATATGCGACGCGGTGATTGCAATGTGGGCCGCGTGGCTGCGGCTGTGAGCCGCATCAATGGAGGTGAGGTGGAATGAGACGTGCCTTCATCACCGGTACGGCCGGGTTCATCGGGTTTCACCTTGCTGACCTTCTGTTGAAAGAGGGTTGGGAGGTTGTCGGCTATGACGGCATGACCTCCTATTACGACGTGGCGCTCAAGCAACGTCGGCACGCCCTGTTGCACCAGTCTCCTGCCTTCTTGTCGCATGAGGCCATGCTGGAAGACGAGGATGCGCTCAGCGCCGCCGTGATGGCCGCGGCCCCGGATGTCATCGTGCACCTCGCAGCCCAGGCCGGGGTCCGTTACAGCCTCGAAAACCCGCGCGCCTATATTGACGCGAATGTGGTCGGCACCTTCAACGTGATGGAGGCGGCGCGCCGCGCGGAGGTATCACATCTGCTCATGGCATCGACCTCGTCGGTCTACGGGGCCAATGAGCAGATGCCTTTCGTCGAAACGGAAAAGGCGGATACGCAACTCACGATTTACGCCGCGACCAAGAAAGCCAATGAGGCCATGGCGCATTCCTGGGCGCATATCCACGACATCCCGATTACGATGTTCCGCTTTTTCACGGTCTACGGCCCCTGGGGCCGCCCGGATATGGCGCTGTTCAAGTTCACGAAAGGCATACTGGAGGACACGCCCATCGACATCTTCAATAATGGCGAGATGTGGCGGGACTTTACCTATGTGAGCGATCTGGTGCGCGCCATTCACCTCTTGATAGACGCGGTTCCCGGTGGGGCGGAAACAGCTGTCGAGGGCGACAGCCTCAGCCCGGTTGCGCCGTTTCGCATCGTCAACATCGGCAATTCGCAACGTGTCCGGCTTCTCGATTTTATCGAGGCGATCGAGGAGGAGTTGGGAAAGCCTGCCCTCAGGAATTACATGGGCATGCAGATGGGTGATGTACCCGCAACCTGGGCCAATGCCGCGCTTTTGCAAAAGCTGACCGGCTATCGCCCTGAAACGGACGTTCGCGAGGGAGTGAGCCGCTTCGTGAGCTGGTATCGCTCCTACTACGGGGCATGAGTGAGCGCGAGCGAGGGGGCGGCCCGCCACGGCGACAACGTCACAATCGGGTTGCCTTCCGCTCGCACGAGCACATTGCAGGGCGTCCTCTGCTCTGCCCACCTTATCAAAGCGGCCCATATAATCGAAGCTCGTTGGATACCTACCTTGGCAAGGGTGCGGCAAGCTGATGGCCCACCTTCGGGTCAGAAGGCCGGACGGGAGGAGGACTGAATCATGTGCGGAATCGTTGGCGTCCTGGGCGATCACGAGGCAGCCCCGATCCTGGTTCAGGCGCTGGCGCGACTGGAATACCGCGGCTATGA
>NZ_SLXL01000018.1 GCF_004345735.1 Rhodovulum adriaticum
AACCGCTGAAGGCATCTAAGCGGGAAGCCCCCCTCAAAACAAGGTATCCCCGAGGGCCGTGGTAGACCACCACGTCGATAGGCCGGAGATGTAAGCGCAGCAATGCGTTCAGTTGACCGGTACTAATTGCCCGATAGGCTTGATTTGACCCGGTAAAAGACAAACTTACTGATCAAAATCATCACATCATACTTGACACAAAAATGGGCCTTCCTCGGTTTGGTGGTCATAGCACGAGCAAAACACCCGGTCCCATCCCGAACCCGGAAGTTAAGTGCCGTCGCGCCAATGGTACTGCGTCTCAAGACGTGGGAGAGTAGGTCACCGCCAAACCTAGAAAGGCCCATAAAAGCAACTCTCAATACGATCTCAATCCATAACCAGCGCGGGGTGGAGCAGCCCGGTAGCTCGTCAGGCTCATAACCTGAAGGTCGTAGGTTCAAATCCTACCCCCGCAACCAAAATCCTTAGTGTTATCAACTGCTTGCGTGCCGCCTTCCGGGGCGGCGTTCGCGTGCATGGGCTCTGGTGCTACAATGGTGCTACAAAAGAGCCGCGCGCCAGCGGCAGAGCGACCAACGCAAGCCAGAAGCCATAGCACAGATTCGATAACGCCCGTGACTTGATCGCATCCGCCTGGGCGGCCCAGGGGGCGGCCTGACCGTGGTGGTCGGCGCCGCAGTGGAAGACCAGGGGGGCTGTAGACCAAGCGAGGCAGGTCAGTCTCGTTCGCCCGACTGTGGCAAGCGTAGCTCGAGGCTTGCGCGTGTGCGGCCCGCCTGCCACACCTCCGGTCAGATCAGAGCCAGCCCAGCAGACGCCACCACAGGAAATCCAGCGGAAGCAGGATTAGCAGGGTCACCGCCGCGGTCAGAAGCGTGACACGCACCAGCGCAGAGAGCGGTTCCTTGGACAGGCCCATCGCCACGATCAGCGGCGCGGCCTGATAGGGAAAGACGACCGTGGAAAAGCCCACCACCTGGGTCATCACCACCGCTTCGAGCGACAGACCGGTGGCCGCGGCAAGGTCTGGGGCCAGTGGTGTCAAGACGGCTGGCACGCCCGGTTGCGTGGTCAACAGGGCGGTCACCGCGCCCAGCCCCGACAGCGCGATGAAGTTCGAAAAATCCTGCCCCGGCGCCAATGGTAGCCCCTGCAGGACCAGGTTGGCCAGAACCTCGCCCAGGCCGCTGGCGCTGACCACCGCGCCCAGGGCCAGCGCGCCCGCCACGAAAAGCAGCGTGCCGAAATCCACCGCCTCACGAAAGCCGGGGCCGGAGACAAAGCCGATGCGCGGCATCAGCAGCACCACGGCCAGGGTCATACCGATCCAGGCAGGGTTGATGCCGTGCAGCTTGTCCGTCGCCCACAGGGCCAGCGTCATCGCCAGCAGAACCGTCAACCAGACCCGCCGGGCGGTGCCCGTATCGGCGGGTTGTGCGGGCAGGCTGGCCCCCGCCGTGGCCGGAAACAGGCGCAGGATCAACCAGATCAGCAGGATCGACTTGCCCAGGCCCAGAACGGGGAAATGCAGGATCAGGTAATCGGCATAGCCCAGTTGCAGCCCCAGCAGCCTGTCCGATGCGCCGGTCAGAACCATGTTGGGGATATTGGCGGGCAGAATGGCGAAACCGGGCAGGTTGGACGCCATGGCGATCGCGACCGCTACCCCGATCCGCCCGTTTGAGCCGCGCGCAAACCCGAGCGCCTCGGCCAGCCCCATGCCGAGCGGCACCATCACCATCGCCCGCCCCATGGAAGAGGGCATGAGGAAGGACAGGATAACGCCCAGCCCAACCAGCCCGGCGATCAGCGCGGTGTAGCTTTTCGACAAGTGGGGGGCGAGTGCGGCGCCCAGCCGGGCGCCGAGCCCCGACCCCGTGATCGCCGCCCCGATGACGAAGCCCGACATCACCAGCCACATCGCCGCCGAGGAAAAACCGGCGAAAACGGTTTCCGGCGTTGCCAGCCCGCCGACCAGCAGCGCCGCGAAAAAGATCAGCGTCGACAGGTACGGCGCCAGCAGCCCGGTCCCCCACAGCCCCAGCGTGACCAGCACGATTGCCATGACCGCGCCCTGGTCGGGCGTGACGCCCGGCAGCGGCCGCAGGGCCAGGACCGCCGCAACCCCGAGAATCACAGCGAAGAGTATCTGGTTGCCGTGGCGCATGGCTGTCCCCTTGTTTCTGGATGCGGGGCCGGGATATCCTGTCGCACGCGCGGTGGAAACCGCCCCGGTCCCGCGATATGCGCAGGTCCGCTGTGCATCACATGCGCGGGGGCCACCGAGATCGCGCCTTGATCCCTTTGCCTTGCGCGGCTATAGGGGGCGCCTGTGATCCTGCGGGGTCACCTTTTTGTATGCGACATGCCGTGGCCGCCCCATATCGCTTCGGGGGGCGCGTCCGGCGGATAGGAGAAGCGATATGAAACTTCATGAACTGCGCGACAACGAAGGCGCGGCGAAAAAGGCCAAGCGTATCGGCCGCGGCCCGGGTTCGGGCAAGGGCAAGACCGCCGGGCGCGGTATCAAGGGCCAGAAATCCCGTTCGGGCGTGGCCATCAATGGCTATGAGGGCGGTCAGATGCCGCTCTACCAACGCCTGCCCAAGCGCGGCTTCAACAAGCCGAACCGCAAGCAGTTTGCGGTGGTGAACCTTGGCCTGATCCAGAAATTCGTGGATGACGGCAAGCTGGACGCCGGTCAGCCGATCACCGAGGATGCGCTGGTCGCCTCGGGCCTGGTGCGCCGCAAGCTGGACGGCGTGCGCATTCTCGCCAAGGGCGAGATCACGGCCAAGCTGGCGCTGGACGTGACCGGCGCGTCGAAGGCCGCCGTCGAGGCCGTCGAGAAGGCCGGCGGCACGCTGAAGATCGCCGCCAAGCCGGCCGCGGCCGAATAAGGGATTGTTCGCAGGCCGCGAGCCGCTTACATGACCTTGAGTTTTCCCTGCGCCGCCGGAGCCGGAAAACGGTTTCGGCGGCGCTGTCCTGAATAGAGGCTCAGCATGGCATCTGCAGCAGAGCAAATGGCCGCCAACATGAGCTGGGGGGCCTTCGGCAAGGCCACCGAGCTGCGGCAGCGGATTTTCTACACTCTCGGGCTCTTGATCGTCTACCGGGTGGGCACCTACATCCCCGTCCCCGGCATCGACGGCGCCGAGTTGCGCGCGTTCATGGAGCAGGCCTCGGCCGGGCTGGGGGGCATCCTGTCGATGTTCACCGGCGGCGCGCTTGGGCGGATGGGCATCTTTGCCCTGGGCATCATGCCTTACATCTCGGCCTCGATTATCGTGCAGCTCCTCTCGGCCATGGTGCCGCAGCTGGAGCAGCTGAAGAAAGAGGGCGAGCAGGGCCGCAAGAAGATCAACCAGTATACCCGCTACGGCACCGTGTTCCTGGCGACCTTCCAGGCCTATGGCCTGGCCGTCAGCCTGGAGGCCGGCGGGCTGGCCTCTGATCCGGGCTGGTTCTTCCGCGCCTCGACGGTCATTACCATCGTCGGCGGTACGATGTTCCTGATGTGGCTGGGCGAGCAGATCACCGCGCGCGGCGTGGGCAACGGCATCTCGCTCATCATCTTTGTCGGCATCATCGCCGAGGTTCCGGCGGCGCTTGCGCAGTTCCTCAGCCAGGGGCGGTCGGGGGCGGTGTCGCCCGCGGTCATCATCGGGGTGTTCGTGATGATGGTGCTGGTGATCGCCTTCGTGGTGTTCATGGAACGGGCCTTGCGAAAGATCCATATCCAGTACCCGCGCCGCCAGGTCGGCATGAAGGTTTACGACGGCGGGTCCAGCCACCTGCCGATCAAGGTGAACCCGGCGGGCGTGATCCCGGCAATCTTCGCCTCTTCGCTCTTGCTGTTGCCGACCACGGTTTCGACCTTCTCGGGGTCGGATACGGGGCCGGTGATGTCCACGATCCTGGCCTATTTCGGGCCGGGCCAGCCGCTGTATCTGGCCTTCTTCACCTTCATGATCGTGTTCTTCACCTATTTTTATACCCAGAACGTCGCCTTCAAGACCGAGGATGTGGCCGACAACCTGAAGAACCAGAACGGGTTTGTGCCGGGTATTCGGCCGGGCAAGCGCACCCAGGAATACCTGGATTACGTTGTCACCCGCGTGCTGGTCCTTGGCTCGGCCTATCTGGCGCTGGTCTGCCTGCTGCCGGAAATCCTGCGGGCACAGCTTTCGATCCCGTTCTATTTCGGCGGGACCTCGGTTCTGATCGTGGTGTCGGTGACGATGGACACGATCCAGCAAGTTCAATCCCATCTGCTGGCGCACCAGTATGAGGGGCTGATCGAAAAATCGCAGCTCGGGCGCAAGCGCAAGGGCAAGAGAAAAGGGACAGCACGGCGATGAACATCATCCTTCTGGGGCCCCCGGGTGCAGGCAAGGGGACACAAGCCCGCAAACTGGTCGAAGAACGGGGCATGGTGCAACTGTCCACCGGCGACATGCTGCGCGAGGCGCGCTCTTCCGGCACGGAAATGGGCAAGCGCGTGGCCGAGGTCATGGACCGCGGCGATCTGGTGACCGACGAGATCGTCATCGGCCTGATCCGCGAAAAGCTGGTGGCAGATCCTTCGGCCAGCTACATTTTCGATGGCTTCCCGCGGACGCTGGCCCAGGCCGATGCGTTGGGCGCGCTGCTGGATGAAATGGGGCAGAAGCTGGATGCCGTCGTTGAGTTGCGCGTCGATGACGAGGTGCTGGTTCACCGGATCGTCAACCGCGCCGAAGAGGCCCGCGCCGCCGGGCAGCCGGTGCGCGCCGACGACAACGAGGAAAGCCTGCGCACCCGGCTGATGGCCTATTACAAACAGACATCGCCGCTGGTTGGGTATTACCACGCCAAGGGCGCGTTGACCTCTATCGATGGCATGGCGTCCATGGAAGAGGTGGCCGCCGCGCTGAAGGCTGCGCTGGACTGATCTGCGCTTGACAGGGCTGAATCCCCCTTGACCTGTTGTGGGATTCGCCCTAGGCACGGCCTCTCGTAAGAGAATCGACCCTTTGTCGCAGAATACCCCTGTGCGGCAAGGGCTTCGGCGGCCCGAAGGCAGCGCGCTTTCGGGCCTCAGTTGTGAAAAAAGGTTCTGGGGTTACGGAACCGCAACGAAAGGAATACCTGCGTGGCACGTATCGCTGGCGTCAACATCCCGACCGGGAAGCGCGTCCCCATCGCCCTGACTTACATCCATGGTATCGGCCCGGCCTCTGCCGGCGCGATTTGCGAGGCCGTCGGCATCGACGCGACCCGCCGGGTCAACGAACTGTCGGATGCCGAGGTCCTGGCCATCCGTGAACATATCGACGCGAACTTCACCGTCGAGGGCGACCTGCGCCGCGAGGTGCAGATGAACGTCAAGCGGCTGATGGACCTGGGTTGCTACCGCGGCCTGCGTCACCGCCGCAACCTGCCGGTGCGTGGTCAGCGGACCCACACCAATGCCCGCACCCGCAAGGGTCCGGCGAAACCCATCGCTGGCAAGAAGAAGTAAGGGAGGGCAGGACCAATGGCACGCGACAAGACCCGCACCAAGCGCAAAGAGCGCAAGAACATCGCCGCTGGCGTGGCGCATGTGAACTCGTCGTTCAACAACACCAAGATCCTGATCTCCGACGTGCAAGGCAACGCGATCTCGTGGTCGTCTGCTGGCACCATGGGCTTCAAGGGGTCGCGCAAATCGACCCCCTACGCCGCGCAGATGGCTGCCGAGGATGCCGGCCGCAAGGCGCAGGAACACGGCGTCAAGACGCTGGAGGTCGAAGTGCAGGGCCCCGGTTCCGGTCGTGAATCCGCGCTGCGCGCCCTGGCCGCCGTCGGTTTCAACATCACGTCGATTCGCGACGTGACGCCGATCGCCCATAACGGCTGCCGCCCGCCGAAACGCCGCCGGGTCTGATTTCGATGTTTTATGGCCGGGCTGCCGCCCCCTGGCGGTGGCCCGGGCATGTCGCCATTTCCCTCGGGCGTCCTTCGCTTTGGACATGGGCGAAGGGCAGGTATTGAGGAGACACACATGATCCATAAGAACTGGCAGGAACTCATCAAGCCCACGCAACTGGAGATCAAGCCCGGTGCTGATCCCGCGCGTCAGGCCATCGTCGTGGCCGAACCGCTGGAACGCGGCTTCGGTCTGACGCTGGGCAACGCACTGCGCCGCGTTCTGATGAGTTCCCTGCAAGGTGCCGCGATCACCAGCGTGCAGATCGACAACGTGCTGCACGAATTCTCGTCCGTTGCCGGTGTGCGCGAGGACGTGACCGATATCGTCCTCAACCTCAAGGGCGTCGCCCTGCGGATGGAGGTCGAAGGGCCCAAGCGGCTGTCGGTGCAGGCCAAGGGGCCGGGCGTCGTCACCGCCGGCGATATCGCCGAAACTGCCGGGATCGAGGTTCTGAACCGCGAACACGTGATCTGCCACCTGGACGAAGGCGCCGAACTGTTCATGGAACTGACCGTGAACACCGGCAAGGGCTATGTCGCCGCCGACAAGAACCGCCCCGAGGACGCCCCGATCGGCCTGATGCCGATCGACGCGATCTACTCGCCGGTCAAGAAGGTCGCCTATGACGTCCAGCCGATTCGCGAAGGCCAGGTTCTGGACTACGACAAGCTGACGATGAAGATCGAAACCGATGGCTCGCTGACCCCTGATGACGCGGTGGCCTTTGCCGCGCGCATCCTGCAGGACCAGCTGTCGATCTTCGTCAACTTCGAGGAACCCGAGGCCGCCGGTCGCCAGGACGAGGATGACGGGCTGGAGTTCAACCCGCTCCTGCTGAAGAAAGTGGACGAGCTGGAACTGTCTGTCCGTTCGGCCAACTGCCTGAAGAACGACAACATCGTCTATATCGGCGACCTGATCCAGAAAACCGAAGCCGAGATGCTGCGCACCCCGAACTTCGGCCGCAAGTCGCTGAACGAGATCAAGGAAGTGCTGTCCGGCATGGGTCTGCACCTGGGCATGGATGTCGAGGAATGGCCGCCGGAGAACATCGAGGAACTGGCCAAGAAGTTCGAGGAACAGTTCTGACAAATGGTGGATTTCACCCACCCTACCCACATGGCGTAGGGTGGGTGCCAACCCACCATCACGCGCCCGGGCATTCCGCCCCAAGGAGAGCCGGTGACACGCATCGCTGGCCGGACAAAGCAAAACCGCCCGTAGAGGGCAAAGACGGAGAGAAGAAATGCGTCACGCCCGCGGCTATCGCCGCCTGAACCGCACCCACGAACACCGCAAGGCGCTGTTCGCCAACATGGCCGGCAGCTTGATCGAGCATGAGCAGATCAAGACCACCCTGCCCAAGGCCAAGGAACTGAAGCGCGTCGCCGACAAGCTGATCACGCTGGCCAAGCGCGGCGACCTGCACGCCCGCCGCCAGGCCGCTGCCCGGCTTAAGCAGGATGCCCATGTCGCCAAACTGTTCGACGTGCTGGGCCCCCGCTATGCCGAGCGTCCGGGCGGCTATGTCCGCGTGCTGAAGGCCGGCTTCCGCTACGGCGACATGGCCCCGATGGCCATCGTCGAACTGGTGGATCGCGATCCCGACGCCAAGGGCGCATCCGACCGTGCCCGCATGGAGGCAGAGGAAGCCGCCGAGGATTGATCGACACCGGATCAATTCCACGACGGGTTGGATCGGGGCTTGCCGGAATCGGCAGGCCCCTTTTTCATGGTGAAGTCCCGGGGACTGTTCCCGGCTAACCGCGCTCAATTTAAGGTTGACGCAAATCCTGCGAGCTTGTCTAAAAAACCATGTTTGAAAAGTCAGACTTCGATCGGGAACTTCGGACCCTCGATTCGTTGGCGCCCAAGGGCTACAACATCGGGCTGCACATTCGTTTCACCTCACCGTTGATGACCTTTCAGACATACAGTGCAGAATGGCTGACCCATTACACTGAAAAAGGCTACGTCCTGCGCGATCCGATGGTGGCGTGGGGCTTTGCGACCACCGGGGCGACCCGATGGAGCAACAAGAGGATACCTGATCCGTTCGGCATTCTGAAAGAGGCCGCTCGGTTCGGGTTAGAGTTCGGCGTGACGATCTCCTGGGGGCCGATCACCTCCAGAACCATTGCAAGTGTGGCACGAGCAGATCGGGAATTCGAGGACGCCGAGATCGAACAGATCCAGGCCCTCGTTCGTCGGCTTCACGACATGACCGAGCCGCCGCGAGAGCTGACCAAAGCTCAGGTCGAAGCGCTGAAGTGCATTGCGGACGGCGACCGGCATGCGGCTGCGGCCTGCAAGCTGGGCATTTCGGAAAGTGCGCTAAAGGCTCGCCTGACATCTGCTCGTCAGCGACTCATGGCGCGCACCACTGCCGAAGCTATTCAGCGCGCAAAGGATTACGGACTGCTCTGAAGAGCAAGCGCCTTCCGCAAGGTTTTTCACCACTACCAACCCTGCAGGAGGCTCTTATGCAGACCACCACCCTTTCTTTCGAAAATCTCCACAACCATGGCGAGTTGTTCGCGAACATGCTGCGTGCTCGGCGTGAACTGTTCATCGAGCGCAACAAATGGGACCTGCCCGAGGCGATGGGCATGGAGTACGACCAGTACGACACCCCCGCCAGCCGCTGGGTCGTCGTCCACGACGAACTGGGCGAGGTGCTGGCCGGTAACCGGCTGACGCCCACCACCGCGCGCTGCGGCATCTACACCTACATGATCCGCGACGCGCAACTTGGGCTGTTGGACACCATCCCGTCCAACCTGCTGTATGAAGAGGCCCCGGTTTCGGAAACCGTTTGGGAAAGCTCGCGCCTGTTCGTTTCGCAGAAGGTGCCGCTGATGCAGCGCCGGCCGATCTACTTCAACCTGGTTCAGGAACTGGCCAAGGCGGCGCGGAACCTCGGCGCCAGCCAGTGCCTGACGCTGTTGAACGCGAACTGGCACCTGTGGAACAGGCGGGTCGGCATCGACATGACGGCGATGGGCCCGGTCATGGAGATCGACGGGATCAATAACCAGGTCGTGTCGATGAACTTCGCCCCGAACCTGCACTAAACCAACCAGGCCCCCGCCCGTGCGGGCGGGGGCCGCCACTTGTTGACGTTGCGGCGGCCGCTTCGCATATCTGGCCCAAACCCCAGAAAGGTTGCCGCCGATGATCCACCGTTTCGCGATCCTGTGCCTGTGCCTGTGCCTGTGCCTGTTGGCGATGCCCGCGCTGGCGCAGCCCCGCGTGCCCGCCTCGCAGGGGGAAATCCAGCTCAGCTTTGCGCCTGTCGTGCGCCAGACGGCCCCGGCGGTGGTCAATATCTACGCCCGCCGCGTCGTTGCCGAACGGGTCAGCCCCTTTGCCCGCGATCCGTTCTTTTCCGACCTGTTCCGAGATTTCGGGCAGGTCCGGCCGCGGGTGCAGAACTCTTTGGGGTCGGGGGTGATCGTGTCGCCCGATGGCCTGGTGGTGTCGAATTACCATGTCGTGGGGCAGGCGACGGAAATCCGCGTGGTGTTGAACGACCGGCGCGAATTCGACGCCGAGGTGCTGCTGGGGGACGAGGAATCGGACCTGGCCATCCTGCGGCTACAGGGGGCGTCGGACCTGCACGCGCTGGAATTGCGCGATTCCGACACGGTAGAGGTCGGCGATCTGGTGCTGGCCATCGGCAACCCCTTCGGGATCGGTCAGACGGTCAGCTCCGGCATCGTGTCGGGGCTGGCCCGGTCGGGCCTGTCGGTCGGGGGCGGGCGGGGCCTGTTCATCCAGACCGACGCGGCGATCAACCCCGGCAATTCCGGCGGCGCGCTGGTGGACATGGCTGGCCGGCTGGTGGGGATCAATACCGCGATCCTGTCCCGCTCTGGCGGATCGAACGGGATCGGTTTCGCGATTCCCGCCAATCTGGTCTCGCGCTTTGTCGATCAGGCGCGCGCCGGGCAAAACCGCTTTCAGCGGCCCTGGGCGGGCGTGACAGCGCAACCCGTTGATGCCAGCCTGGCCGAGGCAATGGGCCTGGGCCTGCCGCGCGGGGTGGTGCTGACCGCGCTGCACCCCGACAGCCCCTTTGCCGCCGCGGGGCTGGGCGTGGGCGACGTGGTGATGCAGGTCGGCGATACGCCGGTGAACAGCCCGCAGGAAATCCTGTTCCACCTGTCGTCCGAGGGGATCGGCGGCAAGCTGCCTGTCACCTATCTGCGCGACGGGCGCGAGCGGCGCACGCGCGTTGCGCTGATCGCCCCGCCGGACCGCCCAGGCCGCGATCCCGTCACCGTGGGCGGGCGCGTGGCGTTGGCGGGGCTGCGCGCGATCAACATCAATCCGGCCGTTGTCGAGGAATACAGCCTGCCGCTGGACAGCGCGGGCGTGCTGGTCACCGATCCGGGCCGCGTGGGCGGCCGCGTCGGCCTGCGGGCGGGCGATATCCTGCTGCGGATCAACGGGCGCGAGATCGCCGATACCGCGGATCTAGAGCGGGCCGCGCGCGATCAGACCCGCGCCTGGGCCATCGAATACCTGCGCGGCGGCCGGCGGGCCGTGCTGCGCTTTCGCGTCTAGCCCGGGTGGGATAGGCTGGCGCGATGGCTGATCTGTTCGACCAGGCAGGCGGCGCCCCCGCCGCCCATACCGGCCCCCGCCCGCTGGCCGACCGGCTGCGGCCGCGGCGGCTGGCCGATGTCATCGGGCAGGAACATATCCTGGGCCCCGATGGGCCGCTGGGGGTGATGCTGGCGGCGGGCACGCTGTCCTCGTTGATCCTGTGGGGGCCGCCGGGCGTGGGCAAGACCACCATCGCGCGGCTGCTGGCCGATGAAACCGACCTGGCCTTTGTGCAGATCAGTGCGATCTTTACCGGGGTGGCCGACCTGAAAAAGGTGTTCGAGGCCGCAAGGATACGCCACGCCAACGGGCAGGGCACGTTGTTGTTCGTGGATGAAATCCACCGCTTCAACAAGGCGCAGCAGGACGGGTTCCTGCCGCATATGGAGGATGGCACCATCCTGCTGGTCGGCGCGACCACGGAAAACCCCAGCTTCGAGTTGAACGCCGCGCTGATGTCGCGCGCCCAGGTCCTGGTGCTGGAGCGGCTGGACCTGGCACATCTGGAACTGCTGGCCCAACGGGCCGAGCATGAGTTGGGCCACGCCCTGCCGCTGACCGGCCCGGCGCGCGAGACATTGCTGGAAATGGCCGACGGTGACGGGCGCGCGCTGCTGAACCTGATCGAGCAGGTGGCCGCCTGGCGGGTCGAGGGCGCGCTGTCGCCCGAGGATCTGTCCAGACGCCTGCAGAAACGCGCCGCGCAATACGACAAGTCCGGCGAGGCGCATTACAATCTGATTTCCGCCCTGCACAAATCGGTGCGCGGGTCGGACCCCGACGCGGCGCTTTACTGGTTCACCCGGATGCTGGAGGGGGGCGAGGATCCCCGCTTTCTGGCGCGGCGCATCACGCGGATGGCGGTCGAAGATATCGGCCTGGCCGACCCCCAGGCGCAGACCGTGTGTCTGGATGCGTGGCAGGTCTATGAGCGGCTGGGCAGTCCCGAGGGCGAACTGGCCCTGGGCAACGCGGTGCTGTACCTGGCGCTGGCGCCGAAATCCAACGCGGGCTATGCCGCCTACAAGAATGCCCGCGCGGCGGCCAAACGCACCGGGTCGGAGCCGCCGCCCAAACACATCCGGAACGCGCCGACCCGGATGATGAAGGATCAGGGCTACGGCGAGGGCTATGAATACGACCACGACACCGAGGCGGGGTTTTCCGGGCAGAACTATTTCCCCGAGGCGATGAAACGGGGCGTCTATTACAATCCGGTCGAACGCGGTTTCGAGCGCGAGCTGAAACGCCGACTGGATTATTTCACCAAGCTGCGCGCGCGCCGGCAGGACAGGGATTAGCGGCGGGTCGCCTTGGCGTTGCCAAGCCGACCCGCGGGGGGCGCTGCCCCCCGTCCTGCGGACTCCCCCCGGGGTATTTTTCCAAGAAGAAGGGGGGCGGCGGGCGATACCCGCCCGTGGCGGGGGCATTGCGGTTGACAAGCGGGCAGGGCGGGGCGAAGTGACGGCCATGACATCCGTGACGATCTTGCAGGTTGCCCTTGGGGGCGCGATGGGGGCCGTGGGCCGCTATCTGACCGGCGTGGCCTCGATCCGCCTGATGGGGCCGGGCTTTCCCTGGGGAACGATCACGGTAAATATCGTCGGCTCGTTCCTGATGGGGGTGCTGGTGGTGGTGCTGGCGAAAAAGGGCGGCACGCATCTGGCGCCCCTGTTCATGACGGGCCTCTTGGGCGGGTTCACGACTTTTTCCGCCTTTTCGCTGGACGCGATCACGATTTACGAGCGCGGGCAGGCGGGGCTGGCCTTTGCCTATGTTGCGGCCTCGGTCATCCTGTCGCTGGCGGCGATCGGGGCGGGGCTGTGGCTGACGCGGGGGCTGATGTCGTGAGCGGCGTGCAGACCCTGACCGTGGCCGCGGGCGAGGGCGATCAGCGGCTGGACCGCTGGTTCCGCCGCCGGTTTCCCCATATCCCGCAGGGCCGGATCGAGAAGATGTGCCGCAAGGGCGAGATTCGCGTCGATGGCGCACGGGTCAAGCCTGCCACCCGGGTCGAAGAGGGGCAGGCCGTGCGCATTCCGCCCCTGCCGGATGCCCCGGCGCCCGCAGCCGATCGCCCCAAGGTGTCGGAGGCCGATGCCGCGATGATCCGCGGCTGCGTGATTTACCGCGACGACCATATTCTGGCGTTGAACAAGCCGCCGGGCCTGCCGGTTCAGGGCGGCAGCGGGCAGGCGCGCCATGTCGACGGGTTGGCCGAGGCGCTGCGCTTTGGGCTGGAGGACAAGCCGCGGCTGGTGCATCGGCTGGACAAGGATACCTCTGGCGTGCTGCTGATGGCGCGCACGCGGGCGGTGGCCAATGCGCTGACGGCGGCCTTTCGCGCGCGCGAGACGCGCAAGATCTATTGGGCGGCGGTTGCGGGCACGCCCAGCCCGGCGATGGGAACGATTCGCTACGGTCTGGTCAAGGCGCCGGGCCACGGGGCCGGCGGCGAGGGCGAAAAGATGCTGTGCGTCCATCCCGACGCGGTGGATGGCACGCCCGGCGCAAAACGGGCGGTCAGCGATTACGCGGTGCTGTCCTCGCTGGGGCGGCGGGTCAGCTGGTGCGCCCTGGTGCCCGTGACCGGACGGACCCACCAGTTGCGCGCGCATATGGCAGAGATCGGCCATCCCATTGTGGGCGATGGGAAATATGGTGGTTCCGGGCAGGAAAACCTGGGCGAGGGCTGGGGCGCGCAGCTGGGTGGCGAGATCAGCCGCAAGCTGCACCTACACGCCCGGCACCTGGCGCTGGCCCATCCGGTGACCGGGGCCACGCTGCGCCTGACCGCGCCTATGCCGCCGCATATGGACCGAACCTGGGATATGCTGGGCTGGCAGGCTGCCGACGTGCCCGCCGATCCGTTCGAGGATCTGGAATGAGCGGCCTGAAACTGGTGGTCTTCGATGTCGATGGCACGCTGGTCGACAGCCAGGACATGATCGTGCGCTCGGTCAGCGAGGCGTTCGCCGGGTTGGACCTGCCGGTGCCCGATCGGGCGGCGATTCTGTCGATCGTGGGGTTGTCGCTGCCGCAGGCCTTTGCCCGGCTGGCGCCGGATCTGTCCCCGGCGGGGCTGGAGGCCGCGGCGACCGCCTATCGCCAGTCCTTCTTTGCGCAGCGCCAGGCCGATGGGGCGGGAGCGGCGGTGCTGTATCCCGGTGCGCGCGCGGCGCTGGACGGGTTACGCGCGCGGGATGAGGTTCTGATGGGCGTGGCCACAGGCAAGGCGCGGCGCGGGTTGGTGCATGTCATCGACACGCATGGCCTGCACGGCTATTTCCAGACCACCCAGACCGCCGACGATCACCCCTCCAAGCCGCACCCTTCGATGTTGCAGGCTGCGCTGGCAGAGACCGGGCTGGACCCGCGGGATGCGGTGATGATCGGCGACACGAGCTTTGATATAGAGATGGGCCGGGCGGCGGGGTATCGCACCGTCGGGGTGGCCTGGGGCTATCACCCGGTCGAGGCGTTGCACACCGCCGGTGCGGATCGCGTGATCGGGGATTTTGCCGCGCTGGATGCGGTCTTGTCCGAGATGTGGGAGGGATAGGCATGTCCGAATGGGCCCCCAGACGGTTTTGGGACACGGCAAAGGTGGCAGAGGCCGGGCACGGTTTCACCGTGCATCTGGATGGGCGGCCGGTAAAGACGCCGGCCAAGGCCCCCTTCGTCGTGCCGACGCGTGCCATGGCCGCGGCCGCGGCCGCCGAATGGGATGCGCAGCAAGAGGTGGTGAACCCGCTTTCCATGCCGGTGACTCGGTCGGCCAATGCCGCGCTGGACAAGGTGACCCCCCAGCATGCCGAGGTGGCCGCCCTGATCGCCGCCTATGGGGAAAGCGACCTGCTGTGCCACCGTGCCGACAGCCCGGCCGAACTGGCCGCACGGCAGGCCGCGGCCTGGGATCCGCTGCTGGAGTGGTCGCGTAGTGCCTTGGGCGCGCCGCTGACAGTGACCTGCGGGGTGCTGCCCTGCGCCCAGCCCCAGGACAGCCTTGCCGCCTTGCGCCGCCGTGTGGCCGCGCTGGACGCCTTTACGCTGACGGCGCTTCACGATCTCGTGGGGCTGTCGGGGTCATTGATCATCGGTCTGGCCGCGCTGGAGGATGCCGTGTCCGCCGAGCGGTTGTGGGAGGTTTCGCGGATCGACGAGACCTGGCAGCAAGAGCAATGGGGCGTTGACGAAGAGGCCGCCGAGACCGCGGCCACGAAGCGGCGCGATTTCCTGCATGCCCGGCGTTTTCACGAACTGGCGCGGGTTTCGGCCTGACGCCATCGCGGGCGCCACCGCTGCACATTTTTTCAGCAGACGTAGGGTTTGCCCCCGCCTTTGACCTTGCGGTGCATGGCACAGTGCCCTTGACGTATGAGCGGGATTTTGCCCAAACTTGCGGCGCTGAGGGGGCGCACCTCTCTCACGTCACCTTTGCCCCATTGGGGAACAGGTAAAATAAACCCGCCCGCCGGGCGGACCATCAGGAAGAGGTAAACATGAAAAAATCCGTCATTCTCGGCGCGCTGACTGTCGCCGGCCTGGCTGCGGGCGCTGCCTCTGCGGCGACGCTGGACGACGTCAAGGCCCGCGGGCAGCTGAACTGCGGCATCAATACCGGCCTCGTCGGCTTTGCCGCGCCGGATGCCAACGGCGAGTGGAGCGGGTTCGACGTGGCCTACTGCCGGGCGCTCGCCGCCGCCGTGCTGGGTGACCCCAGTGCCATCGAATTCGTTTCGCTGACCGGCAAGACGCGTTTCACCGCGCTGGCCTCGGGTGAGATCGACGTGCTGTCGCGCAACACCACCTGGACGCTGACCCGCGACGTGGACCTCAAGTTCACCTTCCTGGGTGTCAACTACTACGATGGCCAGGGCTTCATGGTTCCCAAGGATCTGGGCGTGACCTCGGCCAAGGAACTGGACGGCGCGACCGTCTGCATCCAGACCGGCACCACGACCGAGCTGAACCTCGCGGACTTCTTCCGTGTCAACAACATGAGCTATGAGCCGGTTCCGATCGAAACCAACGCCGAGGCGCAGCAGCAGTTCCTGGCCGGCGCCTGTGACGTGTACACCACCGACGCCTCGGGCCTGGCCGCGACCCGCGCCACGTTCGAAACCCCGGGCGACTACGCCATCCTGCCCGAGATCATCTCGAAAGAGCCGCTGGGCCCGCTGGCCCGCCACGGTGACGACGAATGGGCCGACATCGGCCGCTGGGTTCTGAACGCCCTGATCGCCGCCGAGGAATACGGTGTGACCTCGGCCAATATCGACGAGATGGCGGCAGAGCCGACCGACAACCCGGAAATCAACCGCCTGCTGGGCACCGAGGGCAACATGGGCGAAATGCTCGGCCTGTCCGCGGACTGGGCCGTGAACGCCATCAAGGCTGGCGGCAACTACGGTGAACTCTTCGAGAAATACATCGGCGAGAACACCCCGGTCGGCCTGGCGCGTGGTCTGAACGCGCAATACACCGATGGCGGTCTGATGTACTCGCCGCCGGTGCGCTAAACACCAACGCAAGGGCGCGAAGGAAAGCTTCGCGCCCTTGTCGTATCAATCGTCCGGAACATATCGATTCGCGCAGCACGGGGGCACCGTCGACGGACGGGCGCCGACAGGAATCGTTTGCCTGATCGACAGTTTGGGAGCCACGGGGGAGCACCCTCATGACCATGTCATCCGATGCGCCGAAAGAGTCCTTTCGGCTAAGTATGCTGATCTACGACACGCGCTACCGCTCGCTGACAATTCAGGTGGTGGCGTTGATGGCCTTCATGCTGGCTGCTGCGTGGATCATCGACAATACGCTGCAAAACCTCGCCGAACTGGGCAAGCCGATCGAATTCGGTTTCCTGAGCGAGCCGGCGCAATACGACATCAACCAGGCCCTGATCGAGTACGACAACCAGGACAGTCATCTGCGCGCCTCGTTCGTCGGCCTGCTGAATACGCTGCTGGTCGCCGTGCTGGGCTGCGCGCTGGCCACGGTGGTCGGCGTGATCGTCGGGGTGCTGCGCCTGTCCAAGAACTGGCTGGTGGCGCGCATCATGACCGTCTACGTCGAGATGTTCCGCAACGTGCCTGTGCTGTTGTGGATCGTCTTTTTCATGGCGATCCTGATCGAAAGCCTGCCACAGCCAAGGGCATTTCGCGGGGCGGACCCCGAGGCCTCGATGCTGCTGGGCGACAGCGTGGCGCTGACCAACCGCGGCTTTTATATCCCGGAGCCGCTGTTCAGCAATCCGCTGGGCGACCTTTCGGTTTTCGGCGCCTTCAACATCAGCCTTGAACTGCTGGCCCTTGTGGGCGCGTTGGCGGTGTCGCTTTTCCTGTCGGGGCTGGTCAAGAAACGCGCCGACCGCATCCAGAACGAAACCGGCATCCGGCCCACCACATGGTATCTGCGGCTGGGCATCGTGGTACTGCCGCTGATCGCCATCCTGATCGCGCTGGGCTTTCACCTGGGCAACCCGGAACTGAGGGGGTTCAACTTCCAGGGCGGGATCCATATGCGGACCTCGCTGATCGCGTTGTGGTTGGCGCTGTCCTTCTACACGGCGGCCTTCATCGCAGAGATCGTGCGCGGCGGCATCATGGCCATTTCCAAGGGCCAGACCGAGGCGGCCTCGGCCCTGGGGCTGCGGCCCAACCGGATCATGAGCCTGGTGATCCTGCCGCAGGCGCTGCGGGTCATCATTCCGCCGCTGATCTCGCAATACCTGAACCTGACCAAGAACTCGTCCCTGGCGATCGCGGTGGGCTACATGGACATCACCGGCACGCTGGGTGGCATCACGATGAACCAGACCGGGCGCGAACTGGAATGCGTGGTCATGCTGATGCTGTGCTACCTGACGATCTCTCTGACGATCTCGCTGGTGATGAACTGGTACAACACCCGCGTCAAACTGGTGGAGCGGTGAGATGAGCGACCTGTCCTATGTCCGCAAGGAAATGCTGGCCGAGCAATCGCCGCCGGCAACAGAGATCGGGATAATCGGCTGGCTGCGCGAGAACCTGTTTTCCAACTGGTTCAACGGCATCCTGACGGTGCTTTCCCTGGTTTTCATCTATGCCGTCTTTTCGGCCATCCTGCCTTGGCTGCTGCATTCCAGCTGGACTGCGAACTCGCTGAACGAGTGCCGCCAGCAGGTTGACGCCGCCTATGGCCTGGCCGCAGAGGGGGGCTGCTGGGCGGTGATCCGGGAACGGTACCTGCAACTGATTTTCGGCTTCTACCCCTCGGATCTGTACTGGCGGCCGCTCCTGGCCTTCGGCGTGGCGCTGGTGGCGCTGGCGCCGGTGCTGTTCACCGGGCTGCCGCGGCAGATGCTGTGGTTTTCGCCCTTTGCGCCGTTCCTGGTGCCGTGGCTGCTGTGGGGCGGCGCGGTGTGGCTGCCGTTGATGGTCATTGTCGGCTTTGTGCTGGCCTATGTCGTGACGCGCGTTCTGTCCGCTGTCATGCCGGGGCTGCTGGCGGTTCCGGTGGCGGCGTTGGCGGCGGTGCTGTGGTGGCTTTATGCCGTGGCGCCGATCAACGACGGCCTGACGGTGTTGATCGCCAACCAGCGCATCGATGCGGTCGCCACGGACATGCGCGAACAGGCGGACCGTCTGCCGGGCGAAATCGCCGCGCTGGACAGCCGCATCGCGGATCTGCGTGACCAGGTCGCTACAAGCGAGGCGGAAAAGGACGCGCTGTTCGCAGAGCTGGAGGAAGACCACGGGTCCGAGGCCGCGCGCCAGGCCGTCCTGCAAGCGATTGCCGATCTGCGCGGCCCGCGCGATGCCCTGGCCGCCCTGGAAAAGGAACGGTTGGGCCTGAACGAGGATCTCAGCCATGCGCGGTCGCTGTTGGCCGGGATCGAAGAATTGCCCGCCCTACGCGAACGGCGTGATGCACTGCTGGCAGAGCAGCGAATGGCCCGGGGCGAAGAGGCAGAAGAGATCGCCAACCAGCTTGCGACCCTGGACACCCAGATCGCGGGCGTTGTGGACGAGTTGGGCCGCGTCGGCCTGGTGCCGGTGGAAAGCCGGAAATTCGGCGGCTTCATGCTGTCGATCACGATCGGGCTGGTGGCGATCACCGTGTCGCTGCCGATCGGGGTGATGCTGGCGCTGGGGCGGCAGTCCAACCTGTTCATTCTGCGCGCAATCTGCGTCGGCTTTATCGAGTTCATCCGCGGCGTGCCGCTGATTACGCTGCTGTTCGTGGCCTCGGTGCTGCTGAACTACTTCCTGCCGCCGGGCACCAGTTTCGACATCATCCTGCGGGTGATCATCATGGTGACGCTGTTCGCCTCGGCCTACATGGCCGAGGTGGTCCGCGGCGGTTTGGCCGCCCTGCCCAAGGGCCAGTACGAGGCTGCCGACGCGCTGGGGCTGGACTATTGGAAGGCGCAGCGGTTGATCATCATGCCCCAGGCGCTGAAGATCTCTATCCCCGGCATCGTGTCGACCTTCATCGGGATATTCAAGGATACGACCCTGGTGTCGATCATCGGCCTGTTGGACCCGCTGGGCCTGTCCAACGCCATCCGGGCCAACACCGCGTGGAACGGCATCGTGTGGGAGCTGTACGGCTTCATCGCGCTGATGTTCTTTGTCTTCTGTTTCTCCATGTCCCGCTACTCGATGTGGCTGGAGCGCAAGCTTCAGACCGGGCACCGCTGAGGAGGTTTCAACATGTCTGAACTTGCTACCGACCGCGATATCGACCGCTCGAAGATGTCAGTGTCCGAGAACGCTGCCATCGAGATCATCAACATGAACAAGTGGTACGGCGCGTTCCACGTTCTGCGCGACATCAACCTGACCATCTACGAGGGTGAGCGGATCGTGGTTTGCGGCCCCTCGGGGTCGGGTAAATCCACGCTGATCCGCTGCATCAACCGGCTGGAGGAACATCAGGCGGGCAGCATCGTTGTGGACGGGATCGAACTGACCAACGACCTGAAGAACATCGACAAGGTGCGGTCCGAGGTCGGGATGGTGTTCCAGCACTTCAACCTGTTCCCGCATCTGACGATCCTGGAAAACTGCACGCTTGCGCCGATCTGGGTGCGCAAGGTGCCGAAAAAAGAAGCAGTGGAAACCGCCATGCATTACCTGGAAAAGGTCAAGATCCCCGAACAGGCCAACAAGTATCCCGGCCAGTTGTCGGGCGGCCAGCAGCAGCGGGTTGCCATCGCGCGCTCGCTCTGCATGAAGCCTCGGATCATGCTGTTCGACGAGCCCACCTCGGCGCTGGACCCCGAGATGATCAAAGAGGTTCTGGACACCATGATCGAGCTTGCCGAAGAGGGCATGACCATGATCTGCGTCACCCACGAGATGGGCTTTGCCCGGCAGGTGGCGAACCGGGTGATCTTTATGGACCAGGGTCAGATCGTCGAACAGAACGAGCCCGAGGCGTTCTTCAACAACCCGCAATCGGACCGGACCAAGCTGTTCCTCAGCCAGATCCTGGGCCACTGAACGCGATCCCTTTCCGGGGATGAAGGGGCGCCCTTTCGGGCGCCCCTTGTCGTCTTTGTCCCCCCGCCTGTCGTGTTTCCCACGAAAGCGCTGGCATTTGCGGCGCTCCGGGCTGGCATGCTCGCTGCTTCCCAATGGGTGGAAACGGGCGACCGGTTCGAACCAGACACGCGCCGCCCCCGGGCGGCCAGACAAGGACAGACGCGATATGGCAATTGTGACCTTCACCTCCCCGATGATGCACAAGGACAAGGCGGTCTACGCCGTTGCAGGCGACACCAAGACCATCCTCGCCCTGGCCGAGGAGAACAGGATCCCGATCCCCTTCGAATGCCGCGACGGGAATTGCGCCTCTTGCCTGATCGAGGTGAGCTACGACAATCCCGAGAGCAAGAAGGCGATCATGCTGACCGAGAAGGAAAAGACGACCCTGAAGGAGCTGGGCAAGATCACCGCCGACGAAATCGAGAACGCCGAGGTCAACGACATGCCGCCGCGTTACCGGCTGGCCTGCCAGTTCATCGCGCGGGATGAGGATGTGACCATCAGCTTTAGCGGCACGCCCGGCGGCTCTGACTGAGCGGCGGATTTTCTTGTGCAAATCCGGGGTCCGGCCGCGCGACGGCCGGGCCGGTGGGGATTGGCGGCAAGATGCAGGCGGGGCTCAGCCCTCCAGATCCTTGGGCGTGATGAAGGTAACGGCGGTGCCGGTGCCAAAGCTGACCGCGCTCCAGTCCTCGGCCTCGAAATCGGCGACAAGGGTGGCGCAGGTTGGGTAGCGGTCGAACCGGGCGCTTTGCGGCGGTTTGCGCAGCAGGCGTGCGGCGAACTCGCCGATGCCGGGGTTATGGCCCAGCATCAGCACCGGGCTGGCCGCGCAACCGTTGAGCGCCTCAAGCATGCGCTCGGCGCTGGCGTGGTACAGGCCCGGGTCGCGGCGCATCACGGTCGCCTCGCCTAGGGCGGGGGCCATGCAGTCCCAGGTTTCCAGCGTGCGCCGCGCGGTAGAGCTGAGCACCTCGGCGGGGAAATAGCCCTGCCCGGCCAGCCAGGCGCCGATTTTCGGCGCGGCATCGCGGCCACGGGCGTTCAATTTGCGATCATGGTCGTCCTGCAGGGGGTCGTCCCAGGCGGACTTGGCGTGACGGATCAGGATCAGGCGCAACGTCATCTCGGCGGCGGTTTCCCTGCGGCGTGAACGGGGTCATCCTGTCACGGCTTGGCGGTGGCGGCTAGTCCCTGGGCGCGCGGATCAGCGAGCCCGCCCCATGATCGGTGAAAAGTTCCAGCAGGCAGGCATTGGGCGCGCGCCCGTCCAGGATCACCACCGCGCGCACACCCCCGGCGATGGCGGCCAGCGCGGTTTCGGTCTTGGGGATCATGCCGCCGGCGATGATCCCGGCCTCTGTCAATTCGCGGATATGGTCCGGGCTCAGTTCGGTCACGACCTCGCCGCTGGCATCCTTGACACCCGCGACATCGGTCAGCAGCAGCAGGCGGTCGGCCTTCAGCGCGGCGGCGACGGCCCCGGCGGCGGTGTCGCCGTTGACGTTGAAGGTTTCGCCATTGCGCCCGGCGCCCAGGGGGGCGACCACCGGGATCATCCCGGCCTCGAACAGCTTGTGCAGGACGGCCGGGTTGACGTCTGCGGGGGTGCCGACAAAGCCCAGCGACGGATCGGTCTGGTCGCAGGTCATCAGCCCGCCATCCTTGCCCGACAGGCCCACGGCGCGGCCGCCCTGGTCGTTGATCGCCTGCACGATGCGTTTGTTCACCCGGCCCGACAGGACCATTTCCACCACCTCGACGGTGGCCGCGTCGGTCACGCGTTTGCCGCGGACGAATTCCGATTCGACGCCCAGACGCGACAGCATCTCGTTGATCATGGGGCCGCCGCCATGGACGACGACCGGGTTGACGCCGACCTGTCGCATCAGCACCACGTCGCGGGCAAAGCTTTCCATCTCGGCGTCATCGCCCATGGCGTGGCCGCCGAACTTGATGACGACGATGGCGCCGGTATAGCGCTGCAGGTAGGGAAGCGCCTCGGACAGGGTCCGGGCGGTGGCGATCCAGTCGCGGTTCATGGCGGTCTGCTTTTTCATGCGGGCGGTCCGTGTTCTGGCCCCGTGTGTTATCTCGCGACCGGGCATGTGCCAAGGGTGATTGTGTTTTTGCTGCGGCTGCATAGGCTGCGACCGAAAGGAGACGAGGTCATGGAGCAGAAGATTCTCTTGCTGACGGGGGCCAGTCGCGGCATCGGGCATGCGACGGTCAAACGCTTCTCGGCCGAGGGGTGGCGGGTGCTGACCTGTTCGCGCCGCCCCTTCGATCCGCGCTGCCCCTGGCCGGGCGGGGCCGAGGACCACGTTCAGATCGACCTGTCCGACGCCGCCGCCACCATGCGCGGGATCGAGGTTGTGCGCGGCAAGCTGAAGGCGGGCAAGCTGCATGCGCTGGTCAACAACGCCGCGATCATGCCCCGGGACGAGGAAGGCGGACGCCTGAACACGCTGGACACGGACATGCATGACTGGGGCAAGGTGTTCAACGTAAACTTCTTTGCCTCGATCGTTCTGGCGCGGGGGTTGCAGGACGAACTGGTCGCCGCGGGGGGCGCGGTGGTCAATGTCACCTCTATCGCGGGCAGCCGGGTGCACCCCGTGGCGGGGGCCGCCTATGCCACGTCCAAGGCCGCGCTGGCCGCCCTGACCCGTGAAATGGCCCATGATTTCGGGCCGCTGGGTGTGCGCGTCAATGCCATCGCCCCGGGCGAGGTGGAGGGCATCCCGCCCGGCCCGGAAACGGATCGCATCGTGGCCGAACTGCCCCTGGGCCGGCTGGCCCGCACCGAAGAGGTGGCCAACGCGATCTATTTCCTGTGCTCTGACCAGGCCAGCTATGTCACCGGCGCCGAGATGGAGGTCAACGGCGGGCAGCACGTCTGAGGATCAGGCGATCCCGGCGATGATGGCGCGCAAGGTGGCGATCCCGTCGCCCTTTTCCGAAGAGGTCAGCACCAGCTCGGGAAAGGCCGCCGGGTGTTTCGCCAGCTTTTCGCGCACCTGCGCCAACACGCGCGTGCGGTCCTTTTCCTTGACCTTGTCGGCCTTGGTCAGGACGACCTGGAAATTCACCGCGGCCCCGTCCAGCAAGGACATGATTTCCGCGTCCACCGGTTTCACCCCGTGGCGCGCATCAATCAGCACAAAGGCCCGGCGAAGGCTGGCCCGACCCGCCAGATAGGCCTTCAGCAGGCGCTGCCAGCGTTCCACAACAGCGACAGGCGCCTCGGCATAGCCATAGCCGGGTAGGTCGACCATGTAATACTGATCGCCCAGCGTGAAGTAGTTGATTTCCTGGGTCCGGCCCGGCGTGTTCGACGCCCGCGCCAGCCCCTTGCGTCCGGTCAGCGCGTTGATCAGGCTGGACTTGCCCACGTTGGACCGCCCGGCAAAGCAGATTTCCGGCCGGTCGTCGGGCGGCAGCCCGTCCATCGCGACGACGCCTTTCAGGAAATCCACCGGCCCGGCGAACAGCTTGCGCCCGCGTTCGGCGGCCACCGGCTCGGGTGCTTCGGCCAGGGGGAAGGGAAGGGGGCTCACAGCAACTCCAGCGTATCGGTCAGCGCGACGCGGCCCGGGGCCACCACCACGGCATAGACGCCCAGATCGGTATGGCCCCACTGGTCCTGCAACACGCCCAGGGTGTCGGTGTCTATGGTGCCGGTGTCGGGGTTGGTCATGGTCGCCTTGCACCGCCCGATCCGTTCGCGCACTTCCAGCTCGGCCTCGCCCAGGCGCAGGCGGCGGCCGATCCAGTCGAATTCCTCGAAGGGGGCGGTCCCCTCCACCCAGAAATTGCCGCGAAAGCGCAGGGGCGACAGATCACGGCCCGCCGCGTCCGACAGCGCCCGCAGCGACGACATCCCCAGGATGCTGACCGAGGGGAAGGGGCTGTCGGTCATCCCCCGCCCCGGCACCCGCACCACCCGGGCCGAGGCCGCGCGATCGGCGGGCATCAACGGCGCCACCCAATCCAGAAAGGTTGCGGCCTCACGGTCGGGGGAAAACGTCAGATCGGGGCGGTCGGGATGGGTCAGGGTGACCGTTTCGCGCGCCTCGTCCAACCGGGCCTTGATCGCCATCAGTTTCGGCGCCTTCGCCCCGCGCGAAAAATTCGCGCAGGGCGCCCAGTCTTGCCCGTCGGTCTTGGCCACCTCGTGCGCGACGGCCCATGTCCGGTCCCAGGGCATGGTCTGCCCGGCCTTCAGCGTCACCGCCTCCAGCGCCTCGGCGCCGTGCCCCTTGATGGGGTGGCGCCAGATGGCGGCCAGCCGCGCGGTCATTTCTTGTCCGGTTCAGGCTTGGCGCGCTTGAAGCTGGACTTGATGTTGCCGAACACGTCCGGTTTGTACCCGTGGCTGCGCATGATCGCGTATTGCTGGATGAAGGTGATCGTGTTGTTCGCGATCCAGTACAGCACCAGCCCGCTGGCAAAGCCACCCAGCATGAACATGAACACCCAGGGCAGCCAGGCAAAGACCATCGCCTGTGTCGGGTCGGTCGGCGTCGGGTTCAGCTTTTGCTGCAACCACATCGAGATGCCCAGCAGCAGCGGGAACAGCCCGATGAAGATCAGCGCCAGGAAGCTGCCCGCTTCCGGTGCCGCCCAGGGCAGCAGGCCGAACAGGTTGAAGATCGAGGACGGGTCAGGCGCCGACAGATCCTTGATCCAGCCGATCCAGGGCGCGTGGCGCAATTCGATCGTGACGAAGATCACCTTGTAAAGCGAAAAGAAGACAGGGATCTGCACAAAGAGCGGCAAGCAGCCCGCGGCGGGGTTCACCTGCTCTTTCTTGTAAAGCGCCATCATCTCTTGCTGCAGCTTCTGGCGGTCGTCGCCGCAGCGTTCCTTCAGCTCCTCCATCTTGGGCTGAAGTTCCTTCATCTTCGCCATCGAGGTGTAGGACTTGTAGGCTAGCGGCAGCAGGATCGCCTTGATGATCAGGGTCAGGCCGATGATCGCCCAGCCCATCGAACCGGGAATGCCCAGATTGGCGAAGGCCCCGTTCAGCCAGTGCAGCAGCCAGAAAATCGGCTTGGTAAAGAAGAAGAACCAGCCCCAGTCGATCGAGTCGATGAAGCGGAAGATGCCCTTGTCGGTCTCGTACTCGCGGATGGTTTCCCATTCCTTGGCGCCGGCGAACAGCATCGTGTCGGCGGTGGCCGCGGTGCCGGGGGCGACCGTGATCAGCGGCAGGCGGGATTCGACCTGGTAGATATCCGCACCGTCCACGTATTTCGCGACCGAGGTGAACCGCTGCCCCGGCGAGGGGATCAGCGTGGTCATCCAGTACTTGTCCGTGAACCCGATCCAGCCGTTTTCCTCCACCGGCGCGATTTCGGCCAGGGCGGCCTCGCGGTCGACGAAATCCATGTCGCGCATGTCGCCGTAGTCGATCTCGCTCAGCTCCGTGTCGGTCTGGCGGACCACGCCCTCGTGCAGGATGAAGAAGCGCGAGGTTTCAGGCTCGCCATGGCGGGCGACGATGCCGTAGGGCGCCAGGCGCACGGTTTCGCCGGTGGTGTTTTCCACGCTTTGCGATACGGTGAACAGATAATCCTGGTCCACGCTGATCGTGCGACGGAAAATCAGCCCCTCGCCATTGTCCCAACGCAGCGTCACCGGGGCATCGACGTCCAGCGTATCGCCGCTCTCCACGGTCCAGACGGTGCTGGCGCCGGGCACATCCTCATAGGCCAGTTGGCCCGCCGGCGCCCAGCCATAGAGCGCGTAATAGGGTTTTTCGCTGCCGACCGGCGCCAGCAGGGACACCAGCTCGGAATCGGGGTCAAGCGTTTCGCGGTAGTCCTTCAGGGCAAGCTGGTCGATACGCCCCCCCAAAAGCGAGATCGAGCCGGTCAGCCGCGGCGTGTCAATCTCCAGCCGGGCCGCCGGATCGGCAGGCGCGGCGGGGGCTGCCGTTTCCGGCGCGGCGGCCGGCGGTGTGGGCGCAACCCCCGGCAGGGCGGGCGCCCCGGCGACCCCGCTTTCGGCGGCGATGGTTTCGGTGGGCGGCAGCGTCTCTTGTTCTGGCGGCGGGAACAACAGGAACCAGACCAGGATCACGAGGAAACTAAGCGCGGTTGCGAGGATGAGGTTCTTGTTCTGATCGTCCATAACGGGCCGCCAGCCTTTGCCTGAGGAAGGTCGGGTTGGTTCAACAGAACGCGGCCCCCGAGGTCAAGCTGTTTTCCCGACGCATGAGGCCCACGCCCGCCCTTGCCCGGCCCGCGCGCCTGCGATGTCGGTGGCGCCATGGGTATTTGGGCCAAGAAGAAGACCGATGTACCTTCTTCTTGGGAAAAATACCCAATTTCCCGACGCGGCCACGGGCGCGGCGTCAGAGGTCTGGCAGATCGCTCCCCACGGGCGGCGTGCCCAGGTTCAGGCCCGCGAAATCGAACAGTTTTGGGTCCAGCAGGTGGCTGGGCCGCGCGTTCATCAGGGCGCGGAACATCTTTTGGCGGCGGCCGGGGTGGTTGGCCTCCCACCCGTCCAGCAGGGCCTTGACCTGCATGCGTTGCAGGCCGTCCTGGCTGCCGCACAGGTTGCAGGGGATGATGGGGTAGTCCATCGCGCGGGCGAATTTCTCGCAATCGGCCTCGGCCACATGGGCGAGCGGGCGGTAGACGAACAGGTCGCCCTCTTCGTTCACCAGTTTCGGCGGCATCGTCGCCAGGCGCGAGCCGTGGAAGAGGTTCATGAAGAAGGTTTCCAGGATGTCGTCCCGGTGGTGGCCCAGCACCACGGCCGAGCATCCCTCTTCGCGTGCGATGCGGTAAAGGTTGCCGCGCCGCAGGCGGGAACACAGCGCGCAATAGGTCCGGCCCTGGGGGATCTTGTCCATGACGATGGAATAGGTGTCCTGATACTCGATCCGGTGGGGCACCTGCATGCGCGTCAGAAAGTCTGGCAGGACGGTCGCCGGAAAGCCGGGCTGGCCCTGGTCCAGATTGCAGGCCAGCAGGTCCACGGGGAGCAGGCCGCGCCATTTCAGCTCGTGCAGGACGGCCAGCAGGGTAAAGCTGTCCTTGCCGCCCGACAGGCACACCAGCCAGCGCGCGCCGCGTTCGATCATGCCGTATTGCTCGATCGCCTCGCGGGTCTGGCGCACGATACGCTTGCGCAGCTTCTTGAACTCGGTCGACGAGGGCGCGCCGTGAAACAACGGGTGGATGTCGTCGGCGTTGTCGAACATCAGCTTTCGCCCTTGTCCTTGGGGTCGGGCACCGGGTCGTAGCCGCAGCCGCCCCAGGGGTTGCAGCGCGCGATGCGCTTGACGGCCATCCATCCCCCCTTGATCGCGCCGTGTTTTTCCAGCGCCTCCAGCGCGTAGGCCGAACAGGTCGGCTGATAGCGGCAGTTGAACCCGATCCAGGGGCTGAGGATCAGCCGGTAGGCGCGGATCGGCAGGGCGAACAGGCGGGCGAGCGGCGTCATTGGCTGTCTCCGTGCACCTTGGCCAGCGCCCGGCGCAAATCGTCCTGCATGCGAGCAAAATCGCGCGTTGCGGTCGCGTCGCGCCGTCCGATCAGGACGTAATCCCAGCCCGCGCGCCCATGTGTGGGCAGGACCGCGCGCGCGATTTCGCGCAACCGGCGCTTGGCGCGGTTGCGGGCCACGGCGTTGCCCACCTTTTTCGAGCAGGTAAAGCCCACGCGGATGCCCTGTGCCGGTTCATCGGGGGCGCGGCGCCGGGCTTGCAGCATAAAGGCCGCCGCGCCCTGTCGCCGGGCGCGCGCCGCGCGCAGGAAATCGGCGCGCTTCTTCAATACTGTCAGGCATGACGAAACCGCCGGATGCGCGGTTGCGGCCTCCGGCGTTTCGGGTGCCACACCTGCCCCCGGCGGTGTCATCATGTCACGCGCTGGCGTTGGAATTACGCGCTCAGCTTTTTCCGGCCGCGGACGCGGCGGGCGTTCAGGATCTTGCGGCCGGCCTTGGTGGCCATGCGCGCGCGGAAACCGTGGCGCCGCTTGCGGACCAGGTTCGAGGGTTGATAGGTGCGTTTCATCGCGCTTCGCTCCGTCAGATCAGGCCAGATCCATAGCGGATTCGAAGGCCCCATGTCATTCGAAACCCGGTCTTTAGGGGCTGAGTTCGGCAAAGTCAATTCGCCCTGGCCCGGTTTTACGGCAACAAGGGCGCTTTACTTGCAAGCGGCGTGTTATTGCCCGGTTGTCATCGCAGCACAAAGGGCTGTTAGCCTTTCACCCCCTATCAAGGCCCTGTGAGGGGCCTGTCACCGCCCGCGGCCGGGTGCATCTATCATGTGCGGAACACCGAAGGACGACAAGATGAGCGATACACCCCAAGACGGCCGGGCGGCCCCGTGGCGCAGGCTGCCCCTGATCGTAGTGCTGCTGGGCGCGCTGGTCGGGGCGATAGCCTTGCGCGACCAGTTGTCCTTTGCCGCGCTGGCCGAGAATCGCGAGGCGTTGATCGCCTTTCGCGACGCCAATTACGCGGGCACCGTGCTGGGGTTCATTGCCGTCTATGTGCTGATCGTGGCGTTCTCGCTGCCCGGCGCGACGGTCGCGACGCTGGCGGGCGGGTTTTTGTTCGGGGTCTTTCCGGGCGTGTTGTTCAACGTGGCGGCGGCCACCATGGGCGCGGTGCTGATCTTTTCGGCGGCGCGCCTGGGCTGGGGAGAGCGGCTGTCGGCCCGGCTGGATGCCAGCGAGGGGCGTATCCGCCGCCTGCGCGAGGGGCTGCGCGCAAACGAACTGTCGGTGCTTTTCCTGATCCGGCTGGTGCCGGCGGTGCCCTTCTTCGTGGCGAACCTGTTGCCCGCGCTGGTGGGGGTCGGGCTGGGGCGGTTCGCCTTCACCACCTTTTTCGGGATCATGCCGGGGGCGCTGGTCTACACTTGGGTCGGGGCCGGTCTGGGGGGCGTCTTCGCGCGCGGTGAAACCCCCGACCTTGGGATCATCTTCGAGCCGCAGATATTGGCACCCCTGCTGGCGCTGGCGGCGCTGGCCGCGCTGCCGATGGTGGTTCGACTGTTTCGCCGCAAGGAGGTCTAGGCCATGGCGCGGATCAAGACGGATCTATGCATCATCGGCGCCGGGTCCGGCGGGCTGTCGCTGGCGGCGGGCGCGGTGCAGATGGGCGCGCGCGTCGTTCTGGTCGAGGGGCACAAGATGGGCGGCGATTGCCTGAACTATGGCTGCGTGCCCTCCAAGGCGCTGCTGTCGGCCGCCCATGTCGCGCAGACGATTCGCGCCGGGGGGTGCGGGATCGCGGGGGCAGAACCGCAGGTGGATTATGCCGCCGCCATGGATCATGTGCGCCAGGCCATAGCCACAATCGAACCCCATGACAGCGTCGAACGGTTCGAGGGGCTGGGCGTGCGCGTGATCCGCGGCTGGGGCCGGTTCACCGGCCCGCGCGCGTTGCAGGTGGGTGACGACGTGATCCGTGCCCGGCGCTATGTCATCGCGACAGGGTCGCGCCCGGTGGTGCCGCCGATCCCTGGACTGGGTGATGTGCCCTACCTGACGAACGAAACCCTGTTCGATCTGCGCACCCGGCCCGATCACCTGCTGGTCATCGGCGGCGGCCCTATCGGGCTGGAAATGGCGCAGGCCCATGCACGCCTGGGCGCGCAGGTCACGGTGATAGAGGGCGCGCAGGCCCTGGGGCGCGAGGATGCGGAACTGCGCGCGGTGGTGCTGGACCGGCTGCGGGCCGAGGGCGTGCGGATCGTCGAGGGCGCGGCGGTCGAACGGGTGGCCGGCACGGGCGGCGCGATCACGGTCCAGACGGGGCAGGGCGCGTTTACCGGCACGCACCTGCTGGTCGCGGTCGGGCGCAAACCTGCACTGGACCAGTTGAACCTGGACGCGGCGGGCGTGGAGGTGAAGGACGGGCGCCTGAACCTGGATCGCGGGCTGCGCACGACCAACCGCCGGATCTATGCCATCGGCGACGCGGCGGGCGGCGCGCAATTCACCCATCTTGCGGGCTATCAGGCCGGGGTGGTGATCCGCCCCATCCTGCTGGGCCTGCCCGCGCGGGCGCGGGCCGATCACATCCCCCGCGTAACCTATACCGATCCCGAACTGGCCCAGATCGGCCAGACCGAGGAGGAGGCCCGCGCCGCCCATGGCGACAGGCTGACCGTCGCGCGGTCCGAATTCGCGGGCAATGACCGCGCGATTGCAAGCGGCCGGACCCACGGTGCGATCAAGGTAATGGTGGTCAAGGGGCGGCCCGTGGGTGTCGCCATCGCCGGGCCGGATGCGGGCGAGTTGATGGCCCCCTGGGCGCTGGCGGTCGCGAATGGCTTGAAAATGGGCGCCGTTGCCGCCACGGTTTTGCCTTATCCGACCCTCGGGGAGGTTAACAAGCGCGCGGCGGGTGCCTATTTCTCGCCCAAACTATTTGAAAATCCGTGGGTGAAACGGGGCGTCAGGCTGGTGCAGGCCCTCGTCCCCTAGCCCGCGGGGGCATAAGGCGGCGATGGTCCTGAACTCACTTTCCGGCCGGTTCCTGCTCTTGACGATCATTTTCGTCATGCTGGCCGAGGTGTTGATCTTCGTTCCTTCCGTCGCGCGGTTCCGCGAGGATTTCCTGCTGTCGCGGCTGGAACGGGCGCAGATCGCCTCGCTCGCGCTTCTGGCCACGGACGAGATGATCGGCCCCGAGCTGGAGGCCGAGTTGCTGGAAAACGCGGGCGTCTACAACGTGGTGCTGCGCCGCGACCAGGCGCGCGAACTGGTGCTGTCCTCGCCCATCCCCGAACCCATCAGCGAAAGCCACGATTTGCGCGATGCCGGCCCGCCCCGGCTGGTGGCCGATGCGCTGAACCGGCTGGCTGATCCCACCCCGCGCATCATCCGCGTGATCGGCGAACCCGTACGCGAGGGCGGCCAGCTGATCGAGGTGACGATGAACACCGCGCCGCTGCGCGCGGCGATGATCGAATACGGGCTGCGCATCCTGCTGTTGTCGGCGGTGATCTCCGTTCTGACGGCGCTGTTGTTGTTCCTGGCGGTGCAGCGGTTGCTGGTCCTGCCGATCAAGCGGGTGGTGCGCGCCATGCAGGTCTATTCCGAGGCGCCAGAGGACAACCGCCGCATCATCGTGCCGCGCGCCTCTGTCCGCGAGTTGCACGAGGCCGAAACCACCCTGCAATCGCTGCAAACGGAACTGACCGCCGCCCTGCGCCAAAAGGAACGGCTGGCCCAGCTGGGCAGCGCGGTTGCCAAGATCAGCCACGACCTGCGCAACATCCTGTCCACCGCGCAACTGTTCGCCGACCGGATGGAGGGCAGCGAAGACCCGACGGTGAAGCGCGCCGCGCCCAAGCTGGTGGGGTCTATCAGCCGGGCCGTGAACCTGTGCGAAACCACGCTGGCCTTTGGCCGGGTGCAGGAGCCGCCGCCCAGGCTGGAACGGGTGGCGGTGGCCGCCATCGTGGCCGAGGCGCTGGAGGCCGAGCAACTGGCCGCCGCCGACAGCGAGATAGAGTTCGTGCAAGAGGTGCCTGCGGGCCTGATCCTGCGGGCCGATCCCGAACAGCTGTATCGTGTTCTGTCCAACCTGATGCGAAACGCGCGCCAGGCGATTGCGGCCCAGGGTCAGCCCGGCCGGATCGTGATCCGCGCCGACGAGGATGAAAACACCTGGACGATCGAGGTCAGCGATACCGGCCCGGGCCTGCCCCCCAAAGCGCGCGAACACCTGTTCCAGCCTTTCCAGGGGGGCACGCGCAAAGGCGGTACGGGCCTGGGGCTGGCAATTTCCGCCGAACTGGTGCGCGGCCATGGCGGCCGGCTGGATCTGGTGCGCACCGGGGCAGAGGGTACGGTTTTCGCCATCCGCCTGCCCAAGGGTGCCACGCTGGTCGCCGCCGTTCCGGCACAGTGAGTTTTGCGGATTTCTTGGAATTCGCCCCTTGCAAAGCCCGGCAGGCGGCGATAGATGAAGCCTCCACGCGCTGGTAGCTCAGTTGGATAGAGTACTTGACTACGAATCAAGGGGTCGGGGGTTCGAATCCTCCCCAGCGCGCCACTCCCCTCTAGAAAGTCTTGAAAAACAAAGGTTTTCTACCGTTTTTGTCTAAGGTCATGCAGCTATTAGACAATGCTCCCCCTCTTCCGTGCCGTGAGAGCAGCTGTTGGGCGTGGAATCGCGGATAAGAAATTCGCTTGCACGTGGCCATTTTGTAACGGCCAGAGATTGTTGCGGGCACGTCGGAAATCGCGGCGGTTGGGGCTTCGATCTGCCGATCATCCTGTTTTGGTAACCTCGCGCTTTCTGATTTGATCGCGAACCTCCACGTGAGGTTCTGAATACGAAGAGGGCCCACCACAACGTGGTGGGCCCCCTAAAGGCGGTCGGTCGATGAAACGGGTCAGAAGAACTCCCCAGTCTCCAGGACCGAAGGACTCGGTGTCAGCAGGAGGCGCCGGTTTACCCTCTTCGTGTAACGCTCAACCTCTTTCAGGGATTCATGCCCGCTCCATGCGGCGATCTGGTGCGTGGTCGCGCCGCGCTCGGCGTGAAGGATCATGCGTGACTTGCGAAGCCCATGTGAGCTGCGATCTTCGGGAAGTGTAGCCTCGGTTGCCGCCTCCGAGAACCAGCTTGAGGCTGCCTTTCGCGATCGCTGCTGCCCAAAGATCGTCTGGATAAAGAACATCCGCCCGTCACCCATCGCCTCGAGGGCCCGGAGCAAGTGATCGCGGTCTTCCGGGACGGCGAAGTCCGGCAGATCGCGGTACAGCGGTACACTCACATCGCTTTTCGTTTTCTGCTGAATGAAGTTGATCCAGCCCTCGGCGTCGATGTTCTTGGGGCCGAGGCCGACGGCATCCGACATGCGGCACCCGCACCAAAAGATCGTTTCGAAGGCCGCGCGCTGTTCGGTTCCGTAAGTCCAGCGCGCGCGGAAATTTTCGATCTCGGCGAAGGTCCAGGGGATATGGCCTTGGGTGCTTGGCGTGCTGACCTTCTGGATGCCCGTTGTCACGTCTTCTGCGACGATTTCGGCGTAGGTGGCGAATTTGAAAAGGGCGCGCCAGGTCTTGAGCCGCTCGTTTGCCGGGTTCGGCGACAACGCGCCCATGTCGGCCTTGATATGCCGACTCTCGATGCGATTGAACGGAACCTTCCCGATCGCGCCGTCTTTCTGGCAGCAGAGGCGGTTCATGTCCCGGCGTCTTACGTCTTGATAGCTTTCAGACAATTTCTTGAAATCGTTGCTTGCCATGTACCGGCTGACGACGTGCTGTACGGAATTCACAACGACATGCTTAGGCGCTGCCTTCGGCTTCAACCCGACCTCCGCTTCGAAATAGGCGGCGAGGAAATCCGGGTGATCCTCAGGCAAATGTGCGGGAAGAGGCGTGTTCGTTGCGCGGTGGTACACGTAGTATTTTCCGCCGATTTCGTACCGTTTCAGGCCCTTCAATTTGGCGCCCCGACGCCGAAGAGGCTGTCCACCTCGGCGCTGTTCGTGCTGTTCGCTCTGCAATTTGCTGCTCCTTCGTAGGGGAGTTCATCCGCCCAGGCATCGAGATCGCGAATGTCGAAGAGCTTGTTTCCCTCCGACACACGCCGAGGGATCCCCGTTGTCAGCAGCTTGCTCTCGGATATCCCGAGGTAATGCGCGGCAGCCGGTGCTTTCAGAAGCCGCGGTGCAAACGCGAAACTACGCGACATCGCCATCTCCTCTCGGCAATTGAACATCGCCGTCCAAGCTCCTGCTGATGGTCACCCATCGCGCTGACTGGCCGAAAAGTCTGTTTTCGGCGAGGTCCAGGTTGAGGGGTATCGGCATGCTCGGTCTTGATCCTGTGGGGTGTTTCCGTTGGTCTGGAGGACGAGGGAGGCCCCGTCCGACGAGAACGTTGTTTCGTGTTCCCAGAGACGGAAACGCGAAACGTGATTTTTCTTCGGGTGCGGGCCCGCGGCCCGCACCCTCGCGCATAAACAGCGCTTTCTTTGAGGGGTTCAGCTCAGCCCGAGGATAAAGCGCTCCGCCGCGAGGCGGTCGAGAACGTCCTGCCGCAGTGTGAGGAACGCTTCGAGCCGGTCGACGAGGGTCGAGAGCGCGCGGCCGCGGGCGCTGTATTCGACGACTTCCTGCACGATGCCAACCGAGTCACCCTCGGGGTCATGGAACCCGATGAATTCGCGGTGGCGACCGATTTCTTCGTTATCGCGCAGGACGCGGAGCCGACCGAGGGCGGCTTCGAACCCGCCTTCGAAGCGGGGGGCGAAGACGCGCCCATCGCGAAGCGGTGCGAGGCAGCGATCGAGGAATCCATCGTCTTGGCTGTCGCCACAGGGTCGTGTTTCCTTGAAAAGCAAAGCAACACGGCGCCCCGCGCGGATGGCATCCACCACCTGATCCTCGAGATTCTGGGACTTTTTCTGCATGGAGTATCTCCTCTCATGGTCCGCCCCGCACCATGCGGGGCGGGGTCAATCGGAGCCGGCCCCGAAGGGCCAGCTTGGAGAGGATCAGGCGGCGTCTTTGTAGCAGGGCGCGTGGCCGATATCGGTTTCCGCGACGGGGGCGAGTTCGCCCTGAGCGATCGCGCCCAGAACGTCGTAGAGAGCGTCCGCGAGAAGGCATATGTCCTCGACGACCGGGTCGGCAGGGGCGATTTCGGCAAAGCAGGCTGTCTCGACCCGGTCGGGATCGCCGACATTCTTCAGCGTCAGAAGCGCATGCAGATCGACCAGGCGCTGGCGCATCCGGCGCGTCATGCGGTGGCTTTCGCCGACCATTTCGATCAGGTCTCGGCTGCGCCGATATGCCTGCTCTCCGCCAAGAAGGCGGCTGGCATTTAGAAGCGCGCTCTCATGTTCGAAAAAGAATGCGCGCACCGCTGCCATCTGCGCATGATCGTTCGTTGTCATTTGTCCGTGTGACATGTTCGGCTCCTTCGGCCATGCCGTCGCCCTGTGCGACAGCGTCAATCAGACCCCGGGGCACCTCCTTTCCTGGGTCTGTCTGTGATCCGATGCTTCGATGGCAGCAGGCGGGGTTAGAAACGCACCGGATCGTTTTCAAGGAACGCGATGCCCTGCATCGCGCGGTCTCATCCAAGAGGCCGCGCGGGCAGGGCGTCGTGTCGGGAGTGTTGGGCGTTGGGACTCGTTTCTAGTGAGATTTGGGAATCCAGCGCTGGATCAGCAGGCCTCGACGAACTTCTGTTCCGCGCCAATTCCGCCGGGGCGACAACCTTGCCATGACCTCTTCGATTCTACCGACGCACCATATGACCGCGTCAGGCTAGGATTGCGTCGGTTCTGCCCTCCCGGGGTTTGGGGGCGCCAAGCTTCTGTTGCAGTAGTGTGGAGGCATGGCGCCGATCCGGTTACGATACCACCATAAGGGTCGCGGGGGGCTCCAGCTGCGCGGTTACATGGCTCTTGTCTTTTGTTTCGGAACACGTTTCTTTCTTCGCCTCCGCGTCCGGAAGATCTGGGTGTTCGCCTCGACCTGCGCCGCAGCGTTGCCGGTCGATTGCGCATAGGTTCTGGACGCCGAGAACTGGTCGGCCATGCGTGTGTATTGCCCTGTGATGGCCCTCGAGCGATGCCCCAGGATCACGGTTGCCAGCGCCGCTTCCTCCGGCACGCTGGCGACTATGAAATTGCCCGCCGCATGCCGGAAAGGATGTGCCGTCATCCGCTTACCGAGCCGCTCCTCGGTGAGCCTGCCGATCCCATTCGAAAGTGTACTGCCGACAATGGCACACCCGTCAAAGCCAACGAACAGGCGGGTCTCGCCCGGCTTCACAACAGCTGCGCGATGTCGCGCGATGTAGGCGCCAAGGCACCGCACACACTCCGCGCTGAAGACCCGCGTGTCAGGATCGCCGGTCTTCGTCTCGACGCCATCGACTCGAAGCGCCGCGAGGGAGGCAAGGAGGTTTTCGCCGAGTTCGACGGATGCAAGCGAACCGATGCGCATCGGCGCTTCGGCAAGTATGATGATCGCGAGGCCGGTTCTCGCGAGGGTATGGGCCTTCGTGAAATCGCGAGGGGTGCGTGCCGCGTCGAATGCCCTGTCAGCTTCGGCGAAGATCTCCAGGCCGAACATGCGGATTTCGTCGACAGGTAGGGCACGCCCGGCGTTGCGCGACGGCGATGCCTCTGAGAGCTTCTTCATTCTGTGCTGTGTCTTGACCAGCCAGGTCCAATTTCTTTCGGGAAAGATCACCCGCGCGAGCGCATGCAAGCCGATCAGATCGATGTATGCGGTCGCGGGGCGGGCGCCTCCTGCCTGAAGATGCGCCAGATAAGTCCGCACGCCCGCGGACGTGACATCTAGCGACAGATCTTGCGCCCGGCAGACGTCGAAATAGCGTCCCATGGTCTCAATACGCCGTGTGATGGTTGCCGGCTTCCACGCCTGCACCAGCAGCCCGTCCTGGAGACCGTCAGGATCGATATGAAGCAGGGGCACGGCCTTGGCCTGCCACGCCGCGGCGAACCGCGGTAGATGGCGTGTCAGATGTGCGGCAAGATCGCCACGACTATTCCGCGCGGCTTTGGGTCGGCGCGCGCGCGTGACCTGGAGCGCCGCGGCCCGATCCGGGAACAGCAGGCCCAATACCTGCCGCATGGCGGCTTCGACGCTTTTGCGGCGACTCTCCGAAAGGCCTGTGCAAGCGGCCTCCATGCCCGCGGGCGTGACATCGAACGGATCTTCCGCGCACAACACCCACCGGCCCAGCGCCGCGCCAAGACGCTTGTCCTGGGCCGGTGACAGGCCGAGTTCGTCGAAATGCGCCCGCAAGACGCAGGGCCAGCTCTCGCGCGGGGCGGTGACGCGGTGTCTAGCCATTCTTCGGTTCCAGTTTCTTGAAGTTTATCTTCGCGAGGACCTGGCGCTGGCTTTTTTGCAGCAGGTGCAGATATCGCCGCTGGGCGATGATCGCGTTGACCTCGGCGTAATAGCTCTGCGTTGTTTCGATCTTCTCGTGCCCGAGCAAGATCCGCACCAATTCCATGGCACTGGGGTCCTGGTCGAGGATGATCTTTCCCGCGAGGTGGCGCAGGACATGCAGGTTCAGGTCCAGTCGATACTCTCTCCAGAGTTGCTGTCGAAACGTGTTGTTCGCCTTGCCCTTCGAAATATGTCCGAGCCCCGGAGGGAAGCGGTTCTCCTTATCGTCCTTAACGGGGAAGCCGGGAAACAGGTGCGGGTTTTCCGGCCGTGCCTTGGCAAGGCGACGCGCCTCAGGCAGGAACTTCTCGATATATAGCTTGAGCATCCTGACGGTTTCCGGATCAATCTCAACGCGGATTTCGACAAGGGCTTTCGTCTCGATAGCAGGGATATGAAGAATGCCGGGACCTTCGCCGATTGGCAGGATGAGGTGGGGATCGTCGCCGGTATAGCGGAGTCCCACCATGCCCATTCGGCGTAAAGGACCAACGAATTGGGCTATACGCAGGAGCAGTGCATTCCGAGCAAACGCGATGTGTTTCTGGTTGGGTCTGCGTCCACTTTCGATACCTCTGCACGCCTTGTCCCAGAACCCTCCCGGGGATTCGAAATAGCGCCTTAGCCTGGTCTCATCCGCGAACGCCGCAAGCTTCTTGGCATGCCGCTTGCCGATGCGCCGTGGTGCATAAATCCGCTTCTTTTGCCCGTCCGCACCCAGTTTCACCGCAATGACCATGGGGTCGATCGAAACCTTAAATTCCGACAACGCCTCGAGCCTTCCGGGAGCGAGTTCAAAGTGCCGCGCGATCGTGTGGAGCGTTTCGACAAGCCCATGCTCGTAACGCCCCTTTTCCTTCGGATTGAACGTCTCTCCTTTTGACTCGGCACGGTCGCGCCGCGCTTTGCGCACGGCCAGAACCAGAGCCCGCGCGACATCGACATCAAGGAGGTCCTGAAGAGTTCCGGGGATGCGTGTAATCCGGGGGTCATTCGAGGCCGCGTGCCATGCGCGCTTCACCGCATCCCGCCAGTTTTCCTGCGTGCCGGGCTCCAGGATCGGCGCACCCTTGTCTACGTCGCCTGCGGTGACCTTCTCATTCTCAAGACCGAATTCCGCGTACTCATCGATCTCATCATCCGGCACGAGATCACCCCAATCCGCCTGGGCACGCACGGAAATCGCGCGGGCAAGGTAGGTATCGAGCGGCTCCCGGATCGTATCCGGCACATCGGCCCATGACACATCGGGGAGGCGTGGGATCTGGACGGAGGGCAGCGGCAAAAGCTTGTGCGCGCCGGCCATCCGCGCGGTTTCGTTCCACGCCCGGGCAAACCGACGGAGCTTTTCCTCATGCGTTTTCGAATGCAGGGTAAGCCCCCGATTTGCACCGCCTGCCTGAAGGTGGCGTGATCGCCTAAGACACGTGCATAGCGACGTCGCAAATGACGTCTCTTACGTGGAGG
>NZ_SLXL01000019.1 GCF_004345735.1 Rhodovulum adriaticum
ACGCAGTTCGGACGGATAGGCGGGGGTGAATCTCTGCTTCGTCATAGGGCTCATCCTTTGAGTGTTTTACTCTCCGGTAAACCCGGGGCGGTTCACACCACGCCTTCCGAGAGCTCGAAATGCTCGCCGTGGAACGTCACGCGGGTATTGGCGACGTTGAAGGACAAAAAGCCGTAGGTGTTGGCCGGGTAGAGCGGCAGCTCTGTTCCGGTGTTGAGCGCCCCCAGAAACCCCACCAACTCCCCCGATGCAGCCGACAGCAGGCGCGGCTTGAGCTCGGTAAGCCCCGAGAGGAAGACGTTCACGGCCTCACCGAGGCGCTGCAGGCGTTTGCGGGTCTCCTCCTTCAGTCGGTCCGGCGCGCTGCGGCTCAGGAACGGCAGGAGGCTTTTCGGGGGCGGACGGTGAATGACGGTGAGCGTCAGCGTCTTGTCGCGCAGCCCGCTGGTCTCGAGTTTTGCGCGCCAGCGCCGGTCCACCTCGCCTGCGAAGCTGTCCTCACGGATCGGGTCGAGATCAGGTTTGATGGCCTTGGAGACCTTGTGGACGTAATAGCTGAATTCCGGCCCGAGCTGCGCGACGATGCGGGCAAAAAGCGCCGTCACCTTGTCGAGATAGGCATCGTCGGTCGTGTAGCTGTTGATCCCCTCGAGCCGAATGCAGCGGAAGAGTTCGTTCACCCGGGTCCGCACGGTCTGGTCGTCGACGAGGCTTACATAGGGCAGCATATGCGCGAGGCGGGTCTCGCGCGCATACCAGTCTGGCGTCATTGTGCGGGCATCGAGCGCAGCACCACGGGCGTCATCACGGGGCATAGCTGTCCCCGCCATGGATGGACCTGTTGCGCGTGGGCGGTGTCTCCTGCAGGGCCGTCATCATCACGTCGATGAAACGCGGGTCCCAATCTGCGGCCTTCCACAGCACCGGATAGAGCAGGGCGGCGAAACCCAGCACCGCGATGTGCTGGACCCAGACGAACAAGAGCACAGAGCCGAAGAGCCAGACCATCGCGTACATGATGGGCAGGCCCAGAAGCTTCGGCGGGCGCACGAGGCCCAGAAAGAGGGGCGAGCGTTCAGCCACCGGCGAAGACCGCGGCAACAATGGTGGGAGCGGCGGCAACACCAGCGATGCCCACGAGGACCCAAAGCGCTTGGCGCAGGTCGATGATGTTGAAGAACCAGCTCAAGAAAACGCCGAGGACCGCGAGTGTGGCGATGACCACACCAAGAGGGCCGGTCAGCGCATCGACAATGCCCTGCAACAAGCTCTGGATCGGGGAGAGATCGATGCTCTGTGCAAGGGCGGGCTCGGCAATGAACAGGAATAGCGCCAGCGAGGCGACAAAGAGGTTTGAAATCTGTTTCACGAATTTGATCCTTCCAATCGGGCCACGACGGCCATGACACGGGCCACGTGGTTCTGGGTTTCTCGGTAAGGGGGAATGCCACCGTGTTGGCGCACGGCGTCGGGACCGGCGTTGTAGGCCGCCAGCGCCAGATGCGGATCGCCGAAGCGCTCCAGCATCATCGCGAGGTAGCGGGCAGAGCCGTCGAGGTTCTGTTGAGGGTCACGCGGGTCGACGCCCAGATCACGCGCCGTCGCTGGCATCAATTGACCAAGGCCAATGGCACCTGCACTTGAAATCGCATCCTGCCGGTAGGCGCTCTCAACCTCGATATTGGCTCGATAGAGAGCTAGCCAATCCGTCACGGAAAGCCCCGCGCGACGCAGGCCGGGATGGCCGGCATAGCGCAAGGCCGTGGTCTGAATCCCGGAGAGGACATCGGCGCGGGGCAGGGGAGTCGGGCGGGCAAGGGCCGCGACTTGGACGCCCTCTTGCTCGGCCTCTACCTCGCCGAAGATCGCGATCCCATCGGAGGCCGAACTCTGACCAATCCCTTCATTGTAGTTTCGAGCAAAGCTGCTCTGAGAGCGGGACGGGGTCAGGGAGCCGTCGCTCTCCATGACCAGGACCATTTGCGCTGAGGCAGGTGCTGCGACCAGCCAGAGACAGACGAGGTTAGCTGCCAGCGCCCTTGTCTGATGGGGCTTTGTCTGGCGGCGCAAATTTGTGCGTACGGCTTGTCCCCGCCTCAAGCGGCAGGTCGACATGCGCAAAACCAAGGCCAATGAAGAAAGACACCACGCCGGAGATCGTCTTGAACTCGCGGATCTTGATATCGTTGTAGGTCGTCCGCGTGCGGGCGGTGACGAGGAGCTTTTCCACCCCGTCATCAGAGACAACACGCATGATCCAGACCCCGTAATAGCTGGGGCCTTTCTTGTGTGCCGACTCTTGGCACAGGATTTCTGCGCTATAGCCGCTTTCCACGAGTTCGCGGAACCTGGCTTCCGTAACCACATTTGGTGCTTCGATGTCCCAGTTCATGGCCCGGCTCACGCTTTCTCCAATGGCGCGACCCCAGGCATTCCTACTTGAAGCCCAGAGTTACGATAGTATATTATCAACCGCAAGATGTAATATCGTGCTTTGGCTGTAGTTTGGTTACGCAAACACTAGTCACGGCCAGTGTCCGCGATCAAGGAGATAACAGGTTTGAGAAACCCAAGGTTGACATGCCTGCTCCCATTGCAAGCTATGGCCCTTCTGATCTGCGTTCCTGGGCCGGTTTTGGCGGAATCCTGCTTTGCGCCATCCCGTCCTTTCCTGCCAAGCGATTCGCAGGCCGCGCGGGACTATGCGGATATCATCCGCGGCGACTTCGAAGATTACATTCAGGATATCCAGAGCTACTTCCGTTGCCTCGACGGTGAACGGGCCCGCGCCTTCGAGGAAGCGCGCGAAGTCAGCGAGGAATATGGCCGGTTCCTGCAATTGGTAGGGGATTGATGGGCAACCTCGGGAGCATCAGACTTGCAGCCCATGGAAACCAGACGCCGATAACACCCTCATATATCTACTTTTTAGATAACAGATTTCATCCGCTAGCGACGTCACAAAAGGTATGTGACGCGTGGCAAAGACAATCAGAAGCAAGGGACAAGTGGCACTCTGTCAGGCGTTGGTCGACGCCCGTGTCAAAGCGGGCCTTGGTCAGAAAGACCTGGCAGACAGGCTCAGATGCCACCAGTCCCTTATTGCCCGCCTTGAGAGCGGCCAGCGCCGGGTCGACGTTGTCGAGCTGGTCGTCTTGGCGCGCGCCATCGGCTTTGACCCGTTCGAGGTTCTGGCGATCGTTGAAGCCGCCACGGAGCCCGACCACAGGATTTGAAGCCAATGAATTGTTGAGAACACGGGAACCCACTTTCCCGGTCTGATGATCATTTCCTCATCGAGGACCAGTTAGCCAACATCAAAGAAGCCCGGCGCGCGGTCGTAGTGAACGCTCTGCAACCCCACGCCGCAATTCGCAGCGCCGCAGTGCAGGAAGCCAGTAAACAGTGAACGAAGATAAGGGTGAGGGCGTCGCGATCGCCAATCTGATCGGGACCGATGGGTGCAGTGTTGTTGGTTGGGTTTATCGCTGGAGGACAGGCTCACATGCGGTGATGTGGGACGTCCAAGGGCCCCAGCCGGTATCGGAAACCCGGCCGGATATAAGTGACGAACAGAAGCAAGAAATCGACTTCGATGCGCTGACGAGGATCGGAAGAAGCGACGACGGGTGAACAGAGCGAACCCGCGGTGTTTGCCTAAACGCCAAACAGCATGTGGACCGCGAAGCGTATGCGGTGCGGTCGTGCAAGCCAAAGAAGCCGTCTTCCATGACAAATCTACGTAGCGGCAGGTCAGTAGTTCACCTGCTCGAACCCGTAGTTGCCGTCATAGTCACGCCAATCGACGAAGACGGATCGGTGATAAATGCCAGGGCAATGCTCGCCCCAACGTTCAAGTCCCACATGGGCCTCGGGCAGGGCAGTTATCGAAGATCGCTGCCATGAGAAATCGCCTTGGGTCCCGTAGGTGCCGAGGACCACGGTCGCGCTTCGGTTACAATCCCCATCGCGCCCGGACTCGTGCTGTCGTGCATACCGTACATCGAAGACGCGGATGGACCGCACGAAATTGAACTCTGGCCCGCTGATATCGATGTCCGCGCGGTCCTGAACGAGCCGCAGGGCGAGGTCGGTGGGAACGAGATTATCTACTGGCAAGGATTGAAGCGGTCGACGGCTGTCGGTTCGGTACAAGGCTTCAAAGATGCCGCCAGCGTTGTTTTGTAACCGATCGTTCTCGTAGGAGGCGCCCATGGGACAGCGCCAGATTTGCAGCGGTGGTTCGACCGGCCAAGGTGTAATCCGCCGGATAAATTCGGCGCGGGCTCGGGCGCAAGGGACGGAAGCAGGCCAGCCGCCAGACAGGCACAAGAGGATCGCGCAATCGATCGGGTATGTCTGCGCGCGGGCGGGTATTGGCAGCGAAGAACCTGTCACGGTCAAAGCGACTGCGACCGAGGGGAGGAGCTTCTTGAGTAAATGGCGCATGCTGTGGAGCCTCCGTGATAGGAGTTCAGCATACATACAATAATATACTATCGCAACGCTAAGTATAAAGTCGCATAATGAAGTTTATGTTAACCAACTGGCGCCCTGAGCCGCTAAAACATTACGATTTGATAATGCCCCGGCAAGGGCAGTGCCACCGTACCAAAGTTACTCCTTTGCGAAAGGAGCGACCATGTTCAGAACTTTCGGATTGCTCTTGGGTCTCGCAACTGCTGTAGTTCTTTTGTTTATGGTTTCGAACAGATGCTGTCTTCTGCGAAGGCATCTGATTGAAAGCTACTCTACCTTTCACTTGCCCAGGCGATTGCCGCCTTCATTTCCGCCGGGTCGAACTAACGGAGTTCTGCCGTGGTCAGCACGTCGGCGAACCTGGTTCCCCACTCCAACAAAGCCCCTTCGCCCACCACAGCGACGCGGCGGAAGTCATTCCTATGGGCTGTGTCGATTTTCAGATCTTCGAGCAGAGCGGACGGCCCATCGTAGCCTTCGAACCTCGTGAGATCGAGAACCAGGCCGGGCTTACTTGTCTCTTGCAGGCGCTCATGAAGCAGGGCGTGCATCCGTTTCAGGTCGCTTTCGCTGAGCTTGCCCTCGCAGGCGAGGCCAATCGTGTCGTCATGAGCTGTCAGTGTCTCGGTGAACATGGTTTTCCTCCTCTTTTTCCGGTTTGCCGTGACCGTAAAGGTCAGCGTTTTCGTGTGCGCGGTCTTCGTGCTCAAATTCCAGACTCGAATGACCGATGCTGAAATCGTCCTTCAGCCGGTCCTTGATCGCGGCCTTGATCTTTTCGATTTGACCCCAGCCGTCCGCTGTCAGCACGACGTGGCAGTCCAGAGCCGCCTCGTGCTCCTGCATCTGCCACAGATGCACGTGATGAACGTCCGCGACACCATCCACACCCCGCATCGCCTGAACGACGGTTTCATTATCGATGTCCGGTGGACTGCCGAGCATCAGCGTCCGAATCGGACCGCCGATCTCGGTAAATGCGAGGTAGAGGATGTAGAGAGCGATGCCGATGGTGATCGCCGGGTCGACCCACCGCATGTTGTAGAGGAGGATGAGCGAGCCGCCGATGATGACCGCCACGGAGGCCAAAGCGTCCGATAGGTTGTGCAGGAAGAGCGCACGGATGTTCACGCTGCCTTTCTGCATCGAATAGGTGAGCAGCGCCGTCAACGTGTCGACGACCAGTGCCACACCGCCCAGGATCACCACCGTCCAGCCCTGTACCTCTGGTGGGTCGATCATGCGCATGCCACCCTCGTAGATCAGGTAGAAGCCGATCAGGATAAGTGTCGTGTAGTTGATGAGCGCTGCGACGATTTCTACCCGCCCATAGCCGAAGGTCATGCGCTTGTCCGCCGGGCGGCGAGCGATCTTACGCGCGAAGAAGGCGATCACCAGCGACGCCATGTCCGAGAAATTGTGGAGGGCATCCGCGATCAGCGCGAGGCTGCCGGAAAGGATCCCGCCGACGATCTGCGCGACCGTCAGGAGGCCGTTGGCCCAGATGGCGATGGAGACGCGACGATCACCGGATTGAGGATCGATGTGGGCGTGGCCGTGATCATGCGGCACGGTTCGTCTCCTCATGGCGGTGGTTCGGCCGATCGAATCCGGGGACCGGCGGCAAGATTCCGCGGCGGATGCGGCGAACCCTGGCATTCATCCAGTGACGGATGACGTGGCGATAGAGCAAGTCGCGCACAAATCCGAAGTTCTGGCGGTGATTGACCCATCCGTCGCCCAAGTCCACCTCTACCCAGGAGTGGAGGATTTCGGACGGCGCGAGGGGATAGACGAGTTCCGGAACGACGCCTCTCTGAAGCGCCTTGTGGATTGTGAACCCGTGCAGTCGGCAGCGAACTCCCACGCCACGCAGCAGGGCCATGAGGAGCGTGCCCTTGGTGTTGCACTGCCCGTGGCCATCTGCGAGGACCTCGGACGCCGGAATGTCGTCGGCGCGGTTGTAGCCGAAGGTAATCTCGTTCCTGACGAAATCGTAGATGGCCCCAATTCGGTCGTCGCTGGGAAGGTCTGCCCAGCCGCGCTCCTCGATCAGTTTTGCAATTGAGGTCGCGTCAAAATCCAGCAGCCGGGTTTTGGCCAAATGAGGGTCGGCGGGGTTCACGGGATACCTCCTCGAATCGTTCACGAGAATATGTAGTTGCTACAGTCACTGTAGCTTCAAGCCCCGATTTCAGGCCGAGTCCTTGGTTACCTGATCGTCATTGTGCACCGCCTTGTGGTGTTCACCATGCGCGTCTCTCAGGATTCCGACGCCACCCCAGGCCGCGATGCCGGCGACAATCACGCCCACGACAAGGTCCGGCCAATTCGTTCCGAGCCAGGCTACGAGCCCGCCTGCGACGACGATTCCGAGATTGGCCGCGAAGTCGTTCCAGCTGAACGTATTCGCCGCTCGGATGTTTACGTCTGGATCGCGAAGCCGTGCCAGCAGCCAGACGCAAAGTGCGTTGATGGCCGCCGCTACCAGCGCCATGACAATCATGATCGTGCCAAGAGGATCCGATCCGCCGACGTAGCGGCGCCACGCGTCATACAGGATTCCAAGGGCGAAGAGGATCAGCAGGCCGCCCGAAACGTTCGCCGCTCCGCGCTTCCACTTGGCGGAGCGGGACAGCGCGAAGAGGCTGATCGCGTAGACGAAACTGTCCGACAGATTGTCGAGGCCATTGGCGATAAGCGCGCTTGACTCGCCGAATGCGCCCGAGGCGAAGAAAGCGACTGCCAGCCCGATGTTGAGACCCAGCACGATCCAGAGTGTGCGTCTTTCCGTTGCGTTTCTCTGCTCCGCCATGCCGGGTATCCAAATTAGTGAATTGCCAATGAGTAACTAACACCGGGCTTTTTGCGTTCCGATCAAAGGTCGTCGAAATTGCTCAGGCGCCGATCTCTTCATGGTCGGTCAGGCATTCGGAATGGTCGCGCAGTACCTCGAGCACACGGCAATCAGAAGTCTGTCCGCCGCTGCACTCATGCACCATCCGCTTCAATTCCGTCCGCAGCGCCTCGAGCCGCGCCAATCGTTGCTCGACCTGTTTGAGTTGCCGACGGGCTATTGCATCCGCCTCAGCGCAGGACTTTCCCGGATGATCGCTGAGATCGAGGAGCTCACGGATCGCGTCCAACGAGAACCCCAGTTGCCGTGCGTGCCGGACGAATGACAAGCGGTCGAGTTCGGCGTCGCCATAGCGTCGTTGGCCCCCCTCGGTCCTGCCGGGCTCAGGCATAAGTCCGATCTGCTCGTAATACCGGATGGTCTGCACCTTTGTTCCGGTCTTCTTCGCCAGCGTCCCAATCGTCAGCATTTCCGCTCCCCACATTACCTACAGTGGGTGTAGCTTTATGCGGTGCGCATCACAAGCTTCACCCGAGTTTCACAGATCGGTGATTGTTGGCCGATCGATGACAATCACGCTTGAACCTACAGTAGCTAGAGGATGTAAACGCACACAAAATATAGAATCAGGTTCGGGCGGAGCGGCGTGAGGCTTTCAGGTCTTCAGAAGGTATTGTGGGTGTTGGCGGGCGCGGCGGCGTTCGTTTTCATCTGGCTGTTGCTATGGTCCGACTACCGTGCCGATCTTGCCCGCACCGAGAGTGAACCACCGTTTCTTGCTGATTTCGAACTGACCGATCATCGCGGCATGGTCCAAACGGACGAAGATTTCGCAGGGCGCTGGATGCTGGTCTTCTTTGGCTTCACCAATTGCCCCGACGTCTGTCCGACAACACTGTCCGAAGTCGCGGCCGTGATGGAGGGCCTGGGCGATGAGGCAGCAATGGTTCAGCCGATTTTCATAACGATTGATCCGGAGCGGGATACGCCGACTGCACTTGCCGAGTATGTGCCCCTGTTCGACGCAGGGATCATCGGGCTGACCGGTACACCGGAGCAGATCGCCGCGACATCCGAAACCTTTCCGATATTCTTTGAGCGGATCGAGCAGGCGACTGCGCCGGGCGGATACACGATGGGTCACACGTCGCATCTTTTCCTTTTCGACACGCAAGCAGGCTTCGCGGACTCCTGGCCCTACGGCACGCCCGCCGAAGAGATCCTCGCCGATCTGAGACAGAGGATCTGATCGTCATGACCCGACTTTCCGGAGAGACGGCCCTTGGCCTGGCCTGGATCATCGCGCTCACCGCGTCGCTTGCCGTGCTCTTCATCGGCGAGGTTCTGGGGCAGACACCTTGCGTGCTCTGCTGGTTCCAGCGTGCCTTCATGTTCCCCTTGGCCATCATCCTCGGGCTTGGGCTGTGGTGGCAGGATCGGCGCGTGGGTCGCTACGGGATCGCGCTGGCTTTGGGCGGTGCCGCCGTCGCGCTTTGGCACTTGGGCCTCTATGTCGGCGTTATCCCCGAGCGTATCCAGCCCTGCACGGCGACCGGCCCATCCTGTACCGACGACAATCAACTGGTCTTCGGCATTCCGATTCCTTTGATGGCGCTCGTCGCCTTCGCGATGATCGGTCTGCTGTCGGCTCTCTCACTGAAGGAAACACAAAAATGAAACGACGCGGCCTCATCCTGTCCGTTCTCGCGCTCGGGGTCGCCGGTTTCGGCGGTGCCGCCTGGTATGCCACCCGCCCCGACCCGATTGCCGCGTCCGATCCCATCGACCCTGAAATGGCCGACGCGCTGATCCGACCCTATTCCCCGATCCTCGGGCCCGAGGATGCGCCCGTAACCATCGTTGAATTCTTCGACCCGGCCTGCGAGGCATGCCGCGCTTTCTATCCGGTCGTCGAGGATATCATGGCGGAGCACGGAGACGCGGTGCGCGTTGTAATCCGCTATACGCCTTTTCACGGCGAGGCGTCGGTAGAAGCGATCCGTGTGCTCGAGGCGGCGCGCATGCAGGACGTGTTTGAACCTGTGCTCGAGGCAGTCTTGCGAGAGCAGCCCAGATGGGCGTCTCACGGGACCCCGGCACCCGGATTGATCCTTGAGATTGCAGCAAGCGGAGGTCTGGATGTCGAAGCTGCCCGGACACAGATGCTGGCCCCCGGTGTTGTGGCGGTGCTCAACCAGGACCGCGCCGATGTCGAGACAGTCGGGGTCCGCCAAACGCCCACGTTCTTCGTGAACGGCAAGCCTCTCGATCCGTTCGGTGAGGCCGAATTGCAGAGGCTGGTGGCAGTGGAAGTTGCGGCAAGCCAAAGCTGATTTGCGGAGGCAGGAGAAACGAGTGGTGAAGAAGTTGAGATATACCAATGCATTGGCCGTGCTTTTGACGGTTGCAGGGCTGTCGGCCCCCGCACTGGCCGGTTCGGAGGATGTCGTGGTCGAGAATGCGTGGTCCCGCGCCTCGATCGGCGTCAACAGGCCAGGTGCCGCCTATATGACCGTGCGCAACACGGGTGAAGACGCCGTTACGCTGACCGGACTTGCGACACCGCTGGCAATGATGCCCGAGATCCATGAGTCGAAAACCAACTCCGATGGCGTCAGTTCCATGGCGCCTGCAGGCGAGATCACGATTGAGCCCGGCCAAAGCGTGGCATTGGAGCCGGGCGGGTTGCACGCCATGCTCATGAAGCTGCAAGAGCCGATGACCGAAGGCGAGAATTTCCCGCTGACACTGACCTTCTCGGATGGCGGCAAGGTGACGGTCGAGGTCCCAATCCTCGGAATCGCCGCGCGTGGACCGGAGGGCTGATGCAACGTCGGCAGCTCCTTCTATACGGCGCAGCCGGTGCCGGCGTTCTTGGCCTGACGCTCTTCGTGGGCTGGTGGCGGGTGGACGGGCCCGGTGCGCCTGAACCAAAAGGGCAGCGGCCCCTGCCCCTATCGGCGATGGAGTTCCGGCTGACCGACCACGAGGAAAATGAGGTAGGGCCTGGCAACCTGATCGGTCGTCCCACAATGGTGTTTTTCGGGTTCACCTACTGCCCGGACGTCTGCCCGACGACCCTATCGGATATTTCCGGCTGGCTTGAGGAACTGGGCGACGAAGCATCAGAGATGAACGTGGTCTTCATCACGGTCGACCCGGAGCGGGACACGGTCGAGGCCATGGCCGAATATGTCGGCTATTTTCATCCGGTCATTCGTGGCTGGACGGGGCCGGAAGACCAAATTGCCCGCGCTGCAGAAGGGTTTCGTGCCTCATTTGAGCGCGTCCCGACTGAGGGCGGCGGCTATACGATGAACCATACGGCAAGCGTATTCCTGTTCGATGCCGAGGGTGAGCTCGTCACCATGATCGACTATCACGAGCAAAGAGAATTCGCGGTGCCGAAGATCCAGCGCGCACTGACAGAAGACGTAGAGGGGGCAACATGAAGATAAGAACTGTCTTGGCGGCCGTTGCGGTCGCAGGCGCATTTTCGGTGACCGCCATCGCCATCTCTGGCGTTCTGTCCAAAGAACCGGTGCCCCCTGCGATTGCTGAAGCGACCCTCTGGACTCCCAATCCGCTTGCGCCGCCTCGGATTACCGAAACCAATTCGGTCCGCCCTACACTCGCCCAGGCGGATATCGCATTCGAGTTCAAACCCCGGCCGCTCCTGACCGTTTCCCCCGCTGATACCTCCTTGCCATCTATCGAGCCCCCGCTGGTCACCTGGTCGCGGGAGATTGCGTCCGGCGAGACGCTTGATGCGGTCCTTTCCGATGCGGGGCTGGATGCTTCGGATCGCGCCGAAATCGCCTTGGCGATTGGCACGGAATACGATCTGCGCCGTCTGCGTCCGGGTCACATCATTACGGTGGTTTCCACAACGGACGACAACCCGCGTCGTGTAGAGCTCGCCGTCGAAGACGGTGTCCGGATAGAGGCGGTCTTCGGCGAACAGCTTGCCGCCCGCGTGTTGGACCCGGATCCCGAATTGGTGACTTTCGCCGGCGAGGCGGTGATCGAGAGCTCGATTTTCGCCGCCCTGAACACGGCAGACATCCCCGCCCGTTTTGCGGTGGACCTGGCGCAGATGCTGGGCGGCACCGTGGATTTCCGTCGTGATCTTGCGGGTGGCGAGACGATGCGCCTCCTTTGGCGCGAGGCCCGAGACGGGAACAAGAGGATTGGTCAGCCCGAGCTTGCCTTTGCCGCACTGGATATCGATGGCTCGGTCTATGAAATCGTCTGGCCGAACGACGGCAGCGGCCAAGCGACGATCTATGTCGACGGAGAAGTCCTGCGCGTGTTTGCGCAACCGGTCGAAGGTGCACGGCTGAGTTCTGTGTTCGGGCGCCGCACCCATCCGGTCTACGGCAATGTACGGATGCACACAGGAGTCGACTTCGCGGCGGCGCGCGGCACGCCGGTACAGGCGACGGCGCCGGGCCGCGTTAGCTTCATCGGCCGACGCGGTGGGTATGGCCGGGTCGTCGAGATCGCTCATGGCTCCGACACCCTGACGCGCTATGCGCATCTGAGCGCCGTACCGGACGGGCTCACACAAGGGCAACGCGTGATGGCCGGAGATATGATCGGGCGGGTCGGTGCGACGGGTACCGCGACAGGCCCCAACCTACATTACGAAGTGCTGGTGGACGGTCGCCCAACCGACCCTCTCTCTGACGACCGATTGGCAGAGGCGGCCGAGCGTGAAGCGGACGACACGGCCGCGCTTGAGCGACTGCGTGAGGCGCGTTCACTTCTTGCTGAGAGGCTCGCCAGCGAATTTGCACAGACGACAACCGAAAGGCTTTGATCCATGAAACGATTTACTCCCGCCCTTGCCATCGCATTTGCCTTGCTTCCTGCGGCGCAGGCCGTCGCAGAGGCGATTCAGATCGACGTCCGGAAGACAAACGGCTGCGGCTGTTGCCTGTCCTGGATGAAGCACCTCGAGGAGAATGGCTTCGCGCCGATGGGCGAGGACATGTTCGGAGGATCTCTTGTGCGCTTCAAACTCGACAATGGCGTGCCGCAGCGCATGGTCTCCTGCCATACGGCTTTGGTCGACGGCTATGTGATCGAGGGCCACGTGCCGGCGGCTGACATCCAACGCCTGCTGGAGGACCGGCCAGACGCGGTAGGCCTGGCGGTGCCGGGAATGCCCTACGGGTCGCCCGGCATGGGACCGGAGGACGACCGGGAGGCTTACGATGTCTTCCTGATCCACGAAGACGGATCGACCGAGGTCTACACCAGCTACTCGGCTCCTGACTGAACTCGCGGCAGAACCTTAACAATTGGAACCCCTCTCCCCCATAGCGCTTGGCTTTCTTGGAAGCCTGGCCGCCGGATCGCTGACCGCGGTCGGGGCGGTCCCCGTTCTTTTTGGGCGCATCCCGTCCCGGGCCACGCGCGATCTGCTGCTTGGCTTCGCGGCGGGTGTCATGCTCGCGGCTTCGTTCTTCTCGCTGATCATCCCGGCTCTCGACGCAGCTGAAGGACAGTTCGACAACGGTGCTCTCCCGGCGGCCATCGTATGTGTTGCGATCCTGCTTGGCATGGGCGCGATCGCTCTGATGAACGAACGGCTACCGCATGAACATTTCAAGACGGGGCGGGAAGGTCCCGACGCCGCATCGCTGCGGCGCGTCTGGCTTTTCATCATCGCGATCACTATCCACAATTTTCCCGAAGGGCTTGCCGTCGGCGTCGGGTTCGGGGCTGACGGTTTGTCGGGCGGGTTGCCACTTGCGATCGGTATTGGATTACAGAATGCCCCCGAAGGTCTGGCGGTGGCGGTTTCGTTGCTCGGCGAGGGCTATTCCAGGCTTCGCGCCTGGGGCATCGCCGCTCTGACCGGTCTCGTCGAGCCCGTCGGTGGACTTCTCGGCGCAGGGATTATCAGTCTTTCGCAACCGCTGCTGCCCTGGGGTCTCGCCTTCGCAGCAGGTGCGATGCTCTACGTCATCAGCCACGAGATCATTCCGGAAACCCACCGATCCGGCCATCAGAACAGGGCGACGCTCGGCCTCGCCGTTGGTCTTGTGATCATGTTGTTCCTCGACGTCTGGCTGGGATAAGCTGATGAGAACTTGCCTCTTCGTCGGTCTGCTTGCTGCGCTGATCGCCTTTCTTGTCGATCAGGCAACGAAGGCAATCGTTGTGTCCAATGCGACTGTTCTTAGTTCCGGCGTATCGGTCTTTCCCGGCTTCAATCTCATCTACCTGCGCAATGACGGAGTGACCTTCGGGCTTCTCGGCGGCGCGCCGTGGTGGAGCCTTGTCTTACTGGCGCTTGGCATCTGCGTCTGGCTGGCGTTCATGCTGGTCCGTACCAGCAGCCGGGTCGAGGCCATTGCCTATGGTGCGATCATCGGCGGTGCACTCGGCAATATTCTGGACCGCCTGCGCTATCGTGCGGTGACGGATTTCCTCGATTTCTACATCGGGACGGCGCACTGGCCTGCCTTCAACATGGCCGATGTTTTTGTGGTTGGCGGCGTGATGCTGCTGCTCATTGCGCCGTGGGTTGGCGCTCGACTTCAGACCGATTCATGAAGCCGGGATTGCCGCAGTTCGTTAGTGAGGACCTGAACCTGTTCCAGCGCATGGGTCTTGCCCTTGCTGCCGGCGGATTGACGGTTTTGACTCTTCCGCCGTTTTCTTGGCTCATCGCGGTCCCTGTCGCCTTCTCCGTGCTCTTTATCGTTCTCCGGAACATCTCAACCTCGCGCGCTTTCCTTGTCGGTTGGGCTTTCGGACTGGGCCAATTCGGGATTGGAATTTCCTGGATCGCCGAGAGCTTTTACGTCGATGCCGAACGTTTCGGCGCACTGGCGATTCCGGCGGTCGCGGGTCTGTCCGCCGGACTTGCCATCTTCCCGGGCATGGCGGCGATGCTTTTTGCCGCCATCATGCAGCGCCGAGCTGTCGGCGGCATTGCGGCGGGCCTGCTGTTTGCAACCTGCTGGGTGGCCACGGAATGGCTGCGGGGTCATGTCCTGACAGGGTTTCCCTGGAACCTTGCCGCTTATGCCCTTGTCGACTATGCCGCCCTGCGCCAACCCGCCGCCTGGGTCGGAAGCTACGGTTTGGGCTTTCTCACGGTCTTCATCGGCATATTGCCAGGTGTGTTGACTGTGGCGGCGCCAAAGAGACGCGCGCCTGTTCTCGTGCTCTTCGCCGTTGCTGTGGCGGGTTTCTGGGTTGGCGGTGCGCTTCGGTCAGGGCAGGACGTGCCGCCGACAGACGTTGCTTTGCGCATCGTCCAAGGCAATGTGCCACAAGTCGAGAAGTGGGTACCGGGCAGCCGCCAGCGAACCTTGGAAAAATACCTGGGCTTGTCCGCGCAACCCGGACGTTTCGATTTGCTGCTTTGGCCGGAAACGGCCTTCCCCGGCTTTCTGGACGAAGATGCTGCGGCACGCGCGCGGATATCTGCAGCTTTGCCAGACGGCAGGATCCTACTGACAGGTGCGCCTGACCGAGTGGAGGGCGATGGGGGAACCAGATATTTCAACACGGTTCATGCCTATGACGACAGCGGCGAGGTTCTGACGGGGTATGCAAAACATCATCTTGTTCCGTTCGGGGAATATGTGCCCCTGAAAGGCTGGCTGCCCATCGAGCGGCTGACCGAAGGGTTGGGCGATTTCACGCCGGGACCAGGGCCGCGCACGCTGGCGATCCCTGGCGCGCCTCTGGTCGCGGTGGCGATCTGTTACGAGATCATCTTTCCGGGCCACGTGGTCGATGACCTTTTCCGCCCCGACTGGATATTCAACGCCACAAATGATGCCTGGTTCGGAACCAGCATCGGACCCGAGCAGCACCTCGCCTCCGCGCGGATGCGCGCGGTCGAGGAGGGACTTCCCGTGGTCCGGGCGGCCAACACTGGGATATCCGCGATCATCGACGCCAATGGAAATGTCGTCGCGCGTCTTGATACCGGGGAAACAGGCACCATTGATGCCGGCCTGCCGGGCGCGCGTACTCCAACGCCCTATGCGCGGTTCGGCGACTGGACCTTGTTGGTTCTTGTTTTTGGGTGCTGGGTCTTCGGCTGGCTGGCCAGTTTGCTCGGACGAGATCCCGATGCGCGGCATTTTGGAACGGAGGTATCCTGATGCTTGTGATCGTGAGCGCTATCGGAGGCGCGATCTGGGGTGGCTATCTGGCACGACGGAGGAGGGGGAATCACCTGGATATCCTCCAATATGCGGTAGCGTCTGCGATCGCCTTCGGACTTGTCGCCCTGTTTGCAACCATCGTGCTGTCGCGGGTTCTCGGCTAGCGAGCTTCGAAATTGCGCAAACGTGTCAGCGGCTTGAAGACCTGATAGCTCGAGGTCCCGATAGAGAATCGCGCGAATGTGCATCTAGGCGAGCTCATTTCTGATTGAGCCGTCGCTCGAACGCCTCCAATGTCGTCCCGCTGACGTGATGCTCGATCCCTTCCGCATCGCGTTCCGCGGTCTCTTCGTCGATTCCCAGGCTCAGAAGAAAGGCGACGACGACCCTGTGGCGGCGTCGACAGATCTCCGCGAGGTCCTGCCCGGCATCGGTGAGGAATATCGCGCGGTATGGCTCCCGCCGGACCAGACCAGCAGCCTTGAGCCGCGAGATGTTCTTGGTCACGGTCGGCGGCTTCACGCCAAGCCGCTCGGCGATCTCGACCGGTCTGGCCTCCCCGCGCGTCTCGATCAGTTCCGCGATCAGTTCGACGTAATCCTCCGCCATCTCGCTTTCATGTGCCTGACGCACGGTCGCAAAGCCATCGGCCTGCGCCTCGGGAGCCCGGTCGACCGCTTCGAATGGCTCACGCCCTTGTGATTGTAGCTTTGTCATACTCGGGACTTTGCAGCGAAACAGCGGGATTGACAACTTGTTTGCTTCGGGTAGATAAGTTAGCCATGTCTAACTTTTTACTTTGGAGGCCGTGGTGATGCGAAATATTATGAGAGTGCTGCTCGCCACACTCGCAAGTGCGCTCCTCCTGTCCGGACCTGTCGCCGCGACGCCGGCCAAGGAGGCGCCTTGGCTTCCCGAGGCAGCGGCCTACCGTCTGACGCTCTTTCTTGGAAATCTCGAGCCTCTGCCCTGGGACGACATCGAGACCGCCTGGACGGAACCCTACCGGGGTTCGGAATTCTCTGTCGGGGCGCTGGCGTGGCTGGACCGCAAAAGCGATATCGAGCTACCGAAACCGCCGGATCAATGACCGTGCGCCAGTGCTCCTTTCGCCATCTGCTCGCCCACCGGTTCTCCGCCTGAAGGCCCGGCCTCAACCTGATGGCCGTTCAGGAGCCGAAGTGCGTTGGCGACCACCAGCAGAGACACGCCTACATCCGCAGCAATGGCGCCCCACATTGAGGCCATACCGAACGCGGTCAGCCCGACGAACAGCGCCTTGGTCGCCAGCGATATGCCGATATTCTGGTGGATGATCGTCATGGCACGGCGCGAATGGCCGATAAGCCAGGGTACCTTGCCGATGTCGTCGGTCATCAGCGCGATGTCGGCCGTCTCGATCGCGGCATCCGATCCGACAGCGCCCATGGCGATGGCATAATGCGCCCGCGCCATGGCCGGTGCGTCATTCACACCGTCGCCGATCATCGCCACCATGTCGTGGCTTTCGACGAGTTCCTCAATGGCCGTCACCTTGTCTTCTGGCAAAAGTTCGGCGCGCACCTCGTCGATGCCGACTTCGGCTGCCACCGCGCGCGCGGTGCGTTCGTTGTCGCCCGTCAACATCACGATGGTCTTCACACCCTGCGCATGCAGACGCGCAACGATCCCCTTTGCATCTGGGCGGATGCGGTCGCGAAGCTCCAGTACGCCGGTCACGCCGGTCTCGTCACCCACGGCAACGAGGGTGCTCCCTGCCCCTTCGATCCGATCCCGCAGATCCGCCGGAATGGCATTGCCGAACCCCTTCTCTTCGGCGAAGCGATCCGAGCCGAGCCAGATAGCGCGCCCGTCGGCGCGTCCTTCCAGACCGCGCCCGGGCACGGTACGGGTGTCCTCTGCGGCAGACACGGAAACACCATCGGCTTCGGCGCGCGAGAGGATGGCGCGTGCCAGCGGGTGTGAAGACCGCGCCTCCAGGCTTGCTGCCAGCGCCATGAGATCGCGTGCGGAAACGCCGACCAGTGGGTGAACCGCCGCCACCTCAGGCTCGCCCATGGTGATCGTCCCGGTCTTGTCCATCGCCAGTGCCGTGGTCCGCCCCGGCGCCTCGACATAGGCGCCGCCCTTGATGAGCACCCCCGCCCGTGCCGACGCGGTCAGCGCTGCCACGATGGAGACCGGCGTAGAAATGACCAGCGCGCAAGGACATGCGATGACCAGAAGGACCAGAGCATTGTAGAACCAGTAGTCCCAGGCGCCGCCGAGCAGCAGTGGCGGCACCAGCGCGATGGCGATCGCCAAAGCCATCACGATGGGTGTGTAGATGCGCGCGAACTTGGCCACCCACTGTTCGACCGGCGCGCGGCGGGCATGGGCATCGCCCACCATGCGAATGATTTTCGCGAGCACCGTGTCCGAGGCGGCCTTCGTCGCCCGCACCGTCAGTGTGCCCTCGCCGTTGATCGTGCCGGCATAGACCTCGTCGCCTGGTTCCTTGGGCACTAGCGCGCTTTCCCCAGTAATTGGGGCCTGATCGACGGCCCCTGCCCCGTCCACGACCTCACCGTCGAGGGGGATCCGGTCGCCGCCGCGCACGATAAACCTTGCATTGACTGCCACGGCCGCGGCCGGAACGTCGGATTCAGATCCGTCGTCGTAAAGAACCCGCGCCGTTGGCGGCGCCAGATCGAGGAGCGCGGAAACCGCATTACGCGCCCGCCCCACGCTCCAGCTCTCAAGATAAAGCGAAAGCGAGAAGAAGAAGGCGACCGTCGCGGCCTCAAAAAACTCGCCGAGGCCGATGGCGCCCGCGACGGCCACCACCATGAGCAGGTTCATGTCGGGGCTAAGCCTCCGCGCCGAAGACCAGGCCTTGGGCGCGACAAGCCAGACGCCAAAAAGAATCGCGACGGCGAAGATCCCTGCTTCCACCATAGGCATAGGCACCTCGCCATGGCCCGCAAAGAGCCCGAGCGCGCCGCCCATGCCGGTCTCGACAATGTGAAAAAGGAATCCCGCCGCCCAGAAGCCGCCGCTCAACGAGGTAAAGCGCTTCTGACGTGCCAGATGCGCCGCCTGGTCCTCTGCTGCGTTGTCGGCATCCCATGGCTTGGCGCTCATGCCGGTCGTTGCGACCAACTGCGTGACTTCGTCGTCTGGTATCCTCTCGGCGCTATCGAGGATGGTCATTCGCCCGTTGATCACGTCGAATGCCAGGTGTTCGGTTCCGCCCACTTTCGGCCCGACAACCCGGTTCAGGATCGCCACCTCTTCGGCGCAATCGAGCCCGGAGACCTGAAAGCTCCTTCCGCCAGACGGCGCTGGCGCCGTGGACGCGACGTCCTTGCTGGCGTCGCAACAGGAGTTGCCTCTTGGGTCAGAATGCTCTTGATCACCCGGATGGCCGTGATCGTTGCGGTTGCCGTCGGAAGACATGGATTGACCTCAGGATTCATTGATTCCACATTGACATAGCCCCTACAGTAACTAGAGCTTCAAGGGCAACAAGTGGATATTCGTCCAGCAAGAAAGGCGCCCTGCGGAGGCTTGAAGCTAGCCGCCCCCTTGAAACGACGCGGTTGGAGCAACGCTTGCCGGTACGAAGCGATCAGAATGAGTGAGGTAGACATGCAGAAACGAAACGCGCCGATTATCGCAGCGACATTGGTGCTTGCTGGCTGCGCGGTGCCAACGCTGGACGACGGCGGCGCTCGCAACGAAGTGGGAAGTGTTCCCGAGGCCGTCATTGCCCTTGCTGCGCCTGGTCAGGATCTCACCACGGCGCGGCTTCGTCCCGAGGATGGCTGTTATTGGTATGAACACAGCGGTCCGGTGGAAAACACCTTGGTTCCGCTACGCTCGGCAGGTGGCAACCCCATCTGCACTTCGCGCCAGTCCTGATCAGCCCATAGATGCGTCAAGCCCACGCGTAACACATGATGCGCCAGTCAACTTCTCGGGGTGACGCTGTCTTCCGCCGAGTACAGGAATGCCGTCGAGCCAATCTCGACGTTGGGATAGAGATCATTGATGTGTGCCATGACCATTCGGACGCAGCCGGAACTCGCACGGCCGCCAATGCTTCTTGGATACGGTGTCCCGTGAATCCTTAGATAGGTGTCTCGGTCGCCGACGAAGAGATAGAGGGCTCGCGATCCGAGCGCGTTTTCAGGTCCGGGTTCCATACCGTCAGCGATATCGGCGTAAAGCTCTGGGTCGCGGTCGATCATGTTTTGTGTCGGCTGCCAATGCGGCCACCTGACCTTGCGCTTGATCGTATAGGTGCCCGGTTCGTAAAGTTTACCGCGCGCGATCGCCACGCCATAGCGCATCGCCGTGCCGCCTTCTTCGATGTGGTAGAGATAGCGCGCAACAGCATCGACATGGATATCACCGGGTACAAGTCCGTCCTTCGCGAGGACCCGCTGTGGCAGGAAGCGAGGGTGAAGGCCCCAAGGGTTGGACGTGGCCGGGTCGTAGCCGGGAGGTGTAACCTGTGCGTCCCAAGCTGCCTTCTGCGCATCGGTAGGCCACGTGTCTGCAAGGAGCGGGCTGGATATCGATGCCGAAAACAGCGCGGTGGTCGTCTGGATGAAATGTCGTCTTGTCAGCATATAGATTGCTCCGTTCACGCATTGGACGGCAAACCGAACCTTACCCCGAACGCAGTGTTGTTCGCCCGGGAAGGAGTGAGGCGTTATTGGCAACTTGCTCCATGGTGCCGTTCTTTGTCGGTGGCTTAACTCCTAAAGCTACTAGAGGTTCAAGAAAATTTTCTGTTATCAATAGACGCTGCTACTAATGGAGCTATCCGATCCGTCCCAGAACCGGAAATACGTCGAGCATCCAGTATGACAGCGCGCTCAACTGCCCTGTCATCATCGCCAGCCCCATCAAGATCATCACTATGCCCGCAAGCTGGTGGAGGCGGCGGCCAACCCGGCCGATGGCCCGCAACCGTCCCGCGATCTGGTCGGTGAATCCGGCCACGATCAGAAACGGTATTCCAAGGCCGGCGGAATAGACGGCAAGCAGCATGATACCTTCGCCCATCGTGGCACTCGCCGCACTGGCTGTCAGGATCGCGCCGAGGATCGGGCCGATGCACGGAGTCCAGCCGAAACCGAAGGCAAGACCGAGGACATAGGACGCAGCGGGTTGGCCCCCGGGGATGTTGAGATTGAATCGGAAGTCGCGTTCCATGACCGAAACACGCGCGGCTCCTATCATGAAGAGCCCGAAGAAAATGATGATGCCGCCCCCAACGAGGTTGAGTTCATACCGCCACCGAAGCAGGGCCTGACCCATTGCAGTCGCGGATGCGCCAAGTCCCATGAAGATGGTGGAGAAGCCGAGGACAAAACACAGGCTCAGCCAGACCGCGCGCGACGGCGAAGCGCCGACCACCCCGCCCTCAGCGGCTGTGCGCCCGGTTACGTAGGAGACATAACCTGGCACAAGAGGTAGCACGCAGGGGGACAGAAATGATATCGTGCCGGCTAGGAGGGCGGCGGTGAGGGCGCGCGCCAAGTGATGTCTTCGTCGACCCAGATCAGCAGGGACCCCCGCTTGCGCAGCGATGCGTTGTAGCTGGACCAGTTGGTCGTACGATAGCGGGCGGGAGATGGGTTGCTCATGGAATGCGGCTAACAGCATGGGTTCGCGAAGGGAATCCTGAGGCGTCAGACTTGTGCAACAACGCCCCGTATCATCGACCTAGTGGTGCCCACATGGCAGGCTATTTCAATGGATAGATTTTTCTCTATCAGTATGCCCGCGGCTCAGTTTGTTAGAAATGTCCTGCTGTTCAGCTTCGCTGCATTACTGCCGGTCCTGTTGTTCTACGTCTTACTGGCTCCGGGCTTTGCTCCGGCTCTTGCTGCCGGCGGACCGGCACTCATGCGCTTACTAAGGCAGGTTGCGACCAACGGTTTGCCCGTGGTTTTTGCCGTCAACTATGTCAGTTTTTTCCTTTTCGCTATGACAAAGCAACCAAAGGCGGGCTCAAGAGACACGGCGTTTTTCGTGCTGGTCGATGTCTTGCTCAGAGCCCTTCTCTTTCCAGGTCTCCACGTGCTGATATACGTTCTATCTGCCGACTGGTTCGGGTCATTCGGCGGCAATCGTTCAACCGCTTTGGCGGTTGTATCCCCGACTCTTGCGCGTTCGGCGTTTTTCGAGAACATCTCCGGCGTTTACCTCTATGCGACTATGATAAGCGCGTTGCCGCTCTACGTCTCGGCTTTCGGGCGGTCGGAATTTCTTGGACCGGTTGTACGTCGCTTGCCCATGAACACGGGCGTGATGCTGCTTGCCCTGGCTGCGTTTGCCTTGTCGGTCGGGCTGATCACGATCGGCGCACAAGGCATCGCATCTCTTCAGGCCAGGTGATGGCAGGCTAATCACCGTGGGCGGGGGCGGGGGCGACTTGCGGTGCCACCCATTGCGACAAGTAAACGCGCTCGAAGGCGAACACAGCGATCATCCCGACAGCGGCGTAGAGAACGATCATCGGGTCGCTTTGAAGCTTCATCACGGTGAAAGCTGCCAGTACTATCGCATCGAGCGCCAGGGCAGTCAAAAGCACGATACCGAAGGCGCCGACGTCTGCTCGACGATAGCGGAACACGCCCCAATGTATGATCATGTCCATGACGAGGTAAAAGAAAGCACCGAGGGATGCGATCCGGCCTAAATCAAAGAGCACGGCCAACGTCGCGGCGATGACGACAGTATAGACCAGGGTGTGGCGTTGGATGGGACCTGGCATACCGAAGTGGCTGTGCGGGATCATTTCCATGTCGGTCAGCATCGCCAGCATACGCGACACCGCGAAGACGCTGGCCAGAACGCCGGACGCCGTTGCGACAGCGGCCAGGATCACCGTGAGTATGAAGCCGGTTTGTCCAAGGGCGGGCTGCGCCGCTTGTGCCAGCGAATAGTCACGCGCTGAGATGATCTCCTCGATCGTGAGACTCGAACCGACCCCGTAGGCGACCAACAGGTAGACGACGACGCAGATTCCGATAGAGAACATGATCGCTCGGCCAACATTGCGATTTGGTTCAGTGATCTCGGCTCCGCTGTTGGTGATCGTGGTGAATCCCTTGAACGCAAGGATGGCCAGCGCCGTAGAGGCGATGAACCCCGTGAGCCCGTAGGATTGTGAGGTCTCGGACGCCGCGGCGAACGCAAAACCACTGGACCACAGGGCCGCGATGCCAAACAGAGCTATGCCTCCGATCTTGATCGCGGCCATGATCAACGAGAACAGCCCGACCGAGCGGTTTCCGGCCATGTTCACCAAAAAGGCGAAAACGATCACGGCCACAGCCAGAGCGGGGACCAATGGGCCACCTTCGATATCGAAAGGGCGCAGGACATAGGTGGCGAAGGTTCGCGCGACGAGGCTTTCCGCGATCACCATGCTGAGCGCCATCAGCAGTGCGGCCCCGCCCGCGATGGCTCCGGGGCCATAGCATTTCTGCAGGATCATGGCGATGCCACCCGAGGACGGCCATTTGTTCGACATCCTGATGTAGCTGTAGGCGCTGAAGCTTGTGACGACCGCGCCGGCGATGAATGCAAGCGGGAAAAGCGGGCCGGCGAGCTGCGCGATTTGCCCCGTCAACGCAAAGATTCCAGCGCCGATCATCACGCCTGTCCCCATCGCAACGGCTCCGCCCAGACTGATGGAATTTTCGCGGTACGTTTCTTTTTCGCTCTGCATAAATGGCCCCCTTTTAATTTTGGTTCATCCGAACGCTGTTGCGCGCTTCTAGATACGAACGCCGCGAAGGCGCAGCGAATTGAGCACCACCGAGATTGACGACGCGCTCATGGCGAAGGCAGCAAACATCGGACTGATGAGGATGCCAAAGAAGGGAAACAGAACTCCCGCCGCGACCGGCACGCCGGAGGCGTTGTAGATCAGCGCGAAGAACAGGTTCTGGCGGATGTTGCGCATCGTGGCCCGGGCGAGCCGCCGCGCACGCACGATACCATCAAGGTTGCCCTTGACCAGCGTGACGCCCGCGCTTTCGATGGCCACATCGGCGCCGGTGCCCATGGCGATGCCGACATCGGCCTGCGCGAGCGCGGGGGCGTCGTTGACGCCATCCCCGGCCATGGCGACCTTGTGGCCCGCCTCTTGCAACTCAAGGATGATCCGCGCCTTGTCCTCCGGCAGCACGTCGGCCCGGATCTCATCGATTCCGAGCCGCGTGCCGATGGCCTTGGCCGTGCGTTCGTTGTCGCCGGTCGCCATGATGACGCGGAACCCCAGTTCATGCAGATCCTCGATGGCTTCTGGCGTGGTCTCCTTCACTGGGTCGGCGACAGCAACTAGACCGGCGATCTCGCCATCCAGCACAACGAACATGACCGTCTCGCCTTCGTCGCGGCGGGCATTGGCCTTGGCGGTCAACGCGCCCGCCTCGAGCCCCAATTCGCGGATCATCGCCAAATTGCCGAGCGCGACCGCTTTGCCGTCAACGACCCCCTTGACGCCCTTGCCAGTGACCGCCTCGAAGTCCCGTGCCTCGTCCATTTTGACATCTCGCTCCTCCGCACCCCTGACGATCGCTTCGGCCAAGGGGTGCTCCGATCCGCGCTCAAGCGATGCGGCGAGACGCAAGACCTCGGCTTCGTCGTGGCCGGGTTGCGGGAGTACGTCGACAAGCCGCGGCTTGCCTTCGGTCAACGTGCCGGTCTTGTCGACGATCAGGGTATCGACTTTCTCGAACCGCTCCAGCGCCTCGGCGTTCTTGATCAGCACCCCTGCCTGAGCGCCCCGTCCTGTCGCTGTCATGATCGACATCGGTGTCGCCAGGCCAAGCGCACAAGGACAGGCGATGATCAGAACCGCCACCGCCGAAATCAATGCGTAGGAAAGCGCAGGCGCGGGCCCCCAGATCGCCCAGGCGATGAAGGACAGGACCGCGATACCGATGACGGCCGGAACGAAATATCCCGCCACCTTGTCGGCGTATTTCTGGATCGGGGCGCGCGAGCGCTGCGCGTTCGACACCATCTCGACAATTTGAGCCAGCATCGTGTCGGACCCGACACGCGTCGCCTCCATCACCAGACTGCCGGTGCCATTGATCGTCGCGCCGGTCAGCGGGTCGCCCTCGGTCTTCTCGACCGGCACGGGTTCACCGGAGATCATGCTTTCGTCGACCGAGGACCGGCCGTCCAGAACCACGCCATCGACCGGCACCTTGTCACCGGGCCGCACGCGCAGCCGGTCCCCGACTTGCACGTCCTCCAGCGGGATTTCCTCCTCGGATCCGTCGTCCCGGATGACCCGCGCGGTCTTTGCCGCCATGTCGAGAAGCGCGCGGATCGCCTTGCCGGTCCCCTCGCGGGCGCGTAGTTCCATCACCTGGCCGAGCAGCACCAGCGTCACGATCACCGCCGCCGCCTCGAAATAGACGCCGACATGGCCTTCGGAGTCTCGGAACCCATCAGGGAATATGTCCGGTGCGAGAACGGCAACGACGCTGAAGAGCCAGGCGGCAAGAACGCCCATGCCGATCAGGGAGAACATGTTGAGGTTCAATGTGCGGAACGAAATCCATCCGCGTTCCAGAAACGGCCAGCCGCACCACAAGACCACTGGCGTTGCCAGGATCAATTCGATCCATTGTGTGGTGCTTTCGCCAAAAAAAGTCCGGACTGCGGGGAAACCGACGAATGGCCCCATCGTGAGGACAAGGAGCGGGATAGTCAGGACTGTGCCGACCCAGAACCGCCGTGTGAAATCCACCAGTTCGGGATTTGGACCTTCATCGCCCGGCACACCGGATTCCAGTTCCAATCCCATACCACAGATCGGACACGCGCCCGGATCAGGCTGCCGCACCTGAGGGTGCATCGGGCAGGTGAAAATGGGACCATCATGTCCTGTAGGAACCAGATCATATCGGCCATCGGCCGGCGTGGCACCCGCGTGGTGTTCGTGATGATCATGTGCTGAATGGACCTCGAGCTCCGATTCCGGCACGAGGTGCATCCCGCATTTCGGACAATTGCCGGGCTCGTCCTGCCGCACCTCAGGGTGCATGGGGCAAACGAATACCGAAGAAGCTGCTGTGGTTTCAGAACTGTCGGGAGTGCTCATTTTGCGGTCCTTTCCGAGAATGCTTCTCTTGCCTAGGGCTTCCATCCGCGGGAGGGTCAAGAGAGATCAGTACGGCGATTACATTGCGGCTCTGCGGGGTGGCGCTGTCCGGCCCCGTTCCCGCCGGGCGAACACGATCAACGCCAGCCCGACCAGCGCCATTGGCATGGAGAGCAACTGGCCCATGGTCAAACCCCACTCACCAAAATGAAGCGCATGGCCGATCGGGTTGTCCGCCGTCACAAATTGTTGGTCCGGTTGCCGGAACATCTCGACGAAACTTCGGGCAAGACCATAGCCGGTCAGAAACACGCCAGCCAAGGCACCGGGCATTTTCAGCCAGCCCCGGCCCCAAGCGAGATAAATGAGCAGTATTCCAAGAATGAGCCCCTCCAATACCGCCTCGTACAGCTGGGACGGGTGTCGGGCGCAGAGGCCGCTAACCCCTGGGCAGGCCTGCGCGACTTCGCCGGGAAAGATCACCGCCCAGGGAACGTCCGTTGGACGCCCCCACAACTCATTGTTGGTGAAGTTCGCCAGCCTTCCAAGAAACAAGCCTGGTGGTGTTGCCAAAGCCAGCAAGTCGCCAGTGCTGAGCAATGACGCGTTCTGTCTAAGGCAGAACAGCAAGGCCGCGATGACAACTCCCGCGAACCCCCCGTGGAAAGACATGCCGCCTTGCCAGACCATCAGAATTTCCAAGGGATTGGCGAGATAATATGCGGGCTGGTAGAACAGTACAAAGCCCAGGCGACCACCAGCAATCACGCCGATGATGATCCACGTCAGAAGATCTTCGATCTGCGTTCGGTCAAGCGGCGGTCCAGCTGACGTCCAGAGCGCGGGACGGCTTATGGCACTCGAACAAATGCGCCAGCCAATCAGGATACCGAAGATATAGGCTAGCGCGTACCAGCGGAGTGCGAATGTGACCCCCCCGATGTCGAAGGAGAAGAGGTCGGTTCCAATATCCGGAAATGGCAATCCCGCTGGCAGCACTGGGTGAGTTCCTCATCAGGAATTTATGTGGGGATTAGATGGCATTGATCGAGCACCGCTAAAGGCGCTCGATCTGCGACAGGGCATCCAACGCCCATCCCGCCATCACGCGGTGTCGAGGGCGTCCCGAAGGAGATCGCGGACTTCGCCGGCGACCGCGTCCAGGTCTTGGTTCTGCACCGCCTGCATCGAAGCGACAGGATCGACCGCGCTGACCTCGGTGTCGCCGTCCAGTTGCCGCAGGATAACATTGCAGGGAAGCATCGCACCGATGCGAGGCTCGATCTCGATGGCTTTGTGCGCCATGCCCGGATTACAGGCCCCCAAGATGCGGTAAGGCGGCATGTCCGCATCAAGTTTCTTTTTCATCGTCGCTTTGACGTCAATCTCAGTCAGAACGCCGAAGCCCTTGTCTGCCAAAGCATCCCGAACACGCATCTCTGCGTCATCGATTTTGGTGTCTTTCAGGACGCGATCATAGGTATAGGCCATGGGAATTTTCCTTTCCGTGTCTCTATTTGTTGGCATACCGAGGCTAAACGGTTCAGGTCGCGGTTCGGTTCAATGTCCCGACCGCGAATGGTTTTGGGGTTGTGAGGACGGGTGCCGGAAAAAAACCGGCACCCATTGGCTCAGTTGTCCTGCATCATGGAGCCGTTGCCCATGCCCTGACCGTTGCCAGGCCGCGCAGGCGCATCTGCCATATTCGACCGCATCATCTGCATCCGCTCCATCCTATCGGCAGGAGCGGCCATCTCTTCCGGCGTCACCGCGCCGTCGCCATCGGCATCGAGGTGTTGGAAGCGATCCACCATCATTTCGCGGATCATCGCGCTGTGGAGAGCTTCAAACTCGGTAATCGAGAGGCTTCCATCCCCGTCGCTGTCAAACTCGGAAAGCTTGGCCTGCAGCTGCGTGCGCATTTCTTCCGGCGTCGTTGTGCCGTCTCCATCAGTGTCGAACATTTGCATCATGCCGCCAGCCATGCCTGGGCTCATCATACCACTGCCCATGCCTGCGCCCATCATGCCTGCGCCCATCATGTTTCCGTGCATGCGCTTCATCATGTCCATCATTCCGCCCATGTTCCCCATCATACCGGGACCACCGTTCTGCATCATGCCTGGTCCGCTCTGGGCGCCAAATTGTCCCCCACGCCCGTGGTTGGCGTCCGCGAATGCGGCACCGCCAAGGGCGGTTGCAGCCAGGGTCATTGCAGCGAGTAAAGTGTTGCGTTTCATTTCGATCACCTCGTGTCAGTGTTGCGATACCCAGCATATGGGGGGCACCTGCAGATGCGGAATGCCACGCGAGCCGGTGTTTTGTATCGCGAGGTCACAAAGGCGGGGTCTGTTACAAATTGCGACAAATCAATTCGGGGCGAACGCTCCTCTTCATCTGAAACATGCGATATCCAGAAAAAAAGGTGTCGAGGATCCGTATACCAACCGAAACCGAACCCATGTTTCGGTAGAGGTGAAATCCGGAAGAGTTGATGTCGAGATTGCTAGAGGCCCTGAATATCCCGAAAATTCAATCATTCAACCCATGGCAGGAGGCTGCAGGGTGCTCTTTTTGAACCGCATTTTCTCAGTTCTAACCTTGGTAATTTTGGCGGGGTGCGGTGCAGGAAACGACATGCGCCCGGATGCTTCAGCCGAAGTCATCAGTAGCGCATCCTACCGTCACGATGGACCGGCCGCGCTGACGTTGTACACCATGATCAACAACAGGTCCGGGGCGGGTGCGCATAGCAGCGTCATGATTAATGGGTCGCAGCGTGTTATCTTCGATCCGGCAGGAACGGTCCGGCTGAGCGCTGTACCGGAACGGGGAGATGTGCTTTATGGCATTACTCCACAAGTGGCCGATTTTTATGCGCGGGCTCATGCTCGCGAGACCTACCATGTCGTCATACAAGAGATCGATGTGTCTCCCGAAGTCGCGGAGCAGGCTTTGCGCCTTGCAATTGCCAGCGGCCCAGCCGCTTCCGGTTTTTGTAGTGCCAGTACCTCCGCGGTACTCAGACAATTACCAGGATTTGAATCCATCGGACGCACATTTTTTCCAAAGCGCCTGATGGCGGATTTTGGCAAGTTGCCGGGCGTGCGAACCACAAAGCTGTTCGAGAACGATGAGGACGACAAATCCGTAGCGATCGCACAGTTCGAAAGTTCACTTGCGACACAGCCGTGAGTGTTCGTCCAACAATTCATTGGAAGATGTCCCTGCACGACGCAGTCCTCGGCGTGTGAGCCAAAGATGCAATAGGTTAGCTTCGAGCGGTAACGCTGTCTTCGGCCGAGTAAAGGAACGCCGTCGATCCGACAGCGACATTCGGATAGAGATCATTGATGTGGGCCATCACCATGCGCACGCATCCCGAACTGGCCCGGCCGCCAATGCTGCGAGGGCTCGGCGTTCCGTGAATTCGAAGGTACGTATCCCGATCTCCGACGAATAGATACAAAGCCCTGCTGCCCAAGGCATTGTTGGGGCCGGGCTCCATACCGTCGGCAAACCGCTCGTAAGCCTCCGGATCGCGTTCGATCATTGACTGCGTTGGCGTCCAGTGCGGCCATTCGACCTTTCGGCGGATCGTATAGGTGCCGGGTTCATAGAGATCGCCCTTGGCAATCGCCACCCCGTATCGCATCGCGGTGCCACCTTCCTCGATATGGTACAGATAGCGCGCGATCGCATCGACGTGAATGTCACCCGGGCGCAAACCGTCATTCGCCAAAACGCGTTGCGGCAGCAGCCTGGGATGCAGCCCCCATGGGTTGGTTGTTGCCGGGTCATAGTTGGCGGGCGTGATCTGCGCATCCCAAGCTGCTTTTTCGGCTGTTGACGGCCAGGTCTTAGCGAATGCTGGCGAACTCAGAGACGCTGAAAACAGCGAGCCGGAAAGTGCAAGGAAGTGTCGTCTTGTAACCATGAAGCGAAGCCCTTTGTTTGTTTTCGATGAATGCGGGACGATTCAAGAAACGTCCGCGACCCCATGCCACCGAACCTTTTGATGTCTTGCGATCGCGACCAACCAGAGGCAAGCAAGGACACCGCTTAGGATCGCGTTCCAACTGGCCATGGACAACGTCAGAAATTCCCAGACAACCTCACTGCACAGAACAAGATTGGACGTATTTGAACTGGCAGAGGGCAGCAATTCCGATACCGACATTTGGGAAACATCGAGGCCGGATCCCGTGCAAGAAGTCGGTCCCTCCCACCAGCCGCGCTCGACACCGGTATGAAACACTCCCAACGCGGATGTGCTGAGTACCGACAGGGCACCGATTATCAGGATTGGCAAAATCGGCAGAGCAAAGAGCAACAGAGCGCCCATTCCAATGGCGATTGCGTGTGGGTAGCGTTGCCAGATGCACATTGCGCACGGCGCGTACCCAAGAGCCTGGAAAACGAAGGCCCCCAACAGCAAGGCGGCTGATCCTGCCGCCGCAGTCATGCCGAGAGATTTTGGTGTCAGGGTCAATGAACGCTCCCATTGGCAGTCGATGGACCTGTTTCTCGCTTGTCAGGTTACGTAGACGGCGAAAGGCCTGTTATCATTCAGAGATTTGTAACGGTATGTATCCGTCTCGACCCTCAGCCGACTCTGATCCACGTTGCCATACCGTCGGCTTGGTGGCTCAACATGTGGCAATGCAGCATCCACGATCCCGGATTGTCCAGGACGACGAGAATATCCCGCGTCTCGCCGGTATCCAGATAGGTCGAGTCCCGGTATGGACCGGCTTCACCCGCCGCATCGAGTTCCCAGAAATGGTGGCCATGCAGATGCATGACGTGTGGGAACCCGGTTTCGTTGCGGATCGAAATGCGCGCGGTCGTCCCCTGCGCGGCGGATAGGAAAGGCCTTCGAGGCAGGCCGGATACGTCATTGAGCGCCCATGTCCCTGTGCCGTTGTGGGACGCGCTTCCCGCACCTCCCTGGAGCACCAGCTCCGCGGTTTGGCCGGGGTCTTTCGGGGCGGGCATTCGGTTGGCGGGCAATGCGGTGATGGGCGCTTTCGCGGGCTCACGGGAACCGGAAACAGCGATTTCGCCAAGGCTCAACGTCTGTTCTCCAAAGCTGTCGTCGAATCTAATAGGCCCGGTCGCATCACCAATCACATCGCATCTTTGCCCCGGAGCGAGAAGGATCGGTTCGAGCGTCCGAGGATGCGCCAGAGGCATGCCATCCAGTGCAACGATCTTGCCTATCAAACCATCCAGGCCGACACGGTACACCCTGTCGATAGAGGGATTTATGAGACGCAGTCGCAGACGGTCGCCTCGTTTCACAGTCTTGCCGGTTCCATTGAAAACAAGTGCCGTGACCGTATTGCCGATACGGCCCTCGGTTGCGAAGTGGGCCGGGTTGAACGCTTCGTCGTACTGCCCGGACTGATCCAGCAAGACATCGAAGAACTGAACAACGATGTCATGGTCGACAGCCGGCGCATTTTGCTCCTCGACGATGAAGGCGCCGAAAAGACCGCGGCTGACCTGATCGTAAGACAGGTAATGCGAGTGATACCAATACGTGCCGGCATCCGGGACGCCGAATTGATAACGATACGAGTCGCCCGGAATGACCACATCCTGAGTGAGGACGTTGACACCATCCATCCGATTTGGAACCCGCAACCCATGCCAGTGAACGAGAGCGCCCTCCTCCAATCGGTTATCGAGGGTAATGCGGGCGGTTTGTCCTTGTCGCATTCTGACTTCTGGGCCCGGCAGACCACCGTTGAAGCCCAACATCGACACGTCGTACCCAGCAAGGTGCGCCTTGATCGATTGGGGCGCGAGGATCAACTCGTGTGTCGCTGCTGGCAAGCGGGTACCAGCCAGCGCAACGGTCATCCCGCCAAGGAAAGACCTCCGGCTCAAAGACAATTCCGTCACCTCATGAATGATAGACTGGCTTTCGCCAACTGCCGCACTTGTGCCATTTCCGGAAGAGGAACTTCAAGGCGACAGAACACTCCTCACGCCGTTGTCACTTTGGGATACAGGAAGACGCGGGCGCCGATTTCAACGCGTTCGTACAGATCCTTCACATGTTCATTCGTCAACCGCGCGCATCCATTCGACACGGCAGACCCAATTGTCTCCGGGGCGTTCGTTCCATGAATGCGAAGATAGGTATCGCGTCCCTCGGCATCGTAGAGATAGAGCGCGCGGGCCCCGAGCGGGTTGTTTGGCCCGCCTTTCAGTCCATCCTTGTACTTTGCGTATTTGCGTGGCTCGCGCCGGATCATGGCGTTCGTTGGCCGCCACCATGGCCATTTGGCCTTGCGCGCTACCGTGAACTCTCCGGGTTCGTACAAACCTTTGCGCCCTACCCCGACCCCGTAGCGGATCGCCATCCCGTCCTCGAGCATGAAATAAAGGAAAAAATCGTCGGGAACGACGTGGACATCGCCTTTAACCCAGTCACCACGACGGGTGTTTACCAATTGTGGTTCGAACCGTTCGGGCAATTTGACTTTGTGGGCCCAGGCAGTTGTGGGCAGAAAGCAACCCATCGCTCCGGCACAAATCAATTCTCGTCTCGTGAAATTCTGCATGGCGCGATCTCCTCGGACCCATGAAAATTCAGTGCGCGTCAGGGGCAAAGAAAAGAAGCCGTGAACCGGGGCAAACGACGCGCCTTTGTTGCCTTGAAACTACGAAAATTCGTGCTTTTGGAACTCTCCAGCGCTGGAATGTTGTTGTTTTACAGAGAACTGCAAGGAGGTGACTGGAAATGCACTACTCACGATTCTTTATGATGATCGGAACATCGACCGTGGTCATGTTCGTTCTGATGTACCTGAACACCTATCTTTGGGGCCATATCTTCTTTTCGGAGACACGCCTTTACATGGCCATCCTGATGGGGGCGACCATGGCCGTGATCATGTTGGCGTACATGTTGTCCATGTATCAGAACACCAAAGCCAACATCGCGATTTTCGTTGGCGCAATAGTCCTTTTCGCGGCGAGCCTCTGGCTGGTTCGCGGGCAATTCACGGTGCAGGACAGGTCCTACATGCGCGCCATGATCCCGCACCACTCGATCGCCATCATGACGTCGACTCGTGCCGAGATCACCGACCCGCGCGTCCGGGGGCTCGCAGACGACATTATCTATGCGCAGGACAAGGAAATCGCCGAAATGCGCTACCTTATTGCTGACATTGGAGCAAACGGCGAAGCATCGGCCACGCGAAGCGAAACGCCGGCGCAGGTTGTGGATGCGCAACAGGCGCTTCAAACGGAGGTCGTGTCGAAGGTCGATCCTGAGTTTCTGACGGAAGACGAAATCGCTGCGGTGTTCCCGAATGGCGGAAATTGCCGCTTTGCTTACACCTCGGACAGTCCGGCTGTACTGGTGACTGGTGAAACCGGCGAAGGGTCTGCCGCCGCAATGAAGATCAGCGGTGATCTGGTGCGCCTGAATGCGCAGGGCGAAAATGCATTTTCTGAAGGCCCGCTGTCGGCCGAGATCGCAGAGACGAACGGTGACCTGACCGATCTGATCGTCAGCGCGGGAACCGACTACGAAGCCGGGTTCCGTGGTCAACTTACGTGCAGCGGATAAGGAGGAAAGGACATGCCCCGCGACACAGAGTAAGCCCCCGATTTGCACCGCCTGCCTGAAGGTGGCGTGATCGCCTAAGACACGTGCATAGCGACGTCGCAAATGACGTCTCTTACGTGGAGGG
>NZ_SLXL01000020.1 GCF_004345735.1 Rhodovulum adriaticum
GCAGAGGAGGCATTCTACGCACGCTTGAAAGCCAACGAAAAAGCAGCCTAATCATTGAACCAGAAACTCTCCGGTAAACCCGGGGCGGTTCAGTGGGCCATCGCTACGGCAAGAGTTTCACCATCGGGGAATATGCTGAGGCCACATCCTGCACCATGTTCGACATGCTGAACCTGCCGGTCGACATGATCGTCACGCACTCCTTCACGCCGATCAATTCGAACCTCATGGCGGGCCGCATCAAGCGGCAAAAGCGCCAGATGCAGGCGAGCCAGGACGCCGCCCTATCGCTTATGGAAGCGCTCGACATCGCCGCCGATGATCTGGAGGCCAAACGCCAGAGCTTCGGTGAGCACCACATGGTCGTGACGATCTTCTGCGAAACGCTCGAAGAGCTGCAGACGCTCAGCGCCGAGATCGTGAATGCCGCCGCGACCGAGGGCGTGAAAATGATCGGCGAGCGGGTCGCCGCAAAGGCCCATTACCTCAGCCAGCACCCCGGCAACCAGCCCAAGCGTGTCCGCGCGAGCGCCGTCACCAATCGCAACTTCGCGGATTTTGCGGCCTTCCACCGGACGCAGCTCGGCAAACCCGCAGCACTTACCCCTTGGGGCCGGGTCGTCACTTATTTGCCCACGCCGGAGCAGAGCGCCTACCGGTTTTCCTACCACGAGCAGGGCAGCCCGGACAAAGAACCGACCAGCGGGCATACCCTGATCATGGGTCGGCCCGGGTCGGGCAAATCGGTGCTGTCCGCCTTTCTGATGACGCAAGCCCGTCGCGCAGGCGCGCGGATCTTCGTCTTCGATTACCGTCTTGGTATGGAGATGGCGGTCCGCGCCAATGGCGGGCGCTACGCGTCCCTGAACGCCGGTCAGCCCACGGGCCTCAACCCGCTCTGGACCGAGACCGATGCGCGCGGCACCGCCTGGCTCTCGGACTGGCTTGTCACCCTGCTCTACCGCGCCGACAAGCCGCTCACTCCTGCCCAGACCAATCGCATCCAGGAAGTCGTGCGCCAGAACGCGCAGGCCACAAACCCGGCCCTGCGGAACTGGCGGGATTTCGCATCGCTTTTTGTGTCCACCGACGATGGCGGCGATCTGCACCAGCGCCTGCTCGAATGGACCGAGGACGGCCGCTATGGCTGGATCTTCGGGCAGAGCCTCGAGGACACGTTCTCGCTCAAGGGCGATGTGGTGGGCTTCGATCTGACCGGCATTCTCGACAGCGAGGCCGACAAGGAACGGATGGCGGTCCTGTCCTATCTCTTCCGCCGGGTCGAGCGCGAAATCGAGGACCGCCGCCCCACCATCATCGTGATCGACGAGGCCTGGAAGGCCCTCGATAACGCGTATTTCGCCGAGCGGCTGTCGAACTGGCTGGTGACAGCGCGCAAACAGAACACGGTCGCGGTGATGATGACGCAATACGCAAGCCAGCTCGAGCGCACCCGGACCGGCAAGACCATCATCGAGGCGGTGCCGACGCAGATCCTGCTCCCCAATATCCGCGCGCAGCCAGCGGACTACGCCATGCTGAACCTCACGGAGAAGGAGCTCGATGTCCTTCTCAACACGGGCAGCAACAGCCGCTTGGCGCTGATCCGCGACGATCAGGGCTCGATCGTCGTCGATGCCGATCTGAGCGCGCTTGGACCCAATCTCACCATCCTTGGCGGCATGGAAAAGGGCGAAGCGCTTGTCGGCGCCGATTACCGCGACCGCCCTGATTTCTGGAGGCTTTCATGACCCGTATTTTGATGTTCGTTGCCGCGCTCGGTGCGTTGGCCTCCTGTGCCCAGTACCAGGAACCGCAGGCCAATTGCTTCACCTTCCTCGCCTCCACGACAGCCATCTCGCCTGATTGCACCTTCACGCCCCTTGGCGCACCGGAGGGCGACATTGAAGTCTAGCCTGCCTCATATCCTGGCCCTTTGCCTGCTGCCCGGTCTCGCTTTGTCTCAAGGCGTGCCGACCAATGACAGTGGGCTGACCGCGCGTGACATCGTCGAGACTGGCGATCGCGAGGCTGACTTGGCCGTTCAGGCCGACAAGCTTGCCGTGCGCGAACTCATTGCCGAGATCGAACGGGAGCAGCTGGAAACCCTGCAACGCATCCTCGATGCCCAGACCAGCTTCGGCGGTCAGGGCTTGCCGGCTATGGTCTCGGGGCTGGAAAGCGGCAGCGGGGATCCGGCCCGGTCAGTCGAGGCGGTCTATGGCAATGCCGACATCGACCCCAATCCCGGCGGTGCGCAGATGTTCGGGGATGCGGCGGAAAACATCGAGCAGCTCATTATCCGCGTGGCTCAGGAGACCAGCGGCTTTGCCGGCGTTGGCCGCGCGGGCCTCTCCCCGGTCCAATGGCGCGCACTCCTACAGGCGCTGATCTGGCAGGAAAGCCGTTTCACCATCGGTGCACGCTCTCCCGTCGGCGCCTTTGGCCTCACCCAGATCATGCCCGGTACCGCCAGCGATCTGGGCATCAATCCGGAATACTATGACAGCCCCTACCTGCAGGTGCATGGCGGTGCACGCTATCTCGCGACACAGCTCAACACCTTCGACGGCAATATCATCAATGCGCTCGCGGCCTATAACGCGGGACCCGGCCGGGTTTTCGAGTATGGCGGCGTGCCACCCTTTCGCGAGACCCAGCACTACGTCCAGGTGATCCCCGAACGCTATAACCTCTATTTGACCCGTATCGGCGGGATCGAAGCGCTTGGCACGATCGACCCCGCGCTTCTGGCCAATGCCAACCTCTCGCTCACTGGGCACGGCGCGGCCTTCTATGGCAACAACTCACCCGCCGCGATCAGGCAAGCCGCCCTACGTATTGCGGATATCGTCGAACGGATTTCCGAGACCGAGGATGTGCAGGAGAGCGTTGCGCTCAACACTTATGCCCGCGCCGAACTCGTGCGTCTCGTGGCCGCCCGCATCCGGCTTCAGGCCGCCCGCACCCGCGTGCTCTCCGCCGAAGAGCTGGCCCAGGCCAGCGCCCGCATGGCCGAAGGCGCGTTCATGGATTTTACGATCAGGGAGATTGAATGATGGGACATCTGCTCTTGAGGACAGCTTTGGCCACGACACTTGGGGTTGGTCTGCATCTTGGCGCCCTATCCCCCGTCCTCGCGCAAGGCGTGCCCGTCGTCGATACCCAGAACATCGCGCAAAACATCCAGCAGCTGCGGCAGATGATCGAGGACGAGATCTTGCAAAACGAGCAGCTGACGCAGCTCCGCGAACAGCTCGGCCTTCTCACGGACCAACTCGCGGAGCTGCAAAGAACCTACGAGGCCCTCACCCGCCTCGCCGAGCTTCCAGAAATCATCCGCACCGAGATGGAAGACGAACTCAATGGCCTACTCGACCAAGAGTTCGGCGATATCCTCGCCACGATTGAGGCGATCAAGACGGGAGATTTCTCGGGCCTCTCGGGCTCCGGCGCGGGCGAAATCGAAACCCAGATGGATCGGGTGCTGGCCGATCTCGGATTTGACGATGACACCCTCTCGGAAATGGCCACGAGCGGCAATCCCGGGGCCAACCGCGTGGCGACGCAGGCCACCACCGGTGCCCTTGTCTCGGCGGCAGCCCAGAACAGCTATGAGGATGCCGGCCAATCGCTCGAGCGGGTCGACCGCCTTGTCGGGCTCATCGACGACATGGACGAACTAAAGGAAAGCATCGATCTCAACACGCGCGTGACCGCGGAGCTCGCCATTGCACTGGTCGCCATGTGGCAACTCGAAGCCATCCAGACCGTGGGCGATGGCACCGGCGGCGTGATCGATGCCGCCACCATCGCCGAAGAGCAGCGCTTCATGGACTTTACGCTGCCGGACCTGCGCGCAGACTGATTTGAGGCATGACGCGTGGCGAGTGAACAGGAAATCATCGAAGAAGAGCTGGTCTATGGTGCTCTGCGCCGTGAACGCCTCTGGCAGCGCCTTGGGCTCATCGGGCTCATCTTCGGCATTCTCGGATGCCTGAGCGCGGCGGCTGTCGCGATCCTCGATGTCGATCCGCCGCCTGTGGTCGTGCCCTATGATCCCGCCACCGGCTTTGCCCTGCCCGAGGCTTCGGTGGGCGCGACGTCTGTCACAGCCAACCAGGCGATCATCGAGGCGGAGGTCTTCCGCTACGTGACCGACCGCGAGGTCTATAACCAGCTCGACAACGACCTGCGCATCCGCAGCGTCCTGCGCCGCTCGGACGGAGCTGCCGAGAGCGGGTTGCGCCAGATCTGGAACAGCGCCAACGAGAATTACCCGCCGACCGTCTATGGCCCCAACGCCAGGCTCGACGTGGAAATCCTCAGCATCAACCGGATCGGAACCAACCGCGCGACGGTCCGCCTGCGCAAGCGCCTGACGTCCATTAACGGCACCCAGACCGGCCTCTTCACTGCGACGCTTCTCTTCGAGTTCCGCCCGGAGACCCGCCGCTCCATCGACGAGGTCTGGACCAACCCCTTCGGCTTCACCGTGCGCGAATATTCCATCCGCTCCGACAGATTGGAGAACTGACGTTGTTGTATATGAGATCGCTTATTTTTGTCATTGCCCTGTTGCCCGGCCTCGCCTCTGCCGAAACCATCCCGCGTGGCGGTCCCAACGACAGCCGAGTGCGCTTGGCCACCTACCAGGAGGGTCAGGTCTACCGTCTCAGCGTGTCGCTCACCCATGTGACCACGGTCGAATTCGGTGAGGGTGAAAGCATCCGCTCGATCATCGCGGGCGACACGGAAGGCTTCGAGATCGATGGCGTCCCCGGTGGTCAGGCCTTTGCAATCAAGCCCGTCGCGCGCGGTGTCCATACCAATGTGACGGTCTACACGAACAGGCGAAGCTACTATTTCAACGTCGAGGAGGTCCGCAGCCCGACCTTCTACGTTGTGCAGTTCCGCTACCCTGACGACGCTGCGCGCCCGATCCGGGCCATCGCCGCCCAAGCGCCGAACTACAATTACGGCGCCAGCGCGCGGACCGAGTTCACGCCAACCCGCATCTGGGATGACGGGACGTTCACGTATTTCGCCTTTCCAAGAAACGCACCTGTGCCAGCGATCTTCCGCTACGCGGGCGGCCGTGAACGCACGGTCAACACGCAAACCCCTGAGGACGGTGTGATCCGCGTCAGCGGCGTAAACCGCCAATGGGTCCTGCGACTTGGCGAAGAGGTGGTCTGCATCGAGGCGATCCCGCCCGCGGAGGCCGCCTCATGAGCGATACCGAGAACACCGAGCTGGAAAAACGCCTCGCCGCCCTTGAGAAAGGCAGTGCCCGCGCCCCCACGGCGGCGCAGCGCCGGTCGCCCCTTCTCGCGCTGATCGTGGTCCTCGTCATCGGCGCGGGTGGTGCCCTGCTTTATCTTCTCTCACAGCCCGACGAAGAGGAAGCCTTGCCGACGGCCACCCCGGATGTCTTCCAAAACGAGGGGGACGGCTTTGGCGCCATCGAGACCTTGCCCCCGCCCGAGCCCGAGGTTGTGTTTGTCGGACCGGATCCAGTCGAGCCCAACGCGGAGCTTCTGGCGCAGATCACCGCGCTGCAGGCCCAGATCGAGGAGTTGCGCAACGCCCCTGAACCAGTTGTCGAGGAAGACACCGCTGCCGCAGATGCGATTGACGCGCTGACCGCGCAGATCGCGGCCCTGCAAGCCGCGTCGGAAACCGCGCAACAGCAGTTTCGCGATGAGCTCACGGCGCGCGACCGCGAACTGGAGCAACTCCGCATGGACCTTGAGCTCGCGCAGCTTGAGGCCAACCGGCCCCTTCCGGCACCCATCGGGCCCACCGAGGACGAGTTACGCGCGCGGGAAGAAGAGCGGCTCCGGCGCGAGGAAGAAGCAAGACGGCTCGCGGAACTTGAACGCCGCGCCGCGGAGGAACGCGCCTTCCAGGAGCGGCGCATCGCCTCGCCGACCATCGCTTTTGGCGGTGCCTCCGGAGCGAATGAAACAGCTCTGACCGAACGCACTTTTGGCGAGGTGACGGATTTCGTGCTGAACGGGGCGCTGCCCTCTACCGTGACGCAGGCCGAGGTGATCGCCAATCCCTCCAACACGATTCTACAGGGCACCATGATCCAGGCCGTCATGGAAACTGCCCTTGACAGCTCCCTGCCCGGCCAGACCCGTGCCGTGGTGTCCGAGGATGTCTACAGCGTCGATGGCGCGCGCCTCTTGATCCCCCGCGGATCCCGTCTCATCGGGCGCTACCGCGCTGGCGTCGATATCGCGCAGCGCCGCGTGACTATCGCTTGGGACCGGATCATCCTGCCCGCGGGCCAGACCGTCCAGATCAGCTCCTTCGGAGGTGATGAACTGGGCCGTTCTGGCGTCACCGGTTTCGTGGACACACGCTTCGCCGAGCGTTTCGGGTCGGCCGCCCTGATCTCGCTGATCTCAGCAGCACCCAGTGCTGCCGCCTCCGAAGTCCAGGATGAGACTGCCGCCGACGCTCTCGAAGACGTTGGCGATGATCTGGCAGATGCCACGGACAGCGTCATAGGCGATTACCTCTCCATCGGCCCCGTCATCTATGTCGACCAGGGCGCCCGCGTCACGGTCATGGTCGACCGCGATCTGGAGATATTCTGAGCCCATGTCGCTGAGCTATCTCGAAACCTCGCTCGACCGGATCGACGCCGCCGCTCGCGACGATGTCATCGAGATCTGCATCAACCCTGATGGCACCTGCTGGGGCGAATTCCAGGGCGATCACTTCATGCGGAGGCTGGACCAGGCGTTGACCGCAACAGAAGTGAAGGACCTCGGCAACCAGATCGCCTCTTCCGCCAACACAACGATGAGCAAGGACCGCCCGATCGTCTCGGTCTCGATCACCTACAAGGGGCGCCCGATCCGCGCACAGGTCATCACCCCGCCTGCCGTGCTCTCGGCCATGTCGATCAGCCTTCGGTTCTTCTCAAGCCTGCCGCTTGACGGGATTGCGCTTGATTTCCTTTTTGGCAAGGAACGCAAGCTTGAAGAACTCCGCCTCGAGAAAACCCACGAACTGCGCGAAGTGGTGGCCGCGGGCGTGATCGACGATGCGCTGGCCTTTTGCGTCGACAACAAGCTTAACATGATCGTCTCTGGCGGCACCTCCACCGGCAAGACCGTGGCTGCACGCAAGATCCTCTCGCACGTGCCATCCGAGGAACGCATCGTCACCATCGAGGAAGCCGCCGAGCTTCTGCCGACCCAGCCCAATGCCGTGACCCTCATCGCCAATCGCGATGCGGAGTTCCAGACCGCCGATGTGCTGCTCACCGCAACGTTGCGCATGCGCCCCGACCGGATCATCCTGGGCGAGGTGCGCGGCAAGGAAGCCATGACCTTCCTCGAGGCGATCAACACTGGCCATGGCGGCTCAATGACCACGCTGCACGCAGAAACCCCGCAACTTGCCGTGCAGCGTCTGGCCATCGCCGCACTCAAGACCGAGATCCCGATGACCTATGCCGACATGATCCAGTACATCGAGAACTCCATCGACGTAATCATCCAGGCCGGTCGCCATGATGGCAAACGCGGCATCACCGAATTCTACCTCCCCGGCACCAATGAGATCGGAGCTTCCCAATGAAAACCTTTGAATACGATATCCTGTCCTTTCCCATGACCCGCAAAACCAGCCTTGCCGACATGCAAGCCAGCCTGAATGCCAAAGGTGCGGAAGGCTGGGAGGTGGTGTCGATCAGCTCCTCGGAATTCGCGAATGTTGGGCACACGGTCTTCCTGAAACGCGAAACGACCACCATCGGAGCCACGGCATGAGGCTGGCACGGCTAAGCGTTGCTTTGACCGGAGTGGCCCTGAGCCTACTGGCTGTCCCCGCCTTCGCCGAGCGCAATCTAGTGCCGACGCTCGATCGCAGCTTCAACGTCTGTCCGGACCGGCCCGCTGAGCCCAGCTGGATGCAAGGAATCCCCCTGCGCCAAGCCTATCAGCGCGTATTGGTCCAGGACATCTATCGCGCCCAAAACCTCGAGCGGATTGTCGAGTCCGGCAGCTGCGATTGCGAGACCCGGTTCCCATCTTGGGACGCAGCTGAGGCGGTGTTTCGTGAGCGCCACGCCAGTGGCGAACGCTGGGAAATGCTGGAAGCTTCCGAAACCTACAATCGACGCGCCAACGACGTTCGCCTCGAGGCCAAAGCCATCTGCGACGCTGCGGGCAATTGGTAAGGCTGATCCCCGATGAGCGTCGTCACATATTTCGTTGAAACCTCCCAAGGCTATCTCGACACCGCGGCGGAAACCCAGTTCGGTTCCGTTGCAGCTACTGTCGGCACGCTTCTGGTGCTGGGAACAACATTGGTGGTGATCCTTGTGTTCCTCAACATGATCTACCAGTACAAGGCGATGGACGGGCGCACGGCATTCTGGCTCGCGGTCAAGATCGGACTGATCGGGATATTCGCGACTAACTGGGTGCAGTTCAACGCGCTCTCATCCGCCATCCTTGCCGGGATCGACAGCATTGCAGGGGCGCTCGTGGCCTCGGTCGGTGGTGGGACTCCCGGCCCTTCTGGTACCTTCGCCGAAGAATTCGACCGGTTGATCGCCGAGTTGGGGGACTATTTGAATGCCGCTGGTTCCGAGTTGAACTGGATGGCAGGGGCCATGCTCGACATTGTCGGGGTGCTGCTGCTTTCCATCCTCGGCGGGCTGGCCGCCTTCATTCTCGTGGCCTCGCGTTTGATGATCGCGCTTCTGATCGGGATCGCGCCGGTCATGATATTCCTGACACTCTTCGAGGTGACCAAAGACTACTTCGCGCGCTGGCTGTCGGCGCTGGTTTCCTTTGCGCTCTACCCCATCGTCGTCGCCGGCGTGTTCGCGACAATCACCGGCGTTTCCTCCGCACTCATCGGCGAGCTTGGCGATCCTGAAGGCGCCTCAAACATCGGCGCGCTCATTCCCTTCTTCATGATGGTGCTCATGGCCAAGGGCTTCATCATCGCAACGCCCTTCATCGTTCGCGCGATCTCCGGCAACATCATGATGCCCGCCCTCTCCGGAGGTCTCGGCGGGGGCTACAGCTTCGCCCGCGCCGCCATGGGCAGCCAGCAGGCCTACAACCGCTATCTGATCGGCGGTGCCAGTGGCGCGGAATATGCCGCCCTTAGAGCGCGGCAGTTCTTTGGTGTGCAGCAGATGCCAGTGCGGCAAGGCATGGGGCAGACCGGACAGGCAAGTGGCACTGGGTCACCTGGGGCAGGGTCTCAAATGCTGGCTCAACTGGCCCGGTTGGGAAGGCTGGGGCGGCGGTGACGGGCAAATGTGAAAAACCCTCCAAAACCGCAAAGGTATCGCTGGTGATCTGCCACGGGCTGTATGCATATCCAAAGGTTTGACTATATTAAAATAGGATTGCCAGCAAGAACGACTGCTTACCGCCTGACTTTTATTAGAATCCTCTACGCCTTCGATAACCACGCTGGGTGGGTTCTGCGAACTGAACCACTGGCAGCGGCCTCCCTTCACAAATCAACCTAGCGAACTCCACCTTTGGGAAGTCGAAGAGATAGCGGCTTCTGCCTTGTGCGGCTGTCAGCAAGCATAGATTTTCGCCGCCAAAGTCAAATCCGACAATCTTGCCCAATGATCCCCATTCTTTGAGAAGCCGTGTTTCCTCGCAATAAACGGTGTAGATATCTACGCCGTCGAACCGTTCCGGATAGTTTTCTGACAGCATCCGTTCATATTGGGTCAGATCAGTTGGGCGGCGGGTTCCATCGATAATCCAAATCACTTGACCGTAGAAATCTGTGCGCTTTCTTACCTCATCCGACTTGATAGCAGAGTGCTGGAACTCGATCACAAGGTCATAGGGTGTTTTGATATCCGCAATATGAAGCTCGCCAGTTTCATCGCGAGCTGGCACCTCTTGCCAGTCGGTAAAAAACCGGTTCTTCCAGTCGCGATGCCACTCGGTTTCGTTTTCCCACCAATGATCACAATGATGGCGGCCTTTGTGCGCCCAATGCCAGACCTTCTTGGTACCGCATCGAGCTAGCATGGCGGCATTGCAGCCTGGGCAGTAGCCCAAGGCACCAGGCGTCGCCTCAACTCGTTGACCATTCAAAAGTGCAAAACGCATTCCGATCACGCCTAGTTCAAATCTGACTTTACGTTCTGGTACAACGTCACTAACTCGGCCATGCCCATGTCTAAGATTGGCTCATACATAAAGGAATTGAGATGTATGTTTGCTGGCGTGATTAGATTGACCCGGCGTAGAAGGCCTATTTTTTCAGCTTCGTTATTAAACAAGTCTTTGAATTTCTGAAATATTTTCCCTGTTTGTTTATTCGAAACATCATATTCAGCCTCCGCAGAACGGATCTTTGCGACCATGTATCGCTCGGCTCGCATTCTGATCGCGATTGACAGAGCGATCTTGTGCTCAAGATTGATGCCATCGGCAACTTTTTCACACTCATCGGCGGTCGCGAAAAGATGCTCAATAACTGGCTGCGTCAGATCAACATCGGGGAATGTACACCCGGCCAAATGGCGTTCGAACACGTCCTTGTAATCCTCGATGGTGAGGGCTTCCGTTTCATCTTTGAAGTGGAGCATCCTGGTAAGCTGCAGGTAGTCAGCATTAGGATTCCCATCGGCATCTTTGGGGCCAAGCGTGTATTCGATTAAATTACGTAAGAACGGTATATAGGCAATTAGAACTGACGGTTCGGCCAACCTGCCTTGCCACTTACGAAACGGACTCTGGATGTCCGTCCGCTCGAATGGCTCAAGCTTGATCCCGTCATCAGATCGAAACGCCAGCCGACACTGATGTGCTGGACAGATATCTCTGCTTGAAACTGTTCGAAGGAAATCGAAGTTGTGAGTCAGAACGATGGCAAGGAAATTAGTGTCTTCGGTCTTGGTCACATCCTCTAAGAAATCAATGATCGCGAACTTGTTTTTGTAGTCAAACGAGTCAGAAATGTCGTCAAAGACAAAGAGGGTCTTGGTGCGGTTCTTCCATCGCACGAACACCTCATACATGATATCAAGGATGTAGAGTGCGCGACTTTCACCTGTGCTTAGCGCTCGGAGCAGCTCTTGCTTTTCGGATGAAGCGTAACGCCTCTCTTCACCTGAATCTTTGATGATGAAAGCAATCGAAGGAGCACTTCCTTTGAGGATCGCATCGGCCTTATTTTCAACGGAAAGTTCAAACGGCAGGTAGAGAAAGCGACGATTGAAGTCTGCCACTACAGCGTCCCAATCACCTCTGCTGCTGTCCGCGTCTGCGATGATTTCAGCGAGAGCACTTTGACCAGCTCGATACTCGGATACGAGCGCTTTGTATTCATCAAGTGCAGCCCGAAGATATTGCATCCAAAGGTCACGTTTCAGGCCCTCCCGGTCGTTGAGCATGGGCAGAAGGTGTTTGTTATCTGTGATATAATCTCGGAAAGCCTGCAGCTCCTTGTTTTTGAGCTTTGAATTGAATGTGTCAAATTTCTTCGCCACCGCCTTATCGTTCAAGACGCGAAGCTTCTCCTCTTCGATTCGCTCGCGAAGAGATTGGTCCGATGAAACCTCTTCCTTCTGATCCGTTTTTTCATCCGCCAAGCTGATGCTGTGTCCAGCGTTAAAAAAGTTGTTCGCTTCGAGCTGCTGCTGAACCTGGGCGACATTGTGATACTGAAAATCCCTTCGAAGGATTGGCGATTGTTCGGTTATCTCGTCATACTTTTGCGCAAAGTCTTCGACCGCAGCCGCCACATCTTCACTGGCAAGGAATTGCTGAACTTTTGGGTCATACAGGATTCTGTAGTCGGCTTTGCCGAGGTCCGATTGATGAAGTTCGTTGAGCTCGTCCTCAATCGCAGAAAGTGCCTCATAGTAGCTGCGGCCAAATACATCCTCTATAATCGGGTCTAAGTTTTCCCGTGATCTTTCTCCAAACCCCGCAGCGTTCCTGAGAGCTTTGTCCAAAGCCTTCTTTGCTTCGCCAATCGACTGATGGATTCCCTCGTACTTCGCTCTGAGTTCGGCGTTCGCAAGAAGAGTGGACACCTGACTTGAAGAGAATTTGTCATCGTAGGATTTAACGACGAAAATTTCCTCTTTCTTAATGGCTTCGCCATTCAGGGTGATCTCACAAGTAGGTTCGCGATTCGGGAAGTGCAGGTCCTTCGGCGAATTGCCTTCCGAAAGGTCCATCATTGTCTTCGCAAGCGATGTTTTCATAACACCGTTTGGAGCGTAGATCGCGTAGCCTTTGTGCTTAAACTCCAGCTCTGCCTCGAGTTTTCCAATTCCATAGCAATATCTTAAATTTATGTTCAGCTTGTCAGCCACGACATTCTCCAAATGACCTCTGCGCCCCAAAAGGCCATTGCATTTGGCCCTAGCGGCTCAGAGCATGCAAGGAAACAACCTCTGCTTCCCACCGCTCATGCCTGAATTATCCTTTCAACCAACGTTGGAAGAATTTGAGGAACAAGCTTCGAACTGGCTGCATCCAACTCCAAGAGCGGCTTCGACAGGTACGGATGAAACTTCTCAGACATGAAGTTACCTGCTCCCGCGAACAGATCAACGGGTTCGCCAGATCGAATATCTGCCAGCACTGAGCGTAGATCTGGTGTTTCGTCCCCGGTCTGCACCATCAGAAACCCGTCATGCTGTTCGACCAAGAACCCCATACTTCTGAGCGCTAGCGCCAAGGTTGACGTCTTAACCGTCCCAGCCCGGGTTGCAATGATCGATGCATGCTCGCCAAGACTGTGGATGTTCTTGGTCCGGAACCCGAGTCGCTCATAGTGGGCGCGCGCTTCGTCAAGCATCGCTAGCGAAACCGGCTCCATGTAGGGTGGACTGATATCCCCCTCCAGCACGGTGAACATCCGGTCTATCACCTCGTCATGAATGTCCCCCGCATCTCCGCCGAAGACAGGAGGCACACCGGCCTTCGCGGGTTTGACCACGATGACCTTTTCAAGATCATGGATCTCTTGAACCACCCAACGCCGCCCAGAAAATATCAGCAGCATCCCAGGCGCAAGAACATTGTCGATCGGCAGGGTTCCAAGATCCCGCCCCTCTGCAACCAAACGGAATTCCTCAGGTGTCTGGAACACCGCATAGAAGCTGTAATGCTCAACCAGCTTTTCGCCTGTCGGTCCCAGAAGTAACAGCCCGCTCCCGGACTGTTCGATCAAGCCGGTTTCTGGATGTCCAATTGCACGCAACACATCTGCGAAGACTCCGGTCGTGACCTTTCGGAAGGGGCCTTCGCGGCAGAGCACGTTGTATACCACACTTGCGGACGCACCGCCGCGCTGCGCGATGACTGACAGTATCTGATGGACGAGCGTCGAGAGATGAAGCGCCTGCGGTTTTGGTGGTTCGCACCAGCCTTCAAGCAACAGGTCTATCATCGCGATGGACCTAATCAGGCCGAGGCGAAGACGATCCACGAAACTGCTCTCCGGCGTCAATTTGGCTTCGACAGCGTACTGCCTGAGAATGGCCGGTTGTCCTTCACGCCGGCCTGACCGGCCAAGCCGTTGTCGCAAAGCCGCAACGCTGAATGGCGCACCGATTTGAGCCACGCAGGTCACGTCACCGATGTCGATTCCAAGCTCAAGCGTTGACGTGCATACTGCGGTTGTCGGTCTCGCAGGGTCCTTCAAGCGCCGCTCAACGAAGTCACGGTGTTCTCGGGAGAGGCTCGCGTGGTGGGGATAGAATTCCTGTGGCAGGTGCTCCCGTTCGCAAAGCTCCCGCAACCGATCTGCGTAAATCTCGACCCGTTGGCGCGCCCCGGCGAAGACCAGGTTGTCACTGCCTCGAAGATGCTTGAACAGATGGGCTGCTATGGCGTCAGTTGCGGATGGACTATTGTCATCTTCATCGCCTGAGAGGTAGCCGCGAAGCTGAAGCTTCAATTCAGCTTCGCCGCCATTTGCTTCGATCAGCTGGACAGAGCTTGCTGCGTCAGGGCGAAGATAGGCCTTGGCGAGGTCCATGTCCCCCAGCGTCGCTGACAGACCTATCCGACGGACTGGACGCTTTATCGCAAGCTCGAGCCTTGTGAGCAGTGAACGAAGCTGAACACCGCGTTCGCTGTCCAGGACTGTGTGCAGTTCGTCGATAACGACCGCCCGCGTGGCCCCAAACAGGCGAGGGATTTCCAAACCGCGACGAATTAAAAGCGCCTCAAGGGACTCTGGGGTTATCAGCAGGATCCCTTTCGGAGATTTCAACGCCCGCGTCTTGACGGATTGCGAGACATCCCCGTGCCAGGGAATAACCGGAAGCTCTGCTTCTTGGCACATGCCCTCCAGCCGCATGGCCTGGTCCGTGATCAAGGCTTTCAGCGGACCGATGTAGAGCAGGTCGAAGCCGGTGCCGTCGGACGGCTCGTCAAGCACCTGTGAAATCAACGGCAGGAACGCCGCCTCGGTCTTTCCGCCCGCCGTGGACGCCGCAACGATCAAATCGGTATTGGTCTCGCAGATCGTCCGGATGGATCGCGCCTGGATGTCGCGAAGTTCGCGCCATCCTTGCTGGCGTATCCATTTCTGCACAGGTCTCGCCAGTTTGTCGAACGCACTGCTCATCGGCGTCAGAGCTTGAAGCTGATCAGATCATCGTCACCGGGGTCTTGGGCACCAGTCGACTCGTCTACCTCGGTCATGTCTTCGCCGAGGTCTTCGGAGACTTCGATCTTTTCGATCAGATCGCTCCACTCGACACCGGGGTTTTGCTCGAGCACGGAAAGCAGGTTCACGAAGGCCGTCACCGTATTGCGCGGGGTGCGGAAGTAAGCTTCACCGATCCGGTCCGAGCAATGCGCCATGAATGCCTCGAGTGCGGCGTCCGGCAGAACACTGGCATCGTCCTGCATGATCCGCCGGACATTGGCCAGAAGTACGAAAAGGTCTTCAGGGGTCAGGCTGGCGAGCCGGACAACCGGTCCTGAAAGGTCGACCAATCCGTCTCGCGCGAAGGTATTTTCGGCCAAACGCGACTGAAGGGCTTCGTAGCTATAGAGCCCACGACGGGTGTTCATCAGAAACTCCGGGGTTCCACCCATGAGAAATCCGAGGTTCTCGGCGCTACCCTGCAGCACATCGTTCAGGATCCGGAGGATCTGTTCATAGTTTGCATTGCGGGCCTGCGACGAGGTGAGCTTGTAGAGGTTCACCATCTCGTCGAGGCCGACGAGCAAGCCTTTGTAACCGGCCTCGCACACAAATGCCGACATAAGCTTCAGATGGTCATAGACACTGGCGTCGTCGATGATCGTTCGCACACCAAGCGCTTTGCGCGCGTCGGTGCGTGTCGCGAACTCGCCGCGCAGCCATCTCAGGGCTGCGGATTTCAACTCGTCGTCGCCGGTCTCATGGCCTTCCCAATATCGACGGATGACTTCGGCGAACTCAAACCCTCCGGTAAGTTCTTCAAAGTGGCCAAGGCGTTCACGAATGACGGTCCCAGTGGGCAAATCCCGTTCTTCAGCATCTCGGTGAGCTTGGCTGACAAACCGTTCCACCACGCTGGCCAATGCCCCGCCATCGGGCTTTGTCCGCGTCGAGAGGTTTCGGGCCATCTCCGCATAAAGCCCCCGAGCTTGTCCGCCGGTCGCGTGAATGCGGCGATCCGGCGCCAGATCCGCGAACATCACGACCAGGCCTTTCTCCAAGGCCACGAGGCGAATCAGGTTCATGAAGAACGTCTTGCCCGATCCGTATTCCCCGATGATGAACCGGATCGCCGATCCGCCATCTGATATCCGGTCCATGTCCTTGACGAGCTCTTCAATCTCCCGGACGCGGCCGACCTGAATATGGCGCAAACCGAGCTTGGGCACGACCCCGGCCCGAAGCGCCTGTACGATTGCATCGCGTTCACGTGGTTTCAACTTAGACATCCCTGCCCTCCGCACTCATCTTTTCTTTTACCGCCTCCGCAATCTCCGGAGACACGTCATATCCATCATACTCGTCGAGAAGCGCTTCATCGTAGGTCTCAAAAGCCCATTCATTCACGACTTCCAGTGCCCCGGACGCCATCAAGCCATGCGAGGCGCAGATCGTCTCGAACTCCGTTTCAGACCAATGCTCACGAGTAACTAGTTCGAGGACAAGGGCGCCGTGTTTCGAGTCAAGCCCCGCCAGCTGGCTTTGGCTGGCGGGCCCGGACGCACCACTTTCTTCCTCTTCGACGTCGAAAATCTGCCCAAGGACAGACGACACGCGCTCAGTGTCCGAACGGATTGCTGCGATCCGCGACGCGTCGAGTTTGGGTCCGCTGGCTTTTTCAAGCTCGGGTATCGCTTCGCCCGGGCGACCTGGTTGCGACGCACGAACAGTGCGGGGACCATCCGAAACTTCGCCAGCATGCAGGTCCGAGTAGGCCAGCGCAGGATCAAGGCCCAAAGCCTTGTAGACTTTCTCGATGCTTGCGACTTCGTCGGAGTGAATAATGCCATCGGCATGTGCTGCACCAACCAGCGCTGCCCGCATGGCGGCCTGGTTGTCTTGGCCCACCTCCTTCAGTTTCCGTCGCAGAAGCGCCATGTCCGGTGGCACGGCTAGGAACCATTCAAGGTTTGCACGCAGCCTGCGGCGTTCCTGATCGCTGAGGGTCGCGGCAGAAACCTGATCTTCCAACGCCCTGCGTTCAGGCTCCGCGATGCGACCATCCGCATGGACGACGAACGACCCAAGTGCCAATTCGATCAAGGCGCTTCGATAGCTGTCGGAAACTTCCTCCAGTCTTTCGATGGGTTCACCCAGACTAAAAAGCACAACGGGCTCCTCCGCCTTGGGCGACCGGAGAGCAAACCGAGGGTCGGGTGCCAGACCGAAACCGAGGCGCGCGAGCGCGTCGGCGGCTCCAGTCATTTGCCGTTTCCCGATCTTCTCGTTCGTTTCTCCCTCCAGACGCCCGATCACCTCCTCAAGCGGCACCAATCCCCCCCGATCGACAATATCGCTTGCCCAAGATTTCAAGTGGTCCATTTCCTCTGATGGGAAGGCATCCCACAGTTCAGAAGGCAGCAAGGCATGCGCTTCAACGCTTCCGCGACCATCAGGATTTCGGCCCAAGAAGCGACTGAGCTTGTCGAGATCGTTCATCACCTCGTCAGCCAACTCCTGGGCAATCTCGACCGGTTTGCGCAGGCCGGAAATATCCGGGACCGGCTTGCCATCAACGGTTGGGTTGGCAGATCCCTGAAACTCGCTGGAGGCGGCGCGATAGGATGCCGTGAGTGATTTCCGGGGTTTTGTCACTTTGAGCCCATCAGGAAAACGCCGATCAAACCGCATACGGAAAAGAGCGGCGAACTCGTCACGGCACCGCGTCGCGGGAGTTCTCAGATTTGTTTCCGGATGGCAGATGAACCAACTCAGCAACCAGTCAGCCGTCAGGTTCTCGCCTTTGTCGATCTGGGCTCCGATTGCGTATTTGAGTGAGAACGGAAGTTCCCAGCCCTGCTTCTCGAAAATCGGCTCGATAGCGTCAAGGTCGGTTTCGGCAATCATTGCGATATCGAGGAACTCGCCCAAATACCGCCTGACGGAATGGTTATCAGGGTAGAGTGACTGCAGCCGCCGAACTTCCTGGACGATCTCCTTTGCATCTTCGTTCGACTGATCGACGAAGAAGCGACGCTCCAGCCCGTAGAAGTACAGGAACATGTAGCCGGGGTTATAGGAGGCGTCGCTTCGCCCAGTTGCCAACCACTCCAAGTAGGTTGCTCGACACTGGGGTGAGATATCCGAGTATCCGGGCCAATACGGCATGCCATCGCCAGCCTTGTCCCTGCCCGAGCGCGCGACCGGCAGGGATGGATCGATATAGGCTCGGCATTTGTCGCGATACCCGTAAGAGTTCAGCAAGGGAGGCGTGCCAACATAGACCATCCCGCCGATGTTGCGACCGGCGACGCTAGCTGTTTCGCTAGAGGGGACCCACCCGCTTTTCTTTGTTCGGGACGACCTGCTCGATGCAACTCGCCCAGATTGTTTTCTTTCAGCGGCTGCCGCAAGAGCTGGCGCCGCAGACTTTCCAGCGCGAACGATCTCAGCGTAGTCCTGCTTCGGTGGGGAATAGGCTTGAGTCGCAGCCGATGCTCTGGAAACATTGGCTTCGCGAGTTCGTTCGCGTTCACGCTCGACACGTTTTTCATATGCATTTGGAGGCGCTACCAGCGCTGAATTCGTTTCTGTTGTTTCCGAACTCTTTGCGCCGCCATTTGTAGCGGCAATTTTTCTAGATCGCCGCCTTTCTTGCCACCAAACCAAAAAGATGGGCGCTCCCAATGCAAAAAGAACTTGGCTGCCGTCCGACCATGACTGCAATGCAAGTGCAATAATTAACAAAGCAGCAAAGAAATAAATCGCTAAAAAAAATGTAACGCGAAAAACCTTCCATACAAGACTCATCAATAAAATCTCCTAACTGGCCAGTTCGATCTCAAGAGAACGGCGCCCGCCTCTCAACCTCTAGGCGATTTTTCTCTGCTAGAACAATCGAATCCCCAGTGGGGGTGCACATTTCACCAGTTTTCGAAGAGGTCAGGCGTGTTCGTGTCACGCACTCGGCTCAAACCTTCGCCAACATGCAAACATGGGTGCTTGATCCTATACAATCCCTTCGCGCCCTCAAAATGAGCGCTGCCACCATTGGGCATACGGACCGTGACCACGTCTGCACCGCATATGGGGCACTGATGCCGGAAACTGCGCTGGCGCTTTGCATTCGAAGAAGACAGTAAGACCCAGCTTTCTCGAACGTCGGTAGTGCCACCATTTGGCAAGCGCCGCGAATGAGCTCGCCGTCGAAACCAACGAGGAACCATCAGACCACTCCTCTTTCCTCAATACTACTCCCAGACATCCCTTTTCTGACATAGAAGCCGTTTGGGATCGCCTCCTGGACGAGCGGTACATGCGAAATCAGACCCACCGCACGGTTCTGTCGGACGATAGAGTTGAGGACCTGTAGGACTTGGTCGAGCGTGCCGGACCCGTTTTCGGTGTCGAGGCTTCCAAACCCTTCGTCGATAAAAATCGTGTCGAGCCGGACCTTGCCGCTCGCCGCTTCGACCACGTCGGCAAGACCCAGTGCGAGAGCGAGTGCTGCAATGAACGTCTCGCCGCCTGAGAGTGTGCTTGTAGCGCGTGATTTCCCGGTGTGCGCGTCAAACACCTGTGTTCCAAGGCCTCGCTTACCTCGCCCTCCATTCTCCATCTCGCGCTCAAGACTATACTGATAGTTTGTCATTGGGCCGAAGCGTAAGTTTGCCGCTTCCAGAATCTGGTCGAACATCGCGCCTATCGCGAATGTCTCCAGGGTCAGTCTTTGCGAGTTCTGCCCGTTCACCAGCGCAGCTAGTCCGCGCAGCGGGCCTGATGCCGCTTCGGCTTCGTCAAGCTTGCGCAGCGTCTCTTCAATCCCCTTTCTAAGCCGATCCAAATGATCGACACGGGTCTGGGCGGCGATGCGTTCTTCGGTCACCCTGCCGAGTGCCTCAGCATGGGTCTGGTGCGTTTCCCGCAGCGCTTCGATGTCAGGCCGGGGCATGCCTTCAATCGCAGAGGTAGCATCTGTGACTGCATCAGACGCACTCTTGTGCTCACGCCGGTAGGTCTCGACCGTTTCTCTATCTTCATTGAGAGTTTCGATGGCTGACTTGAGAGACTGAAAGGCCTCTGCTGTGAGGCCAGCTCCAGCCAGTCTCGTCCGGAAGACCTCAACCGCCTTTTGATGGCGCGCCTTACAGTCCACGAGCGCCTTATTTGCGCTTTCAATATCCTTATCCGCGCCGAGTGCCATTTCGCGCGCGGATTTCAGCGCTTTGTCTGCCGCGATCCGCGCCGCCTGAAGTGACTCCAGCGACTCGGTCACCTTCTTCAGTGTGGCCGCGAGCGCCGTGACATCGCGCAGGTCCTCAGGCACCTCGGCAAGCTTGCCGTCGCGAGTCGCCTTGGCCTCAGTAGCCTTGTTCCGCCGCTCATCGAAGCTGTCCCGCAACTCATCGCGTTTCCGCTCCAGTTCCTCGACCTGCCGTCCCAGTTCCTCAATCCCGGCCTCCGCGGCAAGGATGTCGACCCGGGGACCAAGCGCTGCGAGTGCTGCGTCCTCACGACCGATCTGCGCCGCGATGACGTCCGCACGCGCCTCTGGCGGCTCAAGGGTGGACAAGCGTTTCCGTCGCTCGTCAAGCGTCGCTTGCACGCCGACCAGTGCTTCGCCGGCTTGCCGGGCTTCGCGATCGGCGGCCAGCCATGCTTCTCGTGACTCTCGGAATGCCTTGTCCAGGCCGGCACTACCGATCTCGCCAGTCGCCGGCGCAGGATGTTCGGTTGCGCCGCAGACCGGACATGGCGACCCTGCTTCCAATCTCGTCGCGAGGTGAAGCGCCTGTGCTGCCGCTAGATCCCGTTCGGCCGTCTCATAATCATCTCGCGCCTTCTCGGCCTTTCCGGTCGCAGCTTCCGACGTCCGCAGTTGTTCTGCGACAGCGTCCTGAGCCGTTGCGACATCCTGCAAAGCGCCCTCGTAGGACTTGGCTGCCAGATGCCGTTTTTCGAGTTCTGCGCGCCGATCCGCGATCTCGGCGCGCTTCGCCTCCGTTTCGCGCGCAGCTTTTAGCTCTGCGCTTTTCGAGGTGCGCTTCTCCTGCAGTTCGGTCAGTTGTGCCTTTGCTGCCTGAAAAGCGTTGTCGGCGTCTCGCTGCTCTTTCAGCGCGGTTTCGACTGCCTTATTGCTATCGGCCGCTGCCTCGAGGATTCGACCATACCTCTCCAGTTCATCACTTCTCCGGCGCAGGGTTTCGACCTCATCGGCACGATCGTCCTCGCGCCGGAGCGCCTCTGCCGCCTTTTCTGCTTCTCTGGAAGCAAGCTCGCTGGCCTCGTCAGCCTTCTTGCGCGCACCCTCGGCTTCACCAACCTCACGTTCGGCATCCCCTACTCGTTCCTCGACATCGATCAGACCGCGTGCGCGCTCGGCTTGTCGGACCTGCTCAGAAAGCGTCTCGACATCGCCCTTCTGCGCCTCAAGTGCGCGAAGCCGTTCGTTCATCTTTTCGGCCGTCGCGAATTTTTCTTCGATCGCCTCCGCCTGACGCACTGCTTTCTCGGCAGCTTCCGCCGTCGCCTTCCCGGTTTCTTCGTTCGCGCGTAGCTCTGCGCATTTCCCAGTTGCGGCTTCGATGCCCGAAATCAGTGCATCAGTGCTTTCGAATCCTTCTGCGGCGAGCTGTCTGGCGCATAGCGCACGTTCATCCCGCACCTGCCGTTCAGCCTCATCGGCTGCCGACTTGAGATCGGCCATGAGCTTCTCGTACAGCGAGACATCGAAGAGTTCTCGCAGGATTTCGAGGCGCTCTTTCGTCTTGGCCGAAAGGAATTTCTCGAAGCGCCCTTGCGGCAGGAGGACGATCTGGCGAAATTGCTCGGAGCCATATCCAAGCATCTCAACAACAGCCGCGTCGACGTCGCGCACCTTCTTCTCGGCCAAGATCTTGCCCCGTGCCGCATCTGTGATTGCGTCCAGCGCCATTCCGGTCGCATCGAACAGGTAAGCTTCGTGTGCGCTCCGCGTCTCGCCTTCACCGCGTGCCTTGGGCCGCATCTGGTCGGGTCGGCGAAGCACAACATATCGCCGCTCACCAATGTCGAACACGAACTCCGCCTCGGTTATTATATCCGGATCTGCGTGATCCGAGCGCAACGAAGGAGCGTCTTGCTCTGCCTTCGCCGCTTCGCCAAAGAGCGCAAAGGTCATCGCGCTGAAGATGGTCGATTTACCTGATCCTGTTTGTCCGTAGATGCCGAAAAGACCCGCCTCGACGGCATCCCGAAAGTCGATAACCACCCGACCTGGATAGGGACCGAACGCCTGAAGTGTTAGCCGAACCGGTCTCATTGGACATCCTCCGCCTCACACAGGCGACCGAGTGCCGACGCTACGACCTCCAGTTCCTTCTCTGAGAACCCTTCGTCCCGCACGTGTTCAACGAAGTCGCCAATGACTTCGACAGGGTTCGCGACCGCCAGGGCACGTCCCGTTAAAGACTTTACTTCTTGCGCCTGTTCATCCCGCTCGTAGATAAGTTCACAGGCGTTCGGGAACACGTCGCGGATGCGCTTCATTCCATCGATCACAGGCGCATCATCGGTAAGCACGGCTTTGATAAAATCGTCAGATCGATCTGCGAGGAGAAGTTCTGCGTGACGTCCCTTCAAGACGCGCACTTGGCGAATGGGTGTGAAAGGAATGATCTCAATCGTGGTTTGCCCGACTGCATCGATCTCGACGAGGCTCATCGACTTCTGGCAGTCAGATTCATCAAACCCGAAAGCTAATGGCGATCCCGAGTACCGGATATGAGGGGCACCAACCGATTGCGGCCGGTGCAGATGGCCAAGAGCCACATAGTGGGCACCCTCGAACACGGCCGAACTGACGGTCTCGATGCCGCCGACCCTAGTGAGAGGTCGTTCACTTTCGCTGCTCGAAGCCCCGGCTACGAAAGCATGCGAAACGACGACCCAACGCGTACCATCGGGAATGTTACGCCGACCGCAAGCCACCTGAGCGGCGAGAACGTCCTCGGGCGCGTGGAGAGCTTCGTCGGAAAAACATTCACGGGCGGCATACTCGTAGGCGAACGGCAACCCCGTGAACGCCACAGGTCCGTGGGCGTCCGTAAGTAACAGCGGCTTCTCGTCCGCACTGATAGCCCCACGTATCAAAGCGCGTCGTGTGTCTGTCATGATCGCCATGGATGCGATTCGATCACCAGAGTCGTGATTGCCGGCGATCATCACCACGGCCGCGTCGGTCTCTGAGGCAACGCGCGCCAAGAACCCATTGAACTGTCGCACGGCAGACGTCGGCGGGGCAGCCCGGTCAAAAATATCTCCTGCAATTACAAGAACATCAACGTCGCGAGAGGTGATCGCCGAAACGATCTGGTCGAGAATTGCTGCGTGATCGGCATCAAGAGGAATCCCGTTGAACTGACGCCCGAGATGGAGGTCGGCGGTGTGGAGAATCCTCATGGCAATAACTCGTATATTTTTTATTCGTATATTTTCTAGATGGACATACAGGCCAGAGTCAAGGTAGGGATGCGCACATGAAGCTCGACGACCTCAAACATGCGCAGAGAGAGCGCCTGATCTTTCTGGACCGCTGCCTGACTTGGCGGGGTATGGCAAACCGCAAGGATCTGATCGACCACTTCGGTATTTCGACCGCGCAGGCAGCGCTGGACTTCCGTGTCTATCTTGGTCTCGCGCACAGTTCACCGCCGACCTATGATCCGGTGCGAAAGACATACATAGCTGCGAGCGAGCACGAGGCATTGGCACCATCCGGCCTGACCGAAGCATTCGATATCTTGGCGGGCGTCGATGAAGACACGCCTTCGTCCGCGTTGCCGCGACCGGAACGGAAGGCAGATCAAAGGACCATCGCGTTTCTTCATCAAGCAATCAGGTCGGGGAACGCCGTCCACGTCCGATACACATCAATGTCGTCCGGTGCCGACGAAGGGCAGTGGATCGCACCGACCCGCTTCACGTCCGATGGTGAAAGCGTGCACTTGCGTGCCCACAGTTTCAAACGCGGTGAATATCGGAACTACCTCCCGATCCGCATCGATCCTGACAGCTCGTTCGAGGAGAAACCCATAGACAAGCCTCTGCCGGAGGACGTGGACTGGAATACTCGAGCAATCATTTGGCTGCGACCAAAAACAGGACTTTCAGATGAGCAAGCAAAGGTCGTCAGACGTGAATTCGGCTTTGAAGGCGAATGGCTCCGTGTCGAAACCAGAAAAGCGCTGGAATTCTTTTTTGATCGTCGATGGGGGTTGGATACCGTAGGTGCACGGCTTGAGCGCGCGAAAACGGACTACGAACCAATATGATAACTAGATCCCTTCTCGTACGCCGTTCTTGCTCCGCTCCATAGTTGCCTCTAACATATCGAGACCATCGACGGCGGAACGCATCTGCGCCTCACCCACGACGCTCGTGGTCTCGGCATCCGCGACCGGGCCCTCAAAATCCATCTCCATCTGCCGCTGTTCCTCAGCGATGACGGCTTGAACGACGGGCGCGGTCTTCTTTGGCACGACATGCGCTGACGGCTGACCTGCAGCAGCCTGGTCTGCTGCCTCGATATCGGCCTCGGATCCGCCTGACCCTTTCGCTGGCGGCGTCATCGGCATGGCGCGCATACTCAGCGGCAGCGTACCCTGTGATCCGCCTCCCCCCGGCTCCGGAAACGGCAACTCGCCTGTCTGCGCCGCGTAGATCGCCTTGAACAGCCGGTCGTCGAAATACTGGATCCGCTTCGCCCGGACCGGCATTTGCGCATCGATCACCATGACGATCTCGTCGAGCGGCAGGCGGCGGGCCTCATCTTCGGGTAGCAGAGAGCTCTCTTCGGTCCGTGTGGACTGGCTGCGCCCTTCGAAGGGGTTCTTGCCGATAGACTGAGAGCGCGTGATGACGGTTTTGGTGGTCTTGCCGACCGCCTTGCTCAGCTCCTCGACGGTTTTTTCATCCGAGGGCGTAAGGTAGAGCTTCACGCCGGCGTTGCCTTGCAGAGCGCGGCGGGTGTTCTCGCCGTAGATTTCATCGAGGGCGGGGATGGTCTGGGTGACGACGGCCAAATGTCCGCGATAGGTCCGCAAGGTCTCGATACTCTCGACCACAATGGGCATCTTGCCGAGGCGGTTGAACTCGTCCAGCATGATCATCACGGGCCAGGGTTCGTCAGGTCCGGGGTCTTTCTCCTGCATGGCGGAGAGGAGATCGGAAAAGAACAGCCGGATCAGCGGCGCGAGCGGCTTCACCATCAGCGGCTGGACCACAAGATAGACCGAGAAGGGTTTCTTGCGGATCGTGCGGAAATCAAAGTCCGACACCGCCGTCGCCTCATCGATGGCCGGGTTCTGCCATTGATCGAGCCCCGAGGTCATCAGGAGCGAGACGTAGGACGTCAGCGTGTCGTTGTTGGTCGAGGCGAGCCGCGTGAAGATCAGCTTGGCGGCCCTGTTATCGACCTCATGCCCCCGCGCGGAATACTCCTTCTGCTTGTTCCCGCCCGAGGCAGCGATGCGGTAGATTTCGCCCAAGGTCGGGCGCTTGCGCTGGAACGCCAAGAGCCCTGCCGCGACGAAGAGATCGATCCCGCCTTTGAGGAGGCCCTGCACCCGGTCGTTGTCGCTTTGCAGGAAGAGCGTCGCAAGAAGCTGCAATTCCATCTGCTGGCGCGCGGGATCTTTCAGTTGATAGATGCGCAGGAGCGGGTTGTAGCGATGCGTGCGCTTGCCCTCCCAATCGGTGGGGGCAAAGCGATAGACCTTGTCGCCTTGGGCTGCGCGGTGCCGGGCCGTGGCCTCGAAACACTCGCCCTTCACATCGAGCGTCACGGCGGAGCCCTGCCAGGTCAGCAGGTTCGGAATGACGAAGCCCGTGGTCTTGCCGCGGCCCGTGGGCGCCACGATCAGCGCATGCGGGAAAACCTTCGAGCAAATGTAATTGGCGCGAGAGCCAGGCGTCCCCAGCTTGCCGAGGATGAACCCGGTCCCGGGCGCCCCGAAAAACCCATTGGCCTTCATCTCGCGCGCACTCTGCCAATGCGTCTGGCCAAACCGTGTGAGGGCCGATCCCGAGAGGGCGAGGCTCAGCATCAGGCCGGCGGCGGCAAAGCTGCCGATGATCAGGTGAATGAGTTGGGCATCCTCCGGGCGGCGGTCCAGGATCGCCATGTAGTTCTGCGCGATATAGGCAAAGTCGATCTCGGCCCCGAAGCCGAGATCCTGGTAGGTCAGCACCGCCGAGGCGATGGTATAGCCCATGGCCCCACTCACAAGCGTCACCAGAAGGACGCCCGTGGCGATCCGCGCTTTTCCCATGGCGGCGCTCAATGGACCTGTCCCCGCTCGGTCTCGCCATCCACGTCTGTCGCGCGGTGTTTTTCGTATTCGGCATCGGCGAGTTCATCGACCACCTGGCGCAAGGCCTCCGTGTTGGCCGTGGCGGCATCGGATTGCAGATAGACCTTGGCGACATAGAGCCGGTCGAGACGATCCTCGAGAACCTTGTCCAGCGCATCGGCATCGCCGGATGTGAGCCGGTCGAGTTGGCGCACGTCCAGCACCCGCGCGATCTCCTCGCGGAAGGCGTCCCGCTCCGCCTCGGTTTCGAAGGGCGCGGACAACTCCCCTGCCCGCTCATGGTCCAGAACACGCGCGATTTCGTCTGAGAGGCGGCCGGATCGGTCAGACAGCGGTGCAGTTTCATCGCGGGCCGCGAGGATGTCGTCGCGCGTGCCAACCCCAAGTCCGTCGCGCAACTCGCTTTCGCGGCGGACCTGATTGATGGCCTCCGTGTCCCGTATCTCGACGACAGCGGCATAGGTCGCGCCGAGCCCGCGGGCGAGGTGGGACGGCATGTCCGGATAGCGCTCCCTGAATTCATCCGTGACAGCATCTGCAACGGGCGTGCGGATATCGCGTCCCTCCATGATCCGGTCGACCTCGCGGGTGATCTCGCTGGCGCGGGCCGCATCGGTAATGGTCTCCCTGTAAGGCTCAGACCGGTCAATCACATCGCCGGGGCGTGCGAGCAGATCCGGGTGTGCCTCGAGATATGCACGCTGCTCCGTCTCAATCCGGCGCTCTGCCTTTGAGACCACCTCCCAGTCCCGGTCTTCGATCCGCTGCGCTGTCAGGCCCTCTGCGCGCATCTGCTGACGGATTGTCCCTTCCATCGCCCGGACCGCGTCCCGGTGATAATGGAACCGCTCGCTGATCGGTTCCGCTTCCATGACGCCATCCCGGCGCAGCACGTTCTCGCGCTCCAACAGCGTGCCAAGTTCCACATGCACGTCATTCAGGATGTCACGCGCCTGTTCCAGATCGGCGCGGCGCTCGAGGTTCAGATCGCGCGCCTCAGCCACCTTGGAGAGATCATCTGCGATCCATTGATGCTCCAGCGCGGCATTCGCGGCCCCGGTCTCGATCCGCGCCACCACTTCCGATGTGCTGATCCCGGCGCCCCGTAGCGCTGCGTCGATCCGAGAGCGCAGGCGCGGCTCTGTGAGGCGCTCCAACTGGCTCTCTTGGATGTTTGCCTCGGAATAGACCCCGCCCTCCGAGGGCGCCTCTGACAACGTGCTCGAACGCAATCCGAGCGGCTGCATGTGCTGGACCTGCGTCTGGATCTCGATAAGGCGCTTTTCCAGCACCGGACGTTCCGCATCGGACTTCTCTGCGATCATGCCCTGCACCCGCGCGAGCTTCTCCGCATAGAGGCTTCTCAGATCCTCGAAGCTTTGATCCTCGGCCATATACACATCTCCTGTTCGGTCCACCTGCCCGCCGCGCGCCAGCACCTCGCCCGCGCGAAATAGCGCCGCCGCGATATCCTCGCGGGCTTCTCGCGAAGCTTCCGTGGCGAGCGAGTGGTAGACAGTTCTGGTATTGGCGATCTCCGCCAGCGTCCGCGTCAGGTCGGCCCCCACGCGCGCGCGCTCGCGGGGCGCGCGACCCTCGTCTTTCGCCGCATAGACCTCGCTGGTCCGGGCGGGGTAATGCACGACACCACGATCCACCCGGCGCGTGGCCTCCAGGCGCACGCCATACTTTTCTGCCTCCTCGACCATGGCGAGGCGGAAGTCGTCATAGTTGAACCGATGGTTCCGCCCCAGAAAAAAGAACTCGCCTTCCTGCGAGCGGCGGTTCAGAATCAGATGCGCATGCGGGTGATCGCGGTCCTCATGCACCGCAATGATGTAATCGAAATGCCCCTCATCGGTCTGGAAAAACCTCTTCGCCACGCTTTCGGAAATATCGCGGACATCCTCACCGCGCGTGCCAACTGGGTAGGACATGAGCATGTGGGTGGTCTGGCCGAGCTTGGGCTTGAAGCCCGCGTCCCACCGCTTGGCAAAGCGTTCGGTGAGGTCTTTGATGTCCTTCGCTTCGAGCTTCGCCTTGCCATCCAGAAATCCGCTTGAGTCCACGATATGGGTGGACTTGGTGGTCAGATACTCGAGCTGGTTCATCAGCTGCGATTTGGTGTGCGTTCCCCCGCCCCGGATCGCCTTGAAGACCGCTGGCCGGTGCCCCGCCGCCGCACGCACAAGCTGGCTCTGCTTGGCTACGTGCAGCCCCTGCATCGAGCCCCGGATCCGGCTCCAGCCATCCCGGAAGACCTCGCCCGTGACGGCATCGACAGCATCATTCAGCCGCATGCGCAAACTCCCTCAAGGCGGCCGTGGCCTCGAGCTGCATCGCGTCTCGACGGCGGCGCAGAAGCAGGTCAATCTCGTCAGCGGAATCCAGAATGAACCGCGCCAGCCCGCGCAGCTGCGCGAGGCGCAATTCGGAGAACTCGGCACTCGTGCCCCCCACGGCCCCCTGCCCCATCCGGTTGGCCTGCGTCATCTGTTTGGCGATCTGCGCGACCCCATTGCCGACCTCGTGCAAAGAGGCCCTGTATCGCGCCATCTCGGCCGCCATCTGCGCATCCGGAACGAACACCCCGCCTGCCGCCTGAATGAGCCGCCGCAGTCCCTCAGCCCGGCTCTCGATCCCGGCCTTCGCCAGCACCGCGTCGAGCGCCTCAAGCTCCGAAGCCGTGACCTTCACACTGACCGCGGAGACCGGGATGGCTGCATCCGTCTGGCGCTCGGCATCGGCCTTGAGCGTGTACTGGATCGCCCGCGGCGACACGCCAAACCGCTCGGCCAACACGGATGTCGACACACCTTCCGCAGCCTCGCGAACGATCTCCATGCGGTTCGCATCTGTGAGACGTTTTGAACGAGACATGCGAAGAAAGACCCCCTATTTCCTGCCAACTTCCACCAAGGCTGCCCCCACCTTACGATAATATACCAAACAGTCAATTGTATACTTACGTCGCATTCAGGCTCAGGCAGCCTTGGTGTCCGCTTCACGCCGCGGCCCGCAGGGACGCGGCTCTGCCGCCCTCACCACCAGCACAGCCTCCAGCTTCAAAGGCCCCTTCTCCAGCACCGCCCGAGGCTCTGGCCGAACACGCATGTGTTCGGACGGAACCGCGGGCGGGCGCAAACCCCACCGACAGGGCGGACAGGCAGGGTCAAGGAGGGCCAGATTTGGGCCCCCAAATCTCTGCCGCAAAAACCGGGAGGCCCTGGCCGATAGGTTTTTGTGGATGGCCCCCTTGAGGCTGGCTGGCCGGTCTGTCGCGGCCTGATCATTCTGGGAGGCGTGCGTCCGTTGAACGCGCAGCGACCGGCACTTAGGGGAGATCACTGTCGGCGATCACCCGCGCCAGTGACGGCATCCCTGGAACAGGGACAGGGCCGCCTGATGGCGGCCCATCCTCGTCAGAGGATTTAGTCCTGCGGATCCTTCGCGCTCGGCGGGAACATCACCAGCTCCGAGACCGCGACCGGGAAGTCGAGCTTGAGGCTAAAGAACTCCGAGCCGTCCCCGTTGCGGGTGTTGCGGAACATCGCGCCCACGCGCTGAAAACGGGTGCGCTCCTGGCCATCGGTGTCGGTGAACTTGACGGGGACGGTGGCGACGTAGTGGTTAGTCATTTGGGTCTCTCCTTGTTGCGATGGGGATCACCCGGCACGGGGGCAAGAGGCCCGGTCGCAAGCGCAAATGCGGAGGGTCCGTGGCTACGCCGTGGAAGCCGTATTTGTGCTTGCCGGAGCGAAGCGGAGGGCACGATTGGGCCGACCCCGTGCGATCCGCATCAATGAGCAAAAAGGAGTGACCCGAATTTGTGCCACCACTTTGAAGCCGCCATCGAACCCGTCGATCGTGACCGAAGATGGCCTGGTTCGTTCTGATCCAATGCATCTGGATAACGATCCGTCACGCTCGCGATGCGGCGGGTCAGCGTTCTGCCGCGCGCGAAGGTCCGTCGTCTGGGTCGGTTGGGCGCGTATGCTATCGGCACCAGGGTTGAGGGCGTGGGGGACAGCTGGTGCGTCCACATCGGTACGGCACGGCCAGACCTTCAGCAATGAGCGTGCTGCCGACGTCCCGACCGTCAACGAACAACGAGCCGCAGAACCGCCCAAAATTGCACTGATCCGTACCCTCTGTCCCGGGCCGGCAGGAACAGGCCACGCGCTCAAATTCAATTGATGTCGCGCCCCGCACTAATTGACCTAGACGCGCAGTCGCGCGCTCCCCAACCTCACGCTCTGCAGTGCAGGCGGGTTTCCATGTCTCAGGCGCGTTAAATCCGACGAGACGCACGTTCGCTGTTAGGCCTCGAACATCGACCGTATCACCGTCAATGATCCGCACATCGCTGGCGCGAAGCGACCGGTCCTGTGAGGCGGGTCGCTCTGTTGACGGCGCGACCAGTGACTGAACCGCCCCGGGTTTACCGGAGAGTAAAACACTCAAAGGATGAGCCCTATGACGAAGCAGAGATTCACCCCCGCCTATCCGTCCGAACTGCG
>NZ_SLXL01000021.1 GCF_004345735.1 Rhodovulum adriaticum
CGCAGTTCGGACGGATAGGCGGGGGTGAATCTCTGCTTCGTCATAGGGCTCATCCTTTGAGTGTTTTACTCTCCGGTAAACCCGGGGCGGTTCACCTGACCGAAGCCAAACAATCGAGGAGCGGCATCAAACCGCGACAGGTCCAGAGGGACCAGCGGGGGGGGGGGCAGGTCACCGTTCGTCTCAGCCGGGCGCTCCGATCGCTAGCCAGATCACGATGCTGACGAGGAATGCGAAAAGCAGGAAAGCCGACCATGCCATCATCAAGCTCAACACCCGGCCGACGCCTGGGTGGATCAGGAGCGCAGCCCCGATGACGACAAGCACGAAGATGGCGAGGAAAGACCACATGCGCCGTTTGCTTCAATCCGATGGGTCTGATCCCGTCTTCAAGAGCGCAGCGAAGGCGTTGTCGACAGCATGGCGGGCGTCGTCGACGTGACGGAACTGCTCCGGAAGGGGCTGACCCAGTACCTCGGCGAGATAGACGTCGCCATTCGAATGTCGGTGCGTCTCCATGCGCTGCACGACACCGACCCGCTGGCCTTCAGACATGAGGTACCGCGGATCGCCCTGCGCGCCGCTTGTCCAGCCGGATTTCGGCGGCGCCTCCCTTCGAAGGAATTCCTCGTCGATCGCGTTTATGAAGTGCTGGATTTCTTTGTCGTTCGGCGCGACTTTGCGCCGCTCGATGCCCTTGATCCGCATGCTTGCGAGTTGGGGCCTGCTACGATCGGGGAGTCCCGCGATCAGTCTTTCGATGATCATGACTTCCGCTCCCGTGCCTTCACATGCCAGCTTGCCATGTCGGCACCTGTGTCGTTCCACCACGTCTGAAGGCGCCCGAGCGCCTGCAGACCTTCCCGTACGGCCTCGCGCTGAGCTTCGAACGGCGCCTGGGTGTCGAGCCGTGGCGTATCCATGACGATGCCCAGTGACCGGCCTGCTGGACGCAGATAGGCGCCGATTGCAGTCAAGCTGTCGGGGGCGGGTGCGCATCCGGCGAGCCTTCCCCAACCGCCGATCATCAGCTTTGCCGAAGCAGACGGCGCGTTCGAATCCCACGCCTGCAGGGAGATCCGCGGCAGTGGAACGCCCGGATGATCGCTAAGCATTCGCTTCGCCTCGAAGTAGAAGGTGCGCGACGCCGTGGGACGGGTGTCGCCGCCATTCGGATTGCGCTTAAGGACGAGCCGGGGGAACTCGCTCCGCACCAACTCTTCGAAATGGTAGAAGAACTGGCCGGAAAGCGCGTTGGGGACCGGCTCGTAGGGTGTTTCCGCTTGCAGGATCGCTGCTCTGAGGAGCCGTTCCTCCGAACCTCCGAGGCCCTCGGCAAGCGTCTCGTAGGCCACTCTCCCGTGGAACGCGGCGGCATGGCGCGAGCCGGAGAGATAGAGCAGTGGTGCGACAAGCACCGCGAAAGCCGGAACACCCTCGGCGAGGAGCGCACTGACGGACCCGCGGTAGCGCTCCGGCTGCGGCTCGCCTTCACCGGTAACGCTCCAGCCCGCATCGACCTTGTTCTCGACGAGGAGGTGTAGGCCGTTTCGCAGGACAATCTCGAGGTCGATCGTACCCGTACTCCCGCGATGACGTGTTTGGCGGGCAATGCTGCGAACGGGAGCGCGCAGATCGTCGGGTATGGCAGCGGCGAGGAAGCGCCCGACTGCTGAAGAATTATGCCGCAGGAGCCGCTCGATGAGAGCGTCGATTTCCGCCTCGCGGATACGTCTAGGGATCTCGTTCATCTTCAGAAGTCCTGTTTCACTGTCTGGAAGTGGCGACGCCAACCATGACGTCAGTTTTCGGAGGGTCGGGTTCGTTTGGTGCGAGTTCGCCAGCGTGCCTGAGCGGCGGCTTCCGCAGCGCGCACGCGCGCTTCGAAATCGAAACGGTACCGCTCGAAGTCGTCGATAAGCCTTTGGCACTCTTCAATCAGCGCGGTCTCAAGAGCGCCTTGCAGCAATTCGACTTGGAGTGCTGCACCCGGTGTGCCCTCACCGAAGCGCACCGGCGGAAGGTTGGCTCGGTACTCGCCCAACAACCGCTCGCTCACCTCATATTGGTGGCTCTCGTCGCCGAATATCTCGCGCAAGAGCGCCGGACTCACATCCCTCCATGCAAAATAGGAATGCTCGTAGGAAAACTCGTCGGACCACTCGATACTAGGCCTGTATTCTGGCTCCGGAGAATTTCGGTATTGCACGCTACCGTCGTCAAATGGCGACAAATACAGGTTATTTAGGGCGATCTCCACGCCGTCTCTTCGTGCGACCCTAATGATATCCGAGCCATCAGTGTACGGATTGTCGAAAGTAACGAGGCTGTTGTTCTCGTCCAAAGCATCAAGAACGGTACGGAACTCGAGAAGCGGTCCTATGCGGCTCAGGCCGTTTACTGGTCCGAGGGCCAGACGGATTTCAAGCCAAAGGCGGAAGGTCACGGGGATCTCGGTACCATCGGTCGCTGAAAGCGCGCCCGAAACAGGATCGGCTTGCAATCGACGGGCGAGAAACGTCGATGGTACCGGCGGGATCTCATCTGAGCAGATCACGTTGTCCGCAAGCCCTTCTTTGAGCTCAAACAACGACGAATTGGTCCATTCGTTCGCGAAGGCCCCCTTGCGAACGTCGTAGCGAACCTCGAAAATCCCTGCGACCCTACGCCAGTAGTCTGGGAGATTTACATCTGAGATCACCGCCTCAGCCATCTGGTGGATTTGCTCCGCCAGCATCGTCCAGCTCCGGTTCTCCCAGTCGTCGATGATCTCGATGTCGGAGCCGTAGCTGCACCCCTCGAAAAGGCGGCAAAGGATCAGGTCGTCGGCTTCGCCCCGATGGTTCGCGATTACCTTCGCGAACTCAAAATACTTGTCCGGTTTTTTGGCGATCCTGCCGCGCCGCTTGTCGTTGGCGTCGTTCGGGAGGGTGTAGGTGTCGAGGCGCTTGGTAGAATCCGTGTCGCCATTCCCCCCAAGACCGGCTTCTCGGGCGACGATGCAGCGCTTCACGCTGAACTCCGACTCCAATTCGCCCAGGAGACGATGCGTATTTGCGGCAGCGCGAAGTTGATCATCCTGGTTGAAGACCACCTTGTTCGCCAGCGCTCTGCGCAGTCGCTCTGCCCGCCGTGCCTTGCCTTCGAGGCCGTCGGTCTTGTTGATCGGCTTCGATCTGGCTGTCGGAAGATGATAGACGTTGGTCATTCTAGAGGTCTCCTGCTCAGTTCTGGCCGCGGTAACGTCGGGCAATGCTTCCGCCGGGATCCTGAAACGCGGTGACGACCTGATTTCTGGTGTCGCTCCAGATTACGGTGAGCCGGGCAAGGCGATCGACATGCTGCCGATCGATACCGTCCAGGTCTCGGGATAGAGCAGAACGGCGACTGAGGCGCAGCGCTCGACAGCCGTCTCCGATCTCTCGGTCCACGTCGTGATGGGTCACGAGTGCATCGATCAACGCCATTCGTATACCCCTCTGCTGGCACCGCGTTTCGCCATGGAAGGACAGTTGAGGCCGAGAATTGCGGGTCATGTGCATCTCCTTGCGTGGATGCCACAAACCTACGAGCACTCGGGTCGGTCTGCCTTCCGAACATCGGAATTAGACGGACAGAAGATTCGGAATTGACTGTGACTAGATTTCGGAAGTTTCGGGGCGCCTTTTTCGGAAAGCTGCGATTTGCCTCGCGGGCAGTAGTGCTCCTGCTTGCCGGCTCGTCGCGCGCCTGTCCCAACCCCCCGGTGGTCCCAACCCTGTCCCAACCCTGCCCCAACCTCCCGAGGAGGTTGGGGACACGAAAAGCCGTTCAAAAACAACGGCGTCCCCAACCTAACCCTGTGGTCCCAACCTTTTGCTACACATTCATGTGGGAGAACAAAAAAGGTCGGGAGCATGTTCTTCTATACGAAAAGAGAAGGACCCCGTTGGGGACACCGAGGTTGGGACCAAATCCGGTCAAGTCATTGGAGTAAAGAAATAAAGGGCTGCCCCACCCCCCTCGAAGGTTGGGACCACGCGTTCGGAGGTTGGGACCGGGACGGGCAGCGCGTCGATCTTCGCCGGCCGTGACCTGCCCCTTTTTTCAGGGCCACTCTTAAGTCGACGCGACCGCCAGTCGCTCAGCGCTGCCGCAAGACAGGTCGTCGCCATGGTGGGCGCCGTTCTGTGCGATCCTGTCTTGTTGGGCTTTCCAGTTGCCGATTTCAGCGTCGCGGCGTTTCCTTTGAAAATGGCACGAGCGCCACCGCGCTCGTGGTCGTCTCCCGTCGGTGGCCGGGACGTCGAAGACCGCCAAGGACAGCCTTCTTTGACAGACGTCATGGGAACTCGTCCGGGATGCACCTTGTCGCTTCTGCTCAAGCGGGTTCCACCACCTTCGGGGAATGATCAGGTCCCCGCAGCGCGCTGCGTTTTCGGTGGCGGGCAACAATGGTCACGAGCGTCCAGTCGTGCTGGGTTTCGCACTGCCTCCTTTCTCTTCGCTCATCGTACGGTCCCCAACGGCATTTTCATGCCCGTCCGTCATATGGAGGATATGGAACGATTGAATTCAGCCGGAAAAGCTTTCTCGTCATGAATCCACGGTTCATCCATCCGGACCTTGCGAAACCGCCCCCATTCCGTCCGCCGGGCTTGCAAGACCACCGCCACCTGCGGCATCACCGACCACAGAGACGGGGGCGGCCACATTGGCGAAAAAGACGCTTAACAGGGAAAACCTAGCGGCCCTCGGCGCCGAGGCGCTGGCCGATCTGTTGCTGGAGGTGACACGGGGCAACCGCGCCCTTCAGCAGCGTCTGCGGCTGGAACTGAGCGCGCGCGCCGGGCCCATGGATGTCGCCCGGGACATCCGCAAGCGGTTTGCCCAGCTCCGACGGGCAAGCGGGTTCATCTCGTGGCAAAAGCAGAAGGCCTTTGCCCGGGAATTGTCCGATCTCGTCGATCTGATCACCACCCGGATCGCCCCCGATGCCCCGGGAGAGGCGTTCGAGCTGCTCTGGGCCTTTCTCCTGCTTGCCCCGAACATCCACGAGCGCACCGATGACAGCAACGGGGTGATCGGCGGCGTCATGGATGATGCCATGGCGGCAATCGGCGATCTGGCCCCGCGCCTCGATCTCGACCCCGAGGGGCTGGCGGATCGTGTGTTCGAGGCGCTGCAGGACAACGGGTACGGCGAATTCGACGGCGCAATTCCGGCGCTGGCCGAAGCGCTCGGGCCCTCTGGGCTGGAGCGGTTGAAGACGCTGGCGAAAGCCGCCGAGGCCGCGCCGCTGACCGACGCCGATCTGGCCCGATACGATTTCGTCACGGATGAGGCGCGCCGCAGCAGCCTGGCGCTGGAGGGGCGCAATCGAACCGCGTCCATGATCCTGCAGGACGTGGCCGACCTGCAGGGCGATGTCGATGCCTACATGGCCCGCTACAGCCCCGAGCAGCTGACCTATCACACGATCGCGCCCGATGTCGCCGCGCGCCTTCTGGCCGCCGACCGCGCGGAAGAGGCGCTTCGGATCGTCGAAAACGCGCGCGCCCGAAACCGCGGGCATGATCCCTGGTTCGGTCCGTCACCGCTCGATGCGGCCTATGCCGACTGCCTGGCGGCCCTTGGCCGCGATACCGCGTTGCAGGCCTTCCTGTGGGAGGATTTCTGCCAGACCCTGAATGCCGACAGCCTGCGGCGCCACTTCAAGGCGCTACCGGATTTCGAGGATATCGAGGCCGAAGACCGCGCCAAGGCGGTTGCCCGGTCCCATGCCGACTGGATGCTGGCGCTGTGTTTCTTCCTCGATTGGCCCGACCATGCCGAAGCCGCAGGGCTGATCGAGGCGCGGGCCGCCGATCTGGATGGCGACCGATACGAGGTGCTGGCCCCGGCCGCCGATGCCCTGCAGGCCGAGCATCCGCTGGCCGCCACCCTCGCTCGCCGGGCGATGATCCTTTTCGCCCTCGAGAAGGGCCGCTCGAAACGCTACGGCCATGCGGCACGGCACCTGATGGAATGCGCAGCCGCCGACCAGGACATCTGCGATTATCAAGGACACCCGGACCATGCGGCGTTCCTGGAAGCACTGCGCCGAGACCATCCCAGAAAGGCGAGTTTCTGGAGCAGGGTTGGGCAAGAGTAACATCCAGGTCACAAGCGCCCCCGCAACTGGCCAGAGGTGCGCGCAAGATGGGCGGGAAACAGACCTTCGCCGCGTTTCGTATGAAAGTCTGCTATGGTTCTTCGACCAACCAGGCATTCGTATCACGACACTCCATCGGGTAATACGCACACTCTAAGCGTTCAGGTGCCCGCCAGAACCGGATCGGTCAGAACTCCATCCTACTCGCAAGCCGCCGATAGTTTTCGACTGCCTTTTGGAGAAACTCTTCATCACCCTTGGCAAACCCAGCCTCCAAGATTTCCCGCTTTGTCGCATCGTTTAGAAAGTCCTCGAGGATTTGCTGGCGCATGTCATGGTGCCAACCACTGCGGCCAACCGGACACCATATCCAGCCGTTGCGCGGCTCTTCGGCTAAGGCAGCATCAAGCTCGTCTTTCTCGGCACACTCCAGATGCGTCAAGCTGCCGAGGATTTCCCAGCTTTCATATAATCGCTCAAAATCCGGCAGCACGCCAACGAAGGACTTGCTCCACGCGGCAAACAGATCGCACAAATGGTCACTGAGAGCAGTCTTGCGATCATCGAGGCCTTCCAGTTGCTTCCAGTAGTCGTTGTTGCCGCCTTCCCAAGCCCACAGGAACAGGCGCTGGACAGCGCGCTTGGTTTCAGGGTCATGGCGTTTGTTGACCGGCAGGCTGAACAGCCGGTGCAGCTCCCGCCACCGCCCGGCTCTGACAAGGCCCAAGCCATAGCCGGTCATTGCCAGCACAGCCGGATAGGTTCTGATTACAAGCCAGACTTTCAGCCCCGCACCCTCACGGTCGGCATGGGCGCATAGGCCTTTGATCACGTCACCGATCAGTGAAAATTCACTGCCATCGCCCCATCGACCGAGAACGCCTGCCATACGCGCCAGCGGCTCGGCGAACGACTCGTAAAGGGCAATGCGGCGCTGGAACTCATCCGCGCTGAACTGTCCCTGCGGCGCGAGTCCCGCTGCCTCGATTTTTTCGATGAGGTTCCGGGTCTCGGTTGTGAAGAGCTCATCGAGCTGAATGCGCTGTTCCGGTTTGGCGAGATAGCGTTTGGCCGCATTAACCAGAAGATCAACGCTGACAGGATTCTGGCGGTGCGTTCGCGCCAGTGTCTCCACACGCTGCTCCAGCCCTGTAAAGAAGCGGTCGGCATCATCAATGGGGATGATGCGCGCATCACGGTGATCGGCAATCTCCTGCGCCCCGTCGCCAAGTCTACCGCCGCGTGTTGCCCAGAAGAGCGGATAGCGCCTTGCCGGAGCGCGCAAGATTGATGCGCGCAGCGCATGATCCCACTCACCGGACCAGCCGCAAACGACAAGACCGTGTTCATCGATGATCCGGTCCAGCAGCCCATCATATTCCGGAGGGTATGCCGTGAGCTCTTCGTCAGTATTTAGAATTCGGGCGTCTTTGTAGTCGCCGTGGAGTTTGAACAAATAGCAGCTTGTATGGGTTAGCGGCTCCGCACCCTGCAGCGCGTCTACTGATGCGACAACCGTGGGCTCAATCCCCTGCTCCCGCAGCGCATTTTCCAGGAGGCGATCAAAGTTGGTAGTGATGATGACGCGGATATAACCTTCGCGCACAAGCCGGGCTATGGCGTGATGCGCGCGGGTCGGAAGCTTGCGACCTTCCTCCCGGTCATCGTCATCCGGCTCGATGTAACTGTGCAGGATGGAACGCCTCTCATCACGGGAAAGGCCGAGTTCGCCAACAAGCTCGGAATAACTCGGGTCCTTGTCGGTGGTTTCCTGATACCAGGCCTGCCAGTCGTCCTGATCTTCGACGCCTTGGGCTGCGGCAACGCGGCGAACAAGATCAAGCGTGATCTCCCAGCCAGTCGGAATATCAGCGGCGCGAGAAAGCCCGGAGCCGACAAGCAAGGCATAGACACCCTTGTTCTCGTAGACCGAGAAAGCGAGCTGTGTCAGGGGATCGCCGGAGAGTAATGACATCGAAACCTCATAATTTCCTTTTTGGGCAGTCATCTAATGATGCCACGGTATGATCCAAGATCTTCAACTGTGCGGCGCACCTTTGGAGTCGTTCTTGATACACCGATTCCGACCAGCCAGTTTGTGTCCTGCCGAGCACCCGAACTCCTTTGGGATCGGACATTGGCAGTGTGGGGGCGAATGTCCAGTTAGGGCCGTTCCTCGCCGCTGCGAGGTGCCGGCGATCGGGGTATGCTGCGACGCAACAGAGGTCGGCTCCGAGCCCAAATTGACTGATGCTGCAATCGGTGCGAACGTCCGGCTCCACAGCGTGAACTAAAAATGATCGAAATCAAACGGGGCTTTTGCCCAAACACCAGTGAGGCCTTGTGAGTGGACTCGAGTTGCCAAATGAAATCATTTTGGAAGAGATTGAGGACGGGCTATTGGTGCAGCAAGGTGGAGAGGCCTACGTTGCACGCAATTGGTGCTTGTCTGTACCGGTCGTTGAGCTCGTCAAAGTGGCGATTGAGGCGGGTCTATGTTGGATGATCCGCAACGACCATCCGCGCCGTAATGCGCGCTGGCCGAACCGGCGTGGCGTCGTATATCTGGCGTTCTCGCCGTCTGAACATCAGCAATGGTCTATGGCTATAGACACGATCCGACCGAAGAGCGGTGATTTCGGGCATGGGGTGTTCAATGGGAAGTATCACGAACAGTTCATAACGCGCGGGCTGCCATTCACGTTTGAAAAGCGCAACAAGGGGGCGGGGCATCTTGTTGTCGCCCGCGAGCATGTTTTGCCAACCCTTAGTGCCTTGTGCGATTTTGACCATAGGGTTCTCGATCTTGGCCGAGTCGAGCGCAACCACTCTGGATTTGCGACAGAATACGAAATTCAGGGAGCGATCTTGAAGCATTGGGGAGAAACACCATTCGCCACAAGCCACGTCATTGTGCAGGATGAGTACCCTGTAGATGGCGGACTAAATTCCCGCCGGATTGATGTGCTGGCGAAAGATCCGAGATCGGGCGACTGGCTGGTGATCGAGATCAAACGGGCTGAGGCAAATTTGGATGCTGTGCGGCAGGTCGAGGAATACCTTTTAGCTCTTGGTCAGAAAGACGAATTTGCGTTCGGAAAACTGGAAGGTGCGCTCATTGCGGAACGCATATCGGTAGCGGTTCGAGACGCCGCTCTGCATGCAGGTATTGCTGCTTATGAGATCGAATGGCCTGTTGTGCTACGAAGAGTGGCCTAGCTGCCTGAACACTGCGGAGCGGTCGTTCGCGCAGCAGCAGCGAAAGTTCGCTCCGTCCCGCACTCCAGCCGCTCGCCTCCCGCCAAGAATGCGTATGCAGCGAATGGCTGGAATGACGGGCCGCGCCGCGGCGGAGCGAGGCGGTGGTCAATGGCTGGAACGGGCCGTCCTTACCTCAGATGCCAACATCGCGGGCGCCAGTCTCGAGGTCCGCAAGTGTCGAGCAAAGGCGTTGGGTCAAGAGATCGTTCTGGTTTTTCCGTTGCGCAAGGCGGTGCAGTTCTCCGAGGGCCCAGGCCGATCGGTCGATACGTCGGCTGGCCGCAATGAGGTGTGACACCGCCTCGTCGATATCGAGCGGGCTTGTCTCGAACCCACGATCGGCGAGCAGATGGGTGATGGCGTGCAGCGCCACCTGCGCGGCAAAGGCGGGCTCCTTCTCGGTGAAATCCCGCGCGGCGCGGAGAAGGGTCGCAGGGGCTGCCTCGAAATCCGCGGCGCAGTCGAGGGCGATATCCAGATATCCGGCCGTCTTGGCCGCGGCGAACCATTTGCCCTTCCGCCCATGCAGCGCAATCAGGTCTTCCAGGACCGCGCGGCCATCGCGCTCGGGGTAGCGTTTCACCAGATCGCGCCACATGGCGAGCCAGGTGTTGCCGGTGGCGGAGGGCAGGCCGAAGCGGCGATAGGCCTCGTCCGGCTTGCCCTGCCAGACGAGGATGTCCTCACAGAATCGCGCGATGTCACCATGGCCCCAAGGCTGTCGATCGCCCGCCAACAGCGCCTCGGCGCGGGCCAGCGCTTCGTCTTCACGCCCCTGACGCCGCAAGGCTTCGGCCCCGAACTTTTCATCGAACCACAGCCGCGTCTTCTTCACGGCGAGAAGCGCCAGCAGATCGTCATATCTCCCGGCCTCGAGCAGGCAGGAGAGCGTGAGGGTGGCGGTCGGGATGTGGGAATAGCGCGCGTGATCCGACCACGCAAAGTGGATCAGATCGAGGTCGCGGTCCGCATGCGCGTTCATCAGTGCCGGAAAGGTGGCGATTTCGCCGAACCGGTCTGCGACCGGGGCGAGATAGTCCACGCCATCGTCGAGGATCGCAGTGCGCAGCCGTTCGAGCCATTTGGCGCGGGTCTTCTCATCGGCGGGGGCATCAATCAGGACCGGCAGAAGCTTGTCGAGGGTCCGGCGCACCGCCGTGCCGAGGGCGCCGGAGGACGTGTCGATCTGCTCGAAGGCAGGCCAGATCCGTTCGGCCAGCACAACCACGCCTTCGGCCGCGGTGACCGGGTCGGTGCGGCGCAGCGCCATGATCTCCGCGCTCGCCGATTTCAGGCGCTCCGCGGCCTTCGCCGAGCCGCGCCAGCCAAAGGCGCCCGCGCGCATGCCGGGCCGGAACGCCCATTTGTGGGTTGGCTTGCGCGCCATGTGACACCTCCTCTGCCGCGTCCCCAGCATGGCACGGGGAAAGATGGGGATGAAGACCCGACCTTTCCGGCATCCGCCCCCCGGCGCGGCTTGACCTCAAGGGCCCCGTCGCGTTGATGGGGTCAGCAAAACCGGGGGGCCTCATGAGCGATGACAGGGATATCCGCGAAAAGCTGGCAAAGCTCGAGGCGCTGTTCGCGCGCGGTGCGACCGCGGGGGAACGGGCAGCGGCGGGCGCAGCGCGCGACCGCTTGCAGGCAAAGCTTTCGTTGGATGCCAACGATGGCGGCGAGCCCGAGATCGAATTGCAATACTCCCTGCCGGATGTCTGGTCGGTTCGTATCTTCGTGGCGCTGTGCCGCAAGCACGGGATCCGTCCCTACCGCTACCCACGTCAACGGCGGACAACGGTGATGGTCCGGGTGCGCCAGGCGAGTTTCGAGCGCACGGTGGCCGAAGAGTTCCGAACCCTGCACCGGGAACTCACCGCCTATTTTAACGAAACGGTGGAGCATCTGATCGCCGATATGATGAAATCGGATGGCAATGACGAGATGCTGGAACAGCCTCAGTTGCCGGGCTGAGGAGCGGTTCCCCAGCACGTCGTGCTGTACTGCTGCAGCCGGCAGACAGGCAGCTTCAGGCGAAAGCCGCGACGCGACCGAATGGCTGGAATGCGCAGAAAGCGACCATGGTGGACCGGGTGGTGTGGATCAGGCGAAAACGCCAGGTCGGCCCACTCCTGCCATTGACACCGCCTCGCTCCGCCGCGGTGCGGCCCGTCATTCCAGCCATTCGCTGCGCCTGCGAAATCACGCAGCCGACACACCGCACATCGCGGGGCATTGCTAATACCTGACACAAACCATCAGATGTCGTAGGCCAGCCCTTATTCGCCGTTCGCCCTGGAGCAGCCGGCAGAGGCATCTTCGACCGGGGGGGGCGGAAACCAGTCATTCGCTGCGCCATGCGCAGAGGTCAGCAATGCGCAGAGAGCGGGCTTTGCAAAGTTCCGAGCCCGAGCGTGGCCCCATGGCAGTGACCGGCCCTCTGCTGGCTGCGATAGCCCGGTCTTGATTGAATAAGCTGACGGTTGCAGCCAAACGTTGCGAACACGAAAACTCGCCGATAGAGTATCGCTTACCAGCAACAGTAAGCAGCCGAAAATGAAAATTGAATCCCAAGACAAACGAATAGACGAGCTATTGAAGGGAAATATATTCCTCATTCCGCGCTTTCAGAGAGAATATTCGTGGGAGCCAGATCACATCACAGCCTTCTGGTTTGATATTATTGAGAACATGGCTGAGCCATATTTCATTGGGGCTATGGTCGTTTACAAGGTTGAGCGCTCAACTTTAGCTGTTGTGGACGGGCAACAACGCCTGACCACCATTACAATTCTGCTTTGCGCAATTCGCGAAGCGTTCAAAGATATTGGCCGCCCTGATTTGGCCGAAGGTCTGCAAGCTTATATTGAGCAAAAAGACCGCGAAAACAAGACAGTTTATATCCTGAAGACGGAGTCCTCTTTTCCATTTCTTCAAGAGGAAATTCTAAAAAGCGATGCCGCCGAGGTTCCCTTCAATATTGGAAGAGAAGAAGAAGCCATCCAGAAGGCCTATGAAATATTCAAATCAAACATAGCTGAAGAAGTATCTGGGTATCTTGAAAACAAAGAACAAACCGCAGACGACAATCAAAATGATGCGATTGCTTGGCTTTCTAAGCTACGCGATACTGTTTTCGACCTTAACTTGATACTTGTTACACTGGACAACGAAGATGATGCATACCTGATTTTTGAGACTCTGAACACGCGCGGCAAGGATTTAGCCTTGGCCGACCTACTTAGGAATCATTTCGCCAAACTCATTCGCCCAGCCAGCGAGGTCGATCAAGTCAAAGAGAAATGGTCAAAGGTTCATGACACAATCAAAAGCTCTCCAGTGCAGCTGGACGCTGACACCTTCATTGTTCATTCATGGCAGTCTCGTTACGATTTTGTCACGAAGGCAAAAGCCTTCCAGAAAGTGAAGGATCGAGTCAACAAAAAGAATGCAAAATCTCACCTTGACCGTTTTGTGTCCGATGCTGAACAGTGGCGATCTATTTTTGACACGGAATACCTCTGGACCAAATCTGAAAAAGAGGCAGCAAGGTCACTTAAAGCACTTCGAACTTTCAAAGTTGTTCAACCGGCGCCGGGTATTCTTTCTTTGGTTCGCGCCTACCGAGACAAGGTCATTAAGTACAAAACTCTGAGAAATGCGCTTTCGAACATAGAAAAGTTCCACTTCGCGTTTAATGCGGTTACCTCCTCTCGCTCCTCCGGCGGAATTTCGGGAATGTATTCTTCGTTTGGGCGTCAGATATTTGATTGCAGCAACAGCCGTGAAGCCGCGAATATAATTGCTGGTCTTGTCTCCAAATTACAAGAGCGAGAGGTTTCAGGGTCAGAGTTTGATGCTGGATTTGAGCAGGTAATCTTTACGAACAAACACTCATCTCAAAAGGCTCTCGTTCAATATATCCTTAGAAAGGTAGCGATTTTTGAGAGTCAGCCATTCATTGGGGAAACTGACGACCTTACGATCGAGCACCTTCTTCCACAATCTAGCTCTAAGTCAGATGAAGATCACTTAGTTTTGGGGCAAATCGGGAATCTCATTCTCGTTGACCAGAAAACAAATGAGATGCTTTCCACGAATAACTTCAAGGAAAAGAAGGGCATCTTGGAAAGCAGGGGGTACAAGCTGCCCGAACTGTTTGAAGGCGTTGAAAAGTTGAATGAAGAAGTTATCCGAGAAAACACTCAGCGAATCTCGAATCTGGCGCGGGAAGAGATATGGAAAGTTTAAGCTCAAAGAGTTTTGGCGAGGCAAGTACCAAGTTAAGATATCTTGCTCGCTCCGTTCAGTTTTCCTGGGTTCCATGCATCCGCCGCAGATGACAAAGAAGTCTGCTTCCGGCTGAGGCTGTTTGGAAACTGGAGGCTGGAGACCGAGGGGCGGCGGGTTTGTCGGGTTCGTCCTTGCTGACATCGCAAATGTAATTTGATTGGTCGCCTCAGCCCGGGATCGCGACTATCAGGCCGCGGATGCCGACCAGTGCCACCATCCGCTTGATGTTATAGGCGAGGATGTTCAGCGCCATCTCAGCGCGGACGTTCGTGATTCCTCTTGTCAGGAAATGCGTCGCACCCATCCAGCCTTTGATCGTGCCGAAGGGATGCTCAACAGTGCAGCGCCTCAGGGTCATCAGATCGTCGGGATCGTCCAGGCGGTCTCGCATCTCCTCGACCAGATGCTCGTGCTCCCAGCGTCGGATGCGGCGCTCCTTGCCGGTGGTGCAGCGGTTCCGGACCGGGCAATCGCCACAGTTTCCGGTCCAGTAACGGCGCATCTGCAACCCGTCTTCCTCCCTGGTGTAGCGGTAGGTCAGGTCTTCTCCCGCGGGGCAAGATGTAGACATCACGGTCGGCATCATATTCGAAATCTGCTTTCACGAACCTGCCCTTCGAGCGATTGCCCGAGGTCTCCGGCCGCGGCACGGTCACGGTGATATCGGCCTTGTGGGCCGCGAGGATCTCGGCGCTGCTGTAGTAGCCCTTGTCCGCAATCGCATGCAGGTCGTCCCGGCCAAGCGCGGCCTTTGCCGCCTTGGCCATCGGCCCCAGCTGGTCGCGGTCGAAGCCCTTGTTGGTGACCTCGTGCGCGACGATCAGGTGGGTCTCGGTGTCGACCGCGCTCTGAACATTGTAGCCGACCAGGCCACTCCGGCGGGCGCTGGTCGCCATGGCGCGGGCATCCGGATCGGTCAGGGAAATCTGGCCGTCCGGGGCATTGGCCAGGGCTGCATCCATCGCCTTGAGCCGCGCGATTTCTTGTCGGATGCGCCCGTAGCGCCTGGCGAGATTGGCCACCTTCGTGGCGCGGGCCTCACCGGCCTCCTGGCGGTCGATCCGCACCATCTCGTCGATGTAGCGGGCCACGTCGGCTTCCAGGTGCGTCAGATGGCTGGCGATCTTGTCCTTGGTGAAGTTGCGGTCGCGGCCGTTGACCGCCTTGAACTTGCTGCCGTCGATGGCGACGCAGGCCCCCTTCAAAGTACCGATCCGGCGGCAGAGCTCGATGAACCGCGCGCAGGTCCTGCCGATGGCGGCACTGTTGTCACGCCGGAAGTCGGCGATGGTCTTGTGATCCGGCACCAGCCGCCCGGTCAGCCACATCAGTTCGACGTTTCGTCCGGCCTCGCGTTCCAATCGGCGGCTGGAGGGGATGCGGTTCAAGTAGCCGTAGATGAAGAGCTTGAGAAGAACCGCGGGATGATACCCGGGCCGTCCTGTCCGCGCGGGCGCATGTCGGGCGAATCCAAGCCCGGCCAGATCAAGTTCGTCGACAAAGACGTCCACAACTCGAACCAGGTGATCCTCGCCGATCCAGTCCTCCAGCCGCTCCGGAAAGAGCGTTGTCTGCTCCCTGTCGATCCCTTCGATGAAACCCGACATGCTTGCCCCCGTCTGCCTCGCAGAAAGGCTAACATGCCAAGGAGTTTCCACACAGCCTCGGCTGTGAGCGGCCATCCGGAACAAGCGGTGCGAATGTCCGGAGAGGGCCGTAAACGCCGGGCCGGAACGGACGAAATCGGCTATCTCTCGCTACAACTGACCGCTAATCGCCTTCACGTTCCTCCGGTCGCGGGCGATTGAACCAACGCCTACTCAGTCGTGGTCGTAGCAGGTCGCCGACGGGGCGCCCCGCTTCGATCATGGCAGCCTTCAGGCCTGGCTTCCGGGCAAATGTCTGTTCGACTTCGTGAATCCGCGACAGAACAGCAGCATCTGCGGGCGCAATTTCGCGCGCGATGAACAGCAACTTGATTGCATCGACCTCGGCCTTCGGGCGAGACGTGATGAGACCCGCACGGTCTTCCAGGGCGGCGATCAAATCATCCTGGGCCCGCCGCGCCATCCAAGCATAGATTTCAGATCTCGACGCATTCCTCGCAAATGTGCCAGTTCTTTCTTCCAGCCGGGCGACGCGGTGCTCCAAGGCCGTAATGATACTCCCATGGAGGCCTTCTGCGGCTCGTTGGAGGTCCAAGCTCCAATTTGCCATGAGCTTTTTCTGGGCGTAACCCTTCAGGGTGTTGTTCCCAAGGAGAGCTGCGGCGCCGATCGCTGGACCAAGGATGAGCGCACCGGCGGGACCGATCGCAACCAGGCCAAACCAAGCCCCGGCATTGCCGCCTGCGAAGACGAGCATGCCGCGCGAGGCGCCATCAAGAATGAGCCAGGCAGGCAGGTCAGAGACAGGGACTCTCCCTCTGGCGACCTCGATGCCACCGCGAAGAACGCCCACGGAAAGCGCGAATTGCAGGATGTCCGGGTCAGCCAGGTCGGCAGCATGACCGAGTGTCTCTGCAATCTGCTGTTCGATCATGGTAATCTCGAAGTCGGGAAGGGTCGTCACCAGATGCGCCCATGGCGCACCGCTTGCCATGGCCTTCTCGGCAAGGGCGGCATTGGCGATCACCGGGATATCCGGGTATTTCTCGAAATGCTCGGTCAGGTTCGATAGCGCCGTCCCGCATTTAACCTGGACCGGCATCCCGTCGACGATGAGGTCAAGACCGGGTGTATTGCTCGCCTCGGCAAGGCGGACGTCGTGACCGTCGGCGATCAGCTTGTCCATGACCAGCCGCTCGGCCGTGTAGCCTCGCAGCGACCATCCAGCGCCCGCGGTCATGAAGTCAGCGGCATTACAGGCAAAGGCCATGGGATCACCGATATCCTCGGAGCGAGAGAAATCGGCCGCTTTCATGACGTTGAGGTCGAGCGCCGCGGCATGCCAGAGCATTTCGCCGGCGGTCAGGCCCAATGCGACGACCGCATCCGGGAAATCAGTGGTCATCTTCTTCGAAGACCAAGGCTCCGGAGGCCGTCCTGCTGGTGCCGGAAGTGGCCCTGCCAGGCGACCTGTGATCTCGGCAACGCATCGGCGCATGTCTGCGCGATCCTTCGCGGGCATCCAATCGAAGGAACCGGTCGGTTCCCGGTCCAGCTTGCGCATGTCTGCGAGGAATTGATCCAGACCGGTTGTGCTGCGCTGCGTACCTTGTGCCGCCATAAGCACCCCGAGACGGGCAGCCATCTGGCTGCGCACTACCCGCGACCCACGCCCCATCCCAAGCCATCCAAGCGAAGCAATGCCCACGAAGACAGTCACGGGGTTGATGAGTGTCGCCAGAAGCGAGACCAGGGTGGGGCCACTGACCAGAGGGATGATCGCGCTGAGCTGTGCGGCCAGGATGTAGGGCAAGAAACCGGCATTGGCGACGACCGCCGCCCCGCCGACCCAAACGCCGCCAGCCGCAAGTGCATTGCGCGCTCGGGCCTGCCCTTGCCGTAGGGCCTCAGCAATTTCGGGATCGGCTTCCTGCGCAGCGGCCTCGACAACCTCGTCGTTCGAGAGGAGCGCCAGCATCTCCTCGGCCACGATCTGGGGGAATGGCAGAGGCGGCTCCGCGACGACGGCAGCTTTCGCCGACTTCCAGTAGTCAGCGGCCTCACCACCGACCAGTTCGCCAATACCACCGTCAGACTCCTTCCGATGGGCCCTCCGGTGGCGGGCGCGGATCGAGGGCGTCAGTCTCTCGGAGGCGCGAACAGCAAAGGCGGAAGCCGATCGAGTGGCGGACTTCCCCGACAGGGACGGGATAACCGAAGGCAAAGCCACGGCCTCTGTCAGCCTCGACCAGAGGCGGAAGCGCAGGGCGGCATCCGAGGCAGACGACCCCGCAAGGTCATTCTGAGCAGCCTGCAGGCGTTCGGCGGCAGCATCCGCTGCGAGACCGAGCTTGGCGCCAATGCCCTCGACAGCCCCCTTCGCGAGAAAAAGGCCGTCGACGCATTCAAGGAGAGCGATGATCTGGCACATCTCGGCCCGCTCGAGAACACCAAGACCCGACAGGATATCGATGGGGCGAACAATAGGTGGTGCGGCAGGATCAACGGTCATGCTGCGGACATTGCACATCATCGGACGATACTGCAATTGGCCCCGGCATGTTCAAAGCTGAGTGCTTTTTAGAGAACATCAAGGTCTGCTGCCGCTGTTCTGCATCGCAGCGCCGTGGGTCCTAATGGATGGCGGCATTGGGCCGACCGGGCCCTTGCAGCATACCGCGGGAAAGCAGCTGCGCAATCGCGCGAAAGTCCAAGATTCGACTTGCTTGCGCCGCCGCGCACGCGCTTTGAACGGTGTCGTCGATCGGATCACGATGCGCCAGAAAGCCGCGCCCGGATCCGCTGCAGCATCTCGAGTCGTTCATGTGCGCTCACCGGAGTCCAAGGATCGAGGAAATAGACGTAACGTCCAAGTATCAACTCGACCTTGTGTCCGAGCCTCCTAAGGGCGGATTCGCCTTCATCCGGTGCCCAGGCACACAGATACAGGCGATCCGTCATCATGTTCTGCACGGGGTCTCCCTCGCCGAGGTGGCACGGAATGACGGTCTCGTAGAGCGGGTCACCTTCCACAGCGAGGAGAGCGGCTTCTGCGTGCTGCGGGTGTCCCTGGTCCGGTCCTCGCGGCTATCGCGCGATGAAGGAACCGCAACGGGCGGCGGTCTCATTCAGCTCGTCGAGCAGGGTCGGGTCGGTCGCTACCAGCCGGACCGACTCCACGGAAAAATCCGCCGGATCCAGCCGATCCCCGAAGAGCAGCATGGCGCGTGCCGCGCTGTCGCGGACCGAAGACCAGACGATCCCGTCCGCGTCCGGATTGTCCCGCCACGCCATTTCGGCCAGGCCCCGACAGAACGGGTAGACGCTCTCATGAGCCTGAAACATCTCTTCAGGGGGGATGCCGAGGCGGCGCAGCTCCGGCGTGAAGAGGCCCACGAGCCGGAGCGTCCTCTCAGGGGCGATGACGCTCACGCCACGGTCCTCGAGAAGCTGCCGACGATAGCCGCCATACTTCGACGGCGGATCGCGGAACATGGTCTCATAGGCCGCCCCGTCAAAGGTCGTAGCCGCATAGAAGGTCGGGATGCACGCCCCGGCTTGGGTCCGGAGCGGGGCGAACCGCGTCGCCCCGCCCCGACAGGGGTTGAACGTGGCCCCGCTTAAGTCGCGATGATGGTTCCGGAACAACCGCGTCCCGGGATCGACGGGGAAGAGGCTCGCCGGCCGGACGCTGGCGGGAAGAGCGAGCGGCATCAGCCGATGATCTCCGAGGCCTCGTTTCGCGCCGCGTCAACAGCCTGCTCGTCGCCGCGCCGAATCGCGTCGAGCGGAAGACCGCCATCGAGCGCCGAAGATGGTGAGACCAGCCAGAACGCCGTCTGCCAGGGCGTCATATCGTCCGGCAGGGCGTCTAGGACGCGCTTCATCAGCGGGTAAGGCCTGCCGCCCTCATCGAACTGGAAGGCCGGATAGACGGTCCTTTGTCCCACGGGCAGCCCCAGGATCCGGTTGGCCTTGCGCCATACCGCGGCCGTCTGCGAGGGGTTGCTCCCCTTGTTACCGGAGATTTCATGAACCCTTGCCGAGTCGATGACTGCGAACTCGTCCAGAAACTCCTTCCGCTTCTCCGCGTTCCGCAGGTCGATCCGGGCCTCCGCCGCAGCGCGCGGATCGAGGGCGACGAGAGAGTCGAGGATTGCGTTGATGCGGTCCTCGCTAAGGTCGCGCAAGCGGTTCGGGGCCTGCTTTTGCAGGAGCCCGACGAGCTTTATGGCAGCCGCTTGGATCGCCGGGTTCGTAAAGCTCACCAGAAGCGCCTGCCGCTCTTCCCCGTGCTCCAGACGACTCATGGCCAGATCGAGCGGCATGGACTGCGTGGTCTTCTCGTCGATAAACTGCAAGTCGTGGGTCATGTTCATCTCCTCTGCGATCCGCAGGTAAGATAGATTAGATATGTATATGGCATCATATTATATCTATTTCAAGCCGGACCCGTTCCCGACCGAGATCACCGGCCCCGTCTGGGTCCGATTTTCGCCACGGGCGGTCCGGGTCATGGAGGCGCATTTCGGACATGGTCAACAGAATATCCGAATACTGTTAACGGGGAATCCCCCCGAGCAGGTCCCCTGCCCTGCTGATCTGCCGGTCCGGGCGACCAGGTGGGGTCAGATGCTTAACACTATTGACAATAGTGTTAAGCAGTTTGCTCTCGGCCCACTCCTGCCATTGACACCGCCTCGCTCCGCCGCGGTGCGGCCCGTCATTCCAGCCATTCGCTGCGCCTGCGAAATCACGCAGCCGACACACCGCACATCGCGGGGCATTGCGAATACCTGACACAAACCATCAGATGTCGTAGGCCAGCCCTTATTCGCCGTTCGCCCTGGAGCAGCCGGCAGAGGCATCTTCGACCGGGGCGGCGGAAAGCTGGCTTTCGCTGCGATCACGATGAATGGCGGCTTCCAGAACCAAAGTAGGAACTGGTTGACCGCGAGAGGGTGGCACCAGCCCCCCCCTCGCTCCACGCAGCTATAGGCAGAAAAATGATGCCAAAATCTACGCCGCGAGTACTACTATTTCCGCTTGCCATGATAGAAAGGCGCTTGAAACCGCTTAGCATCGAAAAACGCTTCAAGGCGTTCAGCGTTTTCTTCAACCAACCTCTTCGCTTGCGCTGGCAGCTCGCGACTCGCCCGCACAAAATCATCTAAACCGATTGGTTCAAGCGTCGGGGCGGATGTCAGACGAAGCATGCGGTCTCGCCCGATCAAAAGTCCGGCCTGCCCGAGGGCGTTCTGGCTTTGCAGGTGCATCGCGCTCTCGATGATTGTTCTCCAGTGGAACATACCGCCGCGCTTGATTTGGTCGTCAGTCATACGAAGGTCTTGATCGCCACAGCCAAGGCTCAGGATTTCGATTTTGTGCCTGTCGACGTTGAAACAACTCATGGCATCCACCAGCGCCACCATGACGGGGTTGTTCGCCCAAACACCGCCATCGGCAAAGTGCCGGGTGCCGTTTCGATAGGTCGAAAAGAATGTCGGCGCAGCGGACGTCGCCAATGCTACCGTGACCAGTTCTTCCTGCCAGTCGAGGCGGAAGTCAGGGTGGTGCGGGGTCTTGAGGACGTTGACCTCGTTGAACCCATCGAAGGCGGGAAGACGCTTTTCAACGCGCGCATGTAGCGCCCGTCCTCGCCGCCGATCAGCGCGGCCTCGGCGGCCCGCCCGATCTGCATCGGGCCGCCATCCGAGGGCAGGAACACCGCCGTGGGCAGGGTATCGGCGTCCGCCTCGATCGGCAGGCGGTGGACCTTGCCCTCGACGAGAAGGGCCGCGGCGGAATTCGAGGTGCCGAAATCCAGGGCAAGCGCGGGCGCGGTCATGGGACATGTCCTTGTAAGGGCCGGGTGGGTCGGCTACCGGAACGCCGCCTGCGCCGCAAGGACGGGGTCCGGAAATCGGCAAAAGGCTCAGGCACCGCGCGTTTCACCACAGCTCTCACGCGCCTGTCCCGGGCCGATCATGCTGGCTGTTTTCGGAAGCCGAACGCGTGAAAGACCCTACCGCTACGGTGTATCGGTGGCAGCTTTGCGCTTCGAAACGACCATCCCGCGTTTTTCGGCCCAGGTGTCAAATACTTGTTCCAGATCTGCGATCTTCGCGAGGTCCTCCACCTGCCGATTCAGTCCGCCGATCATAGCGTTTTTCTCGCTCAGTTCCGCATCCTTCGCGACGAGGCTCTTTTCGATCTCTTCGATCCTGTCCAGTTGTGCGTCGCAAGACGCCTTCAGATTCGTGTTCTTTTCTTAGAGAAGCGCGATATAACGATGTGCGCTTTCGATCGGCTTCCGGCTTTCGTCCGTCAGCGTGCGATACGCCGTAGCCGCGGCGAGCAGAAACCGCTCCTCCTCATCAGAGGCGAATTCGGCAACCGTACCGCGCAGGACCTCGGGCAGTTCCGCAATCATCTGCGCGTTGCGCTGCCGCTCTCGACGATCGAGAACCGTTTGGATTTCGCTCTCCAGCGTTTCCTTGCGCGGTGTCGCCTTCACGCCCAGTTCGCTTTTCAGAATGCGCGTAATCGATTGAGCCGTCACGGCTTCCCGCAAAGCCTCGGCAATCTCAACCGCGGTTTCGACCTGCTCCGTCGAATACGACCGCTTCCTGCCGCCCTTGTTCTCGTCCACCATCCGAGTTCGCCCCTCTACCTTCCCGGTTTGTCATACGGTTTGTCAAACGCCTTTTGACAAACCCCTGGTTTCCTGACTGCCGGCCAGCAAGGGATTTGGGCCGGACAAGAATTACATTGGTCGGATTGACGACGACGGAAGTAAAAAAGAGTTCAGGCGCTGGTCTGAGGGCGCCTCCTCTTTCTTCGAACAGGAAAATCCAGCCCCCGCCACCTGTCGAAACGTGGGGATAGCTCTGAACGCTGTTCACCTCGGAAATTGAGCCCCGCCGGTACCAGGCACACCGGCATCCCCTCTCCGAGAAAAAACACCAAAGCGGCGCGGCAGCGGCCTTTCAATTCTTGTTCCTCTGTTTCTCTTCGTTTCTACCGTTTCCGGGAAAATTCCGCGAATGGTTACGGGCACTTACAGAGACCGGGACGCATGAAACCGGGGCTGGGACGCACGAGACCGGCGTTGGGACGCATGAAACCGGCAACGGGACGCACGAGACCGGACTCGGGACGCACGAAACCGCAAACGGGACGCACGAAACCGGCGAAGGGTCCGGTGAGACCGGAATGCTCCTCATCCTCAGCCTGATCTGCGCGCCGGGCTCAGAGCACGAAAATCACGCCATACCAATATGTTAAAAACGACCGGGCCTTGCCGACAGGCCTGTGCCACGCGCCAACACATCCCTCGCGAACCCTTTCATTTGCAAGGGTGTGAACCGCCCCGGGTTTACCGGAGAGTAAAACACTCAAAGGATGAGCCCTATGACGAAGCAGAGATTCACCCCCGCCTATCCGTCCGAACT
>NZ_SLXL01000022.1 GCF_004345735.1 Rhodovulum adriaticum
CGTGGGAGCGCCCGGAACGCTGGTCCTGCTCATCGTCCCCACCGACCTGCTGGAGCTTGCGCGCACCGCCTGCGACGCGCTGCAGGCCGGGGGCCATGCCGGCACCAGGATCGTCGGGCTGCGCCGCCCCGGCGACCTCCGCTCCGAGATCGCGCGCAGCCGCGCTGCCTTCCGGGAAAGCACCACCACCGCCCTGCGCGCAGGCCACGCCGTGCTGGCCATCGCCCCGGATGCAAGCGCCCTGGGCAAGGAGCTGCGCCCCCTGCTGACGGCCACGCGGGTCCTGCCGCCCCTGGACCGGGAGATGCTGGCCGCCCTGCTGCCCCTGACCCATCGCGGGGCCAGAATCCCGGAAACACTGCCCGCCCCCGACCTCCTGCGGCACCTCACGCCCCTGCATCTCGACATCGCCTTCGCCGCCCCGACCCCGGAGGCGGTGCTGGACCGGCTGGGCCGGATTGCCGCCACCGGGGCGACCGCGGCGTCCCGGACGACCCTGGCCGATGTGAAGGGCCTGCCCGCCCTGGTGGCCGAGCTGGAGGGGCTTGTCCGGGACGTGGCTGCCTGGCGCGCCGGGGCGCTGGACTGGGGCCGGGTCCCGTCCAGTATCCTGCTCTACGGCCCCCCGGGCACCGGCAAGACCATGGCCGCCGCCGCCCTGGCCGGGTCCCTCGAGGTGCCGCTGGTCGCCACCAGCTTCTCCGAGTGCCAGAAGGAGGGGCATATGGGCGACATGCTGGCCGCGCTGAACGGCCATGTCGAGGCCGCCATCGCCGCGGCGCCCGCGGTCTTCTTCCTTGATGAGATGGACAGCTTCCACAGCCGCGGCGGACGCGATCGCAACGAGCGCTACATGGCCTCCGTGGTCAACGGCTTGCTGGAACAGCTCTCCCGGCTCGACGCGGCCGCGGGCGTCATCGTCATCGGCGCCACCAACCATCCCGACCGGATCGACCCGGCGGTGGTCCGCTCGGGCCGGTTCGACCGCAAGATCCCCATCGGGTTGCCGGACAAGGACGGTATCGCCGCGATCCTCATCGCGCATCTGCCTGACCTGCCCCCCGAGCAGCTCGCCGCCGAGGCCCGCGACCTGGTCGGGCTGACCGGCGCCGATCTCGTGGCCCTGGCCCGCCACGCCGCGGCAATGGCCCGCGGCGCGGAGCGGGCGGTCCGCCTGGCCGACCTGCGCGCCGCCGCGGCCCGGCTGCGCCCGCCGACCCCGAAGGGCGCTCTGCGCCGCATCGCCCTGCACGAGGCCGGGCACCTGCTGGTGACCCATCTGCTGGACCTGCCGGCCGCGCGCTCGGTGCAGGTCTCGCCCCGGGGCGGCGCCGTGCTTGCGCCCGAGCCGATCTTCCATACCCGCGCCAGCGCCGAGGACATGCTGGTCCTCCACCTCGCCGGCCGCGCGGCCGAGCAGCTGGTGCTGGGCACCCCCTCCAGCGGCGCCGGGGAGGGGCCGGACAGCGACCTGGCCCAGGCCACGCAGCTGGCCGCCCGGATCGAGCTGCAATGGGGCATGGGCCGCATGGGGTCCGCCTGGCAGCCCCTGCCGCGCGATCTGGAGGCCCTCGCCCCTGCCCTGCGCGCCCGCCTGAACCGTCATCTCCGCGCAGCCGAGGCCCGGGCCACCGCCCTGCTGGACGCCCACCTCGCCGACCTCCTGCGCATCGCCGAGGTGCTGGAACAGGAACGGGAAGTCGCCGGCGCGGCGCTCACGGCCTTGTTGCCGGGGCGGGACCGGACCGGCCCCACGCCGTCGATCCAGGATGAAAGCCCGGGCGCCCCTTGAGAGGGCCTCAACACCCATGAACCACAGCCTTCCGGAGACACAACATGCCGATGCCCATGTCCTTCAATCCCCGCGCCCCGCTGCTTGAAGCCATCGCCGAGCTGCGCGCCACGCAGGACCCTCTGGCCCTCCTGCAGGCAAGAACGCCGCCCCTGGCCACCCTGGCTCTCCTGCTGCCGGACTATCGGGATAGGCAACTCACGCCCGGACGGGAGAGCGATCACGTGAGCGGCGACCACCTTCTGGAGGCGTTCCTCGATTACATGGAACGCCTGAGCACGGAACCGCCAGGTGACGAGGATCTGCGCGATGCGCCCCTTCTCGAGAACTGGTGCGCCGGGCTGATGGACCCTTTCCCCCGGCTGTTCGGCCAGGTCACGGGGCACCCGCGCCTGCGCTTGAACGCCCGGATCTTCACCTCCCCCTATTGCCAGCTTCGCCCGGAGAAGGGCTGGGCACGCACCTGGAGCCGGTTCTACCGGCTTGGGCAATACGACCGTGGCGTCCTCGATGGGCTGAAACGGGACGGCGTCATCGCTTCCCACTCCAGGATCATCGAACCCTGGCTCTAGCCTCCGCGCCTCAAGGTTGCGGTCGCGGGGGGCGACTTCAGTGCCCGTCAAGCATGATTGTGGACTCAACTGGCGCAAGGTCGAGACCGGTTAATGTCGATCTGGTCAGTTCGAAGGTCAAGATGGAGGCTTAGCCCAACTGTCCAACTGTCCAACAACGGTTGAGGGCTTGAAGAAACTGGGAGTGCGCCGTTCCCCTTGGAAGCTACTCCGCTCCTTGCGCCTGCCCCGAACCGGATCGGTTGGCAACCTTCCTCAAGCAAAATATTTTCTCATGTTGACAGGAACGCCCATTCCGAAGTCTACGAAGGCTGACTAGGCTGATGGCAGAGGATTTCACCCCAAACAAGCGATCAAGTCTTTGAAGAGCGTAGATAAGCAAACTCGCGACGCTCCCCCCGAAGACCAGTGCGTAGGAACGGGCTGCCCACGAAACAAGGAATCACTCGGCGGTCCCCCGAGAGCGGAAAAGTGACGAGAATAATGCAACAGAGTTCAGGTAGCCAAAGCCAAGCTACGCCCGACGACACGATCGACTTAGGTCATCTTGCGCGCATGCTTTGGGGCGGGCGCTTGTGGATTGCGACCTGTATCTGCGGAGCAGCCTTGATTGGCGCCATCAATGCCTTCAATACTCCACCTACTTATCAAGCAGACGCCCTGATACAGCTGGAGGAGCGATCGGGCTCGCTGGCCTTACCGGAAGGCCTCGACGGCCTTGTCGAGACCAATCCGCGCACTGAAACGGAAACTCAGATCCTTCGCTCGCGTATGGTTCTCGGACAAGCTGCGGCTGCCGCCAACCTTGATTGGGTTGTCGCTCCCGCCCGCGCGCCGGTCCTCGGCTCCTTGCTTGCACGATACAATGTGCCGCTCCCGGACATTGATTTCCTGCGCCCTTATCAGCGACCGGGAGAAACTCTCCGGCTCGACCTCCTTCGCGTCCCCCCTAACTGGGTTGGCAAACCCATTAGTGTGATAGTTGTCCAGCCTGGCATGTTTCAGATTTTCACACCGGATGGAGCAACCACTACGGCGCATGTCGACGAAACCCTCAGCCTGCCGGAAAAGGGGTTCTCTTTGCAGATTGGAGCTTTGGAAGCGCCCGCAGGAAGGGTCTATACCCTTACCCAACGCAGCGAGGGCTCGGCGATCAGCGGCCTCAAGGGACGGCTATCGGTTTCTGAAGAGGGGCGTCAGTCCGGAATTCTCAGGCTTGTCTTCAAATCGGGCGATCCAAGACGTGCGGAGAGGATTCTGGCCGCGATAACAGATGCCTACATACGCCAAAACATCGCTCGGTCAGCCGCCGAAGCTGAAAAGAGCCTCGCATTCATCGAAGCGCAACTGCCAGAGGCAGAAGCCGAGATGCGAGCCGCAGAGGCTGCCCTGAACCACTATCGTCAATCGCAGGATTCTGTCGACCTCACATTCGAAACAGAAAACCTGCTGACACAAATCTCCTCTGTCGAAGCGGAATTGACCACCCTCGAGGGAGAGGAGGAAGAACTCCTTGAAAGATACACAGTCGACCACCCGGCCTACCGTAAGCTTGTCGCCGAAAAGGAACGCCTTAATGAAAGGTTCAAAGCCCTTCAAGGCCAGGTGGAGGCGCTGCCTGACACACAACAGGGTGTCCTAAACTTGTCCCGCGATCTGAAACTGAAGCAAGAGATCTACACTAAGCTTCTGGAACGTGCACAGGAAGTGCGTGTCTTGAAAGCATCTACCGTTGGAAATGTCCGCGTGCTGGATCGCGCACAAGCATCAACTGTTCCCATTGCTCCGAGCAAGGGCAGGATCATCATGCTCTCGATTATTCTCGGGGGTATGCTTGGATCCGGTATCGTCCTCATTCGCAACTGGTTGCGCCGCGGGATAGAAGGGGGCGAGGAACTTGAGGCGTTGGGGATGCCCGTGTTCGCGTCCATCACCTACGCTTCAGCAATGGACGAAATAACGGCACGCGGCGACAGCCTGCCCATATTGGCCGTGGATGAGCCCAATTCACTTACCGTGGAGGCGTTGAAATCGCTTCGCACCTCCCTCCATTTCGGCATGCTCGACGCTCAGAGCCGCAGCTTGGCAATCACCTCAGCGGCGCCTTCGGCAGGTAAAACGTTCACATCGGTGAACCTCGCGACTCTCATGGCGCAGGCAGGGCAAAAGGTATGCCTTGTTGACGCAGATCTACGACGCGGCAAACTCCATAAATATTTTGGCAATGAAAAGACCCAGCCCGGGCTAGCCGAATATCTGGCCGGTGCAGTTCAACTCAGGGATATCATTAGCGAAACTGAAATCAAGGGTCTTTTTTTCTTGTCGACAGGACGCCGCCCTCCCAATCCGTCCGAGCTTCTGATGCAGAAGCGTTTTTCAGATCTCGTCACGCAGCTTGATGGAGAATTTGACTTCACTCTCATTGATAGCCCGCCAGCTCTGGCCGTGACGGATCCCGTCATAATCGCCCGCCAGGTCGGGGCGACCGTCGCAATCATACGTTATGACGAAACAACTGTTCCAGAAGTTGCTGCCTTGCAAGACACCTTCGACAAGGCCGGAGTGAAGCTGGCAGGCGGTGTTCTGAATGCCTTAGACCCTCGCGAAGCCCGCAAACGTTACGGCTACAACTACAACTATCGTTACGAATATCGAGGTTAGCCGGGAAGCGCCCCTATTGTGATGCGAGGGCGATCCCAGGCGCGGCATACCCCCCCATCTGACACCCCACACCTCGAGCAATGCTCTCCTATTGCATCCTGTGTTTTTTTTCTTTATGAGAATCTAGGGTGGCGTTGGCTGTGTGGCATTCCGTGTTGGTATGATGCTAGACGCGCCATGGCGTCTATTTAGAGCTGCCGTACTCATGTGAGCCCCATCGAGTGCGAGGTTTCTGCATTGTATTCGCCCATCTTGACTAGGGCACGAGATTGCAAACTTCCGGCGCCGCCCACCTTTGTAAAGAGTGTTGTGGTCGGCAGGGGAGAAACCTGAACATGCAAGTAACAGTACTCAATTGTGGAGGAGTAAAGCCGAAAGCCAAAGGCAAATGAAGCCCCAGAATCAGGATAGTCGCTGGCGTTATGACGATGAAGAAGCGCTAGAATGGGACACAGAGTGCAGGGACTCCACTGGACTCGCGAAAGTTGCTTTAGGCTATGCTATCTGGCTCCCAGTGCTTGTGCTTTTCCGAATCTTGAACACTCTGAGCGCTCTTCGGAGGCTGTGGTAAGCGAGAGATGGTACCGAACACTTTCTTGGCATTGGGGATTGCTTGAAGGCAACATGTCGCCTTTGCTGGGCCCTTGAAAATATTTTCACTTTGACAAAAGCCTCCCGTGTAGGTTTTGCTAAACACAGTTTTTTTGCAGTCTGAGGGTTGGTCAATGGGCACGAACAGTATTTCATGGGCTCTGATCCTGCCCTTTGCCCTGACATCCGGTTTCATCTGGTTCCTACTCAGAAATCACCGGCTCCTGAATAGGTGGACACTCCGTCGGCAAGACCTGAATGCCGTGCAAGCCGCGCATGCCACTCCCACGCCACGAATTGGCGGTGTCGCCGTGGTTGTGTCGATTTGCATATGTTTCATTTTAGGATCGTTAGAAGGTTTCAGAACCGACGCCTTGCTCGCATTCATTCTCAGCTTTTTTCCGGTTTTCGCCGCCGGCCTGTCCGAAGACCTCGGCTATCACGTCAGCCCCAGAGGACGTCTAATGGCTGCAGCATGTTCCTCGCTGATGGTAATTGTGACACTAGGCATTTGGATTCCGTCCAGCGGCTTGGCAGGGATCGACTTCCTGCTCGGATTTTCCATCATCGCTATTCCTTTCACGATTCTCTGGACCACGGGTCTGTGCCATGCCTTCAATTTGATCGACGGGGTTAATGGCCTGATGGCTGGTGTTTCCACCCTTATCGCCCTGGCACTCGCAGTGATGGCCCAGCAGGCTGGCGACCAAACTGTTATGACGGCTGCTCTGATCGTGATGGCGGCAATATCCGGGTTTCTTGTCTTCAACTTCCCGATGGGCCGGATCTTCATGGGGGACGCCGGTGCGTACACCATCGGTCACATCCTTGCCTGGCTGGGCATTTCCCTTGCAGTTCGAAACGACGACATTGCCGGGATTTCTGTAGCCTTGCTCTTCTTCTGGCCTGTCGCCGATACGCTGCTTGCAATGTTCCGCCGCTGGTCTGCAGGCAAGCGCCACGATCAACCGGATCGCCTGCATGTACACCAACTCGTCATGCGTGGCTTGGAAATCACATATCTTGGACGAGCACGCCGACACGTGGCCAATCCGCTTACGACCGTAGTTCTATTGCCGTTCGCTGGGTTACCGATTTTGACTGGTATGCTGCTTGCGAACCACCCTTTGCTCTCGATGGCGATGCTCTTCCTGTACGGGATTGCGTTCTTCATGGCTTATCGCTGGGGGATAGAGTTCGTGCGTGAAAGTCGAAAGACTTTCCAGCTTCAGAAAGCTTGAACAAGCCGTTGCATGTTCCACTCCCCGCAGAGACAGAAGCAGCTTGCGGCGCTCCCAGCTCAAGCAATCGCGAGCCAAAATTTATCGCATTGAAACTTTTTCAGTCAATACGTAGACACTTCTTCGACTGAGGAAGCAACAGGTTTTCCCACAATACCGGAGGCAACGTGATCACGAAGTAAACACGGCGCGCATCAACCCGTGTGACGCGGAGTCCGCCGCGCACAGGCAAGACAGAAGATGAAGGTAAAACGTTTTTCCGAGGAAACGATGACGGATTACAGCAGAACCCTCTGCTCTACTGATCATGCGCCATGGTACCTTGTACAGCTTCGGCCTAACTGCGTGAAAAAAGCAATTTCGAACCTGGAGCGGCAGGGGTTCGCCGCGTTCTGCCCGCAACAACGCGTGACCCGTCGCGCGAGAAGTGGTTTCAAGGAAACAATTCAACCTCTCTTTCCCGGATACCTGTTTACTCAGGTCGCCCACGAGTCCGGAGCATGGAGATCGATAAACGGGACATATGGCGTCTCCCGCCTCGTCACATTCGGCCTTGATTATCCCAGACCGCTGAACCCCGGCTTCATTGCGCAGTTGAAGCAACGCTGCGACGAGGCAGGGATTCTGCAACCGCCTCGGGAAATCTCTGCTGGCGACCGCATCAGGGTTACCTCGGGTCCATTCGCGGACTTCATTTCAACAGTCGAAAAGATCGATTCCCAGAAGCGGGTTTGGATTCTTCTTGATCTTCTCGGACAATCCACGCGGATCGGCCTAGACCCGAAAGATGTAACGCATTGTTGATTGCTCAATCGCTGATCAGCAAACAGGCGCGTGGTTCTCCTCCACTACTGGATCGCCTGTCAAACTGATGCGCAAGCTGTTCTTTCGATCAGATCAGTCAGGTAGGAAACCCTATCGTGCAAGAGCTCGCGATCCCCTCGCGTCTCAACATTGAGACGCAAGAGAGGCTCCGTGTTCGATGCCCTCAAGTTCATGCGCCAGTTGTCGAACGTCAAGCTGGCACCATCCAGGGAGTCGATGGTCAGAGCTTCTGGGCCCAACCGGGTTACGACCGCCTCTACCGCTGCTTGGGGATCAGGCACGGCAAAATTGATTTCCCCCGATGATGGATAAGCTTGGCGCATATGTGACACCGCGTTGCTTAAGGATCGGTCGATCCGCGAAAGAAACTCAACAAGCTTCAGCCAGGGGATCATGCCACTGTCGCAATACGCGAAATCCCGAAAGTAATGGTGGGCTGACATTTCCCCGCCGTAGACGGCATTCACTTCGCGCATCTTGGCCTTCATGAAAGCGTGCCCGGTTCGGGACATAACCGCCGTCCCCCCCAGCTCATCGACAGCAGCACGTGTATTCCAGACCACGCGGGGATCGTAAACGATCGTCTCCCCTACCCTGTCCAAGAGGAAACTCTCGGCTAGCAATGCAACAATATACTCACCATCAACGAAGTTTCCCTCATCGTCGAACAGAAAACAACGATCGAAATCGCCATCCCAAGCGACGCCAATGTCCGCCCCCTCTGCTTTCACAGGCTCGGCCGTCATGGAGTGGTTTTCTCGCAGAATTGGATTGGGAACGCCATTCGGAAATCGCCCATCGGCTTCGTGATTCACGCGGATGAATGATAGTGGCGCCCCTCGCCGATGCAGTTCGCCGGCGATCGCGTCGAAGGCCGGCCCCGCCGTGCCATTGCCTGCATTCACCACAATCCTCAGCGGCTTCAGGCAATCGGGATCAATGAAATCGCACACATGCGCCGCATATGCGGCACGCACGTCAGTTGTAGCGTAGCGCCCCTTTGGCTGCACCTCAGGAAGTTCACCCTGTTCGGCGAAGTGACGAATTTCGGCTAATTCCGCGATCGGATCCAGTGGTCGGCTGGATGGGCCGACCATTTTCATGCCGTTGTATTCCTTCGGGTTGTGCGATGCAGTCACCTCCAAACCGCCTGCCGCTCCGAGATGCGCCGTTGCGAAATACACCTCTTCTGTCCCCGCAAGCCCGATATCGAGGACATCCGCCCCCTGATCCAGTAGCCCCTCGATCAACGCCTCCGCCAAAGCCGGGCTGCTTTCCCGACAATCCCGACCGACAACGATACGAACATCGCCCTCGACCTTCTCTGACATGACATATGCGAAAGCGGTACCGATCCGTCGCGCGATTGCGTCATCCAGATTTTCGCCGACGCGTCCCCGGATATCGTACGCCTTGAAGCAGGTCAGCTGCATGACAACCTATCCATTACCATATTTCAGCGCCGCGCATAAACGTCTTCGTAACGGACGATATCGTCTTCACCGAGGTAACTCCCGGTCTGAACCTCGATCAGGACCATCGGCAGTTTTCCGGGATTCTCCATGCGGTGAACAGCACCTAGAGGAACGTAGACAGACTCGTTTTCCGTCACCAGCTTGACCTCGTCACCTATCGTGATCCTTGCTGTCCCCTGGACAACGATCCAATGTTCCGAACGATGATGATGGGACTGCAGCGAAAGCGCAGCACCGGGCTTGACGACGATGCGCTTTACTTGGAAGCGAGGACCCGTCGCGAGGCTCTCGAACCAGCCCCAAGGGCGGTGGTCGCTTGGGAATTCCGTAGCCTGCTTCGCGCCACTGGCTTTCAGGGTCGCAACCACCTCTTTCACGCGCTGCGCCTCAGATTTATGCGCAACAAGAACCGCATCGCCCATAGCAACGGCAATTGTGTCCGACAACCCGATCCCGACGATTTCCTGCCCTTCGGTTTCGGACCGCAAGAGGGTGTCCCGGCATTCGATCGCAGTGGCACGTTCGGAACATACATTGCCTTCTAGATCTGGTCCGGCTTCCAACCAGACCGCATCCCAACCGCCAAGATCGGACCAATGCCCGTGATAGGGCATGACGGAAAGGTTCTCAGCTTTTTCCATGATTGCATAATCGACCGAGATATCAGGAAGCTCTGACCAGGGATCAGGCGCTAGCCGCGTAAAGCCAAGATCGCATTCCGCCTGGTCAAGCGCTGCGGTAACACCGGCAAGGATCTCTGGCGCATGCGCCTCGCAGGCGCGACGCAGCGTCCGAACCGTAAACAGGAAGATACCGGCATTCCAAAGGAAACGTCCGGCCGCCAGCATATCGCTCGCTCGGCCAGCCCCTGGCTTTTCTATGAAACCGGCAAGCGGCTGCGGACAGAGTGCCGCGAGGTCGGCGCCTTTCGCAAGTTCGAGATACCCATAGCCTGTTTCCGGCCGGGTGGGCGCAATACCGAAGGTTACGAAATCCCCCTTGAGGGCCTGTTCTGCAGCTGCGGCAACGGCGGCTCGAAACGCGTCCGAATCCGGAATAACGTGGTCGGAAGGCGCCACGAGCATCAATGCATCCGGATCGGTCTTCTCAAGGTGGAGGGCCGCGGCCAAAATGGCCGGTGCAGTGTTGCGCCCCTCTGGCTCGATCAGAACGGCTTGGGGGGCCTTTTCGATCCCTGCAAGCTGTTCCGTCACAATGAAACGAAACGGATCACCCGTGACCACCAAGGGAGTTTCGAACCCTATGCCCGACAACCTGCGAGCGGAGGCCTGGAACAGACTTTCGTCGCCCAGTAATTTTGCAAACTGCTTGGGATAGCTCTTGCGTGACAATGGCCACAGGCGCGTTCCCGAGCCGCCGCAAAGAAGAACCGGATGAATCAGCATTCGAAATCCTATCGTTGCAAAACCTCTAGCCGCGCAGTTCGGCGACATTCTCCAAGAACCACCGATATGTGGTCGTGACACCCTCATTGAGCGCAATCTTCGACCGCCAGCCCATAGCCGCCAGCCTGTCCACGTTCATCAGCTTGCGCGGTGTGCCATCTGGCTTGCTGGGGTCGAGGTAAATCTTGCCACCAAAGCCCGTCACCGCCGCCACCATTTCCGCCAGCTCCAGGATCGAGATGTCCTGCCCGGTGCCCACGTTGATATGGCTCAGCATCGGTTGGGTGTTGGCCGCGTAAATGTCATGGGGCAGGTCCAGCACGAACAGGCTGGCCTCGGCCATGTCGTCGACATGCAGGAATTCGCGCCGGGGCGTGCCGGTGCCCCAGATCGTCACCTCTGACGCACCGGCCTGTGCCGCCTCGTGAAAGCGGCGGATCAGGGCGGGCAGAACATGGCTGTTTTCCGGGTGGAAATTGTCGCCCGGCCCATACAGGTTCGTGGGCATGACCGACCGGTAATCCACCCCGTGTTGCCGGTTGTAGCTTTCGCACAGCTTGATCCCGGCGATCTTGGCAATCGCGTAGGGTTCGTTCGTGGGCTCCAGCACCCCGGTCAGCAGCGCATCCTCGGCCATCGGCTGGGCCGCGGCCCGCGGGTAGATGCAGGAAGACCCCAGAAACAACAGCCGTTCCACCCCGGCGGCATGGGCCTGGTGGATGACGTTCGCCTGAATCATCAGGTTGTCGTAAATGAAATCGGCCGGATAGGTGTTGTTGGCGTGGATGCCGCCCACACGCGCGGCGGCCAGGATCACCACGTCCGGCCGCTCGGCCTGCATGAAGGCGCGCACGGCGGCCTGATCGGTCAGATCCAGTTCCGCATGGGTACGGGTCAGCAGATCCAGCGCCGCGCCATGGGCCTGTCGGGCCTGCAACTGGCGCAGGATCGCGCTGCCCACCATGCCGCGATGGCCGGCGACGTAGTATTTCATGGCTCAGCCCTCCAGGCTGACGGGGAAATCCATGCCGTGTTCACGCAGCAACGCATGGCGGCGGGCGGTTTGCAGGTCTTCGGCAACCATCTCGGCGCACATCTCGCGGGCGGTAATCTCGGGCTGCCATCCCAGTTTTTCGCGGGCCTTCGTGGGATCGCCCAGCAGGGTTTCCACCTCGGCGGGGCGGAAATAGCGCGGATCGATCCGCAGCACGATATCGCCCTGTTTCAGCGCAGGCGCCCGGTCGCCGGTCACGGTTTCGACGATGCCGACCTCGTCGGTGCCTTCGCCCTGAAACCGCAGGGTGATGCCCAGATCCTCGGCCGTCCAGCGGATGAAGTCGCGCACCGAATACTGCTTGCCGGTGGCGATCACGTAATCCTCTGGCGCGTCCTGCTGTAGCATCATCCACTGCATGCGAACGTAATCCTTGGCATGCCCCCAGTCGCGCAGCGCGTCGATATTGCCCATGTACAGGCAATCCTCCAGCCCCTGGGCGATGTTGGACAGGCCGCGGGTGATCTTGCGGGTGACGAAGGTTTCGCCGCGGCGCGGGCTTTCGTGATTGAAGAGGATCCCGTTGCAGGCATACATCCCGTAGGCCTCGCGATAGTTCACGGTGATCCAGTAGGCATAAAGCTTGGCCACCGCATAGGGGCTGCGCGGGTGGAACGGCGTGGTTTCGCGCTGCGGCACCTCTTGCACCAGTCCGTACAACTCGGATGTGGAGGCCTGATAGAACCGCGTGCTCTTTTCCAGCCCCAGAAAGCGGATCGCCTCCAGCAGGCGCAGGGTGCCGATGGCGTCCACGTCGGCGGTGTATTCGGGCGATTCAAAGCTGACGGCGACATGGGACTGCGCACCCAGATTGTAGACCTCGTCCGGCCGAACCTCGCGCAGGATGCGGGTCAGGTTGGAACTGTCTGTCAGATCGCCGTAATGCAGCTTTAGCCTTTGGTGATTGCTGTGCGGATCCTGGTACACATGGTCGATCCGCTGGGTGTTGAACAGCGACGCCCGGCGCTTGATCCCATGCACCTCATAGCCCTTTTCCAGCAAAAGCTCTGCCAGGTAGCTGCCATCCTGCCCGGTGATGCCCGTGATCAGTGCCTTCTTGGTCATGTCGTGGTATGTCCTTTGATTGTCAGTCCGATCTTTAAGAGATTCTTGACCCCAAGGGGGCGCAAGCAGCGCACACCATGCCAATGAATGGTGCGATAACCCTTCCGGTTCTTGCGAATGATCCGGCCGGTCGAGCGGTTGCTCTCACCACCCACACGCATCCAGGCCCGCACTTCGGAGAGATAGACAAGCCAGTTTCGCTCCTTACGAGAAACCGCAGTATTTCCGAGGAATCGGCCAAGATGCTGACTTCTTTGCCACAGACAGGCAGTGTCCCGAGTGGTGGTGTAGGAGGCCGCGCGCGGAGCCTTTGGCGTAGCGTGAGCCACGCGGCCGTGGGTGACGCTGGCGGTCACCGCCGATCTTCGGAAAAGGTTCGGGTTGCAACACCTGGAACCGAGAACGGAGATGACGATGACCGACGACAGAATGGCTCTGATCGAGCTGGTTGAGAAGGAGGCTGACGGCGATCTCGTGCGCGAGATGCTGGCCTTTGCGGCCGGGCGCATCATGGAGGCCGAGGTGGAGGCCCGGACGGGTGCGGCCAAGGGCGCGCGATCGCCGATGCGTGAGGTTCAGCGCAATGGCTACCGGGACCGCGACTGGGACACGCGAACGGGGCGGATCGCGTTGGAGATCCCGAAGCTGCGCAAAGGCAGCTACTTCCCGAGCTTCCTTGAGCCACGCCGCACCGCCGAGAAGGCCCTCGTGGCGGTGATCCAGGAGGCCTACGTCCACGGCGTTTCGACCCGTTCGGTCGACGATCTGGTGAAGGCCATGGGCGCGGGCGGCATGTCCAAGAGCCAGGTCAGCCGGCTCTGCGCCGAGATCGACGAGCGCGTGAACGCCTTCCTGACCCGACCACTGGAAGGGGCATGGCCCTACCTCTGGCTTGACGCGACCTACCTGAAAGTCCGCGAGGGTGGTCGGATCGTCAGCCGTGCCGTGATAATCGCCGTGGCGGTGAACGAGGACGGCAAGCGCGAGGTTCTGGGGGTCGCCACCGGTCCCTCGGAAGCCGAGACGTTCTGGACCGAGTTCCTGCGCAGCCTCGCCGACCGCGGCCTGCGTGGCGTGAAGCTGGTGATTGCCGACGACCACAAGGGCCTGCGGGCGGCCGCACGCCGGGTCTTCAACGCGACCCATCAGAGGTGCCGCATTCACTGGATGAGGAACGCGCTCGCCCACGCCCCGGCGAAGCAGCGCACCGCCGTGGCAGCGATGCTGAAGACGATCTTCGCGCAGGAGACCAAGGCCGAGGCCGAAGCTCAGTGGGAGGTCGTGGCCGATGCACTCCGCGAGAAGCAGCCCAAGCTCGGCGCCCTGATGGACAGCTCGCGCGACGACGTCCTGGCCTACATGTCGTTCCCCCGCGAGCACTGGACCCAGATCGCCTCGACCAACCCGCTCGAAAGGGTGAACCGCGAGGTGAAGCGGCGCGCCGATGTCATCGGCATCTTCCCCAACGACGAGGCCATCATCCGCCTCGTCGGCGCACTGATGCTTGAGACCAACGACGAATGGGCGGTCGCACGGCGCTATATGTCGCTTGAAACGCTCGCCCGCGTCACCGACAATCCCAATGTCAGGCTGCCCGCCGTGGCCACCTGATCAAGCTCGAACCTCTCCGAGGGTCGGCGTTCCTACACCACGACCTGGGACACTATCCACAGACATCCTGCGTTCGAACACCTCGCGGCGCAGGCAGAGCGTCGGATGTGGCGGCATCCAGCCCCTTTGAAGCCTGTCGGGAAGGTAAGTCCTAGAGTTCCACTAACGTATCTCGCGGGCCGGATCGAGCGCGCTCAAATTGACCAGATCGCCATAAACCGCATCGATATCGCCGGCGGCAACGCAGTCTGCAACGTGGACCAGCAAAGTCGTCGGGCCGAACATGTCGTCGGAATGGAGCCGCACCACCAAATCGCCAGTCGCCCGGGCGAGGCAACGGTTGATGCTGCCGTTGCACGCTGTTTCGACACGCATAGCGGGCAAGGCCAAAATCTCGCTCACTTCCCGGATCCCGTCGGCCGAACCGCCCTCCTGAACAAAGTACTCGACATCAGGAACGCAATGCTGCCGGATCCTGTGTATGGCATCGGCAATTGACGGGTGAGGCAGAGCCCCGCAATGACCCAAGTCGGGCCGAGTGTCAGGCCCAAACTGAACCTCTCCCGCCACCTCTCAGTAGCTCGGAAGAGTTGTTCTCACTCATTTTGAGAGGCCTGTCTTGCGGTCAATTCGGAGGCCGGGCGTACCGCCTCTGGTCCTATGCATTCGGTGTTGATGACTTCGGGCGGTGCGATCAGGATCGTGCGATTGCCTGATTGTAATGGAACTGCGCCCGCTTGGCGCATGCGGCAAACCTTCGTCCGAACCAAGCCTTGGACCGCCTCTCAGGGCTTTCGGCGGCGCGGCCCACTGCCGCGATCATGCGTGCCGCTGGCCAGCCCCCCCTCCCTCTCCACGCTCGCGTTCTGAGACCGGGGGAGTTCCCCTGCCGGGATCGGCAGACCGTTCCAGGGCCGGCCTTTTTATAATCAAGAGCGATAGGGGCCGCGTTGGTGCCATCTCCAGGCATCGGCGATCATGGTCTCCAGATCTGAGCGTTCGGGCCGCCAGCCCAGGTCGCGTTCGGCCCGGACGCTGCCCGACACCAGGCGCATCGCGTCGCCGCCCCGGCGCGGGCCTTCGACATGGGGCACCTCGCGGCCCGTCACCGCGCGGCAGGCGTCGATCACCTGGCGGACCGAGTATCCCGTGCCCGAGCCCAGGTTGAACACCCGGCTTTCGCGCCCCTCTTGCAGCCATTTCACCCCCTGAACATGGGCGGTGACCAGATCCATCACATGGACATAATCGCGGATGCAGGTGCCATCGGGCGTGTCGTAATCGGTGCCAAAGACCGTCAGCGCCGGGCGCTGGCCGTCCAGCGCCTGCAGCATCACCGGGATCAGGTGGGTTTCGGGGCGGTGGCATTCACCCACCTGCGCATCCGGGTCGGCGCCGGCCACGTTGAAATAGCGGAAGATCACCGATTTCAGGCCGTGGCTGGCCTGAAAATCACGCAGCATGTCCTCGATCGTGCGCTTTGAGGCGCCATAGGCGTTCAGGGGGGCCTGGGCGCTGTTCTCGTCCAGGGTCACGCCGTCCTGATCTCCATAGACCGCGCAGGTCGAGGAAAAGACCATGTTCAGGCAGCCGGCGGCGACCGCGGCCTCGACCAGGGTCAGCGAGCCGCAGACGTTGTTGCGCCAGTATTTGCCGGGGTCGGTCATCGCCTCGCCAACCTGGCTGAAGGCGGCGAAATGCATCACGGCCACGGGGGCGTATTGCGCGAACACCGCGTCCAGCCGGGCGCGATCCATCAGGTCGCCCTGTTCGAAGGGGCCGAATTGCGCGGCCGCTTGCCAGCCGGTGGACAGGTTGTCGTAGGTGACGGGGGTGTATCCTGCTGCCGCCAGCACCTTGCAGGCGTGCGAGCCGATATAGCCCGCACCGCCCGTCACCAGAACATGTTTCATGATTGTCGAACTCCGAACTGGTTACGCATGTCGGGAGAGGGTTTCACTAGCGCAAACGGTCTTCGGCCTGTTTTCGAACCTGGGATGCAGAGGCGCAGGCTCTGCCGCCCTGGGCCCGGCGCTTTCGATCATTATGGGGATTATCGGCCTCAAGCGGGGCGCGCGCCCCGGTCTGCGCGGGAAGGATCACGGGGATCGGGCGGTCGAGAGACTGCGTTATCGGGCCTTTCCGCTCGCCCCCGCCGCGCTGACGCATTCCGCGTGGTGAGATACCTAAACGCGGCTCTTGTCGTCGATCGGGCGGCAGGGCCCTGTTTTGGCGATGTAGTGCAGGCAGGCGGGCACAGTCGGAGTGCGCGTCTCCCGAATATTGTTCTCGCAACGAGCACCGCATTCCGGGATGTGCCTGGAATGCTTTGCCCGCAGCATGGTCTCGATCGGCGTCGAGGGCGCCCGCCCTTCGGCCCTGCTTTCGGTTGGTGCGGGCCGATCGAAGCCGGGGACCGCATCCGGGGCGCCACCCCCTCCATCCCTGCCAGGACCTGCTCCCTTTGCGTCACTATCTTCCTAATCGCGCCCCGAAGACCGGGAATGGCAGTCTGCCTGGGCATCGTCATCCCTCGGGTGCCCATGTCCCACGCCGCAGAATGCTTGATCGCGGCGCCCGGCCCCTTGCAGTAAATGTTGAAGCGTGAGCGAGGGGTCCCGACCGCCCTCTTTCTCACGCAGTTTCTTGCACGTCTCCTACTGGAGACGTGGTGCAAACATGCTTGCACGTCAGGGTGTGTAGCATTACGTGTATCAATGAGACGTTCGAAAAAAGGAGAAGAACGCCATGCCCTCACCGCTGAACATTCGTGACATTGGCGAGGCGCGAAAGGCCGCCCTCGAAGCGGAGGCAAAGGCGACAGGCGTCTCCATCTCTGAGATTGTCCGGAACTGGATCGACGCCGGGCTCTCGCGCTCTCGAGCCGAGCGCGAGCGCGCCGAGTGGATCGCCGCTGCAAAAGCAGGCCTCGCCGATGAAGCCCGGCATCTCGAACGGAACGGGCCCACCCTGGCGCGGTTCAGAAAAATTTAGGCGACATCACCATGATCCAGGGGCGGATCCATCGCCTGCGAAGCGGGAACGACCTCGTTTGCCGCATTCAGACCGATCTCGGCATCGAAACGCCGTATATTCTCTGTGCGCCGGTCCTCCCTCGCTCCGAATGGGGGGCGCTGACGCCAAAGCTCCATATCGCCTTTCAACTGGATGGCAGGTCATACGTCATGCTCATGTCGCAGATGATCGCCCTGCCCGCCGCTGAAATCGGCCCGGCCATTGGAGATGCATCGGCTTGGCGCGACGACATCGTGGCCGCCGTGGACCTTCTGGTATCGGGATTCTAACAGAGTCGTAACCCACCAATATTCTGGTAGGCCGGTCACGGGCCTACCGGGGCTCGCCCGCCCTCATGCGGGTCCAAACCGGGTCACCGCCTGCGTCCCCTGGTGAACGTCAAGGTGTGACGTTCCGACCTGTCCCGGCGCGAAGGGCGGAACGGACTGCTGATCGGGCCTATCGAGATCTCGCGCTGATCGCCTTGCGACCGATGGGGCCAAGTGCGCCGCGAGCGTCACGGGCGCTTTCGCATGGGCCGCGAAAGGACAGGATCGCCACTCGGCGCGCGTCAGGATACGGCGGCGACCAGGGGCCCGGCCGGGGCTTTCGACCGCGGGAACCCGAGAGGCCTGAAGGCTCGAGATTGTCATTCATAGTCATCATTTGGCCTCACCTCCCTTATTGAACGACATTCATCGCCCAAATCGGCGAGGCCCCATGCCTCCGCGGTCATCCCAATCTCCGCCACCCGCAGAGGGGGCCGCGCGCGCAACCCGCACCCTGTTTTCCGGACACGTTATGATCGGAAAAACGGATTATGATGCACACGAAAGCGACAATGATCGTCGCGCGACAAGATATTCGAGCGATGACGAAGGGGTGAAGCGGCACGGCATTAGGTCGAGGCCTGCGCCACCTGTCCCTCTGGAAACGGCTGCGCTGCCCTCTCGGGCGTGAACCTACCGCCCGGCCTGACAGGAAAGCAGGGATCGACCGACCGCGGATCCTGGTCGCGCTGGGACGGACCCTCATCGCGAGCGGCCGTCCAGCCCCTGATAGCCGAAGGTCCGTGATCGGCAGGGGAATGGCTCGGGCAGCCAAGGTCGTCCCTCGCCGCCCCCCTCAGTTGTCCCTGTCAGGAAGGAACCTCTCAGGGGCATGCTCGTCCATCCAGGCCACAAGAATCCGCCGGATCATTTCCGGGCGGGTTGGTGGATCATCCTGCGCGCGTCGCACCGAATCAAGAGCCTGTAGCAAGTCTTCAGGCAGTCGAACGAGCACGGGCTCCGAGGTTCCCGATCGCGATTTTTTTCTACTCACCATGCCATCCAGTATTGATTTCGCAATATCAAGATACCAGATTGGTCGAGCCGAAGCAAGGATTGCGGCCTTGCTCCGGCTCTTGCCAAAGCGATCTAAAAGGGAGATCACCATGACCAATGCCACCTCTATCACCTCGGCCTGTGGTGATGAAGGGCTGACCATCCCCACGCCTGTCCAGTCCGCTTTTCTCCGCCTGCTGCATGCGCTTGATCGCTGCATTGCAGCCGAACGTCAACTTCTCGAAACTGACGCTGGTGACTTCGATAGTGCCCGTGCGGCCTGCGAAATGGCCGGTGAGACGCTCAGCATGCATTTCGGCGAACTACTGGCGATGCCTGAGAGCGGCCCTTCCGACAAATCGCTGCGCCGGTTGGCGTTCGTGATGAATAGCCTCCTGTCTATCGAGAACAATGCAGACCGGGCTTATTTCGCGGCGGCCTTGCTCGACCATGCCCCGCTTTTTGATCCTGAGGAATTCTCGCCGACCGGCCCGATGCTGCGTGGTCTCCATCTGGCTTGTTTGACGCAGACCGCGCTCCTGGTGGACCTTCGGGATCCGGCCTACGAGGTTGGCTACCCCGCGTTGACGGCCTGAGAGGACAGACCGATGCGGCCGCTTAAAACCGATGCGCCTGACTGGCGCTCCGAATTCCAGCGCCTCGAGGGTGCCTATGCGCCCTCCACCATGCGCAGCTATCGTGCGGATATCGAGGCGTACGAGACCTGGTGCGTCGAACAGGGTCTTCTGCCCTTCCCGGCAGAGGTGGATACCATTTGCGACTTCCTCGAAGACCAGGGACAAAGCATGGCCCCCTCGACGGTGCGCCGGCGCCTCTCTGCGATCCGCAAGGTGCATCGCCTTCTGCGCCTGCCCGACCCCACCCGTGACGAAGAGATCAACCTCTCCCTCCGCCGCGTGCGGCGGCGCAAAACCGTCCGTCCGAAACAGGCCAAGGGCCTCACCCGCACCTATCTCGACCGCTTTCTCGAAATCCAGCCCGACACGCCCCGCGGTCTTCGCAACCGGGCCATGTTGTCCCTTGGCTACGAACTCCTCACCCGCCGCTCCGAACTGGTGGCGCTGAGAACCGAAGATCTCGAGGAACGCGCCGATGGCACGTTCCGTGTCCTCATCCGGCGGAGCAAGGCGGATCCCTTCGGCGAGGGCCGCATCGCCTTTACATCGCATCTGACCGCGGATCTTCTCCGGGCGTGGCTCAATCTGCGGGGTCCCGACATTCCGTGGCTGTTCTGCCCTGTCTACCAGGGCAAGCCGGTCAACCGCGATCTCAGCACGACGACCGTCAAGCGCCTTGTCAAGCAGGCGGCGAAACAAGCCGGACTGGACCCGGAGGAGATCGACGGGTTCAGCGGTCACTCGATGCGGGTTGGCGCGGCGCAAGATCTGCTCCAGCGCGGTTTCGACACGGCGGCCATCATGCGTGCTGGCGGGTGGAAATCGGTCAACGTGCTGGCGCGGTATCTCGAGCAGGCCGAGCATAACGTGTGGGCATAAGAGCACCGCAGTTTTGCAGCATTTCCGTTCAAGGTGAGCGGTTTCGGCAGCCCGCAGGGCGAGTGATGCCAGTACTCGTTACCGTCTCGGGCTATCGGATCTTTTCTGACCCGCCTGCCCTGAGTCACGCCAAGCAAGGGCTGAGGAAGCGTAACGAGTGTTTTAGGCGAAGTCCTTCAGCCCGAATGCGCGAACCTTTTGCCTTGTGCATCCGGAGTTGCGGAAAGCCGGCAGCACCCAATACCGCGCTCATATTTGCGCAAACGCCCCCGCCCCTTCCATCGTGTCTGTAATGGATTCGACAACCTCGACCAGCAGCGCGTCGTCCTCGCATTCGGCCATCACGCGGATTACCGGCTCTGTCCCGGATTTGCGGATCAACAGGCGCCCCTGCCCGGTCAGACGGGCCTCGGCGGCGGCAATTGCCTGCTGGACCGGCCCGGTTTCCAAGGGGGTGCTGCCAGGCCCGTAGCGCACGTTCTTCAGCAGTTGCGGCACCCGTTCGAACCGCCGCGCCAGGGCCGAAGCCGATTGCCCGGTTTCGACCATGGCGGCCAGGAATTGCAGCCCGGCCAGCATCCCGTCGCCAGTCGTGGCATAATCGGTCATCACGATATGGCCGGACTGTTCGCCGCCCAGGTTCCACCCGCCCGCGCGCATCGCCTCGACCACATAACGATCGCCCACGCCGGTTCGTTCCAGCCGCAGGCCCTGCGCCTGCAGGTGCCGTTCCAGCCCCAGGTTGGACATCACCGTCGCCACCAGCGTCCCGTCGCGCAACCGCCCCTCGGCGGCCCAGCGTTCGGCGAACAGCGCCATGATCTGGTCACCGTCGGCCATGGTGCCGGTTTCGTCGATCAGGATCGCGCGGTCCGCATCACCATCCAGCGTGATCGCCACATCGGCGCCATGGGCGCGCACGGCCTCGGCGGCGGCCTGCGGCCGGGTCGATCCGCACCCATCGTTGATGTTGTCCCCGTTGGGGCTGACCCCCAGCGGGATCACCTCGGCCCCCAGTTCCCACAAAACCTCGGGGGCGACGCGGTAGGCCGCGCCATTGGCGCAATCCAGCACCACCTTCAGCCCGTCCAGCCGACGCCCGGCCGGAAAGGTCGTCTTGGCGTATTCGCCGTACCGCCACAGCCCGTCGTCGATCCGACGCGCCCGGCCGATATTGCCAGGCTACGACAGCCGGATCTCGCCCTCCAGGATCGCCTCGATCTCGGCCTCGGCCTCGTCGCTCAGCTTGAACCCCTCGGGGCCGAAAAACTTGATCCCGTTGTCGTGATGCGGGTTATG
>NZ_SLXL01000023.1 GCF_004345735.1 Rhodovulum adriaticum
CGTGGGAGCGCCCGGAACGCTGGTCCTGCTCATCGTCCCCACCGACCTGCTGGAGCTTGCGCGCACCGCCTGCGACGCGCTGCAGGCCGGGGGCCGTGCCGGCGCCAGGATCGTCGGGCTGCGCCGCCCCGGCGACTTGCGCTCCGAGATCGCGCGCAGCCGGGCTGCATGGAAAGCGCCCGCGCTCGAGGACCTTGTAGTAAAGACAGAACCCCTGGCCGTCCCAGTAAAGCAGCTTAAGCCGATCACCCTTGCGCCCCCGGAAGGCGAAGACCGCGCCGCCGGTCGGCTTCTGGCGCAGCACGTCCTGCGCGAGGGCCGCCAGCCCGCCGATCCCCTTGCGCATATCCGTCGCCCTGACCTTCCCCCGCGATTAGGGCCGGTTTGATCTGGAATCTTCCGGTTCGGATTGAGTCTTGAGCGGCAGCGTGGAGACCGCAAGAGTCTCAAGCGCTGGCGCGGTGGTTTTCATCAGGAACTCCGTTGGGGACAGGTATCCGAGCGCCGAATGTGGGCGCTTGGTGTTGTAGTGGTTTCGCCATTGTCCGATTTCCTCGCGGGCATGGCGCAGGGATCGGAACCAATGCAAGTTCAGGCACTCGTCCCGGAACTTGCCGTTGAAACTCTCCACGAAGGCGTTCTGCACCGGCTTGCCTGGCTCGATGAACCGCAGGCGCACGCCGGTCCGCTCGGACCAATCGAACATGGCTTTGCTGGTGCCTTCGGGTCCGTTGTCGAGGATGATCTCCTCCGGGAGGCCCATGCGCAGGGCCAGATCATCGAGGAACCGTGCCACGCGTGCCCCAGGGATCGACACGTCGACAATCTGGCCGGGACAGAACCGGCTGTGGTCGTCGACGACGTTGAGCACCCGGAACCTTCGATAGTCAGCCAACTGGTCGCTCACAAAATCCAGGGACCATCGTTGCATTGGCCTTTCCGGCACCTGCGGCGCGACGCGATCCCGCCTGGGCAGCTTGCGCCGTTTCTTGGTGCGAACCTGCAAGCCATGCTCGGTGTAAAGCCGATACGTGCGCTTGTGGTTCACGACGAGACCTTCCCGGCGCAACATCGCGTGCAGGCGCAGATAGCCATAGCGCCGGTTCTCCGACGCCAGCTCCTTCATGCGTTTGACTGCGGCCTCGTCGCCTTTCGGCAGCGGTCGGTATTGCTGCACCGACCGCGCCAAATCAACGATCCGGCACGCGCGCCGCTCGCTGAACCCACGCTCGGTCATCAGAAAGCCCACAGCTCGTCGCTTCGCCATGGGCTTACCAATGTTTTTGCAGCAGATCCTTCATTGCGGACATGTCGAGCATTTGATCCGCGACGATCCGCTTGAGTTTGGCATTCTCAGCTTCAAGGGCTCTCAAACGCTTAGCGTCGCCAGCCTCCATGCCCCCGTACTTCTTACGCCAGCTATAGAACGTGGCCGAGCTGATGCCGTGACGTCGACAGATGTCGTCCGTCTTCGCGCCCGCCTCGCTCTCCTTCGTTCGCCCTGAACAAGTCCGAACGCCCTGATTTCATGAGGGAAACGGGCGGTTCTTGTAGCGGTGAGCTGCAGGGTTTCGTAGGATTCACGGGAAAACCCTGCAATTTCGGATTGCCCGATGAAGCACCGCCCGCGTCTGCCCGAACAGGATGATCTCCTCCGGCCCAGGCTTGTCGACATGATCGACATGCGCCACGAGCTGGTGAAACTGGCCGAGCTCATTGACTGGGACTGGTTCGATGGCGAATGGGGCGGGTTCTTTCCCTCGACGAAGGGTCGCCCGGCGACCGATCCGCGGCTGGTCGCCGGGCTGATGTACTTGCAGCATGCCTATGGGCTGTCGGACGAGGCGGTCGTCGCCCGCTGGGTCGAGAACCCGTATTTCCAGCACTTCACCGGTGAGACCTTCTTTCAGCACCGCCCGCCGATAGACCCCACCTCGCTCACTCGCTGGCGCAAGCGGATCGGCGAAGAGGGTGCGGAGTGGCTGCTTACCAAGACGATCGAGGCCGGTCGGGCGGCCGGGGTGATCGACGGCGGCAGCCTGTCCTGCGTGGCGGTGGACACGACCGTCATGGAAAAGAACATCGCGCACCCGACGGACGCCCGGCTCTACGACAAGGCCCGCCGCAAGCTGGTTGCCCTAGCCCGCGAGGGCGGCCTGGAGCTCCGGCAATCCTATGCCCGCAAGGGGCCGCGGCTGGCCGCACAGGCCGGCCGATATGCCCATGCCCGCCAGTTCAAGCGCATGCGCAAGGCATTGAGAACGCTGAAGGGCTACACCGGCCGGGTCCTGCGGGACGTTCGGCGGCAGCTGGCCGATGTCCCCAACGGGTCATATCGCGACCGGCTTACGGACATGCTGGCCCTGGTCTCACGCCTCCTGCACCAGGAGCCGCGGGGCAGCGGCAAGCTCTATGCCCTGCACGAACCCGCGGTGGACTGCATCTCGAAGGGCAAGGCCCGCGTCCGCTACGAATTCGGGTGCAAGGTCAGCCTGGCCACGACCCTGGACAGGGGCTTCGTGGTCGGCATGCGGTCCCTGCCGGGCAATCCGTATGATGGCCACACTCTCGATGAGGCGCTGGAACAAGTCACCATCCTGACCGGGACCGCGCCGGAAATCGCGGTGGTCGACCGCGGCTATCGCGGGCATGGCGTCACGAAGACCCGCGTGTTGATCTCCGGCACCCGGCGAGGTCTGACGCCGACGCTGGCCAGGCTGCTGAGGCGACGAAGCGCCATCGAGCCCGAGATCGGACACATGAAAAGCGATGGACGCCTCGCGCGCTGTCCTCTGAAGGGCACCATCGGCGATGCCATCTTCGCCGTCCTGTGCGGCTGCGGCCACAACATCCGCAAGATCCTCGCCCACCTCAGGGCTCTCTTGCTCCTGTTGCTCACCATGATCCGGGCTCAAGCCACCTGGCAAGATGATCACAGGTGCACTCTCGTGGCGGCATGATCGGATTGTTCAGGAGGGACTCCTTCAGCACGCCAATGATCTGCTCTTCGGTGAAACGCTTCCGCTTCATGGGTCTTCCTCCTTCGTTCATTCAAAGGTGGAAAATTCCAGTGCGCAATGGCCCGGATATCGGGGGGAAGGTCAGCCCCGCAGGCCAGATACACCCGAACCCCGGTTCCCGGCCCGATCATGCGGCATCCACCGCGCTCACGATCGCCAGCTTTACCTCGTCGTCCCAACGCCGACGGCGCTCAACAGCGAGAACTTCGCCCCGCATCACCCCTCCGCACATAAAAGACGTCGTTAGCGACGTCGCTATGCACGTGTCTTACGCCCTCACGCCGAAATCTGGCAGGCGGTGACAACCGGGTGCTTACCACGTGACAGGTCAAGTCTTTGTCGATCCAGATCAATAGCGCCCCGGTTCGTGCAGCGATGCATTTTAGCTGGGCCAGTTCGTCCTCCGATAACGGGCGAGAGAGGCCTTGCTCATTTGCGAAATTTAACCGCATGAATTGACCAAGTGAATTTTCCATCGGTGAACTCGTCCAGAAACGCCTTTTCCGACTAAATCTTACGGTACCGTCGGCAGCATCCCCAACGTGATCGCACCAAACGAGACAGTTCCGTCCTCGATGCGGAGAGGCAAGCTCAATTCGGTCTCGGGCACCTCTTGCGACGCCAACTCCTGCAAAATGGGGAGGAAGAAGCTCTCAAGCTCCAGATCTATGTAACCAACCTCCAGCGCGAGGTCGAAGAGGCTTCGCCAGCCCTGCACCGTGACATTGACGGTTCCCGAAACAGCTGCGTGTTGATCTCGACTCAACTGCGCCTGCAACGTAATCGCGGAAGAACCAAACTCAAATGCGGCCCGGCTCAACACCAGTTCGACCAAGAGCGGCGCGCCCTCCTCCAGCACCGAACGATCCCAGGCCCGGTCAAAACGCAGGAGCCCATCCAGACGGACTTCGGGGATGATGTGATAATCGGGGGGCAGATCAACAAGAAGGCCATTCAAAACCATGTCTTCAATGGCTGCGGCGACGCGATAGGTTGTCATACTGTCGGGGTCTTGCTGAAGCGCGGACAAGACGCGCGTCATGTCGATACGCCCTTGGTCCGAGAAATTTACGAACACCTCCGTGGCATCCAGCGCGATACGATCCAGCGGGAGTTCCCATTCAGGACGGAAAAGGGCCGTGACTTGCGCCTCGCTCGCGTCGACCCCAAGATCTCCGAAGCGTCCCGCAATCCGGTGCGGCTCGGACAAATCCAGTGCGATGTCAAAGGGACGATGGCTTTCGGCATCAATCATGACCGCCTGTGTTTGCCAGACCAGATTCTCCCCCGACACGCTAATATCTGCAAGGCTCGTCGCAAATCGCGTTGGATAGCCGCTCACCGCCGCCTCGTCGAACTCAGCCGCGGCACCAGCGCGGCGCGCTTCGTTGAAGGCACGCGCCGTCGCCTGCTCCAGAGTGTAAGCGCCTGCAACCCAGTAGCCCGACCACAGTGCTATGGGCAGCACCGCCAGAACGACGAACCAGCGCACGATTCTGCTACCCAACCGGCTCATGCGAAATGGTCCCATGGCAGCAACGGACAAGGTAGCACGGCTTGGAAGGCGTGGGGCATGGCGTTCGCCTCGAAAAGTCAAGGTGTCAGAACCCGGGGGGCACCATAAAAGGACGGTTACCTTGCATGAACAGCAGCATCACGGCGATTAGGAGAACGGCGATCGCAGGGATGGCACGGACCATCAGCCGTCTTCCTTTTCAAGCTCTTCCTTCAGGGCTCTGAGATAGGCATTGCGGGCGGTCTTGAAGATGGCAATGTCCTTTTTGAGACGCTCCATATGGGCCTCAAGGAACTGCAGGCTGGCCAGCTGGGCCTTACCATTGTCACTCAAATCCTCGGTATTGTATTCGTAGCCATCAACAGTGATCAGGGGCATGAGATCGGTCCTTCAATCTTGCAACAGGCCGCGCAGGTCGACACCGGTACGGACGGCCACGATTTCAGATTTCAAGGCAGCATTGTGGACAAAACGGGCCGTTTCGAGCGCTGCGAGTTTACGTTCCTCGTCCCGTAGACGTTCCTCTACGGCAGCTATACTCGCCAAGAGATGGCGGGCATGCGTCGAAAGAGATGCCGTGTCATAGCTCTGGCCGTCGATGACGATGGTGTTAGCCATGGTCGCGGCACTCCTCCTGCGCACGGATTTCGCGGCGAAGCACCGCGTGATAGGCAAGCCGGGCAGTGTCCGCGATGGCCCATTCGCTTTCAAGTTGACGGATATGGCGCTCGGCATGCTCGATGGCATCCATCAACTCCAGCGCCTGCTTGCTGACCGTGTCGCGGTCCAGAGCGCGTCCTTTATGCGTGAATTTCGGGGGCATGAGGGTCTTTCCTTGATAAAAGCCCCCCCCGGGGGGAACTGGGGGGGGGCGGGCTTTCCACCTGGGGGCGTATGCAAGGGCGTGAAAAGCCAACTTCCGACATTGCAGCGACAGAACTGCACAGCCGAAACCAGCGGGTTGCCCAGACCAAATACTCAGAGAACCGATACTCAGAGCAACCGCGCTGTCGGGGCGGGGGCGGCCCGAAGGCCGCCCACCGGATCAGGCATAGAGGATGTTCGACTGCAGATCATTCACATCCACACCGGTCACGATGATCTCGCCCGCGAAATCGGCGATCCCGCCGTCAAGGTCGGCAATGCGCACATCATCGCCACCCGCATCGGCCGCCCATTCACCGTTCCCATCGGTGTAGTCACCGATCTCGAACACGAGCTGACCCTGGTCGGTGAAGCCAAGCTCGCTCAGGTCGATACGGTCCGTCGGCAACGGATCGGTACCAGCCGTGAACCCATCCAGCACGACCGTGCCAAAGGTGTCCTCGGTAAAGGTAACCGTTTCGCGACCATCGGCGTTCATGGTGATGAGACTGTCGCCACCCGAAACTGTCGAGCCGCCCCATTCCGACGCGGTCGATCCGATCAGATACGTGACGAATTCGCCCCCATCCAGCTCGAATTCGGCACCAGAGCTGTCGACATCGAACCAGTTGGTGGCGTCCGTCAGATCAAGCGTGCTGAAGCTGGACAGATCACCGCTGAGGTAGACATCCACCGCCGCGCCGCCGACGTCGAGGGTCGTGAGGTTCGGATTGCCGTAGGGAGCAAGCCCGTTCTCCACACCATCATCGTTGATCGACACGCTCGTGAAGTCGATGTCGTCCAGGCCGGTGACAACCCCGTCCACATCGCGGACATAATCGAATTCGGATCCGCCATCAATGGTGGCAGACACGACACCCGTGTTGCTGAGATCGACGTCGACAGTGTCCTGGGAGCCGAACACCTCATCATCCGCGTTCGCGGTTCCGTTCGCAGAGACCTGCAGGGTAAAGGCACCGAACACCTCGTCCAGGTTGACGTCCGCCTCGTCGGCAGCGTCGACAACCACGGTTTCGAGACCCTCGAAGCCCGAGGCGGGAACGGCGGGAACCTCAGCGATGTCATTCGAAAGTGTCGCCGTCGGATCAGTCCCAACCGGTGCGCCTTGGCTGAAGTTCACGCCAATCAGGTTGGTCGCCTCATCATCCACCCACTCGATCGTGATAGCGTTACCAGTCGATGTGACATCAGCAATACGGGGATCAGCAGCGGCTTGGAGCGCATTTACGATTTGCGTTACCGTCGTCGCTTGGTCGGAGTCACCGTCAGGCAGATCAAGGGTGACATTGTTGCCATCCTCAAAAACCAGTTCGACTTGTTTGTCATTGGCGTTGCCATTTTGAACGCCCCAAATGAACGTCTCATTAAATCCGCCGTTAACGACGAACTCGGAAGTTCCACTCGCGAATGCCTGCTCCCCTTCAAACCCGTCCATCTCCAGATCAGCGTCAGCCCCGGCAATGACCTGCACAGCGGCCAGCGTGGACATGTCGGCATCGGCGTTATCGGCATCAATATCGACATCGGAGTCGCCCCCGGCCGTTACCGAAACCGACTGAAGCGCACTCACATCATTGGTGTCATCGCTTGTGACATCCAGATAGGCGTCGTTGCCCGCCACGAGGTCGAGCGTTTCGAGCGCCGCGCCGCCGATCTGGTCGACGTCGATGTTGCTGTCAGTGCTCTCGGCCAGGATGTCGAGGTCGGTGACATTGCCCGCAGCGATTTCCAGGTCGGTCATGTCAGGCGACGTGGTGTCGTTGAGCGGGTTGTCGACGATCAGGTTGAGCGCCGTGACCGGCGAGTTGGCCAGACCGAGTTGATTGCCGCCCCCGTTGATGCCGTTGGCGAACCAGACAGCCCCGAGATCGTCATTCACACCGGCGAGGTCGAGAACCGCATCGTCAACCAGGGTAACGCCATCGAGGAACGCGATGTTCTCGACCCCGGTGAGACCGGCCTCGAAATCCAACGCGCTCACGTCACCTTCGCCCGTGACATTATCCAGAGCCAGGATGTCTTCACCGCCCGCGAGGTCAACGGCGAGGTTGCCGCGCGCCGCGTTGCCGTCAACGGTGATCACGTCATTCCCGTCGCCGGTTTGAACATCATGCAGGTCCGCACTGCCCGAGAGGTCGAAGCTGAGATCATCGGTGTAACCGACGGAGTTGAAGACCTCCAGGTCACCGAGATCGGTAGAGTTCAGCGTGAGGGGGCCGGAGCCGCTGATGTTGAACGTTTCCATGGACGCGGCATCGCCGGCCAGCACCATATCCACCGGGCCGCTGACATCCAGGTTGAGGGTACCGAAACCGTCGCCAATCTCGGACGTGACGTTCAGCGTGGTGGCCGAGGTCGCCAGATCCGGCGTGCCAACATTCTGAGCAATCACATTCTGCGTGTCGGTCGCAACGGAATTGGTGTAATTGACGGTGTAGGTCGTGCCGCCACGGACACCATCCAGGCCGATGACAGCGGTTTCGGCGACATTGTCAAGTTCCAGATCAGCGCGAGAGTCACTGTTCCAGAGCTCTTCGTAGCCTTCTGCGTCCGACAGATCGAGGGTCGCGGCGTCCTTTGCCTCGAGGAAATACGCCTCAACCCCGGTGATCGTCGCTGCTGTATCCGCGCCCGCCCCGTTGAGGTCGGCGTAAAGCTCATCACGGGCGTCAGTCCCCTCGATGGAATCGAAGGTCTGCAGGGTCTGAATCGCCTCCGTGCCATCGAATGCAGGTGCAAGCGGTGCGTTGAACACGTTCCCCTCGATCGGGGATTCTTCGTCAGAAACCGAGTCCTCGTCGAAGCTGTCCGCACCGCTGGTCAGGTCGAAGACGCTCCCCCGGTCCGGGTCGACCTCCGCGATGGACGACGCGTCGGCCGGGTCGAGCGCCGGATCGACAGTCCCCGGCTCGGACGAGATCGGGGCGCCGCCCAGCGTAACCGCCTGTGCCGCGAAATCGATCCCCAGATCTGCGGCGCCATCGGCAAAGCGCAGGCTGGTCGCGACACTGCTGACCGCAACTTCGGCAACGGGCGTGCCATCGAGGGTCGTGACGGTCACAACATTGCCTGAAAGCGAGAAAAGGTAATCGGACGCAGCGCCGGTGAATTCTACCACCTCGACGTTCTGGTCGATGCTCAGGAACGCGGTACCGGAAACCTGAACGGTTTCGATACCCCCGGACCCGTACACGTTGAAGTCACCGGTGGTGAGGCCGGCGATCCCACCGGTCTCCATGAACAGCTTGTTCGACATTGTAGTGTCTCCGTTTAAGATTTTTCGTTGTGCGAGAGAACAGGCGGCAATTCCTTGCCGCCCATCCGTCGGATCAAATGGTCAGGCAATGATGCCTTCGCTGACGAGCTCGGCATTCCCGAAGATGCCGCTGTCATTGCCGTCGTAGTTGGTGATGAGCACCTCGACCTCGTTGGCCGCACCGTCGTTCGAGGCCACGGCGAATTCACCGTCATTCACGAAGGGCGTGTTGGATACCGTCGCATCATTGTTGCCGTCGGCGAAGAGAAGCGTGTCATCCTCCCCGAAGCCGTCCACGGTGAAGCTGTAGTTCCCGTTCGTGATGTCGTAGGAGAATGCACCATCGTCAGCCGCCAGCGTGACGCCATTCGACCCACCGTCAACGCCGAGGGTGACAGCCCCAGCAAACGACGCGCCGAGCGCATCGAGGGCGAGGAAATCCGCCACGTCGAGCACCGGCGACGGGTCAGTCACGGTCACGGCCGCATCGCCGAAGTCCGCCTCGGAGGCCAGCAGGGCCTCAGCCGTGTCTGCAACGGTCACATCACCCTCGAAGCTCGCACCAAGGCCCAGGAGCGCCTCGTAACCGGCGACATCCGTGGTCAGAGCATCGTCGGTCACGGTCACGGCCGCATCGCCGAAGTCCGCCTCGGAGGCGAGCAGGGCCTCAGCCGCGTCTGCAACGGTCACCGCACCCTCGAAGCTCGCGCCGAGGTCCAGGAGCGCCTCGTAACCGGCGACATCCGTGGTCAGAGCATCGTTGGTTACGGTCACGGCCGCATCGCCGAAGTCCGCCTCGGAGGCCAGCAGGGCCTCAGCCGTGTCTGCAACGGTCACCGCACCCTCGAAGCTCGCGCCGAGGTCCAGGAGCGCCTCGTAACCGGCGACATCCGTGGTCAGAGCCTCGTCGGTCACAGAAATCGCAGCTTCGCCAAAGTCAGCTTCGGAGGCCAGCAGAGCCTCGGCTGTGTCTGCAACGGTCACCGTGGAGCCTTCAGCCATCTCTGCACCCAGATCAATCAGGGCTTCAGCGTCGGCAACATCAACGGTCAGTTCAGCATCGGTGACAGTGATGGAAGTAATGACGGAGGAGAGTTCCTCGCCCACCTCGGCAGTCGCGGCGAGGATGTTCTCAGCCGTATCCGCCACCGAAACGGCGACCGTGATCGAACCGGCGTCGAGAGCCTCGTCGAATTCTTCGACGTTCAGCGCGGCATCAACCTCGGCCCGCACATTCTCGAATTCCGCAACGGTGACAGGACCCAAACCGTCGGCGTCTTCGATGGCGATGTTGTACTCCTCTACGAGATCGTCCGTCTCGATCAGTTCTTGGACCGTGTAGGTCCTGATCGGAGCATCTCCGCTGGAGCCACCACAGGCCGCCAGCGACAGCGCCATGGTCAGACCCACACCACCTTTTACGGCGCGGCGCGCCGTCTGGTTTTCCCATGCCTTGACGAAAGAGGAGACACGCTCCTGCTCTGCGGTGGAGGCGTTCGCCGATGAAACGACCGCCTGCTCAATGCGGGGGAGATCCGCAAAGTCTTTAGCCATTATGATGACCCCTTTTGTAAGGCAGCACAACAAGCGCGTTGCACCGCGACAATCTCGACACTGTGGAGAAACAACAGCGTGACCGACGCATCAATTTGAAAAATTATACATTCATTTAATACATGATTTTTATGCCTATTTAGCATCATTTTTTTCCGCGGCGTGTTTGACTAATCGCTTGCTACCGTCAGCCCTGAAAGAACCGCCTTAACAAATGACGCCTACATGCTCCCAGTGCGCCATCGCGCGCTTAAAACGCCCCGTCATGCTCCGGGATTTGCCCCTTGCATCTGACGGGACGGCGGCAGCAGCTATGCCCGCATCAGGACATGTCGTGACAAAAAATTCACCCGCTTGTTGCACAGAGGCATCAGGTTCCGCAGTGATCGCTCGAAACAGGCAGGCCGCAACATGCGGCGGCGCACCTGCATGACGTGCCCATCTCCAACCACAGGACACGATCTATGACACGATATCAGCCTTCGGCGAAAAAGGATCATGCCTTGCCATCCGCTCGGAAAGGACAGATTTTGGCGCGTCAGGGTCTTGGCATTTCCATCTTGGCATTTCTATTGACAGGGTGCGGTGAACGCCCTGCCGACCTGTCCGACATGGCGCAGGAAGTATCGGATACGCTGACAGAAACAACCATGCCCGACGCCGAGGCGAATATCGCACCCGTCGACATCGCCATGGGGTTCGGTCCCGCACTAAAATCGGCCGTCGAGGCGAACGATGCGTATCGCGCCCTCCTCGCTCTGGAGACCGCGGCGGTGGAGCGCATTGGCGTCGCCTCAAGCGTCCGGCATCCACAAATCACTGCTAATGCCAATGTTGGTGCGCTGCGCGAAACGGGCGGCATCGCGGATGATACGACCACAGGGATTGCCGGCGGGCTAACCATTTCACAACTTGTCTACGATGGAGGGACGAGCCGGGCCGAGGTGAACGGCGCCACAGCTGAGGCGCTTGCCGCGCGAGCCGAGCGCGTGGCGCAGGGCAACGCGCTGGCGCTCGAGGCCGCTCGCGCGTGGATCGATGCCTGGCAATTCGACGCACGCCTGCGCCTGCTACATTCGCGCACCGACGAGATGAACCGTTTGATGGCTCAGATAGAGCGGATGGCCTCGAACGGCATGATCGACCGAGGCGCGCTTGAAAGTGCCCGCCGCCAAATCATCGACATCGCACTCGAACAAACACGTCTAGAGGCGGATCTGAACGAGGCTCGGGTTCGCTATGCTCGTTTCTTCAATCGCCCTGTCGGCCAACTCGCCCGCCCCGCAGACCTGGTTTCCTCTACAGAGGTCCGAAAGGCCGCGAAAGACTGGCAGCAATCTCCCCAACTGCAACGCGCTGCCGCCGAGCTTCTTGTTTCTCAAGCCGCTTTGGCTAAAGCTACTTCCGCGTTCCGCCCAAGCGCCCGGCTCCAAGCCGGCGTGACCTCTCCGATGGAACAGGAAGAAAGTACCGATCTGTCTGTAGGTCTAGTCCTCGAATACACCTTTAGCGATGGCGGGCGCCGCCGATCCGAACTGGATTCTGCCCAAGCCCGCCACGCTGCAGCAGAGGCGCAGCTTTCCGATGCCCAGCGCGCACTCAATGCGGAAATCGAAGCCTCATTAGATCAATTGGACGCAATTGAGAAATCGATGCCACTGGTGGCACGACAGATCACGCTCAGCGCGTCGGAGGCAAAGACGGCCCGGTCGCAGATCGCAACCGGTCAGGCAAACCTGCGCCAGCTCGTCGAGGCTGAAATAGAGAACTATCGAGCGCGAGATCGCCATATCGCCTTACAGGCCGAGCGCCAAATCCTCTTGATGACGATAGAATCGCGCACCGGGAGACTTGCACAACGGATCGGCCTCAGTATTGGCCCCGTGCGATGATGGATTGGCCTGTGCGGAGCGCGGGGCGGCAGGATGACCCGCTTCCTGCGGCGCGGCACATCAAAAAAGAGGAAGAAGGAAGGGGCAGAGATGGCGAATGACGTGACACTCGCACGGTCAGGGGCAACCGGCTTGGATAGGGATCATGAGAAAGCCGACTTTGCCGAGGCATCCTCGCACCGGGCGGCGGATCATAACCTGTCCACCCACCCCCAAGCCAACCTTGAAACTAACGTCGTCGCACCGGCTAGCCATGACCCCCCCCCCCATGCCGGTATCGGTGATCAAAATGACGCCGAGACAACGCTCATTCTGTCGGTACGGCACATCTTGTCGCTTTCCGGTATGGCCTTTTCGCCAGGCGCGGTCCGCGATCTCCCCGAACTTACAAGCGAGGCTTTCGACCCCGGCTCTGCGGTCTCGGCTCTGCGCCATGTAGGCCTTGAGGCCAGCCTTGGTGAGATGAGTCCCGGTGAGTTAAGGCAAAGCCATTGCCCGGCAATCGGGTTCCTGAAAACTGGCGAGGCGGTGGTCATCCACGGTTTTGATGATGAAGCCCGACTGCACCTTCGCCGTTTTTCGCATGCCGAGGTTCGCGAGGAAATCCTTGTCGAATCGGAAATCTCCGATCGGCTGACACCAAATGTCATACTCGCACGCAAGGTCCATATGGCCCGTAAGGCGAGCCTGAAAAATGACTGGTTCTGGGGGTCGCTGCGCCCGGGAAAATGGCTTTATGCCCAGGTTCTGGTGGCGGCGGCCTTGACCAACTTCCTCGGGCTCTCAACTTCGCTATTCATCATGGTAGTCTATGATCGTGTCGTCCCCAACGAAGCGGTCGAATCTCTGGTCGCGCTGACGATCGGCGTGGTGGTCGCACTGGGTTTCGACTTCGTTATCAAGACGCTTCGCGCCCAATTCGTAGACAAGGCTGGTAAACGCGCAGATGCGCGCATGTCACGCCTGATCTTTGACAGGATACTGAACCTCAAGCTCGACAATCGGCGCCAGAAATCGGGGGCCATGGCCACAATCGTACGGGAATTCGACACCTTGCGCGATTTCTTCACCTCGGCCACCCTTGTCGCGATCGTCGATCTACCCTTCATCTTCTTTTTCATCTGGGTGATCTCGCTGATCGCGGGTCCGCTCGCCCTCGTACCGCTGATCGCGGTCCCGCTGGTGATCGCCACCGGCATTGGCATTCAGCCATTCTTGGCAAGAATCACCAAGAACTCGATGCAAAGCAACATGTCCAAGCAGTCCGTGCTGGTCGAGACACTCAACGGGCTTGAGACCGTTCAGGCCACCGGGTCTGGCCGTCTAATGCGCCGGCGCTTCGAGGAGGCGGCGGATGCGCAATCTGATCTGGGCCTGAGAAGCCGGATGCTCTCGCAATTCGCGATCAACTCGGCCGCCTCAGTCCAGCAATTCGCACAGATTGCCACGATCTTTTACGGCGTCTTTCTGATCCAGGATGGCACAATCACCATGGGCGCACTGATCGCAGCGGTCATTCTGGGCGGACGCACACTGGCGCCACTGTCGCAGCTGGCCTCGGCCATGTCGCGGGCCAACGGGGCCAGAGAGGCATTCCGTTCGCTATCGACCATCATGAACGCGGACACCGAAACAGCTGATTTCCGACCCCGGCTGAGTCGGCCGCACCTCGAGGGTACGATCGAACTCAAGGGCGTCAGCTATGCCTTTCCCGGCACCAGCACGCCAATCATCCGCAACCTGTCTCTCAAGATTCCGGCAGGGCAGAAGGTGGCGATCCTAGGGCGAATGGGTTCGGGCAAATCCACACTCGCCCGGCTAATTTCAGGACTGATCGAACCGACCGAGGGAACGGTCTTGGTCGACGGGGTCGACCTGCGCCAGATCGACAAGTCGGATGTGCGTCGCAATATCGGCGTGATGCTACAGGAAACTTGGCTATTTTCAGGTTCGATCAAAGAGAATCTGCAAATGGGGTTCTATGAATACGACGACGCGCACATCCTGAACATCGCGCGCATATCGGGGGTCGATGATTTCGTCGCAGGGCACCCTCAGGGCTATGACATGGAACTGCGCGAGCGTGGCGAGGGGCTTTCAGGTGGACAGCGGCAATCAATCAACCTGGCGCGCGCGCTTCTCCATGATCCCAATGTCCTGATAATGGATGAGCCCACAAGCGCTATGGATACCGCCACCGAGACCGCCGTAATCGGACGGCTCAAGGCCTGGGCCGGCCACCGGACCTTTGTCATGGTCACGCATCGCAACGCCCTGCTGGAACTCGCAGACCGCGTTCTGGTGGTCGATCAGGGCAGCGTTGTAGCTGACACGACGCCGGATAAGCTCCGATCGCAGGTAAGATAGGGAATCCCATGTCTGATATCGATTTCAAACGCCTTTCCCGCGAGATGTCTGGCCGCGACGGGCTGGGGGGCTCTGCCATTATGGTTACTATCATCGCGCTGGTAAGCGTCACGCTGGTCTGGGCCTCTTGGGCCGAACTCGACAATGTCACCCGCGGAGATGGACGCATCATCTCATCCGTACAGAATCAGGTCGTCCAGGCTGCCGAAGGCGGCGTAATCCTTCGCCGCTTCGTCTCGGAGAACAGCAAGGTCGCCAAGGGTGAGATTCTATTCGAGATCGACCCAGTGGACGCCAGCAGCGAGCTGAATCAGATTCAACAGCGGCGCGCCGCCCTCAGGGTCAGAGAGGCACGGCTCAGGGCCGAGATCACCGGTGCCGAGCGGTTCGAGACATCCGCCGATCTCAGGACTCTGACGCCCTTGGTCGCCATGACCGAAGAAAGCCTTTTCGCGGCGCGGCGCGCAGAACTGGCCGGACAATTGGCCGTGCTGGAGCAACGCCGCCAGCAAAGCACGCATGATCTGCGCTCTGCTCAGGCCACTCGGGGAACATCCGAACGGACGGCCATTCTGCTGGAAGAGGAAATCGCCGTGGTAGAGCCGCTGGTACGTGACAATATCGCGCCATCTACCCGTCTATTGGAACTGCAACGCCAGCTTGAACAGGCAAGGGGGGAGCGCGACCGCGCAACCGTGGCGATCGAACAAGCCCGGTCTGCCACGGCCGAGATCGAAACAGAGATCGAAAACGCCCGTGCAGCCTATCGGCTGAGGGCTATGGATGAACTCAGTTCGGTGGTATCAGAGCAAAGTGAACTCGATAAATCCCTGCCGCGCCTGAAAGAGCGGGTCAGCCGCACCGTAATCCGGGCGCCCATGGACGGGATTGTGAGCCAGCTCAATTTCCGGACACCGGGTGGCTACGTGAATACCGGGGATGCGATCCTCGAACTCGTCCCCACCGGCGAGGCGCTGATCATAGAGGCGCGCATCCGGCCCCAGGATATCTCGCGTATACGGCTGGATGACGCCGTCCGCATCCGGCTTTCCGCATATGATTCTGCGAAATACGGAACTCTCAATGGTCGCGTGACCCTTATAAGCCCCGATGCAGTCGTGGACGACGAGACATCCGGCGAAAGCTATTACAGGGTCGATGTCGCCATCGAGGGTGATTTGACCCTAGAGGGCATGACCGAGCCGGTAACTTTGATCCCGGGCATGACCGCCACGGTGGACGTTCTATCCGGAACTCGTACCGTTCTGGAATATTTCTGGCAACCGGTCGCGCGGGTTCAGGAGCTTGCGCTGAGGGATTAGACTGTTGCACAAGTCTGCCGATAGAGGATTGACTTTGCGAATTCATGCGGCTATAGGTGACCTGCCCCGGTTGGTCCCTCTGTCATAACGAGAGTCTGCAGGTTAGTGATCGAGACTCGCCGCAAGACCTTCCAGCGCAAGGGGCGCCTTTACTGCAGGGCGGTGGCCGACAGCTTGGGAGAAGCCTGCGACCGACTCTTCCCCTTCACACGGCTCGACCCGTTGCAATGGAAATTCGCCCGGACCACCCATTCCATCGAGCGCCTGAACGGGGCGTGCTGCCGCCACATCAAGACCAAGACCGTGCTGCCCTGCGAGGAAACCGTGCAAATGTTGCTCTGGGCACTGCAGGCCACCGGCCAGATCCAGATGCGCAAGGTCGAGAGGTGGGAGACCCTCTCAGCTCCTCGAGCTGGTACCCCTTGACCTAGCAGCCTGATAAACCGAACCTTCACATGTTCGGGAACAGTCGCCAGAGAATTTCCACAGCATTCGCGACACGCCCCCAAGGCAGACGCCCCATCGAAACCATCATGTCATTCGCAAGTCAAGAAAGTTAATTGGTTCGCCCTGAACAAGTCCGAACGCCCTGATTTCATGAGGGAAACGGGCGGTTCTTGTAGCGGTGAGCTGCAGGGTTTCGTAGGATTCACGGGAAAACCCTGCAATTTCGGATTGCCCGATGAAGCACCGCCCGCGTCTGCCCGAACAGGATGATCTCCTCCGGCCCAGGCTTGTCGACATGATCGACATGCGCCACGAGCTGGTGAAACTGGCCGAGCTCATTGACTGGGACTGGTTCGATGGCGAATGGGGCGGGTTCTTTCCCTCGACGAAGGGTCGCCCGGCGACCGATCCGCGGCTGGTCGCCGGGCTGATGTACTTGCAGCATGCCTATGGGCTGTCGGACGAGGCGGTCGTCGCCCGCTGGGTCGAGAACCCGTATTTCCAGCACTTCACCGGTGAGACCTTCTTTCAGCACCGCCCGCCGATAGACCCCACCTCGCTCACTCGCTGGCGCAAGCGGATCGGCGAAGAGGGTGCGGAGTGGCTGCTTACCAAGACGATCGAGGCCGGTCGGGCGGCCGGGGTGATCGACGGCGGCAGCCTGTCCTGCGTGGCGGTGGACACGACCGTCATGGAAAAGAACATCGCGCACCCGACGGACGCCCGGCTCTACGACAAGGCCCGCCGCAAGCTGGTTGCCCTAGCCCGCGAGGGCGGCCTGGAGCTCCGGCAATCCTATGCCCGCAAGGGGCCGCGGCTGGCCGCACAGGCCGGCCGATATGCCCATGCCCGCCAGTTCAAGCGCATGCGCAAGGCATTGAGAACGCTGAAGGGCTACACCGGCCGGGTCCTGCGGGACGTTCGGCGGCAGCTGGCCGATGTCCCCAACGGGTCATATCGCGACCGGCTTACGGACATGCTGGCCCTGGTCTCACGCCTCCTGCACCAGGAGCCGCGGGGCAGCGGCAAGCTCTATGCCCTGCACGAACCCGCGGTGGACTGCATCTCGAAGGGCAAGGCCCGCGTCCGCTACGAATTCGGGTGCAAGGTCAGCCTGGCCACGACCCTGGACAGGGGCTTCGTGGTCGGCATGCGGTCCCTGCCGGGCAATCCGTATGATGGCCACACTCTCGATGAGGCGCTGGAACAAGTCACCATCCTGACCGGGACCGCGCCGGAAATCGCGGTGGTCGACCGCGGCTATCGCGGGCATGGCGTCACGAAGACCCGCGTGTTGATCTCCGGCACCCGGCGAGGTCTGACGCCGACGCTGGCCAGGCTGCTGAGGCGACGAAGCGCCATCGAGCCCGAGATCGGACACATGAAAAGCGATGGACGCCTCGCGCGCTGTCCTCTGAAGGGCACCATCGGCGATGCCATCTTCGCCGTCCTGTGCGGCTGCGGCCACAACATCCGCAAGATCCTCGCCCACCTCAGGGCTCTCTTGCTCCTGTTGCTCACCATGATCCGGGCTCAAGCCACCTGGCAAGATGATCACAGGTGCACTCTCGTGGCGGCATGATCGGATTGTTCAGGAGGGACTAATTGGACAGGTCATGTTTCAATTCCGGTTGACACGCCGAACACAATGGCCTGGCCGTTTCCCTCATGAAATCAGGGAGTTCAGACTTCTTCAGGGCGAACTACACTAGCTGCGGCGCTGTACGTTATCGCGCAGCCTTGCGGCTTGTCCAGACAACCGGCGAGCCAGGCCGGCATCTTGACCGATACGGCCATTCTCTCTCTTGTCTGAGCGATCGGTGCCGGTATGAGACGCGATCTGGACGTCGTTCTGCCGCGGCTCAAGCAGTTCTTGGATAGGATTGCACAGGTCAGAATTCTGATTGTCAATTACTGCAGCTGTCAATCTCATGGCAAGATAACTGTCCAGTTCTGCCTGGAGCTTGTGCGAGGGCACCAGTGTCTTACGACTTTTCTTCTTGGATGGAATTATTAAGAACGATCCATCATTAATGCGATCCCGGATAAAATTTGAAAGTGTGAGCCTACTCGAAGAAGAACTCTTGAGCATATCGATATAGTCCCCGATTCCATAATCAGGGTTGCCGTCCAAGGCGGAAATAAGAAAAAGCAGCTCCCATGTAGCAAGGGACTGACCAAATAGTCGTAGCCATTTGCTGTTATGAACAAACTCTACCACATCTATTTCGCGTTCTATGAACATCTCTGTCAAGCAGCCCCCACCTATCCATAAAGCTACCTTTACATTTCTTTGGGTTTTTTTTATCCAAAAATTTTCAATATGAAAATTATACTTGATCAGATACGCTTCAAGTCGGATACTGAGAGTTTTATGCTTTTCACTTCCACCCTGCGCTTGACATTTTCATTTGCCGCGATATCGTGGTTTGAGGGGTGCCCTCATTTCCCGGATCACCCGCACCCCCGGTTGGCACCCCCTGCCTGAGGGCGACGTTAGGTCCTAAGACACGTGCATAGCGACGTCGCAAATGACGTCTCTTACGTGGAGGGGGCATGCGGGGCGAGGTGCTTGGGCTCGAACGCCGGCGGCGGTGGAGCGATGAGGAAAAGCTGGCAATCGTGTCGTCGGTCGGGATCGACGGGGCGACGGTGACGCAGGAGGCGGAGCGCCACGAGGTGCGCCGGCAGCAGGTTTACGCCTGGCGGCACGAACTGAAGAAGAAGGGTCTGTGGTCGCCAGATGCGGGCGCGATCTTCCTGCCGGTCGACCTCCCGGCCATCGAGGATATGGCGCCCGGCCCGGAAACGGTGCCGTCCGTTCCGGTGGAACTCCGTCTGGTGGGCGGCCGGTGTCTCCGGTTCGACAGCGCGATGGAGGCCGCGGTGCTGACCCGGTTGATCCGGGCGCTGGAAAAGGCATGATCGGTCCGGGCACCGGCGTCCGAGTTTATCTTGCCTGCGGGGTGACCGACATGCGGAAAGGGATCGCGGGGCTTTCGGCGATCGCCCAGGATGTGCTCCGCCAGAAGCCGGCGAGCGGGGCGGTGTTCGCGTTCCGTGGGCGCCGCGGCGACAGGATTAAGTTGCTGTACTGGGACGGCCAGGGCTTCTGCCTGTATTACAAGGTTCTTCTTTGGTTGCCGCCCGTGATGCAAGAGGCTTCTAACCCTATTGGCGTGTGATCGAGTGCGGTCTTCTTTCAGGCCTTGATGTGCGGCGCTTCGAGAAGCCGCGGGCCAGTATGGTGATCAGCGGACGGGGGAGTGTCCTGAACTTTGTGTATCCGGCCCGGCCCATGCGGTTTCAGATACTCAATGGACCTGTCACGTATTTGTGCCGCCCCCAGTGCTCGTTTAGGCCACTTGGCGTTCGAAGGCCAAGGGGCTTTTGCCTCCCAATGCTGAGTGCCGACGGCGCGGGTTATAGAAGCCGTTGATGTACTGGAAGATGGCGGTTTCGGCCTGGCGTCGGGTCTTCCACGTGCGGCGCCAGATCAGTTCGGCCTTGATCGTCTTGAAGAAGGTCTCAACGGTGGC
>NZ_SLXL01000024.1 GCF_004345735.1 Rhodovulum adriaticum
TCTCAATCCATAACCAGCGCGGGGTGGAGCAGCCCGGTAGCTCGTCAGGCTCATAACCTGAAGGTCGTAGGTTCAAATCCTACCCCCGCAACCAACTTGAGCGAACAACGCGCAGCATCATACCCGGCCCGCGCCTCAGGGTGCGCTGCCATCAGCATCTGCACGATGTCCCCCTCGATCTCAACGATATGACCGCGACGGTCCTCCGGGTGCGGATGCACTGACACACGATCCAAAAGCGTGTGCAGCGCGTCCGCCGCCCGCCCCACGATCTCCTCCTGCGACAGAGTCCGCACCAGCCCCGCCACATAGGCCTGCCAACGCTGCGGCAGGTCGTCGGGCAATACCACGGGCTCGGGCGTCAGCCCGTCCAGCTTCGCCCGCAGGCGCTTCAACTCCGCGTTCAGCTCATTCACCTCGGCGATGCTCTCGTCGTCGATCAGACCCCGCTTCAGGGCCGTCATCAGGTTGCCCCGGGTCGTCTCCTTCTCAGAAATCAGCCGCTCATACAGGCGCTGTTCGTCGCTGGCAGCGCGGGACTGTTCCTTGAGGTGTTGGGCCACCTGCGTGCGGAACCGTTCATACGCCCAGTCCTGCATCAGTTCGTGCTGGAGCCCGTTGATCACGGTCTCCTCGGCCAGGTTCTGCTTGATCCCGGTCATCCCCTTGCAAACCGCCGGGCCTTTCTCCTTGGCGTTCGCGCAGTAGTAGCGCCGCGTCTTGCCGCTGCCGGCCACGGTCAGGGTGCCGCCGCACAGGCCGCAGCGCAGAAGCCCGGACAGCAGATATTTGCGGCGTCGCAGCCCCTGGCTGGCAGACAGCCGGTTCCGGTCCGTAGCGGGCGCGTCCTCGCTCTTCAGGTGATAGGCCTTCTGCCGCTCCTTGACCGCGTTCCAGAGGTCGTCGTCGAGGATGCGCAGATGCGGGACATCGAAGACCTGCCATTCCTCGGGATCGTTCAGCCGCGAGACGCGCCTCCGCGTGTCCGGGTCGCGGCGGTAGGACAGCCGGTTCCATACCCGTTTGCCGACATAAAGCTCGTTGTTCAGGATCCCGGTGCCGCGCTGCCGGTTGCCGTTCAGTGTGTTCTGTTTCCAGTGCCCTGAACCAGCGCCGCGCCCACGGGGGGCCGGGATGCCGTCCTCGTTCAGCCGTGCAGCGATCTTCAGCGGAGAGTGGCCCGCCGCGTAGTCGGTGAAGATGCGCCGGATGACGGCGGCCTCTTCCGGCACGACCGCCAACTCCCCCGTCTGGCGCAGCCCGTCAGCGCCTACAGGCACGCGATAGCCATAGGGTAGGCCGCCGGGATTCTTGCCCTTGCGCACCAGGCCCGCCTGGCCGCGGCGCGTCTTCTCGGCCAAGGCTTCCAGGAACATCGTGCCCATGATCCCCGAGAACGCCGTCTTGATGAAATCCATCTTGCCCTGGTCGAGCGTGTGGATCTCGATGCCGTGGTGCGCGGTGCGTTTCCACAGGTCGGCGATATCCACATTGTCCCGGCTGATCCGGTCCATGCTCTCGGCCAGCACCGTGTCGAACTTGCCGGCGCCGAGGTCGCCCACCAGCCGCTGGAACCCGGGGCGGTCGCGCAAGGCGCTGGACAGTTCCCGGTCGGTGTATTCCTCGACCACCTCCCAGCCCTTCCGGCGCGCCAGCGTCCGGCACTGATAAACTTGGTCCTCGATCGACATCGGGTTCTGCTTGTCGGTGGAATAGCGCGCGTAGATCGCCGCGCGCGTCGGGGCTTGGGTCATCGCTTTCCCTGTGGTTCCGTGCCGCGGGATCGCCGCAGCCTCGCCCGGGAGGGTGCGGTGATCCGGCGCACATGTTTGCCCTATGATCGCCCGATTGCAATCCTAGCGTGCGGGCGCTGCGACCAAAAGCCCGCAAGAATGGCCGCCAGCTCCCGCGCGGCTTGCTCTGCGATCAGGTCGATCAGTCGCTCCAGGGCCATCCGGGTCTCCTTCCGCTTTGGACGGTCAAAAACCGAAGCGCGAGAGACAGAGATGACCAAGGCGCCGAGACGCCGACACCAGGCAAACCGCACGGCGCGGAGGCATAAGGCGGGACACCAAGCAGCAGGCCCGCGTCGCAAAAGCGGCGCGGGCCGATTAGAGAAAAGGAGAATCGGGCGCGACTTGCCCTAAATCCGCCTTTAGTGCGGAATGCAGCTATGTGCTTGATCTAAGAATTCAAAAATCGTCGTCGCTCCACTCCTCATCTAGCGCTTCGGGCGGCGGAAGGTGGCCATAGAAAGCTTGCCGATGGAGGTGAATGTTGATCCTCGCCGCATACATCTTGGGCATGGTGTCGATTGCGAACGCTTGTCCCGCCGCTGTACCTTCGATGAGCTGTTCGCCCCAAATCCCAAGGTTCCCGGCCCAGTAGCCGCTATCCAATATTCGTTGCGCTGCGACTTGGAATGATACCTCGTTTATCTGGTCGCGTGCGATTATCCACGAGGTGTCTGTTGGGTAGTCGATACGGTTCTTGGGCTGGCTGGCATGGCCATAGCTCCGGGGTTTGGTCGTCCCCCAATCGCCGTAGATGATCCTCGGGTGGTTAGTTGCCTGTTGCACCTGGACGAGTAGATCGCGGTTCGCAAAGCCACAAACCGCTGTCCCGTCGAATACTGTGAAGTCCTTGGGAAAAGAGGTGCAAGAGATTGCAATCGGCACCTCCGGCGGAATCGTTCCAAAGAAACTGTTGGTGTATCCGCTGGCTAGGGCTGCCACGAGGAGTGGGTCAGGAACCCAGCCAAATTCGAACACGACAGCATAGTCATTCGCACCCTCTGCCGCCAGTTCTGCCACTAGGGTCGGCATCCACTGCGGGATGCCCGAGCCTATGCCCTCAGCAAGATTCATTCGCAGGCAAAAGGTCCGGTCATGCTCCCGGGCCCAAACAATCTGCTCCCGCGCGCTTTCAATCGTGCGGTCTGCCATAAGTAAGCAAGGGTTGGCTTGCGGATACTCCGAAAGAAGGTTCCACCACGCATCAAGGTCTGCCGGTTTGGCGGCCAGCCGCGCCCAGAGTTCTTTTGCCTCATTAGGCTTGTCGTTGGCTCTGTAGTAGGTGTCTACGTCGATGAAGTAAGGGCGCGACGGATAAGCTTCCTCAAACTTGTCCAATGCTCGAGACAGAGGCGATGTTGCCAGCCAAGGAGCTAACAGCACGAGTGGTGTTAGCCGGTTTTTCGTTGTACCCGGCAGTTCTTTTAGGCCGCTAAGTTCGGCCGGGCGGATGCCCAACGTAACCAGATACTCCTGAACATCCATTGCCCGTTCCGCCTCCTCACACCATTTGGAGTTTGATTTCCATCGCAGCCGTGGAGACGCCAAAGCGACGGGCGAGGTCCTCAATCACCTCGGGTGTCATCGGCCCAGAGTATTCAGCGGTGGCCTCGGCAAGCTGCGCGGATGGGATGACGAGGTCAGATGCGAGCCGATTGGCCTCGTATTCGACGTTTGCGGGCTGCCCCGAGCGCAGCAGAACATTCTCCGACCAGCCACCTTCGGCCACGATCAGATCGCGGTGGAGGAGGTAATGTGCCAGCTCATGGGCGAGCGTGAAGCGCTGGCGATGTTTGGCTTCATGCCGGTTGATGCGGATGACGAAATCACCGTTTTCTTGGCCGATTTGGCCAGAGGTGCCGCGTGGCAGGGTCGAAAGCAAGACCTTGACGCCCAGTCGCTTGGCGATGGCGCCGAGCTTGACCGGATGCGTAGACAGGTATTCGTCAATTTCTGCCCGCACCTCGGGCGAAAGGTTCAGGTATTCCCGGGAAGGCGACTTGACTTCCCAGCCATTTGACGCCGCCATGCTGTGCATATTTCCGTCCATGGTTTCTCCCTCCTGTATTGTCAGGCTTGTCCGCCTTCGTCGTCTGCATATTCATTCCCATTGTCCGTGTAGGCCTCTGGCCCACCGCCCTGTATCCGCATCGCGACGCGCTCAAGCACTTCATCGAGTTCGCCCCGCTGGGCCATCTCGCTCATGATCTTGTGTCCCAACTCGTCATTCAGCAGCGCAGCCTGAAGTGCTGTTGGGAGCGCCTCATCCACCTTCGCTTTAACATTAGGCTCGAGTTCAGTTGCCATCGTCTCGTTGATCTTTTGGGCTGCGGCATCCTTGGCGCCGTCCGCCGCCTCTTCTTTGATCTCGCGCAGCGTCTTGAGGGCGACGAGACCAACGACGAGCGCCCCAACTGTCACGGTCAAGCCAACGGCACCCAGGAAAATCGTCGCCACGGTCAGCAGTAGGTCAATGTAGTCCGCTCTCGTGGGGTCGATGTAAGCAGCCTGGCCTTGCCCCGGAAGCCCCCAGCCAAACCAGAACACAATTGCTGCGACAGCGGCAAATCCGCCGATGATTGCCCCTAGTATAGTCGCGCTAACCTTACCCAATACCAAGCTCCTGCCCGCCAAGATAAGAACATATAGCGAACTTATTTGTGCGTAGTGTACTCGACTAAGTTGGAAGGGTCGACAGAAAACCTTGAATCTTAAGGGTATCTGCGACAAATCTGCTTGATTTGAAGCTTGCGTTCTGGCTCTAGGAGCAAGTGCAGGTGAGGGCAACATTTAGCGGTAGATCGCTCCAGGATCAGCAACAGACAATGCCCTAACACGATCATTGGGTAAGACGCTTCTGAGGAAGCACAAAGCGCTGTCTTAGGCGCGCCGCTCTGTTGCAGCAGAAGGGTGGATTGCGGCGCGCCCGGGTGCGGCGGTGAGCTGGTCCGCGGCACCGAGTGAAGGCCGGGGGCGATCGCGCCCCGTTGGAACCATTCATCATGGCATCACCCCTCGAACCCGCGGGAGCGTCCGATATCGCGTTCGGCGGCCAGCAGGTCGGCGACGCGGTGGGAGGCGTTCAGGGCCTCGCGCAGCAGGCGCATCGCGTGGTCGAGGGAGCGGGCGGCGGTGTCGTCCGGGTCGATGCGGGCGAGATCGCGCAGCAGCGTCTCGCAGGTTGTGCGGAACTCGTCGTCGAGCGCCTTGCGCCGGGCGACGCGGTCGGCCAGCCGTTCCAGGCGGGGCTGGAGCGGCTTGAAGTGATCGTAGGGCAGTCCACGCAAGACCTCGATGGCGGCGCGGGCGTCGGCCAGGGCATCGGCGGCGATGTCCTCGACGCGGTCGAAATCGGTGCGGTAGCCGTCGCCCTGGATGTGGATGACGCGGTGGGTGTTGCCGTTGGGGATGGATGTCGGGGTGTGAAGCATGGGGGTTTCCTTGGATTGAGAGGGTGAGCGGGGGGACCCGCCCTCCGTGTCGGGAGGGCGGGCCCCGCGCTCAGTGCAGGCGGGCCTTCGTGCGGCCGGCGGGGAGGCTGGCGGGAAGCGTGATCGCCAAACGTCCGGTGCCGTCAGGGACGGAGAGCTCGACCTTGCGGGACCGGACCAACCCCGTGCCCAAGATGTGGAAGATCGCGCGCAGGCCCTGGCGGATGGCCTTGAGCTTGTCCAGCGCCGGGTCCGTCAGGCGCCCGATGACGGGCGACGGCAACGGCATGCCTGCGGCCCGCGGGTCGGGCAGCGTGTAGCACAGCGGATGCTCGAAGAACCGGGCCAGCCGGTCGCGGCCGATCTGCACCGGGGTGCCGTCGGCCACGGCCTTGCGCTCATCCTCGGTCAGGACCGGCCCCTTTTCGGCGTCCGCGGTGGCAAGGAAGACCAGCCGGCCGCGGGCGGTCTCCAGGATATCGACGACGACACGCGGTTCGCGCAGCCGCTCGGGCACCGGGACGCCGGCCGGATAGGTCGGCGCATACCAGAGCACATCGCCGATCTGCAGGCTGTCGCGCCAATGGGGCTGCTGTGCGGTGGGAGTCGATTGGGGGGCTGACATGTCAGGCGCTCCTCTGGTTGGGGCTGGATCGGGCCGGCAGGCGGTGTGGAAGGGCCGGCGCGGGGCGGTGGCGGCGGGCCGCGTCGCGGTCCCGGCGGCGTTCTGCGGCGATGTCGCGCTCGGCATGGAGGCGGGCACGCACGGCGTTCATCCGTTCGAACGAGGCGCCCGAAAGACGGCCCCGCACCGGCCCGGTGGTGTCGCGGGCGGGGAAGACGCGGGTATTGCCGACGGAGATGAGCAGCCGCTTGTCGGCGAGGAACCGGATCGGGCGCCAGAGGCCGGCCCGGACGAGTTCCGCGCCGTCGGCGATGTCGATGGCAAGCCCGCGTTGGCGCGTGTCCGGGCGCGGAAGGCCCGGGGCAATCACGGCGAACCGGCGCCCGCCGAGGGTCTCGATATCGAGCACCAGGCACGGCCGCGGGGGCGCGTCCCGTTTGGGGGCGTCGGGAGACAGCGGAAAGCGGCAGGACAGGACGGTGCCGTGGGAAAGGGCAGCGCTCCAGTCCGGTGCGGGCGGTCTGGATCGGGTTTGGTCGAGCATCAGGCAACTCCTTGATGGGATGAGAAGATCGCCGCCCGCCTGTGTTTCCGGGACCGGCCCGGCGCACAGCGCGCGCGACAGCCCTGCTGCGCGCGCTGTGCGCTGGGTCCGGTCGCCTGTCCCTGTTTCCCCGGGGCCTGCGCGACCTGACGGGGGTGTCCAGAGGGTGCGGCCCCCTTGGCCCGGCGCGGGCAGCGCGCGCCGGTGGGGGTTTGGGGGAGGAGTGCGGAACGGCCTCCCCCGGGAGCCTGGGGGTCTTGGGGGCGTGCGGAACGGGCCCCAAGCCGTCGGAGACGCCCGGGGTGTCCAGAGGGGGTGGCGAACCGCCCCTCGGCCCGCCGGGAGGCGCCGGGGTGCAGGAGCGGCGAGAGCCCCTGCCGCCCTCCGCGCAGGAGCCCCCGGAGGGCGGGGTCCCGGGGCAGCGCCCCGGGCGAACGACAGCTCGAACGGACGCGCCGCCAGGCGCGGGAGTGCGAGCTGATTAGTGAGTAATCACGCCTCCACCCCCGCACATCTTTCTGCAGCAAGATCGTTACGCCGCCGCGGGCAATCGACCGATCTCCTTCCTGCCCTGACAGAAGGAGGTCCTTGATGACGAAAGACACGCGCGATGCATTCCCGGTGGTGCTGAGGTTCGAAGGCCTGCACCCCGAGGACCTGGGCGGCTACGAGGCCCACCGCCTGCGCAAGGGTGGCGATCTCGGCCATGTGGATCGGACGCGGTCGCAGCTCAATCGCCGGCTCATCGGGGAGGCAGACTGGGCCGAGCAGGCCCTGGCCGAGATCGCCGAGATGCGGTCGGAGAACTTCGCCGAGGAACTGGAGGCGCTGGAACGGCGCAAGCGCCGCAAGGATCTTCGCCGCCGCCTGGCCGAAGGGCCCAAGGATCCCTGGCGGGCATCCCGGCACGGCCCCCTGCGCGAAGTGATCCTGACGGCCAATCGGGAGTGGTTCGAGGGCGACCTGTCCGAGTTCCTGGGCGAAAGCGACCGCAACCCGCGCGAGGTGGCGTTCGAGGAGCGGGCCGTGGCCTGGCTCAAGCACCATTTCGACGACGATGTCATCCATGCGCGCGCCGATCTCGATGAGCAGGCCTATCACATCCACGCCGTGATCATGCCGCGCGCGACGGTAGAGATCAAAGGCGCCACGCGGCGGATGTTGCAGCCCTCGATCCACCCGATGATCAAGGATTACGAGGCGGCCCAGGACAGCGTGGGCGCATGGTTCGCCGAGATCGGCCTGACCCGTGGCGAACGCCGGGCCCAGGCCATCCGCAATGCGCTGGCCTCGGGCCAGGAGCCGCCAAAGCAGCGGCGCCATGTCCGCCCGGCCGAATGGCGTCGGCAAGAGGAGTTGCGCCTCGCCAGGAAGGCGACCGAGGTCGAAGACAGGCGCCGCGAGGTCGCGGCCCGCGAGGACGAGGCGCAGGCGGTGATCGACTATGCCGATGCCGTCGCCGCAGGGCGGATGAACGAAGACGGGCGCGAGGTTGCGCCCGAGCCCGTAAAGGATGCGCCGCCGGCGCCCCCTGTCTTCCCGCCCGATCGCAAGGCCACGGGCGGGTTCCAGCGCGCACGCAAGGCGTTCCGCATGGCGTTGCGCCGGCTCACGGCTCGGGCCGAGGCCGACGCCCGCAGGCGGGCGGAGGCCGAGTTCGCCGAGGCGCTGGACAGTGTCCAGCAGGCGCGCGAGGCGATCGCCAAGGCGGCCCAGACCCTGCCGCAGGACCTGCGCGAGCGCGTCGGGCAAGCGTTGAAGATTGCGGTCGCCCGGACCATGCGCGCCGAGCGCAGCGCTCCGGGCCGGGACGGACGCGATCCCGGGCGAAATCTTTCCGGTGAAACGGGGCGCCGCTAGTGCGGGCGCCCTGAATGGAAAAATGAATCTATTGAAAACAGGTGGTTGTGAGAAAGTTCCTCAAAAGTTCTTCGGCGCGTTTTGGGGGCGGTGCGAAGAGAAAAATATGTTGGCCAGCCCTGAAGGCGCCGGATGATCCGACCGCCGGGCCCAACCGCCAATACGAGACGAAAGGTGTTCTTATGACTGACTTCACCATCCCCACCGGCAAGACCCGCCGCAACGCCACCAGCATCGACCAGCTGATGAACGAAAGCATGAAGCGCAAGCTGAATCGCATCGTCGCTGTGGCCGATCGCGAGTCGCGCAAGCTCAGCCAGAAGGAGCGCGAGCGCCGCGAGGCCATTGCCGAGACCATCGACGAATGGCTCGGGTTTTTGGACGAGAACGAGGAAGTCGAGACCCTGAAGGCGTTCTTCATCCAGATCGAGCTGCTGGCCAGCGCCAAGAACCGCCGCCGCATCGCCGGCCACCCCCTGCGCCCGCAGGAGGGCGTCGAAGAGGTGGTCGCGGCAGAACTGGCGCGCCGCGCGGCCGAGCGCGGCCGCGCCCAGTGCGAGAAAGAGGCCGCGGCCAAGGCCACCGATGCCGCCGCCGAGACCGACACGACCACCGTGGCCGACTAACCGCGCCTTCCCCGCGCGCCCCGGCGCGCGGGGTCAACCCTACGTTATTCAGCCGCTACTGCACCCATTTTACGCACGAACTCGACCTCTTGCGCTTCGATCGCTTGGTATAAGCGCCGTCCTACCCATTCCGCGACCGGCGGCGTCACCGCATTTCCGACTGCATGATACCTTAGGCTGTCGATCCGATCGGCCTGACGGTCATCGAAATGTAATGGCAGGGTCCAGTCTTCCGGGAAGCCTTGAACGCGCTCCACCTCGTTTGGTGTGAAGCGGCGGACCCGTCCGTCAGGATACCAAACATAGTTTCTTGACCAATCGGTGCCTGTATGCCGTGCAGACTCCGCGTAAATGCAGTGGGCGATGCTCTTTACGAGCGGGCCCCGCTCAGTATCTCCAATGATCGTCTGAAAGAGGGAGGGAGATTTCGGCCCATTCGATCTACCCTTCTTAGGATGCCAGTCGCCGCATTCGGGCTCAAAAAGTACTTCTCCGGGACCTCGCCCGTCTCGATGCATGGCAACAATGTAGACGCGACGGCGCTGCTGGGGGACTCCGAAGTCTTTGCTGTTAAGCACACGCCATGCGACACCATACCCGAGTTCGTCCAGCGCCTTGAGTACGACGGCGAAGTCTCGTCCTCCGTGGCTAGAGAGAAGCCCGTGCACGTTCTCGAGGATAATTGCTCTTGGCATGCGTCCTCGAACGAGCCGCATAAACTCGTGAAAGAGTCCAGACTGGCTCCCTCGAAGCCCAGATCTTGGCCCCATTCTTGCAAGCGAGAGATCTTGGCATGGGAATCCTGCTGCCCATACGTCAGCTTGAGGGATGTCTGTCTCATCTAGCTTCCTGATGTCCTCGCTCACGGGGAGGTCGGGCCAGTGCTGGGCGAGTATCTCGCGGCAGAACGGCTTGACCTCGCAGTGGAAGTTGAGCGTGAACCCCGCCCGCTCCAGACCGAGGTCCAGACCTCCGATACCGGAGAAGAATGATGCGACGGAGTAGGTCAGCTCGATTTCCCCCTTGTGAACCTGGCATTTTAGCCCTTATCTCTATCTAGAGTATCGCAGTCCGGTCAATAACAAAATAGGGTATTTCGGTCCCGCTTTGTTCTCGCCGGCATAGCAGGAGAGCGATTGACGTGAGGTTAATGCCCGCATGACGACCTGTGAGGTCCACTGGCGCCCGTCCGGCGGGCGGGGCGAGTTCGAGTTCGTACCGGCGGACTCGCTGATGGATCGTGACGTCGTTGTCGACTTTGACCAGCTCGGTATCCGCATCGATTCCGAGGTATACGGCAAGCAGGCGCAGGGCAAACCGCGGCTCCGTAAGCGCGCGCCGAACGACCGATCGAAACTGCATCTGCCGCAACTCGTGATGGCCGTCGCCGGGCTGCACGAGCCAGCGCGTTCAGACAAGCTGGGGCATGTCTCATTCCCGCTGGAAAACAAGAAGTTCCTAGTTCAGCAGATGGACTTTGACGTGCTGGAGGACGATGGTATGACCATCGTCCTCGCCCCGCTTCGCGCCTCCATTCTTCACAGCAAGGCACAGTTCCAACTGGACGACAGTCTCGCCGCGCTGGCCGGCGACATAGCAAACGTGGCGGAAATCGCAGCACGTGACCCTGACCTTGCCGCCGCGATCACTGCGCACGCCGACGCCATATCGACCGGCGTCAACACGGGCGAACTGCGCCGCACGGCGGATGCGTTGATCGCCCTCAAGGTGAAACGCTTTGGACCCACGAATGCCGGCGCCGTGAGGGTGCTCCTGGCTGCAGAGGACGGGCCCGAGGTCGAGGCGGAGCAGATCGCGGGCAAAGAGGGCCGAATCCTGACGCGATTGCACACCTACAAAGAGCGGGACCGGAAGTTCGCGAAGCAGGTCCGCGATCATTATCGCCATGTCCATGGCGGCAAGCTTCGGTGCGAGGCGTGTGGGACCGTCCCGGTGGAGGTCTACGGTAACGCTGGCGAGCGTGCGATGGAAGCACACCACACAGTCCCGATCGAAGAACTCCAACCGGACAGTGTCACGTTGGTCGAGGACATGGCAATGGTCTGCGCCGGCTGCCACCGCGTCATCCATTCGCAGAAGCCCTGCCTGACCATCCAGGAGGTCCGCGACCTGATCGCGGCCCACGCGCCCTGAGCCTTGGCCGACACCATCGACCCAGAGCGCCGGTCCCGCAACATGGCGAAGATCAAGGGGCGGGACACCAAACCCGAGCTGCGGCTGCGCTCAGCTCTGCACAGGATGGGCCTGCGCTTCCGCGTCTGCCGGAAGGATCTGCCGGGCAAACCTGACGTGGTCTTCCCGCGGCATAGGCTCGCCGTCCAGGTGCGCGGTTGCTTCTGGCACCAGCACGAGGGTTGTACAGCGGGTCGGCTTCCCAGGTCGAACCTTGACTATTGGCGACCGAAGCTGGAGGGGAACGTGCGCCGGGATGCGGAGAAGGACGAGGCCCTACGCGCGCTCGGCTGGCGCGTGCTGGTCGTCTGGGAATGCGAGCTCAAGACGGACGAGGGGCTGGCAGAAACTGTACAGCGCGTACTCGATGCATTGGGGCGATAAATAGAAGCCGCTGCGGCCGTGCTACGCAGGCATGAATGATGCAGTTCGAAACCGACTCCGGCTTGGTCATCTTTCTGTGGGAGTGGCGGTTCTTGGCAGGCCCATCAGTTTATGGACCGCCTGTAGTTCAACATCGGCATCTTTCAGGCGCTGGTCGATATGGATGCATTGCGCCAGGTCGCGCGATATCCGCGACAAGTCTTGGACCACAAGTGCGTCGCACTTTCCCGCAGCTGCGATGGAAAGAGCTTTTTGAAGACCAGGATGTTCAGTGGATAACCCCGATGCCGCCGCATCCGTGCATTCCGCGACGACGCTGCCGCCTTCCTGCTCAACGAAGTGGCGGCAGACTTCAAGTTGGGCCTCTATCGCCTGCCCGCCATCGCTATCGGTCGCGCTGCGTGCATAAATCACGAAGCGCTTGAAATCTTTTCTTGTCAAAGCCTTGCTCCAGATGCTGTTGGTCGGCCGCAGGTGCCGCTAACATAGAGCGGAAAAGTTCGATAAAGTCCAACTCCAGCCCCCGCAACCAAAATCCTTAGTGTTATCAAATCCTTACATGGCGCCCGCAGGGGCGCCGCTGCATTTGCAGGTCCTGGTGCTACAATGGTGCTACGTTTTGGGAAAAACACGGCGCGCCAGCGGCAAAGCGAGCGAAGGTGGCCTGAAGCCATAGCGCAGATTCGATGACGTCCATGGCTGAGCGCATCCGCCTGGGCGGCCCAGGGGGCAGCCTGACCGTGGTGGTCGGCGCCGCAGTGGAAGACCAGGGGGGCTGTAGACCAAGCGATGGCACAAACGGCCCATTGCTGCCATTGACCGATGTATCCCGCCGTGGCGGCGCGGCTCGTAAAAGGAGACATTCGCTGCGTTTGTTCGGATTGTGCTACTTCACGATTGGCTCGTTCGGTGCGAGCGCAAGCAGGCCGACGTAGTCAGGTACTAAAATGTTTGAATTGAGGCTGTCGCGAGCAGTTAGATCATTTATTTGAACCGAATTAATTAGATAATTGACTTGCAGAAATTTTAAGTTGGCTGGTGACGCGATGCTTGCCCTTTTTGACAGCCCTGGCACGCGACAAGCAAAGGGCAACTAAACCAACATGAAAAATCCAAAGTATACTGAAGCGACCATCCGTGATCATATCGCTGCCGATCTCGACATGGTTGAATCAGGCTTGTCGCTGGTCGACACCGAATCTCATCTTCCAAACAAGCAGGGCGCTTCGGGTTTCCTCGACATCTTCGCGCGTGATGCGGCGGGCAAGCTCGTGATCATAGAGATTAAGCGAACCGATGCTGCAGCGCGCGAAGCGATTCAAGAACTCTACAAATATGTCGCACTGCTGCGTGATAAATTTCTAGTCAAGAACACCGACATCCGCCTGATCCTGCTTTCGGTGGAATGGCACGAACTCGCCACGCCCTATGCTGAATTTGCCGCTTCAGCCCCGTTCGAAGTTGACGCCGGCACGATCACTCTCGATGCGGATGGCAAACCGGTCGAGATCAGGCCCATGACGCAGGGCGCACTCACAAGCGAGCGCAAGATCGGGGTCCGACATATTCTCTGGGGGTTTCCAGACGAAACGACTGCTGCCGAGGCGGTGGAGTTGATCGCGCGGCGGGTGAAGCGCTTCGGCCTAACCGACTTCGTGCTTATCCAGAGCCGGGCGACCAAGCCGGTCTTAGGCGGTCGTACCTTTCTCTATTTCGCTCAACGCGAGTTACGCTTCGAAGAGTATATGGAGTTAATAGAAGCCAGCTTCGACGAAGGCCAACTCGAGGAATTCCGCGAGAGCGTCGCCGATCTCACGGAACTTGAAGATCGGGTAGCCGAGGCATCTGATGCAGTGTGGCGTCTCTATGAACCGCCCCGGGTTTACCGGAGAGTAAAACACTCAAAGGATGAGCCCTATGACGAAGCAGAGATTCACCCCCGCCTATCCGTCCGAACTGCGT
>NZ_SLXL01000025.1 GCF_004345735.1 Rhodovulum adriaticum
ATCGGCCTTGTGGTGGACGATCAGAGAGCGCTCATCCTTGAAATCTGCTATGTTCCAGCACCATCGTCCGTTTGCCGCGCGGTGCGAAAGAAACGGTGGACCAATCGAAGTCGGCCCGTACCGGCCATTGGCCGGGCTCCACCCCCGCTGCGATGCAGCCCGTCATTCCGGACTTTCGCCGCGAATGCAAAATCTAGTGGCCGACGAATTCAATGCTCATGACTTGCCTGAGTGGGTTCGTTTGCATGCCGATTTTTGGGGACTTCCCGTGTCAGCCGCCCATAACTCTCGATGCTCAAGCAGAGCGGCATTGATATACACTCTGACCAAAAGCCCGCTAGCTGGCGAAGTTGTCAAATAGAGACAATTGCCGCCTGGGCAGCCACTGAAATGCATTGTTTTGGTCCCACTCCAAAGCTCTGGTTCTCATGTCTGACAGCAACGTTTCAGACAGCCGCTTGCGCGAGAAACTACTTGCTTCGTAGGACAAAATCTCCTCATTGGAGATATCCTCAAGCCCACTCACAACAAATGCAGAAAGCCTTGGCCCAGTCTGAATTTCATCAGACAAGCAAAGTGTTCGCAGCGTGCGGACTAGTGCACCAATGGCGTTCGGGTTGTCTTCCAGTACGAGTTCCAAATACTTCTGAGACAGATCGGAAAAATAATTTTGACCGTAGTGTAGCGAACCAGATCGCCAGTCATATAGAATAGCGTCCCAATTGAAGAAGGTGGTTTCGAGAAGGGACAACGGACTGAGCGCTTCGACAACACCCTCCGCAAAGGCCCAAGTTCGCGAGACCTCCCATACATCAAAGTTCCATCTTCCAAAACGCACACGATGTCCGCCAAACTTGTTCTGCACTGCGTCGTACCGGCCCAAGATGTCCATGAAGGCTTCAACATCATGCACCTGAACAACCGTATCTACATCGCTGGCGAAGCTCGGAGCACCAAGAAGGGAGATGTCCCTGAGTGCTCCACCAAAGACAAAAATATCTGCGCAAACAGACACTTCGTCAATAAAGCAGCCCACAGCCCGACGCTCAGCCATCGGCTCATCGAAGAAGCGACGGATGCGCTTCTTGGCGGCTTTCTGGTCAAGTGCAGGTTTCATCTCTCTCCTCAACAGCGAAGCTCTCTAAGTTCCCGCTCAAAGCTTAGTGCGAAGCCGTCAGTCATACCAGAGATCATGTCTGCGAGCAATTGACAGCGGCGATAACCCAACGGCAGGTCCTCGTTTGGGCTTTCAAAAACTCGCCGATAATTCTCCGAGATACGTCCGTAGGCGTATTTCTCAAAAGGAGTTCCGGGATGCCCTTTGGTCTCCTTCCGCGGGTCGCCACGGCTAACGATGGCAGGCCAAAGCATGTCCATGATTGAATGGATAACTTTGTGTCCTTCCAATTCCAATTCAAGAACACTTCGGTGCTTGTAGGCGTTTTCGAACGCAAAACCTTTCAGCTTTTTGCAAAGCAATGCTGCGCTCGACACGGCAATGAGATCATCTTTCAAGGCACCTTGCTCAATATCGGATTGCCTCTCTAGGAAAGCCTCTATGACCGCAGAAACCATGTTTCCGATGGCAAAAACCCGGAACATCTGGGTTGAAAGATCATTCACTTCGTTCGGCGACAGTTTTGCATCTTTGTGCTTTTTGTGCTGTGCGTCCGCTCGCTCGCAGACATCTTTGATCACAGCGTCGGCTTCAGGTTCTCCGTCCGCCCCAGCTTCGAGATAGCTGATCAAGTCTCTGTAGGAAACCAGCCCTTTCTTTACCGCATCTTCCACATCCAAAACCGAATAGGCAATGTCGTCGCTTGCTTCCATCAAAAAAGTTAGCGGATGCCGCAGCCCCTCTTTCAGCCCGGTTTCTTTCCAGACGTCCGCCACCACATCAAGTTCGGAATGAAAGCATCCGAACTTTTTAGTCGCAATGTTTGACTTGTCCTGTTGCTCCGATGTCCCAGGGTACTTCATTAGAGCAGCGAGTGCGCCACATGTAAGATTGAGCCCAAAGTTGTCGTTCATGATCTGGAGCTTGGTGAGCACGCGAAGCGCTTGGGCATTGCCCTCAAACTTTTCGAAGTCGAGGCGCATACGCCTCTTTATATTCGGCGAAAGGTCTAGGCCCTCATCATTAAGGAATTCGAATGCAATCTCCTCATTCCTTTTAAACCAATCTCCAATGGCATACTCGCCTTGATGGCCAAACGGTGGGTTGCCGATGTCATGTGCCAACCCTACCGTCGCGAGGATTGCGGGCAGATCACGCTGAAAATCTACTGAGTTAAACTCGGTTCCGTCACGATGAGCGAGTGCAACACCAATACTCCGTGCAATATTGGAAACCTCATGGGAGTGAGTAAGGCGCGTTCTAACGCTATCATTTTTCTCTAAGGGAAAGACTTGGGTTTTATCGGCCAGCCGCCGAACGGGAGTGCTAAAAAGAACCCGGTCGTAATCGCGTTCAATTTCCGTTCTATCACCACCTGCGTTCAGTGGCTTCTCGTTTTCTTTGTGCATGTCTTTCCGCCGGGTTGCGGACATAAGTTTCTTCCAGTCCATTGCATTCTCCAAATTGTTCTGTTGCTTTCCGCGTTGGGTCAAAGAAAGTGAAAAGATCTTTGTGGTGTTAGTCGGATTGTATCTGTTCGTTTTATCATTTGTGGCTTCCGCCGCCTTCCGCCGGTCGCGGTCACGATCTCTACTTCCGGTGATTTGATTAATGCGCTGTTGAGGTCATCTGAGTGGGCGGGTGTTTGGTTATATGTTTGATCGAAAAAATCCGCGACAGATAGAGAAGCCTCGGGAGTACAATCCCTAAGGAACTTAGGTATATCAGCCAAAAGTTCCTCCCTTGCACCTCGCCGCGAGTTCGCATCAAACAGGTACAGCGAAGCATCCTCGATAGAGTTGTACCTCAACATTTGAAGGCCAGACCGACCCACATGCGCTTGCGAATTCTTTTTTCGGTGCAAGATATCGTTATAAACTTGTCTGGCCCGGAAGGAATTCGCGAAATGTACCAGCCAGTACTCCCATCCACTTTGGTTGTTAATCGAGAATGGGCTGACGAAATTTGCCAGCGTTTGGAACTCCTCAAATACGACTTTTTCGACTGCCGCAAGCCACTCCTTCTTGGTCTTGTGCAGGGAGATTTCTGAGATTTGCTCGTCAAACAATCTTTTGTCTTGTCTTCTCGTGGGACTGATGAATGCCAAGAAGGACTTGATAGAGAATGTTAGGAATACTTCGGAAGACCGCGTCAGCGACAGAGTCGTTCGAAGATGCTCTTCCGATACATCAGCGTGACCATACTGATCGAGGTTGAAGATGGTGTTTCGAACCCTAGAAGCCACAACCATTTGAGCGATACTTGGAAGGTTGCCCCCGAAATCGCCTTCGAAATATTTCACGTAGAACGTTGCACCGCTGTGCTGGTCTTGGTGTTCCTGCAAGAACGCGTCAACACTACCTCGCAGGGCCTGTATGGCAACAGGGGAGAGGTCATTGAAGTACATGAAGAACTCGAAGGAAATCGGTTTGAACCCGTCTATTTTCCTTCTGAGATTTACCTCGGCGCTCACTGATTTAAGCGTTTGGAGCACCATCAGAGGCGAACCAAGCGTACCACATTCGTATGCTCCGGCTCCGCAGAACCCATCCACAAAGGACAGTCGAAATCTCTCTTGCTGAGGCAAGCTACATCTAACACGAACATACTCGTGAATGTACTCTTTGATAATCGCGAGCTTGATCTTGGAGTGCGGACGGATTTTGGCACCGTTCTCCCAGTCATACTGTCTCTTAACCATGCTGAAGGCGCTCCGAAAACCCTATGGAGACACCGAAATTGTAGGCATTTCTTCCCAAACTTTTCCCCGAAACAGCCTCCCGTTCGCTTTCTTAGAACGCCTCTTGTTGTCTTTTCCCCACGTTCCCCACTGCTTGAAGAAAAACGCAGTTCCATAACGCTGGCACAAAGTGTGAATTTCATCAATCCACTCTTCTTTGATGGGGCGCGCTTGTGATCCGCTCTCTCCGCCAACAATAGCCCAATGGATGTTGCTCAGATCAATATCTCCAACCGGCGCAATTAACGGCTCGAAGGAAATAAACCGGATTATTGCAGGAGTGACAGAAAGAGCGTCAATTCTCGCAGCCGTATCAGCGTTTTCGACGCTAGTTCCAAGCCAAACATTTGGAAGCACCGTATTGAGATGGTTTTTCACGAACTCAAGCATACGCTCAGGTCTTTTAGTCAGAATTTGATACTGATGGTGTGGCGTTTCCTCCATTGTCCGCCAAACTTTTTCAACGAAATCGAACGGCACTCTCTCATGAAAGAGATCGCTCATGGAGTTAACGAAAACTTTTCGAGGCTTACGCCATTTCAGCGGGGCCTCCAAAGACTTTTCATCCAGATTGATGGCACCTGTCCAAACGGTTCTCTTACCCGAACGCCGCGCAAGCCCTTGATACTTCTCCATTCCCATTGCTTCCAACCGAAGAGCCATATACATCGCATAACAGTTCGTGCATCCGCTAGACGCCGCAGTACACCCGGCAACTGGATTCCAAGTTGTGTCAGTCCATTCAATCTCTGACAAGACAGTCTCCATGGGTCAAAACCACCGATATCTCAGAGAGATAGCACGAGATCGGAAATCCTGCATCCCTGACGAAAGGTGGTTTCTGATCGCTGATGCGTACATCCCGGAGCCGACGACGGTGCTATGATCGCAAACAGCAACCAAGCCGCACGAAAGCACAGTCGTCTAATGCCGCCGAAGTTGCAAGTTTGTTCACATGCCGTCGAGCAAGTAAAAGACCTACCTAATCTCTGTCAAAACGCGTCGCGTTCGAGTTGAGGATCAAACGTTGGCAAAAGCGAGTGATGGATCGGTCGCATCATATCTCGGTCTGAGGGGCACCTCACAAACCGCTTCGAATGTCAGCTTCCTCCCAGAAGTATCGTCGATACCGCTTCTGCAGCAAATGACGGCTCCCCGCCCTTCTTGTGGAAAGAGCGCCTTCGCCCTGTTAGCAGGGACTGTTATGGGGGCCGAGTGCCACGTAGCCCGTCCAAGGTGATGGACGGCAGCGTGTCAGAACCCGAGGTCGGCAAGACGTGCTTCATCCAATCATAGATTGGTCGTCGAGCCTTCGCTAAGGGTGAACGGGTCATGCTGGCAGGTGCTGGCCCCTGAGCCGGTCACGACCTTCTGGGTATGGTTAATTACGTCCATGCTTCTAGACCGGAGCAGGCACGATTTCGAGCGAATTGCTGGCGTAACTGCTTCCCTTGCGCGACCTTACTCTGGAAAACCTCCACCGCCTTGAGGATCAGCTCGTCCTCGGACATCTCGCCGGTCGATACCTTCTCCTCGCCCATGATGTAGCCGCCGTCCTTGCGGATCGCGGGCAGCACATCGCGGGTCACCCAGTCTTGGAAAGCGCGGGCCGCTGGTTTGTCCGACCGCAGGATCAGCTTGTAGAGACCGCTTTCGTTGACGACGGTGGGGGCAGAGCCGCGCATACCCTTTATCCGATGAAGCCTTTTCTCGTCATCGTGCAGAGGGCGCACGGCGTTCGTCGTGTTGCCGATCCCGAGAACACGGCACACATCAGCCGCCACGAACCACGGCTGACCCTCAATGGTCACCACGCGGATGGTCGATGAGTTGAAGAAGAAGGTGTTGACGTTGCTCATCGTGTTTCCTTTCCGGTTGTCGGATGCGCTTGAGCGCCGGGGGTTTTGGTGAGAGCGATGGTGGAGGTTAATCGGCGAGGACCGGCCGGATGCCGCCGCAAGCCTCGGCGACAACCCCGGCGGAACGGCCTTTCGGGGACACGGTAGCGGCTCACCCGGAATTAAGTTCCACCATCGCATGACCCGAACCATCGGGCTGCATTCCCGACAACCTGCCCCTCCACCAAATCGTTTGGCCTCCCGTTCAGGGAGCAACGGAGGCGTGCATCCTCAACACGGATAACCCATGCCCCATGCACATGTATCTTATCCTGCTGACCAACCAGCGTTTTTTCCTGACGCTGCCGCCGAACTGGTATGTCCTCTACATAGCTTTGATAGAAGCCATACTGGTTCAGTTGGCCTGACCTCTTCGACCATGAACGAGGTTGTCGAGACCCTTCATCATCACGGACAACACCTCTCCTCCCAACACCATGACGCCCTGCAAAGCGTGATCCAGACCATGACCGACATGGCGGAAGGGGCTGCGGAGCGGCGGGTCTATGTGTCCAGCCTCGACCCTGGAATGGGAAAGACCACGTCGCTGATCATCTTCCTACGGCAGTTGATGGGGTCTCAGGACCACGGCGATGTCGCGGTTCTGGTCTGCCTGTCGCGCAAGGCCGAGATCGAGCGGATCGTTCAGGATGCGGGTCTGGAGGAGGTGGACTTTGCTGTGCTGACCAGTGACGACGAGGTCAACGCCTTGTCTTCCACACCGCCCGGCGAAGCGCGTGTTCTCTTCACAACCCAGCAGATGCTTCTGTCCAGGCTGCGGGGAGGACGCTTCGAGGCATGCTCCACCTTCCACTACCAGGGTCTGCCTCGTGAGGTCCGGGTCTGGGACGAGACGATGGAGCCGGGTCAGGTGGTCATGCTGTCGAGCGATGACATTGGCGGCCTCCTGGGTTTCTTCCGGCGTGTCTCGGCAGACTTCGCTGACAAGGTGGATGGTCTGATGGACCGGCTGCGGAGGGCAGACATCGGGTCCCTGTTCCGGTTTCCGAAGCTAGACCCTGAAGTCCTTCAACGTGCTGCGGCCATGCTCGGAAACGAATGGCGGACAGCACATGTGGAAGCGCTGGCGCAGCTGTCGGGTCAGCAGGTCCGCGTATGCCCAGGCTGGGGCAGCCAACGTGTTGCCGTGCTTGCCAGGGCGATTCTGCCGGAAGACCTGGCTCCTGTTCTGGTGCTGGACGCCTCGGCGCGAGTGCGTGAGACCTACAAGCTGTGGGCGGAGACGCGAGGCGGTGTGGTCTTCCTGCCATCGGCGACCAAGGACTACAGCCCGCTGACGATCCATGTTGCCCGGAAGGGCGCTGGCAAAAGCAGCTGGGGACAAAACGGCCCAGTACTGGCGAAGACTGTCGCTGAGATGCGCGGTTGCAGGCCGGATGAGCGCTGTCTGATCGTCCACCACAAGGCCGACAAGCACCTCGACGTCCCCGGTCTCATCAGCACAGCCCTCGGTCCCGACGCCTCAGCCAGCACCAGCTTTCTGCACTGGGGGATGCACCAGGCGACCAACGAATACGCTGATGTGCCTGTCTTGATCCTGGCGGGGACCTTCAACCTGCCGCCCAGCCAATACATGGGTCTCGCCCATGCCAGCCTTGGCTTGCCGATGGACAAGGCGCTGCCGGACGGTGTGGAGAAGCGTGTCGCTCTCGGAGAGCATGCACATGCCATCGTGCAGGCGGTTGGTCGTGGCGTC
>NZ_SLXL01000026.1:0-3473 GCF_004345735.1 Rhodovulum adriaticum
TCGTAGCTCAATTCGCTGAGACAAAAGCTGCACCGCGCGGCAATCTCCAGGGTGCGCTTGAGCGCCGCCGGGTGCCGCCGGAAAAGCTGTGCCATGTCGGACGCGCCCTTTAGGCGACGTTCGGCATTGGGCAAGGCGCGCATGCCGATCCGGTCGATGGTGATCCCCTCGCGCAGGCAGGTCAGCACATCGGCAAGCTTGCGCCGCCGCCCGTGATGCATCAGCACGTCCCCCACTGCCACCATCGGCGTCGAACAGCGCAGCGCCATGGCCGCACAGGTATCGAACCGGGCCTGATCGGCCCCGTCATAAGACGGCGCGGCCCCGAGAAAGACGTGACCGGGATACCGCCGCTGCAGATGGTGAAGCGGTACAAAGGCCTGCTGGAAATCGCGCGGCGGCAACGCGATCAGGATCATCCCGCGACACCCGTCTTCGAGATCGTCCAGGTCGAGATGGCATTCTCCCTTGGGCGCCCTCCGCTTGCCTTGGGTCAATAGCCGTGCAAGCCGTTGATAGGCCGCGCGATCAGTCGGCAGGGCCAGCCACTCCACGGGGCAATCACGCAACACCAGCCGCGAGCCGACGACAAGCTTTGGCAGCGTCGGCACAACCGGCATCGGCAAAGCCTGTGGCGGACCAACCACCTGCCGCGAGCTGGGGTCGATCTGTTGCGAGGACCGCACACGCAGGGTCCGGGCCGCCTCATCGCGCAGGGTCTTGAGCGCGGAATAGGCCCGCACCACCCCGGCAAGGGAATTGCGGTCGGTGATGGCGATGGCTGACAACCTCAGTTCGGCCGCGCGCAGCACCAGTTCCTCGGGATGCGAGGCCCCGGTCAGGAACGTGAAGTTCGAAGTGACGCAAAGCTCGGCGTAGGTCATGCGAAAGCGAAGAGGCGATGGACGGTCCGCGCACGCAGAACCCGGCCACGCAACAGGCCGAACACCCATAAGGAAACGACCGTTTTGCGTGTGTCTGCGTACATCCCAGAATATTTGTTCATTCTTTGTTCTTATTACTTGCCAAACGCATCAGAGTCGAGTCGTCGCACTCGGGATCAAAGAGCAGGAACGTTCGTCAACGGGTCTTGGCGGCATTGCGCCTCTATCGAGACTCGGCGTTCTGCGATCGCGCTGGCGTTATATTCCGCCCAGGATTTCGGCGCGCGAACGGCCCCGGCAAGCGCGCCATCAATAATGGCCGGAACGTTGAGTACCCCGCGCCGCGGTTCAGATTGGCGCTGACCAGACAGTGCGGTCCCTGCCATGTGGATGCGCAAGGCGGCCTATATCCACGGTCTGCGCCGGATTGCCGAAAGCGTGGCGGCGCGGGGCATCCAGGCTTGTCTCAAGAGACCTGATCGGTGTCCCGCCTGCCCGCGTCCCGCCGCATGTCAGAACGGCAGAATGACGGGCACCATCGCGATCACCACCGCAAGCGTTATGGCCGAAAAGGGCACCCCGATCTTGACGAAATCAAGGAACTTGTAGCCTCCCGGCCCCAGGACCAGCGTATTGACCGGGGAGCTGACCGGGGTCATGAAAGCCGCCGAGGCCGCCAGTGCCACGGTCATCGCAAAGGGGTATGGCGAAATCCCCAGGCTGTCGGCCACCGCCATCGCCACCGGCGCCATCAGAACCGCCGTGGCCGTGTTAGAAATGAACAAGCTGAACAGCGAGGTCGTCAGAAAAATCGCTGCCAGCAATACCCGTGGACTCGCCTCTCCGGCCAGCGCGATCAATCCGGCAGCGGCCATGTCCACGCCGCCGGTCCGTTCCAGCGCCAGGGCAAAGGGCAGCATGCCAACTATCAGCACCAGGCTTTTCATGTGCATTGCCCCGTAGGCTCCGGTCATGGTGACACATCCGAACAGGCCCAACGCCAGGCAGGCCAGCAAGACCAGGTGCACATTGGGCGCAACGCCCAGCACCATCCCCAGCACCATCAGCCCCACCACCAACAGCGCCAGCGGCGCACGCCGGGCACTGGGGGCGACATTGTCGGCCTCGCCGGGCAGGTCCAGCATCACCACCTCGCCGCGCCGGTCCTGCACGCGGCGGATATCCTGCCACGCCCCCATCAGCAGCAGCGTGTCGCCAGGGCGCAGTGTTTCGTCCCGCAACGCGCCAGAGACTGCCCGGGCCCCGTGGCGCAACCCGATCACCGCCAGATCGTGGTGCGCGGGAAACTGAACCTCGGCTACGCTCCGGTCCACAAGGGAGGATGCCGGCGGGACCATGGCCTGCGCCAACCCCATGTCGCGGGCGCGCTCGGTGAACCAGTCCCCCGACAATGGCAGCTGCACCAGCCCCCAGCGGTTGCAGCTCTCATCCAGAGTGTCGCCCTGATCGGCCGCGTCGATCACCAGAATGTCGCCGGATCGTATTACGATGTCGGGCCGGGGGCGGATGATATCGCCGGCACGCCCGCCGATACGCTCGATCGCGAGCACGACCGGGCGGTCGGGTCCCCCCAGATTGAGCGCCGACAACGGGCGCCTTGCCGCCTGCGCGCCCGCCGGCACCCGCAATCGCGCGATACGACGGGCCAGATCGAAATCCGCGACCCAATCGCCCAAGCTGCGCCTGGTCGGGTCGGGCGATGTTACCGTCGCCCCACCGATGAACCGACGCAGCGCGATCATGTAAAGGATCGCCAGACCAAGGATCGGCAGCCCGAAGGGGGTGAAATCGAAGAACCCGAACCCCTCTTCGCCGCGGCGCAACAACTCGCCATGGACGATCAGGTTGGGGGGCGTGCCGATCAGCGTCAGCATTCCCGAAATCAGCGCCGCCATCGACAGCGGCATCATCAACCGCCCCGGCGCGACCCGCGAGCTGCGCGCAATGCGCAACACCATTGGGATGAAGATCGCAACCACCCCGGTTGAAGACATGATCGAACTCAGCGCAGCCGCTCCCACCATCAGGAAGAAGATCAGCCGCGCCTCGGACCGGCCGGCCCGCGCCGCGATCCAATCGCCGATGCGTTGGCTTACGCCGGTCTGCACCAGTGCCTCGCCGACAACGAAAAGCCCGGCAATAAGGATCACGTTGTTGTCGGAAAATCCCGCCAGCGCCTCTGACACCGAAATCACGCCGGTAAAGGGCAGCGCGACCATCACCATCACCGCCACCACATCCATACGCGGCCGGTTGATGGCGAACATCGTGACAGCGGCGATCAGGATCGCCACAACCAGCACCAGATCGGTAGGCAGCGACAAAACGCGGTCAGGAAGCATCGCGCAGACCCTTTTCGCCGAAGGCAAGACGCCCGCAAACATGCCGCAGCGCAGCAAAGATGAAAAGCACTGAGGCACGCGATCAGGCGAACAAGGCGATGGCGATGATCCGACGCACAATTGGATGACGTGCCGACAAGTGTAGCGCCTCCTGTCGGTCGTTTGTGTCGGCCAAGGCCCTAAATGCCTGACTATTAAAGGCCTGCCCAAGCGCTAAAAGCCGCCC
>NZ_SLXL01000026.1:3571-5458 GCF_004345735.1 Rhodovulum adriaticum
ACGCGCCGGCGCCCAGCTGATCGAGCAGGTCCAGATGCAGCTGCCCGTCTTCAAGTGGCCCGGCGCCACGCCCGTGGCCGGCATGGTGAACCGCACCCTGGGCCGCGCGGCCCATGTGCTGGCCACCGTCCACACGGTGCTGGAGCCTGACGCGTTGGGCGACGGCCCCGGCGACCTGCCCCCCGCGGGCGCCGTGATGCTGGCCTGACACGTCCCTTTTCCGGACCGACCTGACCATCCGCACCCGGTGCTCGTTTGCGCCGGGTGAGCGGACCGGTCTGTCCCGCGGTTTTCCGGGATCGGTTCCTGTCCGGACAAGCCCGGCCCCACCGGGCGCGCACCGCGCGCCTGGCCCCTGCCCCCTGCCCAAAAGGATCCTGCCATGTGCAAGACGCCCGCCTCCCCCGCCTTCCAGCCCGTTTCCCTTGACGGCCGCACCCTCCATGTTCCCCGCCGCTCCGCCCATGTCCCGGCAGAGACCTGGGCCGTCACCTATAACGGCCCCATTCCGGACCATTGGCAGAAGACCGCCCGTGCCAAGGGCTTCAACATCCTCGCCCGCGTGCGGGATCGCTATCACCTCGCGCTGGAATGCCGCGTCTGCGGCACGGTGACCGTGCACAAGGTCTTCACCCTGCGCACCGCCCAACCCGCCTGCGCGGGCTGCGCCGAGATCGGGCGCCGGAGCGCAGCCCAGGATGCCGGCCTGGTCTATCTCGGTCGCGATCCCGAAGACCGCCATTACGGACGCTATCGCATTCCGGAATGCGGCCACGAGGTGCGCCGCCAGTTCGAGATCATCGAGCGAGCCGCCGCGGGCAAGACGGCGATCCGCTGCGAGACCTGCCTGCAGGCCCGCGAAGAGGACGAAGCCCGGCGCCAGGGCTGGACCCGCCTCGGTCGCGACCCGCTCGGCAATCCCAATTACCGCCTCTACCGGCACGAGGCCTGCGGCCACGAACAACGCATTGCTGTGACCAACATGTCCTGGGGCCAGTGCGATTGCGCGACCTGCGGCGAGAGCTGGACCGCCAAGCCCTCCACCATCTATCTTGCCCGCATCACCCTGCCCCGGATCGGCCGGACGGTGCTCAAGCTGGGCTACAGCGCCAATCCCGAGAAGCGGTTCCGCCACCAGCTGGGCCTGCCGGAAGATGCGCAGGTCACTTTCCTGCGCCTGCTGGCGATGCCCACCGGCCATGAGGCCTGCGCCGCCGAGAAGCGCGCCCATGCCGAGCTGGGCCGCCGCTTTCGCCAGGCGGTGGTCCCGCCCAAGCTTTATGCCGGGCAGATCAACGTGGTGACCGAGATCTACGCGCCCTGGCTGTTGCCCGAAATCGAGCGCGTGCTGACGCGGATCGCCCGCGACATCGCCTCGCCCGACGGCACCCGCGCGGCCTGAACGGGATGCGCCCGGGCCGGGCCTGTGTGTCCGGCCCGGGTGGCCCCGCCCTGCCCTCCAGCATGCCCCGCATTTTTTCCGCTTTTCGTCTGTTCCCGGAACAGGAGGCTGCCCCATGTCCAGTTCGTCCGCTCCCTCCGCCCTGCCCGGCCTGGCCGCGGCCCGCGCCCGCGTCGCCCGCGAGATCCGCGCCGCCGCCCGGGGCACCAAGGCCGATGCGCTGCCCACCGTCGATGATCTCATGGCCCAGTCGGACGCGAAGATCGCGGACGAATGGACCATTCCGCTCCCGCCCGCACGCGCCCCCGGCGACCGGCGGCGGGTGGAGACACCCATTGCCGGAACGCTGTCGCTGATCCTGCGTGTCGCCCGGGCCCTGGAGGACGCGCCCGTGGGAGCGCCCGGAACGCTGGTCCTGCTCATCGTCCCCACCGACCTGCTGGAGCTTGCGCGCACCGCCTGCGACGCGCTGCAGGCCGGGGGCC
>NZ_SLXL01000027.1:0-2500 GCF_004345735.1 Rhodovulum adriaticum
CTTACATCTCCGGCCTATCGACGTGGTGGTCTACCACGGCCCTCGGGGATACCTTGTTTTGAGGGGGGCTTCCCGCTTAGATGCCTTCAGCGGTTATCCTTTCCGATCATAGCTACCCTGCACTGCGGCTGGCGCCACAACAGGTCCACCAGTGGATCGTTCACCCCGGTCCTCTCGTACTAGGGGCAACTCCTCTCAAGTATCCTACACCCACGGCAGATAGGGACCGAACTGTCTCACGACGTTCTAAACCCAGCTCACGTACCTCTTTAAACGGCGAACAGCCGTACCCTTGGGACCTGCTCCAGCCCCAGGATGAGATGAGCCGACATCGAGGTGCCAAACACTGCCGTCGATATGGACTCTTGGGCAGTATCAGCCTGTTATCCCCGGCGTACCTTTTATCCGTTGAGCGATGGCCCTTCCACTCGGGACCACCGGATCACTATGGCCGTCTTTCGACTCTGCTCGACTTGTCAGTCTCGCAGTCAGGCTGGCTTCTGCCATTGCACTCAACGAGCGATTTCCGACCGCTCTGAGCCAACCTTCGCGCGCCTCCGTTACTGTTTGGGAGGCGACCGCCCCAGTCAAACTACCCGCCACACAGGGTCCCGGATCCGGATAACGGACCGCGGTTAGACAACAAGCGAGCGAAGGGTGGTATCTCAAGGGAGGCTCCACAAGGACTAGCGTCCCTGCTTCAAAGCCTACCACCTATCCTGCACATCGCTGACCTATTGCCAGTGTGAAGCTGTAGTAAAGGTGCACGGGGTCTTTCCGTCTAACCGCGGGAAGCCTGCATCTTGACAGGCAATTCAATTTCGCTGAGTCGATGTTGGAGACAGCGGGGAAGTCGTTACGCCATTCGTGCAGGTCGGAACTTACCCGACAAGGAATTTCGCTACCTTAGGACCGTTATAGTTACGGCCGCCGTTTACCGGGGCTTCAATTCGGAGCTTGCACCCCTCCTTTTAACCTTCCGGCACCGGGCAGGCGTCAGACCCTATACGTCGTCTTGCGACTTCGCAGAGCCCTGTGTTTTTAGTAAACAGTCGCCACCCCCTGGTTTGTGCCCCCGGTGGTCGTGCACCGGGCCTCCTTCTCGCGAACTTACGGAGGTATTTTGCCGAGTTCCTTCAACATCGTTCTCTCAAGCGCCTTGGTATGCTCTACCAGTCCACCTGTGTCGGTTTAGGGTACGGTCTGGCGGAGGGCTATTTCCAGGGACTGTCTTGGATACGCCCCAATCCGATAAGGGACGCACGCCGCCACAATCCGTCACATCCTCCTGGCCCAGGAATATTAACCTGGTTCCCATCGGCTACGCCTTTCGGCCTCGCCTTAGGGGCCGGCTTACCCTGCTCAGATTAGCTTTAAGCAGGAACCCTTGGACTTTCGGCGAGGGGGTCTCTCACCCCCTTTGTCGCTACTCATGTCATCATTCTCGCTAGTGATCGCTCCACCGGTCCTCACAGACCGGCTTCATCGCCAAACCCGAGCCTCCGTAACGTCCGAGGACGCTAAAGAGGCGTGGGTTTTATCACACTACGCTCCGCTACCACTGCTTGCGCAGTCCTAAGCTTCGGCTCGTGGCTTGAGCCCCGTTACATCTTCGCCGCAGGACATCTTGATTAGACCAGTGAGCTGTTACGCTATCTTTAAAGGATGGCTGCTTCTAAGCCAACCTCCTGGTTGTTTTGGACGTCCCACTTGCTTTCCCACTTAGCCACGAATTGGGGGCCTTAGCTGTAGGTCAGGGTTGTTTCCCTCTCCACGACGGACGTTAGCACCCGCCGTGTGTCTGCCAGATAGTACTCCCGGGTATTCGGAGTTTGGTTAGGATCAGTAAGCCTGTGGGGCCCCATTACCCATCCAGTGCTCTACCCCCCGGGGTATTCGTCTGACGCACTACCTAAATAGTTTTCGCGGAGAACCAGCTATCTCCGAGTTTGATTGGCCTTTCACCCCTAGGCACAGCTCATCCCGACCTTTTTCAACAGGTGTGGGTTCGGACCTCCAGTACGTGTTACCGTACCTTCATCCTGGCCATGCCTAGATCACTCGGTTTCGGGTCTGATCCCACGAACTTAGACGCCCTATTAAGACTCGCTTTCGCTACGCCTACACCTATCGGCTTAAGCTTGCACGTGAGACCAAGTCGATGACCCATTATACAAAAGGTACGCCGTCACCACTGATGTGGCTCCGACTGATTGTAGGCGCTCGGTTTCAGGTACTGTTTCACTCCCCTCGTCGGGGTGCTTTTCACCTTTCCCTCACGGTACTGGTTCGCTATCGGTCAGCAAGGAGTACTTAGCCTTCGAGGGTGGTCCCCCGATCTTCAGACAGGATTTCACGTGTCCCGCCCTACTTAATACGTACCTCAAAGCTTCCCATACGGGGCTGTCACCCGCTCTGGCTGCGTTTCCCAACGCATTCTGGTCACTTATCGGTCTCGGCTGGTCCCCGTTCGCTCGCCACTACTAGGGGAGTATCTGTT
>NZ_SLXL01000028.1 GCF_004345735.1 Rhodovulum adriaticum
CATTTTCGACAGGCTCCTAAGCACGGCCCCGGCCGATGCCGATCAGGTGATCGATAATGTGCTGGCCGATATCGGTTCCTTTTTCGGTGCCGACCGCAGCTACCTGTTCCAGGTCCGCGATGCGGTACTTCTGGATAATACGCATGAATGGTGCGCCACCGGTATTCCCCCGATGATCAAGGAATTGCAGGGGGTGCCGATAGAAATTGCAGCGCATTGGTTCGAGCGTTTCGAGCGCAGCGAAGCTGTCCACATTTCCGATGTTCTGGCCATGCCGGATGAGGCACCCGAGAAAGAGACCCTGTTGATGCAGGGGATCAAGTCGCTTGTGGCGCTGCCAACCGTTGTTGACGGATCTATTGTGGGGTTCGTCGGGCTGGACGCAGTGCGCGAATACCGTGATTTCCTGCCAGGAGAGATCCGCCTTCTGCAATCCACCGCTTTGGCGATGCAGGCCCTTCTGCATCGGCGCGCGTCGGAGCAGCAGATCGAAGCCGCCCATCACGCGGTCGAAGCTGAACGTAATCGTTTCCGTGCGATCCTTGACGCGATCCCGGATCTGGTGCTGGAATTGGATGCTGATGGCCGGTTCCTGTCTTACAAGACGCAGGACCACGACATGCTGGTGCTGCCGCCCGACAAGGTGATCGGCTACACGCTGCAAGAGGCGCTGCCGCCTGAAACTGCCGAGATCGCCCAAAAGATTTTGGAGCAGACCCTGAAAACCGGGAGCGCCCGGCGCGAGGATGTGCCGTTGGATACGCCAGATGGCCGGCGCTTCTACTCGATTGCAGCCGCGCGGCAGGGGGGGGCAGACCTGGGGCAGCGGCCCAATGTTGTCGCCGTTGTGCGGAACATTACGCAAGATTGGCACAGGCGACAGCATGTCCAGCGCCTGGGGCGGATTGTCGAGGAAATGAGCGATCAGGTCATTCTGGCCGATGCCGAAGGGCGTATCGACTACGTGAACCCGGCATTCGAACGGCAGACCGGCTATCGTCATGCAGAGGTCCAAGGCCGGCGGCCTGGCGATTTCCTGCGGGGGCCGAGCACTGACCCTATCAGCGCAGCTCGGATAGATGCGGCCATCACCGCGCGTGAAGTGGCTACTATCGAAATTCAGAATTATCGCAAGGACGGGGCGCCCTTCTGGACAGAAATGCGCATCCAGCCGATGCACGATGGACATGGTCGACTTGAGGGGTTCATGTCGGTCCAGACCGACGTGACGGAACGCAAGGTCTACCAGGCGGCTCTGGACAAGCGCACTTGCGAACTGATCGCTGCCGAGGAACGGTTGAAGGGGGCGGTTGCAGCGCTGCCCCATGGTTTTGCATATTACGATGCCGAAGATCGGCTGGTTTTGTGTAATCATCGTTACAAGGATTATTACCCGCTGACCGCGCCGGTACTGGAACCGGGGCGCACCTTTACGGAAATCCTGCGCTTCGGCTTGGCCCGGGGCGAATATGCCGAGGCCGTCGGGCGCGAAGAGGAATGGCTGGCCGAGCGCTTGGCCAAGCATCGCAAGGCCGAGCATCAGTCCGAGCAATTACTGTCTAGTGGACGCTGGTTGCAGATCATCGAACGTCGTACCCCCGATGGTGGGCAGGTGGGGCTGCGCATCGACATCACCGATTACAAGCAGTCTGTCCGGCGTGCCGAGAAAGAAAGGCTTGCTGCGATGGACGCCTCTCGCGACGGGATCGGCATTGCCAACAAGCATGGCGAGGTCATCTATATGAATCGCGCCATGCTGCAATTGTTCAGCCTTTCTGACCGCGCAAGCATCCCCGGCCATCACTGGCGCGCGCTTCATCCGCCGGATAGCAGGGAATACCTTGAACGCCATGTCATTCCGGAGCTGGAGCGCGTCGGCAGTTGGCAAGGCGAGGTTCTGGGGCGGCGCGAGAATGGCGATACCTTTCCGCTGGAAATCTCCCTGACCATGCGCGAGGATCACGGAATTCTATGTGTTGCGCGTGATGTGACCCAGCGTAAGAAGGATTTGCAGGTCCAGGCGCAGTTGCGTGAACGGTTGCAAGTCGCCCAACGCCGCGAAATTCTGTCCCAGTTCAGCCGCGGCATCGCGCATGACTTCAACAACCTGTTAGCGGCGATCTCTGGCGTGGCTGGTCTTGTTAAAGACGGCATCGACGTAGAGGAAAACGCCGACCGAATTCTGGCGGCCAGCCAAAGCGGCGCTGACTTGGTTGCGCAACTTTTCGAACTCGGACGCAAACCATCGCCGCGTGGTGATATCGACCTGCGCCGTCCGCTGGAAGAAGCATGCGACCTGTTGCGGGTCAGCTTGGCCGACGATACTGCGCTGAAGGTGGCACTTCCCGCAAATCCGGTCGTCGCGCATGCCAATGCCACTGACATCGTCCAGATGACGTTAAATCTTGGGTTGAATGCCCGTGATGCGATCCGGGAGATCCCAACGGAGCAGCCACACGAAATCAATATATGTTTGTGTTCAGCTACGGCTGCCGATCACGATGGGTCTGCCGTACAGATTGGACGGATCATGCCTGGCCGGGACTATTGTGTGATCCAGGTTTCCGACACAGGGGTCGGTATTGACCCGCAGTTGCATAAGAGAGTCTTCGAGCCATCCTTTACCACCAAGCAGGACGATGGCACCGGCCTTGGATTGTCGGTCGTGGCCAGTCTGGTGTCCGATTACGGGGGCGCGGTCACGTTGTCATCGGAGCGGGGCAAGGGCAGTACGTTCAAGGTCTATATCCCTGTGAAAGCTGTTTGTAGGGTAAGCAGTCTGGCTCCGTCCAACCCAACCGAGGGGGAAATAGGCCGGTTGGATGGCCTGCGTATCCTCGTCGTGGATGACAACCGTGACGTACTGCATGTCATCAGTGAATACTTGGAACGGGCCGGTGCCGAGGTCGTAGCCTGTAGCGATCCGCGCGACGTGGCCGAGGCCGTCCGGGATGAACCCACCGCTTGGAGCCTGATCGTGACCGATTATGATATGCCTGAATTGAACGGCGCGGAACTGGCCAGCATTGCGAAGTCCCATGTGCCGGACTTGCCTGTTATTCTTGTCAGCGCATTGCCTGATTGGCGCAGCCGTTGTGGTGACCTTGGGCAAGAGGTCTTCGATGCCGCGTTGGGCAAACCGATTTCCGCTGTCGAGTTGGTCACCGCTGCGCGACATGTGACGAACATTTCCGGAGACAAGACATGAAGATCCTGATTGCCGATGACCACGAATTGTTGCGGGATGCCCTGGCAGCCCTGTTCCGGCAGGCAGACGATATTGACGCCGATTTCGTGGCCGACCTTGATGCCGCGCTGGAACAGGTCGACAAAGTAGGCCCTTATGACCTCGTCTTGCTAGATCTCAAGATGCCGGGCATGAACGAGCTGGAGGGCATTGAAAGAATCCGACGCACCGGCAAGGCTCAGAAAGTCGCCATCCTGACCGGCAACGATTCACCTATTGTGGCCGAAGAGGCGCTTGCCCATGGTGCTGTCGGCTTTATTCCCAAGACGCTGCCGGCGAAATCCCTTTTGAACGCGATCCGTTTCATGCAGGCAGGCGAAACTTACTTGCCGGCAGGCTACTTTCAAAACTCTGTAGAGAGCACATCAGTCAAGGCCATTCGCACCAAACTTTTGCCCCGCGAATACGAGGTGCTACGCCATTTGTCCCATGGCAAGAGCAACAAAGAAATCGCGAATACGCTTTCAATCAGCGAAGCGACCGTCAAGGTTCATGTCAAGGCAATCTTTCGCAAGCTTGAGGTCAAGAACCGGACAGAGGCGGCGCTGTTGGCCCGTAACGCGCAAGTCGAATAAGCTGCCTCAGACCGCTGAGCGGGCGTAAGCGGTTTGGCGCTCACGCCAGAATTTATTGTTTACCTTGGCAATGGAAACGGCACAGCACAAGATTGTGGGCGGTGTTGGATCCCGCAACTGGACGTCAGCGATCTCGAGTTCTTCTAAGCCGCATTTGTCAAGCAACAGCTCGTCGCACAACAGGATTACGACGATTTCAGGTAACGCTTTGCGAAGCGCAGACAAATATTTAAGTGTTTCGTCTAACGGTCCTAATCCCTTCGAGCGCACCAGAAGAATGTCATGCGCTCCGGGATGACGGATCAGGGCCTCGTAAGAGGCAGACAGGTTAAACGCAGTATCTACGCGGTAACCGGAACTCGCAAGCGAAGCGATTTCGTGGCATGATCCGTCAGGGTGATCTTGAACGAAAAGCACGCCGGTGGCCGAGGCGTTCGTTGCAACAGTTATCAAGTTTCGCCTCGCGTGCTGCTCACTCTGACTCGTGCGCGCTGGACTCCCGCTGCGACGCGCATCGCTGGCGCCATTGGCGGTTGTTATCTGCCGCGAAGGCCAGCCCCGCTTCAAGCGAAGCCATGGCTACTGGGTCGCGCAATGTGACATCGGCAAGCGGCAAGCGCTCGGAGCCGAAATCGTCGCGGGCGACCCGCCATGAAACCAGGATGACCGGCACGTTCGGTA
>NZ_SLXL01000029.1 GCF_004345735.1 Rhodovulum adriaticum
CGCACTGCCCAACTGGTCCGTCAGCCCGACCGACAACCCCGCTGCCCGCATCCAACCGATATTGGCGCCAAAATCGCCCCGGCTCCGCATTGCAACCAGAACCGGACGTGTTGTCGGAAATTCGATACTGAACATGCGGGTAGGGTATGCCGGCAGCAGATCCAGCGTTCCGCATGCCATCTCAGAAGGTTCCCGCCGCCCGGGCGAGCCTCCGGGCGACGGGGCCGAAACGAGACGGAGGGCTGGCGCTCGTCTCGGGTTCGGTTGCGGGTCGACCTGAGTTGAGACCATGGCCATGCCGTACCCTTTCCTTTCGGAGGCTCAAAATACTTACACTCCTTAAATTTACTGCTTTTCACCACCGAAAGCAGTGGCGCAGAGGAGGGCGATGTCGACCATTTCGGGGTAGGCGGAGACAGCGGCTTTCCGGGAAAATGCGGAGCGGCCGGGCGTGCGAGGAAATGTCGTTCAATAACCTCAGAGGGCCCGCGTGTTAGGTCCTGACGCATGAGCCGCAGACCCCGCTCGTGACGCATGAGCTGCAGACCCCGCTCGGTGCATGCCGCTCACGCCGCGTTGTCTGAGCCAGGACACCATCAATACCAGTGCCGCTTTCATCTGGTCGATCACGGAACGGCTGTGCGCGGATTTCAAGCAGTCCGAATACGGCGAGATCGTGCTGTCCTTCACGATCCTGAGCCGTTTTCGATTGCCTGCTTGAGCCCGCGAAGGAGGCGGTGCTGGCACGGCGGAATCCCTGCCCGAGGAAACCGACGAGGCGGCCCGGATGATGATCCTTGGCGCGGCGGCCAATGTCGGCGGGCAGATCTCTAACGAAAGCCGGTTCACCTTCGAAACCCTGCGCCAGCAGGATGCCGGCGAATTGCGGACCAACCTCGTCGATTAGCTCGCGGGCTTCAGCCCGAATGTCCGGGACATCTTCCTCGAGAAGTTCGAGATGACCAAGGTCCTGAAGAAGCTCGACAACGCGGGGTCGCTCTGGATGGTCTTCGAGCGGTTCTGCCAGATCGACCTGCATCCCGAACGGGTCTTCAACCTGGAGATGGGCTACCTGTTCGAGGAACTGGTCCGGCACTTTTCGGGAATCTCGAACGAGCCCGCGGGGGAGCATTTCACGCTGCGCGAGGTGGTCCGGCTCATGGTCGACCTGTTGCTGGCCAATGACGAGGAGATGTCGTCGACGAAGAAGGGTAGCACTTGGTATTTCGGGATGAAGGCGCATGTCGGTGTCGATGCCGAGAGGGGGGTGACCCACAGCCTCGAGACCTCGACGGCTAGGGTCCATGAGATATAGCTGAAAGTTGGTGATGGAGGGTCCATGACAGCCAGGTCTGGGACGAGGTGCTGCATGGTGAGGAAAGCTCGGTCTGGGCCGACAAGGGCTATGTCAACGCCGAAAGGGAGGCCGCGTTCGTCGCCGCCGGTGGCGTGATGCGCAAGGCGCCGAAGAGGGGCAAGCTCCACCCCGAGGACGAGAGGATTAACCGGATCCTCGCCACGGTCCGGGCCAAGGTCGAGCACCCGTTCCGGGTAATCAAGCGCCAGTTCGGCTGCGTAAAGACCCGGTATCGGGGGCTGGCCAAGAACCGCGTCCAGCTCTTCACCCTGTTCGCGCTCGGCAACCTTTTCCTGGTTCGACGGAGGCTGATGGCATGAGGACGAGTCCGCGCGAAATCCGCCGAACGGCCCACACGGCGGCCCCGAGGGCGCTGATTTGGCCGCCGACCGTCATCTCGTGGCCCCCGAAACGTTCAAACTACCAGATCGGCGTAGCCAAAAGCGTTGATCAGACAATCCGAAACAACTAACCACAAAGTTTTTTTGCGGCGAGAATGCCCCCTTTGGAGCCTCTGATGCTCTTTCGACGGTGCATGCCTGATTGTTTACGCTGTCGTCGTGGGTGCAAATAAACTAGCGTCAAGCATTTAAGCTTCGCTGCCGGAGTGGTCAGGCGAGTAGTCCCTCGCCGGCAAGGATCAGAGCCATGACAACGCAGTTGATCAAAATCGAAAGCAACGTGATAGGCTGGGACGCCGAAGGTTATGACATGATCCAAGCGCCGTTCAGCAGATTGCCGATGTCGGTCGCGCATTACTACGAGGCGCCGAACTGCTCGATGTTCCTGGAACAGGACAACCTCTTCCCGCCGCGGTTTGAGTTGGACCTGGTCGGTGTGAAGGTCGGTTACGAGCCGATCGTCGCCTGGAATTGCCCGTCCGATGGCCGTTCCACGGCGGCCGATGAACACGCCGAGGCGGAACGCGAAGACGAACAAGCCCGGATCGACGAGATCACCATGGCGCTGATGTCCGGTTGGGTTCCCCCCGGCGGGCGGCGCATGGTCCACGGCTACAAGAAGTTCTGGGCCGGCGTATACGATGTGCATAAAAAAGTGTACTATATCGATACGACGGAATACCCGGACGACAAGGCGGCCGGTCTGGCAGCGACGAAAATCGCTGACTCGCTGGTGCGGCAAGTGGCCCGCAAGAGCATCGAACAAGGTGTTCCCATCGGGGCTGGTGGTCAGATGCAAACCAGGCAGGCCAATTTCGGGGCCGCCGCCTCTGCCATGCAGGCGCCGCAGATGGCCCAAGCCAACGTGGTGATGCACGAAAAGGCTTGAGCCGCCAGAACGAGGCAAGGGCAGTCCGCGTCAGGGGCACGGACTGCCGCCCAAATGACCGAAAGGCCGCATTCGCCGCCGCCCCGGGTGGCGGCGTTTTGCATTAGGGAGCTGCACCATGTTTGTCTATGACGCGAATGGCACGACCATAACCCCGCGATATGCACCGACCGGCTGACATTGGCGCCACGGTTCTGCGTTCGGGCAGGTCGAGGGCGTCCTGAGGGCCCGGCGCCTGGCTGGGCGGGAGGGAGATCGCCTCTGGCTTGTGTGCTGGTGGCGATTCGACTCCCGGGCGGGTATTCTTTGCAATCGTCGTCCATGCTGGCTCCTTCGCCGGAGGATACGGCGGGCGTTCAGATCGGGCTGGAGACGGTCCGGTTCAGGGGCGAACCAGTGCAGGGCGGCGAGCCTTGGCCAGAGGACTGCCCAGAACGGTGCGGCGGCGGCAGACAATGCGAGCGTGATACGGCGGCCGGACAGGATCAGCCGGGCGCCGGCGCGCAGCACACGTTCGCGCAGGCGGCGGAGGCTTCAGCCGGTGCCGGTGGCAGCCGCCATGGCGCGGCGGGCGATGTGCATCAGCTCATAGGCGAGTAGCGAGATCAGGAGCCGAACCTCATCGCACGCGAAGGCATCGACGCCGGGCGTCGCGGTTTGCGTGCCCCGCCCCCGCGAGTGAGATTTCGGCCGGTTCGTCGAGGACAGGGCCGGAGTCAGCACGTCTTTCAGCTCGCCATATGGCCCTCGGCGGTGCCCCTTGCGCGGTAATGCTCGAGGATGTCCTCCCGGCTCATCTCTGCCAGCGTCAGCGAGGTGACGAGGAAGAAGCGGTCGAGCAGCAGGTCGTCCTCGCGTTCCTTCACGACCAGGATCACGAGGCGGGCACGGTCCCAGGTCTCGGCCTGGTAGCGCAGTTCGCGCAGCCACATCCGCGGCGGAGCCGGGCGCCCCTCGACAGGGCGTTTCATGTGAGGCGCGGCCTCGCGGTCCAGCGCCGGGTTGGCGCGCAGCCGGGAGACATAATTGATCCCGCGCGCCTCCAGCCCCGCCAGCAGGGTGGCGGAGTGGAAGCCCGCATCGATGCGCAGCATGGCGACCTCGCAGAGGCTGGCCTGCGCTCGGTCGACCACGTCGAGGATCACGTCGAGAGCACCCTCTGCGGTGCCGACATTGCCCGCTGGACCTGTCACGGTTTGGTGCCGCCCCTTTGATCACGTAATGTGCAGCAAAGGAGATGAACCATGGGCACAGTCAGGACGGATGAATTTCGCA
>NZ_SLXL01000030.1 GCF_004345735.1 Rhodovulum adriaticum
GTAAGCCCCCGGTTTTTACCGCAGCGGCTGGTCCTTGACGCGGGCGATGATGTCGGGTTCGGCGACGAAGTCTTCGAGGAAGCTGTGCCACTCTTCGACGGACACGCGTGCGGATGCGAGCATGTCGCGCAGCTCTTCGATGCCGTCGTCGGTCAGCGCCTTGATGTAGTCGTCTGGCCCGATCTGGATGCTGACGATGCTGCCATAGGTGAGATTGTCGTCATTGCTCACGATGGCCTCGAGCAGGTCGGGGTCTTCGCCCCATTGGCTGGCGACATGGGCGAGGGCGCAGACATAGGTCGTGTCGGCCATCACGCTGCCTCGCTGTTCGGCTGGTCTGCGGGCGTCCAGTTCCATGGAAGCAATTCGGCCAGCCGGTTGAGCTTGTGATCGTGGATACGGTCGAGGAGATCGGCGAGATAGGCCTGCGGGTCGAGGCCGTTCATCTTGGCCGTCTCGATGATCGTCATGGCACGGGCCAGGGTTTCGCCGCCGGTGTCGGACCCTGCGAAGAGCCAGTTGCGGCGGCCGACGCCGATCGGGCGCATGCCGCGTTCGGCGGCGTTATTATCGATGGCCACACGGCCGTCTTCGAGGAACAGGCAGAAGGAATCCCACCGGCTCAGGCCATAGCGGAAAGCCTTGGCCAGATCGCTCTTGCCGGGAATGCGCGTCAGTTGCTTTTCGGCCCAGGCGCGGAACGCCTCGACCTGCGGTTTGCTCTTGTCCTGGCGGACAGCACGCCGAACCTCGGCCGGCTGGCCTGCGATCTGGCGCTCGATGTCGTAGAGCCTGCCGACCCGGTCGAGCGCCTCCTTGGCGACCTCGGATTTGTCCGAAGTCCATACATCATGGAAGTCGCGCCTGAGATGCGCCCAGCACGCCGCCTCGCGGAACTGGGCGGTGCCGTCGGCCCCAGGCGCGTAGAGATCTTTGAACCCGGAATAGGCATCGGCCTGCAGGATACCGCTGCTGTGTTTCAGGTGGTCCTGCGGATGCTTGCCCTTCCGGTCCGGCGAGAAGCGATAGACCGCGCCAGGTGGCGCCGTGCCCGCCCATGGCCGCTGATCGCGCACATAGACCCAGATGCGCCCCTGTTTGACACCCTTGCCCAGCCCCTTGTTCTTCTGCGACCGGTCGAGCACACGGATCGGGGTATCGTCGGCATGCAGAATGTCGCTGGCCATGACCTCCTTTTCGATCCTCTCGATCACGGGATGGAGCGTTTTCATCGCCCGCCCGCACCAGTCCACCAGCGTCGTGTCGGGGATGTCGGCGCCCATCCGGGCGAAGATCTCGTTCAGGCGGTACAAGGGAAGGTGGTCGTCGAATTTCGAGACGAGAATGAAGGCCAGTAACGAAGGCCCCGCCATGCTGCGCGGGATCGGCCGGCTGGGAGCAGGCTCCTGCACCATCTTCTCGCAACGCCGACAGGATTTCTTGACCCGGGCGATCTCGATCACCTTCAGCCGGGCCGCAATCATGTCGAGAAGCTCGCTGACGTCTTCTCCGACCACCCGCAACTCCCCACCGCAGTCCGGACAGGTGTCGCCGGGATCCAGTTCGCGGCGCTCGCGCGGGGTCGTGTCGGAGACGCGGGGACGGCGGCGAGGTGTCTTGCCGTCCTCCTGGTTTTCCGGTGTCGCAGCTATGTCGTCCTCGCCGGGATCGCTGTCCTCGGGTGGCGCAGTGTCGGCCTCGGCCATTGCCACCTGCAAATCCTCAAGCGCCAGTTCCAGCTGTTCGATCTCGCGCTCGATCTTCTCCGAACTCTTCCCGAAGGCCTGCTTCTTGAGCTTCGCAATCCGCACACGCAGCGCCTGGACCAGCAGGTCGTGTGCCCGCAACGTGGCCGTGATCTGCGCGTTTTCCGCCCGCAGGGCAGCAATCATCGCCTTGAGAACGGCGGGATCGTCAGGCAAATCGGGGGCGGAAGTCGACATGCCCATGTCTACCATGTCACCCCGGGAATCGCCATAAAAACAAGGCAAAACAGACGGGTAAAATCAGCCCACCCGCGCCGGCGGCGCGCCCCAGTCCGGCCGGCGCCAGTCGATCCCCTCCCACAACATGGCCAGTTGCGCCGAGGTCAGCCGCGCACTTCCTGTCGTCGCGCTCGGCCACGGAAACCGCCCCCGTTCCAGAACCTTGTAATACAGGCAGAAGCCCTGGCCGTCCCAGTACAGCAACTTGATCCTGTCGCCGCGGCGCCCACGGAACGCGAACACCGCCCCGCTCGCCGGCTTCTGGCGGAGCACATCCTGCGCGATCGCCGAAAGCCCCGCGATCCCTTTCCGCATGTCGGTCACCCCGCAGGCAAGATAAACTCGAACGCCGGTGCCCGGACCGATCATGCCTTTTCCACCGCCCGGATCAACCGGGTCAGCACCGCGGCCTCCATCGCGCTGTCGAACCGGAGACACCGGCCACCCACCAGACGGAGTTCCACCGCAACGGACGGCACCGTTTCCGGGCCGGGCGCCATATCCTCGATGGCCGGGAGGTCGACCGGCAGAAAGATCGCGCCCGCATCTGGCGACCACAGACCCTTCTTCTTCAGTTCGTGCCGCCAGGCGTAAACCTGCTGCCGGCGCACCTCGTGACGCTGCGCCACCTGCGTCACCGTCGCCCCGTCGATCCCGACCGACGACACGATCGCCAGCTTCTCCTCATCGCTCCACCGCCGCCGGCGTTCGAGCCCAAGCACCTCGCCCCGCATGACCCCTCCACGTAAGAGACGTCATTTGCGACGTCGCTATGCACGTGTCTTAGGCGATCACGCCACCTTCAGGCAGGCGGTGCAAATCGGGGGCTTAC
>NZ_SLXL01000031.1 GCF_004345735.1 Rhodovulum adriaticum
ATGGTCCGTCGAGGGTCAGGCGGTGGGCGTTATGGACGATGCGGTCCAGGATCGCGTCCGCGAAGGTGGGCTCGCCGATGACCTCGTGCCATGCCTCGACGGGTAGCTGGCTGGTTATGGCGATCGAGGCGGTCTGATAGCGGTCTTCGACGATCTCCATCAGGTGGCGCCGCTGCATCGCGGTAAGCCGGTCCGGTCCCCAGTCGTCAAGGATCAGCAGGTCGGTGCGGACGAGCTGGCGGAACATACGCGGGAAGCTCCCGTCGCCCTGCGCCAGTTCGAGATCGGCGAACAGGCGCGGCAGACGATGATAGAGCACGGTTTTGCCGTCGCGGCAGGCCTTCTGGCCGAGCGCGCAGGCCAGCCAGGTCTTTCCGACACCGCACGGGCCGGTGAGGATCAGATTCTGCCGCTTCTCGATCCAGTCGCCTTGAGCGAGCTGGCGGAACAGGTCTCGGTCAAGTTGGCGCGGCGCGCGGTAGTTGACGTCCTCGATGGTGGCGCCGACATGGCGAAGCTTCGCCGCGCGCATCCGGCTTTGGTAACGCTTGGTACTGCGGTGGGTCGCCTCGCGGTCGATCAGCAGGCCCAGCCATTCGGCATGGCTGAGCGCGGCGGCATCGTCGTTGCGCTGCAACTCGGCGAAGGCTTCGGCCATGCCGTCGAGCTTGAGCTCGCGCAGGCGGTTCAGCGTGGGATGGTCGAGCATGTCGTCTCCTGTTCAGTGGAAGTAGCTGGCGCCGCGGATATTGGGGTGTGTGATCGCCGGCCCCTCCGCGGGCGTCTCGGGCCGTCGGCGATGCAGGTTGTTTTTCAAGATGGATTTGACGGAGCTGTAGGAGAGCGCGCCGATCTCGATGGCTCGCAGGCAGGCCGCCTCCAGCGCGTCACGCCCGTGCGGCTTGGCCAGCCGGACGATGCCGACGCAGGCCCGGAAGCCCTGCTCGGGATGGGTCTTCGCGCGGAGGATCCGATCGACCAGCGCCGCGGTGTTGGGTCCGATCTTCTCAGCCTTGCGCCGCAACTCCGCCGGGGTGAGCCCGGCATGCCGGCGATGCCTGTCGGGCATGTGGGCGGTCACGGTTGTGTGCTTGCGGTTGCCGGAGCTGCGGACGTGGGACGCCACACGCTGGCCGTCATGGAAGATCTCGACGGTCCGGTCGGTGATCCGCGCCCATAGCGTCTTCTTCAGAAGCTGGTGGGGCACCGAGTAGTAATGCCGCTCGATCTCGACATGGTAATCGAGGCCAACACGGCGCTCGAGCCAGTCGGCATATTCGTAGGGGCTGGCAGGAAGCGGGCGAAGGGCCGAGCGGTCGAGTTGCTCGAACAGGTCGCGCCGACTGGCGCCGAGATGCCGGGTCATCTTGCCGTTCAACCCGGGCAGCAGGTCGTCGATCGCCGCGTTCAGCTCGGCAAGCGAGAAGAACCGTCGCTTGCGCAGGCGGGCGATGATCCAGCGCTCGACCAGCAGCACGCCGACCTCGGCCTTCGCCTTGTCACGCGGCTTGTAGGGCCGCGCCGGGAGAACCGCCGTGCCGTAATGGGCGGCCATCTCGGCGTAGGTCCGATTGATCCGTGGCTCGTGGAAGCAAGCCTTGGTGACGCCGGCCTTCAGGTTGTCGGAGACGATCTGCTCGGGCACGCCGCCGAAGAACTCGAACATGCGCACATGGGCGCCGATCCAGTCCGGCAGGCTCTGGGTCCAGGTCGCCTCGACATAGGTGTAGTTCGACGCGCCCAGCACCCCGACGAAGATCTGCGCGGTCCGCACCTCACCGGTCGCGCCGTCGATGACCTCCACGGTGTCGCCCGCGTAATCGACGAAGACGCGCTCGCCGGCGACGTGATGCTGGCGCATGGTGGGCGACAGCTTCCCTTCCCATCGGCGATAAAGCTCGCAGAACCGGCTGTAGCCGTAGCCGTCCCGGGGATGGGCTGCGCGATAGTCCTCCCAGACCAGGGCAAGCGTGACCCCTTTGAGGCGCAGCGCGCGATGCACCGCCGGCCAGTCCGGGGGCGCGAGCCCACGGCGGGTCTTGCCGCCCGTCGGCGCGAACAGCCGCCGCTCCAGAGTGGCTTCGTCAAGGCCATCAGGCAATGGCCACGAAAGGCCCGCCCGCTCGGCGCGTTTCAAATACTCGCTGACCGTCGACTGGCCCACGTTCAGGCTCGCCGCGATCTTCCGGGTCGACAACCCGGCGGCCTTCAGGCGAAGGGCGTCTGCAATCTTGCGCATCGGCAATCGTCTCATCCTGGGCTCCTTGCTCGTCCTCTCGGACGGCAAGGCTAGCCCGCTGCACGATCGCCCAGCAGCACGTCTTACGGCCGGTTCCAGGGGTGATCGGAAACCCCGGAATCCGTGACCGGATCAAATCGGAACGTGTGACCGGATGTTATCGGAATCCGCGACCGGATGACCCCGGTGCGCGCAGTCAACTCGTCCGGATATTCGTAGCTCAATTCGCTGAGACAAAAGCTGCACCGCGCGGCAATCTCCAGGGTGCGCTTGAGCGCCGCCGGGTGCCGCCGGAAAAGCTGTGCCAT
>NZ_SLXL01000032.1 GCF_004345735.1 Rhodovulum adriaticum
ACTTCCTTCAACTCCTCGGTCATTCTCGGCCGACCATAGCTGCCCAGGCTTAGGCGCGACTGCTCCTTGATATGGGCCAGAACCACCATGTCCGTGTGCTGCCTGCGGCTGGCAGGACGGCTGCGGAAGGCACGCAACCCGCGGGGGCTGACATTCATCACCCGGCACAGCCGATCGACCGGGAAGGTGCCGCGCTGTTCTTCGATAAACCGAAACCTCATGGCTTTTGGCTCGCGAAGAACTGGGTGGCTTCCTAAGAAACAGCCGCACCCTCGGGCATTGGCGCCAAGGCGTAGCCGAAGGATTTGGCGCGGCGCTGAAGGTTGGACAGAACCCGTTGACGGTGTCGCTCTTCATAGTAGGCGGCGCCCGGGTCCTGATAGGTCATGCCGAACCGAACGGCGTTATAGAACAGCACGGCGATCTTGCGGGCGGTGGCGGTCACGGCCTTTTGCTTGCCGACCCGCGCCGACAAGCGCCTGTAGAATGCGCCAAGCGCGGTCTCGGTACGCCCGATCGTGGTGGCCGCGAGACGCAGCAAGGCGGCGGCGCGGTTCGACGAGCGTCGCGTGCGCGACGACAACAGCTTGCCGCCCGAAATCTTGTTGCCCGGCGCAAGGCACAGCCACGAGGTAAAGTGCTTGGCCGTCGGCCAGGCGCGTAGATCGGTGCCGCATTCGGCCACCAGTTTCAGCGCCAGCGACGGGCCGATGCCATGGATCTGCGTCAGGTCGGTGCCCAGGACACCATAGAGGGCTGCCCGCACATCGAAAGATACCGCGTTGCCCTGCTTGCCCTTTTTGACCCGCGCCTTCGGCAGCGGCGGCAGGTCGCCCCCGGCCCTGATCGTCAACGCGGTCACGGCGGCCTCAAGCGCTCGGTCGCACTCTGCGATACGGTCCTGGTAATGGTCGTAGATCTGCAAGGACTGGGTCAGGGCAAAGATGTGTTCCGCCCGGTCGTTGCCCACCAGCGCGGCCTCGATCGTTTCGATCGACGACCGGCAGCGCACATCCCGAAACGAGGCCAGCACCGCCGGATCGCGCTCACCAGCCACGATGGCGCGGATGATCCGCATGCCGGTGGCCCCGGTGATGTCCGACACCACATGGTGCAGCTGCAGGTTCATCTCCATCAGGGCCTTCTGCATGTGCTGGATATGGGCGGCCGCGTATTCGACCAGACGTTCACGTTGCCGCATATAGGCGCGCAGCGTGGCAATCTCGGCCTCGGGGCGGAAGCTGCCGCGCAAGAGGCCATAGGAATGCAACTGCCGCAACCAGCCTGCATCGCTGACATCGGTCTTCCGCCCCGGCACGTTCCTAGCGTAGCGCGCATTGACGAGGATGACCTCGAACCCATGCTGTTCGAGGATTTCGAAGGCCGGGATCCAGTAGACGCCGGTCGACTCCATCGCAACGCTGGTAACGCCGCAACTGCGGAACCAGACCGCCATGTCGTGCAGGTCCTGCGTGAAAGTCCCGAAAGCCCGCACGGGCATGTCGCTCGCATCGGGGTTCACGGCCGCCATGTGCATGGTCGAGCCGATGTCGAGGGCGGCCGCACCCGGATTGACCGGCTCTAGATCCTGTCGCGCTTTTTCCTTTGGTGTCCTGGTCATGGTCAATGTCCTCCGTTCAGATCGGAGGGCGTGGGCCATGCAAGTCCGTCATCTTCCCAACCGGGATCGCCGCGAACGGCGTCACCACTCTCAAGTCCGCATCGGCCCATGTGCCACGTTTTTTAACGGGGTCCCCGTGCGACGAAGCCGCCAATAAGCTATCGGCAACAGCCCTCCACCTGCGACACTACCACCGCTGTTGCTGCTCCGCACAGGCGGGCACCGGCCCAAGACCGTTCCTAAGAAACAGCCGGTTCAGGCGAAACGGGCGCCAAGGCGTATCCCAGGGTCTTGGCGCGCCGCTGGAGGTTCGCGAGGACGCGCTGGCGGT
>NZ_SLXL01000033.1 GCF_004345735.1 Rhodovulum adriaticum
TTCCTAAGAAACAGCCGGTTCAGGCGAAACGGGCGCCAAGGCGTATCCCAGGGTCTTGGCGCGCCGCTGGAGGTTCGCGAGGACGCGCTGGCGGTGTCGCTCATCATAGGCTGCGGCGCCCTGATCCTGATAAGTCATTCCATGCCGGATGGCGTTGTAGAACAGGACGGCGATCTTGCGGGCGGTCGCCGTCACCGCCTTCTGCTTGCCGATCCGCGCCGAGAGACGGCGATAGAAAGCCCCCAGGGCGGTGTCACTCCGTCCGATTGTTGTGGCAGCCAAACGCAACAGGGCCGCCGCCCGGCTCGAGCTGCGCCGCGTCTTCGAGGACAGGAGCTTGCCGCCCGATATTTTGTTGCCCGGCGCCAGGCACAGCCAGGATGTGAAGTGCTTCGCTGTCCTCCATGCCCGCAGATCCGTTCCGCACTCGGCCACCAGCTTCAGCGCCAACGAAGGGCCGAGGCCGTGGATCTGGGTGAGGTCGGTGCCCAACACCCCGTAGAGTGCTGCCCGCACGTCGAAGGCCGGTGCATTGACCTGCCGACCTTTGATACGGGCCTTCTGCAGCAGTGGCAGGTCTTTCCCGCCTTTTACCGACAGGGCGGCGACAGCCTCTTCCAGACGCTGATCGCATTCCTCGATCTTGGCTTTGTAGAAGTCGTAAAGTTCGAGCGACTGCGCCAGAGCGAAGACGTGTTCCGCCCGGTCATTGCCCACAAGTGCTGCCCGGATCGTCTCCGGCGAGGATTTGCACCGCACATCACGGTAGTCGGCCAGCACGTCCGGATCGCGCTCCCCTGCAACAATAGCGCGGATGATCTTCATGCCGGTCGCGCCAGTGATATCGGAGACCACGTGATGGAGTTGGAGGTTCATCTCCATCAAGGCCTTTTGCATGTGCTGGATATGGGCGGCGGCATACTCGGTCAGCCGCTCGCGCTGGCGCATGTAGGCACGCAATGTTGCAATCTCCGCGTCTGGGCGGAAGCTGCCGCGCAGCAGGCCGTAGGAATGCAACTGCCGCAGCCACCCTGCATCGCTGACATCGGTTTTGCGGCCGGGCACGTTCTTGGCGTAGCGGGCGTTCACCAAAATCACCTCGAAGCCCCGGGCCTCGAGGATCTCGAAGGCCGGGATCCAGTAGACGCCCGTCGACTCCATCGCCACGCTGGCGACGCCACAGTCCGAGAACCAGTCGGCCAAGGTGTGAAGGTCTTGGGTAAACGTGCCGAAAGCGCGCACCGGCATGTCACAACTGGACGGGTTCACAGCAGCCATATGCATCGTCGAGCCAATATCGATCGCGGCCGCATTGGGGTTGACCATCTTGAGGTCCGGGTGGCCGCCGGTTGTAGGTCTGGGCATGACATCTTCTCCGTTCAGAACGAAGGGCGTGGGCCATGCAAGTTCGTCATCTTCCTAACCGGGATCACCGCGATGGCGGCGTCACCACTCTCAAGTGCGCATCAGCCCATGTGCCACGTTTTTTAACGGGGTCCAGCCCACCAATAAGCCATCGGCAACTGCCCTTCGCCATGAGCGTAGCACAAGCTGTTGCTACCGCGCACAGGCGGGCTGCGGCCCGGAACGGTTTTTTAGGATGTCCCTCTCCTCCTTCAGGATGCGGATCTCGCGCCGAAGCCGCTCGTTCTCCTGCGCCAGCTCGCGGTCCTCGGCCGAGACTACATCTGTGTCCCGGTGTGCGTTCACCCACTTGTTCAAGGTCGACAAGCCGACCCCCAAATCATCCGCAACCTGACGCCGCGAAAGCCCGCTGGTCAGCGCGATCCGCACCGCATCCTTGCGAAATTCATCCGTCCTGACTGTGCCCATGGTTCATCTCCTTTGCTGCACATTACGTGATCAAAGGGGCGGCACCAAACCGTGACAGGTCCA
>NZ_SLXL01000034.1 GCF_004345735.1 Rhodovulum adriaticum
AGCGGCGGCAGATTGATTTTGGCGGATGCGGGTTGGCCTTGATGGGGGGATTGTGTTGCGTTGACACCCCCCATGTTGCCGCGGTTGGTGCCGCCATAGGCGGCGGCGTCGGTGTTCAGGGCCTCGCGCCATTGCCCGGCCTGCGGCAGGCCGATGCGCAGGCTGCGTTCCACGGGCGTCAGGTTGCAGATCACCGCCACCGGCGCGTCGTCCGGCCCGCCCCGGCGCAGCCAGGCATAGACCGAGATGTCGGCGGCGTCGGCCTCGATCCACTGGAACCCCGCGCCCTCGCAATCCTTGGCGTGCAGCGCGGGCGTGTCGCGGTACAGCCGGTTCAGATCCCGCACCAGCCGCTGCATCCCCGCATGCGGGGCAGTGTCCAGAACGCCCCAGTCCAGCTGGCCCCGGTAATCCCATTCCGCGCCTTGCGCGAATTCCTGGCCCATGAACAGCAGCTTCTTGCCCGGATGCCCCCACATGAACCCGTAATAGGCCCGCAGGTTGGCGAACCGTTCCCAGTCGTCCCCCGGCATCCGGGCCAGCATCGACCCCTTGCCGTGCACCACCTCGTCATGGCTGATCGGCAGGATGAAGTTTTCCGAGAACGCATAGACCAGCCCGAAGGTCAGCTGGTGGTGGTGATGCTTGCGGTGCACAGGCGCGCGGCTGAAATAGTCCAGCGTGTCGTTCATCCAGCCCATGTTCCACTTGTAGCCGAAGCCCAGCCCGCCCGAATCCACCGGCTGCGACACGCCCGGAAAGCTGGTGCTTTCCTCGGCCGCCGTCAGGCAGCCGGGCACCGCGCCATAGACCAGCGTGTTCATCTGGCGCAACAGCGCGATCGCCTCCAGGTTCTCGCGCCCGCCATGGATGTTGGGGACCCACTCGCCCTCGCGCCGGGAATAGTCGCGGTACAGCATCGAGGCCACCGCATCCACCCGCAGCCCGTCCACGTGGTATTCCTCCAGCCAGTACAGCGCGTTGGAACACAGGAAATTGGCAACCTCGGTCCGCCCGAAATTGTAGATCAAGGTGTTCCAGTCCTGGTGGAACCCCTCGCGCGGGTCGGCATGTTCGTAAAGCGCGGTGCCGTCGAACCGGCCCAGCCCGTGCGCGTCGGTCGGGAAATGCCCCGGCACCCAGTCCAGGATCACCCCCAGCCCCCGCCGGTGCGCCGCGTCGATCAGGTCGCGGAATTCATGCGGGGGGCCGTGGCGGATCGTCGGCGCGAACAGCCCCACCGGCTGATAGCCCCAGGACCCGTCGAAGGGATGTTCGCTCAGCGGCAGGAATTCGATGTGGGTAAAGCCCATGTCCGCGGCGTAATCCACCAGCTCCTCGGCCGCCTCCTTGTAGGACAGCGGGCGGTTGCCCTCGGCCACCCGGCGCCGCCACGACCCCAGATGCACCTCGTAGATGGAAATCGGCGCGCTGCGGGCGTTGCGGCCCGCGCGGGTGTCCATCCAGCCGCCGTCGTGCCAACCATAGCCCGCGATGTCGCGCACCACGCTGGCGTTTTTCGGCGGGTGTTCCGAGCCGAAACCAACCGGGTCGGCCTTCAGCGGCTGCACCGTGCCGTCGGCGCCCAGGATCTCGTATTTGTAGCACTCCCCCTCGCCCAGGCCGGGCAGGAAGATTTCCCAAACCCCCGTCGCACCGCGCCGCCGCATCGGATGGCGCCGCCCGTCCCACTGGTTGAAGGGGCCCACGACGGAAACCCGCCGCGCATTCGGCGCCCAGACCGC
>NZ_SLXL01000035.1 GCF_004345735.1 Rhodovulum adriaticum
AAGAGTGGCACAGCTTCCTCGAAGACTTCGTCGCCGAACCCGACATCATCGCCCGCGTCAAGGACCAGCCGCTGCGGTAAAAACCGGGGGCTTACAATGCAGGGCCCGTTCACGCTTGTAGAACGCCTCCACCACATCAGACCCGATATCATCGGGCGTTGTGCCGAAGCCTTCGGCAAAGGTCACAAACCGTTTCAAAATCGCGAGCGCGCTCGTTTCATGCTCGGCCAGCCCGCTTTTGACCGCTTCGAACCTTTTCCTCCAATTCGGTTGAAGGCGCTCCAACTGGACATTGCGGGTCTCGCGACTCATCGGATCAACGAGGCGGACGGCCCGCAGACAGAGGGATCGTTTGTTCTCAAGCGTCTTCTTGGTGTTGACACCCAAATCCTCGGGAGAGGCAGTCTTGAAGTACAGGGCAACGGACGTTTCCGTGGCCGGCAAGTCATCGAGCGATGCGTTTTGAGCTGCCGCCAGGGATTCAAGAGCGGCTTCCGCACGGGGCGCCTGATCCGTGTTCAGGGCATGCCTTGCTGCCAGAACCGCATCCCGAAGCGTCGGAATTCGTTCGCGCAACGAGAGAGCCAGAAAGCGGGTCGAAGCGTCAGACCACACGCGCATCGCGCGCCGCGCGTCGGACAGGATTTGAGAGGCCCGGGGCCCAAGGCGGCTCCGAAGCTCGGGCGTAATGTTTGCCAAGGCGTGCTCGATGTCCGAGACGGCTAGAACCCCGCCGGTGTTCAGAGCGTCATCAATCAGGCGCAGGCTGGTGAGTGTCGCGTGTCTCGTGGACGGTTTGAGGCTCGACAAGGCAAGGGCGCGTTCAAGGTCGTGGAGGCCAGGTTCACGTTCGATCGTTTCGTGTTTCATCTGCTCAGATCCTCATCTTTTTCGGGCGGTGTTTGGCGGCGGCATCACCCTGTAGTGCCGCCGCCAAACACCGCCGAGGCCGGTCAGGGGCGGCCATAGGTGGCCTTGAGCGGTCGTCGGCGGACATTTGCGGACACCGGCGGACATTGGGGCGGAACGGGGGGTCTCCATCCCGACACCATGGAGACCCGACCCTCTCCCCGAGAGACTCAAGCCATTGAAGTATAATGATTTTCAAGATTCTTTCTTCGCGGCCTGGCGCTCTTGATACTCAATGCAGTACCGGCGCCAGGATTCGAGCATCTCGTCTGCGATGCCTTTGAACCGCCAGATGTCGAGAGCCGTGGTCGTCCAGTGTCCGCGCACGCGGGTGCCTTTCAACCGGCCGCTGCTCAGGTAGCGACGGACTTGACGGTCCGAAACCTCAAGCTGATTGGCGGCTTCTGGCGTAGTGTAGGTTTCATCGGGGGGAGTGGTGAGCATCCTGTCCTCCTCTGTTTGTGAAGGGGACATGGGTCCGGTCGAATGCGCCCGGAAACAAAAATCCTCGATAACCGCTCAAGAGTCGAAATCGCCCGGCCTGTCCCGAATCTGATCAGGCAGCTGCGGCTTAAGCCGGCACTTTCAGATGAAAGGTGGAGGGGATTTGCGCCCGCGGACGGCTGCGGTGTCGGCATGGGCAAGGTGTCGGGGCCGCGTATGTCCTCGGGAGCCTCACTGAACCGCCCCGGGTTTACCGGAGAGTTTCTGGTTCAATGATTAGGCTGCTTTTTCGTTGGCTTTCAAGCGTGCGTAGAATGCCTCCTCTGCTT
>NZ_SLXL01000036.1 GCF_004345735.1 Rhodovulum adriaticum
CGAGACTGTGCAGAATTCTGTGCCCTGGCGTGGTAGCTCTGAGATGAGGAGACCCACGTATGAGCATCGACAAAGACCTTCTGGACCAGCTGATGGCAGGGCGTTCGCCCGGTGATCTCTTCGGCAAGGACGGCGTTCTGGCCGAGTTGACGAAGGCGCTGGCGGAACGTGCCTTGAGCACGGAGCTGGACGCGCATCTGACCGAGGAACGGACCGGTCCGCTGCCGGAGGGCCAGAACAAGCCGCCGAACCGGCGCAACGGGAGCAGCCCGAAGACCGTGACCACGGACAGCGGGAAGGTCGTTCTGGACATCCCCCGCGACCGCAACGGCAGCTTCGATCCGATCCTGATCGCGAAGTATCAGCGCCGCTTCCCCGAATTCGACACCAAGATCATCAGTATGTACGCGCGGGGAATGACGACCCGCGAGATCCAGGGGCATATCGAAGAGATTTACGGCGTCGAGGCATCCCCGAGCCTGATCTCGGCCATCACCGACGCGGTCATGGACGAGGTCACGGCCTGGCAGAACCGGCCGCTGGAGCCCTGTTACCCTGTCGTGTTCATGGACGCGATCCGGGTCAATATCCGCTGCGATGGGGCGGTCAGCAACAGGGCGGTCTTCGTCGCCCTGGCCATCCTGCCTGACGGGACCCGTGACGTTCTCGGCCTGTGGTTCCAGGCCAACGAAGGCGCCAAGTTCTGGGCCAAGGTGCTGAACGACCTGCGTAATCGCGGGGTTCAGGACATCCTCATCGCCGTCGTGGACGGGCTGAAGGGGTTCCCCCAGGCCATCGAAGCGGCCTTTCCCCAGACCCAGGTTCAAACGTGCATCGTGCACCTTCTGCGCCATTCTATGAGCTTCGCGAGCTACAAGGATCGCAAGGCCGTGGCTGCGGCGCTCAGGGCCGTCTACACGGCCGTCGATGCGGGGGCCGCCGAAGCCGCGCTGGCTGCGTTCGAGCAAAGCGACCTGGCCGCCAGGTATCCGGCGATCGCCCCAAACTGGCGGCGGGCCTGGAACGAGGTGATCCCATTCCTCGATTACCCGCCCGAGGTGCGCAGGCTGATCTACACAACGAACGCCATAGAGGCGCTGAACTCGAAGATCCGCCGCGCCGTCCGCACCCGGGGGCACTTCCCCAGCGAGGAGGCTGCAGCGAAATTGATCTATTTGGCGCTGAATGCTACCTCTCGGGAGTGGAAGCGCTCAGTCCGCGAATGGCACGCAGTCAAAAGCCAGTTCGCGATCATGTTCGAAGATCGCTTCCCGATGGCGTAAACAATGCGCCAGGGCACAGAATTCTGCACAGTCTC